>OY762913.1:0-3323943 GCA_963666535.1 Oscillospiraceae bacterium | reverse complement strand
ATCGGAATCGTAGGAGTACAGGGCGAGGACGGAACGCCCCAGTTTGTTCATCACGTCATGGCTGGGGGCGGCCAGAATCATATCCTCGGTAAAACGGTCGGGCAGCGTGCGATAGCTGGCCAGAACCCGCTGGAAGTCGACCAGCTGACTTTTTGTGGGAAGGGCGCCCAGCAAGAGTAGATAGGCAGTCTCCTCAAATCCAAAGCGGTTGGCGCTGACAAAGCCATCAATCAACTCGGCTACATTGATGCCCCGGTAGATGAGTTTGCCCTCCATGGGTGTTTTCTCGCCGTCCTGCATAAAATAGCCCTGTACGTTGGCAATTTGCGTGAGGCCTGCCATAACGCCGGTGCCGTCGGCGTTGCGTAGTCCACGTTTTCACATCGGTTTTTGTATAGTAAGACGGGTCGATGTGGTTATGTTTTTCAAATTCTCCGCATAGGCTGTGGATAAAAGCTGCATCATTTTCAGCCTGTACGAAACTAGGATTTTGCATGGGAATGCCCCCTTTGGATTCATTTTAAAGAAATATTACCTTATTGTACCCCCAAAACTATGGGGGGGTCAACCAGAAATTTGACTAATCGTACGATGAAAATTGCAATAAAATAGGACAAGACAGAAAACAATGCAAAGGAGACCCAAGTATGAGGAAAAATACGTCCGTTGCGGTTGCCCTGTTGCTGCTCTTTTTTCTTCTGCCCCTGATTTTTCTGGCGAGAGATCCGTTGATTGGAACGGATCCCCAGGAGACACCCGAAGCGACTTTGCCGCTGGAGCAGGCCGCGGCGCAGACCGGTGAGGAGGACAGCACCCGCACGGTGAGAGTGCAGCAGAAGGACGGAACGGTAATCACCTTAACGATGGAGGAGTATCTGTGGCGGGTGGTGGCGGCAGAGATGCCTGCCTCCTTTGAACTGGAGGCACTGAAGGCCCAGGCGATTGCGGCGCGTACCTATACCCTGTCTCGCATGGCCACGGTCCATGCAAATCACCCGGATGCGGATGTCTGCACCGACTATGCCTGCTGTCAGGCGTATATCACCCAAGAGGCTGCTGCCGCCAATTGGGGCGAAAACGGAACGGCGTATGCCGACAAAATCACCGCCGCCGTGGCGGAAACCGACGGACAGGTTATTGTTTATGAAGGGCAGCCGATTCAAGCGGTGTTCTTTTCCTCCTCAGCCGGACGAACTGTGGATGCAGTGGAAGTGTGGGGCAACGCAGTGCCGTATTTAACCAGCGTGGTCAGCCCCGAGGGAGACGAGGTGCCCAATTACCATACGGAAGTGACGCTGACCGCGGATGAATTTCGCAAGACCTTTTTGGCGGCCTATCCTGCGGCTGATCTGTCAGGAGAACCAAGCGGCTGGTTTGGCGCTGTAACGCCAACCTCTGCGGGAGGCGTGAGCAGTATGGAGGTTGGGGGGCGTCAGCGTAAGCGGTACGACGCTGCGCACGCTGTTTTCTTTGCGCTCGACCTCGTTTTCCGTGTCCGCAGGAGGGGAAAACGTCACCTTTTCCGTGACCGGCTATGGACACGGCGTGGGCATGAGTCAGTATGGGGCGAATGCCTTGGCCGCAAAGGGAATGAAGGCGGAAGAGATCATCACCTGGTATTACTCTGGGGTAACGGTGGAAAAAAACTACGCAGAAGGCGGCTAAGAAGAGATGGGGAACCTGCACTGGTCGGGAAATGTAAAAAACAGGTGGGTGACAGGAATAATTTATTGACACCCAATATACAGAATAATATTCAGGGGCAAGCAGCAACGTGAAAAGTAGAAGCGCCCACAATAAAAGGGTTTTCAACATTGTCAACAGGGTTTTCAACATTGTCGAAACAGGGGCGCCAGTTGAAAATATTCTAAAAAGGGTAACATAACGTTTGTCAAGGCATTTTTTTGGGACAGATTAGACAAAAAGAAAAATGCAGGAAAGGGTGCAGCGCGGCATCGTCGATGTGCGCGGGCATTGCCTTTTTGAGGACGGGATGGTAAAATAAAAAAAATGCGCTGAGGAGGGATCCCATGTCTGATACCATTGCTGCCGTTGCCACAGGGGCAGGAGCCAGTGCAATCGGGATGATACGGTTGTCCGGGCCGAGGGCGGTGGAAGCCGCGGACGCGGTGTTTTCCCCTAGGCGGGGTGCGTCGCTCCGGGATCGGCCTGACCGTCAGCTGGTGTATGGTATCCTGTGCGACAAAGAGGGAGCGCCCATTGATCAAGTCCTGGCCACCATTACGCGGGGGCCGGGCAGCTACACGGGGGAGGATACCGCCGAGCTGCAATGCCACGGCTCTCCTACGGTGCTGGCCATGGGGATGGAAGCGCTGTTTGCTCATGGGGTTCGTCAGGCTCTGGCTGGAGAGTTTACCAAGCGGGCCTTTTTAAACGGACGCATGGATCTGACCCAGGCGGAAGCGGTGGTGGATTTAATCGACGCCGGTACGGCAGAGGCAGCCCGCCACGCGGCGGGCCAGCTCACCGGCGCACTGGGGCGGCGGGTAGAATACATTTATAATACGCTGGTGGATATGATGGCTCACTTCCACGCGGTGCTGGATTACCCGGATGAGGACATTGAACCCTTTGAGGCTAAGGCGCTGGCCGACAGCCTGCAAGCGGCGGAGGGAGAGCTGACTGCGCTGCTTGCCACCTATGACCGGGGAAAGCTGATTACAGGCGGGGTACCCTGCGCCATTGTAGGCTCTCCCAATGTGGGGAAATCGTCCCTGCTCAACGCCCTGCTTGGGTATGACCGCGCCATTGTGACACCCATTGCGGGAACCACGCGGGACACCATTGAGGAGCGGGTGGAATTGGGCGGTACGCTGCTTCGGCTGATTGATACCGCCGGGCTGCGGGAGAGCGAGGATGAAATTGAGCGGTTGGGTACCCAGCGCAGCCGCGAGGCGCTGTGTGCTGCGCAGCTGGTGTTTTTCGTGGTGGACGGAACCCGCCCGCTGACCGAGGAGGATCGCGCAATTCTGGATTTGGTGCAACGGCGCGCACCCCGGGCGCTGTGTGTGGTGAACAAGGCGGATAAGCCGCCCGCTGTGAAGATTGAGGAACTGAAGGCTACATTCCCGCACTTGTGCATGGTCAGCGCCCTAACCGGTGCGGGACTGGAGCTATTGGACGAAGAGGTTGCCGCATTGTTTCCCAAGGACGAGCGGGGGGCGTATGGCGAGATGCTGACCAATGCCCGCCAGGCAGAGGCGGCACACCGCGCACTGGTCAGCATCGGCCACGCGGCGGACAGTTTGCGCGCCGGTATGACACCGGACGCTGTGTTGGTGGACGTGGAGGGTGCGCTTTCCGCCCTGGGTGAGCTGACGGGCAAGACGGTGCGGGAGGATATCACAGGCCGCATTTTCCAGCGCTTCTGCGTGGGGAAATAGAGCAAACCCAGGAGAAGAACAGAAGAATCGCCCGGCACCTGAACGCGAAGGTGCCGGGCGATTTGTCAGTTGTCCAGAACGGCGGCAGCTTCCGTCAGATAATTGGTGGGCATGGATTCCACGGTGCCGTTGTCGCAGGCCGCAGCGACGGCGGGGTCAATGGGGAGCGTTGCCAGAATGGCAAGGTCCTGCTCTCCCGCAATGGTGTCCAGATGGCTCTCACCGAAAATCTTATGCTTTTTGCCACAATCGGGACACTGGAAGTAGCTGTAATTCTCCACGATACCAAGGATAGGGATGTTCATCATCTGTGCCATCTTGACCGCCTTGGTTACGATCATGGACACAAGATCCTGGGGAGAGGTGACCACCACGATGCCATCCACCGGGAGAGACTGGAACACAGTCAGCGGCACGTCGCCGGTGCCGGGAGGCATATCCACAAACAGATAATCCACATCGCCCCACACCACATCGGTCCAGAACTGCTTCACAACCCCGGAGATAACCGGGCCGCGCCAGACCACGGGATCAGTCTCGTTGGGGGTGAGAAGGTTCAGTGACATGATCTGAATGCCGCCCCGGCTGACGGCGGGCAGGATCCCGAGGTCGCTGCCTCCGGCCTTTTCGTGGATGCCGAAGGCCTTGGGGATGGAGGGGCCGGTGATGTCGGCGTCCAGCACGCCGACGCTGTGCCCCCGGGCCTTCATGGCGGCGGCGAGGCTGGCCGTGACGGTGCTTTTGCCCACGCCTCCCTTGCCGCTCATGACGGCGATGACCTTTTTAATGTGGGAGTTGGGGTTGCACGGCTCGTGCATATCCTGGGGGGTGGTGCGGGAAGTGCAGCTTTCCCCACAGGAGGAGCAGGAATGGGTGCAATTTTCTTCTGACATGATACGACACTCCTTTAATATTCAAGCTTAATAATAGCTACATAAGCAAATCAAAAGCGATCAATAGTGATAGCTGCCCCCGCCGATGAATTCCCGCAGCAGGGAATCTTTGGCGACAAGGTTTGGATCAATGGGCTCAAAGCACTCAAAGGCGTTCATTAGCTCCAACAGCTCCCGGTGGCGCTGATTATCTTCGGGCGGAACCTTGTTAAAAATGGGCATGGCATAGTTTTTCATCACCGACACCTCGTAGGGTAGCGAGGTGTCAAAAACAATATCCGCCCGGTTTTTAAAGGGAGAGATATACAGCTTTTCCCCCCGGCGGACATTGCCCCACATGGAAAGAGTTTCGTCGATATCAGTGCCGCGGAAATTGTAATCCCGCACAGCTCTTCTTGTCAGCCGCATCCAGGTGCCCTTGAACCGCAGTTCCGAGCCCTCGTTCACATCCGAACGGGCGGAGATGTAGAGCTTGGTCGCCTCGGGGTGGCGGCCCGCGATGTCGTTATTCAGCGCGTGAATGCCCTCAAAAATGGCAATTTCGTTTTTCCCAAGCTTCAGGGGCGTGCCCCGGCTGTCGTTTCGCATTTGGCGGGCAAACTCAAATTTGGGCACCAAGATTTCATCTCCCGCGGAGAGGCGGGTGAAGTGTTGGTCCAGCAACTCCATATCCATGCAAAGCGGGGATTCGTAATCAATATCCCCATCGGGCGTGCGAGGCACCGTGGCCCGGTTGATGGTAAGAAAATAATTGTCCATGGAAATGGTATGGCAGCCAACACCCCGACACAGCAGCTCCTCCGCAATTTTCATGGCTGTGGTGGTTTTGCCCGAGCCGGAAGGTCCCGAGAGCAGTACGATGGGGCTTTTAGAGAGATTGCCGATGATGGTGTCGACCGCCAGACAGACCCGCTGATGATAGCTTTCATCGCAGGCCGCGAGGAAGCCCGTTACGTCGTCTCGGATGCTTTTATTAATTTGCTGCAGTTGATAGGCCATGAATATTTCCTCCTTAAACAGTACCGATGCGGCGTCAAATAAACGCTTGCTGAAAAGTGAGCAATGGCTCCTTGTCTGCGACAAGTCGGGGCGCTTTTTCCACATAATCCTGCGGATATTTTGGATTGGAGATGCGGAGAATCCGTCCGGTGTTGGGGTTGACCAGTTTGGTGACGCCACCTCCGCCAAGGGAGAGAATGGTCTGTAGTTCCTCCATCATCACGACATTGTAGAAGCTTTCAAAACCGGGTTTGCACCAGCCCACGTTTTCAAAGCCGCCGGACATATGTTTCTGGCGGTAGAGGTAATAGGGCCGATAACCGGCCGAACGCAGGGTCTGCCATCCGTAGTCCAGCATGGCGGCGACCTCCTCGTTGCCGGGGTCGAAGTCGCCCTCGGTCATAAGACGGGCCCCTTTTTTCAGTGCCAGCGTATGGACCGTGATGTTTTCGGGGGCAAGGGCAATCACCTCGTCCAGAGAGGAGCGGAAGCCGACAATTGTGTCCCGGGGAAGGCCCGCGATGAGATCCATATTAAGGGCGAAGGTGCCGCTCTTCCGCACCATCGCATAGGCATCACGGGTATCCTCTGCCGTGTGACTGCGGCCGATGGCGGACAAGACGTCATCCGACATGGATTGGGGATTGACCGAGATTCGTGTGACGCCAAAGCGCCTTAGCACCGCCAGCTTTTCCCGGGTAATGGTGTCGGGGCGACCTGCCTCCACAGTATACTCTATGCAGTGAGAAAGGTCAAAACGAATTGCCACTTGCTCCAGCAGCGTTGCAAGCTGGGCGGCGGACAGAGTTGTGGGTGTGCCGCCGCCGATGTAGACCGAGCCCACGGTGAGCCCCCCCGCTTGCAGCAGCTCGCCACAGCCGGCCACCTCCTGCAGCAGCGCGGCCAGGAATGGTTCCACCAGGGTCAGCGCGTGTCGCACGTCGGCGGATATAAAGGAGCAATAGGAACAGCGGGTGGGGCAAAAGGGAATCCCGATATACAGCGATACCTCGTTTGGCTGCAGGCTGCGCTTGATCACAAGACTGACCTCGGCGCAGTCTAGGGCCAAATCGCTGCGCGTGGGGGAGACATCGTACCGATCCCTGAGCAGACGCGCCGCCTGCCGGGGCGTGGCGCCGTGCTCCATGGCACGGGTGGGAATTTTGACCGGCCGTACCCCGGTCAGCGCACCCCAAGCGGGCTTTGGGATCCCTGCGTCCAGCGCGGCGCGATAAAAGGCCAGCTTCAGGGCGCGCCCTTGGGCCCGGGCGGTGGCCAGCGTATCTTCCTGCGCGGGGCGGGGCGCCCGGCTCTGCCGCCGTACCGAGCAGCCGTTTCGCCGCAGGGTAACACAGGCGGTAAAATACCGCAGGCCGGTGGAAAGGGTACAGGTAGCGGCCAGCTCCTGAGAGGCCGGCGGAGCATCCGGGTATTCGGGCTTTTCCCCGGGGAACAGGGTAACCATCATTTGCTCCACAGCGTATTTATGCGCGTGCCCCTTGAAATATAGCTTCACTTAACGCTCCAGAGCCTGCTGGAGATAGGGGTTAAACCGCAGTTCGTTTTCCAGGGTGGAGGAATCCTCGTGGCCGGGAAGAACCTGATATTTGGGATTCAGCGCGCCTAATTTTTTCAGGGAATTCATCATGGCATCAAAATCGCCGCCGGGCAGATCGGTGCGGCCGCAGCAGCCGCGGAACAGCGTGTCGCCGGTGAAGAGAACGTCCTCTGCCAGCAGTGTGACGGAACCAGGGGTGTGCCCCGGAGTGCGGATTACCTTGACCGGGATGGAGCCAACCGTTACCACATCCCCCTCGTCATAAAACACCACGGAAGGAACCTCACCCATTTTGCCGGAAAAGGGCGCGCGCCCATCCCGGGCAAGGGGATAGTCAAGCTCGGTGATGTACACGGGCAGATTGGGCAACGCGCTGAGAATGCCGGGTACCGCTAAAATGTGATCGAAGTGACCATGGGTGAGCAGGATGCACTGAATGGTCATACCGTCCTGTTCTGCCACGGACAGAATGGCGCTGGCATTGTCTCCGGGATCAATAATTGCCGCGGTGCTCGTGGTTTCGTCCTCAAGAAGGTAACAATTGGTTCCAATCTCGCCGACCTGCATGACTTTGATTTTCATAGGAATACCTCGTTTCTGACAGAAATAAAAATGGTGCTGTTTGCCCCACAAGGCCCTGCCGTGTGGGGACCCGAGGCTGATGTTGCTTCCTCGGCGGAAGTGAATTCCGCGGAGGCAAGGTTTTACGCGGGGCGCAAAACGCTTGCACGTGCCATGTGGCACGGAGACGGCAAATTCGGCGTTACAGCCGATCGGTGTCCAGCAAAAGGGTGACGGGACCGTCGTTGACGGAGGAAACCTGCATGTCGGCGCCGAATTCGCCGTGATGGGGCGGAAAGCCACAGTCGGCACAGGCGGACAAAAAGGTTTTGTACAGCGGGATGGCAAGCTCCGGTTTGGCCGCGCCGGTGAAACCAGGGCGCCGGCTTTTGCAGTCGGCATATAGGGTAAATTGGGAGACCACCAGCAGGCTGCCGCCCACCGAGGCCAGATCCAAATTCATTTTGCCATTTTCATCTTCAAATACACGCAGATTGCAGATTTTTTCTGCCAGACGCAGCGCAGTTTGCTCGGTATCACTGGGGCCGACGCCCAGCAGAACGAGAAAGCCGCGGTCGATGGAACCGTGTACGCAGCCGGCGATGGATACGCTGGCGGAGGAGACCCGTGTGACCACAGCCCGCATCTCATTTCCCCCTTGCCCGGGAGATCTGATAGATGCCCGGGATCTGATTGAGCTTGTTGATCACACCATCGAGTTCGGCGCGATTTTTGACCTCCAGAACGATGTCTACCATCGCATACCCGTCCGGATGACTGCGGGCGGAGAGGGCCGAAACCTTTACCTTGGCGGCCGAGAGCGTCATGGCCAGATCCAGTGTCAGGCCGTCCCGATCCTTGCCGGAAAGCTGCAGCGACGTGCGGTAGGAGGGTAGATCGGTTTCCGCCCAGGAAACCTCCACCCAGCGGTCGGCCTCGTCTCGGCGCTTATCCTGTGCGGCGTTGGGGCAATCTGACCGGTGGACCGAAACCCCGTATCCCCGGGTGATAAATCCGATAATGGGGTCGCCAGGCACGGGGGCGCAGCACTTTGAGAATTTTACCAGACAGTTGCCAAGGCCTGCGACAATGATGCCAGAGTCGGAGTGCTTAGGCATTTTAGGGGACTGGACAACGCCGCCGTTGGCGGGCATGATCACGCCGTCGCCTTCCCCGACAGTGAGGAGCTCGGTGCGCTCTTTTTCCGCCTGTACGCGGCCCAGGCGGGCCAGCTCGTCCTTGATGCGGGTGACTGTTTTAACAGATGAAGTGCCGCCGTAGCCGATGGCAGCATACAGCTCGTCCAGCGAGCCATAGCGCACTTTTTTCAGGATGGCTGGAAGCACGTCCTCGGGGGTGATGGCGGACAGAGGGATCCCCGCGTGACGCAGTTCGGCATCAAAGGCACTGCGGCCGGTGGCGATGTTTTCCTCCCGCCGTTCCTTCTTGAACCACTGACGAATCTTACTGCGGGCTTCGTTGCTCTTGGCCAATTTAATCCAGTCGCGGCTGGGCCCCTTGGCGGACTTAGAGGTAATCGCCTCCACAATGTCGCCGTTATGGAGCACGGAATCAAACGTGACAATGCGCCCGTTGACCTTGGCCCCCATCATGTGGTTGCCAACGGCGGAGTGAATGGCATAGGCAAAATCAATGGGCGTGGCCCCCGCCGGGAGGTTGATGACATCGCCCTGAGGGGTAAACACAAACACTTCGTCGGCGAACATATCCACCTTCATCGTGTGAACGAATTCCTCGGCATTGGTGGTCTGCTGGCTCTCCAGCAGTCTGCGAACCCATTCAAAGTCCTCTTCCGAACCCAGCTTTTGGTTTGCCATGCCCTGCTTGTATTTCCAATGGGCGGCAACGCCGTATTCCGCCATCTGGTGCATGGCCTCGGTGCGGATTTGCACCTCGAAGGGGATGCCCTCCTTGCCGATGACCGTGGTATGAAGCGACTGATACATATTGGGCTTTGGGGTGCTGATATAGTCCTTGAACCGGCCAAGAATTGGCTTAAACATATCATGGATGCAGCCCAGCACGTTGTAGCACTCGGGGATGTCATCCACAATGACCCGGAAGGCGTACAGGTCAAAGATTTCATCCAGGGTTTTGTTCTGGGTGTACATTTTGCGGTAGATGGAATAAATGTGTTTGACCCGGCCGTAAATGATGCACTGGATGCCGTCCGTTTCCAAGCGTTGGCGGATGCGGGCCTGGGTGGCATTCAGGAACTCTTCATGGGCGGCGGAGCGGGAATTCAGTTCGGATTCAATCTCCTTATAGCCGATGGGGTCCAGATAGCGTAAAGAAGTGTCTTCCAGCTCCCACTTGATTTTTTGCATGCCCAAGCGGTGGGCCAGGGGCGCGTAAATTTCCATGGTCTCCAGTGCCTTTTCCCGCTGTTTTCGGGCAGACTGATACTCCATGGTGCGCATGTTGTGCATCCGGTCGCAGATTTTGATCAGGATGACCCGGATATCCTTGACCATGGCCACCAGCATTTTGCGCAGATTTTCCATCTGCTCCTCTTCTTTGCTGGTGTACTGTACTTTGGCCAGTTTGGTCAGCCCCTCCACCAAATCGGCCACGGCCGGCCCGAACTGCTTGGAAATTTCGGCATAAGTGGCGTTGGTGTCCTCAATGCAATCGTGGAGCAGTGCGGCGGTGATGGAGTCCACGTCCATCCCCAGATCGGCGACAATCTCAGCCACAGCCAGGGGGTGGGTAATATAGGGGGATCCGTCCTTCCGCAGTTGACCGTTGTGCGAGCTGTCCGCGTAAGTAAAGGCGGCAAACAGCTTTTGCTGGTCAAAAGTGGGGTTGTACGATCTTATTTTGTTTTCCAGCGCTTGATAGCGCTCTAAAATGGGGTCCATACAATTTTCACCTCGAAAAACAAGTTAGAGATCGGATAATAAGCGCAATTGCCGCAGCAGAGCAGATTGCTCCAGATCCACCTTGCCGGTTGCGGAGTTGACGATGATGCGCAGGTGATCGGTGATCTTTTCCAGGGAGATTAGCTCCATTTCACTCATCACATCCAGACACACCATGGTGCGCATCAGGGTTTCCCGCGTCCCGAAAGTACGGGAAACGCAGCGGGAGAGATGGGCGGCGGTATCCTCGACCAGACAGTGACAGTCGGCCTGCCGGTCAAGATAGCGCCACAGATTGGCGAAGTCATCCCGGCTGGGCGTCAGCAATTTGGCTTCCTCGGGCGTGATCGGTTTGCCTTCCCGCAGCTTCTCATACAAAAGCCGCTCTCCCTGCAGGCGAGTCAGCGCCGGGCGAAGATCGATGCCCAGCAGCTGGAGGTCGCGTCTGCCCCGAAATTCATTGATCTGGGGAGAAAAGGCGAGGTCAATCCGGTCCCCCACCGACACAGCGGCATCGACGGCGGTCACCGAGAAAAAAATCGCGTCAAGCGTTTTGCTGCCTGCGGTCAGCCGCAGCTTCAGGTGTTTGTCGCCGCCCACATGGGACAGCGCGGCCACGCAGACACCGCTCAGAGAAAGCACCGGACGGGGATTACCTGCGCCGTAAGGTTCGAGCAAGGAGAGGGATTCTACGTTGGGCATGTCCAGCAGGGATAGGTCGCTGATCTCTGCATCAATCGTCAGCGTGGAAGCGGCCAAGGTATCTCCTGTGGCGCGCACGCAGTCGCAAATTCGCTGCCGGAAGGCTGGAATGTTTTCCGCTTGAATGGTAAAGCCCGCGGCCAGCGCATGGCCGCCAAAGCCGTCCAGCAGGTCAGCACATTGCTCCAGCGCGGCAAAGAGATGGAATCCGCCCGAGGAACGGCAGGAGCCCTTCCCCTTTCCATCCTGCACGCAAATGACAAAGGCGGGGCAGGAAAATTTCTCCGCCAGGCGGGAGGCAACGATGCCAGCCACACCCTGGTGCCAGGTGGTGTTCTCCAGCACAATGGCGGGGGGAGATTCCTGGCCTGAAAGACGATCCAGGCACTCGTTGTAGATGGAAAGCTCAATGGTCTGCCGCTCCCGGTTCAGGTCACACAGCATTTTTGCCAGTTCCTCGGCCCGGATGGGGTCATGGGTGAGAAACAGTTCGGCGGAAACACTGGCGCGGCCCATACGGCCCGAGGCGTTGATGCGGGGCGCCAGCGCATAGCTGACGGAGGAGGCGGTGAGAGGCTTGTCCGAAAGCCCCGCCTCCCTGATCAAAGCGCGCAGACCGGGGCGGAGGGTGTTTGCCAGGCGGCTAAGCCCCATGTGGACAATGGCGCGGTTTTCCCCGGTCAAATCCACCACATCCGCCACCGTGCCGATGGCAGCAAGGTCGGCATAGCGAGCGAAAAGAGCCGTGTGCTCGTCGCTGCCGCCCAAAGCCAGCACCAGCTTTAGGGCTACGCCCACCCCCGCAAGCTGTTTGAAGGGGTAGGGGCAGTCCTTGCGGTGGGGATTGACCACAGCGTCCGCTGCGGGCAGAGCGTTTTTGCATTCGTGGTGGTCCGTGATGATCAGCGAAACGCCCAGGTTTCGCGCCGTTTCTGCCTCTGTACATGCGGTGATGCCGCAGTCCACCGTGATGATTAGAGTGACGCCCTGCCTCGCCAGCGCGGACACCGCATCGCTGTTGAGCCCATATCCCTCTTCCATGCGGTCAGGGATATAGGAGAGGACGGAAGCCCCCTCACTGCGGAGGTAATCGGTTAAAAGACAGGTGGAGGTAATGCCGTCCACATCGTAATCCCCATAAACGGCGATGATTTCCTTTTGCTGCAGTGCCTGCCGTATGCGGGCCACCGCCTTGTCCATGTCGCGGAGCAGAAAGGGATCTTCCAGCAGACCTTTGTCCCAGGAGAGGAATCGCGCGGCGGCATCCGCTGTGGTGATCCCCCGGGCACAGAGAACAGCGGCGGGCAGAGGAGGGATTCCTCCTTCCCATAGGGCCGTTCTGGCGCCAGGGTCACCGGCAGACAGGTTCCAGTGCTTGAATTTCATTCCGGTACCCTCAAATTTCCAAAAGTAACTTTTAGTATATCATATTCCAAAAGAAAAGACAAGAAAATGCCGGGAAAAACTCCGCTTTTGCGCCCGGTGTTCCTTGCAGTCGTCGGGGGGATATGGTACAATGTCGAGATAGGGTCGACACAATGCAGAGACCCCGCCCAAGAGCTGGCACAACATAAAAAGGAGCAGACTATGAATGTGAACCGCCGCCGCCGCAAAAGGAGCCGTGGCCTTTTGATTTTTATGGCTACCGTGGCCTTTTTGGCCGGATTTTTTTATACACAGCAGACCTGGCTGACCACGCGGGAGGTTGCCGTAGTCCTGGACGGACTGCCCCAGGGGTTTGACGGGCTGCGGATCGCCCAAATCTCGGATTTACATGGGATGGAATTTGGCACGGACAACAGCCGCCTGCTGGAACAGGTGGCGGATTTTGCCCCTGATCTCATCGCTGTAACCGGCGACCTGATCGACGAAGAGGATACCATGGAGCTTGTGCCGCACCTGGCTGCCGCACTGGCGGACATTGCCCCCACCTATTACGTGACCGGCAACCATGAATGGGCGCGGGGAGAGGTGAGCGAGCTGATCGCGGCGCTGGAGAGTGCGGGGGTAGTTTGCCTGCAAAACCAATCTGTCATACTGGAGCGGTCCGGCGACCGGCTGGCCTTGTGCGGCGTGCACGACCCCAACGGCTATGCCGATCAAAAAACGCCCGAGGAGCTTATGACGGAGCTGACCGGGGCGAAGGGCGAACTGTTCACCCTTTTGCTGGCCCACAGAAATACGCTGTTTCCCCGCTATGCGGCGGCGGGATATGATTTTGTCCTGTCCGGGCATGGCCATGGCGGACTCATCCGCCTGCCCTTTACCGACGGCTTGGTCGGAACCAACATGGATCTGTTCCCCACCTATACCAATGGGGAGTATACCAGCGGGGACAGCACGCTTTTTGTCAGCCGGGGACTGGGGAACAACCCCAAGATGTTTCGCCTGTTCAATCGGCCTGACCTGCCGCTGATCACACTGCGCGCCGCCTAAACACAGAAAAGGACTGGAAAGAATGGATTATTTTGCAGGAGAATACGATGTGGCCGTGATCGGCGCGGGCCACGCGGGGATCGAAGCCGCGCTGGCGTGCGCCCGCATGGGATGCAAGACGGTTTGCTTCACCATTAACCTCGACGCGGTGGGCAATATGCCCTGTAACCCTGCCATTGGCGGCACCGGCAAGGGACATCTGGTCCGGGAGCTGGACGCGCTGGGCGGCGAGATGGCCCGGGCGGCGGACCGGGCCTGTATCCAATATCGGCTGCTGAACCGGGGGAAGGGCCCCGCTGTATGGTCCCTGCGGGCGCAGGCTGACCGCCGGGAGTACCAGAAAATCATGAAGCATGCGCTGGAGCTGCAGGAAAATCTGTGGATCAAGCAGGCAGAGATTGTAGAACTTCGCACGGATCAAACCGGCGCGGTGGCAGCAGTAAAGACCGAAAACGATGCTGTGTACCAGGTTAAGGCTGCCGTGATTTGTTCCGGCACCTATCTGGGCGGGCGCACCATTGTGGGTGACGTAACCCGCCAGAGCGGCCCGGACGGCATGGCTGCTGCCCTGCCCCTGACGGAAAGCCTGCGCTCCTGCGGTCTTTCCCTGCGCCGATTTAAGACCGGTACGCCACCGCGCGTGAACGCCCGCAGTGTGGACTTTTCCAAAATGGAGGTGCAGCCGGGAGACGAGGCGGTGCTTCCCTTTTCCTTCGAAACCGCGCAGCCGCCCTGCAACCAGGCGGTGTGCTATCTGACCTATACCAACGAAAAAACCCATGCCATCATTCGGGCAAATCTTCACCGGTCGCCCCTCTTTTCCGGCGTGATCGAAGGGGTGGGGCCGCGCTACTGCCCGTCCATCGAGACAAAAATCATGCGCTTTCCTGATAAAGAGCGGCATCAGCTGTTCATCGAGCCCATGGGTCTTGGCACCGAGGAACTTTATATCCAGGGTTTTTCCTCCTCCCTGCCGGAGGATGTGCAGGTGGAGATGCTCCACACCATTCCCGGATTGGAACACGCCGAGATGATGCGAACGGCCTATGCCATCGAGTATGACTGCGTGGACCCCACCGAGCTGCGGCCTAGCTTAGAGTGTAAAAAAGTCCCCGGCTTGTATGGCGCGGGCCAGTTCAACGGCTCCTCTGGCTATGAAGAGGCGGCGGTACAAGGCTTTGTGGCCGGGGCGAACGCGGCCCTGAAAATAATGGGCCGGGAACCGCTGGTTTTATCCCGCAGTCAGGGCTATATCGGGGTGCTGATCGACGATTTGGTGACCAAGGGCACCGAAGAGCCATACCGCATGATGACCTCCCGCACAGAGTATCGCCTGCTCCACCGGCAGGACAACGCCGACGAGCGGCTTTGTCCTGTGGGATACGCCCTGGGTTTGATTTCCGAGGAGCGGTACCGGCGGGTGCAGGAAAAGTACGCGGCTGTGGAGCGGGAGCGCAAACGGCTGGAAAGAACGGGGACGCCCCCTTCTTCCGCGCTGGATGCGCTGCTGCAGGGACGGGAAGAGCCACCCGCAAAAGACGGGGCCCGCCTGGGCGATCTGCTGCGCAGACCCCGCATTACTTACGCGGAGCTTGCCCCCTTTGATCCCGACCGCCCGGCGCTGCCGGCGGCGGTGACCGAGCAGGTGGAGATCACCATGAAGTATCAGGGGTATATCGACCGTCAGATGCGGCAAGTCGAAGAGATGAAGCGGCTGGAGAGCCACGCGCTGCGGGAGGACTTGGATTACACCACGGTTTCCGCCCTGCGACTGGAGGCCAGAGAAAAGCTCAACGCCATTCACCCCGTCAATCTGGGACAGGCATCGCGCATTTCGGGTGTGTCCCCCGCCGACATGGCGGCGCTGATGGTGTGGCTGGGGAAATAACGATTCAAGCAGAAAGAGACCGTGCCGCATGTTTTGCGGCACGGCCAGACTGTCAAGAAAGCCCAAAGGCTTTTTCGACAAGGGGATTGCGTGCAGGACGCTCACCGCTTTCCTGCACGAGAGGTGTTATTTCCGAGGTACACGCCCCCGGAAATGACCGATTGGACTTTCTTTCCGCCGTGCGCGGCGGAAACTCTGCGAGGCGTTTCCCCACAATCCTAGTTTTTTGACAAGCTGGACCGTGCCGCATGTTTTGCGGCACGGTCTCTTTTGAGATAACTTAGTTTTTTAAGCTGTGCATAGGGGCTGGGATCTTACCGCCGCGGGCGATAAATGCGGCGCTGGACTCGGGGTGTACGGGCATAATGGGCGCCGAACCGAACAGCCCGCCGAACTCCACGGTGTCGCCCACCTTCATGCCGGGCGCGGGGATCAGACGAACGGCGGTGGTTTTACAGTTGACCATGCCGATGGCAGCCTCGTCCGCGATGATGGCGGAGATGGTTTCGGCGGGGGTGTCGCCGGGAATGGCGATCATGTCAAGACCTACCGAGCAGACGCAGGTCATGGCTTCCAGCTTGTCCAGCGTCAGCACGCCGGAGGCAGCCGCGGCGATCATTCCCTCGTCCTCGGAGACCGGAATGAAGGCGCCAGACAGCCCGCCCACGGAGGAGGACGCCATCACGCCGCCTTTTTTTACCGCGTCGTTGAGCATGGCCAGAGCGGCGGTGGTGCCGTGGGTGCCGCAGACCTCAAGACCCATTTCCTCCAGAATGCGGGCGATGGAGTCGCCCACGGCGGGCGTGGGCGCCAGGGACAGATCCACAATGCCGAAGGGGGTGTCCAAACGGCGGCTGGCTTCCTGGGCGACCAGCTGACCCATACGGGTGACGCGGAAGGCGGTTTTTTTAATGGTCTCGGCCACCACGTCAAAGGGCTGGTTCTTCACTGACTGCAGGGCGTGATATACAACGCCGGGGCCGGAAACGCCTACATTGATGACCTTTTCCGCCTCGCTGACACCGTGGAACGCGCCTGCCATAAAGGGGTTATCCTCCACGGCGTTGCAAAAGACCACCAGTTTTGCAGCGCCAAAGCCATGGCTGCTCACCGTGCGGTCGGCGGCGGCCTTGATGATGTGCCCCATCAGGGCCACAGCGTCCATATTAATGCCCGCCTTCGTGGAGCCGATGTTGACCGAAGAACACACTCGCTCTGTGGTGGACAGGGCTTCGGGGATGGCGGCGATCAGCTTGCGGTCGGCATCGGTCATGCCCTTTTGGACCAGTGCGGAAAAGCCACCAATCAGGTTGACCCCGGTGGTCTGCGCGGCCCTATCCATGGCCACGGCGAAGGGAACATAGTCCTCCGTCTCCGACGCGGCGGCGATCATGGCCATGGGGGTGACTGAAATGCGCTTGTTTACGATAGGAATGCCGAATTCCTTTTCAATATCCTCGCCGGTTTTGACCAGATGCTCGGCATAACGGGTGATCTTGTCATAAATCTTCCCGCAGGCGACTTTTGGGTCGGGATGGGCGCAGGACAGCAGGGAGATCCCCATGGTGATGGTGCGGATATCCAGATGCTGCTGGTCAATCATTTCAATGGTGGAGAGGATGTTTTTCTGGTTAAGCAATGTAGTCCCCTCCCCTTAAATCTTGTGCATAGCGTCGAAAATATCCTCACGCTGGATGCGGATGGACAGACCCATGTCGGTGCCGGTTTGCGCCAACAGGGTGGAGAGCTCGGCCAGCGGAAGCGAAGCGGCGGCGAGATCCACCAGCATGACCATGGTGAAGGACTCCTGCAGGATGGTCTGGCTGATGTCAAGGATGTTGATGTTGCTGCCCGAGAGCAGGGTGCAGACCTTGGCGATGATACCCACCTGGTCTTTTCCGATGACGGTGACAATTGCGCGCATATATTTTTCTCCTTCCTGATATGCCTCTGCCGATGGAGAGGCGGCCGCTGGGCGGCACCGGGAGGTGATCTCCCGTTTGTTTTTCGGACGGTTGTCCGCAGTTAGTTCAGTTCATCCAGGGTTAGCTGGAAGCTGGGCAGGAAATGCTCGATGAAGTAGGCCACCTCGGGCAGTGGGGAGGACTTGAGGGAAGCCAGCGTCTGATCCCCCGCCTGTTTAAACTCGGTATTGCCGGCCTTGAGTTCCTCCACACATTTGAGGTAGGCGGACAGTTTGTCCGCCGCCTTGACCAGGTCCCGGATTTCGCCTGAAGCTTCGGTGACATAGGGCTCGTAGACAGGACGCAGTTTCTCCGGCAGCATGGACAGCAGTTGATCCGCCGCCACGCCCTCCACCTGCTTATACGCATTGCAGATGGAGGGGTTGAAGTACTTCACCGGCGTGGGCAGATCTCCGGTGAGGATTTCGGGCGCATCGTGATATAGGGCGGCTATCGTTACCTCGCCGGGGTCGATTTCGCCGCCGTATATATCTCTGCGGATGACCGCCAAAGCGTGCGCCAGAACGGCGACCATGTGGGAGTGCTCCTGAATATTCTCCTGAAAGGTGTTGCGCATGAGACCCCAGCGGTTAATGTACCGCATGCGGGAGATCAGAGCAAAAAAGTGATAGTCCACATTATACCTCCTCTGGGGTGGGGGGCGGGCGCTTGACCAGCACCTTTGCCTTCCACCGTCCGGAAAGATAGCGGGTGAGTACGATGACAAAGGCGCTCAGCCAGCCGATGGGCATCGTGACCCAAGCAGCCTCGTAATCCAGAAGGCCCAAGGCCACGCCCAGATAGCCGGTGATGACGCGAACGGTGAGCGCTGTGAGCGTGCCCGCGGTGGCGAACATGACGTCGCCCGCGCCCTGCAGGGTACCCACAAAGGCCATATAGACCGAGAAGATCCAGAAGATGGGGGCGATGTAGCGCAGCAGCTCAATGCCTCGGGTCAGGCTTTCCCCTTCCAGATTGAACAGGGCAATGATGGGCCCGGCAAAGAGAAAGAGGATACTGCCGATGATGGCGCTGGCGAGGAAAGTCATTAGGATGGTGGAGTGCAGACCGCGCCGGATGCGGTCCCATTTTCCCGCACCCGCATTCTGCCCGCAGAAGGTGGACATGCCGGCCTGAAAGCCAAGCGCGGGGACAAAGATAAATCGTTCGATGTTGCTGCCTGCGGTATAGGCGGCCATGTTGGGTGGCCCGAAGCTGTTGACCAGTCGCTGCATGGCCACGTTGCCCATCGCCACTACGCACTGTTGAACGGCGGAAGGGATGCCCAATCGGAGGATCAGCTTGCACAGCGCCGGACTGAACGCGCGGATAGAGGGTTGGATCTCGAGCTTTTTCAGCATATAAAGATAAGAAATAACCGCGCAGGCAAGCTGGGAGATTACGGTGGCCACGGCGGCTCCCCCCACACCCCAGTGGAAGACAATGACAAACAGAAGATCCAGCCCAATGTTGAGCAGGGAGGACACGGTCAGGAAATATAGCGTGGCGCGGGAATCACCGACGCTGCGCAGAACCGAGGCGATGCAGTTGTAAATAAACTGAAAGAATAAACCCAGACAATAGACGCGGAAGTAGAGGCTGGACAGGGGTAAAATTTCTTGGGGCACACTCAGCACGGTCTCCAGCAGGAAGGGCGTGATCGCAAGGGCCACCAGCGTGAGCAGCAGGCCCACAGCGCCCATCAGGATGACCGCGGTGTTGATAGTGTCTGCTGTTTTGGCCGTTTCCCCCGCACCGTAATACTGGGAGACCACGATACCGGCCCCCACGCCAAGTCCGATGGCCAGCGCAAGGAAAAGCAGGGTGAGGGGGGTGCAGGTACCAATGGCGGAAAGCGCCTGCTCGCTGACATAGTTGCCCACAACAACACTGTCTACGGTGGAGTACAGCTGCTGGAGGAGATTGCCCGCCATAATGGGCAGTGTGAACAAAAGGATAAGCTTCCATTCCGGTCCGTTTGTCATTGCTTTTTGCAGCTGCGCCACCTCCTCTTTCTAGGTAATAAATATTAATTTTATCACAGTGATATGGGAATGTAAATGCCCGAAATGGCAGCAAGGAAGGTCAAACATGGCTGCATGGGTCAAAAAACCGCGTCCTAACCTGTGAACCGGCAAACGGCTGTTACAGGCTGGGCGCGGTTTTTCAGTCGTCCGGCAGAGGAAACCTTTCGGTCAGGCCCGGTGCAGAAGTGCTTGTTCTACTTCTGCAAGCTGAGCGGGGGTGTTGACGCCCAGCATCTCGGCGGGCGTGCAGGTGTCACATACGCCGATCTTTCCGCCGCGCTCCAGCAGAAATGCCGGCACATCGGTGAGATAATACTCGCCCTGTGCGTTATCCCGGCGCAGAGAAGAAAGCGTCTCGAACAGCGGACCGGCTTCAAACAGATAGACACCGGCATTGAGCTCCCGCACGGTCTTCTCCGCGGGGGTACAATCCTTATCCTCCACAATGCGGGAGAAGGCACCTGAACGGTCCCGCAGGACGCGGCCGTAGGGCAGACCGTCGCCATAGCCGGAGAGAATGGTGCAGAGATTGCCCTCTTTTTTATGGACGGCAACCAGGCTTTCATAGGTGGCGCGTTCCATCAGGGGCATATCGCCGCAGCAGACCAGAACGCTGCCGCTGAAGTCCGACAGCAGGTCACTGGCCGAGCGGACGGCATGGCCTGTACCCAGTTGTTCTTCCTGTACGGAGGTGGGATAGTCGGGAAAAGCCGCGATGACGTCCTCCTTGCGGTAGCCTACAACCAAAATGACGTCCTGCTTCGGCAGAAAGGACAGCGCGTCCAGCACATAGGACAGCAAAGGCCGCCCTGCGGCGGTGCGCATGACCTTGGGCAGGGTGATGCCTTCCGTTTGTAGCCGGGTTCCCTTGCCTGCGGCAAGAACCACAGCCTTTACGTTTTGTTCCATTTATGTTCCTCTTTTCAGATTTCCCCTCGGGGGTCCGGGTCGGCGACGAGGGTGGAAAAATAGTCAAAATAGGGCATAAGACGCAGAAAGCCCTGCACAACGGTATCCGCAAGCGCGCGGGAAAACAGCAGTTCGTCTGCCGTGCGCTCACAGCACAGGCTGATGCTTTTACGCTCATACCAATCCGCCAGCAGCGAAGAAGGATCGCCCTTTGGGCGGGCGTACTTGTCCCCATCCAGAAAAAATTCCGACTGGGCGGCAAACTGCCGGACCATAGGTTCAAAGAGCTTGGGAGCCTGCTCCAGACGGCGGCGGAATTTGGCCATGGTAAGGGGGGCGGCGGCATAATATCCCATCCCGTAGCCGTAGCCGTCCGGGGAGAGCTCAAAGTAAAATACCGGCGTGTCCGTCCGATCCTCCACGGGGGCGCTGAGAGAAAACCACAGGTGATCCTTAAAAGGGCCTTTTCCGTGGGTGCGCCGGGCGTCCCGATAAATGCGGGAGACATGGACTGTGAGCTGTTTTTCGGGGCAGCGGGCGGCAATCTCGGCCATGACCTGTTCGGCCAGCGTCTTCATGGGTGCGGCCACAAGGGTGAGATACTCGCCTTTATGGGCGGCAAACCATACTTTTTCATTGTTGAAGCGAATGCCCCAGAGGAAATCCAGAGCGCCTTGGGAGAACCCGTTAAACTGTGCCATAATCAGTGGCCCCCTTTGGAGACAGTGGCACGATGTCCAGATAGCGTAGGCTGGCAAGGGTGTAGTATGGCATGTAGTACACATCGGCCAGTCCGTAGGTGAAGACGGAAACGAGCTTCCATGGCAGGAAGGAAAGACAGAACACAACATAGTCGCGTCTGCGCCCCTTGAGAAGGGTTAGGCTTTCTTTCAATGCAGAAAAAACAGTGCGCTTGGGATCGTGGGCCAGCAGATAGCGTGCGGGGAGCAGCTGACAGGAGACGGCGTATCCCAAAACAGCGCCCAAAAGCATCAGCAGGGAGGAAATGCCCATCAGCCCGCCGGAAACGACGGGTTCCAGTTCGGCGCTTTCCACCCGGTACAGAAGGAACAGGCCCGGGAGTACGCCGACGATGCGGCAAACCCAATCAACCAGGGCGAGCAGCAGTTCCAGCAGGACGGACCGCCCGGTGAGATGGAGATCGGTGTACCACCGCAGCAGTGTTTTAGCGGGGAATACCTGTTTGCGGAGAATACCGTCGAAGTGTTCCAGAGCGCCGTAGGAAAGGGGCGCGGTCATGATGAGCACCAGGATTCCTTCCAGCGTGTAGGAGGCCAGCTCCTGCCAGGTAAACTGCAGCGCGAGAACCAGACCCATGGTGTCCATTCGCAGCGCGGCGGTGATACCGGCCAGAGAGAGGAGGACGCCGGTGGTGAGTGTTGTGTCGCCCGGCTGCAGGACGTAATAGTAAAGAACGTGCCCATAAGAAATGCGAATGAGGAACAACAGCAGCGACAGCGCCACCACGCAGGATGAGGCACGCAGGCAAAGCTTGGAGTTCATGGCAAAGGTCTGGCGGGCGTACAATTTTTGATCTCTGCGGAACAGGGTTCCGGTCATAGTATTCAATCTCCTTCGGTTGGGGTCTGTGTTTGGGCAGGGGGTTCCGCAGCGGGGGATTCCGTGGCTGCGGGCGTTTCAGGGACAGCCGGCGGTTGCGTTTCTGTGGGCGTTTCCGCTGGCGTCTCTGCGGGTATTTCTGCCCCCACCGGCGATTGAGAAACAGCAGGTGACTCGGAATCGACCGGCGTTTCCGTGATTGCGGCGGACTGGGTGGACTTGGGGGCGGAGGGGTCGCCGTCTGCGGGGTTATACAGGACGACCTTGTTGCGCACCTTGTAGACATTGTGGCTTTCCAACGTCTTGGAAAGGAGCGCGCCGCTTTCATCGTACAGGGAACGGTAAGTGTCTACCACATAGCCGTTGTAGGGGGTGGTCGAAACCTCTGTTGTGCCGGCGCGAACCGCAGAATCCGCCTTGTACACCACGCCTGCCGACGTGCTGGACAGAGTGACGTGGCTCATTTCAGCGGTGATGCCGTCCGTTTCCGTGCCCAGGATGCGGACCGTGAGTGTGCGGCGGTTGACAGTGAGCACCAGCTTGACAGGGCTGTCTGTGTCGTTGAGAAAGCAGAAATCTATGACACCATAGGCCACGGTAGCGTCCATGCCGGCTTCGATATATGCGGAAATGTAAGTGTGGTTCCGCCGGTCGGTGATGGAAAGGTTGGCTCGCAGCGCGGCGAGGTATAGGGTGGAGGATACCTGACAGATGCCTCCGCCCACTTCGTCCACCGTCTCGCCGCCGCGGTAAGCGGGTGCGGGGCTGAAGCCGCGCTCGGTCGTGCGGGGGCCGACGGTGCTGTTATAGGAGAAGCTCTCTCCCGGGAACAGGATCACGCCGTCACAGAACGAGGCGGCCAGGGTTACATTGGTAAGGCGACTGGCGGTGCCGCCGATGGTGGTGGAACAGGTTCCCAGCACATCGCGGAATAGCAGGGCGGTGAGCGCCTGCGTCGTATGTTCCGGTTCGGTGAGGATGAGCGGCACGGTGAACGTTTCGCCCGGCTCTGCCGCATCCATCAGGCGCTTGGCTGCGTCTACTTGGAAGGAAACGCCAGTGACATGCGGGGTAATCTCAAAGGTTACAGGGTCCAAAAATGCGTCGGCCGGCTCCACATAGAGCTGGGCATACAGTGCGTCAAAGTCAAGTTCCGCCGGGGAAACCACAGTGGTGGTGACCAGGAGGGAGCTGCTTTCCCGGGCGGCTAAGGTGTCACAGATTTGCTCCAGCAGCGCATCGGTGTCCACGGCGCGGCCGATGTGACCTTTCACGAATGTGATGACGGTATCGCTTACCTCCCAAGTGGTTTCCGCAAGGGTGGAATCCATGGAAGCTGAAACCTCTGCAAGCAGGGCGGACACATCGTCGCCGCAGCCATCCCGGACGCAGAGCGCGGCGTCAATTTCAGTACCGAAGAAAAGCGATCGGACAAAAGTGGCGCCTTGCCAGAAGAAACCATGACTGCGGCCCGCCTCATAGGCGGCCTGAGCGATTACATACCCATCCCCGGTGAAGAGCGCGGCTGGAACGGGGATCGAGTCCTCATCGCAGATCAGCGTGATGGCGGTTCCGGAATAGAGGGCGTCCAAACCTTCGGCGGAGGCCTGGGTCGCTTCCGCGCGGGTCATATTGCCCAACGCCACACCGGATACCCAGGTGTTGGGAAGAATCCTGCCGCTTCCGGTGACATAGCCGCACAGACCAAGGTAGCAGGCAACGAAAACAGCGGCAACAATGGCAAGTACGATCCAACGTGTTTTGCGGGCGGAGCGGCCGCTGGGGTGCGGGGTGGTAGATTCTTCCAATCCTGCCATGTGCCGCCCTCCCTTTCACAGAACTTGAGTTACAGGTACACCCGATGATAAAACTGCCGGAGACGGATGCGGCAGTCTTTTTAAAGATTATAGCACCTGCGGCAAAAGAATGAATTACAGATTGGTTACATGATTATGTGGCGGTTTACTTTTGCCTGGGCGCGGTGTATGATAATGGCAATTCATTTCAAGACAGGGAGCGTATTGCTATGGCAGAGGGGAACAAGGACAAGAGAAATGATGGGTTAGGTCAGTGGATCTTGCCCATTGCGATGCTGTTTATTTTCCCGCCGGTGGGCGTGCTGCTGATTGTACTGAAACTCGTGGGAATGTTGGATGGCCGCCGCACCCTGCAGAAGCAGCACCCCTATGACCTGCAGCAGCAGTGGGTGCAGGGCGAGGTGAACCGCGGTATGAAGTCGGTGTTTCAGAACGGCTATGATCTTCAATGGCAGGAAGAGATGGCAAGGCGTCAGCGGCCGGGTAGAGAAGAACGGGGCAGAGACCGGAAAAAGGCGTCGGGAGAACCGAAACACAAAGATAATCTGCCCAGCGGCCGGGTGCTCATCCTGGTTGGGGGGATTCTCACCGCCATTTTCGGGCTATCCAGCATGGCGGTCGTGATGGAAAATTTAATGTGGCTGCCAGATATGTGGTCGTACTTTCTGGAGGAGGCTATTCCTGTCCTGTGCTTTTTTGGCGGCAGCCTTGCCACGCTGCTGTATGGGTTTCGTCAGCGAAAAAAGGGGCGGAAATACCGCAAGTATCTCTCCATGATTGGCAAGCGGGAGCGTATCAACCTTTCCATTTTGGCAGAGACTATGGGCGTACCTATGAAAGAAACCTGCGATGATCTTCAGGATATGCTGGACAGAGGATGTCTCCCCACGGGTTATGTGGACATCGCCCATGACCGCCTGGTCCTGAGCGACGAGGGGGTGGAGGAGTGGGAAGCGCCTCCTGCGCCCGATGCTGCACCTTCTGACAGCGTGGAGCAGGACGAGACCATTCTCCGGCAGATCCGCGCGGTGAATGACCGGATTGCTAACCTCGAGATGTCCTGCAAAATTGACGAAATTGAAACCATTACCCGAAAGATATTCGGCTGCCTTAAAAATGATCCCAAGAAATCCGGCCAACTGCGTGGTTTTTTGAACTATTATTTGCCCACAACGCTGAAAATACTACATACCTACGCACAGTTAGAGGAGCAGGGTATTGAGGGCGAAAACATTACGGCCACCAAGGAACGGATTGAAGGAATGATCGATAAGGTGGTAGAGGGGTTCCGCAAGCAACTGGATAAACTCTTCCAAAACGACGCGCTGGACATTACCACAGACGTGGCGGTGCTGGAGAAAATGCTGAGCAAAGACGGCCTGTCCCAAGGCGAGGGCCTGCAACTGGGCGGCTGATCGGGTGGAGCCGGCCGCCGGAAGCAGTTGCTTCCGGCGGCCTTTTTGGGCGTTAAGGAAGAACTGGCATCCCTTTTTCTTGACGACACCACAACCACGTGAGATAATTTTTGGGTGAAAGTATGATGATCCAAAGGAAGGGAATTGATGATACGTGATCGGTCTTCTCATTCGGTGGTTTGTTCCAAACGCCGAGGATACGAATCATCCCGCTGTACGGAAAAGCTATGGTACACTGTCCGGTTGTGTAGGAATTTTTATGAACCTTCTGCTTTTTTTCGGAAAGCTGTTCGCAGGCATGGTCACGGCCTCCATCGCCATCACGGCCGACGCGTTTAACAACCTGTCCGACGCGGGCTCTTCTGTCGTCACACTCATCGGTTTTCGCATGGCAGGGAAAAAGGCGGACCGCGACCATCCCTTTGGCCACGGGCGCATCGAATATCTTGCCGGGCTGCTGGTTTCGCTGGTGATACTGCTGGTGGGTGTGGAGCTGGCGAAATCCTCGGTGGGGAAAATTCTGCACCCGGAAGACGTCCAATTTTCTTTGATATCGCTTGGGATTCTGGCTGCTGCCATTGCAGGAAAGGTGTGGATGTATTTCTTGAATCGCACCCTTGGCCGACGCATTGGCTCTGCCGCCATGGGGGCAACAGCCACGGATTCCCTGACCGATTCTGTCGCGACTGCCGTTGTTTTGGTCAGCAGTGTGGTGGGACATTATTCCGGCCTGCAGATCGATGGGATTGCCGGCGTGCTGGTGTCCGTATTCATCCTTTATGCCGGCTTCCATGCGGCAAGAGACACCTTAAATCCCCTGTTGGGAGAAACCCCGGATCCCCAGCTGGTGGAAGAACTGGAGTGCACCGTGTTGGCCCATGCGGAAATCCTGGGACTCCATGACCTGGTGATCCATGACTACGGCCCCGGCCGCTCTATGATGTCCCTCCACGCGGAAGTGGATAAAGACAGTGACCTGCTGATGATTCATGACGTGATCGACGACATTGAGCGAGAACTGGGCGCCAAATTTTCCACCACGGCGGTCATCCACATGGACCCCATCGACAACGGCAACGAACAAACGCTGGCACTGCGGATGCAGGTGGCCGAGTTGGTAAAGCAGATGGACGAGGAGATCACCATCCATGATTTTCGAATTACCCCCGGCCCGAAGCATACCAACCTGATTTTTGATATTGTGGTGCCGCCGCAGTTTCGGTTGTCCGACAGCCAGGCGGTGGATTGGATCCGGGAGCACGTTCGGGAACTGGATCCCTGCTATTACGCCGTGGTGGACGTGGACCACGCGTATGTCAAGTGAGGCATTGAAATTCACAAAAAGTTCACCCACGAAAGAAATTTGCGGGTATAATGAAAGTAATTTCGAAAGTAATTTTTTGGCGAAAGGCGGTGCTTTTATGGCACGCAAGGTCCTAATTGTTGAGGATGATACCAATATCGCCGAGCTTCTCCACCTCTACCTGGAAAAGGAGGGCTTTGATACCGAGGTTGCCCATGACGGCGGGCTGGGGGTGGAGCTGTTCCGCTCCTGGTCTCCTGATCTGGTGTTGCTGGATATCATGCTGCCCACGATGGATGGTTGGTCGGTGTGCAAAAAAATCCGGGAAGCGGGAAACACGCCGGTCATTATGCTCACCGCCAAGGGCGAGACGACCGACCGGGTTTCCGGCTTGGAAATGGGTGCCGACGATTATATCGTTAAACCCTTTGAGATGAAAGAGGTTTTGGCCCGCATCCATGCGGTTCTGCGCCGGTTCGGATCGGAGGAGGAGAACGCACAGGAAAAAAAGATTACCTTCGACAAGCTTGTGATTAATCTTGATTCCTACGAACTGTTGGTAGACGGACAGCGGGTTGACACCCCGCCCAAGGAACTAGAGCTGCTGTTTCATCTGGCGGCCTCTCCCAACCGGGTTTACACCCGCAATCAGCTTCTGGATGAGGTGTGGGGCTTTGACTACTTTGGCGATTCCCGCACGGTGGACGTGCATGTTAAGCGTCTGCGGGAGAAGCTGGAGAATGTCAGCCCGCAGTGGAGCCTGAAAACCGTCTGGGGCGTAGGATACAAATTCGAAGTCGACAGTTAGCAACCCGCAAGGCGGCCCACGGGCAATTCCAAATGATGCTCCACGGAAGGGAGGCCACACCATGAACAGTATGTACCGGCAGCAATTTTCCATGATGGCGGGGCTAATCCTTTTATCCTTCCTGTTGCTTGGCTCTTCTTTTATGACGCTGTCCTACCGGTATTCCGTGCAGGAAAAGCAGGAATCCATGGAAAGCAATGCGGAGTACATAGCAAACTTCACCAGCGCTATGCTGGGTCAGGGGCGAGACGTGCAGGACAGCTTGTTCCAGGCTTATGTGGCCAACATTGCCCGCATTTCCGATTCCCTTGTCCTTTTGGCAGAGACCAGCGGCGAGGTGGTGTACGCCTCAGACGGGAGCCGCATCTACAACTATACCAATACGTATCTGCCCCAGACGGCGGTTAAACAGGTGCTGGATACCGGCATTTATTCCGGCCTGACTACACTGGGCGGAATGTATGGGGAAAACCGCTATGTGGTGGGCAAGCCCATCGTCGTTGAGGTAAACGGTGAGGTTGGCACCGCCGGTATGGTGTTTATCGCCACCGACGCCACCAGCTTCACCCAATTGTGGCGGGCGCTGTCTAACATCTTCTTCTTTACCGCCGTGGTGGTGCTGTGCATCGCCTTTGTAGTCAGTTCGATTACCTCTGCGCGGCAATCCAAACCGCTGAAGGAAATGGCGCAGGCCGTCCATAAATTCGGCCATGGTGAATTTGATGTGCGGGTGACTGGGTACGAAAAGCGCAAGGATGAGATCGGTGAGCTGGCCGACTCTTTCAACAATATGGCGGACTCTCTGGCCAAGTCTGAGGCCCGGCGCAGTGAATTCGTGGCAAATGTTTCCCACGAGCTGAAAACGCCCATGACCACCATTGCGGGCTTTGCCGATGGGATTCTGGACGGGACCATCCCGCCGGAGAAGGAGCGGGATTACCTGCAGGTCATCTCCACCGAAACCAGGCGGCTGTCGCGTTTGGTGCGGCGGATGTTGGATCTCTCCCGGCTTCAGTCTGCGGAAACCGTCACAGCCCAGGAGCAGTTTGATGTCAGCGAGGTTCTTATCCGTGTTCTGGTCAGTCTGGAAGGGAAAATTAACGCCCGCGGCCTGGACGTGGACACGGGACTGCCGGACGGCCCTGTGATGGTCTGGGGCGACCCGGACGGCATTACACAGGTGTGTTATAATCTACTGGATAACGCCGTGAAATTTGCCGTCGACGGCAGCGCCATTGGTATTTCCATTACCAGCGGAGGGGGAAAGGCACGTGTTTTCATCCGCAATCAGGGAGAGGACATTCCCCAGGAAGAGCTGACTATGCTCTTTGACCGCTTCCATAAAACAGACCGGTCCCGCAGCGAGGATCGGGATGGTGTGGGACTGGGACTTTACATTGTCAAGACGATTTTGGACAATCACCGGGAGGACATCACCGTGACCAATCGGAACGGCGTGACCGAATTTGCCTTTACGTTGACGCTGGCATAATAAGGGAAGTGCCGAAAGGAGGCCGTTTTTTGCGAAACTATTACCGCGCCTATCAGAACCAGGAACCGCAGCTGCTTTGGCGGGGCGGAGCCTGGGAGCAGCCTGCCCAGACACAGCCAATCCGGCGTGAGAGCAGAAAGCCAAGCGGCAGAGCCGTTGTCCTGTTTGTTTTGTCGCTGGTTATGATCGCGGCATTGACCGTGATTTTGGTGGTGCTTTCCGTCCATACGGAAGGGACTTACGCAGCGGACGAATGGGAATATTACGCAACGGGCGAGACTACAATCGAACAGGCCCCATTGGGGGATGGCACCGTGCTCACACTGGTTCCCTCTGCGGGAAAACCGACTATGAGCTTCCAGGATATTTACAGCAAAAACATCCAATCCATCGTCAGTGTGGTCGTATCGGGCGAATATTCCGGAGGGCTGGGAACTGGCGTGATCATGTCGGAGAATGGCTATATCGTTACTAACGCCCATGTGGTGGTGGGCAGTGCGCAGGCGTCGGTCTCCTTTTATGACGGAACCACGCTGGAGGCAGCACTGGTTGGGTATGACGAATACAGCGATCTGGCTGTGCTAAAGGTAGACGCGGCAGGGCTGACCCCTGCGGAATTCGGCGACTCATCCGCCTTGCAGGTGGGGGATGTGGCGTTAGCGCTGGGCAATCCGCTGGGAACCGAGCTGTGGGGGACCATGACGGACGGTATCATTTCCGCCATCAATCGCGATGTGGAGGTGAGCGGCATCAATATGTCGCTCATCCAGACAACGGCGGCCCTTAATTCCGGCAATTCCGGCGGTGCGCTCATCAATGATAAAGGGCAGGTGATTGGCATCACCAACATGAAGCTGATGTCCTCCCAGTCCACCATTGAGGGGCTTGGGTTTGCCATCCCGTCCGCTACGGCGAAAACGGTGGCCGATGCGCTGATTGCCCAGGGCAGCTATCAGGGGCCGCCGGTGATTGGAATCCGCGCTTCTTCCGACGGGGAGACGTCCGGCGTAATGGTTTACAGTGTGGATGAACGATCCAGCGCATATGAACGGGGGCTGCGCCCCGGCGACTTAATTATCGCGGTGGACGGCGTGGCCGTGAACTCCGTGGACGAGATCAACGCAGCCAAGGGGGAGCGTGTGGCCGGTGATACGCTGCACTTTACGGTGTCCCGCAACGGAAAGACCTTTGAACTGACGATCGAGTTGGTCGATTCTTACTCGCTCAACAACTGAGCAAATGCCGCTGTGCCCGCGGGGCGCAGCGGCATTTTTGTTGCCGTTTGCATTATAAGCGCGGCCGTGAGCGC
Source organism: Oscillospiraceae bacterium (assembly GCA_963666535.1). Classification (GTDB taxonomy): domain Bacteria; phylum Bacillota; class Clostridia; order Oscillospirales; family Oscillospiraceae. The sequence goes on along the minus strand of OY762913.1, from coordinate 3,293,995 downwards.
ACGGCGCTTAAGGGGCTGACGTTAACGGATTTTTGTCTCTTTGCCATGAAAAGCAACGCTTTGGTGCATACTGCAATTGTATGCGGATAACCCTCAATTTGGAAGGATTGACAGGATGGAAAACCTGTGATACCATAAAAAACAGTGATTGCTGATATAATATCGGCTGAACAAAACAAAAACCTAATCATATTAATGTTTCCAAGCTGTTTTTGTTTTGTTCATATGCAAGGGTTTTGGCTGATTTCAGCAAAAATCCTTGCACATTGAATTTGCAGCGTGTGTCTGCAAATTTAAACAGACAGGCATTAATAGATCTGAAGCGGCAAAATGAGGCTGTTTTGCCGCCTGAAAGACAGAAACTGTCCTTTTGGCAAATGCGATACAAAAATCGCATTTGTTCAGTGGACATTATATAGATCCACAGGACGGGTGGATGTTTCTACCGGCTGCCTTTTAGCCGACTATAACGATCTGCTGCGGCGGAATCGTTGCAGGCGGAAGGGCGGCTTTTGTTCTTTCCAAAACAGCTTGGGAGGTATTTTCGTGAAAGCAGACATCGTCATCATTGGAGCGGGACCCGCCGGCATTTTTACGGCACTGGAGATGCTGCGGCAGGGGAGCCAGAAAAAAATTCTCATCGTGGAAAAGGGGGTGGCGATTGAACACCGCCGCTGCCCGAAAAGCAAGACCCAGCAGTGCGTGAACTGCAAGCCGTACTGCCACATTACCACCGGCTTTTCCGGTGCCGGCGCATTCTCCGACGGCAAGCTCTCTCTGAGCTGTGAGGTCGGGGGTGATTTGCCGACCTTGATTGGAACAACCCTGGCGCAGGAGACCATCGACTATACCGATGGAATCTATCTGGAATTTGGTGCGGACACCCATGTAGAGGGGGTGGGAAACACCGAAGCGGTGAAGGATATCCGCAAGCGTGCCATCCGGGCCGGACTGAAACTGGTGGACTGCCCCATCCGGCATCTGGGCACGGAAAAGGCGCAGGATCTCTATTATGCGGTGGAGCAGCACCTTCTCCGCAGCGGGGTGGAGCTTCTGTTTGGCTATGAATGTACCGACCTTGTTCTGAAGGACTGTGTTTGCCGGGGCGTTACCGTGACAGACGGCAAGCAGCCGCTGGAGATTCTGGCGGAGCATACTGTGGTGGCCACCGGCCGCCGGGGCGCCGATTGGCTGGAAAAGCTCTGCGCGGAGCATGACGTGGCCCACGCGCCGGGCACGGTGGATATCGGGGTGCGGGTCGAGGTCAGAAACGAGATCATGGAGGTCGTCAACAGTGTGCTGTACGAGTCCAAGCTCGTGGGCTATCCTAAGCCATTTAAAAACAAGGTGCGAACCTTCTGCCAAAATCCAGGAGGCTTTGTCAGCCAAGAGAATTACGATAACGATCTGGCGGTGGTCAACGGCCATTCCTATAAGGATAAAAAGTCAGAAAACACCAATCTGGCCATTTTGTGCTCCCATAATTTTTCCTATCCCTTTAATCAACCGATCTCCTACGCGCAGAAGGTGGGCGAGCTGACCAATATGCTGGGCGCCGGACACATCCTTGTGCAGCGATACGGCGACATTCTGGACGGAAAGCGGACCTGGCAGGAGGAACTGTCCCGGTCCAATCTTCGCCCCACCCTTCCTGATGCGGTGGCGGGTGACATCACCGCCGCACTGCCTTATCGGTCGATGATTAACATCATTAACTTTATCCAGGCGGTGGATCAGGTGGTGCCGGGGTTTGCCTCGGCGGAGACGCTGCTGTATTCCCCAGAACTGAAGTTTTATAGCAACCGAATCAAGATGGACACCGATTTTAATACCAATGTGGCGGGGCTTCATTGCCTGGGGGACTCCAGCGGTTGGACCCGGGGACTGATGATGGCCTCTGCAATGGGCGTGCTGATGGGGCGAAAACTGGTGTGACAGCCCCAAAAATGAGGAGGAGAATTTATGGAAAACCAGGAGATGCGTCTGGCTGTGCTGATTGACGCGGACAACGCACCCCGAACCCGGCTGGGCGAGATTATGGCTGAAATTGCCCGCTATGGTACCCCTACCATCAAACGGATCTACGGCGACTGGACGGCCCCCAATATGGGAAGTTGGAAACCGCTGCTGCTGGAACACGCCATCTCTCCGGTTCAGCAATACGGCTATACCACGGGTAAAAATGCCACGGACTCCGCCATGATCATTGATGCAATGGATATCCTTTACTCCAACCAGGGGGATGGGTTTGTCATCGTGTCCAGCGACAGCGACTTTACCCGCCTGGCCACCCGCTTGCGGGAAGCGGGGAAAAAAGTATATGGCATCGGCGAGTATAAAACGCCGCCCCCCTTCATCAAAACCTGTGACAAGTTTATTTATGTTGAGGTCATCAGCGGCGAGGAAATCGTGGACGTGAAAAAGGCGGAGCCGAAAAAACCGGAGACGGCAAAAACCGCAAAGAGCACAGCCACGAAAAAGAAGGCAGAGCCCGCTGCCCCAGTGCATCAGATGTCTTCCCGCGAGAAGCTGGAGGCGCTCATCGCCGAGAGCGTGGAGAATCTGGCGGACGAAGACGGATATGCCTATCTGGGCGAGCTGGGTACGCTATTAGTAAAAAAGCAGCCTGATTTTGATCCCCGAAACTATGGATACGCGAAACTGTCCAAGCTCATTTCCTCTCTGGATCGGTTCGAAGTAGATCAGCGGAAAAGTCCCAACAACGCAGGTACGCAGTTTTTCTTGCGGGATAAGCTGAAAAAGTAAAGGCGCCGGGAAATCCCGCATAGGAATAGGGTGGAGGTGGTTTTGATGAAGGTGGTCATCAAAAACCCGGTTTGCCCCCTGTATTCCAGACCGGATCGTAGGTCGGAACGGACGGACGAGGCCCTGCACGGCATGGAAGCCGAGCTTGTGGGCAGCCCTGGACCCGGTTGGTATCGGATTCGCACGGAATACGGGTATGAGGGATACGTTTCCGGTGAGAATCTTGCCCTGGATCCTCAGACTGCCGACTACTGGAGAGAGCGATCAAAGCGCAGGGTGTTCTGCCCCGCGTTCTGCGACGTGCTGACGAAGCCGGCTGTGCAGAGTTCCGTTCTGGCCGCACTACCCCGGGGCGCGGTCATCGCTGCGGAGGAAGAGCCGGCAGACGGCTGGCAGCGGGTGGCGCTTTGTGATGGTCGGAAGGGGTATACCCGCTGCAGCTTTTTGGACCAATACTACGCAGCTCCGCCCCCCATGGAGGAAACCGCGCTGCGCCAGAAGCTGGTTTCCACCGCGCGCCTGTATACCGGAACGGCCTATCGTTGGGGGGGAAAAACCCCCGTGGGCATTGACTGCTCTGGTTTTGTATCCATTGTTTTCCTGCTTTGGGGGATCGTGGTCTGGCGGGACGCGGGGCTGCGGGCGGGATTTGCCGCCCATTCTGTCGATCCACGGGAGAAGAAAGCGGCTGACTTGCTGTATTGGCCGGGCCACATTGCACTGTATCTGGGAGAGAATCGGTATCTCCACGCGACCGGTCGGGCGGGAGACGACTGTGTGTGCGAGGGAAGCCTGGACGCGGGAAGTTCTCGTTTCCGGCCCGATTTAGGGGAACCCACCGTAGTTGGAAGCGTATTCCCACTATCAATCTGACACAAAGCGGGATCACGCCAAGAATGGAACAAGCAGCCATACGACGTATGGCTGCTTGTTCCATTCTTGGCGTGGCTGGCAGTGTTCCGCCATGGCCAGCATCTTTTGATCATGTCCACGGAACAAATGCGGTTTTCGAATCGCATTTGCCAAAAGAACAGTTCCTATCCTTTCGGGCGGCAAAACAAAAACAGCTTAGAAGCATTGATATGATTAAGCTTTTGTTTTGTTCAGCAGACATTTGACAGGAGGACCAACGGGGGTTATGGCCCCTGCACGATGCGAAGGGCTTTTTGCCGGTTTTCAATCTCGGTGATCTCGGGCGCACCGCCGTATTCCCCGTCGATTGTCCAAGGCAGAGGATGGGCACAGGAGATCTTCAGACGTGAGGTGCGAAAGGTAACGAGGGAGTTGGCATCGATTGCCTTTCCCTGGGAAAGCGATTGAAGCACACGGTTGAGGTCGGTCAGTCGGGGCAGACTGCGGATGAGCAGAACTTCAAACAGTCCGTCGTCCAGCTCCACATGGATGGAGGACAAGGCTTGTACGCCCCCCACGGAAACCGTGTTGCACACCATGCCGAAGAGAAAGTCGTCCTCCAGCGAGCCGTTGTCGTGCTCTACGTTCAGCCGGTAAGACGTGATAGAGGTAACCGCACCCATGGCGGAAAAGACATACGCCATGTGACCCAGCACATTTTTCAGCTCCTGCGGCGTGTCATACGCGACATCGGTAAAAGCGCCGAAGGCAGCGACATAGACAAAGCTCTTTTGATTGAGCAAGCCAATGTCGCAGGGCAGCACATGGTCGCCGGCGGCGATGACCGCAGCCTTTTCCAGATTGCGCGGCAGGCGGAAATTGTGGGCGCTGTCGTTGGTGGAACCGGCGGGGATATAACCCAGCACAGGCGGTTTGGACAGCAGCATAAGACCGGATACCGTTTCGCTGAGGGTCCCGTCACCGCCGGAGCAGACCACCCGGTCGTAATTGCCGCCCAGCTCGCCGGCAAGCTTCGCGGCATCACCCTTGCTCTGGGTGGGATACACAGTGGTCAGATAGCCCGCTTTGGTAAACGTACTCAAAATGGAATACAGATGAGTTTTGATCAGGCCTTTGCCGGAGGTGGGGTTGTAGATAAACAGCAATGTTTTCATGAAAGCCCTCCAAATTATTCTTATTATAGTAGTAGCAGTAAAAAAAGGCAATGGATTTTTTGGTCGGAAAAAGCCACCTCTGGGGTTGCGTTTTGGCGGCGAGGTGATAAAATGGTAAGAATAAAATGTGCAATGGAGAGAATGATTTATGAATCGCAAAGCGCTGGCCGCCGCTTTTCCTATCACCATTCCGGTGCTGATGGGTTACTTGGCTATTGGAATGGCCTTCGGCCTCATGCTGGAGGCAATCGGATATCATGTAATTTGGGCTTTTTTTATGAGCCTTACCATTTACGCCGGCTCAGGGCAGTATCTGGGCGTGGAGCTTTTGCAATCCGCCGCGGTACTGGGGCAGGTGGCGCTGCTGACCTTTATCATCAATTTCCGTCATATGGTCTACGGCCTGTCCATGCTGGAAAAATTCAGAGGAATGGGATGGCGGAAGCTATATATGATCTTTTCCCTTACGGATGAAACCTATGCGCTGCTTAGCTCGGCGCAAGTGCCTGTGGGGGTGAATCCCAAGGATTTCTATTTTTGCGTGGCGCTGCTGGATCACAGCTGTTGGATTCTTGGCTCGGTGATCGGCGCGGCGGTTGGCTCGCTGCTTCATTTTAACACCCAGGGGATTGATTTTGCCATGACCGCGCTGTTTCTTGTGATTGCCGTGGATCAGTGGAAGACTTACAAGAGCCATTTTCCCGCCCTGCTGGGTGCGGGCGCTACGGTTTTGGGGCTGTGGGTGGTGGGGCCAAAGCAGATGCTGCTGCCAGCGCTGGGCATCATTGTCCTCGTTCTGCTGGCTTTGCGGACAAAAATGGAGGATAAGGCCACAGCGGAAGAGGAGGAGACCAAATGCTGACGACGGGACAGGCGATTGCCGCCATTGCGGTGATGGCCGGGGTGACCTTTTTGACCCGGGTGCTGCCATTCCTCTTATTCGACCGGGGAGAGCAGCCGCCCCGGGTGGTTCTTTATCTGGGGAAGGTGCTGCCGCCAGCGGTGATTGCGATGCTGATCGTCTACTGCCTGCGCGGCCTCAGCTTTTCCGCCATCGCCAACTGGTTGCCCGCCGTTTTGGCTGGGGGGACAGTCGTGGCGCTCCACCTGTGGAAAAGGAACAACTTGTTGTCTATTTTCGGTGGAACCATTTTTTACATGGTGCTGGTGCAGGCCGTCTTTGTATAAAAAAGTTGCATTTTCAAAAGGCGGGGTGTATAATTGCCCCATCTTATCACTTGTGAGGGAAGTTTTATGGCGGATCAGATTCTCACAATTTCATCCGTTTCCTTTATCACCGGCTGGGCTCGATTTATGGGCACCGGCTTTTTTGGCATGAAGGAAACTAAGGATGAATTGTATGAGTTAGCCTGACCACAGGCGGAAAAGATCATTGGTTATCTTTTAAGCGCTCATTGATGTTCATCAATGAGCGCTTATTTTATATCTGCTGAACAAAACAAAAACCTAATCATATCAATGCATCTGAAGCGGCAAAACGGAGTTGCTTTGCCGCCAAAAGGACAGAAACTGTCCTTTTGGCAAATGCGATACGAAAATCGCATTTGCTCAGTGGACATTATTTTATGGAGAAAAGGGGATTATTATGGTTATCGTAATGAAGCCCGGCACGGGCAAAAAAGAAATTGATATACTGGTCAAAGAACTGGAGAAGCTGGACCTTAATGTGGGCGTCACCAACGGCGTTGGCTGCACCATTTTGGGCCTCGTGGGCGATACCACCGCGGTGGATATGGACAAGCTGTCCATCCACGAGTGTGTGGAGCGGGTCATGCGGGTGCAGGAGCCGTATAAAAAGGCCAACCGGAAATTTCACCCCCAGGATACGGTGGTGCAGATCGGAAACGCCAAGATCGGCGGCGGCAACTTCAGCGTGATTGCCGGGCCCTGTTCGGTCGAGACCGAGGAGCAAATCATTGCAGTAGCACAGGATGTGAAGCGCTCCGGCGCCGCCATGCTCCGGGGCGGCGCATTCAAGCCTCGCACCTCCCCCTACTCCTTTCAGGGCATGGGGCTGGACGGACTGGAGCTGCTGCTGCAGGCCAAACAGGAGACCGGACTGCCCATTGTGACCGAGATTATGAGCCCGAAATACTGTGAAGCCTTTGAGGAAAAAGTGGATCTGGTGCAGATCGGGGCCCGGAATATGCAGAATTTTGACCTGCTCAAGGAAGTGGGGAAAATGTCCAAGCCTGTTTTGCTCAAGCGGGGCCTTTCCAGCACCTATGAGGAATGGATTATGTCCGCCGAGTATATCATGAGCGAGGGCAACGAAAACGTCATCCTCTGTGAGCGGGGGATTCGCACCTTCGAAACCTACACCCGCAATACACTGGATGTGAGTGCCATCCCCGCTATTAAGCGCATGAGTCATTTGCCCATCATCGTGGACCCCTCCCATTCGGGCGGACAGCGCTGGCTGGTGGAGCCCCTGGCCATGGCGGCCATCGCCGCGGGTGCAGACGGGATCATTGTGGAGGTTCACAACGATCCGCCCCACGCGCTTTGCGATGGGCAGCAGTCTTTGACTCCGGGAGAATTCCACGGGCTAATGGGAAAGATGGGTGCATTGGTTGACCTGATGGGGAAAAGTATAGTAAAATAGAAGCGCTAAGGCGAGCGGAGCAGGGAGACAGCGCGCCCCGGAGACAAAAAAACAGGTATGCGGAGCACACGGCATTTTTTGCGCAGGGGTAAGCAGTTGACCGTGGCGCAGCCGCCGAGCGTGACAATTAAGAAGCGCTAAGCACCCGAGAGCAGGGAAATAAGATAGACCGAAGACCGAAAAACAGGTGTGCCGCAGGCACACGGCATTTCCGGCGCAGGTCGTACTTATTTCACGTCACGGAGGGTGCGTGCGTGACAGTAAGAAGCGCTAAGGCGAGCGGAGCAGGGAGACAGCGCACCCCGGAGACAAAAAACAGGTGTACGGAGCTGAATTTGCGCCCCAAGGAGCAAGCGCATTCTGGACGGGCAAAAAACCAAACAACGGAGGCATTCCATGAAAAAGCTGACCGTCGCCCTTCCCGGGCGGGAATATGACATCCTGATCGAAAAGGGATTGCTGGATGCGGCGGGCGGAGCCTGCAAATCCGTCCTGCCCCAAGCCAAGCTTTTGGCGGTGGTAACGGATAGCAATGTGGAGCCGCTGTACCTTTGCAGGCTGCTGGACAGCCTGAAGCGAGCGGGATTTCAGGCAAAAAGCGTCACGATCCCCGCCGGAGAAACCTCTAAATCCGTTGCCATGCTGGAGCGGCTGTACGATGCGTTTATGCAGATGGGCCTGACCCGTACTGATGCCGTGGTAGCGTTGGGTGGCGGCGTGGTGGGAGACTTGGCCGGCTTTGCCGCCGCCACCATCCTGCGGGGAGTGGATTTCATTCAGATTCCCACGACTGTGCTGGCCCAGGTGGATTCCTCGGTGGGCGGGAAAGTGGCCGTGGATCTGAAGGCGGGGAAAAACCTGGCCGGCGCTTTCTGGCAGCCGAAGCTGGTGCTGATGGATCCCTCCACCCTAAACACGCTGGACGATGCCACTTTTTCCGACGGGATGGCAGAGGTCATTAAATACGGCTGCATCCGGGACAAGGACTTGTTTGAGCGGCTGGAGAGTACGCCCTCTCGGGTTGCGGTGATGGAACAGATTGAATCCATTTTGTATATTTGCTGCGACATAAAACGCAGTGTAGTGATAGAAGACGAGCGGGATACCGGGGTGCGGATGTTGCTGAACTTTGGACATACCCTTGGTCACGCCTATGAAAAGGCGGGCCATTACGAAGTTTATACCCACGGGCAGGCGGTGGCGGCGGGGATGTGCCGCGCGGCTGAACTGGGGGTTATGCTGGGCAGAACGCCGGAGGAGATCCCCGAACGGATCAAAAAACTGGTGACCGCCTTCGGTTTGCCAGAGGAGATCGGCTGCACCATGGGGGACTATTCCGCCGCTGTGGGGCTGGACAAAAAGGGAGCGGGCGAGACCATCTCCCTCATCCTTCTGCGGCAGCTGGGTGCCGCTGCCGCGATCCGGCTGCCCAAAACCGAACTGCTGAAGCTGGTGGAGGGCTTCGCCATATGAATGTAACCATTATCCCAAGACTGTTGCAGGGGGAAATTACGCCGCCCTCGTCCAAAAGCCAAGCGCACCGGGTCCTCATTGCCGCGGCGTTGGCGGGGGGAGAAAGCCGTATTTCCAATGTGACAGTTTCCCGGGACATCAGCGCTACGCTGTCCTGCATGGAGCGGTTTGGAGCAACATGGGTGCAGAAGTCGCCCGGAAATTTGACGATATATGGATTGGGCGGGGTAACGATGTCCCGCCGCCCCGCGCTTTTTTGCGATGAATCCGGGTCAACCCTGCGTTTTTTAATCCCGATTTCTCTGGCTGTAGCAGGCGGCGGCGAATTCAGCGGGCGAGGGCGGCTGATGGAGCGTCCGCAGACACCTTATTTTGACATCTGCCGGGAAAAGAACATTTCCTATCATATGGAACGGCGTATTCTCCATTTAAACGGAGACTTGACATCGGGAGAATACCGACTGGCTGGGAACGTATCTTCTCAATTTGTAACCGGGCTCCTGTTCGCGCTGCCGCTGCTGGAGGGAGACTCTGACATCGTGCTGACCTCCCACCTGGAGAGCAAGAGCTATGCGGATATGACGCTGGATGCCCTGGAACTGTTTGGCATGACTGCCGTGGAGACGGAGTGGGGCTATCATGTTCCCGGGGGGCAGCGGTATCACGCCGTTTCCACTGTGATTGAGGCGGACTGGTCCCAGGCCGCATTTTTCCTGGCCATGGCAGGGCTGGGCAGCGATTTGGTGCTGGAAGGAATGAACCAAAACTCTCATCAAGGTGACCGGGTAATCGCTCCGCTGTGCGACAGGCTGAACGATGGGGGGCAGGTGATCATCGACGTGTCCGACTGCCCCGACCTGGTTCCCGCCTTGGCCGCACGGGCGGCGCTGCGGGAGGGGGAGGTGACGCGGATCATCAATGCCGACCGCCTGCGCCATAAGGAGAGCGACCGACTGGCATCGGTGACAGCGGCACTCAATGCCATGGGAGCCAAGGTGACGGAAGAACCGGACCGCTTGACCATTGAAGGGGTGGCGTCGCTGCGGGGAGGCACCCACGTGGATGCCTGCAACGACCACCGCATCGCCATGATGGCTGCGGTGGCGGCGACGAGATGCGAACAGCCGGTGACGATTATCGGTGCTGCTTGTGTGTCAAAGTCCTATCCCGATTTCTGGAACGTATATGAACGCTTGGGCGGGCAGCTGCACTGGGAGGAATAGAAGATGAAGTATACTGTTTTTGGGGAATCCCACGGCCCGGCCATCGGCGTAACGCTGGAGGATGTGCCGGCCGGATTGCCCCTTGATATGGCGTTTATTGCACGGGAGATGGCCCGGCGCGCCCCAGGGAAAGGCCCCCTGTCCACAGCCCGTAAAGAGGAGGACAAGGTGGAGTTCATTTCCGGCGTGTTTCAGGGCAAAACCACGGGAACACCGCTGTGCATTCTCATTGGCAATACCGATTCCCACTCCGGTGATTACGAGAAAACGAAAAATCTTGCCCGGCCGGGACATGCCGACTATACCGGCCATGTGCGGTATGACGGATGCAATGATTATCGGGGCGGCGGTCATTTTTCCGGTCGCCTCACCGCACCCCTTGTGGCGGCGGGCGCCATCGCCAAGCAGATTTTGCTTACCATGGGAGTCGAGGTGGTGTCTCACATTTCCGCCATCTATGGGATTTCTGATGCGGTTACCGAGGATTACACCCTACTGCGGGCTGTGGCCGAGAAGGAGTTCCCGGTGCTGGATGACCAGAAGGGTGAGGAAATGCGCGAGGCGATTTTAAACGCCAAACAGGACTGCGATTCGGTGGGAGGCTCCATTGAATGCGCTGTGCTTGGGCTGCCCGCCGGACTGGGTGCGCCCGACTGGGGGAAAAACGCAGAGGGGATTCTGGCGCAGCACCTGTTTGCCGTTCCCGCGGTCAAGGCGGTGGGGTTCGGCGCGGGCGTGGCGTTTTCCCTGATGCGGGGAACCGAGGCCAACGACCCCATGCATATGGAAAACGGCAAGGTGGTCACCGACTCCAACCATGCTGGTGGCATCAACGGCGGCATTACGAGCGGCATGCCTCTGGTCTTTGAGGTTACTATGCGCCCCACTCCGTCCATCGCCCTGCCCCAGCAGACCATCGACATGGGGAAAATGGAGGACGCCGAGTTGGAGATCACAGGCCGCCACGACCCCTGCATTGTACACCGCGCGGTTCCTGTGATTGAGGCGGCGGCGGCATTGGGCATCTGTGAACTGATGGGCGTATAAGCCGCTGGATAGCGTGCGCCGATACGATGATTTGAGGGATTTTATGAGCGAATTGGACGACCTGCGGGTGCAGATTGACGACATTGACAAGCGCTTGGTAGCCTTGTTTGAGCAGCGCATGGCAGTGACCCAAAAGGTTGGAGAGTATAAGCAGGCGGCAGGGATTCCGGTGCTGGATGGCCACCGGGAGCAGGAAGTTCTGCGCCGGAAAAAGGAGCTTTTACGTGATCCCGCGCTGAAAACCGACGTGACCATGTTCTTTGAGAGCATCATGGGGATTTCCCGCCGCCAGCAGCGCAAGCTGGTGCGGGAGGGCGGCGCAGACGAGAGCTATGACCGCTATCGCGAGGCTATGGCTGAGACTCGACCCGCCGTGAACGCCCCAAAGGTGGTCTATCAAGGGGCGCCCGGCGCGTACAGCGAGGAAGCTGCCTGCCAATTTTTTGGGGCGGATGTCGTTTGCACGGGGCTGGAACAGTTTGAGGATGTATTCTTGGCGCTGAAACATGGCGGGGCGGATTACGGCGTGGTGCCCATCGAGAACAGCTCCACCGGTGCCATCCGACAAATTTATGATCTGCTGACCCAGTACGAATGCTATCTTGTGGGCGAAACCGCGGTGAAGGTGGAGCATTGCCTGATGGCGCCGGCCGGGGCCACGCTGGACACCATTACCCACGTTTATTCTCACGAGCAGGGACTGTTCCAAAGCGAGCGATTTTTAAATGCTCATCCGGATTGGAACCGCGTGCCCCAAGCGGACACAGCGGGCAGCGCCTGCTATGTGGCACAGACCGGCGATGTGACCAAGGCAGCCATTTGCTCCCGCCGGGCGGCGGCGCTGTACGGGCTGACCATCCTGGCGGAAGGGGTGAACCACAACACCCATAATACCACCCGGTTTGTGGTGGTTTCACCCAAAATGGAGCTGCGTTCCGGCGCGGATAAGATCAGCGCGATTTTCACCCTTCCCCATCAAAGCGGCAGCCTGCATGAGATACTGACCATCTTCGCGGCCTATGAGCTGAACATGGTCAAGCTGGAATCCCGCCCCATACCGGAGCGGAGCTGGGAGTACATGTTTTTCCTGGAATTCACCGGTAAGCTGGAGGCTGGCGGGATGGAGGGCGTTCTGCGGGAGCTGGTGCAGGCCGCGGAGGACTTCCGTGTGTTGGGCAACTTTAAGTCCAATTTGGAATAGGGTGATTTTCATGAGAAATGTCATACTCATCGGCATGATGGGCAGCGGGAAGACCACTTGCGGAAGGCTGCTTGCCAGAGAACTGGGGCGCAGGTTTGCGGATACCGACAAGATGATCGAGGCCAGAGAAGCAACGAGCATTGCGGATATTTTCGCCCGGCAGGGCGAAGCCTATTTCCGGGATGCGGAGACATTGGTGACCGTTGGGCTGAGCTTTCAGGAAAACCTGGTGATCGCCACCGGCGGCGGATTGCCCCTGCGGAGCGAAAACATGGCGGCCCTGCGGGAGAACGGCGTGGTGGTGTTTTTGGACAGACCGACCACCGAAATATTCCGCGCGGTATCCATGGAGGGCCGCCCCTTGGGTCAAGGCGGAGAGGCCAATTTTTTGGAGACCTATGCCCAGAGGGAGGGGCAGTACCGGGCGGCGGCGGATCTCACCGTCACCTGCTTTTCCTCGCCGGAGGAAACGGTGAATGAAATTCTGAGCAAGCTGGGAGAGGTGGGGATTACGCCATGAACATACTGGTCATCAACGGGCCGAATTTGAATCTTTTGGGCCAGCGGGAGCCGGGCATTTACGGGACGGAAACCTACGAATTTCTTTGTGCGCTCATTACCGACCATGCAGACGTACTGGATTGCGGCGTTACCTGCTGGCAGTCGAACCACGAGGGCGCGATCATTGATACCATTCAGAAGGCACAGGGGAGCTTTGACGGAATCGTCATCAATCCCGGTGCCTATACTCATTATAGCTACGCCATCCATGACGCGCTGAAGGCAATTTCGGTTCCTGCGGTGGAGGTTCACATTTCCGACATTCAAAGCCGGGAGGAATTCCGCAAAATCTCGGTGACCGCCCCTGCCTGTATCGCCCAAATTTACGGCAAGGGCCTGCCGGGGTATCTGCAGGCGATGGATTTGCTGGCGGAGCGGCTGAGATGAGCGGGAAACTGTGTGTGATCGGCGACCCCATCGGTCACAGCAAGTCGCCGCTGATCCAAAACGCCATGCTGCGCGCACTGGGGCTGGATTATGAGTATACAGCCCGGCAGGTACCGTCCAGCCGTGTGTCCCAGTGGCTTGCCACGGCCAGGGCCGAGGGGGTTTGCGGGTTTAACGCGACCATGCCCCACAAGCGGACGCTGGTACCGCTGATGGATACGCTGTCGGCGGACGCGAAGCTGTACCAGTCGGTCAATACCGTTTGTATAAAAGACGGAAAATTATACGGATATAACACGGATGGAATGGGGTTTCTGCAAAGTCTGCGGGATGGCGGGGTGGAGCCGGAAGGCCTGCGTGTCATGGTGCTGGGCGCGGGCGGCGCGGCACAGGCTGTGTGCTTAAAGCTGGCGGCTTCGGGCGCGGAAAGCGTGACCGTGTGCAACCGAACGAAAGAATCGGCCCAGCGGCTGTGTAGGGAAGACCCTTGCGGGGTGCTGCGTCCGGAAGGCTTTGACGGGGATACCTTGCGCCGGATGGCGAAGGAGAGCGACCTTTTGGTCAATTGCACCAGTCTTGGTATGACGGGTACGGACCGGCAGTTTACCAGCTTTGATTTTCTGGCGGCATTGCCCACCGGCGCGGCGGTGTACGACTGCATTTACAGCCCGACTGAAACCGTGCTTTTAAAGAGGGCAAGCGAGGCGGGGCATCCCGCCATGAACGGGCTGGGGATGCTGATCCACCAGGGCATCTTTGCGCTGGAATATTTCACGGATACCAGTTTGGACCATGCCGCCATGCGGCTTGTGGCGCTGAACGCGTTGGAGGGAGTAGAATGAGGCAGGAAACCGTTTTGATCACCGGGGCCTCCCGCGGGATCGGCGCGGAGGCGGCCCGGCAGTTTGCCCGGGCGGGATACGCCGTGGCCATCCATTATAACAAGTCCCGAACACAAGCGGAGTCACTGGCAGCCGAACTGACTGCCGCGGGACACACGGTCATCGCGGTGCAGGGGGACGTGAGCCGTCCGGAAGAGGCCCGGCGGATAGTTGACAATGTGTTGGATAAATTTTGTCAACTTGACATTTTGATATGCAATGCCGGGATCGCCGACGTCCAAATGTTGGGCGATGTGACGACAGAACGCTGGCGGGAAATTTTTGCGGTGAATGTGGACGGGGCATTCTATTGTATCAAGGCCGCGCTGCCGCAGTTCATCCATCACAAGGCAGGGAGAATCATCACCGTTTCCTCCATGTGGGGACAGACGGGGGGGTCCTGCGAAGTGGCCTATTCTGCCAGCAAAGCCGCTGTGATTGGGCTGACAAAAGCGCTGGCGAAGGAATTAGGGCCGTCCGGCATCACGGTCAACTGTGTTTCCCCCGGCGTCATTGATACCGAGATGAATGCCCTTTTGTCGCCGGAAAGCTTGGCTGAGCTTGCCCAGGAGACACCGCTGGGGCGGATCGGAACCGCCGCGGATGTGGCTGGGGTTATGCTCTTCCTGGCCTCGCCCCCGGCCGCTTTTCTGACTGGACAGCTTTTGGCGCCCAACGGTGGGCTGGTCATCTAGCGCATCAGCCCATCCTTGTATAGATTCCACACAATGACTGTCCTTCCGGGACGGTCATTGTGTGGTTTTATGGTTGACAATTGACAGGAGGAACGATATAATTGTCAACATATTTAATATGGAGGTAATCTTAAATGAAGAAGTTTCGTTTTCTCTCTCTTGCTCTTGCAACCGCAATGTGCTTCTCCCTGCTGACCGCCTGCGGCGATACCGGCAGTGACGCGAATGCTGACGCTACAAACACCGGCGACGCAGCAGCTGCCGAGACCATAAAGGTCGGCCTGCTGGGCAACACCACCGGTTCCGCCGCTCAGTACGGCAACGCCGTGTTCAACGGCGCTAAGCTGTATTTCGACGAGGTGAATGCTGCCGGCGGTATTAACGGCAAGCAGATCGAAGTCGTCCAGTATGATGAAGAGGGCGATGCCGCAAAGGCGCTGACCGGCTACAGCTCTCTGGTTGATGCCGGCGTGACCGCTATTCTGGGCTCCGTTCTGACCGCGCCCACCGTGGCCGTCGTTCCCGAGGCATTTGCTGACGGGATGCCCATGATCACCGCTTCCGCCACCGCCGCCTCCGTTACCTACAACGAGGAGACTGACACCGTTTACACCAACATGTTCCGCTCCTGCTTCATCGATCCCTTCCAGGGCGAGATCATGGCCTCCTTCTCCGCTGAGGAGCTGGATGCCAAAACAGCTGCCGTGTTGACCAATAACGGCTCCGATTACTCTGTGGGTCTGACCCAGGCCTTTATCGACAAGTGCGCTGAGCTGGGCATTGAGGTCGTCGCGACCGAGACCTATGCCGGCAATGATACCGTGGATTTCCAGAGCCAGTTGACCAACATCGCCGCCAAGAACGCCGATGTCCTCTTCGTTCCCGACTACTATAACATTGTCGCTCTGGTCGCCGATCAGGCTGCTTCTGCCGGCGTAACCGCCACCATGCTGGGTGCTGACGGCTGGGATACCGTTCTGGAGTATGTGAGCGATCCCGCTGTGCTGGAGGGTGCTTATTATTGCGCCGGCTATTCCGCTGAGGACACCACTGAGGCCGTCCAGAATTTCCTGACTGCCTATCAGGCCGCTTATAACGCCGTGCCTGACATGTTCTCCGCGCAGGCATATGATGCCGCCGCCATTCTGTGCGGTGCGCTGACCGAAGCAGAAAACGCCGGCCTGACCGCCGGTGCGGACGATTACAAGGCCGCCGTCATTGAGGCCATGGCTGCCACTGACGCCGACTATGTCACCGGTCACGTTGTCTACAACGAGTACAATAACCCCGAGAAGTCCGCTGCCATCATCAACATTGTTGACGGTGCCACCACATTCTGGGGCAAGTATTGATCTGATCTTCGCAACGAAATATCCCTTGTGAGCAATGGCTGCGCGGGGGGAAGTATGACACTTCCCCCCGCGACAGTTTGTTTCTGGGATGACATTTTTTACTTGACCATTGACAAGCGACTGCCAATAAGGGAGAATAGCAGGGAGTTGTTTGTCAATGCCCGAGTGGCATTTTCTGTGTATTAGGCTGTGAAAGCAGCTGTTTTGCAAAACCTGAACGAGAGAAAGAGAGGCGCTGTTATGCTTTTCCTCAGTCAGCTGATCAACGGCTTGCAGTTGGGGGCCATCTACGCGCTGGTGGCGTTGGGATATAGCATGGTGTACGGTATCATTCTGCTGCTGAACTTTGCCCATGGCGATATTATCATGGTAGGCGGCTATATCACCATGCTGGTCATTACCTCTGGCATGCATCCGGCGCTTGCCGTAGTAATCTCCATCATCGGCTGCACGGTTTTGGCCTGTGTGATCGAAAAGTTGGCCTACAGTCCCCTGCGTTCCGCCCCGCGCATTTCCCTGCTGATCACAGCCATCGGCGTATCGCTGCTGCTGGAGAACCTGTGTCAGCTTGTGATGGGTTCCAGCAGTTATGCCTTCCCCGCCACCGAGATTATTCCCAAGGGAGCGTTCGATCTGGGCGGTCTGCCCATCAGCTATACCGCTGTGGCTACGCTGTTGGTCGCCGTGATATCCATGATTGTACTCACCATCCTGGTTCAGAAGACTAAGATGGGCAAGGCTATGCGGGCCGTATCGGAAGATATGGGCGCCGCACAGCTGATGGGAATTAACATCAATCATACTATTACCTTTACCTTTGCCATCGGGGCCCTGCTGGCAGGCATCGGCGCAATCCTTTACTGCTGCCGCTACCCCATTGTCAGTCCCACCATGGGAGCGCTGCTGGGCCTGAAGGCATTTGTCGCGGCCGTGCTGGGCGGAATAGGTTCCATTCCCGGCGCCATGTTGGGCGGTCTGGCTATCGGGCTATGTGAAGTGCTGGTCACCTCGCTGGGCTTGTCCGCGTGGACCGATGCGGTCGTGTTCGTGATTCTCATCGTGGTGCTGGTTATTCGGCCTACCGGATTCCTGGGCCGTACCATGCAGGAAAAGGTTTAAGGGGGCGGCACGATGAAGGGAACGAAGAAAAAATCCATTTCCATGCCGGTCCGCTATGGGATTAATGCCATCTTACTGATCCTATTTCTGGTGGCGGGCAATGCCGCAATCAGCAGCGGTGCCGTGAACCGCAGTCAAACGTCGGTCTTGCTGCTGGTGGGTGTGTACATCATCATGGCAATCTCCCTGAACATTTCTACCGGCTATCTGGGGCAGCTGCCCCTGGGCCATGCAGGATTTATGGCCGTGGGCGCGTATGCCGGTGCGCTGTTCTGGAAGGGCGGCTTGCTCCCCGACGGGCTTTCCTTGGTGGCTGGCCTTGTTTTCGCGGGCATGGTCGCCGCTGTTTTCGGTATCATTGTCGGGATTCCTGCCCTGCGGCTGAAGGGTGACTATCTGGCCATCATTACCCTGGGCTTTGGCGAGATCATCCGGATTATCATCATCAATCTCCCCGGTCTGACCGGGGGAACGCCGGGCCTGCTCAACATTCCCAAGTATTCTAACTTTACCGTCATCTACGTGTGCGTGATCATCAGCTGTTTCTTTATCCATACCATGATGAAGTCTCGTCACGGTCGGGCTATCCTCTCGATCCGGGAAAATGAGATCGCAGCCGAGGCCTGCGGCATCAACACAACCTATTATAAAACCATGGCGTTTGCGGCCTCGGCCTTCTTTGCCGGCGTGGGCGGCGCGCTTTATGCCGGGATTCAGGGGTCGCTGTTCCCCAAGGCGTTTGGCTTCATGGACTCCATCAATATTCTGGTGATGGTGGTTCTGGGCGGCATGGGCTCCATGCTCGGCTCCGTGGTGGCTGCCACCGTGCTCACCGCGCTCCCCTCGCTGATGCAGGTGCTGTCCGATTACCGCATGGTCATTTATTCTCTGCTTTTGATCGTGGTAATGATCTTCAAGCCAACGGGCCTGTTCGGCACCTATGATTTTTCCATGAGCCGGATCCTGGAGCGTATCCTCAACCGGGACTTCGCGTTCCGCCGGAAAAAGGGAAAGGGGGACAACGCAGATGGATAAGACCAAGCTGGTTCCCGTGCCCAACACCAATATTATCCCGGAACGGGATGTGGATAAGACACCCATTTTGGAAGCCAGCCATTTGGGGATCGATTTCGGTGGCCTGACGGCGGTGGATGATTTTAACATGGCCATTGGCCGCACCGAGATCGCCGGGCTTATCGGACCAAACGGCGCCGGTAAGACTACGGTATTTAACCTGCTGACCAAGGTGTATCAGCCCACCCGCGGCACCATCCTGCTGGACGGTCGTGACACGGCCAACATGAATACCGTACAGGCCAATAAGGCCGGCATTGCCCGTACGTTCCAGAACATTCGCCTGTTCAAACAGCTGTCGGTCATGGACAATGTGCTGATCGGCCTGCACAACGAAATGGGGTACAAGCTGCCCCACGCGATGTTCCGGCTGCCTTCCTTCTGGAAGGAGGAGGCGGTGACCCGCGCGCGGGCGCTGGAGCTGCTGTCTATCTTCGACATGCAGGATTTGGAAGGCCATCAGGCAGGCAGTCTGCCCTACGGCGCGCAGCGCCGACTGGAGATTGTAAGGGCGCTGGGTACCAATCCCAGTCTGCTGCTTCTGGATGAGCCGGCGGCGGGGATGAACCCCTCTGAGACTGCCGAGCTCATGGAGAACATCCAAAAAATTCGGGATACCTTTCAAATCGCTGTGATGCTGATCGAGCATGATATGAGTCTGGTTATGAATATCTGCGAGGGGATCGCGGTACTTAACTACGGCAAAATTATCGCCAAGGGCACTCCCACAGAGATCCAGGCTAACCCCGAGGTCATCGAAGCCTATCTGGGCAAAAAGAAGGAGGGCTGACCGATGCTGCTGAACGTTGACGACATCCATGTCTATTACGGCAATATTCACGCCATCAAGGGCGTTTCCTTCCAGGTGGAACAGGGCGAAATTGTCACCCTGATCGGCGCAAACGGCGCCGGTAAATCTACTATTTTGAAAACGGTATCCGGATTATTAAAGCCCAAAACGGGAGCCGCCACATTTTTAGAGAAAAATATTGTGGGTATGGCGCCGCACAAAATTGTGGAGCACGGTTTGGCCCACTGTCCCGAAGGCCGCCGCATTTTTCTCCAGCTGACGGTGGAGGAAAACCTGGAAATGGGGGGCTATACCCGCCCGGGTACGGAAATCGCCCCCGGCATTGCCGACGTTTATCAGCGCTTTCCCCGCTTGAAGGAGCGATACAAGCAGGTAGCCGGAACCCTGTCCGGCGGCGAGCAGCAGATGCTGGCAATCGGTCGCGCCATGATGTCCAAGCCCCAGCTGCTGATGCTGGATGAGCCATCTATGGGTTTGGCTCCTATCCTGGTGGAACAGATTTTTGACATTATCAAGGAACTGAACCAGGCGGGCACCACTATTTTGCTGGTGGAGCAGAACGCGCAAATTGCGCTGTCCATTGCGCACCGGGGCTATGTGCTGGAAACCGGCAAAATTGTGACCACCGGTACCGGCGAGGAGCTGCTGAAAAACGATGCTGTTCAGAAGGCGTACCTGGGCGGCTGACCCAAAGTGCTGCACCTTTTTCAAAGGCGCAGCACTTTTATGTATACAAGGTCCGGTGGGGATAGGGACAAGCGCATCGACTCAGGGGAACGTGGAATCCCAAATATGCAAGATGAAAAAAATAAGACTTGCATATTTCGCATGTGAATAGTATAATATTCTCTGTGAATCATTAACCAAAAATTGGATATTAAAATTGCGGCGCATTCTGTGCGCGGACAAGTGAATACGGGCAAAACGGATCGCAAGACCGTGACGCAAAGCTATAGGGTCTCACCTCGGATGATTAGACAGCCAGTTGCATGAAAAAAGCCCTCAGTACGAAGTTGACTGAGGGATTTTCTTTTTCCTGACCATTGGAATGGATACGTGGTTTGTTGCGGAGGATTTGATGTGAAGCCTTTTTTTGCGAGAATTGTGAATAAGAACTTGGGGTTCCACTTCAACTCCTGGCAGCGCGCGATTGTGCTTTCGCTGCTGGCGGTGCACGTGGTACTGCTTTTTTTCTTCCTTTCACAAAATGTTACGCTCATGGTTGCAGTCAACGGAGCCAGCATCTTGATTTATCTGCTCGCGCTTCGCTTGGCGCTCCGGCGTCAGTTTTCACTTGTACTCAAGCTGATGTACGCCGAAATCATTCTACACCAGATGCTCGCCTCTCTGTGTCTCGGCTGGGGCTATGGGTTCCATTTATACTGCATTGCGCTGGTCCCGGCAGCCTTTTATGTCAGCTATACCGGGGATGGTGGGTATGCCTCCCGTATCGCTCCCCTCAGGTACAGTGCGGTCTCACTGCTTGCGTTTTATCTCACTTGGCTGATTACCTCGTTGGTTCCGCCGCTGTACGATCTGCAAAACGAATCGTTGGTGCGGGTTGTCTATGTGTGCAACAGCCTGTTAGCCAATTTGGTGATTCTGCTGGTTATGATCCTGCTGAGCGGAGCGATTGTGAGGGTTGAAACCCAACTGCGGAAACAGAACACGCAGCTGGCGCGTTTGTCCAATCTGGATCCGCTGACGGGACTGAATAACCGCCGCCGGATGCGCGCCCTGATGGAACCGATCCGCGAAAAGGCCCTGCGGGAACCGCCCCTGTCTTTTTGCGCGGTGATTTGCGATATCGACGATTTTAAGAGCGTTAACGATACTTACGGGCACCAATGCGGCGATTATGTTCTTAAAAAGGTGGCGGATACTCTTTCCGATGTGATTGGGGAGCAGGGGCACGTGGGCCGCTGGGGCGGCGAGGAGTTTTTGATCGTGATCGCGGGGATGGAGGCGGAACCCATCCGGAACATGCTGGAGCAGCTGTGCTGTGCGATTCAGGACGCGTCGCTGACCTTTAATGGGGATTCCCCAGCAGTTACCATAACCATTGGCGCGGCCTATACGTCACGGCTGAATGAGATCAACACAGTGATCGGGGCCGCTGATCGCAACCTGTACGTCGGCAAGCGGCAGGGGAAAAGCTGTGTTGTTATGAAAGAAATTTAAATGAGAGATACAAAAACCCGGCCCGTACAGGCATGTACGGGCCGGGTTTTTGTAGATTTAAGAGGGCGATCGCCCTGTGAGTCGTTCAAAGGAGCGCTTGATACACAAAAAGCTTTCATCACTGATGTCGTGCTCAATCTTGCAGGCATCGAGCCGAGCCGTCTCTTCGTTGACCCCCAAGGAAATCAGGTATTGGGTCAGGGTGAGGTGCTTGTCATAAATACGGCTGGCCACGGCGTAACCAGAGTCAGTGAGAGAAATGAGGCCGTCCGGGTCTACTGTGATATAGCTGTTCTCCCGCAGCTTTTTCATAGCAATGCTGACACTGGGCTTGGAGTAGCCCAGTTCACTGGCAATGTCGATGGAGCGAACTTGTCCCAGTCGCTCCCGAAGCATTAGAATCATTTCCAGGTAGTCTTCTGCGGATTCATGAATTTCCATACAGCAGCCCCTTCCCTCATGGCAAAAATTGATAATTCTATGGTAGCACGAACCGGGAATTTTTTCAAGCTGAAATACCTCTGGCAGCAGGCGGGGGAAAATAAGTTTCGAAAAAAAGGGAATTATTTCTCACAAAAACGCAATTTATAACCAAAATGTAACCTGGCGTCGTTATACTCAGACCAGTAACACGGAAACACCCCAAGGGAGAGGAGGAGAGAAAGGTGCCCATCATGCCCACACGATTTGTTCCGTATGAAATGAAAACCAGCATCATTAAGATCACAAGTTATGACGAGAAGAACCCCCAGGGAACGTTGTTCAACGCGCACCTTGGACGGGACATTCCGTTTCACAGCATGACACAGCTCCTTCTCGAACTGGATGCCCTGCTAAGTGAGCTTTCCTGCGCACAGCCTTATGTAGAGTTCCGGACCTTTGAAGAAGCGAGCAAGCCCCCTCCCGGACGGAAGGAAACCGACACGCTGGAGCAGGCAAGGGAGCAGGCAGAGGATATGCGAGCCGCTCTTGCAAGCTTTCAGATTAAGGTTTTATTTCGACAACATGCCAGCTGGCAGGGCAGTATACTGTGGATTGATCAGGCGTGCGAAGCGCAATTTCGCAGTGTGCTAGAGCTGATCAGGCTTATGGACGATGTGCTGACCACACCAAACACCGGCTTTTCCAGCGAAAGGGACCAAGCAAGCGCCGGATGAGAAATCGGCGCCACCCAGGACAATACGAGAAACAAGAAGAGAGAGCGGGGGAAACCCCCGAGCACAGAAATAGTTGAAAAGGGCAAACCGACGGGAAACCGCGGGGCGCAAAGCACGGGGACTAAAGCGGAAACGCTATGCCAGCCCGGCCGCCAAATATTTCGCTCACCATGAAAGGAGAACGAAATTATGGCAAAGCAAGTCAAAAAAGCACTGTCCCTGATCCTGGCAATTTCCATGATTCTATCTATGATGCAGGTGGCTGCGTTCGCCACAGACAGCGGCAGCCAGATCGTCAGCAACGGACACACCGACTATTTTAAGGACAACGGTACTACCGGTACAACCGGCAACTACGCGGCGGCGGTTTCCAAGACCATTGCGGGTACCGCCAATGAAAACGAGTTCAACATCACCCTGCAGGTAAAGACAACCCAGGATCTGGATGAAATCAAAGTATCCCCCGACGCGGCGGTCATCCTTGTGATGGATACCTCTACCAGTATGGTTAATAACAAGGAGAACGGGATTACTCGACTGGCCAAAGCAAAAACCGCAGCCAGCAACTTTCTTAGCAGCTATGTTACAGATGCGGGTACCGCCAAGCGCATGGTCTCCATCGTGGAATTCGGTGACAATGCCAAGACGGTTCTGCCCTGGACCGAGGCCAATGCCGGTGGCAATGCCGTTGCCGCCTCCGTGACCAGCGGCGTGGGCTCTGTGGCAAACAAATTTGGGTATTCCAAGACTACGGCTACGAGCTTTATCCGTGACGACAGATGGGCTGACTGGGATGACGGTGATAGTGATACCTGCTCCATTTGCGGCCTACATGATTCAAGGCATCCGGATCACCAGCACTGCACCTATCCGGGCTGCACCATGCCCACCAATACTTCCCACACCCACGATGTGGTTACCACCCATAACGACGGGGGCGGTACCAACATCGAGGGAGGCCTGATGCTGGCCCGCAACCTGCTCACAGCCGGTACTGCTACCGGAGGTGCCATTGAAAACATCGACAGCGTGTATGTGATTCTGCTCACCGATGGTAAGCCTACTGCCTTTGTGTCAGAAAGAGATACCTCTACCACTGAAACATCATTTTTGCACTTCTCCGGAAACGGAACAGAAACAAATAAAACCGATTATGAGGACGTTCCTGCCATCGCCACCACGATCAAGAGCATGGCGACCCTGTATTCCATTTCCTATGCCACCAGCGGCCAAGGATTTAAGCATTACGGTTCTTACATTTCCGTCGACACCTGGCTGAGCGACATTGTGGGTGTGAACCATAACTACTCCGCGGCCAATGGCACCGCGGTGGCGACCAACCTGCAATCCATCAGTACCATCATCAGAAAACTGACCCAGGCCTGGATGGTCACCGACCCCATGGGCAACTTCATCAACTTCGATCACACTAATCTGGTGGCAAACGGTGGCTCGTTCTCCACCAGCCCGGACAGTGTGAACTATTGGGACAGCGCCAACAACAAACTCGTCTGGAATCTAAGGGATGATATTCCCACCGGCAGTGGTGCAATTGGGGACCCCTATACCTATACACTGACCTATAAGGTCACGCTGAACACGTCGGCGTCTGGCTTTGTAACCGGGCAGGATTATGCTACTAACGGTACCACCTCCCTGAAATACCTGATTGTGGCAAGCCAGGACGAACTGCGCGGCCTGACCAGCGACGAAATTGATGCCAAAATGGAAACCGTGAATTTCACGGTTCCCCAGGTGGAGGGTGCGGTTCCCACGGTGAACTATTCCATCGAGTATTATAAGCAGGGCACCGCTACAACGGGCGACTTTGCGAACTACGAAAAGGTGACTGCCGACACCAGAAACCGCGAGGCTGACTTGTGGACGACTGCGGTTCTGGCCGATCAGGACAGCGGATACGAAACCAAGTACAATTATTACACGGTTGCGCAGGCGGATACCACCAAGCTTCTTAATCAAGACGGCCTGGTGCTGAAGGTCTACTATAATCATCAGACCGCCGCTGTCACGGTAAATCACTACCTGACCACCACCGCCTATGCGGCGGATGGAGCACAGACCGTTACCACTAATGTGCTACAGACCAACGAGACTGTGAACACGACGGTCAACAAGGGCGAGCCTTACAACGCCGACAAACTGTCCGACCGCAATACTGCTCCTTATAACAGCTATGTGTTTGACGCAGTGGCATCCGATCCCACAACAATCTCCAATGTGACTGCGGATAACAACACGATCAATTTGTATTACACCCTTGTGACTGACGCGCGCGCCCTGACTAATGTCACGGTTTTCCACCAGTACAACACCTATGAGTGGGTGCTGGGCACAAATGGTGTGTACACCAAGACACTGGTATCGGGGACTCCTGTTGTCTATACCTCTGCACAGGATCTGCGGGCGACTGCCGGCTACAGTGCCTCTACTGCGGATGTGACATTGGCAGACGGCACCTATACCTACAACAGCTCCGCAGTGGCTAATTCCGGCGCTACCCCGCTGAATGTGACACAAGATGTCGGAAACAGAACTGCCAGCATCACGCTTGGAGAGGCCGACAACACGATGACCCTGACCTTTGTCAAGGATGTTCCCGCACCCAGTGCGGCCGCCGCGACCATTAAGATCACGCATCATTACACCAAAAATGTTACCACCATTGTGGGCGGCGTTCCAGTGACGGATACCAGCGCTCCCGCAGACATCGTGGAATACCTGCCTGTTTCCGGCAATTGCTACGAGGGCGAGCGCTACACCGTCAATGCCAGCAAAACCCAGCCCGACGGTGCCGGAACAGACAGCTATGCGGTTAACGGCGACAGCAGCAGGCAAATCACGCTGACGGCCGGAGAAAACGCAGTTACGTTTCACTATGATCTGAGCAGCGCACCTGCTCAGACGACTGCCACCGTACAGCACATTTATCGTACCTTCGAGGAATACACCACACCGGAGGGCACAACGAATACCCGGGAAAAGGTAGATGCCTGCATCACGGAAGATGCCATCACGATTCCAAACCTCTATGTGGGGCAGGACTACACTGCGTCTCTGAATCCCTCCAACAGAACCGGCTATACGGTAAATGACATCGAGTCCAGCCCATATACCAATGCTGTGGTGTTGGGCAACGGCGGACTGTCCATTACCATCTACTATGACAAGGACGAGGTAGAGGATAACCGCGTTGATGCAAGCGTGACCGTGACGCACACCTATACTACAAAGTTATCCACAGTGGTGGGTGGCGTGGCAACGGTTGTTGATAGGCCCGCCGGGACTACCTCTGAAACCCTTTCCGGTAAGGTGGGCGATTCTTATACGGCGGCGGTTCAAACAAGTTATAATGGACATGACAACTGGACCCGCACCGATGCAAGCAGCTTGACCGGCGTTTACACTGCAGGAACGAATCCCACGGTTGCGCTGACCTATGAGCGCAGCGACAGCAACCTCGTGAGTGCCACCTATGTGGCCAACTACTATTACTATGACTGGACAATGACCGTTGAAAACGGGATAGCCGGTTACTATGACGGTGCCAGTAAGGTGCTGAGCGACAGTTCAGTTGGCACCGCACAAGACAGCTATCAGTCCGTTCAGGTCAGTTTGGGGGATGGCGCCCGCATCGGTTATACTGCGGACAGTAACAATCCTTCTACCAACCCGACTCTAGATGCAGGCTCTAATGTCTATGATTTTTACTTCGTGAAGCAAATCCCTCTGTCCACGGTTAATGTGGCTGTGACACACAACTATTCCCTGACTACCATCTCGGCTACCGGTGTTTCCACTACGGAGCCAACCTCAGCTTCGGGGATCGCCACTCCCGCCACTATCTATGCGGGTGCTGACGTTACCGTGCAGGCAGCCTTTAACGGCTACACCACACTGGACAGCGTGACGGTGACCTCCAGTGGCAACTCCGTGACCTATACCCAAGATTCGAACACCAAGGCCATCACCTTCCCAGCACCCTCCGCTGATGCGACGGTTGTGTTCCATTACGCCAAGACCGTTGACAACAGTGTGGGCAATGAGGCGACTTATTCCATTCAGCACTACTATCGCACAAAAGACTGGAATGGCACCTATTCCGATTATGTGTTGGATGAGAATAATGGCACCAATGGCAATAGTTATGCGACCCTGACCGTGACCGGAACCCCGGACTATAAGTTGGACGGCGAGGGCAACCCCACCTACAGCCTGGATACGGTGGATGCGACCGGCGGCACATTGACTGACGGCACCTATACTCAGACCATTGCGGCTGGAACCAATACCATGAAGTTCTATTACACCAAGGCAATTGATACCCGCGAAGTCACCACAGTGACCGTGAACCACATCTACAGAGTGCTGGACAGCAACGTCACTGGCGGCTATGTATCCGAGAGCACCATCCAGGAAGAGTTCAGTTATGTCAAAGACGGCGCATATGTGGGGAATAACTTCACAGCGACACCGAGAACAGTCAATGGCACCCACACCTACACGAGCACCATTTCCGACCCTGTGGATGGCAAGAAGACCCTTGTGGCTGATGCGGCCAGCAACGTCATCAACATCATCTATACCCGCAATTATGGCGAGGGAGATCTGTTTAACGTTTATGGCAACAAAACCTATGTGGGTCTGAGCCAGAGCCAGTATCCCACCACCACGATCTATTTGATGCAGAACGGTACCGCGGTGTACAGCACTGTGGTGGATGCGGAAGGCTCGTTCACCTTCCAGGACGTTGCCCCCGGCACGTACACCCTGGGAGAGCGTGCTAATGCCTCTGGGTATACCTGCTCCGCCCAGTATCAGCTGGTCACGCATTCCGCAGAGAGCAACGGCCCGACCTATACCAATGTTACCTCCATCACCGTGAATGCGGATTATGTGAGAAGCGAGTGCGGACTGCTGATTACTAACACCTATACTGCTATCAGTTATGGCGATGACGATCCCACCCCCACGCCTAAGCCCACTCCCACCCCTACTCCCACAGATGACCCCACCGAAATCCCCATTACGGACCCCGAAACGCCGTTGACGGAGCTGCCGACGGAAACCGAGGAGCCCGAGGAAGAGATTGCCGACGAAGCGGTGCCCCAGGCTGATGTGCCGCAGACGGGCGATACAAGTGCCCTAAGGGGGCCCTGACTGCCGGCGGACTGATTGCACTGCTGGGTGCAGGCATCCTGCTGAAGAAAAAGGATGAGACCGAGGCGTAAGCCTGCCCACTCGTTCGTACCAACAAAACCGCAATAAAAAGAAGAAATCCCGCCACAAAACGGCGGGGTTTCTTTCTTTTAGCGTCATAGTACTAGTGAAAAAGAGAGAAAAAGTTCCGATTTGGAAAAAACGATTGAAACACTTGACACAATGCAGTATAATACATATACCGAAATTTACCATGGGGAGGGAGCACGCGTTTATGCAGGAACAAGAGATTTTGAACGTGAATATGCTGGGTGAGTTTTCCCTTACCTGTGGGACGAAAAGCATCAGCGACGCGGATAACCGCTCCAAAAAACTGTGGCTTTTATTGGAATACCTGATCACTTTTCGCGGAAAGACCGTTTCTCAAAGTGAATTAATTGATTTGCTATGGCCGGAAGACGAACGCAGCAATCCGGCAAATACGCTGAAAACGCTGCTGCACCGGGCCCGTGCCATGGTGGGCGAGTTGGAACTGGGCGGCATTCGCGAGGTTATCACCTACCGCGCAGGAGCCTATGGCTGGAACGACCAAATCCCCATGTCGGTGGATGCCGAAGAATTTGAAAAACTATGCCACACCGCAGGGGATGCCAGGACCCCCAAGAGTGAAAAATGCGAGCTGCTGCTGAAGGCAACTCAGTTATACAGGGGCCCGTTTTTACCCAAAAATTCCAGCGAACCGTGGGTGGTTCCCATCCACACGTATTATCATGCCATGTATCTTCAGGCGGCACGAGATGCGTCCGCACTGTTGTTCTCGGCCGAACGGTGGGGCGACGTGATTGCCATCTGCCAGCACGCCGTTGAGCTGGACCCCTATGATGAAGTGCTGCACCAGTATCTAATTCGTGCCTTTTTGCAAAACGGGAACCAGCAAACCGCCCTGAACCATTACGAGCGGGTAACCGATTTGTTTTTTAACCGCTTTGGCATTACCCCCAGTGAGGAGTTTACCGCCCTTTACCGCGAGATTAAGAAAAACCGGCTCAACGCCGAGATGGATCTGAACGTGATCAAAGGAACCATCAAGGAAAAAGGGGAGGCGGCAGGCGCCTTTTACTGTGAGTATGAGTTCTTTAAGGAAATTTATCGCTTAGAGGCCCGCGCCGCAGAGCGAACCGGGCAAGCGGCGTATCTGTGCCTCATCTCGGTGACTGACAGCCAAAACCTTCAGCCCAACCAGAAGGTGTTGGTGTCGGCGATGGCAAAGCTTCAAATTACCATTCAGACATCCCTGCGCAGGGGGGACGTGTTTACTCGCTTCAGCTCCTCCCAATATTTGATTTTACTGCCCACCACGAATTATGAAAACGGCGAGATGGTGCTCACCCGCATTGCAAAAAAGTTCCGCAGGGACAATCCGAAGGCACCGATCACCCTGCGCCATAAGCTGCAGCCACTGGAACCGCTGGAAGTTGTACAGTGCGTATAAATGAAACAGGCAGTCACTCTGTGGTCAGAGTGACTGCCTGTTTTTGACGGACTAGTTCGCGGTGCCTGTGCTGTCTGCCGGGGTGGGGGGCTCAGCGGCAGCCGGGTGCTCGGTCACGGCAGAGCCCGGCATCATATCTTGGGAAATGGGCTCCTCAGGGGTGGTACTTTCGGAGACGGGTGGTGCGCTTTCGGTGACGGCGGGCGCACTTTCTGTGGCGGCGGGTGCCGTTTCCGGGGCGGCGGTTTCGGCAGTGGTTTCGGGAACCAGCAAAACCGCATGAACCACATAGCGGCGAACCGTGTTTCCGCGGGTCACACAGGTGGACAGGGTGAGAACACGGCTTTCGGAAGTCAGCGTTACGTCGGGGTGCACATTGGCCGACTCCTGCAGATAAGCAAGGCCCGAGGCAGTCACCTTGTACGCGTCGGAGGAGGTGGTCGTTTCCTCGGCAGAAAAGATCTGATAAGTTAAAACGCCATTGGTCGTGTACAGATAGACATAGGGATGGGCGGCGGCATAGCTGGCACCGGTAAACTTTTTCAGCGAGCCGAACATGGAACCGTTATTCATATTGTGTCCGTACAGAATTGTGTTAAAACCGGACAGGCTGTCGGCGCAGCGATAGTCTGAGAAGATGCTGCCGCCGCTGCTGTGGCTGCCGTCGTAGCGTTTTTGCAGATAGCTGTTGTCTTCGTCACCCGCCAGCACAGGGTAGCTAATTTTAGTGCCTGGAATCCAGATCCAAGCGTAAATGTCACTGTTCACAGCGGACAGCGCGTCAAAGTCGATAGAAAGGCCCTTGCCGGAGGTGGTGACCCCCAGTGCCTGCTCCGGCGTGTAGGAAAGCTGGGGGGAACTGCTGTCGTCCTCACCAGCGGGCGTTACTGCGGGCGTGTCTGCCGGGGCAGCCGACGTATCATCGGGGAGGGAAATCTCGGTGACGAAGGTGGAGGCGGTGTCCTCGTAAAAAGTGTCGATCTCCTGATAGTTCTTCCAGATCAGAATGAGCTGTACGGCGCAAAACAAGGCCACGCCAAGCAGAGCAATGCCAAAGAAAATACGAAGCTTTTTTTTCATCTTTTCTGCAACACCGCCATGCGCCTACTCATCAGTTCCACATTGATGGAGTAGTTCAGGGCAGTCTCCCTTGTGATTTTGCCGGCTTTGTACAGATCCAGCAGACTGCTGTCCATGCTGACCATGCCCTTGTCCGCCGAGGAGGCGATGGCCATGTCCAGCTGGTGCGTTTTGGCGTCGCGTATCATGGTGCGGATGGCGTTGTCGGTGTTCATCACTTCAAACACAGGGGTGAGGGAACCGTCTGTTGTGGGAACCAGCTGCTGACTGATCACCGACTGCAGCACCATCGCCATCTGAACGCGCACCTGTTGCTGCTGGTTGGCCGGGAAGACGTCGATTACGCGGTCAATGGTATTGGCAGCGCCCAATGTGTGCAGGGTGGACAGCACCAGATGCCCGGTTTCAGCCGCGGTAAGAGCGGTGCTGATGGTTTCGTAATCCCGCATTTCACCCACTAAAATCACATCCGGTGCCTGTCGAAGACTGGCGCGGAGGGCGGTGACAAAATCCGTCGAGTCCAGCAAGATTTCCCGCTGGGAAATGACGCTTTTTTCATCGCGATGAAGGTATTCAATGGGCTCCTCCAGCGTGATGATGTGGTTATCCCGCGTATGGTTAATGCGGTCGATGACACAGGCGAGGGTGGTGGATTTCCCGCTGCCGGCGGGGCCGGTGACCAAAACCAGCCCTTTGGTGCGGCTTGCCACCTGCATGACAGAGTCCGGGATGTTCATCTGCCGGTAATCCGGAATACCAAAGGAGATGATCCGGATCACAGCCGCCAGAGAGCCGCGCTGTTTATAGGTACAGACGCGGAAGCGTGACAGGCCCGGCTGGGTAAAGGAAAAATCATCGTCGCCACTGGACAGCAGCCGCTCCATGCTGCGGTTTGCCTTGGCATAAATGCCTTCGATGAGAACGCGGGCGGATTCCGGCATGATGCGCTCCTCGCCCAAGCAGAGAAGCCGCCCATCCGCGCGACAGGCGGGCGCTTTGCCGGAAACGATAAAGATATCCGCGGCATGGATCTTGTGTACCGCCTGATTTAGCAGTTCCTCTAATGTGAGCATAGCAGGGTCCTCCTATCTATTCGCCGTTCCAAACGCCAAGCGTTTCATCGGCCTGCCAGTCGTCAGTAGTTACCACCTGCCAGGTGAGGATGGTGAGTGTGCCGTTCTGCTCGGATAGCGTAACCAGCAGCTGCTGGCTGTCATCCACGGGTTCGGTGTAAGTAATTGTGCGAAACCCGCCTGTCGGGGTGACCTCCATGTCCAGCGCGGCAAAATCACAATTGCCCTCGGAAAGAGACTGAGCCAGCGCGTGATAGCGGTCAACCGCGCGGCAGTCGGCGGCGTAATAGTCGGTGACGGCCTGTGCGGACTTTTCCGCCAGTGTTTTTTCGGTGTTGGCGGTGGCCAGAGAGAGCACCGCGAAAACGGTGAGACAAAGCACGGCGAAGATCATGACGATGGAGGTGCTTCCCACGTTCATGCCGGCGCTGCTCGTCCGGAAACGGTCAGCCACAACTATCCACCTCCCGTCGTTTTTACCTGGAGCGTGTACAAAACGCCGCCATCCAGATTGTCGCATACCGCAATGTCGGCGGTGTAGGCCTGAAGTGCCGTCAGCGTCAGCTGGTAGCGGGCAGCACTCTTGTTTGTGGGAAGCCAGGTCTTATCATAGTACACGATCAATCCATTTTGCACTTGTTCACCGTCCAGCAGATCGGTAGCGTGATCTAGGTTGCCACCCGCAGCCTGATAAACCTCGGCGGCGGATTGCGCCTGCAGAACCGCGCTGCTGAGTGCGGCGCTGCGTTCGGACATGACCCGTGCCGCAGCGAAGACTTGCAGAGAGACGGCGGAACAGACAGCGAAGAAAAAGATGACCAGTATCAGCTCCATCAGGAACAGACTGGTGCGGGAAGAAGAGCGACGTTTCATGTGGCACCTCCCTGGCTGTGGATGGAGAGGTACAGACAGGCGGTGTTGCCGCTGGCGCCGGTGCAGTCCACGCGGATCAGCTGATCCGATTCCAGCGTAAAGGAAAGGGCCTGCGCGTCAAGAACCTCAAAGCCCGCGTCCAGAGAGAGCTCGGTTTCGCGTTGGGTGAACAGCTCCCGCACCGCGCCGTCATAGTAGTAAAGCATGGTGGTATAGGGCGTGCCGTCGATCTCCTCGTCCAGATACAGAACGTCGGTCCCCTGGTACAGTCCGGGATAAACGGCCCCGCCCGCATCATAGTGGTGAACCTTGGCGCTAATGTAGCTCAGGATGGTGCGCTCCTCATATTGCTCCTGCATGGAATGGGCCACATTGCGGTAGGCGGTCACGCCCGTCATCAGCACCATCAAAACGGAAACGGTGAACACAGCAAACAGGACCAAGGCAAAAACCACATCAAGGGTATGGATATTATGTTTCATGGCTCAGCCCTCGTACACGGTGATGTCCGGCATGATGTTAGAGGCAAAGATCTCGTATCGGACGATGTATTTGCTGTCAATACGCACACCATAATGTTCCACCAGATATTCATAGGTGTCGGGATAGTTGCCCTCAATGGCGTAACAGGAGACCACTGCCCGCCGCACGCTGTCCTCGGCGATGCGAAGTCCCTCTTCGGCGGAACTTGCCGCCGCGTCGCTGAGTCCATACAGGAAGATAGCGCCAATGGCCAGGAAGAGAAGGAGCCCCGGCAGGTTTTCCCACAGCAGGGAGCGGAACGGCCCCATCGTTCGTTTCATTTTCATAGGCTGGACATCACGCCCATCATGGGCAGCATCACGGACAGCAGGATCAGGCCTACCAGCACGGACATGATAATCACAAGCGTTGGCTCAATCTTGCCGATGGTGGCGTCGATGCTGGCATTCAGGTCAGATTCATAGCGGGTGGCAATCTCGCTCATCACGGTGTCGGCAGAGCCGGTGCGGACACCCACCGAGAGCATCCGGCTGTACAGCGGCGGAAAGATACCCGCAGCGGACACGGCAGCGGACACACTTTGCCCTTCCAGCATCATAGCGCGGCAAAGCTTCACTTTTTCCTGCATGCCCGCATGGTCCATCAGGTCAGCAGCCATGTTCAAAGACGCATCCATATCCATGCCGCTGCTCATGGTCAGGGCCAGCGCCGAGGCAAACCGGGCGGAGGCGATGTCGCGGCGCAGCTGAGTGCCGTCCAGCAAACCACAGAACAGATTGCGCTTGGCGCACAGAATCACCACGACCCCGACGGCAGCCAGAACGATAAGGATAGGAACCCAATGAGCGCCAAGGAAAGCGCCGCCAGCCAAAAGGGCGGCCGCCACGGGGGACAGTTCACTGCCCAGCTGATGGAACACATCCTCGAAAATGGGCAGTACCTTGATCACCAGCACCATGACCACACATAGCATCATGACCAGCAGGATGGCCGGATATGCCACCGCGCTGCGAATGGTGCGGGAAATCTGTTCCTGCTGATCATAGTGACGGGAAAGACCCAGAAAAACAGGTTCTAAATGGCCGGTGGCGGAGCCGATCTCCACCATGTCGGTGACGTACTTGGGAAACCGCTCGGTTTTTCGCATGGCGGGCGCCAGTTCATGGCCCAGGGAAAGGTCTTCATACAGGGTGGTCAGCATCGCGCATGCGGCAGGGTCGCCCTCCTCATCCCGCAGCATTAAAAGCCCCTCGCACAGAGGGATCCCCGAGGAAAGGATCAGGTGCAGCTCCATGCACAGGGCCGACAGGTAAGAGTTTTCCAGTGTTTTTTGGCGCATCCCGTATCACTCCTTTTGAAAAGGCGGGGCAGTACCCCCCACGTCTGAAACGACACAAGGGAACCATAACTTTCGTTACAGCTCCCTGGCGCGTTGGCATGCATTTTGCATAAATATAACTTAGTACAGGTACTTTTCGGTGTAGTTGCTGCCATCTCCGATATACGTCATAATGGAACTGCTGGAACTGGCACTGGAGGCAAAGGTGGGGTCCATGCGCTTCCAGGTGGAGCCGTCGAAGTAGATGACCCCATCCACCCAGCCTGTGGAATCAGAGTAGGTGGAGATCCATGCGTGATAGGCGGTACCGGCGTATCCAACCACCAGTTTGGCGGGAACGCCCTGGCTGCGGAGCATAGCAGTCATGAGGGCGGCATAGTCAAAGCAGATGCCCTTTTTTTCGGCCAGAACAGCGTCGATGTCAGGCAGATAGCCGCTTTGAACCGTGGCGGCCCGCTCTTTGTAATAAGTAAGGTTTGAGATGACATAGTCGTAAATCACAGACACCTTTTCCAGGTCTGTGGAACACTTGGCGGTCAGGGTGGCGGCCAGCTTGACCGCCTGACTGTCTGCGGTGTAGTTGACATATTGATTGGGCAGAAGGAAGGGGGCAAATTCATCGGTCAGCGTTACGGTGAGCTTTACACTCTGCAGCGCGGCATATTTGGTTCCGGAGGTGTTCTGATAAACCCCCACGGTGTAGGAACCGCTGCCGTCGGACAGGGGGAACACCTCGTATTCGCCCGAGGCGGAAAGGTTGTAGGTATACCGCACACTGCTGGGGCCGGTGACCAGTACCTTCAGCTTAGCTGTGCCGGTGCCGGTGAATTTCACCATCACATAGCCGTCCTTGGTATTGGAGGCGTCAATCACTGATTTGCTGCCCACCAAAGCATTGGTGCCGGAGGCCACCGGCATCAGGACTGTGGAGATGGGGGCATTCGAAAAGGGAACCTCGTTTTCCCCAAGGGTTAGCGCCTCGCTGGCAGTTGAGTCGGCATAAACCGGCTGTGCGTCCGGTTCCGCCTGCGCGGTGCTGCCGCACCCGGACAGGAGGCACAGCAGCAGGGCGCCAGCTACGGCAAGACTTCCGCCGCGCATGGCAATTTGATTTCGCATGTTGTAAACTCCTTCCGCCAATCGATGCTTGTCTGTATCATCAGTATACTGCTATCGTGTTACAAAGATGTTACATTTTAACAGAAAAAACGCCATTTTTGAGGGAAAAACACAGAAAAGGTAACTTCGACCTTATTGTAGCATGATTTGGTAGCGTTGTAAAACCTTTTTTGTGCCTGTGACGCCGGCGGTTTCAGGGAAAGCATTGTGCCGACCAAGGTGAATCGAAAGCGGTCTGGTTGCCCCGCAACCAGAGGAACACGAAGGGCGGGAGCATTGCTCCCGCCCTTCGTGCTGTAATGAAAAGCCAATCAGTGTGTAACACACCGTTGGTAAGCGAAAATTAGTCCTCTACGCCAATCATCACCGAGGTTGCCTTGATCACTGCGGTGGCAGTGTCGCCCACCTTCAGGCCAAGTTCCTGAACGGCGGACAGGGAGATCACAGAGGAAATATTGTTGCTGCCGATGTCCAGTGTGACAATGGCATTCACAGCGCCTTCGGTCACGGCAGTGATCTTGCCGGTTAATTTATTGCGGGCGCTGATGGCCATAGTACCCAGGCCAATCATGACCTCGGTGGACTTGATGACGGCAATGGCCTTCTGCCCAACCTTTAGGTCCAGGTCTTCCACAGCGGCACAGGAAATTGTGGCAGAAATGGGGACGCCGTTTACATCCAGCGTGACAATAGAATTGACCGCGCCGTCATTGATGGCGACGATTTTGCCGACCAGCTGATTTCTGGCACTTAGTTTCATGGAAAAAGCCCTCCTTCAAGTTGGGTGTGTCGTCTGTCGTGGGCTACTTTGTTGTTCCCACTTTCTGTGTTCAGTATACGGGCAGGGATTGCAAAAGTCAAATAACGTGTTAAAATGAAATCGATAAGCAATTACTTATGAAATGGGGGGAGAGCCTGTGACAAAGCGGCATTTGATGATTTTTTCGGCGGTCTATGATCAAAAAAGCATGACCCGTGCGGCGGAAACCCTCTTTATGACCCAGCCCGCGGTGAGCCAGGCCATTCGGGAGTTGGAGGAGCACTACAGTGTGAAATTATTCGAGCGGTTTTCCCGTCGGCTGTACGTCACCCCGGCGGGGGAGGAGCTGTATCACTTTGCCAAGGACATTCTTCACCTGTTTGACGACGTGGAGGAGCGACTGGGGGAGGAAGGGTTGACGGTGATTCGGGTGGGAGCCAACCTTTCCGCCGGAACGGCGCTGTTGGGTCACTGGATCGACCAGTTTTGTAAAAGCCACCCACGAACCAAAGTGAAGGTGCGCGTTTCCGGCTCCAAACGGCTGCTGCGGCTGCTGGGAGAGAATGAAATTGATTTTGCACTTCTGGAGGATACCGTGCTGAGTCAGGATGTGACAAGGATCCCCTTTTACCGCGACAGGCTGGTGATGGTTGCCGCGCCAAACAGCCCCTTTGCGGGTCGACCGCTGTGTTTTGAGGAATTGAAGGAAACGGATTTTCTGCTGCGGGAGCCGGGGGCCGGCGTGCGGGATCTGTTCGATTATCAGATGCTTCTGCGCAATATCCATATCGATCCGCTGTGGGAAAGCAGCAGCACCACCACCTTGGTCGAGGCGGCCCACGCGGGCTACGGTGTGTCTATCCAGCCCTATCTGTTGGTGAAAAAGTATCTGGACAGCGGATATCTGGCCGAGCTGTCGGTTACCGACCTGTCGCTGGAGCGCAACCTGAATATCGTCTGCCACAAAAATAAGATCCTATCCCGGGAAACAGAGGATCTTATCCATATGATCCGTGCGGGAGAATAGTATTTGTATCAAAAGCGGGAGGCATACCTCAAAAGAAGTATGCCTCCCGCTTTTTCCGTTCGAAAGGGTCACGCCAAAGCGTTTACCATGTTCAGCATGGGGGTGGTGAGGGTAACGTCGATGACGTTCACGGCGGAGGAATCATCCAGCACCGCATAGTAATTGCTGCCGTCGTTCAAGCTGTCGCCCACGGTCAGGGAGAAGGTGGAATCGGCATCCCCGTCCGTGTAAGAAACGGTGAGGAACAGTGTGGGAGAATCCAGCCCGCATTCCGCCAGTACGGCGCTGCTGGCATTGTAGTCCTTGCAGGAAACAACCTTCAAAGAGGTAAGCGCAGTCACCAGATCATCCTTGAGGCTGGTGCCGGTGATTGCCGCCGTACTGGTATCAGTACTTTCACTTGTGCCATCAGGGGGAACGGCCGCCATAAAAGCGGCATTCAGGGTGGCATCTGCAACGCTGGTCCGGGAGCCGTCGGCGTTGACTATATACCAGGTGTACACATCAGTCACGGTATCTTCGCCGCCTTCGGTTTCCGCCGGTTCCGTTACAGTCGAGGTTTCCTTGGTCAGGGTCAGCGCGCCGGAGGCCGTGGTAAGCGTGACGCCCGAGATATTCGCCTCACTCAGTGTGGGGAAGCTTTCGAGCTGGATCAGATCATACAAATCGCCGGACACAGCGTTGACCAGATCAGAGGAGATTGTGTACACGGCGTCGCTTCCCTCCACCATAGCATAATAGGAGCTGCTGCTGGTGGTGGCGGAGCCTATGGAGAGAGAAAGTGTGTTCCCATCCGCGTCTGAAGCGGTAACGGTGTACGCCGGGTCAGCCAGTCCATAGGCCTCCAGCGTGTCGGACTGCTCCATAGAGCGATCCGGTGTCAGAGAGGTCATCAGAGAAGACAAATCGGTCAGATAGCTCTGCGCCACAGGAAAGGCTGGGTCGGAATAGCTCCATACACCGTCGGTGCAGGTGAAGTCCAGTGTTTCTGAGCCGTTGTAGAACGAAAGGGAGACAAGGTCCCCGGTAAAGGAGCCGAGCGTCGTGCCGGTCGCCTCGGCCGCCGCCTTAGCGGCCTGACTTTCGTTGTACTTAGTCACAGCGAAGAAGGCGACCAGACAGAGAATCAGGACGATCACCACGGCAAGCAGCTGCTTGGTTTGTTTTTTCATAAAGAAAGACGTTCCTTTCTGAGACAGATTGCAGTTCCGCCGCGGCCCAAAGCTGGGCCGCAGCGGAAAAAGAGGCGATACTCAGCGCTTTCTGCGCTTCATCCAGTAAACGAAACCGCCCACCAAAATGAACAGGGGGATCACGACCATGAACAGGATGGACCACAGGGAAGAGTTGTTCACGGTGATATAGGTGGTGGACAAACTTGTGGCGGGGATGGAAACGTTGGAAACGTTTTCAAAGTTCGCGGTAACCGCATTCATGAAGATGTCCAGATTGGACATGCTGGTGAATGAAGAGGTGATCGACTCGTCGATCAGGGTGTTGGCGGAGAGTACCGTCAGCCGCGCGTCGTTGCCGGTTTGCTGGGAGACAGCACCCAGCACATAGCTGCCGGAGGTGTAATTCTTCTCGTCCGTAAACAGCTGCCCCTTGGAGGAGGTGGTCAGGAACGGAGTCACGGTTACGTCGCTGAGCAGGGGTGTGGTCTGCAGCATGCCGCGGGCGTAGAGGACGATGGCATCCGCAGAGATATCCGCGGTGATGTCGCTTTCCGTGGACAGGGTGGGCGCGAAGCACAGCGTTCCATAGTAGGAGGCATAGTTAGAGTAGAAGCGGTCCTCATCCCCTACATAACCTGTCTGCATGGCAAGACCGTAATTTTGCAGCAGTGTGTTAAAATTCGTCAGGGTGCTGGAACCCAGAATGACCATAAGATCACCGCCGTTTGCCAGGTAATCCGTCAGCATGGCCAGTTCATCATCAGCCAGGTCGGTGGTGGGGGCGTTACACAGAAGCAGATTGCAATCCGCCGGAATACCGCCATCCATCAGCAGGTTTACGTCACCGCCGTCCGTGAGATTCGCCTTGGAAATCATGGACAAAAGGGCACTGGAGAAAGCAGTTTCGCTGTGGCCGGCAAGGGTGTACACCGTTTCGTTCACGTCGCTTGTCACATTGGATACGGCGCTGGTCAGCAGACCCTCGGCATCAAAATTAACTTCGGTGTAGCTCTGGTTGTTGTAGTAGGTCGCGTAGTCGTAGGAGATCATGCAGGCCCCGTAGCCGTCAAAACCGAATATGGGGATGGTGGTTTGCTTGTCGGTGTCTTCACACCGGACGACGACGGTGCTTGTTTTGGCATTATAGGTCTCCAGCGCGGAGGGATATAGTACCGGGTCAATTACCTGCAAAGTTACGTGGTCGGACAGTGCGGCGTATTTCTCCACATAGGTACTGATGCGGTCATCCAGAGCATCATCACTGGCCAGAACAATGATTTGCACATCTTTGTCCAGTGCCGAGAGTACGTCCTTGGAGGTATCGGATACTTGGTAGAGATTGGATCCGGAGATGTCAAACTGGAGCATGCTGGCGGGCAGTCGGCCTACGATCATGTTTAAAACCACAACGATGGCAATGACCACGGCGGTCGTCCCCACCATATAGGTTCCGCGGCGGGTTGCGCCGGGATTCTTTTTATTTTTATTCATGTTGGCACCTCCCCTTAATTCCAGCGTCTCTTCTGGACTGTCTGGATCGTCAGGAAAACGAACAGAGCTGCCAGAGAGACATAGAGGAACAGGCCGCCCACATCAAACACGTAGTTGAAGGCGAAGTTCTCCAACACGGCAAGAATGGACAGGGAGCCAAACAGATTGGGCAAAAGGCTTGCAAACCAAGCGTCATGCGTGAAATAGGAGATCAGGATTGCCGCCACGGCCACAACAGCCACCCCGCCGACCAGGATGGTGTTGTGAGACACATGATACAAAAGAAGGCACACGATGGCGGTGATGATGAGCAGCCCGATCATATTATACTTCATGGTGGTGGGAAGGAAACCCGTCAGATCTTCCCACATATAAACGGCCAGAAGGGAGGCAAAGCTGCCAACAGCGGCAATGATCTGACTTTCGGTCAAAGCGGAAATGAACATGCCGATGGATACGAACAGGCCGCCCAGCAGCAGGAAGGCCAGCATGGTGGAAAAGTCAACGCCCAAGTGCGCGTCGCCCGAGGTGGCCAGGATCAGCGGACAGTAGCAGCTGATGAGCAGGGGGATGGCAAAGATCGTGAGCATTGCCAGATACTTGCCCAAAACCACCTTAGTGACCGAAATCGGGGCAGTGAGCAGCAGCTGATCGGTCTTACTGCGGCGCTCCTCCGCCATGGATTTCATGGTGAGAATGGGAGTCATAAACAGAAAGACGGTCATGGTCTGCGCCAGCGTATAAGAGAAATAGGGATAGCCGCTGGAGAGATTCACGGCAGTGAAATACAGGCCG
Organism: Oscillospiraceae bacterium; assembly: GCA_963666535.1. Taxonomy (GTDB): domain Bacteria; phylum Bacillota; class Clostridia; order Oscillospirales; family Oscillospiraceae. The sequence goes on along the minus strand of OY762913.1, from coordinate 3,253,529 downwards.
ATGAAAACCAGCACCACGGCAATAAAAATATACCCGATCATGGAATTAAAATAGGAGCGCAGCTCCCGCTTGTATACTGCAATCACAGCTGCTCATCCTCCTTTTGCTCATCTTCGGCATCCGCGTCGACTTCCTCGTCTTGCGCCGCGGCTTCTTCCGCTGCTGCGGCTTCCTGCGCCAGTTCTTCGTCAGCCCCGGTGATCTCAAGGAAGATCTGCTCCAGCGAGATTTCGCCGCCCTTCATCATCAAAACGGGATAGCCCGCCCCGGCGCAAGCGAGGGAGATGGCTTCTCGGGGATCGGTACTTTGTGAGGCGCTGATGTGCACGGAAACGAGTCCGGTGCCGTCCGGCGTACAGGTAACTTCGCGCACGCCGTCCACAGCGGACAAAATGCCATGGAGCGCTTCGGGGTCGGCACATTTGACAGACAGATCCAGTGTGGAGCCGTCCAGCTGGGCTTCCAGCTCGGCTGGAGTGCCGCTGGCCAGCAGCTTGCCGTGGTGGATAATCAGCACGTGGTCGCAGAGCTCTTGAATTTCAGACAGGATGTGAGAACTGATAATGAGGGTGTGCTCTTTGGCGAGGGAACGGATCAGGTCTCTGATCTCAATGATCTGCTTGGGGTCGAGCCCGACGGTGGGCTCGTCCAGAATGATGATCTCGGGGAAGCCGAGAATGGCCTGGGCCAGTCCTACCCGTTGGCGGTAGCCCTTGGACAGGTTGCGGATCAGGCGGCCTTCCACCTCGGTTAGGTGGGTCAGCTCAATGACCTGGTAGACGCTTTCCAAGCGGGATTGGCGGGGGATGCTTTTCAGCTCGGCAACAAAACGCAGATACTCCGTTACCGTCATATCCGTATAAAGCGGGGGCTGTTCCGGCAGATAGCCGATGCAGCGTTTGGCCGCCTCAGGCTCCTCCAGAATGTTGTGGCCGTTGACGATGACTTCGCCCTCGGTGAGAGCGAGATAGCCGGTCATGATGTTCATTGTAGTGGACTTTCCAGCACCGTTGGGACCCAGAAAACCGTAAATCTGGCCCTTTTCCACGGTGAAGTTCAGGTGATCCACTGCAACATGGTCGCCGTACCGCTTCACCAGATTGCGTACTTCGATCAAAGCAGGTTCCTCCTTTTGCATATTTCCTCGCGCGGAGCATTAACAGAAATACTATAAAGCATATCATAATACGGAATGCGAAAAAATTCAAAACAAATTATTAACGGAGTGTTAATTTTCCAATCCACGCCTTCTGGGAACCAGCGGACAACCCCTTTTGCCACCTAGAACAGGCTTTACAAAGACCGGCAAAAACGGTATGATGGGGACAAGATTTTCCAGCAGGCGAAGGGAGGGGTTTCATGCTGTTTAATTCTGCGCAGTTTTTGGTATTTTTCCCGGTAGTCGCACTGCTGTATTTTGCGATCCCTCAGCGGGTGAAGCACCTGTGGCTGCTGGCGGCCAGTTATTATTTTTATATGTGCTGGAACCCCCGTTACGCCATCTTGATCGCGGTGTCCACGGCAATTACTTATTTGAGTGGTTTGCTCATTGCCAAGGACGGTGCCGCGGGGCGGAAAAAGCTGTGGGTGGCGCTGAGCTTTGTGCTCAATCTGAGCATCTTGTTCTTTTTTAAATACTTCGTCTTTGCAGTGCAGACAGCGGTTGCGGTTGTCTTTGCCCTGAGTCCTGACAGTGCCGCTGCCCTGGGCGATTTCCTGACACCAAAGTTTACTATTATCCTGCCAGTGGGAATCTCTTTTTATACCTTTCAGGCGCTTAGCTATACCGTGGATGTCTACCGGGGTGAGGTGGAGGCGGAAAAGGATTTCTTTCGCTATGCCCTGTTCGTCTCCTTTTTCCCCCAGCTGGTGGCAGGGCCGATTGAACGGTCGAAAAACCTGCTGGGTCAGATGCGCGAGGGCGGAGAGGTTGGACTTTCACAAGGCCACTTTGAGCTTGAGCGGGTGCGAAATGGCTTGCTGCTGATGCTGTGGGGTTTTTTTCTGAAGCTGGTCATCGCCGACCGGGTGGCGGTTTTGGTGAATACGGTGTTTGGAGATTATACCGCGTTTACCGGGCTGCAGCTGGGGCTTGCGGCGGTGTTCTTTTCTGTGCAGATCTACTGTGATTTTGGCGGCTACTCCGTTATCGCCATCGGAGCGGCAGAGGTCATGGGCTTCCGGCTGATGGAGAATTTTAAGCGGCCGTATTTTGCGCTGTCCATTCGGGATTTTTGGCGGAGGTGGCACATTTCTCTGTCTACCTGGTTCCGGGATTATCTTTACATTCCGCTGGGAGGCAGCCGGGCCGGTAAGGGCCGGAAATATGTCAATCTAATGGTAACGTTTCTCGTCAGCGGACTGTGGCATGGCGCCAGCTGGCATTATGTGGCTTGGGGTGGGCTGCATGGGCTGTATCAAGTGCTTGGCGATGCGCTGCGGCCCCTGCGCAGCAGGCTGCTGGCCGTGCTGCACATTCCGGCGGAGAGCCGGGGGTGGATGTTGGTGCGGGGACTGTTCACCTTTGCATTGGTGACGCTGGCCTGGATTTTTTTCCGGGCGGACAGTGTGCCGGACGCATTTCATTTTATCGCGTTGATGTGCTTGCGGCTTGGAGATGGCATTGGCTCTGTGACGGCCATGGGACTGGATAAAAAGGACTTTTTCGTCGCACTGGGAAGCATCGCTTTCCTGCTGCTGGCCGACGGGGTTCAAAGTCGCTGCAAAGTGCGAGAGCGCCTTGCAGCATTCCCGCTGGCAGTCCGGTGGGCGGTCTACTATCTGGCCATTTTTGTGGTACTGATTCTGGGGGTCTATGGGCCGAATTATGACGCATCTGCGTTTATTTACTTTCAATTCTGATCAAAAACCATAAAAAAGTGACGCAAAAGCGAGGGGGTGGAAAACGGTGAGAAAACCAGGCAAAAAGGGAAAAACCGCGGGTAAAATCACGGTTTTTCTGCTGATTTTTCTTCTTCTTTTCGTGGGGGCGGAGCAGGTGCTGCAAAACAAGAACAGCGCCGGGTCCATCCGGTCGCTTTATGCCGAAAAACGGGATTCTTTGGACGTGGTGTTCATTGGGTCCAGTCACCTGCTCAATGCAATCTACCCCATGCAGCTTTGGGAAGAGTATGGCATCGTCAGCAACAATCTGGCCCAGCACGGGCAATCCATTCCCCTTTCCTATTACATGGCGGAGGAGGCCATCCGCGTGCAGCACCCGGACATGATCGTGCTGGATGTTTACATGATGTATTACACCGACATGACCTACGAAGGGGACGGCAGCACCCACAAATCGATTGACAACCTGCATTGGGGGTCGCCCAAGCTGGGCGCCATTCTGAACGTGGTGAACCGGGAGGATCGACTGGACTATTTCCTGAACATTACTCTGTACCACACGCGGTGGAAGGAACTGACGGCCGAGGATTTCGCCCCGGTGGACGTGACGGGGAAGGGCTGCGAACTTCGGTTTGGCTGCACCCCCTGCCAGACACCTGCGCTGATCGGAGCGGACGAGGTCTGTGTCCTGCCGGACAACCCCCTGACCTATTTCGCACAGCTGACACAGCTGTGCGAGGAGACCGACACCCGGCTGCTGCTGGTGTGCATGCCCTTTGCAGCTACGACGGAAAAGCAGCAGGCTATGAATGCGGTGGGAAAATTGGCCGAGGAATACGATCTGCCCTTTGTGAACTACCTTTATCTGGATCAGGAGACGGGGTTTGACTACACGACCGACTTATACGATGAGTCCCATGTGAATCCAGAGGGCGGGGAGAAGCTCACAGCCCATCTGGGCGCGCTGCTGGCGGAGGAGTACAGTCTGCCGGATCACCGAGGCCAGGCAGCGTATCAGGACTGGGAAGCAAACGAACCGGCATGGGAGAGCATGACTTCCCAGGAGAGTGCCGAGACAGAATAGAGCCCGGCATGTGCGCGTCAGCGGCGTTCGCTCCAAACGATGGGATTGAAATTGTATAACCTGTGATGTGAACGAGTTCGTTTGTTGCTTGCTCTTCTTTCCAAGTCTTGTTATAATCGTTTTATAAAAAGCGGTAATTAGGAGAAAACTTGAAATTTTACATCAGGGAAGGCGTTGAAACTATGGAAAGAAAATTTCCCCACTTAAGCAGTCCCATTCAAATCGGTAACCTTTATCTCCGCAATCGGATGTTCTCTCCTCCGGTGAGTTTCCCCAATATCACGCCGGAAGGACATATCACCCCGCAGGCCATGGACTTTTACGAGCAGAGGGCCAAGGGCGGGGCGGCGGTCATCACCATTAGTGAGGCCATTGCCCACATCGCCACGGGAAAGAGTCACGCCCGACATCTGGATCTTTTGGAGCCGTTTTCTCTGGGACCGCTGACGGAAGTGGCGCGAAAGATCAAGCGGCATGGAGCGGCGGCCAGCATCGAGCTGTCCCACGGCGGTAGATTCTCCATGGTGGATACCATCGACAAGGCCACCAACGGTGTGCCGGAGAAATTCGGCCCCAGTGCCGAGGTGCTGCCCAACGGAACCGCGGTGAAGGAAATGCCCGTGGCGCTGATCCACGAAATTGCCGAGTCCTTCGGGAAAAGCGCGGCGGTGGCCAAGCGGGCGGGCTTTGACATGGTGCTGATTCATGGCGGCCACGGCTGGATGATTCATCAGTTTTTGTCGCCCGCGGTCAATCATCGCACCGATGAGTACGGAGGTTCCACGGAAAACAGGGCGCGGTTCTTGCTGGAAATTCTCGATCGTGTGCGGGAGGCAGTGGGACCTGGCTTTCCCATTGAACTGCGGATGAGCGCGGAGGAATACTGCGAGGGCGGCTACGAGTTGGACGAGGCCATCCGGTTTGCAAAGCTGGCAGAGCCGAAAATTGATCTGCTGCAGGTGTCTACCGGCTCCCATGAGAACAGTTTTTTCCGGACGCATCCACCCATGTATGCCCCCCGGGGGTGCAACGTCCACTACGCGGCTGAGATCAAAAAGCATGTCAGCATCCCGGTGGCGACACTGGGCGCGCTGGGCGAGCCGGAGCAGATGGAGGAGATCCTAGCCTCTGGCCAGGCGGACGTGGTGGAAATGGCCCGGGCGCTTATCGCCGACCCCCAGCTGCCCCGCAAGGTGATGCAGGGGAAAGACGAGGAAATTGTGCGCTGTATTCGGTGCTTTACCTGTCTGGCTGAGCGGGTGCATACCCAGACCCGCATCTGTGCCCTTAACCCCACCATCGGCGGACTGAACGAACCTGCTTTCATTCCAAAAGCGGACACGGCGCGCCGTGTTCTGGTGGCGGGCGGCGGTCCGGGCGGCCTGATGGCTGCCATCACGGCGGCGCGGCGCGGACATAAGGTTGTTCTGTGCGAGAAAGAGGCGGAGCTTGGCGGGGCGCTGCTCTGCGAGCGCACAGTTCCGTTTAAGAAAGATCTGGTGGACTTTGTACGGGTTAAGACCCTTGAACTGGAGCAGGCGGGGGTGGAAGTCCGACTGAATACCGAGGTAACCAAGGCGTATGCGGAGCAGGAGGCCCCCGATGTTCTGATTGTGGCGGTAGGCGCGGCGCCCATCGTGCCGCCCCTGCCTGGTATCGACGGGGCGAATGTGGTGATTGCAAACCATGTTTCCCGTCCGGAGTTCAAAGCGGGTCAAAATGTGGCGGTGCTGGGCGGCGGATTGGTGGGCTGTGAAATTGGTCTGCATTTAGCCAAGGAAGGTCACAAAGTTACCGTGGTGGAAATGGCCGACAAGGTTGCCGGAGATGCCAACGTCCACCTGCGGAACGGTTTGCTGCGGGAGCTGGAGATAGAAAAAGTGGCTCAGCTGACTGGCTGCACCGGCACAAAGATCACAGACGAGGGCCTTTGGTATAAGGGCAAAGACGGGAAGGAAACTCTGCTGCCAGCCGATACTGTGGTATGTGCGGTGGGGCAACGCCCCCTGCGCCCGGTGGTGGAAAGCTTGCTGGATGCTGCGTCTGAGGTAGTGCCGATTGGCGACTGTGTACGGGCGGCCAACATTCGCGAGGCGGTGTTCCGTGGGTATCATGCGGGACTTGATGTGTAAAAAGCCGTTTCACAAGGAGCGGTAATACGGATAGAAAAAAGCAGCCGTTTCTGATAAGCTCCCCATAGAGTAGACACTTGAAATAACAAAAGTTTCAAGACTACGAAATGGGGAGCTTAGTTATGTCCAGAAAGAGTAAAGTGAGCTATGAAGAAAAACTATCGGCAGTATTAAGCTATACGCGTGGGGAAATGAGCCAGCAGATGCTGGCTGGCAAATATGGCGTAGGTAAATCGAGTATACAAAAGTGGATTATACTATATGAGACCCAAGGAGTTGAGGGGATTAAGCCAAAGGCTCAAAACAAGCAATATAGCAAGGAACTCAAGGAACTGGAAAGGAGTGGTCACTGAGCGGAGTGAGACATGAAATGAAATACAGGGCAATCCACTATTTGTACGAAACAGAGCATTATTCAATTATACGTATGTGCGAAAGAGCACAAATAACCAGGGCGGCCTATTACAAATGGCTTAAGCGCGAGCCGAGCACAAGGCAGCTTGAAAACGAAGAAGTGGTCACCAAAATCCGAGAGGTGTACGAGGAACAGGACGGAATTCTTGGCTATGGGCAGATGACGATCGCTATTAACCGAAGATTCGCCAGTCGTTACAACCATAAGCGAATTTACCGGCTAATGAGCATAATCGGACTCAAAGCAGTATGCAGGAAGAAACGGTACAACTACCAAAAGTCAACGCCGCAGGTTACTGCTGAAAAGGCGGTGGGAAAATTCCCTAATACAAAACCTGTTTTCCACAGTGACCGTGGATTCCAATACACGAGCAAGACCTTCCGTGCGAAGCTAGACAGGGCGGGAATGCAGCAGAGCATGTCCCGTGCCGGACGCTGCATCGATAATGGCCCGATGGAAGGCTTTTGGGGTATTCTAAAATCTGAGATGTACTACCTACGTAAGTTTAATGACCACAGAAGCCTAAAAACTGCGGTTGAACACTACATAGATTTTTACAACCATAGGCGCTACCAAAAGCGTTTGAAATGTATGGCTCCAATGGAATACATCAAGGCAATGGCGGCATAAGAAGGAAGCCTCGCCACAAGCAAGACTTCCTTATATGATTTTTTTGTTTTTTTAACTGTATACTTGACAGGGAGCGGTTCACTTTTGGTTGCCCCCTCAGGCTTAAAAAAGCACATCATCGCCATGATAGACGGCGAAATGGAAAAACAGAGAAATGGACAAGCAGCCGGAATCCTGTTTAAGCTCAATTCCCTAACGGACCGTGACATCCTGAACAAGCTGTCAGAAGCATCGTGTACAGGTGTACGCGTGAGGCTAATCAATCGTGGAATATGCTGTATCTTGCCTGGAATTCCGGGTCATACCGAAACTATAACCACCATCAGCATTGTTGGCCGGTATCTGGAACATATTCGGGCATATTGCCTCGGGACAGGCAATAGCATTCAAATTTACATTTCATCAGCTGATTTGATGACCAGAAATACCGAAAGAAGAGTAGAAATTGCATGCCCGGTTTTTGATGCAGAAATAAAGGCGAGGATCCTGGACATTTTAGAGGTGCAATTGCGGGACAATGTCAAAGCGCGCAGACTCCGTTTCGAAGAAGACTATGAGTGCTTGAACTCAGAAAATAATCCCTTTTGCTGTTAGGAATATTTTATGGAAAGGGCAATAGAAGAAGCCAAGCAAATCCCAACACCCCAAAGACGCTTCTTGCAATTTCTCCGCGGTTTCCAAATGAGAGCAGGTAAGCTCAAGCCCCTTTTTTCCCAAACCAGGATTGCAAAAGAAAAAGAAGGGAAGGCCAATCAATGGCCTTCCCTTAATCAGTGCCGCGTTTTTTGTCTTAGCGTTCCTCTCTAAAATAGGAAAGGCCCAGGCTGGCGGGCGGCTCGTTCTCGCGGCTTTTCCGGAGCGAAACCACCACAAGCACGAGGATGGTCACGAGATACGGCAGCATCTTGAATATCTCCTGTGACGAGCGAGTGAGGCCCGAGATATAGAAATACAGCCAGAATAACACACCGAAAAGGTACGAACCCCAGATCGCGTGGGTTGGCTTCCAACGGGCGAAGATGACCAGCGCCACGGCAAGCCAGCCCAATTTTTCTATGCCGCCGTCGTTTGCCCATGTGCCCTTGATATAGTCCATGACATAGTAAAGCCCACCCATGCCGGTCATTGCCGCTCCTACGCAGGTTGCAAGGTACTTATACTTTGTCACGCTAATCCCCACAGCGTCAGCCGTCGCGGGGTTCTCTCCCACCGCGCGGAGGTTAAGGCCCTTGCGGGTTTTGTTCAAAAACCGGCTCAAAATCACGGCCAGGATGATCGCGAGATAAACCATAAATCCAAGACCGGAGAAAACGCCGATGCCGGACAGGAACGGCGGCGTTGCCCGGAAGGCCCCGCTTGTGGTTGCAACCGATATCTGGCCGACTCCTCCGGCCATCTGGTTCATCGCCCCGCCAAACAGGTTCGCGACACCAGAACCGAAGATGGTAAGCGTAAGGCCGGTCACGTTCTGATTGGCACGCAGGGTTATGGTAAGAAAGCTGTAAAGGAGACCGCCAAGCGCAGAAGCCAAAAGCGAACACAAAAGCGCGATCATGAGACCAAGAAGTGCGTTCGGGTGAGCAGATGCGTTTTCGTAAAAGAACGCTCCCGCAAGGCCCGCTATGCCACCCAAATACATGACCCCCGGTACACCGAGGTTTAGGTTACCTGACTTCTCCGTCAGCATTTCACCCATGGCACCATATAGGATGACGGTTCCGAACACGATGGCCGCCTGCAGGAGGGAGAGAAGCTGCGTCATATCATTTGGCCTCCTTTTTTCCGCGGAATATAAGCCGGTAGTTCAGGAAGAACTCACTTCCCAGGATGAAAAACAGGATAATACCCGTGATCATTTGCGAAGCATAGTCGTTGAGATTATATTGGGAAGCGATCTGGACAGCACCCTTTTCCAAGAAGACCAGAAGCAGCGAAACCAGAATCATGACGAATGTGTTGAATTTGGAAAGCCACGCCACGATAATGGCCGTGAAGCCGCGCCCGCCGGCGGTACTGATACTGATGGTACGTGATGCACCGGCCACGGTGATAAAGCCCGCAATACCACAAATCGCGCCGGACAAGATCATGGTGCGGATGATGACCTTCCTCACGTTAATCCCGATATACTTGGCCGTGCGTTCACTCTCGCCAACAACAGAAATTTCATATCCTTGCTTGGAATAGCGAAGATATACATACATCGCTACCGTAAGGGCTAAAACAAGGATGACGTTCAGCAAATACTGCTGCCCCAAAACGGGAGGAAACCAACCGGCTGAAGTTTGCTGATTAATGATACCCACCGTGTTGGATCCAAACGGATTTTCCCATTTTGCCACGAAAAAGGAGGTAAGCTGGATGGCAACATAGTTCATCATCAGCGTAAACAGCGTTTCATTCGTGTTAAAACGAGCCTTGAAAAAAGCGGGAATGATGCCCCATGCGGCTCCGGCAATGGCGCTGACGAGGAACATGAGAACGAGCAGCAGCCAGGTAGGCAGCAAGCCACCGAGATAGATCATACAGGCGGCTGTGGCGATACCGCCGGCCAGCACTTGCCCTTCTGCGCCGATGTTCCAGAAACGCATCTTGAATGCCGGGGCCAGACCGATACCGATGCACAGGAGCATCATCGTGTCACGCGCTGTGACCCAGATCCGTTTTTGTGTTCCGAAAGCGCCCTCCCACATGGCTGCGTAAACTTTAATTGGGTTCAAATTGACCATCAGATAGATCACGATGGCACACACGGTAAGCGCCAGGAGGATCGCGATAAGCCGAATCCCCCACGCCTTCCACAAAGGGATGGATTCGCGCTTCGTCATGCGCACGATTGGCTCAGTATTCACACGGCTCATTCCTTCGCCTCCCCTGCAATGCTGGTCATCATCAATCCAACCTCGCGCTTACTGGTGTCCCTTCCGTCAACGATCCCGCTGACACGCCCGCCGCACAAGACGAGGATGCGGTCACAAAGCTCCAGCAAAACGTCCAGATCCTCCCCGACATAGAGGACTGCGACACCCTTTTCCTTCTGCTGGTTGATGAGGTCATAGATCGTATAGGACGAATTGATATCCAGTCCCCGCACGGCGTAAGCCGTCATCAGAACGGTTGGCGAAGAGGCGATCTCGCGCCCGACCAAAACTTTCTGGACATTGCCGCCGGAGAGTCTTCGGACAGGAGTTGACACGCCCGGCGTGTTTACCTCCAGCTCATCCACCACTTTTTCCGCCAGGTCGCGTGGAGCTTTCCGATCCGCGAAGAAAGATTTGCCCTTCCTGAAGCTGCGGAGCATCATATTGTCGGTCAGGTCCATGCTGCCGACAAGGCCCATGCCAAGCCTGTCCTCGGGCACAAAGGAGAGCGCAACGCCCATGGCAGATATTTCGCTGGGGTCCTTGCCGATGATCTGCTCGGTTGCCCCAGACTCCGGTTGAATGTAGGTGATGCTGCCCGACGTCACCTTTTGCAGCCCGGCGATCGACTCCAGCAATTCCTTCTGTCCGCAGCCGGAGATACCGGCGATGCCCAGTATCTCTCCGCTTCTCGCCGCAAAGGACACATGGTCCAGCTTCGTCACTCCGTCCATGTCACGCACGGTGAGGTTTTCAACCACAAGGCGCGGCGTGGGATTTTTGGGTTCGGCACGCTCAATATTCAGGGAGACAGAACGGCCCACCATCATATTGGTCATCTCTCCAGCGCTGGTGTTCGCGGTTTGCATGTCGCCCACAAACTGACCCCGTCGCAGGATGGCCACCCGGTCCGAAAGCTCCTCAACCTCGTGCAGTTTGTGCGTTATGATGGCGATGGCCTTGCCGTCGCTGCGCATATTGCGCAGGACCACGAAGAGCTTGTCCGCCTCCTGCGGCGTTAAAACGGCGGTAGGTTCGTCCAGAATGAGGATGTCCGCTCCGCGGTACAGGATCTTTACGATCTCTACCGTTTGCTTCTGGGATACGGACATATCGTAAATCTTCTGCTCAGGATTCACTTCGAATCCGTACCGTGCGCAAATAGCACGCACTTTTTCCCCGACGACCCTCATGTCAAGCCGCCCCTTGCCGGAAAGGCCAAGGACAATGTTTTCAGCCGCGGAAAGCACGTCCACAAGCTTGAAATGCTGGTGTATCATGCCGATGCCCAGGCGGTAGGCATCTTTTGGGCTGCGGATCGCAACCTCCCGCCCATCCACGTAGATCTGCCCTTCGTCAGGGGAATAGATGCCGGAGAGCATATTCATCAGCGTTGTCTTGCCACTGCCGTTTTCGCCCAGAAGCGCAAGGATCTCCCCACGGCGTATATCCAACCAGACCTTGTCATTCGCTACTACAGAACCGAAGGACTTGGTTATGCCCCTCATCTGCACCGCGGCTTCTGTTGCGCCCAAAAGGAGCCCCCCTTTCAAAAGATAAAATCGGGAAAAGCCGCTCATAAGGGCGGCTTTTCCAGGTATGCGATTTTATGCGGTCAATTCAGCTCGGTGATACCGTCAATACGCAGATCGAAGTAAGGTGCGCTGCGGATCACGGACTCCTCGAATACGCCGTTTTTGATGGTTTCGGCACCATTCAGGCCGTAAGCGCCCGTGTAGGTGGTGAGGTGCTCACCGCCGACGGTAAAGCTCGCGCAGTCGAACACATTGAGGCTGCCGTCCTTGATCGCGGCTTCGACTTCTGCGACCTTATCGGCCGTGCCTGCGGCGCAGCTCGTTCCAAGGTCGGAGATTTTAACAGCACCTGCATCATAGCCTTCGGCCCAGTCGGTGGCGATCTCTTCGCCGTTCAGGATGCAGCCGAATGCATAGGTGTAGTATACGCTCCAATCGTTCTGTGCGCTGGTCAAGGCGGCGTCGGGTGCGATGGAAAGCATGTCAACATTATAGCCGACGCAGTAGACGGTGGCGCCGGCCTCATAGGCAGCCTGGCAGGCAGCAGGGGAGCCGGTGGAGTCGGCATGCTGGCTGACGAGGATGCAGCCGTCAGAAATGAGGGAATTGGCAGCCTCAGCCTCTGCAGTGGGAGCATACCAGGAGTTGGTGTATGCAACGGTCATGGCGACGTTGTCTACAACAGACTTGACACCCAGATAGAACCCGGTATAGCCGGAAACGACTTCTGCATACGGGTAAGCGCCGACATAGCCGATGTTGATGGTTCCGTCTGCATTCATATTGGCATCTGTCACTTTGCCGTCCGCCACGAGCTCAGCAAGTTTCATGCCGGCAACAACACCGGAAACATAACGGGACTGATAGGTATCGTTAAAAGCGTTCTTGAAGTTGGCAAGGCCAGAAGTGGCGGCGGTGTCGCCGGTGATGGAGACAAAGGTCACATCAGGGTTCTCGCTGGCGGCCTGCTGGATATAGCTCTGATGGCCGTAGCTGTCGGAGAAGATATAGGAGCATCCCTGCTCGGCAAGATCGGTGGCGGTGTCGTAGCAATTTTCATCCTCTTCGATGTTATATTTCCAAATGATCTGTTCGTCGGGAATATTCAGGGCTGCGGCTGCGGCTTTAATCCCCGCAATATGCGCGCTGTCATAGCCGACGTTCTCGTCGCCGACGAGAATCACGCCAATTTTAGTGGTTGCAGCAGCGGATTCGTCGGTAGCCGCATCAGTGGCTGCGGGGGCGCTTGTGTCGCCGCAGGCCGCAAGAGCGAGGACCATAACAGCAGAAAGCAAAAGAGCAGTAAATTTTTTCATATTCTTTCCTCCATAATCTTATTGTTCCCATCTATCTTGAATCACTTTCGTGATCCAGAACAAAATGAATGCGGGAGCCGATCCCGGACCCCGCAATGCAGCGCAGAACAACGCCAACTCGGCCTTGCTGCAAAGCATTGATAGTGCGGTCGTTTAGGGCAACCGGGTAGAGACGTCAAATCCATATTATCTGACCTATACCAACGCAAATATTCGGTTTTATCGACTCAGCAAAACGCGATTGAGCTGTCTTCCCCCATGGACTTTACCCGGGCGAGGGATTCCACGCGGAAGCCGCGTGCACGGATCAGGTCGCCGCCGGGCTGGAATGTCTTCTCGATCGCAATGCCGGCCCCGACCACGGTTGCACCAGCCTGCTCAATCAGGGAGATGAGTCCACCAAGCGCCGCGCCGTTGGCAAGGAAATCGTCGACGATCAGCACATGGTCGGCAGGCGTGAGATAACTTTTTGACACCAGAATGGTTGAGACACCCGCGTGGGTAAAAGACTCGACTTTGGCAGTATAAAACTCTTCACCCATGTTCCTGGCCTTGCCCTTCTTGGCGAATAAAACAGGGCAACCGAAAACCTGGCCCGTGATGCAGGCCAGTCCGATGCCCGATGCTTCAATGGTAAGTATTTTGTTTACCCCGTCCGCACTGTAAAGACGGTAAAATTCCTTCGCCATATCCGTAAAAAGGGCGGGATCCATCTGATGGTTTAGGAAGCTGTCTACTTTGAGTACACCACCGGGCAACACCCTGCCGTCTTCGCGGATGCGGCGCTCAAGAAGTTCCATAGTGCCTGCCTCCTAAAACAAAATGCCAACAGTCGACTGAAAAAAACAATGATATAGTTTATTCTACTATCGCCCGGCTGTCATAGCAATTGTGTGTCTCTCTAATAAAGCGGCGAATTTTGCGGTCGTTTTTTGTAATATATGTTAGCTATTCCCGTCTAAACCACAAGCTTACTTGACAGGAATGCGCCGATAAGGAGCGAGTATCCTCTTTTGTCAGCAGGGAAGAAACCATACAAGAGATTTGCTCTTCATATAGAATGTAGGCAGGATTATGCGGAAGGGCTTTGTTTAGTAATAATGAAGAAGATGAGGACGTGACGTTTTCCACCATAGAATCAATGGGGTTTGCCCTGTTGTTCCCTATAGAAAAAGTGGGAAGGATGACTCCTTCCCACTTTATCTATGGAGTTTTGGTTTAAAGTCTCCAAAAGCATTGAGCTGCAATGGCTTGAACCTATTGCGGATCGTTCCACATCCCACTGGATGGGTTCCATGTTCAGTGAACGGACAGCGGAAACCGAGTTGTCATCGTAATCACCGTAAGGCAGGCGCACCAAAGTCGGACGCACACCGGTAACTGCCTCTATTTTGTCGTTGCAGGCGTTGAGCTCGGTCAAGATTTCGTCAAAGGAGAGCTGGGGGAAGTGAGGGTGGGTGTTGGAGTGGTTCATCACTTCATGCCCCGCGTCGGACAGCGCCTTGACAGAGTCAGGATATTTGTCCACCCAATCGCCCACCACAAAAAAGGTAGCCTTCACGTCATATTTACTTAAGATATCGATGATTTGCTGGGTGTCCTCGTTCCCCCAGGGTGATGTTAGATTGCGGCAGCTGAGCCCCAAGGGGTTGGGGGATGGGTTCACATCAAGCGTTCAGTAACAGGGCGGGCGTTTGAGATGTTTCTTTAACATGAAAGATAAAGGAAGAACGGAAAGACGTGCTCTGCAGACGTAGGAACGCCGGGAGAGGAGGGATCATCGCTTGTTTCTTCTGCAGGGGGGGTCGCTAGGCCCGGTAGGTATACTATTTTGATATAGTCCGGGACGCACTGTTCGGTTGTGTAGGCGGTTTGTGCGGTGATATAATAAAACAAAATCTTCAAAATTTCACACGAAATAACACAGAAGCAGGAGGGCATAACCTATGATGACAGCCAAAGAAAATTATTTGACCATGCTGGAGGGCGGAAAGCCAGACCGCTTTTTGAAGCAATACGAGGCGTTTGGATTTGTTCCTTATGATCCACTGGTGAAGGCGGATCCAAGGGTTTTAGGGAAACACATCATTGATCCGTGGGACGTACATATTCACTGGGATGTGGGCGAACCGGGATGTACTCCCTATATCACGGACGAAACTAAGGTGTGCAAGGACATCACGCAATGGCAGGACTATGTAAAAGCGCCCTCCGTTGCCCTCCCTCAGGAAGAATGGGACAAGGGGCTGGCGTCCATTCAAAAGGTGGACACCAAGGAGAAGCTGCTTAGCGGATTTTGCTTTGTGGGACTGTTTGAACGGCTTCACTTCCTCATGGGATTTGAGGACGCTCTGTGCAACCTTCTGATTGAGCCAGAGAGCACGCATGAGCTTTTGGATTACATTACTGACTGGAAGATGCAGTATTTAAAGGAATTGACGGACCATTTGCCGGTTGAAGTAGTCCTGTTCCACGATGACTGGGGCACCAAGCAGCAGATGTTCATGCAGCCAGACCTGTGGCGGGAATTCTTCAAGCCCCGGTATGAAAAGATGTACCGTTTCCTGCGGGAGAAGGGTATCTATGTGGTCCACCACTCCGACAGCTTTTGCGAGCCAATTGTGGAGGACATGGCGGAGATCGGCATGAACGTCTGGCAGGGGGTGCTGCCCTCGAATGATATCCCTGCTATTCAAAAGCGGGTAGGCGGAAAACTGATCCTGATGGGCGGCATTGACTCCGGCATCGTGGACATGCCCGGCGCCAGCGAGACCGACATCCGCAATGAGGTGGCCAGAGCCTGCCAGGACTACGGCGTGGGGGGCGGATTTATCCCCAGCATTACCTATGGGGGGCCGGAGGCCATCCACGATGGTGTATACGATATCATTTCCGACGAGATCGAAAAGCAGAGCAGTTTGCTGTTTTAAACAGCGTCAAAGATGACGGACGTGGGGAAGCGACGCCCCGAAATCCCACCGAACCCGCGACATAACAGACAAACGCCCACCGGCGATGAGCCGGTGGGCGTTTGATTTTGAGCGGGCATATAGGAGAAACGGTCTTCCGGTACTATAACGGCACCTTGGGGGAAAAGTTCAGGTTAACGGGCTGATCGTCCCTAGAGAACGCCCTTCCTGTCCCGTGTGGGACAGGCGAACTTAAACCTCACAGAGGCCAAGAAATTTCTGCGCCAGCGGACATATCCGATCCTTTCGGTAGGCGATAACAATATTAATATCGTCGCCCTGTTCCACCGGGATCAGAGCGGTCTGCCGATAGTGGGAGTCCATGACGGAAAAGTCGCCCCCAATGGTAAAGCCGACACTGCGGGAGACAAGCGTGGACATCAAAATATAGGAATTGACATACTTAATATTCGCGGGCTTAAACCCATTGGCACGGCAGATGGCGAGGGCTTTGTCATGGGCTGAGTGAGCCTCTAAAATCAGCGTTTTCTCACGGAGAAAACCAAGACCCGCGCCGGAATCAATGATCTGCTTCCATGCAGTGGGCACCACAAAGTTGGATTTAAACCGGCGCAGGGTCTTGAATGCAAACTCCGGACAGGACTCCACCTCGTAGGAAAGGGTCAGCGCGACATCCAA
Source organism: Oscillospiraceae bacterium (assembly GCA_963666535.1). Lineage (GTDB taxonomy): Bacteria > Bacillota > Clostridia > Oscillospirales > Oscillospiraceae. The sequence goes on along the minus strand of OY762913.1, from coordinate 3,237,104 downwards.
TTCGTCACAGAGCAGTTTGTCCCGCAGCTCGTGGTAATTGAACATCTCGTGCCGAACCTTAAACTCAGGGTACGCCATGCCGAACACGTGGATGGTTCGATCTATAATATCCACGAGTTTACTGTCATGCAAACACCCAACGCAAAGTGTTTCATTGGGGTCGCGGACGCTTTGACAGATTTCAGCGACGGAAACGCGAAATCGCTGATAGGCGACGTCGAGGCGGGCGTAGAGCTCCTCACCGTCCGGGGTGAGAGATACGCCGCGATTGTTGCGCACAAACAGCGTCATTCCACAGTCGGTTTCCATTTTGGAGATCCAGTTGCTAATTGCTGGCTGGCTGATATACAGTTCACGAGCGGCGCGGGAAATATTTTGATGCTTTGCGACGGAAAGAAAGATCTCAATTTGATGAAGATCGATATCACACATGGTGGGCTCCTTCCTTTGACAGAAACATAGGCAGAGGATTCATTTGTACGAAAACAGCGCCTATCTACGGTGCCAGGGCGGCGCAAATGACTGCAATAATAGTTAAAACAGCAGAAATGGGAGGGAACAAACGGCACAGCACAGAGACAAGCACCGCTTAGACAATAAGATTGCATTTTTTCATTATATAACAAAGCGGCGGGGAAGAAAAGAAAAGAAGACGCCAGCTCAGCTATAACTTTTGCGTATAGTCAGGAGTGTTGACGGGGGATTGAAATTTTTGTATAGGACAAAAATGCGACAGCTGCTACAACCAATTCGGCGTGTGCTGCACCATTTAGAAATAGAAAACTCAAACATAATGCAATGGGAGGAACAAAAATGTATCAGATTGATCATGAATTACTAAAGAAAATTGACATACTCACGCTCAGCCAAGCAAACCAAACCTGGCGCGGGACGATGAAGGCCGCCCCTTGGAAGGTACAGGTCGATCGGGAGCGCTGGACGGTGAAATCCTGGAAGGAGACTGAGGGCGAGGGCCGTCAAATCCGCCGTGCCAAGCTGCTCAAGTGCGTCCTCGAACATGTGGAAATTAAGATTTTCGACTTTGACGAGATCGTGAGCCGTCCCACCACAGGCGTGATTGGGTGCCAGACCGCCATCGACGTCTGCGGTAATTACATTCCGGACATCTGGAGCGATTCCGGCGTGGTCAGCGTGACCCTGGACGCGTCCGCGGTTTTAAGCAAAGAAGAGCTGGAAGTGCTTCGCGAGAGTGCCAGGATGTTTGACGCGGGCAGTATGCCCAAGAGAACCTATCAGGCATGGGAAGAGCTGACTGGAGCATGGGCAAGAGACGCAGAAGCCGCAAAGCTGAAAGACCCGGGCCTGGACAACGGTCTCATCGGACAAACCACGGCAACGCTTGCATGGAATAAGATCGTTCGCGTTGGCCTAAGGAGCTTTATTAATGAATGCCAGGAGCATATTGACAACTACATAGCCGCCGAGGGCACTGACATCAACAAGGTCCATTTATGGAAGTCCGCCATGATCACACTGGAAGCGACAATCGCCTATGCCCATCGATATGCGGTCCTTGCCAGAGAACTGGCAGAAAAGGAGACCGCGCCAGAGAAGAAAGCCCGCCTGATCAAGATTGCGGAGACCTGCGAATATGTGCCTGAACATGCACCGCGCACCTTCTATGAGGCCCTTCAGACAATGCAGTTTTTGCAATCTTTGCAAAATGCTTGAAAACCCCAGCAACAACTGCCACTGGAGAAGGGGAGATCAGTACCTTTATCCGGTTTTTGTGAAAGACCTGGAAAAGGGCATACCGCTGCAGGAAATGGCGTCTCAGCTGGCTGATTTGATCGGACGTTGGGGGACCCAGACCTTCGTTTCAGACGCATTGAACAAGGGAACCCATCAAGTCAACTTTGGCATTAACAACCTGATGGTGGGCGGCCTGGGACAGGATAAGACCGACTGCGCCAACGAATTGAGCTATCTGTTCCTCCACATGGTAGCGTTGCTGCAGCTGTCCTCGCCCACAGTGGGGCTGCGTTGGAACAAGCAGACCCCAGACTGGTTTATGAAAAAGGCCATCCGCACAAATATGGCTACTAAGGGCGGTATTCCCCTGTTCCAGAACGACGAAGTCATGATTTCCAGCTATGTCCGCGATGGTGTTCCCTTTGAAGAATCCGTTAAATGGGGCGGCCTGGGCTGCGTATATCCCTGCGTTCCGACCCGCGCCGAGCACTATGGAGCCGAGGGCGTTGCGGCGTTCAACCTGGCGGGTATCCTGCATATGACGCTGCATAATGGGATCGATATCAATGGGAAGCAGACCGGCTTGCAAACCGGAGATCCAAGGGGCTTCAAGTCCTTTGAAGATCTTTACAAAGCATTTTTCCAGTAGCACAAGTTCCTCTGTCACCGAATTTTTTGGATGGGCGCTGTTGCCAGAGACATGGAAGGGCAATGCGTGCGGATGCCTTTGCTGTCCATCCTTGGCATTGAAGCCAGCATGGAACTTGGCCAGGATCTGGCGATTCCGCATCCGGATTACAGTTTGTTTGGGATCTCTGACCGCGCGATCATAGACGTGGCCGACAGCTTCGTCGCCGTCAATGAGCTGGTATTTAAAAAGAAAGTTCTGACCATGGATGAACTGATGAGTATCCTTGACAGCAACTTTGAGGGGGAGCGGGGGGAAGAGATCCGCCAGCTGTGCTGCACCAGCTAAAATACGGCAACGACAACAAAGAGGCGGATGCAATGGTAAAGCGTGTCAGCGATGACTCGGCGAAAATCATTCGGTCGTATGACAACGCGCCGTTTAACAGCATCAGAATTTCCAGAGAAGGGCTGGCCTGGCATTATTTCGGCGGCTTGGGCGCAGGCGCACTGCCCAACGGGAGAAAGGCGCTGAAACCCCTGAACGATGGCTCCCTGTCTCCCATGCGCGGCGTTGATAAAAACGGCCCCACGGCGGTTTTGCGTTCTGCGTTGAACTCCGAATATGAAAAGGTTTGTTATTCTGCCGTTTTGAACCAAAAATTCTCATCAGCCCTGCTGAGCAGTGATGACAATATCGAAAAACTGGTGGCATATATCAATGCCTTCATGAGCAACAACAGGACCCATATCCAGTATAACATTCTGGATACCGAACAGCTGAAGGATGCAAAAGTGCACACGGAACATGATCCGGATCTCATCGTGCGCATCGGCGGTTTCTCGGCCTACTTTGTGCAGCTGCCCTCTGCCATTCAGGATGATGTAATCTACCGCAGCGAGTTTAATCTTTAATTGTTTGAGCCGAGTTGTCGCCAAAGGGGAGAAAAAACCGCAGGGCCAGCCGGTCGCAAAGGAGATGCAATTATCACAAATCGGGCAAATGGAAGTAACCACGACCGCTTGAACGCCTGTTATCAGATTTCCTTATATCTGGGAACCGCGTTGACAATTGAACGGATAGAGGGAATATGGTACTATTAGAGCGGAATTAGTAAATGTGCCAGAAAATCGAAGAATTAAGGGGAATGTTATGAAACAGATCAACAAAAAAGCGCTTGCACTGACTCTTGCAGCGGCATTGTGCGTCACGATGCTGGCCGGCTGCGGCGACTCCGACACCGACGGTGCCGGCGATGCTGGCTCCGGGTCCACTGCCTCCTTTGCACAGCCCAAAGTGGATATCAACAGCGGCGATGAATTCACCATTGCCTACATCCCCATGAGCTCCGGTCAGGAAGATTTCGCAGTGATCGTGGACGGCATGACCGAGGCGCTCGGCTGCTATCCCAAGGCCAACCTGACCACCTATGACCCCGGCTTTGACGTCAGCACGCAGATCGACCTGATCAATGAGTGCGTAACCCAGGGAGTGAACGCCATTGTCATCAACTCCATGGACAGCACCGCACTCAACAGCACCATCCAAGCCGCCGAGGAAGCGGGCGTAGTCGTATTCTCCATGAACAACGGCTGCAACGGCACGCACGCGTTTCATATTATGAACTCGGACTATGATTCCGGCTATCAGACCGCTGCGTACCTGGACGACATCTGCAACGGGGAAGGCAATGTTGTCATTCTGGATGTCAATGCCTCTCTAAAAGCTACCTGCAGAATGGGTACCGCATTCGAGGACTATATTGACGACACCGGGCATTTCACTCTGCTTGAGGACGTCAGCAATGATTTGACTAGCGTTGAGTCCGGCTATAACACCGCGGCTGAGATGCTGACCAAATATGACGATATTGATATCATTTACTGCGTCAATGACAACATGGCGATCGGCGCCTATCAAGCCATCGAAGCTGCTGGTCGTTTGGGCGATGGCATTATCATCTGGGGCTTCACCGGCACTCCCGCCGCACTTGACGCCATCTCGAATGGCCAAATTTATGGCACCAGCTACACCGACCCCTTTTATGAGGGCTATGCTTGCATCGTGAATATCCTCTACTGTCTGCAGGTTGGCATTAATGCCCAAACTTTGGGTGGAATGGATTATGTTCCCACAGTCACGCTGCCCACCACCATTGTTACCAGTGACAACGTTGCCGACATTATCAAGGGCACCCACTGGGACATGAGTGATTACGGGTATTAATTACGAACACCGGCGGCTTATACATGTTCTCGTTCCTGAAAAGTAACCGCATGTTTACTGAGTCCTAGGAAACACAGGACTCAGTAGACTGCGTTTATGGGAGAAAAGGCGAGAAGCAGGGAGGAGATTTACTCTTGAACAATAAGATGCTTCGGAAAATGATTACCCTGGGCTTAATCGTCGTTCTGTCAGTGATCTTTGGCGCTACGACCAATTCGTTTTTCAGCATGCGCAACATCCAAATGCTGTTTCGAGTGGCGGCCTATGTGGGTTTAATCTGCATTGGTACTTCCTTCGTTATGGTTGGCGGCGGCATCGACCTTTCCTCGGGCGGCGTAATCTGCTTTACCGGCGTGGTCTGCGCGCGATTGTCGGTGATCGGGATACCCATGCCCCTTGTTGTCCTGGGTGCGCTGGTCGCCGGGGCAGCCTGCGGATTTTTGAATGGGTACTGCATTACCCGCTTCCATTTGAACGACTTTATTACGACACTGGCTTCCGGTTATGTGTTCAGCGGCTTTGCTCTATTTACCATTTTCCATGATGCCAAGGGGCGCGTTGAGACCGTTGAACTGACCGATAAAGCGTTTCTGGCGTTGGGGAAACACATTGATGGGGTCTACTATATCGCAATCGCGTGGATTGTTTTGACGGTCATTGCGTATCTCGTCCAGTCCAGAACCAGATTTGGCCTGCATATTACCGCGATGGGATCCAATCCCAAGTCTGCCGTCATGTCAGGGATCAGTGTGGACAAGCTTAAAATCAGTACCTTCGTCATTTGTGGCGCATTTTGCGGTCTGGCGGCGGCGTTTACGGTTTCCTACCAGACCACGACCTATCTAAGCCTGGGCGACGGCATGGGATTTCAAGCGGTTGCCGCGTGCGTGGTCGGCGGCGTAGTGCTGGGCGGAGGCAAGGGAGATGCCCTTGGCGCGTTCCTTGGCGCATTATTTATGACATTGGTCACAAACGGCATGTATAAGTACGGTCTTTCCACCGCATGGCAGTACGTTTTCGAGGGTGCTGTGATCCTGATCGCCATTACCTTTGACAGCGGGTTTGGCGCGATTACGGACCGACGCTTGGCCCGTCTGGCTCACAGCAATGGGTCAGAAAAGGAGGGCGCGTAAGTATGGCTGAGACTGATATCGTGCTGCGGACAGAAGGCATCTGTAAGCAGTTCAACGGCGTTCAGGTTCTGGACAATGTTGACATGGAGATCCAAAAAGGAGAAATCCACGCGCTTATGGGAGAAAACGGCGCGGGGAAATCCACCATCATTAAAATCATTACGGGCGTATACACCAAGGACGCAGGCACTATCTTTATGGACGGTAAGCCGGTGGAGATCAATTCTCGTCAGGATGCCCGTGACAACGGTATTTCTGTGATTTATCAGGAATTGAGCCTGGTTCCCGCGCTGAGCGTTACCGAGAACATTTTCCTTGGCCAGGAAATCATGCGTCATGGACTTCCGGACTGGAAAAAAATGAAGCGGCAGGTATCTCAGCTGATCGAAAAGTATGGTTTCTTGATCAATCCTGACGCGGTGGTGGGCTCTTTGGGAATGGCGCAGCGCCAAATGACAGAGATTTTAAAGGCGCTGTCAACCGATACAAAATTGATCATTATGGACGAGCCGACAAGCGCATTGTCAGCCGGAGAGACTGAAAAGTTGTTTGTTACGATGGAGAACCTGAAGAAGCAGGGGAAGAGTATCCTGTACATTTCTCATCGCCTGGAGGAAATCTATCGAGTTACCGACCGGTTGACCGTGATGCGCAATGGCAAAAGAATTGGCGTTGTTGACAGCCGAAGCATTTCTCCCGACGAAGTGACAGCCATGATGATCGGACATGAGCTCGCAAAAAAGAAAGAGCATATTCCGACCATCAACTATGACCATTACCTGGAAGTTTCCGGCTTGAGTTACCAAAATGTGCTGAGGGGCATCAGCTTCAAAGCTTATGGCGGCGAAATACTTGGGATCGGCGGTCTCGTTGGCTCTGGTCGAACGGAACTTCTAAGCTGCATCTATGGCTATCTAAAAGGCTACAAGGGCAGCATCACACTTGACGGAAAGCCCATCAGCAGAAAAGTTGGCAAGAACATAAAGAACGGCTTCGGCCTTGTCCCCGAGGACAGACGAAATGAGGGGTTTTTCCCGGTGCTGTCCATCGGCCGAAATGTTACCATTTCCAGCTATGACAAGCTGTCGTACTTTGACATTGCGGTGAAGAGTAAAAAGGAAATCATGCATGCAGAACAGGCCATCAGGGATTATGATATCCGGCCTGCCATCCGCAATCTGCCCACAGCTAACCTTTCCGGCGGCAATCAACAGAAGGTAATTTTGGGCCGATGGCTGTCCAGGGAGCTGAATGTTTTGCTGCTGGATGAACCTACCTCCGGTGTGGATGTCGGGGTAAAGGCAGAACTGTATGATTACATGCGCGAGCTTGCGGACAAGGGTGCGATTATCGTTATGGTGTCGTCTGACCTTGAGGAGCTTGTCGGTGTTTCCGACCGTGTGATCATCATGCGAAACGGCAGGCTGGTTGAAGAATTTACAGACCATAGCGCAACACAACAAACGGTTTTGTTGGCTTCATCCGGTGTAGCTGTAAAGGAAGGGGCGGCCTTATGAAATCCAAAACTTCTAAGTTTCTTGGCAACCCGTGGAGTCAGCGCGCCCTCATTCTTTGCGTCATCGTCATCGTCATGGCCCTTTTCCAACGGTCGTTTTTCTCCTGGAACAATATGCGCAGCATCTTACTGGCCATTTCGATTTATGGTATTATGGCTTGCGGGATGCTTTTGGCCATGCTGGTTGGCGGTATCGATTTGGCCATGGGCTCCACAGCTGCGCTTACCTCCTGTATCGCCTTGTCCTTTTATAATGCGCATGGCTGTACCACATCTGCCTGTCTAATTGGCATTGCGCTGGCTTTGCTGGTTGCATGTGCAGTTGGCTGCATCCATGGTTTTCTTGACGCGTACTTAAAGCTGCCCTCCTTCGTTGTTACTTTGGCGACTTCTAATTTGCTTTACGGCTTGGCGACGGCGCTGCTGGATGGAAAATACGTCCATCTGGCCAATACGACGGGTCTGTACTATAAATTGGGCAATATGAAGCTGCTGTCGATTCCAATGCCGGTTATTCTCTTTGTTGTGGTAGCAATCATTGTTGCATTGGTTTTGCAAAAAACAACGTACGGACGCCGCGTTTACGCAGTGGGCGGCAACAGCACTGCGGCAGAGATTGTCGGAATTAGTTCGAAACTGATTAAGGTCAGCTGCTATGTGGTCTGCAGTATCACCGCGGCAATCGGTGGTATTATCCTCAGTTCTATGAACTTGGTGACTTCCTGCACCACTGCTCAGGGTTACGAGTGCATGGTTATGCTGGCACTGGTCGTTGGCGGGGCCAATATCATGGGCGGCGAGGGCAGCATCGGCGGCGCTCTTTTCGGTGCGTTGCTGGCTGGCGTGATCAGCAATATTATTGTCTTGCTGGGTGTGGACACCAATTACTCCCAGGCGGTACAGGGTGTGATTATCGTGGTCGCGGTTGCGTTCAACGTCTACTCCAGTCGAAAGTCCATGGGGTTGGTGTCAAAGAAGAGCAAATCGCTCAAGCGCGGTGCCCAAAAGAGCGCAGTGTAATTCCTCAAAGTCCAGTTTCTGTCCTTTTGGGCGGAAAAACAGCTCCGTTTTGCTGCTTCAGATACATGGATGACTGTCTGCTTGGATTTGCAGACACACGCTGCAAATCCAATGTGCAAGGATTTTTGCTGAAATTAGCCAAAACCCTTGCACAGGAACAAAACAAAAACAGCTTGGAAGCATTGCTATGATTAGGCTTTTGTTTTGTTCAGCAGATATTAGATAGCGCTGCTGTGAAGCAAGTGCTATGATGGGCATGAAATAACGGCGACTGCACCCAAGGGGGTACGGTCGCCGTTATCATTAGTTCAGCAAGAAACTGTTTCTGTCTGGCAGTATCATGGCGTCATCGCTCTTTTCAGGAACATGAAGTTCTGGCACCCCAAAAAGCAGCGAAAGGAATGACGGTTGTTTTCAATTGTTATGATTAAAATCCAAAAATGAGGTACAGGACAATAGAGAGCATAATGGCCTGCAAAACGACGCCAATCTTCTCATGGGCGGAAAAAGGGGACCCGTCCCGACGGAACCACTGTGGGAAGAACGACAACATGAAGCTCTGCCCTTTTCTTGAAAGCATAGAATAAAGACCCAGCAGAGCATAAAAAATCATAATGGCAAGGATCAGCAGAAGAACTGCATAGTTCTGAATGATAAAAATGATAGTATCCATATAAGATCCTCCTATGTGCAAGATGCGCGGCGCGGCACAGCGTATCTGGGCGTGGGGGTTTTTGTCAGAAATTGCCCCGGCTTTCGCCGGGGCAATTTCGTTCAAAAGGGAATAAGGAATAAGTAGGTGGGAACCTGTTTATTTCTTTTTTCCCAGTTCCTTTTTCTCATGAGCATCGCCCATGAACGAGAAGACAACAATTGCAAGCATTACCAAAATCACAGATGCTTCCCAGGCAAGAGTTTGCCAAGTCATAGTAGTGTCCTCCTTTGTTATTCGTCGTCTTCAGGTTCGTGATAGGTGAACTTCTCAACCACAAAGCTGGAAAGACCGATAATGATAGAAAGTGCAATGCCCTTTATCAGGAAGGGAGCGAGCATAAAACAATCCAAGATACCCATAAATGAGTCCTCCTTATCTGATCAGGTCATCTGCAACGGCATTGTTTCTGTCGTGCAGATAAACTTCCTTGAACGGACCTTCTGCATTTTTATCCAGCGCAGCCCAGATCGCATACACAAAAACGGAAACGACAAGCAGGCCGATGGAGTTGTTATTGCCTTCCAGATGGAACACAGAAGGCAGGCTGGTAAAACTCCAGACGCAGTTGAAGAGACCGCAGATAACCAAAGAGCCAAATGCGCCGCTTTTGGAACGCCGCCAGAAAATGCCCAGCATGAAGATCCAGAAACCCGGCAGCAGCCAAGCAAACAGCCAAACCATGGCAGCGGAAATCTCGGGCAGAGTGGTAGCCATCAAGGTGCCGAGCACGAAGATAATCAGAATGCCGATACGGAGATACCGATTCTGCTCAGCGGCAGTTGCATTCTTCTTGTAGTAGCGGCAGTAAATTGTCTGCACAAAGATGGTGGACAAAGTCAGCAGCTGAACCGCGATGGTGGACAGCATAGCAGCAGCCATAGCAGCCATAATCCATGCGGAAGCCCAAGTGGGCAGCTCGTTGACCAGGCACAGCATATTCTGATAACCGGGAGAGCCGGGGATGGAGGTGTAATCGCCAATGCAGGTGGCGCCCATGTACAGAGCGATCATGATGACACCGAAGATCATATTCATGGGAACGGCCAGACAAGCCGCACGGCGCAAAGCCTTGACATTCTTGGCAGAAGCAGTGATCTGGCCGGACTGGCCGGCTACCGCCTGGTTGAACAGGCCGGAAACAAAGGTGCCGACGATGTACCAGCGCCAGGTATCCGGGTTAGCGCCCAAGGACAGCTTCCATGTCTCACCGGCATCAACAAAGTGCTGGTTAACCGTGGCCCAGCCGCCGGGGATAGCGCCGCCAATGAGAGCCAGCGCAATAAAGGCGCCGACATACATGAAGATTGCGTTGATCACGTTGACCCAGCCCACTTCTTCCATGCCGCCGAACAGCACATACAGCAGGCCGAGGACGCCGCCGATAACGCAGCCCAAAGCGATGGTGCTGCCGCTCAGGGCGGCGACAACGGAACCGACGCCCTGCGTCTCACAGGTTAAGACACCGAAGCAAGAGCCGGCACAGAAAGCGGAGATCATGATTGCGGTCCGCTTGTCAAACATCTTCTCAAACATATCGGGAATGTTGGAGAAACCGAAACGACGGATCCACGGGCCGGTGACGACCATCATCAGGACGATCATGATAGCGGATGCAATCAGGTAATAAATAGCCGAAATACCAAAGGCAGAAGCAGCGCCGGGCATGCCCATGATGTGGCCGCCGCCCAGACAGGTCAGCGCCTGCGTTGCAGCGATTGCGATGGCTGGAAGGCCACGGTTTGCGGTGGCAAAGTCCAAATGCTCGGACTGGAGTCTGCGGCGGCGCATGGTCAGGACCCAACTAACGCCGACAATGATGATAAATTCAAAAACCAGTGTCAGAATTAATGCTGACATATGCATAAACTTAACATCCCTCTCTCAATTATTTATAGGTTGCATTGCGGGGCACAAGTCGATAAGGCATCATTCCTCCTTCCAATTCCCCTTGCCGGCGAAGAGTCATTTAACTCGTGTGATGTAGACGTCCGGCGGGAACAAAATAGAGAAGGAAGTTGTTTCTTTTCAGAGCCTCTGTCCCCTTTGATGGCTGCATTTCTCTGTAAAGTGCACAACTAACCTGCTCTCAAACTAAGCATATGTTAGCACTTTTTGCAAATAACGGGTAGCAACGACTTGTTTAAGAAAGTTATAAAATGCTGATTTCAGGCGATGCAAAGTTACATCAATAATTTGTTGATTATAAGCAACATTTATATGAATCTCGCAAAAGACCTTTACACCCATATATAATTAGTTATATAATTAATTGCAATATAGACAAAATAGTTCATTTTTCGGCAAAAGGGAGGTGATTTCATGGATATTAAACAGCTGCGATATTTCCTGCAGGTTTATGAGCACGGAAGCTTTTCCTGCGCAGCACGGAAGAACTATATTTCCGCCCAGGGATTAAATGTATCGTTGCTCCGCCTGGAAGCTGAACTCTCCTGTCAGCTGTTTATCCGGACTCCGACCGGTATCACATTGTCGGAAGCCGGGCAGCATCTTCTGCCCTACGCCCAGGAAATTGTGGCGAATATGGATGAAGTAGAGGGCTACTACAAGCAATCCACGGAAAACCAAAAGCTGAATATTAAGATTGCGGCTGCCTATGGTGCGGCGCCGGAAGTGGCCGGCGGCTTGGCACATCACTTCGGACAGGAAAATCCCCAGTATCACATACATATTACAGAATATTCAGATAATGACTGTGATATTGCAGTGGAGCAGGGGATGGCGGAACTTGGGTTTGCGATTGGTCCCATCAACGAGGAACAGTTTTGCCACTGGGAATTGATCCACACCACCACCTGCCTTCTGGTCCATAAGGATTCTCCGCTGGCAGAAATGTCATCGGTTTCGGTGGACCTTCTCAAAGAATTTGACATTTTGGCCATGAACGACAAATTCAAAAACACCCAGACATTGATGAAGTGCTGCGCAGATCGTGGCTTTGAACCACGCATCAGCTTCAAGGCGTCAGAAACCAGCGCTATCTACCGTCTGGTGGCGCAGAACCTGGGAATCGGAATTAGTTTGCGCTCTGTATGCAAAATTTTTGACAACCCCAACGTAGTTGCGATTCCCTTTGAAGAACAGGAACTGAACTGGACCATTCATCTGATTCAGCATCGCGGCAGAAACCTGTCTTCCGGCGGACGAGCGTTTAAGAAATACGTTTTACAGCATGTAGATGTAAACCACAAAATGGAAGATGCGCTTTAAAAATAACTTGCACCCTGAAAGCAACAATTACTTTCAGGGTGCAAGTTATTACTTATTTTCAAGCAAGTGTGACCATTGGTATAATGATGACTAGAAGATGTAAATTCAATTTCTGAAAACACATTTTTATAAAGGAGAAATTTTATATGGAAGTCATTACGACCACTCATGGTCCAGGCAAGCTGTCTACGAAAGTCTTTGTATCCTCTGAAGATGCTTTTAACGTCACTTCTGCCATTGTTATGGGGCAGAAAGACTGCGTTCTGATCGATACGCAGTGGACTCGTGCAAATGCGCATCGTGTGATTGCCGAGATTCTGGAAACCGGCCTGAATCTGACCGCAATCTACGCAACTCATGCACATCCTGACCACTACTGGGGCATGGGCGAGATCAGCGAGGCCTTCCCAAATGCAAAGTGCTATGCCGTTCCCGCTGTCTGCACGCTGTACAACCATCAGTATCAGCCCAAGCTGGATGAGTGGACGGAACTCATCGGCGAACAGAACCTGTGCCGCAAGCAATGCGCACGTCTCGAACCCCTGAATCAGGATTATATCGAGCTGGAAGGCGAGCGTCTGGAAATCATCCGCTGCATGGGCGACCTGATGTGGAACACCATTGTCTGGGTTCCCTCCATCAAGACTGTTATCTGCTCCGACGTTGTCTTTAACCAGGCGCATCCCTTTACCTGTGAGGTGAACAAGGAGCAGCGTGTTCTGTGGCAGAAGGATATCGAGGGCATCTATGCACTGGAACCCGATGTGGTGATCCCTGGCCATATGAAGGAAGGCTCCCCGCTGGATGTCAGTGGCTTGAAGTTTACCAAGGACTACCTGGTTGCGACAGAGAAAGAAATCGAAAACAGCAAGACCAACAGCGAGTTTTTCTACAATATGATCAAGCGCTTCCCCAAAGCAAGCCTGATCATGCTCAGCGATGAGATGAACGCAGAAGTGTTCAAGGGCGGCAGAGACTGGTCCTGGAATGAAGATCCCGATCCCTCCTGGATGAAGTTCCGCACCGCGTGGAAGGACTAAGCCAGATCTGCTTTTCTCCATATTCACAACAGGAAGGCCCGGAATCATATGATTCCGGGCCTTCCTGTTGTTTTGTTCAGCAGGTGTAAATTAGCAGGAGAGGATGTAACCGCCATCAATGACATTGACCGTACCCGTAACGTTGGCAGCGGCGGGAGAAGCCAGATAGACCGCCATGGCGCCAACCTCGATGGGCTCACCAAAACGATGCAGCGGCATCTGATTATTGATGTAGGTGAACTGATCCTCTGGGATGAAATGGGACAGCTCGGTATTGACAAAGCCCGGGGCGATCGCGTTGCAGCGAATGTTGTGCTTACCCAGTTCCACCGCCATGCAGTGGGTGAAGTGGCAGACACCCGCCTTGGCCGTGCTGTAGGGACTCATGGGCTGCGTTTTGTTGACAATGAACGCAGCGTTGGAAGAAATATTGATGATGCTGCCGCCCTTGCCGGCGTCGCGCATCTTTTTGCCAACATAATAGGTCATATGGACGGTGCCGTTCAGGTCGGTGTTGAGGACGTTGTACCAGTCGGACAACTCTTCATCCATGTCCAACAGCTCGTTGAAGCAGGAAACACCGGCGTTGTTGATCAGAATGTCAATGTTGCCGAAGCAGGCGCAGACAGCGTCAACCGCGGCCTTGCAGCTGGGCAGGCTGGTGATGTCGCATGCGAAGCTTTCATACTTACCGCCGAAGGGCTTCAGCTGTTCCAGAGCATCAGCGGCCTTTGCCGTATTGCGGCACAGAATGGCAATGTTCGCGCCTTGTTCCGCCATAGCCAGAGCACAAGCCAGACCGAGACCACCATTGCCGCCGGTGATCACGACGTTTTGACCGGTTAAATCAAATGCACGTTTCATACTGGTAATTGCAGGAATGCTCATAATCAATACACCCTTTTCATTTTATACCTTAGTCGGTACAATTTTGGTACTTACAGTTCCGTAGGATAGAAGAGGGGCTGCGTCTGGTAAGTGATCCACTGCAGCTCGGTAAACTCTTCAATGGAGAAGTGGCTGTCTTCACGTCCAAGACCAGAATTCTTGACGCCGCCGAAAGGCGCACGGCGGGAGCCCGTGACGGTTGTATCATTGACGTGGACCATGCCGGCCTCCATACGGGGAGCCATGGTCAGAGCCAGGCGCATATCATAAGTCAGCAGAGAACTGGACAGGCCATAGGCATTGTCATTGCACAGTTTTAGCGCATCTTCTGCATCTTTTGCACAGACAACGCTGACCAGCGGGCCAAAGCTTTCCTCATGGAACACATTCATATTCGGCGTGACATCAACCAGGACAGAGGCCTCATAGAATGCACCCTGGTGGTTGCCGCCGCACAGCAGACGGCCGCCCTTTTCCGTTGCATCCCGGATGTGCTCGTCCAAAACCACATAATGCTTGTCATTGATCAGGGGCCCGATAATGGAGCCGGGATCGTGGGGATCGCCCATTTTCAGTTTCTGCGCCTTTGCAGCCAGCTTTTCACAGAATGCGTCATAGATTGGTGCTTCCACGATGATACGGCTGGTGCACATGCAGATTTGACCCTGATGAAAGAAGGCGCCAAACGCAGCGATGGAGACGGCCTGATCCACATCAAAGTCCTTGAGCACAATCATGGGGTTCTTGCCGCCCATTTCCAAAGTGGAGCGCTTCATGTGTGATGCACACTCACGGCCGATCCCTATGCCGACCGAGGTGGAACCGGTAAAGGTTACCATACGTACGCGGGGATCTTGTACCAGCGCGCTGCCGACAACGGTGCCGGCACCGGGAATTACGTTGAAGACACCGGCGGGAATACCAGCAGCACCGCAGCATTCAGCGATAATTGCGCCGGAAATGGGGGTGTCGGAAGCAGGCTTTAGGACAAAGGTGTTGCCGGCGGCCATTGCCAGAGCTACCTTGTTCAACGCAAGCAGCAAGGGATAGTTGAAGGGGGCGATACCGCCGATGACGCCCAGTGGCTTGCGAATATAGATGTTGAGCTGGCCGTCGGCCTCAGGAGGGCAAACGCCGCCTTCAATTCTGCGGCACTCGCCGGCCGCTCCACGGAATATATTGACGCTTTGGCCAACTTCGTCCATTGCTTTCATGAAGCAGGAGCCGCTCTCGTTAATCAGATAGGTGGCAAATTTTTGGAGGTTGGCTTCCATATAATCGGCAGCATTCAAAAGCAGTTTTTCACGGTCAGCAGCCAACATGGCAGCCCAAGCGGGGAACGCGGCGTGAGCGGCAGCAATGGCAGCTTCTGTCTCGTCGGGACCGGCGGTATGGATTTTTGCAACAACAGAGTGATCAGCAGGATTGATATCATCAATGATCTTGCCACTCTTTGTCTCAACCCATTCACCGTTGATGTACAGCTTAAATTCCTCCATGAATCATCACAACCTTTCCTATAAAAATTAGTAACAATCGACTAGAAGAGTAAAACAGGCTTAATCACTTCGCCGGAATGAGAGTCGGCAAAGGCCTGCTCAATTTCTTCAAACTTGTAGTACTTACACATCTTTTCCACGGGCAGCTTGCCTTCCTTGCAAAATTGAACCAGTTTGGGAATAAAGACTTTGGGGTTGGAACCACCCTCAACCAGACCGGCAAAGGTGCGGCATGGCGTCATGATCATGGGTTCGGGTTTAATGGTCATTTCCAAGTCACCCGTCACGCTGACGATCACGGATAGGCCTTCTAAGCCGAGGCAGTCGATTGCCTGTACACCCAGAGCAGGCACACCCGAGCACTCAATGCTGTAGTTTGCACCGCCATCGGTGAGCGCTTTGATTGCTTCAACGGCATTGCACTGTTTGCCATTGACAACATCCGTTGCCCCCAGTTCCTTGGCCAGTTCCAATCGGGAGGGAACCACATCAACACCGATAATCTTGCTGCAGCCGGCAATTTTAGCAGCCATGATAGCGGCCATGCCGACAGCGCCGCATCCGAATACGGCAATCGCGGAGCCGGGTTCCGGCTTCATTCGGTTGAGAACAGTACCCGCACCGGTCTGAACGCCGCAGCCAAGAGAGCACAGCGGAGCCAGATCGACTTCGGGGTCAACCTTAACGGCATTACGCTCGTCTACAATCGCATAAGTTGCGAAACCGGCCTGACCGAAGAAGGAGGAAATATCCTCGCCATTTTGATGCAGTCTCTTGGTGCCATCTTTGTAGGTGCCGTCAAACATCAATACGTGGCTGATTTCACAGGCGTAAGGATGCCCCTTCAGACAGGGCTTGCAGCAGCCGCAGGACGGAAAGGTCATGATGACGTGGTCGCCGACCTTCAGGTCTTCCACGGCAGGGCCAACGGATTCAACAATCCCCACACCCTCGTGGCCCATAATGGCAGGAAACTGAACCGGAATGAAGTGCGCCAGTGCGGCAGAGTCGGTGTGACAAACACCGCAGGCCACCAATTTCACGCGAACTTCGCTGCCCTGGGGGTCGTCCAGCTCGACCGTTTCCAGGGAAAGCTGATTTTCGGTATGGGTAACCATTGCTTTGATTTCCATACATAAACACATCCTTTACATGATCGTTTTTGAGTAAGATGACTAGTTCACCAGTACGTTTCACTATAATTATACACAAGCCCTTTCTGCAGGACAATCAACAAAAAATCTGTCCTGCCACAAATAATTTGAGAGAGAACATATGGGAAGGTGGTTCCCAAAGAAAAAGAAAGCCCCTTAAGGGGCAAGCCCGTGAAAGAACTGCAGTCGGCAGACCTTTCGGGGCCCCTTAAGGGGCTTTATCCGTATTTATGCTCGGATAGGGTTTACTCAGGTTTAGCCGGCGGGTTTGACCGGAAACAGCAGCTCCATGGTCAGAATCGTGGAAGATCCAGAAGAAATCAAGGGATCAAGCAGTCGGCCACAGCGTGAATGCTGTGCACAGGATGTTTCTGCCATTGCTGATTGCTGTTTTTGCGGGACTGACCCTGCCTGCGTTTGACGGACCAATGAAACAAGCGGTTCTTGCCCATAAAATGCACCGTTAAAAGCGCTGCCCCGCCGACAGAGGGATCCTCCTAGCGGCGGGACGCTCTTTTGTTCATTCAGCCAAAAACAGTTTGATATCGTCTTCAGCGGTGCCGATCCCTGCGATGCCGAATTTTTCGACCAAAACCTTGGCTACATTCGGGGACAGGAAGCCCGGCAGCGTGGGGCCGAGATGGATGTTCTTGATCCCCAGATACAGCAGGGCCAAGAGCACGATAACCGCCTTCTGCTCGTACCAGGCAATGTTAAAGGCAATGGGCAGCTTGTTAATATCATCCAGGTCAAATACTTCTTTCAGCTTCAGCGCGATGACCGCCAGTGAATAGGAGTCGTTGCACTGCCCCGCGTCCAGCACTCTAGGTATTCCGCCGATGTCGCCCAGCTTCAGCTTGTTGTAGCGGTATTTCGCACAGCCCGCGGTGAGAATGACCGTGTCCTTTGGAAGCTTTTCGGCAAACTCGGTGTAATACTCCCTTGACTTCATCCGTCCGTCACAGCCGGCCATAACAAAAAACTTTTTGATCGCCCCGGACTTAACGGCGTCGACGATCTTGTCGGCTAACGCCATTACCTGGTTATGGGCAAAGCCGCCCACAATGCTTCCTGTTTCGATTTCCGCGGGAGCAGGAAGGGTTTTGGCAAGTGCGATGAGTTCGGAAAAATCTTTTTTGCCGGATTCATCGGCTGTGATATGCTTGCAGCTGGGGAAACCGGTGGAGCCGGTGGTAAAGATTCTGCTTCTGACCTCTTCGCTCCTGGGGGGAACAATGCAGTTGGTGGTAAACAGAATCGGGCCGTGGAAGGACTCGAATTCGCTGATCTGCTTCCACCAGGCGTTGCCGTAGTTGCCCACAAAATGCTCATATTTTTTGAAGGCGGGATAATAATGAGCAGGCAGCATTTCGCTGTGGGTGTATACATCCACGCCGGTGCCCTTTGTCTGCTCCAGCAGCTGCGCAAGGTCGGTGAGATCGTGCCCCGAAATAAGAATAGCAGGTTTTTCCCGCACACCGATGTTTACCGCGGTGATCTCAGGGTTCCCAAACCTTGACGTATTGGCTTCGTCCAGAAGCGCCATGACCTTTACGCCGTATTCACCCGTTTTCAGCGTTAGAGCCACAAGGTCGTCGGCGGAAAGGGAGTCGTCCAGCGTTGCCGCCAAAGCCTCATAAAGAAAGGCGCTGATGGCAGGGTCTTCCTTTCCGATGTTTTTCGCGTGCTCCGCATAAGCGGCCATGCCTTTCAGCCCGTAGGTAATCATTTCACGAAGAGAACGCACATCCTCGTTTGCGGTTAACAGTACGCCGACGGCGGCGGCCTTTTCCAGCATAGACGGTCTCGAAGCAACATGAAAGGTCGCCGCATCGTGCAAATGATCTGCGGCAACGGAGTTCCTCAGCTCATCTCTGATTGAAAGCATTTTTACAAGTTGATTTTCTACCGATCCGTCGTCAAAGTTCGCGTTGGTGATGGTCATGAATAGGCTGCTGAGCATCTCATGGTTTGTATTGCCAAGCCTTCCAATATCGATGTTTCCTTTGACCACGATCTCCGAAATACCCTTAAGCGTATAAATTAAAAGGTCCTGGAGTCTTGCAACTTCTTCGGTTTTGCCGCATACGCCGCGTACCGTGCAGCCTTTTCCTCCGGCGGTTTCCTGACACTGATAACAAAACATGCTCACTGTTTTTCCTCCTTTAACATCTAGTCTTCCACGGGTTCAAAATCATCCTTGCCGACAAAACAGATGGGGCACTGCCAATCGTCGGGTAAATCTTCAAATGCTGTGCCGGGCGCGATGCCGCTGTCTGGGTCGCCAAGCGCGGGATCGTAGAGATATCCGCAGGGGATACACCGGTATTTTTTCATTTCATTTCCTCCTTCGCTTTCTCAGCCTTTTGGAGCAGGTGCCTTTACGACAATCAGCTCCAATGGTTCCACATGCAGGTTTCTGACATTCATTTTGGCTTGAACCGGGATTTTCAGCAGAGTTCCAGCCTCGTATTCATGGATGTCCTGTTCATTCAGGCCAATGGAAAGTGTTCCACGAACAACGGTCATATACACATTCGAATTGGAATGGTGTTCCGGCAAACCCTCATCGTGGTGAAACACCATGTGGAGGTAATGAAGGTTTTCGTCAAATGTGACTTTTTGGATTCCTTTTTCATTGGGCTTGGACAGTTTATATTCTGTTTCTATCATGATAGTTTCCCCCCTTGTCAATCAAGAATTCTGCCGTCGGTTGTGATGGTCACCACCTGCCAGGGAATCATTTTGCCGCTGTTTTGAAGCGCTGTTTTAACCGCGTTTTCAATCCCACCGCAGCAGGGAACCTCCATGCGTACGACCGTGACGCTTTTAATACTGTTATTTTTTATAATTTCAGTCAGTTTGTCGCTGTAATCCCCCTCGTCCAGCTTGGGACATCCAATCAGGGTGACTCTGTTCCTGATAAACTTATTATGAAAATCGCCGTAAGCATAGGCAACACAGTCGGCGGCGATCAAAAGATTTGCATCCGCAAAATACGGCGCGCCCACGGGTGCGAGCTTGATCTGGACGGGCCACTGTGACAATTGGCTTTTGTTATCGCTACGATTGCTGCGGACGGTCTCACACTCGTTTTCACGATGAATGGCTTTAGACTGCGTGCCCGGACATCCGCAAGGCAGCACGTCGTCCTGCCGGTTCTGTTTGCTAATCTGAACGGCGGCTTCGTCATATTCCGCCGCCTCGCGCTTCTCAAAGCTGATCGCTTCGGTTGGGCAGGCCGGCAGGCAGTCACCCAGGCCGTCGCAGTAATCATCACGCAGAAGCTTGGCCTTTCCGTTTACCATGCCGATTGCCCCTTCATGACAGGCTGCCGCACACAGTCCGCAGCCGGTGCATTTCTCTTCGTCGATTTTAATGATGTTCCGGATCATTCTTCTCGCCTCTTTCTCGTCGTGTGTTTTGGTTGGTTGACTTTATGTCTGAATTATAATATCCTTGAACCAATAAGTATGTTGGAATTCCAACGAAAGAGGATTGCATGAAAAATAAGTTAGATATTTTAAAATCTGCGGCTTTGTTCACAGGCATTGAACCATCGCAGTTAGAAGCGCTTCTATCCTGCTTGTCCGCAAACGTGGTTCGTTATGAAAAAGGGCAGACCGTCTTTTGCAGCGGTGAAACGATTGACCGGTTCGGCATCGTTCTGTCCGGGGAAGTGCAGGTTATTCAGGATGACTATTACGGAAACAGAAGCATTTTGGCCCAAATTGGAGCGGGAAATCTGTTTGGGGAATCCTTTGCCTACGCGGAAATCAAGGCGCTTCCCGTCAGTGTGATCGCAACCATGGAAAGCGAGCTTCTGTTCATCGACTGCCGCAGGCTGGCTGCTCCCTGCACCAAGGCATGTGGATTTCACAGCAGACTGATTCAGAATATGCTGCATATCGTATCAAGGAAAAATGTATCGTTGACGCAAAAAATGGAAGTTACTTCAAAGAGGACGACCCGGGAAAAGCTTTTGGCCTATCTTTCGACGGAGGCGAAGAAGGCGGGAGGCAACTGCTTCAGCATCCCCTTCAATCGGCAGGAGCTTGCAGACTATCTCTTCGTCGAACGCAGCGCCATGTCGGCGGAACTTTCAAAACTGAGGGATGACGGTGTTTTGAGCGTTCACAAGAACGAGTTTGAATTGTTATAACAGGGTTATAAAGGTGGGCGGCTTTATGTTGTAGCTGACCAATGGAAGAAACATGCCGGCTGATCTGGTTACAGAGGGCGTTTACGACTCGATCGAGATGAAATCAGACAAACAGCAAGAACGACCACCCCGATATCGGGCGGTCGTTCTTGCTGTTTGCCGTACAGAGGCGGTGCGCATTGGTTGCAGACATTACGTTAAGCATCTATTTGATTGCCGTCATGGCCATAAATAGCGCAAACTCCTTCTTGTTTCGCGGTAATTTCGTGTAAAATTCCATGCTATAACTTCCTTCTTTCTTTTCAGCTTAAAATATCTGGGGCAAAAAATAAAGTGTGAGACCAAACAAATGATCTCACGCTGAACAATTATACGCGCCCAATATTTAACTGCATTAAAGCATAAAGGAATCTTTGCACTTTGCAAGTTAATTTTTTCAGTGCCCTATTAGCCTTTATGAGAGCGGGATGGAAGAGGGCACTGTGGGAAAAATCTGTTCCAGTTATCAGCGTGGATGGGCCCTTTTACCCCGAGACATTCAGAGCAGCGCACTTACTGCTGGAAATGATGCAAAGGCCGAGCGCCACCTCTTGTTTTCGATGCGGGGATTGATTGCCCGCCTGTCATGTACGTGCAATCCGGCTCATATAGTAGTGGGAAACCACGTTTGAACGGAGGGTATCCTATGAAAAAAACAGAGTCTGAGAAAGCCGCACAGAGCGCAGCCACCTATCAGGTGGTGCGTAAGTACATAGGCAAGGGGAATGCCGAAGACATTGTGAGTCGGCTGATCCGCGCCCATCTTGCCCCTGTGGCATAACCCCATGCTGCTTTCTCAAAGAAAGGAGGCACGACCATGGCAAAGAAAGTTGTACAGGCTGTTTGCGGGGTGGCGGCATATTGCCGCCTGTCGCGTGAGGATGGCGATAAAATCGAAAGCGACAGCATCAGCAACCAGAAGTCGCTCCTCACTGACTTTGTTGCCCGTCAGGCGGATTTAGAACTGACCGAATTCTACATTGATGATGGCTTTACGGGGACGAACTTTAACCGTCCGGACTTTCAGCGGATGCTGCGGAGCATTGAGGCGGGCAAGATCCAGTGTGTCTTAGTCAAGGATTTGTCCCGGTTCGGCCGTGACTACATTGAAACCGGTCGTTATTTGGAGCGCTGGCTTCCGGCACACGATGTCCGCTTTATTGCCATCAATGACAACATCGACAGCAACCGTGGTCCCTACGATATGCTTCTGCCGGTGAAGAATGTTTTTAACGCCCAGTATGCCAAGGACATCTCTCAAAAGGTGCGCACCTCCTTTCGGGTGAAACAGGAGCGGGGCGAGTTCATCGGAGCCTTTGCCTGCTATGGCTATCGGAAGGATCCTGCCAATCACAATAAACTCATGATCGACCCCAACGCCGCTTCCGTGGTTCGGCGAATCTTCGCCGATTATGAGAGCGGAATTGGCAAGGTGAAGATTGCCAAAAACCTCAACGCCGAGGGCACACCCTGTCCGGCGGAGTACAAGCGGCTGATGGGCGAAAAGTACAACAACGGGAGAAAGATTGACGCAACCACTTACTGGACCTACGCCACCATCCATTACATCCTAAATAATCGGATGTATGCCGGAGACATGGAGCAGGCGCGCTATCAGCGCTCGGCCATGCACGGCAAGGCCCAAAAGGCGGACAAGTCGGATTGGATCGTGGTGGAGAAAACGCACGAAAACATCATCTCGCCAGAGCAGTGGGAGCGCACACGGCACATGGTCCAACAGCGCACCTTGCAGTTGGACTTCACTCAGAACGTCAGCCTGTTTGCCGGTTTCCTCAAGTGTGGCGACTGCGGGCGCTCGATGAGCAAGACCACCTGCGGTAATCGCACTCATTTTAGCTGCGGCTCCTACAAGCGTTACGGCGCCACTGTCTGTACCCCGCACTACATACCTCAAATCGTGTTGGAGCAAATTGTCTTGGACGACTTAAACCGCATCATGACCGGGATTCAGAATCTGCGGAAGTTGGCGGAACGGAGCGTGGCCCAAAGCACCCCGGTGGATTGCGCCAAGGCGGACACAGCGCGCATCCGGCTTTCCATAGACCGCGTGGCGCGGCTGAAAAAGGGCGCCTATGAGGACTACAAGGATGGGGTCATTTCCAAGGAAGACTTCTTGCAGTATAAAGAGGACTACGAGAAGCAGAACGCGGCACTGCGCCGCCAACTGGAGCAGCTAGCAGCCAACCGGGAGGAAGAATCCCCGCTGGACAGGCCATGGGTGAAATCTTTGCTCACTTATGGAAAGCTTAGCCAGTTGGATCGGGTGACCGTTGCCGAAACCATCCAAGAGATTCGGGTCTTTGAGGACAAGCGCATTGAGATCACCTACCTGTTTTCCGATGAATTACGTGCCATCTTAGAGGATTAACAAAAGAGGCGTTATGTGTCAATACTTTGACCCCCATCGTTCTGTCTTATTTGTCCTACCTGCCCTAGCATCGCTGCATAACGGCATGGTTGTCTTTCTTAACCATGGCATACCCACAGAAAGCGCTAAAAGTTCAACAGCGCACCAACTGATGTCTGTCGATCAAAACATTAGTTGGGGCGCTGTTATATGCGAATCAAATTAAGGGCAGAGCGCCGGTTGCTGCTGAAGTCTACGCAAACGGTTGCTGTTACTGGTGCCGCATCCTTGTGCTACCCCATGCGGCGTCAAAGCTGATAGAGAGGACCTTGTAATCCCGCTGAACGCAGTAGATCGGAAGCTGTCGCGTGGTCGCATTCGCGCCCACCACGGCGGGGTAGCTGACCACATAAAAAATGGCGCAAGCGGCCATTGCGCAGGCGAAGACAGAGAGCACACTCCGCCGTAGGATTAAAAATTTCATAGTGAACCTCCCAATAGCTTGATTAATCCATATATATGCAAGCAGCAGCACCGCATATGTGCACGAGACTGCCAGGGATCGTGTAGAACCCGATATTTTCCTTTTTCCGAAACGATAGGGCAGAACCAAGGATCAGGCGTTCCGGAAGCAGGGCGATCCGTTGTTAGACTGAAGAACAGATAACGTTGCGATACATACCATCCATCCCTTTCGTGACGATTGCGCAGAAGGGCTTGACTCTGTTGTGTTTGCCCGGAAGTTCGTCGCTCGTTTGCTGGCCGACAGGGCGGAATTTTACGTTTTGACCAAAAAATGAGCCACAACTTCTGGTTTACTCGTAGAAACATACATATTATTGACTTGCATGCGAAATGGGGTATTATGGAAGATAATCCGGCGGGTTACCCCAAAAAGAGAAGTGGAGGTTAGAAAATGGAACTAAAACCATTGAAGCAGGACTTATCCATTTACGAAAAATTTAACTTTGAGCGAGCGGCTGTGGGTGTAAAATTTACATACCGCAAACCAGAAGGGATAAAGCAGCTCGATACGCAGGCGGCCCTTTGTGAAATGCTAAAGGTTGCGCAGCAGCGGGATGCTCCGTTCTACATTACAAAGGAGAATGAAAACTGCACTGGGAAGTTGCCGCTGGGGTGGATGGGGGATACACCGCCTTGGGCGGAAGCAGGACAAATCGGAGAAAGATTCGAAATATTTGAGGATGGTCGTGCGAACAAGCGTCTATATCAGCATTTTCACGAATTTAAACCCGGCGTCGTGAACTACGTCACGTTTTCCCGACTGGATAAGATGACCTTTGAGCCCGATCTGCTGATCCTGACGACCAAGCCTTCCCAAGCGGAAATCGTACTGCGGGCAATGACCTATTCGACCGGTGAGCCTTGGCAGCCGAAAGCGACCCCGGTTTTAGGATGCTCGTGGCTTTATGTATATCCATATGAGAGTGGGAATGTGAATTATATCATGACTGGAATGCATTTCGGGATGAAGGGACGGGAAGTATACCCCGAGGGGTTGGTGCTCGTTTCCATTCCGTTTAACTGGATTCCCACGATTACGCAGAATTTGAAAGAAATGAAATGGGTTCTTCCGGCATATGCCCTTGGCAGGGAGAAGTGGATGGAACAGGAAGAACAGATCATGAAGGAACTGGCCAGCGAAGGAGTGGAACAGCAATAAGAAATCTCCACGGAACAAATGCGAGGTTCGAATCGCATTTGTGAAAGTCCGCGTTATGCGGATGTTCTGCAGCAAAATAGATGTGTTGTTCCGCCTGAGATGCATGCATGAGCGGTACATATGCTTCCAATAATAAGCGCCCCTTCTGGGGGCAAACCTTCGGGGCAGTGCTAGTTTTGCAGGTTGTCTCTACCGGCCTTGTTAGACAGGAAAAAGAACGAGCCTTAAACGAGGCTCGTTCTTTTCAACTTGTTGTGGGCGTTGCTCAGCGGAGGGAGGGGCAGATTGCTTCGGATCCCAAAACATTCATGGTTGCGCAGAGATGCTCTGGAAGAACAGTTGGAAGTGCCCCAGCATTCGCTCCTCCAGGTCAAACGCGCCGCCGGAGACGCACCAGTTATAGCAGATGCCTCGCAGAATGTCGAACAGATAGTCCACCAGCTGCTGGGCGGAAAACGCAAGGGTCAAAAGCCCTTCCTGCTGGCCCTGCTCCATCATGTTCAAAAGGACGTTCTGCATGGGGCGGGGCTGGGCAAACCACTGGTTTTCCGGGTTGAACAGCACGCGCATCACGTCCAGCCCGGTATCCGAATTCAGTTTAGCGTAGTGCCGAACGAAGATTTCCAGCTGGCGAGGAATGGGCAGTTGGGCGGCTTCCTGCGTAACTACCTCAAGAAAAAAATTGTCGGACTGGGCGTAAATGCTGCGCAGAATGTCCGCTTTGGAGGCGTAGCACTGATAGAACGTGCCCACCGATACCCCCGTGGTGGCGCAGATGTCACGAACGGTGGCCCCTTGGAATCCATGGCGTACCATCAGGGATAGGGCCGTGTCGAAAATGAGCTGCCTGGTTTCAGATGCGGGACGATAGCTGCGCTTTGCTTTTGGCTTTTGTGGGGAGGGGGGCATAGTATCACTCCTTCGGCAGAGCTGCCAACACGGGTTATAATTGGTAACTCGCGCCTTGCACTGATGTGCAAGGCACGGAAAAAAGTTCGATTTTCGTACTTACGCAGCACAGCTGCGGGAAAAATCACAATTGGACTTTATTCAGCAGCATTATTATAACAAAAAAGCAGGGCGGATACAAACAGAACTTATGGAACGGTTTATTTTGCTGTTGACATGGGACAGGACAAGTGGTATTGTGAAAATATGAACAAGTTCATAAAAAGGAGGACAAATACATGAAACGCGAATATCCCAATCTGTGCAGCCCGATCACGCTGGGCAAAGTCACGTTCCGTAATCGTATGTTTTCGGCACCCATGGGGGGCACTGAAATCACGGCTGACTGCCGCATTGGTTCAAAATCTACAGCTTTTTACGAGCTGCGTGCCAAGGGAGGCGCCGCCAACGTCACGGTCAGTGAGTTAATGGTGCATCCCGAAACCGATGGGTCCCATGCCTTTCATTTGAATCTGCAGACGCCGGGTTCCCTGGCCGGATTTACTTATACCGCAGACGCCATTCGCCGTCACGGAGCGATTCCCAGCGTGGAGCTTTCTCACTCCGGACAGTATGCGGGTACCTATCTGGTGGACAAAAGTAAAAAGCAGGCGCTTTGTCAACACGGCCCCTGTGATGGTGTGCGCCCTGACGGCATGCCGGTTAAGGCACTGACGAAGGAAGAGATTGCCGATATTGTAAAAGCCTATGGAGAGGCGGCGGGACTTGCCAAGCGGGCTGGATTCGAAATGATTATGGTTCATTGCGGGCACGGCTGGCTGATCAATCAGTTTTTCTCCCCTTACTTCAACCACCGCACCGATGAATATGGCGGCAGTTTGGAAAACCGAACCCGTCTGGCGGCAGAGGTGCTGGACAGCGTCCGCGCGGCAGTTGGGCCGGGATTCCCCATTGAGATGCGCATGAGCGGCGCGGAGCTTTTTGAGGGAGGCTATCCCTTAGAGGAGGGCGTGGAGATCGCCAAAGCGCTGGAGGACAAGGTGGACTTGATCCACGTTTCGGCCGGGTCCTACCAATTCGGCTTTTCCATTACCCATCCCTCGATGTTCTCCGAGCATGGCTGCAACGTATATCTAGCGGCAGAGATCAAGAAGCATGTGAAAAAGCCGGTGGCCACGCTGGGTGCCCTGAATGATCCCGCTATGATGGAGGAGATCATTGCCTCCGGGAAAGCCGATGTGGTAGAGATGGCCCGCGCCCTTTTGGCCGATCCCGAACTGCCAGAAAAGGTGATGACCGGCCGCAGCGACGAAATCGTAACGTGCCTGCGCTGCTTTACCTGCATGGCCGAGCGCGCGGTGACCCAGACCAGACGCTGTACGGTGAACCCCCGTATTGGTCGGGAGATGGAGGGAATGGAAATCGTGCCCGCCCGCCGACCCAAAAAGGTGCTTGTCGTGGGCGGTGGCTGCGGCGGCATGGCTGCGGCGATCACTGCAGCACAGCGGGGGCACTCGGTCATTCTCTGTGAAAAAAGCGATGAACTGGGCGGCATTTTAAAGAGCGAGCAGGCCATCCCCTTCAAACACGAAATGTACGAGCTGGGGTTGACCCAGGCGCTGCAGATGCAGCGGGAGGGCGTGGAGGTTCGCCTGAATACCGAGGTTTCGCCGGAGTACGCCGAAAAAGTCGGGGCGGACGTTGTGATCCTGGCGGTTGGTTCTGAGGCGATCGTGCCGCCCCTGCCCGGTATGGATGGCGACAATGTAATTATCGTAAACGAGTATTATCGGAATCAGGATAAGGTCACCGCCGAGGTGATCGTACTGGGCGGAGGTCTTGCCGGCTGCGAGTGCGCGGTGCACTTGGCGCAGGAGGGCAAGAAGGTCCATTTGGTGGAAATGCGCGACGAGCTGGCCCCTGACGCCAATGTGCGGCATCGTCCCATTTTGATGAAACAGCTGGAAAAAACAGGGGTGATCATTCACACCGGCTGCTGCGGAAAGAAGGTCACGGCGGAAGGCCTTGTCTGTGCCGACAAGGAAAATCACGAAGTGCTGATTCCCGGGACCACCCTGATTTGCGCGGTGGGGCAGCGGTCGCGGCGGGATACGGTGAATGGTTTGCTGGATTGCGCCCCCATTGTCAAGCAGATCGGAGACTGTGTACGCCCTGCCACCATCACACAGGCGGTGTATCAGGGCTATCACGCAGCATTGGATATATAATGTCCACGCATTGATATGATTGTTTTGTTCAGCGGATATTGTTTAAGGCGGACGGCCAGAGGAACTCAAGATCAAATAAATTTCCCCCGCTGCACTGCAGCGGGGGAAATTTATTTGATCAAATGGATCAGTCGATAAGAATGCAACTGGTGTAGGTAATGGTCTGCGGCCCATAATAATAGGGAAGGCCTGATTGTTTGCACACGTCACTGACCACCAAGCCATAGGCTTCCATCGATGGAACAGCCCGATCGGGGAACCGGCAGGGCGCGTCAGGACAGGAACAGGAGGGGCAGAGTGTGCAGCCCCCCGTCGCCATGGGAAGAAAGTTGGGAAACAAGTCCCGCAAACGATCCAGAAGGGCGGTAAAGCGCTTCTTCTGCAAGATCTCGGTATCCTGCATGCTTTCTACGTCGAAGTCGTCCTCCATCTGAGCGGTGGACTGAAGCAGCAGGCCGCGGTGATAGGTCTTTGCCCGGGAGGACACTTCTTCCAGTGTGCCGCAATGGGGCGGACAGGTCCAATTGCGGCCGTAGTTATGGCAACGGTCGGCAGCACACATATCCCGCACCTCGGTACGGAACTCCAGCGCAGGAACATTTACCTCGCTATAATGATCAAACCCAATCTCACCGGCTAGGGCAAGCAACTCTTGTGTGGTCATAAGGAGAACTCCTTTCTGGGCAAAACTCATTCAAAAGCCATGCATTCAATGTAATTGTCGTTGAATGCCGCAAGACCGGACAGCTCCACATACTGACACTTGGAGCAAATATCAGTCAGACAATCGCGCGACGAGCGGCTTAGAAGAGCGGCAATGGCACCCATACCGGCGCTGTTGCCGATGGCGTTCACCTTGGAGACGAAGCCGGGTGGAAACAGCCCAATCTCGCCGGCACTTTTTTGGTTGATATAGCTGCCAAACCCACCGGCAAGGTAGAGCGTGTCCACATCATCGGCGGTGAGGGAGGCCGTCTCCAACAGGGTGAGGATTCCGGCGGCGATGGCGGCCTTTGCCAGCTGGAGCTTGCGCACGTCCCCGGCGGTCAGGCATACCGTGCGGTCAAGATCCAGCCAGCACCGCACGCCATCCTCCGCCTCCTCCAAAAAGGGGAGGACGCAATCGGGAGCCTCGTCGGGCGGGAGCATGCGGCCGGTTTCATCTACCGCCCCAATTTGAAGCAGAGCGGCCAAAACATCCACCAGACCAGAGCCGCAGAGACCCTGTGGGAGCCCTCCCCCAATCACGGTGTAGTGAAAGCGGCCCTGTTCAAACTGGACATGATCAATGGCCCCCGTGGTGCCTGACATGCCGCAGAAAATCTCTGCCCCTTCGAAAGCGGGTCCGGCGGCGGTGGCACAGCAGCGGAAACCGTCCCGGTTGCCCAGGGCCATTTCCCCATTGGTGCCAATGTCCAGAAAAAGGACAGGCTTTTCCGAGAGATAAGCGCCGGAGGACAGCAGACCGGCGGTGATGTCTCCGCCCACATAACCGGCCACACAGGGAGAGAGAAAGACGGTGGCGTCCGTGGCACCGGGGAGTCCACAGTCCGCCGCCACCATGCTGTGCCCAAAGAGCGACAGGGGGGTGAAGGGAGCCACAGCAATGGAGGCGGGGGAGAGTGCAGAAAAAATGTGTTCCATCACGGTGTTGCCTGCGATGGTGAAGAAGCGCACCTGGGACACATCTCGTCCTGCGGTTCGGCAGGCCTCTGTCAAAAAGTCGGAAAGCTGCCCGCGGATGGCGCCTGCCAGAGTAGAAAGCCCGTCGGCATTCTCCATGCCGTATTGGATACGGGAGATGACGTCGGCACCATAAGTACGCTGACGGTTGGTGCCGCTGCGGACGTCGAGCCGCTGCCCTGTTACCAAATCATAGAGATAAAGAACCACGGTGGTGGTGCCGATATCCACGGCAGCACCCAGTCCGGGGGCGGCTTGCCCATCAAAGGAAAAGGGCACATGCCCCCCGTCTTTCTGCACGGCAATGTCCATGGCGGAAAGGGTGACGGTGCACGCACCCTCGATTTTTGTCAAACAGGCAAGCCGCCGCCCCTCCTGCCCGGCCAGCAGTTTTACCTCGCCGGGAGCAGGGGGAGCGACGGCTCCAGTGACGGATATCAGACATTTCCCGCACCGACCGTTTCCCCCACATGGGGCATCCACCTGCCGCATGCCTGCATGTTGCAAAGCGGCTAGAATTGTCATCCCCGTCTCTGCGGGAATGGTAACGGCCTTTCCGTTTTCGATCACGGTAAGCTGGGTGGTCATGGGAAATCCCTCCAAAAAATGCGGCTTAAGACAGAAGAGAAATGGCCCCTTCTGCGGCGGTGGTGGCATCCTCGGTGTAGAGATCGGCGCCAATCGCCTGGCAATATTGGGTGGTAACAGGGGCGCCACCCACCATGATTTTCACCTTTTCGCGGATGCCGGCGGCCTCAACAGCCTTCACAACCTCTGCCATAGCGGGCATGGTGGTGGTGAGAAGCGCTGAGCAGGCAATGATCTGGGCGTTGTTCTCTACCGCTGCCTTGACAAAGGCTTCCGGAGACACGTCGACACCCAGGTCAATCACGTCCAGTCCCTTACCTTCCATCATCATGCGCACCAAATTCTTGCCGATATCATGCAAATCGCCCTGAACAGTGCCCAGAATTACTTTTCCGGGGGCGGAAGCACTGCCCTCAGAGGCCAGCAGGGGCTTGAGCAAGGCGGTGCCTGCGTTCATGGCGCGCGCTGCCACCAGAACCTCCGGCACAAACACTTCGTTGTTTTTGAACTTGACGCCAATGATGTTCATCCCGGCAAGCAAGCCGTTCTCCAAAATGTCTTGGGCGGAAAATCCCTCTTCAATGGCTTGGGGAACCAGCTCTTTCACGATCTTGGCGCGCCCTTTCTGCAGGGCTTCAGAGATTTCAGTCAATGTACTCATGGTGCATTCTCCTTTTCCTTTTTGGTTCAAAGCTTATGGTGGGAAACATAAACAGTTGCGCGCGGGCGGCGAGATGCAGGAGTTCCGACGCCACAGTACAGACTTTTGCTGAAACGCGCAAGACCGCCATTTTCTGGATACACCCATTATAGCGAAAGAGGAGCGATGGGGTCAAGCATATATAGCAGAAAAGGGGTAAGCAAGTTGTTTATAGTACTACAATTGTTTGTTATTTCCCAAAGTAGGTTGCGTTTTGCTTGTTGATTTCTTCCGTAATCATGTGGAAGTTATTCATGTGCAGGCATTCGGGTCCGCCGTTGGTAACGCTGGGAACCCAGAAGCCACCCGGGGCGCAGGCCTTGAACACTTCCTCGACGTGCTGATGGATTTCCTCCGGCGTGGTATCATCGCGGTCAATGACGCCGGAATCAAATCCACCCATGAGGGTCAGCTTTCCGCCCAGTTGCTTTTGCAAGACGGGGAGATCGTTGGAGGGCAGCACGCCCTGCCAGGTTTCGATGCCCACATCCACCATATCATCCACCAGCGTTGCACAATAACTGTCGGAATGATGGATCACATGAATCCCCTTGCTGTTGAGGAAGTCATACAGCTTTTTGTAGCGTGGTTTAAAGAATTCGCGCCAGATTTCGGGATTCATAAAGGTAGAAGTTTTGCTGCCCCAATCGTCATGGAAGAAGACTGCTTCCAGAGGCAGCTTGCTGGTTAGGATTTCAAAGTATTTCATGCGCCAGTCGGTTAAATAGTCCAGCAGTTCGTGGGAAGCCTCGGGTTCCATCATCAGGTTGCATAGCGCGTCCTCGAAGCCCATGAGGAAATGCAGCCGCTCGAACAGACCGGTGGTACAGTAGCCGGTGACCAACTGCTCGCCGGCTTCCTTAATCTCGCTGGCGTCGGCAATGGCCTGGGACCACATCTCATCGGGCAGATCCAAATCGGGAGCCTTGACGTAGTCTTTCCACTCGGTGATGTCGGGACAGACTTTGGTTGCATCCGTCACATAGGGCGTGCCAGCGTGTTCGGTGATCGGCCATCGGATGGTGACACCCCAGGGATCAAGAGTGTCCTGCCCTTTGATTCGTTTGTCCATTTTTCGGAGGGGATCGGAAAAAAGAAGACCAAACGCTTCATACTGATTGACAAAGCGGTCGGGGGATCCTCCGGAAACAAGGGCAAGATAGTTTTCCTTTGCTGTCAGCATGGAATGATATCCTCCTGAAAATATATTTCCTTCAAAATGCCGTGAAGCACTTTTACAGTATCTATGATACCCCATATTGCGAGAATTTGTCTTTGGTGTAATGTGAAATTTTTGTTTTGTATTTTTGCCTTTTTGCAGGGCAAAAATATATAAATACAGATAGAGATAGTATGAATTAGGAGAACTTGAATGGATAACCTGCATGAAACAGGGTAAAATGCACAATATAGATTGTCATATCCAACAAATGCATGGTAAAATATAGAAGCGTTGAAAGGAAGGAATCAAAAGCCTCCAGAGGAAAGTGTTATGCATTTGTTGATAGTGTTCAAATAAAGCACAAAAGTTTGATCACTTGCCTAATGAAATGCACAAAGAAGAGCACTATACTAAGAACATCCTTCGAAACCGTGAAAGACATAACCATGACAACACTGCGTCAGGAGGTGCGCGTTACAAAAGAGCTCCCACGAGAAAAAACTTACGCTATATATATAAGGTGGTGCGCAAAACAACATGAGTTTAACTACATTGGCGGTCATCGGCATCTTGGCTATGGTGCTGATGGTATTTCTGGGCATGAATCTGGGCGTATCTATGTTCTTAGTAGGATTGATCGGGTACGCTGCCGCTTCCGGAGACTTTGAAAAAGCGCTTTATCTGTTCCGCACAGTGCCGTTTACCACGGCCGCAAGCTATACCCTGTCCGTGATCCCTCTCTTTGTCGTGATGGGCGAATTCGCACTTCAGTCCGGCATGAGCAAAGGGCTTTATGATGCCTGCGAGAAGTGGCTGGGCAAATTCCCGGGCGGGCTTTCCTTTGCCGCCATTGTTTCCTGCGGCGGCTTTGGCGCCATTTGCGGCTCCAGCTCGGCCGCGGTGGCAACCATGGGCAAGCTGGCCCTGCCGGAGATGCGGCGCTATCAGTACAGTGATGGGTTCAGCGCAGCTACTGTTGCAGCCGGCGGCACCCTCAGCTGGCTGATCCCCCCCAGCACCGGCTTTATCATCTACGGGTTGATCGCATCGGTCTCGGTCGGACGTCTGTTCGCTGCCGGTATTATTCCGGGCATTCTTTTAATGGTGGGTTATATGGCCGCATGTAGCGTTGCCTGTATCCGGAATCCGCAGCTGGCACCCAGAGGTATCAGCTATCCAATGAAAGAACGCTTGGTTTCGCTGAAGGGCCTCATCCCAATCGTCATCATGTTCGGGGCGGTCATTGGCGGTATGTTCAGCGGCATTTTCTCGGCCACAGAGGCGGCAGGCTGCGGCGCGTTCTTTGCGCTGTTGTATGCATTGATTCGCCGTACGCTAACCCTGAAAATCTTTGTTAATCGCATGCTCTCCGCGCTGAAGTCCTCGGTCATGGTCTTTCAAATCATGATAGGTGCGACGGTATTCGGGTACTTCCTGACGATTACCAATTTGCCGCAGAACTTGGCCTCCTATATAGCTGGGCTTCAGGTTCACCGCCTAGTCGTAATTGCGTTCATGTTCCTGCTATACATTTTGATCGGCATGTTCATGGATACGCTGTCTGCGGTACTGATTACCATCCCCATTTTCTATCCCATCGTCATGAATCTGGGATTTGATCCCGTGTGGTTTGGCGTGGTTATTGTTCTGATCATGGTGCTGGGTACGATTACGCCGCCCATCGGCATTAACCTGTTTATCGCTGCCGGTCTGGACAAGAGCATCCCGCTCTCCAGCATTTACAGGGGCAGTGTTCCCTTTGTGCTCGCGCTTATTGTGGTAACTGTGATTATTATCTTAGTCCCTGCACTGTCGACTTGGCTGCCCAACCTCATCTACGGCGTAGCGTAACACAAACCAGTGTTCCATATAGCGATTCAATTTGAATGAAAAAGGAGAAACGAAAATGAAAAAGACCCTTGCCTTGATCCTATCCCTTGCCATGAGCTTTTCTCTGCTTCTGACCGGTTGTGGAGACACCGCTTCTACTCCTCCCGCTGACACAGGCACCCCTGATACTGGTGCGGCGGTGACAGACGATAC
This sequence comes from Oscillospiraceae bacterium, assembly GCA_963666535.1. Taxonomy (GTDB): domain Bacteria; phylum Bacillota; class Clostridia; order Oscillospirales; family Oscillospiraceae. Next base: position 3,202,778 of record OY762913.1, on the reverse strand, counting down.
CGTTTACACATTTAAGATCGACTATCCAAACTCTGAAAACTCTGCCATCTATCCTGTGCTGGCGGATTGGGCTGAGTACCTGTCTGAGCAATCCAACGGTCGCTTGGTGGCTGAGATTTATGCCAACGGCGCCCTGGGCAGCCTACCCGACTGCGTCAACAACTGCATCGGTGGTGTGACCGATGGCTTTTGGAGCGGCGTGACGATTTATCCTGGCGTGTTCCCCTGTACCGAAGTTTTGGGGCTGCCCATGCTGGGCGCTAACAGCCAGGAAGTCGTAACGGCTGCGATGAATGCCATGCTGGAAGAGGACTTCATGGTGAAGGAGTGGGAAAATCTGCACGTAATTGCGCTGCATTCCTCCACCGCAAGCCCCATTCTGTTTGCTGCCGGCAAGGACATCAACTCCGCCGCTGACATGAAGGGCATTAACCTGCGTCTTTCCAACGCCTATACCACCACTTGGCTCACCGGGCTGGGTGCCAGCCCCGTCAGCTGCGGGATCAACGACGGGTATGAGTATATTGAGAAGGGCATCATTTCTGGTGGCCTGTTCTTCTTCGATCAAATACAGTCTTCCTCGCTGTACGAGCAGATCGACCACCTACTAGTTGCTGATACCATCTATCCGCTGACCATGTTCTGCATGAACAACGAGGTCTATGAGGGTCTGCCCGCAGATCTGCAGGCCATCATTGATGAGAGCGGCCTTTGGTTCCGTGATCAGCTGCCTGTGGCTTACAACACCCAGAAGGAAAATATGCTGACCAAGTGCGAAGATAATAATGTTGTTGTCACAGAGCCGGACGAGGCTTTTGTAGCCGAAATGACGGCCGCTGCCCAGCCCGCATGGGATCAGTGGGTGGATACCATGAACGGTAACGGTTATGATGGTCAGGCGATTCTGGACACGGCACGGGGCTATATTGCTCAGTACAACGATGTCTACAAGTAATCTTACAAAGACAAAAGGAATAAACCCCTAAAAATAACGCAACAGGTGGTGTACCCAGTGTTAAAAACAGTCAAAAAAATTGAGAATTTTTTGGGCTATTTCTCCAAGGCATTTGGCCTAGTGGCGGTGGCGGCACTTACATTTAATATATTTTTAATCGTATTTGATGTATTCAGCCGCTATGTGCTCAAATCTTCCGTCGTTGGATCCAGTGAGTATGTCAGCGTGGCGGAAACCATGGTTATTTTCTTCGCGCTTGCCTATACCCATCACTATCAGGGGCTGGTCCATGTCACCTTCTTCATGAAAAAGTTCCCTAAGATCACACCTGTGGTCCTGTGGTGCTTCCATGAATGGTGTGGTGCATTTGTCACTGTCCTGCTGACCTATGCCTCCTGGCTGCAGATGGCATTGGTTGAAAAGACCAAGATGGCCACGACGGCCCTGCTCATTCCTTATTATCCGTTCTATACGCTTATGACCATCGGTATGGCGGCCTATGCAGTTGTGCAGATCTTCAGCGCCGTGACCGCTACCTTGGCTCTGTTTAATAAGGATGTGCAGCAGGATGTCATTGAGAATTGGCCCGCATAACACACGGAATCGCGGAGTTCATCAATCCGCTTTTTCTTTCTGAACTACGAAAGTAGCTCAACCTCTTCCCCTAAAACTAAAAAGGGACTCAGCCACTTGGCTGAGTCCCTTTTTAGTTTGAAACCGCAGAAAGACAAAAAACGCGGAGCGGACAACGGTCTGCTCCGCGCAAGTAAACCGATCAATCAATCTGTTCGGTGGACATTAATGAATCAAAGAACTGTCGCCGTAAAGCTTAAACACTTCATAAGCCATCAGCAGGCGGAACCGGTTGCGGCTGTTATCCAGGTCCATTCCGACAATTTCCTCAATGCGGCTGATACGGTATACTACGTTGTTGCGGTGCATGTGCAGCAGGGCGGCCACATCGCTTGCCCGACGATCATGGTTCAGATACACGTGCAGCAAATCAAGATTGTTGGTATTGTGCGTCGCATCATAACGCTGCAGCTCGGCCAAAGCACCCCACGCCATACTTTGCTCCATCGTGCGAACATTATCCTGGTTGTTGCACAGCAGGAAATAGGTGTAAAAGTCCTCGAAGGGATAAATCAAATCGTGCTTGGGTATTTCCAGATTCGTGATAAAGGGGGCGGACGTGAGCCTTTTGCCGTAACTATTTGCCACGCCGGCCTGTTGGTACGCTTCCCGCACGCCGGTCAGAGCAATGAACAGATTGCTGACACCGCAGTGACAGTGATTCTTGGCCAGCTGCTCTTGCAGCTTTTCATTGAGCTGCTTCTCCCACTCCACGCTGTAGGAGGTGCGGACGATGAGGACAATCAGTTCCTGATGGTAGATGATGACCTTCATCTCATAATAGCGCTCGAACAATTCCTGCCCGAACCGTTGCAGCAAAGAAACTTCCGCGTCGTCGGGAACGATGCGGAGGATGCGGAAACACCCATTGAAGGGCAGTTCGGCATACTGGACGCGATCTCGCACGATTTCGGGGGACATGTGAGAATTTTCAAGCAGACTGGTCAGAACGCTGTCGTAGATATGCGTTGCCGAACGCTTTTCGTCCCAGGCGCGTTCAAAATAAAAGGAGAGATGGTCGATAAGAATGTCGAACAGATTCCGCAGCCCGGCGGTTACCCGGCGGTTGTTGCACAGCATGACCACATGTGTGAAATAGGTGTTGTTGTAGCGTACCACCTTAGACATGACGGGGTAAGGAGAAATCTGCATGTTGTTGTTCACATAGATGTCAGTCACTTTATTCCAGTAATCCGCACGGTTGGTTTTTTTGAAGATGGCCACGGAGTTTTCGTCATGGTAACCGTGGGCAATCAGAGCAGAGGATACCGGGCAGTCGCTGCAGGAAATGTTTTTTGTATATGCCATCAGTGCCAGCGCAGAATCGGAAATAGAAATAAAATTGCCGATAATCGGTTCACTGAGTGTGAGCAGATCCTGAAGGTTACGACCGGTAATAATACACTCATGCATTTCATCCACCCACGCTGAGATTTGCAAAAACACCTCTTGAATCCCATAAAATATCTCGCGCACGTCCCGGTTTTCATTGATGATCACCAGGCCGCGAAGAGTCTCTTCCGTTTCCGTTTCGTCAGCCAGGCGATCACGGATGCAGACGCAGCACATGCTGGCCGGACGGTTGGGGGCGGTGAGGATCTCGGACAATCTGGACACATACAGATACCTTGGATCGCAATCCTCCAGTCCGGGCGGCAGGAGGGTGATACCACTGAACTTTTGGTCTGTGGCGTTTGCAATGTGCACCTCGTAACGGTATTGCTCCAGAGCGTCCAAAATGATGTTCATAGAGACAAGCACGGCAATTCCCCCTTCGGTTCAACCGACATATTACAATGACGCCATTATAGCAAATGGAATGTAAAATTGCAAATTTCATTGTCCCAAAGACGTATTCCCTGCAACAAATCCTGAATTAATATCTGATGAACAAAACGAAAACATAGTTATATCAATGCTTCCAAGCTTTTTTTGTTTTGTTCCGGTGCAAGGGTTTGGGCTGATTTCAGCAAAAACCCTTGTACATTGGATTTGCAGCGTGTGTCTGCAAATCCAAACAGACAGTCGTTAATGACCTTGATGACAGGAGGGTGACGTGATATGCTAAACCCAACAGACGATAAGGAGGACAAACGATGGACAGTAAGGATGCGAATCTTGCCGAGCAGGGATATTTGGAGTTTGGCCGATGTCTTTCTCGGCTTTCTGGAGGCAGGCAGTGGAAAGCGGGCAACTTTTCCGTTTTTGTTACCCCTGAAAACACCTGGTACACCAGGGTGTGCGACCTTTCCCCAGATCCCGGCGGAGAGAACGCGCTGGTCCGGCACCTGATCACCGGCGCCCGTGACGGTTCGCTGCCCAACACGGTGGTCTGCACGCGTGAAGTGGTCGGAGAAGTGCTGGAGCGGGAGCTGAGAAACGCAGGCTATGAGCCGTGGAAGGAACAGACTGGTATGCTGCTGGATTTGCCGTCCTTTTCCTGTGCCGCCCGTCATCCACAGGTGGGCGCGGTGTCTACGGAGGAGCTTGCAGAGTGGATCAAGACGATGATGGTCTCCTTCGGCAAGCAGGACGGCGCCGACGCTATGCGTGCCCTCTATCAAGCGGGTACGGGCCGTTTTTATGCGGCACGGGAAAATGGGAGAATCGTGGGTACGATTCTTCTCTGGGTGGATGGTCCTTATGCCGGACTGCATGAGTTGGGCGTTCTTCCCGGCTGCCGCGGCAGCCATCTTGCCACGGGGCTTATGCGTGCGGCGCTGGCCGACGCCAGGGAGCTGGGATGCACCGTGGGTGTCCTGCAAGCGTCTCAGATGGGCAGACCGATCTATGAGCGCCTTGGGTGGCGTGCCGTCAGCACCATCCTGCACTGGAAGCTGAACGAGAGATGAAACAGGGGAGCACCGGAAACGGTGCTCCCCTGTTTCATCTGTGGAGGAAGTCGATATGCGTTTCCGGGGGGAATGCGATTCCGTTTAGAGGGCCCCCGGCTTTTTCGCCTCCGCCATGAGCGGGGGGTGTTTGCTGCCGCCCGTAAAACCGCTGAGAGATTATACTGGCAGCGCGGTTTCTGCGTTTAATAGCTGCCGACGAAAGGCACGGGGACTAACCCCTGTCTGCTTTTTGAACACGCTGGAAAAGTAGCTTTGGCTTTCAAATCCCATCTGCCCCGCGATATCAATGATGGGAAGGCTGGTGGTACGCAAGAGATGCTTGGCGTGTTCTACTCGCAACATGAGCACATAGTCGGAAAAACTCAGTCCCATTTCCTTTTTGAACAGGGAGGAAAGATAGGCCGGATTGATGCCTACTGCCTGAGCCACCGACCCAAGTGTCAAGTCGCCGCAGTAGCTGCGGCAGATATATTGGATGCTTTTTTCGATCACTGCCGAATGTGTTTGAGAAACACCGGTCAGCCGCGGCTTGATGTAGGACTGCACCGCGTGAACCGCAGCATAGGAAAGATCGCTGAACGATGTCTGCCCTGCGATGTTTTGAAAATTGACGTCGGTGAGAATGGACAGGTCGGAGGACTTGCGCACCTCCATCATCTTTTGGGAAATGTGGGCGATGAGCTCGATGACCTTTGCCCGGATCATGTCCACATTGCCGCTGGAGATGAGAAAGGCAATGCCAAGCGCTTTGTTGAGGCTGGCGGTGGCCTGTATACTGTCGCCTGCAATGATGGACAGAATGAGCTGCTGTTCTTCGTGATAGAACCGTTCGAGATTCGCGGGTTCGTACTTCATCCGTTGGATGTATTCGCCGATCAGCGCTTGCTGTGTGCTCCGGTCAATATTTCCCTGCACGGAATCCTCTGGCTTTTTCCCCACAGAGCTTACCAGCAGGAACAGGAGCCGCGCCAGGTGCCGGATGCGCACCGTGTCCACCAGCGGCAGCGCGGACAGGGACAGGAAGAGCTGTGAGCGGAACTCCAGTCCGATGTCCTGCTTTTTGATTACTTCGTCCACGGCGGAAATGTCCGGATAATCAATGAGTACCGGCCCGGCGATGATGCCCCCCACATATTTTCCCGCATCCACAATGGGAACGGTGCATAAAAGCAAGCCGCCGGGGCAAAACGAGATATAGCTTTCCCCCAACTGATAGGCTTGTTCGCAGGCCTGACAGCAGGCGATGAGACAGGGCTCGACAGCGCCAATTGCTTTCTGCAGCTGCTTACAGTAGGTATACTCCTGACCGTAACTTTCTAAGAGCTTTCCATCCGATCCCAGCAGAGTCAAGCTTATCCCCGTGGCTTTGGAATAGGTGGAAAGTGCGTCATCCAATGCGGCAAAGGTCCCCATCATTCGGTCACTCCGTTTTCTGTGGATTTTACTATTATTATAAGAATTTTTTGCGGACAATACAAGCAAAATATTAAAATATTAACAGAATATTAAAATATTTATTGATTTATCCTTTTAAATGGGGCGATAACTAAAAACATTATTAAAATAATCGATATTTAACAAAAGATTTTAAAAGTATTCGAAAAATGTTGATATACAACGGGAGGGGAATCCAGTACAATTTTAGCAGGAACAAGAGATCACCCCCCTGAAGATTTTCATGGATTACCAACTTATAACAGAGGAGGATTACGATAATGAATCGCAAAGAAGAACTGTTTAAATGTCTCCGCCATGAGGCCACCGAGCAGGTGCCTTGGGTCCCCTTCGCCGGCGTCCACTCCGGCAAACTTGTGGGCTATGACGCCACCGAGATGCTCAGCGACGCCGATAAGTGCTTTGAGGCCCTGATGGAGGTCAACAAGATCTACCGCCCCTCGGGTCAGCCCGTCCTGTTTGACCTGCAGATCGAGGCCGAGTGCCTGGGCTGCGACCTGGTGTGGGCACCCAAGGCGCCACCCTCTGTCGCGTCCCATCCCTTGGCTGACGAGGCCACGATCCCCTGCGACTGCACCATTCCCACCAAGGAGAGCGGCCGTATTCCCATGGCACTGGATGTGATGGGCCGGATGAAGAAGGCTGTGGGCGACACCACCGCTTTGTACGGCTTGATCTGCGGCCCCTTCACCCTGGCGTCTCATTTGCGCGGCAACGATCTGTTCTATGATATGTACGATGATGAGGAGTACGTGGAGAAGCTCATCGAGTTCTGCAACAAGGTCGTCAAGAAGATGGCGGATTACTATGTCGAAGCCGGCATGGACATCATCGCCATCGTCGATCCGCTCATCTCCCAGATTTCCACCGACCACTTTGAAGCATTTATCACAAAGCCCTACACCGATATGTTTGACCACATTCGCAAGCTGGGTGTGTACTCCGCCTTCTTTGTCTGCGGCGATGCGACCCGCAACATTGAAAATATGTGTAAAACGGGGCCGGACAGCATCTCTATCGATGAGAATGTGAACCTTGCCGCCGCCAAAAAGGTTACCGACCAGTATAACATCGCCATCGGGGGCAACATTCAGCTGACCATTGTCATGCTCCACGGCACCCAGCAGGACAACATGAAGGCTGTCATTGACGAGCTGGACAGCGTAGATGACCGCCGCAACCTGTTTGTGGCACCCGGCTGCGACATGCCCTATGACGTGCCGATTGAAAACACCATCGGTGCTGCCCAAGCGGTTCAGGAAGAGGCGACTGTCCGTGAGATCCTGAAAAACTACAAGAAAGAGGACATTGACACCTCTGGCGTGGTTTTGCCTGATTATGCAAATCTCCAGAAGCCTTTGATGGAAGTGTTTACTCTGGACTCCGCCACCTGCGCCGCCTGCACCTATATGATGGGTGCCGCCAACGTGGCCAAGGCGACCTTCGGTGACGCCATTGATATGGTGGAATATAAGTACACCGAGATGGAAAACATTGCCCGCTGCGTGAAGATGGGCGTGCCGAATCTGCCCTCGCTGTATATTAACGGCGAGCTGAAGTATAAGTCCATCATCCCCAACAGTGAAGAGCTGGCTGCTTCTATCAATGAGGCCATTGAGGCGCTGAAAAAATGACCCGGCTGTATCTCATTACCGGATTTCTCGGTGCCGGAAAGACCACCTTTTTAAAAAATTTCTTCCGTCTCTTCCGGGCGGAAAAGCTGGCCCTCCTTGTCAATGAATTTGGCAAGGAGGGCGTGGACGGAACGCTTTTGTCCGAGTTAGGCGTGGCCCTGCGGGAGATCACAGGCGGCTCTATTTTCTGCTCCTGCCGTTTCGACCAGTTCGAGGAGGAGATGGAACACATTCTGGAACAGGCACCGGACACCGTGATCGTAGAGGCATCTGGCCTGTCCGACCCCACGGGGATCCGAAAGCTGTTGATGGAAACCCCGGCGTTTTCCCGGGTGGAGTACAAGGGGTGCATTTGCCTTGTGGATGCGGTGCGTTTCCCCAAGGTTTACGCCACCGCTCGCCCCTGCAAAAAGCAATTGTCCATCAGTGATGTGATTGTCCTGAACAAGCTGGATTTGGCGACACCGGAACAGCGGGCAGAAACAGAAGCCATTGTCCACGCCCAGCGGCCGGATATCCCCATCATCCCCACCAGCTTTGGGGCGCTGCCGGAAGATACCGGGCTGCTGCTCAATCCCACCATTTCCGGCACGGTTCAGGAGGGAATCCACACCGCGGACGTGAGTCTGCGCAGTTTGACGCTGGAGGTTGCGGATACGCTCTCGGCCTATGAGGTGGGGAAATTTGTGCAGATGTTTGCAGAGGATACCTATCGCGTAAAGGGTTTTCTCCGGCTGGCGAACGGTGCGTTTCTGGTCAACTGCGTGGGGAACCTGGTGCAGGTAACGCCCTGTCCGGAATCGGATGTGACGGGAAACCATATCGTCGTTCTCTATGGGCAGGGACTGTCCGCCCGGAAAAGCATCCAGAAAGCGATGGAGTGGTATCCCAATTTGGTGCACTTCGTTTCGGAATAGACAGCTTCTTGCCGGCAAACTTGGAAACTGGCACTTGGGGTAAAACAACATAGTAAGGCAAGGGAAGCGATCATATGGAGATCAAAGAAATGTATTTGGGCGGCCTGACAAGGATGCTGATGAGCGATATGCCGAAAGAGATGCGGGCCCGAATTCAGGTACTGCTCGATCGCCCGGACGCTGGGGAATACGAGCTGAAAAGCACCTACGAAAGCTGCGCCCGTCGGCTGGTGCTGGCAAAACCCAGAGACGAGATCGCGTGGAACCCCACTGTATCCACTGATCTCTGTGTCGGCTGCAAGGTATGCTATCAGTTCTGTCCCCACAAGGTCTACGACTGGCAGGATGGTAAGCCTGTGGTGGCGCGCCCCACCCAGTGCGTGATCCTCTGTTCGAACTGCATGTCAAAGTGTCCCGCGGGCGCGATCACATTTCCGCCCCAAAAGGAATACGCTCAATTTCTGCGTTACGAATAAGGAGCGCAGGAAACCGTTGCACAAACGATACAACCAGCATAAGACGCGCAGCTATGCTTGCCGTGCCATGGCGGGGCGGAAGGCACATGCAAGGATACACAGAATGTTTCAAATATGCTTGACAAGACAAGCTATCTGTGATATAAGTAAGCGATAAGCCTGTTTCAAAAGACGAGGAGTGATCCTCGTCTTTTCGTTTGCATGTAAAAAAGTGAGGAACAATATGATAAATTTGCCATTTTCGGAGCTGGGTCTTTCCCCTGAACTCCAATCCGCCATTGACGAGATGGGATTCCATGTGTCTACCCCGATCCAGTCCGAGGCAATTCCCGTGATTCGTACCGGTGTGGACGTGATCGCCCGCTCCCAAACGGGCTCGGGTAAAACCGTCGCCTTCGGTATCCCCGCGATAGAATGCGTTGACAGGTCAGCGCCTGACGTTCAGGTGCTGATTCTTAGCCCCACGCGGGAGCTGTGTCAGCAGGCGGGGGATGAGCTGCGAAAGCTGTCCAAACATATCCCTGGTATTCGCACCGTGGACGTCTACGGCGGCGCAAGCATGGAACGCCAGTTTGTTGGGCTGCGCCGAGCCAATATTGTGGTAGGCACGCCGGGGCGCATCATGGATCACATGCGCCGCAAGACCCTGAAGCTGGATCACTTGAAGATGATCATTCTCGATGAGGCGGACGAGATGCTCAACATGGGCTTTAAGGAGGATGTGGAAACCATTCTGCAGGACGTTTCCGCCACCCGCCAGATCGTCCTTTTCTCCGCAACCATGCCGCCGGCGATCATGGCGCTGGCCCATCAGTTCCAGAACGACCCCCATTTGGTGGAGATGAGTCAGAACCAAACCGACCTGGACATCAGCCAGACCTATGTGGACGTGCCCGCCGGACGCAAACAGGATGCCCTGCTTTTGCTGCTGCGCTATCATAGACCGACCCGTGCCATCATTTTTTCCAATACCAAGACCATGGTGGATGAGCTGGTGCAGCTGTTGGATGAACACGGATTCCCCTCTGAGGGACTCCATGGCGATATGAAGCAATCCCAGCGCACCAGCGTGATGAACGGCTTTAAAAAGGGGAAGCTGTCTGTGCTGGTTGCCACCGATGTAGCCGCCCGGGGCATTGACGTCAATGATATCGACTATGTCATTAATTTCGATCTGCCCAAGGTTGCGGAGTATTACGTTCACCGCATCGGCCGAACCGGCCGCGCCGGTAAATCGGGCAAAGCAATCTCTCTTTGCTGCGGCAAGCGGCAGATCTTTCAGCTTCAGACCCTGGCCAAACGCACCAAGGCAAGTCTTGTGCGGGAGGAGCTTCCCACAGCGTCCGATATTGAGCGAAATGACCGCGACCACAATCTCAATATCGTGGAAACCGCACTGGCGGGGGAGATTGCCGGGAACTACCATGATATGGTCAAAAAGCTGATGGACAATGGGCACACGGCGGAGGAGATTGCCGCCGCCGCCCTTCAAATGCAGTTTAAGCAGGACGTTCCTGCGATTGCCCATATCCACGTTTCCCCCCGGAGAAATGCAGAGCCTGAACGTGGAGGAGACCGCGCCCCCCAAAAACGCAGTCGGGAGCGCACCCGTACCGGCGGCGTGGGCGGTGAGCTGCTGATCGACATCGGCGCATCCAGCCGTGTGGCGCCCAACCACATCGTGGGCGCACTGACGGAGCGCAGCGGTTTGTCCGGCTCCGAAATCGGTGCCATCCATATTGCCCAGGATCACACCATCGTGGAGATTCCGCCTGACCGGCTTGACGAGGTGGTGCAGGCGATGATTGGCTGTAAGATCTGCGGAAAGCCCGCCCATACCGAGCCTTTGGCGGAGACGGCAGGCAGCCCCCGCAGGCCTGCACGCAAGCCTTCCATCAATAAATATAGGGGCAAATCCAGTCAGGGATTCCGGAAGGACAGCGGCAAAAAGTCGTTTTACAACTAAGGCTGTCATGCACTGCGGTGCGGGAAATGCATAGACTATTTTAGGGGCACTACCTGCCCTAATCCTTAGAAAGGATAATAGTTTAATGCAAGACAAGGATTATGTTGATCCGCCCATGAAGATCATTCGTGGCAGTCATTGCGACTTGTCACCTCATCGTTCCTGTAACCCTCAGTGGTGCTGGGTTGGCCCTCCAGGCCCTCCGGGCCCTCCCGGATGGCCTGGGATTCCCGGCGTGCCTGGTTGTCCCGGCCCTCCGGGGTGCCCGGGTCCTGCCGGCCCTCCTGGCCCTCCGGGGTGCCCGGGTCCTGCCGGCCCTCCCGGCCCTCCGGGGTGCCCGGGTCCTGCCGGCCCTCCTGGCCCTCCGGGGTGTCCTGGTCCTGAAGGCCCTCCGGGACCTCCCGGTGTTGGGTTCGAATGCTTCCCGGTGTCACAACTGTGCAATTTGCTTCAGCAGATACTCACATTCTATCCAGATGATAGGATGATGGAAAACGGGGACAATGAGAGTGGGCGTGCTTGGGCGATGCTGCCCGGGCTGGATACGAGTGCGATTGCTGAATTATTAAAGTTCACCAATCAACAAGGCGCTCCGCAGTAGACAGTTTCTCTGCGCCGACCTGTAAGACAAGGATTTTGACCATGTCGGGCAGCCATCCGTTCTTTGAAACGATAAAGCAGCAGACCGTTTCCTTTTTAAGAGGAGGTGGTCTGCTGCTGTTTGTCCTTAGAACAGGAAACGCGTGCGCCGGAGGGTTCCAGCGCACGCGTTTAGATCCATGTTGTCTGCCTCTATTTGTCGTGGCACATTCCTGCGCTGGGACAATTGGCGCAGCCGCAGCCACACGAGCTTTTGTGATTTTTCTGATCGCGGATCAGCTTGATCACCACGGCCCCCACGATGGCGAAGGTAACGGCGCCAACAAGAATGGTAGCCAAATTCTCGGATAGCCAGTTAAGCATGGACCGCCACCTCCTTGCGGTTTTTTACACCAGCAGCGCCGTCGTACTTGTTCCTGCGGACAAGGAGATATACAAGGGCTGCCAGGACCAGAACGGCGATCGCCGTAGCAATGGTGAAGCCGCCGCCGGTAAAGAGCAGGCCCAGCTGATAGACGATCAGGGAGATGCAGTAGGCGAACACGCAGAGATAGCCGATGGCAGCCCACGTCCACTTGGCGCTGTTCATCTCTCGCTTGATCGCACCCATGGCAGCAAAGCAAGGGGCACAAAGCAGATTAAACAGAAGGAAGGAAAATGCCGCCAATCCGCTGCCGCCGAAGAGCGCCGCGATGGGGGACAGCCCTGCGGAGTCTGCCGCATCCACCAGCTCGAAGGCAAGGTCGGCGTCACCGATCGACGAGAGCACGCCAAACACGCCCACGACTTCCTCCTTGGCGACCAGGCCCATAACCGTTGCCACCGTGGCTTGCCATGTGCCGAAGCCGAGGGGGGCAAAGAGGGGGGCGACCGCATTCCCGATTGAGGCAAGCATGCTGTCGTTCATGTCCGCCACCATGTGCAGTCCAGACGAGAAAGTAAAACTGGAAGTGAACCAGATGATGACCGACGCGACCAGGATCACCGTGCCCGCGCGCTTAATGAACGACCAGCCGCGCTCCCATGTGGAACGGAGGACATTGCCAGCGGAAGGAACGTGGTAGGCCGGCAGCTCCATGACAAAGGGAGCGGCCTCTCCGGCAAAATGCTTGGTCTTTTTCAGAATAATGCCCGAGATGATCACCGCCGCAACACCAATAAAATAGGCTGACGCCGCCACCCAGGCCGAGCCCCCGAACAGAGCGCTTGCGATCAGCGCCACAATGGGCATTTTGGCACCGCAGGGAATGAAGGAAGTGGTCATAATCGTCATGCGGCGATCCCGCTCGTTTTCAATGGTGCGGCTGGCCATGATGCCAGGGACAGAACAGCCCGAGCCGATCAGCATGGGGATAAAGCTTTTGCCGGACAGCCCGAATTTACGGAAAATTCTGTCCATAATAAACGCAACACGCGCCATGTAGCCCACGTCCTCCAGAATGGACAGCAGCAGAAACAGCACCAACATCTGCGGCACAAAGCCCAGCACTGCGCCAACGCCGCCGATGATGCCGTTCACGATCAGCCCGGTAAGCCAGGCGGCGGTTCCCATATGTTCAAAGAAGCTTTGGGCGGCGGGAACAATCCACTCGCCAAAGAGGGTGTCGTTGGTGAAATCGGTGAAAAGAGTACCGATGGTGGTGACTGATATGTAGTACACGAAAAACATAATGGCCGCGAAGATGGGCAGAGCTAGGATGCGGTTTGTCACCACCCGGTCGATCTGATCCGACGTTGTGCCGCCGGTTCGAGTTTTCTTTTTTACTGCCGAACCAACCAATTTGGAGATATAGGCATAGCGCTGGTTGGTGATAATAGACTCGGCGTCATCGCCCAATTCCGCCTCGCAGGCCGTGATGTGCTCCTCCAAATGTTCCGCCAGCGGCTTTGGAAGGTTCAGCTCCAGTAGGACCTTCTCGTCGCGTTCGAACAGCTTGATCGCATACCAGCGCAGATAGCGCGCAGAAACCATTGTCTCAATGGACTCCTCAATGTGGGCGATTGCGTGCTCTACACTGCCATTGAAAACAGAGGGCATGTTGACGGGGGTTTGCCTTTGGGCCAGGGCCGCAGCCTTTTCGGCCACCGTCAGTGAGCCCTCCCCCTTGAGTGCAGCGGTTTCCACGACTTCGCAGCCCAGTGCCTCACCCAGCTTTTTCAGGTCGATGGTATCCCCGTTTTTCCGCACCAAATCAATCATGTTGACCGCCACGACCACGGGGATGCCCAGCTCAATGAGCTGGGTGGTCAGATACAGATTACGCTCAATATTTGTGCCGTCAATGATGTTGATGAGGGCATCCGGCTTTTCGCTGACCAGATAGCCGCGTGCCACGACCTCCTCCAACGTATAGGGCGAGAGCGAGTAAATCCCGGGAAGGTCTTGGATCACAACATCCTTGTGACCCTTGAGTTTCCCCTCTTTCTTTTCCACCGTTACCCCCGGCCAATTGCCGACATACTGGGCGGAGCCGGTCAAATCATTAAACATGGTGGTTTTGCCACAGTTGGGGTTTCCGGCAAGTGCAATTTTAATACCCATTGCGATTTCCTCCTGACACGGATGGTTAGTTTTTGCTAACCATTTCCGAAAAATTTAATCGACCTCGATTAATTCCGCGTCCGCTTTGCGAACCGACAACTCGTAGCCGCGCACGGTGATTTCAATGGGGTCACCCAGCGGCGCGACCTTGCGGACGCAGACCTCGGTTCCCCTTGTCACGCCCATATCCATGATGCGCCGGCGCAGCGCGCCTTCCCCGTGGAGCTTCACGACCATGCGGCACTCGCCGGGTTTTAAGTCTCTCAGTGTTTTCATCAAACAACCATTCCTCTCATGAAACCAGTATTCTGTTTGCCATGGTCTGATCCAGCGCCACACGGCTGTCCTTCACGGAAATGATCATATTCCCGCCAAGCACGGACACCACGGTGATGTGCTCCCCAACGACAAAGCCCAGCTCTGCCAGGTGGCGGCGCACCTCGTCCTTACCGGTGATTTTTTTAATTTCGCCTGTGTCGCCGATTCCTACCATTGTTAAGGGCATCATGGCGGCCTCCCTCCAAATGAAACATTAGATTAGGCTAACCAGCCGACCAGTAGTTAGACAATACTAACTATTCAGAGTTTAGCATGTCTAACCTGCCTTGTCAAGCGGGATCGCCCATGTTTTTTCTTCGGCGAAGAGCTTTGCCCCAGTCTACCGGCAAGATGCCACAAAATATGGTCTTGGCCAATATACTGGAATGGGGAAAGCTGGTAAGATTTGTTTTTCCCCTGCGCGAAATGGCCGGCAGCCATTGGGCATGACGTCTGACCAGCCTTGCAGGGACAGATCAAGGCCCATGTCAGCAAATATTTTGCAGGATGTGGTATTGGGGTTTTTGCAAGAGTATGGTATAATAGCCGCAAAGGCAGTTATTATATGCGCATAGGGGTACGTTGTTCCCTTGCGCTAAAATTTTAGCCACGGTGCGGAACGCACCGACGGCGTATTATATCAGGGGCATGGCACGATTTGTTCCCGCCCTTCGGGCGAAACCGCAAACGATGCCAGTATCCCACAACCCGCTGTGCGATTGTGGGATACGAAGCGGTGTACTTGCTCTAGAAGTGAGGAGAGGACGTAAGCTGTATGCAGATTTCACTCAATATTGTGCTGGATAATCTTCAGGACCTTCAAATTGAATCTCACCTGTCCGGGCAGAGCGACAAGGCATTTGACCGGATCGCGTTGCTCCCGTCGCCAGGCAGACCGTTGTTTGAAACCTATCTTTATGTGTGCAAAATGTCTGAGGCGATGCAGTGCACCGACAGAAATCCGGGTCTGTGCTATTTGTGCCTGCGGGACCGCATTCAGGATGAAAGTGAAACGGAAGAGCGCCTTTCCAGCATGATGATAATTAATGAAAACATGGAAATTGAGCGGCTTTTTTCCCGGGTGCAGGATGTGTTTATGCAGATCAGCAACTGGGTGGAGGACATGCGCCTGAGCGTGATCCATGGGAAAACGCTGCAGGACATTATGGACTTGAGTGAGCCGATTCTGCAAAACTTTATTGCGGTGTCCGATTCGGCGCTGAAGCTGCTGGCTTATACCAAGAACATTGCTTCCGACGACCCCGTAACCCAGGCGCTGGTGGAAAAGGGCTATCACCCGGAGGAAACCGTGCGGCGCTTTAAACAGGCTCACCGGTTTGAAACCTGGGAACAGACGACGGGCTATATCATTAACAACGAATATGACGTTTCGCAATACCCCCTTGTGAGCAAGGTATTTAAATTTCACAATACCTATTTCACCCACGCCGTCATGACATGTAACAACCGGCCCATTACGGCGGGTCTGTTGGACGAATTTCAGCTGCTGGTGGATGTGATGGCGCTGTACGCCGAGCGCGACTGGACGGAGCGGGATGCCTGCAGCCATATTCATGACTCATTTCTGATCGATTTGCTGGAGGAAACGCTGACCTCTGAGCGGGCGATTGAGGAGCGGGCGAGATTTGTCAACATTCCATACAACGGAAAGTTTAGTGTGTTTAAAATATTTCTGCGGGAATCGGATGGATTTTATGTGGGCAGGATCGGGCGGGAACTGTCTGAGCTGCTGCCAAACGCGAAAATCCTGCTCTATAAAAAGCAGATTATCCTGTTGAATATATTGAAAGCCAATCACGTTCAGGACCAGGTGCGCGAGGCTTCTGATGCGATAGAACCATTTTTGAAACAGCGCAACATCTGCTGCGGGGCCAGCGGCGTATTTCATACGCTGTTGGAGCTGAAAGCGGCGGATATCCAGGCCGGGCTCGCCCTGCAGTATGGGGAGTATATTCATAGCAGCGGCCCCCTTTGCATCCTGCCGCGGGATGAGGAGGTTCGAACCCATCAGCTGTTCACATTTGAGGACGGCCTGCTGTACCACATCTTCGGGAACAATCACGACACCTGCCGTTTGTGGAATTACAGCATTTATTGTCAAGCGTTGAAAACGCTGGATCAGTATGACGAAAAACATGGCAGCAACAACTTGGAACTGCTTTACAATTACTTGATCTATGAGCGCAGACCCACCGATACCGCAGCGGTCATGCACATGCACCGGAACAATGTGGTTTACCGCGTGGGCCGAATCGAGGAATTGCTCGGGATGGACCTCAATGATCAAAACACCAGATTTAAGCTGATGATCTCCTATGTGCTACTGCGCATGTACGGACTTGGGAAGGGAAAAGAAATTTAAAAACGACGGTACCGTGAAGGCGGTACCGTCGTTTCGTAATCAGGGGCAGTCTGCCGCCCGCGCCTGAAGCGCAGCAATGACGTAGCCGATCCCCTTTTGCCGGTCGGCGTTGAAGTTAGACATCACACAAGTGCGCTGGAGAAAATCAATGGTTGCGCCCGCCACCGCGCTTGTGGGCTGACCGTTGAGCATATCCCGCAGCAGGGAGAGGATCCCCTTCAGAATCAGGGTGTCACTGTCGGCATCAAAGGAAAATACGCCGTTTTGCACCGTGATGTCCAGCCAAACATGGGACTGGCATCCCCGAACCAAATTGCGTTCGATTTTTTGGCACGGCTTCATGGGGGGCAGCTGGCAGGCGATCTCGACCAGATAGGCGTACTGATCAAAACTCTCGCCGATTTGCATAAAGTCATCCACAATGCCGTCTTGGATTTCTGGAATGGTTTTCATAGTATCACCTCGGAACTAACAGGGCGACCCGCCTAAGTCCTTGGAGCAGGGCGTCGATTTCTTCTTCCGTATTATAAAAAGCCGGCGAGACGCGGACAGTGCCGGTGAGCCCGTAGTGAGTCAACAGCGGCTGGGCACAGTGGTTGCCCGAGCGCACGGCGATCCCCAGCTGGTCCAGCAGCTTGGCGGTATCAAAGCAATGCATGCCACGCAGTTGGAAAGACAGAGCGCCCGCACGGCGGGTGGGGGCTCCCAGGATGTCCAGCTCTGGCAATTGGCGCATGCCGGTTTCCGCCAATGCCAGCAGATGATCTTCCCATGCGGAGACTTGATCAAGACCCAATGCCTGCAGGTACCGAATCGCGGCGTCCAATCCAATGATGCCGGAAATGTTTTGCGTTCCGGCTTCGAATTTAAAGGGGAGTTCGCCGAATGTGGCGGACTCCAACGTGACCTCATCCACCATGCCGCCGCCAAACATAACCGGCGGCAGCCGGTCCAGGAGTGATCGCTTGCCGTAAAGCACACCCGTGCCGGTGGGAGCCATGATCTTGTGACCGGAAAAGGCCATAAGGTCGCAGTCAAGCGCGTGCACGTCCAATGCGGCGTGGCGCATGGCCTGCGCGCAGTCTAAAAATACCACCGCGCCGACATGATGAGCCAGTTCAATCAGCTCGCCTACGGGATTGACCGTGCCCAGAACATTGGACACATAGGTGACGGAAACCAGCGCGGTGCGGTCGGACAGCAGGGCCTGATAGGCCGTCATATCCAAATCGCCTTTCGCGGTAAGAGGAATGATCTTTAGTTGGGCTCCGGTTCGTTTGCAGACCTGCTGCCAGGGAATGAGATTGGAGTGGTGCTCCATGGCTGATACCAGCACTTCGTCTCCAGGAAGAAGCGATTCAGCGCCAAAAGAGCTGGCTGCGATGTTAATGGACTGCGTTGTGCCGCTGGTGAAAATGATTTCCTCCGGATATGCCGCGCCGATGAACTGCTGCACGGTTTTGCGAGCTTGTTCCACCCGCATGGTGGATTGCTCGCTGAGATAGTGGATACCCCGGTGGATATTGGCATGGTGCAGGCGGTATTGTTCTTCCATTGCACGGACAACCTGCACCGGCACCTGCATGGTGGCGGCATTGTCCAGATAGACAAGGGGCTTCCCGTGGACAGCGGTGGATAGAATGGGGAAATCCTCCCGCACAGCATTGACGTTAAACATATTGTTCCTCCTGAAAACGGCCTGTACATCGAGGTGGGGCCGGCCGTCCAGCCCCGTGCTAATTGCCATAGGCGCATACAGCGGTGCTGTATGCGCCTGGGACAATCGGAAAAAGAATGATTAGGCGCATTACGCCTCGGATTATGTCCACTGAACAAAACAATGCTTCGTTTGTTGAGCAGCCATAAGTTATAACAACAGCCAAAGAACCAGGGGGGATTCTGTGGCGCACTGCTACCCGGTCATACGGGGATGCCAAGCGGTCGTATCCAGCATGGCATCCCAAACCATGTCCGAAAAATCGGTCATGGTGGTCAAAGTGGCGGAGCGGGACGCCGGCAGCTCAATGCCCAAGGCCTTTTGGATGGCCAAAAACAGCAGGACCTTTTTTGTCATGACGGAGGTTGCCCCGTCACAGCTGCGGGCGATATCGAACTCGTTAACCAGTTCCTTTGAGACCTTCATGCTGCGGGAGAGACTGAGCTCTGCCAGATCAGGAAAGCTGTGCTGGTTGGGGTCTTCTCCCTGCAGCATGAATTTGCAGATCACATACCCGCAGATATGTTCATGCAAAAAGGGACGGGTCAGCGGCTGCTGGCTTTTAATGGCCTCCATGTGCGTCTCTGCCTCCTTGCGGGAGCGCAGAAGCAGCTCTTTGATTTCAGTGCGTTCCTGCAAAGCGGAGTCTTTCATCAATTGGCAACCAGGGGCTCGATCTTCAGTGCCTTGGCCAGATCGGTCAGCTCCTTAGTATAGTCGCCGTATACCAGGGTGCAGTGGTTGCCGGCCAGGCACTGCTTGGTCCAGGCATCGGCCTGATCCTTCACACGGAAGTAGACCAGCTGACTGCAGTTGTAGCCGTCATAGCCGCCACCCATAACAATTTCACCGGAGCCGATAAATAGCTTGCTGCCATCGGGGGAGAAGCGGCAGAAAGTGATCTTCTGTCCGGCATCCACGTCGAAATCATAGCGGATGGTAGCGCCAAAGCCCTGATCATAAGCGAAGTTGCGGATGGCGTAAGAAGCATTCTTGTTGGGATCGGCCAAGCGGCGATGAGCAACGGAATGCTGCATCATGTACAGGTTCTCGGGGTTCTTTTCCAAAACTGCGAAGTGCTCGGGCGTGGTGCCGAAGCGGCCCTGAAGGTGGCCGTTTTCAAAAGGAACAGGGCAGGTGTTGCCCATGTAGGGGCGCTTACCGGACACGGCGATCAGTGCCTGCTGGGAGAGTACGGCATCGGTGTCATACTCGCAGGCGGAAGGAATCCCCTGCTCCATGTTGAGCGAATGGGTCAGGCACAGTGTGAATTTGCCCTCGTTGAGCCGGCGGGTGGAGCAGGCGTCGGGACACGGCATGGTAAAGCCGTTGCAGTCCTTCAGCTCCATGTTCTTTTTCACCATTACATAGGCGATCACAGAGGGGAGGAGGTTTTCCTTGGTCATGGTGTTTTCTTTGGCACCGGAGATCAGCTCGTCGGCGATTTTGTTGGCCTCGGCCAGGTCTGCCTCGGTCAGGTCTGGCGTGATGCGGCCGGGCGTGGTGGGGTTACCGCCCTCGACAGCGGGGGACATCTGGTCAAACAGCTCGTGCAGATTGACAAAGCGGAACCGGACGCCCAGACGGTTGGTGATCAGGTCAAAGCTGTTGAAGGCATCCACGCTGCTGTAAGAGGTGGTGGAGCCAAAGCGGTTGGCGCAGAGAATGTGGGTGTTCTGAATCACCTTGCGGGCACGCAGGATACCCATCTGATAGCCCAGATCGGCCCACTTGTAGAAGCCGTAAACCTCATAGTCGTTCAGTGCCTTGCTGGTTAGGCCGGCCACGGCGATGGTGCCGGAGAAACCAGAGATGGGGGAGATGGCAACGGGCTTTTTGAAACGCTCTGCAAACTCCAGCACGATGTCGTCGCAGGCGATGCCGGTCATGGCAACCACAAAGTCAGACTCATGAACGGCGGGAGCCATGGCCTCCCACTGCTCTTCCTTGTTATCCCAGTCATCGGTACGGCCAAAGGTGACAGGCTCCAAAATGTTGACACCCTCGGGAGCACAGTCTTTCAGCGCTTTCAAAAAGGATTCCGCCTTTTGGGCGTTGGCCAGCCGGTCATAGCCCGGCTGCAGAGCCTCGCCCTTGCCAAACCGACAGGGACCTTCATAGTAAAACAGATGCTCGCAGGTAATCAGCAGGGGGCGGACGTTTAACGTAATGTCGCTGGCTTTTTTAATCATAATGTAGGTACCTCCAAAATTAATTGATGCGGAATTTGTTTGGGTAGGCGATACGCTTGAAAACGCTTGTCCGGCAGCCGCAACGCTTGACCACATGTTAGCAAGTTATCTCCCGTTTGTCATTGGCACCAGAAACAATCTTTCGGCGAAAACACTGAATTTGCGCCCTCTTACATTACATTCCTTGGCAAGTTGAAAACGAAGAAATGCTATTTTGAGCGGCGTTTTTACAGAAAAAAAGGAAACCCCTGTATCAAAGTAAAAAAACGACAAGGCATCCTGTCAAAAATGACAAACAGGCAAGCGGGAAGAAAAAATGGTTGAAACATGTAAAATGATTAAAAGTGAACCATAAAGACAAATTTAGTGCAAAATTTGACGAATTACGACAAGAATCGGCGAAAAATAGGAAAGAATAAGGGGATTAAAATCTGCGTAGTAAACACACACAACCTATAGAATTTATATGGTTTAAATTTGAAAAAACCGAAAATAGAATTGTTAACTCCAACCAAAGAATTCGATCAGATTAGCTGTTATACTACATATATCGCCGGAAAGGGCAGGGGTTCCTCGCGGGCAAAAGGGGGAGCGTTCGCGGGAAAAGCCTGTTTTTTCACGCAAGAACTAGTTGAGCAGATCCCATATTATTAAGGTGGTGCATTACATTCCATGAACCTAACGGCATTGGCAATTCTCGGAATTCTGGCGATGATTCTGCTGGTATTCCTGGGGATGAACATGGGTATGTCCATGTTCTTCATCGGCCTGGTGGGCTACACGATCGCATCGGGCAGCTTCACAAAGGCACTGTATTTGTTCCGCACAGTTCCCTACACCAATTCATCCAGCTTTAGTCTCGCAGTGGTGCCTTTATTTATTTTGATGGGTACCTTTGCGCTGCAGTCAGGCATGAGCAAAGGCCTGTACGACTGCTGTGAAAAATGGATGGGCAAATTCCCGGGCGGCCTCAGCTTCGCCACCATCGTGGCGTGCGCCGGCTTTGGCGCTATCTGCGGCTCCACTTCCGCCACGGTGGCGACCATGGGCAAGCTGGCGCTGCCGGAAATGAAGCGCTTCGGCTATGACGACGGGTTCAGCGCAGCCACTGCCGCCGCCGGCGGAACGCTGGGTTATCTCATCCCGCCCAGCACCGGGTTCATTCTCTACGGCATTGTGGCGACCGCTTCCGTAGGCCGTCTGTTTGCAGCGGGTATCATCCCCGGCTTGCTACTGATGTTCGCCTATGTGATCGCCGCAGGAATTGCCTGCAAGATGAATCCATCCATGGCGCCCCGGGGCGGAAGCTACAGCATAGGGGAAAAGGTTAAGTCCCTGAAGGGACTGATCCCCATCATCGTACTGTTCGGCGCGGTGGTCGGCGGCATGTTCAGTGGCATCTTCTCCGCCAACGAGGCCGCTGCCTGTGGTGCATTCCTGGCCATGCTGTACGCCCTGATTCGCCGGAAGCTCAACTTCAAGAGTCTGATCGAGTGTTTGACCGAGTCGGTCAAATCCACCGCTATGGTCTACCAAATGATGCTGGGCGCTTACATCTTCGGCTATTTCCTGACCATTACCAATCTGCCCCAAAATTTGGCCACCACGGTGGGAAGCCTTGATATTAACCGCTATCTGGTCATGCTGATGATCATTGCCGTTTACATCATTCTGGGCATGATTATGGATTCCATCGCCATCATTCTGGTCACGGTTCCCATCTTCCTCCCCGTGGCGACCGGCCTCGGCTTCGATCCCATCTGGTTTGGTGTGGTTATCGTGATGATGATGTGCACCGGCTGCATTACACCTCCCATCGGACTGAATGTGTTCATCGCCGCGGGCGTGTCCAAGGGGACCCCCCTGACCAAGATTTTCAGAGGCGTTCTTCCCTACGTGTTTGCAATCGTGATCATTTCGGTCCTGGTTGTTTTGTTCCCGCCCATGTCCACATGGCTGCCTAACCTTATTTATGGTCCCGCGTAATTCCATTTTAATTGAAAGAGGAGAATAACCAAATGAAAAAGACACTTGCCCTTTTACTGACGCTTGCAATGACCTTTTCCCTGTTTCTGACCGCCTGCGGCGACTCCAAGGCCCCCGCCAGCGACGCCAACACCGGCGATGCCGCGGACGATACCGTTTACAGCTTTAACATCGACTATCCCAACCCCGATAACTCCCTGGTCGCGCCCCTGCTGAAGGAGTGGGCTACTAACCTGAACGAGGCCTCCAACGGCCGCCTGAACATCACCGTTTATACCAACGGCCAGCTGGGCTCCATTGCCGACTGCGTGACCAACTGCGTTGGCGGCATGACCGATGGCTTCTGGTCCGCACAGGCGATCTATCAGGGCTCTTATTCCGCGTCTGAAGCCGTGTCCCTGCCGATGATCGGTGTCAACAATGCTGATGTCGGTACGTATACACTCAACGCCATGCTCAATGAAACCGACTACTACACCAAGGAATACTCCAATGTGCATGTTATCTGCCTGCATTCCGCCTGCACCATGCCCCTTGGCTTTAAGGAAAGCACTCCTGTTACCGCTGTATCCCAGTTGGCTGGCCTGAATATGCGTGTTACCGGTGGCTATCTGACCAACTGGGTCACTGCCCTGGGTGCCAACCCTGTCTCGGTCTCCTCCAACGATGGCTATGAGTACCTGGAAAAGAACATCATCAACGCTTATATGTTTGACTACGATAAAATCCAGTCCGGCGCTCTGCTGGAGCAGACCGGTTATCTGATGGACGCGCACATTTATGCTTCCCAGCTGATGTTCTGCCTGAACCAAGATAAGTGGAACGAGCTGCCCGCCGACCTGCAGGGACTGATCAACGAGTCTGCCGACTGGTACATCGAGCAGGTGGACGCAGGCTATCAGACTCAGCATGATGATCAGATCGCCGACGCCGAGTCTCGTGGCATCACGGTGGCTGAGCTGCCCGAAGATATGAAGGCCGAGATGATCGCAGCTGCTGAGCCCGTGTGGCAGCAGTGGATCGACGACATGACCGCCAAAGGCTACGATGGTCAGGGTATCTTTGATGCCACAAAGGGCTATATCGATCAATTCAACGCTCAGTTCCCCTACTATAACTGATTTGCACTGCTGCTAAAGCGATGCAGTACCATAAATAAGGTGGTGTTCCCATTTGAAAACGATAAGTAAAATAGAAAAAGGAATCGGTTATTTTACCCGAGCCTTTTCTATTGTCAGCATTGCGGCGCTGGCTTATATGATGCTGGTCATTGTATACGACGTGTTCTGCCGCTTTGTGTTCAAAAGTTCCACGCTTGGCACGACCGAACTGGTCGGTCTGGCAGAAACACTGGTCGTGTTCTTCGCGTTTGGGTATACGCAGTACAAGAAGGGGCTGGTTCACGTCACATTCTTCATGCGCAAACTGCCCAAGCTGACACCCATGATTACCTGGACGCTGACCGGATGGATCAGTACAACCATGGCCGGATTGCTGGCTTATGCGTCCTGGGTGCAGGCGGCAGTGATTCACTCTGTGAATCAGACCACAGCCACCCTGTATATCCCCTTGTATCCGTTTTATTACACCATGGCCATCGGCTTTGCCGTGTTCACTGTTGCGCTGGCGTTTGACGCGCTGAAAAGCACCATCGGTCTTTTCAACAAGGACGTAGGCGAAATGGTCATGCAAGAGTGGCCCGCTTAAGGCTACACCTTAAATCTGCTTACTCCATTTTCATTATACCCCCTAAAAAAGCGAAACGGGCTGTGGTAATCCACAGCCCGTTTCGCTTTGGTATTTGATAAGGTGGATCTGCCGTTTGGGGCGGGGGCTGCCAGAATATATCAATATTTCATATATATTTTACACGAAAAATGGTTTATTATGTACATTGCTCCAAATATATGATATGATAAACTGGAAATCAGCCGAAAAGCTGTTTCTAAGGCCATAAAAAAGCAAACAGACAGGGAGGGATACAACACGGTTAATGGTTCTATGGAATGACCCGCGCTGACCCGTGGAACGGCCGGATGTAAAGAGACGAAGCCACTGAGAGCATTCAAAAAAATAGGAAAAAAAGGATGGTTGATCAATATGCTAAAAGAGCAGCAGAAATTTTATGTTTGCAAACACTGTGGGAATATTGTTGGCCTGATTAATAATGCAGGCGTTCCGCTGGTATGCTGTGGAGAGGAAATGGAAGAACTTGTTCCCAAC
The DNA here is from genome assembly GCA_963666535.1 of Oscillospiraceae bacterium. Taxonomy (GTDB): domain Bacteria; phylum Bacillota; class Clostridia; order Oscillospirales; family Oscillospiraceae. The sequence continues at coordinate 3,177,926 of OY762913.1, read as the reverse complement.
ACAACGGATGGAGCGGTTGAAAAACACGTTCCTGTTGTAAAAGTTAACGGTAATATCGTGACTGTTACCATTGGTTCCGTTCCCCATCCCATGATAGAGGCCCATTACATCGAGTGGATTTATCTTCAAACTGAAAAGGGGGGCCAGCGGAAAACGCTTTTCCCCAACGATCAGCCGACCATCGATTTTGCGCTGACAGAGGATGACAACGTACAAATGGTTTTTGCGTATTGCAATCTTCACGGACTTTGGATGACGGAACTTTAACGTGGCGATTGGTTCGCTTTTTCACATGCGTGCCGCAAGTAGATACCATTCGTAGTAAAAGATAGGGAAGGACTCTTGGGTTTGCCAGGGGTCCTTCTCAATCGTTTCGGCAGCATAATGGGCGTTGCACAGCAATTGCGCCTGCTGCGAAACGGGCCTGATTCGGAATATCTTGTGGCTTCGTCTGTTGTCGTTTTCCCAGCTGGACTGTGGGGGTCTGCGGGCAATGTCTATTGTCAGCAATCCATTGGTACGGGTCTTTCAAACCAAACAACTTTGAGCGCTGAATTGTAGATTCGGTGCAAGATGCGGGGGCATTTCATGAAGAAAAACGCATTTCCGGGAAAAAATAATATCCAATTTAAGGGAAAGTGAATGACTGGCGGTTCAATCCTGCAAAACGAATTGTACAATATGTGCACGATAGCGGGGAAAACTATGGTTGAAATGACATACAAATATTCTTGACATGTCGAAAGCGAAGGATTAATATATGATAACAACTGAAGGATGGGTTTGCAATGCGGCAACGGCAGCATAGGATAAAAGGCCTTAATGACGGAGGACAGTGGCGTGTTTCGTTTTTAAGGCCTCTAGTACGCCCTAAATTGCAGATTGCGGAGTCAACCCCCTTGTTGTTCTGTCAAAGAAGGTGAAACGTGTTTAAAAGCAAGCTGGAGAAGTTTACGGCAACGAGAGCTGCCATGCGCTTTCTTGTGCTTTCTGTTGCGGATCTCATTTTCTTAGAAAACAGATGGCTTGTTTTAGCTGGGCTTTTTGCAGGTGCTGTGATCAGTGTGTTCAAGTTTGTCAGCTGCTCGTGGATTCTGAGGAGAGCGGTTGACGATGAAAGGGCAACATTGGGCAAACGGAAAACCGTCGGGCTTACTTTCGTTGTGAATATGATTTATCAGAGCATCACCCTTTTTTCGTTGCTGATCACTTACTTTTTGTTTGGCCAGTGGGCTTTGGCTGGTTTGGCTGCCGGTATTTTGCTGGTTCCATTTGTGATGATGGGAAATGCAATTACGGAAACGTTGGGTATTACTAAAAACGGCTTTTTTTTGTAGGGGGCGTCGGTTTTGTCTTCAGAAAACTATTTCGAAACAGTGAATGTATTTACCATTCATTGTTTCGGCATCACAATCCCCATATCAAGCACCATTGTTATGATGTGGATTATTATGGCAATCATCGTCATTCTGGCACTGGTCTTTACCCGGAATTTTAAAACAGTTCCCACGGGCAAGCAGAATGTGACAGAAATTATGGTGGAAACGATTGGCAAGATTCTTCAAGGCAACATGGGGGAGCACGGAAAGCACTTTGTTCCGTATTTTGGCACAATCCTTATTTTCCTTGTGTTTTCCAACATTTCAGGGATCTTCAATATATTTCCCACAGGGGAACAGCTTTATAATTTGACCGGATTAGAATTTTTCAAACACTTTATTACCATACAGCCGCCCACAAAGGATCTCAATTTGACCCTTGCGATGGCACTGATGACGGTGTGCCTGATCCCGATTTCCGCGATCCGGTTTAAGGGCGTAACGGGTTGGCTGAAAACATTTGTACACCCCACACCGGTTATGCTGCCATTTAATATTTTGGATTACGCAACCCGAACGTTATCTCTCTCGTTACGGTTGTTCGGTAATATCTTGGCGGGCTTTATCATTATGGAAATGCTGTTTAGCGGTGCCATTTTTGTAAAGCCGATTATCCCGTTGGCCAGCGCCTTTTTCGATTTGTTCGACGCGGGCCTTCAGGCTTATATATTCGTGTTTTTATCATCAATTTACATTTCAGAGGCAATTGAGTAGGAGGAAAAAATTATGGGTACAAGTGGTTTAATCGCAATTGGTGCGGGTCTTGCAATGTTTACAGGGATCGGTGCGGGAATCAGCCTTGGTCACGCATCGGGAAAAGCATCGGAGGGTGTGGCCAGAAATCCGGAGGCTTCCGGTAAGATCCTGTCGACTGGTCTTATTTTTGCTACCCTTGCGGAAGTTACCGCAATCTTTGGCTTTGTCATTGCCATTATGCTGGTCGGAAAACTGTAAAGTTAATCAGATATAGCGAAGAATTGGCATGGGGATTTTATGCCCCATGCCAATCCAGAACATCCAAACAAAGCAGGACTTTTAATATGAAAAAGAGCAGGCAAGGTGATAGGGAATGCTCGAGAACTTAAATGGATTTAGTTGCTTATTTGCGATTTTAAATCTAATCATTCTGTACGTGGTTTTAAAGAAAATTCTATTTAAACCCGTTACGGAATTTATGGAAAACCGCACAAAAGCAATACAGGACGCCATAGCAGACGCGGAAAAGCAAAACGCGGAAGCCCTTGAAATGAAGCAGAGTTACCAGCTTCAGATCAATGAAGCAAAGGCCGACGGACAGAAGATCATAGATGAGGCAACCGCAAAGGCCAACCGCAATTATGACAAACTGACTGCCGATGCAAAGGACCAGGCCAAACAGATTCTTGAAAGCGCAAGGAAAGAAATTGATCTGGAGCGCGCGCAAATGCTCAAATCCGTCAGGGCAGAAGTGGCCGGAATGGCGCTGGCTGCCGCATCCAAAGTCATGGAAGCGAATATGAATACGGAAGCAAACAGCGCGCTTGTCGATCGATTCCTGGATGAAGCAGGTGTCGCCTGATGGCCATCGTAGACAACAGGTATGCCGAGGCTTTTTTGAACTTGGCTGTTCAAGAGGATGCCATTGAGGAATACCGCACGGAATTGGCCCAAATCTCCGGCATTTATGAGTCCCAAAAGGACTTCGCGGAGTTTTTGCTGAATCCGGAAAATACCAGTTCGATCAAAAAGCAAGTTCTGTCAAATGTGCTGGAAGGAAAAGTCAGCCAAAGCACCTTGCATTTTCTGCTTCTTTTACTGGATAAGGGCAGGATCAAATTCTTACCTGGAATCAGCGATGAATATGCAAGATTAGCGGATGAGAAAAAGAACGTCCTGCATTTGACCATTATGACATCCGCGCCCCTTTCCCAAGGGTACGTGGACAAAGTTTGCGATAAATTTAAAGAAATTTATCATTCCGCAAGGGTAGAAGCGACGATTGAGGTTGATCCGACTTTGATTGGCGGCATAAAAGTCGCCGTCGGGGATAAGATTTACGACGGGACCGTCAAGGGCCAAATTGTAAGACTACAGTCCGCGCTGACCTTTTAGATAGTAAGGTGAATGCAATGAATTTAAAACCAGAAGAAATAAGCTCGGTGATCAAACAGCAGATTGAAAACTATGGCACAAAGGTTTCCGAAGACAATGTGGGTTATGTTTTGAAATCGGGCGACGGCATTGCAAGAATATATGGCCTTCGGGGTTGCATGTACGGCGAATTGCTGGAGTTTGAATGCGGCATTTCGGGTATGGCTATGAACCTGGAGGAAGACAACGTAGGCTGTGTTTTGCTGGGTCCGGATACAGAGATCGTGGAGGGGACCAAAGTCCGGAGCACGGGCAAAGCCCTTAGTGTGCCGGTTGGCGACGCCATGATTGGAAGAGTCGTGAATCCCCTTGGTGTGCCGATTGACGGCAAGGGCGAAATCAAAACCGAGAAATATAGACCCATCGAGTTGTTGGCCCCCGGCGTCATTGACCGCAAGTCGGTTGACACGCCCCTGCAGACCGGCATTATGGCCATCGATGCCATGATGCCCATCGGCAAGGGCCAGCGTGAGCTGATCATCGGCGACCGCCAGACGGGCAAAACGGCAATTGCCCTTGATACCATCATCAATCAAAAGGGCAAGGATGTTATCTGCATCTATGTCGCCATTGGCCAGAAGGCGTCTACCGTTGCCGGGATTTATAACACCCTGCAGCGGGTGGGCGCCATGGATTATTCCATCATTGTCTCTTCCACAGCCAGCGAAATGGCGCCTGTGCAATATATTGCCCCCTATGCCGGCTGTGCAATTGCAGAATACTTCATGTATGACGAGCATAAGGACGTTTTGATCGTCTATGATGATTTATCCAAGCATGCGGTCTCCTACCGGGCAATGTCCCTTCTTCTCTTGAGGCCGCCAGGCCGTGAAGCGTTTCCGGGAGACGTTTTCTACCTCCACTCCAGACTGCTGGAACGAGCGGCAAAGCTTTCAGACGAACTGGGCGGGGGGTCTATTACGGCGCTTCCCATCATTGAAACCCAGGACGGAGATATTTCCGCGTATATCCCCACCAATGTGATCTCCATCACGGACGGACAGATCTTTTTGGAAACCGAGCTGTTTTATTCGGGACAGCGCCCGGCCATCAATGTCGGCGTTTCGGTTTCCCGTGTCGGCGGCGCGGCGCAGATTAAGGCCATGAAAAAGATTGCGGGACCGTTGCGCGTGAATCTGGCGCAGTTCAGAGAACTGGCTGTGTTTGCTCAGTTCGGCTCGGATTTGGATAAAGCCACGATGAATAAGCTTCTTCAGGGCGAGAGACTGCTGGAAACGCTGAAACAGGATCAGTACTCCCCCTACGACGTGGAGGATCAGGTTGTTCTGCTTTATCTATCCATAAACGGCTATTTGATGGACGTTCCTGTGAAGGAAGTAAAGAAGTTTAACCGCGAGGCACTTGACTTCATCAAAGAAAAATACCCCCAGATAATGGAACACATTCACCAGGAAAAAGAACTGAAGTCCGAGACAGAGGAGTTGCTGAAAAAGGCGATTCTTGAGTACAAGGCCGCAAGAGCTTAATCTTTCGACAGCGGTTCACCCTTTGGATGGAACCCATCATTATTTGGACCTTGAGGGCGGTGATTGATCATATGGCAGGGATACGAGAAATTAAACTTAGGATAAAGAGCATTCGGGAAACCCAGCAAATCACCAAAGCGATGAAGCTGATTTCTGCGGTTAAACTGAAAAAGGCAAAGCAGCAGCTGGATCAGACACGTCCCTTTTTCACAAAGGTCTTAGCCACAATGGAAGACATTTTGGAGCACAGCGCCGGCGTGAACAGGATTGGGAATATCTTCTTTGACGAAAGAGAAGAGAAAGAAAACCGAACGACGGGAATTATTGTCCTCACGGGAGATAAGAATCTGGCGGGCGGCTATAACCACAACATTCTTAAATTGGCCGAGGCGAAGATGAAACAGGTGGAACATCCGGTTTTGTACGTTGCGGGGCATGTGGGAAAGAGTTTTTGCCTGAAACGAGGCTATCCTGTGAATCAGGACTTTGATTATCCGGTTCAGAATCCGACGATGTATCGGGCCAGAGAAATCACGGATATGATGCTGGCGCAGTATAAAAGCGGCGGGCTGGATGAAGTGTATGTGGTTTATACTTATATGGTGTCATCCATGAAACTCGAGCCAAAGGTGACGCGGTTGCTCCCCTTGGATCTTGACGCCCTAAAGGAAGATTTGGGCATGGAAAATACCCGGGCCGGAGCCGTCGACCGCAGTATCACTTACGAGCCGTCGCCTAACGCTGTTTTTGAGACTCTGGTTCCCATGTTTATGAAAGGGATCATTTACGGCGCGTTTGTAGAGGCATTTACCAGCGAGCAAAGTGCCCGAATGACGGCGATGGACAATGCCACGACCAATGCAGATGAGATGCTCCAGAAACTCAGCCTGCGTTATAATAGAGCAAGACAGGCCGCCATTACACAGGAAATCTCGGAAATTGTGAGTGGAGCTTCCGCACTTTAGGTAGAGGTACAGAACAAGTAGGCCAGCTGGATAATCCGATCATCATCTTTAGTTTATAGCGAGGAGCAAGTGAAAATGGCTCAAAATACAGGTCGCATTGTGCAGGTCATCGGTCCGGTGATCGACATTATGTTTGAAAATGGCGAACTTCCCAAAATCAACAACGCGATTCGGATCGACAACCATGGCAGTGAAATGATTGTCGAAGCGGTGCAGCATATCGGCAACCAGACCGTAAGATGCATTGCTATGTCCGCGTCGGAAGGTCTTGCCAGAGATTTGCCCGCGGTGGACACCGGAGCCCCTATTCAGGTGCCCGTGGGCAAGGGGACGCTGGGCAGAGTGCTCAACGTTCTTGGCGAGCCGATTGATAAGCAAGGCTCCATAGAGAATGCAGAGTTTTGGCCCATTCATAGACCGGCTCCCAGCTTTGATGAGCAGATGCCTGCCACCGAGATGCTGGAAACCGGCATTAAGGTAATTGACCTGCTTGCACCGTATGCCAAAGGCGGAAAAATAGGCCTGTTTGGCGGCGCCGGAGTCGGCAAGACCGTGCTGATTCAGGAACTGATTCGCAACATTGCAACCGAGCACGGCGGCTATTCAGTTTTTACCGGCGTGGGAGAGAGATCCCGCGAAGGAAACGACTTGTGGAATGAAATGAAAGAATCCGGCGTGATTGAAAAGACCGCTCTGGTGTTCGGCCAAATGAACGAGCCACCAGGAGCCAGAATGCGCGTCGGCCTGACCGGGCTGACTGTTGCGGAGTATTTTAGAGATAAGATGCAGCAGGACGTGCTGCTCTTCATTGATAACATCTTTCGATTTGTGCAGGCCGGTTCCGAAGTGTCGGCATTATTGGGCAGAATTCCTTCTGCCGTTGGGTATCAGCCAACCCTGGCAACCGACGTGGGTGCCTTGCAGGAGCGGATTGCCTCGACCAAAAGCGGTTCCATTACCTCGGTGCAGGCCGTGTATGTTCCTGCTGATGACTTGACAGATCCGGCGCCAGCCACCATTTTTGCCCATCTGGATGCGACAACCGTCCTTTCCAGAGCCATTGTGGAAGAAGGGATTTATCCGGCGGTGGATCCCCTGGAATCTACCTCAAGAATACTGGACCCCCGAATTGTGGGCAGCGAACACTATGAGACGGCCCGCAGAGTGCAGGAATTGCTGCAGAGATACAAGGAACTTCAGGATATCATCGCGATTCTGGGTATGGATGAACTGTCTGAGGAAGACAAGCAGGCTGTTTATCGCGCCAGAAAGATCAAGAGATATATGTCGCAGCCGTTTTTCGTGGCAACCACTTTTACCGGCTACGAGGGCAAGTATGTGCCGGTGAAAGAAACCATCCGCGGGTTCAGGGAAATTCTCGATGGAAAGATGGACAATATTCCGGAAGATGCATTCTTCATGAAGGGTTCTATTGACGAAGTTTACGAAGCCGCGAAGGATTGATAAGAGGTGCAGCAATGGCAGACACTTTTTTCCTGGAAGTTGTAACCCCAGACAAAAAGTTCTTTTCCGATGATGTTGAGATGGTTATGCTCAACACCCCCGAAGGACAAATCGGCGTGCTAAGCAACCATATGCCCATGGTTGCTGCCGTCTCTATCGGCAAGGCCAAAATTCTAAAGGACGGAAATTGGCTGGAGGCGGTTTTTTCTGAAGGCTTTATGGAAATCGTTTCTGGTAAGGTGGTCATTTTAACCGATGCCGCCGAATGGCCGGAGGAAATTGACGCAAATCGTGCGCGAGCCGCCGAGGAAAGGGCACGCGAGCGACTTCGTGGTCAGCTCAGTCATCTGGAGCATGTCCGCACCCAAGCTGCTATGCAGCGGGCGATATCCAGATTGGAAGTAAAAAAACCGGGTCAAAAGTACAATTAATAGGCAAGAAGGCGCCCCCATTGAAGCGATCGGTTCAATGGGGTGCGCCATTTTTATCCCTAGGATAAGCGGTGTCCACCACATGGTTGGGCAGAACCTAAAAATACGGATTTTAGTACAGCAGAGAAGGGAGGCAGGCACTAAGGTGCCTGCCTCCCTTCTCTGCATATAGGCTGGGAAAAAGCCAAAACTTAAAACGATATCTCTGAATTTTCGGATGTGTAACGAGCAGGCGGTGCAAGGGCATCGGCAATCTCGCTGGCCTGATTGCTTGTGGGTGTGCCATCACTGACAAGAATGTCCAGGATTTCTGAAGTGGATTGTGAAGAGGCCGCTGCATACGTGTCATCGCGCAAGCTGTCCTCGGAATACGCCGCATATGCATCGCTGCTTATTTCCAACGAATCGGTCTTCCATGATCCGCTGATCGCGGAGCTTTCTGAATCACTTGATTGCTCGGTCTTGGAACTGGTGCTTCCCACTTGCTGGGTTTTCGCATATCGCGCTGCAAGGTAGTTATAAGTTTCGTTGGTGCTTTCAGTTTTTAAAGGAATCATCTCTTTTCTTAGTTTAGCATCCATGCCAATTGTTCCGGACTACACCCATAGGAAGTGCTTATCAGAAGTTGTCTTAGAATGGGCGAATTTGGAACCTTTGGTCCTACTATAGGCGCGTTACCTTAAAGTTACCTAAATAAGAAGACACTTTATGTGCTGCTATTGGCGGAATGGATACGAACCGATTCGACAGGGCAACCAATGACAGGGGGAACTGCAGACCGTGTAACGGGAAACAGAAGAGCGGTACCGACAAAAGGGCAACCTGAAACGGAACATCATGGGGGCGAAGACAGAAGGCAATTCAGGACCGTGAAAAGTCGCGAGGTAAGGGGCCGGAGGTGGTTTTTAGAATAGCTGGGAATGGGAATGGGCATCCTGTTTCTGAAAAGATACCCTTGACAAATGGCGGTTATATGGTAAAATGCATTTAAATAATTTTATTTAAATATTTTTAATTAAGATTATTTAGTATTCGAAATGAGGAGTGGAATCTCATTATGGAATTTGAAAAAGTACGTGATATCATCGTGGAGACCCTCAGCTGTGACGCTGATAAGGTGACCCGTGAGGCAAAACTGGCCGAAGATCTGGAGGCCGATTCCCTTGCCGCTGTGGAGCTGTCCATGGCGCTGGAGGAGGAATTCGGCATCACAATTGCGGACGAGGACCTTGCTGCGCTGAAGACCGTGGGCGACATCATGGATTATCTCACCGCACACGCGGGCTAAATAACCGCAAGAAAGGCCATCGGTATCTGCCGGTGGTCTTTTTCAAAAAGGAGGCATTATGACAAACCAAGAGATTTACGAGCTCATGACTCGGTTTGACAGCAGTTCTCTCACGCAGATGAAGCTCACCCGCAAGGATTTTTCCATTGAACTGAGCAGAGGGGCTTCCTGTGTGGCGGCACCGGGTACGGACATACCGGGATCCGCCACAAGTCCGGCACAGACCGTCGCTCCTGCGGGCAGCTATATTTCCGCGCCGCTGGTGGGCACCTTTTATACCGCGCCGTCGCCTGATGCGCCGCCCTTTATCGCTGTGGGCGATCGGGTACAGAAGGGACAGAAGGTGTGCCTGATCGAGGCAATGAAAATGATGAGCGAGATCACAGCGCCCTGCGACTGCATCATTGAAGAACTTCTGCAAAGCAGCGGTACCTTGGTGTCCTTTGACGCACCGCTGATCCGTTACAAGGAAGTATGAAATCATGTTTAAACGTATTCTGATCGCCAACCGCGGCGAAATCGCCCTGCGTATTCTGCGGGCCTGCCGGGATCTGAATATTGACACGGTGGCGGTGTACTCCACGGCGGATCGGGACGCGCTCCATGTTCAGCTGGCTGGAGAGGCGTACTGCATCGGCTCGGCTCGTGCGGCAGAAAGCTACTTAAATGCAGACGCCATTCTCACCGTGGCCAAGGCCACCGGGTGTGATGCGGTGCATCCCGGCTATGGTTTCCTGTCTGAAAACGCGGCCTTTGCCGATGCCTGCCATGGGGCTGGGATCAATTTCATCGGACCGTCCGGCGACGTGATTCGGGCGATGGGCAACAAAGCCGCCGCCCGCAGCCTGATGCAGCAGGCCGGCGTTCCTGTTGTACCGGGCTCCGACGGCGCGGTAGAGACGGCTGGGCAGGCGCGCAGCATCGCCGACGCCATCGGCTATCCCGTTTTGATCAAAGCCGCCGCGGGCGGCGGAGGGCGGGGGATGCGCCGCGTCTATGAGCCGGAAACGCTGGAGGCCCTGTTTGAAGAGGCAAAAGCAGAGTCTGTAGCTTGTTTCGGCAGCGATGAGATGTATTTGGAAAAGCTGATCCTTGCGCCCCGGCACATCGAGTTTCAGATTCTGGCCGACCGCCATGGAAATGTAATCCAACTGGGAGAGCGGGACTGCTCCATTCAGCGGAAAAATCAGAAGCTGCTGGAGGAATCCCCGTCCAAGGCGCTGACACCAGAACTGCGGGAGGAGATGGGGGCTGTGGCGGTAACCGCCGCCAAAGCTGCCGACTATGAGAATGCGGGCACGGTAGAATTCGTGCTGGCAAAGGACGGTTCGTTTTACTTTATTGAAATGAACACCCGCATTCAAGTGGAGCACCCCGTGACGGAATTCGTCACCGGCCTTGATCTTCTGCGGGAGCAGATTCGCATTGCGGCAGGTCTGCCGCTGTCTTGCAGACAGGAAGACATCACCTGGCGGGGGCACGCCATAGAATGCCGCATCAACGCTGAAAGCCCCGCGGATGGCTTTGCGCCCCGCCCCGGAAAAATTCAGTTTTTGCACTTGCCGGGCGGCTGCGGTGTGCGGGTAGATTCCTGCCTGTACAGCGGATATGAACTGTCCCCCTACTATGACTCTTTGGTCGCAAAGCTGATCGTCCACGCCCCTACCCGGCTGGATGCCATCCGCCGAATGCGCCGCGCGCTGGAGGAACTGATGATCGACGGTATTGAGACAAACGATGATCTGATGCATCAGATTTTATATCACCCCGACTTTGTGCGGGGGAATTATACCACCGCCTTTTTGGAAGAGAACTTAGAAACCCTTTTGAAATGGAGCAGCTACCAAGGGGAGGAGCACCCATGATCGACCTATTTGCCAAACGGCGGCAGAAGTTACTGGCACTCAAATCGCTCCGCAGCGGCTCGCAGAACATACCAGTTCAAGATGTGCACACCTGTTCCCGCTGCGGGGCCGACACCGACCGGAGCACGCTGGCCCGGAATCAGTATGTCTGTCCGCACTGCGGGTATCACCATGCCATCGGAGCCTACTATCGGCTGAGCCTGATTCTGGACCCCGGTTCCTTTCGCGAACTGAACGAGAAACTGACGGCAAATGATCCGCTGCAGTTTCCCGCCTATCCGCAAAAGCTGTCCGAAACCCGGCGGCGCACGGGTATGAACGAGGCGGTGGTGACCGCTGTCGGCAAGCTGGACAATCGGAAAGTAGCGGTGGGTGTGCTGGACAGCCGATTTCTGATGGGCAGCATGAGCTCCGCCGTGGGGGAAAAAATCACCCTGCTGGTGGAGCACGCAGCCAAAAGCAAGATTCCCTTGATCCTGTTTTCCGCAAGCGGCGGGGCCCGGATGCAGGAGGGAATTGTGTCCCTGATGCAAATGGCGAAAACATCTGCCGCGCTGGAGCGCTTTTCCCGGAAAGGCGGACTGTATATTTCGGTGCTGACCGACCCCACCACCGGCGGCGTGACCGCGAGCTTTGCCAGCCTTGGCGACATCATGCTGGCCGAGCCGGGGGCGCTGATCGGCTTTGCCGGGCCGCGGGTCATTGAGCAGACCATTGGTCAGACACTTCCCGATGGATTTCAGAGGGCGGAATATCTCGAGGAGCACGGCTTTTTAGACGCTATTGTGCCACGGCGGGAAATGCGGGATGCGCTCTCTCGTTTGCTGAAACTGCACAGCAAGGGGGAGTGTGAAGGATGAAAGAGCCAATCACAGCCGCACAGCGGGTCGCCATTGCCCGTCATGCAAAAAGGCCTGGAACCGCAGATTATATTGCGGCGTTGTTCACCGATTTTTTTGAGCAAAAGGGCGACCGCCAGTGTAAGGAAGACAAAAGCATTTTGGGCGGCATTGCCCTGTTCCACGGTGTGCCCGTCACCGTAATCGGGCACCGGAAGGGAAAAAACCTGCAGGAAAACCTGAACTACAACTTTGGAATGCCCGGGCCGGAGGGCTATCGCAAGGCGCTGCGCCTGATGAAGCAGGCGGAGAAATTTGGCCGACCGATCATTACCTTGATTGACACGCCGGGTGCCTACCCCGGCCTTGAGGCGGAAGCCAGGGGGCAGGGAGAAGCCATTGCCCGCAATTTGGCCGAGATGAGCGTGCTCACTGTGCCGGTTATCGCGGTGATCATCGGCGAGGGTAACAGCGGCGGGGCGCTCGCCCTTGCTGTGGGCAACACCGTGCTTATGCTGGAAAACGCCGTTTATTCCGTCCTCTCTCCCGAGGGATTTGCCACCATCCTGTGGAAGGATGCTTCCCGCAGTGCCGAGGCCTGCGAGCAAATGAAACTGACCGCCGAGGACCTGCTGGAGCTTGGCGTGATCGACGGCGTGGTGCGTGAACCGAAGGACGGCGCGCACAACGACCCGGAGACCATGTCCCGGCTGCTGGACCGGGCGCTGATCAAGCACCTGACGGCCTTATGCAAACGCAGCGGCACCACACTGGCCATGGAACGCTACCAAAAATTCCGCGCCATGGGAAGTGCGGCACCAAAAAAGGAGAAGCCATGAACGGAATCAAGATCAAGGGCACCGGGCACAGCGTGCCCGCCAAGGTGGTCACAAATGAAGATCTGACCCATATTGTGAAAACCAACGATGAGTGGATCATCAGCCGCACCGGCATTCGGGAACGCCGCCATTGTGTGGAAGAGACCCATACCTCCCTGAGCGTGGCGGCCGCCCGTGAGGCCATGGAGCGGGCCGGGATCTCACCCGATCAGGTGGGAGTGTGTATTGTGGCGACCATGACCCCCGATTGGCTGACGCCGTCGGCGGCCTGCCTTCTCCAGCGGGAGCTTGGCCTTTTGGAGGACACACCGTGCTTTGACCTGAACGCAGCCTGCTCCGGATTTCTCTACGGCCTGCACACGATAGAGTGTCTGCTGGCGGCTGCCCCCCGCAAATACGGATTGCTGGTCGGCAGCGAAGTGCTTAGCCGGATGATTGATTTTTCTGACCGTTCTACCTGTATTCTGTTTGGCGACGGGGCGGGAGCGGTTGTGGTCGAAAGCGCCCCTGCGTATCCGGGCATCCATGCCGTGCTGGGAGCGCGGGGAGACGAAACGATTCTGAACATCCCGGGGACCGGGACGGGCAGACCCTCCAAAATATCGATGGAGGGCACCGCAGTTTTTAAATTTGCGGTGGATCAGGTGCCCCGCTGCATGGAAACGGTGCTGGAGCAGGCGGGCATGACCGTGGAGGAAGTGGACTTTTTCGTGTTCCATCAAGCCAATGAGCGCATCATTGACCATGTGGTGAAAAAGCACCACATTCCCCAAGAGAAGTATTACAAAAATATCAGCCGGTTTGGGAATACCTCGGCGGCCAGCGTGCCCATTGCACTGGATGAACTGGTTGCCGGCGGGACGATCCGTCCGGGCATGAAGGTACTGTGCGTGGGCTTTGGCGGAGGGCTTACCTGGGGCGGGGCCCTGGTAGAATTCACATAAGGGAGAACAATCATGAGACTGAATGAACTGCTGGGGACTGAGTTTCCGATCATCCAAGGGGGAATGGCCAACATTGCCACCGGGGAATTCGCGGCCGCCGTATCCAATGCCGGGGCTCTTGGCCTGATCGCCTCGGGCGGTATGGATACCGAGATGCTGCGCGGACAGATCCGCCGCTGCAAGCAGCTGACCGACAAGCCCTTCGGTGTGAACATTATGCTGATGAATCCCTGCGCGGATGAGATGGCGCAGATGGTCATTGACGAGGGCGTCAAGGTGGTCACCACCGGCGCGGGCAACCCCGGAAAGTACATCCCAAAGTGGAAGCAGGCCGGCATCTGCGTCATTCCCGTGGTGGCGGTTCCGGTGCTTGCCATCCGCTTGGCACGCGCCGGAGTGGACGCCATCATTGCCGAGGGCACCGAAAGCGGCGGCCATGTGGGGGAGATGACGACCATGGCCCTGGTGCCGCAGGTGGTGGACGCCGTAAACGTTCCCGTGATCGCGGCCGGCGGCATTGCCGATGGGCGTCAGTTCGCCGCGGCGTTGGCGCTGGGCGCCTGCGGGGTGCAGCTGGGCACTTGCCTGTTGGTGAGCGAGGAGTGCCCCGTCCACCACAATTATAAGCAGGCGCTCCTGAAAGCGAAGGGCAGTGATACCATCGTGACCGGACGTACCACAGGGGTTCCCGTCCGGGTGCTGAAAAACAAGATGTCCCGGGAGTACGCGCGGATGGAACGGGATATCGTGGACGCAATGGAGCTGGAAAAGCTTACCCTTGGTTCCCTGCGCCGGGCGGTTTTTGAGGGGGATATGGACACTGGCAGTGTGATGGCCGGGCAGGTAGCCGGCCAGCTTCAGGAAATCCGGCCGCTGCGTCAGATTTTTGAGGAGCTGTGCACAACGAGCCAAAGCTGTCTGGAAGGGCTGGTGAGCAGGCGATGAGTCTTGCATTTCTATATGCGGGGCAGGGGACCCAGCATCCCGGCATGGGGGCGGATCTGTACGAGGCCTACCCCACATTCCGCAGAGTGCTGGATGGCGTGGGGCTCGACTTTGACTGTAAGGAGGTTTCCTTTGCGGATGCGGGGAACCATCTGGATGATACCGCCTATACCCAGCCGTGTATGGTGGCCTTTGCAGTTGGCGTGACTGCTCTGCTGCGGGAGCGCGGCATTGTGCCGGACTATGTGGCGGGGCTGAGCCTGGGGGAGTATTCGGCGCTCCACGCTGCCGGAGTATTTGATGAGGACACCGCCATTTCTGTGGCGGCATTCCGGGGCAAAGCCATGGCGGACGCCGTGAGGGGATTGGACTGCTCCATGGTGGCAGTGCTGGGACTGGACCGCGCCTTGCTGCAGGAGGCCTGTACAGCCGCATTTTCCTTGGGCGTGGTGGAGATCGCAAATTATAACTGTCCTGGTCAATTGGTCATCGGCGGCGCGCGTATTGCGGTGGAAAAAGCGACCGAGCTGGCCACAGAAAAGGGCGCGAAGCGTTGCCTTTCGCTCAAGGTCAGCGGGCCGTTCCACACGTCGCTGCTGAAGTCGGCCGGAGATGCGCTGCAAAAGCACTTTGAGACGGTGACCTTTCGTCCCATGGAGGTGCCTGTGCTGTTCAACTGTCTGGGCGACACGATGGGGCCGGACGACACCATCCCCGCCCTGCTGGAACGGCAAGTGCAGTCCGGCGTCCACATGGAGGACACCATCCGTCGACTGGAGGCGCTTGGCGTGGACAAAGTGGTGGAAATCGGCCCCGGCAAGGTGCTTTCCGGGTTTGTCCGGAAGACGGCCCCCAACCTCAAAACATATGCCGTGGAGACCTGCGCCGAGTTGGAGGCACTGGTGTCCGAGCTGAAAGGATAGCACAATGAATTTTACCGGAAAAACAGCGGTTATTACCGGCGGCAGCCGCGGAATTGGCCGCGCCGTGTGTCTGGAACTGGCCCGTGGGGGCGCACACATCGTCTTCTCCTATGCCGGGAATGCGGCGGCAGCAGAAGAGACGGTTTCGGCCTGTCAGGCCCTTGGAACCCAGGCGGTGGCGGTGCAGGGCAGCGTAGCCGACGCCGACGCGGTCAAAGTGCTGATGGACACCGCCATAGAGACCTTTGGCAGCATCGACATTTTGGTGAACAACGCCGGGATTACCAGAGACAGTCTGATCATGCTGATGAAGGAAGAGGATTTTGATGCAGTGATCGATACCAACCTGAAAGGCGCGTTTCTGTGTATGAAAGCGGTAGCCCGCATCATGATGAAGCAGCGCCGGGGACGGATTGTCAATTTGTGCTCGGTGGTTGGACTGCGGGGGAACGCCGGACAGGTCAACTACGCCGCCAGTAAGGCTGGCGTGATCGGCATGACCAAATCACTGGCCAAAGAACTGGCCACCCGGGGCGTGACCGTCAACGCCGTGGCACCGGGGTTTATTGATACCGACATGACTGCCGCCCTGCCCGATGCCGCGCGGGACGCACTGCTGCCCACCATCCCCATGAACCGGCTGGGGAAGGCGGAGGATGTGGCCGCCGCCGTTGCCTACTTTGCGTCAGACATGGCCGGTTACATCACCGGTCAGGTGCTGTGTGTAGACGGCGGCATGGCCGTGTAAGGAGGAATTGCAATGAACAGACGAAGGGTTGTTATCACCGGCATGGGCGCCGTCACCCCCATTGGACACACGGTTTCTCAATCGTGGCAGGCCGTGCGGGCGGGCGTATGCGGCATAGCGCCGATCACGATCTATGACAGATTGGATCAAAAGGTCAAGCTGGCCGCCGAGGTCAAGGACTGGAATGCCGAGGCCTATTTGGAGAAACGCCAGACGAAGCATATGGGCCGCTTTACCCAGTTTGCCATGGTTGCGGCAAAGCAAGCGATGGCGGACAGCGGCCTTACGGCGGATTGCGCCGACCCCAACCGCTGCGGCGTTGTTGTCTCGAGTGGAATCGGAGGTCTGTCGGTCACCGAAAATGAGCATGAGAAAGGCCTTGAGAAAGGCTTTGACCGCATTTCACCGTTCTATATCCCAATGGCCATCAGCAACATGGCTGCCGGACTGATCGCCATTGAATATGGGTTCAGGGGCATGTGCACCTGTCCCGTCACTGCCTGTGCCGGGGGCACCAACGCCGTGGGGGACGCATTTCGCTACATTCGAGACGGCTATGCCGAGGCCATGCTTTGCGGTGGCACCGAGGCGGCCATTACGCCGCTGGGCATGGGGGGATTCACCTCGATGAAAGCCCTTTCCCTTGCGGAGGACCCAAATCGAGCTTCGATCCCCTTTGACAAGGAGCGCAGCGGATTTGTGATGGGCGAGGGAGCGGGCATTCTCGTTCTGGAGGAGTACGACCACGCCAAAGCCCGAGGCGCGAAAATTTACGCTGAAGTGGTCGGCTACGGCACCACCTGTGATGCCTATCACATGACAGCGCCCGCTCCCGACGGATCCGGTGGTGCGCGGGCCATGATCTGCGCACTGGAAGATGGCGGGATTTCCGCTGACCAGGTGGACTATATCAACGCGCACGGTACCTCCACCAGCTTGAACGACAGCGGGGAAACGGCGGCGGTTAAGATCGCGTTTGGCGCACATGCCAGAACGCTAAAGATGAGTTCGACCAAGTCCATGACCGGACATATGCTGGGAGCGGCGGGCGCCGTGGAGTCTATTTTTACTGCCTTGGCGCTGAACGAGGGGTATCTTCCAGCGACCATAAACTATCAGGTGCCCGACGAGACCTGCGACTTGGATATCGTGCCCAATGCGGGCCGGGAGGCCAATTTGCGGTATGCCATGTCAAACTCCCTGGGCTTTGGCGGGCACAATGCCAGCATTCTGATGAAAAAATGGGAGGAAGGCTGAAATGGAACTCACCTCCAATCAAATTGCGGAGATTTTGCCTCACAGGTATCCCTTTGCGCTGGTGGATAAGATCACCGACTACGAGCCGGGCAAGTGGGCAAGGGGAATCAAGTGTGTCTCTGTCAACGAGATGCATTTCTGCGGCCATTTCCCCCAGCAGCATGTCATGCCCGGCGTACTGATCATTGAGGCGCTGGCGCAGGTCGGGGCCGTGGCACTTCTTTCCCTGCCGGAAAACAAGGGGAAGCTGGCTTTTTTTGGGGGCATTCGAAATGCTCGGTTTAAGCAAAAGGTAATTCCCGGCGACGTGCTGGAACTGGAGTGCATTTTGACCAAGCAGAAGGGCCCTGTGGGGATTGGGACGGCTAGGGCCACCGTGAATGGCAAGGTGGCGGCTGTGGCAGAGTTGACGTTTGCCCTTGGGCGGGATTAAGTGTTGTTGTTTCTGCCGAAATTTGATACAATAAGGGCCACGAATAAAAAGAGAACGGCAGGAGGAACGGATATGCTAGAGCGGGCGTTTTCAGATGTGTATGCAAAATTCAAGCTGCATTTGTATCAGGAGATCTTTGACCGGTTCCAGAGCAGAGAGGCGAGCCTTACTACCGTGGAGACTTTTTGCATGGAGTCGATTCAGGCGCTGAATTCGCCTACTGTCAACGGGTTTGCCTCGTTTATGAAAATATCGCCGCCCAACGCCGCTTATAAAGTGAACAGTCTGATCCGGAAAGGCTATGTGCAAAAGATTCAGTCTGAACAGGACAAGCGGGAATACCATTTAGAGGTAACCCAGAAATATATGGACTACTACAATATCAGTAACGACTACGTTTCTTTGGTGATGCAGCGCATTGCGCAGCGGTTCTCACCGGGTGAATGCGCGAAGCTGGAGGAAATGCTCACCGTTGTCAGCGAAGAACTGATGCCCGAAGTATGCTTGAACCAGAACCCGGAAAACACATGATTTCGCCGCGATGATCGGGTGCTGGGGGAACAGGAAAGTGCCCGCGAAAAGAGATTCTTTTCGCGGGCACTTTCCTGTTCATGTCTGCAAATGGGATTCGCCAAGCCGCATTTGATCCGTGGAATAGGATGCTATGACGTATGAGGTTACAGCAGTTCTGTTTCCAACGCCAGGCGCACGGTGTAGCCGTTTGCGTTGAGCAGCCGAAGAAAGGTGGACAGGGCAGCGGTGGACAGCGTACTGTTATCCATGGTCACCCTGGCTACATTGGACTTTCGGCCCACAGCCGACAGCAGTTTGTTGGCATGGGTGGCGGCAGACATGGATTCCGCCTCCGTTCCCGTGGGGATACCGTTTATATTGCCGGCCCACACGGCCCAGCCGAGGGAGGCAAGGTCTTGGGCTACCACAGCATTGGATGCCGTGACAATGTGGGCGCGGGTGCGGGCAATGGACTGCAGCAGACGGTTGCCTTCGGCAAGCTCCTCCACGGCAGTGGTCAGATTCCCGCTGTTTGTCACCAGCCCGATGCTGTGGCCGGAGCCAATC
Organism: Oscillospiraceae bacterium; assembly: GCA_963666535.1. Taxonomy (GTDB): domain Bacteria; phylum Bacillota; class Clostridia; order Oscillospirales; family Oscillospiraceae. The sequence goes on along the minus strand of OY762913.1, from coordinate 3,158,909 downwards.
ATACGGCGAACGAGATCATCGTTCGCCGCCAGCGTTTCCACTGGCAGCAGGAAGAGCGCTTGCTTGTTGTAATTGTCCAGTACGTCCAAAATAGCGCTAAGTTCCTCTCCGGTCTCGCACTGGAAGGCCAGATAGACTTTGACGGCTGTCTCCGTATCCACGGGCTCTTCTTCCGCAGGCCCCTCACTTTCGCTGCCCGGATTGGGGGAGGTTGTCACCGCCGGGGTCTGACTTTGGGTGTAGTCTCGTAGGCGGCTGCTCATCAAGGCGGACGCTGCGTCAACAAACTTGATATCTGTGAGCACTACGTCGCTGTTGGTGACGCGCAGCAATACACCATAGTCGGTTTGGCTGATGCTGTATGACAAGTCGAAAAACGAGCAAACAAAGATCAAAGGCACATAGGAAATGCCGTTGCGGGTAATTGCTCGTTCGTCATAGGTGTCGCCCGTGTGCTGGTTTCGGGAGTTGCCGGCGGTCTGGTCGAATACCAGCGTTTGCCGTAAATTGTAGATCGTGAGGGTGTTGGTACTTTTGTTGTAGCTGCAGGAAACGCCCAGACTGACGCCGGTGGAGGAAGAGCTGAACAAGGTATAAGGAATATAGTAAGATCCGTTAATGACGGCGGGCATGGTGCCTTCGTTCAGCGGCAGCAGATTGTCATTGACCGACATGAAATATACATCCGTGGTGGCTGCGGCGGGGGCAGACAGCAGTGGAACACACAGTGCGGCCACCAAAAAAAGGGCCAGCATTTGAAGTTTGATTCCCTTTTTCACTGCAATTTACCCCCTTTTTATTGCTATCCGCATTATAGCATAGTATAATTAGAATCACAAGTATGCGCGGGAGAGCCTTTCATCCCGCGCTTTTCATATGAATTGGAGTGAACTTGGAACATGGATTACGCGGCAGAATCGTTGAAGTTACATTACGAGTGGCGGGGCAAGCTGGATACCGTGCCTAAAATGGAAGTGAAGGACAAGCAGGCGCTTTCGCTTGCCTATACCCCCGGGGTGGCCCAGCCCTGTCTGGAAATCCAGAAGGATGTGAGCAAAAGCTATGAACTCACCGGCCGCTGGAACACGGTGGCCGTGGTGACCGACGGCACGGCCGTTCTCGGCTTGGGCGACATTGGCCCAGAGGCCGGAATGCCGGTTATGGAGGGGAAATGCGTGCTGTTCAAAGCGTTTGGTGGCGTAAACGCTGTGCCTTTGTGCGTGCGATCCAAAAATGTGGATGAGATCGTGGACACCGTGGCGCTGCTGGCGGGTTCTTTTGGCGGGGTGAATCTGGAGGACATCTCTGCCCCACGCTGCTTTGAGATTGAACGCAAGCTGAAGCAGCGCTGCGACATCCCCATTTTTCATGACGATCAGCACGGCACTGCCATTATTGTGGCGGCAGCCCTTACCAATGCGCTGAAGCTGGTACAGAAAGAGATCCGGGACATCACCGTGGTATTTTCCGGTGCGGGTGCGGCGGGGACCGCTATTTTTCGCTTACTGAAGTCCATGGGGATGGGAGATGCCATCATATGTGACCGCAAGGGAGCAATTTGTCGTGGCCGCGAGGGACTGAACGCCGAAAAGGAAGATCTGGCCCGCATCTCCAACCGTGAGAACAAGAGTGGTACGCTGGCCGAGGTGATCAAAGGAGCCGATGTCTTTATCGGTGTGTCTGCGCCTGGCTCGGTTACCTCCGACATGGTCAGGTCTATGGCAGAAAACGCTATTTTGTTCCCCATGGCAAATCCAACGCCTGAAATTATGCCAGATGCGGCGCTGGATGCAGGGGCGGCCGTGGTGGGAACCGGCCGATCTGATTTTCCCAACCAGATCAACAATGTTCTGGCATTCCCAGGCGTATTCCGTGGCGCCTTTGACGTGCGCGCATCTGACATTAATGAGGAAATGAAGATGGCGGCCGCCACCGCGCTGGCGGAGCTTGTGGGAGATGCGCTGGCTGCTGATTACATTGTTCCCGCTGCCTTCGATCCACGGGTATGCCCCGCTGTCGCCAAAGCCGTGGCGGAAGCCGCGCGGAAGAGCGGCGTAGCGCGCATCTGACACTAAGTATATCAATTTACCGGCCAGATGACCCGATCGGGGCGTCTGGCCGGTTTTTTGCTGGAAAACTGCTTATAATGTAAAGGCATGGAAGAATTGACAAGGGGATCGGTTTCGCCGCCTGCTTTCGGGTGCTGGGCGTTTCTTGGTGTCACGCACGCACCCTGCGCGACGGCGTCTAAGCCAGTCGACTGCGCCGACAAACAGAACCTGAGGCGGTTTCTTGGTTTGCCGGCTTCGCTCCTTGTCTTAGCCGCCTGCTTTCGGGTGCTGAGCGTTTCTATTTAAAATTTATTATTTTTTTCTTCATGAAATAGACATAAAAACATAGTATTCTAAACGCAGCATTAGAAAAGGAGTGATCCACTATGGACTACAATGAAAACAATCACTACGACACCGATTCCGAAGGGAACGGCACATATAGCAGTAGTTCCCGTCAGGATACCGTGGAAGCAGGCAGCTTCCGGGTGGAGGATACGTACAAGCCGCCCAAGAAAAAGGGAGGGGCGAAAAAGGCCGTGGCACTGGTTTTGGCCTGCGCCCTTGTGGGCGGAGGCTCCGGCGTGGGAGGCGCAGCACTATTCGATGCACTTTCCGGCGGCAACACCTCCACCACCATCTATGAGGGCAACTCCACCGCTGCGGTAGCTGTGGCCAACATAGAGACCGGAAGCGAAATGACAGCGGCCCAAATCTATGCCGCTTATGTGGACTCTACCGTAGGCATCACAGTGGATGTAACGTCCACCAACATCTTTGGCATGACCTCTACCGGCGTGGCCTCTGGCTCGGGCTTTATCATTTCGCAGGATGGCTACATCGTTACCAACTACCATGTGGTGGAGGGTGGTGCAACCGTTACGGTTACTCTGAATGACGGAACCGCTTATTCCGCAGCGATTGTCGGCTATGACGAAGATCACGATGTTGCCGTTTTGAAGGTGGAGGCCGATGGGCTTACTCCCGTCGTACTGGGCAACTCTGACAACTTGTATGTGGGCGACTCTGTGGTCGCAATCGGCAATCCGCTGGGAGAGCTGACCTTCTCGCTGACCAGCGGCGTGATCAGCGCCCTGAACCGCTCGGTCACACTCAGTACCGCTGTGACCATGAATTTGCTGCAGACCGACTGCGCCATTAACTCCGGCAACTCCGGCGGCGCGTTGTTCAACTCCTATGGCGAGGTCGTGGGGATTACCAACGCCAAATATTCCTCATCCAGCAGCACGTCCACCGCATCCATTGATAACATCGCATTCGCCATCCCCATCAATCAGGTGAAGGATATTATCACCCAGCTGATTGAAAACGGTTTCGTCACCAAACCCTATCTGGGGATTACGGTAGTGACCGTTTCCGAAACGGATGCCCAGCGCTACAACCTGGTGGAGGGCGCATATGTCAACGCGGTTACGTCCGGTAGCTGTGCTGAGACTGCAGGGCTGCAGCAGGGTGATGTCATCACTGCCGTGAACGATATTGCTGTGGCATCCGCTGCTGAGCTGATATCGGCCAAAAATAACTATGCGCCCGGTGACACCATTACGCTGACGGTCAACCGGAACGGTGAGGAATTGAAGCTGGACGTCACCCTGGACGAACAGACCGGTGATACCACCACAGAAGAAACGACAACTGCCAGTACAGATCAGAACCAGAATAGTGCTGGAGGGCAGCAACAACAGAGCAGTCCCTATTATTTCAACTGGGGCTTCTGAGAAAAAGCAGTGGGGTATCAGCTTGTGCTGATATCCCACTGCTTTGGGCTTGTTGATGTCCACTGAACAAATGCGATTTTCGTATCGCATTTGCCAAAAGGACAGTTTCTGTCCTTTTGGGCGGCAAAACAGCTCCGTTTTGCCGCTTCAGATACATTGATGACTGTCTGTTTGGATTTGCAGACACACGCTGCAAATCCAAGGTGCAAGGGTTTTTGCTGAAAACAGCCAAAACCCTTGCACCTGAACAAAACAAAAACAGATTGGAAGCATTGAGATGATTAGGTTTTTGTTTTGTTCAGCAGATATTTGTTAGAACGTTTGCCACAGATACTGGGACAGCAGCGCGAAAGCCGGCAGGGTGACCATAGATAAGAGTGTGGACAGTGTGACCAGTTGGGCCGCGGCCGCGGTGTTCTGCCCCCATCGGTCAGCCAGAATGCTGGTGACCCCCGCGGCCGGGGCCGCCGCCAGCAGTACACAGGTGCCATAAAGCAGATAGGGTAGGTGGAACGGAAGCAGAGCCGCAGCGACCAAAGCGGGAAGGATGACCAGCCGCATTCCTGAGGCAACCAGCAGCAATGGATGGGTAAAAGTTTCCCGGATATTGGCGAATGCCATTTGACAGCCGATGACCAGCATGGCCAGCGGTGTGTTCAGATCGGAGAGGAAGGTGACCGCGTTGCCCAGAGCGGAGGGCAGTTTAATGCCCAGCAGAAACAGGGGCAGGCCAATGTACACGCCAATGGTACCGGGATTCAGCAATGCGTTTTTCAAGCTCATTTTCCCACCCATTAAAGATACGCCATAGGTCCATTGCAGAAGGGAAAACACAATGAGCGATGCGGTAGCGTAAATCAGCGCCTCGTCTCCAAACACCGCTTTTACCAGGGGGAAACCCATAAAGCCGGTGTTGGCAAACACCACGCCGAACCGCAGCGACGAACGGGTGGTGGCCGGTCGGTTTCGAAACAGGGGAGTGGCCACGGCGATGAAAATAACATAGCAGCCCCCAAACAAAAGCGCCGAGAGGCCCATGTTTTTCAGCATCACAGTATTAAACTCGATCTGAAGGGAATTGATAATGAGACATGGGCACACTATGTACAGCAAAAGGAACGACATTTGCCCCACGCCCTTGGGCATAAGATGCCCTTTCTTCGCCAGAACAAAGCCGACGCCCATGAGCAAAAACAGCGTGATGACCTGGCTTGCAACCAAAAGAAAATTTGACAGCATATACAGTCCCTTCCTTTTTGCCCATGATCGACAAAAAACTTGCATTAAAAAGTGAATCCATTATACCCGCATTTCGCCGCATTGACAAGTCCCCGCCGCCAGGGCTATACTGAAAGACAGTCAATGGAAAGGAATGCAGGCCATGACAAAAACGGAGCTTTTAAATAAATACGCCCCTTCGCCGGAAATGCGCATCCTTCTTGGCCGGGTTTTGGACAAGCTGGAACTGGCGGAGCAACGTTCAGTTCCCGCCCATACGGTGTTTCTTTCCACGCCGGAGCAGGCTGCTGTCCAAATGATGCTTCAGGCCTGGGGAAAGCCGCGCTACTTTTTTTTTGGCGGCTTCCCGGAGGCGGAGCGGCAGCTTGTGGCCTTTCTTCCAGACTGGCAGCAGACGGAGGACTGGCTGGCCGACCCAGACGGTCCTGTTGCCGCTCTTCGTGCCACTTACCAAAGCGACGTGCCGCTGACGCACCGGGATTTTTTAGGCGCGCTGATGGGGCTTGGCATCACACGGGAGAAAATTGGCGATATTTTAGTAGAGCCGGGCCGATGCGATATTCTGGTGATGCGGGATGCTTTGCCCATTCTGCTGACCCAGCTGGAGAGCGCGGGACGCTATCAGCTAAAGCTGTCACAGATTTCACTGGCTGATCTTGTGCCCAAGCAAACGGGGGGGAAGCTCATTCGAGATACGGTGGCTACGTTACGCCTGGATGCCGTGGCCTCGTGTGGTTTCTCCCTTTCCCGGGCGAAAGCCGCCGATCTGGTTTCCTCCGGGCGGATTGAGCTGAATCACCGGGATTGCGCCAAGCCAGACCGGCTGGTGGCCCAGGGCGACACGCTTACCTGCCGTGGGATGGGGAAGTGCGTGGTGAAAGAATGCTCTCAGATTTCCAAAAAGGGCCGCGTTATGCTGGTGCTGGAGCGCTATATTTAATTGGTTTAAGAGGTTTTTATGGAACAGAAGAAGATTGACCGCATAAATGAGCTGGCCCGAAAGGCCAAAACGGCGGAAGGCCTCACGCCGGCAGAAACTGCCGAGCGAGACGTATTGCGCCGGGCGTATATTGAATCTTTTAAGCGCAGTCTCACCGATCAGCTGGACAACACTTATATTGTTGACGAAACCGGTAAGCACAGGCTGGAAAAGAAGCCCTGATTTTCCCATTTGAAAGGAGTTTGCGCTATGCTCACGTTTGACCGTTCCAACGCCGAGACCTTTCTCCCCTCTGACTTTTTCTCTGCCCGGGCGGCAGCTTTGCAGCAGGCTCATGACGACCTGCTTGCCGGCAGCGGCGCGGGGGGCGAATTTACCGGCTGGGTAAATTTGCCCCGGGATTATGACCGTGTGGAATTTGCACGCATCCAAAAGGCGGCCGCCCGGATCAGAACCCATTCGGCCGCATTCGTGGTCATCGGCATCGGCGGCTCCTATCTGGGCGCGCGGGCGGTGATCGAATTGCTGAAATCGCCAAATTACAACCTTGGACACAAGGATGGTCCCGATCTTTTCTTTGCCGGCAATGGCCTTTCCACCGATGGGCTGCTGGAGATCATCTCTCTCATCGGCGACCGGGATTTTTCGGTAAACGTCATTTCCAAATCAGGCACCACGACAGAGCCAGCCGTGGCTTTTCGCATTTTCCGCGGTCTGCTGGAACAGAAATACGGCAAGGAGGGCGCGCGGGAGCGGATCTTTGCCACCACAGATAGGGACAAGGGTGCGCTTAAGACCCTTGCTGACCGAGAAGGCTATGAGACCTTTGTGGTGCCGGACAATGTGGGCGGGCGGTACTCTGTCCTGACTGCCGTGGGTTTACTTCCCATCGCGGTGGCGGGGATCGACAGTAAAGCCCTGCTGGACGGCGCGGAAGCGGAGCGCCGGCACCTTGCGGTTGCCGGACCGGAGAATGAGGCATGGCAGTATGCCGCAACACGGAGCGCACTGCATGAAAGCGGGAAGACAATTGAACTGCTGGCCTGCTATGAGCCACCCTTCCGCTTTTTCGCTGAGTGGTGGAAGCAGCTGTATGGGGAGAGCGAAGGGAAAGAGCATAAGGGGCTGTTTCCCGCCAGTGTGGAATTCACGGCTGATTTGCACTCTATGGGACAGTATATTCAGGACGGCTGCCGTACGATTCTGGAAACAGTGGTGCGTTTTGAAAAGCCCCATGGCGAGCTTTTGATTCCTCTGGATGAGAGTGATGGAGACGGGCTCAACTTCCTCGCCGGAAAACCCCTCTCTTTTGTGGCGGAACAGGCGAGACGTGGCACCCTTCTGGCCCACGTGGATGGGGGTGTGCCTAATCTGTTGCTCTCCCTGCCCGCGCTGAGCGAAGACAGCGTGGGTCGGCTGATCTACTTTTTCGAATTTGCCTGCGGGCTGTCCGGCTATCTGCTGGGTGTGAACCCATTTGACCAACCGGGGGTAGAGGCATACAAAAAGAATATGTTTGCACTGCTGGGTAAGCCCGGTTATGAGGACAGAAGAGCGGAGCTGGAACGACGGATATAGAGGAGGAAAACTGTGAACGTTTGGAAAACTCCCGCAAAATTCAGTTGCAAAAAGAACCGGAAGATGGTATTCTTACGTTAGAAGCCGAAACCGTTTTTTCGGTGAATATAAAAGGAGTGATTACTATGGTTAGAGTCATTATGGGTAAGAAAGGCTCCGGTAAAACCAAGCAGATGATTGATCTCATCAACTCCGCCGTCACCTCAGAGCACGGTAATGTGGTCTGCATTGAGCGAGGCCCCAAACTGACCTATGACATTCATTATAAAATCCGTCTGGTGGAAGCCAGTGATTATGATATGGATAGTCTCACTATGCTGCGCGGCTTTATCTGTGGTCTGTGCGCCGGTGATTACGACATCACTCATATTTTCATCAACAGCCTGTATAAGGTCATTCCCGCCGACACAACCGCCGAAGTGGACGAGTTTTTGGATTGGCTGAATTCCTTTTCCGAGAAAAACAAAATTAAGTTTACAGTCACCATCAGTGCCGATGTGGAGCTTGCAAACGACGGTATCCGCAAATACTTCTGATATTGCAAACGCTACATAATATCTGCTGAGCAAAGCAAAAAAATCTTGCACATTCGATTTGCAGCGTGTGTCTGCAAATCCGAACAGACAGTCATCAATGTATCTGAGGCAGCAAAACGGAACTGTTTTGCTGCCCAGCAGGACAGAAATTGTCCTGTTGGCAAAGGTGATACGAAAATCGCATTTGTTCAGTTGACATTACATAAAAAAGCCGCTGGGTCTTAAAAGACCCAGCGGCTTTTTTATTGATTTGGTGGTCGGAGTAAGGAGGCTATGGGTTCAGGTCCTTACTGCGGCCCACCACATACTGGGCACACAGGCCGGTGAATAGTCCCGTGAGGATGCCGGAAATCAGCAGCGCGGGGAGATAGGCCGCGATGCCCGGCGTTCTTGTGACCAGAATCGCCACAAGGATTTGCCCGATATTGTGGAACACAGCACCCACCACGCTGCAGACCCAGATTTGTTGCAGCGTTAGGACCTTTCGCATCAGCAGCATGGAGCAGTAACACATCAGTCCCCCCACAAAACTGTACAGCAGTGTCATCATTTGCCCGGCAAACATGCCCCCCAGCAGGATGCGGGCAAGCAGGACCAGCAGCGTATCTGCGGGACCCATCACGAACATGGCGTACAGCGTGATGATATTGGCCAGACCAAGTTTGAGGCCTGGGATGGGGACAAGCGTGGGCAGCTGCGCCTCTACCATAAAAATGATGAGAGCGATACCGGTAAGCAATGCCATGCGGGTTAGGCGTTTTGTTTTCATCGTTTCCTCACCTGGACATGCCGTCCAGCTCGCCGGACGGCGCCGATTCCTCAATCCGGATCACCAGGTGATTGGGCAGACAGACCACCGGCACCACACCGTTGGAAATCCACCCCTGATGGACACAGATTTGGTCCGGGCAGTCGGCTTCACACACCCGGATACGGCCGTGCTCCACGGCGATCACGTTGGAGCCGACAGACCCTGTTATTGTGAGAGTATAGCCCTTTTCCACGGCATCCAAATCAATGGAATAAAGGCATACTCCGTCCTGATAGATGTTTGCAATGGTGCCAGAGCCCTGCGCTCTGTACACAAAGATGCAGGCGACGGCGGCAAGCAGGAACACGCCGCTTATGATCAAAATCCAAAAACGATTGCTTCGCACCTGCTCCCCACTCCTTTGCATTCGTGCTGATATGCCCGGTTCTTACGCGTGGGAGCCAGTGAGATAGGCGCGCTGTTGTTCGGTGAGCGTATCAATCGACAGGCCCAGCGCGGCCAGCTTCGCCCAGCCAATTTGCTCGTCAATTTCGGCCGGAATGTCGTAGAGCTTGCACTCCAGCACATCCCGGTGCTTGGCAAGCCATTCAGCGGCCATGGCCTGCACGGCGAAGGACATGTCCATGATCTCCGCGGGATGGCCGTTGCCGGCGGCCAGATTGACCAGACGGCCCTCGGCCAGCACGTTGAGGACCCGTCCGTCAGCCATCACGTAGCCCACAATATTTTCCCGCTGTGGGAACCGCTCTACCGCGTTTTTCTCCAGCCACTTCACGTCCACCTCGCAGTCAAAGTGGCCGGCGTTACAGAGGACTGCGTTGGGCTTCATCGCCGCGAAGTGGGTTTGGGTGATCACGTCCTCGCAGCCGGTGGAGGTGATGAACAGGTCGCCCAAGGGGGAGGCGTCCGCCATCTTCATGACGCGAAAGCCGTTCATTGTGGCGTCCAGCGCCTTGAAGGGGTCAATTTCGGTGACAATCACGTCTGCTCCCATTCCCTTGGCCCGCAGGGCGATGCCGCTGCCGCACCAGCCGTAACCCGCCACCACCACGGTCTTGCCCGCGATAATCAGGTTGGTGGTGTGCATGATACCGTCCAGAACAGACTGTCCCGTTCCGTATTTGTTGTCATAATAATGCTTTGCCTTGGCGTCGTTCACCGCCATCATCGGGCAGGGCAGCGTACCATCCCGCTCCCGCGCCTTCAGGCGGAGAATACCGGTGGTGGTTTCCTCACAGCCGCCGATGAGACAATCGGCGAATTCCCGGCACTTGCCGCCCAGCAGCTGGATCAGATCGCCGCCATCATCAATGACGATATGGGGGTGGCATTTGATGGTTTCCACCAGAAGTGCTTCATACTCGTCCATGGTTACGCCATGAATTCCGAAGGTCTCGATGCCGCATTCCGCCACGGCCGCGGCCACATCATCCTGGGTGGAGAGGGGGTTGCAGCCGGTGAGGAAAACCTGTGCACCACCCTTTTTCAGCACCAGACCCAAATTGGCGGTTTTGGCCTCCAAATGGACGGAAACCGCGATGCGCAGGCCCTGAAAGGGCTGCTCGCGCTCAAACCGCGCCTCAATTTCAGACAGGGCGGGCATGAAACGCCTGACCCAGTTTATCTTGCGCTGACCGGAGGGGGCAAGGGTGATATCTTTTACCAAACTCATTCGGGTCAGATCCTCTCTCTTATAACAGTGCCTTAATTGTATCATATTCCCGCAAGACGTTCAAGTGTGCCACCCCGACAGGGTAATTGAGCTGCCCTCTATAGAACAGGTCACCGGAGAGAAATTTTCTCCCCGGCGACCTGTTCGCAAAAGCTGGAATGCAGAATATGATTAACGTGCGCGGATGAAACAGATTCTAAAGAACCTTGGAGAGAAATTCCCGCGTGCGGGGATTTTGGGGGCTTTCAAAGAATGCGTGGGGCTCATTTTCCTCTAAAATACGGCCGCTTTCCATGAAGATGACCCGACTGCCCACCTCACGCGCAAAACCCATCTCGTGGGTGACCACGACCATGGTCATACCGTCCCGGGCGAGGGATCTCATAACCTCCAGCACCTCGCCAACCATTTCGGGATCCAGCGCCGAGGTTGGCTCGTCAAAAAGCATCACCTCTGGGTTCATACACAAGGCGCGGACAATGGCAATGCGCTGTTTTTGACCGCCGGAAAGCTGGCTAGGGTAGGCAGCGGCACGGTCGGCAAGACCCACCCGTTCCAACAGGGACATTGCCTGGGTTTCCGCTTCCTCCCGACTCTTTTTTAGCAGCTTTTGGGGTGCGATGGTCATGTTATCCAAGATGGTCATGTGGGGGAAAAGGTTGAAATGTTGGAAGACCATGCCCATTTTGCGGCGATGGAGGTTGATATCTGTTTTCTTGTCGGTCAGATCCACGTCGTTATACAGGATGCGTCCGCCGGTGGGCGTCTCCAGCAGGTTGAGACAGCGCAGGAAAGTGGACTTTCCGGAACCGGAGGGGCCGATGACGACCACGACCTCGCCCCGTTTGATTTCCGTGCTGACGCCGTCCAGCGCCTTGATGATGCCACCTCTGAAGTGCTTTTCCAGCCCTTCCACACGGATGAAAGTATCAGTGCTCACTCTGACGCAGCCTCCTTTCCAGCTTGCCCATGAGCCACGTGAAGAACATGACGATCACCAGATAGATGATGGCCACGCCTAACAAAGGCATGAAGTCCACATAACTGACACCGCGGATGATATCGCCCGCCCGGGTCAGGTCGGTGAGGCCTACATAGCCTGCCACGGCCGTTTCCTTGAGTAAGACAATAAATTCGTTGACCAGAGTGGGAAGCACGGTTTTAAATGCCTGGGGAAGAATGATGTATCCCATGGTCTGGACATAGTTGAAGCCCAAACTGCGGCCGGCTTCCGACTGGCCCTGATCAATGGACATAATGCCGCCGCGGATGATCTCGGCCACATAAGCACCGGAGTTGACGCCGAACGCAATGATACCGGCCAGCAGCTTGTTATTAGAATTGGCCATGATCACAAAGAAGATGATCATGATCTGCACCACCACGGGGGTACCACGGATGACCGTCAGATAAACCTTTGCCACGCCATTGGCAAGTCCCAGCAAAAACCTGGGTGCGTGACGCATTTCTGCGTTGTTTTTATCCCAGGAGACCCGAATGAGCGCCACGATGACGCCCAGCGCCACACCCAGCAGCAGCGCAAAAAAGGTGAGCTTTAAAGTGGTGCCCAGCCCCTCCAACAGCATGAGATATCGGTTGTCATAGAGAAAACTTTTAAAAAACTCATAGCACGGATCTGCCAGAAAAGAAGGAAGAGCCTGCATCCATTGGGGCGCGGAAGCGAGCCACGCCAGCATTACGTCGCTTGTGCTTGTCAATATCCGTGCCTCCTTTCTTTTTTGTAAAGCCGCAGGGGCACCCCGCAAGGGGCGCCCCCTGCGGCGCGCGCTCGTTTTGCCTAAAGAGAGTTACTCCGCGGCGATATATTTGTCAAGGATGGACTGGATGGTGCCGTCCGCGATCAGATCTTGCAGGGCGGCGTCCACTGCCTCGGTCAGGGCGGCGTTATCCTTGGAAATGGCGGCGGCGTAATCTTCGGTGATATATTCGGTATCCAAAATCTTCAACCCCTCGTTGGAGGCAACAAAAGCCTTGGCGGGCTCGTTGTCGATGACCACACAGTCTACCTTGCCGCTCTTGAGTGCTATAACGGCATCAGCGCCCTTGTTGTAACGGTCGACGGTGGCAAGACCCATGTCCTCCAAATCCCAAGTGCAATACAGGTCCCCGGTGGTAGCCAGCTGTACGCCGATGGTGTAATTGGCACCCTCGACAGACAAATCGTCCGCGGTGGTGATGGGAGAACCCTCGGGAACGATGATGACCTGCACGCCGGTGGCGTAGCTGGTGGTGAAGTTGACCTCTTCCAGACGCTCGTCGGTGACGGTCATGCCGGCCAGGCCCATATCGACCTTGCCGCCTTTGACGGCGGAAATGATGGAATTGAATTCCATGTCCTCAATGACCAGTTCCAAGCCCAGTTTATCGGCGATGGCGGCGGCAATTTCAGCGTCAATGCCGACAATTTCCGTGCCCTCGTAGTACTCGTAGGGAGGGAATTGGGCATTGGTGCCCATGGTGAGCTTGCCTTCGGTGACGGTGGTGAACGCAGCGGTATCAGCCGGCTCGGTGCTGGCAGACGTGTCGACGGGGGCCTGCGTGTCGGCGGGGGCAGTGCTGCCGCAGGAAGTGAGCAGGGCCATGCTCATCACAAGGCAGAGCAAGAGTGCAAGATACTTTTTCATTGTGTCATTCTCCTCAAAAATTGTTGGTGCGGGGCAAAATTGTTACTATACAAGCAACTATTATACAGGATATACAAAAAAAGTCAACAAGGTTTCGTGAATTATCCAAATATGTTGAATAATTAATGACTATTTAGTATAAATATTCATCAGTCCAGGGTAACGCCCAAGTAACCGGTGGAATTCCAGTCCCATTGCAGGGCTTTGCCGGGGAGATACCACCGCAGCATACCGAACTTTTTACCGGCCTCGTCGGCGATGCGCAGCTGACATTGAGGGGCAGAGGTCATGGCGGCCAGCGCCGCGGCTGCCTGTTCTACCGTGCCATCCCCGGGCAGAAGCTCTTTCACAAGAAGGGAACCGTCCGGGGTATACTCTGTAATCGCACAGCCGGTGCCCACACGGAATAAGCCGCCGCCGGAAAGGGCGGATTGGGCCAACTGATGACGCAATAAGGCCACGCCGCAGTCGGTATACAGGGTGCCTTGGAGCAGGGAGGAACGGAGCTGATGATATTCCTCCGGCGTGACCGGAGAGACACAAACGAGTCCATCCTGTGGGGTGGGGACCAGGGTGAATTGGGTGGCGGTGAAGCACTCCAGATAGCCGATGGATGCGTAGAACAGGTGGAGCGCGTCATCGGACGGGACGGTGACGGCACAGTCGTATCCCCGGTTTTGCATAATAAAATCCACATACTGAAGCAGGGCGCGGGCATAGCCCTGCTTGCGGTGGTCGGGGTGGGTACAAACACCGTAGACATAAGCGGCACGGTGACGGGTGCCATGCGGCAAAACAAGTGCCTCGGGGAAAATCACGGCGGAGGAGAGGAGTGCATCGCCTTCGGTGAGGACGAAACAGTCTTCCGCCGCGGGACCGTGGTCAAAGAACCAGTTTATAAACGCGTCACTGTCTCCAAAGCAGAGTTTCCACAGTTCTTTGCGGGCGGAAAGCTCCTCCGGACGGGCAAGGTGCATTTCTATCATGGGATGTCTGACCTCCGTTCCAATGCCGAAAATTTTTCCAAAAGCAAATCGGGGTAGTAGGATTCCTTCGCTTTGCGGAGACCGGGGAGACCCATGTCCTCTTCCCGGTTGAGGTAACGGACGGCAGGGTAGCGATCCCGTACCCAACGGGCAAATTCCCGGTTGATCATGGCGTAGACACCCTGCATATCGGAGAAGGCTTTTTCAAAATGAACGTTATAGGTATCGGAATTGGCATGGAGACGGTCGCCGATGGTAAAGGCAACCACGTTGCCGCTGACCCGGAGCAGTCCGCCCTCCAGTTCTAGCGCATCGTAATGATCAAAGCACTTTTGGATGGCCAGGCGCTCCTCCTGCAGGGAGTTATCCAAGCTGAATGGGCCATTGGTCTGTTGAAGATACCATTCCGCGTCCATGGCGATACAGGCGGGGATGGTTTCTGCTGTGATCGGCTCGAACGTCCAGTCTGGGTGACCATCCAGAAAGCGGTGGATGTGGTTGCGCTTGCCGTGCAGTTTCTTGCCGCCAAGGTCAGCCAGACGGTCTATCTCGTAGAGATAGTCAAACACAGAGCGGTTGGGCTCGCAGTGGAAGCGGCCGGGATAGAGCGTATCCAGAGCAAGCACATCCTCCCCCGTGACGCCGATGAGACGCAGCGACGGGCTGCACTGACGGCTGTCAGCGGAAATGGCATCCAACGCGGCGCTCAGGTCGCCTGTTCCCACCGGGAACAGATAGCTGCAGCCGGCCGGGCCGGGGATCCGCTCGGTGAAGAAGTCGCCCACCTGTGCAACCTCTTGCCGGTAGGCGTGGTGCCAGGCGAACAGGGTGGAAAAATTGTATTCGCAGCCACGTGCCCGACCGGTTGCAAGCAGAGCGTCAATCCAACCGCGGTCGGACAGCGTGGGCGTATGGAATTCGATCATAGAACAGATTATCTCCTTTGCTGATGACAATGATAGTGATTGTCCACGGAACACATGCCGCAAATCCAAAGGGCAATGGTTTACACAGATTTCTGGGAAAACCATTGCACCTGAATCAAACAAGAACAGTGGGTAAGCATTGGCTGAAGAGAGTTTTTGTTTTGTTCAGCAGACATTAGTTAGGTCGTTCGAGTGAGGTCTCCGGTAAGGGCGTCCAGCAGATAGGAACTGGTATCGGTTTCGACACACCAGACCGGGGTGAGGGTGATGGGGCCGGACAGCGGGGCAGAGAGCTTATACGCTTCGGTCATGGAGGAAATTTCACTGCACACATCGCCCAAGGCATTCACTTCGGACAGAAAGCGGATGAGAGCAGTGGCGGCGGAAATGGGAACGCTGCCGGTGACGGTGATAGGGGTTCCGTTAAGCCGCTGACCGCCCGAAATGCTGATCAAGCTGCCGGAGGAATAAAAAAGCGTAACGGCACATGGGAGGATGGGAGCGCCATTCCAGAATTGCTGGGCGGTGATGGTGACATCGTCGGCCGAGCCAATTTGGTTCGTCAGACGCCAGTCGGAGTTGAAGGTGGAAAGCAGCGATACGCTGTATTCCGCGGGGGTTGTACTTTCCAAAAGGACCGCTCCGGGAGAAAAGGTAGCGGAAAACTCACCACTGCTGTGAAACTGGAGGTTGCCGTCTGCGGAGATATAGCGGTAGACACCGGCACCCCGATCCTCCAGTGTGGTGCTGCCAAGCAGGGCCTGGGCGATCACGGATTCCTGATTTGAGTCGCGGATGATCTGTTGGGGCAGCAGACTCATTTCCTCCGGCACAGAGGACAGAGCGATTCCGTTTTTGGAGAGAATTTCGACGGCGTTGGTAAGAGCGGACTCCTGATAGCGGGCGTCTTTCACCTGACGGTAGACAACCAGAACCAGAAGGAGCAAATTGACTGTCAAAAGGATCAGAAGGACGATGTTTTTGATTTTAGACCATTCCAAACGGGGGTCACCTCCTCATAGCGGCAGGGCGTTACTGGGCAATCCAACCGGCCCTTACGGTGTCGCCGCCGGTGTCCTGATAACACAGCAGCAGCTCGCTTCCGTCAGCGTTGAGGGCCGATAGGGCAGCCACGGCCTGCAGCTCAGGCAGGACAAAGGTGGTTGTATTGGTGGCGGTATAGCAGCGGAAGCACAGGGTGAAGTCGGTCAGTTGATTGTCCGAGAAGATAAAACGGGCGGCATACCCTTCTTCGGCGACCGTGCAGACGGCGGCACCATTGAGGCAATAATTGAAGTCCACCTGGTAGGTGCCGTTTGCGAGCAGCTGGGCGGAGGAGAGATACAGCCGGGCATCGCCACACCAGAGCCCCACAGTGGAGTCGGTCAGCGAGCGAGCCAGATCAATCTTGTCGGCATCGGAGCTGCCCGGAGAGAGCGAGAATAGGGGAGAGTCAGGTTCACTGGTGTAATAGGTAGCCACGCCGTTATTCGCGATGCGCAGGGTGTCGTTGCCACTACGGACGACCTGCCCCTCGGAGGACTGGTAAATAGAATTTGCCTGCACACGGAAGGAAAGTGCCGTCAGCAAGGTGCTCAGATTGGCCGAGGTGAGCGGGGAGGACGCGGAATAGACCACGGGAGACGGGGTATCCGGCAGGAGCAAGGTATACGGGTAGAGTGCGGCGTAACCGCTTTGCTCGAAGGCAAAGAGCGCTTCATTGGCCGTATAAGAGGACACGGCGGAGAACAGCTGATCCCGACTGACGATTTCAGTGATACAAGCGTAATAAAGACTGTCCTCCTCATTCACATAGGATAGAAGGACGTTGCCATCCGCATCGGCAGAAAGGGACAGGCGGCGCACGGTGCCAAACAGAAGCGGGTTGGAGCTGTTGCCGGACAGCCAGCCAGAAAGCGCGGAGAGGGGCACAGAACCCAGCAGATCGAAGTAGATGCTGGGGGAGGCGGTGAGAGATTGCACCCATTCGTCCGCAGAAATTTCGGTGGGAGCGCAGCCGCTGGAGAGCGCTTCGTTTAAAAGCACGGCCAGTTGGTCATAGACCGCATCCACCGTTGTGGTATCGTACTGTGCGCCGTAACGGCCGCTTTCGTTGGTGACAGCGATGCGGACGGGATAGATGGACTGCGTGGTTTCGGCAGGAGAATTGTCCGCGGGACCCAGCAGCTGGGTAGAGCTGGTTTTAATGGAACGGATCCAGTCAGAGAGTACATCGCCATACAGCTGTGAGCTGCCGGCCAGATAGATGGCGGAGAGGGAGAGCAGAACAATGAGCAGAGACTTCAATGCTTCCAGCACGACATGTTTTTGGGGTCTTGTGTCATTCATGGCAGGGGCCCTCGCACTTAAACTCGATGCGGACGGTCAGGCCGGGTTCGGTCTTATCCACCAATGTGAGCGCGCCTTCATGCTGTTCGACAATCTCTCTGGCAATGGATAGGCCAAGTCCTGTGCCGCCGGATTCCCGCGAGCGCGCCTTGTCCACCCGGTAGAATCGCTCGAAAATGCGGTCGCGGTCTTCCGGAGGGATGCCGATGCCATTGTCATCGACCTCCATCCAGACGCGGTCGTTCTTCTGACCGGCGGAAATCACGATGCGACCGCCGTCCGGCGTGTACTTGATGGCATTGGAGACCACATTCATTAGAACCTGAAGAATACGGGCTTTGTCCCCCACAATTTCGGGCAAACCGGCGGGGAGAATCAGTTTTAACGTATGACTATGGTGCTGCGCATCCAAAAGAACGGCATTATAAACATCGGTGACGGCACTGGAGAACGGGAAACGAGAAAGATTGAGTTCTGACTGACCTGCGTCGAACCGAGACAGGGTAAGCAGATCCTGCACGATGTGGGTCATGCGATCGGATTCGCCAAGAATGACATTGAGAAAGTTCTTTTCCGCGGCGGGAGACATATCTCCCACATTGTCGGCCAGCGTTTCGGCGTAGCTGCGGATATTGGTGAGCGGCGTGCGCAGCTCGTGGGAGACATTGGCCACAAATTCCCGGCGCATGTCCTCGTTTTTACGAAAGGCCGTTACATCATGGATCACCACAAGGACGCCGCCCTGGCTTTCTCGATCAAAGGGGGCCAGCAGCAGATTTAAAATACGGTTATTGGTTTGACGCTCGGCCTCCAGATAGCCGGGCTGGGTGACGGAAAGAACCTCGCTGAGCGGCGCAATGTCGCCAAACAGGTCGCTATACCGGGTGTGGCCGCCGATGGAGCGGTGGAGCATGACCACGGCTGCGGGGTTGCAATGGATCACGGAGCCGTCACGGGAAAAGGCCACAACACCGTCTGTCATGTGAAGGAAAAGAGTATCCAACTTGTTGCGTTCATTTTCCACCTGCTGGATGGTATCCTGCAGCTGATGGGCCATGTTATTAAAAGTATTGGTCAGAACGCCGATTTCATCCCGGGAGCTAACTTGAATTTTACTGGAGAAGTCGCCGGCGGCAACCCGTTCGGCACCTTCTGTCAGCTGCTCGATGGGTGTGATCATGGTTTTTGACAGAAGGAAGGACAGGAGGACCGAGATGGAAAGGCCGAAGCCAAGGGCCTCCACAATCAAAACAAACAGATGAGAATTGAGATCGCGAATGGTTTCGCGGTCATCCTTAATGTAGATAATATAGCCTTTGTCACCCCGGAGGATGGGGATAGCGACATCCATATAAGAGGCGGCAACGTCACTGGCGGAGCTAGTCTTGAAGTCGTTCACGGCCGTGGATAAATTGGGCGTAATGGTCAGGGAGTGGCCGCCTTTGTCATCGGTCCCGGCGAGGTAGGTCCCGGTAGCGGCGTCCAGGATATAGTAATTGCGGTGGCGGCTGTCGACGCCCAGCGCACCCACGTAGGCGTCCAGTACGGACTTGATCATTTCGGCGCCGTTCTCTTCTCCCGGGGTCTCGGTTTGAAGATCGTCGATTAGGGCGGTGTCTTCATGGAAAACGGAATTCATTTGCGTATAAAATTCATCCAGATAGAAAGCCACCACGGAATTGATCAGAAAGGCGCCTACCACGGTCATCAGCGAGACGATGAGAAGAACCATGATAAGGACGAGCTTCATGTGCAGGCTTCGGAACATATGGGTGAGTCTCCTTTCCGGAAAATGATCAGAATCAGTCCTGCTGGGCGAAGCAATAGCCCAGACCGCGCCGGGTAAGGATGAACTCTGGCGACGCAGGATCGGTTTCCAGCTTTTCTCTTAAACGACGCACCGCGACATCTACGGCCCGAACATCGCCTACATAGCCGTCGTAGTTCCAGACGTGTTCCATAAGCGCCTCACGGGAAAAGACCTTGCCGGGCTGGGAAGCCAGGAAGGTGAGGAGATCGTATTCCCGCTGGGTGAGATCCAAAAGCGTGCCATCCTTGGAGACGGAGAAACGCTCAACATCGATGATCACACGACCGAAATCCAGCAAACTTAGTCTGTCGGAAGGATCGGGGGATGTGGCGGGCAGCTGCGTGCGCCGGATATTTGCTTTGACCCGGGCCAGCAGCTCACGCATCGAGAAGGGCTTGGTAATGTAATCGTCCGCGCCCAGCTCAAGTCCCAAGACTTTATCGGATTCATCTTCCCGGGCGGTCAGCATGAGCAGGGGGGTGGACTGGCCCTTTTCGCGGAGGGCCCTGCACACGTCAAAGCCATTCATCTTCGGGAGCATCAGATCCAGCAGAATGAGATCAGGCTGTTCGGCAATGGCCAACTGCAGACCGGTTTGGCCGTCGTACGCCTCCAGCGTTTCATAGCCCTCCCGGATGAGGTTGAAGCTAAGGATATCAACAATATTCTTTTCGTCTTCCACAATCAGAACTTTTTTGCTCAAATGACTCGCTCCTTTTCAGATGGCCGGGCAGGCAGAATGGGCTGGTTCCAGTTACAGGTCCAAAAACGCGCGGGCCTTTAACACCACGGCTACGGTTTTCAGATCCAGAATCTCGCCGTTCATGACGCGGGAGACCAGCGTGGAAAAAGGGACGCGGACGGGTTCTAAAAATTCGTCCTCATCCGGATGGCAAGGGCCAAAATGAAGCTCCTGCGCTAGATAAAGATGGAGCATTTCATCGCAGAAACCGGGAGAGCTGTATGCGCTGCCCAGATAGGTAAGGCTGTCGGGCGTGGCCCCGGTTTCCTCCATCAGTTCGCGCAGGGCTGCAGCGTGGTGGTCTTCTCCCGGATCCAGTTTGCCAGCGGGAACCTCCAGCAGTGTTTGCGCACAGGGATACCGGTATTGGCGGACCAAAATGGCACTTCCATCCGATGCCAGGGGGAGAATAGCCACGCCGTCGGGATGACGGACGACCTCGCGGGTGGAGATACTGCCGTTGGGAAGGGAGACCCGATCCTCCGTTACGGTGAGGATGCAGCCTTGATATTTAACATCGCTTTGCAGAGGGATTTCAGTTAAATCCATAGCAATAACCTCACTTTACACATTATTAGCAGTATATCACGTTGATGAAGCTGGGGCAAGTCCCGCATGCATAGCCAGAGGAGAACAAGAACAGAAAAAATTCCATTGGTGGACAGACCAATGCAACTTCGGGGGGTATTTTCACGTTGATCGTAGAGGTGATGGGATGGCAAAAGAAGCGGGAAAAGAAAAACGACGGGCAACGATCCTGCGGCAGATGAAGAAAATAGCCAATGGACGGGTGAATGACGTGGTAAAGCTGACCTATCTGACAGAGGAAGAACTGGACAAGATTGACAAACTGGATCTGTCGGCCCTGTCCGAATTCAAGCGAAACCGGAATGGCACCGTGGAAATCAAGCTGGTGGACCGAATGGCGGCGCTGGAGAAAATGGCCTCCATGGAAAAGCAGGGTGACGACAGGGAAGCGGCACAGGAATTTTTCCGGGCGCTGGAAGGGGAACAGGGGGAAGCATGAAGCTTGCATGCTTTTCGAAAAAGCAGAGACAGATTCTGCGCTGGTGGAGAACGGGGCAGGAGGATGCCATCATTTGCGACGGCGCCGTGCGAAGCGGCAAAACGCTGTGCATGGGACTATCGTTCTTCTTTTGGGCGACGGCGCGATTTGATGGGAAACAGTTCGCGCTGTGCGGGAAGACCGTTTCAGCGGTTCGGCGCAATTTGTGCGCAGAGGTGCTGCCGGTGCTGAGAGAAATGGGAATGTCCTGTGAGGAGACCCTATCCCGCAATCAGCTGACTGTGGGGCTGGACGGAAGAAAAAATACGTTTTATCTCTTTGGCGGCAGGGACGAGGGAAGCGCCGCGCTGATCCAGGGGATCACGCTGGCCGGTGTGCTGTTGGACGAGGTGGTGCTGATGCCCCGGTCCTTTGTAGAGCAGGCCTGCGCCCGATGCTCGGAGCCGGGAGCGAAGCTGTGGTTTTCCTGCAATCCCGAAGGGCCGGAGCACTGGTTCTACAAGGAGTGGATCCAAAAGGCAGGGGAGCGCCGCGCACTGTATCTTCACATGACCATGGAGGATAACCCGGGGCTTTCCGAGCAAGTGCGGGAGCGGTACAGACGGGCGTTTCAAGGGACCTTTTACCGGCGATTCGTACTGGGGGAGTGGGTTGCCGCGGAAGGGCGGGTCTACGACTTCTTTGATGGGAGCTACATAGACGCCGAGCCAAAGGGGGACATGCAGCGGTGGTGCATCTCCTGCGATTATGGAACCGTGAATCCAGCTTCCTTCGGACTGTGGGGCCTGCGGGATGGCGCGTGGTACCGGGTAAAGGAATTCTATTTCGACTCCCGGCGGGAAAAGCGGCAGATGACGGATGGGGAATATGCAGAAAGGCTGGAGGAACTGGCGGGAAAGCGGAAGGTCGATCTTGTGGTGGTAGATCCTTCGGCTGCCAGTTTTATTGAAGTGCTGCGGAGAGCGAGCTGGCGGGTGGTGAAGGCGGACAACGACGTACTGTCCGGCATACGGCTGACCGCCCGGCTGTTAAAGCAGAGGCGGCTGATCATCTGTGAAACGTGCCAGGATGCGATACGGGAATTTTCATTATATTGTTGGGACAGCAGCGCTCAAGGGCAGGATAGAGTGAAAAAGGAACACGACCATGCCATGGACGAAATACGGTACTTTGCCGCAACGGTGGCGGAGGAGAAGGGAAACTGCCTGGAACTTGGGTATGTGGAGCGGGCGCGGATGTAAGAGAGGCAAAGTGGCGGATGAGACGGCATGGTCGTGGACACCCGCAAAGCGGGTGCGCGCTGAGAAGGCGCGAAGGACGGCGGGGCTTGGACCTGCCGTCCGCAAATAAAAGAAAGGGGTCCCCGCGCGGCGAAAGCCGCGTGGGGTACATGCCATGGACGAAATACGGTACTTTGCCGCAACGGTGGCGGAGGAGAAGGGAAACTGCCTGGAACTTGGGTATGTGGAGCGGGCGCGGATGTAAGAGAGGCAAAGTGGCGGATGAGACGGCATGGTCGTGGACACCCGCAAAGCGGGTGCGCGCTGAGAAGGCGCGAAGGACGGCGGGGCTTGGACCTGCCGTCCGCAAATAAAAGAAAGGGGTCCCCGCGCGGCGAAAGCCGCGTGGGGTACATGCCATGGACGAAATACGGTACTTTGCCGCAACGGTGGCGGAGGAGAAGGGAAACTGCCTGGAACTTGGGTATGTGGAGCGGGCGCGGATGTAAGAGAGGCAAAGTGGCGGATGAGACGGCATGGTCGTGGACACCCGCAAAGCGGGTGCGCGCTGAGAAGGCGCGAAGGACGGCGGGGCTTGGACCTGCCGTCCGCAAATAAAAGAAAGGGGTCCCCGCGCGGCGAAAGCCGCGTGGGGTACATGCCATGGACGAAATACGGTACTTTGCTGCGACGGTGGCGGAAGAGAGGGAAAGCCGCCTGGAACTGGGTTACGTGGAGCGGGCGCGGATGTGAGAGGGGCAAAGTGGCGGATGAGACGGCGTGGTCGTGGTCACCCGCAAAGCGGGTGCGCGCTGAGAAGGCGGGAAGGACGGCGGGGCTTGGACCTGCCGTCCGCAAATAAAAGAAAGGGAGCCCCGCGCGGCGAAAGCCGCGTGGGGTACATGCCATGGACGAAATACGGTGCTTTGCTGCGACGGTGGCGGAAGAGAGGGAAAGCCGCCTGGAACTGGGTTACGTGGAGCGGGCGCGGATGTAAACGCCGGCTTGGCCGCGGACAATGAATGGGAACAGGCGGGAAAGGCGGGGCAAGTACGGGCGGAGTGGCGCCCGGAAGGATGAGGAGAGGTTTTATGGAACTGTTTAAGAAAAAGCGAGAGGAGAGCGCGGCGGCTGCGGTGCAGCTGCGGAACGGGGGAAGGCATCCCTTTGGGGTGCTGGATGGTTATGTGCCCCTGCGAACCGGAGAAATCCTGCTGTACCGCGCCATTCGAGAAGCGGTACCCATTGTGGACGCCGCGATGCTGAAAATCGTCCGCCTGTGTGGGGGGGTGACCGTTGCGTGCGACGACCGGCGCGCACAGGGGGAAATGGAACGATTTCTCCGTACGGTCAATACGGGCAGAGGACAACGCGGCATCCAATCTTTTCTGGATTGCTATTTGGATTCCATGCTGACCTGCGGGCGGGGCGTGGGCGAGATCGTGCCTGAGCGGCGCGGCAAGGGGATTGCCGCGGTGCTGTGTGGAAATGCCGCTGATGTGGAAATACGAGAAGGAGATTCTCCACTGGAATTTACGATTTGTAATCGGCGGGAAAATGGGGAGCTGGCAGAACTGCCCTATCAGGAACTGCTGCTGTTTACCCCGTTTCAGCCTGAGACGGACAGTCCTTACGGCGTGTCCATGCTGCGGTCTATGCCGTTTTTGGCGGAGGTGCTGCTGAAAATCTATCAGGCGGTGGGGATGAACTGGGAGCGCATGGGCAATGTGCGCTTCGCGGTGGTATACAAGCCGGACAGAGACACGGCGGACCGGGGCTTTGCCAAGGAGCACTGCCAGCAGCTCGCCAAGGAATGGTCCGCGGCGATGCAGGCGGGGAAGAGCGGCAATGTGCGGGATTTCGTGGCGGTGGGAGACGTGGAAATCAAGGTGATTGGCGCGGACAATCAGATTTTGGACAGCGAGGTGCCGGTGCGGCAGATTCTGGAACAGCTGATTGCCCGCACGGGGATTCCACCCTTTATGCTGGGTCTATCCTGGTCCAGCACCGAGCGGATGAGCTCGCAGCAGGCCGACATGATGACCAGTGAACTGGAGGCCATTCGACGCAGCTTGGAACCTGCGGTGGAGCGGATCTGCGAAATGTGGCTGCGCCTGAACGGCTACTGCGGCGGCGTTACGGTGGAATGGGATGAAATTAATTTACAGGACCAGGTGGAGGAAGCCAAGGCGGCACTTTACCGGGAGCAGGCAAGAGCCCTGCAGATAGAAAACGGGAAGAAAGGCGGCATGGCCTGAACTTTTGGCAGAACAAAAGCGCGGGTGACACGGCCGAGAGGAGAGAACAGAGCATGAAAGTAGTCAAGCAGACGGGGGTGGGAGCGGCGGCTCCCTTGAACGAAACCGAGTTGGACCTGATCAACAGTCTGGCGCAGAAAACATTGACGGCAGAGGAAGTGTATCCCTTTTCTGTCAAGCTTTGCGACAACGAAATTGACCGGGACGGCGAACGGTTTTCCCCACAGACGCTGGGACAGCTGGCGGAGCTTTTTGTGGGGAAGAGCGGTATCTTCGACCACCAGTGGAGCGCAATGGGACAGGCGGCGCGCATTTATCGCACGGAATTGATCCGCGAGGAGAGGACGGAGACGGGAGCGGGAGACGGATATTGCTATGTGAAGGGCTACGCCTATATGGTGCGCACAGAGGGCAACCGCGACCTGATCACCGAAATTGAGGCAGGCATCAAAAAAGAGGTCAGCGTGGGGTGCTCGGTGGCGCGGGCGGTATGTTCGATTTGCGGCGAGGACAGGAACGACAGAATCAAGTGCAGTCATGTGAAGGGGAAGCAATATGGCGGAAAGCTGTGCTTCACACAGCTGGAAGATGCCACGGACGCCTACGAATGGTCCTTTGTGGCGGTACCGGCCCAGAAACAGGCAGGTGTTATGAAGCGTAAACGAATGGAGGAAAAGAAGGGCATGGATTTGAGAAAGAGACTGGAAGAGGAACCGGAGAGTTTGGCGGCTTTGGACAAGCTGGAACGGGAGGCGGCGTTGGGACGCAGCTATCTCAAAAGTCTGCAGGACGAGGTGGCGCGGCTGGGCGCCATTGTGGAACCGGAACTGGCGTGCGGCGTGCTGCAGGGGATCACGGAAAAATTGGAGGAGCGAGAGCTGAAGCAGCTGAAAAAGACCTGGGAGAAGCGGGCGGGAGAGCGGTATCCGCTGCACACCCAGCTGACCTATTGTGAAAAGATGACCGCAGGCACGCAGCCTGACGTCGCATTTTTGATTTAATGAAGGAGGAACGAGCATGAACAAGGTATCTTTTGAGGAAATTGGAGCAATGACAGCCACGTTTTACGCGGAGAGCAGCGTGGTGGCACAGCGGCCCGTTAAGATGACGGGGGATGGAACCGTGGGTGCGTGCAGCGAGGGCGACCGCTTCTGCGGCGTTGCGCTGTCCAATGAGAAGGGGTTTGCCGGCGTACAGGTGAGAGGCTTTATCATGCTGCCCTATACCGGAACCTTGACGGTGGGCTTTTGTCATTTGGCGGCCAATGGGACCGGCGGCGTGACAGGGAATGCCAATGGCGGGAGCTATCTGGTGGTATCCGTGGATGCCGCGGCCGGCACGGCCGTTATTTGTCTGTAAGAAAGAGGAGGAATTTAGGAATATGACATATCATTTTAATGAGCTGAAGCTGGACAAGGGAATGTACAGCCAGGCAGGGTGCTCGTTTACCCAGGTGCTGGAGGCACAGGACCCCAGCGAACAGTATAAAGGCACGGATGCCGAGGGCATGGACGCCTTCCAGCGTCAGCTGAAGCGCTTTGACATCAAGGTAAAGGGCGCGGGCAGCGACGTGGTGGAGAAATTTTTCCGTACCTCTGATTCCGCGGTTCTGTTTCCCGAGTACATCGCACGTTCGGTTCGCCAGGGCATGGAGGAGAGCAACATCCTGCCCGCAATTACCGCTACGGTAACCCGATTCGACGGCATGGATTACCGCTCCATTGCCTCCGTACCCGATGAGGAGAAGCAGCTGCGCCGCGTGGAAGAGGGGGCGGCGATTCCGGCCACCACGGTGAAGGTACAGGAGAACCTGGTGCAGCTACACAAGAGGGGCCGCATGCTGGTGGCATCCTATGAGGCCATCCGCTATCAGAAGCTGGATCTGTTTTCTGTGACACTGCGACAGATCGGCGCGCACATCAACCGGATGCATTTGGAAGACGCCATCGATGTTTTGGCAAATGGAGATGGAAACAAAAACGCAGCGGAGAAGCTGAATGTATCTGTGTCGGGCGTGCTGACCTATGACGACCTGGTGGATCTTTGGGCTGCATTTGATCCCTATGAGCTGAACACCTTGCTGGTATCCAACGACGTGATGCTGCAGATGCTGAAGCTGGAAGAATTCCAGAATCCCCTGACCGGACTGAATTTTCAGGGTACCGGCAAACTGGCAACGCCGCTGGGCGCGCAGCTGCTGCGCACCTCTGCCCTGGGTAGCGGCAAGATCATCGGACTGGACAAGAACTATGCGTTGGAAATGGTGCAGGGCAGCGACGTGATGGTGGAATATGACAAGCTGATTGATCGCCAGCTGGAGCGCGCCGCCATTACCACCATCAGCGGCTTTGCCAAGCTGTTTGCCGATGCCGCCAAGGTGCTGGAGGTCGAATGACGCAGGATATCTTTGCGCTGGCAAAGGCATTGGGCGGACTGGGCGATGATACGGATGAGGTATTGCTTCGCCTATGCCAAGCGGCGGAGGCCGGGCTGACCGGCCGCCTGAAGGACGGCGTGACGGCAGAGGAGTGCGAGGACGCATTCCTCTGCGCCAGCGCATGGCTGGCCTTGGCGGGCATTTGTGCCGGGCGGAGCACCGGAGAGACCGAGGCATTTACCGCGGGCAGCCTGACCATTCGGCAGGGAGCCGCGGGCAGCCAGGCAAAACGGGCTGACGCGCTGCGGAGACAGGCGGAGCTGCTGATGGCACCCTATACGCAGTGCAGCGGCTTTTGCTTTATGGGGGCGCAGGGCTGATGATGGATGGAGCGTTTGACCGGGTTGTGGCACAGTGGGGGCAGGCAGTGACGGTGCACGATCCCGACGGCACAGAAAAAACGGGCAAGGCATTTATCCAGCCGGTGCTTGACCGGCGAGAGGACTGGAAACAGGAAGTTCCAACGCCCCTGGGTCTGCGCAGACGGGATCGGTTTCTTTATTTGGGAGAGCCGACTTTGTCCATGGTGGATATGGAGGGTGGATGGGTAACATGGATGGGACAGGCCTATACCGTGCAGGCGGCGCAGCCCATTTACACTGGGGGGACGCTGTCTCATTGGTGGGGGGTGCTGACCCCAAGAGATGAGGGTGAGCGATGACTGGATTGGATACCCTGCGGGAGAGAATGGCCGCGTATTTGCAGGCGCAGGGACTGAGAGCCGTGACTGCGTGGCCCCATGAAAAGCGGCTGCGCAGGGATGGCGCTGTGGTGGCGGTATCCCTGCGCTCCTGCGCAGCCGGTCCTTCTGGATTCAAGGACTACTTAGGGGAACGGTACAACGATGAAAGCCAAAGCTGGGAGGAACTGTACGGGAAAAAAGCGGAAGTGGAGTTCGGACTGGATCTCTACGCAACGCAGAACGTGGGGGCGGCGGAGCTTCAGACGGCGTTTGACCGCCTGGCGAATGCGCTTCAGGCAGGGACACCGGAGGGACTTGCGGTGAAGACGTTCTCCTGTGGGGAGACGACATACGACCAGAGCGAGGGGCTGTTCAAACGTACGGCACAGGTGGTATGCACGGCATATCTTTACGCTGTTTGCGATGAGGGCGGCACCTTTACAGATTTTGAAGTGAGAGGGGTACAAGAAAAATGAGTGTTACAACACATGAGCGCCCGGGGGTGTATTCCTCCTACGACGTTTCCAGCATCGTCAGCGGCAACAACGGAGTAAAGACGGTGGGACTGGTCGCTGTCAGCAGTGGAGGCACGGCGGGAGAGGCAGTGACGATGACCAGATATGACGCGGCGGTAGCGGCGTTTGGCGCTGACGATGCGATGACGGCGAGGATAAAGCTGCTGCTGCTCAACGGAGCGGCCGCCGTGGTAGCGGTGCCGCTGGCCAGTGGCGCAGGAGAAGCGGCCTATGCCGCGGCGTTTGCCCAGCTGAATGAATATGAGGATATTTCGATCGTGCTATGCGACAGCACGGAAATTGCCACACAGCAGGCGCTGCGGGACGCGGTGGAGGCGGCCTCGGAGGAACGCAATGAGCGCATTGCGGTGGTTTGCGGCGGTACGGGAGAAACGGTAACCCAGTTGACTGCGCGGGCGGCAGAACTGAACAGTGAACGCATGGTATTGGTGGCACCGGAGGAGGGAACTGCGGGCGGCGGGGCACTGGCCGCCGCAGTAGCGGGAGCCATCGCCGGAGAGAGCGACCCGGCAGTTCCGCTGGGCGGCGCAGCCCTGACCGGCTTGACCGGCTTGTCCTCAAAATTTACCGAAAGCGAGGTGGATTTGCTGATTCGCGGCGGCGTGACACCGCTGGAGAGCGTGGGCGGGGAGATATCAGTGATCCGGGGCGTGACGACCCGCACCACAACGGGCGGAGAGGCGGATTCCACCTGGCGGGAATTATCTACCATTTTAATCATCGACGACGTGATCCCGACGATACGCCGCTCGCTGCGGGCAAACTTCCAGCGGGCCAAGAACACCGAGCAGAGCAGAGGAGCTATCCGCTCTCAGGTCGTTCTGTTGCTGGAAAGCAAGCTGGCCAGCGAGATCATCACAGGGTACGACAATGTGACAGCGCAGGCGCTGACAACCGACGCCACGGTGTGCGTAGTGGAGTTTTCGTTCACAGTAGCGCATGGGCTCAACCAGATCTGGCTGACGGCGCACATTACGGTTTAAGGGGGGCATGAGGAATGAAACTGTCAGGATTTCCGACCAGCAATGACATTTACCTTGAGGTGGGAGGAACAAAGGTGGCTGTGGTACAGAGTTACACAGCCAAGGCCACCCGCACCAGCACAGCGGTGGAGGCATTCGGTGAGTCTGAGCCTGTGGCCACAGTGCCGGGGCAGACCAGCCATGTGCTGGAATTGACGCGGCTGTATGCCACCGATGCCGCGATTCGAGACGGAATTGATTTTTACAGCTTGAAGAGCTTTTCGCTGGTGATCTGCAAACCAGATCGGAAAATCATCTACTCTGACTGCCAATGGAGCAGTATTGGAGAGACCGCGACACTGGGTGACATGGTGGTGGAAAAAGTGACCGTTGTGGCGGCAAAACGGATTGAAACGGCGGTGTGACCATGGGCAGATCAATTTTGACCGGTGCGGACCGTGTTTCGGCCGGGAATGGAATGGAGCTGAGGCTGCTTTCGGCCATGGAGGTTATGCAGGCCAGACGGGAGGCGGCGACGCTGATGGCGGAGCAGCGGGAAAAAGCGCTTTGCTCCAACGCCTGCCTTCTGGCCAGGGCGCTGGAACGACACGGTAAGCCTGTTTTTGCAAGCGGTGAAGCCGCACTGAGCGGCATGAGCGTGGAAAAAATTGCCCAACTGGCCAAACAATGGGCTGAGTTTAACCACAGGGAAAACCCATCCGTGGAGGATGAGAAGGAGCGGGTGGACGACCTAAAAAAAGCTTGGAGCACACGCCTTATGAGCGCCTGGAATGGCGTGTGCTCCACAGTTTTGGTGCGCTGCCCACGGAGGAACGCGTCCAGAAAATGACCGACCGGGATTATCTGTGGTGTGTGTTGAATCTCATGCTGGATGACGAGGAAGTGCTGGAACGCCTGTGCCCGACCTGCCGGAAGGAGGCGGAGGAGCGGCGATGCCCGGTTTGCGGCGTTAGAAGAGAAGATGCGCACGGCGGAGAAAACGCTGGGTTTGACATGACGCGATTCCTCAGAATGAGCAGGGGTGATACACCGTGATGGACTATCTGGAGGAACTTTGGCAGACGGTGACAGCAGAGGGAGATGGGGAAGGTGGCGCTGAGGATTTGTGGCGAAAGCTGAAGCAGGTTAGCGGCATACAAGAGACGCGCGGCATGGCGGAGCAAACCGGGGACGGGCAGACGGAGACAGGTCCCGTCCCCGGCCGCGCTGTGGGGAACACCCCGGGAAACGCTCCGGGCGGCGCCGCGGGGAATGCCGAAGAAAAAGCGGGGAACACTGCGGAACAGGCGACATGGGCCCAGTGGCAGCAGAGGGTGAGAGCAGACATTGCAGGGGTTGACGCAGGGAAAGGGCATTTGGGCGGCACAGCGGAGACGCTATATGAAACGGCAGCCAGAGAGCATCACATGGCAGGGTTGCTCGAAAGGAAGCCTGTGACACCGGCGGCGGGGGAATTTGCCCCACAGCAGGGGCGTGCTGTGACGGCGGGGCAGACGGGAACCCTTGCGCAACGGGATGCGCTGCTGGTACGGATAGACCGTGCCGCAGAGCGGGATGCGAGGAGATACGACAGCGGATTTGCGCTGTTTTAGCGGGTTTAAAGGAGTAAGCGACAGATGAATTTGACATCGATGCGGTACAAGGACTATACCTGGCCCCACAATCCAAGAGTCTATTCGATTACCTACGAGAGAAAGGTCGCGCCGCACAAAATTCCATTTGGGCGGTATCAGATGCAGGACATGGGCCGCACCTTTCGGGTGATCAGTGGGGAAGGTGAATTTGTGGGGGAGGACGCCTACAAACAATTTGGAGCGCTGGTCAGCACGTTTTACAATGCGGGGCCAGGAACACTGAGCCACCCGGTGTGGCAGGCAACGACTGCTTATTTTGTAGAACTGACCCTGAAGCAGGAGCCGCGGCCAGATTATGTGAATTATTCCTTTACCTTTTGGGAGGACTGCGACAAGTGTGCAGCCACGCTGAAGGCAGTGAAGGCGGTTACACAATCCGAAACAGTGGTGGCAAAGGCCAACCAAACCGTCCATACGGTGGTGAAGGGAGAGACTCTGTGGGCCATTGCCCGGAGCTACAACACCACGGTGGCTGCGCTGGTGGCACTCAACTCGATTAAAAACCCGAACCTGATTGCTGTGGGACAGAGGGTGCAGGTGACGGGATGATTGGGGTTTTAACCTGTTACGATGGGACCCAATATCAGTTGCCGACGCTGCTTGCGTGGAAGCTGCAATACACGGCGGGCGTACCGTGTGACAGCTTTTGGCTGCGGTGCTGCTGGGAGAGCGGGGAAGAATTGGTTTTGAGGGACGCGATCCGCTTTTTGGGAACCGAGAATGGAGAGACGGTTTTTTCCGGCGTGGTGGATGAGTGCGAGGTTACCTGGTGTGAAGAGGGCTGCCTGCTGGAGATCAGCGGGCGGGGAATGGCGGCACTTCTGCTGGACAATGAGGCCGAAGCCGCAGATTATCAGACGGCCACGGTGGCGGACATTTTGCGCGATCATGTGGAGCCCTATGGTGTGGCGGTAGGAGGCCGGGAAGCACTGCCTGCTGTGAGTGGGTTTTCTGTTTCCAGCGGGAGCAGCGAATGGTCAGTGCTATACGAGTTTGCGCGCTACTACGGTGGGGTGGCGCCCCGGTTTAACCGGGAAGGAGAACTTTTACTTACCAAATGGACAGACAATGGAACCCTGCAGATTGACGACACCACACCGGTAACGGAATTGGTGTGCCGGGACAGACGATACGGTGTGCTGTCGGAGGTGCTGGTGCGGGACAAGGTGCGCCAGGCAGTGGAAAGCGTGGAGAACACTACCTTTAAAAACCGGGGTGGACAGAGTCGTCAGATTTTGTCCATGCCAGGCAGGAGCAGCTACAAGGTTATGCGATACAGCGGACAGTTCCAGCTGGACAAGTCAAAAGCGGAACTGATACAGCTTGAGATCACGGTGCCGATCGCCTTCCTTGCTGCGCCTGGAGAACTGATCCGCTTGTCCAGAAGCAACTGGGGGCGCAACGGAACCTACCGGGTGATGGAGGCTGCCGTGGAGGAAAACGAAGACGGGACCTGGACCACACTTGTGCTGGGTGACCGGGATGCGGTGATGTAAGGAGAAGGCTATGTGGCTTGCAAAG
This sequence comes from Oscillospiraceae bacterium, assembly GCA_963666535.1. Lineage (GTDB taxonomy): Bacteria > Bacillota > Clostridia > Oscillospirales > Oscillospiraceae. The sequence goes on along the minus strand of OY762913.1, from coordinate 3,126,626 downwards.
CAAGGAAACAAAGAAAAAAAGAGAGAAACTGCCGCTGACATCGGAACGGTTACCATTGGCGGAAATGATGTGAGTGTTTATTTGGACGGAGAACGGCGCAGCCTGCCGGTTTTTTCGCCGGGAGGGTATGAGTGGAGACCCAAAACCGGAGACAGTCTGCTGGTGCTGAAGACTGGGGGAGAGCGGGAAAAGCCCTGTGTGGCCGGTCGAGCGGTTGAGACTGAAATCGCTGCGGGGGAGGTGCTGATTGCATCAGACGGTGGGGTGTCGCTTTACTTGCAGAACAGCGGTGGGGCAAAGCTTACAGGGAATACGACGGTCAATGGCACTTTGTCCGTGACGGGGACGCTGATGGTGGGCGGTACAGAGCTGACAGAACTGATTGAAAAAACCGTGGCGAAACTATTAGGGGGATAAGTGGATGGAACTACTGCTGAAAAACAAAGATTATGTGCCGGACGGCGCGGGCGGATTCGCCAGTGTGGCCGGGGCGGAAGAGGTGCTGCAGCGAGTGCTGTGGCGGCTGACGGCGCGGCGGGGAGCGTTTCCGTTTTTGCCTGAGCTTGGAAGCAAACTGTATCTGGTGATGCGGGAGAAGCCATGTGCACGGGAGAGTCTGGCACAGCAGTATGTGGCCGAGGCGCTGGCGGAAGAGACCGATCTTACGGTGACCGCTGTGGCGCTGACGCAGGACGGAGACACCGCGGCCCTGACGGTGGCGCTGGAATGGCAGGGGGAAACGCTATCCGTGGAACTGACGTTGTGAAGGCAGAGAAGGGAAGAGCTGGTAATTGAAAACAACAGAGGAAATCTATAGCGAGATGAGGACCGTCTTTGCGGAAGAGACCGGGGTGGAGGTTTCGGACAGCGGTGACCTTGCGGTGCGGCTTTATGCGGTGGCAGCGCAGATCTATGCGCTTCACGTCCAATGCGAATGGGTGACGAACCAATGCTTTCCCCAATCGGCAGAGGGAGAATATCTGGATCATCATGCAGAGATGCGGGGCCTGAAGCGCCGTGCGGCCGTGGCGGCGGGAGGGAATATCCGGTTTTACGTGGATGCGGCTGTGGCCGCAGATATTTTCATTGCAGCGGGGACAGTGTGCATGACGGCGGGCTTGATTCGGTTTAAGACCACCGAGAGCGTGACGCTGAACGCCGGCTCACTTTATGTGGACGCGGCGGCGCAGGCGATGGAAGCCGGAACGACGGGGAATGTTTCCATGGGGAGCATCCTGTCCATGTCCGTGGCACCGGTGGGCGTGAGCCGGTGCAGCAACCCAAACGCATTTTCCGGCGGGGCCGACGAGGAAGATGACGACACATTGCGCGCGCGGGTACTGAACAGCTATAAGCGCATGCCAAACGGCGCAAATGCGGCGTTTTATGAACAAGGTGCACTGTCCTTCGACGAGGTGGCGGCGGTGACGGTTTTGCCCCGCAAGCGGGGCGTTGGCACGGTGGATTTAGTGGTGGCCACTGCCGCCGGCGTACCAAATAATGCACTTTTGCAGGAACTGACGGCTTATTTTGAAACAAAGCGGGAAATTGCCGTTGATCTCGCGGTGCTGGCACCCAAAACGGTGACAGTGAATATGGTGGTGACGATCCAAGTGGAGGAAAACGAAAAGTTCGCAGTTGTTGCAGCAGCCGTACGCGCGATGTTGCAAAAATGGTTTACGGGCGAACGATTGGGGAAAAACGTCCTTTTGGCTGAATTGGGAAGCCTTGTTTTTTCTGTAGACAGTGTGAGCAACTGCGCCATCTCCATCCCTGCTGCGGATCTTGCGATTGCCGGAGATGAACTGCCTGTGCTGGGAACTATCACGGTGGAGGAGATGGCATGAGTTACAGGGATTACCTGATAGGGCTACTGGAGCCACTGGGCGTTTATAAACTGGAGGACAGCTTCAATGGGGCTGAACTGACTGCCGTGGGTGCCGCTTTGGATCAGGTAGAGGAACTGCTGGAGGACAGCCAGCGAGAAATGAACCTTGTAACGGCCCAAAACGCAGGGATTTCGGCAGCTGCATCCCTGCTGGCGCACCAGCCGGTGACTGAAAGCACCGAGAGGCTTCGCATAGCGCTGGCGGCGCTGCTCCGCGTGGGAGGAGACAGCTTCACTTTGGCGGCGATCAACGACAACCTGTCCGGATGCGGACTGAACACTGTGGTAAGGGAAGCCGAGACCGTGCAGACAGTTGCGGTTTCTTTCCCCGATGTACCTGGGATCCCGGATGGAATAGACGAGATGAAAAAAATTGTTGAGGATATCATTCCGTGTCACCTGGCGATTCAATATGCCTATTGGTACATCACATGGGCCTTAATGGAGGAACGGTTTGAAACTTGGGGCGAAGTGGAGGCACTGGGGTTGACGTGGGAGGGGCTGGAGAAGCTGGTCATGTAATGTCAACGGAACAAATGCGATTTTCGGAGCGCATTTACCAAAAGTGCAAGGTCGTTGGTCGATTATAACAAAAAATTTGCACAGGAACAAAACAAAACAGCTTGGAAGCATTGATAGGATTAAGTTTTTGCTTTGTTCAGCAGACATTATGTAGGCCAATAGAAAGCGGCGCCCGCGATCGCGGGCGCCGCTTTCTATTGGCAGGTCAAGGAGCAAGCCGGTATTTTTCCTGATAGTCCTCAAATGATTTGACAAATTCGGGCTGATGGTTTTCCTTGATTTCCTGTAAATAACTATGGGTTTCAAAGGACGCGTTATGCAGCTGAATGACCGCCACCGCCACGTTGGAGCAGTGATCAGAGGTGCGCTCGCAGTTGGTGAGCAGGTCGGAGAGCAAGAAGCCCAGCTCAATGGTGCAGGATCCGTTTTGCAGGCGGGCTACATGGCGGGCTTTAATCTTGTCCGTCAGCCCGTCGATGACCTCCTCAAGGGGTTCCACCTGAGCGGCGAGAGTCAAATCGCCCGTTTCAAAAGCCTTGATCGTGATGGTGAGTACTTCGGTAAGGGCTGCCACCAGCGTGGAGAGCTCGCTTTTGGCCTCATCCGAAAAGGACAGCTGCTTTTCGTGAAGCTCTTGGGCGGATTCTACAATATTTACGGCATGGTCGCCGATGCGCTCGAAGTCACCGATATTGTACAGCAGTTCGGAAACCATTTTGCCATCCGAATCAGTGAGGGCCTTGGAGGAGATCTTTACCAGATAGGTGCCAAGCTCGTCCTCCAGTTTGTCAATTTCATCTTCCGTGGCCAGAATGCCATCGGCTTTGTCGGAAGCGTATTCCCGCACCAGTTCCAGAGAAGCGAGTAGGGAGTTTTTGGCCAGATTTGCCATTTGCACTGTCATCTCGCGGCACTGAGCAATGGCAAAAGAAGGGGTGAGGAGCAGACGGTCATCCAGCAGAACGTAGGACTCGTTCGTCTTCTTATCCTTGACAAGGAGGCGTGCAAGCTTCTCAAGCTGCTTGGTGAAGGGCAGGAGAATGATCGTTGTCGCAATGTTAAAGATACTGTGGACGCAGGCGATGCCTACGGGGGAAATGGCACTGCTTGTAAACTGAAAATTCAAAAGAAAATGCGCCAGATAGAACACGGAAAGGCACGTTATAGTGCCAATTAAGTTAAAGCATACATGGATGGCAGCCACCCGTTTGGCATTTTTGGTGACGCCGATGCTGGACAGCAATGCGGTGACACAGGTGCCGATGTTCTGCCCCATGATGATGGGAATAGCCATGCCGTAGGTAATGCCACCGGTGAGAGAGAGTGCCTGCAGAATGCCCACGGAAGCGGCTGAGGACTGGATCACGCCGGTGAACACCGCACCGACCAGAACGCCCAGCAACGGGTTGGTAAAGGCAGTAAGGATGCTGGAGAATTCTGGAATGTCCGCCAAGGGGCTCACGGCATCCTTCATGATCTCCATGCCATACATCAAAACGGAGAAGCCGACCAAAATAGACCCAATGTCCTTTTTGCGGTTGCTTTTTGCCACCATGATGAGGATGATGCCGATGAGAGCCAGAACCGGGGAAAAGGATTCCGGCTTGAGGAGCTTAATCAGGAAATTGTCGCTTTCAATGCCGGTGAGACTTAGAATCCACGCCGTGAGGGTGGTGCCTATGTTGGAGCCCATGATGATACCGATGGTCTGGCCCAATTCCATGATGCCGGAATTGACAAGACCCACCAGCATGACCGTGACTGCCGAGGAGGACTGGACGGCAATGGTAATGCCGGCACCCAGAAGAAGGCTTTTCACAGGGTTCGAGGTCATTCGTTTTAATATGACCTCCATACGGCCGCCGGCCAGTTTTTTCAAGCTGTCTGACATGACGTGCATGCCGAACAGAAAAAAGGCCAGTCCACCGCAGAGCGAAAAGATTGAGAAGAGATCCATACCTTACTCCTATATCAACAAAAATGGCACAGGAAGGCGGTGCTCGCAGTCCTGTGCCTATCATTGTATCAGCCAAAGGTAAAATCAAACTGAAGCATTGTGTAAAATCTGTGTAAAGTTTTACATTAATTTTACGTATATGAGAGGGGTGGGAATAGTACCGTGATTTCGGTACCCACATTTACCGTGCTGGAAATTTGGATTTCGGCGTGGTTGAGCTCGACAATATGCTTGACGATGGAAAGACCCAAGCCGGTGCCGCCGGTGGCCTTGGAACGGCTTTTATCCACGCGATAAAAGCGCTCGAAAATGCGGCTCTGGTGGGTCTTGGGAATGCCAATGCCGGTATCTTTCACGGTTACTTTGCCGGGGGCGACCAGGATGGAAACCGAGCCGTTGTCCCGATTATATCGCACAGCGTTGTCCGCAAGATTAAAAATAAGCTCCCAAACCTGATCGGGGTCGCTTTCCACCACAGAGGAGGAACCTTCGGCCGTGATGCGAATCCCGCGTTTTCCCGCGACAGTGGCGAGACTTTCTGCACATTCCTGCGCTACACTGTAAAGGTCTACCGGCACACGGCGCATGTCACCGCCAACTTCATCCAGTCGGGACAGACGGATGATGTCGCTGATGAGGGCCAGCATTCGCCCTGCCTCCTTTTGAATGGTGGCGGCGAATCGCTTTACATCCTCGGGTTTAGCCAGACCAGTTTCGATCATTTCAGCGTAGCCAGAGATGGAAGTGAGGGGGGTTTTTAGCTCATGAGAAACGTTGGCCGTGAACTCCTGCCGCATTTGCTCCCTTGTGGCGCGCTGGTTTTGGATTTCCAGCACAAAGGGAACGAGCTCGGGGTAGACACGCTTGGGGTCATTTGCCAGCCCTGGATCGTCCATATCCCGGGCCAGTGCCTTGATGGGACGGATCAAATGCTGGGTGAGGATCAGCGTAAATATCACGGTAAGCACGGTGATGAATACCAGCGCCAGAATGAGGGAGGGGTAGGCCTGACCGAAGGCTTGCAAGATATTGCTGACAGCCACAGAGGCGCGCAGGATGTTGCCATCAGTGAGCAGAACCGCGTAGTAATAGTCATCGGTGCCCAAGGTGGCAGACTGACGGTGAGACTTCCCGCTACCGCTTTCCAGCGCCTGCTGTACCTCGGGGCGATTTAAATGATTGTCCATGCTGCTTGGATTTGCCACGCTGTCGAACAGGACAGTTCCGTCCGGGGAGATCAAGGTCAGGCGCAGATCCTGCTGCGCGTACCGATCCAGCTGACTGCTGCTGCCGTTCTCGTCATAGGCGGCCAAAACCAAGGCTGTGCTGCTTTGCAGACTTTTCTCTATTTCAACTTGGAAGGAGTTGTAGAACGCCACGCCTGTGAGGACGATGGAAACGAAGGCAGAGAACAGTCCCATATAAAACAGGCTAAGTGTTATTTTATTTTCCATCAGTTATGCTCACCCCAGCTTATAGCCAACATTGCGGATGGTTTTGATCTCGTCGCCGCAGTCGCCCAATTTTTGCCGCAGCGTTTTGATGTGCATATCCACCGTGCGGGTGGCGCCGCCGTATTCAAAGCCCCAGACCTTGTCCATAATGACCTCGCGGTTGAACACGGTGCCGGGATTGGAGAGTAACAATTTCAGTAGTTCATATTCCTTGAAGGTCAGCGTGCAGGGCACACCGTTTGCGGTTACGGTGTGGGAGGTGTCGTCCAGCTGGATGCCGGCGAAGATCAAGCAATCGGGTGTTTCCAGGGGCGCTGTGCGCCGCAGCAGCGCTTTGACCCGAGAGACAAGTTCCATAATGCCAAAGGGCTTGGTAATATAGTCGTCTGCGCCCTGATCCAGACCACGCACAGTATCCAACTCGGTGGTTTTGGCGGTTACCATCATGACCGGTGTGTGCCTGGTGTCCGCGGCGGCGCGGACTTTTTTTAAAATGGAGAGGCCGTCCTCGCCAGGCAGCATAATGTCCAAAAGGATCAAATCGGGCAATCTGCGCGCGAGTGCAGGGAATAATTCCCGCCCCTCACCAAAACCGGATACCTCGAAGCCGCTGCTGTGCAGCGCGTAGCACTCCATCTCTCGAATCTCGGCGTCATCTTCTACGATATAGATCAGCATACCAACACACCCTTTCTATGGTCTTTTTGATACAATTTACATTATATATTGAAAATGTAAAATTGGAAAGATAGATTATGTAAAGTCCTGGTAAAGTGTAGAGAACGAGCTGATTGATTCATTGTCAGCGCGGTAACCATATGGCAAGCGTGAGAAGACAGGGCAGCGTTCTGAGTAAGAACGCCGCCCTGTCTTTATTTTTTCTTTTTCCGCTTTTCGAAGAAGCCTTTTTCTTCCGACTTTGATTCAGCATCTCCGATGCCCGCATCCTCACGAAATGCCGCGCGTAAGGCATCCTTTTGCTGGGCGGTGAGATGGGTGGGGGTGACAACCTTAACGGTGACATATTGATCGCCCCGCCGTGCGCCCCGCAGACTGGGGATGCCCTTTTCCTTCAGACGGAAGGTGGTGCCGGTTTGCGTACCTTCCGGCAATGTGTACCGCACCGAACCGTCGATGGTGGGAATTTCCAGCTCCGCACCCAGCGCGGCCTGCAGAAAAGAAACCTGTTGCTCCACCAGGACTGAGGTGCCGTCCCGCACAAAGCGAGGGTGGGGGCGTACTGTAATGCTGACAATCAGATCACCGTTGGGGCCGCCATTCCGACCGGTGTTGCCCTGTCCGCGCAGGGAGACCGCCTGCCCATCGTCGATCCCGGCCGGGATGTTGACCGTGATTTTCTTCTGCTTGCGAACGGTTCCCGAGCCATTGCAGGTTTTGCAGGGCTGAAGAATGCTCTTTCCTGTGCCTTGGCAGCGGGGGCATTCGCCTGTGGAGGCGATCACACCGAAGGGGGTGCGCTGCTGCGTGCGGACCGTGCCGCTACCATGGCAGTCGGGGCAAACCTCGGCCGTAGTGCCCGGTGCGCAGCCATTGCCGCCGCAGACATCACACTTTTCGGTGCGGCCCAGACTGATTTCCTTATCACAGCCAAACGCGGCTTCCTGAAAGGTCAGCGTGAGGTTGACGCGCAGGCTTTCCCCTTTTTGCGGGCCGTTGCGCCGTGCATTGCTGCCACCAAAGCCGCCGCCGAAGAAGGAGCCGAACAGGTCGCCCAGATCACCCAGGTCGCCGAAATCGCCGGAGAAGCCGCCCCCTCCTGCCCCGAAACTGGGATCGACACCTGCGTGGCCAAACTGATCATAACGGGCGCGCTTATCCTTGTCGGACAACACCTCGTAGGCCTCGTTAATTTCCTTGAACCGCATTTCTGCTTCTTTATTGTCCGGATTCAAATCAGGGTGGCTCTCCTTGGCCAAATTGCGGTAGGCCTTTTTTAGGTCTGCGTCGCTGGCCCCCTTGGAAACACCCAAAATCTCGTAGTAATCTCGTTTTTGATTTGCCATTTCTATCACTCCTAAGGGCTTCCAAATGGGAGTCCCGGGACTTATTCTTTAACGCCTTGTGAACACCACACAAGGGACAGGTTTCCCTGCCCCTGCGTGGTCACTGAATCGGGTTTTACTGATGATCCTTGTTTTCGTCCACCACTTCATAGTCGGCGTCCACCACGTTGGGATCACTGCCTGCATCCGCGCTGCCGCTGAAGTTGTCGGGGCCCGCGCCTTGCTGTCCGCCCTGCTGCTGATACAGCTTTTCGGACACGGCGTAAAACGCCTTGGACAGTTCTTCAGTGGCGGCCTTGATAGCCGGGGTATCCGAGCCCTTCAGCACGTCCTTCAGCTTGTTCAGCGCGGATTCTACGTTGCTCTTGTCGCCAGAGTCGATTTTGTCGCCCAGTTCCTCCAGGGTTTTTTCGGTCTGATACACCATCTGGTCGCCTTGGTTGCGAACATCTACCTCTTCCTTGTGCTTGGCGTCCTCGGCGGCGAACTGCTCGGCTTCCTTTACGGCCTTCTCCACGTCTTCTTTGGACATGTTGGTGGAGGAGGTGATGGTAATGTGCTGCTCCTTGCCGGTGCCCAAATCCTTGGCGGAGACATTTGCAATGCCGTTGGCATCGATATCAAAGGTGACCTCGATCTGGGGAACGCCGCGGCGGGCAGGGGCAATCCCGTCCAGATTGAAGCGGCCCAAGGTTTTGTTATACTGTGCCATTTCGCGCTCGCCCTGCAGCACATGAACCTCGACAGAGGTTTGGCTGTCGGCGGCGGTGGTGAACACCTGGCTCTTCTTGGCGGGGATGGTGGTGTTGCGCTCGATGAGCTTGGTCATCACGCCGCCCATGGTTTCCAGACCCAGGGACAGGGGGGTGACATCCAGCAGCAGCAGGCCCTTTACGTCGCCCACCAGGACACCGCCCTGCAGGGCCGCACCCATGGCGACGCATTCGTCGGGGTTAATGCCCTTGAAGCCGTCCTTACCGGTGATCTGCTTGACTGCGTCCTGCACGGCGGGGATACGGCTGGAGCCGCCCACCAGCAAAACTTTGGCAAGGTCGTTGCCGGACAGGCCGGCGTCGCTCATAGCCTGACGGACGGGCCCCATGGTCGCTTCCACCAGATGATGGGTCAGTTCATTGAATTTCGCGCGGGTCAGTGTAAGATCCAGATGCTTGGGACCTGTGGCGTCTGCGGTGATATAGGGCAGGTTGATGGAGGAGGAGGTAACGCCGGACAGCTCAACTTTGGCTTTTTCGGCGGCTTCCTTCAGGCGCTGCATGGCAACCTTGTCACCGGTCAGGTCAATGCCCTCTGCCTTTTTAAACTCGGCGGCCATCCAGTCCATAATGCACTTGTCAAAATCGTCGCCGCCCAGGCGATTGTTACCGGCGGTGGCCAAAACCTCAATCACGCCGTCGCCCACTTCCAGCACGGACACGTCGAAGGTGCCGCCGCCCAGATCATAGACCATGATCTTCTGATCGGATTCTTTGTCGGAGCCGTAAGCCAAAGCGGCGGCGGTGGGCTCGTTGATGATGCGCTTTACGTCAAGACCCGCGATCCTGCCGGCATCCTTAGTGGCCTGACGCTGCGCGTCGGTGAAGTAGGCGGGGACGGTGATGACGGCCTCGGTGACGGACTGACCCAGATAGGCTTCGGCGTCAGCCTTCAGCTTCTGCAGAATCATGGCCGAAATTTCTTGGGGGGTATATTTTTTGCCATCAATGCTGACCTTGTAGTCGGAGCCCATTTCGCGCTTGATGGAAATAACCGTACGGTCGGGATTGGTGATGGCCTGGCGCTTTGCAACCTGGCCCACCATGCGCTCGCCGTCCTTAGAAAAAGCGACGACGGAAGGGGTGGTGCGGTTGCCCTCGGCGTTGGCAATGACGACGGCTTCGCCGCCCTCCATAACAGAAACGCAGGAGTTAGTTGTACCGAGATCGATACCAATAATCTTAGACATGATGAATTCCTCCAATATAGTAAGTTGATTGTTTGTTAATTGATTTGGCCCGTTGTGTTACGGGGTGATGGCTCCAGGTGCTAATTTGCGACCTTTACCATGGCAAAGCGGATGACTTTACCACTGCATTGAAAGCCCTGCTGAAACACTTCAGCCACCGTGTTTTCGCCAAAAGACTCGTCATCGATGTGCATCACCGCATTGTGCAGGGAGGGGTCGAAGGGCTGCCCTTCGGCTTCAATGGCTTCCACAGATAGCTGTTTCAGGATCTCCTGCAGCTGGGTCATGGTCATTTCCACGCCCTTGGCGTAAGCCTCGTCCGCCGTTTCCTGCTTCAGCGCACGCTGCAGGTTATCGTAAACAGGGAGAAATGCGGCGGCAGTATCCGCTTTGGCATCTGTCCATGCGGTTTCCTTTTCTTTCTGGCTGCGCTTGCGGAAGTTGTCATATTCGGCGGCGAGCCGCAGATACTTCTCTTCTTGCTCAGCCACCTTGTTTTTGAGTACTTCCAGTTCTGCCTGCAGGGGGTCGATAACCTCTGCCTCAGGAATCGCCTGAGGGATGTCCGACACCGTTTCTTCTTCTGCTACAGCGGAATCGGGAATGGCGTCCGGATTCGTTTCCGGCTCGGCTTGTTTTGCTTTTTTCTTTTCACTCATGTATGAAACCTCCTAAGGATGGGGTTGCTCTGGTTCGTCTTTGCACGGTGGCAGTCCGTTCTGCCCAAACAGCTGGCTCAAGCTATCTGCCACACAGGAGAGCTTGGCGGCGACTTTGGCGTAATCCATGCGGGTAGGGCCTACTACGCCGATGACGCCGCGCATCCCATCGCCGATATCATAGCTTGCCAGTACGACGCTGGTATCCTTCAGTTCGTCAGCCACATTTTCAGGGCCGATGAGGATTTTTGTGTTCTCATCTCCTGACAGAGTCAGACCGGGGAACCCGTCAAGATTCGGGTCGTCGGACAGATAGCTCAATAACTTTTGGGCTTTGTTCACGTCCTGATATTCGGGGTGCTCCAACAAATGCCCAACGCCGCTGGTGTGGACGGACTGGCGTTCCGATTCATCCAGGATCTCCATGGCGAAGGAGACCACCAGAGAAACAAGCCCGTAAGTGTTGCCTGCCGCATGATCCGCCATACGCATCAGTTCCGGCGTCAGCTCTTCCAGCGTTTTCCCAGTGAAGGAAGTGTTGAGCAGTGTGGTCAAAAGCTGCAACTGGGACTGGGATAGCTCTGCAGGCAGATGGATGAGTTTATTCTTTACCGCATTGGTATCTGTCATGACCACGGCGATAAAAGAATGGTCATCAATCAGAATCAGGTCAAAACGCCGAATGGTCATGCGCTGTGTTCCCGCGGAAAGGGCAAAGGCGGGGTAGTTGGTTAGTCTGGAGACTATTTTACCGGCTTCGTCAATGATCTTATCCAGCTGCTTCATTTTGTGCTGAAGGACATCGTTGATCTGGCGGGTTTCCTCCATAGACAGACGCTGCTCTTCCATCAATTCGTTGACATAAAGACGGTAGCCCTTGGGGGAAGGGATGCGACCGGCGGAGGTATGCGGCTTTTCCAAATAGCCCATCTCCTCCAGGTCAGCCATTTCATTGCGGATGGTAGCAGAGGAGATGTCCATACCGGCGGACTGCGCAATGGATTTAGAACCTACCGGTTCGGCGGTGATGATATATTCCTCTACAATGGCGCGGAGGAGCTGCTTTTTCCGGTCAGTCAATTCCATCAGATCACCTCCATTATTTGCAATATACCCGCATAGAGGGGAATCAATGCAAATTTAGCACTCGCTCTTTATGAGTGCTAACGCTAATTTACCACTATCCCCATGGATTGTCAATAGTTTGGCTTTAAAAAAGTACGGACAAGAAAAAAGGGGGAGATTTGCATCAGCAAACCTCCCCCTTGCAACGAAAAACAAGGGGTCATAGTTCGATTGTTTCTCCGGTGTATAGATATCGCACCCGATCGCCCAGGTGGGCGCGGAGATAGGAGAACGCCGCGTCGCCGGTGCAGTGACCGGTGTAAATTGTCTTGACGCCCATATCCGCAAGCATGTCGCCCACGGCGCGGACATAATCTTCCGTGCAGTTCATGGCATTCTGGCCGGGGCTCATCATATGAAAGCCGCCCACAACCGCACAGACTCGGTTGCCGGGGAAGGCGTTCAAGACGCCGCGAACGATATTCACAATTCCGCTGTGACTGCACGAGTTGAATACCACAAGGCCGTTGGGGGTTTCAAAGACAAGGCTTTGCTCGTGGGAAAAATCATCGGGAACGAAATTGTCTTCCGAAACCTTGCGGAAAAGATGCGTTTCCCGGCTGGCAAAGGGGCCGCTTGACATCGTGTCCGGCACCAAGGTGACGCCGGGGGCCAGTTCGGTGATACCGGTGACAGGGACGAAGCGGTCGCCGTAGGCTGTGCAGAGGTCCTGGTGGATACCGACAAAATGATAGTTGTTATTTTTCAGAGAAAAATAGCCGTCTGAGGCGGTTTTCATCAAGTGGAGCTTTGCTGAATTGTTTTCCGCGAAGAACCGGCGCAGACCGTCTGCGTGGTCGTAGTGACCATGGGAGAGTACGGCAGTATCCACGGCAGAGAGATCCACGCCCAGCACCTTGGCGTTGTCCGCAAAGGCACCGGAGGAGCCTGCGTCCAGCAGATAAGAAGCCCCGTTGTATGCAATGTGGAAGGATAGGCCGTGCTCGGCGGTAAGGTCGTCACGCTCCGTCTTATTTTCAATCAAAACCGTAATCTTCATGAAAGTTCCTCCTTCTTCTGATAGCTGAACTGGGTCAGGTCATGAATCCATAGACCGGAGCGGAGACGGTGCACCCCCGCAAAAAATTTGATTACCTGCTCCAGCATCGTGGCAAGATAAACCCAAAAAATATCCAGCTGAAACATCAAACCAAACAGGGCGGTGACGGGCAGCGAAACCAGCCACAGCGGGAAGAGATCAATCAGGGAAGCCATGCGCACGTCCCCGCCGCCCCGCAGAACGCCAACAATGTTGGTGGTGTTAAAAGCGTGGATGGGCAGTGCGGTAAAGATTACCGTAAGCATCATTAAAGTGATGGAACTTGCCTTCTCCGACAGGCCAAACATGGGAAAGAGATAGGGGGCAAATACGAAGTGGGTGAGCAGCAGCATCACGCCGCCGACCAGGATGCCGGAAAAAAGAGCCAGCGTGTCCATGGTCAGGCCCAGCTCATAGACCCGGTCAGACCGTCCCGCGCCGATTTCCTTCCCCACCAGAATGGCCGTGGTGCCAGCCACGCCAAAAATTGCAACGATGCAGACTTTTTCCAGATTGCCGGCCAGAGTAAAGGCAGCCAGAATCTGGGTGTTGTCTGTCATGTGACCCATAATGGTGGGGTAAAGGGTGGTTCCAAGTCCCCACAGCGTCTCGTTCGCCACGACCGGCGTGCCATAGCGGATGAATTTTGCGAGCATAGCCTGACCGGGGCGCAGCAACAGAGCGGGACGAAGGCGGAATCGGCGGTCGGTGGCGGCATAGCTGACGGTAATGACAAATTCCAGGATTCGGGACAGCAGCGTGGCCAGTGCCGCCCCGGCGATCCCCAGCGCAGGTGCGCCCAGATGGCCAAAGATCAGCACCCAGTTGAGAAACGTGTTTACCATCATGGACAGAGCAAGGATGATCATGCCCAGACGAGGATTTCCCATACTGCGGTGGGCTCCAAGGTAGACCTCGGTCAGGCTGTTGAAGAAATAGGAAAAGCCAACAATTTTTCCGTAGCTGGCAGCTTGCAGGACCAGTGCCTCATTATTCGAAAACAGGCTTAGAAAGGGGACGGGGAAAAAGTAGAGGAGCAGCGAGAAGAAAAGCGTGATGCCCCCTGCCAGATACAAACCGATTCCAATGATGCGGTTGATGCTGTCCGGGTCGGATTTTCCCCAGTGCTGGCTAATGAGCACTGCAGATCCGCTTTGAATCCCGAAAATGACCATAAGAAGCACATAGCATGGAATGTTTGCCAACGTGACGGCTGCCATGGGCGATTCTCCCAGCACGCCCACCATAAAGGTGTCCACAAGACTCAGCGCGTTGGTAACCAGATATTGCAGAACGATTGGGACGGCCAGCAAGACGACTTCCTGATAAAAGCCGGGGCCGCGCTTTAGATAGGAAAACAAAGTAATTACCTCTTAAATCAGATTATGCCTCTGGCGCCGTCAGGAAAGAGCGGTCAGCAGCTGCGCCTGGGCGGCACGCAGTCCCAGTGTCAGTGCGTCAATATCTCCGGTGGTCGTGGCGGGAGAGAAGGAGATGCGCAGCGCGCCGTCCAGCTTTGGCTTGGGGAGGCCCAGTGTGCGATAAACATGGCTGGGTGTGCCTTTGTGACAGGCGGAGCCGGAGGAAACGTAGATTCCGGCGTCGCTTAAAAAGCGAACCAGCACCTCGCTCTTATAGCCGGGCATGGTGATGGGGAGAATATGGGGCGCGTCGCTGGAAGCGAGCAGCTCCAGGCCGGGAATGGCCGCGGTGAGCTTTTCGGCCGCGTAAGCCTTCAGCTTGTTCATGTGAGCAATGTCAATGTCCCGGGTGGCGGATCCGGCTTTGGCGGCCGCCGCAAAGGCCGCGATCAGGGACGTGGGTTCGGTGCCGGAGCGCAGGCCGCCCTCTTGCCCCCCGCCGCTCAGCAAGGGCTTGAGTCGAGGCCCGGCGGCCGGAACCAGTTTGGGGGACATGTATAATGCGCCGATCCCCTTGGGGGCGCCGATTTTGTGGCCGGAAAGTGACAGCAGGTCAACCCCCAGTGCCGCGGGTGTGAAGTCAGCTTTTAAAAAGCCCTGTACTGCGTCACAGTGGAGCAGGGCGGGGGAGTCGGATGCCCGGATCGCACTGGCCGCCTCGGCTACCGGTTGCAGGGTACCCAATTCGTTGTTCACCAGCATGATGGACACCAGCACGGTGTCAGCGCGCAGGAGCGAGCGCAGCTCGTCGATGGAGACATGCCCGGTTTTATCGGGCTTGAGGTAGGAAATCTCATATCCCTGCTCGGTGAGGCGGCGCGCCGGTTCCAGCACGGCGGCGTGTTCAATGGCGGTGGAGATGATATGCTTGCCCTTACGCTTCTGGTATTCTGCGGTGGCCTGGAAGGCCCAGTTGTTGCTTTCGGTCCCCCCGGAGGTGAAGAAAAGCTCGTTGGGGGCACAGCCAAGTGCGCGGGCAAGGTCGGTTCGGTCGGCATGCAGCCGGGCTGCGGCCTGCGTGCCGAGGGCGTACAGAGACGAGGGGTTACCGTACTCGTTCTCCATCATCTCCATGGCGGCCCGAAGGGCTTCCGGTCGTACGGGCGTTGTGGCGGCGTTATCTAAATAATGTAGCATGGAGCTACCTCCTAAGCTGTTTTGTGCGTGTTCATTGTATGCGCGGGGGGGAGGAAAGTCAAGAAACGGGAGCCGCGCAGCTGCGCGGCTCCCGTAAAGTGAATCCTTGACCTTACTTCCCAAGAACGCGGACGCGAAGCACGCCCGCTACCGCGTAAAGCTCGTTAACCACACTGTCGGGGATGGCGTGGTTGACATCAAACACGGAGTAAGCGTAAGAACCGCTGGATTTGTTGGTCATGTTTTCAATGTTGACGTTATCCTTGGCAAAAATGGGCATGATGGTGGTCAGCATACCGGGCAGATTGCGGTGAATGATGCAGATGCGGACCTCGCCGGTGCGCTCCATGACCAGAGAGGGCATGTTCACCGAGTTGCGGATATTTCCGTTTCGGAGATAGTCGTCCATCTCCTGCGCTGCCATGATCGCGCAGTTCGCCTCACTCTCAATGGTGGTGCCACCCAAGTGGGGGGTTAGGATCACGTTTTTCACCTTGACATTACGGGGGGTGGGGAAGTCGGTGACGTAGCGGGCGACCTTGCCGCTTTCCACGGCGGCCAGGATATCGTCCTCGTTTATCACTTCGCCCCGGGCATAGTTGATAATGCGAACGCCGTCCTTCATTTTGCCGATGCTGTCAGCGTTGAGCATATCGCGGGTTTCGCTGGTGAGGGGGGTGTGGATGGTGATGTAGTCGCAGTGGCGGTAGAGATAATCCACATCCTTCACCCGCTGAACCGAACGGGAAATTTTCCACGCGGCATCCACAGACAGGTAAGGGTCGTAGCCATAGACCTCCATATTCAGCTTGGTGGCAATGTTGGCAACCAAACTGCCCACGTTGCCCATGCCGATCACGCCCAGGGATTTGCCCGCGTATTCAGGGCCGGCGAACTGCTTTTTCACCGATTCCATCGCCACATCCACAGGCACGTTGGGGTCGTCATAGTTATAGGTCCACAGCATGCCGCCCAGCACATCGCGGGAGGCCATGCCCAAAGCCAGCACGAATAGCTCCTTCACACCGTTTGCGTTGGCACCGGGGGAGTTGAATACCACAATGCCGTTTTCAGAGCATCGCTCCAGCGGGATGGTATTCACGCCGATCCCGGCGCGGGCGATGCAGGTAAGCTCGGGGTTGAACGTGTAATCCTGCATGTTGGTGGCGCGGACAAAAATGGCGTCTGGCGAATCCAGGTTGTCGCCCATCTCATAGTCTTCGGTGGTGAGAACTTGTTGGGCGACAGGGGAAATATGATTGAGTGTTTTCACTTTATACATGGTTTCATACCTCGTAATTCATATGGTTTAATTGTTCTTGTCAAATGCCTGGATGAAGTCACACAGCGCTTCTACGCCTTCCGTGGGCACGGCGTTGTAGATCGAGGCGCGCATACCGCCGGACAGCCGATGACCTTTCAAATTGGTAAAGCCGCGTTCCACGGATTCTTTTACAAATTTGGCATCCAGCTCTTCGCTGCCGGTACGGAAGGCAACATTCATATCGGAACGAGAGCCGATTTCGGCGGGTGCGGTGAATAGGCGGGAGCGATCAATGGCGGCGTAAAGCAGTTCGGCTTTGTGCTTTTTTTGCGTTTCCATACCGGTAAGACCGCCCTGTTCCTCCACCCAATCCAATACCAGGCCCAGCATATAAATACACCAGCAGGGCGGCGTGTTGTACATGGAGTCTTTGCTGATCTGTGTTTGGTAGTTCATCATCAGGGGCGTGATGGGCAGCTCGTGACCTGCCAATCCCTTTTTTATGATGACAACGGTCAACCCGGCGGGAGCCATATTTTTCTGCGCTCCGGCGAAAATGATCCCGTATTTTGACACATCCACGGGGCGGGAGAGAATATCAGACGACATATCGCAGACCAGCGGCACGCTTCCCGTTTCAGGTACATACTGCCATTCGGTGCCATATATCGTGTTATTGGCGCAATAGTAGAAGTAGCTGGCCTCGGGGTCCAGGGAGAGCTGGCTCTGATCGGGAATATAGGTGTGGTTCCGATCAGCAGAGGAGGCTGCCACGCGGACGGAGCCGTATTTTTGCGCTTCTTGATACGCAATGCTGGCAAAGTTGCCGGTAACGGCGTAGTCGGCCTTACCGGTTTTCCCAATCAGATTCAGTGGCACCATGGAAAATTGGGAAGAGGCGCCACCCTGCAGAAACAAAATGTCGTAATCCTCGGGGATGTTCATGAGGGCGCGCAGTTTGCTGCGGGTGTCTTGAAAAATTTTGTCAAAGACTTTAGATCGGTGACTCATCTCCATAACAGACATACCGGAGCCTTGATAATTCGTGATTTCTGATCCGGCACGGGTGAGCACTTCCAGCGGCAGCATGGAAGGGCCCGCGGAAAAATTATAAATGCGATCGTTACCCATGAGTGTGACCAATCCTTTCTTTGGATGTTTTCTTGATTAGGGTATATTAAGTCATTATATGTAATAAGCATGGGGAATGTCAACTATAAGTATGCCCGTATTGAGAAAAATGTTTCTATCTGTGTATCCTTTCGCGCACATATGCCATGGAAAACCGCATATACTGATATGTGAGGCGGCACGGGCAGATGTGATTGCCCAGCGCCAAGGAAACGGAGGAGAAGACGATGGACGAGAACAAAACAGGCCAGGAGTACGGCGACGAGACGACGAATCGTGAGGATGTGGATGATCTGATTTTTAAGGATGAAACCGTTTGGCTGGCCAGCGAACGCTGATGACCGCCCCAAATGGGCGGCTTTTTTGTGCATGCCGCCCTTTGGGGCGGTTTTTTCTTTACTTTGCGAGGGCGAGCATATATAATATACTGACAAATACAAGAAAAAGTGAGCGTGTGGACCAATATGATCCAATTTGATGAGTACAAAATAAAGCTGAATAATATCGCTCCGGCGCTGAACAATTTGGACAAGGCCCTGAACATGGAGGCCGCGCAAGCTGAGGTGGAGATGCTCCTGTCCGAAAGTGCGTCTGACGGATTTTGGGACAACCTGGAGAAGGCGCAAAAGACCCAGCTGCGCATCAGTCAGCTTCAGAGCAAAATTGAAAAACAGGCCAAGCGCAAGGTGCTGTGGAATGACCTGGTGGCGCTGTGCGAAATGGGCAACGAGGAGGACGACGAAAGCCTCCTTCCCGAGCTGCAAACGGAGTATGAGCATTTGGAGACCGACATTGAGACAGCCCGTCTGCAGACGCTGCTGACCGGCGAATATGACAACTCCAGCGCGATCCTGACCCTGCACGCGGGCGCGGGCGGCACCGAGGCACAGGATTGGACGCAGATGCTGTTTCGTATGTATTCCCGCTGGGCCGAGCGCCACGGCTTTACTTGCCAAACGCTGGACTATCTGGACGGGGACGAGGCCGGCATCAAAAGCGCGACCATTCTCATTACCGGCGAGAACGCCTATGGCTATCTGCGCGGTGAAAACGGCGTGCACCGTCTGGTGCGGGTTTCTCCATTTGACGCGAATGCACGGCGGCAAACCTCCTTCGCCGCCGTGGAGGTTATGCCCGAGATCCCCGACGATGTAGAGGTGGACATTCACCCCGACGACATTGAGATGCAGGTCTACCGTGCCTCCGGCGCAGGCGGACAGCACATCAACAAGACCTCTTCCGCGGTGCGTCTGATCCATAAGCCAACCGGTGTGGTGGTGAATTGCCAAACCGAGCGCAGCCAGTTCCAGAACAAGGAAACCTGTATGCGCATGCTGCGCTCTAAGCTGGTGGAGCTGAAGATGGAGGCCCATGCCGAGAAAATTTCTGACTTAAAGGGCGTACAGCTGAAAATTGAGTGGGGCAGCCAGATCCGCTCCTATGTATTCATGCCGTATACGCTGGTAAAGGATACCCGTACCGCCTTTGAGCTGAGCAATGTCAATGCCGTGATGGACGGCGAGCTGGACGGTTTTATCAACGCCTACCTCAGCGCGGAGGCCACGGGTAACTGGGCCACCAAATAATCCGCGACAGAAGGAGGGAGCCGGATGAAAAAAATCTCGGTGATCGTGCCTTGCTATAATGAGGAGGCTGCACTGCCTCTGTTTTATGCCGAGTTCTGCAGGGTGGCGGAAGAAATGGAGCACGTTGGAACTGTGGAGTTCGAACTTTTGCTGGTGGACGACGGCTCCAGGGATGGTACGCTGACCCTTGCACGACAGCTTGCCCGGCAGGATGCCCGGGTGCGGTATCTTTCCTTTTCCCGTAACTTCGGGAAAGAGGCCGCCATGTACGCCGGTTTGGAGAAGGCAACCGGGGACTATGTCGCCACCATGGACGCCGACCTGCAGGACCCCCCCAGACTTCTGCCCGAGATGCTGGCAACACTGGAGAGTGGTGAGTATGACTGCGCGGCAACCCGCAGGGTGAGCCGGGAAGGGGAACCCCGTTTCCGCAGTTTTTTTGCCCGCCGTTTCTATAAGATTATTAATCGGATTTCGGATGCCAATGTGGTAGACGGAGCCCGGGATTTCCGCCTGATGACGCGGAGGATGGTGGATGCCATTCTGTCTATGAAGGAGTACAACCGCTTTTCCAAGGGAATTTTCGGCTGGGTTGGTTTTCGCACGAAGTGGATCCCCTTTGTGAATGTAGAGCGGGTGGCGGGCGAGACCAAATGGTCGTTTTGGGGACTGTTTCTCTACGCGGTGGAAGGGATCACTGCCTTTTCCACCGCACCGCTGGCCATTGCCTCAGTGGTGGGGGTTATCTTTTGTCTGGTAGCGTTCGTTCTAATCCTGATCATCGTGATCAAAACGCTGGTCTTTGGCGATCCGGTTTCCGGTTGGCCCTCTCTGGCCTGTATGGTCATGTTTTTGGGCGGTATGCAGCTGTTTTGCATCGGAATCCTTGGTCAGTATTTGGCCAAGACCTATTTGGAGACCAAACACCGCCCCATCTACATTATTGGGGAAAGCAGCGACGAAATCAAGTGAGCAGCAAATAAAAAAGCAAGCGCATCTCTCTGAGATGCGCTTGCTTTTTTATTTTGGAATAGAGCGCGGCATATTGCGGGGTTACTGGTCGTCCTGCATGGCCTTGGCGGCTTCGATGGCCTTTTCCTGCGCATCGGGTGGCCGCATCCGTTCCCACCCATGCGTTGCATCGCGCGGGGTCCCATTGATGTTACATCCTCGGGGCAAGTGAATTGCCCCTGCGGAATTCCGCGCTGCGCTTGGAATTGACCGCGGCATTAGCCGCCGGCTACGAGGCTTGCGCCCGCGAACATGGGTTACTGGTCGTCCTGCATGGCCTTAGCGGCTTCAATGGCCTTTTCCTGCGCCGCGGGGGGCGCATCCGTTCCCACCCGATGCATTGCATCGTGCGGGGTCCCATTGATTTTACATCCTCGGGGCAAGTGAATTGCCCCTGCGGAATTCCGCGCTGCGCTTGGAATTGACCGCGGCACCAGCCGCCGGCTACGAGGCTTGCGCCTGGGAAAAAGGGTTACTGGCCATCCTGCATGGCTTTGGCGGCCTCAATGGCCTTTTCCTGGGCGGCAGGAGGGGCGTCCTCGTAGCGCACAAAGCGGAAGGTGAAGGAACCGCGGGACTGGGTGATGGATCGCAGGTCAATGGCATACGTGGTCATTTCCGCCATCGGCACCTCGGCTTCCACGACCTGGTCGCCCTCGTCATTGGGACTCATGCCCAACACACGCCCGCGGCGCTTGTTGAGATCGCCGATCACATCGCCCATGTAGCTGTCTGGGATGGTAATCCGCAATTGACCGATCGGCTCCAGTAAGACGGGAGAAGCATCGGGCAGCGCAGCCTTATAGGCCAGCTGTGCTGCGGTTTTAAATGCCATTTCGGAGGAATCCACCGGGTGGTAGGAGCCGTCCACCAGCGTGCACTGCAGGCCCACCACGGGGTAGCCTGCCAGCGGGCCATAGACCGCAGCCTCCCGCAGCCCCTTTTCCACAGCGGGGAAAAAGTTTTTGGGTACGCTGCCACCGAAGACCTTTTCGGTAAACACCAGCTCCTCGCTGTCACAAGGTTCAAATTCGATCCAAACGTCGCCAAACTGACCGTGGCCGCCCGACTGTTTTTTGTGACGGCCCTGAGCCTTGACTTTCTTGCGGATTTTTTCCCGGTAGGCCACGCGGGGGGAGGACAGCTGCGCCTCCACACTGAAGCGGCTTTTCAGACGGGAGACAATCACGTCCATCTGCATGTCGCCGGTACCGGAAATCACCACTTGATGGGTCTCGGCATTGTTGAACACGCGGAAGGTTTGATCTTCCTCGGCCAGACGGGTGAGACCTGCTGAGACTTTGTCATCCTGTCCCTTCACCTTGGGGGCGATGGCCACCGAGTAGCAGGGCTCGGGGAATGGCAAGGGGTCCAGCGCAATTACCTTGCGGGGATCGCACAGCGTATCGCCGCTTTTGACCTTGTCCATTTTGGCGATGGCGCCAATGTCACCGCAGGTAAGCTCTTTCACCTCCACCGTTTTTTTGCCCTTCACCACATACAGATGGCCCAATTTCTCGGTGCTGCCGGTGCGGGCATCCACCAATGCGATATCCGGTTTCAATGTACCGGAGAGCACCTTGACCATGGAAAACTTGCCGTACTGGTCGGAAATGGTCTTAAAGATAAAGCCGGCCGGGGCGGCACCGGGGGAGATAACGAACTCACAGGGCTGATCCTCGTCATCCGTGCCTGTTTCCGGATTGCCCTCGGTGGGATCGGGGAGCAGGCTTACCATTGCGTCCAGCAGGGCTTCACTGCCCAGACCGGTCAGTGCACTGCCGCAGAACACCGGCACCAATGAGCGGTCCCGCACGCCCAGTTTCAGTCCCTTAATCATTTCGGCGTAGGTAAACTCCTCCCCGGCAAAAAACTTGTCCATGAATTCTTCCGAGGTTTCGGCCACCGATTCTCTTAGCGCGTTGTACAGTTCGGCCACCACGCTGACCTTATCCTCGGGGATCTCCAGTTCGACAGCTTTCCCGCTCTTCACCTCATAGGCTCGCTTATTGAGCACGTCAACGACACCGATGACGCGCTTGTCCGCGTCCCAGATGGGAACCACCAGCGGGGCGATCGTTTTTCCAAACTTTTCCCGCAGTGCATCGAATGCGGCGTTAAAGTCACCATTTTCCTCGTCGGTCTTAGAAATGTAAATGATGCAGGGCAGCTTGCGGCGCTCTAAATAGTTCCAAGCCCGCTCGGTGCCAACACTCATGCCGCCCTTACAGGCGCAGACCATCACACCGGCCTCTGCCACCCGGAGCGCCTCGATCACCTCACCGGAAAAATCAAAATAGCCCGGTGTGTCCAAAAGATTAATTTTGCAGCCCTTATACTCCACAGGAGCCACGGCACAGGAGATGGAGATCTGGCGCTTGATCTCTTCCGGATCAAAATCGCAGACGGTGTTGCCGTCGGCAGGCTTGCCCAGCCGGTCAGTTCCGCCGGTAAAATAGAGCAGGCTTTCTGCCAGAGAAGTTTTTCCGTTTCCACCGTGGCCCAGCAGACAGACGTTGCGGATGTTTTGAACAGAATAACTCATGATTATCCACTCCTTACTTTTGGCCCCTCCGGGGAGGAACGATACTATTGGGTATTATACATTAAAAACGAACTTCTTACAACTGATAATTGATAAAAATAGCTAAAGGTTTTACCAAAATGGGGAAAATGTCCGGGACGGAAATAAATAAAAACACCCCAGTCCACCGGAAAAGCGGCGAAATTGAGGTGCGTTTCAGGGGAGGCGTTTCATCGGCATGCACAAACGCCTGTGCCGCGTTGGCGGCACAGGCGTTTTTAGCTTAGGGGGCTTGCGCAAGGATAAACATGCCATAGGCAGCGGATGGATCCACGGCCGCGCGGGCGTTGTTCTCCACAAGTCCTTGGTCCGAAACAAGACGAGCCCAGGTTTCTGCCGGGAGATAGTAGACAACCGTGCCGTCCTCCAGTGTAACGGGATAGGAGAGTGTGCGCAGCGTGTCCAGCAATGGATCCGTCTCGCTCACGACCACCGCGCCGCAGACGGTTTCAATCGTGGCGGGCTCGCCGTCAAAATAGTCCTCCTCGGTAAAGACCGTGCCATCCTCTTCGGGGAACGTGGAGCCATCCTCCTGAGGAGAACCGACGGTGAGACTGTTCTGCACGCTCAAAGAGCCGGAACCCCGCTCCATCTCAGGATTCAAATCAGAGTCTTCCGGTTGGGCGGCATCGGCGGTTGCAAGTTCGGCCGTGGCACAGTCGGCGGAAGAAGAGCCTTTCATGGTGATTCCGCCCTCTTGCAGCAGATGCTGTCCGCCAATGACCACAAGAGCAAACACGGCGGCAAGGGATAGAATGGGACCCCATTTAGCGTTCCGTTTTTTGGGGACAGATATGCTGTCCCCTGTCCGGATAGCGTCCATTACCCGGTCCGTGAAGCCGGCAGGAGCTTCCACCTGCTCCGGCATGGCGGCGGAAAGCTGTTCCAGCTGTGCCATCAGTGCGGCACAGGCGGGGCAGGAAGCAAGGTGCTCGTCCAGCCGCTCGCGTTCCTGGGGGGTGAGCGTGCCGTCCAGCCGGGCGCTCATCAGCTCGTTATATTCATGACAGGCCACGCTCATCCCTCCTTTCTTGGTCCTTTACGGGTTCAGACGGAGAGACCGAGAAAAAGTTCCGATCTGCCATAAGAATCTTACGCAGAGACAGCCGCGCCCGTGCGATGCGGGACTTGACGGTTCCCTCGCTGAGGGAGAGCGTCTGCCCAATTTCGTCATAGGAAAGGCCACTGATCTCCCGCATGACCAGTACCTGCCTGTGCTCGGTGGAAAGCTGCATAAGACCCCGCTCCACGGCGCGGCGCAGCTCTTGCTGTTCCAACTCGGTATGCGGGTCAAAACGGCCGTCCGGCACGTCCAATTGCGTTTCTGACCCTTCCTCTTCGCCATAGGTAAGGGAGGCGTCCTGATGGCGTTTTTCCCTGCGGAGAAAGTCAATGGCGGCGTTGGAGGCCAGCCGGTAAATCCAGGTGGAAAAGGAGCTGTCTCCCTTGAACGACGAAAGCCCTCTCCACGCGTTGAGAAAGGCCTCCTGCGCAACCTCCTGCGCATCGTCGGGATTGCCGGTCATACGCAGTGACAGGTTGTAAATGCGCTTTTCGTTGGCAGCGACCAGTTCCGCAAAGGCGTCCTGATCGCCGGCCTTGGCCCGGGAGAGCAGGGCCTGTTCGGTATCGGTTGACAAAGTATTTCCCCCTCTATGTCAAATCTTGTTTGATGCCTTTGGTGATGGCATAAATATCCTCCAGTGTTGTGATCTTACAGATCTGTTCCGTTTCCCCACGCGGCAGACCACGCGGGGGCCCCGCTTAGTTCAAATCCTCGGGCAAAGTGAATTTGCCCTGCGGAAACGCTGCGCGTTTTACGCCGCACCTGCGGCGGCTGGAAGGAACACTACGCCAGATCTCGTTTGATGCCCTTGGTAATATAATAAATATCCTCTAATGTGGTGATCTTACAGATCTGTTCCTTCCAGTAACCGGCGTAGGGCACGCCCCGCAGGTACCAGGAATACTGCTTGCGCGCCTCCAGACAGGCGACCTTCTCCCCTTTGTTAGCGGCGGCCATCTCAAATTGGCGTACCGCCAGATCACAGCGCTGGGCCAGAGCTGGAACGGGCGGGATCTCCCGTCCCTCCAGTGCCGCTTTGCACTGGGTAAACAGCCATGGGTTGCCGAACACGCCGCGCCCCAGCATGGCGGCATCGGCGCCGGTTTGGCTCAAGATGCGGGGTGCGTCCTCCCCCTTGAACACATCGCCGTTGGCGATGACGGGGATATTGACAGCCTGCTTAACGGCACGGATGTAGTCCCAGTTGGCGGTGCCCGCATACATCTGGGTTCGGGTTCGTCCGTGAACGGTGACGGCGGCGACCCCCACGCGCTCCATCTCTTTGGCGAATTCCACGCAGTTAATGCTTCCCTTGTCCCAGCCAAGGCGGAACTTGACGGTCACTGGGCAGCCTGCGCCTCGGATCACCGCTTCCGCCACGCGGACAGCCTTTTCCGGGTCCCGCATCAAACCGGAACCATCTCCGCTGTTGGCGATTTTGGGGACGGGGCAGCCCATGTTGATGTCGATAAAGTCCGCACCGGATACCTCGTGGGCGATGGCGGCGGCCTCCTCCATACAAACGGGGTCACTGCCGAATAGTTGGGCGGCGGCTGGGTGCTCCCCCTCGCCCAGCTTTAAAAGAGGTATGGTCTTTTGATCCTGATAACACAGCGCCTTCGCGCTGACCATTTCTGTCACGGTCAGTCCTGCGCCCAGTTCCCGGCAGATGGTGCGGAAAGCAAGGTCGGTAATGCCCGCCATGGGGGCGAGCACAAGGGGGGAGTCGATTTTGATGCCGCCAATTACCATTATGCCTTACTTCCTTTCCATATAAATTACATAATAAAGTGCGGTTCGATCATAGCCTGAGGTAGGATAGAACAGGCCGCCAATGGGCAGAGCGCTGTTTCAATACCGCATTCTTTCCCGCAGAATGGGCAAGGAGGCACACGTTCTGCGAAAAAACAAAGAGGACTAACCGTGTAGAAAACAATTATTTTCACACAATTGTGCGGCCATTGCCCCGCCAACAAACCGAAAACAACGATTTGTTCAGCAGGCACTAGTTTATCACGGGCTGGCGCGGTTGACAAGTGCGGGAAGAATGATAAAATAAATGAATATGATTCGTGGTTCGAAGGAGAAATATTGATGGAGTTAGAAGGACTGCGCCTTGCCCTGAAGGGGATATCGGCGTATCGAAATATGATGGACGAGCGGGAGATGCGCTGCATGACCGCTCTGCTGGATTGCCTGCACACCGGCGATGGAGAGGGTGCACTGACGGCGTATACCCAGCTGTTTTACACGCTGCGGCAGGACGGCTATGAAAGCTTGAGCAGTTGGCTGTTCGATCGCCTGCGGTATGAGGAATCCCCCTATCCGATCCTGCTGGCCGAGCGCCGCCCGGACCCGGCGCTGACCGAGGCGGCGCGGCAGGATATCGCAACCTTAATCCATTTGGGGAACACGTCCTGCGCCAAGCTCATTTCAGCGCTGGAGAGCTGCCTGCCCAAGGAATATGCCCCTGTACTCGCCGCGCTTCCCCGCTGGAACAGCAGCGCTGCCTTTACGTTTGAGGGCCTTACGGAGTTTTACGACCGCAATGGCGCCGGTATGTTCTCCCGTTACCGCGCGTTTTTGTGGGAGGGGAACGCGCTTACGCCGGTGGAGGAGCCTGATTGCCCCGACCCGGCGAAGATGATCGGTTACTGCCTGCAGCGCAATCAGGTCATTGCCAATACCCGCGCCATGCTGGAGGGCAATCTGGTCAACAACGTATTGCTGTACGGAAACAGTGGAACCGGGAAATCAGCCACCGTGAAGTCCTTGCTGGCCGTGCCGGAATTTGACGACCTGCGTTTGGTGGAAATCCAAAAGGGCGGCTTGACCAATATGCCGGTGCTGATTCGCCAGCTGGCGGGCAAGCGCCATAAATTTATCCTGTTTATTGACGACTTGGCCTTTGACCAGGATGACAATACCTATTCCGTCATGAAGACTATTTTAGAGGGCGGACTGGAAAAACGACCGGCCAACGTGGCCATTTACGCCACCTCCAACCGCCGCCATCTGGTGCGGCAGACCTTTTCCGACCGCACGGGGGACGAGGTGGACGCCAGCGAGACCATTGAGGAAAAAACCTCGCTGTCCGACCGCTTTGGCCTGCGCATCCCGTATCTGTCCCTGAATAAAGTGGAATTTCTGGCGCTGGTGGATCAGTTGGCCCGGCAGCAGGGGATTATCATTGACACCGAAGCCCTCCATGCCCAGGCCAACAAGTGGGACATGCGCCATGCCAGCCGGAGTCCCCGCAGCGCCCGGCAGTTTATTGCAAGCCTAACGCTGTAATGCGGTGCGGCAATCGGGAACCGGGCAAATACAAACAGAGAGGATGCCGAGGATGAAACACCTGTTTATCATTAACCCGGTGGCGGGGAAAATCGACCGCTCTGTGCTGTTGCGGCGAAAAATTGAAGAGACCATGACGCCCCGAGGCCTGCCGTGGGAGATCGTGGTGACCGAGTATCCGCGTCATGGAACCGAATTGACACAGCGGGCCGCACAGACAGGGGAGGAGCTGCGGGTCTACGCCTGTGGCGGCGACGGAACCCTCAACGAGGTGGCGGCGGGGGCA
The DNA here is from genome assembly GCA_963666535.1 of Oscillospiraceae bacterium. Taxonomy (GTDB): domain Bacteria; phylum Bacillota; class Clostridia; order Oscillospirales; family Oscillospiraceae. The sequence goes on along the minus strand of OY762913.1, from coordinate 3,099,215 downwards.
GCCGGTTATCCCAACGTGTCGGTGACTCATTGGCCGACTGGCTCAGGGAATGACTTTATTAAGTGCTTTGGGGATGACGCATCCCGCTTTTTTGATTTGGGGGAGCTGCTGGACTGTCAGGTGTCCACCCTGGATGTCATTGACTGCAACGGACGCCTGGCCATCAATGTTTGCTCGGTGGGGTTTGATGCCCGGGTGGGCTTGGAGATGGCAGAATTCAAACAGCTTCCGCTGGTTTCGGGGACCATGGCCTATCATATGTCTCTTTTGAAAAATGTGATTAAGGGCATCAATCGGGATTATTATATCGAAGTAACCGCACCTGACGGAACGCTGGAAACGCTGAAGGGAAAATTTGGCCTGCTCTGTATCTGCAACGGGCGGTATTATGGCGGCAGCTACCATCCGTCACCCGACGCGGTGCCGGATGACGGTGTTTTGAACTGTGTGCTGGTTCACAAGGTCTCCCGGCTCACCTTTGCAAAGCTGGTGGGAAAGTATGCTGTGGGCCGCGCCGGAGATTACCCCACGTTGATCGACCTGCGCCCCGCCGTGGCGGTTAAGATCCAATGCGACCGTGTCAGCAAAATTAATTTGGACGGGGAGCGGCTGGACGGGACTGTGATCACAATAAGCCTATCGGCCAAAAAAGTGAACTTTGCACATCCTCGGGGAAGCAGCTGGACGGCGAAATGAAATGGTGAAGTCTGGAATCAGAAGAAAACAAAAGAAAAAAAGCGTGTGTATTTGTTTTCGGGACTATGGATCATGTAAATGGCCGATTTTTAAGAAATGAAGCAAAAATTGGCTATTTTCTGATTTGCACAACAGCGCTACGGACGGTATTATAGTAGGTGTGTTAGCACTCATGCATTTTGAGTGCTAACACACCAAACTAGTCTAAAACCAAACTGTTATATAAGGAGGAAATTTGATCATGAAACTAAAACCGTTAGCTGACCGTGTTATTATCAAGATGTTGGAGGCTGAGGAGACCACCAAAGGCGGTATTATCCTCACCGGCGCTGCCAAGGAAAAGCCCGAGGTGGCCGAGGTTGTCGCAGTGGGTCCCGGTGGGCTGGTAGAGGGCAAGGAAGTCACCATGACCGTCAAGGCCGGGGACAAGGTGATTACCAGCAAGTATTCCGGCACCCAGGTAAAGGTAGACGGCGAAGAGCTGACCATTGTGCGCCAGGGCGACATTCTGGCTGTGGTAGAGTAAACACGTCTCAGACGGGGCGCTCCCCCACAGATGCCGCAACGTCTCACCCCGGTGCCAAGGAGGCAGGGGCAGGCGGCCAAGAGCGGCGTTTTTGAGGGATAGATTCGGCAAAGAGACGGCTTAAATTTCATTTACTTTGTGAATATTAAATTGGAGGTAATTAAGAATGGCTAAAATTATTTGCTACGGCGAGGAGGCCCGCCGCGCGCTGGAGCGCGGCGTCAATCAGCTGGCTGATACCGTTAAAATCACCATGGGGCCCAAGGGTCGGAACGTGGTGCTGGACAAGAAATATGGATCTCCGCTCATCACCAATGACGGTGTGACCATTGCCAAGGAGGTTGTACTGGAGGACCCGTTTGAAAATATGGGTGCTCAGCTGGTGAAGGAAGTTGCCACCAAGACCAACGATGTTGCCGGCGACGGCACCACCACCGCCACGCTGCTGGCCCAGGCCATCATCCGCGAGGGCCTGAAGAATCTGGCCGCCGGAGCCAATCCCATGATCATGAAAAAGGGCATTGCCAAGGCAGCAGGTGCCGCCATTGAGGAAATTAAGAAGAATTCCAAGCCCGTCAGCGGCACCGCTGATATTGCCCGCGTCGGCGCGATTTCCTCTGGCGATGACGAGATCGGTAAACTGATCGCCGAGGCTATGGAGAAGGTTGGCCACGACGGTGTGATTACCGTGGAGGAGTCCAAAACCGCCGAGACTTACAGCGAGGTGGTAGAGGGCATGATGTTTGACCGCGGCTATGTGACTCCCTACATGGTTACCGATGCCGAGAAGATGGAGGCCGTGCTGGACGACGCCATCATCCTCATCACCGACAAGAAAATCTCCTCGATTCAGGAACTGCTGCCCCTGCTGGAGCAGGTGGTGAAGACCGGCAAGAAGCTGGTTATCATTGCGGAGGACATTGAGGGCGAGGCTCTTTCCACGCTGATCGTCAACCGTCTGCGCGGCACCCTGAACGTGGTGTGCGTCAAGGCCCCCGGCTTTGGCGACCGCCGCAAGGATATGCTGCAGGATATCGCCATTCTCACCGGAGGCACCGTGATTTCCGAGGAGGTCGGCCTGGAGCTTGCCGACGCCACGCTTGACCAGCTGGGCACCGCCCGTCAGGTCAAGGTCACCAAGGAGAACACCGTCATCGTTGACGGTGCGGGCAGCCCCGCCAATATCAAGGCACGGGTGGAGCAGATCAAGGGTCTGATTGAGAGCACGACCTCCGAGTATGACAAAGAGAAGTATCAGGAGCGTCTGGCAAAGCTGTCTGGCGGCGTAGCTGTCATCAAGGTCGGCGCTGCCACCGAGATCGAAATGAAGGAAAAGAAACTGCGCATGGAGGATGCCCTCAACGCAACCCGCGCCGCAGTGGAAGAAGGCATCGTGGCTGGTGGCGGCACCGCCTATGTCAATGCCATTGCCGCAGTGGAAAAGCTGATTCCCACTGTGGAGGGCGATGAGAAGACCGGTGTTCGTATCGTGGCCAAGGCCCTGACCGAGCCCATGAAGCAGATCGCTGCCAACGCCGGCGTAGACGGCTCTGTGGTGCTGGAAAAGGTCAAAGATTCCGGCAAGAAGGGCTATGGCTTTGATGCCTATCATGAGACCTACTGCGACATGGTCGAGTCCGGCATTGTGGACCCCACCAAGGTGACTCGTTCCGCGCTGGAGAACGCTGCGTCCATTGCCGGCGTGCTGCTGACCACCGAATCTCTGGTAGCCGACAAGCCCGAACCTCCCACTGCCGCAGCTGCCGCACCCGACATGGGCGGCATGGGCGGCATGTACTAAGAAGCGCTAAACTGCCGTGCGCGGCGGCACAGCAAACCGTAACGATCCAAATAAAAGCAGGCTGGCCTACGGGCCAGCCTGCTTTTTGCTTGTGGTCGTGTGTGAACCGGCCTTGTGGGTGGACGGCCGCGTTCAGGTTTGCGAAATCTCCTGCACGGTCAGATCGTCATATCCGTCGGAGAGATGAAACGCACTGTCAAAAAGGCCCGCAGTGATCCAAACGTCTCTCTCCTTTGTCATCAGCACCATGTCGAAACCGCCATTTTCCCGCCAATATGCTGTGGCGCCATCTAGCCCCATGACAAACAAAGCCGTGGAAAGTCCGTCGCACAGGGTTCCGTTTTCCCCCACGATGGTCACTGAAATCAGTCCGCTGTCCGCGGGATAGCCGGTGGCCGGATTCAGAATGTGCCAGTATGTTTGACCATCCTGCTGGAAGTAGCGCTCATAGCTACCGGAGGTGACCACCGAGCAGTCAGCCACCGAGAGCACACCAAAATAGGCGCTCTCGTCCTCCGGGTCCTGGATGCCAATGCTCCAAAGATCCCCGTTGGGTTTCGTGCCGATGGTGCGAATGTTGCCACCCAGATTGGCAACGCCGGAAGTAACGCCGCATTCCGCGAATACCGCCGCCACCGCGTCTCCTGTGTAGCCCTTGGCGACAGCGCCCAAATCCAGTTCCATATCGCTGGGAAGGGAAACCGTGTTAGCCGCGGGGTCATAGCTGACGGCGGCATAATTCACCTTATCCAAAAGTGCGGCAAGCTGGTCGGCGGCGGGAACGGTGTAGTCTCCGGTGGTGAAGCCCCACGCCTTGACCACCGGGTAGATGGTAATATCCAGTGCACCGCCGGTTGCGCCACCCAGCGCCTGCGCCTGCTGTAGGATTAAGCCAGTGTCAGAGGATAACGCTGTTGGTGTGCCGTTGCTGTGGTTAATGGCCCACACCTGGCTGCTTTCCCGGTTAGTGGACAGAAGCGTGTCCAGCTCGTTGATTCGGACAGTGGCGGTACTCACCGCAGCCTCTCCGTTGTCGCCGTAAGCGGTCAGCGTCATCACAGTATCCATAGCGAAAATAGTGGTGGAGCTTTCCGCCATATTGCCGCAGCCAGCCAGCAGGCTTAGCGTGATAACGGCAGCTATGCTGGCAAAAATACCTTTCATCCCAGTCTGGCCTCCCTTCTGCGGTTCTCCTTATCAGTATAGGGAGTGCAGCGCGCTTTTTCAACCCCCAATCCGCATGGTATCGTCCGGCGCTTTTGACACGAATCTGCGGGAAAATGGAAAGACACATGAAAAAGTCATAAGAAGCTGCTGTTCCTTATGGCGCAAAGTATCCCTGCTTGATCGCAAAAACACCCCCAAAGTTGACAGCATAGTATGCGTTCAGCTTTGGGGGTGCAATTTGTGGAGTGCCGACTGGCAAGTTCTATCACAGCGTCATATTAGCATGCCGCGTCACATGGCAGCCCAAGTTCACCACGCAGGGAAGCCCTGCAATGTGGGTGGGATAGGGGAGAATGCAGACGGACAGGGCCGTGGTGCTGCCGCCCAGCCCCTGGGGGCCAATGCCAAGCCGATTAATCTTCTCCAGCGCCTCTGCTTCCATTTCAGCGTAGAACCCATCAGGGTTGTGCTGATCCAGCGGGCGCAGCAGGGCTCGCTTTGCCTGCAAAGCTGCCAGTTCAGAGGTGCCGCCCAGTCCAACGCCTACCACCACAGGGGGACAGGGGTTGGAACCTGCCGCTTCCACAGATGTAACAATAAAATTGATAATGTCCTCCCGGGTCGCAGAGGGGGTGAACAGTTTCATACTGGTCATGTTTTCGCTGCCAAAGCCCTTGGGCGCTACCGTGAGGTCCAGCCGATCACCGGCAACCAGTCTCAGGTGGAGAATAGCGGGGGTGTTGTCGTCAGTATTCACCCGGCGGAGCGGGTCCTCCACCACCGAACAGCGCAGATGTCCATCGAGATAGCCCCTGGCTACGCCCTCGTTTACAGCGTCGGACAACAGCCCGCCGGTGATGCGGACGTCTTGCCCCAATTCACAGAATATTACGGCCATGCCGGTGTCCTGACAGATGGGAAGGCCGCGGCTGCCCGCGAAAGTGAAGTTTTCCACCAGATCACCCAAAATGGCCTGTCCGACGGGAGAAGCCTCCTGCGTCCGTGCGCCCTCAATCGCGGCGCATAGGTCCGGGGTCAGTGTGGTGTTTGCTGTAATGCACAGGGTCCGTACCGCAGATACAATGTCTGCGTACCTGATCTCTCTCATTGTGTGACCTGCCTTCCGTTGATGATCACTGCCAGCACACGGCTCTCCAACGCCAGCGGCGGGCCGCTCATGACCACGATGTCAGCGTCCTTGCCTACGGAGAGGGAACCCACCCGGTCTGCAATTCCTGCAATTTCGGCCGCGCTTTTTGTGATGGCGGACAGGGCGTCCATAGGGTCCATACCGGCCTTCACTGCCATGGCCGCGCATAATGGAAGATACTGAATCGGGGTCTCCGGGTGGTCGGTGCAGATGGCGACCTTCACGCCCGCCCGGGAAAGAAGGGCGGGATTTTCTAAAGTCATACCTGCCAGTTCCGGTTTCGAGCGGTCACCCAGGCATGGCCCGGTGATGACAGCCGCACCTTCCCGGGCTAAAATGTCGGCAACCAGATGGCCTTCCGTACCGTGTACGATGACATAGTTTAGGTGAAACTCCTTGGCGATGCGAACGGCGGTGGCAATGTCGTCCGCCCGATGGGCGTGAAAGTGGACGGGAAGCGCGCTTGTCACCACGGGAAGCAATGCTTCCAGCTTGGCGTCATAATCTGGCTTGTCCGCGTCCTCATCCTCCTCAGCTCGGCGGAGGTTTTCTGCGTATTCCACCGCTTTGCGCAGGTTTTCCCGGATGATGGCGGCGGTGGCCATGCGGGTGGTGGGGGTTTCATGCCGCTCGTTGTAGACAACTTTGGGATTTTCTCCCAAAGCCAGCTTCATGGCGGCAGGGGCCAGAACCGTCATGTCGTCTACCCAGCGGCCAACGGTCTTAATTGCCATAAGCTGGCCACTGATGGGGTTGGCACTGCCCGGGCCAGTGATCACAGTGGTCACACCGGCAAGTCGGGCCTCTTCAAAACAGCGGTCCAGCGGGTTCACCGCATCTAAGGCCCGCATTTGAGGGGTACATGGATCGGTCGCTTCGTTGCCGTCGTCGCCCTCGAAACCCTGGGCGTTCCCGTACATGCCAAGGTGGCTGTGGGCATCCACAAAGCCGGGCAGGATGTAGCCGCCTTCAGCGTCCAAAACTGGGCCCGAAACATGACCCGGAAGCTGTGCCGCAGATCCGACCGCAGTAATTTTCCCGTTTTCCACCGCTACAAAACCGTCGGCAATCGGCGGTCCGTCCATCGTGAGGACGGTTCCGTTTTTAATCATCATGGGGAGTTCGCCTTCCTTCGACAAAAGCTCTCATTGACATCCGTGCAGTAATTGGGGTATTCTGGTTTTGCAGGTTACCCCATGAGGACGTCATGATCTGCTGTATTCATTCCATTCTCCCTCGCATCTCATGCTTGCGCCCCCTGATAACGGGGGCGCTCTTTTTTGCCCTGCGGCGGAGAAAAACGACAAAGATAGAGATTGCGCAGCCGAATGACTGCGCAATCAAATGTATCTTATTTACTGTGACCGCCGCCGCGGCGGGAACTGCCCTTTTTTTCCAGATAGCGCATCTCAGATAGCTTGCTGTCCGACGACTGCATAAACTGCTTCAGCCGATCCTCAAAATCCGCAGGTTCCTTCGGCGCGGTTTGACGGGGCATATAGCTGTTGCCGCTGCGATAGCCGCCACCACCGGAACGCCCACCGGCACCTGCGGGACGGGGTGAGCCGCCTGCGGGGTGGAAGCTGCCAGTTCTGTTGTCGCCCGAAGGTGCGGGGCGTGGACTGCCCATGGGGCGCCCTGCAGGACGGGGTGGGGGCGCTTGCGCCTTTTTTATGGACAGGTTAATACGGTTAGCGTCATCAATTCCAATGACCTTCACCGTGACATCCTGCCCCTCTGTTAGAAAATCAGAGACTTCATTGACATAAGAATATGCGATTTCAGAAATGTGGACAAGGCCGGATTTTCCCTCAGGCAGCGCAATGAATGCGCCAAACTTTGTGATACCGGTAACCTTACCATCTACAATCGAACCAACACCGAACTCCATAAGCGACAGATATTTCCTCCTTGCAAAATTGCGGCCCAGAAAATGAAATCAATTGGACACATCGATAAGAATCTGCTCACCGGAAATCACAAAGCCTTTTTCCCGGGCCACGCGCTCCAAAACCTCAGGGTTATCGGAGTTTGTCACGGCGTCGGACAGCTCTGCGTTTTCCTGTGCCTGAGCGTCGGCCTGTGTGTTCAGAGCATCTACCTCGGTCTGTGCACTCTGAATCTGGCTGCGTAAACTCAGCAGTGTGGTAGACAGGTAAATCAAAATGGCCAGCACAACAATTTTTGTCAGAAAGCTTGCTTTTTTGGTCCTCACTGCCGACACCTCCGGGGAGCCGCTTGTGATGGCGGCGGATCTTATCGTTCACTTCCTTGGTTATCTGTCTTATTTTATACCATATCCCTACGGAATGGAAGGCTTTTTTTGCGCTTTTGCAAATTTTTTTGGAAAGGCGCATACAAAACAGAAGCGGCCGTTTGAATAGCGACCAGAAAAAAGTGAAGACATCCGCGAAGAAGTAGTCAATTTTTAGAAAAAAGCGGCTGAGGAACAGAAAGTAGCCCGTGCCGCCCAAAAGAATGGAAAACACGGTATACAGGCGTACGTTTCCCCCGTTTGCCTTGAGACTCCAGAAAAACAGAGCCACAGTCAGGCAGATCCAGAAGAGCAGATCCAGTACGGCGCTGACGGCCGGGCGGCGCAGGCGGAACCGAAGTGTTCGGAACATGTCGTACAGGATGCCAGTTGCGACCCCGATGACAAAAGCTCCGCCGAACGCCGCGGCCTGCCCGGTGATAGAGACCTCCATATCAGCCTAGTAACCGTGAGAGGAAGCCGCCCTTTTCCCGACCGGCGTCTTCATAGGTGATAGAATCCACGTTTCCCTCCACCTTGAGATCGCCGCCGTCCAGGCTGAGCCGCTCAATGTGCAGCCCCTCGCCCCGCACCACCAGCGAACCCTGGGCGGTAACCATGACGATGGTGCTTTCATCAAAGCTCTCTACATCCTCTACACCCGAAACGGATAAATGTTCTCGTCCCTCTAAAATGACATGATGGATCGCCTCAGCACCAAATTTCCCCTCGTACGGCATATGCGTTCACCCCTTCTGCCCATATATATGGGACAGGGCGGACGACTATGCCAAAAATGCGGGAACAGAATTACAAGCGGGACAGGGCCTGGTGAAGCGGCCGGGACAGCGCCACCGTAAATGCGATCTTCACCGCGTCCCCCGGAAGAAAGACCAGCATGCCGGACACCAGGACCGCTCCAAAGGAAAGCGCTTTGTCCATATAAAAGTTTAAAATCACATACATATAGGGAACGCCAAACAAGTAGAGGGTAGCTGAGCCGGCCAGACAGGCAAGCGCGATGCGCAGAGATGGGTGGCGGGTGCTCCATGCGTTTTGGGTTAACAGGCCGATCACCCACGCCGCGGCAATCAGTCCAAACAAAAAGCCGCAGCTGGGCTTCAGCAGATATCCCAGACCGCCACCCTGGGTAAAGATTGGCAGACCAATCAGCCCCAGTGCCACATAGCACAGCTGGGACAGCGCTCCATACCTTGCGCCAAGGAGGATCCCCGCCATGGCGGTAAAGAAAAATTGAAGGGTGATGGAGGTGAATCCCAGTGGGATCTGCAGAAAGGCCCCGATTGCAGTCAGGGCAGCAAAAAGTGCCGCGAGAACAAGAAGCTTTGTTTTCCCAATGCGTTTGTCCATAATGTAAACCACCTAAATAAATATAGTTTACTATACAATACCACACATTTTTGTAGTTGTAAATAGAAAACCGATAGTAGTAAACCATAAATACAAACAAAGTTGACAGTCGGCCGCTCATTTGCTATAATTACCATAATAATATTGTACAGATTGAGCGCGCATTGCAACCATTATAAATGAAGGAAAAAGGGAGATTATGCTATGAGCCGAGAAGCCGTACTTGCCCTGCTGAAGGACAGCGGAGACGCCTATGTGTCGGGGCAAGTGATCAGTCAGCAGTTGGGCGTCAGCCGGGCCGCTGTGTGGAAGAGCATCGAGGCCCTTCGAAAGGAGGGCTATCTGGTGGCGTCTTTCCCGCGTAAAGGTTACCGGCTGATGAGTTCCCCTGACCGCATTCGGAGCGGAGAACTCACCGACGCTGTGGCAGGGGGAATCTTGGGACGGAATATCGTCTGTCTGGACAGTGTAGACTCCACCAACCTTGAGATCAAGCGGAGAGCGATGGACGGAACGGCAGAGGGGCTTGTGGTCATCAGTGAGGAGCAGACGGGAGGACGTGGCCGACAAGGGCGTACGTTCCAATCCCCCAAGGGAAAGGGGCTTTATCTTTCCGCGCTGCTTCGCCCACCATTGGCTCCCAACCAGATCTTGAGCATAACCGCATGGACGGCAGTGGCCGTCTGCAACGCGATAGAGGAAGCATGCGGCGTTCGACCGGGTATCAAATGGACCAATGATATCATCCTGGAGGGAAAGAAAATCTGTGGGATACTGACGGAGATGGAGGTCGAAGGAGAAAGCGGCGCGCTGAATTCTGTTGTGGTTGGCATAGGAGTAAATGTGAATGAAGTGGCAAAGGATTTTGCACCCGAAGTACGAAGCGTTGCGGCATCCCTTTCCATGGTGTTGGGGAAGCAGGTGCGCCGTTCAGATGTGGCATCCTGTCTCATTCGCGCACTGGACAGGATGTATGCCGATTTTCTGACCGGGCAAAAGGAGTTTTATTTGGCTCGCTACCGGGCTGACTGCGTCACACTGGGACGTGAGGTGCAGTTTCTCCTACCGGATGGCGAGGTGCAGGCGTTTGCCCAAGATATTGATGATGAATTTTCCCTGGTCGTAGAATACGGAGACGGGAGCGTGGGGACAATATTTTCCGGAGAGGTATCGGTCAGAGGGATTAACGGCTATTTGTAAACCCATAAGGCAGCAGAGTAAACGCCTTCCGGGAAATTCGTCTTGACAATCCTGCTAAACCTGCTAAAATAGTATATACAGGTGACAAGACACGTGTATATACTATTTTTGATGGGTGGAGAACATGGAAAAAGTAAGAGCATTTTTTAAACGGAAGAACGTCGAAATTTCAGCTAAGAGATACGGAATTGACGCGCTGGGCGCCATGGCACAGGGTCTGTTTGCTTCGCTGCTGATCGGTACGATCATGAACACCCTGGGTGCACAATTCGGGGTTGACATTCTCAACCAAGTGGGCGGATTTGCTACATCCATGGCAGGGCCGGCAATGGCGGTGGCCATTGGGTTCGCGCTGGGAGCACCCCCGCTGGTGCTGTTTTCCCTGATCGCTGTGGGGAACGCCGCCAACTCACTTGGCGGGGCGGGGGGCCCTCTGGCGGTTCTGGTGATTGCCATCCTTGCCGCAGAGATTGGCAAGATGGTGTCGGGGGAGACCAAGGTGGACATTCTGGTTACCCCGTTTGTCACAATCTTTGTGGGTGCGGTGCTGGCCATGTGGTGGGCGCCTGCCATCGGAGCGGCCGCCAGTTCGCTGGGCAAGGTCATTATGTGGGCCACCGAGTTGCAGCCCCTGCTGATGGGCATCGTGGTAGCTGTGGTGGTGGGCGTTGCCTTAACGCTGCCCATTTCCTCCGCCGCCATTTGTGCGGCCCTTAGCCTTACCGGTCTTGCAGGTGGTGCTGCGGTGGCAGGCTGCTGCGCTCAGATGGTGGGCTTTGCGGTGATGTCATTTCCAGAAAACCGTTGGGGAGGACTGGTCTCTCAGGGGATCGGAACCTCTATGCTTCAGATGGGAAACATCGTTCGCAATCCTCGCATTTGGGGGCCGCCCATCCTTGCCTCCGCGATTACCGGCCCCATTGCCACATGTTTCTTTCAGCTGCAGATGAATGGTGCGGCGGTGTCCTCCGGCATGGGAACTTGCGGGCTGGTGGGTCAGATCGGTATTTATACCGGCTGGGTCGCCGATGTGGCGGCGGGGACCAAGGCGGCAATTACACCCTTTGACTGGATGGGCCTGGTGCTGATTTGCTTTGTGCTGCCGGCCGTCCTCTGCTGGGTGTTCGGATTGCTGTTCCGCCATATGGGCTGGATCAAAGAAGGGGATTTGAAGCTGAGATGAAATGCTTGCCCAAAGGGCAAACAGAGTGCTATAATAAAAGCATGGAGCGTTGTACGCTCCATGCTTTTATTAGTAAACAAGTGAAGATGAATTGGTTTACAATAGCCATTATTTCGCAAGGAGAGACGGATGTGGAGATTCGAACACCCCATTACTATAAGGAATTTTCCTGCTTGGCCTCCAATTGTCCTGATACCTGTTGCCAGGACTGGGAAGTGGTTTTGGACGACGAGACCTATCAGGATTACCAGCAGGTATCGGGCGAGTTGGGAGAGCGGATTCGAAGTGCTGTTGTGGTCTCCCAGGGTGACCGCTGCTTTGCACTGAAGGGCGAAAGCTGCCCGTTTTTAACCGAGGAAAAGTTATGCGAGATCCATCGCGTTTTAGGCGAGGAGTATACCTGCGCTATCTGCCGCAGTCATCCACGGTTTATGGAGGAATATGGTACGCTGCGGGAGGTAAGCCTTTCCGCGTCCTGTCCCGAGGTAACCCGCCTGATGCTGCGGGATGCTGCGCTTGCCACGTTTCCCGTGGAATGGACGCAGGAGGAACCGGTCGTCTGTGACGATGTGGATGAACAGTTGCTGGAACGATTGCTGCCCTGCCGGGAGATGGCAATTGAACTTTTGCAGGACAGGCGTTTTCCCCTGCACCGCAGAGCCGCCATGGCGTTGGCGTTTGCGCATGATATACAGACCATGCTGGATCGCGATGAGACGGATAGACTGGACGAGGTTTGTGCCATTTACAAAAGCCCTGAGCTGCCTGAAGCATTTGGGGAGTTTATGGAGGAGTTTTCCGGTCAAGATGGCGAACGGGAAATGGCAGGTTTCCTTGCGGGCTTTTGCAGGCTTGACTTGCTGAAGGACAGCTGGGGGAAGCGGCTGAACAATGCCATTGAGCAGCTGCACGGCACAGCTGAGGCGCGACGTGCCTACGGGCAGCGGTGCAAGGACTTTCGGGCCTATTACGGGCAGCGGTGGTATGAGTACGAGCACTTTTTGGTGTATTTTGTGTATCGGCACTTTTTGCGCGCGGATTTTGACCGGGAGGTATTTTCCCGTATGCAGAGCGCCGTTCTCAGCGGCCTTCTTCTGCGGGAGCTGGGAATGGCGCAGTGGCTGGTACAGGGCGAGTTCGCAACAGAAGACCAGATTGATCTCATACATCGCTATTCCAGAGAGGTAGAGCATTGCGCCGACAATTTAGATCTGCTGGCCAAGCAGTGCCGCGAGGACGAGCGGTTTGGACTGGAACCTATTTTGTGTCTGCTGGCAGACTGAAAAAAGTAACGTATTCGTCTGCCATGAAAAGTTGTTTACAATAGAACGTAAAGAACTTGAAATAAATGAATTAGGCATTAATGTAAATAATGTATAGTTTACTAAAAAATAGTAAACTATTAGATGGTTTACTATGAGCGCAGCCCACGCAGCGATGCAGTGAGATAACGTATACCTGGAACGAAAAGCTTGGTATACTAAATAGAGGAGAAAGGATGCGGCAGGGTATGGCAGTGGAGGAAATACGGCTTGGGCGGTACCGTCATTTTAAGGGCAACGAATACGAGGTGCTGTCCCTCGCGAGACACTCGGAAACCATGGAGTCAATGGTGGTTTACCGGGCCCTTTACGGCGAAGGCGGCGTGTGGGTGCGACCTGCGGGTATGTGGAACGAAACGGTGACTCGGGATGGCGTGACCTTCCGGCGGTTTACCTATATAAGCCCTGATGGACAAATCGAACATACAACGGCAGCGGGGGAATGACATGAGAATTCTCATTGATGCAGACGGATGCCCCGTGGTGGATCAAACCATCGCGCTGGCCGGAGAATATCACCTGGAGTGCCTGATCCTGTGCGACACCGCCCATGTCTTTCAGCGTGTGGGTGCGACGACCCTTACGGTTTCCAAGGGAGCGGACAGTGTGGACTTTCACCTGGTGAATATGCTGATTTCCGGCGATGTGGTGGTGACACAGGACTACGGATTGGCGGCGATGTGTCTTGCCCGCGGCGCTGTGGCAGTGAGCCAGGACGGGATGGAATACACCAGCGACAACATTGACGGATTGCTGCTCGCCCGCCACACCGCCAAAAAGATCCGAACTGCCGGTGGACGGCTGAGGGGTCCGGCTAAGCGAACCACGGAACAGGACAAAGCGTTTGTGGCCAAGCTGCGGGAGATCCTGGGCAGGGCTAAACACAGCTAAAAGGAAGCATCCCGGGGAGACTGGCCGGAACGACCTTGTTGCCACGTAGAAAGGGCGCACCTTATCCAATAAGGTGCGCCCTTTCCTGCTACCGCAAGAAAAGCAAGGTTAAAAAAGAATGCCGACCGCAATGAGCAGACAGCCGCTGAGAAGGACCAGTCCATCGGGGAGGGCGAAGCGCATCTCCCGAAAGCAGGCGTCCTTGCTGCGCAGATGGAATCCCCGCAGCTCCGCCGCTAGGGCAGAACTGTCGATTTTCTTCACCGAGGAAATGAGAAGAGGGATGCAGAGAGGGAAGATCAGCCGCAGTTTTTTCAGGGGGTTGCGGGTATCGAATTCTACGCCCCGCGCCGTCTGTGCCTCCATAATTGCGGCAAGGTCATTGGCAAAGCCGGGAACAAACCGAATGGCGGAGGAAACGGCAAATGCGTATGGGTACGGGACGCGGCACTTGCACACCAGCGCCGTGGTCAAATCGCTCATTTTGGTCAGGGACAAAAGCAGTGCCAGCGGCAGGGTAGCACCCATAAGACGCAGTACCACCAGCGCGGCGGTATACACGCCGTCGTCAGTGATGAGGATACCGAAGGGAAGCGGAAGCAGCACGTTGCCGTGCTGAATGAACAGAAGTTGAAGGACAAAAAGGAACAAACACAGCTTGAAAAGGCCTTTGAGCAGCCGCAGGGTTTGGGGCAGAATACCGCCCGCCATACCCAGCAGCACGTCGAACAGCAAAAGGCCCGACAAAACGGCAAGGTTACCCGCGGAAAAGCAAGCGGCGCAGATCATCAGGGGCAGGAGGAGTTTGGTGCGGGGATCCATGCGATGCAAAATGGAATTGCCGGGAATGTATTCCATCAAACCGGTCATGCCATGCCCACCTCCCCATTTTTGGTGGACTGAATGACATCGGCCATGGAAGAAACGCTGCCCACGCGGCCAAGGGGCGTGGAGAGGCTGCGGCTGAGTCCGATGAGCTGGGGGGGCAAAATGTTTGCCTGCCCAAGGGCGGTATCATTATAAAAAACATCCAGCGCGGGTGCGTCAGCCACAATTTTGCCGTTGTCCATCACCACCACACGGTCGGCGTAGTCCAGCACCAGCTCCATGTCGTGGCACACCATCAATACTGTGGCGCCATCGCGGTTGAATTCCCGCACTAGATCCATGATATGGACGCACTCCCGGTGATCCAGTCCGGTAGTGGGTTCATCCAAAATGAGAATGTTGGGTCGACTGACCATCACCGAGGCCAGCGCAACCCGCTGCCGCTCCCCACGGCTGAGATTCAGCGGGTTGGCGGCTTCGTCAAAGCCAAAGCGGGCAATCATGGTTTGACACAGCGCCTCCCGCTGATCCCGGTCGGCAACCGTGTTTTGCAGGGTGAACATCAGTTCCTCCCGGATGGTGCTGCAGCACAACTGTCGATCCGGATTCTGGAACAGAAAGCCCACTTTTGCCGCCAGCGCGCTGGGACGGATCTCGGCAATGTCCGTGCCGTCCAGAATAATGCTGCCGGCGCAGGGGCGCAGCAATCCGCGGATCAGTTTGACGACGGTGGTTTTGCCCGCACCATTGGTGCCGGTGATGGCGGCACATACGCCGCGCCCAATGAAAAGGTCCACATGGTGGATGGCCGCACCCCCCTTATAGGCAAAGGACACGTCGTTCAGCTGTATCACGCAAGCACCTTCTCCACCATGATTTTTGCTTCGGGTATATTGAGCGGGGTCTCCCCGCTGTACAGGCCCCGGTCGGCCAACTCGTTTTTCAGGCTGACCACCCGAGGGATATTGACGCCGATGGCGGCCATTTTGGCGCCTTGGGCCAAAACCTCCCGCACTGTGCCGCAGAGGGAGATGCGGCCCTGGTCCATCACCACCAGATGGCGGCAGAATTCGCACAGCAGCATGATCTTCTGTTCTACCACCACCACGGTTACGCCGAATTCCTCGTTGAGCTGGCGCAGCAACTCAAAGATCTGTCGGCTGCAGCAGGGGTCCAGCTCCCCGGTGGGTTCATCCAGAACGATGATGTCGGGGCGCAGGGCCAGGATGGAGGCGATGGCCACCCGCTGCTTCTGTCCGCCGCTGAGGGTGGCAATGTTTCGCTGACGCAGGTCGGAAATGCCCACTTGCTCCAGTGCCTGGTTGATGCGCGGCTCCATTTCCTCCCTGGGGATCCCAAAGTTCAGCAGACCGAACAGCAGTTCATCTTCCACCACGGAGGACAGAATCTGTGCGTCCACATCCTGAAACACGCTGCCAAGCCGCAGAGAAATTGCCTCCGGCGTGCTGTCCACGGTGTCCAGTCCGTCTACCTCTACCCCGCCGTAAAAGTCGCCGCGGAAGTGATGGGGGACCGCGCCGCTCAGCGCATAGGTCAGGGTGGTCTTGCCCGCACCGCTGTTACCGATCACCCCGACAAAATCTCCGTTGTCGATGGTCAAATCAATGTGTTCCAGCGCCATGCGGGTACCCTCGGCGTAGCGAAAGGAAAGGTCTTTGATGCGGATCATGCCGCAGTCTCCCCGCTGCCTTTTTTCAGCGCGGCCTTCAAGGGGATGTAAAGCACCTGGACGATGACAGCGTTGAAAATTGCGGTGCACAGAACAATAGGAACATAGGCCACCAGAGAGGAGGGATCCGCATTCAGGAACAGGAACAGGCATACGACAAAGGTGCCGCCGCTGAGTACGGTGCTGACCAAGGTTGCCACTGTGGCTTGCAGGGACAGCTTCCCGGCTCGCATGGGGAAGCGGATGAGCAGGCACATGGCACTGGCGCCGATGAGCTCACTAAGAAAGTTGAGGTAAGGGGTGCCCGGGAAGAGTTGGCAAACCGCGCCGGCGATCAGGCCGATGATGGCCGCCTCATGCAGCTTGGGACGGATGAGCAGAATGGCCAGGCAGTACATGGCGATGATAAAGTTGGGTTTCATGCCGGCGATGTTAATAAAGGAACCGACGGTGAATTTCAAAACGGCGCCTGCGGCCAGCAGGATGGCAACCAGAATGAGGTCGCTGACTCCCATGCCTTTTTTCTCGGCTGTGCGGACTTCTCTTTTATTTGTTGAATTTTCCATGATGGAGGATCTCCTTATTCATCAATTTTTTGTTATGGATTGGGGTTGGAACAGTCGAAATACAAGGTCGCCATCGTTTTAATAAAAGGTTCATAGAGCCAGCCTCCCAGCCGCTTCGGCCAAAAAAATATAAAAAAACGCCTCTATCCCAAATACTGGGACAAAGACGTTTATCTCTGCGGTACCACCCAAATTGCCCGAAGGCCACTCAGACATATGCAAACACATATGCTCTGCAAGATAACGGACAGAGTTCCGTTGGCCATTACGCCACCCTCATGAATCCATTCACCTTCACGCCCGCCGCCGCAATTTCACTGTCTGCGACTCTCTGAGGACTGACTACAAGAAGGGTACTACTTTCAATCAACGGTTTGTGGATTTAATTTTGATTACTTTATCACGAATTAAAAAAAATGTCAACTGCATTTTTGCGACATTTCACACCCTTGTCCTTCCCGAAGAATTGTGGTATAATATTTGCAAAGCAGCTATGATACGCGCATAGGGGCACTTTTGTGCCCAGACGCTAGAATTTCAGCCACGGCGCGGGACGCGCTGCTGGCATCGGATCTCATTATATCGGATGATGAGATGCGATTGCTTTGCACAGGGGGAGGTGTCCGCATGCCGGAAGAAAAGGTAAAAATGATCGCCAAAAACAGCAAGGCGTTTCATGATTATTTTATCGAGGAACGGTATGAGGCTGGCATTGAGCTTTCGGGCACTGAGGTCAAATCCATCCGCCTGGGCAACATCAATCTGAAGGATTCTTACTGCCTTGCCAAGGACGGAGAGATGTGCGTTTATAGCATGCACATCAGTCCCTATGAAAAGGGGAATATCTTCAATAAAGACCCCCGGCGGGTTCGAAAGCTCCTTTTGCACAAACGGGAAATTTTGAAACTCTACGGGTTGGTTAAGCAGGACGGGTACGCCCTCATTCCGCTGTCTGTCTATCTAAAACACGCCAAGGTGAAGATTGAGATCGGACTGGCAAAGGGCAAAAAGCTCTATGACAAGCGGGAAGTGGCGGCCGAAAAGGACGCCAAGCGGGAGATTGACCGCACGATGAAAATGAGAAACAGATAACTTCAATGGTAAAGGAGAATGTAACATGGCGCAAAACCCTATTGTCACCATCGAGGTGGCCAGCGGTGGGAAAATGCTCGCCGAGCTGTATTCGGACAAAGCTCCCAACACGGTGAATAACTTCATTTCTCTGATCAAGCAGGGCTATTATGACGGTGTTATTTTCCACCGTGTGATCCCCGGTTTTATGATTCAGGGCGGCGACCCCGATGGCACCGGTACGGGTGGTCCCGGCTATTGCATCAAGGGAGAGTTTTCCCAGAACCGATTCCCCAACGATCTGGTCCACGATCGCGGGGTTCTGTCCATGGCTCGCACCATGATCCCCGACTCTGGGGGCAGTCAGTTCTTCATTATGGTGGAAAAGTCTCCCCATCTGGACGGACAGTATGCGGCCTTTGGCAAAATCGTTGAGGGAATGGACGTAGCAGACGCCATCGTGAATACCAAACGCGACCGCAGCGATCGTCCGCTGCAAGAGCAGAAGATGACAAAGGTCACGGTGGAGACCTTTGGCGTCGAGTATCCCGAGCCGGAAAAGGTCTGACCGGTAGGGAACAAATGTACAAGCAATTACGTCAAAGCCTATGGGTTATGCGGCGGCAAGCGTGCCGCATAACTCAGGCATGACGTGCTTCCCCGATGGGCTCTTTCCTATTCTTTGCGCTTTGCGCAAAGCTATATGGGGGCGTACCGGTTTCGACGGGGATGTAGAGGCGGGAATAGCGGGCGATGGTGCCTAACCATCTAAAAATAGGCAACCTTTATAAATTAAAGAACAACAATAATTTAACTCTCGCAGCGGCTTAAGTCCGCAGCCGTCTTACCGGGGGGGACCACGATCCCGGATAAGGCGTCGTTTAGTGGTGCACGTGTGTGTGCAAAGCTTTGAGCACACCATGAACAATGAAGCTACCGAACTTTTCAGTGTGACGGTTCACGGTTAAGTAAGGGAATGTAAACAATCGCCTGCGCCCGGAGAGGTTCCCGTTGAAGCGTTTTCGGACGGGGGTTCGACTCCCCCCGCCTCCACCATTTTTTCCTAAGCCTTTGTAGAATCAAGGGTTGCCGCATTTTCTAAGACCCCGTACACGCTGTGTACACGCCAAGACACGCAAATAATCTGTGGCTCAACCTCAAACAGAAATCCGCTCTCCCAAAAGGGAGGGCGGATTTCTGTTGTTCGCTTCAACCTTTGCAGAGTTGGCCTGCTCGCATTTTTCGTACAACTGGAATTAGCTATTGTTTGAAAGTTTCATTACATATTCCTACAGGGTCAGATTATCCACAGAGGAGTGGGGCCTGATTCGGTTATATTCGAGCCGACAGTTCTCGATGATATCCCGTGCCTCCGAAATGTTTTAAACCAGTATTGGTTCAGACACTCCGAGCGAAGTTTCCTGTTGCAACTTTCCATGTAACTGTCTGCGTGGGTTTGCTCGGATAGTATCATTTACCACCTTTCTTTGCCAATGGGAAAAATAAAGGCGCCCAGTTAATTTATGGTTGAACGCATTTGTTGCACTCTTACAAACTCAAGTGACTTATAGTCTGTAGACTTATTGTGTTCGACATTGGATAATTATAGTTAATTATTATTAGCAATCAGAGGTGATCTCATGAACCTAATCCACACCTTCGCAGCTAATTTGCATAGATATCGGACAGTCCAAGGGCTATCCCAAGAAAAACTTGCAGAGTTAGCCGGTTTGCATCGCACTTATATCAGTGCAGTCGAAAGGGAACGTCGAAATATATCAATCGACAACATTGAACAAATTGCCAATGCATTAGGTATAGAAGCATACCTTCTCTTTATCAAAGATGAAGAAGCAAAATGATTGGAGGTGCCTTACATGGCAATAAAATATGGCAGAGGAAAATTCCAAGTTCCCGAAAGATATATTACATATATTAACATGATTGCCGATTCTCCAAGCTACGAGGGACTACCGCATATTCGCGAAGAAAACGGTAAAATCAACTGGCAGTGCAGTTCTGGTAAAACAACTTCCTTTTATAAATATTTTCCAGAACGTTTTAAATGGTGGGTTAAAAGGGCTGATAAACTAAAAGTGCCCGGCACAGAAAATTCTGACGACAGGCTAACAGTTGCAGCAAGAATGATTCATCCAACAAAGAAAAAGGTATGTTTAATCTGCGGGCAAGAACGTTATGTTGGCTATATGTACATGAATGCCATCTTGGCAAAGCAGTGGAATAGACTGGTCAATAAGCTGTTGTTTGTGAAGAGCATGCCTATTTATGAAGCCGTTGAGATTTTGATTGATGAAATTGGACTTTCGTTAGTTCGAGAACAAATTTGCCTCGACTTTCCTGAAAAAATCAGCAATATGGATTTGTTCGATTTAGGCGAATACGAAAAGTTCTTTTCTAAAACGCAACATATCCGCTCAACAAAATTAAGTCCTGGATATATGGGAGACTGTCCACATCGCCTTGATGGAATCCATGATTACTGCACTTTCTGTAGAAAGCCAAATGATCCGGGACGTTCTGATGAGAATATGAGAACGTATAACCATGATCGCCGTGCATTCATGTGGTGGGCAGAAGGCGACTGGAAAGTCGCGGATGCTCTCTATAATAGCGCGTCTTCTGGGCTCTGCGTTAACTGTAATAAAAAAGTGAAGAAAATTAGTCCAGATCATATTGGACCATTATCTTGCGGATTTAAGCAAAATGGCTACTTTGAACCTCTTTGTAGTAAATGCAACTCTGCTAAAAATCGTCGATTTACTTTTGATAATGTTATTAGCCTTTTGGATTATGAAGAGAAACATCATGAATCCGTCGCAAGCTGGCAAGTGAAATCTCTATGGGATTCGGCAAAAAAAGAAATGCAAGACGATGGAACTGTTAAAACACTTTCTAACTATATGCGTGCCATGCAGGATTACTATCTGCGGTTGCTATCATATATTGCAGAACTTGGCCATTATGAGTTTCTGACCACGTTCCTTCACCCAGAATATTCAAATTTTACTATCGAATTTAGCGGACTTAACACTAGTACTTTGTCGTTTGATTATTTTGTAAAAACCCCGTGTGCCACAAATGGAAGCCGAAGTTTAGCTGCACGAACTGTTCGGATAGCATTTGAGGAATTATTTGAATATTGTGCAAAAACTATTGCACAAAGAAAATCATTGATTCTCAAAACCGTGGACGAGTTTCTTCGTGAAGATATTCCTGCGGTGGCAACTATTTTTGAACAGGATCAGTTAACCGACATTGACATGGCTTTGCAAAAGATTATTACCTCTTCCACGCAATCTTTGGAAGATAAAGATTGGGATATTCAGGAACTAATTGAATCTCCTGCTTTTGCTGAGCGTATACTCAAATACCAAATGAGAATTTCCGAACTTAAGTCCATCGTTGACAAACGAGGAATACAGTTCTCGCAGCAATGCGTTGATGAAATTAAACATTCATAAGAAAAAAAGGAAGCGATTCCAACCAAATCGCTTCCTTTTGTTTTTATGTAGCTCCGCGAATTTTCAGCAAATCTGCTGTTGAAATTTCACCACGGCACCAACGGCTATATGTTATATCAATTACAGCTTCTTTTGGGTAATACTCGTTGATTGGCATTAGAGGAGGCAATCCTAAAAATGCCTCTCCCACAGTAATAGGATACTCTTCGAAAGCAAAAGACATCTTGGAAGCTTTTACCTCTCGCCGTCCAAGGCATTTTTCAAATATAGGTTCAGGATATTCTGGCAAGTATTGTTCATCTTTTGCTGCAACAATGATTACTCGTTTTCGCATCTGGGGCACACCATAACGTTCTGCATCTACAACCCAAGGCTCACAATGACAAGTATATCCCAACTTTCTTAATGATGAAAATACGCCTTCAATGACTGTTCCCTTTGACATACTTAGAATGCCTGGAACATTTTCCATAACTACACAAGATGGTTGAAGACGCTCAATGAGCTTTAGATAACTGTCAACCAACTTATTCCGAATATCGTTTTCATCTCTGTATCCAGCAGTCGAAAAGCCTTGGCATGGAGGGCCGCCTACAAGAACCCAGGGTTCATTAGGCTCCAGTGTCTCTCCAATTTTGGAAATTAATTTGCTTTGAAGTTCATCATCATTTATATCTCCAACAAAAGTGGCTATTTCGGAACTGTGATTTCGAGAAAATGTCTTTGCTGCATCCTTATTTAATTCAAGTGCTGCAATCCCCTTGAAACCAGCAAGTTCTAATCCACAACTCAATCCACCAGCACCTGCAAACATATCACAAAAACGAGGAGGAATTCCAATTTTTTTAATAAAGGCGGCGCCAATAGCATAGCCAAGTAGAGGGGGCACCGCATTGCCAATCTGCGTTCTCACCGCCGCTTCATTACCTTCAAAAACAAAAGAATCAGGAAAAGATTGAAGTCTGGCAGCTTCTCTTGCAGACATAGTTCTGTTTTCCCAAGGATGAATATTTGCTCCATTGCCAGGTCTATTAAAATAAGTTGAAATGGTATATGCCGGTTGGTCATATTTTAATCTGCTGTAATATGTTGTCCTAACCATCCCTCTTGTTTTTGCCATTTCTCTAATCTGCTCAAGACGTTTTGAAGGAACTGATTCAGGTATGCTTGTCCAGTTCCCGCCTGGTTCAACATAGCCTATCATAATCTTATCCAGCTTTGATAATGAAGGCATGATATGGTGGGTTACTTCGTTATTAGGCATGTTAATCTCCAATAAAATTATTGTATTCTGTGATGTATTCATGTGTGTTTTCAACTGCTAACGAAGAAAGAATGAATTCATACTCATCAACGTTTAGACTAAAAATCCTTGAAATGACAGCATTAAGTTTGTATTGTCGTAAAACGCCATCATACTTTAACGCTAATTCCAGATTCGCTAATATATCCTTATCCAGCTTCTCAAATGGGACACAAGGTATAACATTAATTTCCCTATTCGCAACATGATTATTGTAGCTGAATATTCTAAAAATCCATTCAACAGCGAAGCTATTAATCCAAGCCCAATAGTAATGAAGCCTTAATGGATCATCAGATTCATCGTTAATGGCTAAATAATTACAAGAATTTCCTATTACGCATGAGACTGGAATGATAGCTGCTTCGATTCTTTTTTTCTTCTGTAAGTATGAACATTGCGGAATAGCAATTCTCTCTTTGTCGATAAATCTTCTTTTCGCACTTGATTCAATACATTTACAGAATCCTTCATAATCAACATAACCAGCCTTGTCAGAAAAAGAAGGTTCTTTCAAATTGAATCCTTGTATATGGTCTCCACGTATTAATCTATACCCAGTTGGCTCAGCAGAAATATAATTCTTATATGCGGTCAAATCGAGTTCGCCTCTTGAATTGGTTACGTTTTCAATATCTTTAAGTTGTCCAAATCTCTGAAGTTTTACCAGCAAACGCAATGATGTTTCATCACATTTTGGTAATTTACATTTAGCACCAGAAACCGCAAGAACGGATTGCAAATCCAAATTACTCTGATTTCGACTAATATCAGCCACAGAAAAAACTGGGTTGGACACTACAATCACCGGCGATGATTGTTTACCTATAATAGAGACTACCGTAGGCTGATTAACGCCTTGGAATATTTTTGCAACCTCAGGGAAAAACCATAATTCATAAACATAGCCGCCTGATATAATACTATTCCGAAATGCTGTACTCGTTTCGTCCCCAAGCCAAGATGAAGGCGTAATTGCAACAATGTACCCGCCCGTTGCCAACATTTCGTGAGTGGCCGCTAAAAACAGTTTTGAATACTCTAACGTTCCCTTCCCGATTCCGTATGCTCTAAACTGCGTTCTAAGCCGTGCAGAGTAATCCATCATATCATTGCGCAATCTGGTACATAAATCTTGTTGTTTATCTTCCGATAATTCCGCCTTTGTTGAACTATCTGTGAGATCAGAAGCAAGAAACTTAAGGCTTCCATACGGTGGATTCATGACAATAAGATCATAAAGATCGCTTTTATGATTGTTGAAATAGTCGAAGAAATCTGCACATTCTATATCGAATGTTACTTGTTTTCCTGTTTTATTGTATAGATATCTCAACAGTCTCCGGGCATATTCTGCTGTGCTATGATCTATTTCGACTCCAACCATTGTCTGTACATTTGGGTTTAGTAATAGCTGATATGCGAGAAAAACTCCTGCTCCACACGCTGGATCAAAAACAGAGGTGGCTTGTTCATTATATTTAAGTGCAGCAATAACCATCCTTAACGCTACCGAAGGGGGTGTGAAAAAGAATCCATTGTTCTTCGCTGCACCTAAGTGAGTTTGGACTTGATTTGTGTTAACTGGATTAATAAATTCCTTTGCCCCTAATTCAACGGTTGCAGCGTACATACCCACTTTTTCAATCAATCCAATATCATCAGATAATATCTTAGAGCAGACTCTTTCAGTTAACTGAATATTAAATTGCAGAACGGAAAGAGTATTTTCAAATGGAGCTCTTTCTAATACTGATAAAAGCATTCCGTCAATTACTTCTCCGTCGTCTGCTTCAAATGTGGAAGAAAGTTCTGATGCGCATTCTTTCCTTAATGCCCGGACTTTTCTATACAAATTATCATCAAAGCTTTTATCAATAGACTCTATTGATAACCCGAATTCGCGTAATAAAACCATCGTAATATCTCCACTTTAATAAAGTACAATTTTGCATTAGGTGATGTGTCAAAATGACTGAAAAACATATCAACATATATCGTCGTTTGCAATTTTATCAAACTCGTGACACAGCATATCTCCGTCTGGAACTAATCTTTCTTTAAGGTATTCAAGAAGCACACTTCCATCTAAATAATAATACATTCGAGGAACGATGAAATTCGGAATATCATTTCTCAATGTTTCTAATGAAATCCTAATAGTTTTTTGGAATCGATAAACAGGAGCAGCGTAATTGCATTCACTTAAATAATCTTCAATCCGATCTCGTACAGCTTTTGGTCGTTCAGCATATTTTTCTCTCCAATTTATTAGGCTTTCTCGCTTGCCCAAATAACCAATTCCGGTAATGGCTTTCACAGGATTGCTAACATAGAAATATACCGTTGTATCACCGACCGGAAAATGTTTTCTATACTCAAACTTTTTTTCACCATGTTCTAAGCGTTCGAAGGTTATAGCATCGAAGCACTCATTCGTTGCACCTTATTCCTCATTTTCGGGTGTATGAATTTTTAAAATAATAGCATTCTCTGCCTTATCCAAATATATGTCAAACTTACTCTTTCCTTTTTCGAGGTTAAGGTTAGCCAATACTGTCTTTGGCATCCGAACTCGCATATCTTGTTGAAGAACATAAGTATCTAGAAAAACCAACTCTTCAAGCATTTCCCCGCCCCCAGACTAATAATAGTCTAAATTGTATCACAGAATCAGTGTAATTCCAACATCTTTAACCTGATACAAGCGCGTTTGAACGGTTTTGTGCCCCAACACAATAAAATAGCCATCTGACTGCAAAATAGCCATCATGGTACTTAAATGTACTGTAATGGCTATTATACATTTATCGTGATTTTGGAATGTGATTTTCATTGGCGTTTTTGTGTATTACAACGCCCAGACATCCTTTTCATAGAGGTAAGAGTATTCAATTAACAATTCATCTTTGATTTTGTCAATCACATTAGAAATATCATTATTTAGATTCCACTCCGCTATTGGCTTTATTAAAGACTTCGATCCATCAGCAATAAAATCTATAATATCACTACTTCTATTGACAAAAAACACAAATCGATCTAAGGCTTCGATTAATTCAGTCAGGCGCCCGCTTTCACAAAGCATATTAAAAATCGCTAAATAAGGCTGTACATAATCACCCCTTGGGTAGTTCTTAAAAACAGCAATTGATTTGTCGGATAATCCCGTAACTTCTTTTATGGATTTATTTTCGGATTTCATATCCTCTGATAAGCAAAAAAGATATTCCAAAGAAACATCAAACACTTTGGAATATGCAATTGCCAGTTCGGGCGTCAGATTTTGCTTTTGATTTTCAAGATTTGATATCGCTGATCTGCCGATATTGCCTTCTAAATTGATACTGACGTAAGGTTGCAGTTTTTCGGCTAATTTGTTTAACTTTAGATCACCCCTCAAGTCTTTAAGGCGATTTGCTATTTTTATGTCAGGGGTTTTTTTCAAACTGCGCCCTTTTGAGGACTTAGGTGTATTTGTATTATTGACTTGCATAGTGTTCACTCCTCTTCATTTGTATGACCATATCATATTTCATTCATTCATGTCAATGATTATGTTTGAGCTAACAATTTTCGTTAAACGTGGTATTATAAGCTCAACACAAAGTCGTGTAGACAGGAAACCGATTGCGCAACAGCCGTAGCTAAGCTGTGAACGCAAAATCTATTGAAAAGAGTTGATAACCAGGTCACAGCACCCCAATAAGAGAATTAAAACCCAAAACAAATTCCACGAATTTCAAACGTGGAGCAAACCAGAAAGGGGCAAACCAAATGAAAATCATAGGTATCGCAGAATCGTCGGGGAATTTTCAAGGAAACGATTATCACAATGTTGTCTTTCATTGTACAGAGCCTTTTAAGGCAGACAAAGGGACGGGGCTCAGAACGGAAAACGTTAAAGTTAAATATATGATAATCACCGAAAGTCTTGGAAAGCCTTTGTCTGCAAAAGAACTCGCGGCGTTTGTCGGGCAGGAAGCAAATTTCTATTATGATAAGTTTAACAATGTCAGTTTGGTAGAATTCGGGTAAATAGAAACTCCACAAAGTAATAATTATAGGCCGCTGCGCCGTGCTTTCTGGCGTGGCGCAGCGGTTTCATTAAATGAGGTGTTTATCCATGAACGAATTGAATGCTGACGAGGTTGCGCTTGCAAAATGGCGAAAATTTTTGCTTTTCAAAAAAATCCTGTTCCGTTGCGTTTTGACAGCACTCCTTTTGACGTTTTGGTCGATCGTAGGCTATCTGAGGCACGAAGTGGGTGATTTTCGGTTCGGATTCGCGTCCTTTATGGCGAATTGGGCAACCGGAATTATCAGGCTTTTCGGCTCTGTGCCGGACAATCTTATCCAACACTTTGAAACCGCATTTAACGTGATATTTTTACTTATTATTGTAATTTTGTTCATTTTTCTAATTGTAGGGGGAAATAAATTGAACGAATATTTAACAGAACGTAAAGCTGCCATTTTTGCCGAGCGTTTCGAGAATATCGGCTTGACAAACAAAAAGGGCAGCGCACCGCAATTTCTTAGCAAAGCAAGCGACCCCAATAGTGTCAATGGTGTGATTTATACCTTTGATGACGCTGATATTGATGCTGTTATACTGGATGACCCAGTAATCGTTCGTGGTCTTCGAAACATTTTTCATGGTTTTGTCCGATATGATGCCACAAAGTATGGGCAACTTAAACTTTGTGTAACACCGTCTGAAAAAATCGTCTGCACGCTACTCACTTTACATGATACTTTCATTGTACAGAATATCAATGCAGCTGGCGTCTTTGGAGCTCCAGGATCTGGAAAGACAGTCGGTCTTGCCTTTTTGATGTGGCTATACTGTTTGGACGCGGATACTCGCAATATTGATATGGAGTTTGTTCTTTTTGACCAAAAACTGACCTTCGCCCAGAAGCTAAGCATCGCTGATTCCCCATCGTTTTATTATGGGGAGCGGGTTCTTGATGGTCTTGAAAATGCCGTTGCAACCTTAGACACGATAAAAATGAATCCTGATGGAAAAATCAGAGTATATGTTCTTGATGAAATGATTACGTTTTTGGAGCGCCTTGACCGCAAACAGTCCGACCGTGCAAAATCTTTGCTTTCAACCTTAGTATTTGAAGGGCGTGAATATGGGTTTAAGGTCATATTGGCAGGTCAGTCCAGTCATGCTGAACGCTTTAGTGCGGGCGTGAGGGATTCTTTGACTTCTAAATTTTTCTTTGGTACCCCGTCCGAAAGTGAAAAGCGTATGCTTTTTCCTTCGGATGTTGGTCTGATGGATGCACATAACAGTATAGGTGAGGGATATTTCCGCATAGACGCGGTTATGCCACACGTGGAACGATTCAGTATAAAAGATGCTGTCCCAGACTTTGCGGATATTGGTGCGTTGGTTTGTAAATATATGCGGTGATGGCTCCTCTGGACAGTACGGACATAGGAGAGGGGCGGCACGGAGCCGTAAGGCGGAAGAGCCGCCCTTCTCCAAAACTCCCGTACTGTAATACGGGAGTAACAGTAACATTGGAGTGTAAATATATGGCAATTATTGATTACTTAACAGTCTCACTTGGAGCACATATCAGCAAAAATCTAGCTTCTACAAGCGATTTATTAACTGAATTCGCTTCGATACTTCCAGATTTATACAAAAATACATGCAAGGAGATGCTCTGCAGTGATGGCAAGACCATGCGCGTGTCACAGTACGGAATAACGGTTTCAAGGCAGTATGGAACAGCACAGGCTCATGGGTGGGAGTATACGGTACAACTTGCAGGAGATTACTGGCACGCAATAGAGCGTGACCGTGGCGCTGTTTTAAAAATCTTGTCAGGCTTTTCCGCTTGGCGGGTTTCGCGTCTCGACCTTGCTAGTGATGCATGCGTTTCGATAGACGATTGGCGAAAATATTACAAGGCCGCATTTAACGCGAATGACTACAACATAATCGGTATGTCGGACGCACGTACCGTCTACTATGGTTCACGAAAATCACAGTTTTTTACAAGAATTTATAATAAGACCGCCGAGGATGGCAAGCACTACCCCGCGGCTGATGGCTTTGTTCAGATACGTTTTGAAGTTGAAACCCATCGCATAAAGGGCGAGTTGGTATTAGATCATACATTTGACAACGAATTTACCGACCTCCTCTTTCTGCAACGTGTTCACCGCTCCACCGAAAATGATAGTTCCGGCTTCATTGAAAAGTATTATGCTGCTGACGCTGGCGAGAAAATAAGAACGGTAAAACGTACGCTTGGAAATCTTGAAGATACGATTGATTATGTTTTCGACGCTTACGCGCCGTATATTGCCGCTGTAATGCATAGTCAATTAGTCGCTGACAGATATGTGGGTATCGAGGATTTAAACGATAAGGGCAAAAAGATTTTGGCGGTGCTGGATTCCGATTCCTCCACAAAACGGGTGATTACTGTGCCAAATGTTCCAAAAAAGGAGACCGTGAACCATGAATACACCTCAAATCACGGCTATTGATACAGCTTTGGCGATATATTACAAACACTCTGAAATCAGCAACAAGCACATTTCAGCTTTATTTGGCAAGCATTCCACGGCTACAATCAACCGCCTAAAACAACGTGTAAAAGCCGAAATGATTGTAAGAGGCATCTGCTCATACAGTGCCTATTCAGTCAATACTAAAATTGCTTTTGAAGTCTGGGGCATCGACGTTGATGATTTAGAAAAGCGTAGAACTAAACTGCAAAAATTAGGCTTATAGAATAAATTTCGTTGATGGCTCAACCTTGTGATTTTACCAACATTATGGTAAGATATTGACGAGGTTTCAGCCATCTTTGGAGGTTAAAACTATGCCGATATATAAGGTTGACGGGTAAAACAAGATGGTTTGCAAAAATATAAAATTCGCGTTAATTTTCTCGATAGCCACGGTGCGAAGAAACAGCTTACAAGAGTTGCTTTTGGCTCTGATAACGCAAAGGCGTTAGAACGTACTCTTATGCAGGGGCTAGAAGAATGTTCTTCACCATCGAATATCACATTGCAGGGGTTATATAGCGAATACATCAATGTCCTGCAATACGAAATTCGGGAAAGCACATTGGAGAAGAAAAAAGAGGTTTACAAGCTTCATATCTCCCCCATTTTGGATACCGTGAAGATTGACAAACTAAGCACCAAAGTATTGCAGGATTGGAAGCTCAAAATTGAAGGCGGTAACTATGCTTCTAAGACCAAACAGAACATTTACGGCGAATTGCGTGCCGTCCTCAATTATGCTGTTCGGATGGAATATCTGCCAAAAAATCCGTTGTTGAGGATAGGCAACTTTAAAAGCACTCTGGAATTGAAACCCGAAATGAGTTACTATACCGCCGAGGAGTTTTTAAAGTTCATTAATGCAGTTTTAAAATCCGCAAAAGATGTGGAGAGCCGCCGTAACAGCTATTGCGAATGGGATTACTATGTGTTCTTCAATATTGCTTTCTACTGCGGGTTGCGAAAAGGTGAAATTTTCGCCTTGAAGTGGTCTGATATTGACAATGGCTACCTACATGTTACGCGCAGCATCAATCAGAAACTTCACGGGGATGATCGAGAAACAGCCCCAAAAAACAAATCGTCTATACGGACGCTGCAGTTACCAAAGCCGCTGATTGACATTCTGGACGCCCATAAAGAGCGACAAATGCAGTTGCCAAACTTTAATGATGGATTTCGGATTTGCGGTGGAGAACGCCCTATTAGAGATTCATCCGTGTCAAAGAAAAATCTGCAATATTCCCGCGCTGCAGGTGTTCACACAATCCGTATTCACGATTTCCGGCACAGTCACGTTTCCATGCTTGCAAACTCTGGCGTCAACATTCAAGAGATAGCCAGACGTTTGGGGCATAGCGACATAGAAATGACTTGGAATACATACAGTCACTTGTACCCCAGAGAAGAAGAAAAAGCTGTTGAAATTCTCAATAAAATTACCTGATTCCGTACACGCTTTGTACACGCTAAGACTAAAAATCGAAACATTTTAATTAAAAGCAATTAAAAGAGAATGTATCAAAAAGCCCATAAATAAAGGGCTCGGCAACGTTCTGAAACGATGGAAAACGGCGAAATAGGGTTTACATTGTCCCCCCCGCCTCCACCAAATCAACAAAATCCGAACCTTTTTCCAATTGGAGAAGGGTTCGGATTTGTCGTTTATCTGGAAAATTGCACCCTTAAAAATGAAATCAACTGATTTGGCTTGTGAGCTGGAGATCAGCAGATATCGCTCTTTCTCAGTCGACCTTTGCTGATGCGGATGTTTACTTTGTAATTTTGTGCCATCAGGCAAAGTAATAAATTGCCGATTTTGACGGAATAAGTATTAAAAAAGTGGACATTCCGTATCTTAAAAAAGGTAGGCCAAGCACCTAATTTCCACATAATTTTGACCAGATGTCTGTCTTGCCCTCCTTCACGCAGCTTGGCATGGCAGCGCTGCTACCGTATATGCAGCTGGATATGTCGGATGATTATAAGGTGCTGGTTGACGGCCAGCCTTGTGACACCACAAAAGCCCGTGAAGCTCAACTAAAAAAGGTAAACCGAACAGCCGCTGTGTGGATTACAATAGAAAAAAATGCACCTGTCGGTACCCATGTTTCTCTTGTTTCATGACTGAAATGAATGATGTCATTTTTGCAATATGTGATGTCAAAGCTGACATATACGGATTCCCATTTAAGAGCTATAATTTAATAATAGTAACGGTTAACATGAATCCTTTGAATAGTAGTTTAAAGGGAGTTAACGCCTCAATTTGAGTTCTTTTTGATGAAGCAACGCGCTCAGTTTACTGGTGATTTAAGAATGCAAACATCTAACAGTCAAATGACACCGAGTGGACAGAAGTTAACAAAAATTACGGAGTAAGTAAGGGAGGAGAATTGAACATGTTTGAATTAAAAAAAATTACTCCAAGGGTACAAAGGCTAAGGCAGCGTTATCGGGATACAATACCGACTCTGGACGCTGAGAGAACGAAGATATTAACTGACTACTACAGGATTAGCGGAAATGAGGTGCCCATAATTCGCCGCGCTAAGGCGCTTAATGAAATACTTACCAAGATGACCGTGAGAGTGGAACCCGAAGAGCTCCTTGTGGGCAATATCGCTAAGACGTTTCACGGTTGCTGCATATGGCCAGAATACGGCGGGCTCACTTGGCTCATCAATGAGCTGGACAGTGGGATTTACGACAATAAGCAAACAAAAGATGGCTTTATGTATTTGTCTGTAGAAGACAGAGCGTATCTTCACTCGGTGGATGGCTTCTGGCAGGAGAACTGTGTCAATACCAAGATAAACGCCGCGTTACCCGAGGATATTATTTCACTTAGTACGACAAACGTATCTCATGACACCTTCTCAAATGGCTTTGTGCCCAGCGGACATTATAACGCCAACTATCGCAAGGCAGTGGAGAAAGGGTTTAGTGCAATAAGGCAGGAGGCTCTTGAAAAACTTGAGGAAATGCGCGGGAAAATAGGGGGGCACGATGCTGAAAAGTATTTCTTCTACCGCGCCATTGTCATCAGTTGTGATTCGGCTATCCTTTTTGCCAAGAGATATGCAGCCGAATGCCGCGCTCAAGCTCAGGAGATGTCCGATGTAAAGCGCCAAGAAGAGCTGTTAAAAATGGCGGAATCGTTGGACTGGATTATGGAAAATCCCGCACGCACCTATCATGAGGCGCTGCAAATCTGTTTGTTATACCAGTATATTTTATTGATCGAAGGCAATTTTCTCGGCCTTACGTTAGGCAGACTCGACCAGCATGTCGGAGATTACTTAAAGGCCGATCTTGAGACGGGTCGCATCACAATGGAGGAAGCTCAAGAGTTAATGGACTGCTTCTTTATTAAAACGGCTGATTTGTTCTTCTGCGGTCCGGAAAACCTTATGCACACGGCCGGTGCATATTCCAATAATCTGCGTATAACGATAGCCGGACGCAAGCCTGACGGCAGCGACGCCACTAACGAAGTGACGTATTTGTGTTTGCAGTCAGCGGCACGATTAAAGTTACACGATCCCACCCTATCATTGGGCTTGCACAAGGAATCACCTCAGGGGCTATTGGAAGCTGGCATTGAAACATCAAAGATAGTATACGGTATTCCATGTATTGAAAACGCAGACTTAATAATTGATGTTTTACATAAGCGGGGACTTTCCATAGAGGACGCGCGCAATTATTGCGTTGTGGGTTGTGTTGAAATAACCGGGTCAGGTTGTGAGTGGGCAAACGTTAGCGCGCCATTTTCCAAGACTTGGGTTAACGTCAACAATGTACTGCTTCAGGCAATCAACAACGGCATCAATCCTAAAAACAACCAGCAGGGCGGATTACACACGGGGTATCTTTACGAAATGAACAGCTTTGAGCAGGTGCGGGATGCTTACAAGGCTCAACTTGAATACTTTATGGATTGGCATTTTACGCTTAACAACATTATGGAGTATGTGGGTAACCCGTTAATACCTGTGCCGATGGCATCTGCTACTATGGACGGGTGTATGGAGAGCGGGCGCGATATGATGATGGGTGGCACAAAATACAATTCAACTGGCTCTGCCATCCTTGGCGTAGGGACGCTTGCTGACAGCCTTGCCGCCATCAAATACATGGTCTATGATAAAAAACTGTGCACTGCACGTGAGCTTTACGACGCAGTTATTGCAAACTGGGAAGGTTATGAGGTCCTTCGCCAACGCATCATCAATGAAGTTCCTCACTACGGAAACGGAGAACCCTATGTCGATGAACTTGCAAGCTGGGTAGCTGACCTTTTCAGCACAAGGACAAACGCCTATATCAGTGCGAGAGGCGGGCACAGAGCCGGTATCTACTCAGCCGGATGCCATGTTCCCCAAGGCTATCAAACTTATGCTACGCCCAACGGTCGTCTCGACGGTCAGCCATTGTCTGATGCAGCCTCACCGTCGCAAGGCTGCGAAAAGTGTGGCCCAACAGGTGTTATGAATTCTATCTTAGCGCTGCATCCTTCAAATTTTGGTAATGGTCTGCAATTTAACATGAAGTTCCATCCCTCAAGCCTGCGCGGACAAGATGGCAACGAGAAGATGCAGCAGTTAATTTGGACCTTTTTCGATGAGGGCGGTATGCAGGTGCAGTACAATGTGGTGGATTCTGACACATTGAGGAAGGCACAGGCAAACCCAGATGAATATCGGGATTTGGTTGTCAGGGTGGCAGGCTTTTCCGCCTACTTTGTTGAGTTGTATGAAGACCTTCAAAACGACCTGATAAGCCGTTCCGACATAAACATTTAATCCCTTGCGTTAGATGCTATCAGGGGTTGGCTTTGAAAGGCAGCGCTCCACCAAATCAAGATAATCCCAACCTTTTTCCAATTGGAAATGGGTTCGGATTTGTCGTTTATTTGGATTGAAATGTAAACAGCGAGAGGCGGCAGGTTTAAAACCTGCCGCCTCTCGCATGGTATGAGACGCATATTTATGATACCTTACACTGGAGTGGCGCTTCTGATTGGCGTTGGGACTTCCAGGCGGCATATTCTTGTTGGCCTTCTTCTGAATCAAAATAATTCATGATTAGTGGCAACAGGCATCGAGCGAGGCTATCAATCTCATGCTGAGGGAGATTAGTACAATTTTCTTTTTCTGTCATAGTTGTGTTTACCTACGCCCATTTTGCAAATACTGCTCAATTGGATTTTGCCGCATCTCGTTTTCGATGATCGCGGATAAAACTTCCCTCAGGGGTTTTGATTCAAGCACTGCCCGCATTTTGAGATATTTCTTATGCTGCTCCGCGAGAAATATGGAATATTTTAATGGACCCGCTAACCGGTTGGTTATCACCAGAGGAATTCAATGGAATTTGTTTATTCTTGTTTTTCTGCTTAACAGAATAGTATTTTCTGCAATAGGAACTGTACGTGCTACTTGTGAAATGGATTTCCTGCTCTAAATGGATATCAACCCATTGCCCATCCTTGAATTGCGCGACCTTAAACCATTTTCCGCAGGCGGAACATTGTTTATATAAAATGCTGTCAGCATCACTGTATCTAAACTTTTTTTTCGCCCCATGGATGAAGGTGGGGGCATCTGCCGCTGTGCCATCGGGTAAAAGTATGAAAAGTCTGTTTTTATTAAATGTCTGATAATCTTCCATTAGATCACCTTTCTCGTATATTGATTTTTGATGCTTTTCCAAATTATCTGATAAATAAGAATATCAGATAATTCAGAAAAGCGAATATATAGGCATAGAATCAAAAGAAGAATCTATGAATTGTCTTCTCAGTTCATTTTGACTGCTTGTCCTATTTTTCTGACAAATAAATTTTTGTGACAGCCGCTCTATGGTGCCCCAACTCCTCGGAGACATTGAGCCGCGCGGCTTTTGAGCTGCAACCTGAAGACTGATAACATTCAAATCGTTCCTGTGCAAAATAATGACGCAGTCCATGAAAAGTCACTGTGTCAGTTTTAAGCTTAACGCCATTTTTCTGAGCTTCTTTTTCCGCGAGCCGGAACTGTTCTGCGGCACCACGGCTAGGTTCCATGAACTTACGCCTATGGTTGGTTATCCAGTTCTGGATTGATGTTTTTTCCCTCTAAGTCGCGCCTTTGACGCTGTCGTACAAAATTCTATCTGTGCCAGATCTTTTTTGATGTGCGGCAAATTTCAAAAGTTCTGCCGCCAATTCTTGTTGTTGTGGTGACGTAAAATGCAGATACCGCACCTGACCGAATTTGCCTTTGATATATAATTCTCCGTGTTCAAGGGCGGACTTTACATGGTTGGTTTGACATTTGCACACCTCTTCGATACGCATACCATAGATGGATGCCATTTTAATTGCGAGACAGATATCCATACGCCCCATGCTTTGGGCAAGTCGTACGGCGGCGTCAATCTCTTCACGTGTCCAGGCGCGGTCCAGCTGACCGATCTGACGCTTCGCAATATTCAGGGTTTGGTTACTTGGCAGACTGACTTTTATGCCAGCTTTGTCCGCAAAAAAGCGAATGCCTGACAGTTCTGTCTTAATGTAGCTTGCGGAATAACCTGACTTTCCGAGATAGTCGGAATATCTGACAAAGTGTTTTTCCTTCACATTCTGGAATTTCTGTAATCGATACTCTTGTGCCAAAAAGCCACAAAATCTCTCGGTTGCTTGGTGATATCGATATCTGGTTTTTATGCTTTTCTCGTTGCAGGACTTCATGATTTTGTCCACTTGATGCATTATGGGTTAGCCAATGGCAAACAACATATTTCTCGCGTTTTCTATCGCTCGCAATACGTTTTTTGCCTGAAACGTCGGCATTCTTACGCTGTTTTCCCCCAGCGTCTCTATTTTGCATTCCAACAGGCGCAACCCCAACAGGGGTGTTTGTGTTGCTCAACATCAGGCCTCAATGCGGGTGGGACCGCATTGCCGCAACCGGGTGGCAAGAGACTCAATCATATGATTTGATGGAGTGCAAAATAGAGACGCTGGGCTGGCTTGGTGTATTTGAAAGTTTAGTAATAATCCGCATACCCATATTTAGGGCTTGCCATAGCGGCAAAGCGGTAGCCGCATACCATTGATGGCTTTGTCCGAGTGACAAAAGCGGCAGGCACATTTTCTCGTAAATGTGCTGCAAAAAGGCTCGCTTTTTATTTACCTTGGTGGCGCCGAGGTCAAATCCGTTTCGTCGCAAATATCCAATACTTCCCTGAAATTGTTTCACTTCTGATACATCACCGTTACTCCTTTCCATAATTACTTATACTTCCATTTTGATACAAATTGATGGTAAGCAAAGATTATCATTAAAGTCAAATATTTTTTTGAAGGTCGGTTGTAAGATGAAGTTGGACACTTAAACAGAAAAATCCATAGCGATTTTCCTTATGGTAGCCTGCAAATAAAAAGTCAAGGATAAAATAAAGAAAATTAGACTCGGCAAAGTTTGCACCACAAATTGGCCACCGCAAAATGCGCTGACCTAAAAAGTGAGATAGAGGAGTTATTTCGTTGCGTCCAATGTAGCCAAGTATTCTTTTGCTCTGCCATAGTAGATGCGAAGGAACTTGTTGGCTCCAGCGGTCATGTAGACGAAGTAGGGCTTGCCCTCAGCACGTTTCTTTCCCATAAAGCAGAACACAGGATCATCAGGTGGTGCTCTCTTAATAAGTACATCCATAACCAAAAACAGCGTCTTGCGCAGGTCTGGGGAACCGTGCTTGGATGCCCGTGTGCTCTTGGCCTCATAGGTACCAGACTGGTTTGCTCCCGGGTCAACACCGGCAAAGGCCGTCAAGGAACCCTTGCGCGCAAATCGGCTCACATCGCCAATTTCAGCCATGAGTTGCGGCCCTAAAGAATCGCCAACTCCATACATAGACATCACAACGGGATATTCAGGTAACTGCTCGGCAAGGTACTTCATCTCGGCACGGAGCAATTCAACCGTTCTGGAGGCTGCATTAAGTTGGGTAATGGCCTCTTGAATCAGGAGCTTTGTCAAGGCATCTTTCGGCAGCATTGCAATCAGATTCTTTGCTTCTGCATGGATCTCAGCTGCTTTTGTGGCGCTAAAGTTATATCTATGCCGTTCACACCACTTGTGGTAGCGTTCTGTGAAGGCAGTCTGGCTCATGGTTCGCACACAGTCTACATGCCAAAAGGACGTAACAAAGTCAACCCACTTCTGGCTCCCATCTGAACGAGCACGGCTGTCAAAAAGGGCGTTTGCGTCAGGGAAGGTCTGATCCAGGAGCGAAATCAGATTGTTCTTCAGGGCCGTCTTGTTTCTGGTGTACAAGCCATACTGTCGGTTCATTGTTTTCAGTTGGTAACGAATCGTATCCATCGAAGTATGTTGACGCAGCTCGATCCAGTTGTCGAGACCGTATCTGGCAATCTTCATGGAATCAGCCTTATCCGTCTTAACCTTACGCAGTGAATTGTTGCCGTAGTCCTTGATGAGTTTTGGATTAATCGCACTGACAAAGAGACCGGAATCGTGAAGCATCTGGGCGACAGGTTCATAGTACCGCCCAGTATGTTCCATGATGACCCGTGTCTCACCGTCCAGACTCTTCAAGTAGTCTGCCAAACTCTTGAGTTCGCTGGTGGTGTGGCGTACCTCAAAAGGTTTCGTGACCACCTCGCCGAAAGGACGAGTAACGGCAACCATGCTTTTCCCCTTGGAAACGTCGATTCCTACAGCATTCATAAATACACTCCTGTAATTGATTTGCAATTTGACGGACCATCCTTACTCGTTGCCGATTCTATCTGTTTGGTGACGCGAACGCACTGGTGACAGTGGCGCTACCTGCATAAAACGAACGCTGCAAATGAGAGGGTGGCTGACTGACTACCATGCGGACGTAATAAATCCTAGAATGAAGACGTCAGGCCAAATGCTCCCTCATTCTACAGCTTAGGCAACAAGATGACAAAAGGCACGGCTGGCAGCCGTGCCTTTTGTCGTAAATCAATTGTAACAGAATGGAGTTACTACACACCCAAACTGCCAAAGGAGGACAATCACTATGGATTGCCCAGATTATATCACAGTGGAGCCAGAACGCAAGCCCAGACAGCATTTACAGCGAGAAGATAGAGGCGCCATTCAGCGGCTGCGCCGCATGGATTTCTCAAACCGAGCAATCGCCAGAGAGCTTAACTGCTCGCCAACCACCGTAGGAAACGATCTGCGTCGCGGTACACCGCCCCGCAAGAGCAACAAAGGCCGAGTGCCGAGCTATTCCGCAAAGCGAGGGCATGCGGTGTACCGGTCAAACAGACGCCGGCGCCATAAGCCCCATAAGCCCCATAAGGCGGATAGCTGCATTGCTTTCATCGACTGGGTTGTGCAGCAGGTCAGAGAGCATCGCTGGTCTTTGGATGCCTGCGTGGGTTGCGCAAGACTTCAATGTTGTTCAAGGAAAATAAGATGGTGAGCACCAAGACTCTTTACAACGAACTGTGGGCTGGGGGCTTGCCCTTGTCTCTGTTTGAAGTGCTTGATGTCCTGAAACGCCGCTACGCCAGTGGAAAGAGCCGAAGCAATAAGCGTCCCAAGGGTTGCAGTATTGAGGAACGTCCTGATGAGGTTGCTGCCCGTACTGTGCTGGGTCACTGGGAAGCCGATACCGTTGTCGGTCTGCGAAACGGCAAAGAAGCGGTGGTCTTTACGCTTGCCGAAAGAGTGACTGACAACTACATCGCCATGCAGATTCCCGGCAAGACCAGTGAGGCTGTACAAGCCGCTATGCAGGCGCTACACGCCGAGTTTGGTGACCATTTCAGCGATGTTTTCAAAACCATCACTGCTGATAACGGCTCAGAATTCGAGGGCCTCGCTCAGACTGAACAGTGGGGCACAAAGGTTTACTTTGCACATCCATATTCGTCATGGGAGCGCCCTGTTAACGAGCGCCACAATGGCATGCTGCGGGGCTTCATTCCAAAGGGAACCTCCATTGAAAAGTACTCCCCGGCGCAGGTTCTGACCTTTGCTGACGAGCTCAATGGACGCCCACGCAGGCGACTAGGATACCGAACCCCGGAGAACTTTTCGACGCATTCCTGGACGGCATCTATGCTGCCTGAACCTTCGCTACCATTCTACTGGGGTGTCCAACTTGCACTTGCAATTTGCCAAACCTTTTAACTGCTATCTCATGACGCCAAAGGGTGCCTACTTTTATCACTACTACGAAAATTATTATACGCTATCCTATCATTGACCAAATGTGGAATCTAATGCGGATCAAAGCATTTCCGAACGAGCTTATTATCCGTTAGCTATAGGTGAGCTTGGGTCGGTGTTAAAATTTCGGACAGTATGGTAAGATACAGTCAACAAAAAGGAGCTTACCAAAATGTCCAACAATCGAAAGAAATATGATGAAGAATTCAAGAAGCGAGCGGTACGAATGAGCTACAGCAGCGAACGTCCGGTCAAGTCAGTGGCCGAGAGCCTCGGAGTTACGAGCAATATGATCTACCGCTGGCGAAAGAAATACACGCCGGATGGAGACAGAACTCAGATGGCTCAGCAGCAGGACGAGCTCAGTGAGCTTCGCAGAAGGAACGCAGAATTGGAAGAGGAAAACTACATATTAAAAAAAGCGTCGGCCTTCTTCGCAAAAAATCAGAAGTAAAACCAACAGATTTCTACGACCTGATGAAAAGCGAAACCAAATATGCCAAGACGAAGTGGGCCGAAAAACTTGGCGTTTCCACATCCGGGTTTTACGCTTGGCAGCATGACCATAACCGGCGGAAGACGTCCGGCGACGCACTACGCAAGAAGGTCATATCTGTGTTTGAGGAAGGCCAAGGAGTCTATGGAGCCGAGCGTATCTGCGGTATTTTCAGGCGCAACGGAGATTCGGCGTCCTATCCGGTTGTTAAACGCATCATGGCGCAGGAAGGCCTGCAATCCTGCCACTGCAGACGTAGGCAGCGGTCTTTGACAGATAGCAGAAAAGCGCGTGGAGAAGTGTATAAGAACCTGACGAAGGGGCTTGAAATAGAAAGACCGTTTCAGGTTTTGTCCAGCGATATCAGCTATATTCGAACCGGCGAAGGCTTTGACTACCTTTGCCAGATCCGCGATGTCTACAGCAATACGGTTCTGGCTTCCTGTGAAGCTGAGAACATGAAACAGGAGCTTATTCTGAGCACGTTGAAGGCTGCTCAGGACCGCTGGCGTTTGCCCTCGGGCGTGATCTTTCACAGCGATCGCGGCAGCCAATACACTGCGACTGACGTGATGGGGCAGATAGCCGCTTACGGCTGGAAACAGAGCTTTTCCGCTGTCGGAAAGCCAGGCGACAACGCGTGGAGCGAGAGCTTCTTTTCGATCCTGAAAAAGGAGATCGTGCACTGGCGTTTCTATCCGATCCGGGAGGCAGCCCGCCAAGCCATATTCGAATATATTGAGGTATTTTACAATAGGCGCAGGGTTCAGAAACGCCTGGGCTACCTTAGCCCAATCCAGTTCCTCACCGCTTGGAACAAGCGGGCTTTATCATGTAGTGCTTAACTTATTGTCCGAAAAATCGTTGACTTCTCCTTAGGATCTCCACAGAGAGTTTAAGTTGCGCATTATGAATAGTGAATTATCAGAAGTTGGGCACAAAAAAGGCCCAGATTCAGAAAAAGATCTGTGCATTTCATAAATACTAAGGCGTGCATAACTGTGGATAATTCCATAGCACGAAATCGCCGTCTATGGGGAAAGTATAATTTCTCTTGTTTAATTTTTGAAAAGCATAGTATCTACAAAAGCCTTTCAAATCAAGGCTTTCAGTGTATGGGAAAGAGAGAAAATAGACTTTTGGGTACAAAAAATTAACCTCCACTGGTATCGTTCTAACTTTTTTCTTTAGAGGCAACGTTATTTATGCTAAAAAGTATGCTTTCTTGACACCGCTGCGACAAAATGCTAACATAAATTACAATATTTTTACTGTAAGGGGAATGAAATATGGTTAGAAAAACACGTAGCGATTGTACAGTAGGTGCATTTGAAAAGAAGCACGGATTACCAAGCGGAACGATTCGCAATGAAAGTGGACGGGATACACGGTCGGACAAGCAGATCGGCACAATTCGAAAAGAGGCCGAAAAGAAAACGAATAAATAATGGTAATCTCCGGAACTAATAGTTTCGGAGATTGCCATTTAATGCAACCGTTGGGGACTTTTGCACTTATTAATATCATTGTAAAAGATTAATTTCCTCAAAATATTATGCACGACTAGTGGGGTAAACACTTCTGAGCACCGAACCTCTGACTATTGGGTTACGTCTCATATGAAACGTTGGGCAAAGCGTTCTTCCTTGGTCACCTCAAACAGAACATTACACTGGTGCGCAACATGTTTGTTGTCTCTACTTTGCTTCTGCGCTATAATAAAGAAAAGATCACTTTTTTCCAATGAAATACTAAAATATGTGCGCAAGGCCGCATGTTCGTGGCGTTTTGCTTGGTTGTGATTGGATCATTCCATCTAAAATTGCAAAAACCAAAAGATGCCCGCATCAATGATATTTCGAAGAAGTAATTTGATTGCCTTAATAAAACGCAAAGGAAGCGCATGTATGATAACAGGCGAACTGAAAAACAAAGTCGACAAGCTGTGGGAGATGTTCTGGACCGGGGGCCTGACCAATCCGCTGGATGTCATCGAACAGATGACTTACCTGATGTTCATCCGCGACCTGGACAACACAGATGATACCCGGCAGAAGGAAAGCAATATGCTGGGGCTTACATACGTCAGCATGTTCCAGGGAAAAGAGCACCTGAAATGGCCCGCTCTGCGTGACAAGCCGGCATTGCAAAGCTCAAGGGCAATCAACCTCTCACACCGGCGGATGTGAAGTCGCTGCAAGGCATCCTGTGGGGCGAGCTTGGTACCCGGGAGCAGTACGATGCACAGTACGGAAAAACGCCGCTGGGCGAGTTGGTGCGCTCTATTGTGGGGCTCAGCCAGAAGGCAGCCAACGAGGCGTTCTCTCGGTTTTTGAACGACGCGGGGCTGGACAGCCAACAGATGTATTTCGTCCGGCAGGTGGTCAGTTACATTGTGAAAAACGGTATGATGAAGGATTTGTCCGTCCTGCAGGAAAGTCCGTTCACCGACATGGGCAGCATCAGCGAATTGTTTGATGATGTGGCAGCTTTCATGGATTTGAGACTGGTTATTGAGGGAATAAACAGAAATGCATTTGTGGCATAAGTGAGTGATCATCAGATAAGGCAGCGCCTTTTAGGCGCTGGCCACACTATGCCCTTATAGGGCTATTTCAGGCCACGCGTTTCACACGTCGTCTTAACTGCGCTAGCGGTTTAGTGCTATGTTTACATTGCAAAAAAGCTTCATCCGCTTTCCATGGGGCAAGGTGTGGAAAAGCAATTGGCCGGTACAGTTCATAAACGATAGAAGGCGGATCGGCAATGTATAAAATTAACGAAGAAACGCATAAGCAGCCATATACAATGCTCATTCCGGCCATGCTTGATATGCATTTCCCACTTTTAAAGTTCGCCTTTTTCTCAAAGAAATACTATCCTGTTGTTTTGGATGCAGAGGAAAAGATCACAAATGTCGGTTTAAAATATACGCACAACGATTTATGTTATCCAGCCATTTTGATTGTTGGGCAGATCATTTCTGCGCTGAAAAGCGGAAAGTATGACCCGGAAAAAACCGTCATTCTGGAGCCACAGTGCGGGGATGCCTGTCGCGGGTCAAACTACGTGCCTATCATTCGAAAAGCGCTGGACAAAGCTGGGTTTGAACAGGTTCCCATTCTTTCGCTGAACATAAAAAATTTAAAGCAGGTACAAAAGTTGCCCATTTCAGTCGGCATGGCAGTTCGCGCCGTGGCTGCGGTTTTCTACAGCGATCTGCTTATGATTTTAAAAAACCAGATCGTTCCGTATGAAGTGAATAGCGGTGAAACCGATCGCTGTGTACAAGGGTGGACGGCCGTGCTGTCCGGGGATCTAAAAAGAGGAACGAATTTTACGATCCGTGCAATGAAACAGCGCTTTCATACCATTGCCGAGGAATTTAACAAGATACCCAGAAAAAAAGCTGAACTTCCCAAAATTGCAATTGTTGGCGAGCTTTATATCAAATATTGCCGCCTTGGGAACTGGAATCTGGAAAAATTCCTGCGAGAAATGAAGTGTGAATACTCCATCAACGGTTTTTCCTGGTATGCCCTGTACTACGTGGATTCTCATATGGAGGACGAACTTTTTTTAAAGAAACAGGTCTATCGGCTGGTGTTGCAATTTCTAAGCGCTCTGCAGGGGGCAATGGTTTCTGCCATTCGTGAGCAGGGATTTCATTGCATGGACGCATTTCCCCAATTCAAGAAAAATGCCAAAGGGCTGATGCCTTCTTCTTGTACGGTAGGGGACGGATGGCTCATCGGGGCTGAAATTGTAAACCATGATCAAAATGGTTTTTGCAAAATCATTGGCGCCCAGCCGTTTGGTTGTTTATGCAATCATGTGTGCGGAAAGGGGATATATTCAGCCCTGCAGCGAAAACTGCAGGGGGTGCAATTAGTCGCTGTAGATTTTGACGCAAGCGGCGTGGATGCGTTGCTCAAAAATAGAATTTGCCTGTTGTTTCAATCATAACAATGTGACAATTTGAAACTACATATAACCACAAAGAATGTAAAATGGAATTTGTGTGGGTTTTTGAACATGCGGCCCGCCTCCACCATAGTAGACAAAACCACTTGTAACGATAATTATAAGTGGTTTTGTCTCATGTTTAAGCCGCGAATTAAGCGGAGCGCGTAAAAATGCGGTGAAATATTGTAGAGTACGACGACTCAGTTTAACTCTCGCCCAAGTAAAACATTATATATTCTTATGTTTACCAAGACTGTAATTGGAGGATCACCTTTTGATCCCTGATTACAGCCTTTTTTGTTTTTCCTAAACCCACGTAAAATTATCTTTAAAACTGGAGGATTTGCCATGAAACGCTTTTATGGTTACACATTAACAATCAAAGGTCTTGGCTATGTAAATCAGGAGGAAGCGAAAGTTGTTTGCTTTATCTATGACAGTTATCTGCAACGCTGCAGCTTGGGCGGTATTTCCAAGCTCCTTCATCAAAGAGAAATTCGTTCCCCCACAGGAAACGAAATATGGGGGCGGGCAGCTATTGACAAGATGCTCTCCAATCCCAAGTATGTTCATTTTATTGTGGATGCGGAAGTGTACAAAGCCGTTCAGGCTGAGAAAACAAGGCGTACCAATATGGATACTTCCTCAGATACGTTCGAGAGGA
Organism: Oscillospiraceae bacterium; assembly: GCA_963666535.1. GTDB lineage: Bacteria > Bacillota > Clostridia > Oscillospirales > Oscillospiraceae. The sequence goes on along the minus strand of OY762913.1, from coordinate 3,054,819 downwards.
AATCTACGCATTACAGCTCTAAGCAGTCCAGAGCAATTTCAAGCCGTGGAGGAAAAATAGTTCAGTTCTTTTAAGAACCTACGACTCAATCATCCCCAGCCTTTTTGCCTCAAGCACCGCATCGGCTGCCTTGTTTACGCCAAGCTTCTGATACGCTATTTTGGTGTGAGCCCGTATTGTGTTGAGCGTCAGTCCTGTCATTTCCACAATTTCCGCATTTTTGTATCCCTGTGCCAGCAGCGTCAAAACATACTTCTGCTGCTTTGACAGCTTGATCGGCTTTTGACTGATATGGGACGTAATTCCTTTCTGCCTCTTTGAAACCTCGTAAGCGCAAAGCATGACCTGATTCAGATAACGCCCATCGAGTTGTCCCTCATAATCTGCCTTATCAACCTTTACGGCTATTTTTTTGAGGATTGGCAGCACCGCCGCGCCCTCGTCCGCGATGATGCGGACAGCGCGATAGGGCTGCATGGAAAGCAGAACTTCTTCCAGACCCCGCACAGCTTCCTTTTTGGAGCCGGCAGCCCATTGCAGCGCGGCCTGCAGGACGCCGGCTTCGGCAACATCCAACGGGCGGCGGTAGTCCGAACCGAGCTTCTTCAGCTTCCCCAGATATTCCACAGCTTTGTCCTGTTCCGACAGTATAATATAAGCCCGCGCGGTGGTGAAATATTGATAAAGCTTGTAGAAATGGAGTTGCTCGTCATCAGTTACAAAGAGCTGGTCAAGCCATATCTTGGCGGCTTCCCGGTCGGCGTTCCACAGCATGTATTTCGTATCGACCGCAAGGAAATTAGGATTCAAATAGAGGGCATTTTCCGCCCCGATACACACAGCGAAGCTCTCTCTTTCGCTTTCCGATTCTATCGTTTTTCCCATTGCGTTTAATATTAGTGACAAAAGCATATAAACGCAAAATTGTATCTCAAACCGAAGGTCCTTTTTGAGCTCGTTTAGTGCAAGCAGAACTGTTTCATGCGCTTTTTCAAGCTTGTTCTGTTCATAATAAAGCCCCGCACTTGCACAATAACAAAACACATCGACTTCATTTTTAAAAATAGTGCCGAATACTTCCTTGATTGCCTGCAACCGGTTGTCCATATCGATAACGATCTCCAGACAGTCGCAAAAGGAACGGTGCATATATGGAAAATTTTGTGTAAACGACGGCGTGTGAATATTGATACAATCTTGGTCTTGATCGGGCAATGAACTTACCCACTCGGCAAAGTCTTCGGTATATTCGTACAAGCCTTTGCGGAAATCGGCAAAGCGTATGGTGCAGACGAAACCGAGAAGATCGTTCTCCATCATCGTATTCAAGTTGTTTTCGGAAGCAATATAATCGTATACGATATCGATATACCGCAGAGTCGCTTCGGCGTTTCCATTCAGATAATTTGCCCACGCAGCTTCAATGACCAGAGATATGTTATTTCTGATAAACGCCTCCGGAAGCTTGTCGAAAACAAGAACCGAAAAATAATTGAGCCATTCCTCGACACTGAAATCCAGATAGCCGGAGTTCAATTGCAGGAAGCACTTGTTAATGCCGTCCTGACTTTCTGCGCGGACATAGTAATCCAGTGCTGTGAAGAAGTTCTGCCGCACAAAATGCAGATCGGCAACTTTCAGGGTTAGCTCCCGAACATTAATATCCGGGCGTTCTTTCAGCTTATCCCGCAGAAAATCCGAAAACAAGTGATGATATCTATATGTACTCGTTGAGGTCTTAACTGCGAATAAGTTTTGAGCAACCAACTTGTCCAAAACTCCAACAGCGTTAATTTCGCCTGTTAGAATGCTGCATAATTCAGCATCCATCTCATCTGCTGCCGAAGTAACAAGCATAAACTCACGCAGGCCCTCGTCCCATTTCTCCCATATATTTTTATTAATATAGTTTTCGAGGACTTGTCCGCCGCCCTGCATAACGACAAAATTTTCACTTTGGGAAAGCGCGTTTATTCCGATAGCCCAGCCTCCGGTGGCGTCCAAAACATCCTGAGCCTGCTTAATACTTATGTTGCGACTCAGAGCTCTGTAATATTTCCATATTTCCTCTGCCGAAAAGGAAAGCTCGTTTGCCGAGATTACGACTCCGTTTCTGCTTTCAATGAATTCGTCAAACTCTCCTTGAATGGTATTCCGGCTTAAAAGCATGATGTCAAAGGAATGAGGCATACGTTTTAAAATATATGGCAGGGATTTTAAGATGCCTTTATTGGTAATTGTATGCAGATCATCGAGAATAAGGGCATATGACTGTTCGTCCTGCTCAAACTCCAGAAGAAGATTGATTGTGTGCTCAACCGGAGAGGAGTAAAACGCCTGACTGTATAATATCTCCTCCATTTTAACATTGTCCGGCTGAGCCGACATGATGCCGGTGCAAAACAGCTTATAGAAGACAAGCGGGGCGTTATCATATTCATCCAGCCCGATCCAAACCGACCTGCGTCCGGAGTCCTTAACCCACAGCAGTGTGGATACCGTTTTTCCATATCCCGCAGGCGCACAGACAACAGCCAAACGGTTTTCCGCTGCCCTGCCATACAGATTTAACAGCTCATGCCGAGGCGCACAGATTTCGGGCAGCGGTGTGGGTATAAATTTATCATTTTCAAAATTAACAGCTGACATATCAATCCCCCTCTTCTAGTTTATTATATGACTATATTTCTACAGGAACAAGCCTCTTACAAGTTGAAATTCCTCACATCGACAAAAAATGCAAAAAAATATTTTTTTCAAACCTCACATCGATGTAATTTGTTTCTGAAAACAGCGGTGATAAAATGACGCGATTGAATTAAAATCGTCATTTAATGGCAGCAGAGCTTATGTTTAGTTAACTAGGAGAGTGAAACAATGTTAAAAAAGAAAATGAAAAAGCTATTATCTTCGGTATTAGCTGTACTGCTGGTAGTAGGGATACTTCCAGCTGTGAACGCCAGTGCAGTGGAAGATACTCCCAGCAATTGGGGCAACTATGCTATTGCTCCGTCCCTGTCAGGGACAACTTATACGATATTTTCTGTTCGAGTACATTATGAAGGAGGTAAACTTTAAATGAAACAAACGCTAAAACGAATCGGCAGCCTACTTTTGGTGGCCTGTATGGCTGTAACCCTGCTGCCGTGTGAGGCGCTGGCGGTGGGAGCCGACCACATTTCGGTTGTTGCGGGGAGCTTTTCAAATCTGAAAGTGCCCGCCTCAAATGCAAGCGCAGTACAAAACTCTCTTAAGGTCCAAGTCCAGGATTCGGATAACACTGCTATGAATGAAGCAGTTCAGTTCTACTGGACCCCTGCCAACTGCTCTGACCACCAGTCAATCACCGATGTTCAACCGGTCAGTTTGCAAGGCGTTGAGGGCGTAGTGGTGCAGCGCGCCCAAGACTCGCTTACCACTGTCATACTTCTTACTGTTTCCCCGTCTGCCAAGAATAGTGCGACTACAACTCAGCCCATTACCGGCACGCTGCGGGTAGTGCAGTATGGCAAAGCCTTTGATGACGCCATTTACGCTGATATCCCCATTAACATATCCCGGGATACTCCGAAACTGGGGACGTTCAAGCTTTATGACGGGACTAATGAAGTCAATATCGGCGCTGTTCCCCGACCATTGATGAATCAGGAAAAAACCTATACGGCGAAAATCTGCGACCAGTATGGGGGAGACATCACAATCGATACCACAAAATCAATCACCGGCACCGGCTTTACATATGACGCTGGTAGCAGCACATATCAGCTGAAGCTGACCTCCGCTACCACAAAAGGTAACCATGCCTTGTCCTATGACGGTCAGAGCATCGGGGCATATAACGTGACCATGGCTAATAGTGTATTAAAAGCGGTTGCCCTGTACCGGGGTGCTGAGCTAATCGGCGAAACCGATACCTTGTTTGTCCACGAAGAAGGCGGTCAGTCCAACACCTACACTTACAGCGCCAAGGGCTTTGATCAGTACGGGGACGAGCGTCCGGAAGTCACCCTTGAATATAGCGTGACTGGCACAGCGCCAACCGGTGTGGATATCAGCACCTTTAAGACCGATCACTCCATTAAGGTCAGCAAGGATGCCGTCGGAGGCCCTACCGGGCTGACCATTGCCGCCGAGTACACTTATTTTCATTTTAAAGCCACCACCGCTATCTCTCTCAGCGGCAATACGAGCAACTCCGCCCCGACGCGTAAAAGCGGAGTTGCGGAAACCGCCACCGCTGGCGTCACTGTGAACAATCCATATACTCTTGATCTCAGCACCATCTTTGAGGACAAGGACATCGGCGACTCTCTCACCTACACGGTTTCGGTGAATGGCAGTGCGGAACAGCCTGCTGCGGCAAGCTACTCCTACACGCCTACCACTACCGGCTCGGTCACGTTGGTGTTTAAGGCCAACGACGGAAAGTCGGATTCGACGACATATACCGTCACTCTTACGGTGAACGAAGCACCGACCTACGGCATCAGCCTGAGCCAGAGCAGCGCCTATACCTTTACCCCACAGACCGCAGGGTATAGCGCAGTGAGTCCCCTGAGCGTCACAGCCAGCAACACTGGAAATCAGGCAACAGGAGCTCTTACCCTGGCGCTGAGCGGCACGAACTCCGGCAGCTTTACTTTGTCCAAGCCTACCGTCAGCAGTATTGCCAAAAACGGAACCGACAGCTTCACCGTAGCGCCGAATAACGACCTGACAGCCGGTACATACACGGCGACGGTCACAGTGTCCGGTGGAAATGGAATTACCAAATCATTTGATGTTAGCTTCACGGTGAACGAAGCACCGACCTACGGCATCAGCCTGAGCCAGAGCAGTGCCTATACCTTCACCCCACAGACCGCAGGGTATAGCGCAGTGAGTCCCCTGAGCGTCACAGCCAGCAACACTGGCAATCAGGCAACAGGAGCTCTTACCCTGGCGCTGAGCGGCACGAACTCCGGCAGCTTTACTTTGTCCAAGCCTACCGTCAGCAGTATTGCCAAAAACGGAAACGACAGCTTCACCGTAGCGCCGAATAACGACCTGTCAGCCGGTATATACACGGCGACGGTCACAGTGTCCGGTGGAAATGGAATTACCAAATCATTTGATGTTAGCTTCACGGTGAACGAAGCACCGACCTACGGCATCAGCCTGAGCCAGAGCAGCGCCTATACCTTCACCCCACAGACCGCAGGGTATAGCGCAGTGAGTCCCCTGAGCGTCACAGCCAGCAATACTGGCAATCAGGCAACAGGAGCTCTTACCCTGGCGCTGAGCGGCACGAACTCCGGCAGCTTTACTTTGTCCAAGCCTACCGCCAGCAGTATTGCCAAAAACGGAACCGACAGCTTCACCGTAGCGCCGAATAACGACCTGTCAGCCGGTATATACACGGCGACGGTCACAGTGTCCGGTGGAAATGGAATTACCAAATCATTTGATGTTAGCTTCACGGTGAACGAAGCACCGACCTACGGCATCAGCCTGAGCCAGAGCAGCGCCTATACCTTCACCCCACAGACCGCAGGTTATAGCGCAGTGAGTCCCCTGAGCGTCACAGCCAGCAACACGGGAAATCAGGCAACAGGAGCTCTTACCCTGGCGCTGAGCGGCACGAACTCCGGCAGCTTTACTTTGTCCAAGCCTACCGTCAGCAGTATTGCCAAAAACGGAACCGACAGCTTCACCGTAGCGCCGAATAACGACCTGACAGCCGGTATATACACGGCGACGGTCACAGTGTCCGGTGGAAATGGAATTACCAAATCATTTGATGTTAGCTTCACGGTGAACGAAGCACCGACCTACGGCATCAGCCTGAGCCAGAGCAGCGCCTATACCTTCACCCCACAGACCGCAGGGTATAGCGCAGTGAATCCCCTGAGCGTCACAGCCAGCAACACTGGCAATCAGGCAACAGGAGCTCTTGCCCTGGCGCTGAGCGGCACGAACTCCGGCAGCTTTACTTTGTCCAAGCCTACCATCAGCAGTATTGCCAAAAACGGAACCGACAGCTTCACCGTAGCGCCGAATAACGACCTGACAGCCGGTATATACACGGCGACGGTCACAGTGTCCGGTGGAAATGGAATTACCAAATCATTTGATGTTAGCTTCACGGTGAACGAAGCACCGACCTACGGCATCAGCCTGAGCCAGAGCAGTGCCTATACCTTCACCCCACAGACCGCAGGGTATAGCGCAGTGAGTCCCCTGAGCGTCACAGCCAGCAACACTGGCAATCAGGCAACAGGAGCTCTTACCCTGGCGCTGAGCGGCACGAACTCCGGCAGCTTTACTTTGTCCAAGCCTACCGTCAGCAGTATTGCCAAAAACGGAACCGACAGCTTCACCGTAGCACCGAACGTCGGCCTGACAGCCGGTACATACACGGCGACGGTCACAGTGTCCGGTGGAAATGGAATTACCAAATCATTTGATGTTAGCTTCACGGTGAACGAAGCACCGACCTACGGCATCAGCCTGAGCCAGAGCAGTGCCTATACCTTCACCCCACAGACCGCAGGGTATAGCGCAGTGAGTCCCCTGAGCGTCACAGCCAGCAACACTGGCAATCAGGCAACAGGAGCTCTTACCCTGGCGCTGAGCGGCACGAACTCCGGCAGCTTTACTTTGTCCAAGCCTACCGTCAGCAGTATTGCCAAAAACGGAACCGACAGCTTCACCGTAGCGCCGAATAACGACCTGACAGCCGGTATATACACGGCGACGGTCACAGTGTCCGGTGGAAATGGAATTACCAAATCATTTGATGTTAGCTTCACGGTGAACGAAGCACCGACCTACGGCATCAGCCTGAGCCAGAGCAGTGCCTATACCTTCACCCCACAGACCGCAGGGTATAGCGCAGTGAGTCCCCTGAGCGTCACAGCCAGCAACACTGGCAATCAGGCAACAGGAGCTCTTACCCTGGCGCTGAGCGGCACGAACTCCGGCAGCTTTACTTTGTCCAAGCCTACCGTCAGCAGTATTGCCAAAAACGGAACCGACAGCTTCACCGTAGCACCGAACGTCGGCCTGACAGCCGGTACATACACGGCGACGGTCACAGTGTCCGGTGGAAATGGAATTACCAAATCATTTGATGTTAGCTTCACGGTGAACGAAGCACCGACCTACGGCATCAGCCTGAGCCAGAGCAGTGCCTATACCTTCACCCCACAGACCGCAGGGTATAGCGCAGTGAGTCCCCTGAGCGTCACAGCCAGCAACACTGGCAATCAGGCAACAGGAGCTCTTACCCTGGCGCTGAGCGGCACGAACTCCGGCAGCTTTACTTTGTCCAAGCCTACCGTCAGCAGTATTGCCAAAAACGGAACCGACAGCTTCACCGTAGCACCGAACGTCGGCCTGACAGCCGGTACATACACGGCGACGGTCACAGTGTCCGGTGGAAACAGTATCTTGAAGTCCTTTACGGTTAGCTTCACTGTAAATAGTAGCGGTGGCTCCAACGGTGGCGGAAGTTTCGGTGGTGGCAGCAGCTCCGGCAACGCGTCCTATCAGGCAACAGCCACAGGCAAGGACGGGTCATCGGTAACCCTTAACGTCACGACAAGCGGAACCACTGCGGAGGTAACTGTCGGTACGGCACAGAATAGTCTTGTCACGAGCGGCGGAAGGCTGGCGATTACCATGCCCACGGTGAAGGGCACAACAAGTTACGGCGTGAAGCTCCCGGCAAGCGACCTGTCTGCGGACGCAGGTGGCGCGCTGACCATGAACACGGAACTCGGCAGTATCTCTCTACCTTCCAATATGCTGTCCTCTCTGCCCGGCACAACGGATAAAACCGCACAGATTACCATTAGCAATGGCGACAGCGCGTCCTTATCGGACAACGTAAAAACGGCTATTGGTGACAGGCCAATCATCCAGCTTTCTCTGTCACTGGGCGGTACGCAATCTGAGTGGAGCAATCCGAACGCACAGGTGACGGTCGGTATTCCCTACACCCCGACAGCGGCAGAACTGCAAAATCCGGACCGCATCACGGTCTGGTACATAGATGGCAGTGGAAATGCAGTCTGCATCCCGAACGGGCATTACGATGCTACAACCCATACGGTGATCTTCACAACCACGCATTTCAGTCAGTACGCGGTGGGCTACAACAAGGTCAGCTTTACTGATGTATCCGGTTGGTATGAATCCTACGTCAACTACCTTGCCGCGAGGAAAATCATAAATGGCACAGGCGATGGAAAATTCAGCCCGGACGCAAATATCACAAGAGCTGAGTTTGTAACGATTCTCTCGAACCTCTCGGGCAATGACTTGAGCGCCTACACGTCTTCGGCTTTCAGCGACGTATCCACCAGCGACTGGTATAACGCAGCGGTTCAGTGGGCGTATAAAAACGGTATCGCTGCCGGTTCGGACGGAAAGTTTGCTCCGGGCGCAAACATTACCCGTGAGCAGATGGCGGTTATGATCTTCAATTATGCCAAATACGTGGGAATTAACGTATCCAACGCCGAAGGAATGTCCATCCGGGAATTCTCCGATTACGACAGCATTTCAAATTGGGCAATGACACCGATTCAATGGGCAATCAACAACAGCATTGTTTCTGGCAACAGCGACGGCAGCTTTGCCCCAATGGCATATGCCACCCGAGCTCAGGCAGCGAAAATGATTGCTCTGCTACTGCAAGGCTCGGTTAAATAAGCAAATCTCAAGTTGGAACCGGGGCGCATTCCGTTTGATAGGATGTGCCCCGGTTCTCATTTTATTACCGGTTTTACAAAGGGTTTTGCCGGAACAGAGGCTTTGCCTCAAATGCCCAAAGCTGCATCCAGGCTTTCTTTCAGCTTGCCGCGCACGAAATTCCGAAAATAGGACTGTTCGTCCTGCGCAAACTCAGAAGTAAGCTGTTTTCGATAAAAAATCTCACATCCACAAAAAATGTAAAATAATATTTATTTTAAACCTCACATCGATGTAATTTACCATTATAAACAGCAGCGTTAGAATAAATATGTCGAATTATCAGTACACCGTGCTCGAATTTTAAATCTTTTTAGGGATATTATTTTCTTATGCAGTCCCGCTTCCGTTACGGTCAAGATACAGTGAGGTTTTTTATGTGAAAAAAATAGTAATTTGACCAATTATGAATGAATAGCTTGACGTAAGGTTTCACTTGTTCAATTATGTGGGCTTACCGAAGCCAAATTCAAAGATAAACGGATAATAGTGCTTTTTGCACCCATAGCCGTTTTCATAAAATAGAATTAAAAGCTTTTTTAGGAGGAATTTCAAGTGTTAAATAAGTCAATTGTTGCAAATAGTGTTTTTGACAGTGGTTCCGGTACAGCAGCAAGCCCTTATGTAATTACAACCCTGGCTCAGTTGAAGGCTGTCAGCAATTATCCTACAGGTGGCTTGATTGAAAAGGAAAATGGAACAGCAACCAACTGCTGCTGGAATACCGATTTGATCAAAAACAGCATTGGAAACAGTGCCAGTAACACCGGCACTGGTCTTACGACAGATCAGATGACGGGCGATTCTGCCGAAACCAATATGGCAGACTTGAATTTCACTTCCGTTTGGACTGCAAAATCAAACAGTTCAGAAAGCGGCTCAATCGTCAGATATTACCCGCAGCTTTCGATGTTTAACAATACAAGTAGTGACATTCAGGCTACTTCTCTGGAAAGCGTGACTATCAAATGAAAAAAATAATAAGCATTTTACTTTTCTTCGCAATGATTCTCTCAATATCGCCGAGTGCATTCGCGGAAGATGCTGTTCAAAAAGGCAGCGGTGTGAAGGGCGATCCTTATGTCATAACAACTTTAGATCAGTTGAAAGCTGTGAGCGACCATTCTGATGCATATTTCATTCTGGGTGAGGATATCACGGAGCCGCTTGATACATCTCTTTGCTGTGACGGATTTACAGGTAATTTTGACGGCAACGGCCATACAATTACACTTGTGCTTACGACTGACGATCCTAATGGCCTAATTTTTTGCGGCGTCGGTTTCGGCCTGTTCGATATTAACGATGGTGTAATATCCAACCTTAACGTTGAAGGGGAAGTAAACGGTTCGATGTCAAAGGTTGGCACCATTGCGGGAGAAAACTCTGGAACAATTTCCGGCTGTACCTCTTCCGTAACGGTAAAATTCATCTATAACAAAGACATCCTTCTTCAGTTCCCGATGATCTCGGTCGGTGGCATTGCCGGGTGTAATTCCGGTACCATTTCGAATTGTTCGGCCTCCGGCATGATAAATGTCGAAACAGGAGAAACAGGACTGGGATACGACATCGAAGTTGGCGGTCTGATAGGCTGGAACGACGGAGGTACGGTCTCCGACTCATCGGCGTCAGGAACTGTTAATGCGGGCGCAAATGACAATGACGTGAATAAGGGCGGATTGATAGGTTGCTGCTATAATGATGGAGGGAGTATCACAAATTGCTCAGCGTCAGGAGACGTCCCCGCAAGCTCTACAGATGGCGGTGCTGACAATCAGGGCGGGCTGATCGGATATGTCGAAAACGACAGTACGACTATATCGGACTGTTATGCGATCGGAGATGTTACAGGCGGCGATTCCGAGGGAATAACCAGAGCCGGCGGTCTGATTGGATATGATGCTACTACATCAGCTGTTTCCAATTGCTATGCGACAGGATGCGTCAGTGTCAGTTTATCATACGATGGCTCACAAAAAGCACAGGCAGGCGGATTGATAGGCTACTTGACGTCGAGCAAGGTTCAATCCTGTTATTCTACGGGTAGTGTGATTGGTAGCAAGACCGTCTCTTTGGGCGGCCTGATTGGAACAGTAAACTCACCAACGGTAACCGGTTGCTATTGGAATACGATTACTTCCACAGTAAGCAATGGAAGCAGCAACAGCGCCGTGGGTACTGGATTAACGACTGCTCAAATGACAGGCGCGGCAGTTTCAACAAATATGTCTAATTTGGGCTTCAACACTAATTTTACGGCTATGGAAAACACCTCACCAATCTGGTATTATCCTCAGCTTTCGGCGCTCTGCGGCGGCAGTACAGCAACCAAGAAAGCATCCCTTGCAAGCGTCGAGATAGCAACTCCGTTTCTGTCCGCGCTGAATGTTTCCTCTGGGAAAATTTCACCGAATTTTTCCCCCGACACTACCGATTATTCTGTAGCAGTTGGAGACACCGTATCAAGTATAACTTTAACCCCAACAATCCCAATGTCAGCGTCAACCATTAAAGTTAACGGCAATACGGTAACCAGCGGGAGCACGTCCGGAGCCATTAATTTATCAGGTGTCAGTGATACTATAACTATAACAATCACGTCAACTAACGGTACATACAGAAATTATAATTTAACCGTAACGAAATTAATACCGGTAACGGGCATCACGGATGTGCCGACGACAGCGACGGCGGGGATAAACTTGATGCTCAACGGCACGGTTGCACCTACTGACGCGACAAATCAGAGCATCACATGGATCGTCAAGGACGCCGGAACAACAGGCGCAACAATCAGCGGAAGCGCGCTTTCCACCACGGGCGAAGGCACCGTGACGGTGACGGCGACCATCACTGACGGTACGGCAATCGACACGAATTATACGAAGGACTTTGAAATAAAGGTAAATGCAGCCAAGCCAGCAGATAAGATACTTAATAGCATCACCGCGCCCGCCGCAATCACCGGACTTACAAATGGCACAGCTAAAACCTCAGCCGCATTAGGTTTGCCGTCTACGGTAACGCTGGTCACCAATGACGGCAGTGTCAGTGCAAACGTGACATGGGATGTGGCTTCCTGCACTTACAACTCAAGCTCGACCAGTGCGATGACCTTCATTGTGAGCGGTTCTGTCTCCCTGCCAAAGGGCGTGGACGCGAACGGTCTCTCCCTGACAACCAGCATCAGTGTTTCAGTCAACAAAGCTTCCGGTTCCGACGGAGGCGATGGTTCCGTCTCTGGTGGTGGAAGCTCTGGGGCAGCAAATAACAGCAGCTCGATAACTGTTACAACAGACGCCGGAACAACCACCGCAGCCCAAACAGTTTCGGCGACCACCGGATCAGACGGCGTGGCGACGGCCAGTGTGACCAAGGATCAGATAACACACATGATGAAAGCTGCCAGTAAAGAAGCTCAGAAACAAAACACACAAAAATCCCTTGAAATCAAGGTCGATTCGGGCAGCGCCGCAACAGGCGTATCTGTGACCCTCCCGCAAGCTACGGTTTCGTCATTAACAGACGGTACAAACTCGCTGACAATCTCTTCCCCTGCCATTACGGTTACCTTTGATGAAAAGGCGCTGGCTGAAATAGGCAAAAACACAAACGGAGATATCACTGTCAAAGCTGTAAAACCGGAAGATATCGCCCTGTCTGACGCTGATAAGGCAGTTATCGGCACAAGACCGGTATACGACCTAAAGGTATCCTCAGGCAGCACAACCGTTTCCAGCTTTGGCGGAGGCACCGCAACGGTAAGCATCCCATATAAGCTGACCGCAGGGGAAGATACGAGCAAAATCGTCGTTTACTACATTTCGGGAAGCGGCGAACTCATCATGGTTCCCGGCTGCGTCTATGACGCTTCCACCGGAAAGGTAACCTTTAAGACCACCCACTTCTCTTCTTATGCGGTGGGCTACAACAACGTCAGCTTTACTGATGTATCCGGTTGGTATGAATCCTACGTCAACTACCTTGCCGCGAGGAAAATCATAAATGGCACAGGCGATGGAAAATTCAGCCCGGACGCAAATATCACAAGAGCTGAGTTTGTAACGATTCTCGCAAATCTTTCCGGCAAAGATATGACTGGGTATACGTCTTCATCCTTTACCGATGTAGCGACAACCGACTGGTATAACGCAGCGGTTCAGTGGGCGTATAAAAATGGCATCGCTGCCGGTTCGGACGGAAAGTTTGCTCCGGGCGCAAACATTACCCGTGAGCAGATGGCGGTTATGCTGTACAACTACGCGAAATATGCAGGGACTGACGTATCCAATGTCGAGGGAATGTCCGTCCGGGAATTCAAGGACTACGACAGCATTTCAAGCTGGGCGCTGAAGTCGATACAATGGGCAATGAACAACAGTATCATTTCCGGTAACAGCGACGGGAGCTTTGCCCCGACAGCAAACGCCACCCGTGCACAGGCGGCAAAAATGATCGCGGTATTGTTACAGGGCATGATCGGAAGCTGAGCAACCACAAAATGGAGTTAAGGGTAAACTTGTTCAAATGTCCATCGTATTGTGACTTTTGTAAATTGCATCACGGCATGTGAGTTCGAATACACTAATTATGCAGTGTCAAATCAGATGATATCGATTTCAGGAACAAAACACAAATTAATTCCCAAAAACGATGACATGCGGATTTTTTGCATGTCATCGTTTTTGTACTACAAATTATTTTTGTTTGCAATATGTCGCCATTGCGACTATAATTTAACCGTTATTTCACATAGAAAGGACGGTTGCCAAATGGACTATATATCCGTCTCAGAGGCTTCTAAAAGGTGGAATATTTCATTACGGCAGGTTCAAAGATTAGTATCCAACAACCGCATTTTGGGGGCAAGGAAATTGGGTAAGGCCTGGATGATACCATGCGATGCGGAAAAGCCCGCTGACCAGCGAAGTGAAAAAAAGCAGCCGGATAAATCATTATCAGATGAGCTCTCCTTTGTGCTTACATCCACCAGTATGCCCATGCCAGCAAACAACCCAGATGCGATTCTGGAGGTCATAGAAGATGAGCGGCTTAGGATTCAATACGAGCTGGAGCTCTTCTATTTGCGGGGTGATTTCGAGCGGGCGCTCCGCTGCTTTAAAAAGACCGAGGGAGACGATGCGATTAGGCTGTGCGCCAGCTATATGGCGATCGTAACGGCAGTCAGTATGGGAGATTACCGTGAATATACAGAAATTGCCGAATACCTCAAAAGAACCATAACAGCCAACGCAGAAAGCAATGTTTCCGCTTTTGCGGCGATGTCACTTGCGGCCGCCGATGTCAGCGCAATGGCTCCCAATATGGTTCCAAACTGGCTGAAAGAGGGAGATTTCAGCGCACTCCCGTTGCAGATCAGACCCATAGCGCTCTATATCCGAGCAAAGTATTTGCAGAGCACGCGCCAGTTTGAATCCATGCTGACTGTCGGGCAAACCGCGCTGTCCCTTTGCGGGTCGCAGCATGGAATCACACAGATGGATATCTATTTTCGTGTCGTATGCGCCATTGCGTGCAATTGTCTCCATCAAAGCGATGATGCCAGACGGTGGCTGATGGAAGCAATGAACATAGCCTTGCCCAACGGTTTTGTCATGCCTTTTGCGGAGAGCGTTTTAGCACTTGGCGGGCTTGTGGAGCAGTGCCTGAAAGAATCATTTACCGATTACTACGATGTCATCATGGAAAAATATGAGTGCACCATGAAAAACTGGATTTCCTTTCACAACCTGTTCACAAAGGATAACATTACGCAGATACTTTCCGTGCGGGAGTACCATATTGCCCTGCTTGTGGCGCACCGCACTCCTTACGCAGAAATCGCAGCGCAGTATCATATTTCCGTCGGAAGGCTTAAAAACATTATGCTTGAGATTTACGAAAAGCTGTTCATTTCCGGACGGGATGAGCTGGCAAAATATGTGTTTTAGAGATCGAAAAACGTGACTTTTTTAGACCGAAAGGTCACTTCCCAAACAAAAAATTAACCCTTATGATAGTTTCAAAGCTATCGTAAGGGTTTTTCTATTTGAGAAAAGAGGTGTGAGCTTATGCCTGATCAAAAGAGACCGTATAGGGTCTGCAGAGCGGGCGGGAGAATGTTTACTATATACTTGGAATACGACGACAGGCTCAAGGAGAGCTACCCGGCCTATCCGGATTTTGCGGAGCATCCGGAGTACACCGATGAAGGCAGACCTTTTGCCACAGCTGAGCAGGAAAGCTGTGCTAGCAGTAAGTCCAAAACTGCAGAAGAGCCAATGCCCTTCGACTGCGGTGGCTGCGGCTGGTTCTTCAGGGAGCAAACGCCCTACGACCTGATTGGCATCTGCATGTGTGAAGGGCAGCGGCGTAATAACGAAGCGATTATGGAGGAATCAAAATGAAAAAACTGCTGAGCATTTTTATGAGTATGGTACTCATTCTATCACTTGCGCCCATAACGGCAAGCGCGGCGAAGGGCAGCGATTTTGCGGTCACAGGCAACGCAGCCGGATATACATACGACGCAGACGGGGTTCTGACCTTTACGCAGCCCGGCGCTTATGAGGTGTCCATGGCGAGCGGCGCAATGGTACTGCCGAACGGAAATCGGTTTACTATAACAGACAGGATTGTGGTAAACGCCCCGGCCAGTTCGGCAAGCGCCCCTGTCAGCATCACATTAAGCAGCGTAAATATCAGCTTGACAGCTGAGTATGCTGATTTACCGGGATTTGATATTAAAGGGACTTCGTTCGTTAATCTCACACTCGTTGGCTCAAACGCTCTCAAACCGGGCCTGAATTTACCAGAAGGCACAGCTCTGACCATAGGCGGAGACGGCTCGCTTTATTCCACGGGAATTTACGACTGCGCGGGAATAGGCGGCGGCAATAATATCAGCGGAGGAAGTATTGCCATCAATAGCGGCACGGTCATAGCCACCAGCGGTGCTGTCAATTCAAGCTATGGCGGCGCGGGAATAGGCGGCGGCACGAGAGGAAACGGCGGCACGGTCACCATTTCCGGCGGCACCGTCACCGCCGTTGGCGGCGAAGGCAGTCTTCATTCGGGCGGCGCGGGAATAGGCGGCGGTTTCAACGGAGATGGCGGAGCAGTGTATATTTCCGGTGGCAGCGTCAAGGCAACAGGCCACAAGTCGGAAGCTATCGGCAAGGGAGAAGGTGGTATAAGCAGCGGCACGCTGATGAACAAACCCGCAGGCGAAGGCGGCGTGCCCGTATACCTCACCACTGTACAGCTTGCGGGGGTAAACGCCGCGACAGCAGTCAATTCACTGACAGCAAGTCTGAGCGGCATGCCCTATACCTACGGCACAGACGATATGTTTACCGATGAGGCCGGTAAGCTTTACCTTTACCTGCCCGAGGGGACTGTTGTCAGCGTGGTGGAAACGGCGTCCAGCCGATATATAGGCTCCATCACCACAACGGCGGACTCTGCCGCCACAGGCACGCTAAATTCAAACCTACTCGGCGAAGCGAGGCTTTCCGGGTTGATCGTAAGCGCCGGTACGATTTCGCCTGCCTTTGCTTCAGGCACCTATACCTACACTGTGCCGGTCGCCAACAATGTGAGCAGTATCAGCTTAACCGCTGCAAAAATCAACCCTATTGCCACGATGACCCTGAAAAAGGACGGCGGCACGGCAGTCTTGTGGGACGGCACAGCTTCCGCACAGAGCCTTGACGTGGGCGAGAATGTTTTCACCGTTGCTGTAACTGCGCAGGACGGCATAACCACCAGAACATATACCGTCACCGTGGCCCGGGCGGCAAGCAGCGACGCGGCACTCTCCGGTCTGAGCATCAGCCAGGGTACGCTTTCACCTTCTTTTGACGGGAGCACATATAGTTATACCGCGTCGGTAGCAAACAGCATATCCAGCCTGACCGTAACACCGACAGCAAGCCATGCCAACGCAACCATCACAGTGAACAGCGCGACGGTGACAAACGGCGCGGCCTCCGGTGGAATCCCACTCTCTGAAGGTGAAAACACGGTTAATATCATCGTCACCGCGCAGGACGGTTCGACTACGCGGACCTACACCGTCACCGTCACGCGGGCAAGCAGCGACGCCTCACTCTCCGGCATGACGCTGAGCGGGAGCACCCTGTCGCCTGCATTTGGTGCATGCACGTTCAGTTATACAGCGTCGGTTGCAAGCAACATATCCGGCATGACTGTAACGCCTACTGCAAATGGCACAAATGCGACCGTCATGATCAACGGTATCACGGTGCCCGGCGGCTCAGCCTCCGGCAGCATCCCCCTTGCGGTCGGCTCGAACACAATAACAGTTGTTGTCACCGCGCAGGATGGCATAACTACGCAGACATATACCATTACCGTTACACGGGCACAAGCAAGCGGAGGAGGCGGGGCCTATTCTCCTGCATATTACACCGTCACAGCCACGGCAGGAGCTGGCGGCAACATCAGCCCGAGTGACAGTGTTTCCGTTTCCTTTGGCAGCATCAAAACCTATACCATTATCCCCGACAATGGCTATGAGATTGAAAACGTTTTGGTAGACGGTGTTTCTGTCGGCGCGGTTTCGACCTATACCTTTGAAAATATTAAAAAGGCGCACAGCATAGCTGCCTCGTTCAAAAAGAAAGCGGTTGAATCTGTTAATCCGTTTACCGACGTTAAGAAGGACGACTGGTTCTATAATAACGTACTATTTGCCTATGAAAGCAGACTGATGACCGGAACGGGTTCAGATACGTTCAGCCCCAACGGAACAACGACAAGAGGAATGATTGTCACCGTACTGTACCGCTTAAGCGGAGATAAGGGCGTCAATACAAACAGCTTCTCCGATGTACCCTACGGCGCATGGTATGAAACTGCTGCCGCATGGGTGGCTGCAAATGGCATTGCGGGCGGCATTGGCAACAATCAGTTTGCGCCCAAAAACTCACTTGCTCGTGAGCAGCTTGCTGTGATGCTTTATAACTACGCCAAATATAAGGGCTACGACGTATCGGTCGGCGAGGACACAAATATTCTGTCCTACAATGATGCGCTTACTATCTCGGATTATGCGTATTCTGCCTTGCAGTGGGCGTGCGGCGCGGGAATCATGAACGGAGACGGCAGCGGTAATCTCAATCCGCAAGCCTCTGCAACCCGCGCCGAGGTGGCGGCGATGCTCGAACGTTTTATGAAGTCAGTAGCGCTGGAATGAGCGAAATGTAACATCCAAGAAACTAATGTTAAATCACTTAATGAACAGTACACAATTGTAACAGAATGGAGTTCTCACACAACCATCTGCCAAAGGAGGGCAATCACTATGGACTGCCAAGATTATATCATAGCCACACCAGAACGCAAGAGGGGGGAGCATTAGGACTTGAGGAGCGCGGAGCGATTAAAGCACTTCGCAAGCAACGGCTCGGTATCAGAGCGATTGCCAGAGAGGTAGGATGTGCTCTATCCACCGTCTCAAATGAGCTGAAACGTGGCACACTGCCTCGGAAGAGCAGCAGAGGAAAGGCACCCGACTATTCTCCGAAACGGGGCTTGGCTGTCTACAAGGCCAACAGAGAAGCCTGCCGCAAGCCACTCAAAGCAAGGCGGTGCAAAGCATTTACCGATTGGGTCGTCAAGCAGGTACGAGAGCACAAATGGTCTCTGGATGCCTGCTGCGGATATGCGAAGTTACATCAGCTATTCAATGCAGATAAAATGGTCTGCACACGCACGCTCTACAACATGGTGTGGGCCGGTGTGCTTCCCATTACCCCCACCGAACTGCGGGAAGCCTTGAAGCGAAATGAAAAGGAACACAAGAGCAGAGAGAACAAACAGCACTACGGCGAGAGCATTTCTATTCGTCCAGAGATTGCTGCACTCCGCATTGAGGAAGGCCACTGGGAGGGTGATACCGTGGTTGGAAAACGAGCCGGGAAAGAAGCCGTTGTTTTCTCGCTTCTGGAAAAGAGGACAGAAACCTACCTTGCGTTTCGCATCCTCGGCAAGACCAGTGATGCTGTAATGGATGCCATGAGAGCCCTGCGCTGCGAGTACGGAGACCGTTTTGCGGATGTGTTTAAGACCATTACCGTGGACAACGGCAGCGAGTTTGCTGATTTCGAACAGGTGGCAAATTGGGGTGCTAAGGTCTATTTTGCCCATCCGTACAGCTCTTGGGAACGGCCACAGAACGAACGGCATAACGGGCTGTTCCGTACCTTCGTTCCCAAGGGCACGTCCATTAAACAGTACACAGACGAGGACATTCTGACTGCTGCCGATGAGCTGAATGGGCGGCCACGCCGAAAGCTGGGCTACCGTACCCCAGAAGAACTATTTGATGCATTCCTTGATACCGTCTACGCAGCCTAACGGCTGCGGCAATCTCGCTCACGTCAGAAGCCTGCGGCTCCAGCCGTGACCAAGGTTATGATTTTCTACCACAGGGTGTCCAACTTGCACTTTACGTCTTTATATTTTTATATAATGTCCACTGAAGAAATGCGATTTTCGAGTCGCATTTGCCGAAAGGACAGTTTCTCTCCATTTGGGCAGTAAAACAACTTCATTTTGCCGCCTCAGATACATGGAAGACTGTCTGTTTTGCTTTGCGGACACACGCCGCAAAGCAAAAGTGCAAAATTTCGGCCGATATCAGCAAAAAACCTTGCACAGGAACAAAATAAAAACAGCTTGGAAGCATTGATATGATTAAGTTTTTGTTTTGTTCAGCAGACATTATATAACACTATTAATGCTATTTTTGCAGACTAAATGGTGGTGGTTTGCTCAGCTTTTCTCTTTTCTTGAAGATACACAACGTGTTGGGAACCTCGACGGATGATCTACCGGTAGAGCTCTAAAATCATCCTGTGATACCTGACAGTTTGGGGCAGTTTGGAAAAAGTTTAACCATTTAACGATGAACAGGTTAAAATGATCAGTGTTTGGGTGCCATTTAGCGCCTTATTTCGTGCTAAAAATCGGTTGACTGATAAGAAAAAATGTATTACAATAATAATTAAATGAACGGTTCAGTAAAAGAGGCGAGCATAATGGAAAATAGAATGAAACTGATATATGATGCAGCCAGTCACTTATTTATTAACAAGGGGTATGCACGAACACAAATGAAGGACATAGCAAGGGAAATCGGCTTGTCAACTGGTATGCTCTATGTCTACTTTACAGGAAAAAGAGAACTATTGAGTTTTCTTCTCAAAGGAACAATATCGCCAGCGTTTGTTACACAGGAATTTGAGTTGCCAATTCGTTCAGAACTATTTGATTCTTTAGATCATGAAATCATGGAAGCGTTTGAACAGAATACAAAAACATTTTCTGCTCATCTTGACGACATTACAAATTATCCTTTGGAATACATGCTATCCGACGCATTTGATGTCATTTCAAAGTACGGAATCGGCTGCTTACTCATTGAAAAAAATCCCGACGATTTAGGAAAGCTGACGGGGTATTATAAAGAGTACCGCCAGAAATTTTATCATCAGGTTCTATCTTATATCACACAATACATGCGGAACGGAACGTTTCGTCAGGTAGAACTTCCGCAATACGTCACACGATTAATTATCGAAACCCTGTCATGGTGGGGAATGCACATTACAAATGACGCTTTTGAGACACAAAAGAATATTTCTGTTGCAACAGCCAAAAGCATATGCATGGATAACCTGCTTCACGCATACAAGCAGTAAACTTTTACGGAGCAAGCGCTCCGTAAAAAAATACAATTCTATTAAATGAACGGTTCAATTACATAAGGAGAATAATTTTTATGAAACGCAAATTTATTTCATTCACCTGTGTTGTTTTTTTACTCATGGGGATTTTATCAGGGTGCGGAGGACAAAAAGCGGTTGCGCTTGTTAACACTCTTACATTTGGTACGGGAGATTTTGAAAGTCTTCGGCTTGATTATGATGCAGATAATATTCATGTTTTGGAAAGTGATAATGACAAGGTAATTGTAAAAGAATACATGAATGAAAACAAAAACAGCTACTATGCCAGAACCGGCACGCAGAATGGCGAACTGCTGATTACCGAGGGAGACAGACCAAGACGTTCCAGCTTTGAATCGTACATTGAAATTTATATTCCCAAGGACTATACGAACAGCTTATCCCTGCACTCTACGAGCGGAACGATCAATTCGGAAATTTCCATGAATTTAACCGGTGATTTTAGCGTTGATACGACCAGCGGCGTAATAGAGGTATCAAACACCAAGGCATCAACTGTAAAGGCTAGCAGTACAAACGGCAGTTTGAATTTTGAAAATATTGATGCGGACGAAATAAATATACAGACCACTAACGCCACAACTTCCATGAATCGGATAAGCGGAGCTATCAGCTATCAATCAAAAGGAGGAAAACTGACAGCTTCCGATCTTAGCGGTTCCGGCTCCTTTAACGCTTCCGGGGAGGGTTCCATAGATATTTCCTTTACTGATGTGACAAGCGATATTTCTGCATACTCCAAAAACGGGACACTTACGGTGACACTTCCAAGTGAACTTGATTTCAAATTTTCAGCTACAACCAAAGAAGGCTCTATTGATACCTCGTTTGCTGACCTGCTCGCTGTCACCGACAATACCGCTGCCGGTACTGTCGGTTCATCCCCCGCTGTATCCATTGATCTGGAAACTCGAAACGGGGATATAAAAGCATCAAGGTGATTGAATGAAAAAAACAGACAGATCAACAAAAAGATTGATTGTAGGGGTAATCGCGTTTATTACCGCCATGGTTACGCTGACTTTAATCGCTCTGCCTTTATATAAACCTTTTATCAGAGCCGGAAACGCAGCAGAAATTCAAGTCCTGGGTCATTTCCCTTGGAGCCGGGGGATGGCTTGTCGTCCTGGGGATTCAGGTGGCACAGATCATCGTTGCGTTTATTCCAGGTGAGCCGATTGAGATTTTGGCGGGTGTGTTGTATGGCGGATTTGGCGGTTTGTTGATTTGTCTTGTAGGCTGTGTCGTTGCTTCTTCCGGTATCTTTCTGCTATCCAAAAGATTTGGCGCAACTCTTGTGGCGAAACTGTTCGGGAAAAACAAGTTCGATGAGTTTGCATTTATAAAAGATTCCCGAAAGCTGGAAACAATCGTTTTTATTTTGTTTCTCATTCCGGGCACTCCCAAAGACATGCTGACCTATATCGTCGGCACAAGTCCTATGAAGATATCACAGGTTTTGATGATCTCAACTTTCGCGCGTATACCCTCCATCATATCCTCAACATTTATTGGTTCTTCAATGCGGCAAGGCGAATGGGAAATTGCTATCCTGATTTTTGCTTTTACAGCCGTTTCGGGGATTTTAGGAATCGTATACAAAGAAAGGATGGTAGGCTTTTGTAAAATAATAGGCCGCCGGATTAAAGGTGGAAAGAATGAAAATGAAATATTATAACGGAAAAGCGCTTGACTTGACGCAAACCGTATATATGAATCAGTACGCGCCAATCGTGTATTGCTGTATCAAATTCAGCGCATCGATTGATTTAGCCAGGCTGAAAAGCGCTGTAAGCCGTACAGTTGTGATTGTACCTCAAATACTGTGCCGGTATGACTACAAAAAAACATGTGGTGTACGGCAACTCATGATACGGATTCGATTATCAAAGTTTTTACCGGAGATGACCACCTCGACAATACTATTTGGGATCTGAGGGCAGGCCCCCAGCTAAAAATAAACCTTTACCATCAAAATAATGGCGATTGCCTGCGAATATGTATGAGTCACATTTTGGCCGATGGATCGGGATTATTGCAGTATCTTACTCTGCTGTGCGGATTCTATAATAAACAAGACTTGACGGCTCCGCAGGGGGCTAATCAACGCAGCGTCGTCCCATTGCTCTATCATACTGCGGCGCAAAGAATACCGCGAAGCCATACCCCTCTGCATAAAAGCGATGTACCTGCGCTGCTTCCGAAAGCATCAAATAATCAGTTGCCTCAATCTCTAAAGGTTACGTTATCAGCGCTTCAGATGGCGGCTGTTAAGGAAAACGCAAAATCACTGGGTGTCACGTTGAATGATGTGTTCATGGCGTCATACATCTATTCCTTAAAGAAGTATATCTCGCAGGACGAAATTGTAATTCCCTGCCCCGCTGATTTGCGAAAATATGACAGGCAAAAAAGCAGACTCACCATTGCCAATATGACGAGCAAATACCTGTGCCGTATACCGATTGTTCAGGAAGATGGGCTAACGAAAACAACATTGGCTGTCCACAAGGAAATGAACCGGCTTAAATCAGAATACGCCTGTTTCAAGCTGATTCCACTGCTTCAAATATTACATTCAATACTCCCTAAAAGAATTGTACGGCTTATCATTATGCGCTGGTATTCTATTGAACTGACTTCATATTCCACTATGGGAGTAATAGACGAATACAAAGTGTTTTTTCAGGGAGTCCCGATAAGCCGATACTTTTCTGATGTGTCAAACAGCGCGACCAGTTTATTTTCTTTATCTTTCTCAAAACACGCTTTAAAGTCACGCTTCTCCGTCGGGATTTCGCGTGGTACAAACCTCTCGTCACATAAACGCAGATTCCACAGGCGTTGGAGTTTGAACAGCCGAAAATCTGACCGCTCCAAACAAAACCCGAAAACATACCACGCCGTCCATTGAAAAATAACGAAGTATGGTTCAATATGGCGATGGGATTCGCCTTTTTCGTAGAAATAGTCAAACTCAATGATCTGACCGTAAAGCACAGCGCGTTTTATCAGTTCGATTTTATCGGTAAGTTGTCCCCTGTCATGCGAAGCGAGGTCGATAATGACAGGCTCGCGCATTGAAACAACCGCGTCAGTATTGTCGCCGAGTTTGTCTAAGACGCGCTCGATATTCGACTGCTCCGACACGCTGCCAATCCCTTTCAACGCGGCGATAATACCGGACAATTCATCTGCCGTTAAGACGCTCTTGTCCAGTTTGAACCCTTCGACGATCGAAATACCACCGCCTCTTCCTTGATGGGCGACTACGGGGATTCCCGCCCTGCACAATGCGTCAATATCGCGCCCGATTGTACGGCGGCTGACCTCGAACTTTTCAGCCAACTCAGGCGCGGTCACGCGATCTTTTTGAAGAAGTATGGTAAGTATACCAAGTAGTCGATCTAGTTTCATTTTACCACACCCCAAACCACATACAACAGGAGGTGTTCGCCATGAATAGAGACAAAAAAATCCACCGCCCTTATGCAAGAATTGAGTCTGTACTGGGTATGTAGCAGAAAACGCACAGGGCAGCCGGAAAGCTGCCCTGTGCTGATTTATAGGTTAGATAGAAGATGCTAAAAAAGCACATAAGTGCTTCAATTGGCTTAGATAACAACTATTCTTCCAGTCTCCAAATATTCTTATCCGCCCGAAACGGCAGACAAGATAGTGCGCCGAAAATTCCGATTATAAGAAATAGCAGAGCTGCCCCGGAGCCTTTTCCAGCTCCGACCAGTGCGATCCACAGGCTGCCCGCCGGTTGCACTGCCATAAATGGTTCAAATACCCTGTCAACCAGAATGCCACCACACAGATATCCCAAAGGAATGGTAAAAAACTGCAACGTATTCCTTACCGAATAAACACGCCCCTGCATCTCAATCGGGATTTTTGTGCGAAAAAGCACATCCATATTGGCACTCATAACAGGAATGAATACCCATCCGAGAATTGCACCCAAACACCACACCGGGGTACTCCTGCCGAAAGCAAGGATAAAATTTTCGGTACTCATGGAAAAAAGCAAGCAATTACAAATAACCCGAACCCGGCTTTTAGGCGGCGGCAGGATAGTAACCACAATGCTGCCAAGCATTGTCGCTATTCCCGTGACGGTATTAACAATGCCAAGCGCCAACTCTCCGCCGCCAACACGGGAGAGCATCATTGCGGGCAGGGCAGCGTTAAAGATGGAAGCGGTAAAGTTGATCACAGCTAAAAACAGGATCAGATCCAGGATGCCACGGTTGTCCCTGAGATACCGCAAGCCACTTTTTGCAGACTGCAATATTGTCTCGCTCCCAGTGCTGCTCCGTTGCGCGGCTTGCGGGATTTTCACAAAGCATAGGAGCGCCGCGAACGCCGTGGCAAATGTAATTAAATCAAACAGGATGACAACCCGAATGCTTGTAAAGGAAAGCAGTGCCGTGGCAAGTACAGGCGTCAGTACTGTAACCAACGAATTGGATAAGGAACGCATCCCGCTGACCTTCTGATAGTGTTTTTTCGGAGCCAACAGGCTGATGGCAACATCCGACGCTGGCTGCTGTACTGTGTTCATCAGTCCATTCAAGGCATTGATCAGATACAGATGCCAAATCTGGAGTTTACCCGTTGTCAGCAGAATAAGCACCGAAAGGGTACAAAGTGCCGCAAAGCTGTCGCTGAGCAGCATAGTTAACTTCTTGTTCCATCGGTCGCTTAAAGCACCGGCGAAGATACTCAGTAGGACATAGGGCGCATAGGAACAGATGGCCAAAAGCGAGGTGGTAAGCGCCGACCCTTGCTGCTGATAAGACCAGATCACTAACGCAAAGTTGGTCATTGCACTACCCAGTGCCGAAAATGACTGAGTCATCCATAAAATCAGAAAAGTGCGAAGCCCCCTGACATTTGTTATAAAATTTTTGATCATGACTTTGCTCCTCTTTCAAATAAAATCTTAACGACTTAATGAAAGTGCAAAGCCGAACGGACGAGCTTAATCCGCTCCGTGCAGTTTCGTCCGGTTCAGACCTTGCACGGAGCAGTGCCAATGCAGAGCTTCATTTCTATTCTCCCTCAATAATCTTGATTTTTTACTTATAATTCCGTTCACCCAAAAGCAAACTATTTCTTATCCTACCATAGATGAAGTTGAAAGACCACAACACGAATGCAAATTTCAAGGAGGTACGCCATGAAACAAACCACCTATATGCCAGTATCTGCTGTCGCTCGACGATTTTGGAACCCGCCTGTCCGTAGAAAAGCGATCCGAGCTCATTGAGGTGCATCCCGCTCCGCACCATATCATTCCTCAATCATCTGAAGAAGCATCCGCGATTTTGGAGCGTACTCTTTCATATAATCAATACCGTTAGCCTCTTTGATACGCCGCGCATACTCCAACCATGCGTCAAAATATTCCTGCCCGGTTTCCGCTTCAAGCCCTAAAGCTTCGCCGCCGGTGAGGTCATCCATTACAATACGCATAATATATCCGTTCAGGTCGGTCTGTCCGCCCTTCAAAAATTCTGAGAACACATACCGCAGGGTGTAGTTACCGTAGTACGTCAGTTCCCGGTACTCAAGCGCGTGAGCGTCAATATAGGAGCCGGGGGACGACGCCTCGGCGGGGGAAGAACGGATGGTCTTAAGCAAACCGGCGATTACAGCATCCGTGTCCACCTTGCCGTATTCCACCGCCTGCGCGTAGCAGTTTTGTATTTGGGCCAAAATGAATTTCTGTGTGTCGAGGGCTTCGGCAATAGTCGTCGCATCAAGCTCGCAAAATCGCTTTTCAATATCGGGCTTGTAGTAGGAGCCGTCCCGCGGCTCCCAATAATTTGTCAGGGCATACCCGGCTTCCGTGTCATCAAAGGTTAGAACACAGGGAATGTGACTGCCGCCCGTGTTGGAGAAGCCGCTACCTGAATATTGATACTCCTGATACAGCGCCATGAGGTAGACCTCGACGGTCTGAATCATAGAGCCGGAATTCTCATCCCAGCGTTCTACCGGCAGCGTCTCCAGCGTCACGTGGCTTTCACAGGCGAAATCACTGTCTCCGTGCCCACTTGCATTGTGTTCCAGAATTGCGGTGGAGATTGCAACATCAAGGGCGGATTGCTCCTGCTTAGATTCGGAAGTGGTTGCTTGCTGAGTTCCCTATACACTGCCTACCGCAGAATTATCTTTCGCCTCATCGTCTATTGAGAGCTTGAACAGCCAGCGGATGGAAGAATCATCGGATGCCGGGTCTGTTTCCCCATCCGGGTCGTAATAACCGTAGGTCAGATAGACATCACCATTTTTCTGCTGGAGCAGATAGCAGAAAACAGAGTTGGGATTCTCTGTATCCAGCAGTTGCCATGCTTTCTCATTGTTGCTTCGCAGCTTTCCCGCTGTCATGTCCGCCTGCCAGATGCCCTCTCCATTGACTTCAAAATAGTTGTCAAAATTATTCTTCGTCAACTCTATTCCCGTCATGCTTCCCAGCGTCAACCAATCTGCATTGCTTCGTTCGTCAAGCATATCATTTTTCACCATCAGAGCGTAATCGGCAGTCAGGCAGTACTGGGGGGCTGTTTCGGGCGTATAGGCAAAGGAATACTGCGGCGCGTCGTAGGAAATCTCGGCAACCAAATAGCTGTGTCCAAACGGCTCCGGGGCGTGCAGCGCGTCATCTTTCGGATTCGTCAGAAAACACACAGCCAGAACAACGCAGGCGGCAACTGCTGCGATGATGATCCAGAATGCCGGTTTTTTGTAATTCAGCACGTTTTTGATCCTTTCCTTGACGCCCACTTCGCCGAAGGCAAGCGGGCAGGCTGCAATCATTCGCTGCGGAGCACTGCAGGCCAGCAGTGCTTCCGAGTACGCTTTTTTCTCCGCTGTTCCCATCTCTTTCACGACTTTTTCATCACAAGCAAGCTCAATGTCCCGGCAGAGCAGGATATAGGCCAGCCAGATCAGCGGATTGAACCAGTAAATTGCAAGCAACATAAAACCGACCGGCTTCCACCAGTGATCATGCCGCCGGATGTGCGCGTTTTCATGAGCAATCACATGGGTGATCTGCTGCTCATCCATATGGGACGGCAAGTAGATGCGCGGCCTAACGAAACCAAGGATGAACGGAGAAGCAACCTGATCGCACACCCAGAGATTCTGCCTCAGACACATCGCCGTGCTCACGCGGCGGCGCAGATGTAAATAACTGATGGCCGCATAGGAAAGAAGAATCAAAACGCCGCTGATCCATACAATAGATGCGACAAACGTGATAACCTGAAGCGGATTAACACTGGCACCGACCGCCGGAGCAAGGGATTCGGAGATAACCGGGTTAACCGCCCTATTCAATGACCCGATGCCGGTGTGGATCGTTGGTGTCTGCGAAAACAGAATGTTCGGACTGACTGTTTCGGCGCTGGGGATCAGACTCAGGGCGCTTTCAAAAGAGAACGGGCAGATCAACCGGATGCCGACAAGCGTCCACAGGACGCAGCGGATCGCCTTCGGTGCTTTTTTGAGCAGAATGCGGAACACAACCACGGCGAGGATAAGCCATCCGGCTGAGATGCTCATGTTAAGCAGCTTCAGGAATACAGCCTCCATGCCTATCCCTCCCCGTGAGCGTCAATCATCCGCCGAATCTCCGCAATTTCCTCCAGAGACAGGGCTTTGCGACGGGTAAACGCAGCAATAAAAGCAGGAAGAGAGCCGTTAAAGGCTTCCTCCACAAGCTTTTCACCTTGAATCCCATAAAACTCCTGCCTTGAGATCAGGGTAGTTACAATGCCGTCCCTGTTCTGAAAAATGCCGCGCTCACAGAGCTTCCGCAGAACGGTATAGGTTGTAGGCTTCTTCCAGCTAAGCTCCTTCTCGCAAAGCTTAACCAGTTCGCCGGACGGCAGAGGCTCATTCTGCCAGACAATATCCGCAAAGCGGGATTCCACCACACCTAATTTTAGTTCATCCATTGAAATACCTCCATATGGTTTATAGACAATAAACCATATGTTAAGTTTACCCGGAATAAACCAAAAAGTCAATAGAAATTTGGGAATCGCAATAAGCGATGCAAACCCCGTGTTTTAAATCGGCGCAGAGGCACATCGAATAAAATCGATGTGCTTTTTTCATTACTAAAACCCGAAAAACACTGGCTAGCAAATTTAAGAAGGAGGTCAGCACAATGAAGCACACCATATCATTCAGGATCGGAGGGATGGGCCCGTGAACACCACCTACGCTGAAATTTTTTTCCTATTTCTCCCCGGAGTACGGAGAATATTGTGATCTGGCCGTCAAGGTAGAGGCCGACGACCGCTATGAGGCGCGGGAGAAGCTGTGGCAGGAGCTGGGGAAACGCCCCGAGCAGTATTTTTCAGACCAGCCGACAAAAGACATTCGTCTCTGCGGTGTGAATTGGCAGGGCTCCCGTATCGACATGCAGGATTATTTTGACGCCATGGCCGAGAGCTGCAAAACCGAGATCAACCGTATGAACAACGTGGATATCCCCAATGAACGCAAGCGCACACCTCCGAACAAGGAACAGATGGCATACAAAAAGGGCGAACTGTCCGGCGAGTGGAGCCAGCTTCACATCATCGATTGCATCGCCAGGGATTTATATCAGACCCACGGCATCATTCCTCCGAGCATCCACACGGAGCTGTACTACGTGCAGAAGATGACCGACGATCTGTACCGGCAGAAAGAATATGATCTTGCAGCTCTGGTTCCTGCCGCCCATCGTCATCACGGCGATCTACGCCTTTTTGTCCATCCGCTTCGAGGACACCAGCATTCTCGATTTTATTCGGTACGCATTCGCGTATTTTATCGGGCGGCAACAGGTCTACCGATGGTATAAATGCCGCCGCAACGAAACGCAACATTGTGCTTCGTTTCCATAAGAATCATTGTTGGTGTTGGTAATAGCTATTGCCAAGCATTCCAATATACTTGGCTTGCAAAGCACAGGAAAGGAGAAATGCAAAATGGCTGAACTGCGTGGCATCACCGTTAAGGTGCCGCCCGACCTGCACGAAAAGGTGAAAGCGGAGCAGGAACTGCTGCAACAGACGATGAACTAATATATCCAGATGGTACTCGAAGAACACTTCAATCCAAAAACAAATGAGAAAGGTGGAACAGATATGAACAGCAACAACAGAACCCTGGCGTTTCAGGTGTCGGAGGAATTTTTTCAGCGGGTAAAGGATTATCTTACCAAGCACCCTAAGCTCAAACAGAGAATTTGTTGTCGGTCTGATCGAGCAGGAGCTGGACAGATTTGAGACGCAGGAGGCGCAGCCGGAACAGACGGATGCCTCTTCTGAGAGCAGCAATGAGCCAAACAGCGGAAACGCCGCCGAATAACATCCTGAAGTAAGGCCCACAGGTTTAACTTGCGGGCCTTATCATTTTTGGAGGGTTTGCTATATGAACAGAAAAGGAAAACAGGCGGCAAAGGAAAAAGTCTCTACCCGCCAGCTCATGAATATTATTGATATTACCGATTACAGTCTGGCAATCAGCCATGGAAGGCTGGTGCTTTTTGTGATCAAGCCGCCGAATATCAGCGTCCTGTCCGACACCAGCGTCGGGGCGCGGATCTATGCCCTGATGAACGTTCTCAAGGGTATCGCGGAGATCGAAATACTCTGCCTGAATTCCCGAGAGAACTTTGAGGACAACAAAGGTTTTCTGCGGTGCCGCACGGATACTGAGCAGAACCCTGTCATCCGAAAATTGCTGCAGCAGGACGCGGCAAACCTGGACCGGATGCAGGTGCAGATGGCAACCGCACGGGAATTCCTCATTGTCATCCGTCTGCGCGACGAAAAAGAAACCGATGTATTGCCGTATCTCTCCCGGATTGAAAAAAGCCTGAAGGATCAGGGCTTTACCGCAAGGCGGGCAAACGAAGCGGACATCAAACGGCTGCTGGGTGTTTACTATGAGCAGAATGTCACCACAGAACAGTATGAGGATTTTGACGGTGAGCGTTGGGTGATTCTCGGAGAGTGAGCACTCAATCGACCGTGAGCCAACGCAGTTTATAATACTGACGGGCAAAAGACGCCAAATGTTATTTATCCGTCAGATACAGATTCGAATATCCGCCCATCTATGCTGATTATTTCATCAATGGGGATCGCTGTGCCATCGGTCATAATGACAATCCGTTCGTATTCGTCTATCTTTTTCACCGTGCCGATGGCAGTTACGTAAGCGCCGCCACTCTTCTTCATGTCCGGCTGAAAGTAAGTGATTGAAATTTCGGGACGCTTTTTCATCCAATCTGCTATAATTTGCAGCCTCCTGCTTAAAACGTCCTTCATGGATTCGTCCAGTTCCAATTTTTTATCAGTCAATCTCGCTGTTTCTTTGATGGCGGCATCATAGCCAGTCAGTGCGGCGAAAGGAGAAAACTGAGCCGCACGGTCACCAGCCGTCATATGAGGGCGTGTCGCAGAGACATGGTGCGGTAGACTGATGATATCATCATATGGTCCTGTCATGCTTTATGCCCTCCGATCTGTTTGTTCCGGTCAAATGTGGTTGCGCCTTCTTCCAGATTCATGCCCCGTAAAATGGCGTTCTTGCCGTGTTTTTTCTTTATCTCCAGCATTGCTTTCTGCATCTTTTTTTCTCGTGCAAGCTCGGCTTCTTCAGCCTCTTTTTTCGCCTGAACGACCGCGTAATCTGTAAAGAGGTCGATCTGTTCAAAGCTATTCGTCTTCTGAACGGTTCCTTCATCCACCACATGATTCACCGTGATGTTGATCCTTCTAACCAGAAGATTTTTATCCACGATACGCTCAAACAGCTCTGTAACGGCATCTAAAATGAGCTTAGTAGAGGATGTCTGTCTGCCGAGGTTGGCCGTCCCATGTGCGGATTTCGGAACGGCGCGCCCATAATGATCGGTGGTGACCACCCCGCAGTATAGTGTCTTAATCTTCGAATCGGTCAGATTTTCAATATCATAGCCGACAGTCAAAACAAGCTGGTCCGTCACAAGCCTTTTATCAACCAAATCAAGCACCAGCAAATCGGTCATTTCCCGCACAATCAGTTTGGCTTTATCAAAGGAATAGGGATGTTGCAGCACCTGCCCCGATCCAATGCTGTTTGTGCTTGGCTTGTACGCTTTACTATCGGAGATGGTACAGGGCTCCCATCCCCACGCATGATCAATCAAAAGCTCAGCATTAATGCCGAACAGCTTGTATAGCAAATCCTCGTTGTAATGATCGGTGGGCTTACCGAGAGAGCATCTTGCAATATTCCCCATCGTAAAGAGCCCATTTTCCTCCAGTTTCTTGGCATATCCTCTTCCGACGCGCCAAAAATCTGTAAGAGGCCGGTGCGACCACAGCAAGCGCCGGTAGCTCATTTCGTCCAACACGGCAATCCGCATGCCGTTTTTGTCAGCCGGTATGTGCTTTGCCTGAATATCCATTGCGATCTTGGCAAGGTACAGGTTTGTGCCGATTCCAGCAGTCGCTGTAATGCCTGTCTTGCTTAAAACATCCAGAATCATTTCCGTAACAAGCTCACGGGCTGAAATCTTGTAGGTGTTCAGGTAATCGGTGGCATCAATGAATACCTCGTCAATGGAGTAGACGTGGATATCATCGGGCGCAATATACTTTAAATAAATATTGTAAATGCGTGTACTGTACTCCATATAGAGCGCCATTTGCGGCGGCGCAATAATATAGTCCACAGAAATGCCCGGCGAGAATTTCAATTCCGTATCACTGAAGGAAGCCCCGCAAAAGACTCTTCCCGGTGCCGTGCGCAGCCGTGCGGCGTTGACTTCCTTAACCTTCTGCACGACTTCGAATAATCTTGCCCTGCCGGGGATGCCGTAGGCTTTGAGGGAGGGAGAAACGGCGAGACAGATAGTTTTTTCAGTACGGCTTGCGTCAGCGACAACAAGATTGGTGGTCAGCGGGTCAAGCCCCCGCTCCATACACTCGACCGAAGCGTAGAAGGATTTCAAGTCAATTGCGATATAGGTTCTGTTCTTCATGTTCTTCGGTCGCCTCCTTAAAAAATTATCCGCCCGACAAATTAAATACACACCATGCTCATGATGAGACGTCTATCAATAACCATAATCTCCGTTTATAAAAATCACTTTAATCCGATCCTTTGAAAATTGCCGTGCTATCAGGACAAAATCATTGCAGATGCGCTGTTCATGCTTGCAGTCGATGCACCTGCCGAGTTTTACACATGGCGTATTCTTTTTAAGCCGTTTAGCATCCAGCGGTGCTGCAACTTGCCTTGTTCGCCGAACAGCATCTTCTACGGTATCAACTAATTTATTCATGCCGACGACAACAATGACCTGCCTGGGCCCGTAAATCATAGGAGCAACGCGGCTACCGTTTCCGTCGATGTTAAACAGCTTCCCATCCATAGTAACAGCGTTTGTCCCCGTAACAAACGTATCTGCGTCAAAGTTGTTAAGATATAGTTTTCGCTTTTCCTCTGAAGTTAAACTTTGCCGATGTTTATCATAAAAAGTATAGCCTCCGTTTCGGAGATATTCGAACACCCCGGTTTCCTCCAATGTGACGGAATCCCCGCAGCCAATCTTTTCACCCTCAACAAGCAGCGTAGAAAGCAGGGAAAGCAATTCCTGTCTGCTTTCAACGTAAAAGCCTGCCATATTGTTTTTTTGTAAATTGCTAATCGCTTTCTTTACTCTCTCATTCATGCAAGCAAAATCTCCTTAATAATACAAACAACACAAAAACATATAAGCTCATTATACCATGTCCATACCGCAAAATATTAGCGCCGTCACAGGAATGTGGCGGCTTTTTCAATATTCAGAGTCAAAAGAAAGGAAGTATGCTCTATGGCAAAACAGCCGAAAGCAAAAGCTCGTCTGCAGGAGGATGCCAGGATCAAGGATTTCCTCGATATGATCGCGCCGGACATCATCAAATTTCAGACCGACCATTTCATCTGCGGGAACACCTACCGCTGTATCTGGGCCTTGCGCGAATATCCCACCTCAACCGACGAGCAGGCGATCCTGCGGCATCTCGGCGAAAAGGATGGCATCACCCTGCGCATCTACACCCGGCAGGTCACGGCAGCCGAGGGAAAAAAGATTGTTCACAATGCCGCCAACAAAAACCGTATGAGCCGGAATAGCACAACGGACCTCCAGCAGACCGTCCCGCGGAAAGCAACCTGCAGGACGGGCGACGCTGGTGTCCTCCATGCACCGCAACCGTGAACCGTTCCTACACTGTGCCGTTTACATTGAATTGACCGCCCACGACCCAGACAGTCTGAAGCTCCTCCAGACCGACATACTGACTGAGCTGGTGCGCTCAAAGCTCAATGTGGATCGGCTTCTGCTCCGTCAGCAGGAGTGCTTTCTGGCGGTCGGCCCGGCAGGACACAACGTCTTCGGCAGCCAGTTCGAACGCGTACTGCCAGCCAGCTCCGTTGCCAACCTGTATCTCTTCAACTACTCCGGCAAAACAGATGCCCACGGCTTCTGCCTTGGGCGGGATAAATTTGGGAGTAACATCATCGCGGACTTTGACCAGCGCGACGATGATAAGACCAACGCCAACATCCTCATTTTGGGAAACAGCGGTCAAGGAAAGAGCTATCTCCTGAAGCTGATACTCTGCAATATCCTCGAATCGGGAAAAAATGTAATTTGTCTTGATCCAGAGCACGAATATGTCGAGCTTGCCGAAAATCTCGGCAGCTGCTTCGTCGATCTCATGAGCGGACAGTATATGATAAATCCACTGGAACCAAAGACCTGGGATGAGGGCGGTGGCGCTGGTGATGGGGACGCGCCGCAGACATTCCGGCAGCGCACCAAGCTCAGTCAGCACATTTCTTTCCTGAAAGATTTTTTCCGTTGCTACAAGGATTTTGCCGACCGCCACACTGACGTAATCAAAATTATGCTGGGCAAGCTCTATGACAAATGGGGCATCAGCGACCGCACGGATTTCGCCAAGCTGTCCGCGGAGCAGTATCCCATCCTCTCTGACCTGTACGCGCTGATTGAGGATGAATATCAGCACTATGACAGAGAAAAACACCAGCTTTATACGCTGGAGCTTCTGCAGAAAATTCTGCTGGGGCTCCACTCCATGTGCCAGGGCGCCGAGAGCAAATTCTTATCTGTCACTTTCGGGAACAACAAGAAAATAGCGTGTTAGAGCAGTTTTGCAATTAAAAGATTATAAGCAGAAAAGAAAACAAAATACGCCCCACAAAAGGCTCTGAGCATGAGTTGAAGAAATGTACCACTCCAAGGATAAAAAGCCGCTGTGGGGCATTTGTGCCCTTTACAAGCGGTTATAAAGAGTTCTTACGATACAAATCACGTTGCAGAATGACAAAAGCTCCGCACCCTCTGCTATATGCCTTTTTAAAACAAAGCAGCGGCTTTGAATTTTAATTTCAAAACCGCTGCTTACAACTAACTATGCTTTACCCGTCTAAACAACGGCTATTTTATTTTCCGTGACTTGCAGGAAACATGAATTACTCATTGTTACTACGTTCATTCATTACATCAAAGCTGACTTGATCCGGAATGATGGATATAGTGATTAAGTCGTTGCTGTACTGCGCCGCAATGCCTTCGAGCTTTGCAAGTATATCCTGCTTGCTCATAGTCAAAAGCTCGTCAAGGCTTGTTTCATCCCAATACTTTTGGATATCGCTGATAACCCCACCAACACAGTAGTCACGTTCTCCAACCGTCATATGGATATCGTCCGTTATATGATAGGAGCCTTGATAATATAGCGAACACCATGCCCTAATTTGACTCTCCTGCTTCAATGTTTTTTCCGGGAGGGAATCGCTGAATCCAATATCCTCTTTAGCCTTTCCGGTACGACTGCTCTTAATCAAAGCCGCATTTTCCGAACCAGAACAGTTTACAGTAAGTGTTACAAAGGAGAGTTCCTCCGGTGACAGAGAAACGGCAAAACCATTCCAAGCGGTATCGGTGTTTATGCGCTCCATTCTCTCATAATTTTCATTTGCCCAGTCCAAAACGTCAGCGTTAAAGTCCTCTACTGTCCGGCTCTTATAATCCGCTGTCATAAGCTTCAGCAAAGAACTATAGTCCTTCTCCGTTCCATTCGGATATTCACGTTCTTCAATGAAAGAATCATCTCCAGACAAGGAAGTTTGATTATCTTCGTGCGGTATTAATGGTAAAAAGAAATATTCTATGCTAACAGACAAACTTTCACTGCTCCATTTCTTTGTCAAGCTCTCAATTTCGGCATCAAAAGAATCCCTTATTGCCGGTTCGTCTTGCAATTCTTCTTTTGTCCGTTCTTGAAAGAATGCAGAAAGTTCATTAATTACGCCCCGGCGTGTTTTATCATATTCATGAACGGTCAATTGATTGGCGTTCAAAATGGACAGAGTGCAGCTATACTCAAATTGCGCATTATCAGAATCTTCATAGTTTGTCATACCTGCGTCGCTATAGCACCAGGATTCCCAATTTTCGGCCGTAAGTGGGGTTAATTCATAAAATAAAAAGGATGCAATCTCATTCGTATCTTTCATTTCACACAACTGGTCATCCTTATCAAATCGCTCTAGTAATTCCATATATTCTGCTGTATCCCTAGCTTCCCATACTTTTTGCTGAAATTCAGCCACGCTCATATTCTCATAGCCATCAAACCGCAGGGCTAAGAGCTTTCCGTATTCTTCCTCCGTGAATGCCGTGTTTGGGATGAAAGCAGCTTGGCTTCCGGCGGAAACCAGTGTTGCTCCTGTAAGCATAATTCCAGCCAGCACGACACAAAGAACAGACACGCCGGCTTTTTTGCGTTTACTGTCTAACATGGACGTTATTCGATTTTTCATCCCTCGTTTTCCTCCATAAAAATTAGTTGACAGTGCGGTTTGGTGTGTCCTGCCGGCCCGTACAACCGCGATAATCGTTTCACCATATTGCTTGCGTGTTTGCATATCCGCATTTCGCAGCACAAGAGCGTCACAGGATATTTCACATTGTACCGAAGCTGATCTTGCCATGATATAAGCTGCAGGGTTAAACCAGTGCAAAACAGTTGCGGTTAAAATCATAGCTTTATACCACAGATCATGCCGCTTGAAGTGGGTCAGTTCGTGCCTCAGAATAAGGGCCAATTCGTTTTCTGATAGCTGCACGGGCGGCATCAACACGACCGGATGAAAAAAGCCAACCATCATAGGGCTAGAAACACTGGAACAGGTTTTGTACTCAATTTTGGCTTTAATCCCTTGTTCCTGTTTCAGAGCGTCCATTAAATTTAAAATTTCTGGCGTAGTGACAGCTTCGCTCCAGCGGCCTACGATTTTTATAAAATGTCTGTGGCGCAGAACGTGATAGGCCAACATGAAAATTACCCCTGCCACCCAAATAAAAATGGCAATCATCCATACAGATAATTCCGGCGCATTTGCCACTGTTTCATGGGCGGTAGTCAACACTTCCGCAGTATTATTTATCATTGGAGAAGCGGGAGCGAGTTGCACAGGTATTAATGGTGTATCGGCGCTCTGTGCAGGTAAAAAGGGCAGTTCAATCAAAGGCCGGAAAGGGATAAGCCAGCCAATCGCAATAACCAGCCAAACCATGTAACGCCATTTAGGAGCATACCGCTTTGAAAGAATCGGCAAAACCGCCGCATATAGAAGAGTTATAATTGACATGGACAGGGTACATTGCAACAACAGAATTAAAAATGTTTCCACATCAATCCCTCCGGTCTTTCAGCCGTTTTGCCAGTTCGTCAAGGTCGCTGTCCTTTATTTTTTTGCCGTCATACAGCGTCGTAATCAAGCTGGCAAAGGAATTGCCATGAAAGCGTTCCATGAAGTCGCCCGTTTCAAATTTAAGATAATCTTCTTTTCCTATAATCGGAAAATAGGTACGCTCCTTGCTGTTCTTTTCAGTTCGTAGGAAACCACGTTCTACCAACCGAACCATAAGTGTGAGAATGGTCTGCGATTTCCATTCTTTTCCTTTGCCTAACTGTTCCATAATGATGCTGGTTGTAATGGGCGGCTCATTCGCCCATACCACTTTCATAATTTCAAATTCCGCATCGGGAAGTTTTTTTATCGTGTTCACAAAGATACCTCCATATTCTACATTTGTCTTTATCGGTATTCTACAGCCGTCTTTAATTGATGTCAAGTGTTTCGCAAAAATATTTTCGTCAACTGATTCCTGTAATTTGCTATAACCATGATGAGGAAAGGCTTCGGCTACACTCAGCCGTCGCAGTACCGCAACATTCCCTCACGGATAGCAAAGCAGCGGCTTTGAATTTTGATTTCAAAACCGCTGCTTGCAATCGACTGCACCTCAATACACCTTGTTATCCCGCCGTCGAAACGACGGTTCTTGGTCGCCTTAATGATTGCGAGTTGGTTATTGTTTCTCTACCCCAATCAATTCCCCGTTTTCATCATAAACGGTATGCACGACAATTTTTCCGCCATCCACAGATTGAAAAGTGAAAACTCCACTATCTCGGCTTTCATCCACAAATGATTTTGCTAATTGACCGTTATAGTAAACGTTACCCATACTGCTATTGTTCTGCTCTTTGTACTCGATCCCATAACCTTCATATTTAGAAAACTTTTGTGCAAAGGTTTCTCCTGCTGATGTGCCATTAGAAGCATGCGTGACTGCTTCAGAAGATCCTTTCAAATCAGCTAAATTTCTCTGCTCAAATTCGGCCTGACTATATTCTTCGATACCCGTTAGTTCACCAAAAGGATCAATACTGCCATCACCATTATCAGCAGCTTTCCGGGTTGTATGAACGTCAACTGTACCTTCCTCATTCAGATATTCATAACGGACAGCGGCTGTATTATCACCCAAATTCGCACCGTCGTAAAAATATCTGACAAGTTCATTTTTGAAATACATTTTGCCGTTTTGGTCGAATGATATGCCGTAAGGGCTATATTTAATTAACAATTCCTGCTCGGTTTGATCTGGTACAGCCTGCGAATATTCGTTAATCTGAATAACAACTGTTATTTTTGAGTTTGATATTTGTCCTGCCAATTCCTGAAAATCAGCATCCAGATCTTTTATATTACCGATTTGACTTTCCGTTTTTTGTTCAACAATTTGCTGGATTTGCCCCAAGGTAGCATTTAACGTATCGTCTCTCTCACCCACGGTCAATTGCTCTGTTCCTGTCCAGGATAGGGTGAAGTCCAATGCTGCGCCATAATACTCTCCATCAGCGTTCATTTTGTTTGAAGCTGTTACGGCCGAATAAATTGACGTCGTTGGAGTTTGCCCATATTCCGCATCCCATTCGGCAAACAATTCGGACATAGAATATTGCAGGGTTTTAAGAAAATCAATGTTTTCGTCGTTCAGGTTGTAGCCGCCATAGATTATGTCAATACTGTTTTGCTTTAGAACATCCAAAAAATCACATGTGGTCATTTGACGATAATTATCAGTTTTCAGTGCCATGAGAGTTGCGTATTCTTCTTCCGTATATCCAGAATGATTATCTGGTGTACCAGGTGTCGGATACCGTATTACAGTATCCTCATTTTCGGTGGGCGGCTCAACGCTGTCTTCGGGAACGGAATCACTTTTGGATGCGGATGCCGATGTGGCAAAAATAGTCGCCGTACCAATGACCAACATGAGCGCAAGGGATATTCCCATAAGGGAGGTTTTTTTCAATTTCATAATTGAATTTATCCTTTCTTCAATCGCGTTTTTGCTAAAATTATTCACAAGAGGGGTCAACTTACTCTTCTTTTCCTCCATCCCGATAAGGGTTAGAGCATAGGCGGATTTCATAGTATCTCCGAATGTCTGAACCACCGCCTCATCACAGGACAATTCAATATCCCGGTTTGCCAGCACATACATCACCCAAACAAAGGGATTAAACCAGTGTACGCACAGCGCGGTGGCAAGCAGCCATTTTTTTAAGGTATCAAAGCGCCGGATATGCACCAGTTCATGAGTGAGAATATACAGCAGCTTCTTTTCATCAGTCCAGTCCGTCGTCTTGGGCAGGAGTATCACTGGCAGGAAGACGCCATAGGTCAGCGGGGCGGCTATTTTATCGGAATGCCGGATTTGCACATTTCGCTTTGTCGGATACTCCAGCTGCCAGTCCTTAACCAATTTGTTGTCAATCGGAATGGCAGTTTTGTATTCCCTACGGCAGCGAAGATGTGTTCCAACAAAAAACAGTGCGCAGGCTATCAGGCCGATGAGCCATATCACCACGATAGGAGATATGCTTATAGAAGCCGCTTCTGCCAATGCGGTGTTTGTCGTGCCCACCGCCGCTCCAATATTGATTGAGGGCATAACTGTAACGGCAGTATTCACTGCAATATATCTGTTATTCACCATGTCTGCAACCGTATAAATGCTGAGGCGGGAAGGAATTGAAAATGGAATCAAAAGGCGGTACAATGCTATACCCCAAAGCGCAAGAAAGGTTTTTTTAGGCAGCTTGTGCAGAAGCAGCGCGCGAATTATCACAATTGCCAGAATAAGAACGGTGGCCGAAAGGCTTATTTTCAATATTCCCACAGCCATCACCTCATTCCAGATTACTGACAAGCAGCCTCAACTTTTCAATTTCTTCTGGGGATAGGTTTTTCCGGCCTAAAATGGAAGCCATAAGCTGATCGGCAGCGCCATCATACATTTTGTTTATTAATTCCGTTGTTTCAAGCTCTCTTGCCTGTTCAATGGTCACAAGGGGGTGGCATACAAAATTCGGCTCGATGCGCTCAATAGCCCCCTTATCAATACACCGCTTGATAAGCGTATATGTGGTTGTCTTACTCCAGCCAATCTGCTTTTTTAGAGTCTCGGCGACCTGTTTGGCAGTTGTGTCTCCATTTTTCCACAGGACATCCATAATCTTTATTTCTGAATCAAACAGTTTGATTTCCATAATCGTTCTCCTCTATCGCCCAATCTACTACAGTAGAATTGCTATGTTTGGATTCTACCAGAGTAGAACGTGATTGTCAATAGCATAACCGTTTTCAAAAACTTAGGCCCACATATACAAAAGCTCCTGCCATAGGACAGAACTTTTGTATATGTCTGTCCAGTGTCACGTCCTTTCACCAGTCAATACCATTCACCCATAAATGAGCCGACTGTCATGTTGTATTTGAACATCTCTTACAACATACAACTTCAATCGACGTTTGTTCACTTTTCGAATCAGTCAAAGCAGCCTGCTGTGTTAAATAATTACTATACGTTGCGTTACGTAAAGCATTTAATCCAGTATAATAATCTTGATTTGCAATTATGATGTTTACCCAGTCATGCCATCTGGTAGCAAGGGCACGGCCTATATGACGAGAGTCTGAAATGAAGCTCTTTTTTTGAGTCGTGAATGATCCAAGGGTACCCTTTTCGGGAATCTTCTCATTCTTTTTTTTATCTGAAAAAAGAGCTTTCGCAAAAATCACCTCAAAAGTCAATGCAGGAAATGCTAAAATAAGATCACTTCGAGCTCTGCTTCGTTTGAAATTCTTTGCGCGCTGAAGTATAATATCTTGAAGAGAAAACAGAATGCTGGCATATGCAAACATATTAAATTGGGGGTTGGGCGCATATTTATCCGTCAGTTTTGAGGATACCGCTCAGCGGATGAATTGAAACAAATGCTCCAATGCCAGGCTGAGAGGTGTACAAATGCCCAAAAAAAGGACCTTTAACAGCAAAGCGATTTTCCTGTCGGATAAGATCCAGTTTCCGCTTCAAATGATTCCGCAATATCCCTGCACGATCATTGAGGCACCGATGGGCTACGGCAAAACCACGGCTGTCCGGGAGTATCTCAGGAATACGGCGTATCATGTGTTGTGGCAGAAGGTTTTTGGCGACTCAGTTTTGGACTTCTGGTTAACTTTCTGTCGGCAGATCGGCGAGATGGACGCCATGCGAGCGGAACGCCTGCGACAGCTCGGGTTTCCAGGCGACAGCACGACGAAAGAAAAAGCGCTTGATCTCATGCAGGGCGTGTTTCCTTCCACCGGAACCATTTGGGTGATTGACGATTATCATCTGGTGGACTGCCCAGAGGTTTCAGGCTTTATCGAATATCTACTCTGGAACGAGTTGCCCGACGTTCACATCGTGCTGACCACGCGCTATACCCATTCCATCAATCTGGATGAGATGACCCTTAAGGGCTATGTGAACCATATTCAAAAAAACGCCTTGGAGCTGACATTAGAGGACATTGTTTCCTATTACCACCTGTGTGGACTTGCCCCAAAGGAAAACGAAGCACACTGGCTTCATGCCTATACCGAAGGCTGGATCAGCGCACTTTATCTTTTAGCGCTCAGTTATCAGGCGGAAGGCGCGTTCACAATGCCGTCAAGCATTACGGCACTGATGGAAAAGACGGTTTATGCCCCCTTTTCTGATGAGATCAAGGAATTTTTGATGACTGTCTGCTTTTTTGACGCCTTCACCTCGGAGCAGGCCGCGCATATGTGGCAAAAAGGTGACAGCGAGACGCTTCTGGAGGAAATCGTAGGCAGAAATGCCTTTATCAGCTGGGACGGGCGGAGCAGAGCTTATCAGGTGCACAGGATTTTCTCTGAATTTCTCAGAGGCCTTTTTGAGCAGAAGCTGCCGGAAGAAAAGCAGCGCCTGTACGGACGGGCGGCAGCGTGGTACCGGCAGACCGGGGACTATGTTTCGGCTATGGAATATTACGAGCTTGCGCAGGATTTCGATGGTCTGCTGACTGTTCTGGAAGTGGATCAGGGACACAGTATGCACAATGAGCACCGGGAAAGGCTCATTATCTATATGGAGGCTTGTCCTGATGCGATACGGCAGGCGCACCCGGTCGCCCTGCTGGTTTATGCGCTCTGCTTATTTTCCTATAACGAGACGGAGCGGTTTGCCGATGCCTGTATGGAGCTTTCGCGTATCCTTGCCGGCGGCGGACTTCCGGCGGAAACGACGCAGGCTCTTCCCGGAGAATTTGAGGTTCTGCTAAGCTTCAGCGACTACAATGATATTGAAAAGATGCTGGCTCACTGCAAGCGGGCGGGAGAACTGCTGAACCGGTCGGCCAGATTCATGGATACCCGCGGCGGATGGACCTTCGGCTCTCCCTCCGTGCTCTATATGTTCCATCGTGAGGCTGGGAAGCTTGAAAATGAACTGAGCATGCTTCGGGAGGCCATGCCCTTTTATGACCACCTTGCCAAGGGCCACGGTCGTGGCGCGGAGCTTGTCATGGAGGCCGAGTGGTGCTATTTTCGCGGCGAGCTCGGCAGCGCGGAAATCGCGGTGCATAAGGCTCTCTATCTGGCGGGCGGCAGCAAGCAGGAGGATATTCTCCTGTGCGCGGTATTCCTGCAGGCGCGGATCGCCTTTTGCAGAGGAGATTATGCGCTGGCGGCTTACAGCTTAAAAAATCTGCGCGAAGATCTCGAGCGCGGGGGCTGGTATCACCTCATGCATACGATGGAGCTTTGTAATGCGTGGATTCAGCTTGGCCTGGGGCGGAAACAGCAGATTCCCCAGTGGATTTTGGAGGGAGACTTTTTCTCCAGCCACATCTACTTCCCCGCTATGTCGGCGTTTCATATCGTTTACGGCCGCGCGCTGCTGGTGTGCGGGGAGTACGCAAAGCTGCTGGGAAGCCTGGACTATTTTCTTGAAATCGCGTCCGTTTTCCCCAATCTGCTCAGCCAAATCTATGCCCGTATTTATGCAGCCGCGGCGAACGAGAAGCTGCATCGGCGAAATGCCGCGCTTGAGGAGCTGCGTCAGGCGCTGGATCTGGCACTGCCTGACGGGCTTTTGATGCCCTTTGTGGAAAACAGTGATTTGCTCGCGCCTGTTTTAGAGGGGCTTTCTCACAGCGGAGAGTATCAAAACGCCATCAGTACCATCTTGAAACTGTATGCGCCGTATCACCAGGCAGTGCTAGAGATGACGCGAGAATATTTCACGGGAAAGCGTCCCGAACTGACCGAGCGGGAAATGGAAATCGCCCATCTTGTGGCACAGGGGCTTTCCAACGGCGAGATCGGTGCAAGGCTTTTTATCACGAATAACACCGTTAAAACCATGATGAAACGTATTTTCGAAAAGCTTAGCATCAACTCAAGGGAGATGTTGCGGCAATACATACAGTCGCAGGAATAGTTCAGGTCTGTCACCCGCCCTTGTCACCCACTGGGTGACAGACAACAGGAAAAATCCACCGTACAATAAAAGTACGGTGGATTTTTGTTTTGCATGGAGGTGATTGATATGAGCCAAATAATTAAGGTTATACCAAAAGAGGATTATTGTCTAGATATTATCTTGGATAATGACAGCAGTATTCAGTTAAGTCTGAAAAACCGGCTTGAAACCATACGGTTCGGAGTGCTTGCGGACGCGGAGCTGTTTCGGAAAGCCACCACCGACGGTATCTGCATCTCGTGGGAGGGGAAAGTGGAAATTTCCCTGAGCGAGGCGTTCCAGCTGGCACAAAAATAAGGAGGGGTTCTAGAATGAAACAAACATGGAAGAAAATGGGCAGTCTATTTTTAGTGGTGTGTATGATTCTGACCATGCTGCCGACATCAGTGTTTGCGGCGAACATAGGCATGGGACAGATATATTTTGGAAAAAACAGCAGTGGTTTCCCAATCCTGTGGTACATTGTAGCAACCGATGCCAACAGCGTCACATTGTGGACGCCTGCCGACATGGGATCTAAGTCTTATGACAGCAGCGAACATGACAGTTGGAGCGGCTCAGATATCTGTACGTGGTTAAACGGCACATTTTTGGATGATGCTTTCACCTCGGCAGAACAGGATGCGATAGCCGCTTATGGGAGCACGGAAGATCCCGATAGTATTGACATCAGC
Organism: Oscillospiraceae bacterium; assembly: GCA_963666535.1. Lineage (GTDB taxonomy): Bacteria > Bacillota > Clostridia > Oscillospirales > Oscillospiraceae. The sequence continues at coordinate 3,010,351 of OY762913.1, read as the reverse complement.
CAAAAAATCGTGCTGCCATCGGTTGCTGAGATGGGCACTGGCAGCAGCGCAGGTATGTGGAAGATAGATCAGAACAGCCGTGCATCGGCTGACAATTGGTGGCTGCGGACGCCGGGTGCGAGCGATAACGTCGCAGTCTATGTCAAATCTGACGGTGAAGTTCTCGTAGCTGGCGACAACGTAAGCAACACGCACGCCATTTGCCCGGCGCTTAAGCTGGATGTGTCATCTATTCTATTTGGAACCGCCGCTGCAGACGGCAAATCTAGAAGCATAGGTCCCATCGCCAAAGTGGTAGCTCCGAGTGGTGCGATGAAAGCAACGGTTGTCGATTCATCCATAGCAACGCCATCGCTGACGCTGGCAGCGGAAAGTAACGGCACGAATGCAATCAAATTCGCCTATTCCAGCGCAAAGACGGGAGCAAACCAGTATCTCTCCTGTGCACTGCTGCATAGCAATACACTAGAATATTATGGTAAGCTGGCGAACTGTGCTAGCACCTCCAGTGGAGAGGTTACGTTCCCTACCTCAGGCGTAGGGCAAGGAACTTATGAAATGGAAATCTTCTGCGAGCAGGTTAACGCTGATAGCTTTTCGGATTTTGCAAGTGCGCCAGTCGGCACAATGACGCTGACGGTAGATGCAGACGGAAAGGGCACCGTGAGCGGCACTGGATTTTCATCCGATGATTCCACTTCTCCAGTGCTTTCGGGGGGCAGTGTGAACCGTACGAGCGACACGGAGGCTGAGATCGGCTTTACCACCAATGAAGATGGTACGGCGTTCTACACTGCGGTGGAAAAGGATGCAAGCGCACCAGATAAGAACACCGTAGCCGCAGGAACCTCTATCGGTTCAGTCAGTGGAACGGTTGCGAATCTGTCCGTTGCCCTGACTGCGGGAGCCAAAGATATTTATGTCGTGGTCAAGGATGCGGCGGGTAATATCAGCGATCCGCTGAAAATTGAAGCGGCTACTTATATTCCACCGGATATCATAGCCCCTGAGCTTTCGGCCGGCAGCGTAAATCGTACCAGCGATACGGAGGCAACCATCGGTTTTACCACCAATGAAGATGGTACGGCGTTCTACGCCGCGGTGAAAAAGGATGCAAGCGCACCGGATAAGAACACCGTAGCCGCAGGAACCTCCATCGGTTCGGTCAGTGGCACGGTTGTCACTCAGTCCGTTGCCCTGACTGCGGGAGCCAAGGATATCTATGTCGTGGTCAAGGATGCGGCGGGCAACATCAGCGATCCATTGAAAATTGAAGCGGCGGATTATGTTCCACCGGATATCATAGCCCCTGAGCTTTCGGCTGGCAGTGTAAATCGCACCAGCGACACGGAAGCAACCATCGGCTTTACTACCAATGAAGATGGTACGGCGTTTTACACCGTGGTGGAAAAGGATGCAAGCGCACCAGATAAGAACACCGTAGCCGCAGGAACCTCTATCGGTTCAGTCAGCGGCACGGTTGCCAATCAGTCCGTCACCCTAACCGCAGGTGCCAAGGATATCTATGTCGTGGTCAAGGATGCGGCGGGTAATATCAGCGATCCGCTGAAAATTCAAGCGGTGCCTTATGTTCCGCCAATAGTATTTGTTGCGAATGAAGCAGAATTGAAAGATGCCTTGGCAAGTACAGTATCCAGTGACATTAGGGTACAAACTAGCATTACTTTGTGGGGTGCGGCTGAGGTGAAGGCAAACCATACATTAATTGTCGCCAACACCTTGAAAACCCGAGATAATGGATCGATCAATGTTGGCAGTCATACATTGACGGTGAAGGGCGGCGGGACGCTGAGCGCTGAAACAAGAAATCGCAATCTGTTCGAAACAGAATTCGGCCAGGACCCGCACGGAACACTGAATTTGGAGAACATTACAGTCAACCTTAAAAACAGTGATGATCACAATGCTGGAGGAATCAGTGAGCTTACTATCAACATGAATACCGGAGCGGTCATTCATGTGAATTCAGTAAGAGGGTTCATGCCAGATGACCTTACTGTCAACAGTGGCGCAACGCTGAACGTCACAACAAGCCCCGGTACGAGTGCGGTCGCTTTAGGCGGAGTAATGCACATCAACGGTGGAACCGTGAGCATCACTTCTGGTGTCATTGAGGCTTATTCAAACGTAAAGTTGAAATATACCAGCGGAACCCTGACCGGATCAAATGGCGGTTCAATTAATGTGAGTAACCGCTGCAAGATAGAGGGGATGGCCAATCAGTTCAAGGATCGCGCCATACTGTTCTCCAATTCCAGCGAGGTCACAGTAGATGTCGAGAACGATCTGCCTTCTGCCAGCGGACTGACTGTAGGTGAGTACCTGTGGGATGGTACTTGCTTTGCGAAAACAAGCCAGATCATATGGGGTGAGACAACTGCCAATGGTGTAGCGAACACCAGCGACACCACAGAGCTGACCTTATGCTTTGCTAATAACCCCAGAGCCCTGACCGCAGACCATATTAAGGTGACGGGAGCCACTAAGGGAATCTTATCCGGTTCGGGAATGATAAGAACACTGGCGATCTCCAACATTACCGTTGCGGAAGGCGAGGAAGTGACGGTTGAAATCACAGCCCCAGACGGCTATTCTGTTACCACGCCTTCAAAGACGGTAGCTGTGCATAAGGCGGCAATCGTCACAGATACTACCGCTCCTGTTCTGTCCGGCGGCAGCGCAAACCGCACGAGTGACACGGTGGCTACCATCGGATTCACGACCGATGAAGCGGGCACGGCGTACTATTCCGTAGTAGACAAGGATGCAAGCGCTCCAGATAAGAACGTTGTTGCGACAGGAACCTCTCTCGGCACGGTAAGCGGAACGGTGACAAACGCATCCGTTACGCTGACCGCAGGAGATAAGGACATTTATGTGGTAGTTAAGGACGAGGCAGACAATATCAGCGAGCCACTGAAAATTGCGGCTGCAGCCTATGTTTCCTCTGCGGAAACCCTTGCAAACACGTTAACCCTTGCGGGCTTTATCGCTTCCGCAAGCGGCAACACGGTCACCGTCACTGGCACTGTGAGCGCCACAGACACGCTTTCACTTAAAATCCCCACGGGGGTTAAGGTGCTGTGGAACGCGTCCCTCACCGGAGCCGTAGATGGTCCCTTGAGCTCCTTGGTATTCCTGAACGGTGACGGAACTTTTGAACTTGCGGGCGGAGAAATTACGAATACAGGAACAGGCATGGCGGTCGCAGGTATACAGGGAAGTATGGTTATCTCCGGCGGAACTGCATCCTCCTCCAGCGATGTTGCCACTGTGAACGCCTTCCATACGGGTCCGAATCCAATGACGCTGACCATGACGGGTGGCACGGTAACATCAACCTCCACCAACGTATCGAGCAGCGCAATCAGCGCCGGAGGAAACACCGTCATCACCGGGGGCACGATTACCGCCGCAAGCGGGAATCAGGTCTTTCTGAATAACGCGGTGGTCGTTTATCGGAGCGGCTTGCTGACAGCAATCGCTTCCACTAGCCTCAGCGCATCCATCGCCGTGGATCCGTCAAAGACCTATGCGACGCCCACCGAAACCGCAGGGCTGACCGCAACCGGCTACTCCGCAACAACCGGCAACGTGACGGCACACTGGGCCGTCTTGTATTCGGGCGAGGGAACGGGCGTCTGGGTGGACTATACCTACAGCGGAACCGGCTCAGGCTCTTGGCGCGTTTCCTATCCCGCCGTCAAGGTCGTCGGCTTTAGGCAGGAGCTGACCTATGACGCAAACGGCGGCAGTGGCTCCATGACCGGCAGTACGGTTTACTATGGACAGTCTTACACCGTCAGCGCAAATGCTTTTACGAGAACGAATTACAACTTTACCGGATGGAACACGCAGGCTAACGGGAAAGGAACCGCCTATGCCGCTGGCGCAATCCTGACCGGCGCGGACAGCTCCGACCCCATCACCCTTTACGCACAGTGGTCACCCACCGGGAACGGCAGTAATCCCGGTGCCGGTGGATTGTCCACTGCGGCCGCCCCAGCCTCGACTGTCAGCGGTTTCACGGCAACAACAACTGCCACAGCCACGACAGACACAAACGGCAAGACGACCGCCTCTGTCACGGAGTCCCAGATGAAAGCTGCCCTTGCCAAGGCAAAGGCAGCGGCGGGGACCAGTGAAACGCCCGCTGTGATCATCAAGGTGGGCGGTGCTTCTCATGCAAGCTCGGTGGGAACCTCTATTCCGCGCGCCTCCGTTCAGGCGCTGGCCTCCGGCTCCGGTGCACTGACCATTTCCAGCCCAACCGCTTCCGTCAGCTTTGACGCGGCGGCCCTGAAGACCATCTTCGGCGCAGCCTCCGGCGACGTGACGGTTACCGCCTCCAAGGTGGACGCATCCACACTATCCGATGTGGCAAAGCAGACTGTGAGCAGCCACCCGGTCTATCAGTTCACGGTCGCCAGCGGCGGCAAGACAATTTCGCAGTTTGGCGGCACGGTCACGGCGTCCGTCCCCTACACCCCTGTCTCCGGGGAAGACGTCGACGCGATCGTCGTATACTACATCGCTGCGGATGGCAGTCTTGAAACGGTGACAAACGGCCGATATGACGCAGCGACCGGCACGGTCGTTTTTACCACCGATCACTTCTCGACCTATGCGGTGGGCTACAACAAGGTCAGCTTCACGGACATTTCCGATACCGCGTGGTATTTTGATGCCGTGACCTATCTCGCCGCGCGGAATATTACCGGGGGCACGGCGGCTACAACCTTCAGCCCGGGCGCAACACTGACGCGCGGCCAGTTCATCACCCTGCTGCTGCGGGCCTACGGCATCGAGGCGGCCGCAAATTCGTCCGATAATTTCGCCGACGCAGGCAGCACTTACTATACTGGCTATCTCGCGGCGGCAAAGTCGCTGGGTATCACGAGCGGTGTGGGCGACAACAAATTTGCGCCCGACAGCGCCATTACCCGTCAGGAGATGTTCACGCTGTTATATCATGCGCTCAAGGCAATTAATGCGCTTCCCACCGGCACATCAAACAAGACGCTGTCCGAGTTTTCCGATGCTTCGGGCATTGCCTCCTGGGCGAAGGACGCTATGACCTATTTTGTGGAAGCCGGTACCATCTCGGGCAGCGGCGGAAAGCTATCACCCACGGTTACAACGACGCGTGCTGAGATGGCACAGGTGCTGTATAACCTTTTGACCAAATAGAACATTCAAAATACGCCCATCTATTATAGAAATTGCGTGAGTTCGGATACGCCAAAATTGACTCCGCAAATCGAATGATATCGATTTTTAAAAGAAGACAAAAAAACCCGAAGTTTTGAGTGAACATCGCCCCATTTGTTGGACAGTATGGTATACTGAAAACAAATGGGGTGATGTTCACTTCGCTCAGAAAGGCCCTTGGTATTCCGCCGGACGAATTGCTGGATGCAATGCGGCAGAGGATTTAAAAGGAGCTGACCCAACGGCCACCTTGACCGCATTTACCACAGTGGCGGCAAAAAAGAGCGGAGCACAACAAAGTCATGCATCCGCTCAGATTTGAGGGTAGATAGGGATGGGCTACTTCACGAAAAAACCCGCAACCAAAAGCCCCATAACGACACCGTAGAGAGTGGATATATACGGATTGGACGTAATAGGGCATGTGCCGCTTGCGCACCCGACAATTCGGTAATACAGGTATCCGGCTACCCCGCCAATGATACCGCCAATGATGTATCCAAGCATATGCTTCACCATTCCTTTCATTACGATCACCTCATTGCCCTGATTATACAGGCAGACGCGCAGATGGTCTGTAATTACGTCACAGTAAGGCAGGCACACAAATGACACGGGAAGATTATGGCGACCGAAAGCGGAACCGCTACATCTACCGATATAGCGCAAATTTATACCGAAGTTTCGCAAAAGTTGCTTGTTTTCTTGATAATAGGCTGGTTTATGTTCGTGGTACGAGCCCTGTCAGCCGGAGAAACCACCTCCACACTCACGGGGCCCATCGTTATGTATGTGGACACCGTGGAGCTATAGCGCCAGTGAACGAACCTTACACCATGCCAGATACCGTGCCACTGACAGATAGAGAAAAAGCCGCACTGGTCATGGCTTACGACGAGTGCGGCGTGGATTATGCGCTTGTATTGGGTCTGATTGAGACAGGGAGCAGCTTTCAAGCGGTGCTGCCAGCAGCGAAGGATGCCTTGGATATTGCCAATTGAATCCGCAGTATTTCCCGGCAGGCCTCACCCGGAAGAAAACATTACGCATGGCGTTGGGTGGCTGGCCTATCTGCTAGGTAAGTACGACACCGCAAAGGCTCTAACCACTTACAATCGCGGTGAAGCAGGCTAGATATCGGCGTACAGCGACAAGGGTTTTGCGGCTGCGGAACGATGGAAGGCGGCATTGGATGCCCAACCATAAAAATACCGCCGCCAGTGGTAGTACACTGAAGGCGACATTGTCAAAAAATAGGACAAAAAATCAAATTTGTTTCAATTTGTCAATTCGCTTATAGATGGATCTGCATCCTAATTTCCAGTTTTCTGCTGCGGCCATATCATTTTTAGCAATGGCCCTCGAATATCCGTCTTTAAACGCCCGTAGCTTGCTTTCCAAAAGGTGTATTGTACTATCTTTCGTCAAAAAGTTCATCTCCAATAGTTGTTTTGTGCGTATTATATCATAATCTTGGATTATGATATAATACGCCATCGGCGCGTCCCGCGCCGTGGCTAAAATCCCAGCGCAGGGGCACAAAGTGACCCTATGCGCATATAATAACTGCTTTTGCAGTTGCAGTTATTATATCACAAAACGCTTCATTTTGCAAACAGGAGAAAATTCAATAAAATACAATTTCATGATAGGGAAGCATTCTAGATGCAAAAGTACCGCCGCCAGTGGCAGCATACTGACGACGGAAAAGAAAAACGGGCGTTATGTTAAGTGTTGCCACCTTGAAAATTTCCTACAGGAAATGAATCGCGAATACTTCATCCATGGTTTTTGGGAGCATGATCTGTACTATGTGGATTCTCACATGGAGGACGAGAGATTTAATAAACTTCCGTTTAGCCTAAATTCTGCTTGGCTGAAAGGAAGTCCCTTATTTACCTCCACACAAAATTTTCTGCCGTCTTGAGGTTTTGCTTTCTGCGTCTGGGTTTATTCCTGCCATCGATCCGCTGATTTTAAACATGCCGCTTGTTCTTCCAGTTTCCTCAACTGGATGGAAAGAATGCGGTCTTTTTCCTCAATGAGTGCTTTCATTTGATTGCATTCTGCATGAAGCCGGATATAGTAGGCCACCCTCATCTGGAAAAATATTGGCTCAACGGGCTTGTGGAAGAGGGCTGAAATTTCTGTGGCATACTCCCTTGCCGCAAAGTCCGCGTTGCCGGATTTGCTCGTCAAGATGAGAGCTTGTTTGCGGATGCCATCGGTTTGCCGCAATTTTTTCAGCAAACCGAACCCATTGAGTTTTGGGTGGTCAATATCCAGAATGACCAGATCCAGTGCTTTTTCCCGCCGCCAGATTTCCATGAATTCCGCTTCATTATTCGCTTCCAGCACGGCATATTGCAGATCAAACACGCACCTGTCAATATCCGGGTCGGCAAGCAGCACCTTGGGCTTTCCGCAGTGCAGCAGCCGGGTGTCAATTTCTTTTAGTTCGGGCGACAGCTCCTTGTTGTTGTATTTTTCCCGATACATGCAGTCGTCCGCGCTCCTGATGTAGTCATTCAGTGTTTTTCCAGGCTCCGGCTTGCCAATGAAGAATCCGAGGCTCGCCTGCACATGGTACGGAAGATTGGATTCGAGATTATACTGTTTCATTCTCTTCTGAATTCTCTCAATGGCCTTATGCGGATCTTCCTCATCGGGGGACCAGCTTGCCAGCACGACAAATTCATCTCCGCCGGTTCTAGCGCAAATAGAACCTTTTGCCGTTTCCTCACGCAAGATATCACCCAGCACACAGATCGCACGGTCACCGCTTTCGTGCCCAAAGTGATCGTTGATGTATTTCAAGCTATCCACATCCGCCACACAGACGAGCAGCATATTGTCTCCCTGCTGCGACTTGTTAAAAACCTCTTCTTTAAAGTACTCCAAACCCTTTCGGTTATACAGGTTGGTCATCTCGTCACTGATCCCTTTTGTAAACAGCGCCTGATTGGCACACTCCAACTGTTGGATCAGCTGTTGATTTTTCTTGTTATATAGTTCCTCTGCGCTTTTGCGGGCATCAATGTCACGCACCATGTACAGGTAATTTCCCTCGTCATTCACGTCATTTGGGTCGCCCACTCGGCTGATCATGATTTCCACCCAGCGGTAATGAATCTGCGAAGTGCACAGTCTGCACTCGCAGGAAGTGGAATGGTCTGTGGTTAGGCGATGCTTCAGTGTTGACAGTTCCGTCAGAGTCAAGTATTTTTCCCGGTCGTCCGCGTGGAACATCTGGGCGGAGTTTTTGCAGAAATCAGAAAATTTTACAATACTGATTTCCGACAGCCCCAGCGTGTACGACTGGTAAATTTCAACGCACTTGTCATTGTGGGCGTTCACGGACAAGATCATGCCATAGATGGATTGCAGCGCGATCTGCTGTGCCTCCATGAACTTTCTGTTGATGGGAAGATAGGTTGCCGTCATGCAGCCGACAATCTCGTCGCCGTCCATGACCGGGATCAGGTTGCCCTCCAGCTCAAAACCGAATTTCCCCGACGGGATGCGGTTATGCATGGGCTTTCCAGTTGCAAGCACTTTGTCAAGTTTTCCCGTGGAATCCTCAAACCGTTTCCCCAGCCGAATACCATCCGCCTCGCCGGTTTCTGGGTAAAGGTATACGGCAACCCCCTTTTTATCAAAGACACCAACGTACATATCAATATCAATCAAGGCACGCATTGTTTCCAGCATTCTTTGCGCCTCTTGCAGTTTCTCATGCATGGATTTTTCCACCCTCTCTCGCCGCTTCAGCTCGAACGTGCAGTCAGCTACATAAACTATATGTCGATGAAAAATGGCAATTCATGATAGATGTCTGTTGAAAACAATGTGGGAAACATTTCCTGGAAACGATTTGGACCATAAAAGCATGTTGCTGCAGTGAATACGACATGGAGGGCGAATAGGGCGATTTTGAAAGCGCCGGGATTCCGGTGCAAAAATCCACGATACAATTGTGTATCGTGGATTTTCTATGTGTTGCAGGCGATGTCAAGCACGCGGATCGAACGTGCAATTCCGAGGGAGGCCTGTCGGCTGGAGATTCTGCGTCCCTCCACAAATTTTATAGGCGCCGCCACGTTTCACGACGAAACTCCCTTTCCTCTTTTATGGTTTTTATCTTATGCAAAAGATCAGCAATGTCACGATTTAAGGTACCTTTGAGCATCATGTAATTGGAAGCATGATTTGCCCGGAAAATGGTGCCATCGGAATCCACATGGGTTAAGAACAGTTCCATTTCAGTTACAATTTCTTCTGGGTTCAATCGCTCAAATTTTCCTTCTCGGATATCCTGGGAGATGGGCGAAGCTTGATCCAACATCAGCGTTAAAAATGCAACATAGTCCGGCTGGATCTGGCTGATCAAATCTGCGGAACCGAGCGCGTGTTCTTTCAACCTTTCTTTTCCACCCAGACCGGATATTAATGTCATAGAAGTTTTAATCCTTGCTGCTTTCAGCTTTTGTCCAGCTTCTATGATTTCCTCTCTTGTCACCCCTTTTTCCATAGAGAGTAAAACCTGGCTGTCCCCCGATTCCGCTCCCATATAGACCATGGAAAGGCCTTCCTTCTGAAGTGTTTTCAGATCTTCCAATGCGTGGTTCAAAATATCCTTTGGGGTGCCATAAGCCGTAATGGTCCTTACTTGGGGGAATAGATCGCGGATAAAAACAAGCAGCTCTTTTAGCATTTTTGTCCGCAGCACCAAAGCATCTCCATCCGCTAAAAAGACTTTTTCTATTTGATCGCCATAACGTTCATGGGCTTCATAAAAATCCTGTTTGATCTCGTCTATGCTTCGGATTTGAAACGTTTTGTCTTTATACATCGTACAAAACCGACAACGATTATGGGCACAGCCGATTGTAACCTGCACAATCAGGCTTCCTGCCTCACTTGGCGGCCTATACACGGCTCCTGCATACCTCATAGAAATACTCCTTTTCTGGCTTTTATTATGTATTATAGCATAGAGTACAATACGAGGGGTTAAAGGGTCGCCAGGGAGTATGTTCCTGCCGCATACGAACGCAACCTCATCGCCAGCGACGTTGCACGCAAGGCACCAAAATTTAAGCATGTCGATTTCGAGACTGCTATCATTGAACAGCTTTGTCAACGGGAAAGCTCGGTTTAAATTGACTTTCGTATCAAAATTCTATATAATTAATAAATATTGCTGGTTTAGCAGCAGAAAAAATTCAAAAATTTACACCGAGGGCAATACATTGGAAAAACAACTCGTCAACAGGATCAGCAGCATGAAGCGCTCGTTCAAGGAAGAACGCGATTTCTCTCTCTATGTGCTTGCCGGCATTTTCATTGGAGCGGCCACCGGCATTTACAATACAATATTCAACAATTATTTGAACGACGCCTATCAGTTGACCGAAGGGCTACGCGGCGCCCTGGAGTTCCCGCGGGAGATCCCGGGCGCTTTGATCATGATTGTACTGGGCCTACTGGCATTTCTCGGTGACATAAGGATCGCTGTCCTGGCGATGTGCTCGTGCGCGGTTGGACTGGCGGGGCTTGGGGTTTTTACGCAGAGCTTCGGGGCGATGATCGTCTGGCTCGTAATTTTTAGCCTTGGACAGCATCTCTATATGCCAGTCAGCCCGTCGATAGGAATGACACTTTCCAAATCTGAAAATTACGGGGCAAGGCTGGGGCTCTACAGTGCCTATATGCTCGCCGCGACCATAGTCGGATACGTTGTCGTATGGGCCGGCTTCAGATTTTTTAGCATGAGTTATAACTTGGCATTTGTAATGTGTGCGGTTCTGTATGCCTTTGCCGCCGTCACCTTGGGCATGATGAAGAAAAGCAGGGCGAAACGAAAAAGACCGAAATTCGTTTTTCGAAAAAAATACACGCTTTTTTATGCGCTCAGCCTTGTAAACGGTGGCAGAAAACAGATTTTCCTGACGTTTGCGCCGTGGGTGCTCATTCAGGTTTATCAGCTCGACGCGCCAGTTTTCGCCATATTCGGAGTGGTGATTTCCCTTGTCAGTATCGGTACCCGCACGATGGTGGGCTGGGCAATCGATCATCTTGGGGAACGCTTTGTCCTTTCCTGTGAGGCAGTCATACTCTTCGTGATCTGCTTTGGGTACACCTTCTCGGGCGATTTTCTTTCGACGAACATTGCCATGGGATTCATGATAGTCTGTTATATCATCGACAGTTCGATGAGCGTGGTGGAAATGGCCCGCTCGACATACGTCAAGAAGATAGCGGTGTGCCCTGAGGATGTTTCTCCCACGCTTTCCACGGGGATCAGTCTTGACCATTTAGTTGCGATGACCGTACCCGCACTGGGGGGTCTGGTATGGGCCGCAACCGGTGCGGACGGGTACAAATACATATTTATGGTGGACGCTGTTTTTGCCGCAGCGAACTTTTTTCTGTCGAGGAAGATCACCATTGACTAAACGCGGTACACAGCAGCTTCTCCCTGAATGGTTTGTGTTGCGCCACAATTTGCAAGAACTAGTTGAATTACGAAGTAACAGAAGTTGTAAAACCGATTGAGAAGCAAAGCCCTGCATTCCCTCAAAACAAAGGGCTTTTCTTTTCGCATACTTGATTGATTTATGCTGACTGAGCTAAATTTACTATGGCTCCATTCTAACGCCTTAAATTGCATAATAATCACGGTTGCATTGCATAATAAGTAGACACGCAAATTTGAAAAGGAGGGTTAAAATGCGGAAAAAGGAGATAAGTGAAAAACAGGATAAGCGAAAGATGGAAGCGGCAGCTGAAATTCCACGGACGGAAGCCGCACACCCAAACGCCGACGAAGGAACAGTCCCTTCCAAACGCAATTTGCAAAAAGCGTATCCCCAAGGGTATCAGGCTGCACAAAGGCCGGAAGAAGATGTCGCCTATACGGAGGGCGGCTTTATGATGACAACCGCTGAAATTATGGACTTTTTGCAGGGCGCTGACTCCTGAGCCAAAAGGATGCAATCAATTGTGAATTATTCCCACGGGAAAGCCCGCATTTGCGGGCTTTCCCGTCATTTTTAGGTCTGTTACTATTCCAAACTTACAAGATGTGGAGAATGGTTCCCGCGTGATACGCAGGCGGAGGATTCGAACAGGACACTTCCCAAGCCAACTAAAATGTGTTACGATTATAATATGCCGTCGGCGCGTCCCGCACCGTGGCTGAAATCCTAGCGCATGGGCACAAAGTGACCCTATGCGCATATAATAACTGCTTTTGCACACAGACCGATGTTATGGATATGACCTAAACACCTCCTCTGCTGGTACTGAAGTTTGTCATATGGGGGAAAACTATGGCTACAGAAAAAGAGCGCAGCATAATGACCGTTTTGGGAGATCTAAACGAAAAAGCCGATCTTATTTTTCGCAATCAATATCTTTTGGCAGAATACTCCTCGATCCCGCGCGATTATGGGAACGGATATCTGATGACAGAGGTGGAAGCGCACACATTAGGCTTTATTTCCGATCAGGAGGGAATTACCGCTACAGAGCTTGCCAGGAATACACACCGAACAAAAGGCGGCATTTCAAAGCTGATTTCAAAACTTGAGGGCAAGGGTTTCGTCAAACGGGTGAATGAGATCAATAATCGGCGAACATACCGCTTGTATCTGACGGAAGACGGGAAGAGGGCCTGTGAAACCCACCGCGATTATGACCGTGAGCATATGCTGATCATGATCAATCTTATGCTGGAGGACTGTACCACAGACGAAATCCTCGCCTTTTTTAAAGTGCTGGCGACCAGAAACCGCATTATAGATAAACAGTTTGAGGAAGGACAGCTGCGGCAATAACCTTTCCACAATAGGATCATAAAGCAGGATGGACAAGTGCCATCCTGCCTTTTTTGTCCGTTTATTTTTATAAAAAACGGCATGTAATGTTAGTCAATAAGTCAGGATTGACTTTTTTTGGAATGGATGATATATTCAGCGTAGATAGTTTACTTGGTAAACCATAAAGGATACATAGAATGCTCCTGATGTCCAGACTGTCAGCCCCATCGTTACGTCCGGCTTTGATTCTTTGCAGCGGCTGCGGCGCACAGCCTTTGTGATAGAACAGAATGTGAAGGGAGAATGCATATGTCACCCAACAAACAACAAGAAGATAAGACTTTTGCACAAACTTATGGCGGCCTCTTCGGAGGTGTGTTACCCCTCGTTGTCATGGTAGCGGTCATGCTGATTCTTGCGGCGTTTGGTTTGCGTTCGACAAAAAATTTCTGGACTGCCGGATACGCGGCAGTGATGACCGGGTTCCTGGTCTATAAAGACAAGCAAAGGTTCCAGACGGCGCTTATTGAGGGCATACGAGATAGGATTTTTGCCTTTATGCTTGCGTGTTTCCTCCTCGCCGGTATTATGGCAAAGATTCTTTCCGCCTCACATCTGGTCTCCTCACTCTTGTGGCTGACCACACAAGTAAACCTGTCCCCGGGACTCATGCCGCTGCTTTGCTTTTTAGTGTGCGTGGTGCTTTCCAGTGCGACGGGCAGCGCTGCCGGGAGCATGAATACAGCCGCTCCTGTCATGATTCCATTAGCGGTCGCTATGGGGAATAATGTCGCCTTGATATGCGGTGCAATTTTATCAGGCTGTGCTTTCGGGGATAATTTGGCCCCTATTTCTGACACAACGATCGCCTCCTCGTTGACACAGGAGGTCAGCGTGATTCGCGTTGTGAAATCGCGGCTGAAATATTCACTTGTCGCGGGCGCCGCCTCCGCGGTGGCATTTATTGTGGTGGGCATGAGTACCGTCACGCCGGTAGAGGTGCAGGCCGCCGCGGCTGATGCAACCTATGCCTCCAGTCTGGTCTTTCTTGTCATCCCCGTTATCGTGATCATTTTGATGCTTAGAAAGGCAAACCTTTTTACCGCGCTTCTGATCTCTGAGATTGTTGGAATCATCATGCTTTTTGCGTTCGGATATCTGGATTTCGCGACGCTGGTTGCCAAAGACGGCCTGATTGCCTCTGCGTTTGACGGTATGCTCAGCTCTATCCTCTTCATCCTATTCATCTTTATTGTGGTCAGCCTGATTCGCGAGGCCGGCGTGTTGAACGCCATTTTGAAATCAATGATGAAATTTGCCAAGTCTGACCGTTCGGCGGAAGTTGCCTCCGGTCTTATGGTCAGCGTGATGAGTGTTGCGATCAGCAGCGGTACGTCTGCCATTACATTCTGTGGTCCGATCATCCGCAGTCTGCTTCGCCCATTTAAAATCGACCGCGCGCGCGCAGCAAACTTCTTAGACGGGCTTGGATGCGGCGTTGGCTATCTGGTGCCCACGAACGCCGGATGTCTGAATCTGGCTGCGCTGGCGATCGCTGCCGGCGTGGTTGCAGAGGGATTTAACGCCATTGAATTTGTTGGATACAACTTTCACAGTATGGCGCTGGTGGTTGTTTACTGGTTCGCCATCCTGTCCGGATGGGGACGGAAACATGAAACTGACGAGGAGCTGGCCGCAGACGGCATTGTTGTGGAGAGCGTCCAATATTAAGCGGCTTACTGCGGCATGGGGTCGCTGTTCGAGAATAGCCATACACATGTTGCAAGTAGGATGGATATCCGGTGCGTTCGGCCATGGAGGGTTTGCGCCGCCCACAGGATGTAAGGATGGAAACGAAAGCCATTGCATCCTGGGATAAAAAAGTTGATAGTGGAGATTAGAATGAAACAGTATGATTTTGAAACGGTTAGGAAGCGCTACGGGACCGGAAGTATGAAGTGGGATGAAATGACCCATACAGCCAACGTGGGAGGTGACGTGATCCCGTTTTCCGTTGCGGATATGGAGTTTCTCAACCCGCCCGAAGTGGTGGAAGGCTTAAAAAGCTTTTTAGATCATTCCATTCTGGGATACGCGCAGCCAACCGAAGCGTATTTGAACGCAGTTCAAAGCTGGCTGCTGCGTCGCCACAACTGGAGCATCGAGACGGAATGGTTAAAGGATAGCCCTGGGGTCATCAGCGCATTCTTTACGGCGGTCAAGGCATTTTCCAAAGAGGGCGAGGGTGTCATGCTCATGACTCCGGTCTACTATCCCATGTACTACGCCATTAAACGCAATCATCGCGTTTTGGTGGAAAACAGACTGGTGGTTCGCGGTGACCATTATGAGATTGACTTTGATGATTTTGAGCAGAAGGCGCGGGATGGAAATACTAAGCTTTTGATTCTTTGCAGTCCTCATAACCCAACAGGACGTGTCTGGACCGAAGAAGAACTCAAGAAGATCGGACGTATTTGCCTTGAGAACAACGTTTTGATCGTTTCCGACGAAATCCATAACGACCTGATTATGCCCGGTTACCATCACACCGTTTTGGCATCTATTTGCGAAGAATTTGCACAAAATTCTATTACCTGCACAGCCCCCAGCAAGACGTTTAATCTGGCGGGGCTTCAGACATCCAATCTTGTGATCCCAAATCAAAAGATTCGGGAAGCTTACTGGAACGAGGTCTGCACGACGGAGGGCAATCCGAAGTGTAATATTCTGGGCATGGAGGCATGCCGTCTGGCTTATGAAAACTGCGAAGAATGGCTCAATCAGGTAATTTGTATCATTGACACCAACCGGCAAATCGTCACGGAGTTCTTAAAAACGGAATTTCCGAAAATCAAGGTGTTCCGCCTGGAGGGAACCTATCTGCTGTGGATGGACTTTAACGGCTTGGGAATGGATTGCCATGAGCTGGCGAGGATTTTGAAGGAAGAGGCGCACTTGTTTTTTGACGAAGGGTTTGTTTTTGGGGAGCAGGGAGCTGGCTATGAACGCTGGAACCTAGCCTGTCCCACAGAATATATCAATGCTGCGCTGCAAAGACTCACAGCGACGCTGAAAAAGTACTTAACCTGAGACGTTTAGATTGAAAAATGGAGACAGAGACTAAAAATAGCAGCGTGTCAGATGACACGCTGCTATTTTTGATCAATGTGTTGCAACCAAACACATTAAAAAATACGCTGGAGGTGCACCGCGCATTGCGCTCTATGGACGAACCTTATAAAAAACCCCTTGCAAGCAAGTTGTTTCAAGGGACATTCTCATGCCGTTTAAAGCGGACAAAAACAGAGCTGGAAAAGGGCGGATAGGGGAAATGAAATCCAGCAGCGACACCATTTTGCTGGCTAACATCTGAAAATATGGAAAGTTTGCTTGACATTTCGCGGGAATGTGCTATACTCCGTTATGGAAAGCAAACTTTCCGTAATGGAGGGATGAGATGAAGAACCGATTAGAAGAAATACGGAAAGAGCGCGGCATAAAGCAAGAGGAGCTGGCGGTCGCTCTGGCGGTGTCGCGCCAGACCATCGGCTCGTTGGAAAATGGGCGGTACAATCCCTCCATCACGTTGGCATTCAGGCTGGCTAAATTTTTTAATATGAGCATTGAGGAACTTTTTATCTACGAGGAGGACGAAGAAACATGAAACAGAACACGTTAGCTTATGTGCTGACCGGCGTTGGACTGGTATTGCTTGGTGTGGGCCTGTACATGATAAAAGCAGGGGACGACCCCCAGGGCTTTATGCGGACGCTGCCTTATGTCTGCGTGGGAGTGGGCTGCGGCGTGTTCGGACACGGCACGGGAGACCTGATCAGCAGGCGCGCCATGAAAAACAGCCCCGACCTTGTAAAGCAGATCGAAATTGAAAAAAACGATGAACGCAACGTGGCCATTGTTGGTCGGGCCAAAGCGAAGGCTTACGACATCATGATTCCCGTTTTCGGTGCGCTGATGCTGGCTTTCGCGTTGATGGGCACCGATATGACCGTGGTGCTGCTTTTGGTGTTCAGCTACTTGTTTGTTGTGGGCTGTGGCGTGTATTACCGCTGTAAGTATGAGAAGCAGATGTGAATGGTGAAAAGAATACAACAGAGGTCGGTGGTCTATCCGGCCCAGTGAGGTGACGTTTGATATGCACAAAATACTGATCGTAGAGGATGACATGACCATTGCAAAGGCCATGAGCAGGCATTTGGAGAGTTGGGGCTTCCGCTGTGTCTGCGTGGAAGATTTCAGAGCTGTCACGGCGCAGTTTGCGGCCGAAAACCCCCAGCTCGTGCTGATGGATATATCCCTGCCGTATTTCAACGGCTATCATTGGTGTGGTGAGATCCGCAGGCTGTCACAGGTTCCGATTATATTCATTTCGTCCGCCTCGGACAATATGAATATCGTCATGGCCGTCAACATGGGCGGCGACGACTTCCTTGCCAAGCCCTTTGACTTGACGGTGCTGGCGGCGAAAGTGCAGGCACTGATGCGCCGAACCTATGATTTCACGCCGGGCGGTGATCTGTTGGAGTACAAGGGCGTCATTTTGAATCTGGCGGATACCACCATTACTTACCAGGGGAGCAGGATGGAACTCAGCCGAAACGAGTTCCGAATCCTTCAGACGCTTTTTGAAAGCAGGGGGAAGGTGGTCAGCCGACAAAAACTGATGAAGCACCTGTGGGAAACCGACTGTTTCGTGGACGAGAACACGCTGACCGTAAACATTACAAGACTGCGGAAACGGCTTGCCGGCATCGGCATTGAGGAGCTGATCGCCACAAAAAAGGGCGTCGGCTACATGGTGGAGTGATATGTTTGTACCATACCTGAAAGCAAAGCAAATGCTGCTTATTATGCTGGGCTGTTTCATCCTGGCGTTTGCAGCAGTGTTTTCGCTGTACGAGCTGCCACTGTCGGTCGTGCTGTATGCGGCGCTGTTCTGCGTGGTGATCGGACTACTGTTTGGACTTTACGACTATCTGAGCTTCTGCCACAAGCACAAGGCGCTTACCGAACTGAAGGCCGGGATTGTGTTTTCTGTGGACGGGCTGCCCCAGGCGACCAATCGAATTGAACGTGATTACGGTGATTTGCTGATGGCAGTGACGGAGGACAAGCGGCGGCTGGTCTCCGCTTCTGAGCGGGAGCAGGCGGAAATTATTGACTATTTCACCCTTTGGGCCCATCAGATTAAAACGCCGATTTCGGCCATGCGGCTCGTCTTGCAGGGAGAGGATTCAGAGCAGAGCCACGAGCTGGAAGCGCAGCTGTTTACGACTGAGCAGTATGTGGAGATGGTGCTGGCCTACCTGCGCATGGGGAGCGACAGCACGGATTACGTCCTGAAGGAGTACGGCCTTGATGGCATTGTAAAGCAGTCGGTACGCAAATACGCACCCATGTTTATCCGCAAACAGATCAGTTTGGAGCTCCAGCAAATGGGTGTAAATGTGCTGACAGATGAGAAATGGCTGTGCTTTGCCGTAGAACAGATCCTTTCGAACGCCGTTAAGTACACAAATCAGGGCTCCGTTTCGGTGTATCCTGAAAACGGCACCACCCTGGTCATTCACGACACTGGCATAGGCATTGCGCCGGAGGACTTGCCACGCGTTTTTGAAAAGGGATTTACGGGCTATAACGGCAGGGCGGATAAGCGTGCATCCGGCATCGGGCTGTATCTGACGAAGCAGGTGCTTTCCAAGCTGGGACATGGAATCACCATCCAATCTGAGCTGGACACCGGTACGACGGTGCGGATCGAACTGAGCGCGAAACGGTTGGTCCCGAATTGAGAACGCACAGACCGCCTAACCTTACACACAGGTAAGGCTAGGCGGTATTTTGTAAGCCAAATCGCTGGCTGCGGGGGAAACCATGCGCTACAATGGGCATGACGCAACAGAAGGAGGACAACAACATGTCATTGCTTGAGGTAGATAATCTAAAAAAAGTATACACGACCCGCTTTGGCGGCACCCTGGTGCAGGCGCTGAGCAACGTGAGCTTTTCCGTCGAGAGCGGCGAATATGTGGCCATCATGGGTGAGTCGGGCTCCGGCAAGACCACGCTGCTCAACATTCTCGCCACACTGGACAAACCAACCACCGGCGAGGTGCGGCTCAACGGCAGGAATATGGCAGAGATCAAAGAAAAAAACATCTCCGCCTTCCGCCGGGATAACATGGGCTTTGTATTCCAGGATTTCAATTTGCTGGACACCTTCAACCTGCAGGACAATATTTTCCTGCCGATGGTGCTCTCCGGCAAATCCTATGTTGAGATGGAAAACCGCATGAAGCCCATCGCCGAGAAGCTGGGGATCAACGACATCCTGAAAAAGTTTCCCTACGAGGTATCCGGCGGACAGAAGCAGCGGGCGGCAGTGGCCCGGGCGCTGATCACCGGCCCACAAATCATTTTGGCCGACGAGCCGACCGGCGCGTTGGACTCCCGAACTACCGACAGTTTATTGCACTTGTTTGGGGAGATCAATGCGGAGGGCCAGACCATTCTCATGGTGACCCATTCCGTCAAGGCAGCCAGCCACGCAGGGCGCGTGCTGTTTATCAAGGACGGTGAGGTGTTCCACCAGCTTTATCGCGGCGACAGCACCATAGACGAGATGTATCAAAAGATCTCAGACGCCCTGACCCTACTAACAACCGGGGGGAAACATCATGAATAGTAGGTTGTACCCGAAGCTGGCCTGGCAAAACCTGCGCAAAAATGGTCGGTTTTATCTTCCCTATATTCTGACCATCATTGGTACATCCGGCGCCTTTTACATCTTGATGGCACTGGCCGGGGCCTCCGACCTGCCGCAGCAAAACCGGTACGCCTACCTGTCGATGTTTGTCAGCTTCGGAGCGGGTGTTATCGGAATCTTCTCGGTGATCTTCCTGTTTTACACCAACAGTTTTTTGATGAAGCAGCGCAAGAAGGAACTGGGGCTTTACAATGTTCTGGGGATGGGCAAGCGCCATATTGCAAGGGTGCTTGCCTGGGAGACGCTATACACCACCCTGCTTGGCACCATCGGCGGAGTCGCGTTTGGCATGCTGTTCCAAAAGGCAGTGACCGTGCTGCTCTACCGGCTGATGCGGTTTGAGGTTCCCTATGGATTCTACATTTCGTGGAAAGGCATCGCCTGTTCTTTTTGCCTGTTTGGAGCAATCCTATTTGTCAATCTGCTGTTTAACCTTGGCCGTATCCATGTGCAAAATCCCATCGAGCTGCTCCGCGAGGGAGCCAGCGGAGAGCGGGAACCGAAGACAAAATGGCCCCTTGCCGTGATTGGCATACTGGCCCTTGGCGCGGGCTATTCCATCGCCGTTGTGACTCAAAACGCGGTGGAAGCGATCACCGTTTACTTTTTGGCGGTAATCCTCGTCATCATTGGCACCTACTGCCTGTTTACTGCCGTCAGCATCGTTGTGCTCAAACTGCTGCGGAAGAACACGTCCTTCTACTACCAAACGAAAAATTTCATCGGCACGTCGGGGATGCTTTACCGCATGAAGCGCAACGCAGTAGGCCTGGCCAACATCTGCATTCTCTCCACCATGGTGCTGGTCATGGTGTCCGGCACCCTGTCGCTGTACGTGGGTACCGAGGACGTTTTGGATACCCGGTATCCCAGTAATTTGGTGGCCGAGCTTCGCTACGACCCCACAGAGGAAAATACGTTTCAACCCGACGTGTTTCTGGAACGGCTGACCGCCGGCGTGGAAACAACGGGCAGGACGGTGGAGAATGTGAACACCATGACCGGCCTTAGCTTTGGGGTGGGGCGCACGGGGGACAGCTTTACTGCCGATCGGGAAGAAAAATCCGTTGCCGATACGGCAACAATGGTCTTTGTCACCGCCCAGGAATATGCAATCTTAACCGGGACTGCCCCCGAGACTCTGGCTGAAAACGAGATCCTATTTTACGGGCAGGGCAAGAAGGTCAGCGATGCGCTTTCCATCGATTTTTCCAATTCCAACAATCCAGACGGACCGCAACGCGTCTACAGGATTATCCGGCAGATGGATAGTTTTCCCAGAGTCGGGGATTACTCCGTTGATTTGATGGACGTGTACTACGCGGTGGTGGCCGACGATGCGGCGCTGGTTCAGCTGTACAGCGACCAGGCGGCGGCCTATGGAGATGACGCCAGTGCTGTCACTTGGCGTGTTCTACTGAATGTGGATGGCACGGAGCAGCAGCAGATGGACTGCGCAAAGACAGTCAGCGATGCCCATTTAATCGCCGCGGATAAGGAGGATGTGGGCAGCTGGGAATGGTACTCCATGGAATCCCGGGCAGCCAACGCCAGCGATTTCTACTCACTCAACGGAGGTTTCTTTTTTCTGGGCATCTTCCTTGGCATCCTGTTCATTATGGCCACAGTACTGATCATCTACTACAAGCAGATCACAGAGGGCTATGAGGACCGGGAACGGTTTCAGATCATGCAGAAGGTTGGCCTTGACAAGGCCGAGATCAAACGTTCCATCAATGAACAGATTCTGGTAGTGTTCTTTGCCCCCCTTATCGTAGCCGCTGTCCATGTCGCCTTTGACTTTCGATTGGTGCGTCTGCTGCTGACTCTGTTTGGGCTGACCAATGCGACGTTAACGCTGCTCTGTACGGTGAGCACCCTGCTGGCGTTCATCGCGGTCTATGGCGTGGTCTATGCCCTTACCGCCAAGGCATATTACCGCATTGTCAGTTGAATTGCAGCGATAACAGGGGGCGGTATTGGAAGGCCTCTCAGCATTTTTGGCAAAACGAAGGCCAGTGTAATTGCCGGTTACACTGGCCTTTTCCTGTTCAAACCACTGCGGATGATTCCATTTTGCTGCATGGGGGATTAAAAATCGGCTTGCTGTGAATGTTTGATTTGACGCGTAGAGGAAGCCGAATAAATTTATGTTCCGAAGAAATACTATTTGTGAGGTGAGTGACATGCAGAACAGAAAATCAGATCCCCTAAGACAGGCAGAGCACACACCGGAGAAATGGAACCAAACCGAAACCTCTGTACCTGATCATAATCAGAATCAGAATCACAACACGAAAAAAGTGGCGCTGGGACCCAACACCAAGCGCTGAACGGACTTAACTAGGGCAGCGCCCCAGTGTTGCCCCCGGTACGGCAAAGTATAGAGAAGATAGGAGGATTACGATGCCGAAGGATAGTCAACCGGACAACAAGAAAGCCAGAAATCAAAAAGCAAATGGGCAAACACCCATCACAAGGGAAAATCAAAATCACAACAAGAATACAAAAAAGCAGTCAATTAAAAATAACGATGTTTAAATTTTCGGGCCGCCAAGGAGTTTTGGCGGCCTGTTTTGTTGATATATTGCGGGGAAAGAGATAAAATAGAAGCAAAGTGTGGTATGCTAAAAGCTAAGGGGAAAACATATGAAAAAAGACCAACGAGCCCAGCATGAGTTCGACTATTTAAAAAAACAATATCCGAAATTAAAGCGCCAAGTTGGGGAAACAAAAAACAATAAACTATGGCATCTGGAAGCGATCGTAAGAAATCGCATCAAAGATTTAAGAACGGTGGCGCCCAATCATCTAAGCGGGTACGAGCAGATTTATGACGGCTATGTCAAACTGCTTCGGGAAGTCTCGGTGCGTTTGTTGGAGCATTATAATAAAACCAACCAAACGGATTATCAGTTCGATGAGATTATCAAAGGCGATTTCAAGGGATATTTAGCCTCCGGCGTGATCTCCGTGCTGGTAACAAACCATATTCCCCAAATAGTTGCCCAAGAGTTCAATCGACTTCTGCCTGAGAACCCAAAAGAGGAATACCCTATGGCGCGAAACATAAAAAGAAAGTTCTTTCTTCATTTGGGTGAAACAAATACCGGAAAAACATACAATGCATTGCAGCGCTTGAAGCAATGCAATAACGGCGTTTATCTTGCTCCTCTTAGAATTTTAGCGCTGGAAAATTACGAACGACTTAACCAGGAACAGGTTCCCTGCAATTTACTCACAGGGGAAGAAGAAATCATCGTGGAAGGCGCTCGTCATTCCAGCTGCACCGTTGAAAAGGCCAATATCTTGAGGGCCTATGATGTTGCCGTCATCGATGAAATTCAATTAGTCTCCGATTCGCAACGCGGGGATGCCTGGACGCGCGCAATTCTTGGGCTTTGCTGTCCCGAAATACATCTGTGCGGGGCGCTGAATACAAAAGCGCAGCTGATCAGAATGATTCAAGACTGCGGAGATGAGTTCGAAATCAAGGAATACTCCCGTCTGGTGCCGCTTCAAATGCAGAAAGCGCCTGTAAAACTCACGGATGTGGCCTATGGGGATGCGCTGGTTGCGTTCTCCAAGCGAAAAGTGCTTTCCCTTTCCAGATACTTTTCCGAACAGGGAATTCATAACAGTGTTATTTACGGCGACCTGCCGCCCGAGGTAAGAAGGCTTCAGTATGATGCCTTTATCAGCGGAGAAAATCGCATCTTAATTTCCACCGACGCAATCGGAATGGGCGTCAATCTTCCCATCAAAAGAATTGTATTTACAGAAATCGAAAAATTTGACGGCGTAGAATTTCGGTCACTTTCCTCTCAGGAGGCAAAGCAGATTGCCGGACGGGCAGGACGCATTGGAATCTATGAAATCGGATATGTTGCTTGCATGGAAAGCGACATACTGTTTATTGAAAATCAACTTCAAGTGCAAGATGATGAAATCGAAACAGCCGTTGTGGGGCCCAGCGAAGCGATCCTGAATATTGGCAGGCTGCCGCTTCGGGAAAAGCTGGCACTTTGGAGTACACGAGAAGAATCATTCGAGTATTATCGAAAGAAAGATGTGCGAGATTACATTCTGATTCTTGACAGACTAAAACCATATCGATTATCCGAAACGGTGGAGTGGCGGCTGATGATGCTTCCCTTTGATGTCAATAATGGGGAGCTTTTGCGGCAGTTCATTTGTTATGTAGAGGAATGTTTCACCCTGAAAGCGGAGGCATTATCTAAGCCCACGTTAAATGCCCATGGTCTTTCGATCTATGAGGTGTACTATCAAAAAGTGAACCTGTATTATTCATTTTCAAAGAGTCTAAACCTTCCGTTTGACGAGCCGTGGGTCTATGAAACCAGAAAACGAATCAGCGATGAAATCAATCGGCTTCTATAAAAGAAATTTAACCGGCTGTTGTCGCAACACCCCCAAAAAGCAAAGAGAAAGGATCTAAACCGTTGTGGTTTAGATCCTTTCTCCTGATCTCAATGACAGGCTCAACCTACTGATCAATAGGGGGGAGGGGCTGTGTGTTCTGTGAAGTTAGAGCGTTAACTCAAAGATCTGTTCCACCGGCGTTTTGAGCAATCTTGCAAGGTTCATGGCCAGTTCAAGCGTTGGATTGTATTTATCGTTTTCAATCGCATTGATCGTTTGCCTCGTAACGCCTAGCTCGTTTGCAAGATCCTCTTGCCGCAATCCAATGGCCTTTCGCAATTCCCTGATTTTATTTTTCATAAGACACCTTACTTTTCGATCAGAAGAATGAGCGCGCCGAACCCAAGCAGGCACACAACAACCGCGACAAGGTACCATGTAATCGCCTTTTTTCCGCTTTCATCGCCCATCTTCCATTTGGAAATCTGTGTGGCGAAGAAATAAACAACATTTTGAATGATCATAAGATGAATCGGCAGCGTAACGGTGCTGGTCTTTATAAAGTCGTACGCGCCCCATAAAAACAGCGCGATAACGGTGAATGACCACGCCCATTTAATCGCATCTAAAGAGATCTTTGTCTCCATCTCATCCATTTTTTTCATGATTAAGTTCCTCCTGAAATGTAAAATACTTTTGACATTGCCAATATATCACCAGACGTCACAAATGTCAATAACTTTTTACATTTTGCCGCAGAAATGCAAAGAGGTCTGGCCAAATGGAACAAGGTGAAATCGGGGTTTCAAACAACACCATACCTTCCGCCTTTCTAGACGATAGCAGAAAGACAGATTTGGGGCAGGAGAGAAAACAAATGAACCATCTTCGTGTCTTCACAAATCCAAAAAATATGGTATGATAGTTGTAAATAAGGAGGTTTTGTCTGTGGAACAAACCATGTTTACGAATGAGGTCATTTTATCTTGGCTCCAGTATTTTTCACGGAACGTTGAGATTAACCTGGGAAAACTGAAGATGCTGGACATTACCGGAAAGAATAAGAATTTGATTCCCACCGTTATGAGCAACCGGGCAGTGCTGGTTTTTACGGATGCGGGACATCCTGATATCTTCTACGAGATGTGGAATGCAGAACTGGGAGACTGTGATATCTGGTACAATGAGGGATCGGAGCCACTGGGCGAAATCAAACATCACAAGCTTTCGGCCATGATTAACAGGGGAATCAATGCCTCTGCGGCAATGCTGATTGTGAATCCAAACGCCGCCACGAATTATCAGATTGGAATGGAGAATCGCCGCTTCTCTTGTGGCTCTGTTCATTATGTTTGCCAGGAAATTCGGGCTGTTATTATGAATAAGCTCAATCTGGGGGACCAGGGTCATATTTGCATCATCTCGGGTGAGAGTATTGCCGTGGAAGCCGCCATGATTGCGGCCGAAGGCAGTGTCATTGCTGTGGAGTATGACAGCGGGGATCGGAAAACCATGAAAGAGAACGTAGAGAAATTTGGCCTGAGCAACGTAACGGTGGTTGAATCTCTGGAGGATGGTATCCTGGCCGGGCTGCCGGCGCCGGAGATAGCCTTTATCGTGGCTTCGCCCAGGATCGGCCGTGAAATAAAGGCACTTCTGGCCATCAATCCCGCCATGGAGTTCGTAATCTACACATTGGATTTTGAAATTCTGTCCTCTCTTTCTGCCTTGCTGGGGGAAAACGGCTTGGAGCGCTCAGAAGCAATCCACATTGAGGTGTCACGGGTCAACAGCAAAAGTATGACAGAGCCATTTCCGGCGCCATGGCTCATCTCTGGCAGAAGCGTGAACCATCCGTAATCACCTTGCCTGTTGGAGGCCAAAACCTTTGCCGTGATCCCGACCTATTCCGGATCGAAACGAACAAGCAGACCAGCCCTTTTGGACTGGTCTGCTTGTTCGCAGGCGGGGCAAGGGTGGGTACGGGTTAAACCGACGGCCGCACTTTTTCCTGTTCAGGATGCAGACAATCGGTGTGTCCGTCAAAAAGAGCAATTTGATTTTTGCCCTTGCTTTTCGCCGCATAAAGGGCGGAATCAGCCGCTTGATAAAGACTTACGGGGTCGGCATATTCTTTGTTCATGCAGGCAAGTCCGCAGCTGAATGTAATTCTTTTGTTGTTTACTTCGGGCAATAAAGAGGATTCCATCAGAGAACGCAGTCCTTCACACACATCGTAGGCGTCATGAACACAATAACCCTTTAATAGGACACAAAATTCCTCGCCGCCCAGACGAAACGCATGGATGTTCTCATCTGAGTTGTTCAATAAAATATGCGCTAACCGGAGCAGCACCTTGTCTCCAGCCAAATGACCGAACGTATCATTCACCTTTTTGAAATTGTCTAAATCGAGCATCGCCAAGGAAAGGCAGGTGTTAGAACCCTTGCATTCCTCGATGACTTTCCACACAAACTCATCATAGGCTTTTCGGTTATAAAGGCTGGTGAACGCATCGCGCTGCAACTGTTCCCACAGGTGCCGCCGGTCATTGATTGAATTTGTGAGGGAGGCGATGCTGTACTGCCCGCTACAGATTAAAACTTTTGCCAGAAAGTAAGAGGCAACCAGGATACCGGAAGCAGAAAGCAGCTCCAGCCAAATCCACTGGTCAAACATGCGTGTAGAAAAAAAGTGCATTTCCATGCCGCACAAAATCTGGGCGATTAGGCTGAGGATGAAAATGCGCCTTGTCAGAATAAAGTCCACAAATATTGTGGAGATGAAAACCGGAACAACAAAAGCGGTGAGTAAAGCGCCAAGTACACGATGCACAACACAAAGGAGAACGCAAAAAAACAGAATGAGCAAAAGAGTGGCATATTCTTTGGCACGCAGGGGCAGGCGGCGGGCGTTGACCAAGTAGTTGACCAGAAGCGTTACAGCCAACATGCACCCTGAAGGGAAAAGGATATAGTTCTTCCAATAAGTAACGGGCGGAATAGCAAAGGTGTTGAGCACGAAGAAGTACCATATGGCTATCAACACCAGCACATTGATGACAATGGCGGCATAGCAGCCCCTCACGATAAGCCGGCACCATCGTTCTGTCGCCTCATTGTCTTTTAATACAATATCGGGATTTTTTTTGTCAGTGCGCAAATGAAGCACTCCCTTTGGTATTGATCAATGACTGAAACGCCAGCGATAGGTCAATCTATCGTTTAACGTCGTGTTGACGCATGATCAATGCTGAGATATCTGCCTGCAAACTTTGATGTGAGAAAGCGCTTAAATTCCAAACAGTGATCAATATCTTTCTTCCTAACCAGCGACGCTTGATGGATTGTTAGATAAAAAATGAAATAGTCTTTGCTTTCTAAAAGCTGAAAAAACTGCTCATACTGTAATTCTCCGGTGGAGTGAAGCGACTCATTTTCCATGACTACTTTGTCCTCATAAAATTGCAGCACATTTATGCTTTCAAAGGTGCCTGTTTGATCGGTCGATATCCGTTGTTTGTTTTTTCGCTCTACTTTAAAACACACAGCAGCAATCGCCAATGCGCACATAAAAATCCAAGTCAAAATAACTTCCAAAACATTGAAATGACTGCTGGCCCAGTTTGCAACCACACTGCCAATCAGGGCAATGAATGCAATCAAAGGAAGTGCGAATTTATTTCTTCGAAACGTCGCTATGTACAGAAACTTTCTATAGTCCGCTTTTTCCATCTTGGTTTTGATCAAAAAGTTAGGTTCTGCCACTGCTAGGCCTTCTTTCATAGAAGATATCATATTTCCGCGCCTAAGTCGCACGCTAAACGCATGCTTGTCATCCCTGATACGCCCTAAGGCAAAAAAGATCATATTAAATTAGTTTACCACATTGGAGAGTGAACGGCAAAACAAATTAAATTGTAGCGCCCAGGTGGATGTAAATTATAATTTCCAATTTGTTTTAAGCAATCCGAATCATAGTTTTTGATGGAACGGCCATACTAGTCATTGGGTACGATAAGTACCTAAGATAGCAAAGATTTAGTTTGAGATTGGGGGATGATTGATATGAATCGATCTATCTTTGAACCCGTTATGACTCGAGCTGTTTAGTCAGATGAATGATGGGAGATGGTTAAGTTGGTCCACTTTCTTTCCCAGGGGATAATTAAATACTAGCTGAATAGGCAGGGATTCTGAATGGAATCCCTGCCTATTATCAGAATAAATGGTGGCGTTCGTTCCATACTAAATGCGTTTACAAAATGCCTGCGCATGATGAAAGGAAAAGTATGAATCACAACAAAAACAGGATGAAAGATCGGCCTAAAAACAACCCGGAGCTCAGGAAAATGAAACCAAGAGAAAATTCTGACGCCGGGATTATTAATGGTCAAAAAATCGGATTGCATGATAGCGGACAGGAAAAGACGATGGAGGATAAGAAATGAATAAGATGTTGTGCAGTGTATCAGGCATTCAGAACAAAGAGGAAAAGACCCAGATCAAGAACGCATTGGATAAAATTGAGGGAGTGAGCGAAGTTGGGGTCAATTTGGCGACAGGAACCATAGAGATCCAATACAACGAACCTGCATCTCAAAATGATATAAAAAGCTGCATAGAGAATGCTGGATTTAAAATCGTCTATGAGTAAGGGTCAATCAGAGAAGAACGAAGAGGTGATATTGTGTTTCAAAGGAATGAGCAAGCCAGCCAGCCCGCGTTAAGCAAACAGGAAAAAGTTCAGAAAACAATGCATGCTGTCGTGACAGATAGCCCAAAAGAACACCGAAATCATAACAGTAAGAAAGGGTCATTAGACCCAAATGCCAAAGGATAAGGAATGATGTTATGAGCAATGACAACAAAAAGAAAAGTACCGCAAATCACAAAAAAGAAGACGGTAAGTTCCGTTCCAAAAATATAAAGCATGATCCGAATGCCGAAAGTGCAAGGGCCGTGTTTGGGTTAAACGATAAGACCAAAGAGGAAGACGGAGAGTAGGAGCGTGCTTATTCATGGATCACAAGCTCGACTCTGTCTTCCTATGGGGACGGCTTTTCCCTTTGCGCCTAATAGATCAACGTTGAAAGTCAGATTTGGGATAGCGTAAAAAAATGGACGGAAAACAAGCAAATCGGCCCGCAGACTGGTGGCAGTCTGCGGGCCTTTGGAGATAGAGCCGGATCCATAGGATGCAGGACATGAGGTCAGGAGCCTGTCCAAAAACTAAGCTGGCGCTCTTCCGGTTCAAAGCTTGTGATAGCATCAAAGACTTCTCCGGTCCCGCAAATGATACCGTTTTTGCTGCAAGTGGTTTTAACAAGCCGATTAAGCGTTTGACTGCGGGGACTTTTTACTTCATAGGATGACCCAAAGGCGTGCATATACTCACGCTTGAGACCGGGGAAAAGTTCGTCCAATTTCTGATAGTAATATTCGCGGTTACCTTGGCGCAGGGTCATACCGATTCCGAAGGTCAGCAAACCTCGAACGTTGAGACCCCGAAAAATTTTGTGTAAAAGTGAATGAGAGACATCCTTTTGGTCAAGAATTGGAGCAATAACAATTCAACACTGAAAGGATGTTTTTTATGAAGGAAGCACCGGCAGAACTGATGCGAGAATACGTGAACAGCCAAAAGTTTAGCAGCACCATGGAGATTATGGGGGCCATGAAGGAAATGTTTCGTGACGTACTTCAGCAGGTCATGGAAAGCGAGCTGGACTCGGAGCTGGGCTACGAAAAAAGCGAAAGAGCGTCGCAAACCGCTGTCGAACCGGAAGCTAAGAATTACCGAAATGGGTATTCGCAAAAGACAGTCAAGACGCAATTGGGCGAGGTGGAGATCAAGGTGCCCCGGGATCGCAACGGAAAATATGAGCCTCAAATCATCGAAAGATACAGCCGAAACGCCGACGGCATGGAGGAAAAGATTCTTTCCCTGTATGCCTGTGGCATGAGTCAGCGGGATATAGCGGAGCAGATTAAGAGCCTTTATGATGTGGAAATCTCCCCAGAGCTAGTGAGTAAGATCAGCGAGAAAATCATGCCGGAGGTTTCGGCATGGCAGAACAGACCGTTGGAACCCGTCTATCCATTTGTATTTTTGGACGCTATTCATTACAAGGTCAAGGAAAATCACCAGTATGTCACCAAGGCTTCCTATGTGGTACTTGGCATCACCATGGATGGCAGAAAGGACATTCTTGGCGTTTGGATCGGGGAACATGAGAGCAGCAAGTTTTGGCTTTCTGTGTTGAATGACCTCAAAAGCAGGGGTGTTTTGGATGTTTATCTGTTCTGTGTGGACGGGCTGAAGGGCTTCTGCGAGGCCATCAATGCCGTTTACCCCCAAGCGCAAATCCAACGCTGCATCATCCATCAGATCCGCAGCTCCACCCGCTATGTGAGCTACAAGGATATCAAGGCGCTCATGGCTGATTTGAAACTGGTCTATAAAGCCGTCACGGAAGACGAAGCATTGGAGCATCTGATGGCGTTCCGTGAAAAGTGGGGTAAACAGTATCCCTCCTGCGTCAAGAGCTGGGAAGAAAACTGGGACATTCTGAGCACCTTTTTCGCATACCCCGCCGAAATCCGGCGCATCATATACACGACAAACATCATTGAGGGGCTTAACAGACAGTTTCGGCAGATCACCAAAAATAAACCCAGCTTCACCAGCGATGAGTCTCTGCGCAAGATGCTGTATCTGGCATCTAAAAAAATTGTCGAACACTGGATGTCCAGATGTCGAAACTGGGATATGGTATTAAGCCAGCTCAACCTGATGTTTTCTGAGCGAGCCGCAGTCTGATTTTACCTTGAAATAGAGTTCCCCTGGGCGGACGCGGCATTCACGCAAAGCGCGCATACCGTGTCCGCTCCCGGGGAAACGGGCAGTGAAGGCAAAATCCACAGTCTTGATTTGCAAGAGCAAACCCACAGATACAAGCTAAAATTCTTGATCAAGGGATTTTACAATTACACAAAATTTTCCGACGTGCCCGAACGTTCGCATCCATGCAGTAGGCCAGGATGCCTCGAATGTTTTCTTCGGTATCATTGATCAAAGGAAGAATGGGAGTCATCCAAACAACGGTGGGGATTCCGGCCTTCTGCAGTTCCCGCAGCACCTCAAAGCGTCTGCGCGTGGTGGCAACATGCGGCTCGATTTTTTTGCACAGCGCTTCATCATAGGTCGTCAGTGTCATTTGCACCACGCATTTTGCCTTTTGATTGATTTTTTGAAGGAGATCAATATCCCGAAGCACCAGATCGGATTTCGTCAAAATCGCCGCGCCAAAGCCATGCCGTTCCATCACTTCCAAACAGCTGCGCATGTTGCAAAGCTCTTTTTCCAATGGCATGTAAGGATCCGTCATGGCGCCGGTCGTAATCACTGCTTTTTGGCGCTTTTTTGAAAGCGCCTGATCCAACAGCGCCGCTGCGTTGGTTTTTACTTCAATATCCTCAAACGTAGAGGTCATCCCGTAACATTCGCTGCGAGAATCGCAATAGATACAGCCATGCGTGCAGCCGCGGTAGAGATTCATATTATTTTTGCCCGAAAGGATACTTTTGGCCATCACTTCATGCATGCTTTTACCCCGTAGCCTGTATGCGTTTTTGTTTTACCCGCACGCAAAGCAAGCGTTTCACATCCTCCAGAATGTCCCGTGATGTCACATCGATCATCAGCCAGAGGGCACCGTGAAAGGCTTTCGTTTTCTGATACAATTCCCGGGTATAGGGGCAGCAGGCGGTTAAGACAAGTTCCGCCTCCATCCTCTCTCTGTCGCCAATGCAAATCAGACAGGTGAAAAAGTCCTCATGAGGATAAAGGGTGCACAGTGCCCGACTGCCTTTTCTGTACTTGACATTCCATCCCCGCGCACCGGAACACCTGCTGTATTCGACGTTCGGCAGGACCTCGTAAGTTGTTTCCACAAAGGCAATTAGATCTTGCCACAAGGGACTGCCGATATGTTCCGCAATCTGGTTCAGGGCAGGCGCAACGGTCTGTGGACACTCGTCCCATTTCATCGATTCACACTCCTTTTTCTGGGCGTACGGCCTGTGCCTCAGCGTGGTTTACGTGGTTCTCCAGCGTTTGAGCATGGGAAAAAAATTGCGCATCATCGCGCGCGCGGTATCTGCAGTCATACCGGAGTTATTCTCCACCATGGGCGGTACGCAGATCTCGATCATTTCTTCCATTGAGCCGGCAAAGGGAAAGACACCGTTTTCGTAGCAGTACTTACAGTAATCCGCGCTCTTGCCGCCGTCCTGTTCCGTGCCGTACAGTTCATCGGTGTTTCCCATGGGCATCCCGCAGCTTTGGCAATACTTATCTTCCATCATCATTTCCTCCTAAGTTTGTACAGTTTGGGTTTCGTGCTGTTGCAAACTGAGTGTATCACACAAAACCTGACAACTGTATGTCACCTTTTGTGGTGCTCATAAATCTTTTTTGCGTAGTCGGCGATTTGCTCCCTGAGACGAGGAGGCTCTAGGATTTCGATTTCGGTACCGAAGGAGAGGAGATAACTGTATACCCAGCCGTCGATCGGAAACGAAACGGTGACGCAGAGACTGCCGTCCGGCTGAAGCTCGATGCTGTCGGGGTCAAACTCGTCATAGACGCGGAAGGCCATGGAAGCGGAAAACCTGAGCTTGAGGATGGTGCCCGGATAGGGCGGCGCGTCATCCCCATCAAGGGGCGGCAGATCGGGAAAGCTGTCGGGGAAAGTGTCGTCTGTCAGAGATAGTTCCATGATGCGGCTGACTTTGAAGAGACGGAAGGCCTCGGCTTGTAGGCAAAAGGCCTGAAGGTACCAGTTCTTGCTCTTGAAGACCAACCTGATAGGTTTGACGCTGCGCTGAGAGATTGTCCCAGAAGTGCCGCAGTATATGACGTGTAGAATGCGCTTTCCCAGAATACCCTCCTTCAGTTGCTCAAACTTCTGGTGATCGGTGCGGCGCATTCCCCAGCGGGAAAAGTCCACCTCAATCCAGTTGGTACTGGCTTTTTGAAAGGTCGCGCCCAGCTTTTTCAGCAGCCCGTCCACATTCTGGTCGGCGGCTTGAAGGCTCTGGATGGCAAAAAGAATTTGATTCTGTTCGTCGTCGGACAGCAGTGCCTTGTCGAAGGT
Source organism: Oscillospiraceae bacterium (assembly GCA_963666535.1). Lineage (GTDB taxonomy): Bacteria > Bacillota > Clostridia > Oscillospirales > Oscillospiraceae. Next base: position 2,976,965 of record OY762913.1, on the reverse strand, counting down.
GTAGCCGGACATGAGAGAAAGACCACCGCCCTTGCCCGCCAAGGCACAGACCGGTACACCCGCCAGAGACAAAGCCTCGACATCCCGGTAGACGGTGCGCACCGATACCTCCAGTAGCCGCGCCAGCTCCGGGGCGGTGATGCTTTGCCGTTCCAACAAGATATATAAAATTTGGAACAGACGGTCGTTTTTCATGAGCTTGCCTCCGGCTTTCATACTATCAAAATTGGAATTATGGTATCAGAACTGCTTTTGCTGCTTTTGCAATTATGACAACCTGCTTCACCAGCTGACCGTGCGGTTGATCAGTCTGCCAAATCCGGACTGAGCCGCAAAGGCTCTGCGATGCTTGTATACTGCCGCAGAATGGAACTGGGCACAGCTTGAGCGATTTCATCCACGGTCCAGGCATCTGGACCGTACTTGGTCATGCTGGCACGAACCACCGGCTCGGAATAGATGCCGATGGTATTGCCGGCGAGACTGAAGACACTGCCGGAAATTTTCGCGGTGGCATCGGTGGCAAGGTAGGTGAGGAAGGGTGCGATTTGCTCCGGCGTGGGTGTCATGTCGAAGGTGGGCAGAAGGGTGCTTTCCAGCACCAGGCGTTCATTGGTGCGGATGTCATTGGCGCAGGCCTCCAGGTCAATGGCGGCGCGGGTGCGGGCAAAGGGATCAAAGGCGTTGCAGGTGACACCTTTGCCATACAGCTCGATGGCCACGGCGCGGGTCAGCCCCACCACACCGGCGTTTGCCGCACAATACTCGGCATGGAGGATGCGGTCGCCCAGAAAGGCACGGGAGGTACAGTTGATGATACGGCCGTAGCTCTGCTCCACCATGTAGGGAACGGCGAAATGAATGGTGTTGAAATAGCCTTTTGGCTTGACACCCGTTACCCGGTCCCACATCTCTTCCGTGATCTCGGCCACGGGGGCAAAGCCGAAATCACCGGCGATATTGGCCAGAATGTCGATTCTGCCGTAGGTCTTCACTGCAAATTGAATCAGTTCTTTGGCTGCGTCAAAGTTTGCGGTGTCGCCGAAAAAGGGGGCGGCTTCCCCGCCGGCATCCCGTATTTGCTGGGCGGTGGTGGCGGCGTCGCCCTTGAGCTTGGCATAGCGCTCGTTGACTTTTTCCTGATCCCCCATGGACATGCTGGCCATGCGCTCGGCGGTGAGCATATGGCTGGATGCGCTGCCTGGTTTCCTGTTGTTCGTAATAATTTTGGCGCCTTCCGCCGCCATTTGCAAAGCAACGGCCCGACCGATCCCCTGTCCGGAACCGGTGACGACGGCTACTTTCCCTTTGAGTCTGTCTCCCATCATAAAGTCTCCTTATTGTTAAAATTAAATGGAGCCGATGTCCATGGCGGCGAAAAAGCCGGAATGGATACAGCCATCTACTTTTCCCACTTTTTTGCAGTCGCCAATCATTTGTACATGGGGCGCTTTGCCTGCCAAATCAAAGTAAACCCGGTTTTCGCTTTGCATACCCACGGCGTACAAAATTGTGTCGCCGCAGGCGCTGAGTACGGTTCCGTCCTTTTCATATGTGACACAATGTTCCTTGACTTCGCGGCACCTGGCGCCGGTCAAAATGTTCAATTGGTATTTTTTAACCTGTGCTATCACGCCCGCCTTATAGCAAGGCTTGGCCTCCGGCGCATACTCGTTCTGCATCTCTAGTATGGTAACACATTTGCCGAGATTTGCAAGGTGCAGACCGACCTCGACTCCCACCAGACCACCGCCGATGATGATTACGGTTTTGCCCTGCACAGTTTCCGGTGAGAGGTATACGCTCATAGCATGGCTTGCATACTGCGCAATTCCCAGAATGGAGGTGGGGACGAGCGGGGTGCTGCCGGTGGCAACCAGAATGCTGTCCGGCCGGAGGGCGGCGATCAAGGCATCGCTCGCTTCGGTGTTCAGACGAACCTCCACCGGGGAAGAGAGGGTTCGACGAACCAAAAACGCCTTGAAGCGGTGCAAATCATGCTTCAGTGAGTCATGATCAGTGAAATTCAGCAGTCCGCCTAACTGGCTGTCTCGCTCCACCAGCGTGACGGAATGCCCACGTTCTGCCGCAGTAAGCGCCGCCTGCATGCCGGCGGGGCCGCCGCCGATGACGACAACGTTTTTAGACACCTTGGCCTTTCCGATATCCTCGCCGAAGCCAAGACGCGCCTCCCGGCCAATGAGGGGATTGACGCTGCAGACAAAGTGCCGATCCAGATTGTCACTGTCCGTACAGTTCAGGCAGCGCAAACAGGGGGTGATCTCGTCGGAGCGGTTTTCCCGCGCTTTGGCGGGGAAATAGGGATCGGCAATCAGGGCGCGGGACAGGGACACGCCGTCCGCCTTGCCGCAGGAGATGATCTCCTCCGCCTGCGCGGGATCGAGGATGGAGCCGATGGAAAACACGGGGATATGCACCCGCCCGGACTGCTTGATGGCCTCGGAGAGGTCGGCGTTCAGGCCATGAGGCATATAGGTGGATGCCATGAAGTAGGTCAGCAGCTCAGAGCTGACCTCCACCAAATCAACGTATTCCTGCGCCTGTTCCAGAAACGTGATCATATCATCTGCGGTGAAATCGCCCGTTGCCCTGCCGGAGCCGCTCAGACGAATTGCCACCACCGGACGGTGGCCGACCCAATCCCGGATGCGCTTGAGCACCATAAGGGGAAAGCGCATTCTGTTTTCCAGACTGCCTCCATAGGCATCTGTGCGGTGGTTGCGCAGGGGGGAGAGAAATTGGGTGAACAGCCAGCCGTGCGCCATGTGGAGCAGGACCATGTCAAACCCGGCATGATACCAAAATTCCGTCGCGCTGGCAAAGGCATCGGCTACCTCGTCCATGTCCTGATCGGTCATGGCAAGGATCGCATGGCCGTCCGGGGCTGTCATGGCATCTGGTCCCATAGGGGTGCGGTGATTAAACTGGGGGCGGGCATTCAAACCGCCGTGGGTCAACTCCACACTGGCCAAAGCGCCATGCTCGTGGATGGCGGCGGACATCTCCGCAAACAGGGGAAGATTGTCTTGCGTGAGATCGAAGCCGGGGGTATGACAGCCACCATCGCACACGGGGACCTCCCCCAGCGTGACAATGCCGGCCCCGCCCCGCGCCTTATGCTCCAGGTAGCGGATGTAATACTCCGTGGGTTTCCCGTCCACGGTTTGAAAAAGCATATTAGGCGCCGACATCATTCGGTTCTTCGCAACGAGCCCTTTCAGACGCAAAGGCTTCAAAAGGTTTGGATAAAGCTGCTGATACAATGGGGATCATCCTTCCTTGTTATGGGATTGAGCTGTTGCGCTGCTGGGAGGCTTTTTCAAAGACACTGGTGATGTAACTGCTGTTTCCATCGGAACGGTACGCCTCAGCGGGAAAACCCAGCGTTTCATAGGCAGGGCGGTTGAAACGATGGACTTCGGCGTTTACGAAGGGGATGTACTCCTCCTTTACGGTCGGATAGGGAATCCAACCGCCCAGCGGGCCGAGGGTGTTCACTGTGTGGGTGATAGAGGCGCGGATATCCGCGTCGGTTTTCGTGGGATCGATGCCGATGCGGTCGTCAAAGCCGCCGACCAAGGTGAAACGGTCATGATAACGCCGCAGCAGGGCTTCCGGATCGTTGGAATACTGCACCGGATTCCATGCGTCCGCCCCCAACTCAATCAGGTCATCCAGCAGGGGAGCGATATAGCCGCAGGAATGGTGCTCGTAAATCATGCCCAGATGGTGACAGGCGTCAATGACCCGCTTTAGGTTTGGTTTAATCAGTTCCCGCCAGGTGTTGAGGGAGAACATCAGGCGAGTTTCCGTGCCATAATCATCATGAAACTGGATTTTGTCCGGGCGGTAGTATTGGGCAATCTTCTCCAAGCAGGCAATCCGGCTGTCAGCGATGGCACTGAGAAAGTCGAAGGAGTCCTCAGGCTCTGTCAGCAGGTTGCACAGGGCATTTTCCATGCCGCACACGGTGCTGAACCGCTCCCACAGGCCGTTACCCATAATCACATTGGAGATGCGATTTTCCCGATCCCAGAGGGCGGTATCTTTGGCGGCGTTGGCACTCCAGTCAAAACTCTCGTTGTCCGGGAATTGCACCACCTGGCACCACCGGGTTACATCCTCCAGAATCGGGGGGATGCTCTCGTCCGGCATGGGTCCGGGCTGACCGGCGCGAAAAATCCACTTGACGCCCCAGGCATCCACGGCAAAATCCGGGGATTCGCCGATGCCGGAAGGGATGCAGTGGTCAAGATCGGAATAAAGCGGAACAAAATCGGGAGCCTTGTGGTGATAGACGTTCAGAATGTTGGTTCTGCGGATTCTGTCCATGGAACATTCCCTCTTTCTTTCCGATGATAGCGTTCCCGTCAGACCAGCAGCAGGCACAGACCGGGCACAGCGCAGATGAGGATGATATGGACAAAGTCGGCCAGCATAAACGGCACGATGCCCTTGAACACGGTGAAGACCGGAACGTCGGCTGCGTTGCTCATCACAAATGCGTTTAGGCCGATGGGAGGGGTGATCTCGCCCAGTTCCATCATGCGAACCACCAGGACGCCGAACCACAAGCCGTTAAAACCCAGGCTGGTCATAACGGGGTACAGAATGGGAACGGTAAGCAGCAGACCGGACATGATGTCAAACACGCAGCCGAGAACCATGTACATGAGGACGATGCCAATCAGGATAACATAGCGGTTCACGTTCAGGCCGGTGAGGGCGGAGGTGAGAAAGTTCGGGAGGTTGGCGGCGGTCATAAAGCGGAGAAAGACCTGGGCACCGATAATCATGACCATGATCATGCCCGTGGTACGGGCGCCTTCCACGAAGGAGTTATGTAGGTTTTTCTTGGTGAGGGTGCGGGTCATCATGGCGATGATGATGGCACCGGCAGCACCCACAGCGCCGGCCTCGGTGGCGGTGAAAAAGCCGCCGTAGATGCCGCCCAGCACGAGGATGAGCAGAGCCAGCGTGGGCCAGACGCCACCCACCGACTTTGCACGCTCACCCCAGGTGGCCTTGGGGGATGCGGGAACCCAGGCGGGGAATAGCTTACCCAGGATGAAGAACACACCGCAGTAGAGCACCGCTTGCAGAATGCCGGGAATGAGGCCGGCCATGAACAGCTTGCCGATGGATTCCTGGGTCAGCAGACCGTAAAGAATGAAGCCGACGCTGGGTGGAATCATGATGCCAATGGTACCCCCTGCGGACAGACAGCCGGCAGCAATTGCGTCCTTGTAGCCGTGGCGGCGCATTTCCGGATAGGCCACCTTGGCCATGGTGATGGCAGTGGCCTGACTGGAACCGCAGATGGCGGCGAAGATGGCGCAGGCGACAATGGAGGCCATGCCCAGGCCGCCCTTGATATGGCCAATCATCTTACTGGCGAAATTAAACAGCTTTTCTCCGATGCCTGTGTCACTGATGAGGGCGCCCATCAAACAAAAGAGAGGCATACAGGTAAAGGTATAGGCGGCTGTTTGGGAAAAAGGCTCCATGCCCAGCACTTCCAGCGCATAGCCCTGAGATTTCAGGACGATCAGGCCGAGGAACCCAACGATCATCATGGCGAAGCCGACCCAAACCCGGCAGAACACCAAAAACAAGAGAAGTACAATGCCGGCTAGGGCAATCCACAATGCTTCTGTCATGTCTACAAATCTCCTTCCAGATCGGTGGCGGATTCACCTGCAGCGGGAACCTTTTCACCCAGCTCGTAACCGGTAACGACGATGCGAACCAGGTTATACAACGCGCAAAGGACTGAGATAACCAGCATGAGGGCGATCAGGTAATAGAAGGGGAAATACGGGATTTTGGTCACGCTTGCCTTGGCGGCAAGAAACCGGACGTAATTGCCTTCCATGACACTCTGGTAGGCACAAAGGCAGCAGATGACGCTGAAAAAGGCCAAATTGATACATTTGAACACATTTTGCACCCCGTGAGAAAAGCGGCCGACAACCAAGTCGACTTTGATATGGCCATTGACCAGCGTTACGATGGGGAGCGCGCAGAACGTGACGATGACCATCATTAATTCACCGATTTCCACACAGCCGCTGATGGTTTGGCTGAATATCAGGCGGTTGAGAATATCGGCAATGGTCAGCACCAGAATGGTGCCAACGCCGACGATGGAGAACCAGGAGATGAAAACAAACACACGATTCATAATGCGGTCTGCTTTGTCCATGGAAAAGACGGAGTTTGATTCCGTGCGCGGCGACTGGCGGCCCGTGCTGTTTCTGTTACTCATAGCGATGTTCCATCCTCTCGATTGATGTGTAACCTTTGCTCAGTTTTGAGGGTTGTGATACAAAGTATAACAGGCGAAGCGGCCCCTGTTCAGTTACAATTTCACGTTTTTTTTGGTGTCTTTTGCAACCCCCTCTGATCAAAAAAATTGCAATTGTGAGTTTTTTTAATTCGAATTTGCCTATTCACTTCTTGTAGAAAATCCGTTAGCGTATAAAGCAAGTAGCAGAGAAAATCACACACAAAGACTCTGTGACGGTGAAAGGAGACAGCTTTTTTGGCGAGCAATATGAACGATATTAGCTGCAAATACCCCCATCTGTTCTCTCCCATTCAGATGGGGAACACTCTGTTTCGAAACCGTATCTTTGCGTCCCCCACCGGTTGCGGCTATCACAACTACATGGACAGACCAAACGACACGATGATGGCCTATTATGAGCGCAAGGCCATCGGCGGAGCAGCCTCGGTCTGTATCGGAGATGCCACGGTAGACTCTAAGTATGCACTGGCCAACGCCACGCACATCCGGCTGGATGACCACGGTGTGTTTGCCCACCTGAACAAGGAGTCTGATCTGATCTCCCGCCACGGAAGCGTGGCGGCCATCGAACTAAACCATGGCGGCGGCAGTGCCCGAATCTCTTATCACAATGGGGAGAAAATCTACGGTGCGGTGGCCAGCACCAATGAGAGCTTCGGAAAGCCCATCGTGGCCGAGCCTATGCCGGAGGAAATTATTCAGCGTACCATTCAAAAGTTTGCAGATGCCGCCAAATTTGCCAAGGAATGCGGGTTTGGCATGGTGACCCTCCACGGCGGGCACGGATGGCTGCTGCAGCAGTTTATGTCTCCCACCAACGACCGAAGCGACCAGTGGGGCGGAAGCTTTGAAAACCGCATGCGATTCCCACTGGCTGTGGTGGCTGCGGTGCGAGAGGCCGTAGGCCCCGGCTTTCCCCTTGAAATCCGCATCAGCGGGTCAGAATGCTATGAAGGTGGCTACGACATCAGTTACGGCGTTGAAATTGCCAAGGCACTGGACGGCAAGGTGGATCTGATCCATGTTTCTGCCGGCAGCCACGAGGTTCCATCCGTCTTTTGCATCACCCATCCCAGTATGTTTTTGCAGGACGGCGTGAATGTAAAGTACGCCGCCGAGATTAAAAAGCATGTTAAGTTCTCCAAGGTAGCCACGGTGGGTGCTCTCAGCGACCCTGCCATGCTGGAGGAGATCATCGCATCTGGCAAGGCAGATGTGGTAGAGCTGGCCCGCGGCCTGATCTGCGACCCCGATCTGCCCATTAAGGCACGACTGGGGCGTGATGACGAGATCGTAACGTGTATGCGCTGCCTGACCTGCTTCTCCCGGCTGATCACAAAGGGACAGTTCTGCTGTGCTCTCAACCCGGAGATCTGCAACGAAACGGAGACAAAGTTTGCAAAACCGGCGGCGCACAAGCGCAATGTGCTTGTCGCAGGCGGTGGAATCGCCGGCATGCAGGCGGCGCTGACCTGTGCAAAACGGGGGCATCAGGTCACCCTATGCGAAAAGAGCGGACAGCTTGGCGGTACGCTGCGCTGCGAAGAAACTGTGCCATTTAAGCTGCACCTGAAGGAATATCTGGATCAGCAGGCAAAAAAGGTGATGCAGACGCCGGAAATTGTCGTGAAGCTGAACACCGAGGTCACGCCCCAGCTGGCCCGAAAGATGACGCCTGACGTCATTATTGCCGCCATGGGCGCCCGCCCATTCGTACCGCCGATCAAGGGTGTTGACGGCAAGAACGTTTTTGGCGCGGAGGAAATCTACCGCGATCCCGACAAGGCGGGCGAGCAGGTGGTGATTCTGGGCGGCGGTCTGGTGGGCACGGAACTGAGCGTATTTCTGTCCCAACTGGGACGCTCCTGCACCGTGGTCGAAATGGCAGCCGAGCTCAATAGCGGTGGGAATGTTCTTCATGAACAGGCACTGCGCTACGAAATGGAAGCGTGCAAAGTAACGGTAATGCTCTCCACCAAGGCGGTGGAAGTGACCGAGCAGGGCGTTGTCGGCGAGAGCGGCGGAACGAAGCACCTGATCCCGGCAGACACCGTGATTACGGCGCTGGGCATGAAGCCCCTGCGGGAAGAGAGTCAGCAGCTGAATTTCTGCGCGCCGGAATTCTATCAGATCGGTGACTGCGTCACTCCAACAAATATCTATCAGGCCACCAATACGGCCGAGTACGCGGCGTTGAACATCGGCCGCATCTGAGACGTCCGGAAATGGGCTGTGCTGCAAGGCTGACAAAGGATCGTTTTTTGCGGCATATGGATGAGGGAGACGACTTTTATACGAAAGCCAAGTGCTCTGCAGAAAGGCGGGGAAAAGGGATCAAAATGAAATGAGGAGGACTTCAAAATGAAAGCAAACAAATTTCTTGCGTTTTTTCTGGCCATGGCGATGCTGTGCGCCCTGGTGCTGACCGGCTGTGGTTCCAGCAGTGAAGGGGGCGCCCCCGGTGATGCGGCCAGCACTGCGCCCACTGCGACCGGGGACGCCGCGGAGCCGGAATTCGTCCTGACTTTTAACAACTACAATGCGCAGACCAGCACCATGGGTTCCTTTGAGGTTCCCGCGCTGCAGATGATTGAAGAAAACAGCAACGGCCGCATCAAGGTCGAGGGCTACTGGAGCGCCACCTTGCTGGACGCCGGTGACACCTTCAGCGGCGTGTCCAAGGGCATGGCCGACATCTCGATGTACATGATCGACCTGAACACCGGCTGTCAAGTGGTCGGCACTCTGTTCAATTTGCCTTACGTGCAGCCCATGCCCGTCCACGCCGACATGATCGACATTCTGCGGGAATCTCTGGCTACCATTCCTGAAATCCAGGAAGAGTGTGAGGCCAAAAATGTCCACCTGATTGATCTGTTCCCCGTGGCGGCCTGCTGCACGGCGCTGACCACCGACAAGCCCGTTTTGTCGCCTTCTGATTTCTCCGGCCTGAAGCTGCTCACGATGGCCTCTCTGTCCACCTATCTGTCCACCTATGGAGGCTCCGTCATCTCTCAGGCACCCGGCGATTGGTACTCCTCCCTGGAGAAGGGGGTTGTGGACGGTGACCTGAACCACTTTGCAGCCCTGAACGATTTCGGTCTGACCGACCTGATGAAGTCTTACACCATGTATGGCGACAACGGCGGCGTTTACAGCTGCGCACAGTGCTACATGATTAACCTGGAAACGTGGAACAGCCTGCCTGAGGATCTGCAGCTGGTTGTCGCGGACGCCTTCACCTGGTGTGACGACTCGCTGGTGGAGAAGGATGCTGAGACCATCGCCGCTACCATCCAGAGCGAGAAGGACGCCGGCAAGAGCTTCTACCATGTGGAGCAGGAAGATATGGATGTATGGTATGAAGCTGCCAATATCGCAGTGGACGGGTGGAAGACTGCTGCCGCCGAGACTGGCTGCGATTCCGAGCGCATTTGGAACGATTATCAGAACATCATCAGCAACTACATGAAAAACTATTGATTCCATCGTGACTCTCGTTCTGTTTCCACCAAACGTAAAAACTGTCCGGCAGCCCTATGGTTGCCGGACAGTTTTTATGGAACAGACAAGTCTTGTGCCAGGCGTCCCATCCTTGCCAGTACGGATTCCGTTTCCTCGTTCCACGGTACGGAACAGCAGTTGATGCGGAAGCAATGGGTAAATTCGTGCCCCATGGAGAACACGGGGCCGGGGGCAATGGAAATGCTCTGCTCCATCAGCAGGTCAAAATAACGCTCCACATCCACTGCGACGGGCAGTTGTACCCATAGGAAGTGGCCGCCGGAGGGCAGATGAGTTTTGGTTTCCGCAGGGAAATAGCGGCCGATGGCGTGGTAGAAATTGGTGACGCCGCTCTTATAAGCACTCCGCACTTTTTTCAGCTGAGCTTTGGCAGCGGATGTATCGAGAAACGCAGCCACACTGTCCTGAATGAGCGTTGGCACCAGCGGCATGGACAGTCCCTTGTAAAACAGGATGTCCGCCGAATAGAGGCCGCCGGCGATCCATGCGATGTGCAGACCGGGCGCAAAGGTTTTTTCAAAGCCGGAGATGTAGATCACGTCGTCCGGTGCTATGCTTTTTAGGGCCGGTTGCCGGGAGACACCAAAGCAGGTGTCTCCCATGGCGTCGTCTTCAATGATAGCGATACAGTGTTTTTGCGCCACGGCTACCAGTGCTTCCTTGGCGCTTTGCGGCATCGTCGAGCCGCAGGGCTCGGAATTGGTGGGAGACAGTGCCACGCATCGGACCCCCGGGTTTTCCTCCAACGCGTGCTCCAGTGCGGCGGGATCCATACCGGTGACGGGGTCGCTGGGGACTGGGACAGCGCGCAGCCCCAGAAAGCGCAGCGCCATAATGGTGACTTCGTTCCCCGGAGATTCCATTGCCACCAGATCGCCGGTGTTGGTGCAGGCGCGTAGCGCTAAAATTTTTGCCTGCATCAGGCCAGAGATAATGCAGATTTCATTCCGGCCCACGATGCACTGGGAATGGAACATCTGCCGGGCGATGGCGGCCTGCAGCAGCTCGCTGTCGTGGCGGACATAGAACTGTCCTACCCCCTCCGGCACCAGACGGGCGGTGCGGGAGATGTGGGCGCTTAGCGCCTCGTTAGGAAACATGGTAGGCGGTGTGGTCATGGTGGAAAACGGGTAGCGGTGAGGGGTCGTCATCAGGGCGGCGTCGGAAAATTTCAGCCAGAGGGAGTGCTGGGATTTCGTCTCGCCCGCGGGATAAACGTCTTTTTCAAACAAACGCTGGGACAGCATGCTTGGGGAGGCATATTCCAGTGCTTTGTCCGTCAGATAATAGCCGCTGCGCACGCGGCACTCCACCATTTCCTGCAATTCAAGGCTGTAATAGGCCTCCATCACGGGCGTAATGCTCATTTTTTGCTGTGCCGCCAATTTGCGTACGGATGGCAGTTGGTCGCCGGGCTTCAGAACGCCATGGCGGATCATGTCTAAAATCATCGATTCTATCAATGCCTGCTTGCTCATGTGCGCAACCAACTCCATCCATTTTCAGCTATCACTTTCCGTTTAACAATTGGGACGATTGAAGTCAGACAGGTTTTGATAAGACAAAATTATGCGCTGCGAGGCAAGGCGGAAGGTGGGAGGTATGGTAACGCCTTTTTAAGCGGGACTGGATTGTTTCCCTCGGTGAAAGGAAGGGCGGCCCATTCCGATTGCGCGTTTATAGATCCTATGCTTTTCCCCAGTTGTAATGCGAAGTCTTTTTTAAATGTACCGCAACAGCCGCCGATGGGAGATCGCCGGGCGGTCAACCGGATCCAAAAATGGACATAGGTTCGAATCCGAGAATTCCGAGACGCATCCTAGGTTACTGCGCCAGAGAAAGATAAGCAAGCAGCGTGAACTGCCCGTTATCAGTTGTAAGATTCACCGAGCCGTTATACCGCCCGGCAATCTCCCGGATGCTGGCAAGCCCAAAGCCGTGGGTTTTTGTGTTTTGCTTTGTAGTTGCAAACAGGCCGTTTCCCTCCAATGTTTTTTCTTTGATTGGGTTCTGTACCTGTAATACGAACAGGCCTTTCTCCGCCCTCGCTTTGACCATGATTTTTCGCTGATCTGCAGACAACTTTTCACATGCCTCAATTGCGTTGTCCAGGCTATTGGAAAAAATGGCGCACAGGTCGACGGCTTCGACAGACAAATCTGCAGGCAGTGCCACAGAATAATCCGCAGTGATTTCTTTCTGCTCCATAAGCTGCTGTTTTGCCGCCAGAACTGCATGGACCACATTGTTTTCGCAAAACCGTTGGGAACACTCTATGGCAGGTGACTGGATCAGCTGCCCCAGATATTCCCGTAGCTCGGGCTCCTTTAAAGCTGACATTGCCTGCAGATGATTGGCCATATCATGGCGAAGCCGTCTGACCTGAAACTGCTGGTGCTCAAGATTCTGGTAGTACATCTGATTAAGCTCAAAAAAGTTCTTTTCCTGCTCAAGCTTTTGCTGGCGGGCTAATACCACCACCGCCCACAACAAACCAAACGATGACAAAGTCACCACAGGCAGTAAAATGACATCTTGTATATTTATACCTCCATTGATGTCGCCCAAAAGCACGGTGATCAGTGTGGCGGCGAAGGGTGTCAGAGTAAGCACATCCACAAGTGCCCAAAGGCGTGTGGACAAATTATACTCCTGCTTTGGGGCAAATCGTCTCAGGGCCAGATATACAGAGCCCCAGATCAAAAAACGAAGCAAGTGTGTAGGAGTAAAAAATGGGATATACATGCTGTCCACCAGCGCATTGAATGATAATCCAAAGCTCGCCAGTATCAGCGTAATGGAAAGGCGCTGCAGCCGAGTTCCTTCGCAGCAGAGAAACACAGCAAGTCCAAATGGCAGCAATGCGCCGGGCAGGTTGACAGGATCGCCAACAAAGATGACCATTCCCACCAGAAGACAACATCCAACGTATAAAAGCGGCTTTGCCCACCATTTTTTACGGATTGGCAGCAGCCACTGGGCAACAAGAAGCGCTAATATGGGAGCGCCAAAGCCGAGAAGAGTGTTGATTGTTACGATAAACCAATTTTGTTCCAATATGCTCATATCAAGCGCTCATCTCCCACCATCAGCCGCGCCAGCGCCACCATGGCGGTTTGGCGCAAAGCCCGGCTGATGGGCAGACAGGCTTTGCCCACGGTGACGCTGTTGTTCTCTACCCTCGAAACTGCGCCTGCCCTGACAAGATAGCGCTGATGGATCCGAATAAAGCCGGAGCCGATTTGCGCTTCAATCTCACCCAGTTTACCATAAAAGGCATATTCCCGCTCTTCGGTCATCAGCTTAACCAGACGTTTGTCGCTATAAAAATAGAGAATGTCTTTTTTAGCAATGCGATAGAGGCCATCGGCGTTTTGCACGGTAAAGCTCTGCGGCTGCTGACCCGCCAAAAGCTCCTGCGCACGGCTGAGCACCGTTGCAAGCTTTTCTTTCTTCACAGGCTTAATCAGATAGTCCATGGCCTGCACGGCATATCCGTCAAAAACGAAGTCGGAATATCCGGTGACGAAAACAAGCATAAGCGCGGAGTCCTGTCGGCGAATGAGCCGCGCAGCTTCCATACCGGAGATGCCGCTGAGTTCCACATCCAAAAACAGAAGATCAATCTCTCCCCGGTGTTTGGACACCCAATGGACCACACCCTCACCGGAGGAGAATTCATAATAGATCTTACCGTCATCATCACGCAGCAAATGTTCTAATGTGCACCGAAGCGCATCTCGGGCGTTGCTTTCATCGTCACAGATACCGATACGTAGCATAGCGTCACCACCTTTTGTCTCTCAATTTTAACATAGATTGTGGTTATCGGAACAACGAATTGCGTTACCCGCTGCAAAACGTTACATCTCAAGAGCAATTCTTTACATTTTTATTTGCAAATTGCAAAGCGTTACATGTTAACAGCCGAATATTTCATGACAAAACTTGTCGTCTTTTTTTTGAGGTATGGTAAAGCCATAGAAAGGTGGTTTTACACCATGCTGAATGTAAAGGATCTGCACAAAACCTACAGGGCAGGCAAAAAAACATATGAGGTGCTAAAGGGGATCAGTTTGACCGTTGCGGAGGGAGAATTCGTAGCGGTAATGGGGCCCTCGGGCTCCGGCAAGACAACGCTGCTTAACTGCATCTCCTGCTATATTCCCTTTGACGGCGGACAAATCACGCTTGGCGGGCAGGAACTGAAAAATCTGAACGAAGATGCGCTTGCCAAGGTTCGCAATCAAAAGCTGGGTTTTGTGTTTCAGGACTTCATGCTGCTCGATGGGCTGACCGTGGTGGAAAACATTATGCTCCCCCGCATCATTGGCGGAGAGGCCAGTGATGAAATGGAACAGCGTGCCGATAAGCTCTGCGATTTATTCGGCATCAGCCCGATCAAACACAAATACCCAGCCGAAATATCCGGGGGCGAAATGCAGCGCACTGCCGTTGCCCGTGCCCTCATCAATGAGCCGCTGGTCATTCTGGCGGACGAACCGACCGGCAATTTGGATTCCAAGTCCAGCCGGGCGGTGATCGACTCCTTCCAACATGCCAAGGCCGCCATGGGTGCTACTATTTTTATGGTGACCCATGACAGCTTCGCCGCGTCCTTCTGCGACCGGGTTATTATACTGAAGGACGGCGCAGTATATCGCAGTCTGGAAAAAAACCGCGATCGAAGCACCTTCCAGGATGAATTGCTGGGGGCCATCAAGGAAATGAGTGGTGAGAACGCATGAGAACATTCGGGCAAATTTATTCCGCTCTTCGTCGCAAAAATCGAAAGAATTATGCACTGCTTGTGGGATGCAATCTGTTTTCGGTGATGCTGATCACCGCCTATGTATCCATGATGCGGGCACCCACCGTTCTGGCGATTCTTCCCGAGGGTGGCGATTCCCGCAAACAGGTTATGATGATTTTTGTACTTGCGGTCATTGGCTGCGGCGTGTTTACCAGTTACGCTTCTTCGCTGTTTTTCCGCTTTAAGTCGCGGGAAACAGGGGTACTTATGGCACTTGGGGCATCCCGCAGCCATATCCGCAAACAGTTGTTTGGGGAGCTGGCATCGATTTCGGTGGGTTCCTGTCTGGTGGGGGCACTGCTGGGCACCCCGCTTGCCTGGTGCATCTGGCAGGCTTTCCGGCTTTTTCTGGTGGATACCAAGGAAATGGCACTTTCCTTTGATCCGCAGGCTTACCTGTTCGCAGGGGCATTCTCCCTGTTTGTCATTCTCTCCCTGTTTGTCATTCTCTCCCTGTTCTTCATGGGCGCACGCTTCATCCGCCGCACCAATATCATTGACATTGTTAATGAGCAGCGCAAATCCGAACCGATGCATGATGTAAAGCCATGGTGCGGCCCTGTTGGCATTGCGCTGATTGCAATTGGCGGATTTGTGGGATATATTACACCCAGTATCTGCGTTCTGGTGTTTCAGTGGTATCCGCCTGCCTGGATCAATGTTTTATATCTGCCTCTGTTTATTGGCCTTTATATGGTGCTGCTGCACACCGTTGTAAGGGGGTGGGGGCGTGGTAAAAACCGATATAAACAGATCATTACACACAGCATGATGAAATTTCAGGGAAGGCAGACTGTGCGTAACATGCTGGTAATTACTGTGTTGCTGGCTGGTGCTTACTTTGCCACATTTTATGCCCCCATGCTGGGCACCAGCGCCATGCTGGAAACCGAGCAGCGGCCCATCGACTATGCGTTCCACTACCGCGCCGATCAGAATATGCTCAGTCGCGCT
The DNA here is from genome assembly GCA_963666535.1 of Oscillospiraceae bacterium. GTDB lineage: Bacteria > Bacillota > Clostridia > Oscillospirales > Oscillospiraceae. The sequence continues at coordinate 2,961,342 of OY762913.1, read as the reverse complement.
GAAATTGAGCAGATGGCGTCTGAAGAGAGCGTAACAATTACCTCCTGGCAGGAAGCGGATTTTGCAAACCTGGGCCAGGATGGGAATACGCAGATTGATGACGCGGGCGGCAAATATCATTATGAATACCGCGCGCTTCTTGGCGATGGCAATTATATTTCCGAGAACGCATACAACCGCATGAGCGGTCAGAACATTGACATTCGGCGGGGCATGTTTGGGGCCGTGCTGGCGGAGGATGGAACGGGAAGCTATATGATTTCGACGGAAACCACTCTGCTGACCAACATGTCCACCCGCAAAACGCTGGACGTATCCTTTCAAGAGTACCTCGGCTATGATATGATGGCAACCAAATATTATGTTTTGGATGATACGGACTATGTGGCCATTACAGCCGGTCTGACCGAGCAGTGGCAGGAAAAACTGGTTTACTTTAATGTGGAACATGGGAAGGATACCTATTCGTTTGCAAAACGGCTTTACAATGCAATCATTGACCACTCCGGGCCTGAATGCGAGATCCCTGAATACTATGATCGGGTGGGCAAGATCGTCGCAGACGAGGCAGGTGAAACCTACTGGGGTGATACTTCAGATATGACCAAAATCAGCTATGCGGAGCGAGAGTCATCGAATTTTAAAATGTTTTGGGAATACGTTCCACAGTTCCGCGTTCTGGATCGCACCGATTTTGTGGCCACCCTTGCGGTGTTCCTTATGCTTTTTATATTCATCGCCATCATTTGTTTTGCCGCCGTATTGGTCATCGGGTATACCCGCTGCCTGACAATAGCCCTCAACAACAGGCAGGTATACGACGACTTAAAGCATCTGGGGGCAACCCCCAATTACCTGTATCGTTCGATTCGTGGGCAAATCATTAAGGTGTACGGCGTGCCGGCAGTGGTGGGCACCTCCATGATATTCCTTCTTTATACCATGATTATGTTCTTTAACGATAACAGACTGACACAAAGCGAACTTTCAGGCCTGTTCAACTGTCTGCTGCTGATTGCGGCACTGAGCGTTCTGCTGTGGTGTTTTTATCGGTTTACGCTGCGCAAGGTGTGCAGAATGCTGGCTGTTAAAAAGTCGTAAAAGCAGGCCACAGGCGATGATAATATGATCACCTGTGGCCTAATTATATCTTTGTAATGATTCCCTTCTTCGTATATAATGTTCACTGAACAAATGCGATTTTCGAATCGCATTTGCCGAAAGGACAGTGTCTGTTCTTTCGGGCGGCAAACCAACTCCGCTTTGCCGCTTCAGATACATTGATGACTGTCTGAGTGGATTTGCGGACACACGCCGCAAATCCAAGGCGCAAGGGTTTTTTGCTGAAATCAGCAAAAACCTTGCACATGAACAAAACAAAAACAGCTTGGGAACATTGATATAATTGAATTTCTGTTTTGTTCAGCAGACATTATATAATGTGGAGTGCATGAAGTTACAAATGAGTTAATTTTGAAAGTAAATGAACAAGAAAGAAGGAGCAATGTATGCTAATATTAGATAAGCCTTATGTATCGGAGTTTTTGAAAAAAACGGCTGAAGATATGAAAATACCTGTTCTCGATCATGGACACATTTTTAATATCACACAAAGTAAGAATTTAAATTTGCTTGCGGAGGACGAATTTCTCGGTATGACCGGAACACGAAATCCCTTGAAACTTTATTGCAATTCCGAGAATTCAATAAACTGGATCACCGAAAATTTATCTCACACAAACATTCCGAAATATATTGACTTTTGCAAGGACAAAGTGAAGTTCAGACAGATGATTAAGCCACTATACCCCGACTTCTATTTTCAGGAAGTAGAGTTTAAAGACATTGCTAATTTGGACGTTACCATCTTGAAAAAACCTTTTATCATAAAGCCAGCAGTCGGGTTTTTTAGTATTGGAGTGTATAAAGTTACTAACGATGAGGATTGGAAAGAAATTGTAGAACTTTTGATTCGGGACATTAAGTTAACCGAGGGCTTATATCCAGAAGAGGTTATGAATTCTTCTAAATTCATCATTGAGGAATGCATTGATGGCGATGAGTTTGCCATTGATGCATACTATAATTCATCAGGCAAGCCTATTATTCTGAATATACTCAAGCATCCTTTTTCATCAGACACTGATGTAAGCGACAGGATTTATTATACATCAAAGGAAATTATTCTGGAATACTTGGAAAAGTTTAAAAACACACTCGAAAGCATTGGCAATATTGCTTGCTTTTTGAACTTTCCTGTTCATGCTGAACTTCGTATAGACAAGGACGGTAAAGTGACTCCGATTGAATTCAATCCTATGAGGTTTGCAGGATGGTGCGTCACTGATATAGCATATTTTGCCTATGGGATCAACACGTATGAGTACTATTTTAATGACAAGGAACCGGAATGGAGCGAAATTTTGCAGGGCAAAGATGAGAAAGTGTTTAGCCTTGTTTTAGTCGATGTTCCAAAGGGTTTGTTGGCAGAAAATATGAAAAGTTTTGATTACAACGCTATTTCAGCAAGGTTCAGCAAGGTGCTTGAATTGAGAAAAATTGATTTTTATAAATATCCTGTATTTGCTTTTTTGTTCATCGAGACATTACTTGAATCGAATGAACTTGAGATGGTACAAAAGATGAATTTTGAGGAGTTTATTTCTAAAATATGATGGTTCAATCAAGTATAAGCGCTGGAAGAAATCAAGACAATGACTATGAAATTTCACGAACATCATAATTGGAGCAGCAGGAAGCAATGTCTGATACCAAACTGATAATGTACATTTTGGGTGACGGTATCGTTCTCATTCTTAATTCGCTATGATACGGGCTCATCTCTAATCAAGGGAAAAGACTTGCCTGTGCTGTGTTTTTGAGGATGGCGAAAACGCTTTGATTCTTGTTTCCAGCTTCCCTAAATGGGTTTCGATATATGCCCGTTCAATACCCGGAGGCGCGTAAATGGAAAAAAGGACTTCCGTTGTGGATGGCGTAATACGGCTTCTATCATCCGGTCCCCGGAAAATACTGGATATGGTGCCGACGGTATCACACAACATCATATCCCCGCTTACCGTGGTTACCTGTTTTCCTGAGATAGACTGGTAAACCTCTGCACCCGTTGCAGCTTTCAAAACCAACGGCAAGCGTAATGTTGTCAAATTATGACCTGCGGTAAGCAACATAGAATCAAGCTCCGAAAGAAACATCGCCTGCAATAGCGCTGATTCCTTGTGTAATGTTTTTTTCCCCTTTAACACAGATTCCAGCTGCGCAAGCAGATGATAGCTTTGCCCGAATTTTTTGTAATAGGAAACATAAGCGTTTGTTGGACTTAGTTCCTTTAACTGCTTTCTGTCCGTATGTGCGTATCTATGACACAGTTGCTCAAGGAGCACCTCCTGTTCTGATTCATCTTGTGAACCGGAATAGGAAACACCTTTCATGACCAAAATCCCCATTTTTGTTCCGGGATAAGCGGTACCGATACTTTCGTCAATGGTAAACATAATATCCTCCTAAGCTTTTATCTTTTATCTTGCATCAATTTGCGGTGGTGCCGATAGAACGGTGATCTCGCTCTCCGTTTTTTGATTTCGTCCAATCAGCAGCATACCGGAAATAACGAGGAGGCCCCCTGCGCCCTGCGCATACCCGATTGTTTCTTTCAAAAGAAGCAGGGACAAAAGCATGGAAGTAAGCGGGATCATTCCTGAAAAAGCCGCCGTCGTATATGCGTCACAGCGCTTTACACCCTCATAAAAAAACACAAAGGCCAATGCTGTTACAATTAAACCATACCAGACCAAGGCCACCCACTCTTTTAGTCCGATAGTTTGTAATGCCGCAAAAGGCTGTTCCATCAATGCCGGGATCATGCATAGCCCGAAAGCAACTCCGGAGACCAGCAGCGTTTGTACCATCGGATGAATTTCTACCGTATCATACGCTTTCATTTCCAGGTGCTTTCTTGAAATAATGTTAAAGGTAGATTCGCTGGCAGCCGCGCAAAGCATGAGCAGATTGCCAAAAACATGATGCATGGAAAACTGCACAGAATGCAAATTGAATCCCTGCAGTAAAACGATGCCGGATACGGTACAGGCAATTCCAAATGCCGTCCAGCCGGAAAGCTTTTCTTTTAAGAAAAAGAAGGCCAGAACAGCAGTGATTGCGGGCGTCGTTCCGGTCAGGATTCCGGCTTCTATCGTACTGGTTAAATTGACACCAAAAAGCAGAAAGGTACGAAACAAAAACACTCCAAATATCGCTTGCAGCACGAGCATGTTCCAGTCACTTTTTTTGAGGTGGCGGATTGTTTGAACAGTTCTCATCCCATAAAACGGATACAAGCAAAGAAGTAGGATGCCTAAACTAACGGCGGTTATGGTAAAACTACTTAACTTCTCAGAAAGAATATGTCCTGTCATGACGGACGTACCCGCGAGAGAAAATGCAAGCAGCAAGTAAATTTTCCCTTTTCTATGTTTCATTCCCAACCCTCCCGTGTGGCATTGCAATTCAATATTTATTTGTTATAATTATAATGCACGAACTGGATTGCATGAAGTGCCAGTATCGATGTATTTACAGAGAACCAGTTTGGAAGGTGTCATGATGTTTGGAATTGAATTGCGCAATCAGGACGAGGTCAGCTTGGCTCGTCAGATTTTTTTATCGCTCAAACAACGCATTCTGAAAGGACAGCTTTCTCAGGGAGAGGCCTTGCCCTCAACTCGTGAGCTTGCAAAAGGGTTAGGTGTTTCCCGCAATACCGTGTGTGAAGCGTACGATATGCTTTGGACAGAAGGCTTCATTGTCAGCCGTCAGGGTGCGCCGTCCCGCGTTGCGGAGGGTCTTCACATCCAAACGGAAAAAATCGTCACTCCGTCAGATGCGCAGACGGAACAGGAACCTGTTCTATGCGATTTCAAGACAGGTCAGCCGGATTTATCCCTTTTTCCGTGGCAGCTTTGGAGCCAAATGATTCATGTTACTACTGCCAGCCTGCCAATTCAACAACTGGCGTACAGCGGCCCCAAGGGGTATGAGCCGTTATGTGAGGAAATTTCTCATTGGTTAATGCGCAGCAAGAGCGTGGAAGTCGATCCGCAGGATGTATTTATTACATCAGGTGCCACACAGGCGTTTCATTTGCTTGTGGAGATACTTCACAAAGCGGACCATGCCTTCGCCTTGGAAGATCCATCTCATCCGGGTATCCGCACCGTCATTCAGGACAGAGGATATCCGCTTCTATGGATGCCCGTTGATCATCAGGGTGCAGATATCTCCTCTCTTGAAAACAAAGACCTTTCAGCCGTTTATGTTACTCCTTCGCATCAATTCCCGTTAGGCGGTATTCTCCCCGCTACACGCCGGGCAGCACTGATACGACTTGCCTCTGAAAAAAATTTCTATGTGATTGAGGATGATTATGACAGCGAATTCCGCTATTCCGGCGCGCCGGTCTGCCCGATTTATTCCATGGATTCCTCCCGTGTGATTTATGTGGGGACCTTCAGCAAAACATTGTTTCCGGCGCTTAGATTGGGGTTTGCGGTTCTGCCCAAACCGCTGCAGGCCAAGTGGAAGCATTACCGTAATTATATGGATGTACAAAATCCTGTTTTGGAACAAGTTGCACTGACCGAGTTCTTACAGAAACGAAAAATGGATAAGCATGTCCAACATATGCGGCGTATATATGGTGAAAAACGAGATGTTCTTTTAAAATCCATTGCATATACCTTTGGCGACACTGCACAGCCCTGGGGGGATTCTTCCGGGCTGCATGTGGCACTTCAATTTCCGGGCATGGACTTTGGAGACGCGTTTATGCAAAGCTGTCGTCAGGCGGGCATCAGAATTCGTTCCGTATCGCAGTACTGCGCTGAGCAGAATCACCATCGGGATAAACTCCTCTTGGGTTACGGTCATTTGAGTCCTGAGCAGATTCAGGAGGGTGTTCATGCACTCTTGCTGATAAACAGTAAAATGGAATAGGGTTCCATAAGAAAAAGGAGAAGACAAGAATGAACGGACAAAATCGAAGCAATATTTCCATCGGCGCACGGGTGAACATCGTACTCAAAGCCGATCAGCGCACAGGAAAGCGCACGGAGGGAGTCGTGGCGAGGCTGCTGACCAAAAGCAGCTCGCATCCACACGGGATCAAAGTGATGCTGGAGGATGGACAGGTCGGTCGGGTACAGGAAATTTTGACCGACTAAAACAGGCTGCAACGCAAAAACAGCGCCGTCTGCCGAAAACCTCGGCAGACGGCGCTTTGCATTACTTTTTCACAACAGGGATCCAGACCTCGTATTTCGTGTTTTCCGGATTCGGGTCAAGGTACACCTCTACGTCAGGACCGTTGGCATATTCATAGCCGGAGGTGGGCAGCCATTCGGTGACAATGCGCTGTTCGAGCTGCTGGATGGAAATTCCGGTTCCCTCTCCGGGGAAAATCGCCCAGGTAAATGCAGGAACGGTGTATTCCTCAAAAGACTCGGGGCCGGAAGCGCTGGCAACCGCAATGTAATACCGCCAATTTTCGGTGGATTCATTGCAGACGCTGACACCCAGCACACCCATGGGCTGGCTGTTCATGCGCTCACACAGGCGAGGGATAGTCCCGTCCTGAGCGGCCTTGCCCCATAGGGCCGGTACCGTTTCAAAATTCTTTTCAATATCAGCTTCCAGCGGTGCGCTAATGCCGATGATGCGAAACGAGTCCTTTTTCTCAATTCTGTAATCCATTTGTGCAGCTCCTTTGATTGTCATTTGGAAGCTGATGGGCGGAAAGGATTTAAGCGTTTGACCGTCTGCCCGTGTCTGTGACGGTGCGAAGCCGTGTACGCTTTGAAAGGCACGATTGAAGGCGGTGGGTGATTCATAGCCATACTTTGCGGCGATGTCGATGATCTTCTCCCCGCCACTCTGCAGGTCGGCGGCGGTGCAGCTCATCCGGCGACGGCGGATATATTCGGAAAGCGGCATTCCCGCCATGTAGCCGAACATGCGCTGAAAGTGATAGGGGGAGCAGCAGGCCAGTCTGCCCAGCTCCTCATAATCGATTTCGCCATTCAGATTTTCCTCGATGTATGCAATGGCTTTGTTCAGCCGTTCAATCCATTCCATCTGTGTCAGCTCCTTGTCTCAATTCTAATGGTTTTGATGGGACTTGTCCTCGCATTACCTGCACAAAAAAGAGAGGAGGGTTTCATTAAGCCGATGTTGGGCGGTGGCTTACGAAAACTCAATTTTGATTTTCCGTTTTTAACCACTGTACCACATGATCGAGCGGTACATCCATTCGATCAGCCACCCAATCCGGCGTCATACCGCTGTTGTAAAACCGTCGGGCAACCATGAGCAGCTCCTCGCCAACCTCAACGATATGACCATCCGGGTCGTAAAAACGCACCACCCGCTGTCCCCAGCGGTGCTCCTTGAGGGGGTGGATATAGCAAATGTCCGGCCATGCTTCCCCGCCGGAGAAACGCATCCATGTTAGCTGCATCAAAATACAGCTCTCCCGCGTGATGGGGCAGTGTGATTTCTTCGTCTGTTTTATAAATAAACTCGCGCCAGCTTTCGATGGTTTGCAAAAAAATGCCGCCGGACAATGATACATTTGCACCGTAATCGGCAGACACTGAAAGCCCCAGCAGGTTGCAGTAAAATCGAAGAGATCGCTGCATATCCCGCACCGCCAATAAAGTTCCCTGATAGTTCATTTTTTCACCTTGCATTCTAAATAATAATGCCATTACAATGGTCAATTTCATGCTGGATAATCTGCGCTGTGAAGCCCTTAAAGGTCTTCATTCTGGTTTGCAGGGCGGTGTTTTGGTATTGGACCTTAATGCTTTTGTAGCGCTTGGTTTTGCGGGTGCCGACAAGGGACAGGCAGGCTTCTTGAGTTTCATACGGCTCGCTTTGCTTGATGATTTCTGGATTAAGCATCACCAGATAACTGCCATCATCATCCACCACGATGATGCGTTTGGACACGCCAATCATATTGGCGGCAAGCCCCACACACCGGTCAGCGTTGGCAGAAAGGGTATCCAGCAGGTCTTGCGCGACGGGCAAATCTTCTATAGCGGCAGGTTCTGAGGGAACGCTCAAAAATGCCTCGTCTTTTATAATCGGCTGCATCATTCGTTCGTTTGTCCTTTCAAACCGTCTGTGTAAAGTCTACAAACGTTTTTTTTGCTTAACAAGTTGTATCATATTATATCAATAGCGTTCCTTCTGCTATGATCTTAACATCTCCAACCACTCTTATTTCTCCCGTGGATTGATCGGAAAAGACTTTTATTTTGCTGGGCCTTCCCACAAACCTGCCTTGATTTAAGATAATAGTTTCTGTTGTTTTGCAGATGTTCCATTTGAATAGATAAGCCCCAACTGCTCCGGCGGCACTGCCGGTTGTCACATCTTCTACCGCACCAAAGTTGTCCCATGTACGGCCCTCCATGGTGTCAACATCAAACACATAAACAAACTTCGCATTGATCTTGCTCAACTGCTCTTCAAAATCTTTGACGACGATCTTTGCCTGTTCCAATCCACAAGCGAGAGGAACAATTAAGTAAGGCAATCCGGTTGAAACAACCTCCATGGGGAGTGCGTGGTATAGATGATCGGGTGTAAGATTTAAAGCCTGCAACAAATTGTGATTCCATTCATCCTTGACAATACCCAAAAATTCAGGAGTGCCCTGGTTCATTGTGGCTTGAAAATGATCATTTGTTTTAATCGACTCTGCTTGCAATATTTTGGCGTTTAACTCGAATGTAACCGTTATACTCTTTTCCTCTGAATGCAGCTTTTCGTGAATGGCTGAAACCGCGCCTAAAATCGGATGCCCGGCAAAATCCAATTCTTCCTCTACTGTAAATATTCTTGCGCGAAAGCGTTTTGCTCCCGTTAATCTCAGAAAAATAGTTTCAAATTGCTTGAATTCCTGTGCGATTCTCTGCATATATTGCGCTTCCATATCTTCTTCATGAAAGATAACAGTCAATCCATTCCCAGATAAAACCCGAGAACTAAATACGTCAACATGATAATAGTACATTGAATTTCTCCTTGGTAATCGTATGGTTCGTATTTTTAGGTAGCTGCATTGAGCCTATTAACATCATGTGTGCGTTTGAAAAAAGGAGCTGATATACTCTTTTGATATCTGTGTTTGTTCCATGTTGAACTGTCCAGAATATTGATCCATAAATCCATGACTTGCCTTTAATTTGTATAATTCAACATTGGATTTTTCCTGAAGCCTCATCATTACACCGTCTACATCAAATGAATCCTGTTCGGCAAATAGTAAAAGCACCGGGCAACATGGCTGCAGCAACAAATAATCACGTATGCGCGAACCATAACAACAGATGATTCCATCACACTTGAGGTTTTCACAACATCTCCAAGCGATGGTTGCACCCACACTGAAACCAATCATAAATACTTTTTCATAGCTAAGCTTTAACGTTTCGATTAATTGTTCAATTTCTTTATAAAAATCAAAGCCTATTTCATCGATAAAGTACCGATAAGCCTCGGAAGTCTCAGAATATGAAAAGCAATTTTGCCCAAGCATCTCCGGGCAGAATACATCAAATCCCAACATATGATACTCAGAGCAAACATCTTCAATAAACCTGTTTACCCCATATATTTCATGAAGTATAATAACAGCGTTTCGATTATTTTTTAATAGTTTAATCATGAATCCCAGCTCTGTAATTCAAGAATGTTCCCCTCAATGTCCGTGGCATACACAAACGTTGCCTTGCGGCCATCCTCATAATCCGCATGGACCAGTTCCCCAACCATGCCACCGCCTTTCGCAAGCAGCTTTTCAAGCGTTTCAGCCACGTTGTCCACCTCAAAAGCAAGGTGCGCAATGCCATACGCGTTAATTCGATGCGTGCAATCGCCCTCCATTTGATCATAAGAAAATATCTCAAGGGTTGGGTGATCCTCATCATATCCGGGCATAACCAAGTGCTCGCCCACAATATGGGCACCGGGAATCCCGGTCATCTTATCTAACCACGGTTCTCGCAGGTCCCGTTTTTCATGGATGCTTTGGCATCCGAATACTTCCTTATAAAATTCAATCAGCTTTTCGCAATCTTTTGCAATGATATTCGTGTGTACATAACGAACCATATGATTTCCTTCTTTCTGTTAGCTGATGATTTTTTTACAGATCTTTCCTCTGTGTCAGATAAGGTGCCACAACAGGCAAGCTACAAAGATAGGAGTCCTCCTCCACCGGTGAACTCAGCCGCATACTGCTGATATAGGTTCGGTCCACGCAAAGGCCCCCTCTCCCGCCGTCCCTGAAAATTTTATAATTCAGTATACCAAATCTAACCGTCTGTGGGAAGAACACAGGCGGTTTTTTGTGCCTCTCTTTTAATAGAAGGGAAAACAGCGGCATGGCATTTGGTTCCATGTCGCTGCAAGAAATAATTATTCTTTTTTCTCTGTTCTCCCGACCAAGTAGTCGACACTTACTTTATAAAAATCTGCTAACTTTATTGCCAGTTCCAAAGGAAATGCTCTTTCTTCTCGCTCGTATTTTGAATATAGGGATTGATCGCACATCAAATATTCGGCAATTTTCTTTTGCGTCAAATCCTTGTCTTCACGCAAATCTTTAATTCGTAGTTTCACATTCATCACCATAGTTAGTATACCGTTGGACAATATGTCTTATTGACAATTCACCTACATTTTGAACATATTGTTCTAAACTATACTTGCGAGGTGAGCTTATGCCAGACTATAAAGAAATGTATTTGAAACTTTTCCGGGCCTCGGAAGAGGCTGCCAATATTCTGATCGCGGCACAGAGGGAGTGTGAGGAACGATACATTTCTTCAACGGAGCCGGAGTTAAAAGTCATTCCCGTAAGATCAGAAAAGGAAAAGGGAGCGGATGAGGAGTGATCCCAAATCCGCGCGCTCGTTGGTCAGTTCAGTTTGCACAAGGGCCGCCGCCTTGTACTTATTTTCGAAAAATGACCAGTTGTTCCTCCACCCAAAACCAGAACAGCAGCGATGCAGAAAAGACTGAATTGCCATTCCTTGGAGACTCATGTATAATAAAAAATGAATAAACACCCAATGTGACAGGAATTCGCGGTGGAATATGAATACATACAGGACAAACCAAATAGCGCTTCTCACAGGCGTTCATTCGAATACCGTGCGCTTTTACGAGGAGGTGGGCTTCCTGACGCGGCCGGAGCGCCTTGAAAACGGCTACCGGGTTTTTACGGAGCTGCACCTGCGGCAGATGGAACTGGCGCGGCTTGCCCTGCGCGCCGAGGTGCTTCAGAACGGACTGCGGAAGAAGGCCATCGAGGTTATACGGTTCTGTGCTGCGCTTGACTTTGATTGTGCGATACAGGCGGCACGCGAGTATGAAGCCATGCTCACGCGGGAGATAAAAAATGCAAAAGCCGCCATTGCCTCTGTGAAGGTCATGCTCATTGGCAAACGCAAACCGGACGGCCTGTCCCTCAAACGCCGCGAGGCCGCGGAGCGGCTGTACGTGACCGTAGATACGCTCCGCAACTGGGAACTGAACGGACTCATCACGGTAAAGCGGCGGGAGAACGGCTATCGCGTCTACAATGTGGCGGATCTCGACCGTTTGAATATCATACGCACGCTTCGCTGCGCAAACTATTCACTCTCAGCCATCCTGCGTCTGATGAATCACTTGGACAGGGAGCAAAACGCTCCGGTGGAGAAGATTCTGAATACGCCCTCGGAACAGGATGACATCGTGTCTGTCTGCGACCGGCTGATCGTATCGCTGGATAATACCAGAAAAGACGCGAAAGAAATGCAATCTCTGCTAAAAGCCATGAAAACAAAATTTCAAACCATCCAGTAAAACACCAGGGTTCGTTTCTTTGGTATTATTCCTGATGGCAAAGAAACGGAGGATTTCAGTTTGAAATTTTCAAACTGAAACTGATATGATTGCGTTTTGCTCGCCCGCAAAGCCAACAACCGCAAAACATGCACAGTATGACCATTCCCTTTTGTGGTTGTTCTGTGCCACGAAACTTGGTGTAAAGGAATGGTCATACTTATGCAACAATGGAAAAAGAAAACAATCACCTTTCTGGTCAGTCAGGGCGTCACGCTGTTCGGTTCGTCACTGGTACAGTTTGCGATTGTCTGGTATGTGACGCTCAAAACCTCATCCGGCGCGTGGGTATCCGCGCTGACCATCTGTTCGTTCGTACCGCAGTTTTTGATCTCGTTCTTCTCCGGTGTATGGGCGGACCGATATCCGCGGAAGCTCCTCATCATCCTGTCCGACACCGTCATTGCCGCCGCGACACTGACGCTTGCCCTTTTAATGCCGTTCATCGGCGAGGACACAAAGCTGTTTGCGGCACTGTTGGTCACATCCGTGATTCGATCCCTCGGTGCGGGCGTACAGACGCCGGCGGTGGGCTCCATGATCCCGCAGCTTGTCCCAGAGGAACAGCTCATGCGCTTTAACGGGATCAACGCCACGCTGCAGTCGGTGGTGCAGTTTGCGGCTCCCGCGGCTGCCGGAGCCATTCTGACGTTTGGCACACTGCGCAGCACCCTGTTTATCGACATTGCCACCGCTGTCGTCGGCGTCGGCATCCTCTCCTGCATTGCCATCCCGAAGCAGGGGCGGAAAGAAGATGGGGGAACGCTTTCTGTTTTCGCGGAAATGAAACAGGGCATGAAGTATGCCTTGGCTGACGGCTTCATCGGAAAGCTGCTGCTCGTCTATGGTGTTTTTATCTTTCTGGCCGTACCGGCGGGCTTTCTCGCGACGCTGTTTGTAAGCCGCACCTATGGCGACAGCTACCTTTACCTGACGATTGTGGAGATCGTTGGTTTCGCGGGCATGGCCGGCGGTGGTATCCTTATCGGTACCTGGGGAGGCTTCCCCAACCGGGTCAAGACACTGCTGGTGGGCCTTACCGCTTTCGGGGCCCTTGGCGTCGGGATGGGTGCGCTCCAAAGCTTCTCCATCTATTTGTTACTCATGGCGGTTTACGGCATTGCGCTCACCATGGTGCAGACCGCGGTGACGACGCTGATTCAGGAAAAGTCCGAGGCAAGCATGCAGGGACGTGTATTCGGATTTTTGAGCGCTATGTACAGCGGATGTCTGCCCATTGGAATGGCGGTGTTCGGCCCGCTGGCGGACGTAGTGTCCATGCGGCTGCTGATGATTGTCACCGGCGGCGCGATGCTGATACTGGCCGGGATGCTGCGGCTTGATAGGAGCGTCTATGGAAAAGGACAGGCATCCCGGACACAGGAGTGACTTTCATAGATGCAAATCAGTTGAGGGGAGAAACGTGATAAGTGATTGGTTTACCATTGATCATATTGACAAGATTACGCATATCATCAGCAAGGATAAGCATTGGGAAGAAACCCATGCCTATCTCCTGAATGGGAAAAATGGTTGTAAATGACTATCAATCATTTATGAGAATTTAACGGAGGAACCTATATGGGGCATTTCGGCTTTTCTTATGTTGGATTCATTTTTCTGCTGATGCTGACCGTTCCCAACTTGATATGGACCAAGCATCAGCCCAAAGAATACAACGATCAAAATGAGAACAAAGTGCTGCTTGTCTTTGAAAGAGCCGGACAAGTTTGTGTTACCTGTACGGCACTTGTGTTCTCTGATTTAAACATTCACGGTTGGTCTGCCTGGAATTTCTGGCTGATCGCGGCGTTTGTACTCATCATTCTGTATGAATGCTGGTGGGTACGTTATTTTAAAAGCGAAAAGACCATGCAGGACTTTTACAGCAGCTTTTGCGGCGTTCCCGTCGCCGGCGCGACATTGCCGGTCGCAGCCTTCTTCTTGCTCGGAATTTACGGAAAAGTGGTCTGGGTAATGATTTCCGTCATCATTTTGGGGATCGGTCATATCGGGATACATGTGCAGCATCTCAAAGAAATTCAATCGTAATATTCAGCTAACCAGCTATATTTACCCGCCTGCTTTCGGAGCCGAGAGCTACCGGATCAGCGACGAATCAAAGGCGTACCTGCGGACGCTGAAAGTTAAATAAAGGTGATGAGAAAGTGAAACGCTGCATTGCAGTTGCCGGAATAGCTGAATAAAAAATAAACTTTGGAGGGTATCATGACGATTCCGGCTGATAAAATATACCCGCGAACCAATGACTTTGAAACCGTATACCTGAAAAGTGTCATTACAGATCCCAATATCATCGTCGGCGACTATACGATGTACAACGATTTTGTTTCCGACCCCAAGCAGTTTGAGAAAAATAATGTGCTGTATCACTATCCAGTCAATCATGACAGACTAATCATCGGCAGGTTCTGCTCTATCGCCTGCGGTGCCAAGTTCCTCTTTACCAGCGCCAATCATACGCAGAAATCACTTTCCACTTATCCGTTCCCGATTTTCTTTGAAGCATGGGACCTGGACAAAATGCAGCTGACGTCCGCATGGGACAACAAAGGCGATATTGTCGTCGGCAATGATGTCTGGATCGGATATGAAGCGGTGATCTTATCCGGTGTTCACATCGGCGACGGCGCGATCATAGGAACGAGAGTCGTTGTAACAAAGGACGTCCCCCCGTATGCGGTTGTCGGCGGTATCCCCGCGAAAGGAATCAAAAAGCGTTTTGATGAAGCAACCATCAGGAAATTACAGCAGATCCAGTGGTGGAACTGGCCTTTTGATAAAATACAGCAGTCGTTACCCCATATCATGAATGGCGAAGTTGATAAGCTGATTCTTTAAATTGTTTTTATTAAGAGCAGAACTCATCCTTGCATCAGCAATTATAAAGGCCGGAGCATCCTCATATTTCTGAGAATGCTCCGGCTTTTCATGTCATCGCGGCAAACCGTCAGAATCAGCATTTGGCGCGGTGCTGCCCGAGTAACTGCTGAAATTCTGCATCGGAATGGAGAAACGAATACTTGGGATGGTTTTCAAGCTAGGAGATCAGCACCGGCAGCATCAGTATTTTCTTTCAAATGCAAGATATCGTGTTCCCTGAACTGTCAGTTTGCCGACGTCTACCTCGACCAGTATTCCGTATTCATGACTTGCTACATGCAACTCCATGCGGTCTCCGCTTTCTACCTGAAAGGTCACGTAATAGCTGGTTGAAGTCGATGTGTGCATGCCGGCATTGGGGTTATTGTGATGATGGTGAGTAACAGTAGTCCTTTTGGTTACTACCGTAGCTTCTATCATCAGCACAGGGGCTTTGTTGTTTTTGCCCCACTGGGAAATGCCTTTCACAGCGGTTACAATGAAAAATCCGATTACGATGACAAAAACCATTCCGAATATGACCGGGAATACACTCAACATAAAATTTCCGCCAAACATATACGCCTCAGTCTCCTCTGTAGTCGTCTTCTATCGGCCTGCCCAGCCGGGATTTCAGATCATAATACAAATTCTTCGATTTGCTGAAAGCAACCAGAAAGCAGATCGCTACGATGACAGTCACGATGATGCAGATGACTGCCAGCACCGGGATCAGCAAAGAGATATATACCACAATATTAAAAACTGCGAGAAGTGTCCACGTGGCGTGCAGACTGGCACCATTTAATGGGGCGTTGTATTTTTCTTCCATGTCTTTTACACCCATAACGATGTCATATGAGATATACAGTGAAATGACGGTAGACGCGATGGCAAGGAGATAGGACAAAGCGCCCAATGACGCAGAAATACCGAGCAGATCCATGAAATACAGGATGCCGGTATAAACAGCCATGCCGGTTGCGTAAGGCTTTGCCTTCAGAAACAGTGGGCTTTCCCCAGCCATTTCTGCCAATCCGTTTCTCAAAACGATATAACCGATAAAGTCGGGAATCAGCCCAAGCTGCGAGTTGCCGAGGGTCAGGTTAAAATCCAAAAAGATTAGCAAAAACCCGATCAATATGTTGTTCAAACGATGCCCTCCATTTTCTCGCGGTACCGCTTGCTGCAGATCACAACTAGAATACCGCCAGCGATTTTACGATGTCTAAGATCACAGTGAGCCCCAGCGCATTTCCCGTATCGTTCTACAATTTTCAAATCGTCGGTCGTCCGATGCTCTCAACTGCTGTGTAAATACTGGTTTAACGGTACGAGTATGATAGCCTATCATACATATGATATCATGCTTCGCCACAGAAAGATATAGCTTCACTTGGCGGAGACCGTGGCATTCCAATCCGGCGGAACCTTGCGAGGACTGGAGCGGCAAAGAGAAGTAAACTAAGAGAAGCGGGCCGATCACATCGGTCCGCTTCCTAGTGTCATTATTTCAAGAACCCTGCGATGATCTGATCCTCAGCCTCTTTTTCCGTCAAGCCCAGCGTCATGAGCTTAATGAGCTGTTCACCGGCGATCTTTCCAATGGCGGCCTCGTGAATGAGGCTTGCATCCACGTTGTTCGCGGTCAGCTCCGGAATGGCGGTAACCCCCGCACTGTCCATGATAATGGCATCGCATTCCGTGTGACCGGCGCAGCGGTTGTTGCCGTTAATCTTGCTCAGAAACTCCTGGTGGCTGTGCTCCTTGGCAACGCTGCGGGAAACTACGTTGGCGCTGCAGTCCGCGCCGTTCATATCCACCGTGAAATCGGTCTTGGCGCGCTGCTCCCCCTGGGTCATGATCTTTTCATAGATGACCAGACTGGCGCGGGGACCCAGTTTGGCCGTGGTTTTGCGGCAGGTGTCGTCAATGCCGCCGATCTGGGTCGTTTCCATCTCCATGTGGGCGCCCTCGTCCAGTTGTACCACGGTGGTGGGGTTCATGGTGCGCTTGCCCTGTCCGTCTCCCTCGCCATAGTGCTTTTCCACATAGCGCACAGAACTGTTTCTCCCCACGAAAAAGCTGTGGATGCCGTCGTGCTCGCTGTCGCCGCCCCCGCAGTTGTGGATGCCGCAGCCGGCGACAATGGTGATATCGCAGTCGTCGCCTACAAAGAAATCGTTGTAAACGCACTCCTTCAGTCCGGTTTGACTGATCACTACAGGGATGTGTACGCTTTCGTTTTTTGTGCCGGGCTTAATAATAATATCAATGCCTGACTGGTCAGGCTTTGTGATGATGTCAATGTTGGCCGTGGTGTTCCGGGCGGCTCCCTGTCCGTTTGCCCGAATGTTGTAAGCGCCCACAGGCAGACTGTCCAAATCGGCGACCTGGCGCAAAAGCTCCTGCTGGATCTGGTCGATCATTTCCGGTTGCCCCCTTCCATTTTGTCAGTCAGCACCTTACATGGACCGTCCAGCAATTCGGGCATGATCTCATCCTTGCTGCCCTCCTTGCGGATTTCGCCGTCAGCCACTAAAATAATTTTATCCGCGATATTCAAGATGCGCTCCTGGTGACTGATAATGAGGATGCTTCCCCGGGTTTGGTCATACATTTTTTCAAAGACCCGAATCAGGTTTTGAAAGCTCCACAGGTCAATGCCGGCTTCGGGCTCGTCAAAAATGGCAAGCTTGGTTCCCCGGGCCAATATCATGGCAATCTCAATACGCTTGAGCTCGCCGCCGGAAAGACTGTCGTTCAGCTCACGGTCGATATAGTCCCGGGCGCACAGACCCACCTCGCTGAGCAGATCGCAGGCCACCGACACATTGGCGTCCTTTCCAGCGGCAAGGCCCAGCAGATCCTTGACCTTTAAGCCCTTAAACCGCACCGGCTGCTGAAACGCATAGCTGATACCGCGATTTGCCCGCTGGGTGATGGAAAGACCGGTAATGTCCTCTCCGTCCAGCAGGATGCGGCCGGAGGTGGGGGTGACGATGCCGGCAATAATTTTTGCCAGGGTGGATTTGCCGCCGCCGTTGGGGCCGGTAATGGCAACAAAACGCTCGCTTACTTCAAGGTTAATGTTATGGAGGATGTCTTTGTTTCCACCCACTTCAAACCCAATGTTTTCTAGCTTTAACATAAAATGCCTCCATGCACGTTATTTACTGCAAATATCATACCCTATTTGAAATGGAATGGCAAGAGATATCCTCTTGTATAACATATTATATACATATGAATTGAAGAAGGGCATAAATGCCTTGCATATTTACACCATAGCTGAACTATGATAAAATGCAATACTATACCTTTCATTGAGCGAGAAGAAAAACCGGCAAAACAATATCTAACAGGGGAAAATGTGAGGAGAATCAGCATGAAAGTGATTGATATTTTGACGGGGGACAGGCCTTCCCTGTCCTTTGAAGTATTCCCGCCCAAAACCGATTCCAAATATGAAGATGTGAAGGATGCGGTGAATGAGATTGCGGCGCTAAGGCCCAGCTTTATGAGCGTCACCTACGGCGCGGGCGGCGGCGTGAGCGAGTATACCACATCGATTGCCGCCGGAATTACCGATGGGTTCGGCGTACCCGCGCTGGCGCACCTGTCCTGCGTGTCCTCTGACCGGGAGATGGTGCGAGGGGAACTTGCCAAACTGCAGGAGCGCGGCATTGAAAATATACTGGCACTCCGGGGCGATATTCTGGAGGGGGAGACCGCCATCGCTGCCAGGGACTATCATTACGCCAGCGATCTGATTGCTGAAATCCGGCAATTCGGCGATTTCTGCATCGGCGGCGCCTGCTATCCCGAGGGGCATCCCGAATCTCCCAACAGCAAGGTGGATGTGGAGAATCTGGCCATCAAAGTGCAGGCCGGCTGCCAATTTTTGACCACACAGATGTTTTTTGACAACAACATCTTTTACAATTTCCTCTATAAGGTGCGGGATCGCGGGATTACCGTTCCCGTGGTGGCGGGGATCATGCCCGTCACCAATGGCAAGCAGATTGCCCGTATCTGCAAACTGTCCGGCACCATGATGCCACCCCGGTTCCGCGCCATTGTGGATCACTTCGGCGACGATCCCGCGGCCATGGAGCAGGCGGGCGTGGCCTTTGCCACCGAGCAGATTATCGATCTGCTGGCCAATGGGGTGAATGCGGTTCACGTCTATTCGATGAACAAGCCACACGTGGCTCGTCAGATCCAGGCCAATCTTTCCCATATCCTTTGACGTTCCACGGACTGCGAGGTAAACATGGACTGGCTGACCCTTCAGCGCCACAAAATGGAATATGACCGGCTGCCTGTGTCGAAAGGGGAGCTTTACCGTTATCTCGGCTATGGCCGTGAAACGCCCGACGAACAGACCGCTGCGCTGGTACAGGATTGCCTCGCCGAGCTGCTGCCGCAGGCTGCCCCCCAGGGAGCGTTCATGGCCTTTCCCGTCCAGCGGGAGGGGGCGCGGCTGGATTTGGGCTTTGTCGCCGTGGAAAGCAGGGATCTGGCGCGCAATCTGGAAGGCTGTACCGGTGTGATTCTCTTTGCGGCTACGCTGGGTGTCGAGGCAGACCGCCTCACCCAGCGGTACGCGGCCCGGCGGCCCGCCCGTGGGCTTGTGATGCAGGCCGCCGGCGCCATGCTGATCGAAGCCTATTGCGACGAACTGAACGCCGCCATTACCGGCAAGCTGCGGCAGGAGGGGCTGGGAACCAAACCCCGCTTCAGCCCCGGCTATGGGGATTTTCCGCTGGCTTGTCAAGAAGATGTTTTTCGGGTGCTGAATTGTCCCAAGGTTATGGGCCTGACCCTGACCGCCGCCCTGCTCATGGCGCCCACCAAATCGGTCACAGGGGTGATTGGCTTTGGGCCATTTGGGGCCGAGACGGCAGTTTGCTCCCCTAAAGAGGGCTGTCCCACCTGTGGGAAGACCAATTGTGCCTTTCGAAGAAGATAAGCCCGCCGGCGTCGGCGTTTTTTAGGAGGAAATACCATGACCATGACACAGGCAATGAAGCAGGGGGTTCTGTTTTTTGACGGAGGTACCGGCTCTTTTTTGCAGGAGCGGGGACTTGGCCCCGGCGAAAAGCCGGAGTGCTGGAATCTGAAACATCCCGATGTCATCACGGAACTGCATTACCGCTATTTCTTGGCGGGCGCTAACATTATTAAGACCAACACCTTTGGCGCCAACCGACTGAAATTCCAGGCCGAAAGCGGCGAGGAAACCCTGGAAACGGTGGTGACGGCGGCGCTGAAACATGCCCAGGAGGCAAAGCGAAGGGTGGAGGAAGAACCCGTCCCACCGGATGCGCTGACCCCCACGGGAGTGCCCGCAGCCCAGCGCCCCCACTTTATCGCGCTGGACATCGGCCCCAGCGGTAAACTGCTGGAGCCATTGGGCGACCTGGATTTTGAGGACGCTGTGGCGCTGTTTGCCGAAACCATCCGCATCGGTGCGGCCCAGGGCGCCGATCTGGTTCTGATCGAAACCATGAGTGACAGTTACGAGACCAAGGCCGCCGTGCTGGCCGCCAAGGAGAACTGCGACCTGCCGGTCTTCGTCACCAATGTCTATAACGAGAATGGAAAGCTTCTCACCGGGGCCGACCCCGCCGCGATGACAACGCTGCTGGAGGGGCTGCGGGTAGACGCCTGCGGAATGAACTGCAGCATCGGCCCGGCGCAGATGAAAAAGCTTGTACCCGGGTTTCTGGAGGGTTGCAGTCTGCCGCTGATCGTCAATCCCAACGCCGGGCTGCCCCACACCAAAGACGGGAAGCCCTGCTACGATGTAACGGCGGAGGAATTTGCCGCTCACATCGGTGAGATCGTGGAGCTGGGCGCGCGCCTGGTAGGCGGCTGCTGCGGCACCACGCCGGAGTATATTTGCCGTTTGGTGGAGCTGTGCCAGAACAAGACGGCCGTGCCTGTTGCGGTCAAGAACCGAACAAGAGTATCCTCCCGTACCCACGCGGTGGAGATAGGCCACCGGCCGGTTCTGGTGGGTGAGCGCATCAACCCCACCGGAAAGCCAAAGCTGAAGCAGGCCCTGCGGGAGCACGACATGGACTATCTGCTGGACGAGGCGCTGGATCAGGCGGAGAAGGGCATGGATATTCTGGATGTCAACGTGGGTCTGCCGGAAGTGGACGAGGCAGTTATGCTCACTGACGCGGTAACCTGTATTCAGGACATCACCGACCTGCCCCTGCAGCTGGACACGTCTGATTATGAGGCAATGGAGCGGGCCTTGCGCCGGTATAACGGCAAGGCGATGATCAATTCCGTCAGCGGCAAGGCTACATCCATGCGCGCCGTATTCCCGCTGGTGGAGAAATACGGCGGCGTGGTGGTGGCGCTCACGCTGGACGAGGGCGGGATTCCAGACACGGCCGACGGCCGGATCGCCATCGCAGAGAAAATCTACCGCACCGCTGCGGAATATGGGATTGAAAAGAAGGATATCATCGTTGACCCCCTGGCCATGGCGGTCAGCTCCAACGATAAGGCGGCATTGGCCACGCTGGAGACCCTGCGCCGCATCCGCGACGATCTGGGCGGCAACACGATTTTAGGCGTGTCCAATATCTCCTTTGGCCTTCCCCAGCGGGAGCTGATCACCGCCGCGTTCTTTACCATGGCCATGCAAAACGGCCTGTCAGCTGCCATTTTAAATCCGAATTCCGCAGAGATTCGCAAGGCGCACACCTGCTTCTGCACCCTTTCGGGCTATGATCCCCGGTGCGCTGACTATATTGCCTTTGCCGAACAGTATGTGCCGGCAGGCGCTGCGGTTCCCGCGGCAGTAAAACCGGCGGCGCCAAGCGGCCCGGCGGATGCGGCACTGACCCCGGCGGAGCAAAACGCCGCCATACCCGGCACACTGGAGTATGCCATCACAAGGGGCCTTGCCGAGCAGGCGGCGGCCGCGGCCGCAGAGCTGCTGCACAGCCGTCAGTCGCTGGATGTGATTAACGAGCAGCTCATTCCCGCGCTGGACATCGTGGGCCGCGGCTTTGAGGCAAATCGGGTTTATCTGCCCCAGCTTTTGATGAGTGCGGAAGCGGCAAAAAAGGCGTTTGACGCCATTAAGGACGCGCTGGCCAAAACCGGCGAGCAACAGGAGAAAAAGGGGACGATTCTCCTTGCCACGGTCTATGGCGATATCCATGATATCGGCAAGAACATTGTCAAGGTCTTGCTGGAGAATTACGGGTATCAGGTCATCGACTTGGGAAAAGACGTACTGCCCGAGACCATAGTGGAGCGCTGTGTCCGGGAAACCGTGCCCCTTGTGGGACTCAGCGCCCTGATGACCACCACCGTTCCCGCCATGGCGGAGACCATACGTTTACTGCGGGAGCAGGCTCCGTGGTGCAAGACTGTGGTGGGCGGCGCGGTGCTGACCCGGCAGTATGCCGAAACCATCCATGCCGATTTTTACGCCAAGGACGCCATGGAGACCGTGGCGGTTGCCAAACAGATTTTCGGCGCCTGAGTGACCGGATAAAAACCCGGCCTATTCCAAGTGGAATGGGCCGGGTTTTGTAATGTCAGCGGGTGTCGTGTGGCGCGCCCGAACGGTTACTGGGCCAGCAAAAACAGGTTGCTGTCGCTGACGAAGTTTGCCACGGAGTACAGGACCAGAACCATGTCGATGTCGTTTTCCGCCACATAGTCCGAAACACTTTGGCGGTTATAGCGCAGGTCATACAGATGGATCTCGGAAAAATCGGCGGTGAGGAAGGGAACCAGGGAATCGGAGTAGCTGTCCCGCACGATGAGCAGACGGGGGGGATCGGTCTGTGCTGTTTGGATGACGCACAGGGGCTGGTTGCCCCCTAAAAAATAGGAGTACTTGTCCTTTAGGGACAGATACGATTCGTCATACAGGCCGGTCGTCGTAGGAACTCCGGTGGCCCAGGAGGTAACAGTCAGTCCCTCGTCCGGCACATAGGTGTCGATCCGGTCGGGTGCCGTCCAGTACGCGCCGGAGGCAGAATAGGCGGTGCCATAAAATGACGAGGAAACCGTAGTTTTGTCATAATCGGACAAAGGCGTGACCGGCAGGCCCATGGCATCCATCAGTGCCGTGTAGCCGTAGTACGCGCCAAGGCTGGTCCAGTGATGATCGGTTCGGTAGAAGAGTTCCTGGCCGCTGTGGGCGGTGAGCGCCGTGCCGATGTCAGCCCAGATGGCGGAAGTGCCGCGCTTTGCCGTCTCCAGCAAAGCCGTTTGGTCGGCATTGGGCGCATCGTCGGGCAGGCGATCCGCCCAGACGGCGGCAGCCCCCGGAATCAGGGAAAAGTAAACCGGTACGTCCAGATTGTCCGTCAGGGCCGAGACATAACCCAGATTCTTAGCAGTCAAAGCCACGTCCGGCTGATCAAAGCGGGTGATCAGGGTGTCATCCGCGCAGAAATAGATCCCGTTGTTTTCCTGTTTGCCGGACAGCCGCTCGCACCGTGCTTTGGCGGCGATCCAGCCGTCCCGCCCGGCGAATTGATCGGTGGTATAGCCGTCAAAATCCTCCATAAACTTGCCGGTTAGCAGGGTCTCCGGTGTGGGGGCGGGCAGCTGCTGGAGATAGCGGTTTTCGAGTTCGGAAAAGCTTTTGTCCGGCGTGAGAAGGTGGGCGCACAGGAACAAGCCCAGAAACCCCACAAAAAGCAGGGTCAGAAAGGCAGCATATCGTTTTGTCATGGGCGCGTAACCTCCTTAAAAGCGGAAATATAGAAACGGATTGTAGGTAGAGTCCACCAGATAGGCCGTGGACAGCAGCAGACCACCCAGCAGTAGGAAGGGAAGAATGACCCGACTCACCTGATCCGGCAGTTTGCGGAATGCGCCGGCAAGCAGGGGAGTAGACGCGATCCCTGCCGTCAGTAAAAGGGGCAGATAACCCGTGAGATAGTAAAAAAAGTCGCCGTTTATGGCGGGAACGCCCCCCAAGCCGAACATGACGAACAGATAACCACCCAGTTGGGAAAGATCGTCAATGGCGAAAATCGCCCAGCTGACTACAACGAAAAACATGGTGTAGATGTGTCGGAAAACCCACGGCAGCTTGTCCAGCAGAGCCATCAGAA
This sequence comes from Oscillospiraceae bacterium, assembly GCA_963666535.1. GTDB lineage: Bacteria > Bacillota > Clostridia > Oscillospirales > Oscillospiraceae. Next base: position 2,937,373 of record OY762913.1, on the reverse strand, counting down.
ACGACTTTTCCAGAATGAGCAGTGCGGCAAAATAAAGCCCCCACAGGAGAAAGTTCCAGCTTGCCCCGTGCCACAGCCCGGTTGCCGCCCATACCAACAGGATGTTGAGATACCAGCGCACTTTGCCCACCCGGTTGCCCCCCAGCGGGAAATACAGGTACTCCCGAAACCAGGTGGACAGGGAAATGTGCCACCGTCGCCAAAACTCCGTAATGGAGGGGGATTGATAAGGATAGTCAAAGTTTTTCAAAAACTCAAAGCCAAGCATCCGCCCCAGCCCAATGGCCATGTCGGAGTAGCCGGAAAAGTCAAAGTAGATCTGAAAGGTAAAGGCCAGCACGCCCAGCCATGCGCCCAGCACCGACAGGTCGCCCACCGCCATGGCGTGATAGCTGTCCCACAGCATTCCCACGTTGTTGGCGATCAGCACTTTTTTGGCAAGGCCGATGACGAAAAGTGTCACCCCGGAGGAAAACTTTTCCACAGAATGGCTGCGGCAGTCGATCTGGTCGTCCAGATCCTTGTACTTGATGATGGGGCCGGCGATCAGTTGGGGGAATAGAGTGACATAGGTGCCGAAGCTGACCAGATTCCGCTGACAGTTCGCGTCCCCACGGTAAACGTCGATGGTGTAGCTCATGGTCTGAAAGGTGTAGAACGAGATACCAATGGGCAGACCCAGCCCCAGAATAGGCATAAAGGGAAGCCCGATGGCCGAAAGGCTTTCTGCGAGAAAGTCCCAGTACTTGAAAAAGAACAGCAGCAGCAGATTGAACACCACCGAGGAGGCAACGGCAAGCCGCGCCTTTCGGTCGTTGCCCTGTGTCTTGTATCGGGATACCAGCCGCCCATGGATATAGTCAATGGCAATAGAGGCGAACATGATAAGGATATACACCGGCTCGCCCCAGGCGTAAAAGACCAGGTTCAGCACCAGTAAAACGCCGTTTCGCCAACGCAAGGGCGTGATATAGTAGACGAATAATACAAGGGGCAGATAGAAAAACAGGAAGGAAAGGCTGGAAAATACCGTGGGACTCACCTCCTAACAATGGAATTGATTATAGCAAGAAAAGCGGACTGCCGCAAGGGCGGCAGTCCGCTTTTCGGGGGGCGTCAGGTTCTTTTTTTTCAAGTGTGAAGATGAACGGCAGCGGGACGAAAAGGCACCTGCCAGAGGCTGCGGGGTTACACCGTTCGTGTGGGCACCTTCCAGATGTCTCTGGCATAGTCCCGGATGCTGCGGTCGGCGGCAAAGATGCCCGAGCGGGCAATGTTGAACAGGCAGCGCCTGTTCCAGTCTTCCCGGTCTTCGGCGTAGAGCGCCATGGCGGCATCGTGGGCACGGCAATAGCTTTCAAAATCCGCCAGCAGCAGATACTCATCAGCTGGGCCGCTTTGCCCGAACAGCAGGCGGTTGGCAAGGCCAGAGTAGGAAACGCCGTCCCGGAATCCGGCGGTCAGATGATCCAGCGCGGCCTTTAGTTCGGGGTTTCGCATGTAGTACTCATAGGAGCGGTAGCCGTTGTTCCACAACTCGTTTACTTCGTCGGCATGCAGTCCGAACAGGAAGATGTTTTGGTCGCCCAACTGCTGGTGCATCTCTACGTTGGCGCCATCCAACGTGCCGATGGTTAGTGCACCGTTCATCATGAATTTCATGTTGCCGGTGCCGGAAGCCTCCTTACCTGCGGTGGAGATCTGTTCCGAGAGATCGGCGGCGGGGATCAGCTTTTCCGCCAGCGAGACCCGGTAGTTTTCCAAAAAGACCACCTGTAAGCGATCCTTGCACACGGGGTCGCTGTTCACCGTGTCGGCCAGAGAATGGATGAGGTGGATGATCTCTTTGGCAACATAGTAGCCCGGGGCAGCCTTGGCTCCGAACAAAAATACCTGGGGGGGCAGAGCGCAGGCGGGGTCATTCTGCAGCCTGTGATAGAGTCGGCAAATGTTCAGCACGTTAAGCAGCTGCCGCTTGTATTCGTGCAGGCGTTTGACCTGCACGTCGAACATCGCGTCTGGATTAAGGACAATGCCGGTCTCCCGTGCCACATAGGCGGCAAAGGCATTTTTGTTCTGCGTCTTAATCTCTCCCAGTCGGGACAAAAGGGCGGGATCGTCCTTGCAGGATTCCAGCTCGGTCAGCGCCTCCGGGTGCAGCAGATAGCCGTCCCCCACGTGCTGGCGGATCAGCGCATCCAGGGCGGGGTTGACCTCGGTAAGCCATCGGCGGTGATCCACGCCGTTTGTGACGTTTTTAAACTGTTCCGGCCGCAGCAGATAGGCGTCGTGAAAGACTTCCCGCTTTAAAATGTCGGAATGGAGCGCGGACACGCCATTCACCGCAAAGCAGGCGCAGATACACAGATTCGCCATGCGCACCTCGCCGCCCCAGATAATGGCCAGTTTTTCCACCCGGCTGATGTCGTTGCGGAAGGCGGTTTCCAGCCGCGCCTGATAGCGCCGGGAGATCTCCTGAATGATTTGCCACACCCGGGGCAACAGGGATTCCACTAGGTTCTGCGGCCAGTGCTCCAGCGCCTCGGCCAGCACCGTGTGGTTGGTGTAGGCAACGCTTTTTGTCACGATGCTCCACGCGTCGTTCCAGCTGTACTGCTCCTCATCCAACAGGATGCGCATCAGCTCCGGGATGACCAGCGTGGGGTGCGTGTCGTTGATCTGAAACACGTGCTTTTCCGCAAAATTGTGCAGGGTGCCATATTGCGCCCGGTGCCTTTTTATTACCGACTGTACCGTGGCGGAGACAAAAAAGTATTGCTGCCGCAGGCGGAGAGATTTGCCCTCATAGTGATTGTCTGCAGGGTAGAGCACCTTGGAGATTACCTCGGCGGTGGCCTGCTGTTCCACGGCTTTGAGATACTCGCCGGTGGAGTAAAAGCTCATGTCCACCGGGAGGGGACTCTTGGCACTCCAAAGCCGCAGCGTGTTGGTGTGGTCGGTTTGAAAGCCTGCGATCTTCATGTCCCGCGGCACGGCCAGAACGGTGGTGTAGCCTGTGTGCTCCGGGTGGCATTGGCCGCACTGCCAATAGTCGGTCACCGTACCCCCAAAGTGGATCTCGACCGTCTCGTCCAGCTGGGGGATCAGCCAGGCGTCCCCCTTGTCCAGCCAGTTATCCGCCAGTTCCACTTGCTGCCCGTCAATGATCTTCTGCTTGAAAATGCCCAGCTCATAGCAGATGGAGTAGCCGGTGGCTGGGATCTCCAGCGTGGTCATAGAGTCCAGATAGCAAGCAGCAAGCCGGCCCAGACCGCCGTTGCCCAGCCCCGCGTCCGGTTCGCTTTCAAACAGGGAGGCAGGATCAAAGCCCAATTCCGAGATTGCCTGTTTCAGTGGATCTAAAACGCCCAGGTTAAAGGCGTTTTTCTCCAGGGAGCGCCCCATGAGAAATTCCAGAGACAGGTAGTGAACCTCCCGCACCTGGGCATCCCATACCCGGTCGGCGGTGTCCATAGCGTGGGCGGACATCACGTCCCGCAGGACAAGGGCACAGGCGCGGAACATGTGCAGTTCCTGCGCCTGGTCTACATCGCGCCCATAGGTGCGCAGAAGTTTGCCGGTAATAAGCTCTTTCAGCTGTTTGGCGGTGTAAATTTGCATGGTGTTCTCCAATCAAAGGCGTCGAATAGGGGACTATTTCACGGCATCGCCCGTGAGACTGTGGTAGAGCTCCAGATAAAGCCGGGCGGAGCGGGCCCAGCTGAAGTTTGCGGTCATGCCCGTTTTCTGCAGCGCACGCCATGCCGCCGGATCATGACGAAGCAGTTCTGTGGCGCACCGCACGGCCCAGACCATGTCGCCAGGCGTGGCATTTGCAAAGGTGAAGCCGTTGCCCGTACCGGTGAATTTGTTGTAAGGGACCACGGAATCCTTCAGCCCGCCGGTTTCCCGCACGACGGGGACGGTGCCGAATCGCATGGCAATCATCTGTGCCAGCCCGCAGGGTTCGCTGATGGAGGGCATCAGAAACACGTCTGCCCCCGCATAGATTGCCGCAGACAGGGCCGGAGAATACATGATCTGTGCGGAAAAGCGGCCGGGATACTGCTGCTGGGCGGTGCGGAAGGCCTCTTCATAGCTCCAGTCTCCGGTACCCAGCACCACCATTTGGATGTCCAGATTCATTAGCTCGGGCAGTGCGGCGGCAACCAGATCGAAGCCCTTATGGTGAACCAGCCTGGAAACGCAAGCCACCACAGGCACATCGGAGTTTTCTGCCAGCCCAACGGCCCGCTGCAGCGCCGCCTTGCAGACGGCCTTTCCGGCCATGCGTCCGGCGGAATAGGACTGCTGGATACAGCGGCTGGTTTTGGGATCGTTTTCCTCGGTGTCAATACCGTTTAAAATGCCGTGCAGCTTTTCACTGTTGGCCGAAATGACGCCCGCCAGTCCATGGGCGTAAAAATCATAGTGCAGCTCTTGGGCATAGGTGGGGGAGACCGTGGTTACCGCGTCGGACACCGTGATGGCGCCCTTGACCAGATTTAAGTCGCCGTCACATTCCAACGTGCCGTTTTTGTACCAGCTGTCGTCCAGACCAAACACGTCGTCCAGAATTTCCGGTCCGTAGCGGCCCTGGTATTCAATGTTGTGGATGGTAAACACGGATTTGGTGCCGGCCAGCTGGGGTACGCGGCTGCGTACCTCAATGAGGTAAATAGGCACCAGCGCGGTCTGCCAGTCGTTGCAGTGGACGATGTCCGGCATCCAGTCCAGCAGGGCGGGCAGCTCTGCCACGGCGCGGGAGAAAAAGGCAAAGCGCTCACCATCGTCATAATGCCCATAAAGACTTGCCCGTTTGAAGTAATATTCATTGTCGATAAAATAGTAGGTGACGCCACCGCGGGAGAGGGTGAAGATACCGCAGTAGGCCGTGCGCCACGCTAACGGCACCGTGGTTTCCAGCACACAGGTCATCTGACTGCGCCAGCCCGCGCCAATGCCCTCGTAAAGGGGCAGTACCACCCGCACATCGTGGTCGGATTTTGCCAGCACCGGCGGCAGGGAGCCCGCCACGTCGGCAAGACCTCCTGTTTTAATAAAAGGCGCGACTTCGGAAGCGGCATAGAGAATATTCATCAAAAAATCTCCTTTAGAAAGAGTGGGGCGCAGGGAAGGAAAGCGCCTGCGAGCGGGAGCGAGCCGCCGCGATGAGCGGCGCAGGCGGGCGGGGCGTGTACCTGCCCGCCGCAAATTAAATAAAAGGGAACCCGGCGGGATGGAACATCACGGTGGGAGTGCGACTTCGGAAGCGGCATAGAGAATATTCATCAAAAAATCTCCTTTAGAAAGAGTGGGGCGCAGGGAAGGAAAGCGCCTGCGAGCGGGAGCGAGCCGCCGCGATGAGCGGCGCAGGCGGGCGGGGCGTGTACCTGCCCGCCGCAAATTAAATAAAAGGGAACCCGGCGGGATGGAACATCACGGTGGGAGTGCGACTTCGGAAGCGGCATAGAGAATATTCATCAAAAAATCTCCTTTAGAAAGAGTGGGGCGCAGGGAAGGAAAGCGCCTGCGAGCGGGAGCGAGCCGCCGCGATGAGCGGCGCAGGCGGGCGGGGCGTGTACCTGCCCGCCGCAAATTAAATAAAAGGGAACCCGGCGGGATGGAACATCAATGAGGCAGTAATGGGTTGGAAAAAGCAAGACAGGGCTATTGTGACTCAATTGGGTCACACCACAGAATCCTTAGACACCGCCAGCGGATAGGCCGCGTGTCCCATCAGGGTGCGGTTGGCCTGTACCTGCACATTTTTGTCGGCAATGGTATACGCCAGGATGGTTCCTTCCCCCACGGTGGTGCCCTGCATCAAAATGCAGTTGGAAATCTTGGCGTTTTTGCCCACGCGCACGCCGCGGAACAGAATGGAGTTTTCCACCGCCCCTTCAATGACGCAGCCGTCTGCCACAAGGGAATTGACCGAAGTAGCGCCTGGACCGTAATAAGTGGAAGGATTGGATTGATCTCGCGTTCGAATGGGGCGCGCGGGGAGAAACAGCTGAGCGCGGACCTTGGGGTCCAGCAGCTCCATGCTTTTGGAAAAATATTGTGCCACAGACGGGAATCGCGCCACATAGCCGTCGAAAACGTAGGGGGCGATCTTCAGCGTGTGAACCATATTCAGTAAAACGCCCCGGCTGAAGGAGACAATGTCGTGTGCCGCGCAGTGCTCCACCAGATTCAACAGAAGCGCTTTGGACATAAAGTAGATTTCCAGCGACTCGCAGCCGCGCGGTTCGGATGGGTGAACGGCTACGTCGGAGAGCAGGCCGTCCGCACCCATGGTGAGGTAAACGCACTCCCGACTTTCGGCACTGGGGGAGCGGGTGCAAACAGCAGTGATGTCGGCGCCGCTATCCAGATGCCTCTGAAAAATTTCAGCAACCGGCAGGTTTAACGCCAGATCGCCGGGCGCCAGCATGACATAGTCCTGCCGGATGTCCCGTAGATAGTAGGAAACGCCTGAGAGCGCCTCCATCACGCCGCGGTATTCGCCGTGTCCCTTTTCAGCGTAGCCAAAGGGGGGCAGCATATGAAGCCCGCCATGCTTGCGGGACAGGTCCCAGTCCTTGCCCGAGCCGATGTGATCCAGCAGGGACTGATAGCTTTCATGTACGATCACGCCCACGTCGGTCATTCCGGCGTCTACCATACTGGAGAGCATGAAGTCGATCAGGCGGTACCGCCCGCCATAGGGAACCGAGGAATTGTTTCGGAACTGGGTCAGTTCTCGCAGATGGGGGTTGGAGCGGTAAGAGAGAATAATACCGTGAAGATCGTTCATGCTCCATGCCCCCCCTTCACGTTTTCGGTTACGATGGCCGCTGCCGGAATCACGGCGCCCGCACCCACCCGGATGTGGTCAGCCACCACGGTGATGCCCCATCCACAACTCCCCGCTTCCGGTGGCGTGCCGATTTGGGCGGCTTCTTCAATGACGGTGTTCTCCGCCACAATCGCGTATTCCACACAGGCGCCCGCCTTCACCACCGTGCCGGGCATGAGGATGGAGTATCGCACGGTGGCGCCCTCTTCCACAATAACCGAATTAAATAAAACCGAGTTTTCCACCGTACCATATAGTTCGCTGCCGCCGGTAACCAGCGAATGGGACACCTTGGCGTTTGCCCCGGTGAAGTGGGGGGGACGGGTGGCGGAGCGGGCGTAGATGGGCCACTCGGTATCGTCCAGACGGATGCTGCTGTTGGGGGAGAGCATATCCATGTTGGCGTCCCACAGAGATTCGATGGTGCCCACATCCTTCCAGTAGCCGGAAAAGCGGTAGGCGGTAAGGGTCTCCCCGGCGTCCAGCATTTGAGGGATAATGTCCTTGCCAAAGTCGTTGTGAGAGTGGGGGTTTGCCTCGTCAGCCTCCAGATACTCCCGCAGTTTTTTCCAGGTGAAGATGTAAATGCCCATAGAAGCAAGGTTGCTTTTGGGGCAGGGGGGTTTTTCCTCAAATTCCACAATGTGGTCGTCTTCGTCCACGTTCATGATGCCGAATCGGGAGGCGTCCTCTGTCGGGACCTCCAGCACCGAGATGGTGCAGGCGGCATTGGCTTGTTTGTGCAGTGCGAGCATGTCGGCATAGTCCATTTTGTAGATGTGGTCGCCGGAGAGGATGACCACATAGTCCGGGTCGTATAGCTCAATAAATCCGCGGTTTTGATAAATGGCATTGGCGGTACCCTTATACCAGGTGCCGGCGTCTCCCTTGTTCACAAAGGGAGGGAGGATATGGACACCGCCGTCGGTGCGGTCAAGATCCCAAGGCTGGCCGCTGCCGATGTAGCTGTTCAGCTCAAGGGGCTGATATTGGGTCAGCACACCCACGGTATCGATGCCGGAGTTGGTGCAGTTGGACAGGGGAAAGTCGATAATGCGGTATTTGCCGCCAAAGGGGACGGCGGGCTTGGCAACGCGGTTGGTCAGGGCGTACAGGCGGCTGCCCTGCCCACCGGCCAACAGCATAGCGATGCATTCTTTCTTCATTCAAAACACCTCGAAACTTCGTCTGTGTCGGTTGCTGTGGGGAAAAGCTGTGTTTCGGCAAGCCGGTAGATCACCCCGGACAATGGCGGCAAATTGATCTGTATGGACTGGGCCTCGCCGTGGCAGGGCAGCGGCTGGGAAACAAGACGGGAAGCTTCCGTGCTGCCGTCGCCGCCAAACCGTGTCTCGTCGCTGCAGAACACCTGCTGGTATGCGCCCGCCAGCGGCACTCCCACCCGGTAGCCCCGGCGGTGGACCGGGGAAAAGTTACAGGCGATGAGCAGGAAGCCCCCCTGCTTGTCGTAGCGGAGGAATACCACGGTGTTGCCGGGAGCGTCGTCCGCACACAGCCAGCGGAACCCCTCCCAGGAAAAATCCTGCTGCCACAGCGCAGGCTGGGCAAGATAGAACTCGTTGGCCGCCTTGAAAAAGTCCTGCAGCTGATGGTGGGGCATTTCATTTAAAAGGTGCCAGTCCAGCGACTGCTCGTAGTGCCACTCGTTTTTTTGCCCAAACTCGCTGCCCATCATCAGCAGTTTTTTGCCCGGGTGAGTCAGCATATACAGCCAGAATACCCGCACGCCGGCAAACTGCATTTTTTCCTCACCGGGCATTTTATTCAAAAGTGAGCCTTTCATGTGTACAACTTCATCGTGAGAGACGGGAAGTACGAAATTTTCAGAAAAGGAATACAGGAAAGAAAAGGTGAGATCCTTATGATTGAACTGCCGAAAATAGGGGTCCATCTTTTGATAGTGGAGGGCGTCGTTCATCCATCCCATATTCCATTTCAAATTAAAACCAAGCGCCAGCTCGTCACCGTCCATTAGGCCCGTGACCTGGGGCCACGCGGTGGATTCCTCGGCGATCATCAGCGCGTCGGGAAAGCGATGGAACACCTGGCGGTTTAGCAGGCGCAAAAAGCTGACGGCCTCCAGATTTTCCTGTCCGCCGTGCTGATTGGGCAGCCACTGGCCATCCTTCCGTCCGTAATTCAGATAAAGCATGGAGGCCACGGCGTCCACCCGCAGCCCGTCGATGTGGTATTCCGTCAGCCAAAACAGGGCGGAGGCAATCAAAAAGTCCCGCACCTCTTCCCGGCCATAATCAAAGACCTGTGTGCCCCATTCTTCGTGGGTGCCCCGGCGCGGGTCGGCGTATTCATAGCAGGCGCCGCCGTCGAATTCGTATAATCCGAAGGCATCCCGGGGAAAGTGAGCCGGGACCCAGTCCAAAATCACGCCCACGCCCGCACGGTGGAGGGCATCCACCAGATACATGAAGTCATGGGGGGTGCCGAACCGGCTGGTGGGGGCAAAATACCCCGTCACCTGATAGCCCCAGGAGGCGTCCAGCGGGTGCTCGCAGACCGGCAGCAGTTCCACATGGGTAAAGCCCATTTCCTTCACATAGGGGATGAGATATGCGGCAATATCACGGTAGGAGAGAAATTCGCCCGCGCCAGTACGGCGCCAGGAACCCAAATGCAGCTCGTAAATATTCAGCGGGTGGTCATAGACAGGGGTTTTCCGGCGAAAGGAAAGCCAGTTCTGGTCGCCCCAGGCATAGCCGGATAAATCATAGAGTTTGGATGCGGTTCCCGGCCGTGTTTCAGCGTGAAAGGCATAGGGGTCAGCCTTCGCCAGTACCCGCCCGTCCTTGGTATGTACCGCATATTTGTAGCAGTCGTAGCGAGTAAGCCCCGGGACAAAGCCTTCCCAAACACCGCCCTCTAGCGATTCCATGGGCGCGGCGCTGTCATCCCAGCTGTTCCAGTCGCCCATTAAAAAAACGCCCTTGGCGTTGGGCGCCCATACCCGGAAGACATATCCCGCCGCGCCATCGCGGGTTGCGGGATGAGCACCGAATTGCCGCCAGCGGGAGCATTCCGCGTCCGCATCGGGAGCCTGTGTGGGTGCAAATTGCGGCATGGTTCGGCCTCCTCTCTGTAAAATGCCCTATTTTATCTCGTTTTTTTGGAAGAATGTAGTATAATACGACATAATACTGCTTGAATTGCATCACACTATTTGTTAAAATTATACAACATACTCCCTGCTCCGTCAATAGCTTGCCTGCAAAAGCTGCATGAAATCTGGGTAAATCGAGGCGGGACAATGGCCGAGAAAACCCCGCGCTCCCCAAAAGAGGGGAACGCGGGGTGGGGGTTACGACATGAACAGGGATTTCAGCAGGTTTTGGAAGATGCCGGGAACGGTGAGGCGATCCACACTGCTGGCGGCGACAATGGGAATGGTCTGCCTTGTCACGCCGTCTACGCGGATGACCAGTTCACCCAGTGTCTGCCCAGCCTCCACCGGTGCTTCCACATTTTGTGCCAATGTCAGTTCGGTGGTAACCAGGTCCTTTTCCGCACGGCAGACGAGGATGCGGGCCGGCTCTGCAAGCTCTGGCTGCACCGTCTGGGTTACACCCAGCAAAACGTCCACGGGAGCAATGGCCTGAGTGGGATAAACGTCCAGCATGGTGTAGTTGGCAAAGCCGTAGTCCAGCATCATGCGTGCGGCATTAAAACGATCGTCGGAGGAGGGGGAGCCCAACACGACGGCGATCAGCCCCATGCCGTCTCGCTGGGCGGAGGCGGACAGGCAGAAGTGGGCGGTGTCGGTGAAGCCGGTCTTCAAACCCGTGGCCCCCTCATAATAACGGACAAGCCTGTTGGTGTTGACCAGTTGGAAGGCTCCGTCTCGCAGGGAGTCGATCCACAGGGTGCTGTAGTTTAAGATCGCGTCATGTTCCAGCAGTGCGCGGGACATCATGGCGATGTCCCGGGCGGTGGTTAAATGACCCGCCGCGGGCAGTCCGGTGCAGTTTATAAAGGTAGTATTCTCCATGCCCAGCTCACTTGCCCGCTGGTTCATCAGATCCACGAACGATGTCTCGCTGCCAGCCAGTCGTTCCGCAAATGCCACGGCGGCATCATTGGCCGAAACCACGGCCAATGCCTTGAGCAGTTCGTCCACTGTCATGGTTTCTCCCTGCTTGAGATAGACTTGAGAGCCGCCCATCCCGGCGGCATTGGCGGAAATGGAGATCGAGTCCGTCAGGGCCAGTTCGCCCCGGTCTATGGCCTCCATAACCAGCAGCAGGGTCATGATTTTGGTGACCGAGGCCGGCTCCATGGGCGTGTCGGCGTTTTCCTCGTACAGTACAGTGCCGGTTTCCTGCTCCATCAGTAAAACGGCGGCAGCAGAGACTGCCGGGGCCGCAGCCTCCACGGCGGTGGGGGCCAATTCGGCGGCGGCGGGGGCGATGCAAAAACAAGCGGCGGTAACAGCCGCAATGAAACGTTTCATAGGTGTTCCTCCCAATATCTAATACTAAGTAAAGGATGCGGAGGGAGGGAAACTTCTATGCAGGAAATGACCGTTGAATCCACAGGTATTTTCTGCTACACTAAGGGAAACGAGATACAGGGGGCATTGGACGTTGAAAACAATAGCAGTTGTTCTTGCGGGCGGAAGATCCAGCCGCATGGGCAGAGATAAGGCAAATCTGGAGTTCAATGGCGTGCCGATGCTTCGCCATTTAATTGAAAAATATGCCGCTGTTTTTGACGAGGTGTGCGTGTCAGTCAATCAAAAAGGGCGGTTTGATACAGCGGGAGCGAGAGAGCTGGTGGATCATCGACCCGGTCAAGGACCCATAGCGGGGTTGGAAACCGCTTTTTTGGAGACAGATGCGGATATCGTGTTCCTCACTGCCACGGATCTTCCCTTTGGCGACCCGGATGCGGCCAAACTGCTGACCCAGCGGTGTGTGGGGCATGACGCCTGTGTGTTCACCGCGGACGAGCCGCTGTTTGGCGCCTATGCCCGTTCCTGCCTGCCGGTGATCCAGCGGCGGCTGGATGAGGATATGCTGCGTCTGCGCCGCATTTTGAAGGAAATCGATACGCTGGAACTGGGCGTGGATAGTGCCGATACGCAGGAACTTTTGATGAACGTTAACGACCCGGAGGAGTATTATCACGCCATCCAAAAACTGAAAAAAGAGCTGTGAGGCGGGTTTTTGACAGCGCAATAACAGCGGACGGAGATGATCCCATGACAGAGCTTGAACGAAACTGCGCAGCCAAGATTCCCGGGGCGGACACAGAGGTTACGTTGCACAATTCCTTCTGTGATATCTGCGCGCCCGGCCCCCATTGCGGCGTGACCTGCTATGTAAAAAACGGGACGATTATCAAAGTGGAGGGGACCGCCGATCACCCGGGTACGCATGGGCTCCTTTGTCCCCGTGGACAGGCCACCCGACAGTACATCTATCGTCCCGACCGTATCCTGACCCCGCTGCTGCGCGTGGGGGAGCGGGGCGAGGGCTTGTTTCGGCCCATTTCATGGGACGAGGCGTTCGCTGTGGCCGCACAGCGGCTGGGCGGAGTCAAGGCGCAGTACGGCGCCAATGCCGTGGCGTTCTACTCCGGCTATAACAAGTGGTACCGGCCATTCCTCCAGCGCCTGTGCTACAGCTTCGGGTCTGTGAATTATGGCTCGGAGTCATCCACCTGCTTTACCTCCACCATCATGTCCTGGCGGCTGGCCACCGGCGCCGACAGCGTAGCGCCCGACCTCTCCGCATGTGGCGTGTTCCTGGGCTGGTTTTGTAACAGCCTCCATTCCGGCTATCCCATGATTGGCGGTTTGCGTGGGGCCAAAGCTCGGGGCGCTAAAATTGTGATTGTGGATACCCGCATTACACCCACCGTAGAGCAGTTTGCCGACCTGCACCTTCGGCCCCTGCCCGCAACCGACGGCGCGCTGGCCCTGTGTCTGGGGCGAGAGCTGATCGAACACGGCTGGACAGATGCCGACTACATCGAAAAAAATGTCTATGGCTTTGCGGACTATGCGGCCTATGTGCAGACCTTTACCCCGGAATACACGCAGTCCGTTACCGGCGTGCCCGCCGAGGAAATCCGGCAGGCGGCCCGTCTGATTCATGAAAATATGCCCCTGTCCGTGGGGCAATCCGGATCTTCCGCCGTCCACCATAAAAATGGATTACAAAATCACCGCGCCATTATGGCGCTTGCCGCGCTCACCGGCTGTTACGGACAGCCGGGGGGGAATAAGCCCGGATTTCTCACCTATGCACATTCCAAGGGTGGGTTTCATACCGGGGAAGAGGAATTCGTGTTGGAAACCTATCCAAAGAACCAGCCGCTGCCCGTAGGTAGCGAGCGGTATCCCTTGTGGCAGGAGCTGATCGGTGAAATGCAGGCCTGCGATCTCGCCCGTCAGGTCAGAGAGGGATCGCCCTATCCGGTGAAGGCTGTTTGGGCCCACGGTATAAACTATCGTATGTTTAATGGGGATGAGGAAGTTCGAAAGGCGCTGAACGCTCTGGATTTCTTCGTGGATACAGACCTTTTCCTCACCGATACGGCCCGCATGGCAGATCTGGTGCTACCCGCCTGCTCCTCCTTTGAGCGGGAGGAATTTAAGGTGTATGGCGGCGGACGGGTGCAGTATACGGAAAAGGTGATCCAGCCGCTTGGTGAGTCCCGGTCTGATACCGATATTCTATTCGGCCTGGCCCAGGCGTTGGATCTGCCAGACCCCCTTCTTCGCGCCGGGTATGATGCCTGCGTTGGGCGCATGGTAGAGGGGACGGGAATCGATCTTGCTGAGCTGAAAAAAGGAGATCGGCAGCTGCCCCGGGTCATTCCCGGCCTGGCGGATGCTGTCAAGCCGCCGCTTTTTTCCACGCCCTCAGGGAAATTCGAGCTGAAGTCCACCGTGTTGGAGCGGTATCCGTCGCTGGACGCGCTGCCCACCTACCGGTCCTCGCTGGACGATGGCGACCCCGCTGAATTTCCGCTGGTTCTGGTGGCGGGTGCGCGCCTACCCTATGCCCTTCATTCGCGGCTGCATGATGTGCCCTGGCTGCGTTCTCTGCGGCAGCAGCCCATGGCCGACCTCAGTTTAGAGGATGCGGCAGAGCTTGGTCTCCAAGAAGGGGATGAGATCGTCCTGCGTACCTCGGCTGGTACCCTTACCTTGAAAGCCAACCCCACGTTCCGGGTGCTGAAGGGGACAGTCCACCTTTACCACGGATATCGGGAGGCGGATGTGAACGCCATTATTCCCGCCGGACATAACGACCCGTATTCCGGCTTTCCCGGCTATTGCAGCGTTCGCTGCGTCGTAGGTAAAAAGGAGGCGGAGGCATGAGCGTGAAGTTTTTGTTCAATCCTCGGCTATGCTCCGCCTGCGGGGGCTGTGCCGTAGCTTGCATGGATCAAAATGATATTGATGTGGCGGTACGCGCACCTTTCCGCAGGGTGTTCTGGGAGAAACGCGGCGGGGCGGAACTGCCTCACTCCGATGCCTGCCGCCACTGTAAAAACGCCCCCTGCGTGGCGGTTTGTCCCTCGGGATGCCTGACAAGGGACGAAGAAACCGGCCTTGTGGCGTGTGACAGCACCGTGTGCGTCGGGTGCCAAGCCTGTGAAGCGGCCTGTCCCTTTCACGCCATCTCGTTTGACGCGGATGGTAAGGCGGGAAAATGCGACGGCTGTATTGACCGCCTTCGGGCCGGCCTGCAGCCGGCCTGTGTGCTGGCCTGCCCCGCCGACGCGTTGCGTCTGGAATGGAAGTGAGCGGTTGCCCACGAAAAAAAGAGCCGTCGCATCGCTGCGTTTCGGCTCTTTTTATTCCGCGGTACTCTCGTGCAGGGCCAGAATGACGGGTGTGGCAATGACCAGCCCAAAGCCAAGCAGGTCCATAGGTAGGAATTGTGTTCCCAGCAGCAGTGCCGACAGGATTGTAGCCGAAACCGGTTCAATGCAGGCGATCAGACTTGCCCTTGAGGGGCCGATGAGCCCCACAGCGGTCATATAAGCGGTAAAGCTGAATATCGTACCCAACAGGATGATGACCACCAGCGCCAGTACCAGCGAGGGGGTGACGGTCACGCCCTGCGCCCATGGGCGGAACAGGATACTCAGCAGCACGCCGCCCAGCAGCATTGCCCAGCCGAGAATGAGAGGCGCGGGGTGTTTTCCCAGCAGGCGGATGGGCTGCACGGTGTTGATCAGCAGGGTGACGGCGGAGATAACCCCCCAGCATAGAGCCGGGGGAGAAATGGCCAGCGTGCCGGGATCACCGTGGGTGGCGATGACGAACACGCCGATGAGGGAGCAAATCAGCGCCGCAACCTCGTGCCGCTCAGGCACATGGCGGTGGCGGACGGAGATGTACACCAGCACCATGGCGGGGCCGAGGTATTGCAGTACGGTGGCCAGCCCTGCGTTGGAAAGCTGGATGGTGTAGAAATAGGTGAACTGGCAGGCGGTCATGCCAAAAGCGGTAAACACCAGTAGTTCAGCGGAGTCCCGCCTGTCCTGCCAGATAGCAAAAACCGCCTTTCCCTGACGGAGCAGCAGCACGGTTAGCAGGATGATTCCGGCGCAGGTCAGCCGGATGGGCACCAGCCAGCTTGCCGTGACGCCGTGATATTGAAACAGGTACGAGCCGCAGGTGCCGGAAAGTCCCCACAGGATGCCGCCGGACAGGGCAAGAAAGACGCCCCAAAGCTGGGGACGTGCGGAAAGCTTGTTCATAGTATGGTTAAACCCCTTTGTCATCGTCTGGACAATTGTAGCAGATTCCCCAGTACAAGTCAAAAAAAGTGGTGCGAAAAAGTGGGAAGCCATGCTATGATATGCGTAGACAATGCAACGTGCGTCTGCTTGTGCCCTAGAAGCCGCGTTGCCATTGCTCCGTGAAAAGAATGCAGGCCCGTTCGCGCGTTCGGCACGGAAGGTGCAGCGAAATTTTGAATACCATTTGCGGGGGACAACCCCTGTGCTGGGAGGGAAAAGAATGAAAACATTGCTTCATATTTGCTGCGCGCCCTGTTCGCTCATGTGCGTGGAAACACTAAGGGAAGAGGGAATTGAGCCAACCGGGTTTTGGTATAACCCCAACATTCATCCCTTCACAGAGTATCGCAGCCGGAAAAACGCCCTGGTGGAGTACGCCGGAACCATCGACCTGCCACTGCTGATGAGGGACGAGTACGGTTTACGAGAATTTGTGAAGAACGTCACGCCAAACTTCGACGCACGATGTGGGTATTGCTACGCCACCCGGCTGGACGCGGCCGCGGCCTGCGCGGCCGAAAACGGCTTTGACAGTTTTACCTCCAGCCTTTTTATCAGTCCCTATCAGCAGCATGACCTGATGCGGCAGGTGGCAGAGGAGGCCGCGGCGCGCCATGGCGTATCCTTCCTATACCGGGATTTCCGCCCTTATTTCAGGCAGGGGCAGGACAAAGCGAGGGCAATGAATCTCTATATGCAGAAGTATTGCGGCTGTGTGTTCAGCGAGGAAGAGCGCTATCAAAAGAAGAAAAAATAGGAAGATGACAAGGTGGGGACAGGATCAAACGAAGTGGGAGGGATGACTGGCGTGAACGGAAAACGAACCATGCTGATTGCGGATCATGCGCAGATCAACCGCGTCTTGCTCCGCAAGATATTTGAAGCGGATTTTCGCATCGTGGAGGCAACGGATGGAGAACAGACGTTGGTGATCCTGCGGGACCGCGGTGCGGAGCTGTCGGTAATCCTGCTGGATGTGATGATACCGGTGAAAAGCGGCGTTGAGGTGTTGGCCGAAATGCGGGAGCATCCCGAGCTTGCTGCGATGCCGGTTGTGGTGATGACTACAGGGGATGAGACCGAGGCCGAGATCCAGTGCCTTGATCTGGGCGCGGCGGATTTTATCGCCAAACCCATCAACGCCCGTACCGTGCGCCACCGCGTTGAAAACGTGATCCGCAAACGAGAAATGGAGGAAGAGCGGGTCCGATTCCGTTTGCTGCGGGAGCAGACGCAGGCCCAGGTGCAGCTAAAGACACTGCTGGACAACCTGCCTGGTGGTATCGCTATCTTAGAGCTGGCTGATAGACCCCGCGTGAGCTTGTTTAACGATACATTGCCGGCGCTGGCGGGATATGATGCAAAGCAGTTTGGCGAACTGGTGTGCCGGGACGCGTCTGCAGTGATCTACGCCATTGACCTGCCGGAGCTCACCCGCACAATCAAGAAATACGTGGAGAGTCAGGGGCGCTGCAGCTGTGACTTCCGCCTGCGGAAAAAGAGTGGTGGAATCAGCTGGGTGCGTATGAATGCCAGCAAAATGGAGCAGCAGTGTGGGCAAAATGTACGTCTGTACTGTGTGATGATTGATATAAACCGGGAAAAGGAACAGGAACTTCTGTCCCTTCGGGCTGTGCAGGAGCTCCGCTTTCGCGCAGATCATGACCCGCTGACCTCGATTTATAAGGAAGAGGCATTTTTGAGCGCCACCGCCAAGCTGCTGCAGGAGCACCCGCAGACAGAGTACACGCTGGTGCGGATGGGCGTGAAAAACTTTGACGCGGTCAACGAACTATTGGGCCTGTCAGCGGGGAACGCCATTCTGAAGGCGATGGCATCTTACTGCGTGGAAACCCTAACGGGAAGCGGCACCTTCGGCCGACTGGAAGGGGCGCATTTTGCCCTATGTGTGCCCAGTGTCATGCTCAGCGTAGAGGAGATGTTGGTGCAGCTGCGCCATCGTTTCAAGCGGCTGCAGCCCGACTATGACATAAAGGTTGTTCTCGGCATCTATGACATCACGGATCAGACGCTTTCGGTGAAGGAGATGTGTGCTTTTTCCCAGCTTGCTATGAACAGCACCCGCAGTGGGGACTTGCCGTACGCGCATTGCGACAGTGCCATGCGGCAGCAGCGTTTTTATGAGCGGGAGCTGGTCGGTCGTGTGAACGACGCCTTTGCGCAGGGGCAGTTCCAGCCGTATTTCCAGGCTGTGTATGAGCTTGCAACGGGACGGATTGAGGGAGGCGAACTGCTGGTCCGGTGGAATCACCCCCAACGGGGTGTGCTGTCAGCGGCAGAATTTATCCCTCTGCTGGAGCAGAATGGCACCATTTCACGGTTGGATCATTTTATGATGGAATCAGCGTGTGAGCTGCTGTGTCGGTGGCGGCAAAACGGAGCAGACTCTCGTTTTGTGGGGGTGAATTGTTCGCGCCAGAGTTTGTTTGACAGCAGCTTCCGCAATGCGCTTAACCGGGTTGCAGAGGAATACGGCGTGGAGCCACACCAACTGATTGTGGAGATTTCAGAAAGCATTTATGCCAGTGATCCAGAGCAGTTTGTTCGCGCGGCAGATGATCTGCGCCGCCGGGGCTTTCAGGTGGCTATTGATGATTTCGGGATCCGGGGTGCTTCCTTTTGCCTTCTAACGGCGCTGCAGATGGACGTTTTACAGCTTGATATGCGTTTTTTAAACAGGCAGGTCGAATGGGAGCGCAGTGCCAGCATTTTGGAGGGGTTTGTACCCACGGCAGAAAAGCTGGGCGTGAAGCTGATGGCGAAGCGGGTGGAGAGCAAAGAGCAGGCCGAATTCATCCAAAAAACCGGCGTTATAAGTGCCAAGGGCTATTTTTTTTCCAGCCCCCGTCCCCTGGAGGCGGACGGCAACCCATCTGCGCTGGATGCACAGACAGACCACATGTACGTAGAGATGGGGCAGGCCAATGGGTAAGCTGCTTCTTCGCTTGACTGCGACATTTCTTTGCGGCATCATAGCCGTGTCAGCCTGCCGGCTGCCAGCCGCCGCGGCCGGACATGGTGCACTGGTGGATGCCATTTATGCAAATCCGCTCAGCAGTGTGGGGATCGTGGCCGCGCTGCTGACGCTGAGTCTCTTCCTGGCGGCGGGGGCTGTGTATCGCAAAAAATGCCGGAGCCTGGAGCTGGGCGAACGCAAAAAGCAGGCCGAGGTTATCGAAATGCTCAACGCTACCATGAATGCCGGGCAATTGGTCAGCGAGCACGACGGCGCTCTGGGTGCTCTGGTGTATGTCAATGATAACCTCTGCGCCATGCTGGGCTATTCCCATGACGAGCTGTGGGAAAAGTGCGGCGGCACCTATTACGGCCTGATTTATCACGAGGACGCGCCTGCCGTTTTTGCTGAAATACGCTTGCAGCATGGACAGGGTAAGGATTATTGCGGCGAGTTCCGCATGGAGAAAAAGGATGGCAGTATCCTGTGGGTACAGGGCACAAGCCGTTCCTTTGTCGATGGGAACGGGGCAGAGCGGAGCAATGCCGTTTTGGTGGATATCACCCGCCTGAAAAGTGCGATGGAAGAGCTGCGCCAGCGTGCCGAGTATGACGAAACGACCGGTATCTATAATAAATTTAGCTTTTACCGGAAAACCCGTTGCTTGCTGGACCAAAACCCGGATGTCGAGTATACGCTGATCCGGCTACATATCAAGCATTTCAAGGTGTTTAACGATATTTACGGTGTGGCGGAAGGGGACGTGCTGCTGCGGCTGATTGGCCAGCGGCTGAAAGACGAGGTGGGAAACACCGGCACCTACGGGCGGCTGCAGGCCGATCATTTTGCCGTATGTGTGCCCAGTGAATCGGTTGATCCCGGAGAACTCAGCCGTCGGGTAAGCGGGTGGCTGAACGATGGGCGTTACGCCTTTGCTTTCGTGCCCAATTTTGGAATTTATGCCGTGAGAGATACCGCCGTATCGGTGGATTTGATGTGCGATCGCGCCGCGCTGGCCCTCAACTCCGTTAAGGGAAATTACGTCAAGTCCTACGCTTTTTACAACCAGGACATGCGCCGGAGCCTACTGCAAGAGCAGGAAATCATCAATGAAATGCATGGCGCGCTGGAACAGGGGCAGTTTGACATCTATCTCCAGCCCCAATTCAACTACGCCTCGGGCAAACTGGTGGGCGCTGAGGCGCTGGTGCGCTGGAACCACCCCGAAAGAGGCGTGATTTCGCCCGGCCAGTTCGTGCCGATCTTCGAGAGCAATGGATTTATTTCCCGGCTGGACGAATATGTGTGGGAGCGGGCCTGCCAGGAGCTGCGCCGCTGGCTTGATGCGGGGCAGCTGCCCCCGCCTGTGTCGGTCAATATCTCTCGGGTGGACATTTGTAGTATGGACCTGTGCGCGGTGCTGACTCAGCTGCTGGAAAAGTACCAGCTACCGGCCACCCTTTTGCGGCTGGAAATCACCGAGTCGGCCTATGTAGAAAATCCAATCAGAATGATCGGGATTGTCAGAGAACTGCAGAAAAGCGGGTTTTTCGTTGAAATGGACGATTTCGGAAGTGGCTATTCCTCCTTGAATATGCTCAAGGATGTGCCTGTGGATCTGCTGAAGTTGGACATGAAATTTTTGTCCGGCGACGAAACCGGTCGGGGCGGCAGCATCCTCAATTCCATCATCCGCATGGCAAAATGGCTGAATCTCCCCGTGCTGGCCGAGGGGGTGGAAACAGCTGTTCAGGCAGAATTCCTGAAGAGCATCGGCTGCGAGCTGGTGCAGGGCTATTATTATGCCCGCCCGCTGCCTGCCGCGGAATTTGAGGAACTGTTGCGGCGGTCAGAGGCGGAAAGCGGGGAGCAGCCTGCGCACTTCGTGGGCATGGTGGATCCCGAGGAATTCTGGGATCCCGACGGTCAGACCAGTCTGGTGTTCAATCACTTCGTTGGCGGGGCCGGTGTGTTTGAATACTACGATGGCGTGCTGGAGGGGCTGCGGATCAATGACAAATTCTTTCGTCAGATGGAACTGGAGTGCAGCGCCGTTTCAAAGGTGGGAAAAAACCTTCTCGCCGTGCTGCCGCAGGAGGCAGGGGAGCACCTGACCGCGCTTTTGGACACGGCGATCCAGAATTCCAATGAGGTTGAGGGCGAGCTCAATTGGCCGCGGCCGGATCAGAGCCAAATTTGGCTGCATGTCCGCGCGCGGCTGATCACCAAAAGTCCGGGCCGCTTTGTGTTTTACCTGGCGGTGGAGAACATTACGAAATGGCGGTTGCTGACTGAAAAGGCCGAACAGTCATACGAGCAACTCCAAAATATTATGGACAGCGTCCCTGCAAGAATCGTACTGTTCAGCATCGGAGCCCACAACCCCCGCATCCTGTATGCCAACGAGGAGTTCTGCCGCACCCGGGGCCAAACAAGGGATCAATTGATGGGAAGCGAATCCGAACTGCTGGATCACGTTGTGCCCGAGGACAAAGAGTATATGCAGGAAGGGCTGCGACAGGCGCGCATGGGCGCCCCGCGTATCGACTTCGAGTATCGGTTCTATCATCACAGCGGCGAGAAGCGTTTTGCACGGATCGTTGCCGCCCGTATGGAGCAGAGCTTAGGGAATGAAGGCACCTACCTCGCCTTTATTTCCGACGTAACTGAAATCAAAACAGCGGATAAGACGCAGCGGGAGGAGGCGGAACGCTATCGTATTATCGTGGAGCAGACCGCCACCACGGTGGTAGAATGGGACTATGTTACGGGTAACTTTTATTACTCCCGCAGCTTTAAAAACTTTGCAATCAGCCAGCTAGACCGAGAGGGTATTCATCAGCTCACAGCGGATGCACCCGGTATCCACCCAGAGGACCGGCAGGAATTAAATGGGCTTTTGGACGCGGCTGCCGCCGGACAGAGGTACGCCGAGGCTGTAGTACGCATGCAGATGGCCGACGGCAGCTACCAATGGGCCCGACTTGCGGTCAGCTGCCAGCGGGACGCTGCTGGAAAGCCGCTGCGGACGATCGGCACCATCAATATTGTCGAAGAGGAGATACAGGCGAAAAAGATGCTGGAGGGCACCACGGCCCGCCTGAGCAGTATTATTGCAAACCTGCCGGAGGGCATCGTGATTCTGGAACTGAGCCATCCACTGAAGACGGTGTATATCAGTGAGCGGACGTGCAGCCTGTTTGGGCTGACAACAGAGGAATACTACGATCTCGCAGCCCAAAAGCGGGTGCAGGAGCTTTTGCCCGATCTCTTCAGTCTGACCGAGCGCCTTCGCAATATGGCGCAAAGAGGGGAGAATTTTCGCTTACAGCTGAGTGCGCAAACAAAAACCGGCGAGCCTATTTTCCTGCGCGTTGCGGTTGCGCCCACCATGCAGGCCAATGGCGTACAGCTGTGTTACCTGACCGTGAATGACATTAGCGACGAGGTGAGACAGGAGCGTACAATTGAATGGCAGGGCGAGATTTATCGCCTTTTGCTGGAAAACTCCGACGCAATGCTCTTTGATTTTGATACGGAGAAGCGGACAATGACGTTTTTCCGGCGCGGGAAAAACGGTTCCCGGGAAGAGTATATCACGCAGGATTATTTCCGCCACTTAAACGAGGAGAACTGGATGATCCACCCCGATTATACCCAGGCGGTGGCCGATATACTGCACCACGCGTCCGCACGGACCTTGTCGGGTCAAGTGGAGTATCTGGCCAATTATGACGGGGCGGGCTACCGTTGGTACCGGGCAAAGTACCGCAGTGTGGTCGATCAGCTTGAAAAAGTATTCCGGATTATTGGCGAGGTCGTCGATATCCAGAAGGAGGTGGAGGAGCGGGAGTATCAGGACGCTATGTTGGCCAACACGCTCTTTGCCTTTGAAGTCGATCTGCCTACTCGGGTTACCCGTCTGTTACGGATGGATCAGGAACAGACGGATGGCTTTTTGCCTTGGGAGCGCTATATCGAGAACTTAGGGGATAATGAGCTGGTTCATCCTAATGACCGTGCCAAATGCCAAGTTGTTTGGGAAGGCGATTCCAAACAGAAAATCGCTGACCACAACATCCAGTGTCGCATCAAAAAACAAAACGGCCGCTGGGTATGGATCTGCGCCACGGTTCACAGGGTAAAGGGCGCTGAGCCGGACAATGCCCGTAGTATCGTTTTTATCAAGCTGATTGACGAGGAGAAGCGGAGGGAGGATATGCTGCGAAAAAGGGCGGAACTTGACGCCGTCACAGGTCTGTATAACCGCGCAGCGGCCGAGGATCGGATCAATGCAGCCCTGGGGGAGAGAAACGGCAGCTGTGCCTTTTTGGTACTGGATGTGGATGGGTTTAAAGAAGTGAATGACACCTATGGACACCCCAAGGGTGATGTCCTGCTTCGCCACATCGGAGAACTGATGCGCGGCACCTGTCGGAAAAGCGATATTGTCGCCCGTATCGGCGGCGATGAATTTGCGGCGTTGCTGCTGAACGTGGAGACGATAGAAACGGTAAAGCGGCGCATGGATCGTTTTCGCAAAAAGGTGGGCGAGCTGAACGGTGAGTTGGGCGTGGAGGAGCCGATCTCGGTCAGTCTCGGTCTGGTGATGGTGGTGGATCAGGACAAGGAATTCGGGGATGTGTTCGCCCGCGCGGATCAAGCCCTGTATATAGCCAAAAAGCGAGGTAAAAATTGCATCGTCGTCAAATAAAATGATGCATAAAAATGGGCCGCGTCCTTGAGACGGCGGTCCATTTTTGCGGGAAACGAAGCCACGCAGGCAGCACGGCTGATGCGTGCCAGATAGGTCTAACCGCTTGCTTTTCCAATGGCTGCGTGCCCGCTGAACCTTCAAAATAAAAGAAATTCTTCAAAATGCAAGTATGTTTTTAAAAAATGCAATTTTTCTTTGCGCTTTGGGGACAATAGTGCTATAATAATCGATGATTGTGAAGCAGTGTAGCATAATCAACTAAATAATACAATTCTTGGATTGGCGGAAGCTTTTCTGCCGCCTGATGATGATATACAAAGAGGTGCGCGATTTGACAAAATACTTGATCCGCGGCGGAAACCCGCTGCATGGGACCATTGACATCAGCGGCGCAAAAAACGCGGCGGTAGCCATTATCCCCGCCGCATTGCTCGTAAATGGTGTGTGCCGTATCGAAAATGTTCCCCAGATCAGCGACGTGACGCAAATTTTGCAGATCATGCAGGATATGGGGGCTGACATTAGAACCATCAACCGTACCACAATGGAGATTGACTGTACTCATATTTGCAACAAGCAGGTTCCGTACGAGCTGGCCCGGAAGATCCGTGCCTCTTATTACCTGATTGGCGCGTTGCTTGGCCGATTCGGCGTGGCGGAAGTTCCCCCACCCGGCGGCTGTGACCTGGGCGGTCGGCCCATCGACCAGCACATTAAGGGCTTTGTTTCCATGGGGGCCGAGGTCGAGGTGCACAACGGCGTGGTTCACGCCGTCGCCAAAAACGGCCGTCTGGTTGGCGGGCAAGTTTATCTGGATATGGTTTCTGTGGGGGCCACCATGAATATCATGCTGGCCGCCGTTCTGGCGGAAGGTATTACCGTGATTGAAAACGTGGCGAAGGAGCCGCATATCGTAGACCTTGCCAACTTCCTCAATTCCATGGGGGCCGACATCATGGGCGCGGGTACCGACGTGATCAAAATTCGCGGGGTGGACGGATTGAAGGGTGGTTCTTATTCCATCATTCCGGATCAGATCGAGGCGGGTACTTATATGGCCGCACTGGCTGCAGCGGGGGGCGAGGTGCTGATCCGCAACGTGATCCCCAAGCATCTGGACTGCATTACCGCAAAGCTTGTGGAGATGGGTGTGGAAATTGAGGAGCAGGACGACGCGCTTCTGGTTCGCCGCACAGGGCGGCTTTTCCGCACCAACGTAAAGACTTTACCCTATCCGGGGTTTCCCACGGATATGCAGCCCCAAGTTGCCGCGATTCTCTGCATGGCAGAGGGAACCAGCGTCGTGACAGAGGGCGTGTGGGACAACCGGTACCGCTATGTGGACGAATTTCGCCGCATGGGCGCGCATATTCAAGTGGATGGGAAAATAGCGGTGATTGAGGGCGTGGAAAAGCTCACCGGGGCGCCGGTGTGCGCCTGCGACCTGCGGGCGGGCGCCGCCATGATCATCGCGGGTCTTGCCGCTGAGGGGGAAACTGAGATCGACCACATCTATCATATTGAGCGCGGCTATGAGGACATTGTCCATAAGCTGTCCAGTGTGGGGGCCGATATTCGGACCATTTTCGCGTCTGATGAGGAAAAAGATACGCAGGTAAGTTAACGTCCACTGAACAAATGCGACTTTCGTATCGCATTTGCCAAAAGGTCAGTTTCTGTCCTTTTGGGCAGCAAAATAAAAACAGCTTGGAAAATTGCTATGAATAGGTTTTTGTTTTGTTCAGCAGATATTAAGTTAACGCATCCAAAATAGGGGCCCCGGAAAGGCCGTATTCCCACAAAAGAGTCAGCTCCAACTGGCGGAAGGTTTAAACACCTTCCGCTGTGTGGGGAAAACTGCTGCCCCCGTGGGAACGCGCTCAAAGCCGGGGCTCTTTTACCGTTTGTTGGGAGGATTTATTTTGCTGCAGCTCTGTACATTAGCCAGTGGGTCCAGCGGCAATTCCATGCTGCTGTCCGACGGCAAAACACATATTCTGTTAGACGCGGGCATCTCCGCCCGCCGTATCACCAAGGCGCTGCGGGAACTGGAGGTGGAGCCGGCGGCTCTTTCCGGCATCCTGATTACGCATGAGCACTCTGATCATATCAGCGGTCTTGCCACGCTCACCCGGCAGTATCAGGTGCCCATCTACGCCAGCGAAGGAACGGCCGGTCAGCTTTGCTGCCGCATCCCCGCTGCAGCCGAGGTGTTGGTGCCCTTCCACCCTGGGGAGGAATTGGAGATCGGCACGCTTTCAGTAAGAAGTTTTTCTACCCCGCATGACGCCGCCCAAAGTGTTGGCTATTCCGTCATGTGCGGGGGAAAGCGGGTGACAGTGGCCACAGACCTTGGCCATCTGACCGAGGAGGTGCTGGAGCAGGCAGCAGGGGCTGATCTGTTGGTGGCCGAGACCAACCATGATGAGGACTGGGTACGTTCCGGCGCCTATCCCTATTATCTCAAACAGCGTATCCTAGGGGACCATGGACACCTGTCCAACGAAACGGGGGGCGCGCTCATTCGCCACTGTGTGCAGGCGGGGGCGCGAACGGTGTTGCTGGCCCATCTGAGCACAGAGAACAATACGCCCCGGCGGGCCTACGAAGTGGTGCGCCAGGCACTGGCGGCGATGGGGGCCTCGACGGAGCGGGACGTCGTGTTGGAGGTGGCGCCCCGGTGCGAATGTTCCCGTCGTTATTACATAGAATGAGAGGTCGGGCAGCATGCTGAACGTCCAGATTCTCTGTGTGGGAAAGCTGAAAGAGAAATTTTATATGGATGCGGTGACGGAGTATACCAAGCGTCTTGGGGGCTATTGTCGGCTGACAGTTACCGAACTGCCGGAGGAGCGCTTGCCCGAAAACCCCGCCCCCGCGCAGATCGAAGCAGCCCTGAAAAAGGAGAGCGCTGCCATCCGGACAAAGCTGCCCAAGGCAGCTGTTGTCATTGCCCTTTGCGTAGAGGGGCAGCGCCTTTCCAGCGAGGGTTTGGCGGCTCGCATGCAGCATTGGGCCACCCAGGGCAGCAGCCAACTGACGTTTTTAATCGGGGGTTCCTTCGGACTTCATGAAAGTGCCAAGGAAACGGCACAGCTTCGGCTGTCGATGTCAGAAATGACCTTTCCCCACCATTTGGCCCGGGTGATGCTGCTGGAGCAGCTCTACCGCGGGTTTAAGATAATGGAGGGATCTGGGTATCATAAGTAATGAACCGTCATTTGGTAAGGAGTGTTGTCTTATGGGTTTTTGCGAAACATGTGAAAAGGAATACGAGGGGACAACCTGCCCCGTCTGTGGCAGCGTGATGCTGCAGGAACTGCACCCAGAAGCCATGCTGCGGGAGGATGCCGTGTGGCATACCGGCGGCGAGGACTTTACCCAAGAATGGCCAAAAGGTGGGGACGGGCTGCCGGAGCAGGCGGAGTATCTGGGGGAGACCTCAGACTTCGGCGGCGATTGCGAGGTCATGCAGGCGCGGCTGCTGGCTTCTGGAATCCCCTCATTCACCCAGCGGCCCTATCAGGGACAACTGGGGAAAATCATTCTGGGGTTCTCCGGCTATGGGGTAGATCTCTATGTTCCTGGCAGTCGGCTGGAGGAAGCAAAAAAGATTTTGCTTCTGTCTAAAAGTGCATTGTGATGACGGGAGGTAAAAATGATGTCCTATCGGGAAACTTATGAACAGTGGCTCCGCAGTTCTGCGCTGGATGCGAATGAGCGGGCCGAACTTGTGGCTCTGGCATCGGATGAGAAGGAGCTGGAAAGCCGCTT
Organism: Oscillospiraceae bacterium; assembly: GCA_963666535.1. Lineage (GTDB taxonomy): Bacteria > Bacillota > Clostridia > Oscillospirales > Oscillospiraceae. Next base: position 2,910,265 of record OY762913.1, on the reverse strand, counting down.
TTTTGGGCAGCTTGAATTTGGCACCGCGGGTCTGCGGGGGGTCATGGGCGTGGGCTTGAATCGCATGAATATTCATGTGATTCGTCACGCCACCCAGGCTTTTGCCCAGGTGATTTTGGCGCAGGGGGAGCAGGCCGCCGACCAAGGCGTTGCCATTTGCTTCGACTGCCGCAACCATTCGGCGGAGTTTGCGCGGGAGGCGGCCTGCGTCATGGTGGGCAACGGCATCAAGGTGCGCCTGTTTGAAGCCCTGCGCCCTACCCCGGAACTGTCGTTTGCCATCCGGGAGTACGGCTGTATCGCGGGCATCAACGTCACGGCCAGCCACAATCCAAAGGAGTATAACGGATATAAGGTCTATTGGGCCGACGGCGCGCAGCTGCCGCCCCAACACGCGGCCGACATCGCAGCAAAAATGCAGGAGCTGGATGTGTTCTCCTGTGTAAAGCGCGCCGATTATGAAGCGGCGCTGTCGGGCGGAAAAATCACCCTCTTGGGCAACGAGACCGACGAGAAGTTCCTGTCCAACGTTATGGCCCAGGTCAATGACCGTGCTTGTGTGGAAAAGGTGGCGGATACCTTCAAAATGGTGTATACGCCCTTTCACGGAACCGGCTACCAGCTCATTCCCGAGGCGCTGCGCCGTTTGGGCATAAAGCATGTCCTCTGCGTGCCCGAGCAAATGGTCATTGACGGAAATTTTCCCACCGTGGTTTCTCCCAATCCTGAAAATCCAGAAGGCTTTTATTTGGCTGTAGACCTGGCAAAAAAGAACGGTGCCGACTTTATCCTTGGTTCCGACCCGGATGCTGACCGGGTGGGCATCATGGTGCGGGACAAGGGCGGGGAGTTCATCACCATCTCCGGCAATCAGACTGGTGTACTGCTGCTGGACTACCTCATCGGGGCCAAACAGCGAGCGGGTACCATGCCGGAAAACCCGGTGGCGCTGAAAACCATCGTGACCACCGAGATGGCGCGCAAGGTGGCGGAGGAAAATGGTGTCACCTGTTATGATACCTTTACCGGCTTTAAATTCATGGCCGAAAAGAAGAATGAGCTGGAAGCTAAGGGTGAGGGCAAGGTAATCTTCTCTTATGAGGAATCCTATGGTTATATGCTGGGCGATTACGTCCGGGACAAGGATGCCGTTACCGCCTCTCTGCTGCTTGTGGAAATGGCCGCATGGTACGCCGGGCAGGGCATGACACTGTACGACGCGATCGAAACGTTGTATGAAAAGTATGGCGTTTTTGGAGAGAAGACCCTCAATCTTGTCATGCCAGGGCTGGATGGTCTGGAAAAAATGAAGGCGCTGATGGACGGACTGCGTGCAGAACCTCCGGCGGTGCTTGCCGGGGTAAGAGTGCTGATCCGTAAGGATTACAGCAATGGCGTGCAATTCGACGCCATCACCGGGAGTACACAAAAAATGGAGCTGTCCGGCTCCAATGTCCTGCGTTACGAGTTGGAAGATGGAACCAGCATCCTGGTTCGTCCCTCCGGTACCGAGCCAAAGGTAAAAGTGTATGTTTTGGCGAAGGCCGATGACCGCGGGGCCTGCGATGAGAAGCTGAAAAAATATGCCGACTGGGCGGAAACGCTGAAAAAGTAGGATGTTCAGGTTCATTCCATACTTCCCCCGCCCAGCTTGAGGGTGTAGCTCGCTCATTGTAAGGCGGCAATCCAACGATAACACAAGAAAAAAAGGTCACGGATTCGAACAGAAATCCGTGACCTTTTTCTATGGGGCTAAAATCCAAATTTTTTCAGCCATGCAGGTGGGACGCTTCGGGTATTATCATGGTCTGTCTGTTAAAAATAAAGGGCAAGCCTTTTTTAAATGAGCTGGAACGGCCCTCTGGGGCCGGATTGCCACAGAAGGGTTAGGAGGCGCGGCGATATACTGTGCCATCCTGCAAGTGAATCCCCTCGGCGGCAAAAAGCTCGGTAACCGTTACAAAGCGGTAGCCATCCTGCTGCAGAATGTCGATGGCCTGCAGTGCTGCGGTGACGGTGCTTTTGTAAAAATCATGAAGCAAAACAACACTGCCGGGCGTGGCATTTTTAACGATGTGATTTACAATGCGGCTGACATCCTTGTCAGCCCAATCCTGAGGATCAATGGACCAGAGGACGATGGGGCACTCTGACCAGAGCAGCGCGTTGTTATCCACAAACCCATAGGGGGGGCGCAGAACAAAATCGTCGCAATCCACTAGACTGGTCAGATACTCCCTGCACCGAGCCACCTGCAGATCGAAATCCTCATGAGAAAGGCTTGTGATCGGAACGTGGTCATAGGTGTGTATGCCGATTTGGTGTCCACCCGCTTGAATTTGCTCGACAAGCGCGGGATACTTTTCAATCTGATGGCCCACAAGGAAAAATGTGGCCTTTGCATTCCGTTCTGCCAGACCTTTCAGCAGGGGGACGGTGGTTTCGATACGGGGCCCGTCGTCAAAGGTGAAGGCAATCAGTTTTTCGGCAGGCTCCTCCAGCGGCAGAGAGGAGTCCACGGCAACGGCGGCAGGCTTGTCCAACAGTAAAAAAGCATACAGGAACCACGGAGCCGCACAGGCAAAAAGAATCCCGAGTGCGGGCAACAGTGCCTGCAGGTTGGCATTTCGGCGAAACGACATGGGGACACCTGCTTTCTGATTTCAGTCGAAATCAGTATGTGCAGGGCGGCGGCAAAATTGCCAAGAAAAAACTGGTAGAAAAGTGGCGCTGGGAATCATGTCCGCAGAAGGCTGCTGGTTCCCATAGGGTGTTTCTCCATGCACCCTACGATCTGGGGCAGTTATGATTGGTCTGTACAGGCGAAATAGGTGCCCACGATCATGATAACAAGCGCAAAAAGAAAAGATAGGCCGGGCAGCTGGTGGAACATCAAAAGGGATAACCCCACACCCACAAAAGGGGCAATGGCATAATAGGTGCTGGTTTTGGCCGCGCCCAGTTCCCGCTGGGCGTAGATGTAAAAGAAAATGCTCAAGCCGTAGGAGACAAAGCCCAGCAGCATCGCCGCCAAAATGAGGGGGAAGTTCGCCGTCCGCTGCCCGATCACCAGCGCAATGATCAGGGAACCGAGTCCAGAGAAAAAGCCTTTGATGACAACGATTTGCAGCGGGTTCTTTTGGGACAGCATCCGGGTGCAGTTGTTTTCAAACCCCCAGCAGACGCAGGCCAGCAGCACAAAAAGGGAACCGGCCGAAAAGGAAAAGCTGCTCATATCCTCAATGGACAGGATCATACTGGAGAGGGTCATCAGCGCGATGGCGATCCACAGACGGCGGGGAATGGCCTCTTTGAACATGCACAGGGCGATGATAGAGGTAGCCGCTATTTCAAAATTATTGAGCAGGGAGGCATTGGCCGCGGTTGTCATGGAAAGCCCCAACATCAGACAGATCGGCGCGGCGATGTCCAGAACCACCATCCCCACAGCGTAGGGAAGCTCCGCCCGGGTCAGGGGCTGCTCCTTCTGCATCTTTCCGGTTTTGCGCTGAAGCAGGCCGACCAAAAACAGTCCCGCCCCAGCCCCCAGGTACAGAAAAGCGGCCATCATGGTCGTGGGGATGCTACCCAAAAGCAGCTTTGATACCGGCGCGTTGATTGCGTACAGCACCGCAGCCAAGATTGCGAAAAAAATGGCCCTTGTTCCCGTTGCTTTCATAAATGGGTTCACCCTTTTCGTGTTATTGGGCCGCTTTGCCGCCCTTGAGCGCTGCCACCTGTTCCGGCGTTAGCTCCACTCCGCCACCCAGCAGACACGCGTTCAGGTGAATTTGGGCGGTGTGCTCCACGGTTTCCATCCGCCAATAGGCGGCTTCCAGGTCAGACCCCAGGGTAAGCGCCCCGTGATTTGCCAGCAGGATCGCATCATGGTCCGGCAGCAGAGGGGCAACAGCGGCAGGCAGCTCCGCCGTGCCGGTGCGGCCGTAGTCCGCGACTGGGACAGAGCCCAGTGTCATCACCGTCTCCCCCAGAATGGGCCGGTCGATGGCTATGCGGGCGCAGGCGAAGGCGGTGGCAGCGGCAGGGTGGGCGTGGCACACACCTCCTATGTTGGGCCGCGCCCGGTAGCAGGCCAGATGCAGCGGTGTTTCCGAGGAGGGATGCCAAGCGCTTTGTCCCAACGGCACGCCGGAGTCATCTACCAGCAGAAGCATCTCTGGCGTCAAGAATCCTTTGCTCACCCCAGCGGGTGTGATGAGAAAGCGGCCGTTGTCCAGCCGCAGACTCAGATTGCCGTCGTTAGCGGCCACCCAGCCTTTTTCCCACATGCGCCGCCCAAGAGAGCAGATCAGCTGCCGCTGTATGAAATGTTCCATCAATTACAGCACCTTTCTTGCACAGGATCATGCGTTCTGAATCATTAGACATTATTATAGCGCAGTGCAGACAAGGATGCAACGCAAGGGTTACATTCTCTCGGTGGTTGTGGTACACTAAAAGGGAACAACGCAGAGAAGAGGAACCCGCAGATGAAAAGCAGACATAAAGGCATCCTTTGCATTCTTGTAGCCGCTTTTTCCTTCGCACTTATGGCCGTCTGTATCCGCATGGCAGGGGATGTCCCGTCCTTCCAAAAGGCATTCTTCCGCAATTTTGTGGCCCTGCTCGTGGTAACCTTCCTGATGCTGAAAAACCACGACAGCTTCCAGCCCGCGGGGCCGGGCAACTGGAAATACCTCATTGCCCGCGCGGTCTGCGGCACGGTGGGCCTGCTGTGCAACTTCTACGCGGTGGATCATCTGGTACTGTCCGACGCTTCCATGCTCAATAAAATGTCCCCTTTTTTCGCCATCCTGTTTTCCTATTTTCTCCTCAAGGAAAAGCTGACACCCATGCAGACTGCGGCTGTTGTGGTGGCCTTTACAGGGGCACTGTTCATCGTGAAACCGTCCTTTGCCAATCTAGATCTGTTCCCGTCCTTTATTGGGCTGGTGGGTGGCATGGGGGCTGGCATGGCCTATACCATTGTGCGCATCATGAGCAAGCGGGGGGAACGGGCGGTTTATATTGTTTTTATTTTCTCGGCATTTTCCTGCCTTGTGACACTGCCCTATGTACTGGCCGTTCATGCGCCCATGACGTGGATGCAGCTGCTGTGGCTGCTGGGCGCGGGGATAGGCGGCGCCGCTGGACAATTTGGCATTACCGCCGCCTATAGCTATGCGCCGGCCCGTGAACTTTCGGTGTATGACTATTCTCAGGTCATTTTTGCCGCTGTGCTGGGCTTTTTCCTGTTCGGCGATGTGCCCGACGGATGGAGCGTGCTGGGTTATCTACTGATTTGCTCCATGGCGCTTCTCATGTTCTGGTACCACAATTATCGCGAGGGGAAGCATTAAAAAGCGCCGCTCTCCCATGCGCTGGGAGAGCGGCGCTTTTGAAAAATTTACTTGTTTGGCTCGATTTTGGGGGCGGCTGGATTGGGTTCTACAGCGTCGAAAACACTTTTGGCGCTGGCACACAGGCCGGCCAGTCCCTGAATTTCAGAGGGGATGATGATCTTGGTGGCCTTGCCGTTGGCAGCGGCCTGGAATGCTTCCAACGCCTTGATCTTAATGACCTGATCGTTGGGGTTTGCGTCGTTAAGCACCTTGATGGACGCGGCAAGCGCCTCCTGAACCAGCTTAATGGCCTGCGCCTCACCGTCGGCTTCCATAATTTTAGCCTGCTTGGCGGCATCGGCACGGAGAATGGTGGACTGCTGATCGCCCTCGGCAACCAGAATTTGACTCGCCTTGGTGCCCTCTGCCTGAAGGATGGACTGACGGCGCTCACGCTCTGCCTTCATTTGCTTCTCCATGGCGTCTTGAATCTCGCGCGGTGGAATGATGTTCTTCAGCTCCACGCGGTTGACCTTAATGCCCCAGGGATCGGTGGCTTCGTCCAGGATAATCCGCATTTTGGAGTTAATGGTATCGCGGCTGGTGAGAGACTGATCCAGTTCCAGATCGCCGATGATATTACGCAAGGTGGTGGCGGTAAGGTTCTCAATCGCATTCATGGGGCGTTCCACGCCGTAGGTGTACAGCTTGGGATCGGTAATCTGGAAATAGAGCACCGTGTCAATCTGCATGGTTACGTTGTCCTTGGTGATCACGGGCTGAGGCGGGAAATCAGCCACCTGCTCCTTGAGGGAGACGGATTTTGACACGCGCTCAATAAAGGGCACCTTGAAGTGGAGTCCCACGCCCCAAACAGTATGGAACGCGCCCAAACGTTCAATGACATAGGCCTTGGACTGCTGGACAATGAGGATGTTCTTGGCCAGAATCAGCAGGACAAGAATCAGCAGGATGACCCCTACGATGGGGCCGGTGAAAGACAGAAAATCCATAGTTAACCTCCAAAATTTTTATATTATTCGGCGCTGGCAGAGCGTTCCGCCGGAATGACAAATACCTTTACCCCTTCGATACGAAGGATGCGGACGGTTGTGCCCTTGGAGATGGGACGATCATTTTGTGATCGGGCGGTCCACACGTTTCCAGCCACGGAAACAAGCCCCTGACCCAGAAGATTGTCAATATCCTCGGCCACGACACCCTCTGTGCCGATAATGCGGTCGGCGTTGGTGGGCTGATACTGGGGGGCCAGATACTTCTTAGCCAGCGGACGGGCCAGCGCCAGCGTGGCAAAAGAGACCACGAAAAACAGAACAATCTGCAGCCATAACGGTCCGCCCGTGGCAGCAACAATGAGGGCGACCAGCGCGCCCACGGCAAACCAAATCGAGGCCAGTCCAACGGTGGCAGCTTCCACCACGCCGCAGAGGATAAGGATGATGGCCCAAACAATAACAGGATTCATGAAAACACTTCCTTTCTGAAACCCTTCTAGCTATTATATTATCACAAATTAGCGAAAAATTCCAGTACAAATTGTGGCAATAAGGACGATCATTGCCATGGACAGGCAAATCGGTTATAATAATGTCTGATAAATCCATCAAGCTTGCAGCTCCTTCACTCGGCTGTGCTACAAAAGCGCCGGGAAAGAAGCCTTTCCCACATTGAACATGGCTGCAATGCCGCAGGCAGCCATCGATCATCTGAACTTGACGACGTGCTGGCATGATCATACAGAAAATGAATGGGGCGGCGAATCATGCCCCCCGCGAGAGGAAACCAAATGGAAAAACTACGATTTGCGATACCCTGCCTGTTCGGACTGGAAAGCATTGTCTCCGACGAAATTAAAAAACTCGGTCTGCAGGAAGTGCGGGCCGAAAACGGCCGCGTTCACTGCGAGGGCTCGTTTGCCGATATCCCCCGCCTGAACATCAACCTGCGCTGCGGCGCGCGGGTTTTGATGGAGCTGGGCTCCTTTCCCGCCGACGATTTTGAAATGCTTTTCGAGGGCACCCGCGCCCTGCCGTGGGAGGACTATATCCCCCGGGAAGGGGAGTTCCCGGTGAAGGGCTATACCCTGAATTCCAAGCTTCATTCCGTTCCCGCCTGTCAGTCTATCGTGAAAAAGGCGTCGGCAAAGCGGCTGGGCGAGCAGTACGGTGTGGAGCAGCTGCCGGAAACGGGCAGCCGCTACCAGATCCAGTTTGCCATTATCAAGGATATGGCTACGCTGTACTTGGATACCTCGGGAGAGGGGCTTTATAAACGGGGCTACCGGGCCGTGGGCGTGGACGCGCCCCTGCGGGAGACGATGGCGGCGGCGTTGGTGCTGCTGTCTAAATATCGGGGGCAGGACCCCTTCTGCGACCCCTTCTGCGGCTCGGGCACCATTCCCATTGAGGCTGCTCTAATTGCCAAAAATCGTGCCCCCGGCCTGTCCCGCAGCTTTGCCGCTCAGCGGTGGGGCCGCGTGCCGTCGGGCCTGTGGATGGAGGCCGCGGACGAGGCGATGGATCAGGAGTTTCACGGCGTCTATGACATCTGGGGAGGGGACTTAGATCCCCATGCGGTGGAAATCGCCAAAAGCAACGCCGAGAAGGCGGATGTAACCGAGTTTGTCCGGTTCGAGGTGGCCGACGCCATGAAATTCCACCGGGATGAGGAATACGGACGCGTGGTTACCAACCCGCCCTATGGCGAGCGGCTGATGGAGCGGTCGGAGGCGGAGGAGCTTTACCGCGGCTTTGGCGAGGCATTCCGTAAGATGCCGCAGGGATGGCGGCTTGCGCTGTTGTCCTCTCACACCGAGTTCGAGCGCACCTTTGGCAGGCAGGCGGATAAAAAGCGCAAGCTGTATAACGGCATGATCAAGTGCGACCTGTTCCTGTACAATAAAACCGCTGCCGGCAAGAAAGAATCCTGATGCAGCGGTCAGGAGTGGAACGTTATGGCAAAGAAAACAGGCAAAAACACAAAAGGGCGCATCGTCTCGGCCGCCTGGCGGCTGTTTTACGAGCAGGGGTATGACGATACCACCGTAGAGGAGATTCTTTCGGCAGCGGGCGCATCCCGGGGTTCTTTTTATCACTACTTTGACGGGAAGGACGCCCTGCTCAGCTCCCTGTCCTATCTGTTTGACGAAAAGTATGAGGACCTTGCCCCCACGCTGGACCCGCTGCAGGATAGCTTTGACAAGCTGATGTTACTCAACCGGGCGCTCTTTTCCATGATAGAAAACAGCGTTTCGCTGGATCTGCTGGCACGGCTGTATTCCTCCCAGCTGGTGACCCGGGGGGAAAAGCACCTGATGGATCATAACCGAACCTACTATAAGCTCCTTCGGCAGATTGTCACCGAGGGGCAGGGGAACGAGCAGCTGCGTACCGATGTGTCTGCCAACGAGATCGTAAAGGCTTACGCGCTGTGCGAGCGGGCGCTCCTGTACGACTGGTGTATTTGTGACGGGGAGTATGCCCTTACCCGCTACGCCGAGAGCATGATGCCCATGTTTTTAAACGGGTTTCGCATAAAAAAATAATTTTCGTCATAAAAATTGCATCAAAAAAGTACAGATCATAAGCACTGAAAATAAAAACATTCCCACTGAAATGCAGAATTATGTATAGAATAGTGTCTATACATCGTTCTGCGTTTTCATCTATTGAAATGTATGATATAATTGGCCTTGTTGTTTTAAAAAAGTGAGAAGGAGTTACTGTTATGACTACATCAAAAATCTGTATGATTGCGGCCATCGTGGCCTACCTGGCGGTCATGCTGGCCATCGGCGTGGTCTGTTCCCGCCGCAACCGCGACGCCGGAGATTTTTATTTGGGGGGGCGCAAGCTTGGCCCGCTGGTCACCGCTATGAGCGCCGAGGCCTCGGATATGAGCAGCTGGCTGCTGCTGGGGCTGCCCGGCGTTGCCTATCTGTGCGGGATCGCCGATGCAGGCTGGACTGCCGTTGGGCTTGCCGTGGGTACTTATCTCAACTGGCTCTTCGTGGCCAAGCGTATCCGCCGCTATACGCATGTGGCGGGCAATTCCATCACCCTTCCGGAGTTTTTTTCCAGGCGTTATCGTGATGATAAGAACATCCTCATGGCCATCGCCGCCGTCGTAATTATCATCTTCTTTATCCCCTATACCGCGTCCGGCTTTGCCGCTTGCGGCAAGCTGTTCAACAGCCTGTTTGGCTGGGACTATCTCACGGCGATGGTGATCTCCGCCATCGTGATTGTGGGCTATACCGCATTGGGAGGCTTTCTGGCGGCTTCGACCACCGACTTTGTCCAGAGCATCGTCATGACCATCGCGCTCATTGCTATTACGCTGTTCGGCATTTCCGCCGCCGGCGGGATGGATGTCGTGCTGACCAACGCAGAAGCACTGCCAGGGTATCTGTCCATGACCCTGACCCATGACATGGCCACCAACAGTGCCAGTCCCTACGGGATTATCACGATTGTTTCCACCACGGCGTGGGGCTTGGGCTATTTTGGTATGCCACACATCCTGCTGCGCTTTATGGCCATTGAAGATGACCGCAAGCTGAAGCTGTCCCGCCGTGTCGCCACCGTCTGGGTGGTCATCTCCATGACCGTCTCTATTTTTATCGGTATCATTGGCTACGCCGCCTCCCAGGTCGGCGCCATTGCTGTACTGGAAGGGTCTGCCTCGGAGACGGTGGTCATTCAGCTTGCTCAGCTGCTCAGCGAGCACGGCGTGGCCGCCGCCCTGCTGGCCGGCGTTGTGCTGTCCGGTATTCTGGCGTGCACCATGTCCACCTCTGATTCCCAGCTGTTGGCCGCTTCCTCCAGCGTGTCCCAGAACCTGATGCGGGATGTGTTCAAGATTAAGATGTCCGGCAAGACGGAAATGGTGATCGCCCGTCTGACCGTTATCATCATCGCCGTGATTGCTCTGTTTATCGCGCGGGACCCTGCCAGCTCGGTGTTTAGTATTGTTTCCTTTGCCTGGGCGGGCTTCGGTGCGGCCTTCGGCCCCGTGGTGCTCTTCTCCCTGTTTTGGAGACGCTCGAACCGATACGGCGCGCTGGCTGGCATGGTGTCCGGCGGGGCGATGGTGTTTGTGTGGAAATACGTTGTCCGTCCGTTGGGGGGCGCCTGGAACATTTACGAACTGCTGCCCGCCTTCCTGGTTGCCTGCGTATGCATCGTGGCAGTGAGCCTTGCCACCGAAGCGCCCTCGCAGGAAATCACAGAGGAATTTGACAAGGTCAGGGCCATGCCCGACTGAGTTCAGACTGTGCGGTTGGCCCAATCATGGGTCAGCCGCCTGTTCTAAAAAAGCATGGCCTCCCCAATTGGGGAGGCCATGCTTTTTTGCATATGGCTCACTTCTAGTTGGTTTTTGCGCTTTTTGAGTATGATCATGAAATTAAAAATGGTCTTATGCGTTTTATTTCCGCTTGAGGGGGATATCACCCAAGTTAATGTCCTTTTCCGTGCTGAGGGAGGAGAAACTAACACCGGAAAAACCGTCCATGGAGATGGTCAGGGAAAAGTTGCCCACGGGCAAATCCTTGAACCAGAAGTCGCCGAAATCGTCGGTCAAAACCTCGCGAATGCTGCCGTCTGCGGCGGTCAGCACGCAATGAACCCCCTCGATGATGTCCTTCTCGTCCGGGTCGTAAACGGTACCCCCGATAAATTTTCGGGGTATGTTGCGGTAGTACACCCGGGGGGAACAGCCCAGTTCGGGAGAGAGAGTCACGGCGTCTGTCAGCAGGTCTTTCAGGTCCTCCTCCTTGCCAAAGCGCAGCGCGTCCGTGGGGCAGGCTTCCACGCAGCGGGGCTGCTTGTATCCGTTATCCAGCAGGTGGGCGCAGCCGGTGCATTTCTGCGGCAGCTCCAGCTCCTCGTTCCAGTAAATCGCGCCGTAGGGGCAAGCTTCCGCAATGGCCTTTTGCCCCTTGGCCTTTTCTGTGTCGATGATGACAAGCCCGTCGTCCCGGCGGTAAATAGCGCCGTCCTTTGCCGCCGCCATGCAGGGCGCGTTGTCGCAGTGATTGCACAGCTTGGGGATATAGTGAATCTTCACCTTGGGTCGGGTGCCACACACATGTTCCTGCACATTGATCCAGAACTGACCAGTGGGAGGCTCCGGCGCCGCAATGGGCCGCCAGTCGTTTCCAACGTGCTCGTCCTTACAGGCAAGCTGGCAGTTATAGCAGCCGGTGCAGCGGCCGATATCAATCACAAATACGTTTGCCATATCACTTTTTCTCCTTCTCTGTGAGAAGCCATCCGTCCAAACACACGCCAGCTGCGGGGTCTACCTTGCGGGCAAAGGCTTCGGGGTAATCTCGCTTCCATGCGGCCATTTCCTCGTCAGTTACCTTTTCCACCTGTACCAAAAAGCCGCTGGTGGCCATACCGGTGGAGTTTTTAGAAGTGAGGGAAGTGGGGGTAATGGAGTTGATACAGCCACCCCGGTCCAGCCAGCCGGGGATGATGGGATCCAAACGGGAACCATGGTCAATATAGCAGGTTTGGGGGATCAGGCGTTCGGTCACATAGGCACCGGCCAGTACGATGCCCCGCTCATTGTAGATTTTGACTATGTCACGGTGCTGGATGCCGCGCTTTTTCGCCTCGTCCGTGGACAGCCACACCGGCTCGTACTGATAGCCGTCTTTGGCGCGTATCTTCATGGTTTCCATTTCCCGCGTCCACACCACATCGTCGCACTGGGCATGAACACGCCAGCGACCGTGGTTGGACATGCAAAGCAAGGGGTACTTCTTGGCCCGCTCGCTGGACAGCCGCTCGTCGTGACATTCGCTTTTTTCAATCCAATGGGGCACCGGCGGACGCTCCGGGTCGTCGGGCATAAATTTCTCGATTTCCGAGGATGAATACTCCAAAAGGCCGGTGGGAGTGGTCAGAGGGTTGTTTTTAGGATCCTGATAGAAGGGATACAGCCCGGCGGGGATCTTCTCGGTGTCCTTCTTATAAGGGACAACGTAAATCTTCTCTTTTTGAAAAGTTTCCCAACTCATTCGTTCCTCGCAGCCGGTTGCCTTGTAAAAGAAACGCACGCGTTCCTTTTCCGTGAGGTTCCCGGTGTAGGCACGGTAATATTCCGGCCCCAACTTTTCCGCCACCTTGGCGCACACATCAAAATCAGACACAGATTCGCCAAGCGGGGCGCAGCAAGGCTCCTCCAGATAAACAGAGGTGAATACGCCGCCGGACATGTCGTTGCCCAGATCGTTCATCTCGTGTTTGGTGCACACGGGCAGAATGAGGTCGGCAAAGTAACAGTCGTTTTCCAGCCAAGGGTGCTGCACCACAAAGGTCTCAATGTCGGGATGACGATAGGCGTCAATAAAGAGATTGCCGTGGTTCCAGCAGGTGGTGTTGCACGGGGCAGAGGACCAGAGCATGTGCACCTTGGACATGCCGGGGCGGGGGTACACAATCTTTTCGAACTGATACTTGGTGGTGGGCAGACGGTAGTTATTCTCCCGGGGAATCTGACTGGTGGAAAAGCAGTGCAGGCCGTACCACTCGGCGTGGCCGTCTACAATGGCTTTCTGAACCAGGCAGCGGGGAATAAACTGCTTGGGGGCGGGCAGCTGCTCGAACAGGTCAATGAGCTCGGGAGCTCGCTTTTTCTGCGTGTCGGATAGACAGAACCGTTTCATATTGATTTCGTCCGGCAGGTCCCCGTCCACCGGGCGCAGAGGATCGCCGCTATGGGGCATGGCGGGGACAAACTCCGGCGTGAAGGGCACCGGGTAATCCTTGGCCCACATATTCCATTCGATCATTTTAGCCTGGTGTACGCCGGGGCGGCCCAGGCCCTGCATACCAAGCAGCATGACTTCCAGTCGGGCTGGTTCACTGGAATAGGGACCACGGATGAAGGAACCTCCGTTTCCGTGGAGAATACTGACGGCCCGCTTCGCCCAGTGGCGGGCCAGTGCCTTGATGGTCCACTCCGGCACGCCGCACTTTTCCGAGGCCCACGCCGGGGTTTTCGGAATGCCGTCTTCCTCGCCCATGACATAGGCGGTAAACTTATCAAATCCGTAGGTGTGCTCTGCAATATAATCCTTGTAATAGGTGTCGCTGGTCAGCCACTGATAGGCTATGGCAAGCTGCATGGCAGCATCAGTATTGGGCAGAACCGGAATCCATTTGTCGGCGTGAATGGAGGCGCCGTAGTTCAGGTCGGGGCAAATATAAATGGATTTGATGCCAAGCTCTGTAAACCAGTAGCACAGATAGGTGGGAATATGGCTGCCGAAGCCAAGCGGGGTTACCTCGGGATCGCAGCCCCAAAACAGCAGGGTATCAGAGTGTTTCACAATATCGGGATAAAGATTGACGCGGGGAGCCTGTTCCCCCACCGGTTCACAGCCCCAGACGTGCTTGGCCCCCCAGTACCACCCTTCCCAGCTGTCCATGTTCCGCATCTGAAGGGTGTAGCCACCCATGAGAGACAGCAGGCGGTTGGGACAGCCATGGCTGGGAGCGACGTTTTTACCCTCGCCGTGCATATCAGACTCGCACAAAACCGCCTCGCAGCCGTACGTTTCCTTCATGCGCGTGAGTTCGTCGGCGCAGATCTGCGCCGCCTCATCCCAAGAGATGCGGACGAATTTGGATTTGCCGCGGGTTTCGGGATGGCGCTCGCCCTTAGGGTCCCAGTCCACGCGCTTGAGCGGCCACAGAACCCGGTTGGGGGAATACACACGGTTTTTATAGCCGATGCCAAAATGCGTCAGCGGAGCGCGAGTGGGCGCTTGAAAGGTCTGCCCCCGGGCCTCCATCTTCCATGGGTCGAAATCGTGATCCGCCTGCTGAATGTTGTCGAACTGATACGGGCGGATACGGGTAATCTTCCCGTTGTTGGAGTCCACAAGGCAGGGCGCGCCACTTTCCGGCCCCATGAGACTGAAGCTGACGATGCTCTGACTGTCCGGTTTGACATTCGGGGATTGGTTTTTGTTTTGTGTGGCCATATTGTTACCTCCCGGCGGGGCAGCATAAGGACGCTGCCTACCTCGACGTTTATTTATCTTTTCTATCACATGATAACAAATTCGTATCTTTAAGTCAAGACCAGAAACAGGATTCCAACAGGTTTTTTTCATTTCTTTTGGGGAAAAGGGGCAGTGGGGGCAGAACAGGGAAGGCAACCCGAAAGGAATGAAATATTACACAAAAATGGAATGTAATTTCTGGGAATATTATAGCATTTTGACTGCGATTCGGTCAACGAAATTTTTTCTGCCAAAGGTAGGGGGAAAGGGGGTATCGCTTGACAGGACGGCCTTTTGGTGGTATAGTTTTTCACATATAAAAAGGCACAGAAGAGGAAGCGCTTCACCGGATGCGCAGAGAGAGGGAGCCGTGGCTGCAAGCCCCCTTGCGGAAGGTGAAACCGTACCGCCTCAGAGCCGCTTTGGTGAACCGAAGCCGGGTACGCCCGTTAAAGCGCTACGAAGCGGCAGCCATTATGGCTGCAAGCAGGGTGGAACCGTGGAGTATTTATGCTTCACCCCTGATTTTATCGGGGGTGAAGCATTTTTTCGTCCCCTCACATTGAAAGGAGTTTTTCCCATGAGCGAAGAAAATATCTACACCTTTGAAAATGAAGCATATCGGAACACCTATCGCCATACCACCTCTCATATTCTGGCCCAGGCGGTCAAGCGCCTGTATCCAGGTGTGAAGTTGGCCATAGGACCCGCAATCGCCGATGGTTTCTATTACGATTTTGACGCAGAATTTCCCATGAACGCCGAACACCTAGAGGCGTTGGAGAAGGAAATGCGTAATATTTGCAAGGAAAAGCTGAAGCTGGAGCGCTTTGAGCTGCCTCGGGCCGAGGCAATTCAATTCATGGAAGAACGAAACGAGCCGTACAAGGTGGAACTGATCCACGATCTGCCGGAGGATGCCATCATTTCCTTCTACAAGCAGGGGGAGTTCACAGACCTGTGTGCAGGACCCCATCTGGATTCCACCGGACGGGTCAAAGGCAATGCCATCAAGCTTACCTCCTGCACCGGCGCTTATTGGCGGGGCGACTCCAACAAAAAAATGCTGCAGCGCATCTACGGAACCTGCTTTCCCAAAAAGGAAGATCTGGATGCCTACCTGCTTCGTATGGAGGAGGCCAAAAAGCGCGATCATCGCAGAATTGGCAAGGATCTTGATCTGTTTATGCTCTGCGATGAGGGACCCGGGTTTCCCTTTTTCCTGCCCAAGGGTATGGTGATCCGCAACGAGCTGGAGGCGTTTTGGCGGCAGCTGCACCGCAAGTGCGGTTATCAGGAGGTGCGCACGCCCCTGATTCTCAACGAGGAGCTGTGGCACCGTTCCGGTCACTGGGATCACTATCAGGACAACATGTATTTTACCAAAATCGACGACGGCGACTATGCCATTAAACCCATGAACTGCCCCGGCGGCATGTTGGTGTACAAGCGCCGCCCTTGGTCGTATAAGGATCTGCCCATGCGGGTGGGCGAGCTTGGCATTGTGCATCGTCACGAGCTGTCCGGCGCCCTTCACGGCCTATTCCGCGTGCGCTGCTTCACCCAGGATGACGCGCACATTTTCATGACCGAGAGCCAGATGGAAGACGAAATTACAGGCGTGATCAACAAGATCGACGGCATTTATAAAATGTTCGGCTTCCAGTACCACATTGAGCTGTCCACCTGCCCAGAGGACTTTATCGGCACCGAGGAGATGCGCAATTACAGCGAGGGCGTGCTGAAAAACGTGCTGGAAAAGAGCGGACGAGAGTACACCGTCAATCCCGGCGATGGCGCGTTCTACGGCCCGAAGATCGATTTCCACCTGGAAGACGCCATTGGCCGCACCTGGCAGTGTGGTACCATTCAGCTGGACTTCCAGATGCCTGAGCGGTTTGAGCTGGAGTATACCGGAGCGGATGGCGAGAAGCACCGCCCAATTATGATTCACACCGTGGCACTGGGCTCGATCGAACGCTTTATCGGTGTGATCACCGAGCATTTTGCCGGTGCGTTCCCCGCTTGGCTGGCCCCCGTACAGGTGGTAGTGCTGCCGATCACAGACCGCGCGGCGGCCTATGCCGATCAGATTGCGGCCCAGCTGGACGAGGCCGGATTCCGTGTAGAGATCGATCACCGCAACGAGAAGATCGGTTATAAGATCCGCGAGGCACAGATGCAGAAGATCCCCTATATGCTGGTGGTGGGGGATAAGGAGGCCGAGGACGGCACCGTTGCCGTTCGCACCCGCGCCGGCGGCGACCAAGGAACCATGCTTTTGGCTGACTTCTCCAAAGCGCTGCGGGAAGAGATCGACACCAAGGCAATTAAGTAAAGTCTACGGCTTGGGGGCCTGCGTGAATCGCCCTGTCACCTGCCGACAAACCACTTGGGGCCGCTCCGGAATAGGAGCGGCCCCTTCTTTTGAACATGCGGGAGAACAGTGGGTGCGTAATCTGGCCAGATTACGCACCCACTGTTGTGATCCTTTATTTTATTGCAGCTTTAAATTAAAGAAGGCGCTTCTGCCGGGGTAATAGGCGACATCGTCCAGCTCTTCCTCAATGCGCAGCAGCTGGTTGTACTTGGCCACGCGGTCGGAGCGGGAGGGAGCGCCGGTCTTGATTTGGCTGGCGTTCATAGCCACGACCAAATCGGCGATGGTGGTGTCTTCGGTTTCCCCTGAGCGGTGAGAGACGATGGCGGTGTAACCGGCGCGGTTTGCCATCTGAATGGCATCCAGCGTTTCAGTGAGGGTGCCGATCTGGTTGACCTTAATGAGGATGGAGTTACAGACGCCCAGTTCGATCCCCTTGGCAAGACGCTCTACATTGGTCACGAACAGGTCGTCACCCACAAGCTGCACCTTTTTGCCCAGTGCTTTGGTGAGCATCTGCCAGCCTTCCCAGTCGTTTTCGCCCATGCCGTCTTCGATCGAAATAATGGGGTACTTGGACACAAAGCCCTTATACAGGTTGACCATTTGCTGACGGGTCATAGTCTTTTTGGCCTTTGGCAGGTTGTAACAGCCGGTCTCCTCGTCGTACCAGTCAGATACGGCGGCATCAATGGCGATCATGAAATCGTCATAGGGGGCATAGCCGGCTTTTTCGATGGCAGTCACAATGGCTTTCAGGGCATCCTCGTCTTTCCTGAGGTTGGGGGCATAGCCGCCTTCATCGCCCACGCCGGCGGCAGGGGTACCGTTTTCTTTGAGAACCGTCTTTAACGCATGGAAGACCTCGGCGCACATCCGCAGTGCCTCCCGCCAGGATTTTGCGCCCACGGGCATGACCATGAATTCTTGAATATCCACATTGTTGGTGGCATGAGCGCCGCCGTTAATGATATTCATCATGGGAACGGGTAAGGTTTTTGCGTTCACGCCGCCGATATATTGATAAAGAGAAGTTCCCAGGCTTTCAGCAGCGGCTCTGGCACACGCCAGAGATACGCCCAGAATCGCATTGGCGCCGAGACGGGATTTGTTGCAGGTGCCATCCAGTTCGATCAGTGTGTGGTCGATGGCAATTTGGTCCAAAACGTTGGTGCCGATAAGGGCTTCGGCAATCTCGGTGTTTACATTGCCCACCGCTTTGGAAACACCCTTGCCGCCGTAGCGGGCCTTGTCTGCGTCCCGCAGCTCGCAGGCCTCATAGATGCCGGTGGAGGCACCGGAAGGCACTGCTGCGCGACCGATCACCCCGTCATCCAGGACGACTTCCACCTCAACCGTGGGATTCCCGCGGGAATCCAGGATCTCCCGCGCCATAACGTCAACAATCTCGATCATGCTTTTCATTCGTTAGTCTCCTTTTGTATGTGTTGAATCATTCTATTTTGAGAAGACGCGCCGGATGGCACGCTTGATGATTAAGGTTGAATGAGGGTGTTTCCGTCCATTTCGTCGGGTTTGTTAAGACCCATAATATCCAGAATAGTGGGTGCGATGTCGGACAGGCGGCCATCGCGCA
Source organism: Oscillospiraceae bacterium (assembly GCA_963666535.1). Lineage (GTDB taxonomy): Bacteria > Bacillota > Clostridia > Oscillospirales > Oscillospiraceae. The sequence continues at coordinate 2,891,903 of OY762913.1, read as the reverse complement.
GCGTTACGCTGGCACCCACAATGGCAAAGGGAACAGGGTTCGTGGTGTGGGCGGTGAAGGGGGATCCATCCGGCGCTGTCATTTGTTCGGCATTGCCGTGATCAGCCGTGATCAGGGTGACGCCACCCATGGCGGCGGTGGCTTCTACCACCGAGTTCACGCAGGAATCCACCGTTTCCACAGCCGCAATCGCCGCATCCAGCACCCCGGTATGACCCACCATGTCGCAGTTGGCAAAATTCAAAATGATCACGTCGTACGCGCCGCTTTCGATGCGGCGCACTGCTTCCTCAGTAACAGCGGGGGCGGACATTTCCGGCAGAAGATCGTAAGTGGCGACCTTGGGGGAGGGAATCAGGACGCGGTCCTCGCCGGGGAACACCGTCTCCACACCGCCGTTAAAGAAGAAGGTGACATGGGCGTATTTCTCGGTTTCGGCAATCCGCAGCTGGGTTAGACCCACCTGGCTGAGGTACTCACCCAGAATATTGGTCAGCTTTTGGCGGGGATACGCCACGGTAACGTTGGGCATCGAAGCGTCGTACTCCGTGGTACAGACAAAATGTACCGGCTGAAAGCCGCGGCTGCGGTGCAGTTCGTGGAAATCCTCGTCTACCATGGCACGGGTCAGTTCCCGGGCCCGATCAGGCCGGAAGTTAAAGAAGATGACACAGTCGCCTTCCTTGAAATTAGAATTTTCCGCACAAACAACAGGAACCATAAATTCATCAGTCACGCCAGCGTAATAGGATTTTTGCACGGCAACAACGGGGTCGGGCTCAAAGGGGGCCTCGCCATCCACAATGGCGTCGTAGGCCTTTTGCACGCGATCCCAGCGCTGGTCGCGGTCCATGGCGTAATAGCGACCGGAGACGGTAGCGATGGTTCCTACGCCAAGCTCGCGGCATTTTGCGGCGCAGTCTTTTACATATCCAAGGCCGGAGGTGGGGGCTACATCCCGGCCATCCAGCATGGCATGAATATAAACCTGAGCGACGCCGCAACGTTTGGCCAGTTCCAGCAGGGCATATAGGTGGCTGATGTGGCTGTGGACGCCGCCGTCGGAGAGCAGGCCCATGAGATGGAGCGAGGTGCCCCACTCACGGCAGTTCTCCATCACTTCAAGAAAGGCCTCGTTCTGGAAAAAGTCACCCGTCTGGATGTCCCGCGTGATGCGTGGGAGATCCTGAAATACCACCCGGCCCGCGCCGATGTTGGTATGACCCACCTCGCTGTTGCCCATCTGTCCTTCGGGCAGACCAACATCCAGACCCGAGGCGGACAGGCGGCAGAAGGGAGATTGAGCGAAAATGCGATCCAAATTGGGGGTTTCGGCGGACGCTATGGCGTTGCCAGCGGTACGATCGCTCAGGCCAAAGCCATCCATAATGATGAGTGTTGTTGGTGTTTTCATAGTTACCTCAGTTCTATCTCAGCCTACGGGGAAGGCTGGCGAATCCGGAAAACCGGGAAGCACACGCTTCACACCTGCTTCTGATTGGCCGCATTGATAATCGCCACGAAGTCTTCGGGGATCAGCGACGCGCCGCCGATTAAGCCACCGTCCACATCGGGCTGCGCCAGAAGGTCGGCGGCGTTTTTGGCATTCATAGATCCGCCGTACAAAATGGTGATGGCACGGGCGATGCGGGCACCGTATAGTTTGCGGATCACGGCGCGGATATGGGCGCACACCTCGCCCGCCTGCTGGGGAGAGGCGGTGTGACCGGTGCCGATGGCCCACAACGGCTCATACGCCAGAATGACGTGACGTACCTTGTCCGTGCGGACACCAGACAGTGCCATCTTGACCTGATAGGAAATATAGTCCGACGTAACGCCCATCTCCCGCTGGACGAGCGCTTCGCCCACACAAATGATGGGGGAAATGTCGGCATCCAGTGCGGCATGGACTTTTTTGTTTACGGTTATGTCGACCTCGTTATAGTACTGACGGCGCTCGCTGTGCCCGACTACAACGTATTTAATGCCCAGATCCTCCAGCATTTCCGCGGAGACCTCGCCGGTGAAGGCACCGCTGCTTTCGTAATGCAGGTTCTGCGCGCCGATCGCGATGCGCGTGTTCTTAAACAGCTTGATGGTGGGGGTGATGTTGACAGCAGGTACGCACAGCACTATTTCGCACCACTTTCCACGGGGGAGGATGGGTTTAATTGCCTCGGTATAGGCTCTGGTTTCCGAAACACTCATATTCATTTTCCAGTTTCCCGCGATTATGGTCTTGCGGTACTTTTTATTCATAAAAGGCATCTCCTTGTTTAGTAAGAAAATTTATTGATCCAGCAGACACGCTACGCCGGGAAGCTCCAGCCCCTCAAGAAATTCCAGAGAGGCCCCGCCGCCCGTGGAGATATGCGACATTTTATCCGCATAGCCCAACTGCTCCACAGCCGCCCCTGAGTCACCGCCGCCTACAATGGTGACAGCGCGACTTTCTGCCATAGCCTTGGCTATGGCTTCCGTGCCCTTTGCAAAGGAGGGGAATTCAAACACCCCCATGGGGCCGTTCCAGATAATGGTGCCAGCGGTTTGGAGTACCTTGGTATAGGCAGCGATGGTTTTGGGACCGATGTCCAATCCCATAAGACCGTCGGGAATATCTTGCGCTACAGAGATTGGAGTGGCATCGGCGGCAAAGCGGTCTGCCGCCAGATTGTCTTCCGGCAACAGAAAGGTGACGCCCCGAGCCACTGCCTTTTCCATCATCTGGCCGGCGTAATCCAGCTTATCCTCCTCACACAGGGAGGTGCCGATGGAGTGCCCCTGCGCTTTTTTAAAGGTATAAGCCATGCCGCCGCCGATGAGGATGGCATCGGCCTTTTCCAAAAGGTTGCTGATGACACCGATTTTGTCCGAGACCTTAGAGCCGCCAAGAACGGCGACAAAGGGACGTTTCGGATTGTTCAGTGCGCCGCCCATGATCTCAAGTTCCTTCTGAATAAGGAAACCGGACACGGCGGGCAGATAAGCCGCCACACCTGCGGTAGAGGCGTGGGCACGGTGTACGGTGCCGAAGGCGTCGGAAACGTAAACCTCAGCCATGTCGGCCAGGGCTTTGGCAAAGGCGGGATCGTTTTTCTCTTCCCCTGGCTCAAATCGCAGATTTTCCAGCAGGATGATTTCGCCCGGTTTGATTGCGGCGGTTTTAGCCGCGGCGTCGGGTCCCACAACATCGTGGCAGAAGGCGACGGGCTTTCCCAAAAGTGCGCTCAGGCGGGATGCCACAGGGGCCAGAGAAAGCGTGGGTTTTATCTGCCCCTTGGGCTTGCCCAAATGGGAACAGGCAATGACGGCAGCGTTCTGTTCCAGCAGATACCGGATGGTGGGCAGGGCGGAAACGATACGCGTATCGTCCGTAATGGCGCCAGTGGTTTTATCCTGGGGTACGTTGAAGTCGCAGCGCAGCAGAACCTTTTTTCCAGCCACGTCAATGTCTTGAACGGTTTTTTTGTGATAATTCATATAGACACCTCGTTGTGATATAAGGATTATGGGACACAAAAGCAGATGGCAAATCATTTACGGACTACTCGGCGCACGCCATCTCACCTGCTCCCGACAGGTCGGGGAAGTCGAGCTGCCGCAGCGCCTCGTAGGCCACAACAGCTACGGAGTTTGCAAGGTTAAGACTTCGCGCATCCTCCCGCATGGGGATACGGATACAGCGGTCGAAGTGAGTTTGCCGGAAATGTTCCGGCAGCCCGGCGGTCTCCTTACCGAAGAACAAAAAACAGCCGTCCCGGAAGGCTGCATTGCAGTAGGGACGGGGTGCTTTCGTGGTGGCAAGCCACAGATCGGGGGCGGGATTCCGGGCAAAAAAGTCATCCAAATCCTCATAGACCTGAAGATCAACCATAGGCCAATAATCCAGACCGGCGCGCTTAACGGCCTTATCGCTAATGTCGAAGCCCAGCGGTTTAATTAAATGCAGTCTGCTGCGGGTGGCGGCGCAGGTGCGGGCGATATTGCCGGTATTCATAGGGATCTCCGGCTCCACTAAAACGATGTTGAGCATGGATTTGTCTTCTCCTAACGATGGCATGCACACACTCCGGCAAGCGATCCAGGTCCTGCCCAAAGTGGCCTCGCCTATTGTAGTCTAAAACAACGGGATTATCAAGGGAACAAAGACGAAAAAACGCTAAAATCAAAACTTTTTCACTCCGTGGACAAACGAAGCGCGGTATGCTATGATGGAAAAAATCAAAGAGATACTGGAACACAAGGAGTGAGCGGCATGGACGCGACAGGACGTCGTATCGTGGTAAAGGTGGGTACCTCCACCCTGACGCGGGAAAACGGCACCGTTAATTTTCATAGTATTGATCATCTGGCTCGAACACTGGCTGACTTGCAGGGGATGGGGCATGAGATCATTCTTGTTTCCTCCGGCGCCATCGCCATCGGCGCGGGCAAACTGGGAATGGAGCATCGCCCTACCGAACTGCGGGTGAAGCAGGCCGCCGCCGCTGTGGGGCAGTGTGAGATGATGCATATTTATGACAAGCTGTTTGGAGAATACGGCTGCACGGTGGCACAAATTCTTTTGACTGATGAAGATGTGGAGGACGCTGGACGGTGCGCCCATCTGGAGCGCACATTTACCGCGCTGACGGAGCTCAAGTGCATCCCCGTGGTCAACGAAAATGACTCCGTTTCCTCCACGGAAATTGAGACAGGCAAATGCAAGGTGCTGGGCGACAACGATACCCTTTCCGCGATTGTGGCGCGGCTGTGCCACGCCGACTTGCTCATTTTGCTGTCCGATATCGATGGTCTGTATGACGCAAATCCCCATCGCGACCCCAACGCCAAACGCATTGAAAAGGTCACTGAGATCACGGACCAGATCATGGCGCTGGCAGACGGCGGCGGCTCCCAGTGGGGAACCGGCGGCATGGCCACGAAGATATCCGCGGCAAAGGTCTGTTTGCAGGCGGGAATTGACATGGTGATTACCAACGGTGAGCGGATGGAGGATCTGTATGAAATCGTCAGCGGCGCGCCCATCGGTACGCTGTTCAGTGGGAGGGGAAACGCATGACAAGGCTGGAACAACAGGGCCACGCCGCCAAGCAGGCGGCCCGTGTGTTGGCAGTGGCGGACACCAAGCGGAAAAATGCTGCGCTGGAAGCCATCGCCATGGCGCTGCAAACCCGCGAAAAAGAGATCTTGGACGCTAACCTGGCGGATCTGAACGCCGCAAAGCAGGCGGGGATGCGCCAGTCCCTGCTGGATCGGCTGACGCTGACGCCCGAACGTTTGGCAGGCGTGGCCGAGGGGGTGCGCCAAGTAGCAGCGCTGCCCGACCCCATTGGTGCGGTGACCAAAATGGAAAAGCGCCCCAACGGACTGATCATTGGAAAGCGGCGGGTGCCGCTGGGTGTGATTGGGATTATTTACGAGGCGCGCCCTAACGTTACGGTGGATGCTGCGGTGCTTTGTTTGAAATCAGGCAACGCCGTGATCCTGCGCGGGGGCAAGGAAGCGATCCACAGCAACACCGCGTTTATTACTGTCATGCGGCAGGCGCTGGAGCAGGCAGGCCTACCCCAGAACTGCGTCAGTTTGGTAGAGGATACCAGCCGGGAAAGCGCTGCCCAGATGATGAATCTGACCGGGTATTTGGATGTGCTGATCCCCAGAGGGGGCGCGGGCCTGATTCGCTCGGTGGTGGAAAACGCAAAGGTACCGGTGATCCGTACCGGTGAGGGCGTTTGTCATATCTATGTGGACGAGGCGGCCGACCTGACGATGGCGGCGGACATCCTGTGTAACGCCAAGTGCTCCCGCCCATCGGTCTGCAACGCCGCGGAGTGCGTGCTGGTGCATGAAAAAGTGGCGGAACAGTTCTTTCCTCTGGCGTGGGCAAAACTCAGGGAGCATAACGTGGAACTGCGGGGCTGTCCCGTGACCCAGACGATCTTGGGAGAAACGGTGATCCCCGCCACGGAGCAGGATTGGGACACCGAGTACGGCGACTATATCCTGGCGGCACGGGTTGTGAAGGATGCCAAAGAGGCCATGGACTTTATTGCCGCCCACGGCACGGGGCATTCCGAGTGCATCGTAACGGAGAATTACACCACGGCCCAGCGATTTTTGGACGTGGTGGATGCGGCGGCGGTCTACGTCAATGCATCGACCCGGTTTACCGATGGCTTTGAATTCGGATTGGGGGCCGAAATCGGGATCTCCACGCAGAAGATGCACGCCAGAGGTCCCATGGGGCTGGAGGAACTGACCTCGTTTAAATATGTGATCTACGGTTCCGGCCAAGTGCGGTGAAAGCCGGAACAGGCAAACACATTGTACCCTTAAAACTGGAAAAGATCAACTTAATTGAGTGAAAAAGGATCGATTGTTAACATTTTATACATTTTTTGCCCAGAAAGACCATTCTTGAAACCGCCCGGATGTACCGGGCGGTTTTATTGGGAGGAACCAAACGATGAAATATCTGGTAGTTGGCGCCGGCGGGACCGGCGGGGCGATCGCCGCGTTTATGACCAAGGCGGGCATGGATGTAACGGTGATTGTCCGGGGACGGCATTTGGAGGCCATACGGGAAAATGGGATGCGAATGGAGACGGCCGCCCGGGGCAGTGATACCGTGGTGCCGATGAAGGCTTGTCCCATGGAGGAATACGCGGAGACACCGGACGTGATTTTCGTGTGTGTGAAGGGATATTCGCTTTCGGAGACCATCCCGTTTTTGCAGCGGACGGTTGGGTTGGAGACCGTGGTCATCCCACTGCTCAACCTTTATGGTACCGGGGGGCGGCTGCAGGAAAAGCTGCCCGGCGTGCTGGTGACCGACGGCTGCATTTACATCGCGGGAGAAATCAAAGCGCCGGGGACGATTTGGCTTAATGGGGATATTTGCAAAGTGGTCTTCGGTGTGAGAACGGCGGCGGAGTTTCGTCCCGTATTGGAGCAGGTGGAGGCAGATCTCAGCAAAAGCGGCATTGCGGTACTGTTGTCCCATGGTATCCGGCGGGACGCCCTGCAGAAGTTTGCCTACGTTTCCCCCATGGCCGCTTGCGGGCAATACTATGACTGCGACGCGGGTCCAGCCCAGAAGAACGGGCCGGAGCGCGCGCTGTTTATCGCGTTAACGGAAGAGATTGGGGCGTTGGCCGAGGCCATGGGGATTCGGTTTGAAAGCGAAGTGGTGAAAACCAATCTGGAAATTTTGGATGCATTGTCCCCCACGGCGTCTACCTCCATGCAGCGGGACATTCGGGCGGGAAAGCCGTCGGAACTAGACGGATTGGTGTTTGAGGTGGTGCGGCTGGGGAGACAATACGGTGTCCCGGTGCCTAACTATGAGATGGTGGCCAAACAGTTTGGCTTTGCAGGATGAACTGCGCGTTCCAGCGCGGCTAAAAAGCGAATGTAAAAGGAAAGATTGACAAACAAGGGGAAGCAAGGAGAAGCAAGATAACATGCAAGCAATCAGGGCCCGGCTTTTAAGCCGGGCCCTGATTGTCGTCGTAGCATTCCAAATGATGGGCGTGAGAGATGGCGGCGATTGAGAGCAGAAAACATAAGGTCGGACGGGGCAATTAATCCGGCTGGGGGGAAGCCTCACCGGACAGCTCGTCCAGATACTTATAGATGGTATAGCGGGAGACGCCCAGATGTTTTGCCACATAAGGAACCGATTTTCGGAAGGAAAAGGCGTTTTTTTGTTCCAGAAGAGTGACGATGCGGATGCGGTCCTCTTTCGTCAGGACCGAGACGGGCTTGCCCACGGCGGACACGCACTCGTCAAACACGGCGCCCAGCGCACTGTCACCCCCATGCCACATGGCGCTTTGCAGATCAGCATCCGCACTCATAAGATCCACAAGGATGCGGTTTGCGTAGACCAGCGAGGAAAAGTCGAAGTTAATACCCAGGGCCAGATTATAATCCTCGTCAATGAGATGGAACGTGGAGGACTTGATCTGCTGACCGGAGGGAGTGGTGGCGAAGAGGTTGACAAAGTCAGTTGTGGACACGTCGGGATCTGGGGTTTTGGCAGTGCCCAAAATATCCATGGTGGAGCCGACGGGCCGTCCGGAAATATGCCCGTTGTAGATCGACAGAATGGGATGGGTCGGCACACTGAAGTCGTGTACCAGCGTTTCACAGGAGGAGCCAAAGGTTTCCGCGATGCCGCGGGCAGTGCGGTCTAAAAACTCGAACGCCTGGTCTCTTGTCATAAACGTTATCTCCTCACACGAAAGCAAGTAAGGTCATTGTAAACCGGTGGGGCAGGAAATGCAAGCGTTGCATGGCGGTAGCGGGCATGTTATACTAAAAAACAAGAGGTGAGGCATGCTGTGGACGCAGAACGGAGAAGAAAGGCCATTTTGAGAATTTTGGAGCACGCCGAAGGGCCGCAAAGCGCAACGACCCTTGCCACAAAGTGCTCGGTCAGCCGCCAGATTATTGTGGGAGATATTGCGTTGCTGCGGGCCAGCGGAGCCGATATTACAGCCACGCCAAAAGGATATGTGGTATCACCGGAAGCACCCCAGGGTCTTACAACCACCATTGCCTGCATCCATGCGCCCGAGGATATGGGACGAGAGCTGTACACCATTGTAGATTGCGGTGCGGAGGTTGTGGATGTGGTGGTGGAGCACCCGGTATACGGGGAAATACGAGGGCCGCTGCGGCTGCGCTCCCGCTATGACGTGGATGAATTTCTGGAGCGGGTGGCGAGGGCCGAGGCCAAGCCCCTATCGGCCCTGACGGGGGGCATCCATTTGCACACGGTAGCCTGTGCGGATAAAAGCGTTCTGCTGCGTGTGCTGATCGCCCTGAAGAAGGAAGGGTTTTTGCTGCCGGTAGACCGATGAAGCGAACGGGATAGGCCACTGCAAAATGGGCGCTGCAACCAGAGGTTGCGGTTTTTCCAGCGACAGGCGGTCGTGTGCAACCGCTCGCCGTGTTACACTGGGCCTATCAACTTGGTGGAGGGATTCAGGTATGGCGTTTCAGGATAGGCTTGCTGCGTTGCGGAAGGAGAATGGGCTTTCGCAGGAACAGCTGGCAGAAAAGATCAATGTTTCAAGACAGGCAATTTCCAAATGGGAGACGGGAGATACCCAGCCCGAAATGGCAAAGCTATTGCTGCTGAGCGATGTTTTGAACACATCGTTGGATGACCTTTGCCAGAGCCAGCCGAGGCAGACGGCCAAGAGCCATGAACCGGCATTGCGGGCGCACAGGGCGCTCTGGTTTGTTGGGGTTATGATGCTTGCAATTGGTCTTGCTTTAGGCGGCGTGAGCGGACATTTTCTGTTTCGGAGCACACCCGCTGTTCCGGCCAAGGAAACGGCACAGCCATTGGACCAGCTTCGGATCTCCAGTCTCACCGTGAATATTACCGAAGTGGGCAGTTCAACCGAAACGCTTTGGCTGACATTCAGCCCAACCATATCCAAGGAAGACTGGGGCTATACGGTGGTCAAGACCACAGCCGATGGGACCACAGACCCCTACGGGGCGGAGTATAAAAGCGGCGTATGTCAGTGTGGCATTCCCGCCTTGTACGGCGCTGACTTTACGCTGACCGCAGTGGTCAGCGACGGCACAAATTCTTATAGTGCTGGGCTGCTAAACGTTTTTGGCGTCAGTAAAGCGTCTGTGTCGTACGACGAATTGTGGAAGAATGGATCGGACGGGAAATAGGAAACATAAAAAAGTTGGTATCCGATTCCTGCATGGCTATCCGTCAAGTATCCAAAGAAAATAATGCACAATTTGCAAAAGCAAGTTGAACACTTGCGTAGAAAAGAAGGCAGTATATTTTTCACGACAGGATGACGCATTAAGGTGGCTGAACCTGGACAAACGGCATTTCTGCCGCTCATAGACGCAAAGGGAACGGTGCCAAAACAGCACCGTTCCTTTGTAATAAGTTTGCTCTGTTTTACCCCATTTTTTGGTGTTTTACACAGAACTTTGGATAGATCAACCGCCCACTTGTTTTCACATGATGCGGTAGCTCTGGAATTGAGATGTCAACTCAGAATTTGATCCGAGTAAATTTCCACAAATTTATCATAATACGGATTTTCCCAGATTGATCCATTAAAATCCTCGTAAGAGACAACGCAAGCCTTAACTGTTGAGATATCGGCTCCATCTGTGGACAAACTATACCCGTTGCTAGACCCAAATGAATCGCCAGGGACAAGGTTAATATCAGTGTAGCTGACTTGCTTGCAATATTCTCCATCGGAGAAATCGAATTGTCCCAGAATCTTGACGGGTAAGTTGTTGTGATCCCATGCTGCAAAAGCTACGACAGCATTTTTAATGTTAGTATCACTATTGTTGGTAATGATTGCTTGAAGCATATCGGGATAAAGCGCCTTATATTTCGTGGATTGAACAATGTACTTCGTGTTTGAGACATATAAGGGTTGTTCTGAAAGCAGCTGTTCAAAAAGTTCTGGCGTAAAATCGACTACAGAAACATTACAGGTTGCGGATAGCCTGTTTGCAGTTGTAGCGGTAATAGTTGCGGTTCCAACAGAAATTCCTGTTACTTCTCCGTTTACTACTTTAGCGACTGATGTATCAGATGATGCCCAAGTAATTGTTGTATCATCAGTATTTTCGGGTAATATTGTAGCTGTCAAAGTAAATGAATCTTCAATTAATACTTCTATACTTGCCTGATTGCACTGTACTTCTGTTGCCACAATGGGATCTCGAACGGTTATAGTACATGTATCGCTATAGCCATTTTTGGATGAGCTTGAAATTTCCGTCGTTCCAGCACCAATCGCAGTTATTACGCCATTGTCGACTGTGGCAACGCTTTCGTTGCTAGAAGACCATATTAAAGTGAAATTTTTAAGATCAGCAGGTTGGACAGTTGCTGAGATGCTATTACTTTCACCAGTTAACATTGCTACATCTTTAGTTGAAATAGAAACCGATGTAATTTTACTGTCTTCATTACAACCAGAAAGCGAAAACAGGAAGACTAACATTAAACCAGCAAGCAGCGGTTTATGCCACGTTTTCATAATATCTCCTCTTTGTATCTAGATTTTACGATGGCAACAACGCAGTATCAGTATGTAATAAATCGATTGCCAAGGGGCTACCGTGTGGTAGCCTTCTGGTGTTCCCTTTGGTGCGATTTATAGGGCTGCGGTCGCATTATCAGTGGCGTTTGCTGAACTAATTTTTTTGAGATTTGCAAATCCGACAAAGGATAAGATCATTTGCAACAATACAAACGGCGCGTACATGATAAACAAAACTGCGGCTACCGCATATAGAATCCCGCCGACTAGTGCTGCCCAGCGGGTATTTCCAACCCAACCCAGCCAATTAAATATCGCAGCTAAAACAGTAAAGAGCATGTGCGGCATGACTAATGCTGTTGCGATTCCGGCTCCGATCGCGGCAGCGGCATCAGTTTGCGAAGCAGTGTTGGAGAAAAAGTAATATACAATATAAACTGCATATATACTCCCCAGAATTGCGCTGACCAAAAGAGCCTTACTATGTTTTGTCTTCTCTCTCATTGATGATTCCTCCTAACAATTTATTATAAAAATAATACCACATTTGGTTTATTTGCAATTAGTTACAATGTTTATATAAAAATTTCCATTATGACGTGTATTCCAACATCGGGATGCAACGTCACAAAAGCCTGCCGCAATGAAGCTATCTACGATTATCAGCCTTGTTGGGTACCGGAAAAGTGCCCGCGGTTTGCTGGGGGGAACAAGCTCTCTATCGTGTTGATAAAAAGAGACAGGCGGCGCAAGTGCGCCCCTGTCTGATTTTTTGTTATGGTTCCGCCCAATTGAGACTCCGTCCCACGGCCTTGTGCCAGCCACTGAGAAGCCGCTCTCGCGAACTGTCATCCATGTCAGGGAAAAACGTTTTGTCGCAGCTCCACAGGGCGCGGATTTCCTCCGTGTCCTTCCATACGCCGACGGCAAGACCGGCCAGATAGGCCGCGCCCAGCGCGGTGGTTTCCCGGATCATGGGTCGACGGACACTTTTGCTGAGAATGTCGGCCTGAAACTGCATGAGAAATGCGTCCCGGCTGGCGCCGCCATCCACCCGCAGTTCGGTGAGGGCAACGCCGGTATCCCGTTCCATGGCGCGAACCAGGTCAAGGGTTTGGTAGGCGATGGATTCCTGGGCAGCCCGGATGATGTGATCTCTCCCCGTGCCCCGCGTGATGCCGATGATACACCCCCGGGCATACATGTCCCAATAGGGGGCGCCAAGCCCCGTGAAGGCGGGTACGATGTAGACACCCCCTGTGTCCGTTACCTTTTGCGCATAATACTCTGCGTCACGGCTTTCCCCGAAAAAGCGCATCTCGTCCCGCAACCATTGAATTACAGCACCGCCCACGAACACGCTGCCTTCCAGTGCGTACTGTACCGTTCCACCCAGACCCACGGCGATGGTGGTCAGCAGCCCGTTTTCGCTGTAGCAGGGAGTGTCCCCGGTGTTCATCAGCAGAAAGCAGCCGGTGCCGTAGGTGTTTTTCGCCTCGCCCTTGTGGAAGCACGTTTGTCCGAATAGAGCGGCCTGTTGGTCTCCGGCAATGCCCGCGATGGGAATCTGCGCGCCTTCAACAGTGGCATACCCGTAAACTTCGCTGGAGGAGCATACCTTCGGCAGCATGGCGCGGGGAATGTCCAACGCCTGCAAAAGCTTGTCATCCCAATCCAGGGTGTTGATGTTAAAGATCATGGTGCGGGAGGCGTTGGTGACGTCGGTGACGTGGGCCGCACCCCCGGTGAGCTTCCAGGTCAGCCAGCTGTCCACTGTGCCGAACAGAATATCCCCTTGCTCCGCGCGCGCCTGCGCGCCCTCGACGTGGTCCAGCATCCAGCGAATCTTGGTGCCGGAAAAGTAGGCGTCCGGCACAAGACCTGTGGCGCTTTTGATGTATTCGCCCAGTCCGTCCTGCACCAGTCTGTCCACGAGGTCGGCGGTGCGTCGGCATTGCCATACAATCGCGTTGCAGATGGGCCGGCCGGTTTCCCGATCCCAGAGGATGGTGGTCTCGCGCTGATTGGTGATGCCGATGGCGGCAATGTCGCGGGCAGTTACGCCGGACTTGGCGATAACCTCCATCATGACACTATATTGGGAGGAATAGAGCTCCATCGGGTCATGCTCCACCCAACCCTCCCGGGGGTAGATCTGGGAAAATTCCCGCTGGGCAATTTCCACAATGTTCTGCTCGTCGTCAAACAGAATTGCACGGGAACTGGTTGTCCCTTGATCCAGAGCCAATAGATAACGCGGCATAGAGAAACCCACTCCTTTTTGATCCTTATTTCATTAGATGCAGGGAGAAGTGCAGCACCAATTTAAAGCAAAAGAAAAAGCCGTTAAAAGTGACAAAAAAATACTATTTACTGGACGAGACTGCTTTGTTGCGATAAAATGAGAAAATATAGAATGGTGGAGGGGAGGGATCCCTATGACGGTCAGCGTCAATATCAGCACAGATATTTTGGCCATTTTGGCGCTGAGCGTTACAATTTGGCTTGCAAAAAAGAACATGATCCAGAATCGATACCGGACCAACTATTATCTCATGGCCGCGTTGACAACCAATGGGGCGCTGTTGCTGGAAATTGCCACCGAGCTTCTTCGCACCCAGCCGGCGACCACGCTGGTCGTTGCGCTGAATCATGCAGCCAACGCAGTCGGCTTTATGATGATGCCAATTATTCTTTATGCGTTAATCCTAATGGAAAACCAAAGGATGAAGCGATATCGCAGAATCCTGGTCATTCCGGCGGCAGTCAATGCGGCAATGAGTTTGCTCAGTATCCATACGAAGTGGCTTTTTTTCGTGGATGAGAACAATGTATATAGCAGGGGGCCCCTTTTCTGGTTTCAAATTTCGGTTTGCCTGCTATACGCAGCCATTTTCTTGAGCACGGAATGTATAATCGCATGGAAAACCAGCAGGACACGGGATGAAAATATCTTTTTGGGAATTATTTTCGCCGGAGTTGTCATAGGGGTGTGCGTCCAGCTGCGGCATCCGAAAATCTTGCTCATGTGGGGCTGCACAGCGATTGGCCTGTTGCTGTACTATATTTTCTATCGGGAATTGCAGTTTAAATACGACCCGCTGACCGGCATCGAGAATCGGGCTTATTTCCAAAAAGCCATGGATCGCCTGCGTGCGGTTCCGTGGGTATTTGTTGCGGTGTTTGATCTGGATGATTTGAAAACGGTGAATGACACACAGGGACACATTGACGGAGACAAGGTTATCCAGACAGCGGGACAGATGTTGAGCGCTTGCTTTGAGGGGAAGGGAACCGCCTACCGTATCGGTGGGGACGAATTCTGCGTGCTGGCCCCAAATATGCGCCAAATGGATGCCCGGCGCCAGATTAAGAAGTTGATCAAAATGGCGCAGGAATGCCGCGAGACCACAGGAATAGAGGTATACTTTTCCTACGGCTACGAATTTTTCGATCCAGATACAATGCGCGACCTGTACGAGGCGTTTTCCCACGCTGATGCCATGATGTATCAGCATAAGCGCGAGAAAAACGCGGGAAGAGGAAGCGCCAAGCCATAAAGACCGCCAACTTTTCAGAAGCTGGCGGCCTTTTTGTGGATTTAACGCAAAAGCTCTTGCACAACGGCATCCTGGTCGAACAGGACACAACCGCCGTCGTGTTCGGCCAGCAGCATTCCGCGGTCAGACAGCTTTTGAAACAGGGGGGAGTGCAATGCTTCCCGCAGCGGCAGATCTCGCAGGTTGGTGTCTGAATAGGGGGAAAAGGGACACGGCTCTGCGCCGCCGACAGAATTGATGTGGAAAAAGCCACGCCCTGCGGCAAGGCAGCCGCCAGAGATACGCTCATCCCCGGGAAAAGAGATGAGCAGCATGTCAGACTGGGGGCGCAGGACGGCAAGCCGCTCTGTCAGATACGCCCGATCCTCCTGCGTGGGGGCGAGGGCGGTGTCGCCGCTGACCGGCACGTATTCTACATACACAATGACCTTGCAGCCGTGCGCGGACAGGTGGTCCAGAAAGGTGCCGTCGGTGATGGTAAGTAAGTTTTCCCGCGTGACGGTGATGGACACGCCGAACAGGATGTCACGGGTGCTTAGCCGCTCCATGGCGTCCATCAATGTGTCGTACATTCCGGCGCCGCGGCGGGCATCGGTGTAGGCAGCGTCGCCCTCAATACTCAGAATGGGGACCAGATTGCGGTTCTGGTCAAACAGGGAGAGAGGCGTGCCGGAGAGCATGGTGCCGTTGGTAAAGACCGGAAATAGAAGGTTGGGCCGCCGGGCGGCCTGTTCTAGCACATCCTGCCGAAGCAGGGGCTCACCTCCGGCCAGTAGGATAAAGCTAACCCCAAGCTTTTCCGCCTGATCAAAAAGATCCGCCCACTCCAAGCCGGTGAGGTCGAGAGCAGAGGCACTGTCGCCACAGGCATAATTTGCCCGGGCGTAGCAGCCAACACAGTGAAGGTTGCAGCGGCTGGTGATGCTGGCGATGAGAAAGGGTGGGATGTGTTCTCCCGCCGCCTCCTGCCGCGCACGCATCCGCTCTGCCCGCTGACTGGAGCGGGAGAATTGCAGCAGGAACAGGCTCTCCCGCGGGGAGCGAAGGGTAGCCCGCAGGGCGCTTTGCACAATGTCCTTTACGCCGTTTGCCAGATAAGATTCCAATGCAGTATCGCGTGCCATGTTAATAGTCTCCTTTAGAGCAGCCGAACAGAGAGAAAAATGAAATCGCTGGGAGATTGCTCTTTATTTTTTGTCGGTCTTTACGTCGGACAGGCTGACGACGGTGGAGCCGCTTTTTTCCACCAAAGCCTTGACCGCCTCGTGGCATTTTTCCGCATTGCCACTTCCGGAAGTAAGGTAGATTTCAATCTTCTTGCCGGAGGGAAGTTGGTTTGCCACAGTGTTAAAGGCGGGGGCGGGGAATCCTGCCCATACGGGACAGGCGAGCAGGATCGTTTCATAGGGGGAGAGGTCAGGAAATTTTCCGGCCAGGGCAGAGCCTTTTTGGTGCATCGCGGCGGGGCAGCCGTTAAAGAACGCGCTGATCATTCCGCGCTTTTTGGCTTCCTTTACCTCGTAAATGTCTGCGTCTCGCTTTGCCGCCAGCGCCTCGGCATAGCGGCGGGTTGCGCCGCCAAAGGAATAATAGACGATTGCTGTGTTCATGTGATTACCTTCCTTCCGTGTTGTTGATTGCCTGCATAACAGCGCGTGCCAACTGGTCGCCGCAGGAGGTGGGGCGTCCGCTGCAGGTGATGCCGGATAGTTTAGCCGCGATTTCCTCCGCCGTCCAGCCGTTCACCAGAGCGGGGATGGCTTTTAGGTTGCCGTTACAGCCGCCGATGAACTGGATGTTGGTGATCACGTTTCCTGTTACGTCAAAGCTGATTTCTCTGGAACAGGTATTTCTGGTCTTGTAGGTATAGCGCATGGTGAACTCTCCTTGCAGGTGATGTGGATCCTACTATTATGGTGGCACAAGGTCTCGGTATGTGTTTTTATAAACTCGGACAACCACACCCACCCATCGGAACATGTGCGCTGGATGGGGCGATCGTACCAAAATATAGAAAGTGCCGAAGCTTTCCGTGAGAAAAGTATATCATGCAGAGGGAGGAAAGAAAAGAAAAAATTTACAGCGCAGCGTAACGCAGGGGGGTGCGCAAGTTCACTTCGGAGAAAGCAGAAAGGACTCCAGTCCCCGGGCGCACCCAAGGCTGGAGTCCTAAATCATTGATAGACGGTTTCTGCCCCACGGGTATCCATCACCGTGACCGATGTGGCATCCAGCGCAAGGTAGGAGCAGCCGCCTTCCTCGTACGTTTGCAGGGTGCCGACGACTTCAATCCAGTCGTTCTCTGCGGGATAGTCGCCATCATAGGAAAACTCAAAGCCGCACATGCTGCCGTCGTTCCCGCAGCAGCCGGGACCGGTGCGGTAAACGTAGTAATAGGTGCTTTCGGTGGGAGCATAATACTCCTCCGAAAACATGCCCTGGATACGAATGGTTTTTCCAATATAATCCTCGGTATTGGTATAAATCTCGTTGATGTAGGTGACATACAGCTTTTCGGTGATGTCCACATCAATGCCAGCGGTATCGTCAGTGGTATCGCTGGTGGTATCGGCTGCTGCATCACTGCTGATGGGCTTGGTCGCATTGTCGATGGAGGGAATTTTGTCACTGTCCGCGGATGGGGAATTGGCTCCAACACAGGCACACAGGGAGAGTAACAGGGCGATTGACAGCAGCAGCGTGATGTGCTTTTTCATGCCGCGTGCCTCCCCATCACAAAGCCCATGGCCGAAAAGGCCAGAAAACCAACGATGTTGACAAAGACTACGCTGGCACCGACGGGTGTGGAGTAAACGTAGGAGATGACGATACCGACGCAGAAGCACAAAACGGACAGGATTGCCGAGGAGATGACCACGGAGCGAAAGCTTTTGAAGATTCGCATAGACGTCAGGGCAGGGAAAATGATCAGTGCCGTGATGAGCAGTGCACCCATCAGCCGCATGCCCACCACAATTGTGATCGCGGTGAGCAGGGCGATGAGCATATTGTAGAGATCCGCGCGGATGCCGGTGGCTTTGGCAAAGCTTTCGTCAAAGGTCACCGCGAAAATGCGCGAATAGAACAGAACGTAAAGCAGCAGAACCACCACCGATAACACGATGGAGAGCGTTACGTCGCTCTTGCTCATGGCAAGAATGCTGCCGAACATGTAGTTGCATACATCCACGGTCATGCCCGAGGTGACCGATACCACCATAACGCCCACGGCCAGGGAGCCGGTGGAGATAAGGGCAATGGCGGCGTCGCCTTTGATTTTGCTGTTCTCACTCAGCCGCAGCAGCAGGAAGGCAGCAAACACCACAATCGGAATGGAGACCTGCAGGGGGGAAGCGTTCAGCGCTGTGGCAATGGCCAGCGCGCCGAACCCAACGTGGGAGAGACCGTCCCCGATCATGGAGTAGCGCTTGAGCACAAGGCTGACCCCCAGCAGGGAAGAGCAAAGGGCCACCAGAACGCCAACCACCACGGCGCGGACCAGAAAGGGGTATGACATCATTTCAAAAAACAGATCAAGCATGGGACTCACCCCCTAAAAAGCGCCGGCCGGCGTCGCTTTTGGCATAATCCTGTGTGGTGCCAAAAAACAGCGGCTCGTTGTGCAAATGCAGGATGTGAGAGGCGTATTTGACAGCGGCACTGATGTCGTGAGAAACCATGATGACGGTGAGGCCATCCTGGTTAAGCGCTTGGATGAGGTGATACAGCTCCTGGGTGACAAGGGGATCCAAACCTGCTACCGGCTCGTCCAGCAGCAGCAGCTTTTCGGTGGCGCACAGGGCGCGGGCCAGCAGCACCCGCTGCTGTTGGCCGCCGGATAGCTCGCGGTAGGAATGGTGCTTGAGGGCCGTAATACCCAGCCGCTCCAAATTGGCAGCAGCCAAATTCTTTTCCGCCCGGGCGTGGAAGGGGCGCAGTCCCTGCTTGTTCAGGCAGCCGGAGAGCACTACCTCCCACACGCTGGCGGGAAAATCCTTTTGGGCGCTGGTTTGCTGCGGCAGATAGCCAATTTCATTGCGCTTTAGACCGTCACCGATCAAAATGGAGCCCTTCTGTACGCTTTTCAGCGACAGCAAAGCCTTGATAAGCGTGCTTTTACCAGAGCCGTTTTCCCCCACGATGCACAGATAGTCCCCTGCGTTCACAGAAAAGGACAGGTCAGAGAGGACGACGGCGCTTTCATAAGAAAGGCTAACATTTTGACAGGTGATTAAGGCCATTTTACTGCATGGCTCCCTTCAGCGTTTCAAGGTTTTGGTACATGAGAGATACATAGGTTGCTCCAGCGTCCAGGTCTGCCTGAGACACGTTGTGGCAGGATTGGAACAGCGCGGTCTTGGCACCGGTAGCTTCGGCAATGCTGTCAGCCACCAGATGATTGGAAAACTCAATATAGAACACGGTGGAGATGTTTTCAGACTTGACCTTATCAACGAGAAAGGCGACGGTGGCCGCACTGGGTTCGGCATCGGCGCTGCAGCCAGGGAAGGCCGCATAATAGTCCAAGCCGTATTCTTCCACGAAATAACGCAGCGGGAACCGGTCGCCAAAGATCAGCATCTTCTTCGAAACGGTGGAAAAGAAGTCGGAGAAGGCGGTGTCCAGCTCGGTGAGCTGCGCGGTATAGGCATCGCTGTTTGCGGTGTAGAGGTCTGCGTTGTCGCTGTCGATATCAGCGAGTGTTGCTGCGATTCCCTGTGAGATGGCAATGGCGTTTTTAGGAGAGGTCCAGACATGCTCGTCATATTCGACTTCTTCCTCAGCCGCCTCGTTCGAGGCAGCTGCCTCTGCGTCGTGAGACTCTTCTTCCATGCCCTCCACCAATTCTTCCTCAACAATATTGACAAAGTCCATCATCTTCACCGAGACGATAGGGGTATCCATGGATTCGAGGATTTCGTTCACCCAGGAATCGGATTCCCCGCCCACGTAGACGAACAAATCGCAGTTCTGGATGGTGATGATGTCCTGCGGGGTGGGCTCATAGGAATGGCTTTCGGAACCCGGGGGCAGCAGCATGGTCACCTCTGCGTTGTCACCGCCGACCTGCCGGGCAAAATCATAAGCCGAGAAGATTGTGGCAACGATTTGGAGCTTGTGATCCGTGCTTGGGGCAGTGGTGTTGTCACCAGTGGCGGCGGGAGCCGCAGTGCTGCCGCAGCCGGCCAGACAACCCAGCATGAGGGCCAGACTGGCAAAAATAGAAACAAATTTTTTCATACTGTAAGGAAATACCTCCAAAAGTTATTCATGATGTTAGGGGGGCGACCTTAATTATTCAGCCTCACCCGCAGGGAGAACGGCGATGGGGCGGGGCGCAGAGCGGCGGGAACCGCCGCAGCGCGGGTTTTCACCGGAGAACGGATTACACGGGCAGCCGCAACCGCTACCATGGCGGCAGTTGCCGTGGTGATTGTTAGGATGCACACACGCAGCGCCATACAGACAGGGCAGTCATTTCCCGTGCATTCGTGCTTTGCGTGCGTGGCGATGAAATCAGAGGAAAGAAAAAGACACAAGAGGAACGCTAGGCTCAAAGTGGCGCTGACAATCCGAGCCTTTGGGCAAAGACGCATCAATTTTGGTTCTCTTTTCGGCAAAGGCGGCACAGGCCATACAGCACGGTCTTAGAAGGGTCTATGGTAAAGGCATGGTTGCTCTCAATGTGTTCCTCCATGTCTTTCATAAACGAGCAGTCCATATGGACGATCTCGCCGCAGCACAGGCATTTGAGATGGAAATGGCTGTGGCACGTCTCGCCGCCGCCCAGTTGATATAGCGCGCCGCTTCGCCCTGGCGCGATATACTTGCTCAAAATCCCTTCCTCCGCCAGCGAGGACAGGCAGCGGAAAATGGTGGCATCCCCCATCACAATGGAGGAGTCCGCAATGAGATCCTTTGCCGAGTAGCACTGCCCGGGATGGGCGCGGAAAAAAGAAAGAATGATGTCCCGCTGCTTTGTGTTGTAGCCTTTTTCACGCCCCATGAAGCCGATCCCTCCAATTTGATATTCAATATCAAATTGGAGTATAGCACGGAAGGGAGGAAAAGGCAAATCTTTTTTGGAAAATAGTACCCAAGCAAAAGACCTCCGTTCACCAAGCGGCGGACGGAGGTCTTTTTTTCGGATCAGTTTGGTGTCATGGGTTCTTAGCTTCCTCAGCCAGATCGGACAGGATGCCTTCGAATTCATCATAATAGGCTTTCTTGCTGCTGTGAGAGGGCAAATGGAGCTCCATTTCCTCCAAGTTTTGCAGAACTGTGGGGATCCACTGGTAGGGGATGGAGACCAAAATGGTATCCTCGGGGTAAAGCTCACGGCCGTGAGGGCCGTGGATCAGGGCGGGGAGTACATAGTTGATTTCACCCGTTTTATAAGGCTGAATAAGGAACCAGGCGCAGCCCATCACAGGGGTGCTTGTGGAGGAGTATACCATGCCGGAGGAATAGCTTGCCGCCCTTAGGACCATCTCCGCCTGATTGGGCGTGGCGCTGATCACCAGTACGTCCGGGTCATAGGGCATCTGATCCACAGGGGCAAAGGAGACATAATTGACGATGCCCCGATCCATTCGGGGAACATATTGATAAAGGTGCTGATTCGACCTGGCCTCCTGGAAAACGCCCAGCCGCTCGCCGATTTGCCCGCTTTCTGCGAAGGGGGTCATGTCCTCCATGCCAAGCCAAATCTTTCCCGTGCAGGTCTCGTTGTTTTCCTTGCTGAAATAAAAGGAGTGGTGATCCGTTTGGGCCCGGCGGAGCATCTCACACAGAGAAAGCGCCCAGTCGTCCGGCATAGCGGGGATTTCTTTTGGGCGGAAGAAGGAGTACTTGACGCCGATGGGAGGGTCCTTCAGACCAAGCTTTTTCAATACGGAATAATCATTGCTGGCAGCCATACTTCATTGCCTCCTGTACTTTCGTTCATGGAGAAGGCGAGCGGCCTGTAAGAGCCACTCGCCTTCCTGCCTGGTGTATGAGCGTTTATCAAACAGATAAGGGGGTAGTCTCATCCGTTAGATCCAAGAAAAAATACGTTGGGCTTAAACGCCTTTGATGACGATGGTTTTGCGCTGGGAATATTCCTTCAGCAGGTCGGAAATGCCTTCGCGGCCCAGACCGCTGTGCTTGTAGCCGCCGAAGCAGTGGATGTCGCGGCGGAAGGAACCCTCGCCGTTAGCCACCACGGTGCCGGACTGAATTTGAGAAGCCAGTTTGATGCCGCGCTCTAGGGTGCCGGCGATCACGCCGCCATTCAGGCCATAAACGGTGTTGTTGGCAATTTCGATGGCTTCCTCGTCAGTGTCATATCCGATGACAGCCCACACCGGGCCAAAAACCTCCAGGTCCTTGGCGATGTCCATGTCCTTGGTGCAGTCCAGAACAGTGGGATAGATATACGCGCCCTTGCGCTGGCCGCCGCAGAGAAGTTTGGCACCCTGCTTTATGGTATAGTTGATCTGCTCTTCCACCTCAATGGCCGCCTTCTCGCTGACCAGACAGCTCATGTCGTTGCTGGGATCCATCGGGTCGCCGATCTTTAAGCCGCCCAGATTGCGGATCAGCTTCTCCAGATACTGCGCCTTGACGGAGTTGTGCACCAAGAAGCGCTTGGTGATGCAGCAAATCTGACCGGCGTTGGCGCTGCGGCACATGCTCTGACCGGCCGCGTTTTCCAGATCGGCATCCTCTGTGATGATCAGCGCATCGTTTCCGCCCAGCTCCAGCAGCGTGCGATGGAAGTAAGGTGCGGAAGCCTTCAACAGCTCGGTGCCGACCGCGGTGGAACCGGTAAAGCCCACTGCATCGACCAAGTCGTTGTCCAGCAGCCAGTTGCCCACGGTGGAGCCGGAGCCGGAGACGGCTTGCACCACGCCAGCCGGGAAGCCGGCCTCATTGAGAATCTCGGCATAACGCAGAACAGCCAGCGCCACATCGGAGGGGGCTTTGATGATGATGGCGTTGCCCATCATCAAGGCGGGGGCGGTTTTAAAAGTGAGGGTGCTCAGGGGGAAGTTGAAGGGGCCAATGCAAACCACAACGCCCAGAGGCTCGGTGGTGGTCACAGCCAGATCGCCCAACTCGCCGGCCGCGTTTTTGTTGGGGAACACGGTTCCACAATCGTGCATACCAGCGGCAACACTGCTGCGGAACAGAGCGGAAATTTCAGAATACTCTCCCCTACACATCATGATGGGCTTGCCCATTTCCTTGCAGATCAGTTCGGACAGTTCATCCGCATGCAGTTCAAAGATATCGGCGGCCTTGAGCAAAATTTCCGCCCTCTGGTTAAAGGACATGGCGGCCCAGGCTTTTTTGCCGGTTTGCGCAGCCGTCAGGGCAGCGTCGATATCGGCTTTGGTAGCGCAAGGGTATGTACCGAGGACTTCACCGGTGGCCGGGTTAGTGGATTCACGGGTCTTCCCGTCAGAGGCGTCGACCAGCTTGCCATTAATAAGCATTTTCATGAGTAGTTTCCTCCCTATTCAATTTCAGTTTTACATCTTGAGCCCCACCGCGCGGCAATACAGGAGAGAGCTGCACCGGAGAGAACTATTTACAGTTAGAATTATACACGGCTGGCAGGGCAGAGGAAGAAACAAAGCGTTCCTGTCCACACAAAGAAATGTGATGGGAGTGCTGTTAGTTGTATTGTTTGGAATATATTTCAAAAAATATGAAATATAAGGTATTTTATTATGACGAAACAATATAAATGTTGCAAAAAGGGGGAAAAGCCTGCCATTAGATTGTCATGTAAATAACGAACAACTTTTGTTTTACCACACCACAAACGTTTGTTTGTTTTGCTGGTGGCGGGCCAATGCTACAATGAAATCTGCAAATATACCGTATGCGATCAGGTATCGCAAGCAGACAGAAAGGGAGCCCGATCATGACATATCCCACGCTGTTTTCTCCGCAGAAGATTGGCGAGCTGACGATCAAAAACCGGCTGGTCATGCCCGCGATGGGTACAGGCCTTGCAAACGAAGATGGTACGGTCAGTGACGCAATGCTGGCTTTTTATGAGGCACGCGCCAAAGGCGGCGCTGGTCTCATTATAACAGAAGTGACTATGGTAGACGGCCAAAACGGCCGCAACGGTCCACGACAAATCGGCGCCTGTGATGACGCACAGATTCCCGGTCTGAAAAAACTGGCCGACAAAATCCATTCGTATGGTACGAAACTATTCCTTCAGCTGTATCATCCCGGCAACCAGACGTTCTGCGATTCTGTTGGCGAGGAAACACTGCGGACACCCAGCGGGGTGGAAAGCAGGGTGCTCCACCAGCCGGCCCGTGAGATGACGAAGGAAGAGATCCATAAGCTGATTGAACAGTTTGCCGACGCGGCGGCGCGTGCGCAGGCGGCAGGGATTGATGGCGTGGAAATCCATGCAGCGCATGGGTATCTGCTCAACGAGTTCCTCAGTCCCTATACCAATAAGCGCACCGATGAATACGGGGGCAACTGGAAGGGCAGAGCACAGATCGTGCGGGACATCGTGGTGGCGATTCGAAAGCGAGTGGGGCTTAGGTTTCCCGTGACACTGCGAATGTCTGTGGACGAATTCCTGGAGATGACCGACATTCCGGACAAGGGGCTTACCTTGAATGAAAGCTTGTGCATCATCCCATATCTGGTTCCGTTTGGAGTTGATGCGGTAAGCGTCAGCTCCGGCATCTATGACACGCAGAATGTGTCCTGGGAGCCCACTTCCTATGCGCAGGGCTGGCGGATATATCTGGCGGAGGCGGTGAAAAAGGTATCTCTTGTGCCTGTCATTGCTGTTTCTGTGATCCGGGAGCCGCTGTTTGCCGAACAGATTTTGGAAGAAGGCAAGACCGACTTTGTGGGAATTGCCCGCGGTCAACTGTCAGACCCGGAATGGGGCGTGAAGGCACAGAGTGGGCGGGAGAATGAGATCCGAAAATGCATTTCCTGCCTGCACTGCATGGAGTCCTTATCAACGGGAGAACATGCGGAATGCGCAATCAATGCCGAATCCCATCACGAGCTGGAGTATGGGGCACTCAAAAAAGACGGAAACGGCCGCAAGGTCGTGATTGTGGGTGCCGGTCCTTCCGGTATGGAGGCAGCCCGGGTGTTGGCGCTGCGTGGATTCAAGCCCATTCTATTTGAAAAGACCAAACGGCTGGGTGGCCAGCTTTATCTGGCGGCCAAACCCCCCATGAAAATGAAGATTAATTGGCTGATCGACTATTACCATCGACAGCTGGAGCTACTGGGCGTCGATATCCGCCTGAACACGGTGGCTACCGTGGAGGAAATCAGCCGGGAGAAGCCGGATGCGGTGTTTCTTGCAACTGGTTCCGTGCCCGTCATTCCAACCAATCTGGAGGGGGCCGACGGTGAAAATGTGTACAGCACGGTGGACATCCTTACCGGCGCTGTGCGGATGACGGGCAAAAAAGTGGTCGTAGTCGGTTCGGGTATGACCGGACTTGAAACAGCGGAGATGCTGTGCGAGGAAGGTAACAAGGTCGCTGTGATTGATATGCTGGAGGAGATCGGGTCTGGCCTGTACATTCAAAATCTACTGGATAATTTGGAGCGGCTGAAGAAGTATCGAACCGCGCTGCTGCCTGGCCGCCGACTGCTGGCCATCGCATCCGATCGTATTCGGGTGTTGGATTTGGCGGAAAACCAAGAGGAGACCATCGCGGCGGATGCCGTGGTTCTGTCTATGGGCGTACGGGCCGACCGCACCATCTTTGAGGGTGTGCTGGGGAGGTATCCGAACGCAGTGCTACTTGGCGACGCCGGAAACATCGGTCGCATTGCACATGCAGTGAGAAGTGGCTATCTGGAAGCCGCTGCGTTACAGTGATCTTTATGCCGGTTGTAAGGGAAGGCCGGCATAGGTGATAAGTAATGTCCACTGAACAAATGCGATTTTCGTATCGTATTTGCCAAAAGGACAGTTCCTGTCCTTTTGGGCGGCAAAACGACTCCGTCTTGCTGCTTCAGATACATTGTTGACTGTCTGTTTGGATTTGCAGACACACGCTGCAAATCCTATGTGCAAGGGGTTTTGCTGAAATCAGCCAAACCCCTTGCACATGAACAAAACAAAAACAGCTTGGAATCATTGATGTGATTCGGTTTTTGTTTTATTCAGCAGATATCTAAGTAAGTGACAGGAGGGGGGGCAACTACAGAACAGCAAAGCAATAGGGAGAACGCGAAAATGAAAAGGGAGGAACCGTTACATGAATTTATCCATTCTCATTGGCACAATTATCGTGGAAATCATCATCATCGGCGGCGTGAGCTGGGTCGTCAGCCTGCGCAATAAAAACATGAACGCAACGGAGTTTACAACATCCAACCGATCTATGCCCGCGATTACCATCGGTGCGACCCAGGCTCTGACTTGCTTGGGCGGTGGACATATCATGGGTATGGTCGCCGCATCATGGAGCTTTGGCGTCGGTACTTACTGGTACGCATTGTCCAGCGGCATTATGCTGATTATCATGCTGTGCTTTACCGGCCCATGGATCCGCAGATTC
This sequence comes from Oscillospiraceae bacterium, assembly GCA_963666535.1. Taxonomy (GTDB): domain Bacteria; phylum Bacillota; class Clostridia; order Oscillospirales; family Oscillospiraceae. Next base: position 2,865,719 of record OY762913.1, on the reverse strand, counting down.
GGTTTTGTTACCATCAATCAGCTGTTTGCCAAAATGTTTGACCGTAAAACCGCCATCGTCATGGCAGGGATTGCGGCCGGCACCACCTGGGGCATTCTCACCCTGGAACTGCAGGGTGTGGGTACCGTCCTTGGTGCCATCACCGGCTGGAATATTGCTTTTGGCTGCGCGGTCGGAGGCATTCTGGCTCTAATTTATGTGCTGTTTGGCGGCATGAAGCAGGTTGGCTGGGTTAACGTGATCAACGCCATCTTCATGTATGTCATCGCCATTGTTGCCCTGCTGTACATCGGCAAGGTCCTACCCAACGGCTGGATCGGTGTCAATGAGTTCTTCATCAACAACAACGAAAATTGGAAGTTGGAGATTCTCTCCAACGGAAACACTTGGAAGACCTACATTATCGGTACCATTCTGGCACAGCTTTTCTATTGCCCCATCGGGCCCCAGGCGGCTCAGGTTTCCGCTTCCGCCAAGAATGTGGATGCAATCCGTAAGGCGGTCATGATTGCAGTGCCCATCAACGTGGTGTTCGGCGCCATTATGCTGGCCTTTGGTATGGCGGCTCAGTCCATCCCGGAGTACGCCGCCATCGGCGCCCCCCCCATCGCAAACTTTATCATGCTGCTGAATCTGCTGCCCGGTTGGATGGTTTCCTGCCTGTTTGCAGCCTTTATCGCGGCCATGCTGTCCACCGTCGCCGTGCAGATTCTGGCTCTGTCCACCATCTTTATGGATGACATCGTGTTCAAGTATTTCAAGCGCGGCATGAGCGAGACCAAAAGACTGAAGTGGATCCGCATCTGCGTCATCATCTTCGCATTGGGCGGTACCGCCCTGTCCACCTGCCTGCCCTCTGTTGACAGTGCCATCGTCTGGCTGTTTGCCTGGTTGCTGCCCGCGTTCTGGGTGTTCGTGTTCGGGCTGCTGTGGAAGCGTTCTATCCTCGCCGCGTTCTGGACGCTGATCATTTCCGGCGTGTTCAACATGGTCTGGACCTTCACTTCACTGCCCGCCATGCTGCATCTGGACGGCAACAATAACTCCATCGGTCTGGTCGTGGTATCTCTGGTACTGTCCGTGTTCCTGACCGCCATCGACAAAAATGCCAAGCCCGGCATGGCAAAGCTCTACAAGCAGGACAAGAAGCAGGTCATTTCCAAGGCTTTGCTTGCTGAAATGGAGCAGAAGGGTAAATAAAGGAGGAAAGCAAAATGGAACTCATTAATAACTGGGTGTTCCTTGGCCCGTATTTTATCAAGGCCGTCGTTTCCGCATTGGCCATCGGCGTACTCGGTCTGCTGATCGGTAAATTCTGTGTTTGGCATGAACCCGAAGATTTCGAATAAGCAACTACGACACAGAACCTGATTGAATAAAGGAGGATATTTTTATGGCAATCACCTTGGCTAACATTGTGTGGATGTCGTCAGTTATCGGCATCATGGTTATCTTCATCGGCACCGCGCTGGTTGGTTTCAACAAAACCGGTGACATAGATGCGGATGATCTGTAAGATCTGATTCATGTGGATAGACTCCGCCCTGCGGCGCGAGCCGCGGGGCGGAGTTTTCAATTTAAAAAATGAAAAACAGGAGGAATTCATCATGGCATTTGTTTACAATCAACTGGTTCCTGTGGTGTTCGGGGACGGCGCAATCAACGAGCTGGGCGCGAAGGTGAAAGAGGCAGGCTGCAAAAAAGTGATGTGCGTTTATGACGGCGGCGTCAAGGCGGCCGGCATTGCACCCAAGGCCGAAGCAAGTCTGAAGGCCGCCGGTGTGGAGTTTGTGGTATTCGACAAGCTGACCGCCGAGCCCACTGAGGTGCTTGTCAACGAGTGCGGAGCCATGGCCAAGTCCGCCGGCGTCGATGGTTTTGTGGGCGTGGGCGGCGGTTCCAGCATGGACTGCGCCAAGGCGGCAGCCCTGCTGATGAACCACGATGCGCCCATTGAGCAGTATTTTACCGCACCGCCCAGCTTTTTGGAGTGCAGCGTACCTGTAATTCTGGTGCCCACCACCGCCGGCACCGGCAGCGAAAACACCATGGTATGCGTGATCTCCGACACAAAGCAAAACTTGAAGCTTTCCGTGTTTATGCGCAGCACCATGGCGATCATTGATCCTGAACTTACCCTTACAGTTCCGGCCTCGATCACTGCCAACACAGGGCTGGACGCCTTTACCCACGCGTCCGAGGCGATTACCGCACTGAAGTGGAATCCACGTTCCGAACTGATGGCCAGTGCGGCACTGACTAAAATTTCCAAGTATCTGCCCATTGCCTATCAAGATGGCAGCAACAAGCAGGCACGCTATGAACTGTGCCTGGCGTCCAACTGGGCGGGTATCTCTTTTGCAGATACCGATGTACATCTGGGCCATGCTATGGCTGACGGGATTTCCAGCATGTTCCACACGCCTCACGGTATGAACTGCATTTGGACCTCCCCTGAACTGATGAAGTTCTGCGCGCCCACAGTACCCGAAAAGGTTAAAATCGTGGGCGAGTCCATCGGCGTGGAGTTCAATGGAAACGAAACTCCCACTCAGATCGGTGAGAAGACCGCCGCCGCCATTCGTGCTCTTATGAAGTCTGTGGGAATCAAGTCTCCCAAGGAGATGGGTTTCTCCAAAGAACAGTTCATGGATTGCGCCGAAGTTGGCTTTAACAGTGGCCTGCGCTTTAATTGCCCCACCGAGCCTACCCCCGAAAATGTCAGGGAGCTGTACGGTAAAATATACGACAATTATCAGTAATGATCTGAACGATGCGCCAATCAGGGGTGGAGGAAATTCTCCACTCCTGATTGGCGATACATCTAAAAATAAGGTTGAACTTAATTCCAAATTTGTGAAAAAGCAAAAAGGGCTTGAAACAATAGATGGATAATGGTACAATTCGGTGTGTGGGAAAACATGCCAAGCCACTGGCTGAGCCGGTGGGATGGCTAGGAGTGTGCGCACAAGCGGTAAGGAGCGGTCACTTTGAACATTCAGCAGCTCAAGTACTTTTCGGAGGTTTGCCGCTGTGGAAGCTTTTCCAAAGCGGCCGAAAATCTTTATATTTCCCAGCAGGGGCTTAGTATGGCAATTATTCGGCTGGAATCGGAGTTTTCCTGCAAACTGTTTGTGCGCACCCCTAAGGGACTAACGGTTACAACGGATGGGGAATTCCTATTAGAACAGTCCAAGGTAATTCTGAGCGAATTTGAGCGGTGTGAGCGCCATTTCAGCGAACAACCGCAGCGGGAGTGCGTCATTAATGTGGCGGGAGCGCAGGGAGTTCTTGCTGAATTTGCCGCAATGCACATTACGGCGTTTAAAGACACCCATCAGCAATATGAGCTTTATTTGCGCGAGTATACAGACAGAGCCTGTGACACCATGGTGGAAAATATGGAGGCGGAATTGGGCTTGGGCGTGGAGCCCATAGACCATAAGAAGTTCGACTGCTACCCGCTCTTTTCCAAGCGGCTTGTCCTGCTCGTTCACGAGCGGCACCCATTGGCGAAAGAAACCAGTGTTCCTGTCTCCCGGGTGCAGAATTTGCCCATGGTCCTTGTGGATGAAAAACTAAAAAGTGCGGACTATTTCCTGCATTTGTGTAAGCAGCAGGGGGTAGAGCCCGATGTGCAGATGCGGGTGGGAGAAATTGTTGCCGTTCACCGCATCGTAAGCAAAAGCTGCTATATAGCAGGCCTGTCTGTGGAGTCTGTGGCGGAAGCACTGCGGACGCCGAACACGGTGGCGGTCCCCATTGACGACAGTGCGTTTGCCTGGACAGTGGACCTGTTTAAACGGAAGGATGCGGAGCTTACGCTGGGCGCTAAAACTTTTGCCGATTATCTCATGGAACAAATTCCGCCCCCGGTCCTTAAGTGGAGAGCATAATTGCGCGCCAAGGGGAGAAAAGGGCGGCTGACTGTAAAATTGTAATTTGGGAGGGCGACTGGTGACGGTTGCGCTCCCATCTTGGCTACCCAGAGTATTTTTAACAGAATGTTGTGTGAATCACAAGAAAAACTGAGCGTCATTGCGCTGCTTTTGTGGTACAATCAAAACGTCATTGGCGTTCCTTCCATCATGGAACGAATGGTGCTGCTCGGCGGGATGTGTCCAGTGATGGGAAAAGCCGGATCAAGCAGCATAAAAAAAGGAGTTTTGAATTATGAGTGCAGAGTTCCCTCATCTATTTTCCAATGGGATGATCGGTACAATGAAATTGAAAAACCGGCTGGTTATGCCGGCTATGGGGACGGGCCTTGCCAACCGTGACGGAACGGTGACGGAAGCCCTAGCTACCTTTTATGAGATTCGCGCCAAAGGGGGAGCCGGTCTTATCATTACGGGCTTTGCCATGGTTAACGGTGTGAACGGTCGACACAATCCTTGGCAGCTGGGTGTTTATGACGATGCGCAGATCCCCGGTTTGCGGGACATGGCCAAGCGGATACATAAGCACGGAACCAAGGTTTTTCTGCAGCTGTGCCATCCCGGAAGCCAGACCTGTTGTGCAGAGGCGGGCGTGCCTTTGATGACGCCCAGCGGCGTACCCAGCGGAACGTTTGAACGGCCCTGCAGAGCGATGAATGTAGACGAAATTAATCTTCTGGTAGCGGATTTTGCGGCGGCGGCCCTGCGGGCAAAGAAGGCTGGGATAGATGGCGTGGAAATCAGTGCCGCTCATGGGTATCTGCTCAACGAATTTCTGAGCCCTTATACCAATAAGCGCACCGATGAATATGGTCGGGATATGATCGGTCGCTGTCGGATTGTGAAGGAGATTGTTGAGGCCATCCGTGACAAGGTGGGCAAAGAATTCCCGGTCATCATCCGCATCAGCGTGGATGAGTTTTTGGAGCAGGCCGGGATCAAGGAGCAGGGATTGAATTTGTCCGACTCTATTGCAATCTTGAATTATCTGATCCCCTATGGGCTGGACGCGGTCAGTGTCAGCAGCGGGATTTATGATACCCAGAACAGCGCCTGGGAGCCGATTTCCTATCCCCAGGGCTGGCGCATCTATCTGGCCGAGACTGTGAAGCAGAATGTGCCCATCCCGGTGATCGGTGTGTCTGTCATCCGTGAAGCCGAATATGCCGAGCAGATTTTGAAGCGCCACGCAGTGGACTATGTTGGTGTTGGGCGCGGTCAGCTGGCGGACCCAGAATGGGGCGACAAGGCAGAGAATGGCCGCGCGGCCGAGATCCGTAAGTGCATTTCCTGCCTGCACTGCATGGAGTCCTTTTATACCACAGGTCACGCAGAATGCGCCATTAACCCCCGGTCCCACCATGAATTTGAGTGTGGCGAAATTACAGAACTGGGTAAGGGACAGACGGTCGTGATTGTGGGTGGCGGTCCTGCTGGTATGGAGGCTGCACGTGTGTCGGCGCTGCGCGGCTTTAAGCCCATCCTGTTTGAAAAGACAAACCGATTGGGCGGCCAGCTGCATCTGGCGGACAAACCGCCCTATAAGGGCAAAATTGACTGGATTGCTAGCTATTATGAGGAACGTCTGAAAGTGCTCAAAGTGGAGATCCGTCTGAATACCGCGGCAACTCCAGAGCTAATCCGGGCGGAAAAACCCGTTGCGGTTTTTCTGGCCACTGGCTCGACACCCAATATGCCGGAGAGCATTGTTGGGATCCACGGCGATAACGTCTTCCGTGCAAACGATGTCCTGACGGGTCGGGTCAAACTACTGGGCAAGCAGATTATCGTCGTGGGCGACGGACAGACTGGCATTGAAACAGCGGAGACGTTGGGAACCTGTGAGAACGTCGTGTCCATCGTGGGCAAGGGGAGTAAGATTGGGGAAAAGATCTATGCCCAAAACCGAGAGGACGTCATGATGCGTTTGATCCGGCAGCACGCACGGTTGTTCCCCCACAAAAAGCTGGTTGCAATCAATCCACAGGGAATCACAGTGGAAAATGTCATTACCGGCGACCTTTCCTTTATGCCCACCGATGCGGTGGTGCTGGCACTGGGTGTCCACCCTGATACCACGATACACGCGGCTATCCTCAAGGAATTCCCCCAGGCGGTTCGTTTGGGTGACGCCATCCACGGCGGTCGTATCGCGGACGCAGTCCATACCGCGTATAACGCGGTGATGACGCTTAAGTAAATGCCATTCTTTATCCTGAATCAAAGCGACCGCCCATACGTTAGTATGGGCGGTCGCTGATTTGTATCTAGATGAAATTGCGGTGGGATGCGGAGCGAGCGACGCTGTGCTCGAATAGCGCCCGGGGGGGCAATGCAAATGCCCAGTTCGCTTGCATGCCGAAAGAGGGGACAATGTTCCGCCTTTTCTGCGAAAGACCTTCCGCTTAAGCCGTAGCAGACGCGCTGCCAGTCCGGTTGAGCAGGATGATAAGCATTACCGCGGACATGCAGGAGAGTGTGGCTCCCCATACGAAAGGGGCGGATGCACCTACCCCATCCCACAGTAGCCCGGCGATTACGCTGGCTGGAAGTAACGCGATGCCAACGATGGTAGCGTGCAGTCCCAGCATGGTTCCTTTCAGCTCCGGTGGGGAGATTTCAGTGATCATGGCGCGCTCGGTGCCGCTGACCATGGCCGTATAAAAGCCGTAGAGGACAAAGGTGACAACCAGCATGGCTTGACTATGCAGAAAAGCAAAGCCCAAATAACCGGCTGAGAAAGTAAAATAACCGGCGACAAGAAGCTTCTTTCGTCCAATCCGGTCGGAGAGTTTTCCTAAGGGGATGGACAGCACCGCTGCGGTGACATTGTAGACAAAATAGAGCAGTACAATATTGGTGTCGGTAAAGCCAATGCTTTTTGCCCGCAGCAGCAGAAAAGTGTTGGAGGAGTTGCCCAGCGTAAAGAGAAAGGCAACCAGCAGATAGAGCTTAAGGTTGTGATCAACTCGCTTAAAATTCACCCAAAACCGTTCCCGCTCCTTGGCGGGCCGGGCCGTTTGCTTTTTTTCTCGTACCAACAGGAGCATGCCCAGCCCCAGCAGGGATGGAATCGCAGAAATGGCGAAAATGCCTTTCAATTCCAAGCGGCCATTGAGCCTGCTCAGCAGGAGAAAGGCCAGGAGGATTCCCACGGCGGAGCCGGCCATATCCAAAGCCTTGTGAATTCCAAAAGCCTTACCGATAGAGTCCTTTTCCGCGCTTTCTCCAATTAAAACATCCCGCGGTGCGGTGCGAATCCCTTTCCCCACGCGGTCGATCACACGGGCCAGCAGGATTCCGCCCCAAGAGGTGGCGAGAATCAACGCGATCTTGTACACCAAACCGGTGGCATAACCCAGAAAGGCAATGTGCTTTTTTCTCTGGTAGCGATCTGTAATATAGCCGCTGAATACCTTGAGCAGGCTGGAAAGACTTTCCGCAATTCCTTCTATCACCCCAACAAGAGCGGGGGTTGCGCCAAATGCTCCGGTCAGATACAGTGGAATCAGGGGATAAACCATTTCACTGCTGATGTCGGAGAAAAAACTGACAAGGCCCAGGAAAATGATATTCAACTTATTCTGCTTGCGCTGGGGTTCATCCATAAGTCGGCTCCTCTTTTTGGTGAGAACTGAGGTGAAATTTGCGATAGATTTTATGATAGCACAAAAAGAAGACTGTCAACTGTTGTTACACAAAACATAAGGTTGGAGGGGGAACATTTCTATGACCAACCCACTTAAAAACTTGGAAATCTTTCGTTAGTTGGAGATGTCTTCTTTCCACGGGCGGACTTTGCCGCACCAGCCCATGCGATTCCAATAGGCTACGTCGGCTGGATTCATTTTGATATGCCGCTGCATAAAACGGGAGAGGAAGAACCATTTCCGCACACGAAAACAGGGGGAAGTGCGGCCATAGGCGGGCATGATTTTGCCCGCGGCTTTTTGGGCTTTTTTGATGATGCTTGCCCGCGTTTTGCCGGACAGGTGATCCCACCGTGTTTCCATCAGTGCAGCACCTAGCTGATAGGTGCGGGAGACCCCCCAGAAGTCTAAACTGTCCTTCATTTCATGCAGGGTCTGCCTGTAAACCGGGCCGCTGGCAGTGGCGATCACAAGGCCAAGCTTGGTAAACATTTCTGTCCGGGGGCGGTGCACCATCCACATGTTTGCAAAGTGATCGAGGAGTACCTTCATCTGTCCGCTGACATGGTAGGAATAAACGGGCGAGGTGAGGACAATCAGGTCGGCTCGCAACAGGGCATTCAGAATGGGGGGCACATGGCTGCTTTGAGAGCAGACACCGGTGTCGTCTGTGAAGCACCGGAAACAGGAGGTGCAGTATTCCGGGCAGTCCCGGGGAAGAAAAAATTCCGTGACTTCGGCGTTGTGGATGCGGCTGATGACCTCTTGGGCGATGTGATAGGTGCACCCGATGCGTTCCGTGCCGTAAATGACGGTGATGTTCATACCCTTAACCTCCTGTGTCAGATGGGGAGCGGAAAGCTGATTCATCGGTTTATAGCTGCGCCCACCACAAGCCATGCTGACTGCAATAGAAAAACAGCTTACCGTCGTGCATTTGGGGAAAGCGGACAGCTGCCTCCTGTTCGGGGTATTGCCGGATCATTAAAATACGGTCACAGGTGACGTATGCCGTAAAGCATAGGTGGTGCTGCTTGCTCATGTCGTGGTGGAAGGCAATGTAATAATCCTCCTCGACCTTCTGCACTGTCATTTGGTGTGCTTGATCGGCTGGCCTTGCCACCAGCGCTGACAGTTTGCGGCCGCAGCAGGAGAGTTCTGCCTGGCCGGTGCTGCTGAGTATGTTCCCACAGGTAGGACATACGTAAAAGTTGATTCGTTTCATATTTCCTCCGTCAGTGTCGTTCGAGGGCAGATCGCCGGACAGGATTCGCTCGACGTTGACTCCCAGCACATGGGAAAGCTCGCCCAGCAGCGAAACGTCCGGGCAGCCCAGTCCGCGCTCCCACTTGGAGATGGTTTTGTCGCTGATGTTCATTCCGTCGGCCACCTGCTTTTGGGTCAGGCCCTTTTCCTTCCGCAAACGGGCGATCAGGCCACCTACCTTGCTGCAATCCAATTGATTCACCTCGTTGATTCAGAATAACCCATGACGGGGCCGGAAGCAATAAACGTTCCGTAGAGTGGACAGGAAGCCTAGAGAAATAAGCCCATGAACCCTACGGTGAAGGGCAGATGCTCAAATTTCCGCGTGCCCGTGGAGACAAAGCCAAGGGTCTGGTACCATGCCTTTAGACGGGCATTTTCCTCAATGATGCCAATGGACAGTTTCACCCCATTGCTGGCTTTTGCCGTCTGGCGACAGAAGTCGATCAGCGTGCGGCCATAGCCATTATGGCGGTGCTTCGGCAGGACGGACAGCTTTTCTATCGTGAATAAGCCCTCCGGCTTTTTGGACATTTCCGCAAAGCCAACAATTGCTTCCTCTGCGCAATAGCCATACATCAGGTTGCCGCCGACAAAGTCGCGCTGTAGCCGCTCTGTTTGCATGAATGCACCGTTTGACGGACAATTTTGTTCCGTAAGGCCGAATTCGCGCGCTACGGTCAGAAAGCCCTCGCGGATGACCTCGGCGCAACGGTCAAGCTCGGGGTAGAGAATTGACCTGATCATAATAAGGATCTCCTTTTCTTACATCTCTAATGTTGCGGTACCGTGCCATTGCGTCGCTTGTTCCTCTATTGATGCATAGCGCAGAAAAATATTCCAGTTGTAGGAAGAAAAGACGAAATGACCCACAGTGTCCGGCAAAGCCGAGCCTGTGGGACACCAAAATTTATGCGTATACGTCTATTTCAGTCGGCACGTTCACCGCGATATCAGCGTCGACAGCAGCTGCGCCGGAGGAAGCAGCGATCTGGTCGCTCAACGCGCTGGAAGTGTTGCTGCTGCCATGATTCAGTGAATTTGTCAAATGCCATTTTGAGTCCGTTGCGGTTCCGATTTCCATATGAGTTGCCTCCCAGTATGACTTTGGTATTGCCTTACTGGATATATCGGCGCACGTTAAGAAAACTTTACCAAACAAGTGAAATTATACTAAAAAAATGCTCCCCCGCCGCATCAGCGATTTTTGACGAATGCGTTTGCCTAAGCAGCCTATCATAGCCCAGCGAAAAAGTTAGTCGAACGAGACAACAGACACAGCATGGCTTTAGATGGATGGAAAAGCAGCAGGCCGGTGTGTACCGGCCTGCTGCTGAGATGGACAGCGTGCATCAAAATTTGATCACTTTTGGTGCATCCGTAAAGGAGGAAATGGTTGCAGTTGCGTCTTTCAGGTAAAGCACTTCCGTGTTGCCATCGTCCGCTTTGTACATTCCCTGCAGAGAAGGATACGCATGGAGCATATGCTGCTTTGCCTCAAGACGGTCATCTGCCACGGCGGTTGCAGCCACACGAATCCAAGTTCCGCCCAGGCATCCGCACAGTTCAACCTTTGGATTTGCAGTCATTTGCTTAGATACCTCTTTCACCTTGCCTGTTTGGATATAGAGGCGGCCCTCAAAAATATCCACAGTACCAAATGGGCGAACACGAGGCTGATCACCTTCTACCGTTGCAAGGTAGTAGGTTTGGCAGTTCTTCAAAAATTGATATACTTCTTCCATTAAAAGTGCCCCTTTCCAGTGTGGTTGACAGTTGATTTTTGCTTGCTATCATTGTACTATAAGCAATATAAATATCAAGTACGATCTTTTACAATAGTTAGTATCTTTGAAGAGACTAAAGGAGAATATATGGAAAAATCACTGTTCGGGATATGTCCTTTTGCGACGGCACAGAAAATATTGGCAGGGAAATGGACTCTGCTTATTTTGTACGAGCTGTCGCTGAAAACGATGCGCTTCAACGAGCTGCAGAAAAAACTGCCGCGGCTTACACAGGCCACGCTTGCCAAGCAATTGCGCATGATGGAGGAAAACGGACTCATTGTACGCACCGCATACAATCAAATTCCGCCCAAGGTGGAGTATTCACTGAACAAGCTTGGCGTGCAGTTCAAGCCTGTTTTGGATGCGCTGCAGGTGTGGGGAACCGAGTATATTGCTTTTCTGGAAAGCAACGAGAGCGCAAAAGGTTAACCCGGGTGCCAATGCCGCGGAGAAGGAGTACGGAACTGCGCTGAAGCATGTTAAATTGCAAGGATCATACGAGCGTGTCCGCTGCGTCTGAATGAATCGAAAATACGGCTAAACCAGTGAACTTTTTTTGTTATTGATTGGACTGCATTGCAGCGACTGCAAAACAGGAAAAGCAGGGAGCACGGCCGTTCTGCTACGGCCACGCTCGCTGCTTATATTTGAATCTTTACCCATGATACCTGCATACCTGCCATTGCGGCCCGTATTTAGTTTAGAAACGGTTGGTATCCATATCGGGCCGCTTGCTGGAAGCCGCCGCGGGGAAAACAGGCGGCGGGGCGATCCATCCATCACAAGGATGGAAGGCATATTTCCGCCTGTGCTTTTTTTGGCAGTTTCTCAAATACCAGCTGATAGGACATGTCGCACATACTCTTCAAGACATCGTCGGGCACGGCGCCGTCAAGGTAAATGGAGTTCCAGCAGCGCTTGTCACAATAGAAGCCGGGTACCACATCGGGATACTCCGCCCGAAACAGCTCGGCAAGGGGCGGGTCGCATTTCAGCATGACCATGGTCCGTCCGTTATGGGGCTGGTACTTCGGGTCGGGGGTACAGGTTGCCGCGAACATCTTCCCACGGACGAGATAGCGGTCCCATTGCCATTCAATTTTAAAATCATGTTCGGCCCCTGCTTTTTTGAGTAGGTACGCATCCAGCCAATTGTAGTTCATGTTGTTCACCTGCACAATTCACATATTTCACCAATTTTACCATTTTAAAACAAGATTTGCAACATAAAACGATAAATTTGCAAAAAAAGGACGCATTTTTGTAACATTTTTGCGGCAGGCGTTGCTGATCGACCAATCATTCGGGAGGAAACCACAAAATATCCTCCGGTGGTTGCCCGGTGCAACATAGTGAGGCCTGCCATTCATGGGTGCCGTAAGAGGTAATGGTCAGATCCCCCACAGCGGGATCCGGGGGCAGAGGGACTGCAATTTGATTGATCGGAAAAGTCAGCCCGCGGCCGGTGTATTTGCAAAGGCTTTCTTTGCGTGTCCACAGAGTGTAAAATGCCGGCCATGTGCCTCCGTGGCTATGGAACCAGGCCAGTTCCCCGGGTGCAAGGCAAAACCTGGGCAGGCTCGCGCGGCGGGGGCGGACAAGCTCGATATCCACACCAACCGGGTGGTCAGACAGGGCGCACAGGGCCATCCCTCCGCTGTGGCTGAGGCTAAAATACAGCTCCGGCTGCGTGGGAAAAAAGGGCTTGCCGTGTTCTGCCCGCTGGATAGCCGGCAGAGGGCTAAGCTTCCAGTGCTGCGCTGCGGCAAGGGCGAGCAGGGGGTAAATCTGTTGTTTGCCGCATTGCCCGGCCACGCCAAATAAAACGGTCATGGCGGTGTCTCCTCTCCCTCGGTTTTCCTGTATTTTACACCAAAAGCCTTGTGAAATCAATCAGCGGATACTATAATAGAGCAACGAGAAACGAAGACGGAGTGTTTGCAATGAAGAAACTGCTGATTTTACTGCTAAGCCTGAGCCTGCTGACCGGCTGCGCCGCAACCGGCGGCAATGTGATTCCCACTGTAACGGAGAGCGTTCCAGCGGAAGCCAGCGCCTCGCCGGAGTCTACGTCCACGGAGACCACCGCCACGCTGGCAGTGGCAGGTGATGCGATGAGCCATATGCCAGTGACCAACGATGCGTATGACGAGGCAAGCGGGCAGTACGAATATGAGCATATGCTGCAATATGCAGCGCCCATTATCGAACAGGCCGACTACGCCATTGCCAATTTAGAGACGGTGCTCAACGACGCGCCGTATTCCGGGTACCCCACCTTCAACAGTCCTGACGCGCTGGCGGCAGGCCTGAAGCAAACCGGATTTGATCTGCTGTCCACAGCGAATAATCATACAAAGGACCAGGGCTATGATGGCATGCTCCGCACGCTGGACGTGCTGGACGCGGTGGGACTGGCCCATGTGGGGACTTATCGCACCCAGCAGGAGCGGGACTTAAATCGTGGCGCAACCGTCGCGGAGGTGGGTGACATCACGGTGGCTTTCCTGTCCTATACCTACGGACTCAATGGGTTTACCGTTTCGGATGAGAAAAGCTATTGCGTCAGCCTGCTGAACACCGACTATGCCACCACCTGTGCCACACCGGACAGAGAACTGATACAGACTGATCTTGCTGCCGCCGAGAGTTTGGGCACCGACCTTGTGGCGGTGATCGTACACTGGGGCATTGAGTACTGGAACCAGCCGTCGGATTATCAGAAGGAGATGGCGGCGTTTTTTGTGGAAAACGGCGCGGATTTGGTCCTGGGCGGACACCCTCATGTGCTGGAGCCTTATGAGGTTGTGGAAACCAAGGATGCCTCGGGCCAGACACGGCAGGGGTTCGTGTGCTATTCGCTGGGCAACTTCCTGTCGTCCCAGACCAAACCCTATACCGACACCACGGCCGTTTTGAATCTGGAACTGCACAAAGACCTGACAACGGGCGAGACCACGGTTTCCGGGGTGAGCTATGTGCCGTTTTATATGTTGAACCGGGGTGCTGACTGTAGCGGCGACCGCTTTTATCTGCTGGATATCCATAAGAGCATGGAGGAGTACGAGGCGGGGGAGAGCGACCTTGTCACGGACACGGTGTACACTAATTTAAAGGCAGCGCTGGAGCATTGTCACGAGATACTGGGTACGGAAGGCGACGCAGGGTGATGAATAAAACAGGGGCCGCTTCGCAAAGTGCGAAGCGGCCCCTGTTTTATAATCTTTTCTCAAAGCCCCGATACAAAAGGCAGATCCAAGCCAGAGATGCGGCCAAGGTGGGAAACGCCAACAGAGCATTGCCGGTGACGGCAAGCCGCGCCAGCCAAAAGCTGGGCAGAATACCAAAGCAATAAGCCATGGGGGAAGATACGAAGAACACAATGGGTAGACCCAACAGGAGAAGGCCGCTCAGCTTGGATACCGCCATGCCTTCCACCTTGTTTCGGGCAAGACAGACGATCAGCATGGAGGGGATAATCCCCATGCCCGCGCACGAAGCCGCGATGATAATGGTCATTGCGGGAGAGAGCGGTGTGAGAGAAAACAAGTGGAGTAGGACTGCGGTGTAAAGAAGGGCAAGCAGGGTGGGCAGGCCGATGCGCGAGGAGAGGTAACCCGCCTTCCCCAGGGGGGTTACCATCAAATAGCGTGAGATGCCGCAGTCCGTCTCGTCCAGAATGACCATGACCCCGGCAAAAGAGAACATCATGGGCGCCGTAACAGCCAGCAGAAGATCGAACAGCAGATAGTAGGGCGACAGGATGGCGGACATATCAAACCGAATACAGAGGACATGTTCCAGAACCGGGATCAGAAACCGGAAGAGTAAGGCCATCAGAATGGGAGCAAGCAGGCATGCCGCCAGCATGCAGTCACTCCAAATATCAGACATAAACCGGGAAAAAGCGCGCCAGATAGCCTTCATCGTTTGCCGCCTCCCATCTGCGTGAACGAGCGATTGACGGCCTTATGGCAAAAGCAGAAGACCAAAAGCGACCAAACGAGCAGGGACAGAGTGCACCAATACCAAACCCCGCCGCCGCTGATGAGACCGATGGCGGCGACGCCGGGATGAATCATCAGCCAGGGGCCGCGGATCACACCGAAAAAGGACAGTAACGCAGGCAGGCAGATGACGATTTCGAAGGGTACGGTGGCCAGCACAAACTGATTCAGCGTACTGGTTTTTACCGCCACGATCAGTCCACATAGGGAGAACAAAGCGGAAGAGAGCGCAATGCCCAGTACAGCAGACCACAAATGGCTTGTGCCTGCGAAGATGCAGAGCACAGCGCCCACCACAGTGCCCGTCAGTAAAATGGACAGGAGTTTGGCTGCGATGTATTCTCGCGTGGTAATGGGGGATACGGCCAAAGAACAATCAATCTTCTGACTTTTTTCCAACAGAACAATTGCCCCCATGAAAAACAAACCCATGGCCGCGGGGTCGGTAAAGATCAGAATTGTGGCGGCAGCGTTCCTCACGCTGGCTGGGATGGCGCCCAGAATGCAGAGATATACCGCAGTGAAGACGCAATAGAGCAGGACGATACCGTATCGAATCTGAAAGCGAACTTCGTTTTGGATTAGCTGTTGAAATCTCATGACAAACGCCTGCCTGTCACTTCGGCAAAAATATCCCCGAGATTGGGTTCTTCCGAGTGGATGGTGGCAAGGCAACCGCTTTGGATCAACCGGTTCAGCATCGGATCCTCCCCAGTGCCGCGCATGGGGCACTTCCCCCGGACTTCCTTTCCGCTGTCCATGTAAGAGTAGTTCAGCCCGCTTGCACCCTTTTGCATTACCAGCGCGTGGGGTGCACCCAGCGCTTTGATCTGACCGTCCACGATAAAGGCCACCCGGTCGCACAGCTCCGCCGCGTCCGCCATGTTGTGCGTGGTCAGAATGACGGTTTTTCCCTTGCTCTTTTCCTCCAAAATCATGTCCTTCATCAGGCGGCTGTTGGTGGGGTCAAGACCGCTGGTGGGCTCATCCAGAAAAAGGACGTCCGGATCGTGGAGGAGCGCTTTAATAAAGTTGAGCCTGCTTTTCATGCCCTTTGAAAATTCCAAAACCTTTTTTTCCGCATCCGGCAGAAGCCCAACGGCGGAGAGGAGCGAGTCGATGCTGCGCTTTTCGCCTTGATACAGGGAAGCAAAGAATAAAAGGTTTTGCCGCGCGGAAAGCTTTTCGTACAGACTGGGAAACTCAAAGTCAACGCCAATTTTTTCATAAAAAGAGTTGTCATGGGTTTTGACTTCGGTGCCGTTTACCACAATGCTGCCGGTGTAATGGGGCAGCATGCCAATCAAGATTTTTTGCAAAGTGCTTTTTCCAGCGCCGGAAGGCCCCAAAAAGCCGAAGATTTCACCCCGGTCCACCTGAAAAGAAACGTGCTCGATACACGGACATTTGGTATAGCGAAAGGAAGCATTCTGCACCTTAATCATGCTCGGTACCCCCCAACAGCTGCAAGCTCAGTCCGCGCAGCGATAATCGGATCGCATTGTCAAATTCGTCGCCCAATTCTCTTTGATACAGTGTCATAAGAAACACCCCTCGAAAGGCTGCTGAAAAAGCGGCCACATTTAAATCCCGCGCCGCGGGAAGCAGCTCGATCAGCTTGTTCATGCTGTCGTTATCATCGGACAGATGCTCCGCTACCAGCGCCTCGGGCAGCTTGCGCAGAAGGGCTTCCATCTCCCCGCTGTTCATGATGCGGACAAGTCCGGTGGTTTCAATCTGCCGGAAAGCGGCACAGAATGCGTCAGTCAGCTGGTCTGCGGTGATGGTTCGCCCCTTTTCCCGTATGGATTGAAGAAATTGAGTCTGGATTTCGTCGTGCCACTGTAAAATGACCTCGAACAGCAGCGCCTCCTTTGTGTTGTAGAACAGATAAAAGGTGCCCTTTGGAATTTTTGCCCGGCGGACAATTTCGTCCACCGTGGTTTTTCGTACGCCATATGCCGCAAGGCAGGCACCCGCATGCAGCTGCAGCTGCTGCCGAATGGCCTGACGCTCCGCTTCGCTAAAGGTTTTTGGCATAGAAGTGCCTCCCGTTAAAACTGTTTGACCAATTTAGAATATACAGTCAATATAGCACAAAAAGAAAGGCCTGTCAAGCGCGTGACAGGCCGCTGAAGAGGCTGAAAATAGGTCAGTACGGAATGGTACTCCAGGTATTGACCCCCGACAGGTCGAGAAATAGAATATGAACCGGCGGAAATATGCTGAACAGGACAATGGCAAGCCCCACTAACACAGTGAGCGGAGGCACCAAAGCCCAGCGCAAGCCAGTGAAGGGCGGGTGGAAGGATTGGGGAAGCAAGAAACAGGCAGCCAGCAAAAACAGATAGAGACCAATGTCAACGGCAAAGGCCCGGCCTTCCATCATAATGTGGTAAATATATCCAAATATAAGCATGGCGGCGCACATCATCAGCAATGTTAACTGCCGGGGCCGCAGATCACTGCCGTCCAGCCGGCTGAGTATGGCTGAGGCGATGAGATAAGGCCAGAACAGCAGCTTCACGTGTTCCCAAAGGCTTTCGTTTACGGGGGATAAAAATGCCGTTAAAAAGCAAGGAAGCAGGCGGTAAAGATAGTGCAGCAAAACACCCACCAGTGCCGTAGCCAGAAAAAACAGGATGAGTTGTCTGCGGGATTTGTCCATAGCAGTGACCTCCTTCAAACGCGGTGACGTTGGCTGAGTTCTGATAAAGAATATGTAAGAACCGGGAAAATCATGCCTGAAATGGTTTGCTGTTCTGCTGTTTTAAAAAATGAAAAAGGACGCATGGAGCAAAAAAAAACGGGAAAACTAAAGTGAAAATTAACTTTGTCGAGGAGGAATGTGGGGATATGACAAAAGAAGAATACGGGAAATATGTGAATGGAAAATCAAAACCGTCGCCCATGGGCAAGGATCTCACGCTGGCCTTTTTGATCGGTGGATTGATCTGTGTTTTGGGGCAAGCCCTATCCAACTTTTATCAGAGTAAAGGACTGGACAAAGAGAGCGCGGGAACAGCGGTTTCTATCACCCTTATTTTTGCGGCGGCAGTCCTGACGGGACTGGGGTGGTTTGACAAGCTGGCAAAATATGCGGGAGCCGGCACGTTGGTGCCAATCACAGGCTTTGCCAACGCCATGGTAGCCCCGGCACTGGAATTTAAGAGTGAAGGAATTATTACCGGAACGGCGGCCAAATTGTTCATCATTGCAGGTCCGGTGCTGGTGTTCGGCATCAGCGCGTCGGTTATCTACGGTTTTTTACTGCAGCTGTTTCACTAGAAAAAAATAGCAGAAACAGAAAAACCCGCGCAAACGATCATGGCACAGTCAATGAGAAATGTTTCCTTCCCAAAGGTGTGTGACATTGGAAATTCAGGGACGGTTTTTTTGGTGTCGGGATACAAATAGTAAAAGCAGACGCAACAGCGTCTGCTTTTATGATTTGTAAGAGGAAGAGGGGTGGAGACTTGGAAAGAGAACGGGAGCAGGAGAAAGAAAATCGGGATAAGCCCTGGGCGCTGGAGGCCTTGCAGGTTTTGCGGGTGGTGGTGCTGGTTTTCACGCTGGGGATGATCCTGCGTGGTTTGGCGGTCACATCCTCGGCTGTCTCTGTTATGTCCACAGATGACAGGCAAGAGGATGTAATTCCAACATTTTCCTTGCCAACAGCGGCATCGGCGGGACGGATGGTGATTCCGCTTGGGTGCACGGTTGGGATAAAGTTATTTTCCGACGGCGTGTTGGTGGTTGGTCTTGCCCAAATTGAAACGGAGAGCGGGACCGTTTCCCCGGCGCGGGACTGCGGACTGAAGACCGGAGATATCATCACCCATATGGGAGGGCAAGAGGTGAACAGCATTGAGGAAGTGCAGCAGTGCCTGCGGCAGACGGAAGGATCGCAGGTGAGTCTAACGGTTACCCGGAGTGAGAAAGAATTGCAGCTTGCCGTTACGCCAGTAGCAGGTCAAAACAGCAGCTTCCAGTTGGGCGCTTGGATCAGGGATTCTATGGCGGGGATTGGCACTATGACATTTTTTGATCCGACCACCGGCGTTTTCGGTGCGCTGGGGCATGGGATCAACGACATTGACACCGCCCAGCTTATGCCGCTGCGGACGGGCGGCATTTTACCCTCCACAGTAAGCGATGTGAAGAAAGGCGTCAGCGGCAGTCCCGGTGAACTCCATGGTGTTTTTGACGTGGCAAAGGAACTGGGCGGCCTCTTTGCCAATACAGATCGAGGCGTGTTTGGACAGCTGACAGATCTCAGCATGATTAAGGGAAAAACGGCGATGGAAGTGGCCCAACGCAGTGAGGTCAAGGTGGGCGAAGCCACAATACGATCCAACATCGCGGGGGACGCAGTCGAGGAATACACGGTAAAAATTACCCATGTCTATCCCGAGACGGAGGGTGACACGCGCAGTCTGATGCTTGAGGTGACCGATGCGCGGCTGTTGGAATTGACCGGCGGAATCGTGCAGGGAATGAGCGGCAGCCCCGTGCTGCAAAACGGGAAATTAGTCGGAGCAGTGACCCATGTGCTGGTCAGCGATCCGACGCGAGGGTACGGAATTCTCGCAGAGGATATGCTGGAAGAAACTATTTGTGCAGAGGAACAGGCGTCTTAACAAAGAAAATGTCGAATTTGGTCGGAAAAATTATGCCATAAATTTCCATGATTCTATTGCGTTTGCTGTCCGATTATGATAAATTATCGTTATTAAAGCTGCTATCTGTGAAATGCAAAACAGAGTTCAAAAGGCAATCCCGACTACGGGCGAGGCCCGTGCACTTGTAAAGCCGGTCCGCAGGAGATGCCCGTCAAAGATCGCTCCTGACACGACCGCAATAAGTCATTAGGAAGGAATGGTCACATTGGAACGGAAAAAACGGATCTTGATTGCGGACGCTGGAGAGGAGTACCGGCGAATGTTCTTGGATACCATTTCCACGGAAAGCGATATGCAAGTCGTGGGGGAAACCGGGGACGGACGCGAGGCTCTTCGCATGATTCGAGAACTGGAGCCAGATGTGCTGGTGATGGAGATGGTTCTTGCGCACATGGATGGTGTGGAAGTGCTGGAACAGTTGGGGACTATGGCTCTGCCACAACGCCCCCGAACCTTAGTTGTTTCCAGCTTTGCCAGGGGAAACATGGCAGAGATGGCAGCAGCCAATGGTGCAGACTACTATTTGATGAAGCCCTGTAAAATTACCACGGTGATCGAGCGGATCCGGCAGGTGAGCGGCGGTCATAACGCGGCAACCACCCGGGGAGGGCACGAGGTCAGTCTGGAAAGTCTGGTTACCGCCATCATCCATGAAATCGGCGTACCTGCACACATCAAGGGCTATCAGTATCTGCGTGAAGCGATCATTATCACCGTGGAAGACATGGATGTGATCAATGCCGTGACGAAGGTTCTGTATCCAGAGGTGGCAAAGCGGTTTAACACAACGGCATCCCGTGTGGAGCGGGCAATTCGCCATGCAATTGAAGTGGCGTGGGACCGGGGCGATCTGGAAACGCTGCAAAAGTATTTTGGATATACGGTTTCCAATGCCAAGGGAAAGCCGACGAACTCTGAATTTATCGCCATGATTGCCGACCGGCTGCAGCTGCAGTTCCGGGATGCGAGCAACAACTGAAACGTATGTTTTGTTAATATGAGGGCAGAAGTGTGGTGACAGACTTCTGCCCTCATTCATTTTGTCGCAATTCTAAATACAGCAATGTCGTACGGCACGCTAAAAACGAAGGGAGAAAATTGTAAAAATTTGTGCAATTTGATTGACAGAAGAAGGGGAATAAGAGATAATGAAAAGGAAACAATCACAGAAAGGCGAGTGAGCATGACCGAAAGCAATTTGTTGCAAGAGGCCTTGCGATATTACGATATTGCTGTTGATACCGTCAAACGAGTCGATTTACAGTATAGCAAAATCACGCGACAGAAGCACCGTTCGGAAGAATTGCTGAAAAAGTTCGATCTTTTTTTGCAAAGCTTGCTTTTGAACGCAACGATGCAGCGCGGCGTGTGCTGCTCTGCGCAAATGCAATTTATCGAAAGCATGGCAATCTATGCAGATCTCTTGTCGTGTTACAGGGCGCAGACCAATACTTGTGTAAGCTGGGAAAGAGCGGTGGACATCCCGCAGGATCCGCGGCTGAAGGAATTTGCTGTGCATAAGATTGAAAGCTTTTTGACTGAGTTTTCTATGTTGCAGACCATGGTGAAAGTACCTGCTAGAGCTGACTATTTTGAGGTGATCCGAGAATGTGTTTTTGGAATCTGTGTTTATTTAGAGCGGATAAGCGGAGACGACTGCTGGAATAATACTGATACCGTGGCAGAAACAGTGGTGGACGCATTACGTCAAGATTGGCTGGCGGCAAAACAGACGGCTGAAGAGAACAGTGCTGCGGCAGCCTTAAGGTAAAAACAACATACAAATTGGAACGTGAAAAAAGGAGTGGTTTTTATGCATGTGCTGCGGAAATGGCTGGATTATGGTGACGCCTACTTGGAGCGTTCGAACTGGCGGGATATGGCGCTGATCAAGATTTGCCTGTTTGCTTTGGGTGTTCTGGTGGGTACGCATATAGCACCACAGCACCGAAAAGGCGTGGGAGTCGTGGCCCTTTTTGTGTTTGTGCTATCCTATATTCCTTTGATGAGAAAGTTTGTTGACGTGGTACGCGAGAATAAGGCTTGAGCGTCAAACCAGAGTTACAATTCCCACACCGCCCCCCCTTTCGGACTACCGTCCGAAAGGGGGGGCGGTGTTAACGGGGAATCGTTTGTACAGCAGAAATCGGTCCAGGCCACCGTACATGGGCAATTGGCTGTGTACGGAATAGCCCATGGTCAAAAAATTGTTTAAACTGGGCAAGTTGTTCGGTGCCACGGTACAGCCAAAGCCCACAGTTTCGGGGCGGCGTTGTTTCTCACAAAGGGAAATCAGCGTTTGCTGCAGACCGTTGCCACGATACGCCGCAGAAACAAAAATAGTATCCAGGTTCCCCCATAAGGGAAGTTCTGCTGCTGGAACACCCAGAAAATGGCCGTAATTTTCCTCGTCTGTGCCGGGATAGAGAAGGATGGCACAGGCGGCAAGGGCATCATGGTCCCATAGACACCAAAGCTGTTCCTTCTGGGTAAAGTAGCGATTAAAATCCTGCCGCGAGGTGGGGAAAAACAACGCCGGATCGACCAGACCGGCGCATATTTCCGCCTGCAGGGACAGCAGGGCATCGATGTCGGTACGGCGGCACGGGCAAAGCGTCAGCGTTCGATGGGCGGGGGTGCCGTTATAGCGGGTGATCGTTATCGTCTCCACGGCGGTTCTCCTTTCAGACTGAAGTGCTTTCAGTATAACCAGTGGGCATGGTCAGCGTCAAGAAAACAGAGCAAAAAACTTGCGAAGATGGGGAAAGCGTGGTATTCTCAATCATATATTGGCATCTGCCGTTCACGAAAGCGAGGAATTGACATGAGAAAATATCAGATAGCCATTGTCCAGCTGGATACTCAGGAGGACATTGAAAAAAACAATGCGGCTATCACAGGATTCGTGGAAGAGGCAGCGGGCAAGGGCGCCCGTCTCGTCGCTTTTCCCGAGATGATGAATTACACCGGCCCTGGCTATGCCGAGCACGCTGAGCCCATCCCGGGGCCCACCACCGAGCTGCTTTCCGCGCTGGCAAAAAAGCACCATGTTTGGATTGAAAGCGGGACCATCGCGGAACGAATCGAGGGGAAAAAACCGTCTAACACTCTGGTGCTTATCGACCCTGATGGGAATATCGTCTGCAAGTACAGCAAGATGCATATGTTTGATGTGCAGATCAAGAACGGCCCCTCGTATCAGGAGTCGGCGCACAATACCGCTGGCAACGAAATCGTTTTGGCAGAGACCGAGCTGGGTAAGCTTGGCTTCTCCGTTTGCTACGATCTGCGGTATCCTGAGTTGTTTAGGATCATGGCACTGGAGGGGGCGCAGGTCATTTTTGTGCCGTCCAGCTTTACCATGAACACCGGCAGGGATCATTGGGAGCCGCTGCTGCGTGCCCGGGCGATTGAAAACGGCGTTTATGTGGTTGGACCAAGCCAAATCGGCAAAAAGCCAAAAATGAACGCCAACGGAAAATCCATGGTGATCGACCCTTGGGGCAACGTCATTGCAAGGGCCAGCGACCGTCCATGCTGCACAATGGCTGAAATTGACCTTGACTATATTGAAAAGGTGCGTGCCCAACTTTTCTCCCTGGAAAACCGCAGGGAAGATATGTACTTGGTGAAAAGCGAGCATATCAAGACCTATTCATTGTGAATAAAAGGCGCCCGTCTTCGAAGGAAGATGGGCGCCTTTTCAAAAAGGGGATTGACAAAATACAGGTACAGAGTATAATGAACATATGAGCAAATGATCATATGTTGAAGGAAGGAAAGAGACCAATGAAGGAGATTGAAACCTGCGAATGTGAAGTGGTGCACCAGGATGCCGTGGAGACAGCAGCCCGGCGGCTGCCACAGGATGAAACACTGTATGATCTGGCAGAGCTGTTTAAGCTGTTTGGAGATTCCACCCGCATTAAAATTCTGGATGCGCTGCTGGGGACGGAGCTGTGCGTGTGTGACATTGCAAAGCTGCTGAATCTGACACAGTCGGCCATCTCGCACCAGCTGCGAACCCTGAAATCCGGAAAACTGGTGAGATTCCGCAAGGAGGGCAAGGTGGTTTACTACGCGTTGGCGGACGACCATGTTCGATCCATCATTGAAATGGGCATGGAGCACATCACCGAATCATAAGGAGGAAGAACAATATGAAGAAAACCTATCAGATGATGGACCTTGACTGCGCAAACTGCGCGGCGAAAATGCAAGAGGCTGTTTTAAAAATTGATGGAGTTCGCGATGCCGTGGTCAATTTCCTCAGCCAAAAGATTACGGTGGATGCCGAGGATGACCGATTTGATGCCGTTATGGGCCAGGTTGTAAAGGTCTGCAAAAAGGTGGAGCCGGATTGCAGGATTAAGCTGTAAAAGGTGCCGCCGCCGGTGAGAGGCGGCGGAGGAAGGGGGAACTACTGTGACGAAAAAACAAAAAAAGTCACTTTACCGTATCATTGCCAGCGCCGTGCTGCTGATCGTGGCGGTGATCAGTCCCGCGCAGGGCACAATGAGATTCGTCTGCTTTCTGGTACCTTACGCGGTCATTGGTTGGGAAGTTTTATGGCGGGCAATCAGAAATATACGCAATGGGCAGGTGTTTGACGAAAACTTTCTTATGGCCCTTGCCACCGTGGGCGCCTTTGCCTGCGGCGAATACCCCGAGGGCGTGGCGGTGATGCTGTTTTACCAAGTGGGCGAGCTGTTTGAAAGCGTGGCAGTAGGCCGCAGCCGCCGTTCCATTGCCCAGCTAATGGATATCCGCCCCGATTATGCCAATGTGGAGCGGGACGGGCAGGTGGTGAGCGTGGCCCCCGACGATGTGGCGGTGGGCGACACCATCGTGGTCAAGGCAGGCGAGCGAATCCCGCTGGACGGCGTGGTGCTGGAGGGAAGAAGTGCGGTGGATACCGCGGCCCTGACCGGGGAGTCCGTACCCCGGGACGTGGAGCAGGGGGATATGGTCATCAGCGGCTGTGTCAATGTCAGCGGGCTGCTGCGGGTGCGCACCACCAAGGCATATGGCGAGTCCACGGTGGCTAAGATACTGGACATGGTGGAGAACGCAGGGGAGAAGAAGGCAAAAGCGGAAAACTTTATTACCCGCTTTGCCCGGTATTATACTCCGGTGGTTGTGCTCTGCGCGCTGCTGCTGGCGGTGATCCCCAGCTTGATCACCGGAGACTGGCGGGAGTGGGTCAACCGGGCGCTTATTTTCCTCGTGGTTTCCTGCCCGTGCGCGCTGGTCATCTCTATTCCCCTCAGCTTTTTTGGCGGGATTGGTGGGGCCTCCAAGCGAGGGATTCTAATCAAGGGTGGCAATTATCTGGAGGCGTTGGCCCAGACCGGCATCGTGGTGTTCGATAAAACCGGCACACTGACCAAGGGTACCTTCTCCGTGACTGAGGTACATCCTTCCGGTCATACGGCAGAGGAACTGCTGGAGCTGGCTGCCCTGGCGGAGAGCTGGTCGGACCATCCCATTTCCAAGTCACTGAAAACGGCCTGTGCAGCCGAACTGGATCCCGCGCGGGCCACTCAGGCGGAGGAAATCCCCGGGTATGGCGTTCGCACGGTGGTGGATGGAAAGACGGTCTGTGCGGGGAACGTCCGCCTGATGGAACAGGTCGGCGCCGACTGGCGTACCGAGTGTCATCATGTGGGAACCATTGTCCATGTGGCGGTGGATGGCGTTTATGCGGGACATATTGTTATTTCTGACGAGGTGAAGGCTGGGTCCGCCGATGCGGTTGCCGCCCTGAAGGCCATTGGGGTCAGCCGCACGGTGATGCTCACGGGAGATACAAAACTGGCGGGGGAGAGCGTGGCGGAGCAGCTTGGCCTGGACGAGGCGCTGACGGAACTACTCCCGGCAGATAAAGTGGAGCAGGTGGAGCGGCTGCTGGACGAAAAAAAGCCGGGGCAGCGGCTGGTGTATGTGGGAGACGGAATCAACGATGCACCGGTGCTGACCCGTGCGGACGTGGGCGTGGCCATGGGAGCGCTGGGCTCCGATGCAGCCATCGAGGCGGCGGATGTGGTGCTGATGGACGACGATCCGGCCAAATTGCCGGAAGCCATCCAATTGGCCCGTAAGACGCTGCGGATTGTGCGCCAGAATATCGTATTTGCACTGGGCGTTAAGGCTCTTGTCCTATTGCTGGGCGCACTGGGCATGGCGAATATGTGGGAAGCGGTATTCGCGGATGTGGGTGTGTCTGTCATTGCGATCTTAAACGCGGGCCGTATGCTTCGAGTTGGCAAAAAGTAAAAACAGAAGACCCTGCCTACGAGGCAGGGTCTTCTGTTTTTTGGTGGGTCAGCGTTTCTGATAGCGGCGGAGGACCAGCATTAATATCATGGTAAAAACGGCTGTAACGGCGCCCATAATAAAGGTAAGAGTATACGTGCCGGTGGCGCTGTACAGCGCGTTAGAGATGGCGTTGCTGATGATGGAGGAAACCCCCAAGGCCAGCATGACGGCGCCGTAATTGCCGCCGGAGTGCTCAGGGCCGAAGAAGTCGGTGGTAAAGGCGGGGAAAATGGCGGCAGGGCCGCC
The DNA here is from genome assembly GCA_963666535.1 of Oscillospiraceae bacterium. GTDB lineage: Bacteria > Bacillota > Clostridia > Oscillospirales > Oscillospiraceae. The sequence continues at coordinate 2,839,822 of OY762913.1, read as the reverse complement.
GTAGGCAAAGGCGAGGATAAGCACCAACATGAGATAGCCGATTCCGCCGATCCCAATGAAGGCCAAAGCCGAGACAATGGTAATTACACAAAGCAGACACAGGGTGGTCACTCGCCCAAGCTTGTCCGACAGCGTCGCCATGACCAGCCGGCCGGCAGCGTTGGTGATGCCGGTCAGGGAGACGGCCAGGACGGCCAGTCCTTCGGACAAACCGCGGGTGATTCCCAGGTCCTTGATGATCGGGGTAAGGGCATTCCAAGTGGTGTTATAAAAGAGAACGCCCAAGAACAGGCACCAGAAGGGCGCTGTGCGCACCGCCTGCCACACGGTGAGATTTCTTCCAGCGGATACCGCGGCGGCAGGGAGGTTTAGCGATTGAATATACTCGTCAGAGGGGAGGCGGATGAAGAAGCAGGCCGTTATGCTGATGACGAAAAACACGATGGACAGGGTGCGGAAGGTGGCGGGGACGGAACCGGTGACATTGAGCAGCCACTGGGAAACAGGTGCAAACACAACGGTGGATAGGCCAAAGGTGGACACAGCCAGTCCTGAGGCAAAGCCCCTGCGGTGGGGCAGCCATTTTTGAATGCAGGAGATGTTTACCCCATAGGCAAAACCGACGCCCACACCGCCCATCACACAGTAAAACAGATAGATGAATCCAATGGTGGCGGGGGTCAGCAGCGACGTGAGGAAAACGCCGCCGCAGAACATGGCGCAGCCGATCGTGGCGACGAGACGGGGACTTGTGCGGTCCTGCAGAATGCCGCCCACGAGATTGCCCACCACGAAGGAGAACAGCATGTAGGACGCTACCATGTTTGCGGAACTGATGGGCCAGTCGTAATATTCGGCCACAGGGAGCTTAAACACACTCCAAAGGTATAAAATGCCGACGCACAGTTGGACGCACAGACAGGCGACAACCGTGGGGACAGAGGAAACGGATCTGCTCTTCAAAACAATCACTCTTTCTGTAGAAAACGTTAACTAAATTAGTCTAATCGTTTTTGTGCCGATTGTAAAGGGAAAAGAGCGGCGATGACCCCACTGCAGGGAAAAATCCAGTTGACAAAAGAAAGCTGCACCATTATAATAACTAAGCAACCTTTTGGAAGGCTGCTTCCTATGCGGCTGTGCTGGAACTGGTAGACTGGCATGCTTGAGGTGCATGTGCCAACAGGCGTACGGGTTCGAGTCCCGTCAGCCGCACCAAATTAAAGTCATGTATGAGGATTTGAACCCATACATGACTTTTTATTTTACTGATGATATAATAAAACAAAGATTATTTATATTTTACAGGCGGGAGCACAATGAACAATATTGAAAAAGAACTTATAATTAGAAACTATTTTAATATGTGGATTGAACGTGACTTTTTAACAATAGATTATATCTTTTCAAAAACTGTATATTATAGTGAATGCTATGGTCCTGAGTATTTTTGTCTGTCAGAAATATACTTATGGATAGATGATATGCTAAAAAAGCAAAAAGTTCTTGAGTGGAACATAAAAAGATTTATTCATTCAAATGATGTAACAATTGTTGAATGGTTTTTTAAAGAGCAACAAGGTGAAGTAGTTAATGGGTTTAATGGTGTATCCCTTATTGAATTTGATGAAGATGATAAAATATCTGTGATAAAAGAGTATGAATCAAAAGCTGAACATATTGCTCCATATGCAAATTAACCTAAAACCATTATGAGCATAATCTACATGATGTTAGTTCAAATCCCAACTAAAAACTCAATGATATCTTATATACAGCGGGACTCGCAAATAAAGTCATGTATGAGATTTGAACTCATACATGACTTTTTCGTTTTACATGATAAAATAGAGTAAACAAAGGTTGTTTACAAAACCTTCAATCCCACCACTTTGAATTATTTGTAAACAATGAAATTAGGTTGTGCAAAACTGTGAAACTTAATAAGGGTTTCCTCCTATTTGCGAAAGGACTTTGTCCTTATCATAAAATAGGAGATGCTAAAATGACAGAAGAAAACTACAATTACCGCACAAGCCCATTCCTTTTGAGAAATCAATTTGATGGGGCAGGAATATTTAAAGTTCCTGTCATTCCAAAAACGGAATTTTCAGATGAGGATTTTCAAAATCTACTGCTCATTGGTTTTGACCGTACCAATCTTGAAAACAATAATCACTTAGAACGGATGGTGCATTTCTTTCTATATAATTACAAGTTTGAACGGGTGTGGAAAAATCCTGACAATGATATTGAGAAGCTAAAACGGTATAAAGCAGTGTTATCCCCTGATTTTAGTATGTATCGTGAGATGAATCCTACCATACAGTTATATAACACGTTCCGAAATCGCTGGTGCGGCGCTTACTTCGCCTCGAAAGGAATGCGTGTGATACCCACGATCAGCTGGGGCGCTGAACATACCTTTGATTTTTGCTTCAAGGGTGTTCCGAAGGGCAGCACGGTAGCAGTATCGACCTATATGGTATCGGAACATAACAACCATTCCGATCAAAAAGAGTTTTTCCCCAAAGGTTACAACGAAATGCTTCGGCAGATTGAGCCGGAACGGATTATCTGCTATAACGAGCCGTTTCCCGAAATGCAAGGCAATATTGTGTTTGTGGATTACGAGCTTTCTTCTTGGAAATACCAGAATGACGATTACGTTCCATCAAAATATCTTGACTTTATCTTGGGTAAGAAGCCGCTCCCAAACGGCAGTCCTATTGTGATAAAAAGCGGCTACATCATGCGAGATGATGCTTTTTTCAAGGGCATGGGAAGTGCTTTTGGAGGAGCGTGGAGACCGAGTCCTACGAAACCACACGATCAGAGATTTTTAGGAAATCCGGGAGAAGTCAAAACAACCTATGACAAAAAGGGGAATAAATTTGAAACAAAAATAGGTGATGATGGGCGGGCTGTGAAAGAGAGGCACTATACTGACCATAATCGACCTGATAAACATACAAACCCACATGACCATGAAATTCATTGGAATAGTGAACGTGGGAATCCAATGCCAAGCTCCCCAATCAACTATCCGCATGGTGCCCTTGAATTTAAATCTAGGACAGGAGAACAGCATATGAACAATGGGATTACTTCAAACGAAAAAGACGAAGACAAATTCCCCACAGTCAGCGAATTTAAATGGTGTATCAACGATGGTGGAGAAGTGGAGTTTATTTGGAAGGGCAAGCCGTACAGCATTACACATCCAGATGGAAAAATCAGCATATGTCAAGGAAATCGTTATAGCGATGCTGTTGATGTAGACAAAGCTGATGAATTACTTGATTATTTGTTGGGAGAGGATAAATTACGTGATGTCATTACGCAGGTTGACGTTTTATACCGTACAATTTAACAGCTTGTGTTGCTTTGCAAAATAGGAATTGCCGCCATAAGACAATAGTTCAAATCTCAACCTTGAGTTCGCATGATATCTTAATACAGCGGGACTCGCAAATCCCGATGTTTAGAAATCAGCATTTCGGGATTTCTCTTTTGCTTTCAGCGTGTTTCAACTCCTTGCTTGTGAGACTGATTCCCCATAAGCGGGAAACTAGCATCAACGTGAGACAGAAAATGCACACGAATTTGCACACGGGGCAACGAAAAAACCTGGAGCCGATCAAATGGTAAGACACCGTTTAAGTTTTTGGTTTCTGTCTCCCGCGCCTGCTTTATAACCCACTCAAGGGTCTTGATAAGCTGCCGTGGGGCGAATGACGCGATGACACTGCTGGTGAAAACCGGAACGGTGAGCGGCAGCGGCGGAAAGCTGAATCCAGCTGGCACAAGCACCAGAGCCGAAATGGACCAGATGCTGTATAACCTGCTGGGGAAATAAAAGGCGCTACAACATGCTCCTGCAAAAATGGACGGCCGGAATTGACATCCGGGCCGCCCAATTTTTTGACTGAAAAAGCGTAAGAGGGTGAACACACTGAGGTTTCAGCGGAAAAACAATAGAGATTGATTTTAGAAACAAACCCCGCGAACAACTCCTGACACCTTTTGCTTTCAAAGGTGTCAGGGGGCGTTTTTCCAACGCTGATATCTGGGTTTTATGAGTCGGATTTTGCCATGACCTGACTGGATGCGGACAGCACCGCATCACAATGGGGATCCAGCGTGCAGGCGGTATTTTACCCGGTTTCTGTTTGATCGGAATGGATTTGCGGAGACCCCGAAAAATTTTGTGTAAAAGTGAATGAGAGACATCCTTTTGGTCAAGAATTGGAGCAATAACAATTCAACACTGAAAGGATGTTTTTTATGAAGGAAGCACCGGCAGAACTGATGCGAGAATACGTGAACAGCCAAAAGTTTAGCAGTACCATGGAGATTATGGGGGCCATGAAGGAAATGTTTCGTGACGTACTTCAGCAGGTCATGGAAAGCGAGCTGGACTCGGAGCTGGGCTACGAAAAAAGCGAAAGAGCGTCGCAAACCGCTGTCGAACCGGAAGCTAAGAATTACCGAAATGGGTATTCGCAAAAGACAGTCAAGACGCAATTGGGCGAGGTGGAGATCAAGGTGCCCCGGGATCGCAACGGAAAATATGAGCCTCAAATCATCGAAAGATACAGCCGAAACGCCGACGGCATGGAGGAAAAGATTCTTTCCCTGTATGCCTGTGGCATGAGTCAGCGGGATATAGCGGAGCAGATTAAGAGCCTTTATGATGTGGAAATCTCCCCAGAGCTAGTGAGTAAGATCAGCGAGAAAATCATGCCGGAGGTTTCGGCATGGCAGAACAGACCGTTGGAACCCGTCTATCCATTTGTATTTTTGGACGCTATTCATTACAAGGTCAAGGAAAATCACCAGTATGTCACCAAGGCTTCCTATGTGGTACTTGGCATCACCATGGATGGCAGAAAGGACATTCTTGGCGTTTGGATCGGGGAACATGAGAGCAGCAAGTTTTGGCTTTCTGTGTTGAATGACCTCAAAAGCAGGGGTGTTTTGGATGTTTATCTGTTCTGTGTGGACGGGCTGAAGGGCTTCTGCGAGGCCATCAATGCCGTTTACCCCCAAGCGCAAATCCAACGCTGCATCATCCATCAGATCCGCAGCTCCACCCGCTATGTGAGCTACAAGGATATCAAGGCGCTCATGGCTGATTTGAAACTGGTCTATAAAGCCGTCACGGAAGACGAAGCGTTGGAGCATTTGATGGCATTCCGTGAAAAGTGGGGTAAACAGTATCCCTCCTGCGTCAAGAGCTGGGAAGAAAACTGGGACATTCTGAGCACCTTTTTCGCATACCCCGCCGAAATCCGGCGCATCATATACACGACAAACATCATTGAGGGTCTTAACCGCCAGTTTCGGCAAATCACCAAAAATAAACCCAGCTTTACCAGCGATGACTCCCTGCGCAAGATGCTGTATCTGGCATCTAAAAAAATTGTCGAACACTGGACGTCCAGATGTCGAAACTGGGATATGGTATTAAGCCAGCTCAACCTGATGTTTTCTGAGCGAGCCGCAGTCTGATTTTACCTTGAAATAGAGTTCCCCTGGGCGGACGCGGCATTCACGCAAAGCGCGCATACCGTGTCCGCTCCCGGGGAAACGGGCAGTGAAGGCAAAATCCACAGTCTTGATTTGCAAGAGCAAACCCACAGATACAAGCTAAAATTCTTGATCAAGGGGTTTTACAATTACACAAAATTTTCCGACGTGCCGATTTGCGCCCGCCAATAGCGGGAGCCGTCCCGCTCCCGCTTTAAAAAACCTCTGTCAACAAGCTCCCGCCGCAATAGAAAATAGTCCCCAAAGGTATGCCACACGTCACAAATCTCATTGACCTCTCGTTCCGTGAAATCATGATCCGGCTTAAACTGATCGGCTAAATAGGCCAGCACTGCATACCTGAGCCGCTGCTTTTGCGGCAGCTGTGTAATTTTTCCCGTAGAATCCAGAAAAGGTTGAATGCTGTCGTTCCGTCCCACTTTTATCACCCTAACGAGCCTTCCTCTTGTTTTTCAAGCCACAGTTCCAATAATGCGGCAAGATCTTCTGTAAATTCCGCGTCGGTCTGCGTAGGCCCTTTTTCCAGTTCCTCAAGAACCGTAAAAGAAAATGACTTTATACCGTATTGTACCCATTCTGTGTGCATTCCCGGTTCTGGGCAAGAAGCGTTCGAGACTGAAAAATCAAATTTGTTGATTTGACTTCTCATATCCCGTGCAGACTTGATCCAGACGCGGCCAGTTCCACCGCATGTTATACAGTAAACGCCGCCAATGATGGGTCTGCTCTTATAAAGATTTTTGAGCTCTTTTCTGTTATCCATTCAAAATTCATCCTTTTCGTCCATGCCGTGTCCCTAGGACATTAGGATAATACATCGCGCTGAATCATGCAATCAACGCTCCGTAGAGTTTTACCATGTGTGGGACAGCCTTTTTTACAAACTCGTACAGCATCATGTTTGTGGATTGCTTACGCAGTTGGTATAGGGCAATAAAAATTCCCGTATCCCGCTTGCATAGGGGGCAATGTCGTATTGCTGATAATAGACCACAACCCCCTCGGGCGTGCAGTAAAAGCTGCACGGGTTAAAAGCCTCTGCAATCAGCTCTTCATAATCTTCAAAGTACAAATCCGGCTCGTTTTTAATTTGCGCTTCCACAGCGGTCAAGATATAAGCTTTATAGTCAGGGAGACAGCAAAACAATTGCCGCAGCCTGATTAATTCACACCTCTGAAGATTCCATGTTTGAGAGCTTCTAACCGTGTTCCCGTGCGCGCCCCCGGTGTATTCATATTGGTCAAAATAAATGCTGATGATACAGGCGGACAAATAGGTCACTTCATAGACCAGCACGGCATCAAACGCCCGTATGGGATAATTATTTTTACGATCTTCGTTGTACTGCTCGATTGCCATGGGGAACAGCTCTATTTCGCAATGTCGCTGAAATGCATGCGCTTTGTTCTGATAAAAGCGATTCACTTTGTTCAGGCACATTTGGAAACAGGAAGAGTGAAATTCAGGATATTCGATTCGATAAGTTAACAGAATTTCTCCATTGTACGTCAGCTCATTCTTCATTGCGATTTTGTTTAATGAAATGGGATTTAGTTCCAAAAGTATCACCTCATACCCAGCCTATGTCATGTGGCTGAAACCAGTGATAACGTGCCGGAACGGACTTTTTTGTAAAAATTCGCATACCTCCCTCCGCCTGCGCGGGCAGCATTCCATATAAAAAGACGCCCCCAGATAAAAGGAGCGTCTTTTGGCAGCTTCAAAAATCATAAATTAATACAATCTGTTGCTGCCAGTGATAGTATATGCAGATGCCTGCGGATAATACAATGAAAAAGTAGAAATTTTTGGATTCCGTGTGGAGGGCCATAGCATACTTTTTCACTCTTTTCTATACTCAATCACGTCCGATACTTCGCAATCAAGTATATAACATAATGTATCAAGCGTTTTAATTGTAATTGCTTTTCCATGCTTCATTCTGTGCAATATATTTGCTGAAAAGCCATATTTGAAAATCAACTGATATTCTGTCATGTTTTTCTCAAATAAGGTTTTACAAAAGGGCCGATAATTGATCACAAAATCACCCAAAAATACAGCACGGGCTTACTCCGGCTTATAGTCAAACAGATCACTTGGGCTGCACATTAATATAGCGCATAAAGCTTCTAAATTTGTGTATTTTATCGATTTCGTTTCATTGTTTATCATTTTGCTAAAGTTCTGATAACTCATTCCCATTTGCTTATACAGCCAGTATTTGGTGCAGCCTTTTTGTTCTAAAATTTTGTCTACTCTTAATCGAATCATACGTCATCCTCCCATTATCTAATAGTCTAATCAGATAATAGAACATAATTCATCTTTACATATAGACTATTGCATTATATAATGTAAACATGAATAAACGGCCAATCGAAATCACAATAAGGAGGAGAATCGTATGGAACCGTACAAAGAAATGTATTACCAGCTTTTTCGTTCAGTTACAAAAACCATTGCTCTTTTACAGGAGGCACAGCTGAAAACGGAAGAATTGTATGTGAATACAGAGGACACCCCACTTATCCTAGCAAATAGACCTAGTTTTGAACTGGAAAATAGATCGTTTACCATGGAACCTGACGGCAGCTCTGAAAAAATCAAGGAAAGCAACCGGAATAAATAGAGCCGGAAAACTTTTTATGTGCGTTGTGTGACAAAACGCGCTCAATGCGTGTATTATAGACGAAAGCTTTCAGACAAGCAGTACGAGGTGATTTGGTGGAACAGACAATTTTTTTAGTGGCGGCGGACCAATACAAGGATACGGTATTTCGCATCGCGCTCAACTATTTTGGAAATCCATATGACGCGGAGGATACCGTGCAGGATGTTTTCATAAAACTATACACAAGCAAAAAACCATTTGAAAGCGAGGAGCATATCAGAAACTGGCTGATTCGGGTGACAATCAATGCTTGCAAAAACACCCTGCGAACCCCTTGGAACCGGAAGCATGTCGCCTTAGAAGACCTGTCCGCGTCCATCGCGTTTGAACAGCCGGAGCAAAGCGATTTATTTTGCGCCGTAATGAGCCTGCCGGAAAAATACCGCACGGTTGTGTATCTGTTCTATTACGAAGAACTTTCGGTCAAAGAAATTTCCGGCATACTGAGGCTGAACGAGTCGGCGGTGACCACCAGATTATCTCGGGCAAGAAAGAACCTAAAGCAAAAATTAACGGAGGTTTGGAAAGATGAATAATCACGACCTGTATCAAGCTGTATTCTCACAAGTCCATACTGACGTAAGAATTAAAATGGAGGATGTTCAAACGATGAAGCCAATACATAGAATAAAAAAACGCGTGGTAGGCCTAGCGGTGGCGGTGTGTCTCATTTTCACCTGTTCGGTAACAGCATTTGCAACCAATCTGTGGGGACTAAGAGATCTTTTGTTAGATCAAGATCCCCCTGAGGTTTCCGAGGAAGCCCAAAGCATGGAAATGATTTCGCTGCAGGGCTTTTCCGACAGCAACGAATACAAGGCGCTTGCCGAATGGATGGCATTTACGGACAGCTATGATCAGGACGGCACCATCTTGAATCAAATTGGAAACGGGCCCACCGGACTGGATGAAAAATACAGCCTGTATCTGGTGTATAGCCAGGAGATGGCCGACAAATTGGATGAGATTACAGCAAAGTATCATCTCAGCTTGCACCGGGGGATTACTGATGTTGCCACGAGGGAGGATTTGTTCGCCTATTTGGGTACGAGCGATTTTCTGGGAGAGACAAATACGCCGTACAGCACGTATATGTACGAGGACGGAACCTTCCACTTTGACGGTAGCGCGAGCCTGGAGGGCGGCCTGAACATTGACTACCAGTTCATGAGATGTGTAAAGGGCAGTTTTACCGATGTTCCTCTCAATATCGGGACAGCGGATGCCTACAACACGTGGGATTATACCACCACCAGCGGCGTGACGGTGCTGCTGTCCCTCGGCCCGGATAAAGCCCTGGTAATAGCAGACCTGGAGCGCTCTTTTGTATCCATCAATGTACTGGAAGGAACGGAGAGCGAATCGGGCGCTATTACAGCGGAAAATTTAGAGGCGTTCGCCGACTCCTTCGATTTTTCAGCGCTGAATTGACGGCCCCCAGCTGATGCCCGTACCCGCCCCGTTTTTATAAAAATTAGGAACAGAAAGCGGCCTTGCCTCATTTTTCAATGCGGCAAGGGCGCTTTTCTGTTATCTGGCTCGAGCACAGTTATATTTATACAGCGGATGGAAGATACTATAAGCGGGCGCATTTGACGCAATCATCATATGGGGGTTAATTCATGGACTATTTGTGGACGGAAGAGATTACGCTGCCGCATTTTCCGGAACTTGCGGGAGATGTATCCACCGACGTGCTTGTCATCGGCGGCGGTATGGCGGGGATCCTCTGCGCGCTGCTGTTAAAAGAGCACGGCGTTGAATGTATCCTTGTGGAAGCGAAAACCATAGGCAGCGGCATTACCAAAGGCACCACCGCGGTGCTGACGGCGCAGCACGACACGCTCTACACAGACCTTGTATCACAGTATGGCGTAGACAAAGCCAAACAATACCTTCATGCCAATCTTTGGGCCGTGGAGCAGTTTAGAACACGGTCAGAAAAGATACCCTGCGAGTTTGAGGACAAGCCTTCGGTGATGTACTCCATCCGGGATAAGCGTATGCTGGAGAAAGAGACGGAAATGGTGCGCAGACTTGGCTTTGCGGCGGAATTTTCGACTCAGACGCAGCTTCCCTTCAAGGTCGCGGGGGCTGTGCGCTACCCCAATATGGCGCAGTTTCATCCCCTGAAATTCCTGGGCGGTGCCGCGACTGGGTTAAACATTTTCGAAAATACCTTTGTGCGGCGAATAGAGGGCACGACCGCTTATACCGATGGAGCCAGGATAAGGGCAAAAAAAATCATCGTGGCAACCCACTTTCCGTTTCTCAACAGCCGGGGACTGTACTTCATGAAGCTTTACCAAATGCGCTCCTTTGTGGTGGCGCTGGAACACGCGCCACAGTTGGATGGAACCTATGTGGACACTGCCGAGGGCGGCATGTACTTCCGAACTTATAAAGATCTGCTGCTCATTGGTGGCGGAGACCACAGAACGGGGACGAACGGCGGGGGGTTCGACGCCGTGCGTGAGTTTGCGCACCTGTATTTTCCCGGCGCAAAAGAAAAGTATGTTTGGGCGACACAAGACTGCATGAGCCTTGACGGGGTGCCGTATGTCGGGCGGTACAGTCCGGCGTGGCCAGACATCTACGTTACCACGGGCTTCAACGAGTGGGGTATGACCTCATCCATGGTCGCAGCGTCCATTTTGGCGGATCAGATGGTTGGGCGGGAAAATGAGTTCGCCCCGGTGTTTTTGACGGACAGAAGCATGCTTCACAAGCAGATTCTAAAGAATTTCGGATCGACTTTTGTAAACTTTGTGTCGCCGACAACGAAACGCTGCTCGCATCTGGGCTGCGCGCTGAAATGGAACAGCGCGGAGCACAGCTGGGACTGCCCCTGCCACGGGTCCCGCTTTGACGAGCACGGAAGGATCATCGACAATCCGGCAAAGCGTGACAGCCATGTGGAATAATCGGTTTGAGGGCTGGTACTTTAAGCACCAGCACAATCAAGAAAGCATTGCGTTCATTCCGGGACGTGCAAATGGCGGGGCGTTCGTTCAGGTCATCACCAACGAGCGCTCCCGCTATTTTGAGGTTCCCCACATAGAGAACAAAGGGGATGAAATCAGTGCCGGGGGCTGTACCTTCGGGACAAGCGGCGTAACGATAGATCTGCCAGGGATCAGCGGCACGCTCCGCTATGGTCCGCTGACCCCGCTGCGTTACGACATTATGGGGCCGTTTCGGTTTTTCCCCATGGATTGCCGGCACGGCGTGATTAGCATGGGGCATGACTTGTACGGGTCGCTGCGCGTGGAAGGAAACGAGGTCGCCTTTGACGGAGGACGGGGCTATATCGAGAAGGACAGCGGCGGATCGTTCCCCAAAAGCTATGTCTGGCTGCAATGCAACGACTTTTCCGGCGACTGCAGCGTCATGGTCTCGGTTGCCCACATCCCGCTGGCGGGACTTGCGTTTACGGGCTGTATTTGCGCCATCGTTTACGGTGGGCGGGAATACCGCCTTGCCACCTATCTTGGCGTGAAAATTTTGCAGGCGGATGAGAACAAAATTCTGCTTTCTCAGGGAGCACATCGACTGCAGATTGACATCCGGAACAGGGGCGGACATTTGCTCAAAGCCCCTGCGGTGGGGAATATGACGAGGATGGTGCGGGAGAGCAACACGGCGGCGGCGCGATTCCGCTTTTTTGAAAAGGACCGGCTTCTATTCGATTTGAGCAGCCAGAACGTCGGCTTTGAGTGTGCCGGAAGATAGCACGCTACAGAGTGTTTGACGGTGGCAGGCAGGCCCCGTTCTCGCAGATATAAAACGTCGTTTTGCCGTTCACCAAAGGGTAGTGCTCGCTGTCGACCAAGCGGAATGCCCAGTTGGACTTAATTTTGATGTCGTTCAAATCCGATGGGTTTCCCAGTACGCAAGTCACGCTCTTGACCGGAAGCGAGGCGTATAGATAAAAACCGTAACCGGAGGGGTAGGCGGCGGCTTCGCCGTTCATAAAGCGGCGCTGCTGTTCTGCCCACGCCTCAAACTGCCCGCTGTCGGTGAGCAGCGACAGCCGGGAAAGATTATAGGCCATCACCGAGTTGCCCGATGGGATGGCCCCGTCCCAGTTCTCCTTGGGCCGGGCGATCAGCGTCTCGTTCTCCGCACCGGAAAAGAAAAAGCCGCCGTTTTCTTGATCCCAAAACGAGGAGATAGTTTTTTCAGCAAGCTCCACCGCGCGCATCAGATACGAATCTTCCAGCGTGGCCTGATGCATTTGGATTAACGCAAAAATATAAAAGGCATAGTCGTCCAAAAAGCCCGGCCCGGAGCATTGTTTGCCGCTGCTGCCCACAAATACCGTGTCACCGTTTGTGAGCTCGCGTTCCATGAACCCAAGGGTTTCCCGAGCGGTTTTTCCATATGCCTCCTGCTTTAATAGTCGAAAGGCCATGGCATAGGCCGCCCCCGTCAGCGCATTCCAACCGGTGAGAAGCTTTGTGTCGGTGTGAAGTGCCGTTCTGCCTTTTCGGTACTCGTATACCTTGGGCAAAAGCGCCTCGACGCGTAGGTCGGGCTGGGGTGCGCCCAGCAGATTGGGGATGCTTTTCCCCTCGAAATTCCCCTGGGGGGTGATGCCGAAATGCCGGCAGAATCGCGCCCCATCCTCTGGACCCAAAATGGACGCAAGCTCGTCCGGACGAAACAGATAGAATTTCCCCTCCACACCGTCCGAGTCTGCATCCTGCGCGGAGAAAAAGCCGCCATCCCGATCTCGCATATCCCGCTCAAGGTAGGAAAACACCCGTTCAGCCACGGTTCGGTACAGCACTTTTCCTGTCATCTCATGAGCCAGCAGATACGCCATGGCAAGCAGCGCGTTGTCATAGAGCATTTTCTCAAAGTGGGGGGCAAGCCAGTACGGATCGGTGGAGTAGCGGGAGAATCCGCCGCCGATGTGGTCAAAAATGCCGCCCAAGTACATTTGCAGCAGCGTCTTTTCCGCCATGTCCGGTGAGGTATACAACAAAAACATCAGGTTGTGGGGCGAGGGGAACTTTGGCGCTGCGCCAAAACCGCCGTATTCCGGGTCATAGCTGGTTCGGAACTGCTCTGTCGCCGCCGCCACTGGCGCGCTTTCCCGGCCGGATGCGGCTTTGCCGGAATGATGAATGGCCGCCGTAATCTGATCACTGCTTTTGAGCAGCGAAACCCGGTTCTGCTTCCATGCGGTCGCGACGGATGCAAGCAAATTTAAAAAGGACTCCGTCGGGAAATAGGTTCCGGCGAAAAAAGCCTTTCCGTCCGCCGTCATAAAAAGACTTGTGGGCCAGCCGCCGCTTCCCGTCATCGCCTGACAGAAACGCATATAAACCCCGTCAATGTCCGGGCGCTCCTCCTTGTCAACTTTAATGGAGATAAAATCACGGTTCAATTGTTCGGCCACATGTTCATTTTCAAAGCTTTCATGAGCCATAACATGGCACCAATGACAAGTCGGTTAACTCAACTACGAATAGCCAATAGACAAGAAGATTGGCTTATCTTCCAATCTCGCCTTATCAAAGGCTTCCTGACACCACGGATACCAGTCTACAGGATTATAGGCATGTTGAAGCAGGTATGGGGACTTTTCAGAAATAAGTCTATTGGCTGCTCTGTTAGTTTTCATTTGGCATCACCTCCTTAATAACTCTTACATATTTCATAAAACACGATACGACTTGATAAAATTTACGTGTATTCTTGCAGTATTTCCATCACGCTTATATTCTATCCGTTCCATAATGTGTGACAAGCCCCAATGGTACTCATACGAACTTTGCTTAATATGCTCCACGGCATCTCAACTTCAACAAAAAACGACATGATCATAGAAAAAGGTACAGGAAAAGTACAAGGCAGCGCGGCGGAGGGCACAAAAAAGAGGAAGCAGATTTCTCTGCTCCCTCTTGAAAAAGGCTGATGTATCAGGGTGGTTGGGTTAGCCGAAGTAGCGCTTGAGCAGGCCTTCGAATGCCTTGCCGTGTCGGGCCTCGTCCCGGGCCATTTCGTGCACGGTGTCGTGAATGGCATCCAGATTGGCGGCTTTGGCGCGCTTGGCAAGGTCGGTCTTTCCGGCGGTGGCGCCGTTTTCAGCCTCCACCCGCAATTCCAGATTTTTTTTCGTGGAATCGGTGATGACTTCTCCCAAAAGCTCGGCGAACTTTGCAGCGTGCTCGGCCTCTTCATAAGCGGCCTTTTCATAGTACATGCCGATCTCGGGATAGCCCTCACGGTGGGCGACCCGCGCCATGGCCAGATACATGCCGACTTCGGAGCATTCCCCCTCGAAGTTCATGCGCAGATCAGCGAGGATATCCTCGGAAACGCCCTTAGCCACGCCGACCACGTGCTCGGCCGCCCAAGTCTTTTCTCCGGCTTGTTCTATAAATTTATCGCGGGGGGCCTTGCACACTGGGCAGAACTCGGGGGGCTCATCCCCCTCGTGGACATAGCCACAAATGGAACATACATACTTTTTCATTGATTATTTCCCCTTCCAGTTAATTTTGAGCTTCGGCTTCGGCGGCACAGCACTGACTGCATACACCGTGGAAGACCAGCTCGTGATGATCTACCCTGAGGCCATACTGCTCGTTTACCACTTGATCCAGTTCCTTCTTCATGGGAAACTCCGGCAGATCGAGCACGGCACCGCACGTTTGGCAGATGAAATGGCAGTGGGGTGCGGCATTGCCGTCAAAACGCTCCCGGCCATTGACAACGCCCACGCTCTGGATCATCCCCTGTTCCCGAAAAAGGTTCAGGTTGCGGTAGACCGTAGCAAGGCTTAGGTCCGGCTGTGTGGGCTTCAGCGTTTGATACACCCATTCAGCCGTTGGATGCGTAGTCGTAGAACAAAGGGCTGTCAGGATTGCTTCCCGCTTTTTACTGTATCGTGCAGTTCGTATCATAAGACACCTCAAATAGGAATGATTATCACTTACAAACTTACTATAGCACACGGAGGGACACTTGTAAAGAGAAAAATGAAAATAATTATTATTATCATTACTAGGGAAGGGATGCGCACAGGATAGGATTTGCGGGAAATAAAGCAATCATACTTGTCATTTGAGGCGCGAGGCACTATAATTCAACTAATAGAGTTTCGGGAGGAAGAACCAGTGAACAAGATTCAAATGACCACCCCCATTGTAGAAATGGACGGCGACGAGATGACCCGCATCCTGTGGCAGGATATTAAGGACGAGCTGCTGACCCCCTATATCGACCTGAAAACCGAGTATTACGATCTGGGCCTGAATAACCGGGAAAAGACCGGAGATCAGGTCACTGTGGACAGCGCCAATGCCATCAAAAAGTACGGCGTGGGCGTGAAATGCGCGACCATCACACCCAACGCACAGCGTATGGAGGAGTACAAGCTGTCCCAAATGTGGAAATCTCCCAACGGCACCATCCGTGCAATCCTGGACGGGACCGTGTTTCGCACCCCCATTATGGTAAAGGGCGTTTCCCCCGTAGTGAAGAACTGGGAAACGCCGATTACCATCGCCCGTCATGCCTATGGAGATGTGTACAAGGCAACCGAGTACCGTGTGCCCGGACCCGGTAAGGCTGAACTGCTGTTCACGGGCGAAAATGGCGAGACCTTCCGTCAGACCATTTTTGACTTTAAGACCGCGGGCGTTTTGCAGGGACAGTATAACAAGGATGATTCCATCACCTCCTTCGCGCAATCCTGCTTTCAGTATGCCGTGGATGTGAAGCAGGATTTGTGGTTTTCCTCCAAGGATACCATCTCCAAGCAGTACGATCACACCTTTAAGGACATTTTTCAGAAGGTGTTTGAAACCGAATACAAGGCAACGTTCCAGCAGTTGGGGCTGACCTATTTTTACACGCTGATTGACGACGCTGTGGCGCGGGTGATCCGCTCCAAGGGCGGTTTTATCTGGGCGTGTAAGAACTACGACGGCGACGTGATGAGCGACATGGTATCCACCGCATTCGGGTCCTTGGCTATGATGACCTCGGTGCTGGTTTCTCCCGATGGTAATTATGAGTTCGAGGCGGCGCACGGTACCGTTACCAAGCACTATTACCGCCACCTGAAGGGTGAGGGTACCTCAACCAATTCCATGGCGACCCTGTTTGCGTGGACGGGCGCCCTGAATAAGCGGGGGGAGCTGGACGGCAATCAGGCGCTGTGTGAATTTGCGCGGAAGCTGGAAGACGCGGCCATCGCAACCATTGAGGGCGGCACCATGACGAAGGATCTGGCCGGATTGTGGGAGGGCGGGCAGCCAGCCAACGCCGTGTCCAGTCATGCCTTTATTGCGGCCATTCGGACCGTGCTGGAGAAAACACTGTAAAAAGCAGAGGTGAAAAAGCATCCCCCCAAATGCCAGTGGCATTTGGGGGGATGCTTTTTCATCAGGTAGGCTTGCGGCTGCCTGTCTGCCCGCAAAAGAGTGCTGCAGCAACTTAGCTCCCGATGGGAGCAGGCATGAACCGCCAAACAAGCAATAGTCGTCGGTTTGCAATCAGAACTCAATTTTAGCGGCTGAGTTGTAACAAAATCCTGAATGATTAGTAATATGAAACAGAGGTGAAAACGTTGGATACAAGGGAGCTATTTGCAAGACTCATCAAATGCGAAGCTGGCGGCGAGGGTATTGCCGGAATGAGGGCCGTGGCTACTGTGGTGATGAACCGCGTAAGAGTGCCAACTGGAGAGTATCAACGGGTGTGCCAAGGCGATTTGCGCGCGGTTATTATCCAAATGTGCCAGTTTTCCTGCTATAAAACAGTAATAGGCGGAGTGGAAAACACGCAGAACGTATGGACTGCCACGCCCGAGGATGTACATTTCCAAGTTGCTGATTGGGCGATCAACGGGGGCATCTATACTGGTGTAAGCTCTGCAGTTTTATGGTATATGAATCCATTCGTGCCCGAATGCCCAAACTTTTTTCCCTATAATAAAACTGGGTATTGGTTCACAAGAATTAATCAGCATTGTTTTTTTAACCCAACAGAAGCTTATGCCCAAACTTAAACTACCGGAGGTGTTTTTAATTTTATGAGTAGCAATGTAAACTGGATGGGAAATAAAGTGCTCAGTCCAAACGCATCCCGTCAGGCATCCCAATCCGCGGCGGTGTTGATTTCTCCGCAGCAAAGCAGCCCAACTTTGCCGCCAATGTCTCCGCAATTAAGCAGCCCAACATTACCGTCCGTTCCCCCACAGATGGACGATCCCACATTGCAGGCAGTGCCCCCACAGCAAGGGAGTGTTAATTTTAATACCCAACAGGGGCCTCCACCAGCGACAGAAAGAGGCTACATACCCTATTATCTTGCAAGCAATATCGGGAAAAATGTGCGGGCGGAATTTATTATTGGCAGCAATCAATATACCGATAGAACGGGAAAACTGCTTGAAGTGGGGATCAACTATTTTGTGCTGGAAGATGTAAATTCTCGTACCCATGTTATGTGCGATTTGTATTCCGTGAAGTTTGTGACGGTATTACAGATTTAAAAATGCGTGCAAAATCAAACGTCAGTCGCCAGCAATATGATTGAGACCGGAAAGAGCTCTGGATGTGTCCAGGGCTTTTTCTGTTTCTAAATAGCCAAATTCGATCGAGATATGACACGGCAGCCTCATGGCGAACATCATCATGTGCTTGTGGAGAAGTACGGCCATGCGGTCCCCGGAACGCTAATCTGGGAGCCGCGTGGTATGGAGTGCTGTCGTAAAGCGTGTACCTTCGCCCTCATACTGACAAAATCTGAGCTGGCGCATATACTACATATATAAAATGTTTTTGATATGGTATGCTAGCGTGCTTGCATTTAGGATGGTTCAGCACGCATAATGATAGAAAAATACTGGTAGAACGGGGGATCGTGGAAAGCGGAAGTAGGGCAAGCACAGAGCAAATGAACGAGACAGAGGCTGCGCGGCTCAACTGCTGAAGACACGGACAACGTCAATAGGCCGAGTGAGCGTGATCACTGCTGCAAAGTGTAAGAGACATCACAGGAGGGCTTTCCACAAATAAAACATATCAAAATTATTTGATATGTATGCTGCGGTATGGAAAGTGAGGTGTTCCGCATGATGCAAATTATCAGGGAAGGATGGGACCTTGTTCAAAATGAAATTCCTGTCATGCAATGGCTGAATAGCTTGCTCGACAGTGATTCATTGGCTCCGGTGGTGGATATACAAATCCGTTTCGAGGGTGGCGTTCCACGTCTTCTGTATGATATAATGGGAATACTAGTGCTACTACCCGGATCCATTTTTCTGGTTAAAGATACCAGGAGCGGTTGTCTGACCAGGCACACGAAATGGTCGAGCCTGATTTTTCTGATCTTGATCAACCTGAGTGCTTTGGCACTTTTCATGAGCTTATCGAAAGAAAAGACCGCAGTAGATTTTGTGATCGTGGGGGTGTTTTTGGTCAGCACCGGCGCGTCATGGATTAAAAAGCGTTTTATGGTTAAAAAATGGAGGTCGGTTCCAGATTGTTGCAGTGAGATCAGGGACGATGCTGTTGATTGCCATGTATTTGGATACAAGAAAGAAACCTGTGAAAGGCCCATAAAAAGGGCGCTTGCAAAGGCATTTCTCCGTGCTGCGTTTGGGCTGCGTGAAGGCGGCTGTGCGTGCGGCGGATATAAACGTTCGGGAAGAGCAAGGAGTAAAAGAAAAAAGTTTTAGAATATTTTTATGGAGGTGCCTGTTACGAATGAAAAAGAAGAAGCTGATCAGAATAATAGTCCCGATCTGCATTGCACTTGTGGTTGTGGGGATCTGGATGCTGAAAAACCTGGATGACAGCTCAGGAGCCGCAAGCACATCGCCCGATCTTGTGACACCCATCGACAATGAGGACTTTGCGCTGGAGGCAACCACCCTTGATTTGGCGAGCCTTGCCACCTACGAATTGCCCATTGTAATTGACTTCGGGGCGGATTACTGCGCTCCATGCAAGGAATTTAAGCCGATTTTGGAAGCGATGCACGAGGAGATGATGGAGCGGGCCATTATCAAATTTGTTGACACGGAGAAATATAGCGATATCGCAAGCGAGTTTCCCGTACAGGTCATTCCCACACAGGTTTTCATTAACGCAGACGGCACCCCCTATGTGCCCAGCGAGGACATTGGGATCGAGTTTACCATGTACAGCTATGCGGACAGCGAAGAGCATGCTTTTACCGTTCACCAAGGAGGACTGACAGAAGACCAGATGCGCCTGATTTTGGCTGATATGGGGGTGACCGAATGACTGAACTTTTGGAGAACTTGTCCAGACTGATTACTGAAAGCGGGTGGATGGCGCCTTTGCTGGCATTTGTGGCGGGTATTTTTGCCTCATTTACGCCCTGCTCTTTGTCCAGCATTCCCCTTGTGATCGGTTATGTGGGGGGAACCAGGCAGCAGGACCCCCGAAAAGCATTTTGGCTTTCGGTTACCTTTGCCGGGGGAGCAGCCGTCACCTTTACCGTTTTGGGGGTGGTTGCGTCCCTGGCCGGAAAGTTGATGGGCAACGCGGCATCGTGGTGGTATATTATTCTGGGGGTTCTCATGGTGCTGATGGCGCTACAGACATGGGGCATCTTTGAAATTATCCCATCAAGTTACCTCATTGCCAAGAATAAAAAGACGGGTTTTATTGGGGCTTTCCTTGCAGGCGTCCTGGGTGGTGTGTTTTCGTCCCCGTGTTCAACACCCATATTGATTGCGCTGCTGGCCATTGTGGCCGGGAAGGGCAGTGTTCTTTGGGGCGCACTGCTGCTGTTGCTGTACTCCATCGGTCACGGGATCCTTGCCGTTGTGGCCGGGACCTCCATTGGCTTTGTGCAAAAGCTGTCTGCCAGTGAACAATATGGCAAGGCAAGCACGGTTCTGAAAATCGGAATGGGTGCGCTGATTCTGCTGATTGGATTTTATATGTTTTATCTTGGCTTTTAAGTTTGGAGAAGAAAACAGCAGAGGTCCAATGCTGAACAAACCACGACTGGGGATGCAGGGAAGCTGATAAAACGCATGAAAATGCAGATACTAAAGCATCCAATCCTTAGCCCGTCGGACAAGAATATAAAAGGGACAGGATTTAGCTTCTTGCAAGAAAGGAAGTCTGTTCTATGGCCAAAGCAGGAATGAGAAGACCGGATCCCAAAGACCCCCACGGGACCGAAAGCAACCGAAAATCTCACTTCCCCAAAAATGAAGTCCCTCCTGTGCCGGAGATACAGGGACGGGCAAAAAGCGGCAAGGAATCAGCAAAGCCGATTGTGCGCTAACGGAAGTAACCCGAGCAATCGGGGGAAAACGGAATGTGTTGCCATACCACATGAGAGAACAACACATCGAATGCCTAAAGCAAGGAAGGAAGACGCTCTCCCAGGAGCATCTTCCTTCCTTGTTTTAAGCAAAAAGCGTTCTGTCTGGGGAGGAAGGGTAAACCACAATCCAGACGGCAGAAACCAGCGTAAAACCCCGGCGGGAGGCTGGCCATGTTTTAGGAATTTGTTGTGTGTTTTCTAGGCGCCAAGGCTGAAACAGGCTGTGATACTTGCATTTTTTCAGAAATGAGGTATGATAAGTATGCTGAAAAAACAAATGGCAGAAGAAGGGATATTCTATGACAAAAATCGATATTATTTCCGGCTTTCTCGGCGCAGGCAAGACCACACTGATCAAGAAGCTGCTGGAAGAGGTCTACCAAGGCGAAAAGCTGGTACTCATTGAAAACGAATTTGGCGAGATCGGCATCGACGGCGGCTTTCTCAAGGAAACTGGAATCCAAATCAATGAGCTGAACTCCGGTTGCATTTGCTGCTCGTTGGTAGGGGACTTTGGACAGGCTCTGAAGGACGTGATCGGCCAGTATGCACCCGACCGGGTAATTATCGAGCCCTCCGGCGTGGGCAAGCTTTCCGACGTGATTGCCGCGGTGCGGCATGCGGGAGAGGAAACGCCGATGGAACTTGGTTGCTTCGTAACGGTTGTCAATGCCAAACGCTGCAAAACCTTTATGAAAAATTTCGGTGAATTTTTCAACAATCAGGTGGAAAGTGCCGGCGCCATCATCCTCAGCCGCACGACGGATATGAGCGGAGAAAAACTGGACGAGGTAGTTTCCATGTTGCGCAAGCATAACGCTGCCGCACCTATTATTACCACGCCGTGGGAGGAACTGACCGGTGAGCAGATTCGCACGGTTATGCATGGCGGGAACTCCCTGGCAGAGGAATTGCTGGAAGATCACCATGACCACGATGGGTGCTGCGACCACGAACATCACCACGACCACGATGAATGCTGCGACCACGAGCATCACCACGACCACGATGAATGCTGCGACCACGAGCATCACCACGACCACGATGAATGCTGCGACCACGAACATCACCACGACCACGATGAATGCTGCGACCACGAGCATCACCACGACCACGATGAATGCTGCGACCACGAGCATCACCACGACCACGATGAATGCTGCGACCACGAGCATCACCACGACCATGATGCTTGCTGCGGCCATGACCATGAGCACCAGCACCACCATGCCGACGAGGTATTTACCAGCTGGGGGACCGAGACCATCAAAAAGTTTACGGAAAGCGATATCCAGGCTGCGCTGGAGGAGCTGGACACAGGCTGTTACGGTCAGGTCATCCGGGCCAAGGGCATCCTGCCTGCGGCAGACGGCGGCTGGATCCACTTTGACTATACGCCGGGCGAGGAGAACTTGCGCCGGGGAGGCGCCGACTATACCGGACGGCTGTGCGTGATCGGCGCGCACCTGAAGGAGGGTGCCCTGAAAGGGGTGTTTGGCCTGTGAGCAAAAAAACAGAGATTCCGGTTTATTTGGTGACCGGCTTTCTGGATTCGGGTAAGACATCCTTTCTCCGGTCTGTGCTGACGCCGGAAGGGCTGGCCGATGGACAACGGACGCTGCTTTTTATCTGTGAAGAAGGGGAAGAGGAACTGGATGCTGCTGCGCTGAGCAAGAACAACGTCATTCTGATCCCCGTTGAGGAATATGAAGATTTGACCACGGATTTTCTGCGGCAGTGCCAGGAAAAATATCGCCCTCAGCAGGTGATTTTCGAATACAACGGAATGTGGTCTATGGAGGAACTGGATCAAGAGATCCTGCCTGAAAACTGGATGCTGTATCAAATTGTCCACACAGTGGACACCACCACCTTTGACCTATACACGAAAAACATGGCCATGCTCATGATGGAAAAGCTCCGCAACGCCGACATGATTCTCTTCAACCGCTGTACCCCGGAAGGGGAGGAATATCTTCGCCGGCGCAATTTGAAAATGCTCAACCGCCGGGCGCAGATCTATCTTGAATTCACCGACGGGAAAAGTGAGGATTATGATTCCGGTCAGCCGCCCTTTGATATGAGCGGGGCGGTTCTGGATCTGGCGGACGAAGATTACGGCGTTTGGTATGTGGACGTGATGGAGCATCCCGAACGGTACGAAGGGACCTTAGTGCGGTATCGGGGCATGGTGGCGAAGTCGGACAAATTCCCCGAGAGCAGCTTCGTGGTGGGCCGCTTTGCCATGGTGTGCTGCGCCGATGACACCACATTTATGGGGATGATTTGCAAGACGCCGGAATACGGCCAGTACAAAAACAAGGATTGGGTGTATGTCACCTCAGAGGTTCGGGTGGAGCAGGTCAAACTCTACAAGGGAAAGGGCCCTATCCTCTATACGCAGAAAGTAGAGCGATGCCAGCCACCGCAGGAAGAGATCGTTAATTTCTAAATCGTTCATTAGAAGAAGGAAAATGCCGCCCACATGGTTGTTGGGCGGCGTTTTCCTATGTCACGCCTACTGGAAAAACCAGCAAACAAGAGAGTGACAGGGTTTGTTGCATGGATCTTATTTCGGTACTTCACAGAGATAGTGGACATCAGGCACGGTGTGCAGCTGTGTGATCACGTCGTCATGATATCTCTTTTCCAGCAGCGACAGCTCCACCAGGTAGGTGGAATCTCCGTCCGTGACGGGAGGGATCTGCTGCCGGGTACAGGAGGAGACGGAGATGCCATCCAGCTCAGGGCGCTGGAACAGGCGATAGGGGCTTTCGGTAGCGGACAGTTCCAGATAGATCGTCATGGAGCGGTTTGTGCGCATGAGTCTGGTGTCTACCCGCTGGAGAACGGCAACTGTGATGAGGATGGTAAGCGTCGCGATCAGCGCGGCCGAATAGAACCCGGAGCCCAGCGCCAGGCCCACTCCGGCGATGGCCCACAGTTCTGCCGCGGTGGTGAGACCCTTAATTTGCTGGTTGCGGGTGGTCATGATGGTGCCGGCGCCCAGAAATCCAATGCCACTGAGCACGGCCGCACCCAAACGTGCCATGTCGCCGGTGCCGTAGGTGTTGACCAGATACTCGTTGAGCAGCATGGACAGGGAGGCCGCCACGCAGACCAGAGAGAAGGTGCGCAGCCCGGCAGGGGAGCGGCGCAGCTCGCGCTCAAAGCCAACGATGCCGCCCAGCAATGCGGCCAGTATGATGCGAAGGGTGATAGACAGCAAATTGAGCTCGTGGAGAATTGAAATGTGTTCCAGCATGGAGACCCTCCTGTTTTGTCATAATTCCTTCCAATACCTTATAACATTATGGGGTGAAAGTAAAGAAAAAGGAGGGGGAAAGATCCCAGTTAAAGCAGAGAAGTGAATAAAATAAACAAAATGTCCTGTACTTTTTACGCAAATATGGTACAATAGAGACAGAAGAAGGCGGCGCTGCTGTTTTCTTGAGTAACAGCCCGGGAAGCCAGGCGAAAGGAGCTATACGCATGAAATTTACCTTTACAGACAAGAGGGTCAGCCTGCCCCAGAGCGTTCATGATTATGCCGAAAAAAAGGTGGGGAAGCTAGAACGCTACTTTAAGACCGATGCGGAGGCTTCCATTGTGTTCAGCGTAGAAAAAGGACAGAACAAGGTGGAGGTTACGCTTCGCTCGGGCGGAACGATTTTCCGCGTGGCCGAAAGTACCTCGGATATGTTTGCAACCATTGATACCGCCGTGGCCGACATTGAGCGGCAGATGCGGAAGAATAAGGCAAGGCTGGAAAAACGCCTGCGGCAGGGAGCCTTTGAGCGGACCTATGAAGGAGGATCCTTTGTGCCCGACGAGCCGGAGGATGAGTTCAAGATTGTTCGCACCAAGACCTTCCCGATTAAGCCAATGACACGGGATGAGGCAATTCTCCAGATGAATTTGGTGGGGCACAGCTTCTTTGCATTCCGGGATGAGGGCAGTGGCGGCAGCTTTGCCGTGGTCTATCGCCGGGAAAATGGCGGATACGGAATCATTGAAGACGAGTTGCAATAAAGCGATCAGTAAGCACGGAGCGAGGAAACTCGCTCCGTGCTTTTGTTGTGGTACTACCAACGCAATATGGTTGCAAAGTCAACCGTATAAATGATTGCTTGGTGAAGTCCTAGATCATGTCCACATGGGTTATTATGCTGTGTTTGTTTTCTGATCGATTTCGGTTTTTCGTCAGACGAATCTAGAACTTTTGACAGAAAGGGAGGCATCATCTTTTCAAGATAATGCCTCCCTTTGGGATTCAGTTGGTCGAGCAGGCCATTCTATGGAACGGTTTGCTCCGATTGACAGCATCGCATCGACTATTCGGCCGAAATCATGTAGTAGTACACAGGCTGCCCACCGGAGAGCAAGGTGGTTTCTGCATTGGGGCAGGCCTCCTGAAACAGGGAAAGGGCATGATTGGCCTGCGCCTCGGTTACGTCGGCGCCGTAGAAGATGGACAGAAAACTGGCGTTTTGCTGTGGCGCGTCTTGCGCTAGTTTCTTCAGCAGTGCGTCCAGATCCTGTTCGGTCGCGAACAGTTGTCCCTCGGACATGGCCAGATAATCCCCCTGCTTGATGGCAAAACCATCAAAATCGGAGTCCCGGGCGGCATAGGTTACCTCAGAAGTATGGACATTGCCGATGGCCTCAATCATCAAAGAGGTGTTGGCATCGACAGCAGCATCGGGGTCCATTGCCAGCAGGGCGGCAATTCCCTGGGGGACGGTTTTGGACGGGAGTACGACCACGGTTTTCTCCTCGGAAAGAGGGATGCACTGCTCGGCAGCCATTATAATGTTTTTGTTGTTGGGCAGGACAAAGACGGTTTTGGCGGGGGTGCGGTCGATTTCACGCAGGAGGTCGTCGGTGGAGGGGTTCATGGTTTGCCCGCCGCCTACGATGCCGTCGACGCCCAGATCGCGGAACACAGAAGCGAGTCCGTCGCCTGCGCAGACAGCCACGAAGCCAAAGCCTTTTTCGGGGGGGGCGATTTTCCGGCTAGGTTCTTCCTTCGTGGCCACTCCCTCCAGAATTTCGGTGTGCTGCTCCCGCATATTTTCAATTTTGACTTTCAGCAGAGCCCCGTAGGTCAGTGCCTCGCCCAAAGCCTTGTCTGGATTGTTGGTATGGACGTGAACCTTAATGATGTCGTCGTCCTCCACCAAAACCAGACTGTCGCCCAGTCCGTCTAAAAAATCACGCAGCAGCGAAGGATCTTTTTTGTTATCCCGGGAGCAAATAAATTCGGTGCAGTAGCCAAAGGTGATTTCTTCGGTGGAAAAGGCCTCAAACTCCGCCTTCTCACGTGTGACAGCAGTTTCCTTTTCACCGTATTCGGGAATGGGCAGACCGCGCAGTTCGTCCAGCATGCCCTGCAGAATGATGAGAAAGCCCTTGCCGCCGGCATCCACGACCCCGGCCTTTTTCAGTACGGGGTTTTGGTTAATGGTCTCGGCCAGGGCGGCCTGACCCTCGATAATGGCAGACTCCAGCACGAATTCCAGGTTGTTGTTTTCCAGTACGGCGATGGCAGCCTGGGCTGCGGCCAGTCGGGAAACGGTGAGGATGGTACCCTCGGCAGGCTTCATGACTGCGTGATAGGCAGCGGACACGCCAAAGTCCAGCGCGGTGGCAAAATCGCGGCCGTCAATGGTAGCCTTATCCTTCATGGCCTTAGCGAAGCCGCGGAACAAAAGCGAGAGGATGACACCGGAATTGCCCCGCGCGCCCCGCAAAAGAGCGCTGGCAGTGGTGGCAGCCACCTCGTCCACGGTGCTGTGTGGCTTCTTGCGAAGCTCGGTGACAGCGCTGGCGATGGTGAGGCTCATGTTGGTCCCCGTGTCGCCGTCAGGGACCGGGAACACGTTCAGGTCGTTGATATGCTGTTTCTCCATATTGATAGAGGCGGCCCCGTGAATGACCATCTGTTGGAACGTGGCCCCGTCAATGATAGCTCTCATGCTGCTTTAGTTCCTTTCGGTGTCTGATCGATAAAAGGGCGCAAAAACGCCGCTTCGTGAAACCAGGCAAGATTTACAGGACCATTGAGTCCACAAATACGTCAACGGACGAAACTTCTACACCTGTGGTGTTGCTGACGACGTAGCGTACTTCGCTCATAATCGAGCGGCACACAGCTACCAGATTGACACCGTTTTCCACGATGATATGCAGATCAATAGAAACAGTCATATCCTCATTATAATGGACCTTTACGCCCTTGGCCATGGATTCGGGCCGCAGCAGGTGGACAAGGCCATCGGTTTTGGAGCGGACAGCCATGCCCTTGACGCCGTAGCAGTTGGTGGCTGCGGCACCGGTGATGTTGGTGAAAACCTCGTTGCTGATGGAGATATGGCCTTTTTCGGTTTGCATCTTCATAGATTGGTACCTTCCTTTCCCGCGGGGGTAAAGAAACAAATTACTTCATTGTTATTGTATTCCATTTTGCATGCAAATACAAGCAGAAAGTAGGGGAAAAGCCCCTCAGCCTGCTGGGTCAGATGAGTTTAGCCTTATCCGCAATAAAGCTGCGCAGCCAATCCCCGGTTTCCGGGTGATCCAGCGCAAAGTCGATCGTGGCTTCCAGAAAGCCCTTGAGATTGCCGGTGTCATAGCGGCGGCCCTCAAAATCCACAGCGACCATTTGGCGCAGAGAGCACAGCTTCTTCAGGCCGTCGGTCAATTGAATCTCACCCCCGTAGCCGGCATCCAAATGTTCCAGAATATCGAAGATCTCGGGTGTGAGGACATAGCGGCCTAAGATGGCGTAGTTAGAAAACATCTGATCGGGGGAAGGCTTTTCGTTCATGTCGGACACGGCAAACACCCGATCCTCCAAGGGCGCGATCTTCACGCTGGAATACTTGGAAATGGCTTCGGTGGCCACTCTTTGCACGCCAACGGCGGGCGCGCCGTATTTCTCCGATGCGTCAATCAGCTGTTTGGTGACAGGGGTCTGGGCCTTCATGATATCGTCGCCCAGCAGAACGGCGAAGGGTTCGTCCCCCACAAAGTGCTTGGCCCGCCAGATGGCGTGTCCCAGCCCCTTTGTCTCTTTTTGACGGACATAGAAGATGTTGGCAAGGTCGGCCGCCCGACGCACCTCACAAAGCTCCTTGTCTTTGCCGGACTGAATGAGCCGGGTTTCCAGTTCGGGGTAGTAGTCAAAATAATCATCCATGGCGGATTTGGCGCGGTTGGTGACGATCAGGATGTCCTCAATCCCGGCGGACACGGCCTCTTCAATAATATACTGGATGACTGGCTTATCCACCATGGGAAGCATTTCCTTGGGGACAGTTTTGGTGGCGGGAAGCATCCGGGTGCCCAGCCCGGCGGCGGGAATAACAGCTTTACGAACCTTCATGTAAAGACCTCCAAAAAGTATGCCGGTTCAGATTCGGGAAAGCCGGTCGGTGGGGATCAGCTCGCGGAAAAATCTGAGTTTGGGCAAGGAATTGATGAGAAGCAGCCCCAGCACGTAGCAAGCCAAAACCTCGCCAATTGCAACCGTGGCGCCGTTATAGGCGAACAGCGCGGGAAATTTGCTGGTGAAGCCAACCTCGTACCAAGAGAACATTGCACCGAGTATGATGCCATTGGCCAGCACGGGCGGGAGGGGAGCAAGCCACTTGTGGGGCACTTTTGCGGTGCACAGGGCGGCGATGAGGGTGGCAGTGGAGCCGAAGATGATGTCCACCGCACCATAGCCGCTGAGCAAATTGGTGAGCAGACAGCCAATAAACAGCCCGGGTACCGTGCAGGGGAAGAGAAAGGGCAGCACGCACAGCGCCTCGGCAAACCGGCACTGAATAGGGCCGTAGGCCAGGCCAAAAATACTGGCAAAATAGCTGAGAACGAAGTAGACGGCCGCCACGGCGGCGGACAGGGTCAGGTCGCGGGTGGTGAATTTGCGCATGATAATATTACCTCCATTTTTTGTTTAGAGAACAGCGAACGATCGCTGAACGAACGCGGATTTGCCGCGCTTGGACAGGGTGTGGAAACCTGTCGGGAGGTATTTTAACATAAAAGAAGAGAAATGTCTATGCCGGCGGTGGTTTCTGGAAGCGGGAATAGGCACAAACAGTAGTAGCAAAACTGTGGACAATATCATATCCATAATAATCATCCGAGTATTGCACACCGCTAAGCCTTCATTCATTACAGCGTCTATGATCGACCTATTGGGATTATTGTCTCATGCCATTGCGCTGCTCGCAATCCACTGGGGGTGTTGACGCTTACGTATTATCAAAATAGCAACAGCCGACAGATGCTCATGACGAGCGCTTGTCGGCTGTTGTTTACGTTATGAAAATTATGGAATAGTTTCCTTGTAAATGTTGTCCAGTAAATCTTCTATTTACTGGAATCCAGTCTTGACCAAGTGGGAGGTCCTTCTCCAGCCCTACCTAAAAATATAATCTTGTTTGAAATTCTGGAATAAAATATTAGGGTGTTGTTTTCTGAAAATAGATACGCACCACCTTTTACCAGCAACATGCAACTGCACTTTTTGCTATCTGATGTCAGACTAAATTGGTTTTCTTCAGCCTCTACATACGTACCATTCTCTAGTATCCCTTCGGTTTGTATATACCTGCAATAGTTTCCGTTATCATCAAAAATCAGGTATTCTCCTCCACCAGGTAAATCGGAATCTGTACAGTAGGTCCCTTTTAGGCAAAAGAATACTGACACTCCTCTGTATTGGAATATATTCAATATTAAAGAAAAGAAAAACAATACGGTTATTATTGCAATAACCATAACATTGGAGTTATGAGCTTTCATGAACGACTCCCTCTACTGTACTGCGGCGTGTGATTTTTTCGTACTATTATCTTACTGCTTTTGCATACGGATTAACAGCATACACAATGGGTACGGCACCGCCACTGTAAATGTGCCAATCTTCTGTGCCTGAACGTGCCTCTCATAGGGGCGCATTTCGATGGTTTTCTCTACATAAAGCAGAAAATAATTTGTTGTATTTGGGACAGCCCAAATTCGATGAACGATCTATCCGTTTTCACTTTTGCAACCTTGCTACGAAAAACTTATATGCTTTTGTGAAGATTTTCTGTATAGCCGTGATAGCAATCGCTATAAGCACCCATATGATGGTACTTTTGTTTATCATGACAATGGGCACAAAAAGGAGGACACTGACAAAGCAAAGCATCGCGTTCAAAAATAAAAATATGCGTCTGCCCTTCCCAGTAATATCAATATAGTAATCAGTTTTATTTATATTCCGTAATATTGTTATACCTAGCCACAAGTCGTGAATTAAGTACAAGATTGCTCCGAATTCAAGGAGTGAAAACGAATTTGATAAGCTCATAATTTGACACCCTCAACATTAACTCCAACTAGTCGGGATATAGTCATTTCCATAAACGTTCCAAAAAAGCAGTCTGCCCAGCGTGGGATTCTTCCAGTCGTTTTTCGTCCAAATACCTGAGTAGGTTTTTTGCGAAAACAATCCCTGATCAGCGTGAACAGTTGCTATAAAGCCATCATCAGATTGGAATACGCCGGTTATTTTCCCGGACGGGTCTACTCCATGTATGTGATATTGTGTATATGTGGCATCGACAGTAAATGCTTTTTTAACAACATACCGAATAACGCCACTTCCAACCACTACTCGCGTAAAAAATGCTTTTTCTACAGCATTTTCAAAGATTTTAGCTGCTGCTTTCTCCAAAAAGGATTTTTCAGGGCAGTAGAAAAATGCAATTACCGATGCTATAAACCCAGCTCTCTCCGCGTAGTAGCCTGCAGGGGAAAAACTACCGTAATCATTAACATCTTCCTTAATGGTGCATCTAACTGAATATGTCTTATGCATATAGGGGTTATAATAACTGGCGGTTCCCCAATACTTATAGCCACTAGCTCTTAAAGCAGCCTGCTGTTGTGGTATCGCTTGCTCTGAAGTACCGACATGGACAATCTCTTCACGCGGAATCTATGTGGCTGAAGTGTTATTTACAGAATTCTGAACTGTATAATACCCAGAACCTGGAACAACATTATATGTTCGGAGCTCTATGCCATTTTCATAGTAGGTATATGTAGTCGATCCATCATCGTTATCTCGACTAGTTACCATGCTTTCGCCGCCTGAACTTAAAGCCTCAGTGCTTAAAATAGTCTCTTCGTTTGCTGTGTTTCCGGATTCCACTGCAAACGCGGGAACGCACAACGTCATGCACATAACCAGCGCCAGGGCCAAACTCATAATCTTCTTTTTCATAGTATGCCTTCTTTCTCATTTTGTAAAGAATTTGCCAGAATAGAGATACGCATACTGTCTTCGCATTAATTATTACTGCCTGGGACTCACCCCTTTCCTATTCATAGCGCCGCCTAAATTCAAAGCAAAACGAAGAAGTCTTTCATTTCAATAGGTTCAACCGATTCGTTACAACTATTTTCAACATCGTTTGGCCCTCTGACGCGACGCTTCACTAATATAACGAGCTATCGTCCCCTTTGCTGACAGAATTTTAAAAAGTTTTTTAAATTATTTATCTTCCACGTCTTTCCGGATACCACCTTGTGGAACAAGCTACACATAAAAGTACCGCCACCGATTGTATGGTGGCGGTATCTGCATGATAAGATCAGAGGCAGCATGTGCTCTTGTCGGCTTAGAGTATCATGCAATTCACGTTCAGAGATCGTCACGTTCTTCTCCTGGACAGATTGAACAGCGCGAGGCCATAGAAGACCGCGGCTGTCAAGACCAGAATCAAAATGCTGCCCCACGGCGTGACCTCATAGCTGCCAATGCGGAAGGTAACACCCATGTACGCTTTAAAGTCGCTTAAATAGTTTGCAGGGATTCCCGCAAATGCAGTTTGCATAGCATCTTCCATCAGCACCTGGCGAAGCAGGGCGGCGGCATGAGAGACCGGAAACAGCTTGATGACAGTTTGCACCGATTCGGGCAGCGCCCCGATCGGGAGATAAATACCCGTTAAAAACCCGATTAAAGTACCAATCACAGTGCTGGCCGTGCTGAAGGCGCTGTGGCTTTTAAAAAATGAGACCAGAAAGCAAACGATAGAGGTGTTTGTCATGGTGGTGAAAAGCACCAGCAAAATAACTTTTGCGAGTGCAAGCGGACTGATCCATTCGCCTCCGTTCAGAACAAGATAAAGGTCCGACACCAGCACCGTGATCAGGGACATGATCACGCCGATGAAAAACGCACTGCCAATATATCCGCCGGTAATGTGGTTTCGGCTGATTGGCGAGGAATAAAAATCCTTGTCAATTTTTTTGACCTTATCGTCAATCATGACACCAAAGGCACCCATGGTTGTTGTGACCGAAGCAACCGAAAGAAGCCCGGCTACCAGCCAGCTGTTCATTAAAAGATCGGCGTTTTTGATGTCCTTCATAGAATCGTTGAGCCAGACATCCCCCAAGAACACCGCGTACAGCGCAATAATAATGAAAATTGCCAGCAGGGAAAAGAGGACAGCGCTTCTGTCACGGAAATATAGCTTCAAATTGCGTTTAATCAAAATACTCATTGTCTCAATTCCTTTCCGGTGATGCCAATGAAAGCGTCGTCCATGGTGCCCTGTAATACCTGAAAACTGCTGATATAAGATTGGCATTTTTCTAATATGGGCAAGGCGCTGATGGTATCAGGAAGATTTACGATAAACTGACCGGCCAAAACGGCATAAGGAAGCTTGAAATCCTCCAAAACTTGACGCAGCGCGGGCTCGTCCGAAACGGCCAACCTTAAGCTGTCGGTTGCATACTGCGATTTTAATTGAGCGGGTGTACCCTTTGCCGCAATTTGGCCGTGGTCAAGTACAATGACGTAATCCGATTGGGCCGCTTCCTCCATGTAGTGGGTGGTCAGAAAAATGGTCATGCCCGTTTGTGTTTGAAGCTGTTTGATGGCACTCCAGATGCTTTGCCGCGTCTGCGGGTCAAGGCCGGTGGTAGGTTCGTCCAGAAACAGTATTTTGGGTGTGTTGATGAGCGCCCGGGCAATATCCGCCCTGCGCCGCTGGCCACCGGAAAGCTTGCCGTAAGGACGATCGATAAATTCACTCAGTTCCGTGGCCGCGGCAGCCTCGTAAACGGCCTTTTTTATTTTCGCTTTGTCTGCTGTGTAAAATCCCGCCCTGATGATCAAATTTTCTCGCACGGTGAGCAGACAGTCCAGCACGCTGTCTTGAAAAACCACGCCGATGATTTGACGGATTGACTGGCAGTCACGGCGAAGATCGAGCCCGTCTATGATAATTTCGCCGTCGTTATAGTCCATTAGGGTACATAAGATGTCGATCGTGGTCGATTTGCCTGCGCCATTCGGGCCGAGAAACGAGAACAGCTTTCCCGACTCAACGTAAAAGCTGATATCTTTTACGGCGGCAAGTTTGCCGTAACTCTTATGCAAATTGGATACCTCAATTATTTTGTTCATAGCAATTGCCCCTTTCGGCAATCACTGTAACAGAGCGTTCCGGCACTGGCAATGGGGAAAAGGGTATGTTGCAACTGCGGGAAGGCAAGATGTAAAAAAAGGATGGTAAGCTGTAAACAGCCAACCACCCTAATGGATTTAATTACGAACGGTAGCGCTCTTTCAAACTGCGGTTTAACTTGTCGGCCAGCTTTTTGTCGCGGTATGCGGTAGCCAAACAAACAACGGCGTATACCCCCAAAACGAGCGAAAGAAACACAACGACTTCTTTCGCGCTGGTAAGAGTGATCCAATCCCAAAGGCGGGCAAAATAGAGAAGCAAGGCTAACAAAACAAACAAGTGTACCAGCTGCCGAAGATGCATCTGTTTTTTGCTGAGTTCTTTCCTGGAATAGAAAAGGAGATAAGGAAGGTCACCGGCAATTGCCATCAGCAGAATTCTGCCGATGTCATCCAGCTCAAAGCTAACATTCGGATAGAAGATCAGGCAAAATACGTACATCGAAACAACAACTCCGGTTGCGATCATACAAAAGGAACGCAACATTACTTTTAATAGCTCTTCCCCATTCATTCCGACCCCTCCTAAATACCAAGAATTTTCTTTAAATCGCTCATATACTGCCGTGAAATAATGACTTTTTCACTGTTGTCCAAAGTCGCTTCGAAGCGGCCGCTGAGTGCCGGACTAAGCGACTTGATTTTGCGCAAGTTCAGTAATGCCGACTTCGATATCCGCAAAAAATCACGGTTTGAAAGAGAGCCTTCCAATTCATAAAGCTTCTGTTTGGATTCCAGTACCTTATCTTTGCAGTAGAGAAAGGTTCTATTATCCACAACTTCAATGTAATAGATCTCTTCCGGCTGAACGCGGTAGATCTCATTTCCGCTGTAAGCGATAAGAGCACCCTGTACCTTCAGCAGGGC
Organism: Oscillospiraceae bacterium; assembly: GCA_963666535.1. GTDB lineage: Bacteria > Bacillota > Clostridia > Oscillospirales > Oscillospiraceae. The sequence continues at coordinate 2,805,844 of OY762913.1, read as the reverse complement.
GAGTACACGAAGCCACTCGTCCGTCATTTCGCGGCATTTAATAATGACTTGATCTTCTTCCCCGTCCTGTAATTCCTCAATGACGATTTTCAAATGGGTTCACCTGCCTGTCGGTTTAAGTTGTCCGCAGAGCTTGCCGATGATCAGAAAAAGCAATTGCACATTATTGTAGCATGCCGACATGAAATTTTCCACCCAATTTATGATGAGGGACAGCCGCAGTTGGACCCTCTTGGTCCGGTTCAAAACAGGCAAAAGGCTGCACCGGAGCCACGACGAACTGGTGCTGAGCCGGAAAACCGGCCATGCATAACGCGGAAAGGGGGCGGACAGTCGAACCTGTTCGCCCCCCGGACTAGGATACTATATGGTTTATTTTATGCCCTCATGATATCCGACCTATCCTTAAGTGGGGCTTGTTCCCACGGTGTGCTCGTGGGACAAACCATGCCGCAGTCAGGCGCGCGCTTCCAATTTCATCAAAAGCACAGTGCGGTCATCCGTGGTGCCCTCAGACGGTGCGTCCTGCAGCAGTTGGCAGGCCAAATCTTTGGGGCTTTTTCCATCAAAGGCCAAAAGCTGTTCCCGGATGAGCTTGTCGTTGTCCGCATCGACCACGCCGTCGCTGATGAGAAGAACACAGTCGCCGGGAGAAAGGTGAAGCCGCGTGGTATCCGGGGATGCGCCGTCGCCGGACACCAGACCGGCGGGAAGGGCAGAGCCGGTGATGCGGGTTACGGTTCCATTCTGCCGCAGATAAGTGGGGGCGGCGCCCAGTTTATAGACGGCGCCTTCTCCGGAAAAGAGATCCACGCGCAGCAGGTCAATGGTGGTAAAAGAACACTCTGTCTCGGCCCGCAGCGCCAGCGCAGTGCTCATCGTGGACAGCGCGTCGCCCACGGATACGCCGGCCTTAAGAAATTCCTCCAGCATCCGCACGGCCACTTCGCTGTCCCGCCGCGCCTCGGAACCGCTGCCCATTCCATCACACAGCAGGAGATAGAGATTGCCGTCTGCCGTTTTAAAGCAAGTGCCGGCGTCACCGCTGACGGATTCTCCGTTTTTGCGGTGGGCGGAAACGCCAAGGACGGCGCACAGGGGTTCTAATTGGGTGAGGACAAGGCGGTCCCCCTCGCATTTTTCTGACTGGAGAGGGACGCCCATGAGGGAGGAAAGCCTGGCCAGCTGATCAGAAGCGGTCAGCGCTTTGCAGCCCCGAGAAGAGATTTCCACCCGCAAATGGCCTGCCTCGTCATAGTAGACGGCGGTATCACCGGTCAGCTCCAGTTCGGCAAGGTGCTGCCGTAGCCGGTTTTCCCGGGAGACGTCGGGCATTAGTTCCTGCCCAAGTTCGGCCGCAGCGGTTTCCAGCAGCGTGGATAGCTCTGCATATTGGCGGCAGACGGCACGGCGGCTTTCCTGCAGGCGGCTTTGAAACTGGCGTCGGGAGAGTAATGCGGTAAGCTCTTCGTTGGTCACAGTCAAGAAGCGCGGGAAATGAAGGCAGCGGGAGGAAAAGTGCGAGGGGAAGTCGTCCCCCTCGCACCGGCCGCGCTCCAGCATGACTGGGGAGGCGTCGTTTAGGGCGTTCCAGGTGGTGACATAGTCGCGCTCCCAGCAGGCAGAGCGCAGAGAGCAGCAACGGCAGACCCGGTCGGCGCACCGATCAAAGACTGTGGCTACATCACTGTCGTTGGGCGGGGGAGAGCGAAAAGAAGTGCGCATGGTTTCATACAGAGAGCGAAATGCGGCCGACGTGGAGACAAGGCGATCCTGCACATAACGGCGGGCGCGCTCGGTTCCCGCGCCTCCGTCGGAGTGTGGCTCCAGGATCGAGCCAAGCCGGAGAAGGAATCGCTCAGGGAACAGCAGGAATACAACCGAGGCGAGAAATACTTCGTACAAAATCGAGATGCGAAGACCGCTCTCCCAAGTCCACAATACCACAACGGCGTTTGCCAGAAAATAGAACAGCGTGCACTGTAGGCGGCTGCGTTGCTTGGCGGTTCCGGCCAGCAGACCGGAGAAGCCATAGGCCATACTATAAAACGGCGCGGCAGCGGAAAGGTCCATGGCCAGACCCGCACAGACGCCCGCAGCGGCGCCAAGACCCATACCCCCCTTGTAGGCAAAGGCGAGCACGGCCAGCACGGCAAGGATCCGTCCAACGGAAAGCGCACCCGGCAAGGTAAGCCCAGCCAGCGCAATGAGGATGGTGATGCAGAGAAAGCCTAACCCGGTCAGCCGACGGGCCAGTTCTGCCTCGGATGCGTCGTTCCCCTGCCAGAAAGAAAAGGCAAGCCGGTAAAAATAGACGGCGGCGCCAGTGAGGAGAAGTTCTGTGGTGAAGAAGATGACGCTGGAAGCGCTCCACCCCAGCTGGGAGAGGTAGACAAAACCCGTGCTGCCGGAGAGCGCCGCAGCGGCAAGGGGCATAAACCAAGGCGCACGGTAAAGCTTGATATCAAAAAAAGCGAAGGATACTGAAAAAATGAGGATGGAGGCGGCGACATAACGCAGACCATCCACAAAGCCAAAAAAGGACAGATAGCCGAACAATGCGCCGAAAAGGGATGCCAGCGCACCCAGCCCGGAGCCAGAGGCGGCCACCATCGCCGCACCGAAGGGAGCAAACTCCCCAAAAATTGTCGCACAGGACAAAACCGCAGTCAGAAAAAACCGTATGGCACATTCCGCCACGCACAGAAGCGTAGGCGCACGAAGCACCAACCGTCCTGTTTCTGACAGTTCCGCCTTTACCTTTTCCGTCCGAAGCCGCAAATCCTCTCTTGCTGTCATATGAGAAGCCCTCCCGTTTTCCGGAAGGAGCTTGTCCTACCGGTGTTTTTGAGAGGATGATATACCAAATTGTGGAAAAACACAGTCGGAAAAAGGATGCGGTTCAAAAAGGTGTTGCTTTGACTATTCGCTCACCGCATTGGCGTAGGTAGAATCATATTCTGTCTCTGCGGCGGCGGCCTGAGCCTCGCCCCTGCCGCATTGGAGGAGTGTAAGCGGCAACCGGAAAAAGGCGCCATCCCTAAAAGGGATGGCGCCTTGCTAAAATCGGGAGTGTTTTTGCCGGGGAATATGCCGGAACCTCGGTCACAGTTCTAACCAGAGAAACAAATCCAAAAGATCAGGGGCAATATGCACATGAGGGAAAGCCCCGAATGCATCTGCCGCAGTTGTGCCGTTTAAAACGGCACAGAAATCCATGCCGGCCCGGCAGGCCGCCTCGGCATCCATTACAGTGTCACCGCAGAACAGGATGTCTGCCGGAGGCAGGCACAGTGCACCGGCAGCTTTGTTCAGGCCCTCCGGATTCGGTTTGGGGCTGCTTACGTCATCCCCGCCCACAACGAGGGCCAGAAGAGAGCGCACTTGCTGGTGCTGCAAAATACCATCCAGGGTAGCAGACTTTTTGGTGCTGACCACGCCAGCAGGGATACCACGAGCATGGAGTGCTTCCAGTAATTCTCGGGCACCGGGGAAAAGCGGCGTAGTGGTGATCTGCATGGTGTTTGCCACGGCTACAAAAAGGCTGCGAAACTTTTGCTGGCATAGCGGGTCGTTGTCCCCGGTGAGCATGGTATACCCAGTCTCTAATGGATAACCTACTGTGCGGCGGACGGCCTCCCGGTCCGGCGCTGGCCATCCCATGGCAGTCAGGCCGTGGGTATAGCCGGCCACAATGGATTTCGTGGCATCGCCCAGCGTATAGTCAAAGTCAAAAAGAATCGCCCTATGTTTCATGACGGACCTCACGTTCATTCAGTAGTATCTGCAAAACAAATTGATTCATCCACCGGTTGGCGGCGGGGGCCAGCTGCGCAAATAAATGTCCCACGGAAAGCGGCTCTGTTTTTTACCCGGCGGAGAGAAAGTCTTTCTATTATATCACAAATAATCGGGCGAATCAACGTCACGCAGCAAATGAGCCGCACCATATCGCAGCAGCCGACCAAGCCGCTGCTCACCCCGCTTGATGGTGCGGGAAACGGTTGATTTGTCCACGCCAAGCTGCTCACCGATTTCCCGCATGTTGAGCCCCTGGGCGTAATAGAGCATCAGCGTTTGCCGCTGGCGGGGCGTGACATCCTCCTGCAGGGCGTACATCAAATTTCGTTTCAGCCGACTGAGTTGATCGCTGTTATCCTGGGCAATGCTTCTGGTGTAAACAGCCATATCTGCGGCGTAGACGCCACCTCGTCTATAACGTGTATTTGGCATTTCGTCGATACCCCCTTTCGTAATAGTGTTCAGTCAGAACGGCTAAGTCCCGCATCTGACTCCACATAGCCGTTAGAATACGAATGCGGTCAGCGAGCAGAGCACACTCCCAGTCGTTGTCAACTCGAGCCATACAGTCATTCAGTTCATGAATCCGGGCGCGGAGCAGCAGGGCGCTGGCGCGATATTCAGGGGAAAGCTGTGAAAGAGTCATGACAATGTCCCCCTTTGTTCGATCTCGGCGATACAACGGGCACAAAGCTGTGGATCACAGCCAAAGGGGGAGTAATCAAAGGGATATCGCTCGGCGCCGCAGCGGGGGCAAAAGCCGGCCGGCGGCGTTTGCTGCACATCACGCAGCGGGAAAGTAAGTAGCTGATACGTTTTAGGTTCCTCCTTAAAAAGTACTTGACAATACCACCTTGGTCTGATACACTATCTCTTGCTGCGGACGAGTAGTATGCTGGTGTAGCTCAGCCGGTAGAGCAGCTGATTTGTAATCAGCAGGTCGGGGGTTCAAATCCGTCCACCAGCTCCAATTTCATATGGAGGAGTACCCAAGTGGCCAAAGGGGGCAGACTGTAAATCTGTTACGTTTCGTTTCGATGGTTCGAATCCATCCTCCTCCACCAAGAAGTGTCCCGCCAATCGGCGGGGCATTTTTTTTGCCCTGACCGGGAAAACGGACGGCTGGCAGCGATTTTTTTTTGCCCAAAACCGGTCTGGCAAAATATGGGGTTGCGGGAAATGGCAAAGAGGGGTATGCTTAATTATTGAAGTGATACGGGTAATCACCAAACGGTGATGGCACGAAAAGAGAAATGGGGGCTTTCCCCAAAAACCCCCGAAGAGAACAAGGCGCGGCTGATGTCGTGGCTTAGATTAGCACCGATTGGTGATACAAACGGCCGAAATTAGTCGAACAGACAACATAACTGGTGATGCAGCGCGAATTTATTGTACGGATAAATGGACAACTGGCGCAACGGCGGGGGACAAATAGGAAGCAAAGGAAGGGATCATCATGGAGAAAGTTGCAAGTTTTGGAAGCCGCCTGCATCAGGTGATGGCGGAACAGGGATTTACCTACATGGCGCTTGGCGAACGTCTGAATATGAAGCCGCAGACCCTGAATCGCTATGTCCTGGATCAGCGGGAGCCGAAGGCCACTATTACGACGGCCATGGCATTGGCACTTGGGGTGGATTCGATGTGGTTACAGGGGTACGACGTCGGGCAGTACGGGCCAGACAGCCAGGAGTTGGGTCGCGTGGTGCCCATTCTTACTGCCCTGCGGCCTGGGATGCCGTTGCCGGAGGATGTAGAGGGCTATGCTACAGTGGATGTGTTGCAGCCGAAGGAGTACTTTTATTTCCGCGTGACTGGGAACAGTATGCAGGGCGCTGGTATTCGCAACCGCGATCTGATTCTGATTCATAAGCAGGCGGCTGCTAAAAGCGGACAAATTGTCGCCTGTGTCCTGAACGGGAAGGAATCTGGGTTAAGGCGCCTCTACCGGCAGGAGGAATTGCTTATCTTCCAGCCGGAAGACCCAAGCTACGAGCCGTACATTTTTCAGGAGAATGCACTTGCCACAGACGCGATCCAAATTGTGGGCGTGGCCGTGAAGCTAATGCGAAATTTATAAAAAACAGGGAAGGCGAATGCCTTCCCTGTTTTTTATGCTATTTGGAGCGGTGCGCCCTGACGGGAGCGCGGCGGAGCAGGAGCCAGTCAATGATCCCCGTTAGAAAGGCACAAACCAAGAAGAAAAGGACTGTGCGCCAGACATTTGCGACAAGATAAGCGCCGATTGGGGCCAAAAGAGAGCGCAGCTGAAATGTGAGAATGGGGAGTCCGGTAGTCAGGAACAGGCCCAAGGCCACGGCGACAAAAATAGTCAAAATTTTATTCAGTCGATAAAACAGCAGGGAGAGAAACTCGCCGGTCATATAGGCCGCCAGCTGAACAGCGGTTAGTACAGCGATGCTGCACAGATGCTGAGAGAAGGAAAGTGGCGATACGCTTCCCCCAAAAAAAATAATCTGATACAGATTGAGATAGGTCACCTGCGGGTTACTGCCGAAGAGCCCGTGCATCAGGAGGGTGAGAAGTGTGGCAAACATAGATAGGGCAAGAGCGGTCAAAAAGGCCGCCAGCAGATCGGCTGCGAAGGCGGTGCGGCGGGATACGCCGTATTGCAGGAACAGACGAAGATCCTCGCGCACGATCACAATTCCGCACACGAATAGGTAGATGATTGCCGCCGTTTCATAGTAGGAAAAGCTGTATTGGATGCTCGTTTCCCCGCTTATGGAGACGGAGAAGAAAAATGCCAGGGCCAGCGTAATCAGGGCGATAATCAAGAAAAAGAGCGCCGTGCTTCTTACATTTTCCTTGATGCGATAGCAAAATGCCGGACGTAAATTCATTGTGTGCATACGTTGTGATCCTCCTCATCCATCAGGCTGATAAAATAGTCCTGCAGATTAACGCGGGAGAGTTCCAGGCCTTGGGGCAGTTCTTCGTCTGCATGGCCCTGTACACATGCGGTTTTCAGTCCGCCCAGCCCGGTTTGGGAGAGTACCTTACGTCCCGCAAGATAGGCATCCATGGCACCGGCAGGGCCGGAGACGGCGTAGGCGTCCGTCAGCAGTTCATGGCAGGGAGCGTCCCGCAAGATCCGGCCATTGCGGATGATGATGGCGTGCTCAACCAAGTTTTCTACTTCCGCGATCAAATGGGTGGACAGAATGATGGTGCAGGGGTTCTGAGTATATTTTTCCATCAGCAGACGATAAAACAGGTCGCGGTGCTGGGCATCCAGTCCCAGAACCGGCTCATCCAGCAGCAGATAAGGCGCGTTGGTGGACAGCGCCAGAATCAAACGGAAGATGGAGGCATAGCCCGTGGAGAGCGACGAGATCTTCTTTTTGCTATTCAAACCGAACTGATTAGACAGGGCATTGGCGTAGTCCATGTCGAAGCCAGGGTAAAAGAGTGCTGCGGTCCGAAATGCTTTTTGAACCTTCATATCCTCGGAAAATAGGTTTTCCTCTCCCATCAAAAACAGTTTTCCAAGTGCCGCGTCGTTGTCCGCGACGGGCGCACCGTCCACGGTGACCGAACCACTGGTGGGATACAAGCGGTTGGTCATGATGTTCATCAGCGTCGATTTACCGGCACCGTTGTTGCCTAAAAGGCCGTAAATGTGGTTTTCCTCCAGCGTCAGGCTGACATTGTCCAGCGCCAGCACATGACCAAAGGATTTTGAGACATGTTTGATCTCAAATGCCATTTTCTTCAAATCCCCTCTCTAACATTTTGCTTAGCTCCTGCGCCGTAAGACTTAGCCGTTTGGCTTCACTGACCGTTTTCAAAACGTAGTCCCGGTAGAAGCGCTCCTTGCGCTGGGCGACCAACGTTTGCCGCGCTCCCGCGGAAACAAACATCCCAAGCCCACGCTTTTTGTACAGCAGTCCCGCCTCTACTAAAAGATTGACGCCTTTCAGCGCGGTGGCGGGATTGATCCGATAGGCCACAGCGTAATCCGTAATCGATGGAACCTGTGTTTCCTCAGGATAAGCACCACTTAGAATGCCGTCTTCCAGCTGCTCTGCCAGCTGGATGAAGATCGGGCGCTCCCCACTGAAGCCGAATGTCATGAACATCCCTCCAGATAAGTTAACTAGTTAGTTACTAGACTAACTAACTGCATAACTAGGATAGCACATGAGCAGCCGCTTGTCAACAGGTTAAAAAAATCCCCCAGACGGCTTGAACAGCCGCTTGGGGGATAAGCATGGGACTTAAAAATCTGCATTGCCCACGGTTCTGGGGTGGGGCAGTACGTCGCGGATGTTAGAGATGCCTGTTAAATACATGACCATGCGCTCGAATCCCAGCCCGAAGCCTGCATGCTTACAGCCGCCATAGCGCCGCAGATCAAGATACCACCAGTAGTCCTTGGGGTCAAGCCCCAACTCCGCCATGCGGGACTCCAGCACGTCCAGCCGCTCTTCCCGCTGGCTGCCGCCGATAATCTCGCCGATACCGGGAACCAGACAGTCAGTGGCGGCAACTGTTTTGCCGTCGTCGTTCAGGCGCATATAAAAGGCCTTGATCTCCTTGGGGTAATCCGTGACAAACACGGGCTTTTTATAAATCTGCTCTGTGAGAAAACGCTCGTGTTCAGTTTGCAGGTCACAGCCCCAACTGACCGGATAATCAAAGGTTTGGCCGGATTGCTGTAAAATGTCCACCGCCTCGGTGTAGGACACGCGCCCAAAGTCGGAGCTGGCTACATGGGTGAGCCGATCCACCAGATTCTTGTCCACAAAAGAATTGAAAAAAGCCATTTCATCGGGGCATTTTTTCATCACGGTGCGGATGACATACTTAATCATTGCCTCGGCCAGATCCATGTCATCGGACAGGTCGGCAAAGGCAATTTCAGGCTCGATCATCCAGAATTCGGCCGCGTGACGCTGGGTGTTGGAATTTTCGGCGCGGAAGGTAGGGCCGAAGGTGTACACGCTGCCGAAAGCCATAGCAAAATTCTCACAGTTGAGCTGGCCGGAAACGGTAAGGCTGGCTGGTTTTCCAAAAAAGTCCTTGGTGTAGTCCACACAGCCGTCCTCATTCCGTGGCGGGGCAATGGGGTCAAGGGTAGACACGCGGAACATCTCGCCAGCTCCCTCGCAGTCAGAGGCCGTGATGATGGGGGTGTGGACATAAACAAAGCCCTGATGCTGAAAGAAGCAGTGGATGGCGTGGGCCGCGACAGAGCGCACCCGGAACGCGGCGGAAAAGAGGTTGGTGCGGGGACGCAAATGCTGGATGGTGCGGAGATACTCCACGCTGTGGCGCTTCTTTTGCAGCGGGTATTCCGGAGAGGAGGCACCCTCCACAGTGATAGAGACGGCCTTAATTTCCAGTGGCTGCTTGGCGTCGGGGGTGAGGACCACTAGCCCGCTGATGATCAGGGCGCAGCCCACATTCTGACCGGCAATTTCGGCATAATTTTGCAGGCAGCCCGCATCCATTACGATCTGCAGATTTTGAAAGCAGCTGCCGTCGTTGAGTTCGATAAAGCCGAAGGTTTTCATGTCACGAATGGTACGGGCCCAGCCGCAGACGGTGACCCTTTGGCCGCTCATTATTTCGCTGTCGAAAAAAATCTGAGAAATGGTTGTCCGTTTCAAAACAATCCCTCGCTGTTCTACATTTTAATAAGCACGGCGCAGTGATAGGCGGCTGCGTCTTTGTACTCTAATGAAAAGTATTATAGCCGTTTGACCGCCGGTTTACAAGGGGTTTCCCGCTTTCTTCCGCAAAGGGAGAGCAGAAAAGGAGAGACCCCTTGAAAACCGCAAGTTGGGGCGACCGCAAAGTGCGGTCGTCCCAACTTACCATTCTCATGAGGTCTAATCGTGAGAGTTACAGTGTGTGCAGTGTGTTGTGCCGTGTTGTGCCGTGCCGTGTTGTGTTGTGCTGTGTTGTGTTGTGTTATGTTATTTAAAGGGAGCAGGTCTATTTTGCGGGATTGTGTTGTGCTGTGTTATTTAAAGGTAAGCGGGTCTATTCTGCGGGATGGTGTTGAAGATACAGAACCTCAGCACGCCGCATCACGCGCCGCGCACGCTGACTGTAGTAGGGCACATGACGGCCCCGTGAGTAGTGCTCTGGAGGAAGGCCATGATCTGGTCGGCCGTTTCGTTTATGCCTAACGCGCCAACGTCGATGCTCATGCTGTACTGGGAAGCATTGCCCCAGTCGCGGAAATATCTGCGGAAGTAACGAGTGCGCTGCTTATCTAATTTTTGCAGACGTTTGACAGCATCTGCTTCGGACAAACTGTTTTCCTGCGCTAAAACTTTGGCCCGGTCCGCTTTGTCGGAATGAAGAAAGATGTGAATGCAGTCTTCCCGAGCGGCCAAAGCAAAAGCGGCGTGGTGATCAATTAAAATGCAGCTCTTCGTGGCAAGTGCTTTATCGGCCAGCAACAGTGCGGTTACAAAGTCGTTGGGGGAAGGCAAATGAATGCCGGCCTCGTCATCTGCCAGCAGATCGTAAGCCTGATGAACAATGCGTTCGTCGAAGCGGCGCAGGAGCTTTTCCGAGATGCGGCTTTGCGCGGCGGCTTCGGTTAAGATTTCGCTGCTGTAGCAGGGAATGTTCAGCATGGTGCCAAGTGTCTCGCCAACTTCCTTGCCGTGGCTGCCGTATTCCTGATCAATGGTAATGACAAGCTGATTTTTGTTGATGCTCATAGCTCTCTTCCTCTCATTGATAATGATACTCAGGCTTTTCTTGGCTCCGCTTTCCAGTAGAAGATAAGAAATAACACCGAAAGCAAGGCCCCAGTTGAGGCTTGCAAGGTAGATCACAGAACCGGTCATGCCAGCGATGCCGGCGGCGACCTTGTCATGTTTGACCTGCTCCACAGCGATGTAGGAGCACGCATAGCCCTGCACCAGCAGGGTGATAGCCAGCGCCACGGGGAGAATGGGCTTGAGCAGTGTGGCGGCAGGGAGAAGCAGAATGCAGATGGCGGTGGAGATCTTGAAGGAACCCATGCCGCCGAAGATGGTCTTCATAGCTTTGGGGCCTTCCTTGTACCGCTCGCTGATCGAGACCGTGACGGCAGCCCACAGGGGACCGGCCAGCGCGGTAAAGGGAGCGAACAGTGCCAAGAGGATATTGCGGACGCCCGCGATGACATTGGTGCGGTTGGAATTGAAGTCGATCTGATCAGCGGGACGGGTTTCCTGTGCGTCTGAAAGAACGGCCTCGGCGGTGACGATCTCACCAAAGGCGATGACGTATACCGCAATGGCCATGGGCAGAGCATTGAGGAAGGTGGAAAGACTGGGCATACCGATGGAGAATACGCTGTAATTACGGAATACCTCGCCGTAATTGAAGGGAATAAAGCCCCATTCAATCTGCGGAAGGGGAATCTCGCCAGAGATAAAACCCACGATCATCGCGGAGAGCAGACCGGGCAGCATCCCGTATTTTCCAAGTTCTTGCATGGCGCGATTCTTACTCTTCAAAATTTGGAAGCGATGGGAGAAGAGAACCACCAGCGTGACCACGGAGCCAACGCCCACTGACAGGGGATACTGGGAGAGATACCCGCCGTCTGTAAAGATGCGGGCTAGTGCGGCAATGGCCGCGCCAAAGAGGATACCCGCTTTCAGCGACCCCGGAATTACCTTCATCAGCTTGTGGGCCAGCCCTGTGGAACCCAGTACCACAAATAGGACGCCGATGAGCAGTTGCAAGGCGATCATTGCGTAAACGGAATCAGGGCCTACCTCGAAATCAGCCAGATAAACCAGAACAAGGGGAAGCGCCGAAGCAATCCAACCGGGAACCACAGGGTCCCCAAAGGTGACATGGAGTATGCCAAACAGTTCGGCGATGGCGGCCACTGTCAAAGCGGCGGAATAAGACATTCCAAGGGTTTCTTGCAGGATGGGAACGGTGGAAAAGCCAACGGCAACCATCAGGATGCCCTGCAGCAGTTCCGGCGGCTCCAGGCGGTAATGGATACCAGGGATCTGAAGCCTTAATTTAGGTTTTGCCAAATGAACCTCCTACTTTCATGATAGTATAGTGCAATAGGTGGTGGAAGAGCATCCGCTCCCTATCACATCACCCGATGAACCCGGGTTAATCTAAGCCTCGCGCGGCTTTGATGTCGTTATACTGGGAAAAGATCATTTTGATAGCGGTCTCAATGGCCTTCTTTGCGTGACCGTAATACGTGCTTTCAAACCGCGCTAGGAGAACGTCCGGCCCGTTGTCGAGGTTATAACCTGTCATCAACCGGGATATGAACTGTTTTGTGAGGTTGGTGATCATGGAGCATTCTGCGGATACGATAGTTCTTTCCTCCATATCGACAAGGGTGGCAAGTGCCAGTGTTTTGTAAACGGCCTCTGAGGTGGTGTTTGTAGGGAGTTTGGCGTAAGCGGAAATCATCACGATGTCGTTGCACATAAAGCGTCGTCCTCTCTGTTTTTGCACAACCTCAATGGATAAAAAAACCGGCCAGAAAAGACGGAACCTTTTTGGAGGTGACGTCTTCCCAGCCGGATTCCTTACAAATTTTGAAATCGATTTTGGCGATCCCCATTGTAAAAAACAGCTTCTTATTTTCGAGCGTTGCTTAACTCCAGTGTAGTTCGGTTTCGGAAAGAAAACAAGGGGCAATACAAACAAACCGACTCAACATTTGACATGTCCTGTTGTGTATAATTGACGTGGCGCAGACAGGACGGGGCGGGCAACTGAGAGAACGTCAAGGATGAAAAGACCAATTTCGCACAAAAAAGTAGCAAAAAATGTATAAGCGTTTGTGTTGCTGCCCAAAATAGCAGTGGAGGTGTTTTTTGTGAAAAAACCATTTATGCAACGCACGGGCGATTTTCTGGCTGGACAGGGCTTTTACATAGTCCTGTTCCTTTGCGTCGCCGCAATTGGAGTTTCGGGCTATTATTTGATTTCCGGTTTAAATTTGACCGGAGAGCCAACCGCAATTTCCGCATCCGCAACCGCAGGTGTGGAGGAAGAGCCAGTGGTGATCAAGCCGGAGCAGCCGGTGGTGACCACGGCACCCAAGGAAACGGAGACAACGGAACCGGTGTCGGACGCAGTGGCGCCCACAGAGCTGAATGTGGCGGAGGAAACGGTGCTGCCCGTGGTATTTACCTGGCCGGTAAAGGGTACGGTGCTGACCACCTTTAATCTGGAAGCGCTTGCCTATGATGTGACCATGGGAGATTGGCGTACCCATGACGGCGTGGATATTGCAGCGGCCCAAAGCGCCAGCGTACTGGCAGTGGCGGACGGAAGTGTTACCCACGTGTATGAGGATGCACTTTTGGGGACCACGGTTATCATCAGTCACGGCGGAGGACTTTGTTCCCAGTATTCCAATCTGGCCGCGAAACCCACTGTGGCCGAAGGAGATACCGTTACCTGTGGCGCTGTGATTGGCAGTGTGGGGACAACGGCTATCGCTGAAAACGAGCTGGAGAGCCATCTTCATTTTGCCATGTCGCTGGATGAAATCAGTGTGGATCCACTGGAGTATCTCCCACAGTGATTCGGCTTGGCATCGAGTGAAGCCGAAACCGAAGAGACATTATTACAGGAAGGACCGCACCCTCCCGGGTGCGGTCCTTAACTGTTTAATCAAACTGACATGCGTTCCGCGGGGATTGAATTTCCTCATGGGAGGGCACCTTGACTATCCGTCTTTATGGCGAGATAGCGTATCCTTTTTAATGCAGATGAATAGAAGAAACCCTTGCCTCATTTTCGCCCGGTGGAAACGCTTCAAGTCTTGATCAACATGAGAAGGACCACACCCAGGCGGGGGTGGTCCTTCTCTGTCATCGAGGGGGAATCAGCCTTCCAAATGGCGGCCCAAAAAACCAGAAATGGTTTGGACCAGCTTGGAGTCCAGTTCGGAGGCGTCCATGGCGTCCTCGGTGCCGATAAAGAGGACACAGCCCAGTACATCGCCCTCAGAAAGAATGGGTGCGGCGGCAGTAACGAGGAACTTGGAGTTTTCGGCACTCACGGGGAGTCCAGGCGAACCAGGCTGATATTGGTATGCCTGGCGACTCTCCATTAAGTTTTCCAGGGATGGAGAAATTCGCTTATCCAGAAATTCCCGCCGCGGCGCGCCTGATGCGGCGATGCAGGTATCCCGGTCTGTGATTACAGAGGGGTGACCGGAGGTTTTTGTAAGGGTTTCGCAAAGGTGTTCTGCAAAATCGGAGAGTCCACCTAACAGAGAATATTTCTTGAAGATGACTCCGCCTTCCTTGTCGGTATAAATCTCCAACGGGTCGCCTTCACGGATGCGCATGGTGCGGCGGATCTCCTTGGGGATGACCACGCGGCCGAGGTCGTCAATACGGCGTACGATTCCGGTTGCTTTCATCTATATAAACTCCTTTTCGGTTTGATGGCAAGAGTATTGTTTGTAAATGAGGAAAATTTATACGGTGGACTATTCAATAATCTCATTTCAATTTTGCGGGAAAGATCATAAAACAGGACGAGTGATTTAAAATCACTCGTCCTGTAAAGTGCTGATGGTAAGCAGTTATGCGGCGCGCATTTGCTTTTTTTGTTTATTGATCTGAAAAGCCAAGACCAGAAGCACAATGGAAACACCAGCCAAATCGGTGATCAAACCGGGATAAACGAGCAGCAGCCCGCCCCCAATGGAGACAATGCGCTCCAGCCAGGACATATCAGTCTGCAGATAGCCCTCGACCCCGGCAGCAATGCCGAACAGGCCGACGAAAGAGGTGCAGACAATGAGGATAATTTCAACCACCGACGCGATGCTGGGGGTGAAGCCCACAAAAAGCATGGCGGGGTTGAGTCCAAAGATATAGGGGATAATGAATGCCGCAATGGCAAGCCGCGAGGCGTTGATGGCCGTTTTCATCGGATTGGAGTGGGCGATGGCGGAGCCGGCATAGGCGGCCAGTGCTACGGGAGGCGTAATATCCGCCACGATGCCAAAGTAGAAGACGAACATGTGCGCCGCCTGCGTTGCCATTCCCATTTTGATGAGGATGGGGGCACAGGTGGTGGCCATAATGATGTAGTTGGCGGTGGTGGGAACACCCATGCCCAGCACGATACAGGTGAGCATAGTCAGGAACATGGCAACAATGAGGTATCCGCCGGAGACACCCACGATGGCGGTGATGAGACGCTGCCCCAGACCGGTCATGGTAATGACACCTGCAATCACGCCTGCCACACCGCAGGCGCAGCCCACGGTGAGCGTACTGCGGGCTCCATTTTCCAGTGCGTCAAGGAAGGTTGAGGGTGTCAGGCGCGTTTCCTTGCGGAACATGCTGACCACGATGGCGACCAGCGTTGCAAACATAGCAGAGCGGGCCATAGTAAAGCCATTCATAATCATATACACCAGCAGGATCAACGGAAGCAGCAAATAGCCGCTGCGGATCATCAAGGGGGCGAACTTAGGCAAATCCTCCCGCTTGGCGCCCTTGAGTCCCAGACGCTTGGCTTCCAGATGCACCATAATGAAAATGCCGGTGAAGTACAGCGCGGCGGGGAGAATGGCTCGGGCGGCTACAGAACCGTAAGATACGCCCGCCATTTCTGCCATAAGAAAGGCCGCGGCACCCATAATGGGGGGCATGATTTGCCCGCCGGTGGAGGAAGCCGCTTCTACGGCACCGGCGAATTCGGGGGCATAGCCGGTTTTCTTCATCAGCGGAATGGTGACCGACCCTGTGGTGACTGTGTTGCCCACCGAGGAACCGGACACCATGCCGCACAGCGCGCTGGAGATAACGGCCACCTTAGCGGGGCCGCCGGAGGAAGCGCCCGCCAGAGAATTGGCCAAATTGATAAAGAACGCTGAAATGCCGGTCTTTTCTAAGAAGGAACCGAAAATAATGAACAGCACGATGAACGTGGAGCAAACGCCGATGGGCGTGCCGATGACGCCGGAAGTGGTATAGAAGAGATTGTAAATAATGAGTTTCAGGGAGCTTCCCGCCACGAAGGCGTAGAGGATAAACGCAGAGGCCACGACCAGAATGGGGATACCAACAGCGCGGCGGCAGGCCTCCATCGTAATCAGGATACCCAGGATACCCAGCAGGATTTCAAAACTGCTGATACGGGTGGCGCGGGAGACAATATCCTGAAATTGAAAGACAAAGTAAAAATAAGAGCCGGCGCCTACCAACCCCAGCAGGATATCATACCATGGGATGTAGTTGAGCTTGCGCTTTCCGCCGTGTTTGCGGGCGGGGAAAATGGCGAACACAAGAAAAACCACGCAGCCGATGAAGCAGGCGCGGCGCAGACGCTCGTCCCAATTGGCAATGAGATTCATATAAATGCAAAGGGCGGTAAAGGCCACCAGCAGATACCGGATGATCTTGCGGGGAGCGCCCTCAAAGTAGCGAGAGGAGGATTCGCGGTCGTATTTTGCCATGATGGCCGTAAGTTCTTCCTCGGAGAGGTCGCCCTCCTCCAGGGATTCCTCCACCGATTCGTCGCTGATTTCAGGGTGGGGAACAGCATCTTTTGGCTTGTGTGTGGGTTTCTTGAACAGGGACACAGTGATACCTCCTAATTGGTGCGTCAACTGCCGGGTCAGTTAGATTCCAGACAGAACAAAACCTTGCTGTTTTGCCCGCATAGATCCCGAAGACTAATTTCCGCGCTATTTATGGAAAGAATGTGGTCGGATACGGTGCCGACGATGTAGATAAGAGACGGCATGGGCTGATCAATGTGATCAAGCAGCATCTGCCCATGTTCCGTCATGGTCAGCGTTTCGTCGCCCTCAGTCTCGGTGGCAACGCCCGCTCCAAAGTCGGAGTAGAGACAATAGCGGAGATAGATTGTCCCGTTTTCCGCCGCGTAACCCTCTTCCACTTCACTTTTGTTGACGGAGTGGAGAAAGGAGACGGAAAAAATGTCACCGTCTGAAATTGGAAAACGGCCGTACAGCTGACCGCTTTCCGCGTTGTACAGTGCCAACTGCTGACCACCGGGACGATAGACCATAGAAAGCAGCACCGCAACGGCACAAAGGGCCGCTGCGGATGCCGCGATCATAAGTAATGTGCGCTTGCAGCAAGGCATGAGTTAGAGCACGCCCACTTCGGTAAAGTACTTTTCAGCGCCTGAGTGGAAGGGAATGGCTATGCCGGAAACAGCGGTGGCGGGATCCAGCAGTTCGCCCTTGGCGTGACCGGCGGCAATCTCGTCCTTGTTTTCAAACAGTGCCTTGGTAATCTGATAGACCGTGTCCTCGTCCAGATCATTGCTGACAATATAGGTGGCCATAACGGCAACCGCCTGTACATCCTCATCCACACCGGTATAGGTGCCGGCCTCAATGGTGTACTGGGTGTAGAACGCATACTCGCTCGTCAGCGCATCGGCATGAGCGTCGTCCACGGAGAGAAGGTTGATGTCCTTGGTGGTCGCAAGCTCGGTGATCGCAGTGGTGGGTGCGCCGGCCACGCAGAAGAATGCGTCGATTTTACCGTCCTTCAATGCGTCGGAGGAATCGGCAAAGCTTAAATTCTGGACAGAGATGTCATCGAAGGAGATGCCGTAAGCGGCCAGAATCTGCTTGGCGTTGAATTCGACGCCGGAACCCGCATCGCCCACAGAAACGCGCATGCCGACCAGTTGATCAATCGAGGTGATGGCTGTGGTGGAAACGATCTGGCAGACCTCGGGATAGCAGGCGCCGATGGCGGAGAAGCTGGTGATCGCGCCGTCCTCTGCAAACAGATCAGTGCCGGTATAGGCATAATACATCACGTCGTTCTGGACAATGGCCATGTCAGCGTCGCCATCCTCAATGAGCTGGA
Organism: Oscillospiraceae bacterium; assembly: GCA_963666535.1. GTDB lineage: Bacteria > Bacillota > Clostridia > Oscillospirales > Oscillospiraceae. The sequence continues at coordinate 2,788,199 of OY762913.1, read as the reverse complement.
TGTTGGCCTTGGAAGCGCCGGTGGAGGTGACGGTTAGCTGGATGCCGTCCAGCTTCTCATTGAGAACTTGGGCGACCACGCCGGAAAACCCGTAATAGGTGCCGGAAGTGCCGCCGGTGGCAAGCGTGAGGTTAGAGCCGCCGGAAGCGCTGCCGCCGCAGCCGGCCAAAACGACGGAAAAGAGCATAGCGGTGGTGAGCAAGAGAGCAAGTTTCTTTTTCATAATTCATATCCTCCTAATTTGTGATGCGGAGCGGCGTGGCCGCAATCCGCCGGGTGCGGACAGCCTTATCTATAAGTTAATCGTTCCTATTATATAACTAGAATTGCATAATTTCAATGAAGAAAATTCATACTTCCAGCCGAGATGGGAAAAATGGTGCAAAAGCAAGGGGCGGGACACTCAAAAAGAGCATCCCGTCCCACTCAATCATGGAATGATTTGGTTACGGCTGCAAACTGCGCTGCCGGTCAAAGTACTCTTTTGTCTCCTTGGCGACTACGCCGGACAGTGCCAACAGGGCGATAATATTGGGCAGCGCCATCAGTCCGTTAAAAATATCGGCAATGTTCCACACGGCGGCAACGGTCATGTAAGGGCCGACAAACACGGCGGCGATATAGACCCAGCGATAAATTTTCACGGCGGTCATGTTGCGGTTGGAAAGATACTCCAGGCAGCGCTCGGCGTAGTAATCCCAACCGAGAATGGTGGTGAAGGCGAAAAACATCAGGCAGGCCATCAGCAGGAAGGAGCCCACCTGGGCGGGGAAGGGGAGGGCTGTCTGGAAAGCGTACATCGTAACCTGGGCACCCTTCAGGCCCAACTCGGGCAGCCACGCGCCCGAGATGACGATGGCAAGGCCGGTCATGGTGCAGATGATAATGGTGTCAATAAAGGTACCGGTCATGGTGACCAGACCCTGACGGACAGGCTCGTTGGTTTGGGCGGCCGCCGCGGCGATCGGGGCGGAGCCAAGGCCGGCCTCGTTGGAGAAGATGCCCCGGGCAACGCCCTTCTGGATGGCCATTTTCACGGTGGCGCCCAAAACGCCGCCAGCAATGGCGGATGGATTGAATGCGCCCACGACCACCTGATAAATGGCATCGGGGATGGCGGTAATATTGAACAGCAGGATCAGCAGACCACAGATCACATAGATAACGGCCATGAAGGGGACGATGACCTGAGAGACCTTGGCAATGCGCTGGATGCCGCCTATGATGACCAAAGCGGCGCAAACGGTGACCACAAGGCCCACGATGATGGTGGTTAGGGTGATATTGGTTTCGCCAATGGAAAAAATAACGTTGGCGGCTTGGGGATCAAAGAAATTCTGCGCGGCAGAGGTGATGCCGTTGACCTGGGTGATGGTACCGATGCCCAGCGCACCGGCAAGAACGCCGAACAGAGCGAATAGCTTGCCCAGCCATTTCCAGTTGGCACCCATGCCCTTCTCTATGTAATAGAACGGACCGCCCAGGGCGTGGCCGTCCGCGTCAATGGTGCGGTATTTGACCGCCAAAAGACCCTCGGCGTATTTGGTCGCCATGCCAAAGAAGGCTGCCACTTCCATCCAGAACAGCGCGCCGGGGCCGCCGGCGGTGATGGCGGAGGCGACACCGACGATGTTGCCGGTACCGATGGTGGCAGACAGAGCGGTGCACAGGGCACCGAAGCTGGTGACCTCGCCCACACCGTCTTCCTCATTCTTGACCATAAATTTAAGCGCTTTGCCCAGATGACGTACCTGAAGCAAGCCAGTGCGGATGGTAAGCCACACGCCGCAGGCCATAATGAGAATGATGAGGGGAAGTCCCCACACCACATCATCAATGGCGGTGATGATCGAGTTAAAATCCATTTGTTACCGACTCCTCTTTTTTCGTATATTTGCTAAGGACAACACAAAAACAAAAGAGCAAAACCAAAAGGTTTTACTCTCAAAAGCAGCAGCCCAAATATCAACACGGATCAGGAGTGAAAATTGGGCTCTGTCCTTTTGCCTGAGAGATTAGCGCAAAATGCGCGTTGCACCTTCGGCACCCGTGTTATGCACGGGATTCTCCAGAGAGCCATCCGTCCACAGTCTTTATCCCACCCTTGGGACTCCTGCAAGTGTTACTCCTTCGGCAAGAAAATCAGGGGATTTTGCGATTTTCTTATTTCCTACGGACTTCATTTGGCACATATTTAATTTTTTTTAGTATAACCCGGAGAGTGGTAAAATGCAAGTAAAAATTGCACGTTTGCATATTGCCAGATGGAACCGCACTTGGGACGATCAATCACCGCGGCTGTGTTCTTCCCGGCATTCCTGCAGATAGGCGGCGTCCTTATCATCCAGCCCATGTTCTCCCGCCAAAGATTCGATATGATGGGTAAATTCATGCGCCAGGGTGGTGTACAGCTCATCCTCCCAAACCTCGGCATCCTCTTCCTCGAACAGCGCCGCAAAGGAACCGTAGTAAAGCACGATGTATCGGCCCAGTGCGTCGATGCAGTATTCGCCCAGAATATACATGTCGTCGCCGTTGTCCGGGTCATATTTCGCTTCCGGTTGGAGGAGGATGCCGCCGTTTAGCTCCGCGAAGAATTCCTTGGGGAACTCCTCGGCCATCTCGTCCAGCAGATGGCCCACTTCGTCAAAAGAGAGAATCATGGTTCACACCTCCATTTTAAAATCAGGATAACATACGCCCTGGAGACGAGGAAGGAACCATTATGATAGGCCCTTATCCGGGCTTCTTCATGGTCAGGGAAATGCGCTTTTTCTTCTCGTCGGCTTCCAGAACCCAGACCGTGACCACATCGCCCACCGAGACCACTTCGGAGGGATGCTTGATGAACCGGTCGCACACCTGGCTGATATGCACCAGCCCGTCCTGATGCACCCCAATGTCCACAAACACCCCAAAATCAATCACGTTGCGCACAGTGCCCACAAGCTCCATGCCGGGCTTCAGGTCTTTCATATCCATGACGTCGGTACGCAGCAGGGGTTTGGGTAACTCATCCCGGGGATCACGCCCGGGCTTCATCAATTCTGCCGCCACGTCCCGCAGTGTCGGGATGCCCACACCGCAAAATTCAGCGGCCTTAGCTTCGCCGAACTCAGTCAAGCGGGACCTCAACTCACCCAGATTTCCCGCGGCTACATCCTTTAGGGTAAAGCCGGTCAGCTCCAGCAGCTTTTCAGCTGCGGCATAGCTTTCCGGGTGGACGGCGGTGTTGTCCAAAATGGACTTGCTCTCCGCCACGCGCAGGAAGCCGGCGCATTGTTCGTAAGCCTTGGGGCCAAGCTTTGCCACCTTCAGCAGTTGCCTGCGGCTGGTGAAGACTCCGTTTTCCTCCCGGTATTTCACAATGTTTTTTGCTGTGGTGGCGGTCAGGCCTGAAACCCGCGTCAGCAGGGAGGGGGAGGCGGTGTTCAAATCAACGCCCACGGCGTTGACGCAGTCCTCTACCACCCCGATCAGAGTCTCGTCCAGACTTGCGGTTGGCATGTCGTGCTGATATTGCCCTACGCCGATGGCTTGGGGATCAATTTTTACCAGCTCTGCCAACGGGTCCTGCAGCCTTCTTGCGATGGAAACCGCAGAGCGGAGGGAAACGTCGAACTGGGGAAACTCCTCGGCTGCCAGTTTGGACGCGGAGTATACCGAAGCCCCTGCCTCGCTGACGACCATGTAGGATACGCCGCCGCCCAGCTCGTGGATGAGCTCAGAGGTCATCATTTCGGTTTCCTTGGAGGCGGTGCCGTTTCCGATGGAAATATGCTCAATCCGGTGCTTCTTGATCAGACGGGTCAGCGTTTCCATCGCTTCCCGTTTACCCTTGTCCCCGTGGGTGGGATAGATGACGCCGGTATCCAGTACCTTGCCGGTGCCATCCACCACAGCCACTTTGCAGCCGGTTCGGTAACCGGGATCCAGACCCATGGTTACCTTGCCTTTAACGGGGGGCTGCATCAGCAGCGGTTTGAGATTCAGCCCGAACATTTTGATGGCGCCCTCGCTGGCGTTTTCGGTGAGCTGATTTCGCAGTTCGCGCTGAACAGAGGGCTCGATCAGCCGGTCGTAGCTGTCCTCGGCGGCGGCGCGGACAAACCCCATGGCCGCGGTGCCCGGCACGATCACGCGGCGGCAGATCAGGGGGAGGGCAAGGTCGCGGTCAACCGTGACCGAGACCTTGAGCAGGCCTTCCCGTTCCCCCCGGTTGATGGCTAAAATTTGGTGACCCTGCGCTCTGGCAACCGGCGTTTTGAACTCGTAATAGAGTCGATACACCGAATCCTCCGGCTCCTTGGCGGCGGCCATAGAGGTGAGCACACCTTTTTTCCAAAACAGCTCCCGCAGGGCCTTGCGGATGTCGGCATCGTCGGAAATGCGCTCGGCCACAATGTCGGAAGCCCCGGCAAGGGCATCCTCCGCCGTTTCCACGCCCAGCTCCGGGTTGAGATAGCGCTGGGCCTCGGTCATCGGGTCAGGACAGCCGGAAGCCTGCGCAAACAGCAGGTCCGCCAGCGGTTCCAGGCCTTTTTCCTTTGCAATGGTGGCGCGGGTGCGTCGCTTTTGTTTATAAGGGCGGTAAAGGTCTTCCACTTCCGCCAGGGTGGCTGCCGCATCAATGGCGGCGGACAGCTCCGCGGTCAATTTGCCCTGTCCCTCAATCGAAGACTTTACTTCATCCCGTCGGGTCTGCAGATTGCGTAGGTAGGTCAAGCGGTCGGAAAGCTGCCGCAGCAGCTGATCGTCCATGGTGCCATGCATCTCTTTCCGATAGCGGGCGATGAAGGGGATGGTGTTGCCTTCGTCAATGAGGGTTACCACATTTTGCACATGGGCCGTACTGCAGCCCAACTCTTTGGCCAATCGTTCAATTATTGTGTCCATGTCATGCTCCTTTGGTCTTGTTAGAGTTATTGTAGCGGAAAAAGATTGGTAAGTCCAGAAGAAACTCCTTGACAAATGTGTATATACTGTATATATTGATCATATAAGAAGTATACAGAATGTACGGAGGGCGATCGCATGGATATCATGCTCAGTCATTCCGGTGGAAAGCCGATATACGAGCAAATTACAGACCAAATTAAAAATCAGATTCTTTCTGGCGGACTGCAGGCAGGGGACGCCCTACCCTCTATGCGTCTGCTGGCCAAGGAGCTGCGCATTTCGGTCATCACCACCAAGCGGGCTTATGAGGAATTGGAGCGTGAGGGGCTGCTGGAGACCGTGCCCGGCAAGGGCTGTTTCGTAAAAGCGCAGGATGTTGCGCTGCTGCGGGAGACGCGGCTGCGGCGGGTGGAGGATCACCTTTCCGCTGCGGTGGATGAGGCAATGCGCGGCGGTGTGACCCTGGAAGAATTGCAGGAAACACTATCCATATTGTATAGGAGCGAATGAATATGACAAACAGTATAGAAATAAAGGGGCTGCGCAAGGCGTATGATCACTTCGCGCTGGAAGAGATTGATCTGACCCTCCCCGGCGGTGCCATTATGGGACTGATCGGGGAAAATGGTGCGGGCAAGACCACGCTTATTAAGTGCATTCTCAATCTCATCCACAGAGATGCGGGGGAGATTACGCTTATGGGGATGGACAATATCAAGCAGGAGAAACTGGCCAAGCAGGAGATTGGCGTGGTGCTGGACGAATGCTTTTTTCACGAGTCGCTGCATGCGGGCGGGGTTGAGCAAATTTTGGGCCCGGTATTCAACACGTGGGATCATGCCCTTTTTGTCCACTATCTGGACAAATTTAGCCTGCCGGAGAAGCGGATCATTAAGGAATATTCCCGGGGGATGAAAATGAAGCTGTCGCTAGCCGCAGCGCTCGCTCATCGGCCGAGGCTGCTGATTCTGGACGAGGCCACTTCGGGACTTGATCCAGTAGTGCGTGACGAGATACTGGAGGAATTTCTGGCCTTTATCAGTGACGAGGCGCACTCCATTCTGGTTTCCAGCCACATTACCTCTGACCTGGAGAAGGTGGCGGACTATATCACTTACATCCACAAAGGAAGGGTGGCCCTTGCGGGCGAAAAAGACACGATTTTGGAGCAATATGGGCGGCTGGTTTGTACCCGGGAACAGCTGGATGCCGTGGCGCGTGAAAACATCGTGGGGGTCCGGCACAGCCAGTTTGGCAGCGAGGCGTTGGTGCGGGATCGAAGACAGCTGCGGAGACAACATCCGTCTCTTGCGGTGGAAGACGTGACGCTGGATGAAATTATGGTGTTTGTCGGAAGGGGGAACGAGCAATGAAAGGTCTTGTGATGAAAGAATTTCTTGTGATGAAGAAGGGCGTCAAAAGCTATGCGATTTTGCTGGGGTTTTATTTGGCACTCAGTTTGATGGGGGTGTTCTCCAGCAGTATGTTTGTCAGTATGATGGCGGTGATCCTGCTCATGATCCCTGTTGCGGTTTTTTCCTATGATGAGCAGGCAAAGTGGGATCGTTACGCGGTGGCCCTGCCCGTGAGCCGCAAAGAGATCGTCGGCGCCAGGTATCTGTTTTTTCTGTCTTTTGTTGGTGCGGCGCTGGTGCTTTCTGTGGCGGCGGATGCCATTCTGATTTCCACACAGGGCGGCGAATTGCTGGAATATGTGATGACCCTGGTGCTGTGTTTGGCTGCTGCCATGCTGATGGGAGATGTGATGCTGCCCATCAATTATAAGCTGGGGCCGGAGAAGGCGCGGCCGTTTCTCTTTCTTGTTTTGGGGGTGCCAACAGCTGGTGTTTTTCTCGGATTCCGGTTTTTTAGCATTGATCTGGATCAGCTCCCGGACCCAAGCACTGCCGAGCTGATTGGATTGTGCGGGATTGTCCTGATCATTGCTTTTGTGGGCATGGGGATTTCCTACTGGATTTCCTGCCGCATCTACCAGAAAAAAGAATTTTAACCCAACACGCCGTCCGCCTTACAGCGGACGGCGTGTGTATATGCCGGGAGAGGGTCAGTCAGTGCCCGGGTCAGCCATCACATAGCCGTCCAGCGAGCCGTTTTCCCGCCAATCATCGAAGCGGTTTGTAATTTCCTGCCGGGTTTGCTGGCAGATGTCCGGCAGGGTGCCGCCTAAGGTGTTGGCTGCCTGGTCAAACCCCTTGTTAACGGCGGCTTGAAGGGTGTCCAGCTTGCTCGCGTCCCCACCGGATAAGGACACCGCCAAATCCATGATGCGGGTAGCAACGGCATCCACGCCCCAGTCATCGCCGTTTCCCACTGTGTCAGAGCCGAAATCGGAGGTGTCAAAGGTAACGTTGATGCTCAGGGTGAACTTCCAGCTGCCGGTGGAGGCGCCAAAGCTCTGCGTCTGCTTGCCTAACAGGCTGTACACCAGATCGGATACCCGGTCCGTTTGCGCACTGGTGAGAGCGGAGCTGACGGACGAGGGGGAGGCGTCGGGGGTGGGCAGAGCGGAGGAAAGCTCCACCTTGTCCCGAACCTCGTCCTGGGGGAGGGAAGGGCGGCCTTTTGTTTGGGAGCTTACGGGATTTGAGCCAACGCCGGGAAGGGGAAAACCGCCGTTGATGGATTGAATTGTCATTGTAACACATCCTTTCCTTTTGTAACGTAATGAGAAGATTGCTGTCGAATATATCGGCATTTTCCAGCGAAAACATGAGTAAAAGGGAGAGAAAGGCCGATTTGTGTGAAAAAGCCCCCCACAGATTTGATTTCTGCGGGGGGCTGCATGCGAGGAGAAATTTAAGAAAGATTATCGCTTTCCACCAGAATGTTATCGGTGCCGTTCATCTCAAACTCGGCGATATAGTCCTCCATCCTGCGGGTAAGCTCCGCAAGGTTAGAGTCATCAATGGGCACATCGTTCATATCGCGACGGGCCAGATCTTCCGCCAGAATGTCGAAAAAAACGGTGTTTTCATACTCCATGATTGCGTCATGGATGCCACCTTCTGTGTAGGCACGGGAGGGAACCATGGTTCCCTTGTAGACCTCGGCCAGCGTTTCCATTCCCTCACTGGCCGCCTTGGCGAAGAGGAGATGTTCTACGTCGTCATAGTCGGTAAAACGATCTTCGCCTCGAGCGGAATTGAGGATCCAATTGCCGACATAACAGAGATCCAGCAGTCTCCTGAATTGTTTGGTTGTCAGTTCCAGTTTCATACTATGACCTCCCTCGTGAGCCTATATTACATTATATTGTGCCGCTTTGTCAAACGCTACAATACCAAATTTCCATGTAAATTTCCCCTTGTTTTTAGCGGTATCTTATCATAGAATAAAAATACTGCACAAAACTGCAATTGCAAGATATACCAAAGGGGGGAATAGCCATGGATCTTCGACCCATCGGCGTATTTGATTCCGGCCTGGGCGGGCTCACTGCGGTGCGTGAGCTGACTTGCCTGCTGCCGGAGGAGGAGATTATTTATTTCGGTGATACCGGACGGGTGCCCTACGGCAGCCGCTCCCGGGATACGATCATCCAATATGCGCGGCAGGATGTGGCGTTTCTGCGCTCCTTTGACCTGAAGGCCATCGTGATTGCCTGCGGCACGGTCAGCTCCACAGCGCTGGATGTGCTGAAAACGGAGAACTCCATTCCTGTTATGGGCGTGGTGGAACCGTCTGCGCACACGGCGGTAACCACCACCAGAAATGGGAAAATCGGACTGATCGGAACGCAGGCAACCATTCGGACCGGTGCCTATGAGCGGTTTATTACCACCCAAAAACCGGATGCGCAAGTGTTTGCCCGGGCATGTCCGCTGTTCGTTCCTTTGGTGGAAAACGGGCGGTTTGCTGTGGGGGATACCGTGATAGATACTGTGGTGGCAGAATATCTTGCGCCACTCAAACAGCAGAAGGTTGACACGCTGGTGTTGGGCTGTACCCATTATCCGCTGCTGGAGGAGGCCATTGCCGCCTATATGGGACCCGATGTTGCACTGATCAATTCCGGTGCGGAATGCGCCAGAGCAGTGGCTGATCGTCTGCGGGAATACGATGCGCTGACGCATTCAGGCCATCCCGGCACCTGCCGTTATTTCGTCAGCGACCAGGTGGACACGTTTTCCGCCCTTGCCTCTATCTTCCTGCGGCATGATGTGGGAACTGAGGTTACCCATGTGGACATCAGCAAATACTGACTTTACTTATACCCAACAATCATGTATAATAATATGCATTTTAGATTAACTGAGGTAACCTATGGAAAACAATGTTATTATTTCGATTAAGGGGCAGCAGCACTTTGTGGATTCTGAAGAAGATGCCATTGAGTTGATTACTGCCGGACGCCTGACGGAGCAGGGCACGGAAGGGTACACCCTGTCCTATGAAGAGAGCGAAATGACCGGCATGGAGGGGACCCAAACGACCTTTCAGATTGAGAAAGGGCGTATCACGCTTCTGCGGGTGGGCGAGGTGAACTCTCAGATGGTGTTTGAGGAGGGGCGCAAGCACCTGTCCATGTACGACACGCCCTTTGGCGCAATGGAAGTGGGCGTTTCGGCCAAGCGCGTTTTTTGCGAAATTGGCGAAAAAGGCGGCAATATAGAAATTGATTACGCCATCGAAATTGATCATGCACTGGCGGGGCAGAACTTATTTCAAATCAACGTAAAAAAGACAGGGCTCGAACAGTAACGTACCGTGCCGTAATTGGAAAAGGTGAGATTGATATGTCTAATATGATACAGGCGGCGAAAGAACAGGTTTCTGAGCTGACCCGCACCGCCTATGAAAAAGCCGCTGCCGCAGGAACCCTCCCCGGTGGTCTGGAGATTGCTGCCACAGTAGAGATCCCGAAGGATACCAGAAACGGTGACTATGCGTCCTCCTTTGCCATGTCGGCGGCAAAACCGATGAAAATGGCCCCTCGTGCCATTGCACAGGCGATGTTGGAGCAGCTTGACCTGACGGGCAGCTATTTTGACAAGGCGGAGATTGCAGGTCCCGGTTTTCTGAACTTTGCGCTGGGCGGAAAGTGGTATGGTGACGTACTCGCCGACATTGAGGGTGAGGGCGACGCCTATGGCAGCATTGATGAAGGCAAGGGCGAAAAGGTAATGGTGGAGTTCGTCTCCGCAAACCCAACCGGAACCATGACCATCGGCAACGCCCGCGGCGGCATTCTGGGTGACGCGATGGCGTCCATCCTGAAAAAGGCCGGCTACAATGTATGGCGTGAGTTTTATGTGAACGACGCAGGCAATCAGGTGGAAAAATTCGCCCTGTCTTTAGAAGTGCGCTATCTTCAGCTGCTGCGGGGGGAGAATGCGGCCGAGTTCCCGGAGGATGGCTACCACGGCGACGACATCAAGGAACTGGCCAAGGTGTTTTACGAAAAATTTGGGGACAAGTATCTGGACATGGAACCCGCCCAGCGCCGGGAGGACATGAAAAAATTCGGGCTGGACTACAACATTGGGAAAATGAAAGCCGATTTAGAGCGATACGGGATTCGCTACGACCAGTGGTTTTTGGAATCCACCCTGCATGAGAGCGGCGATGTGGACGAGACGGTGCAGCTTTTGGTGGATGCGGGCTATACCTATGAAAAGGACGGGGCTCTGTGGCTGCGCAATACGGATTTCGGCGCTGATAAGGACGAAGTTTTGCGCCGAGCAAACGGCTTCTATACCTATTATGCGGTGGACATCGCTTATCACCGCAACAAGTTCCTGACCCGAGGGTTTGACCGGGTCATTGATGTGTGGGGTGCCGATCATCACGGGCATGCACTCCGCTTTGCCGCCACCATGAGTGCTCCGGCCCTGGGGCTGCAGGACAAAAAACTGGATTTCCTGATCATGCAGCTGGTCCAGCTTTTGCAGGATGGCAAGGAAGTTAAGGTCTCCAAGCGCTCCGGCAGGGCTATTACGCTCTCTGACCTGCTGGACGAGATTTCGGTAGACGCGGCCCGGTTCTCCTTTAACGCGAAACCGACCAGTCATCTGATCTTTGACATGGATTTGGCCGTGCGGCAGGATTCTGAGAACCCGGTCTACTATGTGCAGTATGCCCACGCCCGTATCTGCTCGTTGGTGGCAAATCTGGCGGCCGACGGCATACAGGTTCCTACGGCCGGACACGTGGATGCCACCCTGCTGGTCACCGAGACGGAGCGGGAGCTCATCAAGAGCATGGCCAGGCTGCCGGAGGAGGTTCGGCTGTCCGCCCGGGATTATGATCCCAACCGCATTAACCGATATTTGTCGGCCCTGGCCGGTGATTTCCACCGGTTCTACAATGCCTGCCATATCAAGGGGGAGGAACCCGCGCTGCTGGCGGCCCGGCTCAAGCTGGCCGATTCCGTGCGTTCGGTCATTGCCACTTGCCTGGGGCTGCTGGGGGTATCGGCACCGATTAAAATGTGAGGCCTGGTGAAACCGCGCTTCCGTTTATGCTGAAAATCAAGAAACGGGGTAGGCGTATTAAAGCCTATCCCGTTTCCTGCTGGTACTTGCAATTAAAATTCAGGCGTTTCAGTGTTGTTCCTTTCAGCCCGCCCGGTATCCTGGATGGAACGGAAGGCCGTTTTTAAAACGTAAAACGAGCGCTGGTCATTGTGACAGGATCTGTTTCATTAAATGTTTTCTCTGTTGCGCTGTTTGTTTTAATTTCGCCTTCTTTCAGAGAAATAGGATCAGAGGAAGCGGAGATGAAATAGATATAGTAAATTCCGTCCTCGCTGACATCCAATTGATAGGTGGCACTTAACCTATCTTGATATACCTGCGACTCATACATCACCCCATCTTTGATATAGCCGACTGCAAGGGCTTGGTTCTGTCCGTTTGTAAGGGGATATTTTTCAAATGACCAGATTATGGTATCGCCTGCTTTGCAGGCCCACCCTGCGGCATTTCCCTGCGAAAAAATGCCTTCGGCGCCGTTCGGCGCGATTAATTCCGGCGTCCTAGTTCCCGATACCTCAATTTCTTGTATGGATGTGCCAAGGAACATCTCATCAGCTGCGGTGGATTGGACAATTGTGTTTTCTGGAATTTCATACGCTGCCGGGTCCTCCGTCACAGAGCCATTCAGAACATTGGGCAGCTCGCCTGAGTCAATCACCTTTGCTGAATCGCTTTGTATTTCTTTTCCGACGAAGTCTCTGTTGGTATCATCGATGAGTTCAATTTGAGTCAGATCTTCGGCGGCGATGAAATCACCGGTATCATTGGCTTCACCGGCTCCTTCCGAGCAAGCGCTTAGTAATGCGAAAGAAAACAAAATGGAGAATAAAATAAAGATAGCGCTTGTTTTTTTTACAATATTTAATCCTTTGTTATCAGAAAATGAATTTATCGTAAAAATGGAAGGCATGGATACGGCTAAGGGAATCGTAATCATGTTTTTTATTGCAGTTCCTCCTTTCCTTTATTTCCTTATTCTTAAAGATACACTTGGTCAGGCATCGCATGACTTACTGCATTGGACTCTCATCCCTCTCCCTTTTGGGCTTTTTCACTTCTATAACGAGCGATGGGGACCGTTTATGACAGAATTTAAGAATTTTTTTTATAGGCATCTTAATTTCTCTGTTTTGACGAATCATTCAAATCCCAACCTTGCTTTCGATATTGGGTTCAGGAATCAAATGATCTTCGTTATTGATGCGCTTTTTGCTGACAGTCCGTCGCGCCGATTTTCTTGACAGAGGCCGAAGCGGCAAACAAAATAGAAGAAAACGGGAGGAAACGGCATGGGAAAAACAGAAGTTGTCGGCCCCTACACCCTGCGCCAATCGGACACATGCTTTAAACTGGGGGGTGACAGCCTGGCCTTAGCGGCCTTTGCCACAGTGAAGCAGGGGGACGCTGTGTGCGATCTGGGCTGCGGCCCCGGGAGTCTTCTGCTCTTGTTGGCCGCGCGGGAGCCTTTTGTCAGCCTTTCGGGAGTGGAACTGGACGCAGACGCGGCAGAACTGGTTCGGCGCAATTTGGCGGAGAACGAGCTGCCCGGCGAAATCATAGGCGGGGATCTGCGGCAAAAACCATTTGCGCCCGAAGCCTTTGATTTAGTCATCTCCAACCCACCGTATTTTCCAAAAAGAAACGGGAAATCAGGTGGTCGGGCGCGCTGCGAGGAGACCTGCACGCTGGAAGAGCTGTGCGTTTCCGCTGCCCGTCTTGTCAATAACGGCGGAAGGGTCGCCCTCTGTCACAGGCCGGAGCGTCTTGTTGACGTGCTTTGCGCCCTGCGGGAGAACCGGCTGGAGCCGAAACGGCTGCAGATGGTGTGTCACGCCCCGGATCGCGCACCCTCCACTGTACTGGTGGAGGCGGTGAAAAACGGGAAGCCCTCCCTGACGGTGCTGCCCAACTTACTTCGACTATAAATTGCGGAGGTACTTTAATTATGGCAGGAACACTTTATCTTGTCCCAACCCCAATCGGCAATTTGTCCGACATTTCCATCCGCATGCGTCAGACGCTGGAGCAGGTGGATTTTATCGCGGCAGAGGATACCAGAATAACCTTGAAACTGCTTAACCATATGCAGCTGAAAAAGACACTGGTCAGCTATTACCGCCACAATACCAAGGCTAGCGGCGAGCTGGTGCTCAGCCGCATTTTGGCGGGGGAAGACTGCGCATTGGTCACTGACGCGGGCATGCCCGCCATCAGTGATCCCGGTGAGGAGCTGGTGGCGCTGTGCGCGGCACATGATGTTCCCGTTGTTTCAATCCCGGGGCCTTGCGCCCTGGTGACGGCGCTTGCCGCGTCGGGACTTTCGACGGAGCGCTTTACCTTTGAGGGCTTTCTTGCCATGAACAAGAAAAACCGTAGGGAGCACCTTTTATCGTTGGCGGGAGAGCAGCGCACCATGATTTTTTATGAAGCCCCCCATAAACTGAGCGCAACACTCAGCGACCTACGCGACGCATTTGGCGGAGAACGCCGTGTGGCGTTATGCCGCGAGCTGACCAAGCTGCATGAGGAAATCCGCCGCACAACGCTGGAGGAGGCGATTACTTGGTACGACGAGAATCCGCCCAGAGGAGAATTTGTCCTTGTGGTCGAGGGTAGCTGTCCGCCGTGCGTCAACGAAGAAGATCGCATGGATATGGGACTGGAGCGGGTGGCTACCCTACGTGGAGAGGGTGCTTCCCTGCGGGATGCTGTGCGGCAGACAGCGGGGGAATTGGGTTTGCCGAGAAACAAGTTGTATGATTTATCAGTCGAAAAAAGGAAAAACAATCCAACAGCATAAAAAAAATTAGGAATTATACCAATAGTATAATTTTAGGTTATGCTTCCTGAAAATAACAAATAAGGGGCAAATAAAAACGCCGTCTCTTGGTAGAGACGGCGTTTTTATGGAGTGTTTAGCGTGAAAGTTCTTTCATGCAACGAGAGCAGATGTTCTTGCCCTTGAAGTTTACGATATCTTTAGAGTCATCGCAAAAAATGCAGGCTGGCTGATATTTCTTTAGGATAATAGAAGCGCCATCCACATAGATTTCAAGGGAATCCTTCTCTGCGATGTCAAGTGTGCGGCGAAGCTCAATCGGAAGAACAATCCGGCCCAACTCATCCACTTTGCGTACGATTCCGGTAGATTTCATTCGTAATACCTCCCATCATTATGAGATCAATTCAGTATGTAGTTTTAAGCATTCCTGATTCCACCTAATTATAACATATAGTATATACGTGTCAAGAGAAAACGGCAAAATTCACCATTTATTACATAAAAAAGGGAAAAATAAACCGTAAACATGGAGGAAAAGTCAAAAAACCGGAAATCTAGAAGGGTATAACCCAGACTTGCTTCTCGTAAATGTAACAGAGATAGGAGGTGCATGTGCCTGTGGGAATGGCGGTGATCTGGACGGCAATGGTAATTGTCTCAATTGTGTGCGGGCTTTGGCTGGGGAACGGACCTGCGGTGGCGGCCGCCGCGATGGAGGGTGCCGCGGATGCGGTAGAACTGAGCATTGCAATGGCGGGGGCATTGTGTCTGTGGATGGGCGTGATGGAGGTTATGCGCAGAGCGGGACTTTCCGAAAAGCTGTCAAATTTGCTCAAGCCGTTGCTGTGTCGTCTGTTTCCATCCTTTCGAGAGGACGGAAAGGTAATGGACGCCATTTCAGCGAATGTATCGGCGAATCTGCTGGGGCTGGGAAACGCCGCTACTCCGCTGGGATTAGCCGCCACCCGCCGGATGAGCAGGAGGATGCCGGGCGTGGCCTCAGACGACTTGTGTATGCTGGTGGTATGCAACACAGCGTCCATCCAGCTAATCCCCACTACCGTGGCCAGCGTGCGGGCCGCAGCCGGATGCGCCACGCCGTTTGATATCGTGCCTGCCGTATGGCTTGCATCAGCAATCTCGGTGACGGTGGGGATCTGCGCTGCCAAAGTGATGGCAAAACTCTGGAGGCACTGAAATGGGGCAGCTGTTTGCCATGCTGGTTCCCCTTATTTTGGCGGGCGTGGCCCTATATGCTTTGGGGCGGAGGGTGGATGTCTATTCGGCGCTGGTTTCCGGCGCCGGAGAAGGGCTGGAAGTTTTGCTGCGTATCGTTCCGGCGCTGATCATTTTGCTGCCCGCTGTGTCCATGCTGCGGGCCTCGGGCGCTATGGAACTGCTGGCACAGCTGCTGGCGCCGGTGCTGGAGCTGTTGGGAATCCCTGCCGAGACGGTGGCACTGCTTTTGGTGCGGCCGTTCAGCGGCAGTGCGGCGCTGGGGGTGGGCGCAGACCTAATCAATACCTATGGGGTGGATTCCCGGGTGGGACGGGTTGCCGCCGTGATGCTGGGGTCAACTGAGACGACCTTTTACACCGTGGCTGTCTACTTCGGCGCAGCGGGCATTTCAAAAACGCGGCATGCCATTCCTGCCGCCATATGCGCTGACATTGCAGGCTTTGTGGCAGCAGCTTGGGCAGTGGGCGTGGTGTTCGGCGAGTGAAGCAAGGCGCGGAGTGGGGAACCAAAAGGGCGGTGTGATCCTACGGATCATACCGCCCTTTTTAAAAGGGACGCTGCTGTATCATACAGACTGAAAGTATTTTCTGGTGCGGGTCTCGTCCTGGGAGATAGCCTGCCGCAGTGCGTCCAGGCTTACAAAGCGGGTTTCCCCCCGTAGGCGGTGGCGAAATTCCAGACGTACCGTCTGTCCGTATAGATTGCCGGTGTAGTCAAGAAGATGGCTTTCCACCGTAATATTGCCACTTGTGGATACCGTGGGCCGAACGCCCACATTCGTGATCGCGGGGTAGCTGTTGCCGTTGGGGAGGTAAGCCATAGTGGCATAAACACCATAGGCGGGAATGATCATCTCGGGAGAAAAACAGAGGTTAGCCGTGGGAAAGCCAATTCGGGAGCCGATCCGACTCCCGTGGGAGACAGTATCGGTTAACGTGTAAGGATGACCCAGAAAAGCCGCGGCTCGCTCCATGTTGCCCTGAGCCACCAGTGTGCGGATATAGGTGGAGGAGACGAGAATACCATTGTACACCACGGGCGCAATGATATCACAGCCCAAACCGAGCGCAGCACATTTGGCAGCCAGCCGCTCTGCGGTACCTTGCCCTTGATAGCCAAAACGAAAGTCGCTGCCCGCCACAAGATGAACCGCACTCCACGTTTGAACCAGATAGTCGGTGAGAAAGCGATCCCATGGCATGTGCATCATATGTTCGTCAAACGGTGCCACGATAACATCCCGGATGCCGTATAGACGGCGCATCAAATCCGCGCGCTCGGCGGGGGAGGAGAGCAGCGGGACGGGGTGTTCCAGAATGAGATGTTCGGGGTGAGTGTCAAAGGTTACGGCGGCAGGTGCGGCGTTCTTTTGCGCTGCGATTTCGCCGACGCGGGTGAGTAATGCTCCGTGGCCGATATGAACGCCGTCAAAAAAACCAAGGGCAATGACACGATTTTTTTGTTCCACAAAAGAAACCTCCCTGCAAAGGGTAATAGGCGTTCCTGGGAGCGCCAGACTGTGTGCCGTGGGCATACTTCACTTAGATCCGCACGGCAAAACACGCGCGATCATGCCTTATGTAATGTCCACTGAACAAATGCGATTTTCGTATCGCATTTGCCCAAAGGACAGTTTCTGTCCTTTGGGGCGGCAAAACAGATCCGTTTTGCTGCTTCAGATACATTGATGACTGTCTGTTTGGATTTGCAGACACACGCTGCACATGAACAAAACAAAAACAGCTTGGAAGTATTGATATGATTATGTTTTTGCTTTGTTCAACAGATATTATGTCATGCAAAGGCAATATCTCCCGCGCTGGGTTAAACTTCAAAAAAACTTTTCATGGTGATCAGCATGCCGTTTTCCTGCTGGCCTAACATCAAAAATTCCTGGTTTTCATTATAAACCCGATAAATTCCATTTTCTCCCGGTGCGGCAAAGCTTGCGCCGTTTCGGCACTTCTTTTCCTGTGTACGGTCAATCGTCAGGGCGGGATAACGGGAAAAGTAGGAATCCACGGGTAGGAGCAGCGCGTCGGCTCGGTCTTCATCGGCAGCAGCTTGCACGGCGTCCAGAGTCAGGGCCGTTTCCATGGAAAAACCGGCGGCGCGGGTGCGGCGAAGACTGGACATGACACCGCCGCAGCCAAGGGCAGTGCCAATATCGTGGCACAACGTTCGGACATAGGTACCCTTGGAGCATTCCACCCGCAGAAGAAAATCGGTGTTGCCGAGTTGCTGCATGATCTCCAGTGTGTGGATGGTGATGGGGCGGGGCTTTCGCTCTACCTCTTTGCCGCGGCGGGCCAGCTCATAGAGTTTTTTTCCATCCACTTTAATGGCGGAATACATGGGCGGAATCTGCAGGATATCCCCCCGAAAGCAAGTCAATGCGGCCTCCAATTGGTCGCGGCAAACCGAGACGGGGTGCTGCGCTAAAACTGTGCCGGTTACATCTTGCGTATCCGTAACCTGCCCCAGCCGAAGCCCGGCGAAGTATTCCTTGTCCCCCTCGGCGGCAAACTCTACGGCGCGGGTGGCACGGCCAACAAACACGGGCAATACGCCGGTGGCCATAGGGTCCAGCGTTCCAGCATGGCCAATCCGCTTTTCATGGAGAATGCCCCGCAGCTTGGCTACCACGTCGTGAGAGGTCCATTCGGGAGGCTTGTCAATAATGATGATCCCATTGGGCATAAGAAAGCCCCCTTGTTCGGTGAAATCAGCCGTTCTCGTGTTGAACGGCGTGGATGGCGGTTAGAATGGCAACCTTGGTTTCGGGAAGCGTGGCTTCTATCGTGGCACCCGCTGCCGCCTTATGGCCGCCGCCGCCCAGCAGGGCACAGGTGCGGGTGGCATTGAGGCTGTCGTCTGTGCGCAGGGAAATCTTGCAGCAGGTTGGTGTCAGCTCCCGAATGGTGACGGATACACGGATGCCCTCAATTTGTCCCGCGAAAGCGGCAAGATCCTCAGCGTCATCCTCGGTAGCGTTCACTTGGGCCATCATAGCAAGCGAGATAACCGCTATGGCAACAGTTCCGTTGTCCAGCAGTTCCATGCCGTCCACCAGCATGCTCTCCAGACGAAGACGCTTCCAGGACTTTGTGCGGAAGCAGCGCTTGTTAACCGACTTATAAAAATCACCGAATTCCATAAGAGACGCAGCGACCCGATGGGTATTGGGTGTGGTGTTGCTGTAAACAAAGCAGCCGGTGTCAGTAGAAACGGCCACGTAGAGAAGCTCCGCAATCCTGGCGTCCAGCGGTGCAAGCTGCTGACAGATGACGTACAAAATTTCACCGCAGGCGGCACAGGCAGAGTCCAAGCAGTTTCGGGTGCTGAAGCCTTCGTTAGAGGGGTGGTGGTCGATGGACAGCGCTATGTTACCGCTGTATGGGGCGGCATTGTCCGGAAGCAGGGTCAGGGTGGCGATATCCACAGTGACCACAGTTGCCGGGGCAAAGCCACAAGGCGCCAGATAGGGCGTCATATAATCCACGTAAGTGGAGGTGACACCTGGATTGGGTAATACATACGCCGTTTTGCCTATCTTACGCAGGGTATCGCACAGGGCGGCGGCGCAGCCGATGGTATCCCCATCTGGCCGGACATGGGTCAGGATCAAAAAATCATTCTGTCCCCGCAGCCAGAGGGCCGCCTCTTGACAGGTGATATTCACGCGTTATTCTCACCATCCTTTGGGGGAACATCCAAACCGCGCAATAGCTTAAGAATGTGGGTGCCTTTGTCGATGGAGTCGTCCCGTTCGAAAACCAGTTCGGGCGTATAGCGCAGTTGCAGTACATGGCCCAGTTCACGCCGGAGATAGCCACCGGCGGATTTCAGACCTTTGAGTACCTGGGTTGAGTCATTTTTGTCCAGCACGCTGATATAAATTTTGGCATACCGCAGATCGGGGGTGGTTTCCACTGCGGTGATACTGATCATGCCGGAAACGCGGGGATCCTTCACGTTGGAGATCAGAGTGGAAAGTTCCTTCTGGATCTCCTCGTTGATGCGTCCAATGCGATTGTTAGCCATATCGGTTCCTCCAATTCTGTGTGGGAAGGGGCATGCCGTTGGGTGGAACTGTGCGTTCAATCGGTGCACAGCTCTGGCCGCTTAGATTGAGGGGTCGGATGGACGGAGCATGCTGCCTCCTGCTGCCGAAGCGGCCAGAGACAGCATGGTTGGATCATTGGGTTAATGAGGGATCTCTTGCATCTCAAAGGCTTCAATAATATCCCCGGCCTTTATGTCACTGTACTTTTCAATGCTGATACCGCACTCGTAGCCCGCGGTAACTTCCTTCTGATCGTCCTTAAAACGCTTCAGCGAAGCAATGGAGCCCTCATGGACGACGATCCCGTCCCGCACCAGACGAATCTGGGCGTTGCGGGTGACCTTGCCCTCGGAAACGTAGCAACCGGCGATGATACCCGCACCGGTGATCTTATACACCTCGCGTACCTGAACGGAACCAAGGGTGATTTCCTTGAATTTGCGAGAGAGCATGCCCTTCATCGCGGATTCAATCTCGTCGATGGCCTCGTAAATGACGCGGTACATCCGCATATCTACATTGGTACGGATAGCAGAATCCTTGGCATTGGCATCCGGCCGCACATTGAAGCCGACAATGATGGCACCGGAGGTAGCGGCCAGCATGACGTCAGATTCATTGATGGCGCCAACGGCGCAGTGAATCACACGCACCCGGACTTCTTCATTGGTGAGCTTCTCCAAAGAGGCCCGAACGGCTTCTGCGGAGCCCTGCACGTCAGCCTTGACGATGACATTCAGATTCTTCAGCTCGCCCTGCTGGATCTGGTCGAACAGATCCTCCAGCGTGACCTTCTGAACCGGGGGGCCGGCAGCGGCATTCTTGTTTTCTTGCTTGCGCTGATCCACCAGTTCGCGTGCCATACGCTCGTCAGCAACGGCGTGGAAGTCGTCGCCGGCGGCGGGCACTTCGCCCATGCCGATGATCTCAACGGGAACCGAGGGGCCTGCTTCCATCAACTTTTCGCCCCGGGCATTGGTCATGGCGCGCACACGGCCTACCGCGGTGCCGGCAATGATCACGTCGCCCTGCTTCAGAGTGCCGTTCTGCACCAGCAGCGTGGCCACAGGCCCGCGGCCTTTGTCCAGGCGGGCCTCGATCACAGCGCCGTGGGCGGAGCGGTCTGGGTTGGCCTTTAGTTCCTTCATCTCGGCGGTGAGGGTGACCATCTCCAGCAGGTTGTCTACGCCGTCGCCGGTTTTGGCGGAGATGGGGCAGATAATGGTCTCGCCGCCCCATTCTTCGGAAACCAGCTCGTATTCCGTCAGCTGCTGCTTAATGCGCTCAGGGTTGGCGCCGGGCTTATCCATTTTATTGATGGCAACGATAATGGGGATGTCGGCTGCCCTGGCGTGGTTAATCGCCTCAATGGTCTGTGGCATGATGCCATCGTCGGCGGCGACCACAAGAATGGCAATGTCGGTGATCATGGCGCCGCGGGCACGCATTGCGGTAAAGGCTTCATGACCGGGGGTGTCCAGAAAGGTGATGGATTTGCCGCTTACTTTGACCTGATAAGCACCGATGGCCTGGGTGATGCCACCGGCCTCGCCGGAGGCAACGTCGGAATGACGAATCCGATCCAGCAGAGAGGTTTTGCCGTGGTCGACGTGGCCCATGACCACCACCACGGGGCTGCGGGGACGGAGATCCTCGGCTTTGTCCTGTGCCGTATCAATGAGTTTTTCCTCAATGGTGACGATCACTTCCTTTTCCACCTTGCAGCCCAGCTCCAAGGCGACCAAAGCAGCAGTATCATAGTCCACAACGTCGCTCATAGAGGCCATAACGCCCAGTTTCATCAGATGCTTGACCACTTCGGCACCGGTCTTCTTCATGCGGGAAGCCAGTTCGCCCACCGAGATCTCATCGGGAATCAAAACTTTCAGCGGGGTCTTTTTCGCGATTTCAAGATGCAGACGACGCAGTTTTTCCTGCTCTTCCTGGCGGCGCTTGTTGCCAAAGGTGTTGGGGCCTGGACGACGGTTGTTGTTTCGTCCCTGGAACTTCTGCTTGCTGCCTTGAGACTGCATTCGGCTGGCTTTATCGGGCGCCAGCGTTTCCAAACGCTCGTCGTATTTGGCAAGGTTTACATCGCCGCTTTTTCGGGTGTCCACCATCTTCTTTTCCGGCACGCGTGTAGTGGGCCGGTTCAACACGGGCTGTGCCGGTTTTGCGGGGGTGGAAGGCACGGCGGAAGAGTCTGCCGCGGGGGTGGCCGGATCAGCAGGACCAGGGGCTGCTTTAGGGGCTTCGGTCACAACGCTCTTCGGCTCGTGATAAACGTCGGCAAAGACGCTTTCAATGCTGCTAATCTGATTCTGCTGGGTCAGGCATTCGAAAATAATGGACAGCTGATCGGCTTCCAAAACCTGCATGTGGTTTTTGGGTGCGCTGTCATATTTCGTGAGAATGTCTGTAATAACCTTGGAATTTAAATTAAAATCCTTAGCTATTTCGTGTACTCTATATTTACTGTTAATACTCAAATAAGCCACCTCCATGTGTGGGGCTTGGACCAATGAGAAAAAGTGAAGAGAGCCTCGCTCTTTCTCATTGGAGCAAACCCGCTGCGTTTGTTTCTATCGTATGCGCGAAAGACGTTCATGGCGTTTTTTTCTGTCTGCCGGGAAACTTGCTCCGAAATTTCATTCCACCACTTGGCGGGGGCCCGTGTTTGACCACAGGTGCGGCTGTACGCCGGGCTTTCCCGTTGTCGCTCGTGCGGGGGGACTGGCCGTCCGCACGGCTGGGTTTGGCGGAGCGGGAGGGCGGAGTGGGGGGAGTCCATGGCTTGTGCTTGCCCTCTCGCAGGTTTTTCTCATGGGCTCGTTCCTCCCGCTGGCGCTGCAATACGCGCCGCGCCTTGGTGTCTAGCTGCTCGGCCGCTGGGCCGTAACGCTCAGGGTCTTCTGCAGCCAGTTTTTTAATCAGGGAGGCTGCAAAGCCGGTGTCCATCATAGCCAGCATGGCGCAGGAAGTGCGGCCCAATGCGTTTCCCAGTTCCGCCTTGGTGAACGGAACGGTCAGAAACAGCACATTTCCGCTTTCTCCGAAGTGCCCGGCCCGCCGATAAGTGTTGGCGGCGGCATCTTCCGCGACAAGGATGAGTTTGGCTTGCCGCGCCCGTGCAGCGGCCCCAACTGGTTCGTCGCCAATTTCCAACTTACCCGCCTTGCGGGCAAGCCCGATCAAACGGAGGGCGTTGTCATGACTCATGGGGCGCCTCCTTCATTTGCTGCTCCAGCGCTTCATATACCTCGGCAGGGAGCGTGGTATCAAAGGCCCGTTCCAGCGCGCGGGATTTCTTTGCCTTGGATAGACAAGCGGCATCGGGGCAGAGGTATGCGCCGCGGCCGGGGAGCTTCCCCTTGAAGTCCAGCGATATAAGCCCCTCCGGGGACTTTACCACGCGGATTAGTTCTCGCTTTGTTTTCATCACACGGCAGCCCACACATTGTCGCATGGGGATTTTCTTTTGCACAGATGCCGCCTCCTTTCTCAGCGATGGCACACGGATTATTCCTGGGGGATTTTCTTCGTGGATTTGCGAACTTTTTTAGCAGGGGCTTCCTCCCCCGCAACTTCGGTGGGAGACTCCACGTCCGAAACTTCGGCGGGAGAATCCTCGGCTGCAGTGGCATCCGGTTGATCGGGGATGTCATCTTTGAAAATTACGTCGTCATCTTCGACCAAAAGGGACTCCTCCACAGGCTCGGGGCTCGACGGGGCGCTTTCCGGCTTGATATCGATCTTGTAACTGGTCAGCTTGGCAGCCAGGCGAGCGTTTTGCCCCTCTTTGCCGATGGCCAGAGAGAGCTGGTCGTCAGGGACCACGACGCGGCAGCTTTTCCCGGCAATCAGTTCCTCTACGGATATGACGTCTGCGGGCGAAAGCGCGGCGGCAATGTATTCGCAGGAATTATCACTGAACTTAATGATGTCAACCTTTTCGCCGCCAAGTTCTTCCACAATGTTGTTGACACGGGCACCACGGGGGCCGACACAGGCCCCGATGGGGTCCACGTTGGGGTCAGAGGACCAGACAGCCAGTTTGGTGCGGCTGCCAGCCTCACGGGCAATGGACTTTACCTCCACCGTGCCATCGTAGATCTCGGGCACTTCTAATTCGAACAGGCGCTTGACAAGGCCTGGATGGGTGCGGGAAATCAGGATCTGGGGGCCGCGGTTGGAACGGCGAACCTCGACCACATAAACCTTCAGCCGCATCCCCTCGCGATAGCTTTCGCCGCGCACTTGCTCGTTGGTGCCCAGATAGGCTTCCGTGCTTTCGCGGCCGCTGCCGATCCGCAGTACGGCCGCGCCGCTGCGGTTGTCGATACGGGTGACCACACCGGTCAGAATCTCGTGCTCCTTAGAGGTGAATTCGTCAAAGACCATGCCCTGCTCGGCCTCGCGGATGCCCTGAATAATGACCTGACGGGCGGTCTGAGCGGCAATGCGGCCAAAGTTTTTGGTTTTGACCTCCACACGGATCACATCCCCCAGCTGAGCGCTGGGCAGAGAGGCGCGGGCTTCTTCCAGAGAGAGCTCGGTGGAGGGATTGTCTACCGTCTCCACAACGTCCTTTTTTACGATGAGCTTGACGGTGCCGCTTTTTTCATCGGCCTCGACTGCTACATTATCTCCAATCCCCTCGTGGTCGCGGCGGTAAGCCGACACCAGAGCCTGTGTGATCCGCTCCAGCATGTAGCCAGGCTTGATACCTTTTTCCGCTTCAATCTGCGCGATTGCGGCGAAAAACTCCCTGCTGTCGTTTTCAGGATTGTTTGCTTTTTTCGTATTTCTGGCCATGTTGTTATTCTCCTTTAAAAACGCACATAAAGCCGCACTTGGGCGACTTCTTTTTTTGGGAAAAGCAGCTCCTCACCGTTTGCGGTAAGCGTCACGTCACCGTCGAGATACGAGGATAGCATGCCGACAAATTCCTTTTTTCCATCCCGCGCCTTGTAGAGCTTTAGTTCTACCTCAGTGTTCATGAACTGTGCAAAGTGTTCCGGTGTTTTCAGGGTGCGGTCCGCACCGGCTGAAGACACCTCGAATACATAGCTTCCTTCGATCGGGTCTTCTTTATCCAATGCGTCGCTGACCATACGACTGACGGCTTCGCAGTCGTTGATGGAAATGCCGCCCTCCTTGTCGATATACACGCGCAAAAACCACTGACCGGCTTCCTTGCTGTATTCCACATCCCAGACAGAGCAGCCGCACTGCGCGGCAATCGGCGCTGCAAGCGCCGCCGTGACTTCTGTAACTTTTGCCATGAGGACCTCCTGAATCGATTCCCTAAATTTTACAGAATCGCTTTTTCCAATAAGAAAGAGCGGAGCCGGAGCCCCACTCTCATCCAAACCTACATTCTAACATTGATACTATATCACACGGAACGAGAAAGCGCAAGGGGGTGGGCAAAAAATATGGAGCGCGAAATGCTCCGCGCGTTTGAACGCGCGGAGCGGAGAGATTAGGGGATATAGTAAAAACTGTCGTCTGGGATTCCGCCCCCCAGACAGTCGGGGGAGACGGAATATAGAAGTTCAAAATACGACTGCAGGTCGGCCTGCATATCTTGGCCTGAGAGAAAGATGAGGTTGGCCGTTGGAAAAGCAAGTTCGGCGGCGTAGTCGCTTTCTGTAATGCCGAGGGAGGCGGCTGCGCTGCCCAGCAGTTCTGGATGCTCGGTGGCATCCGCCAGAGAAGCGGTATAATCCTCCAAAAACGTGGCGACCTGATCGGGATGGTCGGCGGCGAAATCGGTGGCGACCAAGAAACAGTCGGTGAGCATGGGGGCTCCCGCTGTGAGGGAATTCCACTGTTCAGACACATCCAGAATGTTGCCAATGATGCCACGGGTATCACTTAGGGCAGTGGTCTCGGCGGAGAGGGCCGCAGCGGTAACAGCGGAGGCAAAAAATAAATCACCCGCATCCCCGGTAGATGCGAGGGAGGACATTTCGTGGGGGGATAGCCAGACGACACTCAGATCATGATCCAAATCAAGACCGTTTTTGGAGAGGAGGTAACGAAGAACGCATTCCCCGGATGCGCCTTTCCCTTCGGCATAAAGCGTGCGCCCGGACAGGTCGGCCACTGTTTCAATCGTACTTTGCATACGGCCGCGTTCTAACAGGGAGAAAGAGCCTTCTGCGGTGAGAGCCAGCAGCTGTGCCTGAGCGTCTGTTTTGTTGTACAGAGCGGCCGCCAAATTGGTGGGGAGAGCGATGATGTCCAGGGTGCCATCCAGCAGTCCACCGGTCAGAGAAGTATAATCATCGTCGGTAACGACGGTGACGGTATAAGTATCGTTGTGGGAGCTTGCAAGTGAAACGGCGCCCAGTGCGGCGGTGCCGGGCAAAAGTCCCACATGAACCGCGTAATCGGAAGGGGTTTCGCTGGCAGGGGAAGCGGAGGGCGGGGCAGACTCGGCTTCCACATCAGCTCCGCCGCAGGCGGATAGGGAACATACCAGCGCAAAAAGCAGTACCAGTGCCGATGCTTTTTTCAACATCGTATTCACGCGCCTTTCCAAATAGATCGATAAGAAATAGATGATACTAAGAATTTTAATGGGCTTATTGGCAAAAGTCAAGATGGGGGAATAGAATGGAGAGAAAGGGGGGGTGCGTCTATGGGGAGATGTCGATGCCGCTCATCCGCTTCTGCGGTAAGTTGCACAAGCGCTGCCAATTCCAATGTGAGTGCGGCCAGTGTAACGGAGGACATGAAAATGTGCCGGTACACCAATTCAATACCAATCAGCAGCGACAGCTGCTGTGCCTATGCGATTAAAGAGGCGTTGGTGGGGATTGAGGCCGCGCTGGAGGAAATCGTAACCATTCTTGAAGAGATGGTTACGGCAAACGCTGCGGCCAAACAGCAGGAAACCACATCGGCGGAGGATTAAAAGAAGAACAAGATACGGCCTGTGGGAAGGCGTTTCGCGTCCCTGCACAGGAGGACAATAGACCGGCCGTCCGCAGCAGGAGAACATCGGTACATAAAATACGCCGGAACGCAAAACACGGTCGCACATCCATTCAATTGTCCCGGTACAAAGAGAAATCAGCTGTGGCCGCCGAAAAGGCCTTGCACCTGAGAAAGTCAAAAGTGCTAGAAAAAGCAAGAATACCCCATATTCTTCAATTTCTGCTTTCCTTTTGATTGATCCAGTAGGCATTAAGTGCTGGTATGAGCAGGAATCCCCCTGCCGCAGGAAGAGGCTGCGACAGGGGGATTGCGCATATAAGTATGGACTTAATTGAATTTGTAGACGCGCCGGGCCAGCCGGTAAAGCTGGACCGAGAATTTACGGCCCTGGTAGCCGGGAAACACGGTAACGGCGGAGACGGCGCGGTATTTCATTTTATGGAACACGCGAGAGTTCACCGTGCGGAGATATTCCCACAGCTCGGTGCGCTGACCGAGGCTTTTGGGTGTGTTGTCAATAATGAGGAAGATGGAGGAGATGCTCATCATCATGGAAAGGTAGCTGAACATATAACGGCCCAACTTTCCGCTTTGACGAGAAATCTGCGTCAGGTCATGCGAGTCAATCATCTGCCGGGTGACCCGTATCTGCTGATCTACCCGGGTGACCATCACCTTTTCATTGACGCTTTGATCTTCCCGTCCGATAAAGTAGCGGTAAAGGTCGACGTCCATATAGTAAAGCGTGCGGACATAGGGAAGAGGCTGGTAGACAAAGATGTTGTCTACATAGAAGGTGTGTTTCGGCAGTTCAAGCTTGCAGTCCCGCAGAAGCTGTGTGCGATAGATCACCGAGTGCATCAGCAGGTATTGGGAAGGACGGAATCGGCCGATATCAGACCATGTGAAGATCCGGTTTTGGGGGAATACATTGCGGTAGCGCATGGTGTGTCTGGTGTCATCCACAACGTGCTCGTAGACAAAGTTGCACACCAACAGGTCCACGGGTTTTTCATACAGAGAAAATTCCCGCAGTTTCTGAAGCACAGTGTGCAGAGCAGTGGTATCCACCCAGTCGTCCGAGTCCACAACCTTATAGTATAGACCGGTTGCATTGCGGATGCCCTGGTTGACGCCTTCTCCATGACCGCCGTTTTCCTGGTGGATGACCTTGATAATGTCGGGATATTTCTCGGCATATCGGTCGCAAATGGCAGGGGTGTCGTCCTTGGTGGAGCCGTCGTCCACCAGAATGATTTCTATGTCCTGACCACCGGAGAGAAGGGTATCAACACAATGCTCCATATAGTCAGCGGAGTTGTAACAGGGGACGGCAAACGTGATGAGCTTCAATGAAAAACACTCCTAATGATCATAATACCAGGTTGTCGCACAGTGCGAGAGCCCGGGAGACGATTGTGTCCATATTGTAGTACTTGTACTCAGCCAAACGCCCCAGTAACTGCAGGTTGGGGTACCCCCGTGCAAGGTCGGTGTATTTCGCGTACAGAGCATTGTTCTCATTGTTAATAATGGCGTAATAGGGGGTTTCGCCAGAGGCACCGGTATAAGCGCGCGAGAACTCTTTTACGGTAGTGGTGCATTCCTTTTTCACCTGCCCGGTCAGATGCTTAAATTCGGTGATACGGGTATAGGGCTGATCGACCGTGTAGTTCACCGTGGCGTGAGTTTGAAGCCATTCCACCGGGTGGGTTTCAAACTGAAAGTCCAGTGTGCGGTAAGGCAAACGGCCAAAGCGGCAGCCAAACAGTTCATCCGCCGCACCGGTATAAATGACAGGGCCGGTAAACGGCTTGCCGTCTACGGTGAGCAAGCCATCGGCCTCCAACCGAAGAAGGGTTTCGGCGGGGGTGTCCGTTCGGACTTCAATATTGGGGTGCGCCAGCATCGCGTGGAACAGCGGGGTGTAGCCTTTGGCGGGGATGCCCTGCCAGGCATCCTGGAAATAGCGGTCATCTCGGGAGAGATACACAGGTACACGCGCGGTGGTGGCCGGGTCAATCTCCTCGGGAGTGGTGCCCCATTGCTTCATTGTGTAATGCACAAAAATGTGTTCGTAGACATATTCAGCAAGTGCGGCAATTTCAGGATCACTGTTTTGCCGCAACTCCAGAATCGTCACTTTTTTTTCCGCACCATAGGTCTCCACCAGTTTTTTTTCAAGGCGGTCGGCCTTTTCATCGTCAAAGGCCACAGACAGAGAGTGGAGGTTAAATGGGACAGGCATCAGCATACCGTACACGTTAGCCACGACCTGATGCTGATACTCCCGCCAGTCAGTGAAGCGGGTCAGATACTCAAAGACGCGGCGGTGATTGGTGTGGAAAATATGGGGGCCGTACTGATGGATCAGAATGCCGGCAGCGTCCAAGCAGTCATAGGCGTTGCCACCGATATGGGGGTGGCGCTCCAAAACAAGGACACGGCGAGATCCGCGCTCGGCAAGCTCACGGGCGGACACAGCACCGGCAAAGCCGGCGCCAATTACAAGTGCGTCAAAATCAAAACTCATGCAGATTCCTCTAATTTAAAAATTGTAATCATGGGAAATACCATGTTTAGTTTACCACATTTTTCCGAAAATTAAAGCGGTCAAAAATGCCTTATTTTCCGGGCAGCGCATGTTACCAGTTGCGCTTAAGCAGATCGTGCTTGATATTCCACAGCTTGCGGGAAAAATCCACATAGTAGTGGTGGGGGTTTTCAAACCGCTTAACCTCGTCCCACAGCAGATCAACCTGGGCGGTGCAATAGGAGCGGATATCATTCAGCGATGGAGTGGAATAGACTTTTTTACCGCCCTGAAACACGGGAACCAGTAGTTCTTTGGCAGTAAAATTGGACAGCCGCTTGGTTTTCCAGGTGGCGTCGGGGTCAAACAGCTCCAGCGGTTGGGAGGAGTCAACCATTTCATCATGGAGACAGACATAATCAGCGATGGCTTTGCCGGTGCTGTTTTCAAACAGACGGTAGACCTTCTTAAAATGCGGATTGGTAATCTTGGTGGGGTTTTCACTGATCTTGATCTTGGGGATAATAACCCCGTCTTCCTCCACAGCGGCCAGCTTATAAACACCCCCAAATACCGGATCGCTTTTAGAGGTGATCAGCCGTTCGCCCACACCGAATGCATCGATACACGCACCTTGAAGCAGCAGGTCCCGGATCAGGTATTCATCCAGTGAGTTGGAGACCACAATTTTGCAGTCAGTGAGACCTGCGCCGTCCAGCATAGAGCGGGCACGGCGGGAGAGATAGGTCAGGTCGCCCGAGTCCAACCGAATGGCGCATTTGGTGATGCCGCGGGGGAGCAGGACTTCTTTGAACGCACGGATGGCGTTGGGAACGCCGGAACGGAGGACGTTATAGGTATCCACCAGCAGAGTAGCGTTCGTGGGATAAAGCTCACAGTAGGTTTGAAAGGCAGTGTATTCATCGGAAAACATCTGCACCCAGGAATGAGCCATGGTGCCCGTGGCCGGGCAGCCAAAAATTTGGTCGGCCATGGTGCAGGCCGTGCCGCTGCAGCCGGCCAGATAGGAGGCGCGGGCACCTAGAATCGCTCCGTCGGCCCCTTGGGCGCGGCGGGAACCGAACTCCGAAATGGGACGTCCCTGGGCGGCGCGAACAATACGGTTGGATTTGGTCGCGATCAGTGACTGGTGGTTGAGAGACAGCAGTATGAAGGTTTCCACAAATTGTGCCTGAATGGCCGAGGCACGGACCGTTAGGATTGGCTCGCCGGGGAAGATTGGCGTGCCCTCGGGCACGGCCCAGATGTCACCGGTGAACCGAAACTCCCGCAAGAAATTTAAAAAGGACTCGGAAAAGGTTTGCTTGCTGCGCAAATACGCGATATCTTCCTCTGCAAAGCTGAGTTGTTCAATGTAATCAATGACTTGGTCCAGTCCAGCAGCAATGGCAAACCCGCCGCCGTCGGGAACCGTGCGAAAGAATACGTCGAAGTAGCAGATCTTGTCCCCGATGCCTGACTGAAAATAGCCGTTGCCCATGGTTATTTCATAGAAGTCGCAGAGCATGGAGTAGTTTGTGTGTCGTTCCATGGAGGAGAACTCCTTTCGAGGATGTAGTAGTATGGCGGCCAGCCGGTAATCCAGAAGTATGATAAACTAATATTATGATAATGCGTACTGAGCCATCCAAAGCGTAAGCACGCCAGCGGCTTGCTGCGCTTTTCAATGGGTTTTGGGGAGAGGGGGGTGTGGGTTTTTCCGTAAAACCCTTGCATTTGACTGCGCCAGCTAGTGAAACGGGAGCAAAGCCATGCTGCACGGCAGCATGGCGGAAGCGCTGCGAAAATTCAGTATTCGCCTGTTCACGGCGCAGCCACACGAATCAAGTCAATTTGCGATTTGTTCCGTGCGTATAATTATAAACTTTTTTAAACAGAAATGCAATTGGATTATGCCCAGTGAAAGGCGGCTCCATCCGACCCGGCAGAAAAGCCAGGAAGTCGGACCAGTAAAAGTTGCCAATATTTGGAGCTCTATAAAAACGAAAAAGTTGGAAAACTGGGTTGAAAGGTGTTAGATTGGCGTATATAATGTAAATACGCGACAGTAGCTCACATACACGCACAAAGATGGGCATGATAGTGGAGGGGCGGCGTATGATTAGAATTGCGGTCTGCGATGATTGCATTACCCAACTGAAGCTGATGGAAGGGCTTCTGGAGCATTACCGACAAGAGAGAAAAGAACTGGACCCCAAAGCGCAGCTTTTTTCCTCGCCTGACGAGCTGATTCGGCAGTTGGATCACGGTGCAATATACGACATTTTTGTTCTGGATATGCTCATGCCGCAGAAAAGCGGTATTGAGGTCGGGAAATTGATCCGCGCCCGTGCGCTGCCTGCCACGATCATTTATATCACAGCTTTCCCTGATTACGCGCTGGAGGCGTTTGATGTGCAGGCTGAGCAGTATATCCTCAAACCCATTGATACCAAAAAGCTGTTTGAGGCACTGGATCGCGCCATAAGCCGGCTGGCGGCCACGGAAAAGCTCTACACGCTCAAAATATCGGGGGGTGTTGTAAGAATCCCATTTTCCCAAATCGTTTGTGCGGAAAACGTGGGGCGGGTGCTGCGCTTGCATTTGGCGGATGGCACAACGCAGGACAGCGTCTATCTTCGGGAACCGTTTGAGAGCTATCTGACCGCTTTGCTGGCATGCGGTGACTTTGTTCAAGTCCACAAATCCTTTGTGATCAATCTTTGGCATGCAAAAAAAATCACGGCAGAACGCCTCGAGACCGATATTGGATTTGTGTCTCCCATTAGCAGACGACACGCGGCCACCGTGAAAAAAAGATATTTGGATTACGTGCGGTAACACGTGGTCTTATGGACGCTGTCCCCAAGCGGGACGGCGTCTATTTTTGCGCAATTTTTTGCCGCAGCCGGGCAAGCAAACTGCTCCGCACCGTCACTGCAGAGTGGGAATATACTGGAACAGACGAAAAACGGGAGGATCACAATATGCGGTATGAACTTGATTTCTATGTGATCGGCGGGGATATGCGGCAGATCAGACTGGCAGAGCTTTTGCAGGAGGACGGACACACGGTACATACCTTTGCGTTGGAACAGGAGGGGCAGGAATGGGCGGAACCGACGCTGGGGCGAGCGGCGTGGGCAGACTGCGTGATTCTGCCCCTTCCGGCAGTAGGGACGGAGGGGCGGCTAAACGCGCCGTTGTGTGGGGGAGAAGTACCACGGATGACGGATGTGTTGGACGCCCTTCGGCCGTTCCAGATTATCTGCGGCGGCATGATGGACAGCGAAACGGTGGCGGCAGCGCAGGAACGCCGCCTGGTGCTGCACGACTACTATGCACGAGAGGAGTTTGCGGTGGCAAATGCTGTCCCCACGGCAGAGGGGACGATCCAGCTTGCCATGGAGGAACTGCCCATCACTCTGCATGGCGCACGGGTGCTGATCATCGGTTATGGCAGGGTGGGACGAATGCTGGCACCGCGGCTGCGGGCGCTTGGCGCACGAGTGACGGTGGCCGCTCGAAAATTTGAGCAGCTGGTTTGGGCAGAGTCCTGCGGCTGCGAAACTGAGTACATGGGGCAGCTGGCCGGCTG
Source organism: Oscillospiraceae bacterium (assembly GCA_963666535.1). Taxonomy (GTDB): domain Bacteria; phylum Bacillota; class Clostridia; order Oscillospirales; family Oscillospiraceae. Next base: position 2,755,637 of record OY762913.1, on the reverse strand, counting down.
GCTGTGCAGCTATGATCTGGTTGTGAATACGGTGCCTGCGCGGGTGCTGCAGTCAGCGGAACTACTGGATCTGAAGGCGGGATGCCTGATTATCGACCTTGCCTCTGCGCCTGGCGGCGTGGACATGGAGCAGGCGGAAAAGCTGGGCGTACGGGCCATTCGCGCCGGCTCGCTGCCCGGAAAAACCGCGCCGGCGACGGCAGGGAAATGTGTAAAAGACACCATTTATAATATTTTGCGGGAGCTGGGAGTGTGAACATGAAGGATTTAAAGGTGGGATTTGCGTTTTGTGGTTCCTTTTGTACCTTTCACCGTGTTATGGCGGTGCTGGAGGAAACAGCGGCGCGTTTTTCGGTTTATCCCATTGTGTCGGAAAACAGTGCGGCTATGGATACCCGATTTGGAAACGCTCACGACTTTATGCGGGAAATGCAGCGCATCTGTGATAGACGGGTAGCGGCCACCATTTCAGAGGTGGAACCAATCGGCCCCCAGAAACTGCTGGATGTTCTGGTGATTGCACCCTGTACCGGGAACACGCTGGGCAAATTAGCGGCGGGGATTGCAGATACTTCGGTGACCATGGCGGCAAAGGCACACCTGCGAAACGGCAGACCGGTGGTGATCGCTCTGTCCACCAACGATGGGCTGGGAGCTTCCGCCCGCAGCATTGGGGAGCTGATGGCACGGAAAAATATCTACTTCGTCCCATTCCGGCAAGACGATCCAGAGGGAAAGCCCACCTCGCTGGTAGCGGAAATGGAGATGATCCCTATGGCAATCGAATGCGCCATGGAGGGGCGGCAGATGCAGCCCCTGATTCTCGGCCCTGAATCATGTCCATAAAAAGACGAAGGCCTGCACTCCCAAACCGGGGTGCGGGTCTTCGTCTTTTTATCACAGCAACGTACTCAGCCAATCGGCAATGGGAAGATAGGCGATGGGTAAGAAAATGGCCGGCAGCATATTGCCTACCCGAATCTTTGCTTTGCCCAGCCCCAGCATATTGATGCCAATGCCCAGGATGATGGTGCCGCCGACGGCGCTCATTTCAGTAATCACGGCGGGGCTGAGATACGGCCCCGCCACAGTGGCAAGAAGGGTAAGCGAGCCCTGATAGACCAGCAGAGGAAGAGCAGAGAACGCCACCCCGATTCCCATAGCTGCGGCGAAGGAGATGGAGGTTACGCCGTCGATCACGCCCTTGGAAACAAGGATGGAGTAATCGTGGTTGATCCCGGCCTCCAACGAACCCATGACGGCCATAGAGCCCACGCAGTACAGCAGGGATGCGGTGACGAATCCCTCTGTGAATCGGCTGGAGCCACCGCCTTCCCGAACCAGCTTATCCCGCAGGGTTTCGCCCAGACGGTCCAGACGATCCTCAATGCGGACGGCCTCTCCCAGCAGTGTGCCGACGACCATGCAGACGATGACGCACAGCATGTTTTCCGTTGCCACAGCCGAGGTAATGCCGATACACATCACACAAAGACCCAATGCGTGAGTGATGATGGCGGAAAAACGAGGACTGATCCTATTTTTAAGGAGTAGGCCCAGAAAGCTGCCCAGCAGGACAAGGCCTACGTTAATGATTGTTCCAAGCATGAAAAAGAATCTCCTTGGCGGGGAATGCAAGCAGCCCGCGGATTTAGTTCTTGGACGGCACAGGCTGCTTTAAGAAGAACAGCGCCACCAGCGCCACAAGGCTGATGAAGATGAGCATGGCAAAGGTAGTGGTAAATGAGCCGCCGGACATGTCCTGCAAAACACCGGAAATGAATGGCCCGATGAGAGAAGCCGGGATGGTGCTGAAATTGGATAGACCAAAATTAACGGAAAAATATTTTGCACCAAAAAGCTGGCGGGCGTTGGAAAGATTCAACGTGATCTGACCACCGTAGCAAATGCCAACCAGCATCATGCCGCAGAAAACCAGAACCGTGCTGTGAAGCACAGAACCACCCAGCAGGATGAGCCCCGCGATCGTGGCGGCAAACGTATTCAAATACATGACCGGAACGCGGCCGTATTTGTCCAGCAGAATGCCGTAGATAGAGCGGAAGGATCCATTGAATACAGAGACAAGTAGTCCCAGAGAGGCCACGGCACCAAAGTACGAGGCGATGGTTGCGGCGCTGTTGATGACCATTAATCCCGCTGCGCCCAGGCAGGTGTTCCACACGAAATTGATCCAAAAGGCGGGTGTGCCGAGCATCTGGGTAGGAGTGAAGTCGTATTGGCTGGCGGTTGCCTTGGACTGCGTGGCGGGAGGAAAATCTAATTTGTCCGATGGTGCGGTGATATAAAACGAGCCTACCGTCAAAATTGAGGCAATGATAATAGCGAGCATACGGAACGTGAGGGACAGACCCATAGCGCCGACGAGCCAGGCAGATCCCTGCCCGATCAGCAAGCTGCCAAAGCCGACACAGGAGAGCAGGATGCCGGAAACAAGTCCCCCCTTGTCAGGGAACCACCGGGGGATGGTGCTGACCACTGCGTTGTAAGAAATGCCGGTGCCAAGTCCGTTAAAAACGCCATAAAACACATAGAGCATGACAAGACTCAGGGTAGGGTGGGCTTGAGGCAGATGAGAGGAGCCAAAAAACCCCACAAATAGAAACAGCGCGCCCAGCAGGACGGCATGCCGATGGGAAATGCGTTCCATCAGCTTGCCCCCGAGAAACGTGCCGATCACGAAGCAGGACATGGTAAGCGTAAAATTCAGGGAGAGCTCCGCAGCGGTCCAGCTGGGGAAGATAGCAAGGATAGGCTGGCGGAATATCGACCAGGAATACATGGCGCCAAGGCAAAGCATCATGATGCAGGCAACGGCGAGATGAAACCAACGCTTTTTTACTGATTGCATGGCAAACGCTCCTTTTTCCGCAATAGCGGACAAAACCAAACAGGCGCCTCGGGTATGTGCAGATGTCGGTCGTGCTGAAAATTTAACTGCTGTCTATCATAAATGCTTTGAGCAGAAATGTCAATCAATCATGTGTCCCGCCATGCCGGAATAGAGTAGAGGAAAGGGGGCGCATCTATGAAGAAAACCATGCTGTTTAGTACTCTGTTGCTGACCGGTACGGGCATCGTATCCCAAGTGACGGGGTTTCTTTACCGCATCATCCTGTCCCGGATGATCGGAGCGGAGGTGATGGGGCTTTACCAGCTTATCATGCCGGCATATTCCGTAATGATGTCCCTGACCGCAGTGGGGCTTACGGTGGCCGTGTCAACGCTCTCTTCGCATTACCGCGCGCTGGGGCGGGAGAATGCAGTCAGGCGCAACCTGTGCCTGTGTCTGGTTGCACTGATCCTGCTGTTCGCCGGCGTGGCGGCGGTGACTGTGTTCAATTCCGATGCCATTTCAGTGAATCTTCTGGGCGACGCGCGGACCCAACTGGGGCTGCTGATTCTGCTGCCCTGTGTGCTGCTGACGGGGATCGAAAACCTGCATAAGCACTATTTTTACGGGACCGGGCGGGTGGTGCCGCCTGCCGTGACTGAAATATTGGAGCAGTTTATCCGCGCGATCGCCGTGCTGGGGCTGTTGGTACTGCTTTTGCCGCAGAACCCCGAGCGTACCGTTGGGATCATCGTGCTGGGAATGACCCTGTGCGAAATTTTTTCTGCTACGACACTGGTGTGCATTTACCAGCGGGAGCGGTCTGGAAGACCGATTGTTCCCTCGGATGGGGAGACTGTTAAGGCGGCACAGATAGCAAAAATTGCGATCCCCGTGGGGGCTACGGCGCTTTTGGGCAATCTCATGTCCGCCGCGACCGCGGTGCTGATTCCAAGGCTTCTGGTAACAGCCGGGGAAGATGCGTCCCAGGCCATGTCCGCATTCGGTGTGCTATGCGGCATGACGCTGCCCATGCTGCTGCTGCCCAGCGCGTTTTTGTGGGCCATCAGTCTGGTGCTGGTACCCGCCCTTGCCGGAGCAGATGCATTGGGACGAAAGGGAGAAACCCGCCGCCTCACAGGGCAGGCCATTCTGGCGACATCCATCCTGCTGCTACCTGCCATGTCCCTGCTGACGGTTTTGGGGCCTGGGGTGGGGGTGTTGCTGTTTCGGGAGGACACGGTGGGCCAGTTTATCGCTCCGCTGGCGCTGGGCGTGACACTGGGTGGCTATCAGGGCGTGCTTGCCTCGATCCTAAACGGCGTGGGAAAGCAGAGTTGGGCGGCCAAAAATGCCATTATCTGCGGCGGAGTGCAGCTGCTCATCACGGCGGTGACCACAGGGGTCCCCGGTGTGGGACTGCGGGGCTATGTGGCGGGGTATATCGTCAGCGCGGTATTAGGCTTGCTTTTGAACCTTGTTGCGGTGGTACGGACGACGGGATTAAAACTGTGCATTTTCAGCTGGCTGACAGCGCCCGGCCTTGCCAGCTTGCTGATGGCCCTGTGCGTCAGACTGCTGCTGAATGTTCTGGTTCAGGGAGGTGTGAGCTTCAGCGCGGCGGCGCTGTCGTGTCTGCTGTTTGGGGTGGTGCTTTACGGCGCGGCACTCCATGCCCAGGGCGTCAGTGTGCGGCAGGTGTTCCACGAACTATAGAAGAAAAGGACCGTCTTTTCAGAAAAGACGGTCCCTTTCTTAGTTTTCTAAATCTTTTATCCGTGCACTGCTGCCGCTGAGAAGGGTAATTGCGGTTACCGACGTCAGAATGCCGAACCCACCCTGCACCAAATTGCCCGGGATGCTGGCGGCGGCAGCCAAACCGTTTCCAAGCAGCAGGGCCGCATATCCAAGGTAGCCCAGCACCATCACTGTCTCACCGGCAGCGGCGCTGCATACCCGGGCAATGGGATGTATGCCTGCGCTGCCCCGGCGTAGCCGTCGGTATAGCACTCCCGCCACAGCGGCTGTGGCGGCTTTTATGAACAGCGTGCCGGGAGCGTAATAAGCGTAGCCGGAAAAAACATCCGCCATCATTGACCCGATTCCGGCGGCGGCGGCGCCCCAGACCGGGCCCAGCAGCCAACCGGACAAAAGCACGGCGCAGTCGCCCAAGTTGAGATAGCCGTTCATAGCTGACGGAATCTGCACGATTAAAGTTAGAATGCAGGATAGGGCGGCAAACAGAGCCGCTAAAACCAGTTTTCTGGTTTGCTGTGTGTTCATAAAAATCCCCTTTGAAACTTGGAATAGTTGTATTTTATAAAGAAAGTGATATTATATAAATAACCAAAACGGAGTTTTTTGATAATACCAGAATGGAGAAGAGTATGCTGACCTATCCTCTGTCCAGAGCCGCAGATGCGCTGCCGCTGTATGAGCAGCTTTACCGCCGGGTGCGGGACGATATTTTGGCGGGAAGGCTGACTGTGGGCGAAAAGCTGCCGTCCAAACGCAGTCTTGCCCGGTACTTAAAGGTGAGCGTTGTCACCGTGGAGGGGGCCTATGGCCAACTGGTGGCCGAAGGGTACCTCCGGTCCGAGGAAAAGCGGGGGTACTATGTCTGCCCGGTGGACACGGGGGCTATGCCGGCGAAAAAACCATCTGTTGCAGCCCAGGAGCAGTTGCGGGAGTATGCGGTGGATTTTGCCACCAATCACATTGAGACCGGCGATTTTCCCTTCTCGGTGTGGGCGAGACTGATGCGGCGAACGCTTCTGGATGCAGCGACTGCGCTGCTCCATCCGCTGCCGCATAACGGTGCGCCGGAGTTGCGGCAGGCCATTGCGAAGTATCTTTATCGGTCACGGGGAATTTGGGTCGAGGCCGAGCAGATTGTTGTGGGAGCGGGTACGGAATACCTTTATAATCTGATCCTACAGCTGTTGGGACGGGAATGTGTCTATGCCGTGGAAGATCCGGGCTATCATAAGGCGGCCCGGGTGTGCGAACTGGCCGGGATTTCGTGCCAGTATATTGGACAGGATGCCCAGGGGATACGCATGGAGGAGCTGCGCGGCAGCGGGGCCACTGCCGTGCACATTTCGCCGGCTCATCACTATCCCACGGGGGCGGTGATGCCCATTGCCCGTCGGCAGGAACTGCTGCGCTGGGCGGGGGAGCGGGAGGAACGGTATATTATTGAGGATGACTATGACAGCGAGTTCCGTTTTGCGGGGAAACCCATTCCCACGCTGCAGAGCGTGGATGAGAGTGGTCGGGTGCTTTATCTGAACACCTTTTCCAAGACCATCGCACCCTCCATCCGGGTAGCCTATTTGGTGCTGCCCAGTTCGCTGACAGAGCGGTATCGGGAGAAACTGGGGTTTTACTCCTGTACAGTGCCTGCACTGGAGCAATACACGCTGGCGAAATTCCTTTCCGAGGGTTACTTTGAGCGGCATATCGCACGGATGAAGACACAGTACCGTGCCAAGCGGGACTGCGTGATCGCGGCCATCGGGAGCAGTTCGTTGAGCGAGAAATCGGAAATTGCGGAGCGGGACGCAGGACTTCACTTTCTTCTGCGGCTGCAGACCCGGCGCAGCGACGGCCAACTGAGGGATGCGGCGGAGCGCGTGGGGATGCGGCTGGCCTTTCTGTCTGAGTATTGCCAGGTTGCCACACGGGCGGAGGAGCACGTTTTAGTGGTGAATTATTCCGGGGTGGACCGCGCTTGTCTGCCCGCGGCAATGGAGCGGCTGGCGTCGCTTTTATAAATGGAGTAGAAAAAACGCAGGGAAGCGGGTATAATAAAACAAAAAAAGGAGGCGAGCCATGAAACAGGTCATCATCATCGGCGGTGGCCCCGCAGGGGTCTCGGCTTCGCTGTACACAGCGCGGGCTGGGCTGGAAACAACTGTGGTGCTGCGAGGAGACGGATCTCTTACCAAAACGGAAAAGATTGAAAATTATTACGGGTTCCCCCAGGCGATTACAGGGGTGCAGCTGATGCGGGATGGGATCGAGGGCGCAAAGCAAGTAGGCGTAAAATTCATAGAGGCCGAGGTGGTGGGGCTTACCTACGAAAGTCGACACGTGGTGGAGACCACAGTGGGTAATTATGAGGCGGATGGCATCATCCTGGCGACCGGGGCATCCCGCGCGGTACCGCCGATCCCGGGTCTAAAGGAATTGGACGGCCGTGGAGTGAGCTACTGTGCCGTATGCGATGGTTTTTTCTACCGGGGAAAAAGTGTTGCTGTGCTGGGCAACGGAGAATATGCGCTGCGGGAGGCGCAGCATTTGCTGCCTGTGGCCGGTTCGGTTACCCTGCTGACCAATGGCGCGCCCGCCCCGGAAAACGTGCCCCCGGAATTGGCGGTGAATACCGAACGGATCGCGGAGGTAGCGGGCGGAGAGCGTTTGGAGAAGATTGATTTTAAAAACGGCGGAGAGCTGCTTGTCTCTGGTTTGTTCATCGCATTGGGCGTTGCCGGCAGCGTAGCGCTTGCGCGGAAGATAGGGGCGCTGACGGAGGGGAACCGCATCGTGACGGACGAGACTATGGCCACCAACGTCCCCGGAATCTACGCTGCCGGAGACTGTACCGGCGGTATGCTGCAGGTCGCCAAAGCAGTGTACGAGGGAGCCATAGCCGGTAGCGAACTGGTCAAGTACCTGCGCAATCAATAAAAGGAAGCCGTGTTCCAAAGGGAACACGGCTTCCTTTTTGCATTACAGCTCCAGCATCGAAAGAATATCGGACTTGGATTGAACGCCCACGGCGGTGTTGACAACTTTACCGTCCTTCAGCACTGCCAGCGTCGGGATACTCATGATCTGGAACGAGGCGGCAAGCTCGCCCTCCTCGTCCACATTGACCTTGCAGACCTTCACCTTGTCAGTAAGCTCTTCGGCAAGCTCGTCCACCAGCGGGGACAGTGTGCGGCACGGACCGCACCAACTGGCCCAAAAATCAATGAGAACAGGCTTGTCCGCGTGAAGAATCTCGGCGTCAAAGCTGCCTTTTGTAATCGCGAGAACTGACATGGAACCACTCCTTTATGTGTTTATGTTCCCTTAGTATAGCCCAAAGTGGAGGATTATTCCACCATTTCCGTAATAATTGCGGGTATAAGCATTATTTTTTTCGTAAATCCCCCGAAAATATACGATATAGATGAGTATTTGAAGGAACCTGGTTTGTCTAGTGGGGGAAACTGATATGATTGATGTTCATAGTGAACTGGAACATTTGCTGCAGGATGTCAGGGTGGTACCGGTGAGGCCGGAGCAGACCGGCAGCCAAAAGCAGCCAGATGGGCAGCCGGACACAGTACAGGACTCGCCCTCGGATGTGCCGCAGGAACAGTCCGGCGTACCGGATGAGCAACGGGATCAGGCGACAACCACGCAGTCTGGGCAGATGCCTGGACAGGGCGGTATGATACTCAATCCAAGCAAAATGCCGCCATACATTCTTGTAGGAATGGAGAGATTTTGGATGACGGATCTTTTGATTGATAGTCTGCCCATCACGCCGGTAAAGCAGGGGGCATCCGGCGGCGAAACGCTGCCCCGCGGCCAGTCTGATCTTGCGCCCGGGCAGAACGGTCTGCCCCAGAGTCAGGCTGGAATACCGCAGTATCTGATCGGGGAGCCGATCCCCGAATTACCTGTGGACAGCTACTTGCCGCTAGCCGAACTTCCTTATGAAGATGGGTATCCCGTAATTACGGATATTTACGAGCGGGAAGCGTTGCCGGGGGAACTGCTGAAGTCAGCCTATACAAAAGAAAGCCTTTTAAATCCCCAGACAAATGAAAGAACTCCCCGGGCGGTGCAGCAACAGCCGAACCCAAGCACACCCGCCGCAGCTGACAAAGAGGGTGCTGCGATCCAGCCAACTGGAAAGGCGGCAATCACTGCGCCAAATACTGGGCTGCCCAAACTGCTGATGGAAACCATGGGGAAACTGCTTGCCGATGAAATGGCGACCATTGGGATTGCCAAGCAGGAGAAGCCGACAGACCTTGTCACGGTGGGAAAGCAAGGGGAAGAAACCGGAAGCGCAGGCAAGCCTGCGAACCAGCCGGAGATTGACCAACTGGAGAAACGCGGGATGAACGCAGCAGATTGGCTGATTGGCAAAACAACACAGGGGATGCCGCAACAAAAAGCAGAAACGAGTTGGAGCAAAACTGCGATGGACGTGCTGTTTGCGACCGGTTTGAATCATGGTGAAAAAGGGACAGACGGCTTGGAAAACCTGCCCACGGGAATGAAGGAGCAGCCGATGGGAGCCGAAAAACTGCTGGCTGCGGACGCAGAACGGATGGTAGATACAGACCCGGAAAAGCTAGGGACAAAGGAGCTTGTCCGCCAGATACACAGCCTGTTGCTCCCGATGGCCGATGCAAAGGGGGTGCAGCTTGCTGTGGAACTTCGGGGAGACAGTGTTCAGCCGCTGCGTTTGAATTCGGTTCGCTTACAGCAGGTGGTAATGCGGCTTCTGACAGCTGCGGTGAAGCTGTCTCACAATGGGGGCAAACTCGATTTCATCCTGGAGAACCAGGTCCGCGAGGATGGGCGGATGTATTTGCGCGCCGTGGTCCAGGAACGCGGGGTGGGTTTAAGTGAAGAAGTGATGACCTATCTTTGGGCCAAGCAACCGGCCCCACTTCCTATGGACCCCGCTAACCTTGCGCTTAATCTTGCACTGTGCAAAAATCTGGCGGCCGAAATGGGTGGCTCTTTGGTGATCAGAAGCTGGAAGGGCGAGGGGAGCTTGTTCCTGCTGGAACTGATGGATCGGTTGCTTGAGGATGACCAGGATCAGCAGCGGCTATCGGGCAGGCCGGTGATCGGCCGTTTTTCTGGAAAACGCATTTTACTGGCTGAGACACACACCGTCGATGCTGAACAGGACGCACGTTTGCTCCAGCAGCGGGAAATGTTGGTGGACGCAGTTGGAACCGGAAAAGAAGCAGTGCGGCTGTTCAAACAGTCGGTTCCGGGGGAGTACGCGGCAATCTTACTTAGTGCTAGGCTTCCCCTTATGGACGGGCCGACAGCGGCAAGAGAAATTCGTGGACTGGAGCGCCCGGATGCAGTTGGCATACCCATCATTATGCTGACGGAAAAGCAGTGGGAGGGCGATGTGGCAAAGGCGCTGGGTGCTGAGGCCGATCTGTGCCTTGTGCGGCCAATCCTGCCACAAACACTTTATCAAGCACTGGATTGTTGCATTCTTTGAGCTGAAAATAGCAGAAAAAAAGAGAAAATTAGTTAGAAGAAAGAACAATTGTTGCAATTTGACAAAAAATGGGGTATGATCAGACCATTGCGTAGGGTGGGGGCCTGTAGAATGAGCAAACTGATGGATGCGCTGAGCAACTGGGGTGCAGATACAGAAGGTGCGCTGGCACGGTTTATGGAAGACGAGGAACTTTTCGCCGTTTGTTTTTCCACGTTTATGGAGGATACATGCGTTGCTAACCTGCAAACTTCTTTGCAGAAAAAGGACTATGTTGCGGCTTATGAAAGCGCCCATGCATTGAAGGGCGTATCTGGCAATATGGGACTTAGCCCGATCTACCGGGCGACGTCCCATGTGGCGGAGTCATTGCGGAGGAAGGATTACAGAGACCTTGACGAGGAGTGTTCGGTAGTTATTGAAAATTATGCATCACTCAAGGCGCTGACCCAAAGTCTGTGACTGGCGCTATATCAAGAAAAAGCATCTGGACGGAACGGAAGCAAAAAAACTTGTGGTTGGGTGAATGAAAATCGGGGAAAAGCGTTGACATTCGAGAAGACGTGTGGTAGTATGTTTCTTGCGCTGAATAGCGCGAACCACTATGCGCGAGTGGTGGAATTGGTAGACTCGCTGGCTTCAGGTGCCAGTGCTCGCAAGGGCGTGCGGGTTCGACTCCCGCCTCGCGCACCAGAAAGAAAGGGTAAAATAGATTTATGGTGTAAAAAGCCAGTGTCTATGCGCCCTCAGAGGGTTTTTACTTTAAAAAGTGGAAGCCCTCTTTTCGTAGATTTTTCAGCTCATCAGCTTCACTCTGTAGGGAGTCGAACCTGCAAAAAAGTTATATAGCAATGAATATCGTGACCGAGGTTTTAGAAATAAAACCTCGGCATTTATATTTTTACAGGAGGTCAGTTTTTATGGACAAAAAATACTTTAATGAACTCGCCCGCATTCTCGCTCAACAAGGAATTCAATCTGCGCTCGAACATGAGGACAATCTAACCGTCCTGCTTGACAGTCAATCCGCCTGCCATGTTAGCGCGACAAGCCAGATGTATGTTGCTCCCGGCGATCTGCGGACGCCTGAAGCTGATGAGCTTTACCACAGTACAGCTCCTATCGCCGAGATGGTCAGAGAATATATGACGGCGATAGAAAAATCCCCTCCCCTAAAGGCAAGGGATTTGGATGAAGACTTCCGAGTGCTTGCCGAGTTTAACGGCATCGTCTTCGCCGGGCGGGAAACACAAAAAGGCTACGGATATAAATTTGTCACCTGGCAACGTGACTACGACGGCACCAGCGTGGGGCAGGGTCATTACTACATTGACGATTACACTGCGGCAAAGGAGGAGTTTGCCGACCGAGCCGGCCTCATACCACACAACCGTCTGTTTACAGATGAACAGCTCACGGAAATATACCGATGTTTGCGGAACATGCTGGATTCCGAATATGAGCTAACATATGAGCAGGAAAAGCTGATTGGAAAAACCGCATCGCAAATCGAGTACGCCGTACCGGATATCCTCGACAAGATCGAGCAAACGAAAGGTATGACGCAAGAAATAAATATGTAAACAACAAGGGCCGGAGAGTCGAGGCATATCAGTGTCTCTATTCTCCGGCCTTTTTTGTTTTCAGGAAAGGAAAAGCCATGTTGGTACGATACCGAAGAAATAGAAATATTGCCTATTACGACTCGGAAAGCCTTGTAACAGTCGGCAGGCCCGAGCCGTCCGAATCCTTGCGCGGCCCATTCCAAAGCTGCGGAAAGTGCCCTTATCCCTCCCACGGCTTTCAGTGCTACACCGCCGAGGGCGACTGCCTGAAAACCCATCTGGAGAAAGTTGAGAGCAAAAGAAAGACGGTGAAAACATGATACAAACGTTACTATCGAACCGCAACCGGTCGGATACGCCTCCCGTGCCGGTCTGCTTCCCCATTGGAGATTATGCCGCAATTTACGAAAACCTCCAGTCAATCGGCATCGGAAGTATCGCCGTGCGTGATTGCTTTGTCTCAGAGCTTGGCGGTGATTACCCCATTCTCAAACGCTTTGAAGAAACAGAAATCAACGTAGATGAGCTGGACTATCTCGCCAAACGACTGGAGAGCTTCGACAAATACGAGCTCGCCCAATTCCAAGGCGCGGTCGTCAGCCGGGATTTTTCCAACATGACGGATCTCATCAACCTGACCTTTTGCTGCCAGAGCGTCACGATCATTCAGGATTTTACTGACCTGACTGCTACCGGCCGGAAACATTATATGAACCTTCATGGGGGACTGACCGAGGATGATCTCAAATCAGTGGACTTCCGCAAGACTGCACTTTCCCTTCTGTTGAATGAGGAAGGAACCGTCACGCCTTACGGTGTGGTCTACGAAAATGGCATGGAGCTGGAGCTTTACTATGATGGACTCTATTTCCCGGATTACCGGTATAGCGGCGATACGGTGCTGACCGTGGCGGGCACAGACCGAAGCCTCTCGGAAGATACCATGGACATCGCATGGCTGTACCTGCCGGCAGAGGATTGTCAGATTGAACGCGCCCTGCTGCGCGCAGGAATTCAGAATGAGAATATGCGGCTACAGTATATTGACAGCGAACTACCTGCCGCGCTGATTGACCTGATGGGCACGGAAGAAAATCTATACGAGTTAAACAGTCTGTGTGCACACTTTCAGGAGTTGGATGGCGGCTGTCGTCAGAAAGCGGAAGCGGCACTTCAAATGGCATCCCCAGCCGATCTTACCCAGGCACGGAAACTATTAAGCCAGCTTGACCTTTTTGATTTTGTTCCCGATGTACACAGCCTTGAGGATTATGGACGCTATATGATAGCAGAGTCCGGCCACTATGAGTATGACGGCGAGCTTGACCGCTATTACGATTTCAGAAAATATGGCGAGGAACAGACCGCACGGGAAGATGGTATGTTCGTGCCGACCGGCTATGTCAGCTATCACGGCTTTGTCTCCATCGAGGAAGTCATGGCGGGAAGTGAAACAGAACGTATGAATATAACGATGGGAGGTATGTGATATGTTAAAACTCCATCTTACCCGCGCGAACGATTACGAAGGCGTCTATCTGCAGCTACCGGCTACGCCCGCTGAGATTGGTGAGACATGGGCCTGGCTGGACGATATCAGTACCGATGTCGCCTCCACCCGCATTGTCGGAGCGATCAGCGATGTATGGAATATCGGGCGGTATCTGAAAAATGTGGACGTCAACAATCCTGAGCAGATGAAGAAACTGAATTACATTGCAGAAATCGTCAATACGCTGGACCGCGACGAGTGCCGGCTGCTGGAGGGAGCGTTGGACGCCGAATCCGTGAACGGACTGGACGATGTCATTGCCACGGGAGAGCAACTGGACAGGTACCTTTTTGTCCCTCATGTCACCAATGACCGGGAGTTGGGAATCTGCCTTGTGAATCATGGCATGATGCCCTTTGACGAGAGCGTCCGGCCTTATCTGGACTATGCCAGCATCGGCATCGAATATTACGTCAACCATGGCGGCGCTTACACGGCCAGGGGCTATGTGGTCAGGAGAGACAGCGTGGAACAAACCCTGCGGGATGCATTTGGAGCCCATGAACGGCAGGAGCTCGGTGGCATGCAAATGGGATAGCTATTGTTCCCGTTCCGTGGTATCGTGTGTCACTATATAAGCGTGAAAGGAGAGCAATCCATGAACAGAAAAGAAAAAATCAAGCCTGAGCCGCGCTTTTCCCTTCGGCCCGCTTCTCCAGAGGAAGCGGGTCTTTTTTATGCCCTGCCAGCGGACCAGGACGCGGAGCTGGGCGCAATAGGATATGTTCGCATTGACTTCGGCCATGAGGGAAAAGAATTCTGGCACACCTGGTGGCCCCGAGGCGAAGAATCGCTGAACAGCCCGGCGTTTAAGGCGGAGTTGACCGAACTGGTAAACGAGCTTCGGAAAACCGGCCCGCTGAAGGATCTCGGTGGTATGTCAGAATATTGCTATGGGAACGGCGGCGAGATTGAGGGCGGCTGGCGTCAGAACTACGGCTACGTCATCGAAACGGAAAACTACCGTTATTGCCTGCGCTGCAATCCCGCTCCCGGAGATTATCAGTCATACCTGACCGCTTTTGATTTACGCGTACAGCGGATGAACATGTCAGAGAAGTCCGAGCCACAGCAAGGCATGACGATGGGAGGTATGTAAATGAAGCAGCATCCAAAATGGGTGGAATTTATGCGGGAACAGTTTCCGCCTGGTACCCGCATCCGATTGATCGAAATGAAAGATCCCTATGCCCCCGTGCCATCCGGCACCGAGGGAACTGTCGATTTCATCGACGATCAGTGTCAGTTCCAGATGGCCTGGGACAACGGCCGCACCCTCGCCCTTATCCCCGGCGAAGACCGGTTTTCCGTCATCCCGCAGCCGCTCCAGACCCTCAAGCTGTACATGCCGCTCACCGTCACCGCCTATGAGAGAAACAGATGGGGTGATCTTGAAGACGAGCCGGTTGAGGTGGATGACCGAAGCGTCCTTGAATATGCGGACAACATCCTCGCCGCCATCCTGAAAGAACGCAGGCCGGAGGAATCGGAACGGGGGCTCATGGAATATTACGGCAAGGACGACAGTGTGAACCAAAAGGTTCAGTCCTATACGTTCACCGTGGAACGCGTTCAAGGTAGGCTTATGGGTATGGCCGAGTGCCGCATCCGGGGTGAACTGACGGTGGACGAGCTTGACCGGCTCAAGGAAAATGTCTCCGGTCAGGCATCGGACGGCGCGGGAGAGAGCTTTGAACAGCACCCCATCAAAACCCCTGACGATGAAATCTACGTCCACCTCTGGAACAGCGATAAACACTGGAGCATCATGACACGGGACGAACTGGAGCAGAGTCATCAGATGGGAGGAATGAAATTTGAATAAGTTGTTTGAGCTTGAAATCAGCCGACCCGGTTCGTTTGGCACCAACACAGCCGCGATCCTCGCCCTGCCCGCCACGCCATACGAAATTCTGGACGCGCTGGATCGGGCTCGCGTGACCGACGAGCGCGTCATATATTCCTCAGAAATCCTTAGCTGCGAACTGGACTACCTGCCGCAGTTTCTTATCCCGAGTACCAACCTGTATGAGCTGAATCATCTGGCTCAGCGGCTATCGGGACTCAGCGAATGGGAGCTTGACTGCTTCGAGGGCATGGTGATGATGGATACTGTCCGCACCCAATATGCCCCCATCGCTATCGAGCGGCTCATCAACATGACCCACAGCACGGCGGACTGCCAGATCGCCTATGAAGCCCATGACGATGCGTCCCTCGGCTTGTTTTATGCGGATAACAGCTTTGTCCCTGCACTGGAAACACTGCCGGAAAATGTGTTCAAATGGCTGGACTATAGTAAAATCGGCAAGGAAATGCGGGAGGACGAGAGCGGCGTGTTTATCCCCAGCGGCTATGTGGTGCAAAACGGCGAAATCGCACAGGCATACAAAAGCGGCGACGTCATACCCACGCAGAAGCCAGATTATATGGTGCTTCTGAAGATAACCAAGGGATATTTCAACGATCCCGATTATGATAACGAGCTGACTACCACGCTGAGGCTTCCTGCTGATAATCAGGCTCTCTTCCGGGCGATGAAGGAAGTGGACGCGGTAGTCACGGCGGAATGCGTGTTTAGCGCTGTGGACTGCGTTATTCCGCGGCTGACGGAAGCCGTTACCGACGAGCTGGAAGCGACGGGCGGCGGCTACGCTATGGTCAACGAGCTGGCGGGACAGCTCCAGAGGCTCGACCGCGAGGGCAGGCTTCCGACCTGCAAGGCAATGCTGGAAGCGGCGCCCAAGGATATCTCGCTGGCGGACGCCCTCGACCTCGCCTATCAGACGGACAGTTTCATGCTTCTGAGGGAGACTGCCTCGCCTGCGGATTATGCCGCGAAGGAAATCCAAAAGATCATGTCCTATGAAAGCGGGAAAGACCTTGAAAAGTATTTTGACCTGCCCGGCTACGGCCGCTTCATTATGGAGAAAAACGGCGTTTCAGAAACCGCCTACGGTTTGCTTGAGCCGCATGACGGACAGACGTTGGAGCAGTGCCTGAACCGTTCTGATCATCATATGAAAATGGAATGAGAGGTGAAGCATTATGAAGGATTACCCCTATCCCTATCCGTGGAAGGAACTTCCCAGCACGCCGGAGGAAATGCGCTTCCTTGAAAACCGCTTCGCCGAGATGTCGGTCAGAGAACGGTATCTGCTGGAGGGCACCTCGCAGCTCCAGTCCATCAGTAACGCTGCCGACCTGATCAATCTCACCGAGCAGCTCGACCGCTTCAATTTTTTCTACGGTGCGACGGATGATGCCGCACTCGGCGATTATATCGCCAAATACCGCGAGAATGCCACCTACGCACAGCTGCCGTTCCTCGATCTCGCCCGCTGGGGCAAGGATGTGCGGGAACGGCACGGCGGCGTCTTTGTATCGGGAGGCTTTGTTGAGCAGGTTGAACCGTGCTGTCAGATCTATGATGGTACCGATCTTGACCAAATGACAACAGGGTTCGGAAGCATGAAGCTGAAAGTCGCGTCCGGGAACTGCCCCTCCGGCGTGTGGATCAGACTTCCTGATCATGAGATTAGTACCGACGAGCCGGACGAGCTTGCGGTTGCGCTGGGAGAGCTGGGCATTACGAAATGGAATCGCGTGGTGTTGCTTGAGGCGAAATGCTGGTTTGACTGCATTGCCAATCTTACAGAACAGTACGACACCCTCGAACAGCTCATTGATGACGGCAACAACCTCGGCTATGTGCTTGAGGAACGCGGCCAGGGCATGGCAAACTTTGAGGAACGGTTCCGGGCGGCGATGGAGCTGGAGGGCTGCACCAGGCTGGACGAAGCGCTGGACATCTCACAAAACCTTCGCTGTTATGACTTCATCCCGGATGAGCGGCATTGGGAACGCTTCGGGAAAGACCTTGCCCGGAGGAACAAAATCATCGATCCCGACAGCGCGGCGGCAATGTATTTTGACTATTCAGCGTATTGCCGGACTGAAATTGAAAGAATGGGGCTTCGGCCTTGCGCCTATGGCTACATCGCCAGAAACGATCAGGAATTCATCCGCGAGTTCAGTCACCCGTCGCTTGGACAAAGCCTGTCGATGCAATCGTAATTCATTGAATTTCGGTATAGCTATTCCCCAAAAAGTGTGGCATTGTGTTGTGCTTGAAGGAGGTGAGCAAATGGATGAAAAGACCAGGGAGCTTCTGGAACAGAGCCTTTTTGAACGTGCGCAGGTCGCCTACGAGCAAATGCTGGAGGCAAATCCCCGACTGAAGGAATTAACCCAGGAAGCCGCCGCGCTCAGCGGAGATATCGAACACAGCACCGCTATAAACGCGGAGAGCAAGGAGCTGATGCAGCGGTTTTTAGCTCTGTCCGCGGAAGCGGATTATGAATACCAAAAATACCTATACATCCAGGGAGCCAAGGACTGTGTGGCAATGCTCAGAGAGCTTGGCGTAATCAAGTAGCACGGGCAAAGATGTCCGTGCTTTTCTAGATCCAAATTTGATCAGCGGGGCCGTTTTCCTGAGAGGACAGCGGCCCTGCTTTTTTTGCGCCTTTTTCGGGAAAACGCCCCCGGGAAAAGGAGGTGTCCCCATGTTGGACAACAAAATCGCCGACCACCTGAAGGGCTTTCACCGAGGTGAGAGCCGGGCAGTCTCCAGCCGCGAGCTGGCGGCGGCGTTCGGTATCAGCGGCCGGGAACTGCGTGGGATCGTCAACCGACTTCGGGTGTTGGGCGTTCCCCTCTGTAGCTCTGAGTACGGCTACTTCTACGCCGCCGACGAATTCGAGCTGAATCGGAGTATCCGGCAGCTCACCAGCCGGATCAAAAAAATTGCCGAGGCCCGGAGTGGGCTCATAAAAGCGCGTGCTCTGTATTCGGACGATGGTCAGCTCCGTCTGCCGCTGGAAGGAGGTGGTGATTCCTGAACAGCTTCATGTCATGGATCGGCGGCAAAAAATCTTTGCGTGAGTTGATCGTCACCCTCTTCCCTCTATATTACGAGCGGTACATTGAGGTATTCGGAGGCGGCGGCTGGGTGCTGTTTCACAAGCCGCCCGGCAACGATTTCGAGGTCTACAACGACTTCAACAGCCTGCTCACAAACCTGTACCGCTGCGTCCGGGAAAAGCCGCGGGAACTGATGGAAACCCTGCGGTTTGTTCTCAATTCCCGCGAGGATTTTGATTTGGTCAAAAACACCCTCGCCCGCGACAGCCCCGCCAGCGATGTACAGAGGGCTGCGTGGTTTTATCAGCTCATCCGCTTCAGCTACGCCTCGGGGCTGACCAGCTACGGCAGCCAGCCCCACGATATCCGCTCCAACTTCCCCCTCATTGAGCAGGCACACCGGCGCCTTGCAAGGGTGGTGGTAGAAAACAAGGACTGCGTCCAGCTGATCAGGCAGTACGACCGCCCCGTCAGCTTTTTTTACTGTGATCCGCCGTACTTTGAAACCGAAGGCTACTACAAAAATGTGGGCGAGGACGGCTTCCGCAGGAAGGACCATGTTCGGCTTCGGGACGCCCTGCTCGGCATTGAAGGGAAATTCCTGCTGTCCTACAACGACTGCGAATTCATCCGGGAGCTTTACGACGCGCCAGGCATTCAGATCGAAGCCTTTACCCGGATCAACAACATCAAGCAGCGGTACGATAACGGCGCGCAATTCCCCGAAATCCTTATCGCCAATTACGATATGTGGGAGCGGAGCCGTGCCGAGCCCGCGCAGATGAACCTGTTCGAGCTGCCCGGCAGCGAAAATTTTTAAGGAGGACGAAAACCATATGAAAAACGACACATACCCCGAAATCATGCTTCCCGAACGCGCCTGCGAGCTGTGCGGGTTTACCGATGAAGATAAGCTGGCGCTTCACGCGGCCGAGGATACCCTCGTCATCCTCAAGGAAAAAATGACCGCCATAGAGCTTGTGCATGTGATTTCCATGCTCAGCGAAATGGCGTCCGATCTGACTGCGGCGCTTGCCAAAGCCTGTGGCGTGTGCAACAACTGCGGCGATGAGGATGACGGCTCCCACGACGGCTGTGGTAAAAACGGCCCTGTCGAATGGGTGGCAAACTGCTCCCTCTGCCGCGACCTGCTGGATGACATCCAGAATATCCGCATCCCCGATTATCTTCTAGCGGAGGCCGGGATCTCCGGTAACGCCAAGCTGGAAGCTTACGCGGACAGGGACAGCGGTGAGATCACGGTCGCGGAAGCAGAAAATCAGTACGACATCTCCGACGTTCCACCTGGCATCCTCTCGGTGCTGGCGCAAAGCGGTATCTGCCTCGCGGAGCTGGACGAGCTGATCATGCTGGAGGAAATCGTTTATGGAAAATGAGTTTCCTTATCTTTACCCCTACTCCCGAGAGGAAGCCAAGCGTCTGAAGCAGCTCGACCAGTGGCGGGACAGCCGCAAGGAAAATATCGCCTGCAAAAATGCTATAGAGGGCGCCATTCGCCGGGACTTTGATGGGATGCACCTGAAGGCCGACTGTGCCGAGAGCGTCATCGCGGCATACGGCTACAAACGCGTGAGCTGGGTACTGGCAAACACCGTCCAGCAGAAGGATTGGGACGGGCGCTTTTCCCGTGAGAACAAGGAATGGGCGAAGCGTACCCATATTCCGCCCGACAAGGACAGCACCATGGATCAAAACTACAATCTGGACTTTGTAGCGGATAGCCACCCCGCCGTGCTGGACGGCTTCGTCAATCAGTATCGCCGCATGTATCAGGCACTTGGACTGTTCGACCACACCCACTGCGAGCAGGATTCCAGCAATCTGGACTTCGTGGGAAAGGTCGTGGTGCTGTCCCCCGGCACCCTGAAAGAAAGCTGTTGGAATCCAAAAGATCAGCTCTGGCTGGCCTTGGACGGCTTCGGCTGCGCTCCGAACGCCATTGGGCGCTCAGTCCGTGCCACCTGTCTCTCGGACGGCGAAACAGTCCGATGGAACCGTCATGATTTCGTCGGCGTTCTCAAGGAGCCACTCCTGCCCGATTGGGCATGCGAAAAGCTCATGAAGCTTCAGGGACATGAGCAAGCCGATGGCAATACCCCCTGCATGGGAGGGATGGAAATGAAGTGACGGAGGTGAGGATATGCCGGGCATGACGCTCGAAAGCGGCCTGATTTCCTACTATGGAAACCCTGCTGGATACACAGAAAAAAGCAAGGCCGTGGTCGACTGCATCTTCCAATGCGGCGAGCTGACCACCTGGCTGCAAGGTCGGGGGCTGACTCCTGTGTGGACGGACGGCGTGATGGAACGGCTCCTCGCGGGAGAGCGGATCGGCGGCACTGAAAACGCCGCCCCGCTGAAGAATGTCCGCATCTGGCAGCTTGATACTCAGGTTGACGCGCGGATGAAATTCATCAGCTATGCGGACATGCTCCGGCAATTCGGCGAGCCGTGCTCGGAGGATTACCTGATCGCCTACGACGGGCAACTCGATACCAATGATCTGGAGTTCATTTACGAGCGGTTCAGTGCCCGGCAGCCTTCCGGCTTTTCCGGTCATCCGCTATCCATGTCCGACGTGATCGAGCTGTATAACGCGGACGGCACCGAATTCTACTACGTGGACCGCTCCGCTTTTCAGCGTATCGGATTTGAGCCACGGAAACAGCTTCAGACCATGAATATGGGCGTGTGAGACGACTGGTGCCGTCATTTTTCGCCCTGAAAAATATGAAAGGAGAGCAAAACCATGTCAAAAAATGTGAAAGAGGCCCCAAAGTACGAGGTAAAAATCCACTCCATTCACCCCGAGGGCACCCTGCGCGCAACCGCGTCGGTCAACATCTACGGAGACTTCGCCGTCCGAGGCATCAAGATAATGGACGGCACCAAGGGGCTGTTCGTGTCCATGCCCAGCTACAAGGCGGGCAACGGCGAGTATAAGGACATCTGTTTCCCTTGTACCAAGGAGGCCAAGGCCGAGTTTGACAACGCCGTGATTTCCGCGTATCAGCAGACGCTGGCACAGGGACAGACGGCGGCGCGGCAGCAGGAAGCCACGACTCCCGCGCAGGAACAGGGCCATCCCGCCAGGGGCGGGATGTAGGAGGAAAAGTCTATGAAAGAGAAAATGAAAAAATCACTCAGCCTCCTCCTCTCTGTCTGCCTTGTGCTGTCCCTGTTTATAGGAAACGCCTACGCCGCAGGCAAGACCTTCCCGGACAGCGCCGGGCATTGGGCGGAGGATATCATCAATACCCTCGCGGAAAAGGGCGTCATCGCCGGGTTTCCTGACGGGACAGTCAGGCCGGACAGCATTATTACGCGGGGAGAATTCGCAGCTCTGCTCGTCCGGTACATGGAAATTAATACGGCGGGGGCTGAGAAGAAAACGCCGGCCTTTGCCGATATTGAAGGCTGCTGGTCAGAGACGAACATTGAGGCCCTTGCGGACGCCGGTATCATAGACCCCGCCGATTATGGCAGCGTTTTTAAGCCAAACGAACCGATTACAAGGCTTGAAATCATCCGAATGATGGTTCGCTCGGTCAATAAGGGCGGCGCGGCGGAACGCTACACCGGAAGCACCAGCTTCGCGGACGACAGTAAGCTTGCCGCTTCCGACAAGGGCTACGTCTACTATGCCAATTATTACGGCCTTGTGACCGGCTTTCCCGACAACACGATCCGGCCCGACAGCGAGAGCACCCGCGCTGAAGCCTTTGCTTTGCTGGTCAGGCGGGATACCGCGCTTGAAAAAATTAAATCGGAATCCGAATCCTCCGGCGGTGGCTCATCCTATATCCCGACGCCGCAGTTCAGCTTCACGCTGCCTGAAAGTGCCTATACTGGGGACGAAATCAACATCACTCCCACAAGCGCCAATGTCAGCGGCGTAACGTGGTCGGCTAAAAAGGACGGCCTGCCCGCCGACCTCACCGAGCTGTTCGACGGAACTCTTTCCGCAGCCGGAGGCACGGTGAAGCCGACACAAACGGGAAAGCTCACCCTGATTGCCACGGCTGAAAACAGCCGGGGCGTGACGATAACCTGTGAGCAAACCGTCGCCGTTTATCCCGTAGTGACCACCGCTCTGACACTGCCCCAAACGGCGCATACCGATACCGCGGTGGCTGTTGACCTTGTGACCGGGAACCTCGGGAATAACACGGTGGTATGGTCGGTCAGCAGGGGCGGAGAAGCTGTCGACCTGTCCGAAGCCATCAGCGGAGAACTCGGTCAAGCAGGCGGTACGGTTCGGTTCCTGTCAGAAGGCGATTATACTCTGACGGCAAGCGTCACCGACGAACTGGGCAAAACCGTCACAACCAGCGCTTCCGTCACCGTTTACCCGGTGGCCGAGGTGAAGCTATCCCTGCTGATGGCCGCCCATACCGATACAACGATCAGCCTGGATACAGAAACAAAGAATGCCGAGGGGCTTGTAATTACCTATACCCTGACCCGAAATGGCGAGGCCGTGGATGCCTCCGACTTTATCGAGGGCAGCTTCTCTGGCGGAAGCATTCGCTTCAAGGAAAAAGGCGTGTATGCCATGACCGCTTCTGTCACCGACGCCACTAGACGTGTGTTCTCGGATACCGCAGACATCGCAGTCTATCCCGTGGGCTCGGCGGGATTCTACCTGCCCGAGATCTTCCACACGGACAAGACCGTTTCCGTGGAAGCCGTGTTCGGCGAGATTGGAAGCCATACCGCCGAGTGGTCTCTGACCCGTGATGGGAAAGAAATCTCACTCGCAGATGCCACCGAGGGTTCTTTGAATAACAGCGGCGGTACGCTGCGTTTTTATGAAAAGGGTTCTTATGTCCTCAAGGCCGAGTTTACCGATGACGGCGGCCGAACCTACCGCTACGAGCAGGGCTTCACAGTTTATCCCGTGCCTGCCGTCAGCTATATCCTGCCCGAATATGCTCACACAGACAGTAAAATTCCGATCAGCACGGAAGCAGTGAATCTGGACGGTCTAACCGTGGAATGGCTTGTGGACAATACCTACGGCTTCCAGGACTGGGACACCTATGTGGACGGTAGCCTTAATAACGAGGGCGGAATCATTCGCTTCAAGCGCGCCGGAGTGTATGAGCTTGTGGCGAGAGTGACGGATGAAATCGGCCGTGTCTTTCTGTTCGAGACAGACGGCAAATGCGAGGTACTTCCTGTGTTGACTATCGGCTTTGCGCTTCCTGAACTGGCCTACACCGATACCATCCTTGATCTGAGAACCCACGGCAACAACAACGTCCTGCCGGTGGAGTGGTCGGTGACCCGTGACGGCAAGAGCGTTTCGCTCACCGACACCATTTCAGGAAGTCTGAATGCTCAGGGCGGAAAGCTCACCTTCCTCTCGGATGGCGAATACATCCTGACCGCCTCCATGACCGATTTCCTTGGGCGCAGTTATACCCACAGCGAGAGCATCCGCATCCTTCCGGTCATACAGTATGACTTTACCGTATCGCAGACCGTCCACTATGGAACGGAATTCGCGGTTATCACCGGGAATGTACAAAACCTCGGCTCCTATGCCGTAGTCTGGGCACTTCTAAAGGACGGAGTGCCGGCATTGTACACCGGTCCGCTCGGCAACGACGGGGGCAGGATCGCTATCCGCGATACCGGAGCCTTTACCCTGATAGCCTCCATTACCGACAGCGCCGGCCGTGTGACCACATATTCCGAAAACGTCACCGTGACGAACACCGCGCCGAACGCACCCACGGTGACCTCCGAACAAACCAGAACCGTGAAGGACGGCAAATTTTTAGTGAATATCTCAGCCATCGCAATTGATCCTGACGGGGACGCTGTGGCCTTGGAATATGAGGGCATGGAGCCGGATGGCTATTATTCGGTGGGCATTCATACGATCAAGGTTCGAGCTAGAGATGAAGCGGGCGCTTATTCAGAATGGACGGAAAAGTCCTTCACCGTAACGAACGCCAGCCCGACTGTCACCCTGACGGCTGCACCGACCCGAACGGTCCAGGGCGGAAAATTCCTTGTTAATGTCACAGCCGTCGCCTCGGACATGGACGGTGATCCGGTCACGCTGGAATGGGACGGCACCACCGCCGAAAGCTACTATTCGGTGGGTACGCATACGATCAAGGTTCGAGCCAGAGATGAAGCAGGCGCTTATTCGGAATGGACGGAAACAATTGTCACCGTAACGAACGCCAGCCCGACCGTTATCCTGACGGCGACTCAGACCCGGACAGTAAAGGATGGCAAGTTCCTCGTCACCGTCAGCGCCGTCGCAGCCGACGCGGACGGCGATTCGACCACCCTGGAATGGGAGGGCCGAACCACGGATGACTACTATGCTCCCGGAACGAACACCGTGAAGGTTCGGGCAATCGATGTTGCAGGCGCGTATTCGGCATGGGCCTCCCAAACCTTCACTATCGCAAACTCTGCGCCCACCGTAACCATAACGGCGACGCCCACGCGGACAGTTAAGGACGGCAATTTTCTCGTGAACATCAGTGCGACGGCGACTGACGCGGAGGGCGACGCGACCACGCTGGAGTGGGTGGACACCACGGTCGACAGCTATTATGCCGCAGGAACCCATACCATCCGCGTCCGGGCAAAGGACGCCACCGGCATGTACTCAGAATGGCTGGAAAAAACCTTTACGGTTATTAACTCAGCACCGACAACCCCCGTCATCAGCAGGACGCCCAGCGGCAACAGCGTGGCGCCGGGTATGGCCGTCACTATTACCGCTTCCAGCACCGATCCGGACGGCGATCCCGTCACCCTTGTTTGGGAAGGCCGCAATGCCGAGACGCAGACCTACCCATTGGGCAAGAACACCGTCAAGGTTAAAGCGGTGGACGCCTCCGGCACGGAA
This sequence comes from Oscillospiraceae bacterium, assembly GCA_963666535.1. Classification (GTDB taxonomy): domain Bacteria; phylum Bacillota; class Clostridia; order Oscillospirales; family Oscillospiraceae. The sequence goes on along the minus strand of OY762913.1, from coordinate 2,730,584 downwards.
TCTCCATGGGCGGCCATCGTGTTTTTTGTGGCAGACTCCAGCAGCGGCGGCGGTATGACCCTGACAGGCCCCGAGTCGGTGATTTTGGAAAATGGCTTGGAGGGCGCCACAATAACCAACTATACCTTTACCGTGCCTCCTGTGGACGGTCATTCCGGTAGTGATTACGGACGTGTCCGCGGCTACAATATCCTGACCGGCCAGTGGGACCAGCTGGACTACCAGACGACCACGAACGGCATTACCTTCACCCGGACGCTGACGGCGGGCGTGTACAGCAAGCTGGAATTCTACTACTACACCAATCATCAATGCATGTACAACAAATCCAACATCACCTACTCAGTGACCTATTATTTTGATTAAATATATCAGGAGGAATTTCATCATGAAAAATCTGTTTAACAGGCTCAGCAGCAAGGCCCGCAAGGCCAAAGACACCGTCCGCAGCGCCATTACAAACAAGCGCGCGGAAGGTTACGTGGATACCGCCGTGAAAATCCTGATGGCAGTGGTCATCGGGGCCCTGCTTCTGGCAGGGCTGTACGCTCTCTTCGGCCAAACGATCTTGCCGACACTGACGGAAAAAATCAAGGAAATGTTCAATTATGCAGGCTGAGAGCATCGCGCAGGCGGTGCTTTTTTGTGCTCTGCTTTTGGCTGCTTCGGTGTGGGATATGCGAAAAAGGATCATACCCGACACGTTGAACGCCCTCATTTTCTGCACTGGCCTGCTGACGTTTACGCCAATTAAGCTGGCGGGCGTCCTGCTGGGCCTGCCACTTCTCATTGCCGCTCTCCTGAAGGAGGGCGGCATGGGTGGAGGGGACATCAAGCTCGCCGCCGCCTCAGGCTTCGTCCTTGGCCTTCCGCTGGGAATGGTGGGGCTGATTCTTGGGCTGTCGGCGGCGCTGCTGTACCATCTGATCATTATCAAAGGTATCCGAAAACTGAAGCACATTGATGCGCCGGCAGCAAAGGAAACGCTTTTGCCGCTGGCACCCTTTTTATCCCTCGGCTTTCTGGTCGCATACTTTATGAATTTTGGAGGTCTGACTCTATGAGTATATTCAAAAACCGCACGGTTGTGGGCGTTCTCTGCATTATGCTTTCGCTCATCATCTGCTTCGGCGTGACGCCGTTGTTTAACAAGGCGGTTAACGCGAAAACAGAAATTATCCATGTCACCAAGGAAATCAAGGCCGGCGATAAGATCACCGGAGATATGGTCCAGCCCATAGAAGTGGGCGGTTATGGCCTGCCCGACAACGTACTCCGCAAGACCGCTTCCGTCGTCGGTAAATACGCCAAGGCCGATCTCTCAGTTGGCGATTACATCCTGCCTGACAAACTGTCCGATACTCCCGCCGCAGAGAACGCCTATCTGTACAGCCTTGACGGCAGCAAGCAGGCCATGTCGGTGACCATCAAGAGCTTCGCGGACGGCCTGTCCGGTAAGCTCCAAAGCGGCGATATCGTGTCCGTCATCGCTCCCGATTACAAACAGCAGGGCGCGACCGTGATCCCAGCAGAACTGAAGTATGTGGAGGTTATCAGCGTGACCACCGCCTCGGGCTACGACGCCAATACCGACAGCCAAAGCGGAAACGGGACAACTTCGTCGGGAGCCGACGACAAGGAGCTGCCCTCCACCGTGACCCTGCTGGTAACCCCGGAGCAGAGCAAGGTGCTGGCCTCGCTGGAGGCTGACGGCAAGATCCATTTATCTCTCGTTTATCGAGGCAGCACTGAAAACGCCTCCAAATTCACCGAGGCCCAGGATAAGAGAATGGCCGCGCTCTATCCCGCCGATTCACAGGAAACGGAGGGTGCGGGCGCTTCCGGTCAGGCCGCATCTGAAACAAGCGGGGTGAACTGATGCTGAACTTTAAGAAAAACGGCATTTTCATCCGTCGCACTGACGAGGAAAGCACGGCGAGAGAGCCGGAACCGGGAGGCGGCATACTGGCGGTATGGGGCTCCCCCGGCAGCGGAAAAACCACCGCAGCGGTCAAGCTGGCAAAATACCTGACCGACCAAAAGCGTAATACGGTACTGGTGCTCTGCGATATGACCGCGCCCATGCTGCCCTGTATCTGCCCACCCTCCGAGCTGGACGGCGAGCATTCGCTGGGCAGTATTCTCGCCGCCGCCCATGTGTCCGAGTCGCTCATCAAGTACAATCTGGTGACGCTGAAGCGGAATAATCACCTGACTCTCCTCGGCATAAAGAAGGGTGAAAACGAGTACACCTACCCGCCGTACACGGAAACGCAGGCCAAGGAGCTTCTGGCCGGTCTGCGCGGCATCGCCCCTTTTGTGGTAGTGGACTGCGGCAGCTACATCGCAAACGATATTCTCTCCGCTGTGTCGCTAATGGAGGCCGACAGCGTTCTGCGCCTTGCTAATGCCGATCTCAAGTCCGTGAGCTATTTTTCCAGTCAGCTCCCACTGCTCCGCGACAGCAAGTGGGACGCCGACAAACAGTACAAGGTGGCGTCCCACCTGAGGCCCCAGCAGGCCGGAGAGCAGATCGGGCAGGCGCTCGGCTCGGCCGCCTTTACGCTACCGCATTCGCAGGAGCTGGAGGATCAGTACCTCGCCGGAAACCTTCTGGCGGATCTGGCTTTGAAGGACAGCCGGCCGTTCCGCAGGGAGATCGAGAAAATATCCAAGGAGGTGTTCGGCGTATGAAATCGGAGAATCTATTTTTTGCACCCGAGAGCGAAGGCAAGGACTTTTCCACGGTGCTGACCGACGTGCAGGCATATATCTCCGCCCATTACAGCACCCTCATCACCGGAGACATCGCGGACGCAAAGGCACAGATGAAGCGCTACATCACCAAGTACATCCAAGAACGTCGTATCGCGGTCGGCGGGATGAGCGGTGACAGGCTCGTCGACGCTCTCTACACCGAGATGGCGGAGTTCGGCTTCCTCACCAAATACATTTTCGGCACAGGGATCGAGGAAATCGACGTCAATTCCTGGAGGGACATTGAGGTGCAATATTCGGACGGCAGGACGGTCAAGCTGGAGGAACGCTTCGACAGCCCTGAGCACGCCGTTAACGTTATCCGCAGGATGCTCCACGTCAGCGGCATGGTGCTAGACAATGCCAGTCCCATCGTCCTCGGGCATCTCTCCAAAAACATCCGTATTGCCGTGCTGAAAAGTCCCATCGTAGACGAGGATGTGGGCGTATCTGCCTCCATCCGTATCGTCAATCCGCAGAGCATGAAAAAAGAAGACTTTATAAAAAGCGGCACGGCAACGGAGCCGATGCTGGACTTTTTATCCCTTTGCGTCCGCTATGGCATTTCTGCCTGCGTGGCTGGAGCTACCTCCAGCGGCAAAACCACCGTGGCGGGCTGGATTCTGACCACCGTTCCCGACAACAAACGTATTTATACCATAGAGAACGGCTCCCGTGAGCTGGCGCTGGTGCGGGAAAAGGACGGTAAGGTGATAAACTCGGTCATCCACACCCTGACCCGCGACAGCGACAACGACCGCCAGCGGGTGGATCAGATCAGCCTGCTGGATATAGCGCTCCGCTTCAACCCCGATGTCTTGGTCGTGGGCGAGATGCGCGGCGCGGAAGCAAACGCAGCGCAGGAGGCCGCGCGGACCGGCGTGGCGGTGCTGACCACAATCCATAGCAACTCCTGCGAAGCCACCTACCGCAGGATGGTCTCCCTCTGCAAACGCGCGGTGGATATGTCGGATCAGACCCTTATGGACTACGTCACCGAGGCGTATCCTATCGTGGTATTCTGCAAGCAGCTTGAAAACAAACAGCGTCGTATGATGGAGATCCAGGAGTGCGAGATATTGCCGGATGGCACCCGTGTATTCCGCCCGCTCTTCCAGTACGTCATTACCGAAAACCGTATGGAGGACGGGAAATTCATCATTGAGGGGCGCCACACTCAGGTGAACACCATCTCGGACAGCCTCGCCAGACGGCTTCTGGAAAACGGAATGCCCCAAGCACTTATCAATAAGCTCAAGAAAAGTGAGGTGAGAAGCTCATGACAACAGTGCTTCTGATCGCCTGCATCGGAATGATCGCAGGTTCATTTATTTTGCTCAATCTTTCTCCCATGACGTTTACCGGCGCGGTGTTCGCCCGGCTCACCGATAAGCCGAAGTCCCTCCGCGACGAAATCAATGAAACTACCCATCGGAAGAAGCAATCCTATTTGCGCCGTGAACTCGCCGAGGCACAGGCTATTCTTAAAGCGACCGGACGGGAAAAGAGCTTTCCCATGCTCTGCGCCGTATCTCTGGCACTCTTCGCGGCGGGAGCCTCTATTGCCATTATGCTGGGCAACCTCTTTCTTGTTCCTGTGATGGCCGCAGGGCTGATGCTCCTGCCGTTCTGGTATGTGAAGCTGACGCAGACGCACTTCAAAAAGGATATCGCCGCGGAGCTTGAAACAGCGTTGTCTATTATCACCACGGCGTATCTGCGAAACGAAGATATCCTCACCGCCGTGGAGGAAAACCTCGCCTATCTCAATCCCCCCGTGCTGTCGGTGTTCAAAGGCTTTTCGGCCAAGGTCAAGCTGGTCAATCCCAATGTAGAGGCGGCGCTTTATGACCTGAAAGCTCAGATCGACAACGCAGTATTCCGCGAATGGTGCGACGCGCTTATCGCGTGTCAACATGACCGCAGCCTGAAGACCACGCTGACGCCCATCGTTACCAAGCTCAGTGATATGCGTGTGGTCAATGGTGAGCTGGACAACATGGTGTTTGAACCCCGCAAGGAATTCATCATCATGCAGCTTCTCGTGGTCGGCAACATCCCGCTCTTATATTTCCTAAATCGGGACTGGTACCACACGCTGATGCATACCGCGCCGGGACAGCTTGTTCTGACCGTCTGCGCCACCGTGATTTTTATATCCACGGCCTTTGTGATCAAGCTCACCCAGCCCATAGAGTATAGGAGGTAAGTGATGACAATAACGATTTTTTTATTCGGAGTCCTCCTCGCGGCAGGGCTCTTTTTCATCACCGCAGATCTACTGCGGCTCCCAAGCCTCGCCGCGCAAAAGGCAATGCTGACGGTGGGCAAATTGGCTAAATCCAAGCCCAAAACCACAGACGCGCTGCTTCAAAACGCCGCCGTCCGGCTTTCTCGGCACATCCGTATGGATGAGTACAAGCGCAGCCGCATGAAAAATGTGCTGTCGGCGGCGGGGCTAAACATGACGCCGGAGCTTTTCACAGCCTCGGCCATCGTCAAGGCGGCGGCGGTGGCGCTGGGCGTGATTCCCTGCCTGATCATCCTGCCGCTGCTGGCGCCCATCGTTCTGTTCCTCGCCGTCCTCGTCTATTTCAAGGAAATCCGCAAGGCGGACGAGGCGCTCTCGGCAAAGCGAAGCAAGATCGAACAGGAGCTGCCGCGATTTGTGGCAACCATTACACAGGAACTGAAGGCCAGCCGCGACGTACTGTCCATTCTGGAGAATTTCAAGAAAAACGCCGGAGAGGACTTTGCCTCGGAGCTGGACATCCTCACGGCTGATATGCGCTCGTCCAACTATGAGGCGGCGCTGACTCGCTTCGAGGCAAGGTTCAATTCGCCCATGCTCTCGGATATAACGAGAGGGCTCATCGGCGTTCTGCGCGGCGACGACGGCGGGATGTATTTTCAGATGCTCAGCCACGACATGAAGCAGTTGGAGCTTCAGCGGCTCAAGGCTCAGGCTATGAAGATCCCGCCTAAAATACGGGTGTTTTCTTTCCTCATGCTCCTGTGCTTTCTGCTGACCTATATGGCGATCATCGTTTATGAAATTATCTCATCCCTTGGCGGGATGTTTTAGGAGGGAAATGTACCTATGGAAAACAAACATCAAGTCCTGCTTTTTGACAGGATGAGGGAAAACTATGCTGATTTTGTCACCGAATGGTCGGTCATGTCTCCTTCCGAGCTGATAGAAAAGGCGGAGGAAATCTATGCGACCAGAATGGTCAAGGAACATTTTATGCGCCATGTAGATGAACAGCAGGCAGAGTGGTTCCTACGCTTTCAAAACCCGCTGGAAATCGTGCGGGATAAATGGATCGAGGAAAACGGTATGGAGATGGTGCATGACGAGGACTTCTCGCATGCCGTCTGGACGGTTATGGACTGTCAGGATACCGAAAGTCTCTATGCGCTGGCGCCGGACACAGCTCCGACCTCCGGTCGGGATGAGCCGGTTACCGTGCGGGAATTCATCGAGCAGCATCCTAATGTGTCCTTTGACATGATGACGCCGGGCGGGTTCGTCTATCTGACACCCGAAAAAGCAAAGCTGCTGCTGTCTGGCCAGAGCGTGAAAGGGCATCCCGGCGATATCGAATATGCGATGGAGATCACCGCGGACGAGCTGCTGAAGCAGGAGGTAATCCGGGCAAATTTCAACAGCGATGTGTGGCACATGCTGAGCGAAGATATCCGGGAGATGGAACAGGAGCCGCCCTCTCTGGAACAGGGGGTGACCATCTGCTGATGCGTATTCTCAAGAGCAAGCGCGGCGAGGGCTACATTGACGTGGCGGTTTTGGTGCTGTGTGCCATGCTGGTCATCGCTTTGGCTGTGCGCGTCTTCCCAGTGTATATCGCCAAGCAGCAGGTCGACACCTTCGCAGCGGAGCTGATCCGGGAGGCGGAAATCGCCGGGTGCGTCGGAGCCGAAACGTCCGTTCAGGAACAGCTCCTGCGTGAACGAACCGGGCTGGAGCCTACCGTAACATGGTCGAAAACCGGCAATATCCAGCTAAATCAGGAGGTCACGGTGACGGTTACCTATCAGACCAACATCGGGCTCTTCGCCGGCTTCGGCTCGTTTCCGATTACACTGAGAGCGGACGCATCTGGAAAATCAGAAGTTTATTGGAAGTAGGTGATGATGTGCAAAAAATAAAGAACATCCTTAAAGATAAACGTGGCACTTCGTTCCCGTTGATCGTCGCCGTCACCCTCGCTCTGGCCCTTATTTTCTGCGGCGTATCGGAGTATTTCCGGCTCCTGATCATTGCCCAGGGTGTGCGGGACGCGATGCAAGCTGCCGTCATCTCCACTGTCAATGACAACTACGACGATGTCTACCATGGCGTCCGCGAAGGTTATTCGGGCGCATATCAGCCTATCGCCGAGGATTTTGAGGAATCGCTGGACTACGGCGATATCTATGACCGCATTGACAGAATCCTCGGCCTGACAGACAGCGGCGGTTCTCATAAAAAAAGCACCGTTGATGGTGAGCTTGAGTTTCGGATATGGGATCTGTCAGTGGATATCCGAAACGCGCCCCTTGCTGCTGGCGACCAGGCGTCGGCCCGTTTTGAGGCCGACAGCACGATCATGCTTGAGGTTCCCGTGTCCTTTGCCGGCAAGCTCCTGCCGCCCATGCAGATCAAGGTAAAAAATACAGCGGGATACATTCCCAGGTTTTGACTTATTTCAAAAAGTTTTTATAATAGTGATAGACTTCCGAGGACTCTTATGGTAGGGTGAGGCTAAAAGGAGCTATCAGAAATTTACAGGAGGACGCACCGATGAAAAACATGAACGATAAAACCAAAAAGCGGCTGGTTGTTGCCGGATGCCTCACGGTATGCGCCGTGCTGGCTGTCCTGATCGGCAGCCGCTTTATCCCTGAAAAGTTTGCTGAGCAGCCGGTCCCTTCTCAGAGCTCCCAGCCTGCCGAGGTGACGGTGAATACCGATGCAGAAAAAGAGAAAGAGGTCATAGTGGCCACACCGGATACCACCCAGCCAGCAAGCACAGATAACGGCGCCGACACCTCGGGTACTGATCAAACGATCCAAGGCGACGTGAGCAAGCCGCCGCAGCCGAGTGAGGAACAGCTCACCGATCCCTCCCAAAAGCCGAACGGCGAAACGGCCACTACATCGCCTAAGCCGAGCACCAATACCGGAGGCTCCAGCGGCTCCTCTCAAAGTGGAGGAGGGCTGCCGGGATTCGATAACGTGCCAAATTTAGGAGAAAATCAAGGAGAAACAGTTGACGGCGAGGGTGACATCAATAAGCAAGTAGGCAATATGGACTAAATCAGAATGGCTCTCAAGCACGGTTGAAAGATACCGTGCTTTTTTTATTTTGGGAAGGAGGATCATTTGAAAAAACTGTTTATACAAGCAATATCGCTGCTGATCGTTCTTTGCATTATTTGCCCGATGTTTGCGCTGGCAGATACCGGTGGAAGCGGAAATATCGACGGCGGCGGGGGCGGGATGGGCAGCGGTACAAGCTCAAATTACTGGAATTCCGGCAATGAGGGAGTGCGTGTGACTGTAGTGAGGGCAAGTGACCATGCGGTAGTTACTACACCTGTGGACTTTACAAATACAACGCCGCCATCAAATATTTATCACTTCGGAAAAACAAGTAAACTACAATATAATAGCGGCGCTTCGCTGCAACCAGCACAAGGAGGATATATCTTTAAAAATCCAGGACAAACCATGCCCCGGATCATCAGCACTAATGGAACAACAAATATTGACGCAATAAAAAAATACTTCTGTTCCGAATATGTGGTAAAGAGAATAGCCGAGGTTACCGGCATGGATTACGATATCCTCATCGGTGGCGATTACAAAATACTGCTTGAACCCATTGCCTACTTTACATTTCAGGGAGTCAAGATCGCCACCACCGCCACCGAAGCGGCACTCTATGACCAGCAGACCAACGGACTGCTCAGGAGTTGGATGAAATCGCTGACTCATAAGAACCTCCCCCTCGCCATGTTTCTGGAGGTATCCGATCTTGGCTATCCCGCGTGGAGCGGCAGCAAAACGACTGCCGCGTCCGATTCGGACATCATTTCTTCTCTTGGACTCGGTATCGTCCGCTTTACCGATAAACCCGAAGCACCGGTCGTAACCGCCCATGACTACGAATACCGGGTCAATACTGAGGTCTTCACGGCAGTCACGGTCATGGGCGGACAGTCCGATCCAGACAACCCAACCACCGTCAGCTTCGACATCGGCGGCACAATATATAATGTAAGCAACATCTATTACCCTGACGGGGACAGTCAGCTGGCATGGGTGAAATGGACAACGCCTGATACAGCGAAGGATATGGTGATTTTAGTTACAGTGTCCGGCCCCGGCAGTGTTTCCAAGGCTACCATCAAGGTAAAAATTGTTGACCTTGATCAAAACCCGCCGACAAACCCGGTGGCCGACGACCGTAATGAAAGCTTTTCTCCCGTTGCCGTACTAAGCCGTCCGGAGCAAAGCTCGGCAAGCTGGACTGTCTGGCGGCCGTGGTGGCATGCAAATTGGGTATGGCATTCCACAGGAGAAGACAGCGGCTATTGGTTGGACGAGGGCTGGTGGGAGTATTCGCTCGATCGTTACAGCGCCAGCCTGACCTCCTCCATGAGCATCCAGTGCGACAGCAAGAACCCTACAGCCACCGGTAGGACGATGAAATCTGGATACGGCATCAATCAGACTGTGACCGGAAGCGTCAGCTCCAACCAGAGCCCGGCGGTCACGCAGCCACAGAATGCTGTCAGTTATTTTCCAGAGTTTTATTATAAAAACTATTGGCGGCTCCTGGACCGGATGGGCTCGGGGCGGTTTGAATTCCAGAAAAACCAATACTCGACGTATAAGAACCGGACACATTTCACCCCGATCTGGATGCCTGACGGGAGCTATACCGTCAACACCTGGCTCATCGACGCGTGGACACCGGCTGGGATGCTGTCGGCGAATCTCACCGACTCGCTCACGATCCGCGGGAACCTTTGGCAGGACTGGCATGTGGCGCCACTCAAGCCGTAACGAAAAAATTAATCAGAGGGACAAGGCCGCGGGAATCTCCTACGGTCTTGTCCTATTTAAGAAAGGTGGTCTTTATGACAAAGTTCAAGAAAATATCGCTGCTTCTATTCATCGTTCTGGTCGTAGCTTTTCTGTGTAGTATAACGGCGTTTGCGGCGGGCAGCGGTGATGTGGCGGGAGCGATTGAAGGAACCTGGAACGACGCATCGGATCAGATCAAGACCGTTGTCAACAAGGTCGTTTTCCCGGCAATAGATTTGATCCTCGCGGTGTTTTTCTTCGCAAAATTGGGCACCGCATATTTTGATTTTCGCAAGCACGGTCAATTTGAATGGAGCGCGCCGGCAATTTTATTTGCTTGTTTGGTGTTCACATTGACGGCGCCGTTATATATCTGGCAGATACTTGGGATGTAGCAATTCAGTCGGACAAGTATTCTCAACTTGTCCGACTGAACCAACTTAAAACCATATCGCCTTAACAATCAAACAGAAGATCAACAGCCACACCGACACAATGGGTAAGGCGTAATACCATTTCTTTGGGTTCCCGCCTGTCCAAAGTCCTTCTGCTTCCTGGCGGCATACGTCAAAAACATCTGATGGTATCATTCGTATGGTGAGTGCCACCAGTGCTGGTAACAAGATAATATCATCTATGTAGCCCAGTACAGGAATAAAATCTGGAATCAGATCGATGGGCGAGAGGGCATATGCAACTGTCAGCCCGGCAATTAGCTTTGCCCTAATTGGTGTTTCTCTCTTCTTCATGGCAATAAACACTGCCGGAATATCTATTTTGAGTTTTTTGGCCCGTTCCTTTAGGTTCATCCGCTATCCTCCAGATATCAGCATATATATACCAACCACGCAGAGTAAAACAGCGACATATGTCTGAAATTTTGCTTTTTCCATCTTCTTGATGATGCGATTTGCCGCAAAGGTTCCAGCCACCATAGCTGCTCCCATTGCAAGGCCTATGAGTAGCGCCGCTGTGTCGATACCGACCAGCTTACTGTAGATTACAGTTTTGAGTATATGCATCGCTGTGGCAGTTGCGGCTTCGCTGGCGATATAGGCTATAGGTGGCAACCCAAGGGTCAGAAATGCCGCTGCTCCGATAGGTCCGCCGCTCCCGGCAAGACCGGATAACAAACCTGTGACCCCACCGCCAACAAGCATGACTTTTTTACCGTTCTTAATCTCAATTTTCTTTATCGTCTTGAACAGTACAAGAATAATCAGCACCCCGCCAATGCAGCGGGTAACAATATCTTTCGGTAGCACAGAGAAGCCAAACGCACCCAGCGCAGCCAACGGAAGTGCCGTTACACAAAACAGCCCAACCGATTTCCAGTTGATCTGCTTTACGCCATACGCCATGCGTGAAAGATTTCCAATAAGTTGAGCAATCGTCAGCACAGGCACGGCTACCTCCGCACCGACACAGGCAGTCACCACCGGCAATAACAAGAGAGCGCCGCCGAAGCCAGCCGCACCTGAAACGAAAGCAGCGATAAAGCTTGTAAAAATTAAAATAGCGTAAACCATACCCATCTCCAAGGAGCAAACACATTTTTATATTCAGTATAGCACGGAAAGAGGTGATATTCATCAGCTTTATGCAAGGATGTGCTGGACGATTCTCGGTATGTGAGATCAGAATTGACGGATATCCGCTGGCGGTTAGCTTGGATTTATAGTAAACTATTTGCGGGAGGTGTTGCGATATGAATAACAGAGATATTATTGGGAAGGTGCATAATTCCATGTACCAGCAGCTCCAGAAAACCGGCATCGCGGCGCCGGTGCAGGTGCTCATGGACTTGGGCATTCTCTCGAAAGAGGACTATGAGCGGTGGCGGTTTGGAAAGGTGGACTATCTGGAACATGTCTGCAAAGCAAACCTGTCGAAGCTCTCATATATAATGAGGGAAATCGGAAGCTACGCGGCAAAAAACAATCTCAAGGGGTCATGGACATTCTATAAGCAGTGGGGGCAGAAACAGCTTCCCCATGCAAGAAAACTCCGTTTTTCTAAAAGCGGAGTGGAGGAAATTGAGAGAGCCTACGCTACACACTATCTGAACCCGGATAAAATCAGCGAACTAAAAAATCAATAACAAACCCATTCCCAGGCACATCGTAAGGATCAATTACGGTGTGTCTTTTTATTTCTCATAAAATTTACAGCAGCAAAGGAGGTGACCTCACATTTTTATATGGGATTTTGCACTCGATAAAGTCATGAACCAGTTAATCGACTGGCTATACGGTCAGATCGTGGGCTTTCTCGGTAACTTTTTTTCGCAGATGGGCAGCATGGGCGTCGAGCTGTTCGACATGAGCTGGGTGCAGTCCATCGTCCTGTTCTTTTCCTATCTGGCTTGGGCGCTGTATGGTACCGGACTTGTGGTATCGGCCTTTGAAACCGGAATTGAATATCAGAACGGCCGCGGCAGCATCAAGGACGCCGCCCTGAACGCCATCAAGGGCTTTATGGCGGTATCGCTTTTTACCGTCGCTCCGGTGGAGCTGTTCAAACTGTCGGTCAGTTTACAGAGCAGCCTCACGGCGGGTATCACCGGCTATGGACAGAGCTTCGGAGATATGGCTAACAGCGTCCTGTCCGGGCTTGGAAGCACATCGGACATCAGCGGTGCCATGAGCTCTGGCGCATTTGGAGGTCTTTCTGCCATTACAAGTCCGATCATGATCCTATTTATCGTCATCCTCATGGGGTACGCGGTGATCAAGGTGTTTTTCTCAAACCTCAAGCGTGGAGGCATCCTACTGATTCAAATTTCCGTGGGAAGCCTGTACATGTTCTCTGTTCCCCGCGGCTATATCGACGGTTTCATCCAGTGGTGTAAACAAATCATCGGCCTATGTCTCACGACGTTTTTACAGGCGACCATCCTCACGGCCGGCCTGATGGTGGTTAAAGATCACGCGTTGCTGGGACTTGGGCTGATGCTGTCCGCCGGCGAGGTGCCGAGGATCGCCGGGGCGTTCGGGCTGGATACCTCAACCAAAGCAAATCTTATGTCCGCAGTCTATACCGCTCAAGCCGCCGTCAACACCACCCGAACCGTTGTACAGGCGGTGGCGAAATAGCAGAGAAAGGAAAAAGCCTATGAAGCTCATATATGTAGCGTCCCCCTATGCGGGGGACGTAGAAAGGAATATCGCGTTTGCTAAGCGAGCGTGCCGCCATGTGATGGAACAGGGGCACGCTTTTTTTGCGCCCCATTTGCGCTATCCACAGCTCCTCAACGACGCCGATCCGCTGGAACGGCAAGCCGGCCTTGACATGGGACTTGCCGTGATTTCAAGATGTGACGAGCTGTGGTGCTATGGCAGCAGAATCTCATTGGGGATGCATCTTGAAATCGATGAAGCAAACAGGCTCGGCATCCCTATGTGCAGAGTTAGAGAACAAAACGGTGTGTTTATTATCGGCGAGCTAATGCAGCTCACCGCGGCCGAGGCTCCCGCTCCGTCCATGAGGATAGTCTGATGCTGACGCTGGGGAGCCTCTTCGATGGAATCGGAGGCTTCCCACTGGCGGCTGTCCATAACGGCGTCACGCCGATATGGGCGAGTGAAATCGAAGCCTTTCCCATCGAAGTTACAAAAACCCGATTCCCCGGCATGGTCCACGTCGGGGATATTACAAAGCTGGACGGCGCGAAACTACCGCCTGTGGATGTCCTCTGCGGGGGCTCGCCGTGCCAGGACCTTTCTATCGCCGGACAGCGCGCCGGCCTCGCGGGCGAACGCTCCGGCCTTTTTATGGAGCAGGTCAGAATTGCAAAGGAGATGAGAAAAGCCGATGAACAGCGAGGTATACCAGTTCACCTTGTTCGACCTCGATTCCTCGTTTGGGAAAACGTGCCCGGAGCTTTCAGCTCCTCCGATTCAGAGGATTTCAGGGCGGTCCTCGAAGAAATCGTCCGAATTAAGGACAGCGCCTGTCATGTGCCTCGACCTGACGACGGGACATGGCAATCTGCTGGGGCAATCATATTGGGAAATGAATTCAGCCTGGCTTGGCGAGTGTTGGACGCTCAATTCTGGGGTGTCGCCCAGCGTCGCCGTCGAATCTTCCTTGTCGCGGATTTTGCAGGACCGTGTGCCCCAAAAATATTATTTGAGCAGGACGGCCTGTTTGGGGATTCTGCGTCGGGCGGAGGCCCGAGGCAAGGAACTGCCGCCCCAGCTCAAGGAGGCGCTGATGCTTCAGGCGGGGCTTGCCTGACCTCGTGGGATGTACAGAGCCGCCGCGTTTTTGAGGAGAATGGAATATGGCCAACGCTCTATGGCGGCGATGGAGGCGGGCACGGATACGTGAAAACAGAAGAAAAATCAGCCATCGCCTTTGCTGCCAACCAGCGGGACGAGGTGCGGGATCTGCAAGACGTTGCCGGAGCTTTGGGCGCGCAGCCGGGCATGAAGCAGCAGACCTTTGTGGCGGAAACGAACTGCCTGAACGGATGGGATACTCAGCAGAGCCGGATATTTCTACCGGAAGGCGTAGCACCGACACTTGCCGGAGCGGACGGCGGAGGCGGACGGAATCCGGGCGGTCTTCTTTTTGCGGCGGGCTTTTGCGCCGGCGCCGGACCCGCGGCAGGCGGTATCGGCTACAGAGAGGATCTCTCACCCACGCTGAAGGCATCCGAAAGCGGTACAAATATGGTGCCAGCCATTCTCTGTCTCAACGATCAGGGCGGCAGCCGCATGGATATCACCGAGGATATCACCGCTACCCTCCGGGCACAAATGGACGGGCACCCGCCGCTGGTCATGGCCTCTCAGCAGGGCGGCGCGGAGATCGGTGAAGGCGTTTGCCCGACCATTACCTCGGCGGCGGGAACCTCAGGCAACAATCAGCCTGTGCTGTTTGAAAACCACGGCATTGACAGCCGGTACACCGGTCCCCACGCTGTGGCGCCCACCATGTCGGCCCGTTATGGGACGGGTGGCAATAACCAGCCTTTAATAACACAACTCGATGAGGTCATCTGCATTGCCGGAAACACAATCGACCGGGAGCCGGAAAACGGCGGCAATGGCCTCGGCTGCCAAACAGGAATCGCCTACACGTTAACCGGAGCCGACCGACATGCCGTATACAGCCGCCAACGCAGCGACGAATTTTCGGAGAAGGATGTGGTCGCCACCCAAAGCGCCCGACAGCATAAGGACGCACCGACCTCGTATGCCAGCCTTATCAGGAAACGGTCGGGACCATCGGTTACAGTGACCATAAGGGCGTCAACAACCAATATGTGTCCGAAGACAAATGCATTGTGGTGCGCCGCAAGCTGATCCGAAGGCTGACGCCTCTGGAATGCGAGCGGCTCCAGGGCTACCCGGACGGCTGGACGGACATCCCCAGAGCGTCGGATAGTGCCCGATACAAGGCGTTGGGCAACAGCGTGGCGATCCCCTGCGTCAACTTTATCCTCCGGGGCATCGCATATTTTTTACGTAAAATCAAGGAGGAAAACAAGTGACCTGTACTGCGACCGCTACGGCTTTTCGCAGCACATCCAATGGTAGGAGGAAAAAAGAATGTATCTATACCCAGACAATCTGAAGGCCAAGGCCACCCTATGGCTGTGGGAGCTGCGGGACATCGGCATCATCGGCGTCGGCCTTTTAATCTCTGTGTTCGCGCTGGCACAGCTCCGATTCTTGCCCCCCATCGTCCTCACGGCGCTCTACGCATTTTTATCCATCCGCTTTGAAGATACCAGCATCCTCGACTTTATTCGCTGCGCCTTTTTCTTCTTTATCGGGCGCCAGCAGCTTTATGAATGGAGGGCGTGATTATGAACAGAAAAGAAAAAAAGGCAGCGAAAGAAAAGCTGTCCACTCGCCAGCTTATGGGCATCACGGACGTCACCGATTACAGTCTGGTGACTGGCCGTGGGAGCCTGGTGTTTTTTATCATCAAGCCGACCAATATTAGCGTTTTGTCCGACGCCAGTGTCGCGGCGCGGATCTATGCACTCATGAATGTCCTCAAGGGCATCGCGGAGATCGAAATGCTCTGTCTGAACTCACGTGAGAATTTCGAGGACAACAAAAGTTTCCTGCGCCGGAGGATCGACGCGGAACAGAGCCCCATCATCCGTAAGCTTCTGCTGCAGGACACGGCAAACCTGGACCGGATGCAGGTTCAGATGGCGACCGCTCGAGAATTTTTCATCATCATCCGTCTTCGGGATGAAAAGGAATCCGATATCCTCCCTTATCTCTCCCGCATCGAGAAAAGCCTGAAGGATCAGGGCTTCACCACGCGCCGGACAGATGAAGCGGATATCAAAAAACTCCTTGGCGTTTACTATGAGCAGAACGTCACAACCGAAAAATATGAGAACTACGACGGAGAAAGGTGGGTGATTCTCGGTGAATAAAATCAGAAAAAAAGAAGCAGCGGAGGATGCTAAAATAAAGGATTTCCTCGACATGATCGCGCCGGGGGTGATTAAGTTTTGCACCGATCATTTCATTTGCGGCAATACCTACCGGTGCGCATGGGCGCTGCGCGAGTACCCCACCAGCACCTCGGAGCAGGCGATCCTTCGGCACCTGGGAGAAAAAGATGGCGTGACCCTGCGCATCTACACCCGGCAGGTGACGGCGAATGAAGAAAAGAAGATCATTCATAACGCGGCGAATAAAAACCGCATGAGCCGGAGCAGCACCAATGACCTCCAGCAGACTGTTACCGCTGAAAGCAACCTGCAGGATGTGGTGACGCTGGTTTCCTCCATGCACCGGAACCGTGAACCGCTCCTGCACTGCGCCGTTTACATTGAGCTGACCGCCTACGATCCGGATGAGCTGAAGCTCCTCCAGACCGACGTGCTGACCGAGCTGGTAAGAAGCAAGCTCAACGTGGACCGTCTGCTGCTCCGCCAAAGGGAGGGGTTTCTCGCGGTGGGTCCGGCGGGTTACAACGTGTTCGGCAGCCAGTTCGAGCGCGTCCTGCCGGCCAGCTCGGTGGCAAATCTTTACCCCTTTGGATACAGCGGAAAAACTAACGCCCACGGCTTCTACCTCGGGCGGGACAAATTTGGAAGCAATATCATTGCAGACTTTGACCAGCGCGACGATGACAAGACCAACGCCAATATCTTGATTCTCGGAAACAGCGGCCAAGGCAAGAGTTATTTACTCAAGCTGATCCTCTGTAACATCCTCGAATCCGGCAAGAACGTGATCTGCCTCGACCCTGAGCACGAGTATGTAGAACTTGCGGAAAACCTCGGCGGCTGCTTCGTCGATCTCATGAACGGACAGTATATGATCAATCCCCTGGAACCCAAGACCTGGGACGAGGGCGGCAACCCCGGCGATGAAGACGCGCCGCAGACCTTCCGTCAGCGCACGAAGCTCAGCCAGCACATCTCGTTCCTCAAGGACTTTTTCAGGTGCTACAAGGATTTTTCTGACCGCCACATCGACGTGATCGAAATCATGCTGGGAAAGCTTTATGAAAATTGGGGCATCAGTGACCAAACAAATTTCAGCAGGCTGACCGCCGATGCGTATCCCATTCTATCCGACCTGTACGCTCTGATTGAAGACGAGTACAAGGGTTACGATACCGCGAAGTATCAGCTTTATAGCGCCGAGCTCTTACAGGAGATCCTGCTGGGGCTCCATTCTATGTGTCAGGGCGCCGAGAGCAAATTCTTCAACGGCCGCACCAACGTGACCTCCGACCGCTTCATTGTCTTCGGCGTCAAGGGGCTTCTGCAAGCCAGTAAAAATGTAAAAAATGCCTTGCTGTTCAACGTGCTGTCCTTCATGTCCGACAAGCTTCTGACCGAGGGCAACACCGCCGCCTCCATCGATGAGCTTTATTTATTCCTCACAAACCTGACGGCGATAGAGTACATTCGCAATTTTATGAAGCGCGTGCGCAAGAAAGAATCGTCTGTGATCCTGGCGTCGCAGAACCTTGAGGACTTCAATATCGAGGGCATCCGCGAGATGACCAAGCCTCTGTTTTCCATCCCCACCCACTCATTTCTCTTCAATGCTGGCAATATCGACAAGCAGTTTTATATCGACTCCCTGCAGCTTGAAGAATCGGAATACAACCTGATCCGCTTCCCCCAGCGCGGCGTGTGCCTGTATAAATGCGGCAACGAGCGGTACAATCTGGCGGTTCACGCCCCGTCATACAAAGAGAAGCTGTTCGGAAAGGCAGGCGGTAGATAATATGAAGAAGGTGAATACCAATGGCTGATCCCGCAACAATTGGGCTTGCGGTCAAAGCGGCAATTGCCGCCCTGTCGGATGATCGCCTCCGAAAAACCATCGGGTGGATCGTCGCCGCCGTCCTGTCGCCCCTCATTTTAATTATCGTTCTCATCTGCGGACTGCTCTCCGGCTCTGCGGACCATAACAACGCCGCCATTGATTTGAGCTTCAATGGCGGCGCTTTTTCTTCCTCCATCCCTGCCGAGTACACGGCATACATCAACGACATGAGCGGATGCTTTGCCGTTTTGGATCAGGCGATTACCGCTGCGCAAGCTGGGCTGGACAGTGGCGCCTTGGACAGTATCCGGATCAAGTCTATATTTTATTCTCTGTATTTCGGCAACAAGAACCTGTCCCTCTCGGGAGAAGAGACCCGCGCTTTTGTGGATTGCTTTGTATCATACAATGAAAACGCCGAGGGAGAAACGGTCGCAGCTCCCGCTGATCTGGCGACGGCATATACGAACCTTGCGGTGGCCGGTCACCCGATCACAGACGCCGTAAAGGCCAACGCCGGAAAAATTTATGAACGCATTGTTTACGGCGGCGCCGGTTCCTATACCGGAGAAATCGAACGTGGCGGCGGGAGCGGCGTTGCGTTGGACGGGCTGACCCTTCTCCAACCAAAAATAAAAAACAACCTGGATCTTGTGACCTACGCCGAAAACGCCTTCGCCTCCGGCTGGGGATACGTGTGGGGTACCTATGGCGACGTGCTGACAGACGCGCTCTTTTCATACAAGCTGGAGCAGTATCCAGACGGCGTCGGCAGCTACGAGGATTTCATCCGAAACAACTGGCTGGGCGGACGTACCACGGACTGCGTCGGGCTCATCAAAGGCTACGGCTGGTTCAATCCCGACACCAAAACTATTGAGTACGGAACCAACGGTATGCCGGACATCGGCGCGGACGGCATGTATAACGCCGCCACCGTCAAGGGCTCCATGGATACAATGCCCGACACGCCGGGCCTCGCCGTGTGGAAGTCGGGACACATCGGCGTCTATGTCGGTAACGGCGAGGTAGTTGAGGCCATGGGCACCAAATACGGCGTGGTCCGAACCAAGCTTGCGAATCGTAACTGGACGGCGTGGTTGAAAATCCCATACATCAGTTATGTTGAAGATTAATTATTTCAGGGAAACCGCCGCCTTTTCTTTTCTGCCTTGCGGCTTTAATGTCAATTAAAATTATATAAGGAGGAACCCGAAAATGAAACTGGACACCGTCACAGTCGGCATGGACGCCGAAAAGCTCCGCGCCCTGAAACGCTATATGGGTAAAAAAAGCGCTGATTTGGAGCGGGAGCTTGCCGATCAGCTCCAGAAGCTCTACGAAAAATATGTCCCCGGAAGCGTCCGGGAGTACATCGACGAGGGCGATGAGGACGCGACCGCCACACCTGCTCCGCCTAAAAATCAGAAAGAAAAAGCCGGAAACGCGGCGGGCGTATCACCCGCTGGTCACGAGCGGGAGATGAAGCATGAACAGTGAAGAAATCAGCTTTTGGCTGCCAAATCCGAAATACGACGCGCTGAGCGGCGCGCTCGAAGCCCAGGGCAAGAGCATCGAGAGTGAGGTGCAGGCTCTGGCAGAGCGGCTATATGAACAGTTCATCCCCGCCGAACAGCGGCAGGAAATTGAAAATTTCATCGAACAGGATCGCCTTGCGGCGGAGCAGCGGGAAGCAGAGCTCCGCCGTTTTTCTGTTTTCCGTATCACCGAAAACGGCGTAACAAACTGTCTCGAATGCGAACACGCCTTCGAATTTTTGCAGGCCGTCTACCAGACCAGGCGCTATCTGCGTCAGGATATGGACCCGCAGCCCGACACCCTTATGGATTATTTTCTACGGGCAGGATCGCTCATCAGTGAGGAACGCTTCGGCGAACTCGTGGGAGAACGTATCGAGGGCCGCGGGAACATTACCGGCCTGTGCGACATTGATCTCGACAGCGGCCTGTTCCATACCGCCCGGCATTTAAGCGGCTGGGCAACCTTTTCAATCAAGGATGTGGCTGCCGCAGCCTACCACGCTTACAGGAAGGATTACCGCACAAATGACGACCAATGGCAGATTTTCCTTGATCACCTCGACGGCAAGGAGATCACAGAACAGTCCCCCGGCATGAACATGGAACTGTAGGGGCGCGCCATATCGCCGCTTGCCGCCCCGTTTGCCCTTGTGTGCCGCTTTGCGGAACGAGGTGGCATCCGTATACCCCCACACCCCATGAAACGCCGTGTCGGTGCGTTGTTCGGAGCTTGCGAAAAACACCCAAGGCCATGCAAAGCCGCCATACAGGTGGAATGGAATCCCGGTCGAAAACAGAGCAGGAGAAAGGCGGGTGGTCGTGCGCGACCTCCCGCCAGCCACTTCGCCCAGCAGTGCTGGGCGTTTCCGGGCTTTCGGCTTAGGTGGTCGGATTGGGGCTTTGGCACGGTCAAGGTGGTCGGAATCTCACGAAGCCCAAGGAAACAAAGACTTTCGGACGGTCACCTCACAGGTGGTCACACACGGAATAGGAGGCTTTCACATGAAAAACAACAAGGAACGAACTGCTATCTGGCTCTATCCCGAAACAATGGATCGGCTGGACGGCTGGCTGGAAAAGGACAACTGCAAGAGCCGCAGCGAGTTTGTGGAGAAAGCGCTGGGCTTTTACATGGGCTACCTCGGTACCGAGGACACCTCATCCTATCTCTCCAAGGCTTTGCTCTCGTCTATTCAGGGCACCCTGCAGAACACGGAAAACCGCATGGCAAGCAATCTCTTCCGACTCTCGGTGGAAATCAGCATGATGATGCATCTGCTGGCGACTACGCTAGACATCACCGATGAGGAACTGCGTAGGCTTCGCGGACGATGCGTCACCGAAGTGAAAAAGACCAAAGGCAAAATCCGGCTGGATGATGCGGTGGAGTTCCAGAGCAGCCCGGATGAAGAAGAATAATGGCGCGCATTATTGTCAAGAACGGCTATCTCAAGGGTGGCAGCGAAAAAACTGCCGCCCATCTGAATCACCTCGTCAAGTACATCGCCACCCGTGACGGCGTGGAAAAAATCAAGAGCGGCCGTGAGCTCTGGCACGCCACCAAGAAACAGCAGAATCTCGTAAAGGAAATCCTTCGGGAGTTTCCCGATGCCAAAGAACTGTTTGAGTACGAGGACTACCTTGCCCAGCCCAACAGGGAGAATGCTTCGGAGTTTATCGCCATCGCATTGGAACAGCACCTTGATAAAATAGCCGACCGGGAAAAATATCTGGACTACATCGCAAACCGTCCCCGTGTCGAAAAATTTGACAGCCACGGTTTGTTCACCGGAGGGGATGAGCCGCTCGTCCTTGCACAGGTTGCGAAAGAAGTATCGACATATACCGGAAATGTGTGGATGCCCATCATTTCCCTGCGCCGGGAGGATGCCGCCCGGCTGGGTTTCGACAACGCCCATGCATGGAAGGCTTTGCTTTCCTCCAAGGCGGCGGAGCTTGCCGAGAACCTGAAAATCCATCCCGACCATCTGAAATGGTATGCCGCCTATCACGACGAGTCGCACCATCCCCATGTACACATGATCTGCTACAGCACCGAGCCCAAGGAGGGGTATCTCACCAGACAGGGCATCCGAAAAATGAAATTCTCTCTGGCACAGGAGATCTTCCGGCAGGAACTCCTCCCGCTGTACGCGGAAAAGACCCAGCGACGGGATCACCTAAAAGAGGAATCGGTACAGGCCATGAGGGAGCTGATTCTGCAGATGAAAAACGGCGTTTTGCAGAGCGACCATATGGAGCAGCTCATGACGCACCTCGCGGAGCGTCTGCAAAGCATCTCCGGTAAAAAGCAGTACGGATACCTCCGTCCTGAGTTAAAAAATGTGGTGGATGAGATTGTGGATGAGCTGGCAAGGGACAGCCGGATGGCGGAAGCCTACCGCCGGTGGTATGAAATCAAGGGAAGGATCGAAATCGTCTACACCGACACCCCGGCAGACCCGCCACCGCTTTCCAGATGTGAGGATTTCAAGTCCATCCGCAACATGGTCATTCAGGAAGCTATGAATATACGGGATGGCGTCCTGACCTTTGAGGAACCGACATTTGTGGACACGGCTCTGCCGGAGCCGGAGTCCTGGGACGATGGATCGCCCGACACTTCTCTTGCGGAGGATGAAGCCTCCGAGTCGACATATGATTTCAGGGAACAGACGCCCGGGCGGGTATCTTCTGGTGGTCGTGGCTCCTCCGACACATGGTGGACCGATGACTACAAATTGGCGAAACAATATTTATTCGGTGACGAGGATGCTGAAATCCCGCGGGATTTTGAAGAAGCCCGCGCACTGCTTCTTTTGGAAGCGGCAAGCGGAAATCCTCTTGCCTTGTATGACCTCGGCCGTATGATCGCGGATGGCCTTGGCTGCGTGGCAGATGCGGAGGAAGCTCACCTCTGGTACGCCAAGGCCCTTGCTGAATTTCACGCGGCGGAGGAAGAAAAGCCGTGGAAGTACACCGAGTACCGCATCGGCAAAATGTACGCCTCGGGGCATGGCACAGAACAGGACTATGAACAGGCGGTTGACTGGCTGATTCTCTCAGCCGACGAAAATTACAAATATGCCCAATACTCTCTCGGCGGTCTGTACTATCACGGCAAGGGTGTGGAGCAGGATCGGGAGCACGCGTTCCAGCTCTATATGCGCGCGGCTGTACAGGGTTTTCCGTATGCCAGCTTTGAACTGGGCAAAATGCTGAGGGACGGCATCGGTTGTGAGAAAAACAGCGCCGAATCGGAACGACACTTCCGGGACGCCTTTCACGGCTTTACTGATTTGGAGCGGCAGAGCCATGACGACAAGCTCCAGTACCGTCTCGGCTGGATGCTGTTAAACGGTGTGGGCACGGAAAAGAATATCGCGGAGGCAAAACAGTATCTGGAGAAGTCGGCCGGCGCCCACAACCCCTTCGCCGGTTAC
This sequence comes from Oscillospiraceae bacterium, assembly GCA_963666535.1. Lineage (GTDB taxonomy): Bacteria > Bacillota > Clostridia > Oscillospirales > Oscillospiraceae. The sequence continues at coordinate 2,707,483 of OY762913.1, read as the reverse complement.
GAGCTTGCCAAGCTGATCCTCTCCGAGCAAGACCCCAGCCCGGAGGACGTGGAAAAAGCCCTCGGCTATCTCAAACAAGCAGTGGAAACCGAGAATCCCTACGCCCAATATTTTCTCGGTAAGCTCTATCAAGAGGGGCGGCACATCCCGCAGAATATCGCCGAGGCGGTTCGGCTCTTTCGATTAGCCGCTGAGCAGGACAATGAGTTCGCGGCATACCGGCTCGGCAAGATTTATCTTGGCGGCGAGGGTGTGCTGAAGGATGTGGAAGCGGCGCTGCACTGGCTATCCCTTGCCGCGGACAGAAAAAACCAGTTTGCAGAATATGCCCTCGGCGTCCTCTATCTCAAAGGGGAGGATGTCGCCAAGGATACGGTCAAGGCTATGGAATATCTGAAACGGGCCGCTGGTCAGGAAAATCAATTCGCACAGTACCGCCTTGGTAAAGTTTATCTCGCCGGCGAGGACGTGCCAAAGGATATGGAAACAGCATTGCGGTATCTCAATGCAGCCGCGGGGCAAGGAAATGAGTACGCCCAATACACCCTCGGCAAGCTGTACCTTATGGGAAAGGATGTGCCAAGGGACAAGGATGCCGCCGTCCGGTGGTTTACCCTGTCAGCGGTGCAGGGCAATATCTATGCCCAATTTTTCCTCGACCATATGGATCAGTTTAAGGAGCCATCCGTCCTGCTGGCCGGTACCCGGCTTCTGCATCACATGAGCCGCATTTTCGCGGACAACGCACCGCCCTTAAGGCCACTCGGCCCTCAGATCGACTGCAAACGCCGGCTCAAGCTTGGTGAGAAAAAACGGGCGGCGGGGCACGCCAGAGGCGATCACGAACCGACGATGTCACTGTAACGACTGGAGGAATTCGATGAACAAGAGGAAAAAACGGCGAAACCCTATTAAAAATATCATGCTGCCAAAACCACAGCGCCGGACGATAAAACGCCTGGTGCTTTTTTATCGCATCGGCAGCCGCCATAAATAGGAGGTGGTCTCATGGGCGTCTACGTTCACTTTACCGACGAGCAAAAGTATCGCGCCAACAATGTGGATCTTGCGGACTTTCTGGAACGGCGCGGTGAGAAGTTGATCCCCAGCGGTAGGGACAAACGGCTTTCTTCCGACCACAGCATCACCGTCTGCGGGAACGAATGGTACGATCACTCCGCGGAGCGCGGCGGATATGCCATCGATTTCGTGCGGCAGTTTTACGGTCTCACCTTTCCTGAAGCGGTAACCACACTGCTGGGCGGCGAACAGGGCGAAACATATCCGCCGGCGCAGGAGAAGAAGCCGGGACCGAAAAAGTCGTTTGCTCTGCCCACTGCCCACAGCGATATGCGCCGCGCCTATGCCTATCTGGTAAAAACGCGGCTTCTCGACCGTGAGGTGGTCAGCTTTTTTGCCCGGCAGAAGCTCATCTACGAGAGCTGCGAGAAATCCAAGGACGGCACAAAGGAATATCACAACGCAGTATTTGTGGGGCTAGATGAACACGGCGTACCGCGCCATGCTCATAAGCGAGGGCTCTATACCGAGGGCGGCGGCTTCAAGGGCAACGTGGACGGCTGCGATCCTGCTTACAGCTTTCACTATGTGGGCACCAGCAACTGCCTCTATGTGTTTGAGGCTCCCATTGACTTGCTGTCTTACATCACCCTGAATCCCCAGGACTGGCAGAACCACAGCTATGTGGCTCTCTGCGGTGTCGGCGGTCAGGCGATGATGTGGATGCTGGAGCAATATCCGCAGCTCCGAAAGGTGTCTTTGTGTCTGGATAACGATGAAGCCGGGCACAAGGCAAGCGAGCGGCTGAAAAATCAGCTTTCAGAAAAAGGATATTCCTCGCAGCGGCTTATCTCGGAGGGTAAGGACTGGAATGACGATTTAATAGCAGCACATCAAAGGCAGAGTGGATTTGAAATGAAGATGACATAGCAGCAAACAGGCAGGTCAGCTATAAACTGTCCTGCCTGTCCTAAAAATCAGGTTTTCTCTTTTTCCTCTGCCGCAACCTCTTCCAGAACCTCGGAGCAAAGCTGAATGCATTCATTGCAGATTGCCTCGTGGGTCCCGGCAATAATGCGCTCCACCTCTTGCTGGCTCTTGCCGCAGAAGCTGCAGCGTATATCCTCGCCATGCTCCTCATGTCGGGCATCATCGTATTTTTTAATGCGCTCAATCTGCTTTTTCAGCGGCTTTATATTCTGCAAAAGCGACCATACACAGTCATAATGTACTATGCAGTTCTGGTCAAAGTATTCCGCTTCCAGCCAGGGGAACGATTCCAGACGCATTTTGTAACGGCTCTCAAAGGTTGAGATACCGACCTTTTTGAGGGTGCGTTGAAAAAGAATGAATTTCAGCAGCAGTGCGTCCCGAAGTGTTTCGTTCGTCAGCAGCGCTTCGTAGCTTACGATGCTATTTTGTTGTGCAAATTTTTGAATGGATGATATTTGATCCGTAAGCTGTTTGTAAAGAAACAGGTGATAATCCAATTTGCTGTTAAGCAATAATAATTCTTTGTCCATTCGTGTTCCCTTCATAATATAACCATGGTTTGTATGGCTTTTATTTTATCACGAACTACCCTGAGAAGAAAGGAGTTTCCTATGCTATCCCAAGTCTATATATTGATTGCAGCGGCCACCGTGATGTTTCTCGTCATCGGCGGGCTCTCCCTGCTGGCAAATTACTATACCTTAAACGGCATCAAGTCCCGCACGGTGGGCGACGGGCAGCACGGTACCGCCCGCTTTGCTTCTAAAAATGAGATTAAGAGCACCTACAAACACATTCTATTTCAGCCTGCTCTATGGCGGAGAGGCGAATGCCTCCCCGCCGTCTCGGAGCAGGGCATCATCCTTGGGAGCCGCGGTAGGAGAAACAATGTCACGGCGCTGGTGGATACCGACGACGTTCACTGCCTCATGATCGGCGCGTCCGGCGTGGGCAAGACGGCGTTTTTCCTGTATCCCAATCTTGAATATGCCTGCGCCACCGGCATGAGCTTTTTAACCACCGACACCAAGGGCGATCTCTTCCGCAGTTACGGTGCCATTGCCCGCGACCACTACGGCTACCATGTGGCCGTCATTGATTTACGAAACCCCACCCGTTCCGATGGCAATAATATGCTGCATTTGGTCAATACCTATATGGACCGATACCTTGCCGACAATCACGACCTCGGGGCAAAGGCCAAGGCCGAAAAGTATGCAAAAATCATTGCCAAGACCATCATCAACGCCGGAGATGAAAACTACGGTCAAAACCAATTTTTCTACGATGCGGCCGAGGGTCTGCTCACCGCCGTGATCCTGTTGGTAGCCGAGTATCTGCCTCCGACTGAGGTTGACGGAAAGAAAACAGACAGTCGCCACATCATCAGCGTGTTCAAACTGGTGCAGGACTTGTTGGCCCCAAGCCGGGTCAAGGGCAAGAGCCAATTCCAGCTTCTCATGGATAAGCTCCCCTGCGACCATAAAGCCCGATGGTTTGCCGGCGCCGCCCTCAACTCCGCAGAGCAGGCGATGGCCTCGGTGCTCTCCACCGTCCTATCCCGGCTTAACTCTTTTCTGGACAGCGAGATGGAGCAGATACTCTGCTTCGACACCGCCATAGACGCGGAAAAGTTCTGCAATGAGAAATCCGCGCTGTTTATCGTGCTTCCCGAGGAAGATTTGACCAAGTATTTCATGGTCAGCCTGATGATCCAGCAGCTCTACCGTGAAATCCTTGCAGTAGCTGATGAAAACGGCGGCAAACTCAAAAACCGGGTAATGTTCTACTGCGACGAGCTGGGTACGCTCCCCGCCATCGAATCCCTGGAGCTGATCTTCTCAGCCAGCCGCTCCCGCCGCCTTTCCATGGTACCCATCATTCAGTCCTTCGGTCAACTTCAAAAAAACTACGGCAAGGAAGGTTCGGAAATCATCGTGGATAACTGCCAGGACACCATCTTCGGCGGCTTTGCCCCCAACAGCCAGACCGCCGAGGTACTATCCAAGGCGCTGGGCAGCCGTACCGTTATGAGCGGAAGCATCAGCAGAGGGAAAAACGATCCCTCTCAGAGTCTGCAAATGATCGAGCGCCCGCTCATGACCTCGGATGAGCTGAAATCGCTTCCAAAGGGAAACTTTGTTGTGATGAAAACCGGTACACATCCCATGAAAACTCGGCTAAGGCTGTTCTTTGATTGGGGCATCACCTTCGGAGAAGCCTACGCCGTGGAGGAAAAGGCTCATCGAAAGGTTGTCTATGCTGATAAGCAGACGCTGGAGGAAAACATCGTCCGCAAGCATATGGCCTGTCTTGCCGTCGAGAATGACATGGAAGCAGTATCCGAACTGCCGGAGGGTACCGGTACGCTCCATACCCCGGTGGAGGAAGTGGCTGAAAACACGCCGCGCCGCCGTTCCATACTCAAAACGTAAAGGAGAATCCACATGAGCTATTTCAGCACAATCTACACTGCCCCGCCCAATGAGCTTCCACATCGGGCCAGGGCTGTCTATATGTACCTCAAGGATCGCGCCGGAAAAGGACAGGCCTGCTGGCCCGCCGTGAACACCATCGCCGCCGACTTGCAGTTCTCCCGTAGTACCGTCAAACGTGCCCTGCACGATCTGGTAAAAGTCGGGCTGATTGAGAAGGAGGCGCGCTATAGAGAAAATGGGAGTAATACCTCAAACCTGCTCATTTTAAGAAACGTGTAGGCAAAGTAAAAAAAAGCGCAGTTCCCGCCAAGGGGATACTGCGTCTGCTCAGTGACCCCAGCGTCGGTTCATGGTGAACCCCCAAGGAATCTCCCACTCTAAGAATATTTATCACAGAAAAAGAACAAACTAGTAGAGTGATATAGACTACAAAATTATATGCTATAATCTTCTATCGCAAAACAGCTAAAAAAAGTAAAATAATAATATATAGTTTTGTATCGTATTATCTACAATCGGAGGTGGTTCAATGGATCGGAAAGCATTAGGTGTTCGGCTGGCCGCCGCGCGCAAGGAAGCCGGGTACACCTCGGAAAGGCTGGCGCAGGAATGCGATGTGGGCGCCGTATACATCAGGCAGATTGAGGCCGGGAAATATCAGCCAAGCATTTCAACGCTGATTAAGCTCGGAAATGTCCTTCACCGCTCACTCGATTACTTTGTACAGGACAGTGTGGAATGGAACGAGATGAATACACTGACAGGAATCGCCGAGAAGTGTAAGCACCTGACTCCGGAGCAGATCAAAATGGTGCAGCGGATGATTGACGCAATGTATGAAACGGAAAGCGAGCCACAATAGGCCGAATAGAGGAATCTCATTTGAGGCTCCTCTATTTTTTTATTCGTTTGCCGATTTTGAGTGGGTTTCTCCTTGCCAAAAGTAGTATAATAGAATATGATAATATATGCTATTACACTACTATTCGAGTTTATAAGGGAGGAACTATAGATGACGGCAAAAGAGAAAACAACATTGTTCAAACAGGCTGGAAAGCTTTATACTCTGGGGCTCAAGGTTGAAAAATGCAGAGACAAAATGCGCCGGTTGGTTGAAAAAAAGGTGCCCTACGATTCTCCACAGATGATAGTCGCCCTCGCGGAGTTTGAAGCAGCGGACAATGAGTGGAAGCGGTTGGAGCAGGAGCATCAGCAATACAGGGCACGGCTTAATAGGAAAACTTTCTGAACCATACCAAAAACTGATACGGAATGCAATGAGAGAGGCATTATCTCAATGATAGTGTCTCTCTTAAAATACTTTGCAAAAGATAATATGGTATTTTGAATGTTTCTTGACATTGGCAGGGTTACTGTCATAAGTTTTAATTGCAAACTTCGTGATGTCGAAATATAATATAATTAGTAAAATTTACAGATTAGGTGGATGCATATGGATTACTTGACTGTGAGAGAAGCCGGAGAAAAATGGGGTATAACAAGCAGGATGGTGAACTACTATTGCTCTGAAGGCCGCATAGACGGAGCAGTCAAAAAGGGCAATCTGTGGTTGGTCCCCAAGGACAGCAAGAAACCTGTTGACGGCAGAAAACATTCAAAAAATAAGCGTGCATAAGTGCGACATTTGTGAGGTGAACAGCATGGCAACAATCGATTTGAGTGCGGTCAAAAATATAAAAAGGCTTTTAACCCTTATTTCATTAGCAGCAATAATAACGATAACTTTGTCTGGCTGCTCATCTGTCGCCGTTTCGGATACACCAAAAGTAAACGCTGGAATACTTGACTTGACCGGATGGGATATTAACACACAACAGACAATTCAACTGGATGGTCAATGGGAGTTTTATTGGGACAAGTTTTTGAACTACAGTGATTTTCAAGGTGTTAGTCCTGACCTCTATGCAAATGTGCCAAAAACCTGGAATGAATACTCAATAGACGGAAAAAACTTGCCAGGTCAAGGTTATGCCACATACAGGCTTCATATAAAGACAGATATTCCAGTGAATACTTCACTTGGTCTTAGACCGTATAGTTTTTCAAGTGCATACGAAATATTTATCAATGATAAACTGGTGGCTTCCAATGGAAAAGTTTCTACCGAAGCCTCTGAAGAAGTTGGCGAATACAAACCTCAGGCTGTATTTTTCAATACCCCGGCAAAGGAATTTGACATCATCATTCATGTCTCCAACTTCCAGTATGCAAGGGGCGGTTTCTGGTATAGCATGCCTATTGGAAGTGCAGAGGAGATTCTTTCCCTCCAAGACTTGACCATGGGGAAAGAGATCTTTTTGTTAGGAGCATTAATCATCATTTCGCTGTTTTACCTTGCCAGTTATATTTTACAAAGAGAGTTCAAGTATTCCTTGTTTTTTTCCTGCCTTTGCCTATCCATCGCTGTTCAGCTTGATATGGTAGGTCAGTACCTCTTACCAAGGATTATTCCGGGAATGACGCTAAATACCGTTATTACTCTTTGGTACGCCTCTGCCGACTGGGTGGTGTTATTCTTCATTTTGTATGTACATGAACTTTTCAGATCAAAGTTTTCAGCAGCAGTCATGCGAGTATTTCCATTCATAATTCTTCCGTTTCAGATTATGTACATATTTACGTCGCCAGTCTTATATACAAGGTTTGCTGATATAACTAATCTTATACAGGTATTGGGTATTTTTTGTGCGGTAATCATTGTTGCCATCGGCATCAGGAAAGGAAGCAAGGATGGCTGGCTGAATATTTTGAGCATGCTGATTGTATTGGTGACATACATCCACGATATACTTTTCTGGACCAATAAGGTAAGCCGCAGTTTTGGAGAAATCATTTATATCGGATTATTCCTTCTTATATTTCTTCAGATGGTCGTACAGGCAGAAAGAACCAAACGTTTTTATGAACAAAAGACAGCAGCAGAGTTATCTTTTTTACAGGCGCAGATAAAACCTCATTTCTTATTTAATGCGCTGAATACTTTTGTTTCCATCTCCCGCTATGATGTGGAGCAGGCCAGAAGCCTTTTAATCAATTTCAGTAATTATCTGAGGCGCAGCTTTGATTTTAAGGATTTAAGCCAGTTTGTCCCTTTGAAAAATGAAATAGAGTTCGTGAGAGCCTATGTAGATATCGAAAAGGTACAATTTGAAGAACGGCTTGAGGTGAGCTTTGAGGTCTGCGATGATAAGGAAGTTAAGGTGCCTATTTTGATAATTCAGCCGTTGGTTGAAAATGCAGTGATGCATGGTGTTTTGCCGAAAAAGGAAGGCGGACGCATTGATGTCTCCATTAAAAGGGATGGGAAAATGCTGATCTTCATGGTGAAAGATAATGGCGTGGGTATGGAGCCGGAAAAGTTAAGAAACGCTCTAAAGCATAAATTTGGAAGCGGTGTAGGCTTGTCAAATATAGACAGCAGGCTTAAGAAGCTATATGGAAATGGTCTTCAGATAAAAAGCATCCCAGATATGGGAACAGAAGTAACCTGGCGTATTCTGATAAATAAATGGAACGGGGCGTGATAACATGATAAAAGCGGTACTTGTTGATGATATAAGACCAGCGCTCCGTGAACTGGAATTTTTATTGAAAAAGTATCCGGAGATTTCAATAACTGGAATGTATACAGATCCTATAGAAGCCATTGATGAAATCGGACAACTGAAACCGGATGTTGTGTTTTTGGATATCAATATGCCCCAATTGCGGGGGATTGACGCGGCTTCCAGGATACTGGACGTAAGCCCAGACACAGACATTGTCTTTGTAACGGCCTTTGACCAATATGCTATTGAGGCCTTTGAGCTTCACGCCTTGGACTACCTGCTGAAACCGATTGCTGAAGAACGTCTGGAAAAGACGGTTGAGCGTTTACGTAAAAAAATTCCTTTGACAACGGAGTATCATTCATTAAAACTTCAAATCCGATGCTTTGGACGGTTCCGGATGGGTTGGGAAGGTCATGAGCCTATTAAATGGCGGATAGAAAAATCCAGAGAACTTTTTGCATTTTTGCTTCAAAATCATAACCGGAATATTTTCAGAGATGAACTGTTGGATAAGCTTTGGCCGGAGGATAATCCCGAAAGAGCCATCAAGCAGCTTTACAACGGTATTTATTATGTCCGTAAAGCATTGGAGGCATATGGAATTGACAGGACTCTTATCAGCATAGACAATAACTACAACTTACAGCTTGGGCCGGTGGATTGGGATGTGGGACACTTTTGCGAACTGGTTGAGAACAATACGGAAGGCAGGCTGGAAGCTCTTGAGGAAATGGAAGCACTTTACACAGGCGATTATCTGGAGAGCGAATTTTATCCGTGGTCAGATTTTGAAAGAGAAAGATTATTGAAGTTTTACGGGCAGTGTGGTATTGAGCTTTCAAAAAAATATATGCAGGAAAAGAAATACGATCAAGCGGAACGTATCTTATTGAAGGCCTATAACAAAAATCCCTACTTAGAAGACATCTCTGAGCTTTTGCTGAAGCTTTATAAAGAAACAGGCAATAAAAGCAATGCGATAAGGCATTTCAACGCATACTCGGCTTTAATAAAGGAAGAGCTTGGTATCATGCCTGATAAAAGATTGCATGAGTTGGTCAAGCGATAAAAATATATAAATCTAACTGAATTCGTAAAAATTTTTTAATAAATATTTTAACAAAAAAACCGGAATCCTGTCAAAGCCTGACAGAATGCCGGTTTTTTTATTATTCCCATATTTTGCTTGTTGAAAAATTGTAGAAAACCGCTTGTTATAATGTAGAGCAAATAGGAAAAATGGAATATTTTGTTTTTGCGTGACGTTTCATTTAGCAGGGGGTGTTTGGTTGAAGGTATATATTCTGGATGTGCAAGGCAAAATCCGGGAGCAAATGTTAAAGTGGCTGTCGGAGGATAAAGAAATTGAAGGGGTTGGGGTCTTTGAGGATTATGTCCGGTTTATCGAGCAAGTCGGAAAAGCTCCGCCGGATTTCTGCTTTATCAGGTTGGGAAAGGATGGGATACCGGGCTTGAAAATTGCCGGAATGGTACAGCAAATCAGCTCGGACGTCCGAATTGTTTTTGTATCGGATGATAGGGATTATGCGGTGGACGCATATGAAGTAGGGGCGTATGGATATTTGCTCAGTCCTATTAACAGAGAGAAGTTTGAGAAATATATTAGGGAGGTCACTTAAATGAGAAAAATGAAATTAAAGAAGCTTGTCGCCGTATTGCTTACGGCTTGTATGCTGTTGGGTGTGGTGCCGGGGATGGCATCAGCTGCTTCGGTAACCTATACAATTACTACAATCGCGGGTACCAGTACTGCCGGGTATAGTGGGGATGGAGGTCTGGCCACATCGGCCCAATTGAATTATTCCCAGGGAGTAGCGGTTGATAACAGCGGAAATATTTTCATAGCAGATCAAAGTAACCACCGGGTAAGAAAGGTTGATACCAGCGGGAACATAAGTACAGTTGCAGGTACCGGTACTCCCGGATATTCCGGGGATGGAGGTCTGGCCACATCAGCTCAATTGTGGCAACCATCCGGAGTAGCAGTCGACAGCAGCGGAAATATTTATATAGCAGATTATACCAACAACCGGGTAAGAAAGGTTGATGCCAGCGGGAACATAAGTACAGTTGCAGGTACCGGTACTCCCGGATATTCCGGGGATGGAGGTCTGGCCACATCAGCTCAATTGTGGCAACCATCCGGAGTAGCAGTCGACAGCAGCGGAAATATTTATATAGCAGATTATACCAACAACCGGGTAAGAAAGGTTGATGCCAGCGGGAACATCAGTACGGTTGCAGGCACCGGTGTTGCCGGGTATAGCGGGGATGGCGGCTTGGCCACATCGGCCCAATTAAAGAATCCCAATGGATTAGCGGTTGACAGCAGCGGTAATATTTTCATATCAGATCAAACTAACAACCGGGTAAGAAAGGTTGATGCCAGCGGGAACATAAGTACGGTTGCAGGTACCGGTACTCAAGGATATTCCGGGGATGGCGGCTTGGCCACATCGGCCCAATTAAATTATCCCAGCGGAGTAGCAGTCGACAGCAGTGGTAATATTTTTATTCCAGATTATGGTAACCACCGGGTAAGAAAGGTTGATGCCAGCGGGAACATAAGCACAGTTGCAGGCACCGGCGCTTCCGGATATGCCGGGGATGGGGGCTTGGCCACATCGGCCCAATTAAATCATCCCATCGGAGTAGCGGTTGACAGCAGCGGAATTATTTATATATCAGATTATACCAACAGTCGGATACGCAAGTTAACTGACTCCAACCCACATACCGTAACCTATGACGGAAACGGTTCCACTGGGGGAAGTGTGCCTGCAGACAGCAATATCTACATACAAGACGCAAAGGTGACGGTGCTCGGCAACACAGGAAGCCTTACAAAAACAGGTTATGCCTTTGTAGGCTGGAACACAGCGGACGATGGCAGCGGAACGGATTATGTGGCAACTTCTACTCTTAAAATGGGTACTTCAAATCTCGTTTTATATGCAAGATGGGTACCTGTGATAGCTCCTACAACAGGAGACGGTTCATCAGGAAGTCCTTATCAGATTGCAAATCTTGGAAATCTTTTATGGCTGTCACATAACAATACAGCAAACTCGGGCTTTTCAGGCAAATACTTTCTGCAGACTGCCAATATTGACATCAGCGGTATTTCAAATTGGACACCGATTGGAGACGGCACAACACGCTTCTACGGAAGCTATGACGGAGCTGGTTTTTCAGTAAACGGACTGAGCATCAGCGGCGTTGCAAGCCAAAATCAGGGGTTATTCGGTTATAATGCAGGCACCATTAAAAACTTAGGTGTGACCAATGTCACTATCAACGAGAATATTGCAGGTGCTACTTGTGTTGGAGCATTGGCTGGTAGTAGTAGCGGTACAGTAACAGGCTGCTATTCAACAGGAAGTATTATTGGCATGTCTCATTATGGCGGCCTTATTGGCTATATAGGTGCTGGTACTGTCAGCAACAGCTTTTCAACCTGCACAATGTCTGGCAGTAGTGGCGTTGGGGGCGGTTTTGTTGGGTATATTAACAACACCGGGACAGTAATATATAATTGCTATTCATCAGGAGATTATTATCCAAGTGGCAATGGTGGTTTATTTGCAGGCTTTATTTATAAAGAAAATACAGTTACAAACTGTTTTACAACCGGTACAAATTATGGAGGGACAAGTATAGGAACTGTGTGCGGTCGTAATCAAGGAACGCTCATCAAAACCTATTCGGCAGCAAGCGGTTCAGCTGTAATCACCGTAGACGGTGGTTCAGTCAATGATGCGACTTCCAATAAGGGTGCCTCGTTTTTCAAATCTACGTCAAACTTTAATAACAGTAATTACTCTTCCTCCTATCCGTGGGATTTCACCAATATATGGGCAATTGATGGAAGCGGAACGATAAACAGTGGATTCCCGTATTTGCGGAGTTCACAGCTGGCGCTGGCTTCGTATAAGGTGACCTTCAACTCAAACGATGGCAGCACAGTGGCAGAGCAGACTATCGTCTCCGGCAGCAAAGCATCAGCTCCTGCCGAACCGACAAAGACCGGTTATGTTTTTAGCGGCTGGTATACCGACAACACCACCTTCAACAATGCGTTTGATTTTGCAACATCAATCACAGGGGATATAACGCTGTACGCCAAGTGGACATCTGACACCACAGCCCCTATTGTTACAGGTGTCGCTGACGGCGGGATTTATAATAGCAGCCGCACCATCACATTCAATGAAGGCACTGCCACTTTAAATGGCACAGGCTTTACCAGCGGCAGTACGGTTTCGGCTGAAAATACCTATACTCTGGTTGTGACCGACTCTGCCGGAAATGCCACAACAGTACACTTCACCATAGACAAAACGGCACCTGTCATCTCCGGCGTGACCGAGGGCGGCGCCTATAACGGCGGCGCGGCTCCTACCTTCACCGGAGGTACAGGCATGCTGGACGGAGTAGGTTATACCAGCGGCACAAACATCATCGCTGCCTGTGTACATACCCTAATAGTTTCCGATACGGCAGGTAATACGGCGACCGTCAACTTCACAGTCACACAGAATAAGCCTGTCGTAACAGGGACTCTGGACGGTGGAATATACAACACTGCAAAAACCATCACCGTCAGCGATGGAACTGCCACTCTGAGTAAAGATGGAGCGTTGGCCCAAGCTTTTACATCGGGCAGCAGCGTTTCGGACGACGGAACCTATGTCCTTACCGCCACAAACGTAGCGGGAACAACGACCGTTCATTTTATAATAGATAAGACGGCTCCGACAGTATCAGGCGTTACAGAGGGAGGCGTCTACGCAACCGGCGCAACCGTAACCTTCAGCGATGCGGTTACCACTCCGACCGCAACGCTGGCGATGAACGGCGGAGCAGCCAGTGCTTTTACCAGCGGTACTAATGTATCGGCAGTAGGTACATATACTCTCGTTGTAAGCGATCAGGCGGGCAACAGCGCCACCGTCAACTTTACCGTGACCGGGCTTCCCCCTGTTGTCAGCGGCGTAATGAATAATGGATTGTATAACACTGACCGTACCATCAGCTTTAATAGCGGTACAGCGACGCTGGACAACGGCGGCGGGCCAGCCTCTTTCACCAGCGGGAACACTGTTTCGTCAGAAGGCAGCTATACTTTAGCGGTTACAAATCCGGGCGGCACAACAACAATGCATTTCACTATTGACAAAACTCTCCCGACAATCACAGGGGTCAGCGATAGTGGAATCTATGCCGGAACACTAACGATATCCTATAGCGACAACCTTGCTGTCACTTCCGCGACAATGGACGGCAGCGCGTTCACGAGCGGAAACAGCATTGCAACCGTGGGCAGCCATATTCTCGTTGTCACCGACACGGCGGGCAACAGCCGTACCGTGAACTTTGCAATCGACAACAATCCCCCGGTGGTATTGGGCGTTACCGAGGGCGCAAGCTACAATAACAGCGTCACCATCAGCTTTGACAGCGGAACAGCAACAATAGTAAAAGACGGTGGAGCAGCAACTGCCTTCACAAGCGGAACTGAAGTTAACGCTGACGGCAGCTATACCTTAGTTGTTACGAAGGGAACCGGCGTGACAACCACAAGGAATTTCATCATAGATACCGTTGTACCTAACGTTACCGGTATAACTAATGGTACAAGCTATGTAAGCACCGTTACCCCTGCTTTCATTGATGATAGGCTGGGTGTTACGGCAACTCTGGACGGCGCAAGCTTTACCAGCGGCACGGAAGTAACCGCACAGGGAAGCCATACCCTGGTTGTTACCGATGCGGCGGGTAATACCACAACAGTCAACTTTGTCGTTACTCCTCCCGTGCCGGAAATAGACGGTGTCACAGACGGAGGAATATACAACCATGATGTCGTTGTCACCTTCACAAGCGGTACTGCGACGCTGGACGGCATCAGCGGATTCGTCAGCGGAACAACGGTAACCGACGCCGTATCAAATACCCATACGCTGGTGGTCGACAACGGCACTTCCGTAACAGTACACTTTACAATCGACAAAACAGCGCCGACTGTTACGGGAGTCTCGGACGGTGGCGTCTACAGCGGAGACCGCTTAATTACATACACTGACAGCGTTACTGCAGCAAATACAAGCGCGTCAATTTCAAAAGATGGCGGAACAGCCGTTGCTTTTAGCAAAAACACCACCGTTACAGACGACGGCAGTTACGTTCTGATAGTCACTGATGGAGCAGGCAACACCACCACCGTTAACTTTATTATTGATAAAACAGCGCCCAGCGTCAGCGGCGTAGTGGACGGCGGTAAATACAATCAGTCTGTTACCATTTCCTACAACAAAGGCACCGCAACGCTGGACGGTTCAAGCTTTAACAGCGGCAACAGTGTATCGGCGGAAGGTAGTCATACCCTGATCGCTACAAACGCGGCAGGTGTCAGCACCACCATCAATTTCACCATAGACAGCACAGCTCCTGTCGTGACAGGCGTCTCCAACGGAGGCAGCTATGATCTGGGCGGTGGTGACGTAATTATCAGCTACAGCGATGCCATGTCTACGCCCACAGCTACCCTGTCCAAGAATGGAATTGCGGCTATTGCTTTCGCGAGCGGCAGCAGTGTGACAAGCACAGGAAATTATGTGCTGGTTGTCACCGATGAAGCCGGTAACAGCACGACCATCAATTTTACTGTCACCAGCAACGCACCGGTGGTCAGTGGAGTGGCAGACGGCGGCAAATACAATACCAATCGAACCATCAGCTTTAACAATGGCAGTGCAACTCTGGCAAAAGACGGCGGAGCGGCAAATGCGTTTACCAGCGGTACACAGGTTACTGGTGAGGGCAGTTATATACTGGCAGTTACCAATGGAGCCGGAACAACTACCGTGCACTTTAACATTGATAAACTTGCTCCTGTTGTCACAGGTGTTGCAGACCAGGGCAGCTATGACCTGAGCAACGGCAATGTAACCATTAATTACAGCGATGCCGTTACTACTCCAACTGCAACCCTGTCCAAGGATGGAGGCGTGGCCATCGCTTTTGCGAGCGGCAGCAGTGTGACAATTCCGGGAAATTATCTGCTGGTGGTCACCGATGAAGTCGGCAACAGTACGGTGGTTAATTTTACCGTCACCAACAACCCGCCGGTGGTCAGCGGTGTGGTGGACAGCGGGAAATACAATACCAACCGCACCATCAGCTTTAGCAATGGCAGTGCAACGCTGGATAACGGCGGTGGAGCTGTTGCCTTCACAAGCGGATCACAGGTTACAGCAGAAGGCAGTTATACACTCGCTGTTACCAATGGAGCCGGAACCACTACAGTGAACTTCACCATAGACAAGACAGCACCGGTTATATCCGGAGTAACCGACAGCAGCAGCTATGACAATAGTGTCGCAGTCAGCTTCAACGAGGGCACGGCAGAATTGGACGGCAATCCCTTTGTGGCCGGAACCGTAGCTACAGCCGGAGCTCACATTCTGGTGGTCACAGATTCAGCAGGCAACAGCACGACTGTAAACTTCACTATCACCAACGCAGCGCCTACCGTAACCGGTGTCACAGAGGGCGGCTCATATAACACTGACAAAACCATTCATTTCAGTAGCGGTACCGCTACGCTGAACAATGGAAGCGGTGCAAATAGCTTTAGTGACGGTGATGTTGTATCAACAGAAGGAAATTATACGCTGGCAGTCACTAATGGAAATGGCGCAACGACAGTGCACTTCATAATAGACAAAACAGCTCCGGTTGTATCAGGGGTTGCGAATGGAGGAACTTACACCTCAAATGTTGTAATCACTTACAGCGATGCCCTCTCAACAGCTACAGCTACACTAGACGGCAGCAGTTTTGCCAGTGGCGGCACTGCAACCGGAAATGGCAGCCATACCCTGATTTTAACGGATGTGGCAGGAAACAGCGTAACTGTCAGCTTTACCATAAATATTGCTTCGGACAGCAGTATCAGCCCTATCACTGCCAGCTTTGACAAGAAGACATCCGCGCAAGCAGATATTCCTGTAACAGTTACCTTGAATGGCAATACTTTTACAAGTATCGCCAATGGCGGAACACCTCTGGTGTTGGGAACAGACTATACCGTTTCAGGCAATGTCTACAGCGTCAAAAAAGAATACATGGCGGCGCAGGCGGCGGGTACCACCAGCCTCACCTTCAATTTCGGTGTAGGTAACCCGCAGACCCTAACCGTAACGGTCATTGATACGACGTCATCAGGGGGCGTAAACTATCCGTCTTCCCCGCAAAACGGTATCAACGTAATAGTCAACGGGCAGACGCAAAGCGGTGCCGCTACGGCAACTACAGGGGTAAACACCAATGGGCAGTCACAAACAACCGTTACTGTTGACGAGGGGAAAATGAATGCTATCCTGAACAAGCTCCCGAACGCTGACGGTTCAAGCGGAACAACCGCTCAGCCTCCAGTCATACAAATCCCTGTGACAGCTAATACGGATAGTGTACTCGGAGTACTAACTGGGCAGATGGTCAAGGACATGGCGAAAAAGGATGTAACCCTTGAAATAAAAACAGATACTGCAACCTATACAATACCTGCGGAACAGATAAAAATTGACGCCGTTTCGCAGCAATTGGGACAAGATGTCAAGCTGTCTGACATAAAGGTCCAGATCGAAATTGCGAAGACAGATTCCGGTACTGTAAAGGTTGTTGAGGATTCCGCTTTAAAAGGCAATTTCACAATTGTTGTACCTCCGGTAAACTTCAATATAACCTGCACTTATAGCGGTAAAACCGTTGAAGTCAGCCAGTTCAATAGTTATGTGGAAAGAACGGTAGCAATACCGGACGGTGTTGATCCGGCAAAGATTACTACCGGCGTTATAATCGATCCGGACGGAATCGCTAGACATGTTCCGACAAAGATAACGCTCGTTAACGGTAAAAACTATGCGCAAATCAGAAGCCTGACCAACAGCACTTATGCAGTGGTATATCACCCGGTAGCATTCAAAGATGTAACAAATCACTGGGCGAAAGCTGCCGTTAATGACATGGGCTCAAGGCTTGTAATAAGCGGTGTGGGCAATGACATGTTCGAGCCTGACAGAGACATCACCCGTGCTGAATTTGCAGCCATTGTCGTAAGGGCATTGGGTCTCAAACCCGGAACCGGCAGCAATCCGTTTACTGATGTCAGTAACACTGCCTGGTACTGCGATTATGTAAAAACGGCAGCGGAGTATAATCTCATATCCGGCTATGGTAACGGCAAATTCGGCCCGGATGACAAGATAACCCGTGAACAGGCGATGACTATGATCGCAAGGGCAATGAAGATTACCGGGCTTGATACCGGCCTTTCAGGAACAGAAGCTTCCGCTCTGCTATCGACCTACAAGGATAGTTCCGGTGCTTCAGCCTACGCCAAAGACGGAATAGCAACCTGCCTGAAGACGGGCATCATTACCGGCAGGACGACTGATACTATCTGCCCGATAGATAATATCACACGGGCGGAGGTTGCGGTTATTGTTCAGAGATTACTGCAAAAGTCGGGCTTGATATAGTCAGAATAATAAGCACGGACGCGCTCTACATCTCGTACTATGCCTACACGGCCCTGCAGGGGGCAGTGGGCGCGAGAATCATTAACAGCGACGCGAATGGTTGAAAACGTGATCGGGTAACTTTTTGATGAGATTTTGATGAAATATAATTAACTTTCCAAAATACGTATAAGGAGACATTCACAATGAAGAGGAAAAAATTATTAAGCATTTTACTGACACTCGCAATGGTAATTTCCATATTGCCGAGCGTTTCAATTCCAGCAGAGGCGGCTTCGATGGCAGATAACTACATTACCTTTGACGGCACAAATTATGAAGTTGACGGTAGCGGCGATTATGCTACGCTTGAGACGGCTCTTACTCACTGTGCGGATAAAGGCACAGACGGTCTGCTAATCCAACTCGGAAGTATCGGTACACCTTTGGTGGTGACCGAGTTATTGACATCGTCTGCAGCTAACAATCTGGTATCTGCTACATATACCGGCAGCCTGCAGATAGTCCGTAATTATATTATATCCTTAGGCAGCAATACATACGGATTGGGTGTTCCGTCCGGCGCGGCTGTGGTATTCAGCGATTTGACCATAACCATAAATGACTCGTCGAATACAATTCCGTACGCAGTCTATGTCAGCGGCGGTTCGTTGTCGATCAATGACGGCACTTCCATTACGGTCAGCGGCAGGTTGGATTACGGAGTTTATAATGACAGCGGAGCTGTTACGGTAAACGGCGGTACGATAACAGCCACCGATACTTCTTATTCACCCGACGAAAACACGGGAATCAGCAGCTGTGGCACAGGTTCTCTTACCGTCAACGGGGGTACCATCACAGTCGGCGGAGAGGCTTCGGTTGCTGTTAAACATGATTCAACGGGAAATCTTACGGTTACCGGAGGAACGATTTCGGCGACTAAAACAGGCTCGGTCAGCAAGGGGATATTCGTCAGCAATGCCGGTGCTGTTGACATAAGCGGGGGCAGCATCAGCACCTTAGGCGGTGACGGCAATTCGGCGGCCCTTCTCATAAGCTCAAAGACGGCTTTTTCGGCTGTAATATCGGGAAGCGCAAATATTAGCGGCCGTCCATTTGCTATTTTCAACCAATATGATGGCGGTACCGCAACTCTGACAATCAGCGGAGGAAATATTTTAAGCGAAGAAAGTGCTATATGTATTGTCGGCAATACCCTTTCTGTTACAGGTGGTACGATTACCGCGTCTGAAGAATATACCATACAAAATGCAGCGGGTATCGTCAATATCAGTGGCGGTACAATAAAAGGTGATGGGGAAGGTGGCATAGTCTGTTACGGCAAGACTAAATCTGCAGCAGCCTCGCTCATCATTACGGGCAGCGCAAGGATAATATCTGCAATGAATAATACACTGTCGCTGCTGCCCGGAGATGAGGACGATTCAGCTTCGGCCTCAATATTCGGCAAAACCGTCAGCAGTGACAGCGCTTCAGACATTGGCGTAAGGGGGGCAACAACGACGGACGGTTATGAGCTCAACAGCTCCAATTATGCCGACGCTTATTTAGGCGCAGACACGTCAGATAGCGGACTGGATTTTGTCGGCTGGGCTAGCGATTCGGCGCGTACAACTTCAATCAGTACGACGAATCCAGTAAAAATTTCCGCTCTCACGACGGGCGCGAACGATTTGGTGACGAATATATATCTTAAAACAACAACACCGGCAGTAGATCCTGACTATACCGTTACCGGCGGCGAGTCAAGCTTTCAGGTGGGTGGCAGCGGCAATTATGCTACGCTTGCGGACGCGCTTGCTGTATGCACGGACGACGGAGCGGACGATGTGCTTACGATACAACTCGGTGATGGAACCATATCGCTAAAGGTAAACGAGCTGCCACAGACGGGCAATAAAGATTTACTCAAAAACGGGCTTAAAGCGGCCAACTACTCCGGCAGCGTTGAAATACAGAATACGGGCGTCGATTATGGGTACGGTCTTGTCATTCCTTATACCGGAGTTATATTTGACGGTTTGACTGTGACTGAAAAAATCACCTCAACAACAATACCGTCTTACGCGGTCTATGTTATGGCATCGGCAAGTCTGACTGTGAAGGGAAAAACTTCAATCACCGCAAGCTCTGATTGTGCACACGTAGTTCTCAACCGCGGAACGTTCATAATGTCCGGCGGTCAGGTGTCGGCAACAGCCAGTGGGGGATACGGTCTGGTGAATGAAGGTACGTCAACAATTACCGGCGGCTCGTTTACGGGTTCGGGAAACAATTCGAGATGTGCGACAAACGAGGGCACACTTACCATTAGCGGCGGCTCGTTTACAAGCACAGGAACAAAGGCTTACTGCATCCATAACTTAAACTCGGATAACGGTACGGGTACGCTCACAATTACCGGCGGTACTTTCCTTTCCGAAGGACAAGAAAGTATGATCGTTAATAACGCCGGTCAAATGTCTGTAACCGGCGGAAGCTTCCGTGCAACAAACACAGGGGACGGCGTCTATGGAATTTATTGCAAGGGCGGCTTACTTAAAATCGGGGGGGATGCCGAGGTATACTGTGCTTCTAATTCAATGAGTTCCGGCAGTGTTTATCTTGAAGATAACTTTGCATCAACCTTTGAATTGTACGGAAGCGCTAAAATTACGGGCGAAAGATTTGGAATTTACTGCGGTTCCACTGTCACGAGCGGCAACGGCGCCGTATATATCCACGGCGGTACGGTGACAGCGAACGTCATCGCTCTCAGTAAAAATGGAACAGGGCTTGTTACTATTGCCGATGGCACTCTACACGGGAAGTTCAGCACAATCGCAAACATGGGTACAGGAACAATCAACATGACCGGCGGAACCCTTAGTGCTGAAAGTGGTATTATTGATTCAAGCGGCGGAACCTGCAACATAAGCGGAGGCAGCCTTACCAGTTCAAGCACTAACATGGTCGGGATAACTCTGCAAAGCACTGACGGAAGCACCTCGCTGACTTTGTCCGGCACCACGAAAATGACGGTCGCGTCGGGAGCTGTTGTTTCGATACATGAGCAATCCGGTTCAAATGCAATCACTGCTACTATATTCGGAAAGACGGTACATGGCAGCACCAACGCTTCACTTCAAGTCATGAGCAACCGCGGAGATGAGATAAGCTCCTCCAACTACTCAAACTGCGCGGTGATTGCATTACCTGAAATCAGTTCCTTTTTCAGGTGGACCAGTGATGCTTCACTTACCACAGTTTCCAGCGCAATAAACGGAGATACCCTGTCCAATCTCGCAGCCGACACCTATCTCGAAACGGGAAGCAGCTCGAGTGTCATCCTCGTGGAAAACTCCGCCGGCAAGGCGGGCAATGCTTCAATAACCGGCCTTGCTGCGGGCAAAGCATATAAGGTGACCATGGGTGGAATTACCTTCTACTCCACGGAAAAAGGCCGGTCGACAACGAATCCGTCAAAAGCTGAACCACTAAAAAGCACAGAGCTTTCATATCTGATCAACGGCTCCACTTATTTTGTCGAAGAATACTCCTTGCCGGTTGTCGTTCTCGCCTCCGGCTCCCTTGGCACGGCGGGAGATAAAAAAATTACAGTTGATTCCGGTAAAAAGTATAAAGTAACCACGACCACGGATTCAAAGGTTTACTATGTTAAGGCGGACGGAACGCTCTCAACAAGTTCCTCCGATGCCGCGGTGCTTAACGGAACGGAGATTAAAGGACTTACAAACGGCACTACATATAAGGTTGAAGTATATACTGCCGACATCGGAGGAGGTGGAGTTTATGTTCCGCCAACGTCAAACAGCGCAACCGTTGTTGTAGGTGATAAGACGCAGACCGCGGGCACTGTTGAAACTACAACCCAGAACGGGAAGACAACCACCACCGTTACGCTAGCTACGGACAAGCTCAAAAGCATTCTTGACAGCGCAGGCAGCGGCGCAACGATCACCCTGCCGATAACGACTGGCTCTGCTACGGCCTCAGGCAGGCTTGACGGTCAGGCAGTCAAGGATATGGAGAAAAAGAACGCAACTCTTGTTATAAATACGGGTTCCGCTTCCTATGCTCTCCCCGCTTCGGATATTAACATTGATGCTGTTTCCGGCAAATTCGGTTCTAGCGTTTCTCTTAGCGACATCGTCGTTAATGTATCGATTTCCACACCTTCTGACGCAACTGCTAAAGTAGTTGCAAACGCGGCGGTGTCCGGCGGCTTCTCGATTCAGGTTCCCGCGGTTGAGTTTACAGTTAGTTGCACATACGGCGGACAGACTGTTGAGGTAAGCACATTCAACTCCTACGTTGAAAGAATGATTGCTATACCTGATGGCGTCGACCCCAAAAAAATCACAACAGGCATCGTCGTTGAGCCAGACGGCACCACGCATCATGTCCCAACAGAGGTCGTCATTGTAAGCGGAAAGTACTTTGCGAAAATCAATAGCTTGACCAACAGTGTTTACTCGGTTATATATAATCCCGTGGAATTTTCCGATGTTGCAAGCCATTGGGCGAAAGCCTCTATCAACAACATGGGCTCAAGGGTGGTCGTAAACGGAGTTGGCAACAACAACTATGATCCCGACCGCAGCATCACACGCGCTGAAATGGCATCGATTATGGTAAAGGCTCTCGGGCTTGAGCCGGGAACCGGCACAAACTGTTTCGGCGATGTTAGTTCGTCCGCTTGGTACTGCGGGTACATTGAGACTGCGTCGTCTTATGGCATTATCAAAGGGTACAGCGAAAATACCTTTGGACCGAATGATACGATCACCCGCGAACAGGCAATGGCTATGATTGCCAGGGCGATGAAAATAACCGGACTTAATGTCAGCCTGACCGACAGCGAAACAAGCTCGCTGCTGGCTGGTTATACCGATTGCGCATCCGCCGCAGATTATGCGAAAGGAAGCATAGCGGCTTGCCTGAAAACAGGGATTGTCTCCGGAACGAGCAAAGTCACCATTTCACCAAAGGACGATGTGACCCGCGCCGAGGTCGCGGCCATGGTGGAAAGGCTATTGCAGAAATCGGGACTGATATAATATATTAAGGAACCTGTGATTCACCTCCTGATATTTCGTACGTTTCTTGGTTTTGGGCAAAACTATATCCAAAAACGCATAGGTTACAACAGAATAGAGTTAAGGGCAAACCCATTTAAAGATGGGGACGCAAAGCCGTAGGGTCTAAGGCGCTTTATTAAGCGCTATGATAGCCAGGTTGCCAATCGTTTTAAGCACACGCCTGCCCTCCTTCGGGGCAGGCGTGTGTGCATTAATGAGCCTTATGCAACTTTTGTTTGATATTTTTAGGGCTATTATTGGCATGGCTTTCGCTCTTTGCTCCCGGCGAAAGAGGTGCTTATATTCATGAAAATCGGGAGATTGAAATAAAGACGAAGCAAATACATACCAAGGCTATATAATTAACATTAATACGGACCAAAGGCCCGCAATTTGTCATAGGCAGATTGCGGGCTATTTATTTTCGACAAGAAAAGGGCATATTCGACTTTTGTTTATCGGTCGGTATGCCCTTTTTTTGTTGCTGCCCGTGCTTCCGCGCTGCCGCTCTCCTCCGCTTCTGACGTTTTGACTCATCATCAAAATTTCAGAAAACGGAGGACAAGCCTTATGGCTAAATTTAAACATTGCTTCATTAAAGACAACGGTGACTATCGAGAGATACCGTATACAGTTCTGTTTATTGGAAAAGAACGTAATCCAGAATACGGAGATCGATATTTTCTGCCGCTCCACGACTGCCTGCTGGAAGTGCCTTTTGAGGATTATCAACAGGAATATCAAAACAGGCGGCGGCAAAAGTATATTCGCGAGGAAGCCGACCTGAACGGAGAGGTGTCTTACCATGCGCTGGACAGTGAGGACATGAACGGCGAGGAAATCATCAGGGATCTATATATGGATGTAGAAAACGAAGTCATTACGCAGATCATGCGCACAAACTTATACCAAGCGCTCATACAGTTGACGAAGCCAGAGCTGGAATTAATCGACGCCCTGTATTTCCAAGGTCAAACGGAACGCCGATATGCCCAAGAACATGACGTCGCTCACAATGCCGTACATAAAAGAAAAATTCGCATCCTCGGCAAGCTGAAAAAAATTATTGAAAAATTTTAATTTTTAGGGTGTGCAACCCCCTCATTTTTCGGCAGGAAAAGTGAGGGGGTTTTTCTTCCCCCGATTGCTCTTTGAAAACTTCATATCCGATGACCTGAATACGTTAGCTGACGGACCCAAAAGGGAAAGCGACCCCGGAGGATGCGCCAAGACCACCTGTAAAAGAGCGGAAAAAACAGAACCACTGCTTTTTTATTCCTGTCTCTTTTATCAAAGACGGCCAAACAAGGTGCAGAGCGGTACCCATCCGTCCGGAGAACAGCCGATGGCAAGCTGTTTCGCAACGACCCCGTCAGCCTACAATGATACTTCTGTCCAGTCACAGCCCCCCTTGATCGGGGGATCAAGCAATGAGGGCAGCCGGCAGAGATCCTGGCGGGGGTGAAATTCCCATGATGCGGTGAAGCTAATCGCAGTTCAGGCCGTTGCCCTATGAGTCCGGTGTCACCGAGGCTCTGTGCGCTTGGGAAGCAGTGCCGAATAAAGCGCAGAAGCAAAAAAGTCTTAATGACAGAAGCCCCGGGGATCGCTCTGCCCAAAATTACCGCAAAGAAGCTCTTGTTGAGCGATCCCTGTTTTTGTGCCATTAAGGAAAACCAAAGGAGGAATTTACTATGACAAGCGCTCAGATAACGGATAATCTCATGTTTGTTGCCGCGCTGCAGCAGCTCACAGTCCTTGCCACCAGGACCGGCATGATGGATAAGGAGCTGGAGCTGATCAAAAAGGACTTGGAACGCAGACTCCGCCCCACGATAATCGCCCCTTTCTGACCCCTATATAATTTTCCGTTTGTTATCAATTAAAGAATAGCTATGTGCCCCAAGGTGTAGTAATGTGTGTCGTTGAAAGGAGGGAAAAAAGATGTTTCAAACAAACTTAGCCGCGGCAGCGCCGCCGAAAATAACAGTCATAGAGGCCAGAAAACAGAAAATCGCCAGACTCCGCGTGGCGGCATACGCCCGCGTCAGCAGCGAGTCGGACGACCAGCAGAACTCCTACATCGCGCAGGTTGACTACTACACCAAGCATATCGCCGGTCATGAGGATTGGGAGTTGGCGGACATTTACGCCGACGAGGGTATCTCCGGACTCGTGGCAAGCAAACGCGACGATTTCAACCGCATGTTACAGGATTGCAGAGACGGAAAAATTGACCGCATCCTCGTAAAGTCCATCTCTCGCTTCGCCCGAAATACCAAGGAATATATCCAGTATGTTCGGGAGCTTCTGAGGCTGGGGATATCCATCCACTTCGAGAAAGAGAACATCGACACGGGGAAAATGAACTCGGAGCAGATCGCTACCATATACGGCGCCTTTTCACAGATGGAATCCACCAACCACTCAAGCAATATGCGCATCAGCATGCGCATCCGTATGGAAAAGGGTGATTTTGTATCCCCATCGACACCTTACGGCTACCGGCTTGTGGGACGTTCCTTGGAGGTCGTCACCGAAGAAGCCGACATAGTGCGGTACATCTACTCCGCCTATCTTAGCGGACAGGGCAAGGACGATATCGCAAGGGAGCTCACCGGGCTGGGCATCCCCCGGTCGAACGGTCGGGAGATCTGGTACCACAGCACGGTAGCATATATCCTGACCAACATTTCCTACACAGGCAATATGATCTGGCAAAAGAGCTTCGCCACCGACGACATCCCGTTCCGGCAGGTGCGCAACAAGGGGCAAAAGCCCAAGTATTTTGTGGAGGACTGCCATGAGCCGATTATTTCAACTGAGGATTTTGAGCGGGTGCAGACCTTGCTCCAGAGCCGAAGGGCACAAGAAAAATCCAGCGGAGCCGCGAATGCGTCCTTGCTTGCACAGAAAATCCTCTGCGGAAACTGCGGCACGGTGTTTCGAAAAAAGACCGACAGCGGAAAGGTCTACTGGACTTGCCGTAAGCGCGACCGCCAAAAGGACTGCTGCCCGATATCGCAGATACCGGAAACGCAGATCACGGAAGCAATTCTCCGGCTTTACCACAAGCTCCGAAAATACCACCGGCAAATCCTCACCCCGCTTCTGGAACAGCTTATGGAGCTTCGGGAAAAGGAACTCCGCTCCAATCGAAAAATCAATGATATAGACAAAGAAATCGCACAGCTTACCGAGCAGAATCTCGTCCTTGTCCGACTTAAGTCGAAAGGATATGTAGATTCTGCTCTTTATTTATCCCAGGTGGACGAAATCGACTTCAAACTGCGGGAGTTGCGCGGACAGCGCCGCCGCATTTTGGAAACCGCCGGAGAGGATGGGCAGATCAAAGCCACCGAAACCATGCTGGACTACCTGGAGGGCAGCCCGGAATTTTTAGAAGATATCACGGAGGACATCTTTGAAACGCTGGTGGACAAGATCATCGTGATCTCAGAGGAACAACTGAAAATACGGCTTCACAACGGTCTTGAGCTGCTGGAAACGATTGAAAGGACGGTGCGCTAATGGCATGGCAAAGAACAATCCCTTTCGGATACGTCATGAAAAAAGGCGAGGTATTGTGCTACTCGTCAGAATCCGTGGCGGTCAGGGACATTTTCAAACTCTACCTTGACGGCGCCGCCTACAGCAAAATCGCCGATGAGATGACGCGCAGGGGCATCCGTTACCACAGCCGCACCGCCGATTGGAACAAGCACATGGTCAAGCGCATCCTTGAAAACGAGCGATATCTCGGCGAAAAGGGCTATCCCGCTGTCATAGAGCCCGAAACCTTCATGGGGGTTCAGCTTCTGCGCGGCGGCAAGACAAGCTATGCGCCCTGTCCCGATTACATCGAGCCTATCCGCGAAAAAGCGGTCTGCGGGATCTGCGGGGCAAGGATGCTCCGCGACACCAAGTCGGCCGGAAAGGCGCGCTGGTACTGCGAAAACGATGGCTGCGGCAACCGCCACTACATAGAGGATAAAGATGTCCGTGCCGCTCTTGCGGAAAGACTGATCACGCTGGCGCGGAATCCATCCCTCTTAGACTGGCCCATGCCCCGGCATGACGGTGAGCTAACGCTGGAGGTTGTACGCATCCAAAACGAAGTGACCCGTGAGCTGAACAAGACAGAGTCAAGCACCGAATATACCAAGATGCTGATACTGGCCTGCGCCGCCGAAAAATACAGCGGACTGCCCGACTGCACCCCGCATTACAAAATGCGGAAGCTGCGGGATCAGCTTGACTGCCGCCCTATAGACGAAACTATCTGCGGCGAGCTTTTCAAAACCGCCGTGCGGGAAATCGGCTTTGAAGCCGACGGACAGCTCAGCCTGCGGCTGATAAATGGAAAAGTCCTTGAATCCAGATGAAAGGAGAACTGAAAATGCCTGCAACCGCTCAGAAAAAAGTAACGGTCATTCCTGCCGACCCGCAGATGACTGAAAAGGATTTCCGCAAAAAGCATTTGCGCGTAGCCCCATACTGCCGAGTGTCCACCGACTCGGAGGAGCAACTCGGAAGCTACAAGGCGCAGATTGAATATTACACCGAAAGAATCGGCGCCCAACCGGAGTGGACGATGGTGGATATGTTTGCAGATGAGGGCATCACCGGAACCTCCACAAAGAGGCGCAAGGAATTCAACCGGATGATAAGAGCCTGCGAAAAAGGCAAGGTTGACCTCGTCATCACCAAATCGGTGTCCCGCTTCTGTCGCAACACGCTGGACGGCCTGGACTATGTCAGAAGGCTCAAGCGGATGGACGTGGGCGTTTACTTCGAAAAGGAAAATGTAAATACCCTTCATATGGACAACGAGATGATCCTCACTTTTATGATGAGCCAGGCACAGGCCGAAAGCGAGTCAATGAGCGGCAACGTCAAATGGGGGCATCGGAAGAACTTCAAGGACGGCAAGGTTTACTACCACTACGCCGGGTTCCTTGGGTACCGTCAGGGCGAGGACGGCTTGCCTGAAATTGACCCCGATGAAGCGGAAACCGTCCGCAGGATTTTCTCACGGTACCTGCTGGGGCACAGCGTAGCGAAAATCATCGCGGATCTCGAAGCCGACGGTTTCAAAACTGCTCGCGGCAATGATAAATGGAACGACGGCGTCATCCGAAATATGCTGCAAAACGAAAAATACATCGGGGACGCCCTGCTCCAAAAGACCTACATCTCCGACCTCTTCACCCGCCAGTCAAAGAAGAATAACGGCGAGCTCCCCAAATACTACGTCCACGACTGCCACCCCGCCATCATCGACCGCGTGACCTTCCAGCGGGTGCAGGAGGAAATGGCGCGGCGCGCAAGCCTCAAAAAAGTGACCGCCTCCGCTAAAACAGAGCTGGCGAAATACAGCGGCAAATATGTACTGACCGAGCTTTTGGTCTGCGGAAACTGCGGCGCCCCATACCGCCGCGTCACATGGAGCCGACCCGAAGGTAAGAAAATCGTGTGGCGGTGCATTAGCCGCCTTGATTACGGCAAAAAGCTCTGCAAGGATTCTCCCACACTGATGGAATGCGACATCCATACCGCTGTGGTCGCCGCCATGAACGAGATGTTCAGCCTCAAAACCATGAAGGAACTGCTGATGGACAGCATCACGGCGTCCATCACAAAAGGTGACGGCGAAATGAGCATCCCCGCCATCGACAGCAGACTAAAGGAACTGCGAGAGCGACAGTTTTATCTCCTGCAGCTCGCTGCGGGGAAAGGAGCGGAGTGTACATCGTATGACGAGGAAATGAACAAGGTCAGCATGGAGTTTTCCGCGCTCATCGCCAAACGCGCCGAGCTGGAAAAAACGCAGAAAAATACCGCCGACGCAGACCTCAAAATGAACCAGATCGCAGCGGAACTGGAGTCGGTCAGCACCGGCATCACCACTTTTGATGAACTGACTGTTCGGCAACTCGTCAGCGCCGTCAAGGTCATCAGCAAAGAAAAACTGCTCGTCCGTTTCAAAGATGGAACGGAAATCGAGCAGATTATATAACGGAGGATAGCATGATCTATATTACTGGCGATACCCACGGAAAATTTCTGCGGTTGTCACGGTTAGTGGAGGAAGCGTAATGCCATATGAGAAATGCGTAAAATTTTTATACTTCCTGAAAATTTTGAGTCAAAATAGAAAAATCTTTTTTCCACCATTGCTCCATATTTATCCCCAAGAAGCCTGATGTCCTGCGGTAAAACCGCAGGACATCAGGCTTCTTGGGACTTTTTTGCCCTATTTTGCCCGTCAAAAATAATTGCGGTTTCGGCAATGTCTTCGGTAACATCAGACGTGCCTGTGTATTCGAACTCACACAGTTCACCTATTCCGCAGGAAATCCGCAGATTTTCCGCGCCCCCACATTTACATATGGGAAAGTGGTTATCTCCTTGTGTCAGGCAGGTAGAAATCCCAGATAGAGGGACAGACGGAAGTTTATACTGAAGGCATGATACCGAAAAGCGAGGGAAAGCGTCATGCTAAAAGCCAAAAGAATGTCTCTGGCGACCTTTTTTGCAGGAGCAGAATGCGAGCGGAGGGTTTCGGTTGGAGATTTGCCCGCACAGTTGAATGTTCAGCAGACATTATTAAGAGAGGGAGCTCCGATTCATCTGGCTCATGTGGCCCCCTCTCCCTTTTAAAACAAACAGAACCTGGACAACCCGGCGCAAGGTGTTTTAGGGCGCTCCAAACAGCACGGTTACGGCATAGTCTGCCCCACGATCTGACCCTTCCGAGGTGGCGCTGATGCTTTGAAAAATGATCCTCAATTTGCAGTCGTTCTCAGTCACATCCAAAGTCATTTTTTCCAGAGGCATGGCATCTTTGGATATGCGGCTGCCATCACTGAGATTGTTTGCAAATTCATAAAGACCGGTTGCAATCAGTTCTGCGCCTTCCTGGCTTTTCACCGATACGCGTGCCTCAAGGTTAGACAAGCGCTCCACCGATAGCTCATACTCGTTACCCCGCACCGAAAAATGGATGGGAGAAATTGCATTGCCGTTTTCATAACGGCCGGAGTATAGATAGACTGAAACATCATAGCCGGAGATGTTTACCGGCGCTTGCGGGTCAAGGGAGGCATAAAAATATTTGGTTTCCTCCCCGACACTGGTTGAAAAGGTCGGCCCAAATCCGAGGCTGCTTTCCATGTCTTGGCTCACATTAAAGTCACTTGGCAGCCAGTCGAGATACGCAAGCTGGCCGCGCCCATCCAAATAAGAGAGGATGTTAGTGCTTTCAATCATCGTATGCTGGGATGCGTCAGATTTGGGCGTTAATTTATCGTCAGTCAAGATACCTTCCGCCTGAAGGATTTTTTCAATACGGTTTATTTGGCTCAGCCGTGATACGGTAAACGCATCCAACGGGGGGGTGATGGAAAAGATGGCAAAGACGGCGGCGAGTAGTGCAATGATGCCGTTGCGTGATACTGGCCGGATACTCAGTAAAATACCAATGATAATGGAAAAAATCCCGAACAGAGCTAAATAGTATCTGGATTCCGTTACCCCATAAGCGTTGAGTCGTATGCCCACCGAAATGAGCTGCATAACAACCACGGGAACGAGCACTTTGGGGAAGACCCTACGGTACAAAACCGCAAAGCGGTTTTCCAGCAGGCTTGATAGCACAAACAGAAAAATGCCGACGGCTGAGTAAGCCAGGACCATGGGGCCAAGCTGTCCCGTTGGCCATTTAAATGCAATTAGAATTTTGACAAAGTAGGCAAACAGTACCACGGTATACGCAGCCATAAGAGGAATCGCGATATAGGAAACCAGTATCTCCAAAAATTTTGGATATTTACCGGCCCTGACCAACGTTTCGACATCCCATTCCTGCCCTGAATTGAATTTCGGCAGCAGCGACAGGTAATAGACGGTTGCAAACATGATCCACACAATAGCCATCGTATAAGCATATGCGGTGCTGCTGACAGGAAACAGCAGAATGTTTACCGCCGCAAGGATAGCTGAAATGCCGGCCGACAATACCGCGGCATACAAGACCGAGGTAAAAACGGATTTAAAGTGGATCAGAGCAATTCTGTTAAAATCCGTCTTTCTGTGGACAGACGGCAGCCATAGCACCGCACAGATCAAGGCGAAGACAGTAACAACGGTACGGACCCCAATTTCGGGGCTTATCTCGGGCGCTGGCCATAGAATCAGCAAGTAACCTGCCGAGAGCAGCGCAGAGATCCCATACATGACCAGGCGCAGCCGGCGTAGCCGGTCAAACCGCTCCATGGCAAACTGAGCTGCCATTGCCAGAATGGCGGCGACCAGAAATGTGAAGACAAGTTTCTCAAGCAGCAAAGGCATCGAGCCCTGAAGCCAAATCATACGGCAGATGAGTGCTGTGGCACCCGCAAGACTGATTACCGTAAGGGGGAATCGGGTAGTGGCGACGGAAATACCTTTTCCAATCAGTCCAAGAAAATCTCGCATGCGTTTCATTCATTCTGCTCCTTTGCGATGTTGCGTTCTTACTAGTATGTACAAGTCTGGGCTGTTTAACATGCAATGGCATCTAAGAAAAGAAACCTACGGCCGAGTTGTAGGCATTGGCATAGAAAATGCCATGCTGCGCCATCGTTTTGAGATTGGCGTCCAGGAAAAAGCCGAACAGGAGCAACGGTGGGAGCATGATAGATAACGCTCGTCAACATCGCAATTCATAGGTTACCAAGATTTGGTCGTATTTAGATGTCGAAATAAGTCGATATATAGGGAAAGTGGAAAGGGACGATAATCCCAACTGCAATGGGATCCACTTTTTGAAAGACCAACATTGAGCAAAAGGAAACGGTTGTCCCCGTTAGGGAAGGGAAGCTTAGGGCTAAATAAAGGAAAAGGAGGTTGACGGCAGGTATGCGCAAGGCGGTGAACTTGATTGGCGGATGGTTTGCTGTGTTTGTGGATAGCGTTTTTGAAGCATGACAATTTCCTGCGTGGATATCCCGGATTAACTAGAGGCTTGTTTGGGAGATATATGGAAAGCGGAGAAAGCAGTCAAGCCGATATTCGGCGGGTCAACGACAGATAACGTGTTGCGGAGCAAACTATCTTGCAGCTTTTCAACTGATAGTGTCCGCCTTACATTTGGCCGTGATGAGGTCAAAAATGTAAAAATCTATGCCGTAAAACCCGATTAGATGGCTTTTTCCGCAATAGTGTTGAAAAAGAAGGGGTATGGGAGTATGAAAAAGTGGTTTGAGAATGCGAAAATTTCCAAAAAGCTGATCACTGGGTTTTTAATCGTAGCTATCTTGTCGGTCCTTGTAGGTGCTGTTGGCATTATTGGAATTATTTCGATAGAAAGCAACGACACCACACTTTATGAGGAAGATACAGTGGGTCTTCAGTATGCCGGGTCCACCGGTGTCACATTTATGCAGATTCGATACAACAGCTTGAAGCGAATTTACACGGATGATCAGACGTCCATGGAACAAATTGTGGCTGAATTAAACGATAATTTCAGCCAAATGGACGAGCTTCTTGCCCAATGTCATGAAACCATTAAAGATCCCGAAATCACTGCGCTTCTTACCCAGATACAGAAAGACTGGGATACGTACAAGTCGACCACAATCACAATGAACGAGGCTGCGCTCAAAGGGGAAACGCAAGTGCTTGATCAAGAGATCGTCACATTGGGGATTACGCTGCGGGATGAGTTTTCAACATTGTTTGAGCAGGTTTCAGCAGCAGCATCCAAAACAGCTGCCGATAACGCGGCAAATGCAAGAAATACCGTGATCATAATGCTTGCCGTAATTGTCATATCCTTTGTTACCGCCATGCTTCTGGCCAGGTATATATCCGGTATGATCAGCAAACCGATGCAAAAGTTTGCCGCATTTGCAGAACTGTTGGCAGTCGGGGATATTGATTTGAAAAAAGTCATCGAGGAAAAGGACCTGCTTTTGTCGAAAAGAAAAGATGAGGTGGGAACGCTTGCGGGTTCTTTCAACAAGGTGGTTGCAAGCACAGCCGAGCAGGCGCAGAAAACCCAGGCAATTGCCAGCGGCGACCTGACCACGGTAATAACGGTCAGATCGGAGTTTGACGTAATAGGAAAGGCGCTTACCGAACTGGTGGGGAAATTCCACACGCTTGCGTCCTCCATCGTCACGTCCTCTGACCAGGTGGATTCGGGGTCCAAACTGGTGGCCGGGTCCAGCATGTCGCTTTCGCAGGGCGCCACGGAACAGGCCAGCGCGGTGGAGGAGCTGACGGCCTCTTTGGAGGAAGTTACCACTCAGACGACTCAAAACGCCCAGAACGCACAAACGACCGACGAGCTTGCAAAGAGCATTAAAAAGGACGCGGAAGAGGGCAACAGCCAAATGGCCCTGATGCTCAGCGCGATGGATGAGATCAACAATTCTTCAGATAGTATCGGCAAAATTATTAAGGTGATTGAGGATATTGCATTCCAGACAAACATTTTGGCGCTCAATGCGGCAGTGGAGGCGGCCCGCGCCGGACAACAGGGCAAGGGGTTTGCCGTGGTAGCCGAGGAAGTCAAAAATTTGGCGGCGCAGTCCACCAGAGCAGCCAAGGAAACAACTGATTTGATTGGGGCCTCCATCAAAAAGGTCCAAACAGGAACTAAGATCGCAAACGAGACGGCAGCGGCGTTGGGCAAGATCGTATCGGGAATCACAGAAGCGTCTCAACTAATCAATTCCATTGCCACCAAGTCAAACGAGCAGGCAGCGGCGCTGGAACAGATCAATGAGGGTGTCATGCAGGTTTCACAGGTCGTGCAAAGCAATGCCGCGGTCTCAGAGGAATGCGCGGCCGCCAGCGAGGAGCTTTCCGGTCAAGCCGACAGCCTGAAAACGATTATCGGTGTGTTTAAGCTGTAATCCATCAGATTTTCATCACGCGTACTTCACCAAGACACGCAAAATAGCAGGCACCGGACGCAGCCTGCTCGGCAAAACAAATGCAGGATGTTGGCGCAGCCAACATCCTGCATTTGTTTTGCTTGGGGACCGCTCCCCGGTAGTGGAGGTGCCATGTGCTGGCGGGGATGCTGATGGTACCCCAAGAAGCCGAACAGAAACAAAAGTGGGCACATGATAGGGATAACCGTTTCCAAGGTGAAGGGTTAAAAGTTTTCAAAACTGACTGTGGTTAAATGTCGAAATGAATCGATATATAGA
Source organism: Oscillospiraceae bacterium (assembly GCA_963666535.1). GTDB lineage: Bacteria > Bacillota > Clostridia > Oscillospirales > Oscillospiraceae. The sequence continues at coordinate 2,673,603 of OY762913.1, read as the reverse complement.
TTAACATAGAAATAAAAGGAAGAAAAGGACGTCAGTTCCAATTTTAAGCGAACATCAAGCGAAGGGGAACGGGTATCTACGTTAAGAAGGCGAAGCTTCCCGCTAAATAAAGGGAAAGGAGTTTGACGGCAGGCATGCGCAAGGCGGTGAACTTGAGTGGCGAATGGCTTGCTTTGATTGTGGATAGTGTTTTTGAAGCATGACAATTTCCTGCGTGGATATCCCGGATTAACTAGGGGCTTGTTTGGTCGATATAGGAAAAGCGCGGAAAAGCTTGCAAGCAAATGATCTGGCTAATGTTGTTGAAAAAGAAGGGGTATGGGAATATGAAAAAGTGGTTTGAGAATGCGGAAATTTCCAAAAAGCTAATTACTGGGTTTTTAATCGTGGCTATCTTGTCGCTCCTTGTAGGTGCTGTTGGCATTATTGGAATAACTTCCATAAAAAGCAACGACACCACACTTTATGAGGAAGATACAGTAGGTCTTCAGTATGCCGGAGACGCTGGTGTTATATTTATGCAAATACGATACAACAGCCTGAAGCGCTTGTACGCAGAGGATCAGGCTTCTTTGGAACAAATTGTGGCTGAATTAAACGATAATTTCAGTCAAATGGACGAACTTCTTGCCCAATGTCATGAAACCATGAAAGATCCCGAAATCACTGCGCTTCTTACCCAGATACAGGAAGACTGGGATACGTACAAACCGGCCATGACCGAAATGAACGAGGCTGCGCTTAAAGGAGAAACGCTAGCGCTTGATCAATCAATTGTCACGTTGGGAACCACGCTGCGGGATGAGTTCTCAACATTGTTTGAGCAGGTTTCAGCAGCAGCATCCAAAACAGCTGCCGATAACGCGGCAAATGCGCGAAATACCGTGATCATGATGCTTGCTGTAATGGTCATATCCTTTGTTACCGCCATGCTTCTGGCCAAGTATATATCCGGTATCATCAGCAAGCCGATGCAAAAGTTTGCCGCTTTTGCAGAACTGTTGGCGGTCGGGGATATTGATGTGAAAAAAGTCATTGAGGAAAAGGACCTGCTTTTGTCGCAAAGAAAAGATGAGGTGGGAACGCTTGCGGGTTCTTTCAACAAGGTAATTGCAAGCACAGCTGAGCAGGCACAGAAGACCCAGGCAATTGCCAGTGGCGACCTGACCACGGTTATAACGGTCAGATCGGAGTTTGATGTCATGGGGAAGGCTTTGACCGAACTGGTGGGGGAATTCCACGCGCTTGCGTCTTCCATCGTCACGTCCTCCGACCAGGTGGATTCGGGGTCCAAACTGGTGGCCGGGTCCAGCATGTCGCTTTCCCAGGGCGCCACGGAACAGGCCAGCGCGGTGGAGGAGCTGACGGCATCCTTGGAGGAAATTACCACTCAGACCACCCAAAATGCCCAGAACGCCCAAACAACCGACAAGCTTGCAAAGAGTATTAAACGGGACGCGGAAGAGGGGAACGGCCAAATGGCCGAGATGCTCACCGCGATGGATGAAATCAACGAATCTTCAGACAGCATTGGTAAAATCATTAAGGTAATTGAGGATATTGCATTCCAGACAAACATTTTGGCGCTCAATGCGGCGGTGGAGGCGGCCCGCGCCGGACAACAGGGCAAGGGGTTTGCCGTGGTAGCAGAGGAAGTTAAAAATTTGGCGGCGCAGTCCAGCAGAGCAGCCAAGGAAACAACTGATTTGATTGGAGCCTCCATCAAAAAGGTCCAAACCGGAACTAAGATTGCAAACGAGACGGCAGGGGCACTGGGCAAGATCGTATCGGGAATCGCAGAAGCGTCCGAACTGATCAATTCCATTGCCACCGCATCAAATGAGCAGGCGGCGGGGCTGGAACAGATCAATCAGGGAATCATGCAGGTTTCACAGGTCGTGCAAAGTAATGCTGCGGTCTCGGAGGAATGCGCGGCTGCCAGCGAAGAGCTTTCCGGTCAAGCCGACAGCCTGAAAACGATTATCGGCGTGTTTAAGCTGTAATCTGCCGGCTTGTCATCCGGCGGCAGTTTATAAAATAAGTAGAACAGTCGGCGTTGGACGCAGCCGGCTCCACAACAAGAAAATGCAGGATGTTGCACAGCCGACATCCTGCATTTGCTGTGCGCGCAGTTCAAACCGGCTGAATGGGAAGTGTGCTGCGTACGAAAACACACAACGGACGAATGGAAAGATTCGGGTTATTTTTTGAAGACTAATTAGTCTGGACATCCCCAGGATTATTAGGATATAATTTAATCCAGATACGATCCAATGAGCGGTACAACAAAAGCCGAATAACCCTGTTCCGAAGCGATTGAGCAGCCTATGTCTGCAAAAAATCTTGATTGAGTTAGAGATGATAGACAGTATGAAAAAAAAGCCGGATCGCAAAAGCGTCTCAATCACCACAATATGGGTGACGACATTTATTCTGCTGCTGCTTATTTCGGTCAGCGTCATCGGAGGTATCGTTTTTTCCAACTGGAGAATATCGATCAGCGCAACAACAAAGGACAGCGCCCAACACATCAATCAGGATATAGCTAGTCAAATTGATTCGTTTTTGCAGTTTCCCGTTACGATCATTGATGTCAATCAAAAAATCATTGAAAACAATATTTTTGATTTGGCCAATGAGGACATGCGAGAAAGATTTTTTGTCGGCGCGTTAAGTTCATGTGAGGAAGAGGTATACAGTTTTAGCTACGGCACGGAAGATGGAGAATATTACGGGGCGCGCAGGAATGAAAACGGCGTGATTGAAATCATGAGAAACGACGCTGGAACAGGCGGAGAATCCTGGTACTATTCGGTGAAGGACGATCTGACCGCCGGCAACCTCACGGTAAACGCGGGCAAATTCGATCCCCGCACAAGAGCTTGGTACCAGACTGCGGCAGAAGCCGGAACTCTTGCATTTTCCCCTGTTTATAAGCATTTCGTAATGGACGATTTGGCCGTATCTGTCGCTTGCCCGGTGTACACGGATCAAGGCGAATTGGCGGGCGTTCTTGGAGCACATATGCTTCTGACAGGCATAGGAAAAGAACTGGAGAGCATTGTAAGCAGAAATCACGCATACGCTTTCATCGTGGAAAAGGATTCCGGGTATTTAATCGCAAGCTCTGTTAAAGAGGACAATTTTAACGTCCTGGCTGATGGGTCGCTGGAGCGGAAAACACTCGCGAACTTGACCAATCCCGAAATACAGGCAGCTTACCGTCAGTATGTGGCAGCAGGAGACCCTGTCATTTTCCTCAACGGGAAAACCAACGGCCTGTTTGTCAATATTCAGGAATATAATCAGGCGGGCCTGAGCTGGCTGATTATTTCCGCAGTGCCGGAAAGCCTGCTGACTGCTGAATTGTTTCGGAATATTAGGCTGGCCGGGGTTCTTGTTGTAATTGCCGTTTTGGTATCTTTTTTCATTTACTATTTCATTGCGCGAAGGCTGCTAAAGCCCATCAAAGAGTTATTGATGAAAGCTGAGAAGTTTTCCGCCGGCGATTTGTCTCAGAGAATATCCATCGCCAGAACCGACGAAATCGGTAGGATATCCGAATCCTTTAACAAGGTTGCCAACAACATGCAGCGTTTAATTAATCATTTGGAGGACACAGTAGCGTTAAGAACAGAAGAGCTACATAAAACAAATAAAGTTCTGGAGGAAAACCAAAATCAGCTTCGCCTGATCCTTGACAGCACCGCCGAGGCGATATACGGAACGGATTTGGAGGGGCTCTGCACCTTTTGCAACGAAAGCTGCCTGAACCTGTTGGGGTATACCAGTCAGAAAGATCTTCTGGGGAAGGATATGCATGACCTGATTCATCATAGTCTAAAGGATGGGACTCCATTTCCGAAGGAAGCGTGTCCGATCATACAGGCAATCCGGCGCGGAGAGGGCGTGCATTCCAGCGAAGAGGTCTTATGGAGATCTGATTGGACTTGCTTTGACGCCGAATACCGTGCCCTTCCGCAATGCCGAAACGGTCAGATTGTGGGCTCGGTGTTAACATTTGTGGACATTACAGAGCGAAAGAAGGACGAGGAGCAGGTCAGGTTTTTAAGCTGCCACGATTCCATGACGGGCCTCATGAACAGAAGGTGCTTTGAACATGAACTGAAGGCGAAGGATATAGAGTCCAATCTTCCTATCTCCGTCATATTCATTGACATCAACGGGTTGAAAATGGTAAACGACACGTTTGGACACTCGGCCGGAGATGAGCTGATTATGAATGCCGCAGCCGTGCTGAACGGGAACTGCCGAGAAGGGGATATTGCAGCCCGTGTTGGGGGGGATGAGTTTGCCGTTCTTCTTCCACAAACTAGGCCGGAGGATGCCGAAATTCTGGCCACGAGACTGAAAACCGAATTTTCACATCAAAAGATCAATGTCATTTCTTGTAGTATGGCGCTTGGGGTTGATACCAAGTTTAAGTCGTATCAGAGAATGGAAAAGGTGATGGAAACCGCCGAGAACGAAATGTATAAGGAAAAGGCCGTTTCCAAACAGAACTTCAGCGTTGACGCAATTGAAAGCATGATAAAAACCTTGCACGTAAGAAGCCCAAGAGAAAAATGGCATTCTCAGAAAGTTGGACGAATGTGCGAAGAACTGGGCACTGCGATGGGGCTGCCGGAACCGGAGATTAAAAAGCTGCGCGAGGCCGGATACCTGCATGATATCGGCAAAATCGCCCTGAGCGAAACCATCCTCGGGAAAAGTCCGGAAACGCTTACGGAAGCGGAACGGGAAATGATGCGGCAGCATCCTGCCGTTGGGTACCGGATTTTGAACTTGTCCGAGGACACGTCGGATTTGGCAAACGGCGTTTGCGGACATCACGAACGCTGGGACGGAACAGGATATCCGAAGGGGCTCAAGGGGGAGGAAATTGCGCGAATTGCAAGAATTATTTCCATTGCAGAAGCCTATGACCGCATGACAAATTACGGAACTTGCACCCAAACGTGCAAGTTGGAAGCACTGCAGACACTCCAAGAAAATGCAGGAAAGCGATTTGACCCCCAAATTACTGCATTATTTGTGCAAATGATGCGCGCGCAACGACAGCAGAAATAAGAGCTTGGCATTCCACGGCCAAAAGAGGAAAAATCATTTTCTCTGATGAAAAATTTTCTCACTCCTTTTTTCTCACGAATTTTGTAACGGCGGCAGCGGAATTTTCCCGCTGCCGCCGTTAAGCTTCTTCCTATTTCATTGTGCGCTAATTGCAAAAAACGGTCACGCTGGTTTTAGAAACCACTTAAATTCATAGTGGCAATATCTTTTTGCCGTACTCATGGTTTATGATCTGCGCCATGCTGTTATATACTGCGGAGACCCCGCAAAAAATTCCTTCCCATCCCGCTATCGTCTTAATGAGGTGGGACTCTGTGAAATCGCCGGCGGACAGAAGGAAAAATAAAACCGCCAGAGAGAGAAATACAACTTGGGTAGCCCGATTATGTTTTAATGTGCCAATATACATGAACAAGGTGAAAATGCCCCAGAGCAGCAAATAAAAGCCCATGCTGCTTGAATCGGCGGCGGCAACAGAAGAACCAAACGGATGGATGATAATTGCGATCAGTGACCACCAGAACAGACCATAGGCTGTAAAAGCAGTTGCTCCGAATGTATTATTCTTTTTAAACTCCATGATTCCTGCAATGATTTGTGCCAGTCCCCCCAACGCAAAGCCCATTGCAATAATAACACTGGAAAGCGGGATGAGACCGGCGTTGTGCAGGTTGAGCAAGATGGTCGTCATACCAAAGCCTAAAAGGCCTAAAGGGCCGGGATTTGCGAGCTGCGGTGTTATTTTCTCTGTTGTCATAATGTCCTCCAAATTTTTTTTATCTTTGGTATGTTACCATAAGGAGTTTTGGAATGCAATTACAAAATAAAGCAGGGCGTTGGGTACACAAATTCACGAGTGAACTGTGCAACCAACGCCCTGCTTTATTGTAGTCAGCAAAAAAACCTTTCCCCTGACAAAACAAAACAGCTTGGGAGCATTGATATGATTCAGTTTTTATTTTGTTCAGCAGACATTATTTAAAATAAAACTTATTTTGGTTTCGGATTTCATCCATGATGCAGTCATTGACACCCGGGAAAATGCTTCCTTCTCCGCCATAGGTTAGGCAGGGAATAAAGCAGCCGCCCTCGGAATACTCGCGGCAGGCGCGCGCAACCTCGGCGCGAACGACATCCTCGCTCCAATCTTTGTGGTCAACCACCGACGCGTCAACACCGCCCATGAGTGTCAACTTATAATCGGTGTCCTTCTTGATCTGCTGGATGTCGTTGGAGGGAAGGGTGCCCTCCCAAATATCAATACCAATTTCAACCATATCCTTGACGATGGGCTGACAATAGGTATCGGAGTGATGCATGGTGATGATGCCCTGCTTCTTCATCATGCCATAGATATCTCGATAAGGTTCCTTGAAGAATTCACGCCAAACCTCCGGCGATGTAAACATGGTGTTCTTGGAACCCCAGTCGTCGTGGAACAAAACGACATCGGGATTCAGATTGTCAATCAGCATCTGCACCTGCTTCTTCTTGAATTCGGTGAGATAGGCGATCAGTTCATGCATCGCTTCCGGCTCTTCCAAAAAGTTGCAGAGCGTGTCTTCAAAACCCATCAAATAGTGGCAGGTTTCAAAGAGGCCCGTGCAGGACCAGACCATAACAAACTTGCCGTCTGCCCGGATCTTTTCGGCATCGGCTTTGGCCTGTGTCCAGTCCAGGGGGGCGTTGTCAAGGTCGGGCGCCTTACAATATTCACGCCACCGGGTCACATCGGGGCAGACCTTGTTCTGGTCATCAACCATTGGCATAATGCCAGGCTCTTCTTCTCCCCAGTAGAGCACAGTTCCCCAGGGATTTACTCCAGTTTGGCCTGGTGTAACCGGAAACATATAGGAGAAAATTGGATCCCATGCCTGACGGAAAGGCTCCCACGAGTTGACAAAAGCGTCTGGTTTACCGTGTTTCAGCGTTTCATACACATTTTCTTTTAAAGATAGCAAAGCAATTCCTCCCCAAATTTCATACGTTTTTCTCAATCTCATGCGCTTTCCCGCAGTAAGACGGCGTATTCAGCACCCACATTAACTAAAATGGCAGCTTGCAATCTTGGCAGGAACTGATTGATAGTTTAACAATAACCCACATGATACGGTTTGTAAATAAACGGTTTTTTGTCGATATCACCTAAAAGTGTGTATGGTCAAATGTGCCGAATTACGGCATGCTTTTTTCATTGCAACCACAAAAAAGCGGCTGTTATGTTCCGTCTGTCCCAAACTTCTTCTTTTGAGATGCAATTTTTAACCCAAGCAGGGGGCTGAAGCTGAACCATACGTTTGGTTTAAGCTTCAGCCCCCTGCCGTTTAGTCTTGATCGCACTACATGAACTTCCTGCGCTGGCAAGCCTTTCACAAGAGTCCAAAAAATTGCCCCTCAGGCCCTCAGCGCCGCCTGCGCGGCGGCTAACCTGGCAATGGGAACACGGTAGGGGGAACAGGACACGTAATCCAAGCCGACCCGATGGAAAAATTCCACCGAGGAGGGGTCGCCGCCGTGCTCACCGCAGATGCCAATATGCATGTCAGGCCGCGTTTTCCGGCCCAGCTTGACCGCCAGTTCGACCAGTCGGCCGGTACCGCCCACATCGAATTTTTCAAAGGGGTCTGATTCTAAGATCTTGCGGGTAAGATAGGCGGGCAAAAATTTACCGGCATCGTCACGGGAAATTCCATAGCTCATTTGGGTCAGGTCGTTGGTACCAAAGGAGAAGAACTCCGCTTCTCGGGCAATCTCGTCGGCGGTGATGGCAGCCCGGGGCAGCTCAATCATCGTACCGACCAAGTAGGAGACAGCCGCCCGTTGCTCGGCGATGACGGCATCCGCTGTTTCGGTAATCAGCTTTTTCATGAAGTGAATTTCACGCTCACAACTGACCAGTGGCACCATAATTTCTGGGACGATGGTATGGCCGGTTTCCTGACTGACCTGAATGGCGGCCTCTATAATGGCGCGGGTCTGCATCGCGCCGATCTCGGGGTAAACCACAGGTAAGCGGCAGCCGCGCATTCCCATCATGGGATTGGTTTCGTGCAGCTGCATGACGGTGGCTTTCAGCGCCTCAAAAGCAAGCCCCATATCCTTGGCCAAAGCCCGGATGTCCTCGTCCGCTGTGGGAAGAAACTCGTGTAGGGGCGGGTCCAGCAGGCGGATGGTGACGGGTTTATCCAGCATCGCCTTGAAAATCCCAATAAAATCGCCGCGCTGCATGGGCAGCAGCTTGGCTAGGGCCGTTTTCCGCTGCTCGGCCGTGGATGCAACAATCATTTCCCGCATGGCGGGAATGCGGTCGGCGGCAAAAAACATATGCTCCGTGCGGGTCAGGCCGATGCCTTCAGCGCCAAACTTGACGGCCAGTGCCGCATCAGCAGGGGTGTCGGCATTGGTGCGGACGCGCAGGCGGCGTATCTGATCGGCCCAGAGCATCACCTCGGCGAACTCGCCGGTCACTTCGGCGGCTACCGTGGGGATTTTACCCAAATACACATTCCCGGTCATGCCATCGATGGACATGAATTCGCCTTGCTTCACACGGTGATCGCCAATGGTAAGAACGCCATTTTCCTCGTCGATCAACAGAGCCTGACAGCCTGATACGCAGCAGGTGCCCATGCCGCGGGCAACAACGGCCGCGTGGGAGGTACGGCCGCCCCGGGCGGTGAGGATACCCTGCGCGGCATTCATGCCTTCAATGTCTTCGGGGGATGTTTCGGTGCGCACAAGCAGGACGGGACCGTCCTTTGCATGAAGTTTTGCTGCCTCTGCAGTAAACCACACCGCGCCGCAGGCGGCGCCGGGTGAGGCGGGGAGACCGCTGGCAATGGGGGTGGCAACCTTAAGTACTCTTTCATCAAAACAGGGATGGAGCAGGGCGTCCAGCTGTTTTGGCTCGATTTTCAAAATCGCTTCCTCGCGGCTGCAGAGTCCCTCTTTCACCAGGGCAACGGCAATCTTTGTCGCCGCCTGTGCCGTGCGCTTTCCGTTGCGGGTTTGAAGCATATACAGCTTGCCGCGCTCAATGGTGAATTCCATGTCCTGCATATCACGGTAATGGTTTTCCAGGTGCAGCGCAATTTCCGAAAACTGCTGATAGACAGCAGGCATCACTTCCGCCAGCTGGTCGATGGTTTGGGGGGTGCGAATGCCAGCCACCACATCCTCGCCCTGGGCGTTCATCAGAAATTCGCCATAGAGGTGAGGCTCGCCGGTGGCGGGATCTCGGGTGAAGGCAACGCCGGTGCCCGAATCGTCCCCCATATTGCCGAACACCATGGTCTGGACATTGACGGCAGTGCCCCAACTGTACGGGATGTCGTTCATTTGGCGGTAGACGTTGGCACGGGGATTATCCCAGGAGCGGAACACGGCTTTGACTGCCAGCATCAGCTGTTCCGCAGGGACAGAAGGAAATTCCTTTCCCATGCGGCTTTTATAATAGTCTTTGAACTGTCCGGTCAGCGCCTTGAGATCGTCTGCGGACAGTTGACTATCCAGGGTAACGCCGCTTTGCTCTTTTCGGGCCGAAAGCAGCCGTTCAAATTCAGCCCGGGGCAGCTCCATAACAACATCGGAAAACATTTGAATGAAGCGGCGGTAGGCATCGTAGACGAACCTGGGGTTGTTGGTCAGGGCAATCATAGCTTCCGCCACGGTGTCGTTTAGTCCCAAATTGAGAATGGTGTCCATCATGCCGGGCATGGAAGCCCGGGCACCGGAGCGGACCGATACCAAAAGGGGGTTCTTTGCGCCACCGAACTGTTTGCCGGTTCGCTTCTCCAAATCTTTTAAATGGTCAAAAATCTCTTCTTGGATATCCTTCTCTAATTCCCCGCCGTCTGCATAGTAGCGGGAGCAGGCTGCGGTGGTGATCGTGAAGCCGGGGGGGACCGGCATGCCGAGGTTGGTCATTTCCGCTAGATTAGCCCCTTTCCCACCCAGTAATTCCCGCATAGAGCCGTTGCCCTGTTCAAACGGATAAACATACTGCGTTGCCATGGTAGAGTGCCTCCCTCAAATACGATTTGTCTGCCCAATGCTGATGCAGTGATTGTATCATTTGGAGGGGGCGCTTGCAAGATATACCGCAAAAAATAGACAAAAATGACCAAAAGACAAGAAAAGTCCCGCAGACAGCCATAATAGTTGTCTGCGGGAGCGAAACGAATTCAAATAAGCGGCAAAATGTCTTCTGAAGGGAAATAGACCGGAAGTTCGGCGGGTGCGCCCAGCGCATCCCAGTCTTCCATGGGGATATCCATGTACAGCGGAGAGCTGTCCCCACGTCCAGCGGGGGTGGCGAGCATGACGATCATTTCCGTGCGGTTGTCCACGGCACGCAGAACTTTGCAGCGGGTCACATTTTCTGTCTCGCTCAAGGCGGGGCAGAGGTTGTGCGCGCGCATTCCGATGTGTGTTAAATCGGCGGGGAGGGGGCGAGCGCAGCGGAGCGTGATACCCCAGTCTGTGGCTTCAATCCTTCCGTCTCCCAGCTGTTTGGCGGCGGAAAAATTTTTGCAGCCGGTGAGCAAAGCGGACTGATAGGTGCGGGGGTTATAAAACAGTCCCATCCGATGATCGACAACATCTACATGGCCGTTGTCAATCACGGCAATGCGCTTGCTGATACGAAATACCTCGTCCCGGTTATGGGATACCAACAGGGAGGTACCCGAAAATTCGCTGATGACGCGCATGAGTTCCTGTTCCAGTTCCCAACGCAGATAGCTGTCCAGGGCGGAAAACGGTTCATCCAGCATCAAAATATCCGGTTTGGAGATGAGGATGCGGGACAGCGCCACCCGCTGCTGTTGACCGCCGGAAAGCTGCGCGGGGCGGTGCCCGGCTAACTCCGTGAGATAAAACTTCCCCATGATTTCATGGCAAATGCGCTTTTTTTCCGACTGGGAACAGGTTTGCCCGGTCATGCCCGTTAAGATGTTCTGCTCCACGGTCATATTGGGAAAGAGTGCATAGTTCTGGAACAGAAGCCCCACGTGGCGTTTTTGGGGCGGAAGGTTGATTTTTTTCTTAGAATCGAACAGCGTCTTTCCGTTGACAATGATATACCCCTCGTCGGGGGTGACCACGCCTGCGATGCAGCGCAGGGTCATGCTTTTGCCGCAGCCCGAAGCGCCCAGAAGAGCCAACACCTCGTTTTCAGCGTCCAATTCGATATCAAGGTAAAAGTTGCCCCAATCCTTTTTGATTTTCATGGACAGAGACATTAGACTGCCTCCTTTTTTGGGACGGCAGATTTTTTCCCAATACAATCATTCTTTTTTTCCAGCATATTCACCGCCAGCAGTACCACGGTGGAAATGGCGAGATTGACCAGAACCCACTGAAACGCAAGCGCCTCGTTATCCGTCCGCCAAAGCTGATAAACGGTGGTGGAAATTGTGGCGGTTTTGCCCGGGGTATACCCGGCAATCATGCTGGTGGCGCCATACTCACCCAGCGCTCGTGCAAAGGCCAGCACAGTGCCGGCCATGATGCCCTGTTTGCAGAAGGGCATGGTAATCCGCCAGAAAATATAGCGATTGGAAAGGCCAAGGGTTTGACCGGAGTAACGCAGCGTGTCGTCAAAACTTTCAAACGCGCCCCGAGCCGTGCGGTACATCAGGGGAAACGCGACGACTGTGGCGGCAAAAATGGCGGAATACCAGGTCATGACCAGCTTGGTTCCGAATACCTCAAGCACCCAAGCACCCAAGGGATGCTTTGCCCCAAAGATCATCAGCAGAAAATAGCCGACAACCGTGGGGGGCAGAACCAGCGGCAGCGTGAGAACTACATCGAGAATCCCCTTGAGGATGCGGGGGAGCCTGGCGATGTAATAGGCGGCTAAAATGCCGGTGAAGAACACGACCAAGGTGGAGATGCCGGCAATGCGTAGGGAGTTATAAAGAGGATACCAATCCATGAAAAGCCTCCTAGTTTCCGGATGAGGACAAGAACTCCGCCCGCAGGATGCGGGCGGGAGGCTACTTGTTTTATGTGCGGGCGCAGTTGTTGGCGTCGCCCTTGAGAATTTGCAGTCCATGCTCCAGCGGGGGCAGGATATATTCCAAACACTCGGCAACAGCTTTTGGGCTGCCGGGGAGATTGACGATGAGGGCTCCCTTGCGAATCCCTGCGTTGGCCCGGGTCAGCATGGCCCGGGGGGTGATGCTCAGAGAGAGGGCACGCATGGCCTCTGGGATGCCGGGGGTGGGCCGGTCAATGATGTCGCCGGTGGCCTCTGGCGTGCAGTCTCGCTGAGAGAAGCCGGTTCCGCCGGTGGTGACAACGAGATCGGCAATGTCTTCATCGCAGATGCGGGCCATCTCGGCAGAAAGCATGGCCCGCTCATCGGGCAGCAGTATGGTGTGAACGACTTCATATCCGGCTTGTTCCAGCATGTCGCGAATCACAGGTCCACTTTTGTCTTCGCGGTTTCCTGCGTAACCGGAATCGCTGGAGGTAATGATTGCAGCACGATACATAAATCTCTTCCTTTCTGACTAAAGGGTTATGCCTGCACCAGGGTCAGCTCGTCGCCCACCGAGATGGTGCCGCCACGGAGAACCTTGGTGAATACACCCTCCCGGGGCATGATGCAGTCACCCATGACTTTGTAAATTTCGCAGTGACTGTGACATTCCTTGCCAACTTGGGTCAGCTCCAGCAGCACGTCGTTACACTGAAACCTGGTGCCGATGGGAAGCGTTTTGAAATCATAACCGGCGCAGACAATATTTTCACCGAAGGCCCCGCTGTCCACCACAGCCCCGCGGGAGCGGAACTCCTCCACCTTTTCGTGGGACAGCAGGGATACCTGACGGTGCCACTTGCCGGCGTGGGCATCACCCTCGATGCCCCAATCCTCCACTAGTTTTACGGTGTCGGCATTCTTCTTTTGCGTCCCCTTTTTTTCACTGGTACATACAGCAATGACTTTACCCATTTTAATTCAGTTCCTCTCCGTTTCGTATTCACGCGTCAACTCAGCCGCCGATCTGACTCATAATGTGCTGTTCGAGATCGTTCTCGTTCTGGCTGTCAGTAAAATGATGGCGCAGCGGTTTGGCGAAGATGGTGTTTTCAATGGCCTTTAAGATCACGTCGTCACTCTCGCCGGCCTGAATAAGCGCCTTGAGACTAATGCCGTTATCATATTGCAGACAGGTTTTTAAATAGCCGTCCGCCGTCATGCGCACCCGATTGCACCGGTCGCAAAATTGGTGGCTGATGGCGCTGATAAAGCCGACCTTGCCAGTGAAGTCCGGCAGCGAAAAATAATGGCAGGGGCCGTTGCCCAGGGGCCGGTCGTAGGGTGTCATCTGCCCGAAGACCGATTCCAGCATGGCACGGATCTCGGTCTCCGAACGATAATTCAGATCCTTGCCCTTGCCGATGGGCATAAGCTCAATGAAACGCACAGCCAAAGGTTTGTCCTTGGCCAGTGCGGCCAAGGGGACCAGCTGGTCGTCGTTTTTGCCCATAGGCAGGCAGTTGAGCTTGACGTTAAGCGTGGGCTGGGCGAGGGCCATGTCCAGTCCTCGCAGAACCGTGTCCAGTGCATCCCTGCGGGCAATGGTTTTAAACTGTTCCCGATCCAAGGTGTCCAGGCTGATATTCAGCCCGTCCAGCCCCGCATCCATCAGGGCGGGGAGCTGCTCTTCCAGCAGAACGCCATTGGTGGTGAGGGTCACATTTTTCATGCCTTCAATGCACTTGATCTCATGGATGAGGGTGGAAAGGCCGGGGCGGACCAGCGGTTCGCCTCCGGTGAGCTTGACCTTGCACAAACCCAGTCGGGCGAAAACACGGCACAGCCTGACGATGTCTTCATAGGAAAGAATTTCCGCGTGGGGGACCCACTCGATCCCCTCCTCAGGCATGCAGTAAACGCACCGCAGATTACACCGGTCTGTCACGGAAATGCGGATATAATCAATGGTACGAGCTTGACGATCCAGCATAATAAAAGTTCTCCTTTCTATCATGTCCACGGAACAAATGCGATTTTCGAATTGCATTTGCCGGAAATACAGTTCCTGCCCGTTCCGGCGGCAAAACGACTTTGTTTTGCCGCGTTAGATTCCATGGATGACGGTCTGTTTGGATTTGCGAATACACGCCGCAAATCCAAAGCGCAGGGATTTTGGCTGATTTCAGCAAAAACCCTTGCCCATGAACAAAACAAAAACAGACTGGAAGCGTTGATATTTATAAGTTTTCGTTTTGTTCAGCAGATGTTATATAGGCAAGAATAAGCGAGGTCATGTCATCCACAGCATCCAGACCAAGGGTGGGCACGCCGGGCAGGGACAGGGGAAGATCAGTCACAAGGGCCAGCAGCGTGGCGGGGTCGCAGACGGGAACGGCGGAGTTGCCGCCACGGACAATCTCGAATTTTGGCCAATGAGAGTATTTTGCACCTTCCAGCAGGATCAGATCCGCTTCGGGAAACTGGGGAAACAGATCTTCTGGCGCGACCACGGCGGTTTTGACCAGCAAAAACTTCTCTCTGTTGTAGATCGCGGTGCCGTAAGCACCGGCGGCGCGGTGACGGTAACTGTCGGTGCCGGGTACGTCCGGGTCGAAATGATGCCCGTCGTGCTTGATGACGGCGATCTTCATCCCGCGGGCGGCGAGGGAGGACACCAGTTTTTCCACCAATGTGGTCTTGCCCGAATTCTTCACGCCGGAGACGGCGATGACGGGCTGCTTACTTCCGCTCATTGACAAAGACCCCCGACTTGCCGCCCTCTTTGCGAACCAGATGGATATCACGGATGGTCATGGATTTGTCAATGGCTTTGCACATATCGTAGATGGTCAGAAGGGCCACGGAAACGCCGGTGAGCGCTTCCATTTCTACACCGGTGACACCCGTGAGCTTTGCGGTGCAGACGGCCTCGATGATATTTTCCTCTTGCAGCACATGGAAGTCGATACTGACGTTGGTAAGCATCAGCGGGTGACACATGGGGATGAGATGCGGCGTCTGCTTGGTGCCCATGATGCCCGCCACCCGCGCAACGCCCAGCACGTCGCCCTTGGCGATGGTGTGGTTGACAATGGCATCCATCACGGTATCATTTACCGCAATCTGCCCGCTGGCAACGGCAATACGAAGAGTGGGCGATTTGCCACCGACATCTACCATGATGGCGTTGCCATTGTCATCAAAGTGATTCATTTTTGCAGTCATAACAGCATCTCCTTACAAAAGCACTGCGCTTACTGTGGCGCCGGCTTCCAGCGGGCCGGACCCGGCCGGGATGTCGACCAGACAATTGCAGCCCGCCATGGAGCGGAGTTGGCCGGAAGAGTGGGCATCCCCCAGCGTGATGGTACCCGTGTCAATATCGTAGGTGCCGCGGATAAAGCGCCTGCCGCCGCTTGCCTTGGGAAAATCGCTTGCCAGCTCTGCCGCAATGCGGTGGGTGGCAAGAGCCTTGTCGCCTGAGAGCTTTTCCAGCATGGGGCGCGCCAGCAGTTCAAAGGTCGCCGCAGCGGCAAAGGGATTACCGGATAGGCACAGCACAGGGGTGTCTCGTACCATGGAGAAGATAGCCGGGGTGCCCGGCTTCATTTGAAGATGGGTGAAAATCTGTTCTGCCTCTAACAGCGGCAAAACCTCGTGAAAAATGTCCTTCATGCCCACCGATACGCCGCCAGTGGTAATCACCGCGTCCGCCCACAGCAGAACTTGGCGGATGGAGTCCGCCACCAGCTGGGGGTCATCCCCAAAATGCTCGCCGCCGGACTCGGCGTGGACACAGAAGTCGGCAAGTCTGGTGGTAAGAAAGGTCAGGTTGGCATCATAGATCTTGCCGTCAGGCAGGGGGGCAATATAGGGGTATACCAGCTCGTCCCCCGTGCAGAGCACAGCCACCTTGGGAACCGCGTTGACCAAAACCTGCCGCAGCTCGCAGGCAAAGCCTGCGCTGGCGAGAACGGCCAGGGCGGCGGCGTCCAAACGCGTGCCTTTCGGCAGGAGAATGTCTCCTGTTTTGTAGTCCTCGCCGCGAAACACATAGTTGCCGTAGTGCTTAATGGCTTCATAAATTTCCACGGTTTGCTCGCCCATGTCGGTGGATTCCTGCCGAATCACACCGTCAGCGCCGCTGGGGATTTTGGCCCCGGTCATGATGCGGATGCACTGACCGGATTTCAACGTGACGGAAGACACCTGACCGGCGCAGACCGTGTCCACCAGTGTCAGCCGCACCGGAGTTTCCCGCGTGGCCCCCACAGTGTCGGAGGAGAGGATGGCATAGCCGTCCACAGGAGAGCGGTCGAAGGGGGGCTGGTCCATGGGGGCCATGATATCCTCAGCCAGAATGCGCCCCTTTGCCTGGTCGATATACAGAAGGACAGGCTCCAGCGGTTCGACATGCTGCTGGATGAGACGGACGGCCTCTTCCAAAGAAAGATTGGTAATCATCATACATTAGCCCTTTCCAAACGGACAAATAGGATAGTGACAGATCTCGCAGCCCAGACACAGGCCGCCGTGTCCGAAGGCGACCAAATCCGCCTTGGTAATGGGGAGACCGGCGGCCACACGGGGGAGAACCAGATCAAATATGGTGGCTTTGGCATACATCACGCAGCCCGGCAGACCCATAACAGGGGTGCCGTCCTCGTAATAGGCCAGAAGAAACATGGCGCCGGGAAGAACGGGGGCACCATAGGTGATGATCTTAGCTCCCGTGGCCTTGATGGCGCTGGGGGTGCGATCGTCGGGATCCACGCTCATGCCGCCGGTGCAAAGGATCATATCCACGCCCGTGGTCTTTAAATCCGCAATGGCATTTTTAATCATGTCGACATCGTCGTTGCAGATATGATGTCCGGTCACCTCAATGCCGTAGGCCTTTAGTTTGTTTATAATGACAGGGGTGAAGGTATCCTGAATGCGGTGGTGGTACACTTCGCTGCCCGTGGTGACCACGCCGGCTGTTTTGCGAGTATAGGGCATCAGTTCCAGCAGGGGGCGGCCATCTGCGCAACGCTCGGCCTCCTCCAGCTTTTTCTCGTCAATCACCAGCGGGACGACCCGAGTGCCTGCCAGTTTGTCGCCTTTTTTCACCGGGGTGTTGGTGTGGCGGCAGGCGATGATAATCTCATCAATGGAGTTAATGGTGTTCAGCCGCTCCACATCCACCCGGAACAATCCGTCGCAGGCGGCCATCAGTTCAATTTTGCCCTCCTTGACAGGGGTGGGTTCCAAATTGTCGTTTTTACAGATGGCATACAGCCGCTCGGCGGCCTCATTCTCGTGCAGCATTCCATCGGCCTTTTCCCAGACGTAGAGATGCTCCTTGCCCACCGAGAGAAGGACGGGGATATCAGCTTCTGTGACGATATGTCCTTTGCGGAACACCGCGTCTTTGATGACGCCGGGAATAATCTGCGTAATATCTTGGCAGAGTACATGTCCCACTGCATTTTGGGTGTCAATCATCTTCATTGGTGAATCTCCTCAAAAAAATAATTGCCCCGCCTTATGAAAGGACAGGACAATACATCGAAAAAATCCCCCTTCTCAATTAACGGAAGGCCGGCTCGTTTCCAATGCCAACCCAGGAAGGGCATAAAACCCTTCGGCGCAGCGTCATAGAAAAATCCGTAGACGCTTTTGCTCGGAGCATATTCAGTTCCCCCTCAGTATAGCAAAAGCAGGGGGAAAAGGCAAGATAAATTGCAGAAAGGGGCGAATTTTCTGCACACACTTTTCAAAGAAATACCGCTGTGATACTAAGGTGAAAAAGCAGAAACAGGGAGAAGGGTGGATGAATATGGAAAGGTTGCTACTGGCCGTTTTGCGTCGGTTCCAGCAAACCAATGCACGGGGCAACATCCGGTGGCTGTCCGCCCGCTGCAAACGGAATATGCTGTTGCGGACTGCGGCGGCTTTATTTTGCGCCGATGCGACGGTGTATATGCTTATCATTGGCTGTGATTATGGATGACGCGGCTATGGGGGTTATCCGAGGAACCCCAGACAGGGCGGCGCCAGAATGGAAAGAACAGGCGGTATCGTCAGTTACAACGATACCGCCTGTTCTTTTATTTCGTGGGGATGAGCTTAACTTTGCCGCGCGGGACCTTCTGCTTGGACTGCTTTTTTACCGTTCCCACTTGTCTGAGGCGCGCTTTTTCGGAGGGGTTAAATCGAAACAGTGAGGGGCCGCCGTCCTGTGCCGCGGACAGGAGAAAAAGTTGAATTTTCCAGCGGTTTTCATCGTACAGATCAAGGGCCTTATACAGCGACTTGTAGTATTCAAACAGCTCCAGCTTGGTCTGCAACGTGTTGCGGAGCGTGGTCTGAGTGGAGAGCAGACTGCCCTTTCGCTTGCGGTAGTAGTACAGCGGGCGGCTGACCGCCATGACCCATTTTGCATATTGCAGGTATTCCAGATTGAACAGGAAATCCTCGCACCAGCTGCGTGCGGTGGGAAAACGCAACTGGTTTTTGCGGATAATGGAGGTTTTGAACAGCTTGTTCCAGGACACGCCATAGTAGTAATTGGCCGGGGCTTCCATCATAGATTCGGCAAACTGTTTGCGGGATAAAAGCGCCGTTTCCTTGATGTGGCAGCGGGGGTATTCCCCTTGGTTGATGACCCGATAAAAGCCCGAAATTACCATGGCGCAGCCGGTGGTAATTGCCGCGCGGATAAAGGTTTCCGTCGCGTCGGAAACAAGCCAGTCGTCACTGTCCACAAATTGAAGGTATTCCCCGGTGGCGACATCCATGCCGCGGTTGCGGCTGTCCGACACGCCGGTGTTGGATTTGTCAATGAGTACAAAGCGTTCGTCCTCTTCGCAATACTGCTGGCAGAGAGACAAAGAGCGGTCGGTACTGCCGTCATTGACCAGTATAATTTCCAGATTGGGATAGGTCTGTGACCGGATGCTGTCCAAACAGCGGGGCAGAGTTTCTTCTGCGTTGTATACGGGTACGATCACCGAAACCAGCGGTGCTTTGTCCATGTTTGGTTCACCCCAGTTTTACCAGAATAAAGTTACTTGTATCCAGAATACTGCCCGCATCCGGCCAGCCGGGCATGGACTGCGCCAAAGCAGAACCCTCTGCATACTGGGCGGCAGAGCCTTGCACAAGGGGGTAGCCGCACAGGGTAAAGAATTTCAGCAGCTCAGTGTTGACCTCAAAAAAGGCATCCACACCCCAATCCAGATAGGATTTCATGTAGTTGCCCTGGATTTTCAGGCAATAGTCCCCGCTGGTGTCGATGGCGGGGAAGAGATGGATGGCTTCCAGTGCTGCGACCCGGAAATCTTGGGAAGAGACATAACTTGCCCGGTACCATTGGTCCGAGAGCGTATAGTGGCCGACAAAGAGAACTGGCTTGGTCAGATCATAGTCCTGCAGGGCGTCGCCAATGGCACAAGCAGTCGCGGTTTCTTCCTGGTAACGGGCGTAGTCTATCATAAACCAGCGGTTCAGATCGGCGATTTGGAGGCAGAGCAGAAGCAGTGCCAGCGCGAGGCAGATATGCTGCACCCCGCTTCTTCGGGCCTCAGCCGCGGCGTCCAGTGTCAGCAGCCCGGTCAGTCCCACGAAAACGGGAAAGACCTGGCAGGTGCGGTAGGCGGACGCGCTGCCCTGCACCAGACTGAGCAGGACGAGACAAAGCAAAAAGCCAACATACAAAAGCAGGGGCGTGAAACTGCGCCGTGCTGCGCATTCCCGCACGCCCAGTATCAGCATCACGACGACGCACAGATTCAAAATCGTGATGGGAAGATACCAAAGTCCCTTCACCCCGTATTGGAAGAAGAAATTTCCCAGCAATTCCTGCAGCGTCGTCAGGATCTCCCCATTGGCCCATGCAAATTTATTGGCGCCGAATTGGGAGGGAGAGATGCTGAGAGATACCATCAGCTGTTTGGCCACAACGGATTCCAGTGCAAAGGCAATGATGAACGGCAGGGCATACCGCACCCCCTCCAGCAGCAGGGAGCCCAGCCGCCGGAGCGGAGAGCCATGTTCCCGGGATTGCAGCAGAAGAAGTGCCAGAACCGCGCAGACGTAGACCACTGCCACAGACTCGTACCAGGAGCAGACAAAAAGCAGCAGAACGATTGCACCCAAAAAGGAAAGGATGCCGGGATGGCGGAATAAAAACCAAAGCGCGGTCAGTGCAAGCAGGGTGCCGCCGCCGATGAAAATGGTTAAGTTTGCGTAGCTATAGATCTCATTGACCAAGGGGTAGGAGAGATACAGGCAGGAGAACAGCGCGCAGGGCAAAATACCCACTTGCCGATGGGACGCAGCGCGGAACAAAACGGCGAAAAACACGCTGTCGATGACCAGAAGGATACACCCGATCAGATCGGGCCAGAAAGGGACGTTTTCCCCCAGACCAAGCAGCGCGGCAATCAGCGTCCAGGTAAACCGCCCCTGTGCCAGCAGCTCACCGTGGCTGTACCGATAGCCGGACAGGTCGTCGAGACTGATGCTGTAATGAGTTAGAAAGTAGCCGAAGCTCAGCGCGGCGGTGAGCAGAATGGGAACGAGAAAGGCAGGACGGGACACGAGTTCGAGCGCGTGCCGCAAAAGACCATCCTCGCGGCGGCGGCTACTGCTCCTCATGCGTGGCGTCCTCCGGCTGGAAATTAAGGCGTTTTTCCTCTACCACCAGCGGGCGGTGCATCAGCCGGGTATTCATATTCATGATATACTCGCCCATCAGCCCCACGAAAAACAGGAGCAGCCCGCCCATGAAGAAGGTGCCGATCAGGATGGGGGTGGTGCCGGCAATAAAGCGGTCCCACCAGATCAGCTTCATGACAAGATATACCAGCGCCACCAAAAAGCTGAGTCCGGAGACGACAAAACCCGCGATGGTGGAAAGGCGCAGCCCCGCCTTGGTATAGCTGGTAAAACTGAGCATAGCCGCGTCATACAGACTGTACCAGTTGTTGTGGGTCTTGCCTGCCCGGCGCTTGGGCTGCTGATAGGCAATGTCCTTGCGGTCATAGCCCAGTTCGGCCACAATGCCCCGCAAAAACGGTGTGGGGTCATCCAGCTCGCGCAGCAGAGCGATGAAGTCCTTGTCATACAGACCGAAGCCGGTGAAATGCTCAATCTGCTCCACGTCGGACAATTTGCGGATCAGCTTATAGTAGCAGGAGCGGAGAAAGTACACCAGTCCGTTTTCCTTGCTGCTGGTCTTGATCCCGCACACGATTTTCCACCCGTTTTCCCACTCGGCGACAAACTGGGGAAGCAATTCCACCGGGTCTTGAAAGTCAGCGCACAAGAGAATGGTGCAGTCACCGGTGCTCTGAGTCATGGCGTAATAGGGGCTGTTAAACTGACCAAAATTTTTGCAGTTAAAAATGGCCTTGACCCGCTTGTCCTCCCGGCACAAGGCAGTGATGATATCCCGGGTGCCGTCTGTGGAGCGGTTATCAATGAACAGAATTTCATAGTCGTACTGCGGCAGGCTTGCGGCAAGCTCGGCCTTCACCGCTTCGCAAATGGGGCGGGCATTCTCTTTTTCATTGTAGCAGGGGATGACAATAGAGAGTTTTTTCATCGACTCACCTCGATTTGTTCGCGATAGAGGGTTGAGATCCCCTCCTGAAAGGAAACTCTGGGACGCCAGCCCAGTGCCTTTAGCCGGTCGACGCAGGGGGAGAAGCCGGCCGGATTAACAGGCGTGGGTATGGCGCCGAAGGCGATTTCACTGTCCGATTCCGCAATCTCCTTCATGCAGGAGACAAACCAGCGCAGGGGGCAGCTTTCGCCGAAGGCGACGTTGTAAACCCCGCTGGCATGCTCGGTTTCCGCCAGCAGAACCAGGGCCCGGGCGGCATCGGACACATGGAGAAAGTCCCAGCTTTGGGTGCAGGCGGTGCAGGAGATGGCCTCATTTTTCCCCATTTTTACCAGCGTACTGCTGACCAGCGTGCCGGGAAAATCACCGGGGCCATAGACGGAGAAAATGCGGGGCCAGACAAAGCGAAGCCCCAGCTCCGCCACCCGCTGCGCACCCTGCGTAAACGCCGACAGTTTGGCCTTGCCATAGGCCGTGTCGGGGCTTGCGGGGCTTTCCTCGGTGGTGACGGCACCCTGCATTCCGTATTCCGCCTGACTGCCACAGCCCACAAAAACGCGGGCACCCAGTATGGCAGCGGCATCCACCGCGTCCAGCGTGGCGGTTACATTGCTTTGCTGCAGGGCGTCATCCTGCCGGGCGGCGCCCCGCGCTCCCTCCCAAGCCAAGGAAAAGAAGAGGTCGGCCGCGGGGAGCAGGCCGGGCAGTTGAGAAACCTCTGCCATGTCCATTGGGAGAAGCGTCAGGTTTTCGTGCCAAGGCAGACGGGCCAGATTCTGGCTGCCGGGGCGAACGATGGCGGAAACCGCATAGCCCGAAGCCAGCAATTCGGCAATGAGGTGCACCCCGATAAACCCGGTCGCGCCGGTGACAACAGCGGTTTTCATAGGTTTGACCCTCCCAAAAGGGCGGTGATCTTACCGGCAATGTGGGTGGCGGATAGACCGTATTGCCCACGCAGATAGTGCTGGTCGCCAACCACCGAGGGAAACACGTCCTGCAGGCCGAACCGGCGCAGAGACGCCCTGTGGGGCGGCAGCTCCGCCAGCACCTCTGCCACCGCGCCGCCAAAACCGCCAACGACGGTGTGCTCCTCCAGCGTGACAATCAGGCGGCTTTTCTCCGCCAAGTAGGCGATGGTGGCAGCGTCAATGGGTTTGACGGAAGGGAAGCTGTATACTCCCGCGCTGACCCCGCGTGCTTGCAGCAGTTCGGCGGCGGTGACCGCCTCGGACAGGACGGAACCGGCAGCCAAAAGCTGCACTTCGGTTCCCTCGAACAGGCAAATGGCGTTTTTCACGTCCCAGTTCCGCAGACTGGCGTGCTGGTTTTTTTCCCCGCCCCGTGCCAGACGGAGATAACAGGGGCCGGGTGTTCGGTAAGCCGCCTGGAGACAGGCGGCTGCTTCGTCGGGATCGGCGGGGACATATACGCGCATGTTGGGCAGGGCGCGCATCATGGCGATATCCTCGGTGGCGTGATGGCTCATGCCAAGCTGACCGTAGGCAAAGCCGCCGCCGACCGCAAGAATTTTCACATCGGCGTTGTGATAGCAAATATCGTTGCGGATGAATTCGATGCAGCGCAGGGTTGGAAAGTTGCCGATGGAGTAAGTAAACACAGTGTTCCCCTCCAGCGCCATGCCGGCGGCCACCGCTGCCATGCTCTGCTCGCTGATGCCCACGTTGAAAAAGCGGCCGGGGTATGCGTCCGCAAAATGGTTCAGTACGCCATAGCCCAGGTCGGCGGTGATCAGCACCAGGTTGGGGTCAGCCTGAGCCAACAATTCCAGCTCTTGAATCACACGGTTTCTCAATGGTGGTTCACCTCCAGTTCATAGACGGCCTGGTCATAGTCGTCCCCCTGCGGGTCCCGGTAATGCCACAGCAGCTCGTTTTCCATAAAGGATACGCCTTTGCCCTTTACGGTGCGGGCAATGACACAATGGGGCTTCTCCCCGGGGCAGGGGGCCAGCGCTTCACGCAAAGCCTCGTGATCGTGGCCGTCCACCTCGGTCACCTGCCAGCCGAAGCTGCGCCACTTGTCCGCCAGCGGTTCGATGGCCATGACCTGGTCGCAGCGACCCATGGCCTGCATGCCGTTGTGATCGACGATCACCGTGAAACCTGACAGCTTGTATTGCGCGGCGGTGAGTGCCATTTCCCAGATGGAGCCCTCGTTGCACTCGCCATCCCCCACCACGGCATAGACATGGTGGGTGTCTCCGCGCATCTGGGCGGACAGGGCAAGCCCGCAGGCGACCGCCGCGCCGTGGCCCAGACTGCCGGTGGATAGCTCCACCCCGGGAACGCCCTTGTGAGAAACGTGACCGGAGAGCTTGCCGCCGTTTTCATAGTAGTGATCCAGCTCAGAGAGGGGGAAGAACCCGCACTCTGCCAGCGCGGCGTAAATGGCAACACCGGCGTGCCCCTTGCTGAGCACAAGGCGGTCGCGGGTCTTCAACGTGGGATTTTTCGGGTCGTACCGCATCACGCCGGCATACAGCACGGCGATGATGTCAGTGACAGACAAGATCGCGCCGATGTGGGAGGCGTGGCTTGCGTGCACCATATCAATGGCGTGGCGGCGGATGCGCCAGGCCAATTCCTCACTGTTCATAGGAACTACCTCCGTTTATGAGCGAAACGCCCAGAATTTGTTCAGCAGAAAATTCAGCGGGATGGTGATAAGCAAGTTGATCAGGGGCGCCAGCCATTCACTCAGTCCCCAAAACTCCACCTCCAGCCACAGCAGCAGGGTGGACAGCAGCAGGGTGCTGCCGTAGGTAATATAAGTGCGGCCCAGCCGTTTGAGAAGGCTTTGCCAGCCGGAGGAGCCGTCCTTGAACACATACTTGTTGTTCCAGTAAAAGGCGTTGAGAACGCTGATTGCCCAGCCCACCACCTGGCCCCACAAATACAGTGCCGGGTCGATGTAGACGAACAGATAATAGATGGCAAGGTTCAGCAGTGTGTTGGACACGCCCACAATGCCAAATTTGATGAATTGTACGATGGTGTCCTTCACGGCTCGCTTCCCCTTTTTACCCAATGGCGGAACGGATGGCTGCCGCCATGTCATCCAGCTTTTCATCACTCATGCCGGGGTATACGCCCACCCAGAAGGTGCGCTCCATCACCCGGTCGGTCACGGCAAGTCCGCCGGAGACCCGGTAACCCTCGCCGCTCTGCCGCAGCTCGTCAAAGCAGGGATGCTTGATTAAGTTGCCGGAAAACAGCATTCTGGTCTGAACGCCTGCTGCTTCGATGGACTGGACCACCGCAGTGCGGCTTTTCGTCACGGTGTCATCCAGTGTGAGCAGAAATCCAAACCAGCTGGGCCTGCTGTTGGGGCAGGGCTCCGGCAGGATCAGGCCAGGAACGCCGGAAAGGGCGTTTTTCAGATAGTCCCAGTTGTGCCGCCGCTTTTCCACGAAATCTGGGAATTTTGCCAGCTGCTCGCAGCCGATGGCGGCCTGCAGATCCGTGACTTTTAGGTTGTAGCCAAAGTGGCTGTAAACGTATTTGTGGTCATAGCCTTGGGGCAGCTCGCCATATTGCCCGTCATAGCGGTGCCCACAGCAGTTATCATGACCCGAGGGGCAGACGCAGTCGCGCCCCCAGTCCCGATAACTTAAAATCAGCTTGGACAGTAGGGGGCTATCAGTGTACACACAGCC
This sequence comes from Oscillospiraceae bacterium, assembly GCA_963666535.1. GTDB lineage: Bacteria > Bacillota > Clostridia > Oscillospirales > Oscillospiraceae. The sequence continues at coordinate 2,648,229 of OY762913.1, read as the reverse complement.
GCCTTCCCCCATGGTCATGTGATGGGGGGGATAGAAGCTGCTGGTGCCGATGTCACCCACGGTGCCGGTGAATTTGGTCACGCCGTCCATGGTATAGCGGCTGCCCAGTGCATCGCAGTTGTCCTCAATCAGCCAAAGCTGGTATTGGTCGCAGAAGGCCTTCACGGCGGCAAGGTCAAAGGGGTTGCCCAGTGTGTGGGCGATCATCACCGCACGGGTTTTGTCGCTGCGCGCCCCCTCCAGCTTGGTGACGTCAATGTTGTATTGGGGAATGGTCACATCCACAAACACCGGCACCGCGCCATATTGCAGGATGGGGGTGACCGTGGTGGGGAAGCCGCAGGCCACGGTAATCACCTCGTCCCCGCGACGGATGCGGCGCTCCCCCAGCTCGGGGGCGGTGAGAACGGAGAAGGCAATGAGATTCGCCGAAGAGCCGCTGTTAACCAGGTGGGCGTGCTTTACCCCCAAAAAGGCGGAGAACTCGCGCTCGAACCGGTCGGCATAGCGTCCGGTGGTCAGCCAGAACTCCAGCGCGGAGTCCACCAGCGCGCATAGCTCCTTTTCGTCAAAAACCCGCGCGGCGTAGGGAATGCGATCCCCTGTGTGATAGGGCGGCTGTTCCATAAACGTATGATAGTACTCCGCCACCTGCGCCAGAATGGCGGTACGGGCTTCTTCCTTGGTGCTCCAGTCAGACATGGTATCCATCCTCTGTAAATTCTTTGATTTCCGCGTCCATTTCCGCGGGGATGCCGCCTTTGGCAAGCCAGACGCGATTCCAGGTACAGGTCATGCGAACCGCCTTTTTCACATCCCAGCGGGGAGACCAGCCGAATGCTTTCTTCAGACTGGAGCAGTCCAGCTGCAGCAATCCCGCCTCGTGAGGGGCGTTTTGCTCGCCCTGACAGACGTATCGGGCACCGTCGCCCCAGGCCGAGCAGAACAGCGCGGCAAGCTCCCGGGTGGTGGCGCGGTCCTCCCAGTCGGGACCCACGTTGTACCAGCCGGAAAGCGACTTGTCATCATACTGCGCCTCGGCGATCATCAGATAGGCAAACAGCGGTTCCAAAACGTGCTGATAGGGGCGCACTGAGTCGGGGTTCCGCAGTACAACCGCCTGGCCCTGCATCACGGCGCGGAGACAGTCCGGCAGGATGCGGTCGGCGGCAAAATCGCCGCCCCCAATGACATTGCCGGCTCGGGCAGTGGAAAGGGCGACGCTTCCTGCGGCAAAAAAGCTGCTGCGATAGCTGTGGGTGACCAGTTCCGAGCAGCTTTTGCTGTTGGAATAGGGGTCAAAACCGTCAAGCGGGTCATGCTCGCAATAACCGGTCTCCCGCTCGTCATTGAGATATACCTTGTCGGTGGTGACATTGACAACCGATCGGACGGGGAACGGTGCCAGCCGAACGCATTCCAGCAGGTTCACCGTGCCCATCACGTTGGTTTCGTAAGTCTCACGGGGGTGCTTATAGCTTTCTCGCACCAGGGGCTGGGCCGCCAGATGGAACACGATCTCGGGGCGGGCGGCGTCAAAGGCGCGCTTTAGTGCGGCAAAATCCCGCACATCGCCCTGCAGGTCGGTCATGCACTCGGCAAGTCCCGCCAGCGGGAACAGGGCGGGGGTGGTGGGAACGTCGATGCTGTACCCCGTGATCTCCGCGCCCATACCCACCAGAATGCGGCACAGCCAACTGCCCTTAAAGCCGGTGTGGCCGGTGATGAAAACGCGCTTTCCGCGCCAGAAATCTTGGTCCATATCAGTCCCATACCTTCCATGGTGCTTTGCCCGAGGCCCAAAGATCCTCTAAAAGCTGCTTTTCCCGCTGGGTGTCCATGCACTGCCAAAAGCCATTGTGAATATAGGCCATCAGCTGACCCTTGTGGGCGACCTGCTCCAAAGGGGCCTTTTCCAGCACCGTTTCGTCCCCATCCAGATAGCTGAAAAATTCGGGCTGGCAGACCATGTAGCCGATGTTGATGAGGTTGCCGTCACCGAAGGTCTTTTCCCGAAAATCGGCTACGCTGCCGTCGTCGGCGATGTTCAAGATGCCGAAGCGCTGGCTTTGGTTATAGGCGGAAATGGTCACCATTTTGCCGTGCTCTTGATGGAACGCCACCAGTGCACCAATATCCAGATCGGACACGCCATCGCCATAGGTGAGAAGAAACGGCTCGTCCCCCACATACTTCTGAATGCGCCGTACCCGGCCACCGGTCATGGTATTCAGTCCGGTATCCACCACAGTCACCTTCCATGGTTCGGAGTAATTGGTGTGCACGGACATGGAGTTTTCCTTCAGATCAAAGGTCACGTCGGTATTGTGGAGATAATAGTCGGCAAAGTATTCCTTAATCAGGTGCTGCTTGTATCCGGCGCAGATGATGAAGTCGGTGATCCCATGGTGGGAGTACAGCTTCATGATGTGCCACAGGATGGGCTGCGGTCCGATCTCAATCATGGGTTTGGGCTTCAGGTGGCTCTCTTCGCTAATGCGGGTGCCGAAGCCACCGGCCAAAATAACTGCTTTCATGAGCAACCTCCTTTCCTAAGTATGACAAGCGCCCACAGAAAACGCACGAACGGCTGATTCTGTGGGCCACTTGCATATAAAACTGTCTTATGACTTCACTGAGCCATCGGGATGAAACAGCGGAAGCTGCTCAAGATAGATGATGTCGTCCCGTTGGCTGGCGTCGCCCTCGGCCAGAATGGACATGCGGCCGACAATGTTGCCGCCGGCCTGTTTCACCAGAGACTCCACCGCCGCAAGGGATTCGCCGGTTGAGATCACATCGTCCAGAATGAGGATGCGCTTGCCGTTCATCCTAGCGGCATCGGCGCCGTCCATGTACAGCGTTTGAGGTGCGGCGGTGGTGATAGAGCGTACCGGGGCCTCAAACACGCCGTTCATATACAGCTTGGGGGCTTTGCGAACCAGAAAATAGTTGTTGCGGCCGCTCTGACGGGCCATTTCGTGAATCAGGGGGATGGCCTTGGCTTCGGGAGCCACCATATAATCGAAATCGGGTGCCTTGTTCAGCAGCTCTTTGGCACAGGCGCAGGTCAGCTCCACATCGCCAAAAATTACGAACGCCGCGATGGTGAGGTCGTCACTTGCTTTGCAAAGCGGCAAGTCACGCCTGAGTCCCGCGATGGTCATGCTGTAAACCATGAAAACATCTCCAGCTTGATACGGACGGAAAGCCCCAAAGAGGGAGGAAACGCCCTTATTTCTTTGCTTTGCGAATTACCGCAAGTATTATACTATGAAAGAAGCGGGAAAGTCAATTTTAAAGTGAGGGAGACTTTGTCGCTAGGAGGTTGACTAGCATGGCCGCCACCTGTGCGCGGGTGGCGTTGGCGGTGGCGCGCATGGAGCCGTCACTGTACCCACCGACAATGCCGTTTTGCACGGCCGTGGTGATAGCGACTCTGGCCCAATCAGGAATATCAGCGGAATCTGTAAATTTCAGTGTGGTGTTTTCCGCGGGGGTGAACAGTTGGCTGAACATGGCGCAGATCTCCGCTCTCGTAATGTTTTTGCCGCAGTTGGCGTACAGCAGTCCGTCCGGGCCGGTGGAGCCGCCGATGTAGCCCAGGGAATACAGTGCTTTGATATAGTTCACGGCCCAATCAGGAATATCAGCAGCGTCAGCGAAGGGAAGCGTCACGCTGGCGTACTGAGTGGCGTCTACGCCGAGATAACTGCAAAACATGGCGAAAAAGCCGCCTCTTGTAATGTTGTTGGCCGGATAGAACATGGTGCCGGCGTCGGTCTTTACGCCGGCCACGATTTTGGCGTAGGCCAGCGTCATGATCTGCTCCTTGGCCCAACTACCTTCAATGTCGGCGAAGGAGAAGGGCAGCGTGACGGTCAGCGTGGAGGTCAGTCCGGCGCAGGCCACGGTGACGTTGCTTCCCCCGTTACTGCCCGGCGTAAACAGCCCATCCGCGGTGAGGGTGCCGGTGCCTTGGTTTCCGGTAAGGGTATAGGTAACAGCACTGTTGGACACCGAGACAGGACGGCCGTAATAGGTGCCGGTGACCGATAGCTGGGTGGGGACACCATAGGTGGCGGGCAGTGCGGTGGTGAGCGCGGTGGTGGTGGGTGTGACGGTTCCGTCTGCGGCGGTGGTGCTTACGGTGCTATTGACCGCAAACGTGCTTAGTTTATCCACGATGTGGATCTGCGCCGTGCCGGTCGCGCCGGAGGAAGAGCTGATGGTGATGGTCTCAGTACCCGCCGTCGTGCCCGCGGTGTAGGTGGAACCGCTGATGCTGCCAAGGCCGGTGGAAGCCGTCATGGTATAGTCCATGGGGGCGGTCACAGGCAGGTTGCCGCTGTCCAGAGCGATGAGAGAGCCAAGACTCAAAGAGGAACCGGCCAGAACAATCGCTCCGTCGTTGGAAAGGCACAAGCGGTCGGCCTCGCCAGTGACGGATTTTTCGCTGACCAGAAGTATGTAGGTCGCGCACTTACGAAGGGATCCGTCCGAGGGGCTGTTCACTACGGCTGCCGTGGTTGCGCCGGGTTTGCGCACACTCATGGCGGAAGATCCGCCGCCGTCCATATTAAGGACCGACACGCAGCCCATATCCAGCATCTGCTGGGCGGTCTCCTTCAAAGTAAGACCATTGGAGTAACTGGTTTTTCTGCCGTCCAGAACGTAATAGAGCAGGGTGCCGTCTGCCTTGATCCCGACCACAGTGCGCGGGTTGCGGGGGGCAATGTCGGAGTCCCACTGGCTGCTGTCGGTGACTGCCCCCTCCGACACAAGGACGTCACCGCCGCCGGTCGCCCACAGGGCTTCGGACAGCCCCGGGTCGGTGCAGGCGGTGGTCAGCGTTACAGTGTCGCCAACGGCAAATTGCTCATAGGTCGCGCCAAGCCCGGCGGCGGTGGTGGCCGAAAGAATCAGATAGCCCTCACCAATGGGGGCGGCGGTGCTGGTTTCAAACTTGTCCACGACTTCCAGTGACATGGTGCCCGAAACGGTCATCTGGCCCTCCAAAATTTTGAGGCGCACCATCCAGCCCGCTTCGTTGGTGCGGGTGGAGATGGTGGAGTAGTCAGAGGAGAACAGGTACAGGCCTCCGCCGGTGGTGCGGGATTTGTTGAAGTGGGTGAGGGAAACGGATTTACCAGCGTTGTCGCTCAGTACAACGGTGCCATCGGCCTGAACCACTTGGGTGGCGGCGGCACCGCCCAGGTTGTTCAGCGTAATGGTGACCTGAGGTTTGGTCAGAAAGGCGGTGCCGTCGGCACGGTAGGCGATGGCGTTGCGTATTTCAGGGCTGGATTTATACAGGCCGTTTTCAATGACCAGGCCCATGGGGACACCGGTGAGCGTGGAAAAAAAGTCACAGTTCATAGCGGCGAGCACATTGTAGCCCAAGCTTTGGGCGTGACTTACCGCAGTGGCGATGCTGGCGGCGCCGTAGATGGTGCCGTCGCCGGGCAGAACGATGGAGGTCACGTCTCCGCCAGGTGTTACCGCAAGAGAGAAACCTTCCTCTCGGCCATAAGTACCATTCATTGCGATGGAATTGGAGTAGGTCAAATTGTCGGTCAGGGTGACGGCGTGGTCGTACACCGTGCTGCCGACTGCTGCGGCGAAGACGGTGGGGACGGCTAGGGACAGGGTAAGGGACAGCGCGAGAAAGAGGGCAAGAAATTTTTTGCGTGACTGGGCTTTCATAGACATACTCCTTTTGTTTGGCGGACTGAAATCCTAACCTGACCATTATAACAGCCATTGGAAAACTCTTCAATGGGAAAGCAATGGAATATTTTATTGAAAAAGACGTCATGATGGGGTAAAATGTTCCTGTGTGTCTGTGAAAGGTGGGAGGCCAATGGCCAAGTGGGAAAAAAGCCAGGCGAGGACAATCAGTCTGGTCATGGCGCTTACCCTGATCGGAAAAGTGATGGGCTTGCTGCGGGACAGGCTGCTTACCATCAATTACGGCGCCGGGATGGAGACCAATGCATTTTTAACGGCAAGCCGCATCCCCCGCGTGTTTTTTGACGCTGTTTTTGCCGCTGCCATTGCAGCCTGCTTTATTCCCGTGTTCAGCGAATACCTCACGAAAAAAGGGAAGAAGGAGGCATTTGCGTTTGGCGGCAATTTCATTACCGTGATGGGACTGCTCACCTTGGTTCTCACCGGATTGGGGATGGCCTTTGCCCAGCCGCTGGTGACTCTGTTCGCCGACGGGTATGATGCCGAGACAGCGGCACTGTGCGTTTCGCTGACCCGGGTCATGTTCCCTACGGTGTTTTTTACCGGCATCGCTTTTTCCTTCGTGGGCGTGTTACAGTCCATGGAAGAGTTTAATATTCCGGCCATCATCAGCGTTGTGTCTAATGGAGTGATTATTCTTTATTACTATACGGGCAATGCCGCCTTTGGTATCTATGGTCTGGCGGTGGCCTTTCTCATCGGCTGGTTTCTGCAGGCGGTGGTCCAGGTGCCTTCGCTGGTCAGGCGCGGCTATCGCTATCAACCAGACTTTAGGGTAAGGAACGAAGGAATGAAAAAGGTGCTGGCCCTGATGGGGCCGGTGATGATCAGCACATGGGTGCAGCCCATCAATTTGACCATTAATTCGAAATTTGGCTCCCGGTTGTACGACGGCTCGGGCGTGACTGCCATTGAGCTGTCCAACAATCTCTATTTGATTTTTGCCGGCGTGTTTGTGCTGTCCATCACCAACGTGATTTTCCCACAGCTTTCCCGTCTGACCGCACAGGAGGACGATAAGGGTTTTCGGGATGTCATTCAGACCACTATGCACACCTGCCTGTTTTTTGTGTTCCCTATGATGGCTGGACTGATGGTACTGGCTCGCCCGGTCATTGATTTTATTTACGGCGGCGGCGCGTTCGATGCGTTTTCCGTGGACATCACGGCCAACGCATTGTTTTTTGTGTCTCTGGGTATGGTGGCCTATGCTGTGCAGAACATATTGAGCCGGGCCTATTTTGCCAGACAGAACGGCAGGGCCCCGTTGTTCGCGGGCCTGCTTTCCATTGCTGTCAATATCATATTGTGCATGGTGCTGGTGGGGTCGTATTCCGTTTCCGGTTTGGCCGTGGCTTCGTCCGCCGCCTCAGTGGTCAATGCGGTGGTACTGATGGTCCCGATGGAACGGCAGGGAAGAGGATTTCTTTCCGCACCCTTCCTAAAGGACATGGGGAAGATTGTTCTGGCGACCTGTGTCATGTCGGCGGCGGCCTATGGAACCCTACGCGCCGTGACTGGTTTGCTGCCGGGAGACCCCGGAAAACTGTTATGCCTCTGCGCCCCGGCACTGGCGGGCGCGGTGGTCTATTTTCTGGTCGTCTGGCTTTTTGGTCTGCCCGAAGTGCGGCTCACGCTGGAGAAGTTCAGCCGCAGGATGAAACATTAAAAAGGAGTTTGCGCCATGCAGGATATTTTAAATGCAAGTGTGCTTTGCCGCATCGCGTCGGCAATTGGCCGCTGGTTCGGAAAGCAATGGGAAAAAAGTGTTGTCATCACGGCATTCCTTTCACCCTGCCGGGGTGAGGAGATTGCGCAAGGCAGTGCGTTTTACAAACTGTGGCGTGTTTTCCACGGGTTGCTGTGTACCATATTTGAAAAGCTTAGGTTCAATCGGCTTTTTGAGGGAAGTGTGTTTCAGCGCAGCTATCTTTGGTGTGCCCTTGCGGTGGTGCTGGCCCCCATCGTTCCCACAAAAGCACTGCTATTACTGGCGGCGGTTGCCATGGGCTCCATGGTTTTGCGGTTCGGATGCGAGCGGCAGCGGCAGCTGGCGTTTTCACCCTTTAATCGGTTCATTGTGCTGTACGCCTTTGTCTACTGCGCCACCATCTTTACTTCTGTCACCATTTCCGGCAGCCTGTATGGCGGCGTCCTCACGGTGTTTTTTATCCTGACAGCCCTTTTGATCCAGAATGCGGTTAGAACTCAAAAACAGCTGGATACGCTGATTTTGATGATGATTCTGGCTGCAATACTGGTTTCTCTCTACGGGATCTATCAATATGTGTTCGGTATTTCAGGTACTTCGTCCTGGCTGGACGATGATATGTTCTCCAGCATTTCCCTGCGCGTGTATTCCACCCTGCAGAATCCCAATGTCCTGTCGGAGTATTTGCTGCTAATCATCCCCTTCTCCGCGGCAGGGGTGCTCACGGCCAAATCCTTGCAGGGAAAAGTTGGGTATGCCATGGCGTTTCTTGTCATGTGCCTTTGTATGGTGCTCACCTTTTCCCGGGGCGGCTGGCTGGGACTGCTTTTCGCTGGGGCCGTGTTCCTGGTTCTGCTGGACAGGCGGTTTTTGCTGCTGGGCCTCGTTGCCCTTGTGGGGCTGTATTTTGTCCTGCCGGAGACCGTGATCGACCGCTTTACAAGCATTGGGGATCTTTCAGACAGTTCTACCTCCTATCGGGTTTATATCTGGATGGCCACCATTGATATGCTGAAGCATTACTGGTTGTGCGGGATCGGGCCGGGTACGGCCGCCTTTAACATGGTTTATCCCGCGTACAGCTACAATGCGGTTGCCGCGCCCCACGCGCACAACGTGTTCCTGCAGATTATGTGTGACTGCGGCGTGTGCGGCCTGATTCTCTTTGTGGTCATTATCTTCCTGTTTTTCCGCATGACCAGCGGCGCGCTGGTCAGAGAGACGGACCGGGACAGCCGGATTAAGCTCATGGCGGCAATTTCCGCGTGCTGTGGTTTCATGGTGCAGAGCATGACAGACTATTCTTTCTATAACTATCGTGTTATGTTCCTGTTTTGGGCATTTCTCGGCATGGGAGCCCTGCTCGCCCGGCGCTCCAAACTGCCGGAGGGAGGCAAGCTGTTTTGATCAAAGTGATGAATGTCATCAGCGACTCCAACATTGGCGGCGCGGGCCGGGTGCTGATCAACTATCTGAAATACTGGGATAAGGAACAGTTCGAAATTTCCGTGGCGCTTCCCCAAGGAAGCTTACTAAAAGCCTCGTTGGAGGAGTTGGGCGCCACCGTGTATGAAGTTGACATAGCACCGGACAAGTCCTATGACAGGGGAGCGGTAAAAACACTACGTGAGCTCATTCACAGGGTGAATCCTGACCTTGTCCATACCCATGGGTCTCTGTCCGGACGGGTGGCGGGGCGTCGCTGTGGGAAAAAAGTGATTTTCACGCGCCATTCGGTGTTTCCGGTCAGCCCTAACATCAAGAAGGGACCGGGGCGGCTGGTGAATAAGCTGCTTAACGAGCATTATGCCGACCGCATCATTGCCGTCAGCCCCGCTGCCAAGGAAAACCTGACCGACGGGGGAATTGATCCCCGCCGCATTGCAGTGATCATGAACGGTGTGGAGCCGGTTCCCCGCTGCGAGGAACCGATCAGAGGCAGAACCCGGGCGCAGTACGGCGTGAACGAAGGAGACTTTGTGCTGGGGATCGTTGCCCGGATCGAGGACTATAAGGGCCACATGATTCTGCTGGATGCCGTGAAAAAGCTGCGCGATCAGGGGCGGCAGCTAAAGGTCCTGGTGGCAGGCACCGGCGCTTATGAGCAGCAGGTCAACGCGTATTGCAAACAGCTGGCACTGGAGGATACCGTCCGATTTCTGGGGTTTGTGACCCAGGTGCCAGAGCTGCTGAGCATCCTGGACGTTCAAATCAATGCGTCCTACGGTACTGAAGCCACCAGCCTGTCTCTGCTGGAGGGGATGAGCATGGGGCTTCCCGCCATTGTCAGCGATTATGGCGGCAACCCGTGGCTGATTCGGGAGGGACGCAACGGATTGGTGTTTCCCAGTAAGAACAGCGGGGCGCTTGCGGCCTGTATTGCAAGGCTGATGGATGAGCCGGCCCTGCGGGAGGGGATGCACCAGCAATCCAAAGACCTGTTTTTGGAGCAGTTTACCGGCGAGATGTTCGCCAAGAAGATAGAAGCAGTATACCTTGCGGCACTGAAAGGAGAATCCTAATGGAACAGAAAGCAAATAAGCGGAAATGGAGCCTGAACCTGTTTGACCTGATCGTGATTGTATTGGCGGTCCTGATTGGGGCATTTCTGCTGTATCGAAGCATGAGCCATGGTCCTGACACTGACACTTCGGCGTCCGGCACCGTTACCGTCCGCTATACCGTCCAGCTAACCCGCGTGCTGGAAAGCGTTTCGGGCGACATTCAGATGGGGGACGTGTTCGTGGACGGCGTGAAAAAGTATACAATGGGTACCGTGCAGTCTGTCACGGTTGGCCCCTATGTCCAGATTACGTCCGATTATGACAATGAGACCTACCGCGTGGCCCAAATCCCCGATTACAACAACTTAATGGTGGAGCTGGAGACCAAGTGTGACGAAAGCAGCACGCAGCTTCTGGCCGACGGCGGCTTTTTGGTGCGCGCCGGTGAAATTGTGGCCATCAAGGGTCCCGGTTACGCCGCCACCGGCACCATCGTCAGCATTGACAGGGAGGGGATGTAAGCATGAAGAAAATTGTGGATGAAAAAGGCCGTCTGTTTGGCAAGATCAGCCTGATCGACTTTGCCTTTATCGCCGTGGTGATCGTTCTGGCTGTGGCCCTTTACCTAAAAAACAACGTGCTGGAGGTAACCAGCAATACCACCCAGACCACGTCGATTACCTATACCATGTGTATCGCCAATCAAGAACCGGGATTTTCAACGAATCTAAAGGTGGGTGACGCCGTGTACGACGGCGACGCGGATAGCGGAAATTCCATCGGCGTGGTGACTGCGGTTTCTGCTGGTCCAGCGCGCTCCCTTACCCTTACAAGTGACGGAACCTATGTTGTGATCAACATCCCTGAGAAGGAAGATGTTCTTGTCACAGTAGAGGGGGCGGGAATCGTTAGCAGCGGAAGATATTATGTAAACAAAACGTACGAGGTCAACGCGAACTCCAGCCGCAAATTCTATACAAAGTATGCCTCCTTCTTGGCGGTCATCCAAAGCGTGGAATAGGGCCGGAAGGTTAAAAACAGAGGAGTGGGCAATGTGAAGATTTTAATGGCTACCATGGGCCTTGGAATCGGGGGTGCGGAGACGCATATTGTGGAGTTGTGCAAGGCGTTGCGCAAGCAGGGCCATGATGTGGCTGTCGCCTCCCATGGCGGAGTTTATGTGCAGGAGATCGAAGCTGCGGGGATTCGGCATTACGAGGTGCCCATGCACAGACGAAGCGTGGTCTGTATGCTCAAATCGCTGGTGCTGCTGTGGCGTGCGATCCGAACGGAACAGCCGGATATCGTTCACGCCCACGCGCGTATTCCGGCTTTTCTTTGTAACCTGCTTCACAAAACCATGCACTTTCCCTTTGTCACAACGGCCCACTGGGTGTTTGACACCGGCGGCGGACTGAAGCGTCTGACCCGCTGGGGTACCCGTACGGTTGCAGTGTCAGAGGATATTAAGCTCTACCTGATGGAAAATTACGGAATCCCGGCAGCACACATCTTCGTCACCACAAACGGGATTGACACAGATAAGTTTTCACCTAAGGAGAGCGGGGAGCGGGTCATCGCGGAATTCGGATTGAATCCCGACGCGCCTATTGTCTCCTATGTCAGCCGTATGGACGAAAGCCGGGCACTGGTGGCAAGGCAGCTGATTGCCATAGCGCCGCAGCTGCAGGAGAAAATTCCGGGGATCCAGCTGCTGATCGTGGGCGGCGGCGATGTGTTTGAGGAACTGAAGGCAAAAGCAGAAACAGTCAACCGGCAGCTGGACCGCCGCTGTGTGGTGATGACTGGACCGCGCACGGATATCAGCGAGGTGGTGGCGGCCGGCGACTTATTCATCGGTGTTTCCCGTGCCGCGCTGGAGGCGATGGCCGAGGAAAAACCCACGCTGGTCGCGGGCAATGAGGGCTATCTCGGGCTGTTTTCCCAGGACAAGCTGCAGGCAGCCCAGGAAAATAACTTTTGCTGCCGCAGCTGCGAGCGTTCCCGAGAGCAGAAGCTGTTAGAGGACATCATTCACTGTCTCACAGTCCTGACACCGGAAGAGCGTCATGCGTTGGGCATTGAAGGACGGCAGGCGGTGCTGGATTATTATTCGGTCAATCGGATGGCCAGCGATTGTTTGGCTGCGTACCGGGCGGTACTGCCGAGAAAATACCATGTAGTAATGTGCGGGTATTACGGGTTTCACAACGCAGGCGACGAGGCGATCCTCCAGTCCATTCACCGCAATATTGAAAAGGCAAGCGACCAGATATCCATTACGGTGTTGTCCAACGACCCAAAGGACACCCAAACACGCTACGGCTACGAGGCCGTGCATCGCTTCCGATTCGAACAGGTAATCCGTGCCTTGCACCGATGCGATGTCCTCCTGTTTGGCGGGGGAAGCCTCTTACAGGACCGAACCTCCACCCGTTCTATCGTCTATTACCTTACGATTATCCGTCTTGCGGAGTGTATGGGGAAAAAGGTGATGTTTTACGCCAATGGAATCGGACCTGTCACCAAACCGCACAATCGCAAACGGGTGGCCAAAGCGGCTGCGAAGGCCAGCGTTATTACGCTGCGTGACCAGAATTCCGCTGACGAGCTGAGAAATATGGGGGTCCTTCGGAACGATCTCTTGGTGACAACAGATCCCGTGCTGACCATGGATTGTATCGGGACAGACCATTCTATGGAACTGCTGCGGGAGAGCGGTATTCCCACAAACTGCCCCTTTGTTGGGGTGTCCATCCGCAGCTGGCCGGATATGGGAGATTTTTGTGAAAAACTGGCTGCCTGCTGTGATGCGCTGTATGAAAAAAATAAGCGCAATATTGTCTTTTTTATTATGCAGAACCCAAATGACATGGAAATCAGCCGCCAGGTGCAGGGGCTTATGAAAAATCCCGCCTATATCCTGGAGCGGAACTATCAGCCGGCAGAACTGATGGGAGCCATCGGGCAGTCAGAACTGGTTATTGCCATGCGGCTGCATACCCTTATTTTTTCGGCGCGGACAGGGGTGCCGCTGGTGGGACTGGTGTATGATCCCAAGGTGCGGTATTATCTGGAGCTGTTAGGGATGCCATCGGCCGGTAACGTGGAAAACTTCTCACAGGAAGAACTGCTGGCACAGTGCAGAAAACTGCTGCACGAGCGGGAGACCTATGCCCATGCACTACATGAAACGGTGGCAGGGCTGCGGGAGCGGGAGCGGGAAAACGTGGATTGTCTGCTCAGACTGTTGGAAAAATAGGAACCTGTTAAAATATAAGCGCCCCTTTTTGCGGCATTGCAAAAAGGGGCGCTTTTTCTATTGACAAGAATCGTTGTCAATGGTAAACTCATTATGACAACAATAATTGTCATAATGACATATATCATTTGCGAGAAGGGAGCAAAAGAATGCCACTTAAAAACCGGGTCAAGGAATTGCGGGCCCGCAGCGGGATCAACCAGCAGGAACTGGGCACTGCTGTGGGTGCATCCCGTCAGACCATCAGTCTGATTGAACGGGGAGATTACAGTCCCTCCATCGTGTTGGCACTGCGCCTGGCCGCTGTGTTCCACGTGGCGGTGGAGGATGTATTTCAGTTATCGGAGGAAGAGTATGAAGACAAATAAAAAGATCTATATCAAATTTTCGTTGCTCGTGCTGGGCGGGCTCATTGTCGGAGGAATATGCGGCTTTTTCATTGGGTATCGCGGCGACAGTCTCAGAGACATGTTCCTTGCACTCGGCGCGCTGCTGGAGCAAAACTCCATATGGCTGCTGGCTGCCAGCTACCTGTTTCCCGCAGTGTCCTTTTACCTTTATCGAAAGGGAAAACGCTGTGCCGCCCTTGTAGGGGAGGAAAACGAAGAAATGTTTGAGCAGGCGGACAGGGCGCTGGGCTGGGCACTGGGTGCATCCTCGGTTGCCTTGATTTTAGGGTTTGTATTCTATGGGATGAGCATTGGGTTCCTGTTTCAAAGTTTTGATTTGGTTGCCATTAATATGGGACTCGTTCTGTTCGTGGCGCTTATTGTAATTGTTGTGGCAGAGCAGAACGCCATTGTCAAGGCAACACAGGCTCTTCACCCCGAGAAGAATGGCAGCGTTTTTGACACAAAATTTCAGAAGAAATGGTTTGAATCGTGTGACGAGGCCGAAAAGCTGAGGATTGGTCGGGCGGCCTATCGGAGTATGCAGATTTCCGCCAAGGCGTATCCCTTGTGGTTTGTGATCCTGTGTTTAGGAAATCTGATTACCCCGATTGGCGTTTTACCATTTCTGGTCTTTGGCAGCCTTTGGCTGGTGCAGACCCAAAGCTATCAGTTTGCGGCGATGAAACGAAAAAAATGTGATTAAGCTGCCGCCAGGGAAGAATGCGAAACCGTGGGGCGTCATTGTAGAATGACGCCCCACGGTTTTTCAAAAAGGCCCAAAGGATGCCATGTCAGCGCTGCGCCAGTTTATCCAGCAGGGCGGAAAGCTCCGCCAGTTTTTCCTCCGCGTCTCCGCTTTCCACGGCGGTGCGAACGCAGTGGTCCATGTGAGCCTTTAAAACCATGCGGTTTGCCTTACCCAAAACGGATTGCGCGGCCATGATCTGATTGGAGACATCGACGCAATACCGGTCGTCCTCCACCATTTTCAGCACACCCTCGATCTGCCCCCGGGCGGTTTTGAGCAGGCGGGAGACCTGTTCGCGATCTGCCATCATGAAATGGAAGTCACCTCATATCCCGCGTCAAGGACCGCTTTGGTCAAATCGGCATCGGAAACATCTTGCGACAGGGTCACCGCGGCGGATTTTCCATCTAGATCCATCGCCACAGCAGTGACGCCGGGTACCGCGAACAGAGCTTTTTCCACCCGGCCTGTGCAGTGGTTGCACATCATGCCTTCAATGATCATTTTCTTTTTCATAGGGACAGACACTCCTTTATTTTGTTGTGATTTCGGCCGTGAGACAGCGGGACCGAATTTTGGGGTGAAGAGCTTGAGCCGCAGGGCGTTGGATACCACGCATACCGAGGAAAGACTCATTGCGGCGGCACCGAACATGGGAGAGAGCTGCCAGCCAAGCACCGGGTAGAACACGCCTGCCGCCAGCGGGATACCAATGGCATTGTAGAAAAACGCCCAAAACAGGTTTTGCCGGATGTTGCGGATGACCGCACGGGAAAGCTGTACAGCGGTCACAGCGTCCCGCAGATCGCTTTTCATCAGCACCACATCAGCCGACTCAATGGCAACATCGGTACCGGCTCCAATGGCAAGGCCCACATCCGCAAGGGCCAGCGCCGGTGCATCGTTAATTCCGTCCCCCACCATGGCAACCCGCTTCCCCTGCTTTTGCAGGCGGGCGATCTGCTGCTGCTTATCGGCAGGCAAAACTTCGGCAATGACGTTGGAAACATTCAGCTCCCGACCCACCGCAGCGGCGGTGCGGGCGTTGTCACCGGTCAGCATCACGACCTCAATGCCCAGGGCACGAAAGCCTTGTATGGCATCCCGGCTGGTATCCCTGATGGTATCGGCTACGGCGATGATTCCCTGCAAAACGTGGTCCTTTGCAAAAAACAGAGGTGTTTTCCCGCCTTCCGCCAGTGTTTCGGCCACCATACGTTCCGCTTCCGGGTTAATGCCCGCGTCTTCGAGCATGGCACGGTTGCCCGCCAGATAGTGGGCGCCCTGAATGCTGCCGCTGACGCCTTTGCCGTGAAGGGCGAGAAAGCCATCCACGGTACACAGGGGGATGTTCCGCTTTTCCGCCTCGGCGACAATGGCGGCCCCCAAGGGATGCTCAGACGATTGCTCCAGCGATGCCGCCACACACAACAGTTCTTCTGCTGTCACGCCGGAGCAGGGATAAACGTCGGTGACAGAAGGGGTTCCTTTGGTAATGGTCCCAGTCTTGTCCAAAACAACCGTGTTGATGGTGTGCAGTGTTTCCAGCGCCTGGGCGGACTTGAACAGAATGCCGTTTTCCGCACCCATTCCTGTACCGACCATAATGGCCACTGGAGTGGCAAGCCCCAATGCACAGGGACAGGAGATGACCAGTACGGCGATGCCGGAGGTCAGCGCCATTTCTGCCGAATGCCCCGTGAGCAGCCATGCCGCCGCGGTCACCACGGCGATGACCATGACGACGGGGACGAAAATGCCGGCCACCTGGTCCGCCAGTTTGGCGATAGGAGCCTTGGAGGAAGCGGCCTCATCCACCAGTCGGATCATCTGTGCCAGCGTGGTGTCATCCCCCACTCGTGTGGCCTGCATGGTGAAAGCGCCGGACTTGTTGAGGGAGGCTGAAATGACCCGGTCGCCTATGGTTTTGTCCACGGGAATGCTTTCACCGGTCAGGGCCGACTCATCCACGGCTGAGGAACCTTCGGTGATCACCCCATCGACGGGGACACTCCCGCCCGGACGGACTAAAATTAGATCTCCCACCACCAAGTCCATGACTGGTACTTCCAGTTCTGAGCCGCTTCGCAGAACATTGGCCGTTTTTGGGGTGAGATCAATCAGCTTTGCGATGGCGGTGCCGGTTTTTCCCTTGGAACGTGTTTCTAAATACTTGCCCAAGGTAATCAGCGTTAGGATCATGCCAGCCGACTCAAAATACAGATCCATAGAATAGCGGTTCACGCGCGCCAAATCCCCATGCCCCAGGCCGTAGCCGATCTGAAACAGGGCGATCACGCCGTAAAGCACAGCGGCAGAAGACCCCACCGCAATCAGGGAGTCCATATTGGGCGCACCGCGGAAAAGGGCTGAAAAACCAACTTTGTAGTATTTGTCGTTGTAGTATAGAATGGGGAGTGTGAGTAAAAATTGGGTCAATGAATAGAGTAATGCATTTTCTGTTCCCAGATAAAAAGAGGGCAGGGGCGCACCCAGCATATGGCCCATGGCAAGATAAAACAGAGGGAGGAGGAAACAGACGGAAAAAAGAAGCCGCTTTTTCATATGCAGCAGTTCCTGCTCCATGACATTGCCGGGAGGCTCTGATCGAGCCGGGGTGGGCGACGCTGCTTGGCTTGCCCCATAGCCGGCATGACTGACGGCTGCCATGATGGCGGCAGCGGTGGCCGGGTCGCTGTACTCTGCCATCATGGAATTGCCCAGAAGATTGACGCTTACCGCCTTGACGCCGGCCACACCGGCCACGGCTTTCTCTACATGGGCGGAGCAGGCGGCACAGCTCATGCCGGTCACATTGAATTTTTCGTTCAAGCAATCACCTGCTTTCATTTAAAACACCCCCACTGGGAGGGGGTAATATAATTGTAATTCATGATGGAGAAAAGGTCAAGGAAAAGAGCGCGCTTTCACAAATACTGTGAAAGCGCGCCCTTTTGATGAGAAGCCGACGCTCAAACCTCGTGTTCCACCACATCATGGCGGAACAGGAGAGAGACGCACCAAATGGCGGCCAAGGCGACCAGCGTATAGATCACGCGGCTGAGGGCACTGTCGGAGCCACCGCAAGCGAAGGCCACCACGTCAAAGCCAAAAAGGCCGATGCTGCCCCAGTTCAGCCCCCCGATAATGGCCAATATCAGGGCAATCCTGTCCATGATCATAAAAAAACCTCCATGTTTTTTCAAAACGTGGGGGGCAATCAGAAAAAGTACGCAAACTACCTCCCCAAAATGGTGTTTCCAGAGGTAGTATGCGCGGTTTTTTATCATTTATTCTTTTTTTGAAGATCGATACTTGGGCACAGTGTTTTCGGACCGAAGTGATAAGGCAGCAGCGTGTGCAGCGAGAACGAGACAAAGCTGTGATCGTCCCGCGCAGAGAGGATGAGCAGCTCCGGTGCAAATTCAGAAAGCATCTGGCGGCAGGAACCGCAGGGATAGCACGGTTCCTCACTATGACCAGCAATGGCAAGGCGCACGAAATCCCGATGCCCTTCACTGATCGCTTTTACCAATGCGGTGCGCTCCGCGCAGATGGTAGAGCCATAGGCGGCGTTTTCCACGTTGCAGCCGATGTATACCGTGCCGTCGGCACATTCCAGCGCGGCCCCCACAGCAAAGCCGGAATAAGGAGCATAGGAATAGTGCAGTGCGGAGAAAGCCAGGTCAACAAGTTCGGGATCTGTCATCATGAAAGGCCTCCTTGCTTTTGGTGATGTAAGGATAGCACACTTGCCTGCCCTTTGCAACATCACCGCAAAACGTACTTACTCAGCGCTTTGTTGGGGAAGATATTCTTCGGCAAAAAGGGAATCCTAAAGGATCAGCACAGCTAGGTAGGAAAAATACACCACAAGCAGCAGGATTCCCTGCCAGCGACGAAACTGACCGGCGATCAGCGCAGGGAGCATGGCAATGCAGATAAGGACAATGCAAATTGGGATGTCCAGCACGTGGGTTTGCCGGCTGACAGTCAATGTGCCGCCCGAAACCATGGCGCAGGCGGGCATGATCAAGGCGAGGTCGATGATATTTGCGCCGATAATGTTACCAACGGACATAGAACCCTGTTTTTTGACAATGGCTGTGAGGGCGGTAACAAGTTCCGGCAGGGAAGTTCCGATGGCGACCAGAGTTAATGCAACCGTGCTTTCTGGAACGCCCAATTGAATGGCTAATGAGCTGCCATGCTCCACCAAAAGATTTGCCCCCAAAACGATGCCCGCTGTACCGCCAACAAACAGAAGAAGCTCATGGGGCAGTTCCTCCTTGCGCAGGGGAGCTCGTCGCGTTTCTTCCGTGCACATACGGGCGGAGGCGACATTTTCCCATAGAAAGGAAGCAAACACAGCAATGAGGATCAGTCCGGCTGCTATCGTGATCGTTCCGCCGGAGGTAAGGAAGAAAAGAATCACGTTGGCGGCCAGCAGCAGAATTACTTTAGGCGCCAGTTTGCGCCGACGGATGGCAGACGGAATAAAAAGCAGGGAGATGCCGAGGATTAGCCCTGTGTTGGCAGCCACCGAGCCCACAGCGTTGCCCACGGCGAGATCCACCTTGCCCTGTAAGGTGGCGATCAACGAGGTAATCAGTTCCGGCAGAGTAGTTGCCACGCTTACGATGGTCGCGCCGATGATGAATTCTGGGATACCGGAAACCTTTGCCATCCAGGCGGCAGAGTCTACAAACCAGTCGCCGCCCTTTACGATGAGAACCAAACCTGCTGTAAAAAACAAGATCGTTACTGCTAAATCCATCGTCACTAACACTCCTGCAACCATATTTTGCGTCGAAACTTTGATTTCAGTATCAAAAAAGACTTTTGGCACATTGTGTCAAAAGTCTCTCCTTCCAGCGCAAAACGAGACCATCGCCACACCGAGTCGGGGAATGTTGGCGATACCTGATAACGCTTCCCGCTTATCCGCATTCCAGTTTATCTCAAATGTAAAAAATTGTCAATCAAAGATTAAACGGACCCCCGCGAAAAGGTCCGTTTAATCATACTATTTTTCTTATGAGAAGTTATAGCCATAGTCAGGGCGGACGTCAATATCCAGCACTTGGGCGGCGTCAAAAAATCGAAGATAGCGCGAGCGCTGCCAACGAAGCGTTGTTCCGTCGGGATGAAGGCGGTCGCAGATGACGGCGGATATATCTTTTTTGCACTTGGAATAGGACTCAATGCCGACGGAGGCGAATACGCGGAAGCCCTGGCTTTGTAAATAGCGGAACGCTTCCCCCGTGGTGACGACGTCGTCGCCGTCGGGCCGGGCGCCATAGGGGTAGAAATACAGGGCGGTGTCGCCCACCAGACTGCCCACCTCGTCAAGCCAGTGCTGGGTATCCCGCTGGATGACGGACAGGGACTTGTTTGACAGGTTGATGTGACCCCAGGAATGGGAGCCAAAATACCACCCGTCCTCCTTGAGTTTTTCAATGATGGGTTTCACCGCTTGAATTTCCCGCTGACGGTTGGCCTCAAACGCAGCGGAGGTATCGTTGGAGTCTGTTTGCGTACGGTAGCCCAAAATACCCTGAAAGCCGGTGAGACACAGACATCCCATGGCACCGTTGAGGGAAAAGGTGGGATGCTCTGCCACAAAATGATTTAAAATGGGAATGGCATCAACATCTTGCGAGACGACTTCTTTTCCGGACGGATCAAGTCCGTAACTCCACAACTGGCCATCGTATCCCAGAATCAACTGATAGGCAAAGCCGTTTTCCAACATGTAGTCATAGTAGTTTACGTCATCAAAGGAAAGAATAAGCGGTTTTTTCCCCTCGGGCACACGCAAGGTGTTGCGCTGCATCCGAACCTCTCCGCTGCTGGTGGTGTATTCGGACCAGACGTCGTTCATGTTAACGAGAATATAATCGTTTGTATACAGGCTGTTCAATATTTTGTTGAATTCATCCACCGTGACCATCCAATCGTCCAGACCCTTGGACATGCTGTCTCCGTCAAAGGCCATTTCGGGATAAGCAATCAGCGGGTGAAAAAAAATGTGTTCCACCACTCCGTCATAGTCAACCCAAACGGCATCGGCAAACGGATCGGCGGCAGGTTCTGGTTCGACACCCGCCGTATCCACAGGAACATCGCTGCCTGACGGCGTGGTGACCTCGGTTTCGGCAGGTAATGGAGCAGCCGCATCCCCGGGGGCGGACGCGCCACAGCCTGAAAAAAGAAGCAAAAACAGAGGGAACACCAGCAACGGTGATAAAAAATGACGCATAACTGCCTCCTAGCTTAGTGCGGAATTCTATATCGGTCACGGGGGAAAGGCGGGGTCGTATGTGATGAAAATACTTACTAATTCTATCATACACCTTTTTTAAAGAGGTGGGAAGAGAAAAAGGTTACAATTCCGCAAAAAAGAAGAGAAAAGGCATAAAAATAAAACGCAATCATTTTGGTGTTGCAAACGGCGCGGCAGTCTGTTAAAATATACAAGGTTAATATACTGCACGAGGAGATAGCTTGAATGGATAAAGATGCAAAGACTGCAAGAACCAAACAGGAAGACACCATGCTCAACCGGGCGTTTATTTGGGTGCTTGCTGCCATTATTCTGCAGGGACTGCTGATACTCACGGATAAGTATTACGTCAACTTCATAGCGGATGACGCTGGGATTGCACTGGCGTTTGCAATTCAAATCGCCATAAAGGTAATTACGGTTGCCGCTGTGGCAGCGGCAGTGCTTGGGATTGTCTGGTATCGGAAAAGAAAGATGAGCGGGAAAAGCGGCAGCGCGCCACTGATGGGCGCTTCGCTGTCCGGCATGGTATTTGTGTGCGGCATCGTCATCTGGAAGTTTTATGACAGTGGCATCGCTCTGCTGTATGTACTTGTTCCCGCCAGTGCCGTTATGGCGCTGATCTACTACCTTTACCGGCAAGAATGCTTTCTGTCCGGCGGAATGACTGCGGTGGCGTTGTTTGGACTATGGCTGATCCGCAGGGGGGGCGCGGGCCCTTATGCAGACCTGATCGGGATGTATCTCGTTGTCATGTCTGTGGTTGTGGTACTTGCGGCGGCTCTTTTGTGGCAGATCAGCCGGAAAGGCGGGGTGCTCCAGTTGGGGAAGCGCGAAGTTCGAATTTTAAGTAACAAGGCGAACTATCCGCTCCTATATCTTTCTGCTGCGGTTTCTGCGCTGACCATGTTGGCGACGTTTGCGCTGGGCAGCACGGCAGCATACTATTTGATTTTTGTGCTGATGGCTTGGGCCTTTGTGCTGCTGGTGTATCACACGGTCCGCATGATGTGATCGTCGAGATAGAAAGCCAGCAAAGCGTAAGAAATGCGCACCCACGGATGAGGGTCTTGTTTTGAAACAGACGGCATAGCTTTCGGGCTATGCCGTCTGTTTGTTTTAGGGGCGACCGATCTATTTCTACGGGCACAGAACGCAATGAAAGCGAAAAAGTACCCACCGTCAAATGAGACAGCGGGTACTTTACGATGCCATGCGTCGTTTCAAAATCCGGGGATACGTTACACCGGAATGGAATCCGTTGCCGGCAGCACAGCTTGCTCCGACTCTTGGTGCTTTTTCAGCTGCTTGGCATTGGCCAGCATGAGCTTGATGCGATTTTCCTGGTTGATTTTCGTGGCGCCCGGATCATAATCAATCGACACAACGTTGGAAGCGGGATGATCATCTTTCAGCCTGCGGATCATGCCCTTGCCGACGATGTGGTTGGGCAGGCAGCCAAAGGGCTGGGCGCAGACGATGTTTGGGGTGCCGGAGTGGATGAGTTCCAGCATTTCGCCGGTGAGGAGCCAGCCTTCGCCCATCTTGTTGCCGTCGCCCAGATAATCGCCGACGAGGGCGTGCATTCCCTCGAAAGGACCGGGGGCGCGGAAACGGCCATGGGCGTTGATGGCGTTGATCATAGCGCCCTGGCACTTTTCCACATAGCCCTTGAAAATCTGGCAGATCTTTTTCTTGATCCACTTTCCGCCGTAGAGGTTGATGTCGGCTTCTCGGTTATAGATTTTAAAGATAATAAAATCGGTCAGGCCAGGGACAACAGGCTCCGCTCCTTCCGAGAGCAGGAAAGCCTCCAGATTGTTATTGCCCAGCGGGGAAAATTTAACGTAAATCTCGCCGACAATGCCCACACGGACCTTTTCTTCCCCAGAAAGAGGGATAGCGGCAAAGTCAGAGACAATCCACTTGAAATTTTCACACATTTGGGAGTAGGAAAGCCCCTTGCCCCGGTTCATCAGCGCAAGCAATTTGTCCATACAAGTCTGGATGGTGCGGTCAGTTTGGCCGGCTTCCAGTTCATAGGGCCGGCACTGGTTGGCAAGACACATGATGATGTCACCGTACATCATACCAAAAATGGACTTGCGGATGATGGGAAGGGTAAACTGGAACCCTGGATTTTTTTCCAGCCCGGAAAGGTTGATGGAAATAACCGGGATAAAGTCCAAATCGGCTTTGTGCAGCGCTTTCCGCAGCAGATGAATGTAGTTAGAGGCGCGGCAGCCGCCGCCGGTCTGGGTGATTAGCAGGCCAATTTTATGGATATCGTACTTTCCGCTTTTCACCGCGTCGATGAGCTGACCAATGACCAGCAGAGCGGGATAACAGGTGTCGTTGTGGACATACTTCAGGCCTTCGTCCACAATGCCCCGGTGGTTGGTGGTGAGCATATCGGTATGGTAGCCATATTGGTTCAGAATCCGGGCGATGATAGTGAAGTGGATGGGGAGCATCTGCGGAATGAGCAGAGTATATTCCTGCTTCATTTCCTTGGTAAACAGAAGGCGGCCCGTCTCATCGTATTTCAGTTCTGCCATGTTACCTCACCTCCTGCTGCGCTCTGGCATCCATGGCGGCCAGCAGACTGCGCACGCGGATCTTAACCGCGCCCAGATTGTTAATATCGTCAATTTTAAGCTGTGTGTAGAGTTTGCCGCCCTCTTCCAAAATAGAGCGCACTTCATCGCCGGTGATCGCATCGGTACCGCAGCCGAAGGAGACAAGCTGGATCAGCTGCATATCCGGCTGGGCGCAGACGTATCGGGCGGCGTTGTACATCCGGCTCTGGAAGGTCCACTGGTTCAGTACCTGGCGGGGCGCATAGGATTCCAGATAAGAAACGGCGTCTTCACTGATCAGCACGAAATCAAAGGACGTAATCAGGTCGTTGATGCCGTGATTGATCTCCGGGTCGATGTGATAGGGCCGGCCGGCCAAAATCAGAATTTTCTTCCCGTTTGCCCGGGCGTAGTCAATGTATTCCTTCCCCTTGGCGCGGATGTCATCCTTATAGGCATCGTAGGCCGTGTAGGCCGCTCGGACGGCGGCCACGGTCTCTTTTTTTGGGATTCCAAACTCATCCGCGAAATATGCGCCAGAAATGCGCTCGTAATCCTTGGGGCGGTGCAGGCCTGTGTAGGGGTTTAAAAAACGGGTTTGCTTCAAGACCGGAACATTGGCGGCCAGCAGCTCGGGGTAATACGCCACCACAGGGCAATTGTAGTAGTTATCGCTAATCTTTTCATCAAAGTTATAGGACATGCAAGGGTAGAAGATGGCATCCACGCCCATCTCCACCAGCGCCTCCACATGGCCGTGCATCAGCTTTGCGGGATAACAAACCGTGTCGGAGGGAATGGTGTGCTGCCCTTTGATATACAGCTTGCGCGTGGAGTCCGGGGAGAGGACTACCTCAAAATTCAGCGTGGTAAAGAAAGCGAACCAAAAGGGAAGGTTTTCATACATGTTTAAGCCAAAGGGGATCCCGATGCGGCCCCGGCTGCCATTGCCCTGCCCCTTGCCCTGCAGGGAGCGAAGCTTGTCGTATTTATATACATAAAGGTCGGGCAGGTTGCTTTTTTCCTTGCCCAGCGGGCGTGAGCAGCGGTTGCCGGAGATAAACCGTCTGCCGCCGTCAAAGGAGTTGACGGTAAGGGAGCAGTGGTTGGTGCACAAATTGCAAGTGACGGGCTTGGCCGTGTGGGTGAAGTGAGTCAGGTCCTCAGCGGTGAGCAAGAAGGAGGTTTCCAGCTTTGCATCCCGGGCGGCCAGCGCCGCACCGAAGGCCCCCATGATACCCGCGATGGTGGGGCGGGTGACGTTCCGTTCCAGTTCCTGCTCAAAGGCGCGAAGGACAGCATCGTTGTGAAAGGTGCCGCCCTGCACTACGATATGCTTGCCCAAGTCATCGGCATTGGCTGCGCGGATGACCTTGTAAATCGCATTTTTCACGATGGAGATGGAAAGCCCCGCGGAGATGTCTTCCACCGAAGCACCGTCCTTCTGGGCCTGCTTTACCGAGGAATTCATAAAAACGGTGCAGCGGGAGCCGAGATTGACCGGCTTTTGGGTGAACAGACCCAACTTTGCAAAGGTTGCGATATCGTATCCCAACGCCTTGGCAAAGGTTTCAATAAAGGAACCGCAGCCGGAGGAACAGGCCTCGTTGAGCATAATGGAATCCACGGCGTTGTTGCGGATTTTAAAGCATTTCATGTCCTGTCCGCCGATGTCGATAATGAAGTCCACATTGGGATTGAAATGCGCGGCGGCATTGTAGTGCGCTACCGTTTCCACCAGACCCAGGTCGCAGGAAAAGGCGTTTTTGATCAAATCCTCTCCGTAGCCGGTGACGGCGGAGCCACGGATCAGGATGCGGTCACCGCACAGGCGATAGATCTCGCCCAATTGCTCCAGCACGATGGCCACGGGGTTGCCCTGATTGGAATGATAATAGGTGTACAGCAGCCCGCCCTCGGGGTCAATGAGCGCGATTTTCGTGGTGGTGGAACCGGCGTCGATCCCGAGATAGGCGTCGCCGGTGTAGGTCGCGATGTCCACTTGGGGAGGGGCAGACGCATTGTGGCGGGCAATAAATGTGTCATACTCCGCTTGGGTTTGGAACAGCGGCGGCATGGTATCCACAACCGAAGTGGCGTCTACAGAGGCCTCTAGCTTTTTCAGCAGTTCGTCGAAGGGCTGGGCGTCGTAGTCCGAGGCGCACAGCGCCGCTCCCATGGCGGCAAAGCAGTCGCCGTCTTCGGGGAAAATGGCATGGTCGGCGTCAAGATGCAGGGTTTCTACAAAACGCTCCCGCAGGCCCAAAAGGAAATGCAGGGGACCACCGAGGAATACAATTTTACCCGTTAGCTCGCGGCCCTGCGTCAGACCAGCGACTGTCTGATCCACCACGGCCTGAAAAATAGAGGCCGCAATGTCTTCCTTTCGCCCGCCTTGATTGAGGATGGGCTGGATGTCACTTTTGGCAAACACGCCGCAGCGGGAAGCAATGGGGTATATTTTTTCATGCTTCAGAGACAGCGCATCCAGTTCGTCGCCGGTGACGTTTAAAAGGGTCGCCATCTGGTCAATAAAGGCGCCTGTGCCGCCGGCACAGGAACCGTTCATGCGCTCCTCCAGCGCACCGCCAAAGAAAATAATCTTCGCGTCCTCACCGCCCAGCTCAATGACTGCGTCAGTGCCTGGAATGTAAGTGTTTACGGCAGCGGCGGTGGCATAGACCTCTTGCACAAAGTCGATTTTAGAGGCTTTGGACACACCAAGACCGGCGGAACCGGTAATGACCAGCTTCACCTCTTTGCCGGAGAGCATATCAGTCAGGCTGCGAAGTGTTTCGCATGCACGCTCCCGCGCCTTGGAATAGTGCCGCTCATAGGAGCGGAACAGCAATTGATTGTCTTCATCCAGAACCACGACCTTGACGGTGGTGGAGCCGATGTCGATTCCGATGCGGAGCATCATAAAGTCACCTCATAAATAGTGGGATACACTGCCATCATGTCGAAAGCAGAAAAAAAGTTTGGTTTTCAGTGCTGTTGCGGCGCAGCCGCGCCAACAATATTATAGTACATGAATTCGACTTGCTTTTCAAGGTAAAGGACAGAAAGCTGGGAATATTTTTACGGCAAATCCCACAAAAAGCGGAGGAAACGGGAAAAAACGTCATTACTTGCACCGGTGGAAAATGTGTGCTACACTTGGCTGGTACAGAAACAGGGAAGGGGGGAGCATCATGCCAACCTTACGAAAAAAACAACTAATTCAGACACTGTCAGTGCGGAAAAGCGGCTGGATGCGCATATTGGTATTGCTGCTCAACCCTGTGTTTACCTTGATTCTATGTCAGCTGGTCACGATCCAGTCAGTACCCAAAACGGCGGTTTGGCTATGGGAGCACCTTGGCGCAGCCACTGGAACGTGCGGACTGCTGCTGGTGGCAGGCTTTTTCTTTTACGCCCTGACCGGTAAGCTGTTCTGGTCGACAAGTCTCGTGCTGGTGCCAAGCATGGTCTTGTCCTTCGTAAGCTATTACGAAACGCTGGTAAATGGCGTGCCCCTGCGGATCAGCGACTTTGCCATGGTAGGGGCGGCGGGGAGCCTGATGGGATTTTTGGGTTGCCTGCGGCCTACGGCGATGGGCGTATGCGCGGTGATTCTTGCGCTGTCCGGCCTTGCCCTTCTCCACTTTTTCGATCGTGGCATGGCGCGGCCAGTGGGTCGGTTCCGCTTGGTGGCGGGGGTAGCATCCTTTGCCATACTGCTGATTTTTGCCATCCCAAAACCGCAATATGTTTCGTTGCAGAATGAGGTGGAAACGCAGGCGGAGCGCAATGACCGCCTTGGCCTTCTGCTAGGGCTACTGACCGGCGGGTCACCGGTTGTCGTAAAGGCGCCGGCGGGATACGGACAGGGGCGGATGGACGCGATTCTGAGCCAGATGGAAGAGAATACCGTGCAGACCGTTCCCGCCGTGGAACCCACGGTTATCTTCTTTATGTCTGAAAGTTTCTTTGACGTGACACGGTTGCCCAACGTGACCTATTCCAGGGACCCGGTACCGAATTTCCACGCCTTGAGCGAAACATGCACCTCGGGTGCGTTCCTGTCCAATACCTATGGGGGCGGAACCGGAAACGTTGAGATGGAGGTGTTTACAGGAATGTCTTCCGATCTGCTGGGAGAAAACGTGACACCTACCACCCTGAAAGAAGAAGAGAGCTACGAGATTGTCCCGTCATTGATCAAGCTTTTCAGCGACATGGGGTACGACACTGCGGCGGTGCATTCCTATACGAACGAGCTGTATAACCGCGGGATTACCTTCCCGAAAATTGGATTCCAGCACCTTTATTTTGAAGATTCCTTTGCGGCAAATGCTGCGCAAAAGGGCGGCTATATTTCCGATGACGCATTGGTAAATAAAATGATATCCGTTTACCAGAATCGGGACGCTTCTGCGCCGCTGTTCTTATATGGATTGTCGATGGAAAATCATCAGCCATACCCGGCGGATAAGTTTGAAGTGAATTCCAATATTGCTGTCACGGCGGATGGCCTGTCGGAGAGCGAGCGAGGCATTTTGAATACCATCGTAACCGGGATCTCTGACGCCGATGCCTCCCTGGGTAAGCTGGTGCGTTATTTTGAGACGGTGGACGAGCCGGTTATGATCGTCTTTTGGGGGGATCATCTGCCAAGCTTATATACCGACGAGGAGAGCACCGTTTACACCAGTCTGGGCTACAGCACAGGAGGAACCATTGCGGATTGGTCGGCGGATAAGCTGAAGCAGATGATTTCCACCAACTATTTGATTTGGACGAATTACGAGGAGGAATCCGAAGCGGACCGGGACACCAGTGCGATGCTCCTTGGCGTGGATGTCCTCGATCGGCTGGGCTTCCCTAAAACACCGTATTTTAACTATATAGACAAGTTGGGGGAGGATATGCTTTTGTACCGGGAACAGCTGTTTGTAGCGGCGGACGGTACGGCGTACAGCAAAATCCCCGTGGATATGGGGGAGAAGATTGACAATTATTGTGCCATTCTTTATGATGCGCTCTATGGAAAAGGATATATTACGGAAGCGATGAACACACTGCCGTAAAAAGACAGGCGGGTTCCACGGAGGTGGAACCCGCCTGCTGCTTATCTCCCGTAAAGGTTGGTTAGTTCCCGAAGCCGGGTGGACACAGCGGGGGAGAAGGCTTCGCGCCGGACTCGCCAGCTCCAATTCTGGGGCCCCATGACCCCGGGTGTGTTCATCCGCGCATCGGCACCCAGCCCAAGCACATCCTGAAACGGGGCGATGGCAAGGTCTGCGACCGAGGCCCACACGGCGGAAATGGCGCCCCAGACAAATCCTTCCCCCTCCCGCAAACGAAGGTAGCGCAGGGCACGGTCGCGTTCCTCCGGCGAAGCGGCATCGAAGAGCCATTGCAGAAAGGTGGGGGTATCATGGGTGCCGGTATAAGCCACGCAGTCCAGTTTGTAGTTGTGGGGCAGGTGGGGGTTTGCGCTGTTGCCGTCGAACGCGAAGGGAAGCACCCGCATCCCAGGAATGCCTGTGTGCGCCAGAAAATCCCGCGCCGCAGCATCAAGGTCACCCAGATCCTCCGCAATCAGAATGAGATCGGCAGCGGCGGCGAGAAGGGCATCCACAAGTTCCATGCCGGGGCCCTGTTCCCAATGCCCGTCACAGGCATTGGGGGCGCTGGCGGGGATCGACCAGTAGGTGTGAAACGCGCGGAAGTGGTCAATCCGAACGGCGTCATACAGGCGGGCGCTCCATTGGATGCGCTCGCGCCAGAAGGAAAAAACCTCACTTTTATGACCCGGCCAGTCGTAGAGCGGGTTGCCCCAAAGCTGACCGTCAGCGGCAAAATCATCTGGAGGAACACCGGCCACGACGGTGGGCGCTCCGTCGGGTCTCAGACAAAACAACTCCGGACGGGTGATCACCTCAACACTGCTGGGAGAAAGATAGATGGGCAGGTCGCCCATTAGGCTTACACCCCGCTCGTTGGCGTATTGTTTCAGCGCAAACCACTGACGAAAAAATGTCAGTTGCAGAAACCGCAGGAACGCTGCGTCTTGTCCAGAGCCGCTGGCCTCGCAGCGCACATAATCCGCAAGCCATGGAAAGTCGGCCGGATCCGCTGCTGCGGCCCGGGTCCAGGCGAGCCTCAGCAGCGCCAGACGGGCAGGCCGCAGTGCGTCGTAATCCACCCGGTCGGGTGAGCCGTGCCAGCGGGCGGCGGCCAGTTCTTCGCTGGTCAGAAGTCCTTCTGCCGCCAGTGCTTCCGGGTCGATCAGCAGCGGCTCCCCCGCAAAGGCAGAGGGGGACATATAGGGGGAGTTGCCTTCGCCCAAGGGAACAAGCGGGAGGACCTGCCACCAGTGCTGGCCAGCCTGGGAGAGGAAGTCCACAAAGCGGCGGGCGTCAGCGCCCAGCGTACCCACACCATAGTCGCCGGGAAGGGAGGAGACTGCCAGCAAAATACCACAGGAACGGGTGTGCATGCCACATCAAGACCTTTCCAAACCAAATCTGTTCGCGGCACTTCGAACTGACCGTCAAACATTGCGTTTGCCCCATGTGCGTGTATTGTACCACAGCATGACAGCAATGTGGTATTCTTTTGTGGTTCCAAGGTGTATTTCTGAGACCGCAGGATAGACAGGTCAATCCGGAATCACAACAGAGAAAATGGGTCGAACCGTTTGGTACGCTAACAAAACGGAATTTGACGGAAAAGCCATGTCTACTCGGGTACTGCCAGATCCAACCTTATTCAACAAAGGGTGTATATTGCGGGTGTTCATGTACATATTTGTTCATAATTTCCGTAGCTTTGTCTGCACTGATCGGTTCAGCATTTTTAACATCAGGTTCCTGCTCGGTGGAATAAAACCATGGATGTTCTTCATCCTCCCAAGCGTAATACAAAACAGATTCCACCAAGGTCAATTCGGTTCCGCTATAGGTATAATAGTTGTAGCTGGACTCAAAGGCGCTATTGGAACCCTCGTTGGCAATACACCCGTTTTCGCAGAGATAATATCGGTTTCGTTCCCATCCGTCCAGTACATGGACTACCTCTCCATTTACGATCGTATAGATATCATAAATGATACCATCCCAGCCTCCGTTATCCCAGCCATCCGTATTTGCGCCAAATATGAGTTCATCCACGCCATTGCCATCGATATCTTTTTTTAGATAACCAAGCGTTTCATAATCCCAGTTCTGATAAAATACACTGCTGAATGGCTCCTCTTCCGGATAGTTCCCGTCAAAATTTTCAAGCACATCTCTGGCCTGTGCAATCAGTTCGTCGTATCCCGAATAATCTATTGCTTCTAGCGGTGTCTCAATCGGGTTATCCTGCTCCTTCGGATTTGTCAAAAAGCACACTGCAACCACAGCACAGACAGCAATGGCCACTATAATAATCCAAAACGCAGGCTTCTTATAATTCAGCACAGTTTTAATCCTCTCCTTCACGCCGACCTCACCGAAAGCAAGGGGGCAAACCATCACCATTTTCCGCTGCATACTGCAAGATACCAGTGCATAGGAATAGGCTTTCTTTTCCTCTATCTTCATATTTTTGATGACTGCTTCATCACAGGCAAGTTCAATATCCCGGCAAAACAGAATATACGCCGCACCCACCAGCGGATTGAACCAATAGACCGCCAGCAAAAGAAATCCCAGCGGCTTCCACCAATGATCTTTGTGTTTTAAGTGGACCTGCTCATGGACAAGCACATAATTTACCTGTCCTTCGGTGATCCCAGAGGGCAGATAAATCCGGGGTCTGATGATCCCTAAAATAAACGGAGATTTTACAGCATCACAAAGCCAGATGTTATCCCGCACAAGCACAGCCTCGCACACCTTGCGCCGCATCCGCAGATAGCTGATGATTGCATACAGCAATAGTAGGACGGCCCCTACAAGCCAAATCCATGCAAAAATTTGAAGATTGGAACGCATTGCGGAGCCAGTCGTTTCAAAGGTAACCGGATGAACGGCCCGATCAATCGTCTGAATACCGCTTTGCAGCTGAAACTGATACGGTTCGTTTGCAGCGATAGAATGACTGGAATAAATACCTTGAACTGGTATTGTCTCTGCACACGGTATCAAGCTGAATACGCTTTCAAAAGAGAACGGAAAAACCAGCCGGACTGCAACCATTGCCCAAAGAATGCAGGTCATCCACTTTGGGACTCTTTTCATAAACAGCCGCAACACGATGACCGCCAAAATCAGCCAGCTTGTGGCAATGCTCATATTAAGCAGTTTCAAAAAAATTGCACCCATCGTCAGCATCCCTCTGCATTGTCAATCATTTTTCGGATTTTAGTCGCTTCTTCTGGTGTCAGGGTACGATTTTTTGTAAAGGCGGCGATAAAAGCCGGAAGGGAGCCGTCAAAGGTAGTTTCCACAAATTGCTTGCTTTGCAGTGCGTAGAACTCCTGTCGAGGAATTAAGGAGGTTACCGTACCATTGTCATTCTGAAATAAACCCTTGTCGCACAGCCGCCGTAGGACATTGTGTGCGGTGGTACGCTTCCAGTTGAACTCTACTGCTGAGAGTTTTACCAGTTCCGAAGAAGTGACCGGCGCATGCTCCCAAATCATGTCTGCATAACGAGCTTCAATTACGCCTAGCTGAATTTCTGTCATAATGCATTCCTCCCCTGTCAGACCACATCAAGTGGTCTTTGAATAGACTACTCGATGTGGTCTCTCTTGTCAAGCGGAATTTTACCCTTTCTTGCCATGCTATGCAAAGATCGTTTGCAGAAATTCCTGCAAACGATCTGAATGAGTATAAAGCTATATGGGGGGTTACAGTTCACATCGGCAGCGATACGGTTTCACCGTGGATTAAGTGTTTTGATTCTCGCATTTACAGCGGCTGTATTTTATGGGATATCAACTTGAAATCTGTCTAAGAGACGACGGTAAGCGCGTTAATGGAAAAGCCCCTCATTTTTAAAAGAACTCTTTTAGAAATGAGGGGCTTTTCCCGTATTCAGTTTGCCTCATGGGGCGGGTTCACAATTTGCCCCTGTGACTTCCCATCGTTAAGTGGCAGCCTCTGTGTTTATGAGGCGGGGAGCGCGGTGATCGCCGGGGATGGGACGAGAATCAGCCGGCCATCCGGCCCACTGCTCACACGCAGCGTATCACCGGAGGAAAGCTGCCCGTTAAGCAGCAACATAGAGGCCTCATCTTCTAATTCTGTCTGAATCAGGCGGCGAAGGGGCCTTGCGCCGCTTACTGTGTCAACGCCGCGTCGGGCCAATGATTCCAGCGCCTCGTTGGTGAGGGACAGCGTGACACCCAAGCCCGCCATGCGTTCGGCTAGCGTATGGATCATCCGGCGGACAATGATGGACAAGTCCGCTGGTTCCAGACGGCGAAAAACCACAGTCTCATCGATGCGTCCCAAAAATTCGGGCCGGAACGCGGTACGCAGATCGCCCAAAATGGCTTTTTTCTGTTCCTCATGCACCCTGGCCGGGGAGAGCTCGCGGGAGTCGAAGCCAAGCATCCCCTTGCGGGACGTAATCCGCTCAGCCCCTACGTTGGAGGTCATGACAATGACAGCGCTGCGGAAATCCACCTTGCGGCCGGATGTGTCGGTCAGGATGCCATCCTCCATGAGCTGCAGCAGGATGCCGCAGACGTCGGCGTGTGCTTTTTCCAGCTCGTCAAATAAAATGACGCAGTATGGCTTGCGGCGCACCCGCTCGGTGAGTTGACCGCCCTCTTCACAGCCCACATAGCCAGGTGGGGCACCGATGAGTCGGGAAACGGAGTGACGCTCCATATATTCTGACATGTCAAAGCGCAGCAGGGCTTCTTCACTGCCGAACAAAGTGGAGGCCAGCACTTTGCACAGTTCTGTTTTCCCTACGCCGGAAGGACCGAGAAAGAGGAATGTGCCAACAGGCCGCTTGGGATCCTTTAACCCAGCCCGTCCCCGGCGAATGGCACGAGCCACGGCGCTCACCGCCTCGTCCTGACCCACAACTCGGCTGCGGAGAGTGGTCTCCAAGTCCATGAGATGGCGGCGCTCCTCACGGGTCAGAGCGGCGACAGGGATACCGGTCCAGTGGGAGAGTACCTCGGCAATGTCGTCGGCGGTGACGATCTTTCTGTACTGAATGGTATGCCAGCGCAGGCGAGCCAGCGCCAGATCCCGGCGAAAATCAAACTCAGCGTCCCGCAATGCGGAGGCGCGTTCAAAATCCTGTGCCGCAACGGCGGCGGCAAGGTCACGGGCCGCTGTTTCCGCACGCGCTTCCAGTGCCTGCAGATCTGCCGGCATGGGGGGCCTGTCCATGCGCACGGTGGCGGCGGCTTCGTCAATGAGGTCAATGGCTTTGTCGGGCAGAAACCGGCCTGATAAATACCGCTGAGAAAGCTCGACTGCGGCGGTGATCGCCTCGTCGCTGATGGTAAGATGATGGTGGGCCTCATACCGGCCCCGCAGGCCGCGCAGAATGGAGATGGCGGTTTCAGCGCTCGGCTCCACCACGGTGATGGGGAGGAAACGTCGTTCCAGTGCGGCGTCTTTTTCGATATATTTACGGTATTCCTCCATGGTGGTCGCGCCGACAACCTGCAGCTCACCACGGCTGAGGGCAGGTTTTAGAATATTGGCTGCGTCAATGGCCCCTTCGGCGCTGCCCGCACCTACGATTGTGTGAAGCTCGTCCACAAAAAGAATGATGTTTCCCGCGGTTTTTACCTCGGTGAGAACCTGCCCCAAACGCTCCTCAAATTCACCGCGATACTTTGTTCCCGCTACCATTGTGGTGAGGTCCAGCGCGAACAGCCGTTTGCCGCGCAGTTCTTCCGGCGCGTTGCCTGATGCGATGCGCAGGGCAAGCCCTTCCGCGATGGCCGTTTTACCAACTCCGGGCTCGCCGATGAGCACAGGGTTATTTTTGGACCGGCGGGATAAAATGCGGATCACACGGTCCAGCTCCGCATCCCGTCCGATGACCGGATCCAGTTTTCCGGCGGCAGCCATGCGGGTGAGGTCACGGGAAAAGCGCTCCAATTGTTTTGGAGCAACGTATCCCGCCTCCCGCTCCCACGGACGTCCGTTTTTGGGGGCGGAGGCGTGGGAGTCGCCGCCCAGGGCAGCCGTCACCTCTCGGTACAGCGTGCGGGGAACCAGACCGTTTTCCTTCATGATGCGTATTGCCATACCCTTTCCCTCCTTTAAGATACCAAGCAAAAGATCTTCAGTGCCAATATAGCGGTGTCCCAATCGGTTTGCCTCAGAAAGCGCCATCCCGATGATACGCTGACATCTGGGGGTGAGCCCCTGGCAGGTGCGCTTCAGCGGAGCGCCAACGCCCACAAGCGAAGTAATGGAACTATGGACGCGCTCCGCAGTTAACCCGGTGTTCGCCAGTATCCGGGCAGCAATACTGCGATCCTCGCGCAGCAGTCCCAGCAGCAGGTGCTCGCTGCCGACATAGCCATGACCCAGCGCGGCAGCGCTTTCCTGTGCCAGTCGGAGCGTGTTTTGTAGCAGTAATGTAAAATTTGTTTTTTGCATCATGTGACCTCGCTTTGTCAGCAGTTGATTTCCTTTATTTTACACGTCCAGGCTAAAATATATCCATGCCAAAGAGAAATGGCATTGATTTTTTCAGAAAACATGGTACAATAAATCAAATTGTGTAAGTGGAGGTGTTCCAGATGGCATATCAGATCAGTGATGCCTGCATCAGCTGCGGCGCTTGCGCCGACAGCTGTCCTGTCGGCGCAATTGCGCAAGGCGACGATCAGTACGAAATCAATCCCGATGTTTGTATTGATTGCGGTTCATGTGCGGATACGTGCCCTGTGGGCGCGATCTCTCAGGATTGAGTGAACGTAAAAACAGCGCCGCCATAGGGCGGCGCTGTTTTGTTCCAAACAAAAAGCAGCTTTCTTTTTGAAAAGGGCTTTACAAAGTGACATTGGCTCTGTATAATAATCAAGGAAATCCGGGGGCACAGCTCAGCTAGGGGAGAGTACAGTTCGCATCCGTAAGGTCGAGAGGTGCAAATAAAACTACGCCACGGAACTGCAGTCCGCAACAGCAACCTGTCACCAAACAAAAAGTCAATATGGGCTTGTAGCTCAGCTGGGAGAGCGCCGCGTTCGCAACGCGGAGGTCGACGGTTCGATCCCGTTCAGGTCCACCAAAGTAGTAGCTGGTCATTGATACGATGGCCAGCTACATTTCTATTTCAAGGCCTTTGGACAAATATTTATTTCCTCCAGTAACGATTTACCTTGAATTATTCGAGATGACGAAATATGATGATATATAGATAGCTTTTGAGGTGTGCCATGACTATATGACATTGAAAGAAACAAGCGAGAAGTGGGGCATCAGCGCCCGCATGATTAACTATTACTGCGCCAAAGGCCGTATTCCCGGTGCGGTAAAAATGGCCAGTGTATGGCTTGTTCCTAAGGATACCCGAAAGCCGACAGATAGGCGGAGGAGTCGTCACTTAGGTGAAGATGTTGGAGGAAACGATGAATCAGAATGATAAAATATTGATTGTTGACGATGAGCAGGAAATTGCCGACCTTGTGGAAGTTTATCTGAAAAGTGAAAATTATTCAGTATTTAAGTTTTATAATGCTGCGGATGCTCTGGCCTGCGTGGAGCGTGAGGATTTAAGCCTTGCAATTCTGGATGTGATGCTGCCGGATATGAGCGGTTTTGCGCTTTGCCAAAAGATTCGTGAAAAGCATCTGTTTCCCATTATCATGCTGACCGCCAAGGTGGAGGATATGGACAAGATCACCGGGCTGACCCTGGGGGCAGACGACTACATCACAAAGCCGTTCCATCCGCTGGAGTTGGTTGCCCGCGTAAAAACGCAACTCCGGCGTTATACGCGGTACAATACCGCGAACGCTCTCCCAGAAGAAATCCATGAATATGACTTTGCCGGTCTTTATGTCTGCTTGGACAGTCATAAATGCACGCTGTATGGAAAAGAATTGTCTCTGACTCCAATAGAGTTTAACATCCTCTGGTATCTATGTGATCACCGCAGTAAGGTCGTCTCATCGGAGGAACTGTTTGAGGCCGTGTGGGGAGAGAAATATCTTGACAATAATAACACTGTCATGGCACACATTGCGAGACTCCGGGAAAAGATGCACGAGCCCAGTAGAAAGCCGAAGTTTTTGAAAACCGTGTGGGGAGTGGGGTATACCATTGAATAGGCAAAGTGAGCAGATAACAAAAGGTCATACTCGCCGAAGTCACTTGTCGCGGCAGATAACACTGCAATATTTTCTGGCGCTTGTTGGCTTTGTCGCGGGCCTTTTTCTCCTGTATTTTCTTGCATGGCGGATTTGCCTTATCTTTACCTGGCAGCCATATGACTCTTTATACCAATTTTTGAAATTAGTACAGGAAACGTCCTTGTTTTGGGGCACGGGTGTCATTCTCATGGGTTGGACCGTCATCACCTATCGCTTTTTTCAAAGACCCCTGCGCTATCTGGATGAAGTAGTTGAGGCGTCTGAACAGTTGGCGCAACCTGACAATCGGCCGATTGTTCTGTCGGATGCCATGAAAAACGTGCAGGACGAATTGAATCTGGTGCGGGAACAGGCGTTGCGCAGCGCCATGGCCGCAAAAGAGGCGGAACAGCGGAAAAACGATCTGGTGGTTTATCTGGCACACGACCTGAAAACGCCGCTGACCAGCGTGATCGGTTATTTGACCCTGCTGCGGGACGAACCGCAGATCTCCCAGGAGCTTCGCGCCAAATACACCGGCATTGCCCTCGATAAGGCGGAGCGGCTTGAAACGCTGATCAACGAATTTTTCGACATCACCCGTTTCAATCTAACTCAGTTGACATTGGAGCCGGAATCGGTTAATCTGACCCGTATGCTGGAACAAATCACGTTTGAGTTTAATCCGGTCCTGACGGAAAAATCCTTGAGTTGGAATCTGAATCTGACGCCAGATATCCGGATTATTTGTGACCCGGATAAGCTGGAGCGCGTATTTGACAACCTCATCCGCAATGCCATGAACTATAGCTACCCCGATACTGCGATTCTCGTTACGATGGAGCAGTCCGACAGTCATGTAACGGTGCGAATAGCCAATCACGGAAAGACGATTCCTCCCGAAAAGCTGGATCGGATTTTTGAACAGTTCTTCCGGCTGGATACCTCGCGCTCCAGTTCCACCGGCGGAACTGGCCTCGGTCTTGCTATCGCAAAGGAAATCGTTGAACTGCACGGAGGAACCATTACCGCTGAAAGCGCTAATGAGCATATTACCTTTACCGTAGAGCTACCCATAGATTGTCAGAAAATCGTATGATTTTCATAGTTCTTTCTTCAGGTTTTCCTCATTAAAATCAAAAACATGCTTGTCCCCGTTTTGGTACCATAAAAGTACCGAACGGGGATTTTCTTTTGCTCAAATATTAAAGAAAGGATTTATTATGCCGAGAAAACGAGTCACACAAATTTTCCCATGGCTGCTGCCACTGAGAATGAAGCAGCGCCTATTTTGCTTTTATACGGGGATGCGGCTGGACGGGAACCAATATGCCGAGGTTAAATCCAAAACCCCGCTGCCATATCAGCTTTTTGAAACAAGCTGCCCTCTATATAACCGGGAAACCGGCTTTGATATGGTGTATCAGAAGAATAAAGTTTTTAATTTGAAGTTGGCCGCAGCCACTTTAGCCCGAGTGGTGATCAGGCCGCATGAAACGTTCTCTTTCTGGAAACTGGTTCGGTATGCCGACCGGGACATTCCGTATAAAGATGGTTTGACCGTAGTTGACGGAAAACTCACAACGGCCCCCGGCGGCGGGATGTGCCAAATGAGCAATCTGCTCTTTTGGATGTTTCTTCATACACCGCTCACGGTTGTGGAACGGCACGGGCATGATGTGAAAGATTTTCCGGAACCGCCCAGTGACGCGCCAATGGGGGTAGATGCAACCGTATCGGAGGGCTGGCTTGATCTGAAGGTCAAAAATGAGACAGAGATATCGTTTCAGACCAGCATTTCGTTCGATGAAAACCACATTACCGGACGCCTGCTAACCGATCAGGACAACGGGCGATTTTACGAGGTCGTAAATGGGGAGCCAGTATATTACCACAGAAACAACAAGGTTTTTGAAGAAGTGGATGTGAGGCAAAAAACGATTCTGACAGCAACCGGGGCCTGTGCCTCTGAAAAGCTGCTTTATCGAAATAAGTGCGAAATCGGTTATCCACTTCCTGATGGAACGGATGTTGTTGAGAAAGGATCAAAAGAAAAATGAAAAGATTAAATATTGCTGTCTTATTTGGGGGTTGTTCTCCCGAATACAGTGTATCGCTTCAATCGGCCTACTCTGTGATTAAGCATATAGACACCTATAAGTTCATGCCTATATTGATCGGGATTTCATCAAAGGGAGATTGGTATCGGTTTGATGGAGACATTGAAAAAATTGCATCAGATACTTGGTGTAATCCCTCCGACTGCTTGCCGGCGGCCATTTCGCCGGACCGTGAAACACATACCCTGCTGGTACTTCATCCTGACAAAGTTGTAAAACTTCCAATTGACGCCGCGTTTCCTGTTCTCCATGGAAAAAACGGCGAGGACGGCACGGTGCAGGGTTTATTTGAAATGGCAGGAATCCCGATTGTCGGCTGCGGCACACTGGCCTCTGCGCTCTGCATGGACAAAGACCGTGCGCACAAGCTGGCACATGCTGCCGGTGTGCAGGTTCCAGCCTCCTTTATTTTGAAAAAGAATATGGATGCTGGAATCGCTCTGGCACAGGCTGAGAGTCTCGGATATCCCCTGTTTGTAAAGCCAGTCAGGGCCGGTTCTTCCTATGGCATTACGAAGGTGATTGATCGGCACGATCTCCCCGCCGCCATCAAGTTAGCTTTTGAATATGTTGATGAAGTCATCCTGGAAGAAACCATCACAGGATTTGAAGTTGGCTGCGCCGTGATGGGCAATGCTGAGCTGACAGTCGGAGCGGTCGATGAAATCGAATTATCGGACGGATTTTTTGATTTTACGGAAAAGTATACCCTGAAAACCTCGGCCATTCATGTACCGGCACGAACCCCCAAAGAAAAAGCGGAGGAAATCAAACAGACCGCAAAGACGATTTATCAGGCGCTGGGCTGCCGTGGCTTTGCGCGGGTGGACATGTTCCTGAACGCTGACGGCATGGTCATTTTTAATGAAGTCAATACGATCCCCGGTTTCACCTCTCACAGCCGGTATCCCAGCATGATGAAAGCCGTAGAAATTTCTTTTGAACAGGTCATTTCCCGCGTGATTGAATTGGCGGTGGGCGTATGAAAATGCTTGTGATGCCGAAAAAGGTTGTCCATGCGGGCAACCTGATTTTAGTCAACGGTCAGTACCCCTACTGTTCGGGAAATGTGGAAAGTTCCCTTGTTCCAGCTCATTCAGACAGCAAGGTTCTGCTGGAACGCAGAGCCGCCGTCTTGCTTTCCAAACTCATGAGCAGTATTGAGGGCTGGTCGCAGATCAGTGCGGTGAGCGGCTGGCGCTCCAGAGCGGAACAGCAGGACATTTATAACCAGTCCCTGCGAGACAACGGGCCTGCTTTTACAGAGCAGTTTGTGGCGAAACCGGATCATAGCGAGCATCAGACCGGACTTGCCATCGACCTGGGCCTCCGCAAAGCAGAGATTGACTTCATTCGGCCGGATTTTCCCTATTCAGGCGTCTGTCAGATGTTTCGGGAAAAAGCCGTGGCCTACGGTTTCGTGGAACGCTATCCAAAGGGAAAAGAGGCTATTACCGGAATCGCGCACGAACCCTGGCATTTCCGTTATGTTGGAGTGCCTCACGCCGCAATTATGACGGAGCTTGGCCTGACGCTGGAAGAATATCATGATTTTCTCAAGCAGTATCCTCATGGAGAGAAGTGCTTTTTGTATCGGAACGGCAATCAGAATATCGAGGTTTCCTATGGTAAGGCCACGGCTGGAGTGGACGCTGCATTTGAAATTGAGGACGACATTCCATACTCGGTATCCGGCAATAACGCAGACGGATTTGTTCTGACCGAGTGGACAAGCGGGCGGGAATGGGAGCTGTTTCAGGTAAAGGAAGAAGTTTTGCAATGCTAAGAAATAGAATGATTGAATATTCCAAGGGGGACAATCTACGCGGCTACTGGTCCCTGTTCAGGCTGCGGGAGCAAGCCAAAAATAAATTGATTAAAGATCTGCTCATATTTTTCTGCAACCGGTCGGCGCACAGGCATGGCGGCTACATCGGAAACGGCGCAAAAATCGCCGGTCTCCCCTCCCTGCCGCACGGACTGCATGGTATCTATATTTCCCGCTACGCGAGCATTGGCTTAAATTGTTGGATCTATCAGAATGTTACAATAGGAGAAGTGGATTGCAACGCACCGCGTATCGGTGACAATTGTCTGATTGGTGCGGGTGCCACGGTCGTAGGAGATATTCAAATCGGGCATCACGTAAAAATCGGCGCGGGAGCGGTCGTTAGTTTTGATGTGCCTGATTACTGCACCGTGGTTTCGCAGCCGCCCCGTATCATTGAGAAGGAGAAAGAGAATGCCGGATAAAACAGAACTTGCATTTTGTCAAAGCAGGGCATGGATCGAACTGGATCGGAACGCGCTGCGCCACAATGTCGCAGCACTCCGAAAACTGCTCCCAGATGGTTGTGAACTGATGCCCGCTGTCAAAGCTAACGCTTATGGGCACGGTGCGGTTTTGATCTCACAGGAACTGAGTCGATTAGGTGTAAACGCCTTTTGCGTAGCGACAGTCCAGGAAGGAATTGAGCTTCGCGAAAACGGAATCGCCGGAGAAATCCTGATTCTTGGATACACGCACCCCAAACTATTTTCGCTTCTGGTTCAGTATGATTTCACGCAAACCGTAATTGATCTGCCGTATGCTGAAACTCTGGACAAACACGGCAAAAAAGTAAAAGTACATATCGCGGTCGATACGGGCATGCACCGGCTGGGAGAACCTTATAGAAACATCGAAAACATCTGTAAAATGTTTTGCCTCCACAACCTGAAAATTGAGGGGGTCTACACGCATCTATGCGCAGCCGACACGGAATCACCGGAGGACAGAGCGTTTACTATGGAGCAGGGAAGCGCTTTTTTCAATGTGGTTTCACAGCTTGGCGAACGCGGCTTCGGATACCCTAAAACGCACCTGCTGGCAAGCTACGGATTAATCAATTATCCGGAACTCGGAGGCGATTACGCGCGGGTTGGGATCACGCTCTACGGCGTGCACAGCACCAGGGCCGACATGGAACACTGTGCGCTTTCCCTGAGACCGGTGATGTCCGTCAAAACCAGAGTGACCACGCTGAAGACGCTGCAAAAGGGAGAGGCGGCTGGATACGGTTTACAGTTCATTGCCGAGCGCGATACCAGGATCGCCATACTCGCAATCGGTTATGCGGACGGAATTCCGCGCTCGTTGTCCTGCGGCGTTGGAAATGTTTTGATTTGCGGCTACAAAGTTCCTATCGTTGGTCGCATCTGTATGGACCAGATGCTGGTGGATGTTTCCGACATCCCTGATGTAAAAGCCGGAGATATCGCCGTGATTATCGGGCGGTCTGGAGATAAAAAAATCACGGCCTGCGATCTCGCGGAGCAAACTGGGACAATCGCCAATGAAATTCTCAGTCGCTTGGGTGAGCGGTTGGAACGGCAATTTATTTAGCATCAGAAATCAACCATAGTAAAGTGAACGGTATATCTCACTTAACAAAAAAACGCAAGTTTGGCGGGCCTATCTTCATACCTAAATAAGCGATATCGTATCCCTCCAGGCTCACGGGTCTGGGGGGCTTTTCTATGCACATCCAATGCAATTCAGTCTCAGCGTTGAGGGAACGGTCATTGCCGACCCATTACATCAGCGAAAAACAGATCAAGGCCATCGTACTGGATGCCATCCGGCGCAACGCGCAATACGCCCGTTTGTATCATAAACGCTACGAGAAGATGCTGACGGCGGCGCTGGCGGAGAGCGCTCAGGGCAAGCTGAAGGATCGGAAAAAAGAGGCAGAGAAGGCCCGCAAGCGTATCGAGACGTTGGACGGAATCATCCGCAAGTTGCTGGAGTAAAATGCCGCCGGGGCAATTACAGACGAACGGTTCGCCGCACTGGCTGCTGGGTATGATCAGGAACAGCGGGAGCTGAAAGTGGTGCTGGATGATTATGAAGCCGCCGTGCGGGAAGTGGACGAGGCTGTCATCAAGGCGGAGCAGTTCACCTCTCTGATCGAAAAATACACAGACCTACAGGAGCTGGACGCCCATGTTCTACACACGCTGATTGAGCGGATCGAGGTATCCCAACGTGAGACGCAGCCGGACGGCAGTAAGACTCAGAAAGTCACGATTTATTTCAAGTACGTCGGGTATGTGCACATTCCGATGTGAGCAGCCGATATTAGAAAATGGAAATAACAAATCCGTAGTTTTATTTGCACACCACGGTCGACGGTTCGATCCCGTTCAGGTCCACCAAACCAGCAAAATCCGAACCTTTTTCCAATTGGAGAGGGGTTAGGATTTGTTTTTTATCTTGAACGCACTGCCCTATAAAGCTGTCGGACTTCTTTGAATGTCTGACGGTTTTTTCTTTATTTCTGATAATATGGAGACAATGTACAGTTACTTTGGCAATTATGAAGCTTTTGGAATGCTGAAATCCGAAAAAAACACCATAGAAGTTCGCGCCAAGGACGCTCAAAAATATTTTTGAAAAAAGTCGTTTTTCACCCCCTCAATCATACTTTGGATGGATTACAAAATCAGATTTATCTGTTAAACTTACCGGGTGTGCTGGAAAATAATTCACAAGACAATGCCAAATTATTCTGATTTAACAAAGGAGGCGGCTTATGAGCCATATCGCTTCTGCTATCATTAAGCCCGCGCTGGAGGAAATATTTCTGACCGGTTGGGAGCACTGCCGGGTGATTTTATTCTCCGCGCCATGCGGCTGCGGAAAAACCACCACGGCGACGGCGCTGCTTACCGGGCATACCGTCTGTATGGTCAATGCTGCGGACGCGGCGTTTTTGCCGGATAGCATCCCGCCGGACTGCGACACGGTTTTGGTGGACGATTTGCAATATCTTTTGGAACTTGAACGCCGGGAGGCGCTCTGTAA
Organism: Oscillospiraceae bacterium; assembly: GCA_963666535.1. Taxonomy (GTDB): domain Bacteria; phylum Bacillota; class Clostridia; order Oscillospirales; family Oscillospiraceae. Next base: position 2,604,772 of record OY762913.1, on the reverse strand, counting down.
TTTGATCCGCTGCCGCACCGATTTGCACTTCATCCTGCTCGGCCGCGGGGTGGTTCCCGGCTGGCTGATGCCGTTCCAATTTGCGGGAATTCTGCTCACCATAGACACACAGGCACTGCTTTTCGACCGCGCCACTGCGCAGCGAATGCTGGAATCCCGGGGAATCACAGTCAGCCCCAGTGAAATGAGTGCGATCCAGCAAGATTTGAAGGGCTACCCCATCGCCATGGATATCCTCTGCCATAAGCTGAAAAACGGCGCGGCATATAGCGCGGATATTCTGAGCGCTCTTAAGCGCGAACTATTTTTTTACTTTGACGAGGCGGTCTACCGCCGCTTTGAACCGCCGCTGCAGCGTCTGCTCATCAGCCTTGCCCCGTTTGAGTGCTTTCATCTGGAGCTTGCGAAGATGGTAAGCGGCGATCCCCGTGCGGGGGAGCTGCTGGGCATCGTCCAGCGAGACACGACAATGCTCCTGTTCGACGGGTTGGACACCTATCGTTTCTGGCCCATCTTCCGGGGATTTCTGATGTGGGAGCTGCAGCAGACGCTTACCGACGAGGAACAGAGCGCCATTTACAGCCGCGCGGCGCTCTATTACGAACTGCACGACGAGCTGGACAGGGCGCTGGACTGGTATTCCCTCGCCGGGGAACAGAGCAAGGTGTCCGCATTGCTGGTGAAGAATGCGGAGCAGCATCCGGGCATCGGTTACTACCACGAGCTGCAAAACTATTATTTCGCGCTACCTCATGTGGAAATTCTGAAATCCCCGTGGTTGCTGTGCGCCATGAGTATGCTGACCGCCATGTGCCTGGATTACGAGGCTTCCGAGCAGTGGTACCGTGAACTGCAAGACTATGCCGCGCATCTCAACAAGACCGATTCCGAGTACAAAAGCATTCAGGGAAAGCTGGCTTATCTGGATATTGCCCTGCCCCAGCACGTCAGTAAAGGTCTGATTGAGGTCGTCGGAAGTGTATTCCGGGTGATGACGGACAAGCAGCTCAAGGTGCCGTCCTTTTCCGTCACCAGTACCCTTCCCAGCATCATGAACGGCGGCAAGGATTTCTGCGAGTGGTCCAAGAAGGACGATTTGCTGTACGCCACCATGAAAAAGCCGGTGGAAACCGTACTTGGACGGGACGGCGTGGGCCTTGCTGACTGCGGCATCTGCGAGAGCAAGTTTGAAAAGGGCGGGGATGTGTCAAAACGCCTGCTTACCCTCATGTCCCGTCTGGGCGAGATACAGGCGCGGGGCACGCCGGACATCGAGTTTGCTGTGGTCGGTCTGCTGGCACGGGTACAGGTTTCTCAGGGCAAGGCGCAGGCGGCGCTGGAATCCATTGAGAGTCTGCGCACAAAATTCCTTAATACCGGACAGGCGCGCTTTCTGCCCAATCTCGACGCGATGCTCTGCCGCATTCAGCTCCGATTGGGCGATACGGACGCCGCGCACGCGTGGCTGCGGGAAAAGGCCCCGAAAAACGATGTGCGGCTATGGGCTATGTGGCGCTATCAATATCTGACACAGGCGATGGTTCAGCTTGCCGAGGGCGAGTACGACGCCGCTCTGCTGCTTCTGGCGCGGCTGAAACCTTATTGCGAACACTGTGGGCGCGTGATGGACGGAATCCATATCCGTCTGCTCTCCGCACTGTGTGCAGAGCGGCGCGGGAACTCCGAATGGAAGGCCGTGCTTTGCGCGGCGCTGGACACCTGTTTTGAGTATCAGTTTATCTGGCCTGTGGCACAATACGGCGCGGCGATTCTGCCCCTCTTAAGTGAGTGCGGCTGGGACAGGGACGCGGCTTTTCTCGACAAGCTGACTTCCGCCACGCGGGCGCAGGCGGTGGATTATCCCCGGTTTTTAAAACCCCAGGCGCAGCCCGTCGAGCCGCTCTCGGCGGCCGAGACGCAGGTGCTTAAGCTGCTGTGCGAAAACCTGAGCAATCAGGAAATCGGTGAAATCCTGGGCATCAAGCTGCCCACGGTCAAAACCCACGTCAGCCGTATACTGCAGAAGCTGGGCGTGAGCCGAAGAAGCGAAGCCAAGGCCGCGGCCGAAAAGCTGCATTTGATATAGGAGGGCACGAATGGACGAGACAATGCTGACCCTGAAACCCGGCGTTGCGCTGACGGAGCGTGACGGTAAAACCGGCCTGACGCTTCACAGACACACTCAATATGCCAAGGACGCGCGGCAAGCTAAAATCCTGCGGGCGCTGTTGGAGCAGTCCCATTCACCGGAAAGCCTGATGGCGTTTTTAAGCGTGGGGGATGACTCCCAAAGCGATAACGACATTTCTCTTGCCGTGGCCGAATTTATATTGAACTTCGGCGAGTATCTGCAAGCATAAAGGAGACACAATGAAACAGAATTTTTTGCTGACCATCACCGGCACGGAAAACGGCGAGTGGCAGGGCCTCATTACCGGACAAAACGACCAGTCTGCCGAATTTAAAAGCGTTATGGAATTACTTAAGTTTGTTATAAGAGAGTTGGAAAAAACGAAATGATGAAAAAATATTTAAGCATTTTGCTGTGCCTTTGCATGGTGTTGAGCCTCCTGCCTACGGCGGCACTGGCGGCGGATCTTACGGTCAGTATTGGCACGACCAATTTAACGGATGGAAAATACTATACCGTCAAAACCGGAGATGATCCGTCGTTTGCCCTCGTTGAAGAGGCAAACGAACAGCCGGCGGAAAGTACGCCATACCTCTATTTTAGCGGCGGCATATTAACCGTATCGGGTGACGTCAGCATAACCAGCATTGGCCCATTCCCCCTTGCGATCAGTTATGATAAACTGACCATCGGTGGATCCGGTAGTTTAAGCCTTAGCAGTTCCAATTCGCCCGCAATTTCTATATCCGATGCAGCCTTAACCCTATCCGGAAGTGTGGATTTCAGTGCGGAACAGAACGGATCCGGCGCTGTGCCTGCAATTGTTAATGGATCCATGGAAACTGAAGATGGCTATTCGGGCGATATTACTGTCTCTTCAAACGGAAACAGTGCTTTTAATAGCATGAGTGCAGTTGATCTTCAAACCACCAGTAATATTTCTATTTCAGGCGGAGGTTCCGCATCTGCAATAAGTGGTTCCGGTGCAGTTACACTGAAGGGCGGCACCGTCAGCCTGACTAATTCTAATTCCAGCGGCGGCCAGTTGATCATCACGGGTGGCGAAAACGTTTCCGTTTCCGTCACCGCCACCAGCGGAGATTTAAGCCTTAACAGCACCTCTGCTTTGCCGCTGCTCAATGTGAACAACGGCAGCGGCGAAGTGACCCTTTCTGCGCCTAACGGCTCGATTTCCGTAACCAACAGCGGAGCCGGTATGGCAATCTGCGGCGCGTTGACGGCATTAGCGGGCGGGAACATAACCTTCGAAAGCACAGGCGGCATAGCGGTGGGCGGCAGCGCCTCCATCAGCGCCGACGGCGACATAGCAATCATCAGCGGGAGCAGCGATGCTCGCAGCGCGGTCACCGGCGCGCTGACGGTGACCAAGGCGGCCTGTGTCACCGTTACCAGCGCAGGCAGCAATCCAACCATCGTCGGCGCGACAGACATCATCGCCGACGGCGACATCAGCATTAAAAATACCGGCTCCGGCATGGCGGTCGGCAATATTTTGACCGCAACGTCAACAAACGGCTCGGCCACAGTGGAGGGGAAAAATGCTTCCGCTCCCGCCATTGCAGGTATCACGACGATCACAGCGGCGAAAGACATTACGATTACCTCTGCAAGCACACTTGATATCGGCGGCACTGCCGCCCTCAACGCCCCCAATGGAATAGTCATCCGCAGCACAAGCGCGGGATCAACCGTCACGACTGCGGACGGTGGCAGCTATGCTTACGGCGGCGACGTCGAGACGAGCGGACTGGACTTGAGCAGCACCGTACCCACAGTAACGACGCGCTATAAGGCTGGAAGCGGCTACATCAGCTACATCCCGGCGACGACAGACCCCGCAGCAAATGCCAAGCTGGAGCTGCATGGCGCACAAATCAACACGACGAGCAACAGGGCGCTGACTCTGCCGGCAGACGCGCCCGTTGACATTGTTGTCGCAAGCGACAGCTCCTTGATGGCGGGCGGCAACGCCAATGTCATCATGACTAATGGGCAGACTCTGTCCGTCACAGGCAGCGGTGATCTGACCCTTGTGGGCCCCTATTACGGCATCAATGTCAACGGCAGCGGCGCGGTCAGCATTGACATCGCAGGCGATCTAACCTTTGATGTCGGCTCTCAGCCGATTTCTACCAGTGGGGACATCACCGTTTCCGCAAAAAGCGTCACAACAATAAAGGGATATAATTTCTATGGTAACATTGTATCCCTCACAGCAACGGACGGGGACATTTCGCTGACGACCAAGGGTTCCTTCAGTGGCGCAGTCAGCGGCAGCGGCGGCGTTTTTCTGACGGCGAGCAAGGGCGCTGTCACCGTAAACCACGCGGACAATGCGAGCGGCGGCTACGCGCTGCAGGGTTCGCAGGTCTTAGTCAGCGCATTCAAGGACGTGACCATCACCACCAGCCGCGGCGCGATTACTGCTTCTTCCGGTGCGGTATCCGTCACGTCGCAAACCGGCAGCATTCAAATGGACTGCGCAATGGATCAGTGCGTCAGCGCCACCGGTGCGGTATCACTAAGCGCAGCAGAGGATATTACGCTGAACGACAGCGGCACATCTTCGACTGCCGTTAGGTCATCCGGACAAGCCGCCGACATCACCGCCGGGGGCAAGCTGACCTCCTCGAGTGCCTACGGCTTTCAGGTCGGTGCGCTGACCATTCAGGCAAACGAGGTGTCTATTGCGGGTACCCAGCAGGACGGCATTCAGGCAACCAGCGTGAGCATCACGAATACTGACGGTACCAGCAACTGCAAGCGCGTGTCCGTCACCGCGACGAGCAGCGACGACACCCGCGCGGCAATCACGGCGCTCGGCGACGCGACCACCGGAAACATCACCGTCAAGGCGGATGATTTGTTTATTTGCGGCAAAACCAGCGCCAAGGCGATTAATGCTGCCGGCACCGTCACCATTGAGGGCGCGGGATTGATCGTGGGCACGATTGCAGCGGGTACGAAGAGCATTGCTTCGGGCATTACGTGCGCAAGCGTCAGCGGCGGCGACAAGTGCGACGGCTTGAACCTCTCCACCGCACCCGCGGAAAGCACGGTTTACACCGCGGACAGCGGCTATGTGCTGTTCACGCCGGCAACCGGAGCAGCGCCTGCAACGCTGACGCTGCATAACGCAACGATTCATAATACCACCCCCACAAATGACGAGACTGGCACCGGCATTGCCCTGCCAGACGGCGCGATTACCCTTGTGGTAGAGGGGACAAACACGATCAGCGCCCAATGTACCGACGCGATCAGTGGTTCTGACACGGACGTTACCCTTTCCGGAACCGGCGTTTTGAACGTTGGATATAGCGGCATTTCCCTCAAAAGCACGGCGGCGCACCCGCATTCCCTGACAAAGGGCGCGAGCGCGACCCTGAACGGCATGGTGAAAACATACGACAATTCCAGTGAGAACGGCGATTCCGATACAAACACCGTTTACGGAAATGTGACCTACCCTGACAGCGGTAACTACACGCTTGGGGGCACCATCAATGTCACCGAGGGCGCGGTTCTGACCATCCCGCAGAACACAATCCTCGATTTGAAAGATGCAAAAGCCATCACAAACAACGGCACGCTTGCCAACAACGGCACCTTGCAGCTGCCCCAAAGCCTGAATACGGAAGCGGCGGTCAAGGCGCTGGGGCTGACCGGCAGCGGCTTGGTGCAGGCAGTGAAAGAGTGTGATGCAAACGGAAATGTCACCGTGTGGGACACCTACACCAACGACGGCACTGCGGTGAAGGCCGTCACCAACGGTCTTGATCTGACCGGTAGCGTTCACAACGGCACGACGGTGGCAGACAACGGTTACGCATGGGATTCTGCAAGCGGGACGCTGACCTTGGGCAACATCTACGTGGAAGGCGGAATTACCCTGCCCACTGCGGCACCCGTTACCATCAACAGCGGTTCGAGCAGCACGATCAGCGGCACCATCGGTGGAGACGGCAACGCGGCACTGCGGATCGTCTTTACCGGCACCGCACCGCTGACCATAAGCGGCGGAATTAACAGCGGTATAAACGGCGATACGGTAACCGTTCAGAGCGGCGCACAGGTAACGTTAAACGGATACATATCCTTAGGTGGTTCCGGGACGGGAAGCACGCTGAATGTGACCGGCGCTGGCACGGTGCTGGATATCACATCAAACGGTGCTTATGGAGCGATTTGCGACACCGTCAATGTGCAAAACGGCGCCGCGCTGACCGTTCATGCCCAAGGCGCAGGCACGATGGGCGTGGAAGCGCTCGGGGGCGGTGTGCACGTCACCGAAGGCTCGACGCTGGAAACCGGCTGCGATTACGGCGTTTACATTATCGGCGGAAAGCTGGAGGTGGACAGCACCAGTAAGCTGATTACCAACGGTGCGGTCGCGCCCTTCTGCATCGTAGGCGCAGCGAACAGCACACAGAATGACGTGCTATCTCTGGCGGTTGACCTGCCAAGCGGTACGGCAATTGCATCACGACAGGCCACAAACGGCTCCGGCACACATACCTACTGGAGTCTTGTGCCGACAAACGGCAATTTGACCGTTTCAAACACGGATAACACACCTGTTACCTTAGCGGGAGCTATAACCGGAACGCTCACCTTTTCCAAGGCGGCAAGCAGCCCCACAGGCGGCGGCAGCAGCGGAAACACCAGCTATACACTGACCTTTGAAACAAATGGCGGTTCTAAACTATCAAGTGTATCAAAAACCTCCGGCACTGCTGTTAACTTGAGCGACTACAAGCCTACGAGGGACGGCTATGATTTTGGCGGCTGGTTTTCCGACGCGGCGCTTACCGCAAAGGTCACCAGAATCACGCTGACGAAAAGCACAACGGTTTACGCCAAGTGGATGGAGAAGAGCGCCAATCCGTTTGCCGACATTTCCGACAGCGCCTACTATCACGACGCGGTGCTGTGGGCGGTGAAAAACGGCGTGACCGGCGGAACGTCCAATACTGCGTTTAGCCCGGACATGACATGCACCCGCGCCCAGATGGCAGTTTTCCTGTGGCGGGCGGAGGGTTCTCCGGAACCGGCCTCTACAAATTGCCCGTTTACCGATGTTTCCAAAGACGCCTACTATTATAAAGCTGTCCTCTGGGCGGTGGAAAAGGGTATCACGGCGGGCACTTCCGCCACGACCTTCGGCTCCGATGACATTGTCACGCGCGGGCAGGCGGTTACATTCCTGTGGCGGGCGGCAGGCAAGCCGGATACAACCTCTGCCAATCCGTTTTCGGATGTGACCACAGATGCTTATTATTACGACGCAGTGCTGTGGGCGGTGAAAAAGGGCGTGACCGCAGGAACTTCGGTCAGCACCTTCGATCCGGCAAGCCCCTGCAACCGCGCACAGATCGTGACCTTCCTGTACCGGTATGCCGGTGAATAACGCAGGAATAAGGAGAAGCAACATGAAAAAGAGAGTTTTAAGTCTTATGCTGTGCCTTTGCATGGCAATCAGCCTGTTGCCGACGACGGCGCGGGCGGCGGACTACACCACGCCGGGCGGTCTGACCATCACAGGCTTCCAGAGCAACGTGGACTACTTCGATGATGGCATTGGTACTCTGTCTATCCTCAAAAGCGGCAGCTACACGATTTCCGGCTCCAGTACGACGGATACGATTTATGTGGAGCCTATGGACGACGGCGAAGTCAATATCACACTGGACGGCGTCAACATTGACGCAAGCAGTACTACAGTTGACTATTCGGCGTTTGGGATTAAACCCAACATTACGGTGAACCTGACGCTGAAGGGCGACAACATCCTAACCTCCAAGAGCGGATACGCCGGTCTGGAAGTGCCTGAAGGCGCAACGCTCAACATCACCGACGTCAGCACCGGCACCCTGACCGCCACCGGCGGCTCCCAGGGCGCAGGCATCGGCGGCTCCACGGGCTCAGGCACGGCCGAATCCCCAACTCCAACGGGCTGCGGTACAATCAGAATTCTCGGCGGCAACGTGAATGCCGTCGCGGGCAACAGCAATTCTGAAGCAGCCATCGGGTATGGCTCTATCTACTCAAACCAAGGCACGCTGACGGGCACAGGAAACGCAACGCTGATCCCCATACCGACCGTTGTAACGCTGGACGGCGTGACAGACGCAGGCGAAACGGTCAGTGACCTTGTAATCAGCGGATATTCTTTTCCCGATATGACGACACTGGCGGGTGGCGTGCTCTATCTCTGGCTGCCCGACTGCACGTCTGTCACCGGTGCGATAGCAAACGGCAAGCAGTATTCCGGCAGCGTAACCGCCGGCAGCACAGGCACCCTGCAAGAGGTCCCCGCTGTTGCCAGTGTAACCCCCTCGGGCGGCGGCACACCAACCAACTACACCGACTTCGCCGCAGCGCTGACGGCAGCACAAGCAAGCAACGGCAGCACGCTGAAGCTGCTTGCGGATTATTCCGGCACTGTGACTGTTTCCGGCGGCGAGTTTACGCTGGATTTGAACGGCAAGACCCTTACCGGCACAAAGGGAAAAAAGGAAGGGGACGTAGAGATTCCCAGCCAACCCGGTCTGCTCCTTAAGGAAAGTGCCAACGTAACCCTCCGTGCAACAGGCGGCGGACAAATCATCGGCGGCGCGGGCAGGGATGAGGTTAACGAAAATGAATCTGCTATCTGTGGCAGTACGGCAGTATATGTCAAAGCCGGTTGTACCTTCACCGTATACGGCGGAACACTGAAAAGCGGTGCGTGCGGTATGTGGTCAGTCAGTCCTCCACAATATAACCCAAGCTATTCTGAAGTAATTGTAACCGAGTCTGGCGGAACGACTGCGCTGTTTGGCGGCACGTATACACTTGATATCTCGAACGCCGGCAGTACCTCTAGCCTGTTTCAGGGAGACGGTTCTCTGCCTACGTTCTATCGTTTCTACGACAGCGAGCACAAGATGCTGACAGAAACGGCTTTGAACGCTGTACCGTTTGATACAGAAACCGTCACCGTCGGCGAACGCGATTTTTCGGACGCAATCACCTACGACAGCGGCACAAAGACCTACACCGTGCTTTCCCCCGACGGACTGCGCTGGCTTTCCGCCTTTTCCAACAACACCGTCACGGCGGACACCTTTCAGAATGACCCCGCCATGCCCGCCTACCAGTTTGATGGGAATACCGTCAGACTGGGCGCAGATATCGACCTTTCCGGCGCAGACTGGACGCCAATCCCATTTTTCAAAGGCACCTTTGACGGCGCGGGGCACCGCATCACCAATATGGCGGTAAACACCATTGACAACGGCGGTTTATTTGCAACCCTGCTTGGCAACGCCGCGGTGAAAAACCTCTCCGTCAGCGGCAGCGTCACCGTGGCCGCCGGTGAAAGCTGCTTGTGTACGGCGGGCGGCATTGCAGGCTTTGCATCCAACTCGCCCGTCGAAACGCAATCGATGGAAAACTGCACCGCCGACATTGCGGTATCCCTCAGCGGAGCAATGTCCGCATCCGATAACTCCGCCGCGGCGGGTGGTCTTGTCGGTTATACCGATGTAAGCGGCTCTTTCTCGATGCAAAACTGCTATTTCCGCGGTACGGTCAGCAACACCGCAACAAACACAAACGAGGGCAGCTACACGGGTGCGCTGGTCGGCTATTGCAAGCTTGCCGCAAACGACACCGTCAAACTCGTTAACTGCTACGCAAGCCAGAGCGGCGCGCTGATCAACAACAGCACCGCGGACGGCTACACGCCGACGCTCAACTCCATCGGCACCTATGACGCAAGCGGCAATCTGACCGCAGCGAACGACACCACCCTTGAATACGGCACGACGCTGGCGAACGCGATGAAATACTGGGTCAACCGACAAGGCGATACCGCGGTAAACTACGTTGCGTGGACCGCGGACACGGTGCCCGTGCTGACCACCACCTACGCCACAGCTTCCGCTGCGTCCTACGGCGACTGGACAAAGCAGGCGGACGGCAGCTACACCCGCATCGACGCGAACACCGGCATCACCCAGACCGCCGAAGTGCTCCTCATCGCCGCCGGCGGCACAGAAACGCCTTACGCGACCCTCGAGGAAGCGATCACCGCCGCGCAGAGCGCAAGCGGCAGCACCGTCCGGTTGCTGAGCGACGTGACGACGGACGCGGAAGTGGATGTCGCCTCCGGCACCTTCACGATCGACTTAAACGGCAAGACATGGAGCAGCGCCCCCACAGGGGCAAACGGCGTTGTGCTGTGGATTGGCGGCGGCAATGTCACCATGAAGGACAGCGGTACAAACGGCACCTTCACCAGTGTAGCCAACAGCTCAGCCAGCGGTACCTGCGCGACTCTATATGTGGACGGCGGTTCTGTCACTATTGAGAGTGGCATTTATCAGATCACGGGTGGCAGTGGGGATGCAATTTATATTGACAACTCAAGTGACAAGCCAAACGTGAAAATTAGCGGCGGCACGCTTACCTCGCTGAAAACGAACAATGGCAGCACCGTCGGCGAACTGCTGGCGGACGGCTATAGCTATCGGAATACCGTCGACAGCACATGGGTCAACAATATAAACACCAATATGCTGAATGATGTCTCCGTCCAGTTAGCACCGGTCAAAATCACAGCACAGTCACAGGATGTGACAGTCACCTATGGCTATACAGACCCCATTGTTCTGAGCGTAGCTGTGCAAACGGTTCCGGAGAATTCCGGAAAAGCGATTACCTACCAGTGGCACGTTGAGGGAGGCATACTTAGCGGAGACGTTACAAGTGCAAGCTTTACTGTCCCCACCGGTCTTCCAGTGGGCAGTGACACCTATTACTGCGCTGTTACCTGCGATGGCTGCACGGTCAGCAGTAAAACTGTCACGGTGACGGTAAGCAAGACGACCGGCATCGTGGCAAACAAAGAAATCGACGGTTACCCCACCGTTCAAACTTATAATGGCATCGGGGTTAATCCGACAGACAGTCATTTTGAAACCAATACAGATACACATTTAACTTTTAAATGGTATGCCGGGCAGAACGAGGACGGCAGCATCACAAATTTGTCAGAACTTACCCAGATTTCCGAGCCCGTCAATGCCGGCAAGTATACTTTAAAGGTGGATGTTGAAGATACCCAAAACGTGACGGCCGCAAGCACTATCCTAAAGGTGACTATCGGTAAGGCAGACCCGAATGTCGGTAATGTCGTCGATAACGGAAGTACACTTTACACAAGCACGGCTCCGTACGATGTTACGTTGATTAGTGCTAATAATGCTCAAGGCACGCTCGTACTAGACGGTGTGACAGCCCTCGCCAAAGGAACAAATATCTATAACTGGAAATTCACTCCTACGGATACCAACAACTATGAGATAGTCACTGGCACTGTGAACCTGACCGTATCGGAGGACACCCTGCAAAGCATTTCGTCAAGCGGCACGCCAAGCAAAACAACCTATATTTACGGTGATGCTTTTGACAAAAATGGTCTGACGGTCACCGCACACTATGAAAGCGGAGCCACCAAGGATGTAACGGCATCTGTCACGGCTTCCGCTCTGGCGGTTGGCGATACCTCCGCATTGCTGTCCTACACCGAGGACGGTGTGACCACGACATGTACGGTATCCGGACTGACAGTGAACAAAAAGGCTGGAAACAATCAGCCCACTTCAGTATCCCTGAACTACACCAATACACAGGCACAGACCGTGGATCTCAGTGGATTCATTCCCTCCGACTGCGGTGACATCAGCGAAATTGTTGTGGAGACAACCGGTGATCCCCAAAACATCATTGCTTCCGTCAGCGGCGACAAGTCGGCCAAGACCGCATCCTTCACCCTGACCAGTGATCTTGCCAGCGGCGAGCAGTCTGCCACTCTGACCGCCACAATCAAGAGCCAGAATTATGCGGACTTTACAGTAACCATCACAGTTAACACCACGAATAAAACCGCCGTGACCATCACCGGCGTAACCGCGCAGAACGGCACTTATAACGGCAGTACTCATACCGGCTATAACGGAACGCCGTCCAGCAGCTACACCGGCACGTATGAAATCACCTATTCCGGGCGAAACGGCACCACTTACACAAGCACTACTGCGCCCAAGAATGCAGGCGATTATACGGTAACCTTCAAGGTGCCGGACAGCGACAATACCTATGCCGGTTCTATCGACATTCCTTTCTCCATTGGCAAGGTGACCGTTGTTGCGACTGCTGACAACAAGAGTATAACCACCGGAGGCACACTTCCGAACTTTACGGTAAGCTATACGGGTATCGTGAGTGGCGATACGGCAGCAAGTATCTTTGCGACGCAGGCAACGGCTTCCTGCACGGCAGACGGTAAAACATCGGGTAGTTATCCAATTACAGCGTCCACGCCTGCCTTAAAAGACGAGGCGGCGAAAAATTATATCGTGGGTACTTGCGTTAATGGAACCTTGACCGTCAGTGCCCCGTCCTCCGGCGACTCGTCCGCCAGCAGCTCCACAACCAACACCGTCACTGTTCCCGTCTCCAGCGACGCGGGCAAGGCCAGTGTTTCGGTGTCCATCTCCGGCACCACCGCGACGATCTCCGTCACGGATAGCCAGCTTTCCACGATAGCTTCCACAGCGAAGAAAGCCGGTACCGTCACGGTGGACGTGTCCTCCTTGAAGGTAGATGCGGCGGCGATTCCCTCCGAGGTCATTTCCGCCGCGCAGAAGGCGGAGGGTTCCACTGGACTTGAGGTCGTTTTGCCAACCGGTGCCGTGACTCTCGACAAGGCAGCGCTGGAAGCTGTTAGCGACAAGGGCGATGTGAAAATCAGCGTCGATACTGTAAGCAATTCCAAGCTAACCGATACGCAGAAAGCAGTGCTCGGCAATCAGGCGGGGACCGCGCTCATTGTAAACGTGACCCTCTACGCGGGCGGAACCAAAATCAGCACCTTTGGCGACGGTAAACTCAGCGTTTCCGTCCCCTATACTCTAAAATCTGGCGAAAGTGCCGACAGCATCACCGTCTGGTTTGTGAAGGACGACGGTACCCTCGAGCCGAAAAACGGCACATATAATGCTGCCACCGGTCGTGTGGAATTCACCACCGGACACCTGTCCCAGTACCTGATCGTAAGCTTCCCGTTCACGGATGTGGCCGAAGATGCCTGGTACTACGGCAGCGTGGCCTACGCCTATAACAACGGCCTGTTCGCCGGCACCAGCGCCACAACCTTCAGTCCCGATACGGCAATGACCCGCCAGATGATCTGGATGGTGCTGGCCAGCATGGACGGCAAGACACCGGCCGATATGGACGCGGCCCGCACCTGGGCCATGGAAAACGGCATTTCCGACGGCTCCAACCTCGAAAATCCGATTACCCGGGAGCAGATGGCGGCGATCCTGTATCGCTACGCCCAGTATAGGGGTTACGACACCACACAGGGCGGCATGGCAATTCGGGAATTTGCGGACTATGACAGCATTTCCGAATACGCACTGACTGCGCTGGGATGGTCGGTGAATGCCGGACTCATGCAGGGCAGTGACAACAATCTCATGCCCGCCGGCAGCGCCACCCGCGCGCAGGTTGCTACCATTCTCCAGCGATTATGCCAGAACGTGGCGAAGTAAGCAGGACACCAGTTAATATAAATTCAACGCAAAACCAAAACGGAACAAAGCATAAGAAAGGACCGGTAAACTCCGGTCCTTTCTTATGCTCTAACTAATTTTAGATAACTGTAGCCCTTTTGAACAACTTGTTACCTGATGAATACAACTCCGAATTCATTTTACCAGATAGAGGATCTTTGCTCTACCTGTATGGCGTTTTATTATTTGTCAGGCCAAGAATATAATCAACGCTGGTTTTGTAAAGCTGTGCAAGCTTGATAAGCACTTGGGTTGGGATATCATTTTCACCGGTTTCATATTTTGAATAGCCAGTCTGAGACATCCCAAGGAGTCGTGCAAGCTGAACCTGATTCAAGTCTGCGTCCTCGCGTAGATCTTTTAATCGGAGATACATAGCTACCACCTCACTAAATAGTATCTCATAACCTAAAACAGGTTATTGATTTCTAACCTGTTTTAGGTTAGAATGCCATTGGAGGTGATAAGAGTGCCTGATTACAAATATATGTATTTTAAACTGTTTCACGCTACGGAAGATGCAATTAATCTTCTGATTTCTGCCCAACAGGAAGCCGAAGAAATATACTTATCTGAACCGGAACCGAAAATGAATCTTATTGATTTGAAAAATGAAGATACATCTCCCAAAGATAGTAAGGGGCCGACACATTAAAATGCGTCGGCCCCTTACTATTGCACCCAGTTGGATCACTATTTTGTCAAAAGACGAATATGTGCACCAACTTGGCTCATATCCAGAAAAAAGTATGCATGATGGGTATTATGTGTTCTGGGGCAAGCTTGGGCATCGTCGTCAATATTTTCGTGGTGCTTTTGCACAAATTCTATTTAACGATGAGCCCATGATATTCTTTCCTATTCCGTCTCCTCTATAAAGCTGTCCTGGTCGATATGAATCCTCTTGGCAAAGCTGAGCCGACTGTCCAGCCAGGACAAATAATCCACCTTGGTTTGCTCGTACGTCTGACGATCCGCCCAACTTTTCTTCTCCGCCTTATTCAGCGTCTCCCACGCCGAGCGAAACTGTTCCTGATGGGCATAGTTTTCATCATAAAAACTGCCGCAGCACCTCGCGGGGTTTCACCACGGCTCCGCCGTCCAGGTAATACTGGCGGCGGAGCTCTTTTTGCTTTTTATCCTTGGCGGTGAGGTTGGCAACGATGCGCTTGTACGCCGCGCTGACCTCTTTCTCGCCGCAGAAGCCGTCCAGGTTCCGCTGCTTGCTGGCGCACGCCGGTGAGCAGTATTGCCTCGTGCTGCGCGGGGGAATGAAAAACCGGCCGCAGAATCCGCATTTTTTAATGTGCTTGTCCGACAGAATTGTCTCCCCCAGCACATACATTACCAGCTCCTGCGGTTCCTCAAACCGAGCCATGATTCCGCGGGGAATTCTAAGATTGTATTCCCTTATCGCTTGACAGCCTGCTTCAAAATCAGCCTCACGCCGCGTACCCGTATTCCGGCGCTTATTTTGCCCGGCATATCTTCCGAAGGCTTTGTCCGCGGGAGCGTGATTGTGCAGTACCTTCCAAAATCAGGAATATTCCTGCTCCCGTGCTTCCACGGAGAAAAGCGTTCGGTCAAAAGTGAGATATACCCGCAGCCGCTGGCTCGGAGGCAGCGCGTTTACGTCGGCGGACTCGGAAAAAAAGAGCTGCCCAATCAGATTCATGACTCGCTCCCGGTCATAGGTGGTCAGCCACTCATAAAACTGCGGAGCGTCCGTCAACTCCATATTGGGCAGATCCCTCGTCGTAATCAGCCGAAGATAATCCCCGTTGAGAAATACCGTCAGGAGCTCCTGCGGGGACTCAAATTTCTCCACCAGCATTCCCGGCGCGGCCCGCCACTTGATTGTGAAGATGCAGCTGTTCCCCTCCAGCGAGAGCGTGAGCGGCGCCGCAAACTCATCAGTGGTCGATTTCGGTCTGTCCATGTGTCCCTCCAAGCTATATATGGTAATTTACTTTTATGTGTTATATGTTATCACGCTCAAACGGCGACGGCAAGAGGGAAAGTTGCTACACTGACGATAGAACCAGGAGTCTCTCAATTCTCAAAAGAAAGGAAGGATCAAAAATGACAGTTGACAAAGAACCTATGGACGCTGTGAACCGACACAGGCTGAACGCCATAGACGGCGAAACCCTGATGACTACGCCGTTGCCGCCGATCCGGTTCACCATCGGCGGGCTTCTGCCCCAGGGACTGCACATCCTCGCTGGCGCGCCGAAGGTAGGAAAATCATGGCTGGCACTGTGGCTGTGCCTCTGTATTGCCAAGGGCGAATCCGTGTGGGAGTTCCCATCTGTGCGGGGCGATGTGCTCTACCTTTGTCTGGAGGACAGCTATTCCCGCATTCAGAACCGGCTGCTGGATATCACAGACGACGCACCGGACAACCTATTCTTTTCCACAATGTCGGAAAAGCTACGCGACGGTCTGGAGCAGCAGATCGAGCGCTTTCTTAAGGAGCATCCCAGTACCGCGCTCATCGTCATCGACACGCTCCAGCGCATCCGCAGCATTGCGAACGATGTAAATCCCTACGCCAGCGACTACCGGGACCTCGGCATCCTGAAGGAGCTGGCAGACAGGCATCGCATCGCTATTTTGCTCATCCACCACCTGCGAAAGATGAACGATGACGATCCCATGAACATGATCTCCGGCACCACGGGAATCAGCGGCGCGACGGACTCTAACTTCGTCCTCCGCAAGGACAAGCGCGGTGGAAGCACCGCAACACTTTACTGTACTGGGCGGGACATCGAATACCGGGAGCTGACTCTGGAGTTCGACGGGGATACCCACATCTGGAAGCTGTTCTCGGACAGTGTCACCACGGAACCACAGTCGCAAGATAAGCTCACTATTTTCCTCTCTGAATTTCTCGGCGAGCACAAATCGTTCACCGGCACGGCCACGGAGCTGGCGGAAGCGTTGGAGAAACAGAGCGGTGAACCGCTTGTTCCCGCCACGCTGACCAAGCGGCTGATCCGCTGCCGGGACGAGTTGGCTGCACGCGGAATCACGTTTGAAGCCCACCGTACCCGCGACCGCCGGGAGCTGCGCCTTCGTATTCTTGAACCAAGCACGAGCCCAGCGCAGCGGGTCGTGCTTGGAGAGGAGGAGCGACGAAATGAGTGAGCTTTTACGCTCGCGCGAAAGCGAGGGATATGAAGTTCGCGACGACGTGACGGCAGTGACGGGAATGACGGCAAACCAGATACAGGCCCAGTACCGAATCTGCTGTCACAGCCGTCACACCTGTCACGGGAGGATGCGTAGATGCCCGGCGGGGATTTCCCTCCTTTCGGAGGGAGCCAGCATCGCGTTTGTCTGGACGTCGGCCACAGCCGCCGCCCCGCCAAACGCCAGTTTGCGGGCAGAAGCCCGCACCCACTTTAGAAACGGAGGAACGCATGAAGGATACGACATTCAGCATCCGGATCGCGTCCGGCGATCTGGATACCATCAAGCGAAAAGCAAAACTGGCCCGGCTCTCCCAGAGCGACTATGTCACCCGCTGCTGCCTCGGCAGGCAGGTGGTCGTCGTGGAGGATCTGAAGGAAGTCCTGAAACAGCAGCGCGCCATTGGCAACAACCTCAACCAGCTCACGGTGCTGGTCAACATGGGCAGAGTGTCGGTTGCCAATCTGGGTGAAACCGCTCAGGCGCTTAAGGAAATCAGCGAGACGCTGCGGGAGATCGCCGAGCGAGGGAGGTGGTCAAAATAGCCATTATCAGCTTTACGAACTATCCCAAAGGCCAAAACCGTCCCTGCATGGCGGCGGTCATGGAGTACACGAAACGGGAGGCAAAAACACTGTGGCAGGGACAGTCTCTGGTCAGCGGCATCAACTGCCGGCCGGAAAGCGTCTATGACGATTTTCTCAGCACGAAGTTCCTCTACCACAAGGATGATAAAACTCTGTTCTTCCACATGGTGCAGTCCTTTCCCAAGGGTGCTGACATCGATCCGGTTACGGCGCATGCCGCGGCAAAGGAGCTTGGTAAGTATTTTGAGGGCCGTGAGGTGCTGGTCTGCACCCAT
Source organism: Oscillospiraceae bacterium (assembly GCA_963666535.1). GTDB lineage: Bacteria > Bacillota > Clostridia > Oscillospirales > Oscillospiraceae. Next base: position 2,586,933 of record OY762913.1, on the reverse strand, counting down.
ACTGACCGCGGCCACGTCCACTCGCATTTTATCATCAACAGCGTATCGCTGGAGGACGGACGGAAGCTCCACATCAGCGAACCGGAACTGGACGAGCTTCGGCAGCGCAACGATCAGGTATGCGAGATGTTTAACCTGCCGGTGTTTCAGAAAGGCCAGAAAAAGAAAAAAGTGAAATCCATGTCCACGGCGGAATACCATGCCGCCGCACGGGGCGAGAGCTGGAAGTTCCGACTCATGGGCACCATCGACGAGTGTATGCGCTACGCGGGCACCCGCGAGGAATTTATCACTCTGATGCGCACCGAAGGTTACGACGTTCGCTGGCAGGATTCCAGAAAAAGCATCACCTACACAACCCCTGGCGGAATGAAGTGCCGGGATGACCGGCTGCACGACGAACGATATCTGAAGGAGGCGATGGAACGTGAGTTCCGAATCCGAGCGGGAATTGTCCATGGAGGAATTGAAGCGGCTGAATCATCTGCAGGGTTCGATGATGCGGCAAGAGCCGACCATACCGGCACAGCCGGAGCTGCATCCGACGCAGGCGGAGTGGACAGAACTGCTCCAGACGCTGAGCTCACTGGAGCACCGCGTGGCCGCGCAGGCGGCCCTCGTGCGGGAGCTTTCCCAGAGGCCGAGAACATACCCAGCCCAGGAACAGATCACGGCGCTGACGCGGGATGTGGCGGCGGTTCGGGAGATGATGCAACAGGCTGGGAAGCGGAGAGAGCGGCGTATCTCGCTCCCCCGTCCGCACCTGCCGCATCTCAGCCAGGCGTGGCTGCTCATCCCGGTAATCTTACTGGTACTCTGGGCAATGTGGCACAGTTGGGACACGCTCTGGAACGGACTCAGGACGATGTTCCCGTGAAGGACGCCACAACCATGAATCCGTATACGGACCGGAAGGTTTTCAACAAAGAGCGCGAAAAGAAAATTGCCCTCGGCCATAAGGCGGATGACCATGAGGATGAGCAAACCTGGCAGCAGACCTTGGGGTAAGCAGAGGCCTCCGATTTATGAAAAATTAACCAGGGCGCGGGAGTTTCCGTGCTCCCACGCCCACCAAAAAGGAAGGAAAATACAATGAAAAACAAATCGACCAATTATCTTTTGCCGGTTCATCTGGGAGAAACGGCGTTGGAAATCGACGGCACGACGTTTCTGGTGGAGAGCCGTTATCTCGGCGAGGACAGCATTTTCCGCCTTCTGGGGAAGCTGATGCTGGACGACCTCGAACCTGACGATTATGCGCCGGACGATAGTGATAAAAAAGCCACGGTCTGAAATCATTTCAATAGCTTTGCGGCAGAACCTGTGGTATCGTGTGTTTGACAGGTTGCTGCTGCGGGGACAACAGTCCGGGAAAGGAGCGAATTATGCAAACACAGGCAGCAGCGAATCTTATAAGTCCCATTTATTTAACCGAAAATAAAGTGAATATCGTGAAAGTCGGCGGCTACGGAAGGCTGTCGGTGGAGGATCGCAACAAAGGTGAGAGCGAGAGCATCCAGACGCAGAAATCCATTATTACAGACTACTGCAAGGAACACGGTTATGTTCTGGTCGAGCTGTTCCTCGACGACGGCGTCTCCGGCACCACCTTTGAGCGCCCCGCATTCAAGCGGATGATTGAGGCCATTGAACGTGGCGAAATCAACACCGTCGTATGCAAAGATCTCTCGCGTTTCGCCCGCAACTACTTCGAGGCAGGCGTTTATCTCCATAAATATTTCATTGAAAAAGGGGTACGCTTTATCGCCATCGGCGACCACGTGGACAGCGCCAACGGTAACTACGGATTGAATGTGCCCATCCTCAATATCATGAACTACGAGTATGCGCAGAACATTTCGGAGAAAACGCGGGACGCGAAAAAAGCCAGGGCGAAGCACGGAATGTTCCTCGGATCGAAAGCACCGTATGGGTATATCCGCGATCCACAGGATCGGCACCATCTGCTTGTGGACGAGGAAGCCGCCGGAATTGTGAGACAAATCTTCGCTATGGCGGAAGATGGCGCGGGGTATAACAAAATCGCCAAAACCATGCAGAACGAGGGTATCCTTAACCCCATCTCCTACTTTATCGAAAAGAATCCCGATTATTTCACCAACGGCTACTACCTCCACGACTCCAAATGGCATGTGACATCTGTCAAGGCGATTCTGACCAATCCGGTCTATCTGGGCAATACCGTCAACGGACGCCGCACCAGCAAGACGATGAAGGGCAAAAGTGAAAAGGCTCCGAAAGAAAATTGGATTGTGGCGGAGAACACCCACGAGGCGCTGACCACGCCGGCGCAGTGGGAGAACGTTCAAAAGCAAATCGCCGTCCGCTCCCGCGCCTGCAAGGATGGGAAACCTCAAATGTTTGCGGGGCTTCTTTACTGCGCCGACTGCGGAAGCGCGCTGTCCTACTCCCGCGCGCCTCGAAAAACCGTTCCGGACAGCGGACAGTATAAGTGCTGGTACTATATGCGCTACGGCAAGGAATACTGCTCGACCCATTACATCAGCGAAAAACAGATCAAGGCCGTCGTGTTGGATGCCATCCGGCGCAACGCGCAATACGCCCGTTTGTATCATAAACGCTACGAGAAGATGCTGACGGCGGCGCTGGCGGAGAGCGCTCAGGGCAAGCTGAAGGATCGGAAAAAAGAGGCAGAGAAGGCCCGCAAGCGTATCGAGACGTTGGACGGAATCATCCGCAAGTTGCTGGAGTAAAATGCCGCCGGGGCAATTACAGACGAACGGTTCGCCACACTGGCTGCTGGGTATGATCAGGAACAGCGGGAGCTGAAAGTGGTGCTGGATGATTATGAAGCCGCCGTGCGGGAAGTGGACGAGGCTGTCATCAAGGCGGAGCAGTTCACCTCTCTGATCGAAAAATACACAGACCTGCAGGAGCTGGACGCCCATGTTCTACACACGCTGATTGAGCGGATCGAGGTATCCCAACGTGAGACGCAGCCGGACGGCAGTAAGACTCAGAAAGTCACGATTTATTTCAAGTACGTCGGGTATGTGCACATTCCGATGTGAGCAGCCGATATTAGAAAATGGAAATAACAAATCCGTAGTTTTATTTGCACACCACGGTCGAGAGTTCGATCCTCTTCGTCTCCACCATAAAAGCGGCTAAATCAGATGATTTAGCCGCTTTTTCATAACTTTTTCTAGAAATTAAAGGGCCTGCGAGGACGGAGATTTTCAGACCATCTCGTGCGGGAGGTGCGCACGGTTCGCATCCCTGCTTTTACTTATCGAAAAGTGGATAAGGTGCAATACGGGATCTGTGTTGAGATTCATACGACAAGTACTACAGATCCGGAATGTGGTTACATTCATCACGGCACAAAGCGTGGAATTGGCTATCTTTGGGAGGCCACAACCGATTGCAAGTGTGGCATTTTAACAGGCATCGATGTCTATCCAGCCAACAAGAAAGAAAGCCTTGTTATTCTCCGGCATCTTGAAAAACAGATGCGGATTAGTGGTCTTCAATATCAAGCTATTGCATTAGATCGTGGATATGATACCGGTGCCGTGCATCCCGGACTAGAGCTCTTAGGAATTACCGGTTATATGCCGTCCATTGATTTTCCCAACAGTCCTCAAAAATACGGCTTCACTTATGTCCCAGAAGCCGACCTGTTTCTCTGCCCCGAAGGGATGTCACTGACCTGCCGTCGGCTGAATTGCAACCGTTCCACGGGGAAATATCTCCGTTGTTACCAGACCGATGGCACAGCCTGTACAGCGTGTCCCCAACGTCCTACTTGTTTTGACAAAATGGGAAAACGGAGACGAATTCTGGCAAGTAGCTGCTATCCAGCATTTCATAGGGGACATGAATGGGTAGGAACGCCACAATATTTTGAGATGATGAGGAAACGCAAAATATGGAGCGAAGGCAGTTTCTCGGTTCTTAAGCGAGAACACCTCGTATCCAAAACCCCAAAGAGAGGCATACTTGGTGCGACCCAGGAATGACTCCTTGCGGCATCGGCATTAAACCTAAAGCGGATGGCGAAAGCCATCTTTTTCGTTTTTGATAAGCGCATGATTTTGGAAAGAATGAACAAAAGCTGTGTATAGCAAGAAAATAACGTGGTTTTTCAACAGGTCCAACTATTGGCGGTACCGAAAAGTGATCCACGACCGTCTCCGCCATTGTCAAAAACATCTTGCATGAGAGATATTATAAAAACGCCCCAAGTGTGAACCAGACCCATTAGGCGGTTCGCATCCAAGTGCCCGATTCCAGAACCAATCAATTAAAGACAAAGGAAGTAGCCCACATCATAGGATTTATCCCATGTGATGCAGGCTGCTCCTTTTTTCGTTTGTACCTGAAGACATCACAAAAAGTCGGTTGTCTTTTTTCAGATAATTTGCTTGTTGAATTACCACCTGTATTTGCGTTCAAGCCTTTTATCCTCAGGGTCTGCGCTATGTTCCCGCTTTCCTAAAAATTCATCTTCGCGCGCCACAGAAGGATCAAACCAGTCGGCTTTTAACTTTGCCCAAGCGATCCATCCACCTTGCTCCGGGGTCAACCCTTCATCGGTATCCATGCGGTTTTCAGATGACTGTACATAAGCCCTTATCTTGTGGGCTATATCGTAATCCTCTGCGGCATTAACCAAAGCTCGCACCCTGTCTATTTCGCTATTATATCGCTCTTTGATTCGTTCCCTTCGCTCATACTCTTCCTGTTCTTTACGGCGCTTCTCTTCCTCTTCAAGCCTTTTTAACCTGACAGGATATGATGCTTCATAGAAGGCAATCAGAATTTCACCGATGCGGTCTTCCGATTTATATGCGTTGCAATCCCGGAATTTATTGCTGCCTACAGTCATGTACAGCATTCCGCTCCAGGGGTGATCATACTTGAGTACATTGGGCTTATATGCATAGCGCCCTTTGCTTTTGGCTTCCTCATATTTCAGCAGTTCCATTTTTCCTGCTTTGTTACTTCGTGAGGAATTTCAAGCTTTGATTCTGTTATCTGAAAAACTACTAACTCACCATTTATACTGAATCTATAGTTGTGTTGATAGTCAGATAACAATGCTCCGTTATATGGGAGAACCGCCTTCAAAATCGCATCTATTATATGGAATGCCCGGGGATAACTAGCCTTCGAAATCTCTGCAGCCATAGTCGGAGGTTCAAGCTTTGAGCCATAACGCATATTGATACCCTTTGAGTCAAGATCGTACCATTCTTCGCATTCAGTCTTATATGCTTCAACATGCTTATGGAGCTTGCTTCCCGAACCGGCGACTCGTAGCTTTTCTGCTACCGCAATAATGGTTTTCCTTCCGTCTTCCTTCATAAATTCCAGCGAGTTTTCCGGAATCTGAAGCTTTCTTGAATTGCCTGTCTTCGGCTTGTTCTCATCCGCAACCTTCTTGATTTTCGGCAGCGGTGCCTTTTCAATGGGCTTCCCGGCTTTGACCTTGGCCCAATAACCACGATCCGGCAGAGGAACATCCATTTTCTTGCACATGTTCCTGATGGACCAGTTCGTAGTCCCGTATTTTTTGGCTACGACTGACGGCGGATTTTCCCATACTTCCGCATACAATATATCTCTGCCATTTATCCCGGTTGCGGAAGGAGACTTGATATATACTTTAAGCGGCACCTTATCATCTTCCGGAAAAGCAGTATCTGCTATCTCGGTATTTCCTTCTTCTACCTTTGACAATCCTGATTCTTCCGGTTGCTTTACTGCAGGAGGCGCTTCGGTTGTCTCATCCTCTTTCTGCGTTTTTCTCCGTTTTGCTGATTCGCCTGTAATAAATGTCACCGTTGATATTTCAGATTCTGGCAGAGGTGTCCTTTCGGCAGGCCTTCCCATTTCAACTTTTGTCCAGTATCCAGATGGAGGAACAGGAATTGCGTTTTCGCGGCAGATGGAAAGAAAACTACCATATATGATACCATATTTCCGCGCGACTTTTGCCGCTGACTCAGTCCAGATTTCTTCATAAACGGATTTCCTATCAAGGACCAATTCTCCCACTTCAGGGGTCACCTCCTCTTCATGAGCATTTTGCTTACCAGCATCTTTGTTATTGTTCTCATCAAACAATGAATTGAATAGTGTTATCCCTCCTATTCTGCGTCTTCTTTTAATAGAAAAAGCAGGTCTTGCCTCATTTTCTCAAAATTCTTGATAATAGTCCTGAGATTATCCTCTATGTTTTTAACTTGAATTTCATTGATCTTGCCATTCTTATAGGCGATAAGCCGCTCAGGGACTATGACATATGTCCAGCTGTCAGAATACCTGGCTCCGTCTTCCTTCTTGGCCGCAAAGCCTATCGGAAGAAGCGCGTTTCTCATTCCTAATGTAACAGAGTTTGCAGATATTCCAAGATGCTTTGCCGCAGTCTGGATTGTAACCTTGCTCATATTCCGGATATCGTCATCTGTTAACTTGTCCATGCATCCACCTCCTTTCCGTTATCTTTAATATTATCAGATCAATCATCTTTTTTGACAAAAAAACGATTAATCCCCAGCCATGAGCTGTTTTTTATATGGCGGGATAAAATGGACAGAAAGGACGATGTCTCATCGTTACAGCATCCTAGTGATCCCCTTACCATCCTGTCTCTCCTTAATTCCATTATATTCGGGTGTATTCGTTCTACTTCTATGATATTTTTCTTTTTGCTGTCCAGGACTGCACTTTGGTACATTGCGCAGAAAGAACAATGATTTTATAATTAAAGTAATATTTTAAAAATAAATGTACAAATCGTAGAAGAGAGATGTAACTGGAAATGAAGGATATTAGATGGAATGCTTTTTTTCGGAGGCTTCTGGCTGTCGGACTATCCCTTGCCCTGATGATTGGGTTACTGCCCACCGGGGCGATGGCGGCGGTCAGTGCAACCAAAGGCAACTCCGCAGAGGAGAACCAGCAGATTCTGGCGTTACTGGAAGATCTGTGCGGAAGCGATGCCGAGGCACAGACGGTCATGGAGGAATTGATTCGTTTGGGACTTCTGGATCAGGAGGGCAACCTGGTGACCTCAGATGTGATTTTAGAGGGGGAAAAGCTGACCCTAGATGAGGTGGAACAGCTTGTCAATGATCCGAGCACCGACTTGAGCAGGACCGTGACTGTGGATGGCACCTCTTTGACGCTGGAAAACCTCAAAACCATGGTCGAGATCGAGGATGAACTTCAGAAAATTCAGGACAAGTATTTCAGCGGTAATGCCACGCTGAGCACCGCGCAACGCGCTTCCCTGGAATCTTTCTATCAGCAGCTTACCACCAGCGGCGTTCGCTTGTACGGGAATGCCCAATCTCCAGTGGAGGTGCCATCCGGCGCCAATCATACCGCTTACGCGGAGATCGACACTGCCACACTGACCTACAGCAACGGCAGCGGCGGACAAAGTGTGACGGTCACACTGAAGGACAGCGACGGCAATCCGTTGGCAGAGGTTCCTGCCTCGGGCGTTACGATTTCCTACCGGTTTGTGAGCGGCAGCGCCGTGAGTGGCACCAACTTCACGGATACCAGCGGCTTTGACGGTGAGCTGAATTTTGAAGCGGGCAGCAACGAAATCCAGAAGAAGATTACCTTTACCATTCAAAACGACACCAGCCGCTTTGAGGGACAGAAGACCTTCCTGATCCAGTTTTATGACCCGCAGGGCATCTGCCTCAACGACCACATGCTGGCGGTAGAAAAAAAGGTCGTCATTCAGGGCAGCTATACGTGGGGGGGAATTGATTACAAAAGTTCAATTTCGTTGGATGCTGAATTCAATATTACTTTCCCGGACTGTATTCCGGGCTCTCTGGATGATATAAGAACATGGAAATTTGGTGACCCTTATTACAGGACAAACGACGTTCCGTTCACTGTCCCTGATGATGTGGAACAATTTATGAGGGAGGAGGACATATACAGCGCTTGCCGGCTGTCGTATACACCCAATGTGGGCCATTCGGGAAGCAAAGAAACCTTTCATGTGATTCTTGGCAAAGACGATAATACGGATGATGCATTTGATTATTATATAAGTCTTATGTATGCGCAAGACAGTACATACGACCAACAGTACTGGCCAACGCTTCACTCTAAGACAACCGATCCATCAACCTTCGTATTTCAACCGGAGAAACTGTATCACGCAGTGGATAACCATACAAGCGGCGGCTATATTTATGTGGATACACTCCAAGTTAATGTCGATCCGAATGGAACATGCGAAATCGAATTCTTTGATAATGCCGCCCCCAAGGTGAAATCAGTCTCCACGCCGTCCGGTATGACATTCCAGTACGGCCAGTCCGTGCCCATCGTAGTGACGTACAGCGAGCCGGTGGACCTTGAAAATGTGCAGTTGGTGGTAAACGGCGAGGTGACCCTGACGCCGGAGGAGAACGGCAGCAAGGGGGTGCGGCAGGCCACCTTCCTCTATCCCGTCAAGTCGGTGGAACAGAGCAGCACGCTGAAGGTCACCGACGTGACCGGCGCGGTGGACCTGAGCGGAAATGCGCAGAAGACATTCGACGACGACGATGACGGCACCACCATCAAGGACGTAATGACGGATCTTTCCAAATACTACTCCTTCACAACCGACGCGACCGCAGGCGTCGTCACGGACGATCATGGGAACCAGGCGGGGACGGTAACGCTGCCCGTCTCCAACAACGACTGGACGAAATGGATTGAACAGGAGAGAAAGTCCGATGAAACGGGGAAATATTTTGTCCCCAGCGTCTGCGCCTCCATTGACGGTGGCACGACCAAAATCCCGCTGTACTGCGTTGAGGACGCCAATTCGGGCGCGCTCACGGGGCTGAGTGGAACTTTCACGCCTGCACGGAACACGACGGACGACAGCGTGACCCGCGCCGTAGAATTTTATTATGCGGACGACGGAACGAACTTCCATCTGATGCCGGGAAAATTCGCTGCCTACACAGTGGCCCCGGCAGTCTATCTGGTAAGCGGCGACCTGTCGATTACCGATCATTTTTCGGCGGACTGCACAACATTCGCGCAGGACGCTGCGGCGCTCCAGCTCACCTACTCGGTAAGCAATTCCGACGCAACATGGAAAAGTGCGGATGATTTTGCATGGTCAAGCAGCGACGAGGACATTGCCACGATTGACAAGGACGGGAAGATCAGCCTGACAGGAAGCAAAATGGGCGACGTGACTTTTACTCTGACCGCGAAAAACGGCGGGGCAGAGGGCAAGGCTGTCACAGTGGACAGTCGGACGCTTCATGTCAAGGTCGGCCTCTCACCATTTCTGAACATCCCGGAGGGGGTCAACCGGATCATCCTTCAGGAGGGGCAGGACGCCGAGGTGCGCTGGACCTCCAACCTGATCACAAAATATGCCGAGAAAAATCTGGATCCCGTTTTTACGGTGACCACCTACAAGGCGGTTTACGGTGAGGGTAGTACCATTGCGGAGAAAGGGGAACAGATCGATCAGCAAACCGTAACCGGGGCGGCAAGCTGTGTGATTCCGGCCGGCGTGTTGACCGGCGTATCCGTCGGCAGCCAGTGCAGCTATCTTGTGGAGGTCAGTGCCGTAAACCCGTATGACGCGAGCCAAACTCTGACCGCAACTGCGTACATTTCGATGATTTCGAAGCCGGCCACGGTCCGGCTCGGAAAGCTGGCCAATTATTTCATCACGGACAGCACCGCAGAACTGCCCATCACCTGGACGCTGGAGAACTTTGATACCCAAAATGGCGCTCAATTTGCGTTCCAGATCACCAAGAACTCCGACGGCGGAAGCGTGGAGACAGCGGTAACGAACACCGAAAATGCGGGGGGAAGCTATAACTTCTCGATTCCTGCGGTCTCCGAGGGCTTCAAGGAGGCCTACACCGTTACGGTCAAAGCCAAAAACTCCGCGGATTCCACCTGGTCCTATGACTCGTTCGTGCTCTACGTTTACAGCGACAGTGCGCTCAAACTCTGGATCAACGGAGCCGAGGCAGGGTCAAGCCTGACCATGAGCAATCTTGGAAAGATCAGCAAAATGACCAGTGAGCAGATTCTGGCTCTGAATCGGGATATTAACCTGAAAAACGTAATCAGCATCAATTACGGCGACTACGCCTGGGGCCAGGTCAGCGACCAGATTCAATGGGCTTCGTCAAATGACAGTGCGGCCAGCGTCAATTACAAGGACGTGAACCTTTACAGCGATATTCAGGATCTGGATTACACCTCCTACCGTCCCGCGGACACGTTTATCCTCTCCGGGCTGAAGGACGGCCAGACCACGATCACCGCCACCCACGCGGCCACCGGTAAATCGGTCTCCCTGGACGTCACCGTGCAGACGCTGAAGGACAAGCTGTATCTCTTCCAGATCAGTCCCAAAGCCAAGACCGCCCTGACCTATACCAATGGTAAGGGCGAGCAGCTGACAGTGGAGACGAACGACGACGGCGAGCTGGCCCTCTATGACGAGAGCGGGATCGCAAGTGAGATCAACATGAAATCCACCTACGGCGGCGACGTCTACATGGGCACGCTCTACAACGGATTGGTCTCTTCCGAAAAGGACTCCACCAAGCTCCAGCTCTATCCGGTGAACTACTTCCAGCTCCGGAAGGTGGCCACGGCGGAGCTGTACTTCAAAAATCCAGACGGTACCGCATTCAGCGGGAACGTGATCCTGCGGGGCGGCGTATATAAAAACGGTGGGTACTGCGCCGACGCAAAGCTGAACGAAACCGACGGCAAGGAGGGTCAGACGATCACGATTGGCGCGGATGGGAAATTTACGGTACAGATGGACAGTGACCAGTTTTGGGTCAAGGATTCCAGCGAAGTTCTCCAAGCCGATGACCAGCTGGAGTTTATCTTTGAGGTGCGCTTCCCGGAGGATACATACTTTCCGCGCCTGCTGCACATCAACTGCAGCACGGGGACGGAGGACGCCATCCGGTTCGGAACCAAGACCGTCCGGGTGGAGCCGGTTTCGGACGGGGAAACGGACAAACCGTTCATCGTTACGCAAGACGTTGATTACGGGTATCAAAATGGCGTGGTCTACGACGTGCGGAACGACACAGGCAGCATCGGCCCCGGGCAGACCGCGTCGGAGGTAAAGCTGATCACCACCGTGATGTGGTGGGGTGAGGACGTGAACAGTGACAACTCCAAACACAAGCTGACGCTGCAGGACCAGTACCAGATCACGCCCTCCGGGCAGACGTCCGAGTCGCTGGTCTATCCGTTTTCCTCCATCAAAGCCACCCGGAACACCTTTACCATGAACAGCCAGACGATGGAAGGGTGGCTGAACTCCGGCGAGAGCCGGCGAATGACGCTGCTGGAAATGGGTGCGGACGGGACACTGTATCAGACCGTCACCCTGCCGTTTTCCATCGCGAACATGATCGGTGTGGAAACTGTGGAGGACAGCGGGGAGATCAATGATTTTTACCAAAGCATCCCCGAGAACATGGTTGCCGACGCAGGCGCACTGCCCGACGGGGTCAGCGATAAAATCATTCAGTACGGTCTGAACTTTTTGTGCAACCTGAACATCGACAAGGAGGATACGGCCGGGATGTTCAGCGTGGCGCTGTCTCCCACCGCCGATCCCACCGTTTTTTCAGCGCTGCTCTATGTCAATCTGGGGAACATGTCCAACGACAACGTCACGGGAATTTATACCCAAAACGATATTACGGACGACGAGGATCATCTCCCGTCCGTGATGGACGTGGTCGCCATGCAGAAAGGGCAGTATCTAAGTAAGCAGAAGAAGACTTATGAGAAGAACAAATCGAAAAAAACAAACTCCTCCGGAAAGGTCTCCTATACCTTCGGCGGATCTATGGAGGGAGAACTGAAGTATCAGAACGGCGAATGGTGCTTTTATGTGCTCAACGGAGGATTCAATGCCGGCGGCGGCTACAGCAAAAACTGGGAATACAACACCTCCGTCGGCGGGGTTCCTGTGACGGGCGAGTTCACGGTAGGCGGGACCGCAGAGGTCATCTTCAAGGCGGCAGTTCTGCGGGGTGACGACATTCGGGCCGAGTACGACGAGGACTCCATCAACGACTATCTGACGACACTGCGCCTGTACGCCTATCTCCGCGCGTTCGGTGGTCTTGGCTTCGACTTTTCCGTCGCCGCCTTGAAAATCGGCGCGTACGGGCAAATTTCTTTGGATTCGCAAAATGCATTTCTGAACCGATTCAAGCGGAAAACATTGACCGGACAGACCCTGTCCGTGGACGGGAAAACCGGCGTGGAGTTTGTGGCAAAATTCCTCTTCGTCTCATATGAAAAGGACCTGGCCTCCATTCACTTTAATATTGCGAGCGAAGAATACAATGACTGGGACGAGATTCAAACCGCTTGGAAGGAGATTATAAAGCAGTCCGAACTCGATTTGGGCGTTACAAGCCTGAAGAGCGCGTATCTGCCGCTGTCGGACAGCGAAGTGCTGGTGCCCGTGTCCAGCAGTACGCAGATCGAAAGCCGGGACTATCTGGACGAGTTCCCGCGCGCTTGGAGCGGGACGGCATCTTCCGCAAAGGGTCTGCTTCGGGCGGCGGGCGTCTCTTCAATGGGAGTCAGTGTGCTGCAGTCGAATGCCTATCCCTATTCTGATCCCGTGCTGACGAAAGACGGGCAGCTCCTGCTCTATCTCTCTGACGGCGACAGCGCGGATGTGGAGGATACCGGCGTTTACTGGAGCAAATATGCCTCCGGTGGTTATGCATCGCCCCAGGCCCTGGAAATCAATTCGACCGGATGCGGGGATTCCCAGCTCAAAGCGGCGGGAACCGCTGACTTTGCCGCGGCCGCCTGGGTTCAGCAGAGCAGCAGCCTTCAGAAGGAAGCCGGAGATGCGGTGACCGATGCGGACATTGCGCTTATGAGCAACAGTACCGAGATCATGACCGCGATCTACAATGGGACGGACTGGACAACGATGCGGCTGAGCGACAATTCAACCCCGGACCTGGCGCCGGTGGTGGCGACCAACGGTCAGCGCGTTTTGGTAGCTTGGAGAAGCGTCTACGCCTCGGACGCCAGCCAGCCGCTGAATTTCAGTGGCTCGGACACCATCTTGTACCGAATTTACGATAAAGAAACGGCTCAATGGTCCGATGCCCAGACGCTCTACAACGGTACCTCCGGAAACGTCAAGGGGTTGGAGGCCGCCATGCTTTCGGACGGAACGGCGAGCATTGCTTATACCATCGCGGCGGATGACGGCGATGCCGCCGAAAGCATCACGGGAAGCAACCTGGAGACCGTCTACGCCGTCGTTGGGACGGAGGATGACAGCGTCGTCAAAAACGTGCGGCTGACCAACGACAACAATCCGGATGAAAACCCCCAGATTACCACGACCACCTTCGGCGACGGCACCGAGCGCTTTGTGCTGGGCTGGTTCAGCCAGCAGAGCGCGGACGGCGTCCCCACCGACGATATCCGCCTGTGCGCGTTTGACCGCAGCGGGACGCTGTATGACAACTTTATTGAAAGCATCAGCAGCGTCAACGCCAACGACTCGGTGAACATCGGCAGTAACTTCCGCTTTGTCAGCAATGCGGAGAACCTCGACGACCTCTCCATCCTGTGGACGGAGACCGCCGACATGGGCGAGGGCGCTTCGGAAGCCTCGGCCCAAGATCTCCTCAGGGCAGTGAAATTCCGAAGCACGGACGACGGGAAGGTCTTTGTTTCCGCACCGCTGACGCTGGCCGAGATGGCCGACGATACCCTGATCGATTCCTTTGACGCCTATCACGGTGAGGACAATCAGGTCCGGGTTGTGCTGCTTGACACGGATTACAGCGGAGATTCTACGGAATCCAACCTTTGCACCGCCTTCGGGACCTTCCATAACACCGTGGGGATCAGCTATGTCGGCGTGGACCCTTCATCCATTATCCGCGGGATGTCGGTCCCCGTGCAGTTTTCGCTCTACAATGCGGGATTGGACCCGATTGACAGCATTCAGGTCAATCTCGGCGGAAAAACAACCAATTTTTCCTATCTCGGACTTCTGCCGAACGGGAACGTAACGCTGACGGCGTATTACGACATCCCGGAGGATCAGCTTACTAATCCAGACTATACCGTGACGGCGCATTTCTCCGAAAGCAGCGAGATCGACACGGAAACCGGCACACTCTATCTCGATATCCCCGACGTGGGCATTTCAAAGCTGGAGCAGGTCAGCGATACCGACGGCAAGCGGGTCATGCAGGTCACGCTGTACAACGACAGCAGCTCCGTTCTGGCTGGCAGTGGCCGGAGCGTGAAGCTCGGACTGTATACCGACGCGGACTGCACACAGCTGGCAAAGCAGGTTGCCGGACAAGAGAGCGGGGACGTCTTCACGGTGGATACCGGCGATCTTGCCATGGTGGACGCAGGCGCATATACGCACCAGCTCACCTTTGATATCCAATCGTATGTGGGCAGCGGAAACGAAATCCCGGACACCGGCGTGCGGCTTTACATGAAGGCGTGGATCGAGCAGTCCACTGGTGGAGGCGCCGATACCATTTCGGAATATGACGATACAAACAATGTGGAGTCCATTCTGTATGCCAGCCGCCTGAATCTCTACCATGATCCCGTCTCCATCTCCACGGTGCAGACAAATGAGGCGGGCGGCACCAAGACCGTGGTCACCCTGCGGAATAATTCGCTGGTGACCACGCAGACCGGCAATCTCGTCGTCAGCCTGCTGGACGGCAGCGGGAACATTCTGGAGACCCGGCAGAGCTACGATAAAAGCAAGGAAAACAGCGGCCTGATTACCCTCGGCTGTGAGGGAACGGCCACAGAAACCTTCCAGTTTGACCGGCAGGGCGAGTCGTTGGCAGTTTCTTATTCCAACGCGGTGTTGGATGACGCACAGAGCAACCCGGACCTTGCGGCTTTGTCCCTGTCTGGAGTCCCCATCCAGTTTGAGAGCGGGCAGACGGAGTATGAGGGCGAGGTTAACCAGGCGAAACAGACGCTGGTCTCCGCGACAACGAAAGACCCGTCAGCTACCGTAACAGTAAACGGCAGCCAGACCGATCTGGGAAACATTCTGCTGCCCCTGAACTCCGGTCTGAACCAGATCGACGTCACGGTGACGGCGGCAGACGGGAAAACAACGCAGGACTATTTGGTAATGGTCAATAATTCCGTGCCCACGCCGACACCCACACCCACGCCAACACCGACACCGACACCCACGCCTACTTCTGGTTCAGACACAGACGGAGCGTCCGACCGGGTTTCCTTCCGTGCCACAGCCGTGGATGGGATAGCGACTCTGAACATCTCCGACTCCGAGCTTCAGCAGCTGATTCAAAGCGTTTCCCAACAGGGCGGCGATCAGGTAAGCATCACGCCCGCGATCACGGGCGAGGCGAGCAAAGTGAACTTCAAGCTGTCCGGCACGTCCATCACGCGGCTGCAAACGGCTGGGCTGAAGCTGAATCTCGGCAAGGCCTCCCTGAACCTGGTCGTCGGCAGCGGCGCGCTGTCTGCTCTTGGCGCACTGGGGGCAAACACCGTGACGTTCACCTTCGGAACCACGGACTCCGGTTATGTGGTCTCAGTCCTGGCGGACGGAAAGGCTGTGGAGGCCGTTCCCGGCCTAACGGCCCTGGTTCCCGTCTCCGGCGGAACAGGCAGCACCGTCGCGGTGCTGGAGAGAGAGGACGCAACGGAAGAAGTGAACCGCCTGTCCTTCCTAGAAAACGGGGTTCTGCATGTTCCGCTGTCCGGCGGCTCCACCTTCTCGGTCCGGGACGGATCGCGGAATTTCTCCGATGCGGATGGAAACTGGGCGGAGGATTCGATCCGGTTCGTGGTGGCCCGCGGGATGTTCCATGGCTATAGCGACAATCAATTCCACCCGGATGAGAGCATGACCAGAGGAATGCTGGTGACGGTTCTTGGCAATCTGGCCGGCGTGGATGCGGATCAATACGGAACGGACAGCTTTCGGGACGTAAAGACCGGCGAATACTACGCCGGATATGCCGCATGGGCCGCGGAAGCGGGCATTGTCAAGGGATTAGAAGACGGCACCTTCGGGGGCGACATGCCCGTGACGAGAGCGCAGCTTGCTGCGATCTTGACAAGTTTCCTGAACCGGACGGGGCTTCAACTGAAGGAACAGGTCCCGCAGGACGCAGCGTTCGCTGACCGCGATCAGATCGACAGCTATGCGCAAAACGCGGTGAATACCCTGTATCGGGCGGGCGTTCTGGGGGGAAAACCGGGAAACCGCTTCGATCCGGACGCAGGCGCGACGCGCGCGGAGATCGCGGTGATGCTGAACCGTATCATCGCAGATATTCAACGGTAATGACAGGCCCGTCCTTCCAATCAAAAGGACGGGCCTGTTATTTTCCGTCAATTTATGGTAAAATCAAGCATCATACACCTTGTGTGGAAGGATGGACTCTCCATGAACTATCAATATACGCCCTTCCTCTGGCCGCTTCTTTTCTCTACAGCCATAACAGCCTTTCTCGGCGTTTACGCGCTGATCCGGCGGCGGAAATCGAAGGGCACCATCAGCTTTGTCCTGAGCATGGCCGTTCTGTCCGTATGGGCTCTGTTCAACGCGCTGGAGCTGTCCGGATCGGATCTGAAAACAAAACTGCTCTGGGCAAATCTGCAATACCTCTCCTACGGCTATTCTCCTGTCACGCTCTTCGCCATGTGCGCCGAGTTCACGGGACACGACCGACTTGTAAAAAGCAGGCGTTTTCTCTGGTTTGCCGTTCTGCCCACCGTGATCTTTGCCCTTGTCTGGACGGACGGCAGCTTCGGACTGATTCGGTACGGGTTTCATCTGAGCTTCAGCGGCGCGGTTCCAGTCGTCGCGAAGCAGTACGGGCCGCTGTTCTACGTCCACGCCGCATATTCCTTCGCGCTGAATCTTTTCTCCTGGTTTTTGCTGGTTCGCGCACTGTTCAGCCGCAGCGCCGTCTACCGGAAGCAGACGCTGTCCCTGTTTCTCGGTCTGAGTCTGATCCTCTTTCCAAATTTTCTTTATGTTTCCCACCTGATTCCTTCGTACCGGCACGACATCACGCCGGCTCTGTTCGGGCCGGCTGGGCTTTTCGCCGCATGGGGAATTTTCCGCCAGAATCTGTTTGGCTTAGTTTCGCTGGCCTGGGCCACCGTGGTCAAAAACATGGAAGTGGGAGTTCTTGTCCTCGATCAGCAGGGCGATGTACTGGATATGAATCCTGCCTGCGAGCAACTTCTTGCGTGCACCGCGCCGCAGGCCATCGCAAGGCCCTTCGGGGAAGTTTGCGCCGCCATTCCCGCATTGGCCGCGGCCTTTTCCGAACGGAACGGGCCATCTGTTGAGTTTTCCATCGGCGCGGGAAACGCCGGGCGCGTCTACGCGGCGGAAATCTCACCGATTACAGGCAAAGGGAGCAAAACCTTGGGAGAGCTGATCATGATCTGGGACGTGACCGAAAAAAAGCGGCGGCAGCAGGAGCTTTTGGACCGTCAGTGGGCGCTGGCCGTTGAGGAGGAACGGGCACGAACCGCAAGAGACCTGCATGACAATTTGAGTCAGATTCTTGGCTTTGTCAGCCTTCAGGCGCAGGGCGTCCGGTATGAATTGGAGCAGGCGGGCATCAGCACGGTGTCGAACCGGCTGGACCGGCTGGCGACCGCCGCGCAGGAGGCTCACACAGAGCTCCGGGTATATATCCGCGGAATTCGCGAACCGAATTTTGAGAGGAATCTCTTTACAATCATCCGGCAGGATCTCCGTTTTTTTGAGGAGAGGACTGGCATTCCGGTAACGCAGGATTTTTCTGAGTGCCAACTGGAAGGACTTGAACCGCATTTTCTGCTCAATGTGCGCTACATTGTCCACGAAGCGCTGAATAATGTTGGAAAGCACGCGGCCGCCCGGCATGTTGCCGTCTCGGCTTCCCGCTCAGAGGAAACACTTCAAATCACCGTGGAAGATGACGGGAAAGGGTTTGTGCAGGAGACCACAGCACCCGACGGGACAAAGTTCGGCTTGGGCATCATGCGTGAGCGGGCCGAAGAGCTTGGAGGAACGTTGGAGATCACATCAAAGCCCGGAAAAGGCTGCCGTCTGACTCTCCGCATTCCAATGAAAGGAGCGAAAAGGAATGAGACTGTTGCTGGCTGACGACCATCCGCTTTTTCTGGAGGGCCTTCAATATTTGCTTCAGATTCATGGAATTTGTGTGGCAGGTACCGCGGTGAGCGGAGAGGAGGCTGTGAAAAAGGCCGGGATCCTTCATCCCGATCTGGTCCTGATGGACATCCGGATGCCCGGGTGCGGCGGCATCGGCGCTCTTCGGGCAATCAAGGCGGAACTACCGGAGGTCAAAGTTGTGATGCTGACTTCCTATGATGAGGACAATGACCTTTATGAGGCAATCCGCTGCGGGGCATCCGGATATTTGCTCAAGAGTATTAATGCGGAAGAGTTGATTGATACGATAAACGAGATCATGGCCGGGCGCGCAGTGTTGTCTCCCCTGATCGCGGGCAGCATTCTGAGGGAATTCAGCGGTACGGATGAAGGACCCATGGCTTCCCGCAGGAAAAGCTCGGAGACCGGTCTGACAGACCGCCAACTGGAGGTTCTGAACATGGTTACAAGGGGTGTAACGTATAAGGAAGTTGGAGAAGCGCTGGGGCTGACAGAGCGAACGGTAAAATACCATATGGGCAGAATTATCGAGCTGCTGCATATGAGTAATCGGGCGCAGGTCATCAGCTATGCGGTGCAGAACGGCCTGGTAGAATTGAAACACCAATGAGAGCCTCCCGCAGCGATTGTTGCGGGATACTTCACTAGTGAAATTTTGGATGAGGCAATTAAATGCTGGAAATACAAAAAGGGATTGCAAGGACACAATTGTTAGGAGGAAACGGATTTAGCGGCATTCGTTTCGTTTTGGAAAACAAATAGTTCCTGCAGACAATGGAATCTATCATTCACCTAACTTGCAAAACAAACAAAACCGAACCTTTTTCCAATTGGAAAGGGGTTCGGTTTTGTTTGTTTAACGGAAAGTCCGATCAAGATCTAATGAGTGGGTAATATCCAAACGGATACCGCCCGCTGCGTCTTATCCTCTAATTGCCGGGAGCTGATCCGGCGACACCGGCTGCCGCGGCCGCCATGACGCAGTCGATGGCAAGTACCACGGATAAAGCGACGATCTCATCTTGTGCATCGGCTATGTCCAGTTCGTAGCAATCGCCCCAGGTCATCCACTGCTTGTGGATTGTCACAATGGTCCGCCCTTGCTGCGTGATCTCATAGTCGTGGGACATGAAGTTGCCATTGATCTCCCAGCCGAGTCCTTCAATACTGTATTTGGGGCGCAGAAAGGTGAACTCCTTGACAATTTCGGCAATCTGCCTGTCGCCTGAAAAAATGAAAAACTTCGGCAGAAAACTGAATACTTTCTGCTGGATGAAGGCGACTTCCTTCCCTGAATGATCGCATACATGCAGTTTTTTCCCCCAGGGAGACCCCGAAAAATTTTGTGTAAAAGTGAATGAGAGACATCCTTTTGGTCAAGAATTGGAGCAATAACAATTCAACACTGAAAGGATGTTTTTTATGAAGGAAGCACCGGCAGAACTGATGCGAGAATACGTGAACAGCCAAAAGTTTAGCAGCACCATGGAGATTATGGGGGCCATGAAGGAAATGTTTCGTGACGTACTTCAGCAGGTCATGGAAAGCGAGCTGGACTCGGAGCTGGGCTACGAAAAAAGCGAAAGAGCGTCGCAAACCGCTGTCGAACCGGAAGCTAAGAATTACCGAAATGGGTATTCGCAAAAGACAGTCAAGACGCAATTGGGCGAGGTGGAGATCAAGGTGCCCCGGGATCGCAACGGAAAATATGAGCCTCAAATCATCGAAAGATACAGCCGAAACGCCGACGGCATGGAGGAAAAGATTCTTTCCCTGTATGCCTGTGGCATGAGTCAGCGGGATATAGCGGAGCAGATTAAGAGCCTTTATGATGTGGAAATCTCCCCAGAGCTAGTGAGTAAGATCAGCGAGAAAATCATGCCGGAGGTTTCGGCATGGCAGAACAGACCGTTGGAACCCGTCTATCCATTTGTATTTTTGGACGCTATTCATTACAAGGTCAAGGAAAATCACCAGTATGTCACCAAGGCTTCCTATGTGGTACTTGGCATCACCATGGATGGCAGAAAGGACATTCTTGGCGTTTGGATCGGGGAACATGAGAGCAGCAAGTTTTGGCTTTCTGTGTTGAATGACCTCAAAAGCAGGGGTGTTTTGGATGTTTATCTGTTCTGTGTGGACGGGCTGAAGGGCTTCTGCGAGGCCATCAATGCCGTTTACCCCCAAGCGCAAATCCAACGCTGCATCATCCATCAGATCCGCAGCTCCACCCGCTATGTGAGCTACAAGGATATCAAGGCGCTCATGGCTGATTTGAAACTGGTCTATAAAGCCGTCACGGAAGACGAAGCGTTGGAGCATTTGATGGCATTCCGTGAAAAGTGGGGTAAACAGTATCCCTCCTGCGTCAAGAGCTGGGAAGAAAACTGGGACATTCTGAGCACCTTTTTCGCATACCCCGCCGAAATCCGGCGCATCATATACACGACAAACATCATTGAGGGTCTTAACCGCCAGTTTCGGCAAATCACCAAAAATAAACCCAGCTTTACCAGCGATGACTCCCTGCGCAAGATGCTGTATCTGGCATCTAAAAAAATTGTCGAACACTGGACGTCCAGATGTCGAAACTGGGATATGGTATTAAGCCAGCTCAACCTGATGTTTTCTGAGCGAGCCGCAGTCTGATTTTACCTTGAAATAGAGTTCCCCTGGGCGGACGCGGCATTCACGCAAAGCGCGCATACCGTGTCCGCTCCCGGGGAAACGGGCAGTGAAGGCAAAATCCACAGTCTTGATTTGCAAGAGCAAACCCACAGATACAAGCTAAAATTCTTGATCAAGGGATTTTACAATTACACAAAATTTTCCGACGTGCCCCCCCAGGAGAAAAATTCGCCGTTCACAAAGTATTTGTCTTCTTCCAATTCATCCTTTACGGTGAACTGGTCGACCCATGAAAAAACTTTTTGTCGTATATATAGCTTCATATCTTATTCCTTTCCGCTGACATTTCCGGGTGAAAACCCAGCCTTTTATTGTGTGCAGTCTTGGCTGAGGACAGGGGAGCAGCAGCCCTAACGGCACAAATACCATATTGTTGCCGAGCAGGACTACGATGGAAAACCTCACGGGAGAATTGCGTTAGCCTGCGTGACCGGATCCCAGCCAAAGCACAAGTCCATAGGCGATATAAACCCATAACACGGCACGGCTTGCTTGTTTTATGCCCCTTTAAGCGTTCAGCACGATATCATTTCGTTGTGTTTTCAGTTTCTCGGTTTCGAGGGCAAGGTTCCGTTTCATCTCCTCCAGCCTACGCTGGATACCTTCCACTTGCGACCGGGTTGTGGATATCTGTTCCTGAGAACTGTGAATGCTGTTCAATACGGTCCAATCCGCAAACAGCCCGTCAAAGAAGTAATCCGCAAACCGGAGGAAACCTTCGATTTGCACCTGTATATCCGCATGAATTGTCACATCGGACAGTTCCGTACGGTAACGGCGGAGTGTATCCTGAAGTTCGCTGATCTGAGCCTGCGCATCATCAAGGTGGGCGTGCTTGGCAAGGTCGGAGATCAGTCCGCCGCCCAATAGATCCCAAGTACCCCAGCCCTCCGCACTGCCAAGCGCCTGTTCAACTGCCGATATTTGAGAAAGCGCCGCCCGTCCGACAGACAGCGCTTCGTCCATTTCTTTGATCTGAGCAGAGAGATACCCAAGCCGGTCTTCCATACGGTACAGTTCAGCGGCGTGCGCCGAGTCCGACTGCTTAACAGCTGCTTCCTTTTGTGCAAAAACCTTGTCATACTGCGACTGAGTTTCAGAATATTCCGAAAGCTCCGCTTCCATGGAGCGTATATCATGTTCCACCGTCTCGACCTGGTGGACTGCAACTTCATGTTTCACAGCCGCGGCATATGCCTCGGCCTTTTCTTGTTCCAGCTTCTCGTCTTTCCGGCTGATCACGGTATAGAAGAACGAGGCGAGGCTGGGCTTTTCCAGCCTGTCTACGTCCGTTTGCTCATTCATGCGGATATTGGCCAGACGCTGTTCTTCGGCCTTCAGGTCAGTAAGCTGTGCCTGCAGGCTGGAGAGCATGGACTCCACTTTAGACTTGCGGGCCAGTTTCTCACGGAGAGCCTGAAGCTGGTTATTGTAATCGGTCATGTTTGGCACCTCTTTTCCAATTTTAACAAGTATATCATAAAATATAGGACTGAGACAACAGGGGACGGCCATTTGCCGCCCCCTGTTGTCTCAGCGTTAAAACAGAGGAATCTTCCGCCACGATCCGTGCGTGATTCAATCCGCTGGCTTGGAAATAGGGTCTTCCCAATTACATGCAGATACGTTCCTTGTCATGGGAGCCTGTTCAAAAAAACCCGGAGGAATCAAAATGTCGCAGAAACAATCCAAAGGGAAGGGGGCGGACATGCATTACATTGATACGCCAAAGATTGCCCCGGATAGATAAGGAATGAGCCATATGAGCCATACTGCAATGCTGAATTTATGAAAATTGCGTTTGGCCGTCTCGTTGTTCTGCACCGAGACGTATGTGGCCCAGATGGCGTGGAAAAGCATGAGAACAATTGCAAGCAGCCCGGTTATGCCGTGAAAATTAAGTTGAAAGCCGCTTTGTGCCAGCTTGCTCATTAACGTTGTACCCAGCGTGTCAAACGTGAATCCCAGCCAAAATATGACCAGGTGCCAGTTTTTGAGCTGCCCTTGCATTTTTTCACTCCAAACGCCAATGGTATAAAAAACGAGCGCAAGTGTGATGGATATTATCGCGAAAATTAACATATCGTGCCCCCTAATCACTTTGTTTTGGCCTCCACTTATATGACTCTTCGTATCAATGGAATGTGATATGACAAAAAGAGAACTTTTCTTGCCACAAACCCGCACGAAAAAGTACGAGCCTCTTGGCGCTTTTTATAAAACAGGCTTTCTGTATGAGTCAAATGGAGGACAGAGAGTATAGTATGCTGCAGTTGGACAGTGGGCGCTGTTTTATAGGGCAAAGTCCTTTGCTACTTCAATGGTCTCATTAATTTCAGCATTCGTATGGGCGGCGCTGACAAACATCGCCTCAAACTGGGCGGGAGCCAAATAAATTCCATGGCAGAGCATGTGGTTAAAATACCGTCCGTAAAGTGCGGTGTCACAGGTTTTGGCGCTGTCAAAGGAAGTGACCGCCTCCTTTGTGAAAAAGAGGCTAAGCAGCGACCCGATCTGGTTCACGGTATAGCCGGGGAACGCCGCTCGCAATCCCTCGGCCAATGCGGCAGCCTTGCGTTCCAGCTGCGTGTAAACCTGAGGATCGGCCTTGATTTGCCGGAGCATGGCAAGGCCCGCTGCCATAGCCACCGGATTTCCTGCAAGGGTTCCCGCCTGATAGATAGACCCCACCGGAGAAATGTTCTCCATCAGGGAGCGGGAGCCGCCGTAAGCCCCCACCGGCATGCCGCCGCCAATAATCTTGCCATAGACAAAAATATCAGGGCGAACGCCGAAATACTTTGCTGCACCGCCTGGTGAAAGACGAAAGCCCGTAATCACCTCGTCAAAAATTAAAAGTGCGCCGTTTTGACTGCACAGAGTGCGCAGACCATCCAAAAAGCCCGGGCGGGGAGGCACCACGCCCATATTTGCCGCCACCGGCTCCACGATCACAGCCGCGATTTGGTCGGGGTTTTCCACAAAAAGAGAAGCCACGGAAGTCAAATCATTGTAGTCTGCCAGCAGGGTATCCGCCGCTGCGCCGCGGGTGACCCCGCGACTGTCCGGCGCGCCGTTGGTCAGCAGACCGGAGCCTGCCTTCACCAGCATACTGTCGCTGTGACCGTGGTAGCAGCCAATAAACTTGATAATTTTATCCCGGCCGGTAGCGCCGCGGGCCAAGCGCAGGGCACTCATCACCGCCTCGGTTCCGCTGTTGACCATCCGAACCATTTCAAGATCTGGCACCATGGAGCACATCAGTTCTGCCATTTCTACCTCGCGCTCGGTGGCGGCACCAAAGCTCAATCCGTCCCGGCAGGCTTTTTCCACCTCGGCCAACACCGTTTGATTACTGTGTCCCAGCAGCATGGGGCCCCAGGAGCAAATGTAATCCAGATAGGTGTTCCCGTCGGCATCGGTCAGATGCGCGCCCCTGGCGGAGGCGATAAAGCGGGGAACGCCTCCCACGGCGTTAAAGGCGCGAACCGGGCTGTTGACGCCCCCGGGCAAAACCTTTTTGGCGCGCGCAAACAGTGCTTCGGATTTGGAGCAATCCATGGTCTAACCATTCCTTTCGGTAAAAACTTTTATCCAATGTCACCGCGGTGAATCGCCTGTGCAAGTTCTTTGGCAAAATAGGTGATCAAAATATCCGCCCCAGCGCGATAGATGGAAGCAGCGCTCTCGCACATGACCTTGTACTCGTCAATAAGTCCCGCCGCTCCCGCGGATTTAATCATGGCGTACTCGCCGCTGACCGAATAGGCCGCAAGGGGCAGGGTGGTGATCTCCTTCACGGCCCGGATGACATCCAGATAGGAAAGAGCGGGCTTCACCATCAGAATATCGGCGCCCTCCGCCTCGTCCGTCATGGCCTCCCGCAGTGCTTCATTGACATTGTGAAAGTCCATCTGATAGCTCTTTCGGTCCCCAAAGGAAGGGGCGGAACCTGCCGCGTCCCGGAAGGGACCATAAAAGGACGACGCGTATTTTACCGCATAGGACATAATGGGCAGATTGGAAAAGCCCTCCGCGTCCAGCG
Source organism: Oscillospiraceae bacterium (assembly GCA_963666535.1). Lineage (GTDB taxonomy): Bacteria > Bacillota > Clostridia > Oscillospirales > Oscillospiraceae. The sequence continues at coordinate 2,561,965 of OY762913.1, read as the reverse complement.
CGGCCCGTATGGAGCCAATGCGTCCGTCCATCATATCGGAGGGAGCCACCATGTCCGCACCGGCCTGAGCGTGAGAAACCGCGATCCGGTCTAAATACAATAACGTCTCGTCATTGTCTATTTCCCGGTTGTGGAGGATTCCACAGTGACCATGATCCGTGTATTCGCACATGCAAATATCGGTAACCAGATAAATCTGGTCGCCATAATGATCGCGCAGAGTGCGAAGCCCCTGCTGGACAATTCCATGTTCGTCATAGGCATCGGAGCCGCAGGAGTCCTTGTGTTCGGGAAGTCCGAACAAGAGAAATTTGTTGATTCCCGCTTCCAGCCCCTCGTCAATGGCCTCCGCCACACGGTCAGGACTGAAGTGAAATTGCCCGTCCAGCGCCCCAATGGGGGTGCGGATATTGCTTCCTGCCTTGATGAACAGGGGCCAAATAAGGGAATCGGCGCTGATCCGTGTCTCCCGTGCCAGGGAGCGGATCAGGGGGTCATGCCGAAGTCGTCTTCCACGTTGTATCATTGTACTGCCTCCCTCATAAAATCTGCCATAGAATCGAGTGTAGCCTTTTTGGAAACACTCACGTTCATACCCAGCGCTTCGGCGGCCTTTGCTGTTTGCGGGCCGATGCATAAGGCACGAACGGAGAGAAAATCTGAAAATCCACTCTGAGCACAGGACGAGCGAAAGCTCTCCACACAGCTTGCGCTGGTAAAGGTGACCCAATCGTATTGGGTAGGGCCGATCTCGTCCAGAGGAAGCGCATAGGTCTCATAGACCGCGGTCTCCGCAACGGAGACCCCTGCGCCGGTTAAAACGGCGGGCAGTTCAGGCGAGGCCTTTTTGGCCCGGAATAAAACGGCGAGATTTCCCGCCCTTAAAATGCCGGATTCCAATAGTGCGGCGCCCAGTGATCCACCGTTACAGGTCTGGGGGATAAGATCGGCTAAAATGCCGTACTGCCGCAGCGCCTTTGCCGTTTCCGAGCCGACGGCGGCGATTTTAATCTGGCCTAAAAACCGAGAATCTTTCCCCTGGGCAAGCAGGGCTGAGAAGAACGCCGCAACTCCTGCGGAGGAGGTGAAAACTGCCGCCGTTACCTTGGCGAAGTCGGGCATTTGAAACGCCAATGGGCGCGTGTTAATCGCGGGGATTGCGGTTACCTTTGCGCCCAATTCCCGAAGCTTTTGTTCCAACCGGCCGCCGCTGGAGGGGGGGGCTGTGACCAAAATGCGCTTACCATGCAGCGGCAAAACGGAAAACCAATCAAACTGATCGGACAGCGCGCACACCCGTCCCACCACGATGAGCGCCGGGGAAATGACGTGGTTATCGCAAATAACCGCCGCAATCGTACCCACCGTTGCAATGAATTTTCGCTGTTCTGGGCGGGTGCCGTTTTCAATGACAGCACAGTCCATATCCGGCTCCATGCCGTTTGCCATCAGTCCCGCCGCGATTTCGCCACAGGTGGCCACCGACATCAAAAAAACCAACGTGCCCTTTAACCTGACCAGAGACTCATAGTCCAGGTTCAGCGCACCGTCTTCTTTCCGGTGTCCCGTAATAAAGTGGACGGAGGCGCAGTAATCCCTGTGCGTCACAGGAATGCCCGCATATGCCGTGGCCGCAATGGGGGAGGGGACGCCGGGTACCACCTCAAAGGGAATGCCATGCTCCCGCAGCAGCTCCAACTCTTCGCCGCCCCGGCCAAACAGGAAACAGTCCCCGCCCTTCAGGCGGACCACTTGTTTTCCCTCCTGTGCCTTTTGTAGCAGAATGGAACTGATTTCCTGCTGGGGAACCGGATGGCGGCCCGCGTGTTTGCCCACGTTAATGTGTTCGGCGGTTTTTGGCATCATGGCCAAGATATCCTCCCCCACCAAGCGGTCGTACACCACGACCTCGGCCTGGGAAAGAAGTCTCGCGGCCTTTTGCGTCAAAAGGCCGCTGTCACCCGGTCCGGCGCCCAACAAAAATACTTTTCCACTCATCGGTTACACCATCTTTGCTTCATGGTTTTTGCCAGCGAAACTCCAAGCTGCTCCGCCTGTTTCTTTTCGCCGCAGACAGTTTCAAAGTGCAGTTCACCGCTGGATTCCTCCACGTAAAGGCCGGTCAGCGTCAGCTTGCTGCCGTCAAGCACAGCATGTGCCGCCACTGGGGAAGAGCAGCCGCCGTCCAACGTGCGCACAAAGCCCCGCTCGGCCAGAGAAGTCAAATAAGTATCTTCATGATGGAGTCCCGCTAACAGGGTCCGGTCAAAGCCCGCTTTTGCCTGCAAGGCCAACACCCCCTGACAGGCCGCCGGCAGCATATCCTCCGCTGAAAAGCAAGCGGTGATTCGCCCCTCCAGTCCAAGGCGGCGAAGCCCGGCGGCGGCAAGGACAAGAGCGCCGAAGTCGCCGCTGTCCAGTCGGTTTAGTCTGGTCAGAACATTGCCCCGCACAGGAGCCACCATACAGTCGGGGTACAGCCGTTTCAGCTGAAGGGTGCGCCGCTTGCTGGAACAGCCGATGGGCTTTCTCTGGTCCCAACCATTGCAGCCTTCTGGAAGAACCAAGGCGTCCCGCTCATCTTCCCGGGCAGTCACCCCCACAAGCGGGATGCGGTCATCCACCTGCATGGGAACGTCTTTCAAGCTGTGTACCAGCAGGTCAACCTCACCCAGAAGCAGGGCGGCCTCCAGCTCTTTGGTGAACAGACCCTTTCCCCCTACCTGATCCAGCGTGCGGTCCAGAATGAGATCGCCGGTGGTTTTATACGTTCTGATCTCAAAGCTCATATCCGGGTGAAGGACAGCCAGCGCATCCCGCACCAGTTCCGCCTGCACAACCGCAAGCCTGCTTTCACGACTGCCGATCTTCAAATGATTCATCCAGCACCTCCCGAATTTTCTTGGCCGCTGCGGAGACATTTTGGTGGGCAACCCCGTCACCGCAGATTCCCGCTGTTACTTTGTCGTTTTCCGCAATGGCGGGGAAGTAGAATGAGCATTCCTCCCGCTTGTCGGCAATGCTGGCGTAAATGCCGCAGTGCTTTGCCAGCATGGCTACGTGATGATTGACCTGTCGTTGATCGGTGGCTGCCACGACCAGAAAGACATCATCCAGATCGGTATCCTGAAAGGGTCTGCACGCATATTGAATGCGTCCGCATTCGGCAAGACGCAGGATTTCTTCCTTTGCCTCGGGGGCGACGACTTGGATGAGGAAGGAAAACCGGGACAGCGCCGCAATCCGGCGCGCCGCAATCCTGCCGCCGCCGACGACCAGAACGGTCTTGTCAGTGGAATCGATGAAAAGCGGGAAATGGGTTTTGGGTTCGTGCTCCAAAGATTTCGCCCGTCCTGTATTCCACCGCATGAGTTCTTCATAGCCCTGCTGGATCATGGGATTGATTTGATCCAGCTTTTTTTGTTCGGCTAATTTGCGGGCGGTGCTGTCCGCCACCTGATCAATGTCATAAAGGGTCACGCCCGGAAGCAGCCCCACCTCGGGATCGATATCCCGGGGCATGGCAAGATCAATAAAAATCTGGGGAATATTTGGGCGCTGTATCAGCAGCTGCGCCGATATGGTGCAGTGGGGACTTGTGGTAGCGCTGACCACGCCGTCAAACTGTTCCAGCACCTCATAGCGCCGGTCATATTCCACGGTAGATACCCAGCTGGGAATGCTTACCGCACTGTGACGGTACTGCCGCAGCGTCATGGTTACCTGATATCCCGCATCGGTGAGCGCCGACGCGGTCTGCCGGCCGACTTCACCGTTTCCGATGACAAGAATCCGCCGGATTCCGGTGTGACGGTCTAAAATGGAGCGGGTGGCAGCGGCTACCGACGCATCCGCGCTGCGAAACCGAACCTCTGTCCTGATCTGCTTGGCGGTGGAAACGGCAATTCGAAAAAACACTTCCAGAAAACTGTCGGCGGCCTGATGTTCCCGCGCGAAGGCAATGGCATCCTTAACTTGGGTCAGGATCTGCTCTTCCCCAAAGATACGGGACTGCACCCCGCAGGACAGGGCGGCAAGGTGCCGAAATGCATCCTCACCGGACAGCGTTTGGTATTCCCCCGCAGCCTGACCGGAAAAGCACAGGGAAAAGGGGTCGATCTCAGCGCCTTCCCGCAAGGACAGGTAAATCTCGGTGCGGTTGCAGGTGGACAAAATCACCATCCCGAGGAGATCAGAATTTCCGCTTACCTGCTGAAATAGATTGCACTGATCCGGCTTGGAAAGGGAAAAGCATTCCCGGCGCTTGACATCAGCTATGGTATGATTAATGCCGGACATCACGATATTCAAAGCGATCATCCACTCTTTAAAATTTCTCTGGTTGCTTTTATTATCCTCCTGTTTTCCAGTAAAAACAAGGTAGCTTTTCCGGGAAGCAAGAGAAGCGGGGGGCTTTTTGCCGCAGCGAATTACAGAACACGCCCGGTGGCCTGATACAGCAAAGCATTGCAGATGGCGGCGGCAACATTGCTGCCGCCCTTTCTCCCCCGGGCGACAATAAAGGGGATGCCCGCCTGCATGATAAGCTCCTTGCTCTCTACCACGTTGACAAAACCGACCGGAACGCCAACAATCAGTCTCGGATGAATTTTTTGTTCCATCATCAGCTCGTACAGGCGAATTAAGGCGGTGGGGGCGTTTCCAATGGCGAAAATGACGTTGTCGCCTAGACACGCCGCATAATCCATACAGGCAACCGCCCGGGTGGTGCCGTTGGTTCGGGCGGCAGCCGCGATGTCAGCATCCCCCATAAAACAAGCCACGGAACAGCCCAGCTTGTTGGCCGCGTCCTTATTGATCCCGGATTTGGCCATGTTGGTATCTGTGACGATGGTGGCGCCCCCCCGAAGCGCTTCTATCCCCAGCGCGACAGCGTCGGGGGAAAAGCAAAGGTTGTCGGCGTAATCAAAATCGGCGGAGGTATGAATCACGCGTTTTAAAACCGCCTCCTGCTCGGGCGGGATGACGCGGTTTCCCAGCTCGGCGGTAATCAGCTCAAAGCTCCGCTTTTCAATTTCGCCGGGAAGTACAGTTTGCAGTTCAATTTTCAAGGGGGAAATCCACCTTTCAGGGACGCTTATCGTCCGTTAAAATTCAATGCCCTCTCTAGCGGGAACGCCGTGCTCATAGGGGTGCTTGTGAGAGACCATTTCCGTCATATAGTCGGCGCACTCTATCATAAAGCCCGCCGGAGTGCGACCGGTCAGGATGACCTCCAGCCCCCGGGGCTTGCCGCGCAGAAAATCCGCAAGAACGCGTTCGTCCAAAAAACCCGCCTGAACCGCAAGGCACACTTCGTCCAGAAGAAGTACGTCGCAGTCCCCGGCCGAAACAGTGTCCAGTGCCTGCTGGAACAGCTGATTGGATGCGGCGCGGGTGCGCTCCTGCGCCTGTTTGCTCATATGAAAGGTAAACTCCGCGGATTGATCGGTGATCACAGTGACGTTTGGCAAGTTCCGCAGAACCTTCAGTTCGGAAGAGGTACCGTCTTTTAAAAATTGCAGGATGGTCACTTTTTTGCCGTTTCCGGCGGCCCGCAGGCATAGCCCCATGGCGGCGGTGGTTTTTCCTTTTCCGTTTCCATAATAGAGATGAATCAGGCCTGTGTTCACGAAATACCCTCCTCCAAGATGCGGTAAATGAAATCCAAATCCAAACAGGAACGCAATCCATCGGCTAACTTATCATACTGCTGGTTTTTATATGCGTCAAATGAGATTTGAGTGGCAGTCTCCATAGTAAGCCCCCGTTTCTCCAAAAGAAGGCGGATGAACCGGCTGGCAAGGGTGCCGTTGTCAAACAGGCCGTGGATATAACTGCCGAACACGGTTCCATCCGCCAAACCGTCTGTGGTACGGTCTCCGCCGGTCAGGACGGAAAAAGCGTTTCCATGCACTTCTGTCTTGCCCATGTGTATTTCGTAGCCGGAAAAGGTCGCGCCCCCCAGCGGCGCAAAGAAGCCGCTGATTGGCTGCACGGTTCCGTCCACGCGGGTGCGGGTCTTTTCCTGCTCAAACTCCGTTTCCGCGGGGAGAAGGCCCATGCCCCGCACCGTTCCGCCGTGCTCCGTGGCGAAGGGGTCGGAAATTTCACGGCCCAGCATCTGATAGCCGCCGCAGATGCCGATGATGGGAACCCCTTCGGCATGCAGCTTCAGGATGGAGGCTTCCAGCCCGTTTTGGCGCAGCCACAGAAGATCCGCCATGGTATTTTTGGTGCCGGGCAGGATCACAAGGTCTGGCTTTCCCAGCTCTCCCGCGGAGGTTACATAGCGAACGCCGACGCTGTCAAACCGTCCCAGGGCATTGAAGTCGGTGAAATTGGACAGGCGCGGCAGGTGGATGACAGCAAGATCCAGCAGGGCAACTTGTTCTCTGCGGTCCAGTCTGGGGGATAGGCTGTCCTCGTCGTCAATATCCAGATGCAGATAGGGGACCACGCCTGCGGTTGGGATATGGACCAGTTCTTCAAGCATGGAAAGGCCCGGTTTTAAAAGGTCAACATCCCCCCGAAATTTGTTGATGATAAGTGCCTTAATATACGTCTGCTCCTCCGGGTCCAGCAGCTTCACGGTGCCGTAAAGACTGGCGAAGACGCCGCCCCGGTCAATGTCGCCCACCAGCAGCACGGGCGCCTTTGCCATTTTCGCCATGCCCATGTTCACAAGGTCCCCTGATTTAAGATTAATTTCAGCGGGGCTGCCCGCACCCTCAATGACAATGATGTCATATTCCTGGGCAAGGGACTGGTACGCCTTTCTGATTTCCGGAATCAGGGTGTGTTTATACCCGAAATAGTCGGAAGCACTCATGTTGCCCACCACTTCGCCGTTCACGATCACTTGACTGCCGGTGTCATTGGTGGGTTTGAGCAGGATGGGATTCATGCGCACGGAAGGTTCTGCTCCCGCCGCCTCCGCCTGCATGACCTGGGCGCGGCCCATCTCATAGCCCTCTCGGGTAATGAAGCTGTTTAATGCCATGTTCTGACTTTTAAAGGGCGCGACCTTGTAGCCGTCCTGCTTGAAAATGCGGCATAACCCCGCCGTGATCAGGCTTTTGCCTGCGTTGGACATGGTGCCCTGAACCATAATTGCCTTTGCCATGCGCTCACCCCCTTAAAATCTTTCCGATGGACGAGACCAGCCGTTCGTTGTCCGCATGGTCCCGGATCGCCACACGATAATAGCCGGCCGCCAGGCCCGCATAGTTGGAGCAATCCCGAATCATGATGCCGGTTTCCCACAATTTGGTGTGCAGCTGCCCGTCGGAGGAATGAAAGAAAATATAGTTGGCGGAACTGCCCAAACAGGTCACGCCCGCATGGGTCAGCCCATGAAGCAAAAACGGCTTTTCCCTTGCAATTAGTCCCCGCAGCCCCGCGACATAGTCGGTTTCCCGCAGGGCTGCAATGCCTGCCGCCTGCGCCATGGAAGAGACCGCCCAGGGCTGACCCGCGGTTCGAATCCGGTTTAAGAGGGCTGCATTGCCGCACAGACCGTATCCCAGGCGGATGCCCGCCATGGCGTAAAGCTTGGTAAAGGCTTTCAGGAGAAATAGATTCTCATATTCCTCCAGCTGGTCGGAGAGAGAATAGCGTTTGGGATCGTCCAGAAAATCGACAAAACATTCGTCCATGACCAAGGTGACATTGCAGGCACGGCAGCGCTCTAAAATGGAGAGCAGAAGGGGACGCTCGCAGAGCTTCCCTGTGGGGTTGTTGGGTTGACAGAGAAAAAATAGATCGATCGATGGAGTGATGCTGTCCAGAATTTCCGGGGTAAGGCAAAAACCGTTTTCGGGGTGCAGCGGGAAGAAGTGAACCTTGCATCCGGACACCCGCAGTGCCTGCTCATACTCGGCAAAGGTGGGCGCAAGAAGCAGCGCCGATTTCGGGTCAAGCCCCATGACAAGGCGGAAGATGAGATCGGCCGCGCCGTTGCCGCAAACCACCTGTTCCGGCGGCTTGCCCTCATGGGCGGCAATCGCCTCGCAAAGGGAACGGCACAGGGGATCCGGGTAGGTATCGGCGGTCTGAAGTGAGGCAATCACAGCCTGTTTGACGCCGTCCGGCAGACCGAGGGGACTGACATTGGCGGAGAAATCCAAGGGACTTCGTCCGAACTGACGCAGATATCCTTCCACGTCGCCTCCATGAACAAGACCCATGCGTATTTCCCCCTCTTCTTACAGATTTATAGGTTGACCACAAGAAAACGGACCAGAAAACAAAGGACAAAGCACAAAGCGGTGGTCCCGTAAAGCAGCTTGTTGGCGGATGGAATGTCTTCGGGAACCACCGGGCGAATCGGGTCGCCGATGGTAGGCTTAGAAACCGTTTTCCCAAAATAGCGGGCGTCGCCCGCCAATTGAATTCCCAGCGCGCCGGCACAGGCCGCTTCGGTATGCGCGGAGTTGGGACTTTTGTGATTGTTTCGGTCACGCCGGAAGATGCGCCAGGCACCCGCGCCGTCAAACCCCAGGACAGGTGATACCGCGACCATGAGCAAACCGGCCAGACGGGCGGGGATGAAATTGGCGGCGTCGTCCAGGCGGGCGGCGGCGGTGCCGAAATGCAGATAACGGTCATTTTGATACCCAATCATGGAATCCATGGTGTTAATGGCCTTATACAGCATGCCCAGGGGCGCGCCGCCAAGAAACAAAAACAGCAGCGGGGCAATGCAGCCGTCCGATGTGTTTTCCGCCACGGTTTCCACCGCAGCTTTGGTCACACCTACTTCATTCAGCGACTGGGTATCACGGCCCACAATGTAGGAAACCTTCCGGCGGGCATCCTGCAAATCGCCCAATTTCAGCGCGGAATAAACCTCCATGCCGGCATCGCGCAGGCTTTTTACCGCCAGAATTTGAAAGCACCAAAAGCTTTCCAACGCTAGCCTGGCAAGGGGGTGGATGGCTCCCAGCAAGCGCAGAAGGATATCACAGAAGGCAAATGCGGCAGCAGGCAGGAAAATGGCCAGAATCAGTCCCGCAAAAAATTCTCCCCGTGGGGTTTTGGGAAAGCAGCGCCGCAGAAGTTTTTCCAACACGGAAATCAGTTTTCCCATGATGACCACAGGATGGGGAATGGGGGGGGGGTCGCCGAACAACAGATCGAGAAAAAAGCCTGTGGTGACCGCCATTAAGATGTACAAACGAGCCGCCTCCTAAAAGGGCTGATAAGCCTCTACCTTGATTTCCTCAAAGGTGGCCATGGAATGATAGACGGCAAAGGCCATATCCAAAGCCGGTATTCCGGCCACGGCGCCGGTGCCCTCTCCCAGGCGCATGCCTGCGATTAAAAAGGGCTTCAGACCCAAACTGTCCAGCAAAAGCTGACCGGCAGGCTCGTCACTGCGATGGGTGGCCAGCATATAGCCAAGTGCGTCCGGACAGATGCGGGCGGCGCACAGGGCGGCAACGCTGGAAATAAACCCGTCAATCAATACCGGAACATGGTGAATGGCACCGCCCAAATAGAGGCCCACCATGCCCGCAATGTCAAAGCCGCCCACCTTTGCCAAAACGTCTATGGGGTCGGCGGGATCAGGCTGGTGCAGGGAAATCGCCCTTTGAATGGCACTGATTTTTCGCTGTAACCCCTCCTGAGAAAGACCAGCGCCCACACCGGTCATCAGTTCCACGGGCCGGTTTAGCAAGACGGAGGCCATTGCGCTGGAAGTTGTGGTATTCCCGATCCCCATTTCACCGGTGGCAAAAAGGGTGTAGCCCTGTTTTTTCAAGTCCCCCGCCAGTTCGATGCCGGCAAGAATACCACGCTCGGCAGTTTCCCGTGACATCGCGGGTTCCTTTACCATGTTGGCGGTACCGCAGCCAAGACGGCGGAGCAAAATGCGCGGATCGTCAATGGGTGCGTTCATGCCCATATCCACGGGAATGACCTTGGCGTTTGCCACTGTGGACATTTTGCACACGCTGGTGTCACCGGTGCAGAGATTCTGGGCAACAATGGCGGTGACCTCACTGCCCGTCTGGGTGACGCCTTCGGCGACTACCCCGTTATCCCCGCAGAACACCACCACACAGCGCTTGTCGATGTAGGGAGAGACGGACTCGGTGATGGCGCAGATGCGTACCACAGCCTCCTGCAGAAGGCCCAGACTGCCCAAGGGAATCGCAATCTCATTCCATTTTTTCCTAGATTGCTCCGCAGCATCCGCGCTGACAGGATTGATTTTGGTTAAGACTTCTTTCATTCGTGAATCCCCCCGTAATGTTCCGCAGCTTTTACAAAGCTTTGGGCAAAGCCAAGATTGCCGTAAAAGTACAAATGAGGAAAACCGGCAACCATGGTTTTTGTTGCGTGGATGCAGGGCCAGTCGGTATGATTCCGGGGTTTTTCCGCGTAAAAGGCATTTCCGCACCCTTGGGAATCAAAGTAGTGAAATTCGTGGGCGCGAATGGAATCTCCCGCGGAACACAGAAGATTATCCCTTCGGGCGGTCAGCTGAATGTACCCAAACCGGCGAAGGGCACCGGTGAAGTGGCATTCCCCGTCCAGAACGCCGGCCATCTCCCAGGTTTGCTCGTTTTGGTCGGTCATTCGTTCATGAAGGTACATAAAACCACCGCATTCGGCAAAGGTGGGAAGGCCCGCTTTCACGGCTGCTTTGATTTCCTGACGCAGGGACTGGTTTTTCTGCAGTGCTTCCCCATACAGTTCTGGGTATCCGCCGCCCAGATAGAGGGCGCAGGTGTTTTCGGGAAGGCTGGAATCCTGCAGCGGGGAGAAAAAGCAGAGCTTTGCACCGAGCTTTGTAAGCAGCTCCAGATTTTCACGGTAGTAGAAGCAGAACGCCTTGTCCTTTGCCACGGCGATCACCGGGTCATGGTGTGTGACAAGGGAAATCGTCAAGGGCGAGACTTCCAGAGCGGGAGCGCTGTTTGCCAGTGCAATGAGGCGAACCAGCTCCACCGTTTCAGAAAGCGTATCGGCCAGGAGGGCAATCTTTTTCTTCAGATGCGCGACCTCGGATGCGGTGATTAAGCCGAGATGGCGGCTTTCCAGCGCGAAACGCCGATCGACCGGGAGATAGCCAAGTACGTCAACCTTGCACTCCGCCTCAATCAGTGGTTTCAACAGGGTGTACTGCATTTTGGTGCACCGGTTGAGCAGTACCGCCTTGATCTGACTGTCGGGACGGAACCGGAGAAACCCATTGATGACCGCGCAGAGGGATAGGGAAGCGCCCTTTGCGTCGACGATCAGCACAACCGGGGTTTGGGTTGCCTTGGCCAGGTGATAGGAAGAGGCGATGTCGGAGGAGCCGCCCAAACCGTCATAATACCCCATGACCCCTTCTATGACGGCAAGATCGCAGCCTTCGCTCTCCTGCGCGAGAAGGGCCGTGGCGGTGACTTCATCGGTAAAAAAGAGGTCCAGGTTTCCGGTTTGTGTGCCCATCACTTCCCCGTGGAACAGTGGGTCAATGTAGTCGGGGCCGCATTTGAAGGCCGCGGGAGTGAGCCCCTGCCCGATCAACGCCTGCAGCAGGCCGCAGGTGATGGTGGTTTTGCCGCTGCCGCTCTGCACTGCCGCCAGCATGACGCGTGGAATCTTGGCCATCAGTCGCTGCCCCCTTCCGCGGAAAGCAGGAAAATGGGGTTCTGCCCGGTCATAAGGTGGTAATTCCCTGCCGGTTTGGAGCGGCTGACGGCCAGCTGGGTAATCTCAATGTTAGAAAAGGAAAGTTCGTTCAGGCTGCTCAGCGCTTCCCCCAATGTTTCCACCGCGATTGCACTGATGACGACCCGTATTCTGGGGTTCTTCCCCACAAGAGAAGACAAGATATCCCGCATATTTCCCCGGCTGCCGCCGATGAAGGCGCATTGTGGAGCGGGCAGGGGCGTAAGCGCTTCGGGCGCGGTACCGTTCACCAAGGTCAGATTGAACGTTTCAAATTTCCTGCGATTTTCGGCAATCAGCTCACATGCTTCCGGGCTGCACTCAATGGAAAACACACGGATCATGGGGGAGAGAAGGGCCAGTTCCACACTGACCGAGCCTGTACCCGCGCCGATATCATAGACCGTATCCTGTCCGCCGACCCGAAGCTTTGCCAGAACGGCGGCCCGCACCTCCTGCTTGGTCATGGGGACCGGACCGCGGGAAAACGCGTCGTCAGGCAGACCAGCGGAGACAAGCTTTCTGGGGAAATCGGTTTCCCGACGAATCCAAACCGCGCACAGCGGCGGAAATGTTCTATTCAGCAATGCCTCGGCCGAGTCCGTTACAATCAGTTCCTCAGGATAGGAAAGCGCTCCGCCGACCGTTACCTCGGCAGTTCCCAGACCGGCGGAAACCAGCGTTTCGATGATGGTGGCAGGGGTAATTTTGCCGCCGGTGAGAAAGAAAACCTCTCGGGCCGAGCAAACCGAGCCGAGGATGTTGCAGTCGATGCCATGGGCGCTGACCAGCTTGACCTCCTGCCAGGGGCGACGGAGCTTGGCCGCCAGATACTGAACCGTGGTGATCCCGCATATGGTTTCCACCTCATAGTCCTGCAGCAGGGGGAGCAGCTGGGCGGTTCCACTGTAAAAACCGATGTCGCCGCTCATGACCACGGCAATTTCCTTGCAGTGGCGGTGCGCATCAATCAGAGCCTTGATTTCGGCGGGGCTGATCGCCGCCACCCGGTCTGCCCGGCAGGAGGGGGGGATGCTGGAAAGGATGCGGGATGCGCCGATGAAAAGGTCGGCGCGTTCCAGGGCGCGGAGTCCTCCCAAGGTCAGGGTGTCGGGGTTGCCCATGCCGATTCCAAGAATGGTCACCCGCATCTAAATTCCCTCCTTTAATATGGATCGTACCTGCTGGTACGAAAGACCGTTTTCCCGGGGGCGTTTGATGACGAAAACTGCTGCGCCGCATTCCTGTGCAGCTGCAATTTTTTGCTCAAAACCGCCCTGAGCACCCCCGTCTTTTGTGATGAGAGTTTGAATGTGAAGCGCCTTCATGACCGCAAGGTTTTCTTCCTTAGAAAAGGGGCCTTTTGCGGCAATGATGTGGTCCTGTGAAAAGCCCGCGTTCCGGCACAGAGAAACGGACTCCTCCGTGGGGAGAACCCGGACGAAAACGCGCCTTTTGTAATCGCGGATGTTACAATAGGGGAGCAACTGTTTGCTCCCGGTGGCGGCAAGGATATTCCCCGCCTGCAAGTCGGCGGCTTTGCAGGCGTCAGCAAGGCGTTCAAAATAAGTGCAGCCTTCCGGATCGCTCTCCTCCCGCAGCAGGCGCAGATACCGGATACCAGTTGCTTCGCAGGCGCATCGAATGTTTTCGCTCACAGCGACGGCATAGGGATGGGTTGCGTCAATCACGGAGACAAAGTCCCCCTGTTTCAGAAAGCTTGCCATGGCGTCGGCGTCCATTCGCCCGGTGGTTACGGTCAGGTTTGGATGCTCATCAAGCTGCACTCTGCCGTATTCGGTTGCAACCGAAGCGGTCACGGCATAGCCCAATGCCGCAGCGGCGCGGCTAAGCTCGCGCCCTTCCGTCGTTCCGGCAAAGATCAGAAGCTTCCTCATAGCTTTTTCTCATAGCCCCGCGGGGTTACCATGCTGCCTGCGATCATCCGGGTGGCGGCGTTGCCGATAAAAACGGTGCAGAACATGTCCAAGGTCGCTTCCTTTAATTCCAGAAGGGTCGTTGTTTGAACACTCTGCCCCTCCCGCCCGATGTTGCGAACCCAGCCGCATACGGTTTCGGGCGATTTGAATTGCAGAAAAATTTCGCAGGCGCGGCGGAGGTAATCAGCCCGCTTTTTGCTGGCTGGATTGTAAAGCGCCACACAAAAATCCCCTTCCGCTGCCAGGGCAAGCCGCTTTTCAATCAGCGCCCAAGGCGTCAGAAGATCAGACAGGGAGATGACCGCAAAATCGTGGGAAAGCGGCGCGCCCAGAACAGCGGCACCGGAGAGCGCGGCGGTGACGCCGCTGACCACCTCAATCTCCACCGGAGGAAATTCGGCAGAAAGTTGATAAATGAGACAGGCCATACCGTATACGCCGGCGTCGCCGCTGCAAACCATCGCCACCGTTTTTTCTTCGGCGGCTGCTTGCAGTGCCATGCGGCAGCGCTCAATTTCCTGTGTCATGGGTGTGGTGAGAATGGGCTTTTCCGGATACAGGGGAGACACCAGATCGGTATAAACGCTGTATCCGCAAATCAGATCGGATTCCGCCAGGGCTGCTTTGGCCTGACCGGTCATATAGGATTCCCCGCCGGGCCCAAGTCCGACAACATAGAGCTTTTTCATGGCAATTCTCCTAAAACGAAAGGGTTATGCGGGGGGTTGCCAGCGCCATGGTAACGCCGTTGCCCGCATTTTTTTTCAAGATCAGTTCACCGCCGCCGTGACAGCCGCAGACGGCGCTGCGCTCGCAGACGTTGTCGACCCCGGTAATTTGTTTCACAAAATCAGAGGAGGTGAAGCTGCCCTGCGCCTGGCTTAACTGCCGCACACCAAAGGTTTCGAAGGGAAACTGATGGTTTGCACAAAATTCCAGCAGGCCCGGTTCGGCTGCTTTCATGTCGATGGAGCATGCCCGACAGATTGACTCAGATGTGATACTGCCCTTACGAAGCAGTGCATCCAGGGCCGCTTCCAACGCGTCGGCGGAACTATCCTTGCGGCACCCCACGCCGAGGACGCAGACGGAGGGAACCAGTCGAAGCGCGCTTTCTCTGCCGCGGGTTTTGATGGAGATCAAAACGTCATACTCTTTGCCTTCGGTAAGTTCCACGCCCTTTGGCGGCTGATTTGCAATGGGAAATTGGCTTTGCATCCGGATGGTTTCTCCCGCCAACAGCCGGGCGGAAATCCATTTAATCCGTTCGGGATTGACGATGACCAGTCCCTGCTGTTTTGCCCAGCTGTCCACGGCGAACACGCCGTTCCCGTCGGTGGCGGTGGTGATGACCGGAACCGCGTGAAGCAGATCTGCAATGGTGACCGCAAGCTCGTTAGCGCCACCCAAATGCCCCGATAGGATGGGGATGGCAAACCGTCCGCAGTCGTCCACCACAATGACAGCCGGGTCGGAGGTTTTAGAGGTCACATGGGGGGCAATCGAGCGCACGGCAATCCCGGCCGCGCCGATAAAAATGAGCGCGTCTGCGGCGGGAAATGCCTCCGCCGTCCACTGCTTTAAAGGGACCTTTTCAGGGCCAAAACCGCGGACAAGCACGGCTGTGTGCGCCTGCTCCTGAAGAGAAAACGCGAGGGTTTCGCCCAGATCGGCTCCTTTTTGGGTGAACGCAATCAGTCTAATTTCCATGATCCGCCTGCCTGAATTCGGTGGTGAAGGTGGGATCATAAAGCTTGGAGCGTTCATAACCGCCGTTTAAAAAGTCACCGACGGTAATCAAGGCGGTTTTGGTAATGTTGTTTTCCATTGCAGTTTGCACCAAGGTGGAAATCGTGCAATGGAATACCGCCTCGTCCGGCCAGGTGGCTTTATAGACAATGGCGGCGGGGGTTTGCCCGGTGTAGACCCCGCCCGCCAGCAGTTCTTCCACCAGCTGGGGAAGGAGAGAGGAGGAGAGAAAGAGAACCATCGTACTTCCGATTTTGGCGAGATTTTGAATCTGTTCCCGCTCCGGCACCGGGGTACGACCCGCCATGCGGGAGATGATAACGGTCTGGCTTACGCCGGGAAGGGTATATTCCGCTTGCAGCGCCGCCGCCGCCCCGCAGAAGCTGGAAACGCCGGGAACGACCTGATACCGAATGCCGACTTCCGACAAGGCGTCCATTTGCTCACGGATTGCACTGAAAATACTGGTGTCGCCGGTGTGCAGGCGGACAATTCGCTGCCCCTCGGTCTCCGCCTTTTGCATCACCGCCATCACATCCTCCAACGTCATGTAAGCGCTGTCATAAATGGAACAGTCTGGTTTTGCATAGCTTAACAGCTCGGGGTTGACAAGACTGCCTGCATAGATGATGACATCGGCCTCGCCAAGGAGTTTTGCGCCCCGCACGGTGATCAAATCCACCGCGCCGGAGCCCGCGCCAACAAAATAAACCATACAATCACTCCTTTAGAATCATGGTGGTGAAATAGCTGATGTCATCCTCTGCCTCGTTAAAATTCCGGTAGACCTTTTCGTTTGGCAGACCGCAATTGGAAACCAGCATTGTCTTGTCGGCAAGCCCATGAGCGGCAATGGCCTGCTTCACCGCAGGCATGGACTTGCCCGTTTTCATCAGCACCTTGGTGCCCGGCATGGCAATCGCATCTTCCATGGACATGCCGCTTGCCGGAATGATATGCAGCGGCTTGTGCATGGAGGTCAGCCCTGTTTGCAGCCTGGCGGCTACCGCGCAGAAGCTGGGAACGCCGGGGATCATTACCACCTCATAGCCTTCGGCCAGGAGAAGATCCATGAGATAGGAAAAGGTGGAATAAACCGAAACATCCCCCAGATTCAGCATGGCCACATCGGTACCGGCGTCAAGCCTGATTTGAATTAAATCCGCAAGCTCCCGGTGGTTTTGGGACAGCGCCGCCCGGTCATGTACCATGAGAAAGGGAAGGGGAAGGAGTTCCTTGCCCTCCAGATTGACCGCCTTTGCCGCAATATCCAGCGCCAGCATTTTTTCCCCCGCGGTTTGGGGGGTGGCGATACAGGGGCAGGATTCAATGGTTTTGATCGCCTTTACGGTCATCAGCTCTGGGTCACCCGGGCCGACACTTACGCCGTAGAAAATTCCTTTCGTCATGAGCGAGCCCTCCACTCTTCCAAGATTCGTTGTCCCTCACCCGTTGCGCCCAAAAGGCCGTATTGATTGCTGAAGGCAACCGCACCGACCGTATACGCGCCACCCGCCCTTAGCTCCAAATGTTCCTGAATCTTATGGAGCAGCCGCGCAAGAACGGCGTCTCGCAGACCGGCGCTGTCTAACAGCTGGATGCATGCGTCGCTGGTGGCGGCAGCCATCAGGGCCTCCACCAACGTGTGGTCTGCCCCGCAGAGTGCGGCATGAACCGCAAATAATTCGGTGCGGCAGTCTGCAAAGCGGGAGTGGGTGTTCATGATGCCGCCTGCAAGCTTCACCAGCTTTCCCATATGCGCGACCACCAGAACCGTGGAGAAGTGGTTGACCGCCGCGAAATCCAGCGTATCCCCAAAAAAGTTGGAGCATTTCACATAGGGAATGGGGTTAAGCTGGGATAAGCTCTTTAAAAAATCCTCGCCGTAATTGCCGGGGGTGATGACCAGATTTCGGTTGCCCTCAGCCGCGGCAACCTTAACCTCCACCTCAATGCTGGCAAGTAAGGCCTGCAGGCTTTGCGGTTCTACAATTCCACTAGAGCCCAGAATGGAGATGCCCCCCACGATGCCGAGGTTTTGATTGAAGGTACGCTTGCCGATTTCCGCCCCGTCAGGAACGGAAATGACAACGGAAATCCCGCCGGAGTAGTCAAATTCCTGGCAGACCCGTGTCACCTCAGCGGTGATCATCTGCCGTGGAACGCTGTTAATCGCAGCTTGACCCACCGGCTGGTCTAACCCATTCTTGGTGACGCGCCCCACGCCCTCTCCGCCGTCAATGGTGATGTCGCACCCGCACTTGCTGACAGATGCGTAAATCATGGCGCCATCGGTTGCGTCGCAGTCATCCCCGCCGTCCTTCCGAACGGCACAGGAAACCGTCTGCTCCCAGCGGGAGGAATCCAAAATCTCGACCTCGACCCGCAGACCCTTGGGCGCAATCAGAAAAGCAGTGTCCACTGTCTCGCCTGATAACAGCATCCAAGTGGCGGCCTTGGCGGCCAGCGCCGCGCAGCTGCCGGTGGTGTACCCGCAGCGAAGCCGCTTTGTACCGCTGGTAATATAGTGTTCAAACCTCATGGGAAAGCGCCGCCTCAATGTGCTCGCAGTAAAGCGAGCGGATTGCCTCGTATTCGCCAAGCCCCCGTACCACACAGCGCGTTTGGATGTCTGAGGCGGTAAAGGCCGAAACCCAGCTTTCGGGGGAGTCACCGGCCATATCATTCTGCGCGTGGTCACCCGCCACCAGCATCAGCGGCGTTAAAACGGCACGGGTAAATCCCTCCCGAAGAACCTGAGAGCGCACCTCGTCCAAATCGGGCCAAGCCTCTACCGTTCCCACAAACACGTCCTCAAAACCGTTTGCCTTGGCGAAATAGTCCAGGGCGGCATAGGTCATGTTGCTGAAATGCTGGGTGCCGTGGCCCATAAGCACGAGAGCCTCGTCCAGCTCGCGGGGAATGCCTTCGTCCAGAGCGGTCAGCACCTGGTATATATCGTCGTAGTCCGCCAGCAGGGGCGCCCCGATGACCAGCCGCTCAAATTGCGCGGACTGCTTCAAAACCGCGGCGCACATTTTGTCATACTCGTCTCCGTAGATCAGATGTGTGGGCTGAACCACAAGGGATTTTATCCCGTCCCGGATGATTTGGGTCAGGGCTTCTTCTACCGAAGAGATCACAATTCCGCGCTTTTTTAAGGAACTGCGAACCATGCCGCTGGTGAAAGCGGAGTAAATGGTTTGGTTCGGGAATTGCCTCTTGATGTGATCTTCGGTGGCTGTAATCGTTTTGGCGCGGGTGTCGTCATAGCTTGTACCGAAGCTGACAACTAAGATGGCTTGATTTGACATTTCAATTCCTCCATGGTTCGTGGGATTTGGGCAAGCCCAATGGTCTCGGACAGTTCAAAAATGGCAGGTTTGTGCAGTCCGGCTCTTTGCAAAAGCTCAGAATCGGCAAACACCTCGGCGGCGGGTGCGTCGGCAATCATTTCTCCTTTCGAGAGAACCAGAACGCGGTCGGCAAAACGCCAGGCAAAATCCACATCATGGGTGGAGACTAAAATGGAAAGGCCTTGAAGATGGAGCGATTCCAGGGTTTCTTCCAGCAGCACGGTGTGGGCGCAGTCCAGACTGGCGGTAGGCTCGTCCAGCAAAATCAGACTGGGTTCCATAATCAGAATGTCGGCAATGCTGACCCGCTTTTTCTCCCCACCGCTGAGGTAGTGGGGCGGACGGTTTCGCAGCGGCTCTAAATTCATGGAGTGAAGGGCGCGGTCTACCAGACCTGATACCTGCTCTTTCGGAAGGCCCAGATTCATGGGGCCAAAACTAACTTCAGACTCCACCGTGGAGGCGATCATCTGATTGTCGGGATCTTGAAACACAATACCTACCTGTTTCCGCAAGGCGTTTAAGTCAGGCTTTCGCCTTGTGATGACGTTCCCGTTCAAACGTATGGTGCCCTCCTGCGGTTTCAGAATACCGTTGCAGCAGAGAAAGAAGGTAGATTTCCCCGCGCCGTTATTGCCCAGAAGAGCAATTTTTTCCCCGGTGTGGATGGAAACCGAAACATCTCGAAGCGCTGCCTGCTCTTCCCCATAACAATAGGATATGTGTTGCAGCTCCAAAAGAGCGGCGTTTGTCATAGGATGCTCCTTCCTGCGATATAGACCGCGGACAAGAATAAAATGCAGCCGCCCGCGCAAAGCAAATGAATGGTCTTTATGGGCTTTGGGGTGCTGAGAAAATTCAAATGCCCGTCATAACAGCGGGATTCCATGGCGTCATAAGAAGCGCCGGCCTTTTGGAAGGAGAGAATCAGAAGATTTGTCATCATGCCGCCGGCGGTGCGCATGGCGGGGGAGTAACCGGAAAAGCCAAACCGCGCCGCTGCCGCGGTTTTCATGGCGGATAAGACCCTGCTGAGAATAAAAATATAGCGGTAAATTAAAAACATGAGTTCAATCATGAGTTCAGGCACCTTAACTTTGCGGAGGACGGATATGATTTCGTACAAGGGAGTGGAAAGACTCAGGGAATACAGACAGCTCACGGCCGCTAGCGCCTTGCACAAAATCAAGGTTGCCGACAGTTGAGCGGAACCGGTCACGACAAGGTAGCCGCCAAGAAAGGGGACTTGCAAAACACCCATTGGCTGAGCGGAGTAATCAAGCAGAAGCGCCAGTCCGCTGACCAGAATAAACGCGGCAGGGGTGAGAAGCAGGCTGATATAGGTATGAGCATGAATCCCGCCAAACCCGATGGTGATGACAGTCATGACAATCAGCACAGCAATATCAAACGGAATGGAGTTTACCGCGACAGCGGCAACCAGAATGAATCCAAAAAAGACCACTTTAATGCCCGCATTTACGGGATGCAGGTTCGAAGTGACTGCGCATTGGTCGATCATGGTCAGGTTATCATGGCTGTGGTCGTAACGTCTGGATAAAATCAGCATCAAAGCGGCGGTCGAGAAAGAAAGAACGAGCAGGTACACCGTGCTCATTCGGCCGTAGAAGGAGAGGAAGATGATCACGGAGGATAGAAGGGAAATAAAGGCCAAATCGTTCACCTCGTTGTTCGGCTGCCGCAGAAAGCTGCGGCAGCCGAAGGTTGATCAAAGAGCAGTTGTCTGGGGGGCTTTGGCACTGCCGTCTTCCAATTTGGCATATTTTTTTCTGGCCACCAGATAACCGAAGCCGAAGAACAGAATGCCGGAACCCAAAGCGGCCTGAAGGCAGAAGAGCAGACTTTCGGTTTCACCGCCGGGCAAGGTGATCAGGCTTTCAGCCCAGGGCGTGTAATTGGGGTCGACCGTTGAGATCATTTCTTCCGCAGCGCCGTCGGCGCCTCCAAATTCCGAATTCTGAATTGCGATCAGGGGAATCACCGCAATGAGGACGCAGATGACAAGAATGGAAATGACTTTCACCACGTTCTGTTTCAACTTAAACACGCTCCTTCCGATAGCCAAGGGAGGAAAGCTCGGTGCTTGCATAGCTTTCCAGACCCATGATCACCACGACCGTCAGCAGGCCTTCTATGACGGCAAGGGGAATTTGGGTGACAGCGAAAATGCCCATGAATTCGACGATAGAGGCCGTTACGCCGCCTGTTGCGCTGGGATGAGCCAAACCAAGCTGAACGCTGGTCACACAGTAAGTAAATAGATCGCCCAGACAGCAGGCTAAGAAGACCGAGATGTGTTTTTTCACGTGAAGCTTGTTGCACAGCAGATAGATGCCATAGGAAACAAACGGGCCTGCAATCGCCATGGAAAATGTGTTGGCGCCCAGCGTTGTCAAACCGCCATGGGCCAGAAGAATGGCCTGAAACAGCAGGATAATGATGCCTAAAACTGCCATTGGCGTCGGGCCGAACAGAATTGCGCCCAGTCCCGTGCCGGTGGGATGACTGGACGAGCCGGTCACACTCGGGATTTTTAGGGCGGAAAGGACAAAGGCGTAGGCACCCACCATGGCGAGTATGATCAAAACCTTGCGATTTTCCGAGACAATTTGAGAGATTTTACGGAAGCCCAGAAACAGGAACGGCAGACATAGGGCGCCCCACGCAATGCAGTGACTCATGGGAAGATAACCCTCCATGATGTGCATGGCGTTTGCGTTGGTGGCAAAGCAGAGAATAAGAGCAGGAAGGAAGGAGAGGGATAGGCCAAGCTGTTTGCTTTTTAACATTCAAATGTCCTCCTTGTCGATTGACTGTACTCAGACCCCTGTTGCCGCGAGTTCTGGCAATGTTAGCTTTGGTGACGAACCGGCTGACTTTAGGCGGATATGCCATAACAGCGGCGGCCCCGTGCGGGAATTTCACCCGGCTTGTTCGCCAATTTATAATAAAAAAGCACCCTTTCCGAGTAGAAAAGGATGCAATGATAGCGTAAAAATACGTTCAAAATCCTGCTCATACCTCGTGAACAGTTTCAAAAAGCAGATCCGGTATTCTGGTTTAAAGGGATAGCCTCCCTTATCACAGCGGCGGGACCACGTGGGATTGATATACCCAACTTCCCCGGTAACGGCAATGCGTTGCACTGCTTTTTATATTCAATTGTCAAATTGATCGTAGCATATTGAGATGCGCTATGCAAGATAAATTTTGCCTCACTGGTGGGGTCCTTTGGATACATCCCAGGCCCCTACGGGTTGAATCATGTTCAAAAGCAGCGAATGGTCCTCTGCCTTCACTGAAAAACCGGCGCAGTTTGGCATGTTCCAGCTGTAATAATCCCGCGCAGGCCTTCCATACTGGGCCAGCATGCTCATGATTGTGCCGCCGTGGGAAACAACTCCGGCGCAGGTAAGTCCCCGCCTCCTGGCATCAGAAAACAAAGCTTCCAGCGCGCGGCAGGCTCGGACACCGCAGGCGGAAACGCTTTCCACTGCTGGGATGACCGTGGGGTCGGGCGAGGAAATCCAGGCGTTGTAAAGGCTGTCTCCCGCCAACTCCGCATGGTTTTTCCCCTCGAACGGGCCGAAATCGGTTTCGCGCAAGTCAGGGATTACCGTAGTGGCAATGCCCGGCCAAAGAAGATCTGCTGTTTGACGGCAGCGAAGCAGGGGGCTGAGGTAGACATGCCCCACCCGGGGCAAACGGGGAGCGGCTTCTATCGCCGCTGTTCTGCCAGAGGGGGAGATCGGCTCGTCAGTTACGCCGATAAACCGATGCTCCAGATTGCCCTTTGTAGCACAGTGACGGATGAGGATCAGTTCCATGCTAAACAGTTCCCTTCAAAGTCATTGACAGCCCGCAGAAAATCCGCAAGACCTGATCTGCCTCGGAGGCCAAATCACAGCAGAGCCGCCCCACCGATTCCCGCCACTGCCGCTGCTCGGGATCCATGGGAACCACGCCGCCGCCGACCTCGTCGCAGATGACAATCACAGAAGGATTGACGGCGATGACGCGTGCCATGGCGGCCTTCGGATCTTCGCCGTTAGACAGGGCTGCGCGTACGGCATAATGGAGACCGTAAAAAATCGCTTTCGTACGCGCAGTCTCGAAATCATGCGCCACGTCGGATGGAGTAAGCTGATAAAACCGCAGCGCGTAATCCAGTTTTCCCTGCGCCGCGCCGCCGATGATCAGAATCATGGCATTAACCCCCTATCGCCTGAGCCAGCGCAATGGACAGCACCATGGCCAGTTCGCATAATTGAAGGAAAAAGCCGGCAAGGTCGCCGGTGATGCCCCCAAACTGCTGCCGGCTCATCACATTATAATAAATAAATACCAGAAAACCCGCACCGGCAGTTACGCTTCCCATCATGGGAGCAAATGCGATCATGGCGGCAGTGGTCATGATGGTAAGCGCCACCAGAAGAATACGTGCCCTACGCAGGTTCATAGAATTCGTAAAAGAGGCCAGCAAACCGCTGCCTCTGGCGTTGGGAATGGAGACCGCACCCAATCCGGAAAGACAACGGGAGAATACCGGGGTGAGCGCTAAAACAGGAATGATCGGTGTGGTTGGCGTGATTTCGCACCAAGCGGAGAAGAACACAATCAGGTAGAGACAGCAGATAATCAGAGCAAACGCGCCAATATGGGAATCTTTTAAGATTTCCAGCTTCCGCTCCCGGCTTTGATGAGAACCAAGCGCGTCGGCAGTGTCGCAAAGACCATCCAGATGAATGCCACCGCTGACCGCGATGGGAAGGAGAAGGGCGCCTGCCCCGCGCAGCATGGGACCCAAAGAGAGCCATTGGGCAAGCCATAGCCAGCCGGCCAGCAGCAACCCGATGGCAACGCCGACAAACGGAAACCAGCATAACGCCCAGGCCATATGCTCTTTTGTCCATTCCGTGTGCGGCATTGGAATTTTGGAATACATGGAAAAAGCGACAAACATGGATTTCATGAGCAGGCTCCTTTCCATCGTATCGGGATGCCACAGACCACCTCGTACACATGATCGGACATGGCGGCAATGGCGACGTTCAGGGCTGACAGGCAGTGCAGGTAGTCTGTGGTGACGTCGTCGTAATCCATGCCGTCAGAAAACAGCTCATTGGAAACAATGACAAGCGCGCGCGCGGTTTGATTTAAGTGCCGAATGCCATTTATCACCCGGTCAAATGCACCCGAGGCTCCGCTGTCGCTGAAAAACTCATTTGCGGTTAAATTGGACAGATCCTCCAGCAAAACGGCCGAGGCCGGCGGGAGGGAGACATGTTCTAAACCTCGCGGGCATTCTATCGTCTCAAAGGACTTTCCCGCACGCATCTCTCGATGCCGCAGGACACGTTGTTCACACTCGTGATCTCGAAGCAGCATGGTGGCCAGATAAATCCGTCTGCCGGTGTGGCAAGAGACAATTCGCTCTTCTGCGAAATTTGACTTTCCACTGCCGGAGCCGCCGATGACGAGTGTAAGCATGGCAGGGCCTCCCTCATTTAAGCTGCTTGATCAAACAAATCGATTGGGCTAAGTATATCAACACGCCAAACAATTGTAAAGACCAACACGGGGAACGGAACAACACTGTGAGAAACAGAATCAAGCATCCATGTTGAGATTGGCAAGTCGATTGCAGCCATCGCAAAGCGCTGTTTATCACAGGGCCACGCTGTGGGGGAGCCCGGCGCAAAACCATACAAAAATGAAACTAAGCCTTTGATAATATTTTATCAAAGGCTTGGTTTTTAAATTAAGAGGATTGTTAATTTTTTAATAATGGAAAATCATTAAAATTATATGCAAAAATGTGAAGTTTGTTAAGATAAAGATTTAACAAATCAAAATAAGGATCATAAAAAACGAAAAAAGGATGACAAAAAAGCTGAACTTTAGGCTCCGAAATTGTACACATTGCGAACAGTCAACTTTTTAACATACTATTTTTTACATTATATCATATATTTAGAAAAAATATTGTTGAAAACGATGAAAAATTAGACAAATATGGGTCATGATTGTATAAAACGACTGTTTGTTACGAAAATATCTATTGTTGACAGTGTGCCAGAACCACTGTTACACTGGCCTTGACTTGAAAAGGAGGAATGCAAGCATGAAACAAGAAGTTTACAGCTACACCACAGCACAATCGGCGCTGGTCCGGGTTGCAGAAATATCTGCCCACTATAAAAACCGTCCTGATAAGCTGATGGATGTGATTTTACAGGTGCAGAAGGTCGTACCCTCAATGGCGGAGGACGTGGCTGCTGTCATTGCCCGAGAAATGGGTTTGAGCCAGAACGACGTGTATAGCTTTGTTACATTCTATGAGCGGCTTTCTGTGAAGCAGAAGGGAAAGTATATTGTTCGTATGTGTGCCAACGCCCCATGTCATGTGCGTGGTGCCCGCGAGGTGCGTGACGCCATTCTTGATCTGCTTGGGATTGAGATCGGCGAGACGACAGCGGACGGACGCTTCACGGTAGAGCTCTCCCCCTGCATGGGCGTTTGCGACATTTCTCCGGCCATTATGATTAACGAAACAATTTATGGAAATTTGACTTGTGAAAGCGCGCAGGCTCTCATCAAACGCTATATCAGAGAGGATGTGTAACAGATGAATGAAATGCACGTTTTACTGAGAAATCAGGGAAAAGAAAACATGACAGACGCCGCTGTCTATATGGGAACAGGCGGTTACGAGGGCCTGAAAAAGGCGATCGCTATGGACGGCTGGGATATTATTGAAACACTGAAGGATGCCGGCTTGCGCGGGCGCGGCGGTGCGGGTTTCCCGTCCTGGCTGAAGCTGAAGTTTGCCTACGATACGGAAAACGACACCAAGTACATTGTCTGCAACGCCGACGAAGGCGAACCCGGCACCAACAAGGACCGCGTATTACTCTCCGCTGATCCGCACAGTGTGCTGGAGGGTATGGCCATCGCGGGCAAGGCAATTGGCGCAACCAAGGGCTACATCTATCTCCGCGCGGAGTATCCGTACATCTTCCCCATTTTGGAGCAGGCCATTGCAAGTGCCAAGGCGGCGGGCGCACTGGGCGAACATATTTTCGGCAGTGATTTTACCTTTAATATCTCCATTCGCAGCGGTGCGGGCGCTTATGTCTGCGGCGAGGAGACGGCGCTGTTCGAATCCATCGAGGGCCGTCGCGGTGAGCCGCGTTCCCGGCCGCCCTATCCAGGTGTTCAGGGGCTGTTCGGCAAACCCACCGTTTTGAACAACGTAGAGACGCTTGCCAATATGAGCCATATCCTGCGCAACGGGGCAGAGTGGTATAAAGGGATTGGAACCAAGGGGAGTCATGGCACAAAGCTGTTTACCGTGATCGGTAACGTGGCGCAGCGCGGCGTGTTTGAATTCCCCATGGGAATTAACCTCAAGGAACTGATTTATGATGTCTGCGGCGGGGTAGCGGATGGAAAAGGCCTGCTGGCGGTACAGACCGGCGGCGCGTCTGGCCCCATCATCCGCCCCGACCAGATTGATATTGAACTGGACATCGACCATGCGTCGCCGAACGGAGGCCGTTTGGGTTGCGGTACGATCTTTGTCATCGACGACACCAACTGCGTGCTGGACATCGTGCGGAACAACATGAGCTTTTTCTGTCATGAGTCTTGCGGCAAGTGCGTTCCCTGCCGCGAGGGAACCCGCCGCATTTATGACCTGATCGACAAAATTTGTGCAGGCAAGGGCAATATTCATGACCTGGATACCGTGGTGGACCTGGCCGGCACCATTAAAACAGCAGCATTTTGCGGGTTGGGACACTCCTCCGTCGTGCCGGTTCTCAGCGCGATCGAGAATTTCCCCGAAGTTTTTAATTCTCATCTGGATGGCGACGAATGTCCCAACTGCAGAGAGCAAAGGAGCGTGATTTAACATGGCTAATGTCAATTTGACCATTAACGGCTTGCCCGTTTCGGTTCCCGCAGACACCACGATTCTGGAGGCGGCCAAGACCATCAACATTAAAATTCCTACGCTTTGCTACCATGAAGATCAAAAGGTCAAGGCAAATTGCCGCGTCTGCGTGGTTGAAATTGAGGGGCAGCGTCTGCTGCAGACCGCCTGTTCGTTCCCCGTGGCGGAAGGTATGGTGGTCCGTACCAACACCCCCCAGATTATCCATGCCCGCCGCAATGTGTTGGAGCTGATTCTGGCGCACCATCCCCTTAATTGCCTCAGCTGTCAGAAAAACGGCGCCTGCGAGCTGCAGGACCTGGCCGCAGAGCTGAACATGCACCGTGACCCCAGATTTGCCATTGATTCCCGCGAAATGGAAATTGACGCATCCTCTCCTGCCATTGTGCGCGACCCGAACAAATGTATCCTCTGCGGACGCTGTCAGGAGGTCTGCACCGAGGTGCAGAGCATCGGTGTCCTTGCCCGTGAGGACCGCGGCTATCATACCATTATTACGCCATCCTATGGCAAGAAACTGGCGGATACCGCGTGCGTCAACTGCGGCCAGTGTGTGCAGGTCTGCCCAGTGGGCGCGCTGACCATCCACGACAATACCAGCGACATTTACGAGGCGTACGATGCAGGCAAAATTCTTGCGGTGCAGGTAGCCCCCTCGGTTCGTACCACCATTGCCGAGGCGCTGGGAGAGGACCCTGGCGTTGTCAGCACCGGCCGTTTGGTCACGGCGCTGAAGAGACTGGGCTTCCATTATGTGTTCGATACTGATTTTACCGCCGACCTTACCATTATGGAGGAGGGAAGCGAGCTGCTCCACCGCATCCAGAACGGCGGCGTCCTGCCCCTGATGACCTCTTGCTGTCCGGCATGGGTCAAGTTCTGTGAGACGTACTATCCCAAGCACACAAAACACTTGTCCTCCGCCAAATCGCCCCAGCAGATGTTCGGCGCAGTCATTAAGACCTTCTTTACCGAGCGGAACAAGATTGATCCGGCTAATCTATACAGTGTTTCCATCATGCCTTGCACCGCCAAAAAGTTTGAGTGCAAGCGCCCGGAGATGAAGGACAGCGGCTATCAGGATGTGGATATGTCCCTCACGGTTCAGGAATTGGCACGTATGATCCGCACCGGCGGAATTGACTTTAAGACATTGCCTGAAACACCGTTTGATTCCCCCTTCGGACTTGGCTCCGGCGCAGGCGAGATTTTTGCCGCTACCGGCGGCGTCATGGAGGCAGCGTTGCGCACCGTTTACGAACTGGTGACGGGTAAGTCCCTGGAGACGCTGGAGTTCCACGATGTTCGTGGCGTGGAAGGTTTAAAGGAAGCGCAGGTTGATCTGAACGGCACCATCGTAAAGGTGGCGGTTGTTCATACCTTGAGCCGGGCCCGTGAGATCATGGACCGCGTGGTGGCGGGTGAGGCCGACTATCACTTTATTGAAGTAATGGCCTGTCCCGGCGGCTGCATCGGCGGCGGCGGCAACCCGGTTCGCAGCTGGAAAAAGGTTTTGAAGCGTACGGAATCGGTGTATGAAACAGATCAAACACTGCCCGTTCGCAAAAGTCACGAGAACAAGGAAGTACAGGCCTTGTACAAAGAGTATCTCGGAAGCCCCCTGTCTGAAAAATCCGAGCATTTGCTCCACACAACTTATGTGAATCGGCAGGATATTCTCCGCCTGTAATCACAAAGAATAAACAGCGGAGCCGGACCCTTACGGGTTCGGCTCCGCTGCTTGCTCTTTGGCGAAGCTCACAGTGAGGAGATAGGCGGAGTGGTTTCGGGAAACCGTCATCATGGACAAGCTGCTTTTCGGCGGAAAACGGCTGGATCAAACCCATTTTGACAAGGGAAAAAGGAACATTTTATAAATAAAATGTCTAGAAAAGAAAAATATGTAAAAAATGTATAACATTACCTTGCTTTGACGTTGAAAAGCAAAAAAAATGTGGTATAGTTAAGGAGCAATTCAGTGAATAGCAGAAGCTGCAAAGGATCGTATATACCATATAATACGGGGGAGTGAATATGCGGCAGACAGATACTACAAATAAAGCAGGGGCAGAGGAACTCAAAAAACGTCTTTTGATTGTGGATGGCGGAGAGGCGGACCGAGCAGCACTTGCTAAGCTTTTTCGGAATGAGTTTATTGTGCTACAGGTTGCGACCGGCGAAACAGCGTTAAAACGCATGCGCCGATATCAAAGTGGTCTGGCGGTGGTGCTGCTTGCCCTTGCTCTGCCGGATATGGACGGCTTGGATGTCTTGCAGCGTATGCGGGAAGATCCGTCGATCACAAGCATTCCGGTGATTGCGATGGGGGATGGAGCTGCGCCGGAGAAGGGGCAAGAGGCAATCAGGCTTGGCGCGCTGGACTATATCGAAAGGCCCCTGGATCCGGCCTTGCTCCGCACCCATATCGAGTTCGCCAAAAGTAAGCGCGAGGGCGAAGAACTGCGTGTCAGGAGCCGGTACATCACGCTGCAGAGTGACGAGGACAAGCGGTATCGCTATGCACTCAAGGCGACTGGTACGCTTGTCATAGAATACGATCGGAGCAATAAAACATATTTCTATGATCCCCAAATTTTCCATTCTCTTGCCGGGAATTACGATCACCGTGCGCTGTGGCAAATTCTTTTGGATGATGGGGTTGCCGATCCATTGGATGTCAACGCATTAAAGGCATTGGCGGTGAATCTGGCCAACGACAAGAGCCGGGAGAGCGTGGAGCGCAGACTTCGCCTGAAAACGCTGGGCGGAGACCGTCAGTGGTATAAAGTCCTGATTCTCAAAATGCGGGAAGAGGGAGCCGGGCCCGGGAAATTT
Organism: Oscillospiraceae bacterium; assembly: GCA_963666535.1. GTDB lineage: Bacteria > Bacillota > Clostridia > Oscillospirales > Oscillospiraceae. The sequence continues at coordinate 2,532,437 of OY762913.1, read as the reverse complement.
CTCGTTACCCTCAATAACATCAACAGTGAGATGCAGGCAACCGAGCGGCTTCGCTATCAGGCGGAGTTTGACGAATTAACCGGCATCCACAATAAAATGACATTTTGCCGTCTGACACAGGAACTGGCTGCCTCCGACAGCGATACGCGGTATGTCCTGATCCGCTGGAATATCGAACAGTTTAAACTGATCAACGATCTATACGGGCAGAAGGCCGGCGATGAAGTTTTACTTGCAATGGCAAACACGCTCAGTCGGTCGCTGCCGGCATTGGGGACTTGCGGGCGGCTGGTTAACGATCATTTTGCCACTTGTTTCCCAAAGGAATTTCTGGAGATTGACCGGCTGATGAAACAGGTGAAAAACGGATTGGCAGGTGTCGGGGTCAGCCATGGAATCGAGATCACTGCGGGGATCTATGAGATCGATGATGTGACCGTCCCCGTGGTTCAAATGTGTGACAGAGCAAACCTGGCCCTGCAGACGGTCAAAGGTAGCTTTCAGCGGCACAGTGCAGTTTATGATAGTTCCCTGCGGGAAGCGATGCTGCAGGAGCAGGAAATCAGAAGCGAGATGGGTACAGCCCTGGACGCTTGTCAATTCGAAATTTTCTTTCAGCCTATCTGCAGTTATGCGCAGGGCAGACCCGTCGGAGCTGAGGCGCTGGTACGCTGGAACCATCCCCGAAAAGGGATGCTCCTGCCGGGTGTTTTCCTGCCGCTGTTTGAAGAAAGCGGCCTTGTAGCACAGTTGGATCGCTATGTTTGGGAGAAGGCATGCTGGTGGCAAAAGGAGCGGCGGGAGGCTGGAAAACCCGATCTTCCTATTTCCGTGAATATGTCGCGTACCAGTCTGTATAACCCCGACGTTTGCAACGATTTGCTGGCACCCATTCAAAAATACGGCCTTTCGCCGGAGCTGTGCTGCATAGAAATCGCGGAAACGGCATATCACGATAGCCCCCAGCAGCTGCTTTCCACGGTGCAGCGGCTGCAAAAAGCGGGCATTAAAATCATCATGGACAGTTTTTGTGATGGCTGTCCCTCCTTTAGCACACTGCGGGACATCCCATTAAATGGAATGAAGGTAGATATGAAGTGCCTTTCGGACTATGACGACGGCGGTAAAGCTAGAACCATGCTTATGTCCGTTCTTCGTATGGCTCGTTGGCTTAATATACCTGTCACCGCAAAGCGGGTGGAGACCACCGAACAGCTTGTGTTGCTTGCCGGCATTGGCTGCGATTGGGCGCAGGGCCGCTGCTATGCGGAACCGATGCCTGTTGAGCAGTTTGACGAGTTTCTGATGAAAGAAATGCGGCCCATGGCTGAGGCTGCCCCTGCCAGGCAGGAAGAACCGGATTTTGACCTGCTATTGAGCGATAACCAGCTGGTGACGGCTACGCTGGAGACGGCGGTGGGCGGTGTTGGCCTGTATGAGTTGGTGAATGGTTCGCTGGAGGCCGTGCGTGTTAATCGCGGCTATTACGACCTTTTGGGAATTGATGCCACGACCCATTCGGATTACGCCATGGCATTTATGGAGCAGATCGATCCGGAAGATCAGGAAAAAATGCTTGAAACGCTGCGGAAAGTGCGGGAAAGTGGCACGCCGTCGGGGGTGGTGGTGCGGTATTACCACAGTGACGGGCATCTCATGTATCTGGATACCATCATCCGCTATCTGGGCGGCAAGACGAACCACTCTGTGTATTTCATTGGACTTCAGGATATTACCGACCATGTGCTGCGCCATCAGCGTATCAGTGAGGAGCAGATGCGCTATCGGATTTTGGTCAGGCGATCCAACACCATTGTGATGGAATGGGATACAATACGAGGAGACTTTCATGTGGAGGGGGAGTGGGATGGCTATGTCCTGAGTACCATCCCTCCTGATCGGATTAATAACGGCGAGTATGACTGGGCGGCTGCGTTTCATCCTGATGATATGGAAGCGGTAGGAAACTTAGTGCGCCAGCACCTTGCAAAAGACGCCCAGAATGACGGAGCCTTTGAGGTGCGTCTGGCCATGAAAAGGGGCGGCTATCATTGGTGCCGTTTTGCAGAGAGCTATATCCACGCTGAGGATGGAACGGTGTTGTTTGTTATTGTAACCATCAATGATATCAACGAAGAAAAGTGTACAGAGCTGTCCCTGCGCGAAACCGCAGAGCGGATGAACACCATGATCCAGAGCGTGAATGGTGGAATTGTCATATTTAAGGTAGACAATAAGCGAACCATTTGTTTTGCCAATGACCAATACTACAAGCTGTTGGGTTATACCAAGCAACTATTTGAAGAAGAAGTGTCCGACACTTGGGATACTGTTTTCGAGGAAGATAGACTGGGTGTTCAAGCGGCCATTGGGCGTGCTTTGGAGAGCGGAGAAATCTACTATTCCCATACTTACCGCGCGATCCGGCGTGATGGAAGACTAATGTGGCTGTCCTGCCACGCATCATTAATGCACGGGGAGGAGGGCGCGACACCTCAGCTTCTGGTCATCATGTCAGATGTTACGGAGCGGGAGAAGGCGAAGGACAAGCTGCGGGAGAATGAAGCTTCGTTGCTGGCGGCCATGGGTCATGCTGGTATGGAGTATTGGGAGTATTACCCGGATTCTCACAGCGTGCTCCTGAACAAGCGGATGCGGCTGGAACTGAATCTGCCGTCTTGCATTACAGATAGCCCCTTACACGCAGTGAAGGAGAAGCAGGTGCACCCGGAGGATGCCCCTGCATTCTTAGAACTCCACAAAAAGATCGATGATGGTGCATCCACGGCCACTGCTGATGTCAGACTGCTCACAGCAAACGGATACCGCTGGAAGCGGGTTTGTTATACCGCGATTCGCAATGCGAGCGGAACATGCGTGAAAGTGGTTGGAACTGCTCAGGACGTGGACGGGTACAAAAATCCGGTCACGTCTCAAGGCAGCGAGGACGGAACCGACTGATTAGCCGGTATAAAACGCACCAAAAAACACCGGTTGAGCTAGAGCCTCAACCGGTGTTTATTCCGTTAATACGACATGACATTTGGGAAAAAGTATGGTACAATACTCAAAAAATATGGTCGTGAACCTGTCTGCTTTTCGCTGGGCATGCGGGGCAGCGCAGAATCATGAACCATGCACCAAAATGCCATACGGCTGTGGTACAACAGGGAAACGCGGCAGGAGGGAGCGAGATGACAAACCTTTTTGACTATATCCAGTGGCGGGGCGACCTGCATTTTCGCAGTGCACCCTTCAATGAAGTGGATAACCTGCTGTGTTCCATGCTGGCCTATTTGGATCTGAGCGGTATCGTACTGCCGGAGCCTGCGGCGGTTGTGCCGCTGGGCGAAGTGGCCCAGCAATACGCGCAGGCTCACGAAAACGAACGGAAAAACCGCATGGGCATGCTGGTTCCCAGCCAGATCCCACAATTGCTGGCGGAAGCGGCTCTGTGTGCAAGGTATCAAAATGTAGGACTCTCCGCCTATGCCAATCATATTGACGACAAAGAGGAAAAACAGTTTTCGGCGGTCACCTTTCACCTTGGCGACGGTACGCGCTATGTGGCGTATCGGGGTACCGACGATACGCTGGTGGGCTGGAAGGAAAACTTTAATATGAGCTTTTCGGCCTTTGTACCCGCCCAGCGGGATGCACTGGAATACCTCGTGAAGACCGCTGCCGCATGCCGGGATAAGCTGCGCATTGGCGGGCACTCGAAGGGCGGAAATTTGGCGGTTTTTTCCGCCATGTCCTGTGGACCCAGAATCCAAAAACGAATTTTAGAGGTTTATAATAACGATGGCCCCGGCTTCCGGCAGTCGGTCCTAAACCAGAAGAATTACGAAAACATCCGCGGCCGTATCCGGACGCTGCTGCCCCAGTCCTCCTTGGTGGGAATGCTGATGGAGCATGAGGAGGAATACGAAATTGTGCGCAGTGGCAGCATAGGATTACTCCAGCACGATGGCTTTACCTGGGAAGTGATGGGAAATCAGTTTATCAACATGGATACGGTGTCCGGAGGCGGACGGTACATGGATCGCACCCTGAATGGATGGGTGGAGCAATTGGATGAGGAGCAGCGCCGGGAATTTACCCAGGCTGTCTTCGATCTCTTGGAGTCTTCGCGCGCGAAAACGTTGACTGACTTAACGGCCAACAAGTTAAAGACCGTTACAGCTATGATCGGTGCCCTGAAAAAGCAGGATAAGCAAACGCGGGATAACCTGTCTCGCATGTTTGGGCTGCTGATCAAGCAGGCGGCCCATGTGGCGCGGACGCCGGAATGAACATAGAGAAAGAAAAGGGAGAGAGTAGTATGTTACCAGAGAAAATGGTAGAGCTGGGAACCGCCCGCTCGGCAATTCGGGAGTTGTTTGAATTTGGGAAGCAGCGCGCCGCCCTGGTGGGCGAAAAGAATGTGTTTGACTTTTCCATCGGGAACCCCAGCGTTCCGGCCCCCGAGAGCGTGAATGAAACAGCCATCCGTCTGCTGCGGCAGGAGGATCCTGTGCTGCTGCACGGGTACACCAGCGCGCAGGGCGACGCCGAAGTGCGAAAAATATTGGCGCAGTCGCTGAACCGCCGATTTGGAACCAAGTATACAGAAAATGAACTGTATTTGACCATGGGGGCGGCGGCGGCTCTGTGCTGCTGCTTTCATGGTCTGACCTGCCCAGGCGATGAGTTTATCGTGTTTGCGCCCTTTTTCCCGGAATATGGTGTGTTTTTAAGGGGCGCCGGTGCCAAAATGGTGGTGATTCCGCCAGAGACTGAGGGCTTTCAAATTGACTTTACCGCCTTCGAGAACGCCATCAATGAGCACACCAAGGGCGTGATCATCAACACCCCCAACAATCCGTCCGGCGCGGTGTATTCCGAAGCTACCATCCAGAAGCTTGCGGAGATTCTCCGTCATCGGTCGAAAAAATACGGGCATCCCATCTATATCGTCTCTGACGAACCGTACCGCGAGATTGTTTATGATGGGACACAGGTGCCTTGGGTGCCCGATTTCTATGCCAATACCCTGGTATGTTACTCCTACAGCAAGTCCCTGTCCCTACCCGGCGAGCGCATTGGCTATGTGTTGGTGCCGGCGGAGATGCGGGACGCGGAACTGGTTTACGCCGCTATCGCAGGTGCGGGGCGCATCCTGGGATATGTCAATGCCCCCAGCCTGTTCCAGCGGGTGGCGGCAAGCTGCTGTGAACAAACCGCCGACCTGTCTGTATACGCCGCAAACCGCCGGTTGCTGTTGGACAGCCTGTCGCAGATGGGGTTCCACTGCGTGGAGCCAAAGGGAACGTTCTACCTGTTTCCGCGTTCGCTGGAGGCGGATGCCACGGCATTCAGCGAGCGGGCAAAGGAGCACGATCTGCTGCTGGTGCCGGGTGACGGGTTCGGCTGCCCGGGCCACTTCCGCCTGTCCTATTGCGTGCCAACCGAGCGGATTGAACGGGCGCTGCCGGCCTTTGAAAAACTGGCAAAACTCTATCGCTGAGATAAATCGAATTTTTACGAGACGAGACCGGCGGGATGACTCATTGCTGAGCCATCCCGCCGGTCTCGTCGCTTCTATTTTTCGGTCATGCCAAACATTTGCCGGCACAAGAGTTTTCCATGCTCGGTGCGGAAAATCTTTGTATAGGCAGCGCTGGCCGCCTCGGGCGGAAGGGCGTCCTCGTATAAATTGACTAAAAAGTCCGATTCAACCAGAATTTGATAATCCATCCCGCTCATGTCGCTGTAGGTGTGGTGATGCCCCACAAGAAAGCAAACCCGCTGGATCAGAGCTGACTCAAAGTCAAGCGTCTGCAGCATTACCTCTGCCGCGGGCGGTCCCTCCTGCTCCTGCAGCTTGCCACCGCACTGGCCGTACTTCTCCTCAGCGGGTTTGATGCCGATGTCATGGACGAGAGCGGCAGCTTCCAGCGTAAGCTGAGTCTGCGTGTCCAGCCCCTCGGCGATTCCAATGTGGGAAGCAAAGGCGTGTACCTTGATAAAGTGCTGGATGCGTTTGGCATCTCCCGCATAGAAGTCAATCATCCGGTCTATTAGTAACGACAGCTTATGATCCATACTTTGATCCCTCTCAGATAGGCAAAGGACTCCATCGTGTTGTGATGCAGTCCTTTGCGTCATAGTTATAGCTGATCCAGTTCAGACTGAGAGGCCAATTTGACCCCGTGTGTGGTCAGGGCGCTTACGGCCCTGTCGTTGTCGGCAACGCGGAAGATCATATAGGCGCTGTTGGCACACCGTGCCGTAAAGGCATAGGCGTATTCCAGACTGATGCCTTCGTCATTGAGAATTTTCAGAACGGGAGCGAGGCTGCCGGGTTGATCGGCCAGCGCCACCGCCAAAACAGGAGTGACGGTAACGACCATGCCCGCGTCCCGCAAAACGCGTTCTGTGTTCGCAGCGTCGCCCACAATGAGGCGTAGGATGCCGAATTCCTTGGTGTCTGCCACGGACAGCGCCCGCAGATCAATTTTATGCTGCGCCAGAACCGAGATGATCTCGACCAGTGTGCCGGGCTTGTTTTCCATAAAAACAGAGATCTGATTGACCGTCATAATAAACCCCTACCTTTCTCAGTGCAGCTTGCGATTGTCGATGACGCGTACGGCCTTGCCGGTGCTGCGCTCGATGCTTTTGGGTGCCACCAAATGGACCGTGGCGGCGATGCCAAGCAGGCTTTTCAGGGCGCCGACCAGCTCTGCCTCCTTACCGGAGACGGCCTTAACCGTGTCGGAGAAATTTTCCGGCGACATCTCTACATTGATGTCTAACGTGTCGGTGTTGTTGACCCGGCCGACCACAATTTGATAGTTGGAGGAGTACCCGTGCTCCATCAGTACCGTTTCGATCTGCGAGGGGAACACATTCACACCGCGAATGATCAGCATATCGTCGGTGCGGCCCATGGGCTTGCTCATTTTGAGAAAGGTGCGCCCGCAGGAGCAGGTATCCCGATGAATTACACCCACGTCCCGCGTGCGGTAGCGCAGCAGGGGAAAGGCTTTGCGGGTGATGCAGGAGAATACGAGCTCCCCTTGCGTGCCATCGGGAAGAACCTCGCCGGTGTCGGGATCAATGATCTCCACGATGAAGTGGTCCTCATTGACGTGCATGCCGCCCTGCGCCGAGCACTCAAAGGCCACGCCGGGACCGATGATTTCGGTCAGACCATAAATGTCATAGGCTTTGATGCCCAGCTTCTGCTCGATATCCCGGCGCATTTCCTCCGTCCATGCCTCGGCGCCGAAAATGCCCGACTTCAGGCTGATGTCGTCCGGAGTCAGTCCCATTTCCTGCAGGGTTTCTCCCAGAAACGCGGCGTAGGAGGGGGTGCAGGCCAGAATGGTGGAGCCGAAGTCCTGCAAAATTGTAATTTGCCGCTTGGTGTTGCCCGAAGAGACGGGGATAGCGGTGGCGCCCAGCTTTTTTGCGCCGCCATCCAGTCCGAGGCCGCCGGTGAACAGTCCGTAGCCATAGGAAACATGGATGATATCTTCGTCGGTACCGCCTGCCGCCACGATGGCGCGGGCCACAACGTCGTCCCAGATGTCCAAATCCTCTTGGGTGTAGCCCACCACAATTTGCTTGCCGGTGGTGCCGGAGGAGGCGTGCAGCCGCACCACATCCTTCATGGGCACGGCAAACAGGCCGTACGGATAGGTGTCCCGCAAGTCCTTTTTATAGGTAAAGGGCAGCTTGTGCAGATCCTCAACGCCGTGGATGTCGTCGGGAGAAATTCCGTTTTCTTTGCACAGGTTGCGATAAAATTCTACGTTGTTATAGGCATGGCGCACTTGCTTGACCAAACGCTCGCTCTGAAGCTTTTTGATCTCTTCCACAGGCATGGTCTCAAATTTCGGTTGATAGTAACGCTCCATTAAGCTCAGTCCTCTCTTTTGGATTTCTTACAGACCTCTGCCCAGGGCAAAGGCTTTCTTGTTTAGCTCCAAGAATTTCGGCGGTACACAGGCGTCAATGGCTTTTTCCCACGTTTCCACAGGAAAATCGAAATAGCGGGACAGGCGTCCCATCAGTACGATGTTCACCGCCTTCGCGGAGCCTGCCTGCTGCGCCAGCGACAGCGCGTCCATGGCGTCCACCTGCAGACCCAGCGATGTCATCTTCTGGACTAAATGTTGGGGGTATGCAGCAGCACCTGTGATGACGGGCATGGGATCAATCTGCTGCTCGCTTACCACAACGCGCCCGCCCGGCTTCAGAAATTCCACATAGCGTGCGGCTTCCAGCAGCTCGAAGGAGACAATGAAGTCGGCCTCGCCTTTGTCGATGACGGGGGAGTATACCTTGTCGCCAAAGCGGACATAGGTGACAACACTGCCCCCGCGTTGGCTCATGCCGTGTACTTCGGATACCTTCACATCGTAGTCCTGATCGAGCAGGATACGCCCGAGCAGTTTGCTGGCGAGAAGGGAGCCTTGCCCGCCCACGCCCACAATCATAATACTGGTGGTCATAGTCAGTTCCCCTCCTTCAATGCGTCGAATGCGCACAGCTGCTGGCACACGCCGCAGCCCACGCACAGCGTGGCGTCCACCTTGGCCTTGCCGTCCTTCATGGCAAGGGCGGGACATCCGATTTTCATGCACGCCTTGCAGCTTTTGCACTTGTGGAGGTCCACAGAAAGGGAAGCCTTAGGTTTCACATATTTCAGCAGGGCGCAGGGACGGCGGCTGATGATCACCGAAGGCTCCGGTGCGGCAAGCTCTTCCTTCAAAACCTTGTCGCAGGCGGCAAGATCATAGGGGTCGACCACGGCGATGCGGTTAATGCCCATGGCGCGGCAGAGGGTTTCCAGATCGATTTTCCCGGCCGGCTCCCCGCGCAGATTGTAGCCGGTGGTGGGGTTTTGCTGGTGGCCGGTCATGCCGGTGATGGAGTTGTCCAGGATAATGACGGTGGAATTGCTGCCGTTGTACGCGATGTTGGCAAGTCCGGTCATGCCGGAGTGCATAAAGGTGGAGTCGCCCAACACGCCTACCGTTTTGCCTTCGCTCTCCTTGCCCAGTGCTTTGTTGAAGCCATGGACGGCGGAAAAGGAGGCCCCCATGCAAGCCGTCATTTCCATGGCATTGAGCGGAGCCACGGCGGCAAGGGTGTAGCAGCCGATGTCGCCCAGAACCGTGACTTTATTCTTAACCAGCGTGTAGAACAGGCCGCGGTGGGGGCAGCCCGCGCACATGACGGGGGGACGCACGGGAATCTCTGCGTCCAAACTGACCCTGGGCTTTTCAGGCAGACCAAGCCGGGCGGCAATCAGGTTTTGGGAAAATTCGTCCTCCATGGGCAGGATATCTTTGCCCGAAACTTTGATTCCCAGTGATTTGCAGTGGTTTTCAATGATGGGATCCAGCTCTTCAATCACGATGACCTTGTCCATTTTAGCGGCAAAGTCAAGCAGAAGCTTTTCTGGCAAGGGGTTAACCATGCCCAGCTTGAGAATGCTGGCGGTTTCGCCAAAGACCTCCTTAGCGTATTGATAGCAGGTGGAGGAGGTGATAATGCCAAGCGCGGTGCCGCCCAGTTCCACCCGGTTGACCGAGGCGGTTTCCGCCCATGCGGTCAGGTCGCGGGTGCGCTGCTCCACCACCGGGTGGCGGCGCTTCGCGTTGCCGGGCATCATGACATACTTGGCGATGTTTTTTTCATAGGGCTTTGTGGGTGCCTCCATAGGCTCACCCGGCTCCACAACGCTTTGAGAGTGGGAGATGCGGGTGCACATTTTAATCAGCACCGGGGTGTCAAAGCGTTCGGACAGTTCATAGGCAAGCTTGGTGAATTCCAGCGCCTCGGCCGAATCGGAAGGATCCAGCATGGGAAGCTTAGAGGCAATGGCATGGTGGCGGGAATCCTGTTCATTCTGGGAGGAGTGCATCCCTGCGTCATCGGCAACGCCGATCACCATGCCGGCATTCACCCCGGTGTACGAGATGGTGAACAGCGGGTCACACGCCACGTTCAGCCCCACGTGCTTCATGGCGCAGAAGGAGCGCTTGCCGGCAAGGCAGGCACCGAAAGCGACCTCCATCGCCACCTTTTCGTTGGGCGCCCATTCGCAGTAAATTTCCTTGTATTTTGCGGCTTCCTCTGTGATTTCGGTGCTGGGAGTGCCGGGATAACTGGAAATAACAGCGCATCCGGCTTCATACAGTCCACGGGCAACGGCAGCGTTGCCCAGCATCAATTGCTTCATTGGTACCTCAGTCCTTATCTTGTTGATTTGCCAAATCGGCGCTTTCCCGGTCCAAAAGGGAGGAAAGCGCACCTGTTCCGTAGTTCAGCGCGCGGCCTACCCGGCTGATCGTGGCGCTGCTGGTTCCTGTTGCGTCCAAAATGTCGCTGTATACGGCGCCGTGGCGCAGCATGGTGGCAACCTCAAAGCGCTGTTCCATGGCACGAATCTCCGTCATGGAGCAGAGATCCTGAAAAAAACGATAGCACTCGTCTACATCGGTTAGGTCCAGAATGCGCTTATAAAGTCTCATGCTGGGCGCTTTCTCCGGAAGTTTCATAGAATGGCCCCCTTTGCCTTTATTACAGAATATTTTATCACCTAAAGCGTTAAAGTGTAAAGGCATAATTCGAACAAAATCGAAAAAAGGAAAAGAATTGACAAGCATATGGCAGAAGCGTATATTATACTTTAATGAATAAAAGCACAAAAGCGTAAAAGAGAGGGATATTGACCATGCCGATTACAGATCTGCTGGAGCGAAACTGCAAGCTCTATGGTGATGATGTGGCTCTGGTGGAGCTCAATCCGGAGCAAAAGGATACCCGACGGACCACATGGAAGGAATATGATCTGATCCAGCCCGCGCCTACCGGCCCTTACCGCTGTGAGATCAGCTGGCACGTCTTTAATGAAAAGGCCAACCGCTTTGCCCACCTCTTGCTGGAGCGCGGAATCAAAAAGGGCGACAAAGTAGGCATTTTGCTGATGAACTGTCTGGAATGGCTGCCCATCTATTTTGGGGTGCTGAAAACCGGTGCGCTGGCGGTACCGCTGAATTTTCGCTATGCGGCGGATGAGATTGCGTACTGCGTTGATCTGGCCGAGGTGGACGTGCTGGTATTCGGCCCGGAATTTATCGGACGTGTAGAGGAAATTGCGGATCGTATTTCCAAGAATCGTCTGTTATTTTACATGGGGGCAAACTGTCCCACCTTTGCCGAGGATTATACCACCCTTACCATGAACTGCTCCAGTCGCGATCCTCTCATCCGCATTGACGATGACGACGATGCCGCGATTTACTTTTCTTCGGGTACCACCGGGTTCCCCAAGGCCATCTTGCATAAGCATCAATCCCTGATGCACGCCGCCCGGGTGGAGCAGAAGCACCACGGGCAAACGCGGGACGATGTGTTCCTCTGCATCCCGCCGCTGTATCATACCGGCGCGAAGATGCACTGGTTTGGCAGCCTCATTTCCGGCAGCCGCGCCGTACTGCTCAAGGGGACGCGGCCGGAGGCTGTCCTGTCTGCCATTTCCATGGAGCGCTGCACCATCGCGTGGCTGTTGGTGCCTTGGGCGCAGGATATTCTGGATGCGCTGGATCGGGGGGAGATAAAGGTCGAGGAGTATCAGCTTGACCAGTGGCGGCTCATGCACATCGGTGCTCAGCCAGTTCCGCAAAGCCTGATCAGGCATTGGAAGAGCTATTTTCCCCACCATCAGTACGACACCAATTACGGTCTGTCCGAATCCATCGGCCCCGGCTGCGTCCATCTGGGTGTGGAGAACATTCATAAGGTCGGCGCCATCGGCGTACCCGGGTTTGGCTGGCAGGTCAAAATTGTGGACGAGTGCCGCAAAACCGTGGAACGGGGAGAGGTGGGCGAACTGGCGGTCAAGGGCCCCGGCGTGATGACCTGCTACTATAACGACCCGGACGCAACGGCTCAGGTGCTGGGCGACGGATGGCTGTACACGGGCGATATGGCCATGCAGGACGAAGACGGCTTTTATTTCCTGGTCGACCGCAAAAAGGACGTGATCATTTCCGGCGGCGAAAATATCTATCCCGTGCAGATCGAGGATTTCCTCCACGGGTTCCAGCCGGTGAAGGATGTTGCAGTCATCGGTCTTGCCGACAAGCGGCTGGGCGAAATCTCCGCCGCCATCATTGCGATTAAGGAAGGGTTCACCTGCACAGAGGACGAGGTAAACGATTTCTGTCAAAAACTGCCCAAATATAAGCGCCCCCGCAAAATCATTTTTGCCGATGTGCCGCGCAATCCAACCGGCAAGATTGAAAAGCCAAAGCTGCGTGAGATTTACGGCGCGGTTGGCCTGGTGGCGGCGCAGAACGAAAGCTAAAAAAGAGGACTGCTGCAAAACAATGCAGCAGTCCTTTTTTAGTACGCAAAGCAACCACCGGCTATGTCGGTGAAAGGGGAGCGCGCTTTCGCGGTGAAAACGTAAGAGAACATGCATGGATCACTTGGCTCCCTTTTATTTGATTTAAATTACCGGTAAACAAAGAACATAATCAGCCGATATACTGTTTAGTAAGATTTTAATGTTTTTTAGAACTGAACAAAATCACAAAACGAAAAGAGGAAATTACGATGACATGGAAGGATTATTTTTCAGTGGGGATTCCAGAGATAGACCGTCAGCACAAGCAGCTATGCGATAAAATAGACGAGCTTTATGATGCCTGCTCCCACGGGAAGGGTGCTGAAGAGGCGCTGAAAGTACTTGATTTCCTTGAATCCTATACCATCAAGCACTTTTCCGAGGAGGAAAAGATTCAGCAGGCGATCCAATACCCAAAATACCAGCAGCACAAAGCCCTGCATACCGATTTTATCGGTCAAATCGCCAAGCTGAAACAGGAGATGACCGCCTCGGGGGCCACCATCCCCATGGTCATTCATATCAATCAGGTAATATCCGACTGGCTGATCAATCATATTATGAAGGTTGATAAAGAGCTAAAAAACTACGTTAAGTAAACAGCGGCAAGCATGAACCATGTTTTCTTTGAAGCCCAATATGGCATGCCATCGCGATAAACAGTAGAATACAGCATAAAAAAGGAAATAAAAATGTCCGATGTAAAACAAATACAAATCAATATGTATGATTTGCTCGTCTGCCTGACAAACGCGATCGATCTGATCAGCCCCGAAGTTGCTGACCATCATCAGCAGGTCTCCTATCTGGCATTTAGTATAGCGGATCGGCTTGGCCTCTCTTTTGAACAAAAAAAGGACTTGACGCTGGCAGGGCTTCTTCATGATGTGGGTGCTCTTTCCCTCAACGAACGACTTGATTTGATTGAAAGCGAACCCATGACGGCAGACAATCACGCGTACCGAGGGGCATGGTTACTCGAAGGATTTGCCCCGCTGAAAAACGCGGCGAATATCATCCGCTATCACCATGTGCCGTGGAAAAACCGAGACGGTAAAACCGTTCATGGAAATGCGGTTCCGGACTTAAGTCATATTCTCCATTTGGCAGACAGGATTGCCGTTCAGGTTGACCGCAGGCAAAACGTTCTGGATCAGGTAAGCAGAATACAGGATAAAATCCTGCAGCAAAAGAACACCGTGTTTATGCCAGAGGCAGTAGAAGCATTCATGGAGATCAGCTCCCATGAATGCTTGTGGCTCGATGTTGCGTATCGGCCAACGCCGTCCGCGCTCCCGGATATCCTGTTGTTTGACACCGTGCTTTTAGACATGGATGAGCTGATTGATCTGACCAAGGTCTTTGCTCAGATTATCGATTTCCGCAGTCCCTTTACCGCCAACCACTCCGCAGGCGTTGCCAAGACCGCCGAAAAATTGGCCCAGCTGGCCGGATATTCTGAAAACGAGTGCAAAATGATGTCGATCGCCGGCAACCTGCATGACCTTGGAAAACTGGCCATGAGCAGAACCGTGCTAGAAAAGCCGGATAAACTGGACGCATCGGAAATCAGTGTGATCAAAAGCCATGCGTTCTATACCTATCGTTTGCTGCAGCCGATCAAGGGCTTTGAAATCATCAATAAGTGGGCTTCCTTCCACCATGAACGATTAAATGGAGAAGGATACCCCTTTCACCTCGATGAAAGCAGCATCCCATTGGGCGCGCGCGTGATGGCTGTGGCGGATATTTTTACGGCAATTAAGGAGGACAGGCCTTACCGGAAAGGCATGTCTGATCAGGAGGCCATCGCCGTGTTGGACGGCCTGACCAAGGATGGCTGCATCTGCCCGCATATCGTCGGACTGCTGATGGACAACTATGAAAGGATTAACACCATGCGCGCACAGGCGCAGGAGGATGCGGTTGCTGCCTATAAACGCATCGTGCAGGCTCCCATTGTATAATGCGCGCTGAATCGTTCAAGAACGAAAAACCGCCAGGGGTTGTGAGGAATCAGCACGCTTTTCGAACTCCGATTTTTGAAGTAAAAAGGTACCGTTCATGGGCACATAGAAAGGACTGCTTACAGTCCTTTCTATGTGCCCTCTTTTTTGGCAATCACGGGAGGGCGGAAACGGTCCTTCCGGGAAATGCGATTCCAAAATCGCATTGGTTTAGTGGACATTATAGGGGAAGCAGGGTCCGAATCAGAACCATGTAGCAGGCGGTTCCCGCTAACATGCTGAGAAAGGTGTTTTTCTTCCAGATCTGCATTCCAATCACCACCGCGACTGAAATCAGTTCCGGCAGTCCGCCGGGGAACGGGGCGAATTGCGTATTGCGCAGGCAGTATACCACAAGAACGGTCATAATGGACGCGGGAAGTACCGTCCCTAAATAATGAACCGTCTGTGGCAGTTCTTTTTTCCCGCCAAATAAGAGATAGGGAATCCCTCGCGTCAGCCAGGTCACCAACGCCACCACACCGATGGTGGCCGCCGTCATCACTGCTTCATTCATGCGCCAGCGCTCCCATTCTCAGCGTGACGCGGTCCTTCAAAATCATCAGCACCACCATGCTTGCCGCCAGTGCCGGAAGGATGAACGCGTCCGCCCCCACAACAGCCAAAAATAGCACGGCGCTTACCAGCCCGGCAACAGCCGGAATATGCGACGGGAACTGCCGCCACTGATTGACTGCCACAGCGGTAAAAAACGCCGTGGCCGAAAAATCAATGCCGGTCATGTCAATGGGGATGAGATTTCCGGCCAGTGCCCCAATCGCACAGCTCGCAATCCAGGCCATGTGCCCCAGAAAAAGAACGTAAAACTCCACCTGCTCCTGTTCCATATCGTGGGGGCACTCCATGGCGCAAAGCGCAGAGTAGGTTTCGTCCGTCATCGTCAGCGCCATATAGGGATACTTCCAGAAGGAGTTCTTTCTCTGCCCGATTCTGCGGAACTCGTCAATAAAGCCGATGCCGTAAAAAATATGGCGGGCGTTCACAAAAAATGTCATTATGGCAACCGCAGGCAGCGGGGTTCCCGCCGTCAACAGGCTGACCATTACAATCTGCATGGAGCCTGCGTAAATAAATACGCCCGAAAGCACCACCCAAATAGGTGCGTATCCCGCTTCATGCATTAGGATTCCAACGGCCATGCCCACAAAAAAGTATTCAAACAGGAATGGGGCAATTTGTGTCATTGCAAAACGGATTGATTTCATTGTTTTTCTGACCCTCGCTATCATGGTTTTCCATGATTATAGCGTAAGACCAATGGCCATACAATGGAATAATTGTATGGCGTTCAATTTAATCGTTCCAATAATCCCCGCAAAATGACAAGGCCCCGCTCCAGCTCTTCCAGACTTTTGGGGGTGCACACCGCCAGGCGCACCGCACAGGCGGGAACCGTCGTGCCTACCGCGAACCGTTCGGCGGCGTAGACCTGAACGCCTGCTTCCATGGCTTGTTGTTCAAATGCGGTCCCGGTCATCCCTTCCGGCAGAAGAAGCCACCGGAAGATGCAGGTGCCCCCGCCATAGCATTGCCACCCTGCCAGATAGCGGTCTGTCAGCCGATTTCGTTCTCTCGTGTTCTTTCTGTGTTCCTGCATGATGCGCTCCAGCTGCCCCGATACGATCATCCGGGCCGACAGCTCGGCCATCAGGGCAGAAACCGAAACGTTGAGGTTGTATAGCGCCCCGGAAATCCCAGCCTTATACTGCTGGGGAACAGAAAGATACGCCATTCGCAGCCCCGGCACGGCTGCCTTGGAAAGACTAAGAATGTAAATGCTCCGCTCCGGCGCAAAGGAGGCCACCGCCGCCGTGGGCTTGTTCAGCAGCTGATAAATACCGTCTTCAACAATGAGAATGTTCCTCTCCCGCGCAATTTTTGCAATTTTTTTCCGCACTTCTTGAGACAGAGTGTGGGTCGTGGGGTTATGATTGGTGGCAATGACATAAATGCCCTTGATGTCATCGTTTTTGCAGGCCGTCTCCAGGGCTTCCGGGTCCATTTCTCCGTCGCGCTGCCGGATGGGAACCAGCTGGATGCCAAGCATAGCGGCACTGGTCTTCACACCGGGATAGGTGTGTGGCTCCACCCCGATTTTATCGCCGTATCGAAATGCCCCCGCCAAAACAGCGGTGAGTGCGTTCTGTCCGCCGTTGGAAAATAGAATGCTTTCCAGCGGCGCGTCGTACCCGCATTTCCGGATCAGCCGCGCAGCGGTGTCCTTTTGCCAGTCCGTGTCTTCCGGGCAGTTATAGTTCAGCCATCGGGCGGCATTTGGATCTGCCAGCATCTTCCGCAGCAGCGCCAGCAGAAGGACATTCACACTGTCTTCTGGCATGGTGGCGCCCATGTCGATCAGGCGATCCGGATTCCCTTCCTGGAGCAGATAGGCGTTGGACAGCGCATCAAAACAGACAAAGGTGCCGCTTCCCGTGGTGGAGGAAAGCAGTCCCTTCAGCTCACACACTTTAAACGCCTTGGAAACGGTACTGACATTGATGTCCAGAAAATCAGCAAGCTCCCTCTGGGGTGGAAGCCTGGTTCCGGGGCGCAATGCCCCTCCGGCAATATCCCGCTCCAGCTGCTCCGCCAGAGCTCGGTAAAGCGGCCGAATCTCCCGGTCGAGGATCGGTTTCCATGTCATGGGATAGTCGTCAAATGAATTAATGGGCATGGGATTCCCCTCCTTTGCCATACAATAATACAATTGTGTGACAACATTTGCAAGTGTGAGCTGCCGCCTCTACAAGCCCTACCTGATGTCGCCTATGGGAAAAAATCTCCACTGGTCAGCCCCCGGCCAAGCAAGAGTCTCCGTCGCGACTTCTCCCCCATATAGCCCTCAAAAAACAGGACACCCCGAAGTCATCCTTTCGGGGTGTCCTGTGCTTTTTCGTCTTGTTCTTTTTTCTCCGCCGTGTCCTCGGCATGGTGTTCCGTACCCGGCAAAAAACGGTTCACACCCACGGATACTAAAATACCCACGGCAGTTTCTCCCATTCTGGCCAAAGCGGCCACATAGCGGGCCGTGGTTTCCCCCACCTGCGCCAACACCACAATGCAGCACACAATGCAGGCAATTCCGGATGCGGCGGGCTTTTCAATCAAGTTGCAAAACCAAATGATACCCACCATGCCAAGTCCCAGCAGCAGAATCATCCATAGTGTATGGGTGAGAAACATCATAATCGTGATAATAAGCATTCCCGTCAAGCCGCCCACCGCCGTTCCGCGCAGGCGCACCAGCGCCGTATGCCGCGCGTCGGATAGGGAAGACTGCATACAGATGATGGCGGCAACGCAGGCGTTGATGGGACCAACCATTTGCCACAGCCCTGTTACCTGTACGGTGTCATAGGCCCAAAAAGGCAAAAACAACAACAGACAGATGACCACAGCCAGCGCGGTCTTTATGTTCCGCAGCCCCACGCGGGGCAGGGGTCGCTTCATCATACGAATCCCCCCTTACGTCTTGTTAAAACGGCAGATTCAGCCCGCCGGTGAGTTTTGACATATTGCTGGAAGCTTCGTTTTCCGCGGCGCGCAGCGCTTCGTTCACAGCAGCTACAATCATGTCCTGCAGCATCTCCACGTCCTCAGGATCCACCGCCTCCGGGTCAATGGTAAGGCTCTTGAGTTCCCGCTTGCCTGAAACCGAGGCGGATACCACGCCGCCGCCTGCCGAGGCTGTGTATTCCTTCTCCTCCAGCTCCTGCTGCATCCGAACCATGTCCTGCTGCATCTTCTGGGCCTGCTTAATCATGTTCATGTTCATGCCGCCGCCCATGCCGCCGCCCATACCACTCATGCCGCGGCTTCCATATCCCTTTGCCATGTTTGGTTCCTCCTGTTAACTGATGATAATATTGTCAAATTGCTCGCCAAAGGCAAGCAGATCGTCCAGTCCGTCGTGCGCGCTCTCCACTGCCGTATCCGGCGGGGCGCACGCCGTGCCCTCTGCCGCGGCCGTTGCCACCGGGGGGAAACCATCGGCCTCTACGTGCTGGGGCGCTGTTCCAACGCTTACGGACACCCGCACCGGGCAGCCGAACCGCTGCTGAGCCAGCTGGGTCACTGCCTGAAGTGTGTCGGCCGTTCCGATCATTTCCTTGTAAAACTGATCCGCCACCCACAGGGTGAGCACACCGCGTGTATAGGTGCCGGTTACGTCGCCAGTTTTGAAAAACGGATATACCTGCGGTTTTACCACCCCGTTCAGCGCGGCGGAAAACCCCGGCCAAAAATCTCCCGTGTCTGCTTTTCCCGTTTTTGGTTTGCTGATTGCGGTGCTGTTCGGGGGCGTCTCCGCAAGCGGCCGATTTCCTGTTTGTTCTGGTTTTTGCCCGTTTCGTTCGGATTTTGCCCCGTTTTGATCCGTTTTTGCAAGGTTCTTTTGTCCCATTTTCGGGTCTTTTCCCGTCTCGCCGGCCTCCCAAGGGGGCACATCGGTCACGGGATCAGTTAGCGTGTTCACCGGCTGGGTTTCCCGCGCTTTTCCAGGTGCGGGCTCTTGCTCCACTGGTGTTTGGTGTGACGTAGTGCATGAAAGCACAGGATTTCCAGCCGGCGGAACAGCCGATGTGTTTCCGGTGAGAAATCCCTCTAGCCGCGCGATTCTTGCTGCCAAAGCAGTTACATTGTCGCTGAGCGTCACATCGCACAGCCGAATCAAACACAATTCCCCATCCGTTCGGCGGCTGCCGCTGCGGCTCAGCTCTGCCAAACTGCTCTGTAAAAGGCCCAGCATCTGAACCAGTCTTTCTTTGGAAAATAAGGACTCCAGCCGCCGCAAGGAATTTTCGTCAAACCCACCGGTCAAAAGCCCTACCCCACCTTGAGGAGCGGTCTTTCGCACCAGCAAATCCCGGGTCAAAGCCGACAGTTCGCCCAATAAAGCGGACACGTCCTTGCCTGCACCATAAAGACTGGAAAAGGTGTCCAGTGCACCGGCTGTATCGCCGGAACCGATCTGTTCCATCAGTGCGGCGGTTTTCAGATTGCCAGCCAGGCCCAAAGCCTCTAAAATGGCTGGTTCATCGACGGTTTGATTCGGCGCAACACATTGATCCAAAAGAGATAATGCGTCCCGCAATCCGCCATCTGCCAACCGCGCCAGAAGTCCGGCCCCTTCGGAGGTAAGCTCAATTTTTTCCTGCTGTGCCACATAAGAAAGTCGTTGGGAAATGTCGCCGGGCAAAATCCGCTTAAAGGAAAATTGCTGGCACCGGGACTTGATGGTAGCGGGAACCTTATGCAGTTCGGTGGTCGCCAAGATAAACATTAAATGTTCCGGCGGTTCCTCTAAAATTTTCAGCAAGGCGTTAAAAGCCGGGGTGGACAACATATGAACCTCATCCACAATGTAAACGCGTTTCCGCACGGAAGCTGGGGTGTAAACCGCCTCATCCCGCAGGGCGCGAACCTGATCCACACCGTTATTCGACGCGGCATCCAGCTCCAACACATCTAAAATGGAGCCATTTTGGATGCCAATGCAGGCCGGACATTTGTTGCACGGATTCCCCTCCACCGGATGCTCGCAGTTGACGGCTCGCGCCAGAATTTTTGCACAACTGGTCTTTCCGGTGCCTCGGGTGCCGGTAAACAGATAGGCATGAGACAAGCGGCTCGTATCCACTTGCCGCTTGAGCGTATCGGTAATATGGGATTGGCCTACCACATCATCAAAGGTGAGAGGCCGCCACTTTCGATACAGCGCTTGATACATCTTTCGTGTCACACCTCTCCTGAAAAATAAGAATGCCCGATCCAGGGCAAGACCGCACACCGGCCTTTGAATTTATACTATGCCCGTTACCACCGCAGCCGGCTCAGAAACGGCGTCCCCGCGGCACACGCTGCAATCCGCTTAGTGCTGCTTGGTTCCCCACCTGACACGGTTCACGGCGCGACGTTGCGCGGGACCGATTCCTCATCACTGCTTACGGCGGTCAGACGACACAATATAAATCCGGGGGCCGGAATTCATCCCTGCTGTAGCGGGTTGCAGGTACAGGGCACCGCTAACTCCCCAACTAGTGCGGCCTTGCCCCATATTGGGCAAAGTTACAAAGTGTATTTTACACCATCTCTTCTTGTTTATCAATCGTTTTTTATAGGAAAGCCTCCTGCACCGCGGCCTCTTTCACCGACAGGGAGGTCCACTCCTGCAAAAGCTGGCGCAGCACATCCTGGCGATTGCCGGTCGTGACTTCGATGACACGGACCTTTGGGTGGGCGCGCACGCGATCCAGAAACGGAGTCTGCTTACTTCGCACCACACCCAAAACCGGGCGTATCCCGTCGAGACAAGCAAAGACAGCCCTTTGAAACGCCAACGCATCATTTTCGGTAAATCCCAGTTCGTCCATAATCATCAGGTCGCAGGGAGACGTTTTGTTCAGCAGCGACGCCCCCTTTGCATCAAACACCAGCGGATAGACCTGCATCTGGCAGCCGCTTTCCGATCGCTTTCTTGATATGATGCGGTTTTCGTCTGCGAATACTCCGGTTCCGTCCGCTGGAATGAGGAAGATGTCGGAGCCAGTCTCACTCCACGGCTGGGCCACGGTTTTGAAGCCACCCACCCGCAACCCGGTCTGTTCTAAAAAACGGGCGATAATGGTAGATTTTCCGACCTGAAGATCACCCGTCAAAAAAGTGTGCACTGCCAACCCTCCATACTGGGATGCGAAAGAAAAAACGGCCGTTGCGTTGCGGATACCCGTTCGTCAAATTCGTTTAATCAGGATATCCGTCCGGATGGGTGCTGTGCCACCTCCAGGCGGTGGCAATTACATCTTCTACGCTTTGATACTTGGGCTTCCACCCCAGCACTGTCATGGCCTTTTCGCTGGATGCGATCAGGGTTGCGGGGTCGCCGGGACGGCGCCCCTCCTCCAAAACCGGAATGGGGTGGCCGGTGACCGCTCTGGCGGCCTGAATGATCTCACGGTTGGAAAAGCCCTTGCCGTTACCCAAATTGAACGCGGTGGACGGGTTACCTGCCCACAGATAGTCCAGCGCCAGCAGATGGGCATCCGCCAGATCTTCCACATGGATGTAGTCTCGCACGCAGGTTCCATCCTGGGTGGGATAGTCTGTGCCGAACAGCTTTAAACTCTCCCGCTTTCCCTGTGCCACAGACAGCACCAGCGGGATCAGGTGGCTTTCAGGGCGATGATCTTCCCCGATGGATCCGTCCGCCGCAGCGCCCGCCACGTTGAAATAGCGCAGAGGGACGTATTTAAGCCCATAGGCACTGTCGCACCACTTGAGCATTTGTTCCACGATGAGCTTACTTTCGCCATAAGGATTTGTGGGCTTCTGGGGATGACACTCGTCAATGGGAACATACTCCGGCTCCCCGAATGTGGCGGCCGTGGAGGAAAAAACCAAATATGGCACCTGATGCGCCACCATTGTTTCAATTAGCGTCAGACCCGCCATGCAATTGTTGCGGAAATAGCGGTCGGGCACCTCCATACTCTCGCCCACCAGGGAAAACGCGGCAAAGTGAAGCACCGCCTCAATGGATTCCTGTTCAAACACGGACTCCAAAAACGCCCGGTCTGCGACACTGCCAATGTAGAGGCGGCCGCCCGTCAGCGAAGCGCGGTGCCCCTTTGACAGGTCATCCACCACCACCACGTCGGCCCCCTGACGAATCAGCGCTGCAACACAATGACTTCCGATATAACCGGCCCCGCCGGTCACTAGGATAGACATACTCAAACCCTCTTTAAATCAAGTTATTAAACATAATCCAAAAGAAAATGCCCCACCCGTTCCATGGCTTCGGCAGCTTTCTTGGTTGGAAACATCTGAAAGGTATGCCACATGTCCGGCCATATTTCTAAACAGCACGGAACTGCGTCGGCAATCAGCTTGTCCCGCAGCGATACTGAGTCGGACTGGAGTATTTCATTGGAACCCACCTGAATCAGCGTGGGCGGAAATCCAGTCAAGTCGGCAAATACCGGGGAGAGTGCCCCCGCAGTCCAGTTTCCTTCCGGCGCATAGGCGGAACGAACCGCTTCGATATATTCTCTGGTCAGCATGGGGTCGTCCTCCTGATGCTCCAGGTAGGAGGCGCCAGCCATCGTCATATCCGTCCACGGCGACATGAGGACCAACCGCCCGGGGAGCATTCGCCCCGCATCCCGCAGTGCCAGCGTGAGCACCAAGGCCAGGTTGCCGCCGGCAGAATCACCCACCAACACCACATCCCTGGCCCCGTAACCCAAATGCATTAAATAGTCCCACATCTCCAAGGCATCCTTTACGGCAGCGGGATACGGGTACTCCGGCGCAAGCCGGTAAGCAAACGCGAGCACCTCGTACCCGGTGACGTTGGCCAGCTTGGAGGCCAGCGGGCGGGAGTAACCCAAACTCCCGCTGGTGTAACCACCGCCATGACAGTAAAGAATGACGTGGCGCTTATCGTGCCCCCGCTCCGGCCGGACCCATGCGGCGGGAATGCTGTGCAAGGAAAACGGTTCCCAACTCATACCAAGCATGGGCGTAATCAGCCGCCCCAGCACATCCTGTCCCTTGCGCTGATGCTCCAAATCCTCTCGCTTCATGGATGCAGGAACGGTGGCGGAATGGATGGTTTTGAGCGCGTTCATCATGGCGATTGTGCGGCGCTGCTCGGCCGCCTGCCGGTCTCCGCTGGCCTGCCTCACAATTTTCTTCAGTTTTCGATGCTCCCGCTCCATGAAACCATCCCCTCTGTTACGTCAAATAATTTAACAGTATTGTACCACATTTTCTCGGAAATGAATACCGCATTTTTATCTTCACCCGGTGCGTTACCGCCTTGTACTGTGCCAAACGGCGTGTTATAATTGTATAAATAATGGAATGATACCATATGAAAGGAGTGTTGCATACCTTGGCAGTGAAAAAAAACGTTCGTCCTTGGTTCCCCTTGGACAACGCCGCAATGCTCTATTCGGCCATTCAGCGGGAGAATTATTCCGCCCTGTACCGCTTTTCAGCTATGATGGATTCCCCGGTGGACCCAGCGGCCCTGCAGCGGGCAATCGACAAAACCATGCCCCGCTTTCCCACCTTTGGCGTGCGCATTCGGCGTGGATTCTTCTGGTATTACTTTGAACCCAACACCAAAACCGGCCCCTTTGTGCGGGAGGATATGCAAAATCCGTGTCAGCCCCTGCGCTTTAACGAAAATAACGGCTGGCTGATCCGCTTTTTTTATTACGAAAATCGTATTTCCGTGGAGTTTTTTCACGCCCTTTCCGATGGGGCGGGCGCGTTGATTTTTATGCGCACACTAGTGGCGGTCTATCTGCGGGAAATGGGTCACGACATTCCCGATGGCGACGGTGTTTTGAATGTTAACGAGCCGCCAACTTCAGAAGAACAGGAGGATTCCTACGCCCGCTATGCCACGGCAAAAACCCTGCGGGGTATGGGCGCTGAACGGGCGTATCCGGGCAAGGGAACACCGGAGCGATTTTACACCCTGAATGTCACCATGGGTATCGTTCCTCTGGACAAGCTGAAGCAAAAGGCAAAGGAATACGGCGCGTCGGTCACCGAATACATGGCGGCGGTGCTGATCGAGTCGCTGCTGAAAAAGCAGCAGCTGGAACACAACCACCGGCTTTTGCCCGTGGCGCTGGCGGTGCCCATTAATCTGCGGCCTCACTTTCCCAGCGGAACCCTGCGCAACTTTATTCTCACCTCCCGCCCCTATATCGACCCGAATTTGGGAGAATACACCTTTCCTGAGATTGTCTCTCAGGTTCATCACTATATGCACCTGCACATCACCCGGCAGGAGCTCGCCTCTCAGCTCACCAGAAATGTACGGCTGCAGCGAAACCATTTGCTGCAAATCATTCCCGCACCGATCAAAAACGCAGCTATGAATATCAGCTATAAGCTGGTGGGCAGCAAGCCCTATACCACCACGTTTACAAACCCCGGCCGCTTTGACGTTCCTGAGATCATGCGCCCTTATATCCGGCGGATGGAGCTGATTCTGGGCCAGTCCTATGACGCCCGCTCTAACTGCGCCAGCATCGGTTATGGAAACATTATGGAAATTACCTTTGCCGGCACGGTGCAAGAGAGCGATGTAGAGCGGGAATTTTTCCGCCACCTGATTCGGGACGGCATCCCCGTGCGGGTGGAGTCCAACCGCACAAACTGAATGGGGCGCTTGCGCCCCTGTATTGATACCGCGAAAGGATGATCCATCATGTCTTATTGCGTGAATTGCGGCGTGGAGCTGCACCCTACGGCGAAAGCCTGTCCCCTGTGCCATACGCCGATCTATTATCCACAGCAGCGGGCGAGCTCTGAGGCCCCCACGCCGTTCCCCGTGCGGCGGGAAGAAGTGCCGCCGGTCAGCCGAAAGGAGCTGGTGCTGCTGCTCACCGTACTGCTGTTTTCTGTTTCGCTGTGCTGTGGCCTGCTCAACCTATTTTTACTTCGGTCTGATCGTCCTTGGTCCCTGTATATTATCGGTGCAGCGGTGCTGCTTTGGGTCTGGTTCGTCCCCCCACTGGTGCACCGCGCCCTCCCACTTTGGGTGCGGCTTTGGCTGGATGCCTGCGCCGTAGGTGTTTATATCTATTTGATCTCGATTGATCTGCACGGGCAGGACTGGTTTCTCGGCCTTGCCCTGCCCATCATTAGTGCGGGCAGTGTTCTGGCGGTACTACTGGGCCTGCTGCTGGCAAATCGCCGCCGGTCCATCCTCACCAGCGTGACCTTGATTATCGGAGCCGTTGGGCTGTTCGTACTAGCCATAGAGTGCTTCATCGACCGCTGGCTGGAACGTGTTTACGCCCCCAGCTGGTCTATCGTGGTGCTTGCCATCTGCGTGGCACTGATCGTCCCCCTTGTGTACGTTCGCCGCACACCCGGACTTCGGGAGGAGGCCCGGCGGCGCTTCCACATGTAAGCCACAGCGTCTGCACATCGTGCTTATTCATGAATATATGTATATTAATGCGTATTTTTGATGATATGACGGAAATTTGCCGGTAATTTTAGTATGTTTATGCAAAATGATACTTGAACCGAACCGATGTGTCGTGGTATGATACATCCAACATTAAAAAATCACGGAGGGTTTTTACCATGTCTGATATTAAAAAAGTCGTTCTCGCCTATTCCGGCGGTCTGGATACATCCGTCATCATCCCCTGGCTGAAGGAAAACTATGATAACTGCGAAGTGATCGCCGTATCCGGTGATGTGGGACAGGGCACCGAGCTAGACGGCCTGGAGGAAAAGGCGATTAAGACCGGTGCCTCCAAGCTGTACATTGAAGACCTCACCGACGAGTTTGTGGATGACTACATCATCCCCACCATGAAGGCGGGCGCCAAATACGAGGAGTACTTGCTGGGCACTTCGTTTGCCCGCCCCATCATCGCAAAGCGCATTGCTGAAATCGCGTTGAAGGAAGGTGCTGATGCCATTGCCCACGGCTGCACCGGCAAGGGCAACGACCAGGTGCGGTTCGAGCTGGCCATCAAGTCGGTGGCTCCCAACATGAAGATCATCGCTCCATGGCGGACTTGGGAGCTGGACAGCCGTGACAAAGAGATCGACTACGCCGAGGCTCACAACATCCCGCTGAAAATTAACCGCGAGACAAACTATTCAAAGGACAAGAACCTTTGGCATCTCAGCCATGAGGGACTGGATTTAGAGGACCCTTCGCTGGAGCCGCAGTATGAAAAGGACGGCTTTTTGGAGATGGGGGTTTCTCCCGCCAAGGCGCCCGATCAGGCCACCTATGTCACCCTTGATTTTGAGCAGGGTGTCCCCGTTGCCGTGGATGGCAAAAAAAAGAAGGGCTCCGATATCATCCGCACCCTGAACAAGCTGGGCGGGGACAACGGCATTGGCATTCTGGACGTTGTGGAAAACCGGCTGGTTGGCATGAAGTGCCGCGGCGTATATGAAACACCGGGCGGCACCATTCTTTATAAGGCCCACGAAATTTTGGAAACATTGACGCTGGACAAGATGACGGCGCACAAAAAGGCTGAGCTTGCCATCACCTTCGGTGAGCTTGTTTATAATGGTCAGTGGTACACACCTCTGCGCGAGGCGCTGTCCGCTTTCGTGGATTCCACCCAAAAGAACGTCACCGGCACGGTGAAACTGAAGCTGTACAAGGGCAATGTCATCAACGCCGGCGTCACCTCTCCGTATTCCCTGTACTCCGAAAACATCGCGACCTTTGGGGAGAGCGACTACGACCAGATGGACTCCCAGGGCTTTATCAACCTGTATGGTTTGCCCATCAAGGTACAGGCGCTGCTCAAGCAGGGCAAGCTGTAATCAAAACATTCCGGCCCGCTCATACGGCCGGCGGGATATCCTGAGCGGCATGGCGGGGGCTTGCCCCCGCCACACCGCTATTTCCAGATAGGAGCGTTTATTATGAAACTTTGGGCAGGCCGTTTTCAAAAGGAAACCGACACCCTTGTCAACGACTTTAATTCCTCCATCTCCTTTGACGCACGGCTTTACAAGGAGGACGTCACCGGCTCCATCGCCCACGCCACCATGCTGGGCGAGCAGGGGATTATCGAAAAAGGCGAGGCCGACAAGATCGTTGCCGGTCTGCGCACTATTTTAGCCGATATCCAAGCAGGACATGTGGAGTTTTCCCTGGATAACGAGGACATCCACATGAACATTGAGGCCATGCTTACCGACCGGATCGGGGACACAGGCAAGCGCCTGCACACCGCCCGCAGCCGGAATGATCAGGTTGCCGTGGATTTTCGCATGTATGTCAAAAATGAAATTCCAAAAATCGTAGGACAGGTGCTTAATCTGGAACAGGTGCTGGTTAAGCAGGCGGCGGCGAATCTGGACACCGTCATGCCCGGCTATACCCATTTACAGCGGGCCCAGCCCACTACCTTCGCGCACTATATGATGGCCTATGCCAACATGCTGCGGCGGGACGTGACCCGGTTAGAGGACTGCCGCGAGCGGCTGGACGAGTGCCCCTTGGGGGCCGGTGCGTTGGCCACCTCCACCTACCCGGTGAACCGCGCCCGTACTGCCGAGCTGCTGGGCTTTGGCAAACCCACCGAAAACTCCATGGATTCGGTCTCTGACCGTGACTTTGCCATTGAACTGCTGTCCGCGCTGTCCATTTTGATGATGCATCTGTCCCGCTTCTCCGAGGAGATCATCCTGTGGTGCAGCTGGGAATTCAAATTTGTGGATCTGGACGACGCCTACTCCACCGGCTCATCCATCATGCCCCAGAAGAAAAACCCGGACGTTGCCGAGCTTGTGCGCGGCAAGACGGGCAGGGTGTACGGCGCCCTCATCACCATGCTGACTGTGATGAAGGGGCTGCCGCTGGCCTACAACAAGGATATGCAGGAGGACAAGGAGGCGGTATTTGACGCCATCGATACGGTCCAGATGTGCGTGCCCGTGTTCGCCGCCATGGTGGATACGCTTACCGTGCGTCCCAAGAACATGGCCAAGGCGGCGGCCGGCGGCTTTATCAATGCCACCGACTGTGCCGATTACCTTGCCAAGAAGGGAATGCCCTTCCGCGAGGCCTATATGATCGTGGGTCGCCTGGTCAATATGTGCATTAAAAACGGCGACACATTGGAAACGCTTACTTTGCGTGACTTCCGCGCCATCTCAGACCTGTTCGACGAGGATGTATACGAGGCTCTGCAGTTAAAGACGTGTGTCAACGGCAGAAAAGTGGTCGGCGGGCCCGCCCGCGCGGATGTGGAGCGTCAGATCGCTTACATCAAGAATTTTGTAGCGGAGAGAACGTGATCGCTTTGATCACGGAACGCTCCCCGGCAGGCCAAGGAAAAAACTGCCGCCCCAGCGGGGCAAAAAAGGAATGAATCGTATGAAACCAAAGGTTTACATTGACGGAAAAGACGGAACCACCGGGCTGCAGATCTACGAGCGGCTGGGCAGGCGTGACGATATCGAACTTTTGCTCATCGACGAGGCGAAACGCAAGGATAGCGCCGAGCGCAAGAAGCTGATGAATGCTGCGGACGTTGTGTTTCTCTGCTTGCCGGACGCCGCGGCCATAGAAGCGGTGGCCTTGGTGGAGAATCCCAACACCAGCATCATTGACGCATCCACCGCCCACCGGGTCGATCCCGACTGGGTGTATGGATTTCCTGAGCTGTGCAGACAGCAGCGGGAAAAAATCCGTTCCTCCAAGCGGGTTGCAAACCCGGGCTGCTATGCCACTGGATTTATCTCCCTGGTGCATCCGCTGGTGGAGCTGGGGATTCTGACCGATGATTATCCCATCGCCGCTCACGCCGTTTCCGGCTACACAGGGGCGGGAAAAAAGACCATCGCGGTTTATGAGGATGCGGGGCGCGACCCTGAACTGGACAGTCCCAGGCACTACGCCCTGACCCTCGCCCATAAGCACATCCCTGAAATGATGGCCTGCTGTGGGCTGGAGCGTAAGCCCATCTTCTGCCCTATGATCTGTGACTATCCCCAGGGCATGGTGGTAACGATCCCGCTGCATCTGGACACGCTGTGCGGGAAGCAATCCATTGCCACACTGCATCGGGTTTATGCCGACTTTTACGCGGGAGAACCATTTATTGAAGTTTGCACCGAAACTCCTGCCGATGGTTTTATGGGCGCGAGCAACATGGCGGGTTCCGACCGGCTACAGATCTTTGTCTGCGGCAACGATACCCAGGCAATGGTCTGCTCCCGCTTTGACAACCTGGGGAAGGGCGCATCGGGCGCCGCTGTGCAAAACATGAATCTGCTGCTGGGGCTGGAGGAAACCACCGGGCTGAATCTAAGCTGAACGCAAGCTGTAGGCATTGACGCACCCGGATAATTGGGATAAAATATTTTTCTATCTCTCAACAATAAAGGAGCTGCTACTATGAAGCAGATAAAAGGCGGCGTAACAGCCGCAAAGGGCTTTACCGCCGGCGGCATCCACTGCGGCGTGAAAAATAACACCAGCGACAAAAAAGACCTCGCTATGATTCTTTCTGAAACAGAGTGCACGGCGGCGGCCACCTACACCATGAACCGGGTAAAAGCCGCCCCGCTTTACGTCACCATGGATCATTTGGAAAACGGCGTGGCCCGCGGCATTATCGCCAACAGCGGCAATGCCAACGCCTGCGCCCCGCTGGGACACGAGAACGCCCAAAAAATGTGCGAGGCAGCAGCCAGGGCTACCAGCCTTGCGGCGGCGGATTTTGTGGTTGCCTCCACGGGCGTGATCGGCCAAACGCTTCCCATCTCGGCCATTGAAGCAGGTATGCCAGCACTGGCGGCCAGCCTGTCCGCTGATGGCTCTGACGATGCCGAAAGCGCCATCATGACCACCGACACCAAAAAGAAGGAGAGTGCGGTTTCCTTTGAGCTGGGGGGCAAAACCGTTACCATCGGCGCTATCGCCAAAGGTTCGGGGATGATCCACCCCAATATGGGCACCATGCTTTGCTTTATTACCACGGACTGCGCCATTACCTCAGAAATGCTTCACGAGGCCCTTTCCTCTGTGGTGAAATACACCTTTAACCACGTTTCGGTGGACGGCGACACCTCCACCAACGACATGTGCGTCATTTTGGCTAACGGCATGGCGACGAACCCCCTCATTGAGTGGAAGGACGAGAGCTATACCGCTTTTTACGAAGCACTGGAAGCGGTTTGCGTTCACATGGCCCGCTCCATCGCCGGCGACGGCGAGGGAGCCACCAAGCTGCTCACCTGCCACGTCCACGGGGCCCGCGCCGAGGAGACCGCCGAACGCCTGGCCATGGAGGTCATCAAGTCCAGTCTGGTGAAGGCCGCCATGTTCGGCGCCGATGCCAACTGGGGCCGGGTGCTCTGCGCCATGGGCTATTCCAAGGCTCCCTTCCGTCCTGAATATGTTGATGTAAAGTTCTGCTCCGCAGCAGGCGAAGTTTTGGTGTGCAAAATGGGCGCCGGCGTGGACTTTGACGAGCACACCGCGAAAAAAATTCTGACCGAAGACGAGGTCATTATTGATATCGACGTCAACGAAGGTGACTGTGAAGCCACGGCCTGGGGCTGCGACCTCACGTATGACTATGTGAAGATCAACGGTGATTACAGAACCTAAACGGATCAAACGCCGCAATGGCGCGCGGCGGGACTAGGCAAAAGCCCGTCACGCAATGCGTGCCATCTCTTTTTTTACTTATTCCAAACAGGAGGAATCTCCATGTCATCATTCCATGTGGAGCGCGCCCAGGTACTGGCCGAGGCACTGCCTTACATCCAGAAATTCACCGGCAAAACCATCGTGGTGAAATACGGCGGGAACGCCATGATTTCCGAAGAGCTGCGTCACGCCGTGATCAGCGACATCATTCTGCTGTCGTTGGTGGGGATTCGGGTTGTGGTGGTTCATGGCGGAGGCCCCGAAATCAACGCCATGCTGAAGAAAATCGGCAAGCAGTCCACCTTTGTGGACGGACTGCGTTACACCGATGAGGAAACGATGGACATCGTGCAGCAGGTGCTCTGCGGCAAGGTGAACAAGGATCTGGTTGCCACCATCAACCGCATGGGCGGGCAGGCCATCGGTTTGTGCGGCATGGACGGCGAGCTGCTGCAGGCCGTGCAGCTGAGCGAGCGCTACGGGCTGGTGGGGGATGTGACCGCCGTCAATCCCAAAGCCGTGTTCAATGCGCTGGAAAACGGATACATCCCTGTGGTCTCCACCGTGGCCCAGGGGACGGACGCTGACACCGCCTACAACGTCAACGCCGATACCGCCGCCGCCAAGCTGGCTGTTGCGCTGGGAGCCGAGAAGCTCATCCTGCTCACAGACGTGCGCGGCCTTTTGAAGGACGCAAAGGACGAGGACACCCTCATCCACGTGGTGCAGATGTCTGAGGTGCCGGGACTGATCAAGGATGGCATTATTTCCGGCGGCATGATCCCTAAAATTGACTGCTGCGTGGAGGCGGTGCGCTCCGGCGTGGCACGCGCCCACATCCTAGATGGACGCACACCCCACTCCATTCTGATCGAGATGCTTTCCACCCAAGGCGTGGGAACGATGTTGCTGTAAGGAGCTTGCTATGATGACTTTTGATGAACTGAAAGACCTAGACGGCCGGTACATGATGCAGACCTATGGACGGTTCCCTGTGGCCGTGGATCGCGGCAAGGGCGCCACCCTATGGGATGTTTCGGGCCGGGAATACATTGACTTTACCAGCGGCATCGGCGTAGTCTCGGTGGGCTATGGCAACGAAAAGTGGGCCGCCGCCATCGCGGAGCAGGCGCTGAAGCTCGGCCACATTTCGAACCTGTTTTACTCGGAACCGTACATTCGGCTGGCCGAAACCCTTTGTAAGCGCAGCGGCATGGACGGGGCGTTTTTTGCAAACGGGGGCGGCGAGGCAAACGAGGGCATGATTAAGCTTGCCCGCAAGTATTCCTTTGACAAATACGGCAAGGGCCGGGGTACCATCCTCACCCTGAACAATTCTTTCCACGGCCGTACCATTACCACCCTGGCGGCCACCGGTCAGGACGTGTTCCACCACTACTTCTTTCCCTTCACCGAAGGCTTCCGTTATGCCGATGTCAATGACATGGATGCGCTGGAGGCTGTCTCCGGTCATGACGTATGCGCCGTTATGGTGGAGCTGATCCAAGGCGAGGGCGGGGTGTTGCCGCTGGACAAAAAATATGTGGCAGATTTAGCCGCACTGTGCAAGCAGCGGGACTGGCTGCTGCTGGTGGATGAGGTGCAGACCGGCGTTGGCCGTACCGGCAGCCTGTTCTGCTATCAGCAATATGACATTCTCCCCGACGTGGTCTCTTTCGCCAAGGGGATTGCGGGCGGTCTGCCCATGAGCGGCATTCTGGCCAACGAAAAGTGCAGGGGCGTGCTCACTCCGGGCACCCACGCCACCACGTTTGGCGGTAACCCGGTGTGCGCGGCTGCCGCGCTGATGGTGCAAGATACCCTCACCGATGGATTTTTGGAGCAGGTCAAGGAAAAGGGAAGCTATCTGCGGGAGCAGATTGAAGCGCTGGAGCTGCCATGCTTTGGGGAAACCCGTGGTATGGGGCTTATGGTGGGCATTGAGGTAGCAGAAGGTTACGAGAACAAGGGCATTGCTAGTAAGCTCATTGAAAACGGTCTGCTGTGTCTGACCGCAGGTTCGAGTATGCGGCTGCTACCCCCCCTGGTCATCACCAAGGAGGAAATCGACAGGGGTGTCGCTATCCTAAAAAATACGCTTGCATAAGGAGACACGGACATGAAAAAGGATCTGCTGAAGCTGCTTGACCTGTCCAGAGAGGACATCACGAACATTCTCAACACTGCCGATCAGATGAAGTACAACCAGAAGCACGGCATTGCCCACAACTATCTGGCGGGCAAAACGCTGGCCATGATCTTCGAAAAAAACTCCACCCGCACCCGGGTCTCCTTTGAAACCGGCATGTACCAGCTGGGCGGGCATGCGATTTTCCTGTCCGGCAAGGAGAGCCAAATTGGGCGCGGCGAGCCGATTGAGGATACTGCCCGCGTTCTGGCGCGTTACTGCGATGGCATCATGATCCGCACCTTTGCCCAGAACGAGGTGGAGGCGCTGGCAGAGTACGCCTCAATCCCCGTTATCAACGGTCTGACCGATTTCAGCCACCCCTGTCAGGTGCTGGCCGACCTAATGACGGTTCGGGAGCGTTTGACCCGTCTGGAGGGGCTGAAGCTGTGCTACATCGGCGATGGCAACAACATGGCAAATTCCCTCATTGTCGGCGGTCTGAAGTGCGGGATGGAGGTTTCGGTGGCTTGCCCCGCCGATTACCTGCCCGATGCGCAGGTTTTGGAATTTGCCAAAACTGCCGATGCCGCATTTTCGCTGTCCGAAGACCCCAAGCAGGCTGCCGACGGGGCTGACGTCATCTTTACCGATGTCTGGGCCTCTATGGGGCAGGAGGACGAAAAGGAGAAGCGGATCAAAGCCTTTCGGGGATACCAGGTGAATGCCAACCTGATGTCGGTGGCGCATCCCGGCTGTCTTGTGCAGCACTGTCTGCCCGCGCATCGCGGAGAAGAGATCACAGCCGAAGTGTTTGAGGCACATGCGGATGAGATTTTTGACGAAGCGGAAAACCGGCTCCACGCGCAGAAAGCGGTCATGTACCTGCTGATGGGCACTGCAAAATAATGAAAACGGCGCTGCGTCCTTTTTGTAGGAGGCAGCGCCATTTATTATGGTTTAGGCTCCATTCACCGCATAGGAGGAGCACAAGACCCCAATGCAAGGTCGTTTTTTGAGGATTATATGGCATCCCTCTTGACTTTATCCATTAAAAGCGTTAAAGTAATAAAGTGCTTTTGTAACAGGAAAAGAGAGAGAGGTTTTTTTCGTGGCAATCAAACTTATTTTGTTGGTGATCTACTTCGGCATCATGGTCTGTGTTGGACTGTACTGCCGCCGCAATGCCACTGACGTAGCCGGCTTTGTGTTGGGCGGGCGCTCCATCGGTCCGTGGCTGACCGCTTTCGCGTACGGCACTTCCTATTTTTCCGCCGTGGTTTTTGTCGGCTATGCCGGACAGTTCGGCTGGAAATATGGACTTGCCTCCACCTGGATCGGTCTGGGCAACGCCTTGATCGGTTCCATGCTGGCGTGGGTGGTGCTGGGCCGCCGCACCCGCATTATGACGCAGCACCTGAACACCGCCACCATGCCCGAATTTTTCGGTAAGCGGTACAACAGCCGCTCTCTGAAGGTGGGGGCGTCGATCATCACCTTTGTCTTTATGATTCCCTATACCGCTTCGCTGTACAACGGCCTGTCTCGTCTGTTTGGCATGGCGTTTGACATCAATTACACGGTTTGCATCGTACTGATGGCTGTGCTCACCGGCGCATACGTCATCGCCGGCGGCTATATGGCAACCGCCATCAACGACTTCATTCAGGGGCTTGTCATGATTTTCGGTATCATTGCCATTATCGCCGCAGTGCTCAGTATTAACGGTGGCTTTACGGCCTCTATCCATCTGCTGGCTGCGGTGGAGGACAGCTCCACCACACTCAACGGTGCGTTCGCCTCCTTCTTTGGCCCTGATCCTTTCAATCTGCTGGGCGTGGTCATCCTCACCTCGCTTGGCACATGGGGTCTGCCCCAAATGGTGCAGAAGTTTTATGCGATTAGGAGCGAGCAGGCAATCAAAAAGGGCGCAATTATTTCCACCATCTTTGCCCTGATCGTTGCCGGAGGCTGTTATTTTCTGGGCGGCTTCGGCCGCATCTTTTCCACGGCGGAGGAAGTGGCGGCAGGCGGCTATGACTCCATCATCCCCGCTATGCTGTCTCATCTGTCTCCTCTGCTGATCGCGCTGGTGGTCATTCTGGTCATGTCTGCCTCAATGTCCACGTTGTCCTCGCTGGTGATGGCATCCAGCTCCACCATCACCATTGACTTTTTGGGCGGCACCTTTCTGCCCAATATGAGCGAGAAGAAGACGGTGTTTCTGATGCGCGTTTTCATCGTAGTATTCGTGGCCATTTCCGCCGTGATCGCGGTGCTGCAGTACAGAAGCGTCAACACCTTTATCGCCCAGATGATGAGCGTGTCCTGGGGCGCGCTGGCAGGCTCCTTCCTCGCCCCGTTCCTGTACGGACTGTACTGGAAGGGCGCGACCAAGGCCGCCTGCTGGACCTCGTTCCTGTTTGGCTCCGGCTTGATGGTACTGAACATGCTGTTTCGTTCCTCCTTCCCCGCCCTGCTCCAGTCTCCGCTGAATGCAGGCGCGTTCTGCATGCTGTTTAGCCTGATTCTGGTGCCGGTGGTCAGTTGGGTAACAAAAAAACCTGACAACACACTGGTGGAGCATGCTTTCGCCTGCTATGAAAAACACGTCAGCGCACCCCAAAAGGAAGTTTTGGGTGACTAAGGTCTTGCCCGCACGCCAAAAAAGGAGTATGGTTTAGGGAAGCCTAAACCATACTCCTTTTTTGTTCCAACAGCTCCGCTTTGCCGGATGACTCTATTTTTCATGCAGGAGAATATTATGACCATCGATTTTCATACCCATACGTTTCCTCCCGCCCTTGCCGAGCGCGTTTTAAGCAAGCTGCAGCTGGTGGCCCGCTCCAAGGCTTATACCGACGGAACCCAAACGGGGCTTCTGACCGCCATGGAACAGGCAGGCGTGGATCTGTCCGTTGTCCTTCCCGTCGCCACCGACGTCCATCAGGTGGAAAAACTGAATGTCCTTTCCGCGCAGCAGAACGAGCGCGGCGACCGCCGTCTGCTTTTTTTCGGTGCCATGCATCCCGACTTTTCCGACTACAAAGCGGAACTGAAGCGGATTGCAGGCTACGGGCTGAAAGGTATTAAGCTCCACCCGCTGTATCAGGGGGTGGCTTTTGACGACGTGCGGTACCTCCGCATTCTGGATGAGGCATCCGCCTTGGGATTGATCATAGTTACCCACGCCGGATGGGACATCGGGGTGGGGGGAGACTTATCCTCCCCGGACCGCATGCTGCGTGCCTTTCTTACCGTACAGCCTGACAAGCTGGTGTTGGCGCACATCGGTGGCTGGCGACAGTGGGACGAGGTGCGGGAAAAGCTGGCCGGACTGCCGCTGTATCTGGATACTGCCCTTTCTCTGGGGGTACTGACCCCTGCCCCAGGTACCGTGCGCGCCCCGGACGACCGTTGGCTGATTTCCCGGGAGCAGTTCATGGGCATTCTTCAAAAGCACGGCGCGGACAGGCTGCTGTTCGCCACCGACAGTCCATGGGGTGACCAAGCAGCGGCATTGTCCGTTCTGGACTCGATGCCGCTCACGCCAGCTCAAAACGCCGCCATTCGAGGTGACAACGCCGCAAAGCTGTTGGGACTGTAACCCGTGGCAGCAGGTTGGCGTCTCTCATCTCACAAACAATAATGATTATTTTTATTGACAATTTTTCATTGCGCTCCTATACTTAAAATATAAAATCTTACATTGCCCCCAATTGGGTGAAAGGAGCGCACCATGTCAGCTGCCAATGAGATTCTTCGCATTGCCATGCCAACCCAGGTTGCCCCAGCGGCGGGAGAGGTTGATGCCAGCGCTATGTTCAAGCTTTCCTATGGCTTGTTCGTCCTCACGGCACAGGAGGGCGACAAGGATAACGGCTGCATTATTAACACCGCCGTTCAGGTGACCACCGACCCACAACGCATCACCATCGCCGTAAATAAAAAAAATTTTACCCACGACATGATTCTACGCACCGGGCAGTTTAATGTCTCCATCCTCACGGAGCAGACTGACTTCTCGGTGTTTCAGCACTTCGGCTTTCAGAGCGGGCAAAGCACAAATAAGTTTGTGGATTACCCCGGCGCGGTACGCAGCGAAAACGGCCTGTATTATCTGTCGGACTGGGCCAACGCCGTACTCTCGGGCAAGGTGTTCGCCCAAACGGATTTCGGTACCCACACCGTTTTTGCCGCCGACGTGACCGAAGCGAAGGTTCTCTCCAACATACCATCCGTCACCTACGCCTATTACTTTGCCAACATCAAGCCCAAGCCTGCCGCAGAAAAGAAAAAGGGCTATATCTGCAGAATTTGCGGCTATGTATATGAGGGAGAACCCCTGCCGCCGGATTTCATATGCCCCATTTGTAAGCATGGCGCTGCGGACTTTGAACCGCTGTAAGCGTTTTTTGCACCATTGTTCCGAAAAGGCCACCGGCTAAGCCGGTGGCCTTTTCGAGTTGCGCGGTTCCCTTTCTTTGCAGAAAAGGGAAATGGAGGAAGGGCCGTAACGACCCCGGATGCCATCCACCGTTTTCTCCAATTTTTCCAGATTTTCTCTGGTTTTGACATGGGGGGAGAATAGAGACAGCTGCTCAGACGCTTCGCACTCGGGGATCAAATGTGTCCCCGTGATGGTGAGTGCCCGAATCGGAAACGAGAGATTCCACGATGTTCGAATGAGTTCCATGGAAACAGCCACAAGTTCGCGGGAGAGATAGGTTGGGACTTCCAGTCCTTTTTGACGGGAAATATCCTTGAAATCGGGGTCGCGAATCGCAACCTGAATGGTGCAGCACTTGAGACCATGCCGCCGCAGCCGCATGGCAACCCGGTCACACAGAAGACTGACGCCCTGCCGGATCGCTTGTTCTCCCAGCAGGTTTTGCGCAAAGGTAAAGCCGTTGCCAACGGATTTTGGGGGCTCAGAAAGTACAGCAGGGGAAACGGGGGAGCGGTCCAGACCATTGGCGTAATCGTGCAGCTGGGCACCTTGCTTTCCCAAAACAGTGCAAAGTGCCTCACGGTCAAAATGCGCCAGTTGGCCGATGGTGGTCACGCCGTAGCTTGCCAGAATATGGGCAGCCGCCGGGCCGACAAAAAGAAGATCAGTAACAGGAAGGGGCCAGACAATGCGTGGAAACTCCGATCGGGAAATAACGGTAGTGGCATCTGGTTTTTTATAATCGCTGCCCAGCTTGGCGAAAATCTTGTTAAAGGAGACACCCACGGAAATGGTAAGCCCCAATTCCTGCTTGATGGTTTGACGCAATTCGTCGGCAAGCCCAGACCCATTCATGCCAAACAGGTGCAGTGTTCCGGAAACGTCCAGCCAGCTTTCGTCAATTCCAAATGGTTCCACCAGGTCGGTATATCGCCCGTAGATAGCGTTTACTTGACGAGAAAGCCGGTAATAGAGATCTTGATGCGCGGGGAGAAGGACAAGCTCTGGGCATTTTTTTTGCGCCTGCCAGATCGTCTCTGCGGTTTTAACGCCAAAGCGCTTGGCGGGATCGTTCTTGGCCAGGATGATTCCGTGGCGGCTTTTTGGGTCGCCGCACACCGCCACAGGCCTGTTCTGCAGATCCGGACGGGAGAGCAGTTCCGCAGCGGCAAAAAAGCTATTTAGATCACAGTGCAGAATGACACGCTCCACCAAACTCATCTCCCGAACCGATAATAGCATATTCCGCCTGAAGAGTCAAACATTTGTTCTATTATATGAGAGAGAAAGAGGGTTCCTATGCGGGTCCGGCGGGTTTAGAAAAAAGGCCGCTGTCTTTGGTGGAACAAAGACAGCGGCCTGACTGATTTCAGATCATGCACCTGCGCGGCGGTTTCCGTGCAGAATGGGGGAAAGCGGTTTATAAATGAGGAAGCACAAAAGGGCATCCAGCAGACCCTTCAAAAAGGTGAAGGGCATATTAAAGGTGACCAGACATTCCAGCAGACCGTTTACAGAAGGACGGATTGCCTGGTACATGGCGATGATCGCCTCCACAGGCATGAAGTTGGAATAGATGGGATAGGTAATATAGTAGTTGAACGGAACGCTGAGTGCGGCCATGACAGCAGCACCGACGACAGCCCCAACGATAGCCCCCCGGCGGGACCGCAGCCGTTGGTAAATGAGACCGGCGGGGAAAACGAAACAAGCGCCCAAAATGAAATTGCACAGTTCCCCTACGCCGCCCGTACTGGTACGCATGAGGTTGATCACGTTTTTGATGAGACAGACAGCCACGCCATAAACCGGGCCAAGGCTGAAAGAGGCGAGCAGCGCGGGGAGCTCGGATACATCCAGCTTGATGAAGGTGGGCATAAGGGGAACGCTGAAATCAAGGAACATAAGGACGGTGGCGACTGCCGCCAGCATGGCGGTGACGGTGAGTTTGTGGGTATTCCTTTGCATAAAAAAACACTCCTTCAAAATTTTAACACCAGAAAAGCCATGCCTTTCAGGTGTTAAATATCGATGGAGGTTTATTAACACATCTTCTTTCATCCAGACTATAACTGTTGGTCCCGGAGTTACACCGGGTCGGCGGTCATAAAAATGACCGTTCGCGGACTTTACCGCCAGTGGGGAATTACACCCCGCCCTGAAGACACCTATTCCGTTGTTAACAATAGTATAACAAATTTGTAGAAAAATGCAAGACAAAAATATAAAACAAATGTTCTATATTCGTTGACTTGCGGTGACTGGTATACTACAATGGAAGAAAAGAGGTGACGTGATGAGACGAGAGGACACCTGCTGCTTTACCGGGCATCGGCCGGAAAAGCTTGCCTGGAAAGAAAATGAGAAGGACCCCGCCTGCATAAAATTGAAGCAGGAGCTGGCACGACGGGTGCAGGAGATATACGACACAGGAAAACGGCATTTCATCTGCGGCATGGCACGAGGCTGTGATCTGTATTTCTGCGAGGCGGTTATGGAACTGCGGGGGAGGCATCCGGATGTAACCATAGAGGCGGCTATCCCATGTCAGACGCAAGCCGCCGCGTGGCCGGAACAGGAGCGTCGGCGGTATGCTGCGCTGCTGGAGAAGTGCGACTACGAAACCATGGTACAGCACCAGTACGACAGGGGCTGCATGATGCGGCGCAATCGGTATATGGTGGACAGGTCCTCCGTGCTGCTTGCGGTTTACGACGGGATGCCGGGCGGGACGATGCAGACCGTGGCTTATGCGATGAAACAGAAGATTAATACTGTGATAGTAAATGTTAATAACGAAAACGGGAATTAGAATGCAAAAGAGAAAATTTATCATAAAAAAAGAAATAATGTAAACATTATAAACAAAAAATAAAGACATATATAGTTAAATAAAACAAAAATAGAGCCAATAAGACTGATAGCACTTGACTATTAGTGAAGACTCCCATACAATGTTGTTACACGGTTAACAAGAGATGTGCCGGTGATAGCGGCATGGATGGGGGCACTTTCATTGAATAAAACAATAAAACTGACCAACGGGACCACGGGCGGGCCTGTTTTTGTCTATGTAGAAAACGGACGCATCGTTCGCATTACGCCGATGGAATTTGATGAGAGTGATGCCGCATCCTGGGAAATTGAGGCGCGGGGAAAGCGCTTTTCCCCGCCGCGCCGGGCATCGGTGACGGCGTTTACCTCCGGTATGAAGTCGATGATCTATTCCGGAAAGCGCATTCTGACTCCGCTCAAACGGGTGGATTTTGACCCAAATGGGGAGCGGAATTGCGACAAGCGCGGTGTTTCGGGCTATGAGCCCATCAGCTGGGATGAGGCGCTGGATATCGCTGCCGACGAGATTATCCGGATCAAGGGAGAGTACGGCTCTTCGGCCCTTGCCTATGCACATTCCTCCCATCAGTTGTGGGGCAACGTGGGCTATTGGATGAGTTCATGGGTGCGATTCCGGAACCTGACCGGTTTTACCGACATCAGCTCCAATCCGGACAGCTGGGAGGGCTGGCAATGGGGCGCGATGCATAACTGGGGCTTTAGTTGGCGCTACGGTATTCCAGAGCAGTACGATCTGCTGGAGGATGCCATGCAGAATACCGAACTGATCGTATTCTGGTCCTCTGATCCGGAGGCGACCTCGGGCGTTTATGCGGCCCATGAAGGTACGCCGCGCCGATTTTGGCTCAAGGAATTGGGCATCGAAATGGTGTTCATTGATCCGTACAACAACCACACTTCAACGCTGTTTGGAGACAAATGGATGGCGCCCTGCATGGGAACCGACAACTGCCTTGCGCTGGCAATCGCGTATACTTGGATCACCGAAAATCTGTATGATAAGACCTATGTAGATAGCCGTACCACAGGGTTTGACGTGTGGAAGGCGTACATTTTGGGAGAGGAAGACGGGATTCCAAAAACGCCGGAATGGGCGGAGAAGGAGTGCGATATTCCGGCCCGAGAGATCCGCGCGCTGGCCCGGAAATGGGGAACGCATAAGACCATGCTGGCCGCAGGCGGAATCGGTGGATTCGGCGGCGCCTGCCGTCGCTCCACAGGCAACGAATGGGCCCGATTGATGGTTTGTCTTGCCGCCATGCAGGGATTGGGGAAGCCCGGCAGTAATATTTGGAGCACCCAGCAGGGAACGCCGGTCAGTACGGATTTTTATTTTCCGGGTTATTCCGAGGGCGGCATTGCAGCGGATTCTGCTGCAGGGAAATGGGGCCTGCATCTGTTTGCCAATGCAGGAAAGGCCTCGCAGTCTGGATCAGAACAGTCGCTGATGAAGCTGGTGTACCCGGAGGGAATCCTGAACGGTGAAGCCAGCTGGCACTTTAAGGGAACCAAAAACATTGAATCCCAGTTCCGGCAGCAGCATTACCCATTGCCGGGCTGTTCCCCTATCAAGATGATCTACCGCTTTGGCGGTTCCAGCATCGGAACCATGACCCAAAGCGACCGATATGCCTCCATGTATCAGACCGACAAGGTGGATTTTGTGCTCAACCAATCGATTTGGATGGAAGGCGAGGCAAAATACGCCGACATCATTTTCCCAGCCTGCACTAATTTCGAGCGCTGGGATATCAGCGAATTTGCCCACGCGGCGGGCTATCTGGCCGATTCCTTTACGCAGAACAACCACCGTGTAATTACCCTGCAAAAAAAATGTATCGAGCCGTTGGGACAATCCCGCAGTGATTATCAGATCCTGGCGGAGCTGGCCAACCGCCTTGCCATCGGTGACATTTTCACCGACGGCGGAAAGACGGAACTGGATTGGGTACGCAAGGTGTTTGAAGCGTCTGACCTTGGCAAGTACACCACTTGGGATGAATTCTATCAAAAGGGCTACTTTGTTGTACCCTGTGATGAAAGCAAAAAAAGAACGCCGGCTCTGCGTTGGTTTGCGGAGGATCGGCAGAGGGACACACCTGATTGGGGACCTTCTTCCAGCGCACAGGTGCTGCAGAAGGGACTGCAGACCACCAGCGGAAAAATCGAGTTTGAATCCTCCAGCCTCAAGCGCTGGAAGAGCGATGACGAGGCTCGTCCGGTGATTCCCAAGTATATCCCGTCCTGGGAGGGAATACGGTCACCCCTGGCGAAGAAATACCCCCTGTCTCTGTTGACGCCGCATCCCCGTTTTAGTATGCATACTATGGGGGATGGCAAGGATTCCTTTATGAATGATATCCCAGAGCACCGCATGCTGATTGACGGATATTATTACTGGGTGGCCCGCTTGAACCCCGTGGACGCCAATGCACGGGGATTAAAGCACGGTGAGATCGTCCTGCTGTATAACGACCGCGGCGGGGTGCTGTGCGCGCTGGAGATCACAGAACGGGTACGGCCCGGCGTGGTGCATTCCTACGGCTCCAGCGCGGAGTATGATCCCCTTGGGAAGGCGGGAGAATCCATTGACCGGGGTGGCTGCGTCAATATTTTGACCTCGAAACGTTTTATTACCAAAACCTGTGGCGGAATGGCGCTGGACTGCCAGCTGGAAGTAAAGCGCTGGGAAGGCGAGACAGTCACGCCAGGCAACGCAGAGGAGGCGGAGAGAGCGTGAAAAATGGAATTTTAGTTGTGGATGTGGCGCGCTGCCATGGTTGTAACAACTGCTTTATGGCATGTAAAGATGAATTCGTGGGCAACGACTTCCCCCCCTATTCCATCGCGCAGCCCCGGCATGGGCAGCGATGGATCAACGTAAAAAAGCGGGAGCGGGGCGTTTATCCCATGATGGATGTGGCCTATTTGCCAACCACCTGTCAGCACTGCGAAAATGCAGCCTGCGCCCGTGTGGGTGGAGCGGCGGTTACCAAAAGTGCGAATGGACAGGCGGTGCTGCTCCACACGGTGGCGGCGAAGGGAAATCGCCTGCTTGCCGAGGCATGTCCCTATCATGCTGTGTTTTGGAATGAAGAGGCACAACTGGCACAGAAGTGCAATCTGTGCAGTCACCTTTTGGATAACGGGTGGGATAAACCGCGCTGCGTGATGGCTTGCCCCACTGGGGCACTTACCTTTCAATTTGTGGAAGAGGAAGATATGAAACGGTTTGTGGCCGAGCATGAGCTGTCCGCCCTTCGACCGGAACTGAATACCCGACCGCATGTGCTGTATAAAAATCTTTATCGGTTTAATCGGAATTTTATCGGCGGAGCGGTGACAAAAAACGGAGATTGTCTGCAGAACGCATCGGTGGCCTGCCGGAAAGAGGGAGCCGACGAGGAAAAGCACGTTACGACCAACACCTTTGGGGAATTCAAGATTGACGGGCTGGAGGACGGGGACTACCTGATTGCCGTTTCCTATCTGGAGGGAAAAGTTCTCAGCCTGACGGCCAAGGTGGATGGCGCATCGGTTTACTTAGGGGAAATCCCTTATGAATACGACTAAAAACAGGAGGAATTTTGAATGAAAACCAATGAAGGACTGGAATCCCTGAAAACGCGCCGCAGCGTTCGAAGCTATCAGGACAAGCAAATTACCGATGAGGAGTTGCAGACCATTTTGCAGATCGTCACGGACGGTCCCACCGCGCACAATAAGCAGATGTATCATTTTAGTGTGGTACAGGATCGCCAGCTGTTGGATCACCTGTCCGAGAATATCCGGCAGATGA
The DNA here is from genome assembly GCA_963666535.1 of Oscillospiraceae bacterium. Classification (GTDB taxonomy): domain Bacteria; phylum Bacillota; class Clostridia; order Oscillospirales; family Oscillospiraceae. The sequence continues at coordinate 2,488,588 of OY762913.1, read as the reverse complement.
TGCTCAAAGGAAACGAAGTGCAGAAAAAAAAGGCATCTACGCCCGGCTATGCGCCGCTGCACCATGCGCCCACGGTGATCTTCGTTTCCGGTGAGCTGCAGAGCGACTTCCATGTGCAGACCGACTGCGGAATTGCGGCTGGTCTGATCGTGGCCGCTGCCACAGCGATGGGGGTTTCCTCTTGCATTACCGCCTCCTCGCTGTTCATGTTCAAGAGCGACGAGGGCGCAGAAATTAAGAAGAAGCTCGGCATTCCGGACAATCAGCAGGCCGTTTGCACAGTGGCATTGGGCTACTGTGAAGGGGACTATCCGGAAAAGCCGGAGAAAAAGACCGACTTAGTCACCTTTGTGCGATAAAGAGCAATCAAAAATAGAAAAACGCGTCCCATCGGCTAGATGGGACGCGTTTTTTAACAGGAAGGGCGGCTCACAGGGACGAAAGCTCGATTTTATCTTCGGCAATCGTGAGCTTGATCTGTGTAATGGGAGCCATATAGCTTTCGATGATGCGGGTGGCGATGGTATCCTCCAGTTCCTTTTGGATCAGGCGGCGGAGGTTCCGGGCGCCGTAGATCAAGGAATAGGATTTGCGGGTGAGATAATCCAGAACGTCATCTCCATAAATCAGGTGGATCCCCTTTTCCATCAGTGTATCGGTCAGCTCAGTGAGCATGAGTGAGGCAATGGAACGGAAGCTTGCCTCTGACAGGGGAGTGAAGTAGACGATTTCGTCTACGCGGTTGATAAATTCGGGACGGAGAAACTGCTGCAGTGCCTTGGTCGCTTTGTCTCGGCCAAGATCGTTGGCGGTACGGGCGAATCCCACGGAGCTCCCCTTGATGTCACTGCCGGCATTCGAGGTCATAACGATGACGGTGTTTTCAAAATTGACCACTTTGCCGTGGGCATCGGTGATGCGGCCATCATCCAAAATCTGCAGCAGAATGTTGAGCACATCGGGGTGCGCCTTTTCAATCTCGTCAAACAAAATGACGGAATAGGGCTTGCGGCGAATTTTTTCGGTCAGCTGCCCGGCATCGTCATACCCGACATAGCCGGGGGGAGAGCCAATGATGCGGGAGACGGAATGCTTTTCCATGAATTCCGACATGTCCAGGCGAATGAGGGCCTCGGGGGAATTAAACAGGTCGTGAGCCAGCTGTTTGACCAGTTCTGTTTTGCCCACGCCGGTGGAGCCGACGAAGATAAAGGAGACCGGTTTGTGCTTGGGAGAGATGCCCACACGGCCGCGGCGGATGGCGGCAGCCACGGCGGTCACGGCATCGTCCTGCCCGATGATGTGCTGCTTCAGTCGCTGGTCGAGCTGGGCGAGACGGGCGTATTCCTGCTCTTGAATCTGGGTGGCAGGGATTTTCGTCCACAGCTCGATGACACGAGCCAAATTTTCCACGGTCAGGGCGGGCGCGGGTTGGGCCATTAAGTTGCGCTTTTCGTCCTCCAGCTGCAGCTCCTTGCTGCGGATAACGGCAAGACGCTCGTAGGCTTGCTCGCTTGCATCCTGCATGAGAAGCTCATGCTCCTTAGACAGATCCGCCAGATCTTTTTCCACGACGGCCAACTGAGCCAGAGAAAGATTGTGCAGATTGACGTCGGAGCATGCCTCGTCAATCAGGTCAATTGCTTTATCCGGCAGATAGCGGTCCGTAATATACCGTTCGGACATGGTGACCGCCAGTCGGGCAATTTCGGGGGAAATCGTGACCTTATGAAATTGCTCATAATAGGGGGCAATGCCGCGGAGAATAGCCACCGAGTCCTCGATGGAGGGCTCTTCTACCACAACGGGCTGAAAGCGGCGCTCCAAAGCGGTGTCCTTTTCAATATACTTGCGATATTCGGTCAGCGTGGTGGCCCCAATCACTTGGATCTCGCCACGGGAGAGAGCCGGCTTGAGGATATTGGCGGCGTTCATAGAGCCCTCGGCATCGCCGGCACCCACAATATTGTGGACCTCGTCAATGACCAAGATGATATTTCCCAATGCCTTGATTTCCTCAATGAGTCCCTTCATGCGGCTTTCAAACTGGCCCCGGAACTGGGTTCCGGCGACCAAGGCAGTGAGATCAAGAAGATAAATCTCCTTATCCAGCAGCTTATAGGGAACGTCATGCTGCAGGATCTTGAGGGCAAGCCCCTCGGCAATGGCGGTTTTACCCACGCCGGGCTCGCCAATCAGGCAGGGGTTGTTCTTTTGACGGCGATTGAGAATCTGAATGACGCGCTGGAGCTCGGTGGTGCGGCCGATGACTTTATCCAGCTTGCCCTCAGCCGCGCGGCGGGAGAGGGAGATACAGTAATTCTCCAGAAATTTGCGCTTTGGAGAACGGTCCGCCTTGCTGTTTTTGTCCTCGCGGATGGGGCGCTCACTGGGAGAGGCCCCTTCGGAGGGACTGCCATTGAACAGACGGTTTAGGAAGGGGAAGGTGGCGGTGCGACCATCCTCGTCTTCCTCGTTATCAGACTGGGGAAGGAGGCCGTCGCTGCCTTCGGCACCGCCAAAGGCAGACATCATTTCGCTGGTGAGGTTATCCAGATCCTCATCGGAAATGCCCATCTTCTGGATCATGTCGTCAATAGGCTTGATCCCCAGCTCGCGGGCGCATTTCAGACAATAACCCTCGTTTTTGGAAACACCGTTTTCGATCCTTGTAATAAAGACCACGGCGACATTTTTCTGGCATCGGGAGCAAAGAGTAGGCTGCATAAAAGTACACTCCTTTGTAAAGGGTGGAATATTGGTAGGATCACTAGGACAACAGAATTCTAAAATATAAATATGAACTTGGTATGAATAAAAAGTTGGCATGCAAAGGTAAGTATTACCGAGTGACGCTCAATAAAAGCGCGACGGGATCCGTTTTCCAGAAAAAAGGCAGTAAATAAGATTGCGAGAGGACATCATCCGATGGATTTACGCCCAGTTTTCTAAGCAGCCAGACTAAAATAAAGAGCAGAAGCGCGCCCTTTGCTAAGCCGAACAGTGCGCCGCCAAGACGGTTAAGGGTATGTAACACCGGTAATCGACAGGCCAAATCTAACACATGGCTGACAAGCGTCCAGAGCAGGAGCATTACCACGAAGATGACGAGGAAGAGCAGGAGATAGGCCAAGGATTCCGACAGAGAGGCGGAAACGGCGGCGGCCACACTGGCGGCGACATCCGCAGCGTTGGTCGCAACGGCACTGTTGATCGCGTCGGACACGTTGTCGTACAGACCCAGATCCTGCAGAACATCGGTTACATACTGCAGCAGGGCGGAGTCGTCGATATCGGTAATGGCGACGCCGTCCTGCAGCTTTTCCGCAAGTTTTTCGTCAATACGATCTTCCAGCAGCGTGGTGATGCGGGGTTCGATCAAGTCGGCAACGGTAGGGGTGAGTGCTTTGGCTGCGTATACTGCGCCGCCAAAGGCCACAAAGACCGCCAACATGCCGCACAGGGAGAGAATGAGACCTCGGCGCATTCCCCCAAACACAAAAAACAGCAGTATGACGAGGATTGCGACATCGAAAACTAGGTTGGACATGGATTGACCTCCTTAAAGACTTACGGGAAGGGAGAATTGCCGTTACGAGGGAAGATAGAGCCAGGCGTTTTCCTCGTCGGCCAGAAGGGCGGAACCATCAGACCGCAAGACCACGGTTCGCGCGTTTCGGGTTCCGTCCAGGGAGCTGTATAGCTTCAAATCGTGGGTATAGATATCCAGCCGATCAGCGGTGAGAACGGAAAAATAGCGGCCGCTGGCAGACAGGGATAGAATCTGCTCTGTTTGAGCAAGGGTGCCAAGCGCTTCGCCCGTGTCGCCAACCAGAACCAGATCGCCAGAGGTGCCGGCGCGGTACTTTCCCAGTAAAAGCAATGAGAAATCTGTACCGCCAAGGGCGTAATCCTTGAGATACTGCCCGTTAAAGGAATAGGTGCTCAGCGTACTGCCATCGGCGGAGAGCAGGGAGAGAGAGCGTTCGCCCAAGGCGCGCAGCGTGTTCTGTGCGTAGTAAAGATCCAGCACTGAGGTATCCCCCAGTGAGACGTCGGCGGTGGGCTGGTCGCTGTCCACGGGATAGAACAAAACGCGGCTTTCAAAGGCGGTGGAGCTATGGCTAAGGGTAACCGCCGCGACAGTTTTGTTTTGCTCAGACACGGCGGCATCCACCACAAAGGAGCTGGAAAAGTTAAGGGAAATTATTTTTTGGAACGAGGCATCATAAACCGTGACCGATCCCTTGTAGCCATGGGCCTGGGCGGTGACGGCCAGCCAGCCGGAGGAGTTGGGCCGGGCCGAAATAAAACCATACCCCTCATCCAACGTGAGGGAAAAGACCTGCTTGCGGCTGTTATAGGCACGCAGCTGCTGTCCACCGGCAGAATATGCCACGCCCAACGAGCCGGAAGAAACAAGGACAGGGTCGGGGAGAGAAAGTACCTCGTTGGCATACTCCGTGCCGCTGTTGGAAAACAGGCAGATGCTGTTGGAGGAGCACAGCAGCAGACCGCTGTCCAGACAAGCGAAGCGGACATCGCTGCCGCCGCCATAAGAAAAATCCGCTGCTTCCCCGGTCTGGCTGGTTTCCAGACTGCGGTAGTTGAGATAGCGCACGAAGGCATCCAGATTGATGGAGTCGCGATACACGACCAGCGCAACGGCGCCCAGTACGAGGGCAACCGTAAGCAGGAAAGCCAGCAATCGGAACAGAATATTCGGTTTTTTTTGCGCCTGTATCTGATCCTTCATGATGTGTATGCTCCAAACTTTTGTGTGATTACAACACGTTTTCTTCGTACCACAGGTTTGTCATATACAAGCCGCCCGGCGGTGCCGTTGGGCCTGCCAAAGTGCGGTTACGCGACTGTAAAATCGGGACAATTTCTTCCGGGGTGAGCTTACCCTCAGCGGCATAAATGATGGTGCCAACCATCGCTCGCACCATATTGTACAAAAAACCATTGGCGCAGACCCGGCACTCAATCAGGTCGCCGGCACGGGAAACATCAAAATAATATACGGTGCGCACCGTGGTTTTTGTTTCCGTTCCCACAGAGCGCACGGCGGCGAAATCATGCGTACCGACAAACTGTGTGGCCGCCCGCTGCATCACATCCACATCCAACTGCTTTGGGTAGAACCAAGCACGGTTTACATAAAAAGCATTTCCCAGACGGGAGTTATAAATGCGGTAAGTATACTCTTTTTTATGGCAGGAGCCGATGGCGTTAAAGCGGTCGGGTACCTCAGTTGCCTTGACCACGACGATGTCATCGGGCAGGCGGGTATTGACGGCGAGAGGCAGCCGCTGGCAGGGGATGGCGGAGGTGGTGTGGAAATTGGCAATATAGGTCTCAGCGTGGACACCGGCATCGGTGCGGCCCGCCCCCACGCATTTGACGGGGTGGCACACCACAGTGGCCAAGGCTTTTTCCAGTGTTTCAGCCACGGTAACGGCATTTTTCTGGACCTGCCAACCGTGATAGGCGGTGCCGACATACATCAGTTTTAAAGCAATATTTCTCATCAGAACGTAAACCTACATTTTTAAATAATATCTGCTAAACCCAACAAAAACTCCGATATAGAATACTTTCTCACCGCTTTTGTCTGGTTCAGGTGCAAGGGTTTTTACAGAAATTTGTGAAACCCTTGGTGTGCACAGGCGATGGGAAAGTGCGTCCGGTATTCCAGAACGGCGGCGGAGACAGTCGGATAAGATCGGCATTGGAAAAATTCAGTCATTTTATAGGCCCAGATACCCCAGCGTGACCACGAGGGCAAGCAGAAGTCCGCCAAAGAGGAGGGCCAGGATATCCCGCCTTTGGTACTTCAGCTGACGCAGGCGTGTGCGCCCCTCGCCGCCGTGGTAGCAGCGGCATTCCATGGCAATGGCCAGTTCATCGGCGCGGCGGAAGGCTGAGATGAACAGCGGAACCAGTAGGGGAATCATAGCCTTTGCCTTACGGACGAGGTTGCCGGTTTCAAAATCAGCGCCCCGGGCCTTTTGCGCCGACATGATCTTATCCGTTTCCTCAATTAGAGTGGGGATAAACCGAAGGGCAATGCTCATCATCATGGCCAGCTCGTGCACGGGAACTTTGATCCTTTTCAACGGATTGAGCAGACTTTCGATCCCGTCGGTCAGCAGAATGGGCGAAGTGGTATAGGTCAGCAGAAAGGTGCCGGCGATGAGCATGGTAATGCGAAGAATCATGTAGAAGGCGGCCCAAATGCCCTCCATCGAGACTTTGAAGATCCAGAACTGCGCGATATAATGGGTGCTGGGGGTATAAAAGACATTCAGAATCGCTGTGATGATGATGACGACAACAATGGGCTTCATGCCGCCCAAGATGGCCCTGAGTCCAACCTTGGACAGCGCGATACAGACAGCCAGAGCGGCAAGCATCACAGCATAGGTGATCATGCTTTTTGCCAGAAAGAGGGCCACGATGTAGACAATGGTCAGCATCAGCTTGGTGCGGGGGTCGAGACGGTGCACCACAGTATTTCCCGGGAAGTACTGCCCCAGTGTAATATCTTTCAGTGCCACTTACACCGCCCCCTTTTTGGCAAGGATGGCGGCCTTTGCCTGTGCCACGGTATAAACGGAGCCATCAATGTCCACGCCCATACGGCGCAGACGGGCAAACACCCGGGTCATTTGGGGAACGCCAAGCCCCATGGCTTCCAGTTCGGCGCCGTGGGTAAAGACCTCACGCGGCGCGCCCGAAAAGGGGATCCCACCGTCGTTAACCACCACAAGGCGGTCAACGGTGCGGGCCATTTCGTCCATGGAGTGGGAGACAGTGATTATGGTGGCGTTGTTGGCATCGTGATAGTCGCGGATGTTTTGTAGGATGCTTTCCACACCCACCGGGTCAAGCCCGGCGGTGGGCTCGTCCAAAATGAGAACCTCTGGCTCCATGGCAATGACGCCGGCGATGGCAACGCGGCGCTTTTGACCGCCGGAAAGTTCAAAGGGCGATTGCTCCAGAAGCTCGGACCTTAGACCAACAAATTCAGCCGCGCGACGGACGCGGCGGTCAATCTCTTTTTGATCCAGACCCATGTTGTGAGGGCCGAAGGAAATGTCCTTATAAACGGTTTCCTCAAACAATTGATACTCGGGATACTGGAACACCAGGCCCACATGGAACCGGGTTTCCCGGGTGCGGGCGGGGGTTTCCCAAATGTCCTGGCCGCTGAATAAAACGCGGCCGGAGCTTGGCTTTAACAAGCCGTTCAGATGCTGGATCAGGGTGGATTTGCCGGAGCCGGTGTGACCGATGATGCCAAGGTACTCCCCGCGGTAGGCGGTAAAGTCCACATCAATCAGTGCTCCCCGCTCGAATGGCGTGCCGCGGCTGTAAACGTGGCAGAGCTTTTCAGTTTGAATGATGGGTTCCAAATGCTTCAGTCCTTTATTTCAGTGGTGCGTGTTCCGCAGTGGAATCACGCCCGGAAAAGGCGGTTGTGGCGTTTTTGGCTGATTCAAGTGCAAGGGCTTGTCGGTTTATGCCAATGTGAGTCGAACATTGCACTATTGCAGCAGATCACGAAGGGCTTCGGCGCACTCCTCGTCAGACAGAGCGGTGAGGGGCACGTCCAGTCCCTCCTGCCGAAGTTGCCAGAGCAGTTCGACGGTGTCGGGAACGGTTAAGCCAATGGACTTGAGTTCCTCCACTTGCTGAAATACCTTGCGGGGGGCACCGTCGGCCACCACATGACCTTTGGACATGACGACAAGGCGGTCGGCCTGGGCGGCTTCATCCATATGGTGAGTAATGAGAACCACGGTAGTGCCGTATTCCCGATTGAGCTTTTTGATGGTGGACAGAACCTCTGCCCGTCCAATGGGGTCCAGCATGGCAGTGGGCTCGTCCAACACGATGCAACGGGGGCGCATGGCGATGACTCCTGCGATGGCAATGCGCTGTTTTTGCCCGCCCGAGAGGAGATGAGGCGCGTGGGTGGCGTATTCACTCATTCCCACAAGAGCCAGCGCCTCGTCCACGCGCTGGCGGATTTCCGCCGGGGGGACACCGAGATTTTCCGGGGCGAAAGCAATATCTTCTTCCACCACGTTGGCCACGATCTGGTTGTCAGGGTTTTGGAACACCATGCCAACTGTGCGGCGGACGTCCAGCAGCTTTTCGCTGTCCGCGGTATCCATGCCGTCCACCCAAACCTTGCCGCCGGTGGGGAGCAGGATTGCGTTCATGTGTTTTGCCATGGTGGATTTGCCAGAACCATTATGGCCCAGAATGGCGACGAAGGAACCCTGGGTGATGGAGAGGGATACGTCGTCCAGCACCAGGGGGGCAACCCCTTCTGCGGAGACGTAGGAGAAAGTGACGTGATCAGCGGTGATGATTGAATTCGACATAACGGCTCCTTATCAAATGGTTGTCCATCGTCCCGTTGCACCGCAGGGGAGGACAAGACCGGTTTCGGTCACGGGCAAACCCAGCTCGGAGCTGACCGTGTGTCCGCCGAAGCGGGCGGAGAAAATGGATTCCATGATGTAGGTGAGCACGGACGGGGCAAGGCCCGTTGTGTAGGAATTGAGAAGGACAAACAGGGGATCGTCGGACAGCACACCGGAGACCAGTTCTACAAAGGGATAGAGGTTTTCCTCCAGCTTCCAGATTTCACCCGAGGGGCCGCGTCCGTAGGAGGGAGGGTCCATGATGACAGCGTCGTACCGTCTGCCGCGGCGGATTTCTCGCTCTACAAATTTGGCACAGTCGTCAATGATCCAGCGGATGGGGGCCTCGTCAAGGCCGGAGGATTTGGCATTTTCTTTGGCCCAGGAAACCATGCCCTTGGCCGCGTCGACATGACAGACTTGCGCCCCCGCTGCCGCGCAGGCCACAGTTGCACCGCCGGTGTAGGCAAACAGGTTGAGTACGCTGATGGGACGGTTTGCGCGTTTGATCTGGTCCCGCGCCCAGTCCCAGTTGGCGGCCTGCTCAGGGAAAAGCCCGGTGTGCTTGAAATTCATGGGCTTAATATGAAAGGTCAGGTCGCCGTAAGCGATCTGCCAGTGATCGGGCAGGGCGGTCTTTTCCCATTGACCGCCGCCGGTGGCTGAGCGGGCGTAGCGGGCGGTGGGACGATTCCAGTTTTTGTTCGTGCGAGGGGTGGTCCAAATGGCCTGAGGGTCGGGTCGTACCAGAGTATAGTTTCCCCAACGTTCCAGCTTTTCACCCCGGGAGCAGTCGATCAGTTCATAATCGTTCCATTGGTCGGAAGCCCACATAGCGATACTCCTTCAGTCTATATAAAATCATTCTATTATATCATCGGAAATTGTCAGCGTCAATTGAAACGAGGGGGAGGGGGAGCATTTAGAGAAAAGATTGTGTTCACAAAAGAGATGTGGTAAAATGTCAAAAAAGAGAATTGCAACGGGAGAGAGGGACGGCAATGCCTGAAATAGAACAGAAGGTCCGCGGCGCCGTGTTTGGGGGCTTTAAGCGGAAGGATGTAGTGGCTTTTCTGGAAGCGCTCAGCAGTGAGCACGAAGCGGCGCTTGCAGCCTTGCAGGAAAAACTTGCAGCGGCGGAAGACACCCAGGGGGAACTGGGCCGTACTGTGGCGGAGCTGGAGGCGCAGACGGCCGAAAACCAGCGCTTGACCAGGGAATTGGCTGAGCGTTCCACCGCGCTGGACGGCGCGCGGAATGAGATGGAGCGGCAGAGCGCGCGCTTGATGGAGCAGGAGAAAGAAATGCGTACCCTGCGGGACAAGATTACGGGACTGGAACCGGCCGCTAAGGCATACGAAGAAGTGAAAAATCGCACCGCGGGACTGGAACTGGACGCGCACCGCCGCGCTCAGAACATTGTAAGGCAGGCCGAGGAACAGGCCGAACGGCTGAAAGCCGAGATGGAACAGTGGATCGGCAGGGTACAGGGCGGATACGACGCCCTGCGTACCGATTTGGATGCTACCGTGGCTCATTCATCCAATGAGTTGGAGCGGGCGAGGAAAACACTGGACAATACTTTTGGGGAGTTTCACACCCACGATGAGGAACTGCAAAAGCTTTTGCAGCATTACAGAGAGGGCGGAGACTGACCATGGACGACCACGCAATCCGACTCACCACCGATATGCTGCGTGACACGATACCAGAGTTGCGGGCGGGAGACAGAGTGCTGCTGTCGGGCACGATTTACACCGCGCGGGATGCGGCGCACAAGCGCATCCTTTCCCTGTTGGACGAGGGAGGCGACCTGCCATTCCCGTTGCGGGACGCAGTGATTTACTACGCGGGCCCCACGCCGGGGCAGCAGGGGATGGCGGTGGGTGCCTGTGGCCCCACAACGGCCAGCCGCATGGATGTGTTTGCACCCCGCCTGCTGGATTTGGGACTTGGGGCTATGATCGGAAAGGGAAACCGAAATCAGGCTGTGCAGGAGGCCATTGTGCGCAACAGAAGCTGCTATTTTGCTGCGGTGGGCGGTGCCGGGGCATTGATTGCCAAATGCATCGAGGCGGCGGAGGTCATTGCCTTTGAGGAGCTGGGCTGCGAATCGGTGAAGCGGATGACCGTAAGGGAACTGCCGCTGACCGTTGCCATCGACTGCAAAGGCACAAACCTGTATGAAATTGGGCAGAAAACCTATCGAAGATAGAGTCTTCTTTGACCACAGACTTTTGTCTGTGGTCGAAGTTTTACGGAGAGAGAAAGGAATCTGTTCACGGGCGCTGCGGCGGGAAGACCGACGGGGTTCTGCTGTTCCAGAGAACAAATACAATTACATGCTCCAAAGAATAAGATCAATGCGGCCAGCAATGGCGATCAGGCAAAAAAGCAGGGACGAACTCATTTCGTCCCTGCTTTTTTCGTGCTTAGACCCGACCGATATCGGTGCGGAAGTGCATGTCGGTAAAAGAAATGTGTTGGGCGGAAGCATAGGCGGCATCAATCGCATCGTTCAGCGTTCTGCCGGTGGCGGTAACGCCCAGAACACGTCCGCCATTGGTGAGGATGGTGCCGTTGGCATCCTTTTTCGTGCCGGCGTGGAACACCACGGCGGTTTTTCCGGCTTCGTCCAAACCGGAGATGGGGTACCCCTTTTTGTAGTCCATGGGGTATCCGCCGCTGGCGAGGACGAGACAGCAGGCGGATTCCTGCTTCCACTTGATGTCAATCTGATCCAAGGTGCCGTTGACACAGGCCTGTAAAATCTCCATCAGATCGGTATCCAGCAGAGAGAGCACGGCCTGACACTCAGGGTCGCCAAACCGGGCGTTGTACTCCACAACCTTGGGGCCGTTCGGGGTGAGCATCAGGCCAAAGTAGATTACGCCCGAGAAGGGGCGGCCTTCGGCTTTCAGGGCGTTCATGGTGGGGAGGAAAATCTCGTTCATACAGCGCGCGGCCAGCTCAGGCGTGTAGTTGGGAGAGGGGCAGATGGCACCCATGCCGCCGGTATTGGGGCCTTCATTCCCGTCATTGACCCGTTTGTGATCCTGAGAGGAGAGCATGGGGACAAGGTGCGCTCCATCCGCAAAGGCCAGCACGGTGACCTCCGGGCCGGTCATGCATTCCTCAATGACCACGGTGGAACCGGAATCGCCAAACTTGCGCCCCTCCATCATTTCTCGCACAGCAGCCTCGGCTTCTGCTATGGTCTGGGCGACCACAACGCCTTTGCCCAAGGCGAGGCCGTCCGCCTTGACCACGATGGGCGCGCCCTCACTGCGGAGATAGGAGAGCGCGGCGTCAAGCTCGGTAAAGGCCTTATATTTTGCGGTGGGAATGTGGTACTTTTCCATCAGACTTTTGGAAAAGGCCTTGCTTGCCTCAATCATAGCGGCATTAGCCCGCGGGCCGAAGGCCGGGATGCCTGCCACTTGCATGGCGTCCACCATGCCGAGGGCAAGGGGGTCATCCGGGGCAACCATCACAAAATCAATGGACTGCTTTTGGGCGAAGGCAACCATCCCATCCAGATCTGTGGCGGGAATGGGGACACATTCGGCCAAATCGGCGATGCCGCCATTGCCGGGTGCACAGTAAAGCTTTGTGATCTTGGGGCTTTTTGACAGCGCCCAAACGATGGAATGCTCCCGGCCGCCGCCGCCGACTACTAATACGTTCATATAAAGAACCTCGCTTCGTAGAATTTTGCCGCGGGCAAAAGAAAATCCGATTGCTAGAAGCAGGATAAGCGTCTAGATGAGAAGGGGCTATGGCGATTACGCAACCGCCCTGCGGTATTTGAGACAAAGCTTCATCTGAAGTGCTTAGTGGTGGAACAGGCGCATCCCGGTGAATGCCATCACCATGTCGTATCGGTCGCAGGTTTCAATTACGTTGTCATCCCGGATAGATCCGCCGGGTTGGGCGATATAAGAAACGCCGGACTTATGGGCGCGCTCCACGTTGTCACCAAAGGGGAAGAAGGCATCAGACCCCACGGAAACACCGGTGAGGGTGGAAATCCAGGCTTTCCGTTCCTCTCTCGTAAGAACCTCGGGCTTCACCCGGAAGGTCTGCTGCCACACCCCGTCAGCCAAGACATCCTCGTATTCATCCGAAATATAGATGTCGATTGCGTTGTCACGGTTGGGACGGCGGATGCCATCGATGAATTGCAGGCTCAGGACCTTGGGATGCTGGCGGAGCATCCATGTGTCGGCCTTGGAACCGGCCAGCCGCGTACAATGGATGCGGGACTGCTGACCGGCGCCCACACCGATGGTTTGGCCGTTCTTGACGTAGCACACGGAGTTGGACTGGGTGTACTTCAGCGTGATCAAAGCCAGCAGCAGGTCGTTTTGGGCGTTTTCCGGCAGCGTCTTGTTCTTGCTGACCAGATTGGTCAGCAGATCCTTGGTGATGGTAAAGTCGTTGTAGCCCTGCTCGAAGGTGACCCCGAAGATGCTGCGGCGTTCTATGGGAGAGGGGGTGTAATCGGGGTCAATCTTTACCACGTTATAGCCGCCCTTGCGCTTGGTTTTCAGAATCTCCAGCGCCTTGTCGGTATAACCTGGGGCAATCACGCCGTCGGAGACTTCCAGAGCGAGGAGGGCGGCGGTCTGCTCATCGCAGACACCGGACAGTGCGGCCCAGTCACCGTAGGAACAAAGGCGGTCGGCGCCCCGTGCCTTGGCATAGGCGCAGGCGATGGGGGAGAGGTTCATACCCTCCACAAAGTAGATTTTTTTCTCAATTTCAGTCAGGGGAGTGCCCAGCGCTGCGCCGGCGGGAGAGACATGCTTGAAGGAAGCGGCGGCGGGCAGGCCGGTGGCAGCCTTCAGAGATTTCACCAGCTGCCAGGAGTTGAAAGCGTCCATAAAGTTGATATAGCCGGGCTTGCCATTTAAAACTTCAATGGGAAGCACACCGCTGTTTTCCATATAGATACGGGAAGGCTTTTGGTTGGGGTTACAACCGTATTTCAGTTCCAACTCGTTCATGATCCGTCACGCTCCTTCATTATTTTTGTTTTTAATAACGCTGCTGGCATTTCCGGTGGCAATGTCAATATAAGATACATAAAGGGAAACCTTGTGATCAGGGTTTAGGTTTTCCCACAGCAGGTCGGCAAGCGCGTCGGCATCGGGAGCGTCCACGCCAACCGTCTCGGGCTCCCCCTCGAAGGAGGGGAGGGGGTCTCCGTCACTCATATAGGTATGGATGAAGTGACCAAATCCGGCCATGGGCGCGTCGTACTCGAAGAAAAAGCGCTTGTTGCAGCTGGGATTGCCGTCAAAGCTCTTTAAAATGGACAGGCAATAGGAGCCGTCCGCCTCCACCACACCGGAGATGCGGGGGGTGTAGTTGGGGGGGTCGGGTTCAAAGCAGCGGGTGCGAAGTGCGTCGATATAGCTTTTGCCCGCCAGAAGGGCATCGGCCACGGTGTCGGTCTGGTCACCATTGGTGACCACGGTGGTGCGGCCCACCATGCGGACGGGGTGATAGATGATGAGAGAGGGATCAGACAACTTGGACGGGTCAAAGGCCTCGGTGCGGATTCCATCCTCGGTTTCCACAAAGATGCGGTTGCGGCTGTTTTCACTGCGGCCCATGATGAAATAGGCGATGACAGCACTTTTATGATCGGCGCTTCGTCCCAGCAGAATGCCCCGGCCGGGATAGGCGTTGTTCTTCAATTCGGTGGCAATGTCGCGAATTTTCATATGCGGATGCTCCTTATTCTTTGATCGATACGACGCGGCCCGTGACAGAAAGCCGCCCTTCGCAGAACAGGGATACGGCGCGGGACAGGAGGTTCCACTCCGCCTGTTCCATGATGCGTTTTTGGAGGAGCTCGGGGGTGTCCCCCTCCTCTACATTGACCGCTTTTTGCAGGATGATGGGGCCGCCGTCCGGCTCTTCGGTGACAAAGTGGACGGTAGCGCCGGAGACCTTTACGCCATATGCCAGCGCTTTTTCGTGCACGTGCAGTCCATAACATCCGGCCCCGCAGAACGAGGGGATGAGGGCGGGATGGACGTTGAGGATGGCGTTGGGATAAGCGTCGGTGATTTCGCCCGTCAGGATATGCAGAAAGCCAGCCAGCACCACAAGGTCAATCTGCTCCTCCCGCAGCTTTTTCACCAGTGCTGCGGTCATATCCCGGCTGGAGGGATAGTCTTTACGGCTGATGACATAGCCGGGAATTCCCGCCTTTTTGGCACGCTCCAGAGCATAGGCATCCGGCGTGGAGGAGATCACCGCGGTGATGCGGCCGTTTTTGAGTTCACCTCGGGACTGAGCATCCAGCAGAGCCTGCAGATTTGTGCCGCCGCCGGAAACTAAGACCGCGATGTTTTTCAGCACAGGACAACACCGTCCTCACCGGTGGTGACAGAGCCAATGACCCAGGCGGTATCGCCGGAGGCCTTCAGGCTGATCAGCGCGGCGTCGGCCTGCGCTTCGGGGACGGCGAGGACGAGACCAACGCCCATATTAAAGGTGTTATACATATCCCGGGTGGGAATATTACCCTTTTTTGAAATGAGATCGAAGATGGGAGGCGCTGGCAGCAGGGCGGTGCGGATGCTGGCGGTGAGACCCTGCTTCATCATGCGGGGGACATTCTCATACAGGCCGCCGCCTGTAATATGGCTGACCGCCTTGACCCCCACGCCCGAAGAAATGAGATTTTGAATGGTCTTGACGTAGATGCGGGTGGGCTTAATCAGCTCTTCCCCCAGGGTACAGCCCAGCTCGTTTACATAGACCGCGAGGGCCTTCTCATTGACCTCTAACACCTTACGAACCAGAGAGAACCCGTTGGAATGAACGCCGGAGGAGGCAATGCCAATGAGTACATCACCCGGAGTGAGAGCAGAACCGTCAATCATCTTTTCCTCATCGGCAAGGCCAACGGAGAAACCGGCAAGGTCATATTCATTTTCCGGATAAAAACCGGGCATTTCGGCCGTTTCGCCGCCCACCAGGGCGCAGCCGGCCTGACGGCAACCTTCGGTTACGCCGGAGACGATGGCCTCAATACGGGCAGGGATGTTCTTCCCCACGGCAAGGTAATCCAGAAAGAACAGGGGGGCAGCGCCGGAGCAGGCAATATCATTGACACACATGGCGACGCAGTCGATGCCCACGGTGTCGTGCTTGTCCATCAGAAAGGCAATTTTCAGCTTGGTGCCGACGCCATCGGTACCGGAGACCAGAACGGGCTTTTTCATACCGGCAACATTGGGAGCAAACAGGCCGCCAAAGCCGCCCAGCGTACCCATAACGCCGGGGATATAGGTGGACTCCACCAGCGGCTTAATGCGATTAACCGATTCATAACCCGCGGTAACGTCTACGCCGGCAGCGGCGTAGGAATCAGACTTGCTGATACTCAAAGGGAAAACCTCCTCTTAATTCTCACGTTTGTAGCCGTGAAGCGACTGGCATTGCGCTTCGGTTTTCACGGGGGGGACGGGAACGGTGTAATCGCCGGTAAAGCAAGCGTCACAGAACCCGCAGTCCAGTTCCTTCACCAGCGAGGGCAGATCCTCCGGCAGCTGATACTGGAGGGAATCGGCGCCGATCATGGCACAGATTTCATCCGTGGTGCGGCCGTGGGCGGCCAGTCGGTCGCTGTTTGGAATATAGGTGCCAAAAAAGCAGGGGTTGAGGAAGGGGGGCGCGGATACTTTCATGTGTACCTCGCTGGCGCCTGCATCCCGCAGCATTTTGACGATGTGGGCGCAGGTGGTTCCACGGACGATGGAGTCGTCCACCATGATGACGCGCTTGCCCTTGATGGTGGCTGATAGGGGGGAGAGCTTGATTTGGACGGATTTTTCCCGCTGGGACTGGGAGGACTGAATGAAGGTGCGGGCAATATAGCGGTTTTTCATCAAGCCCACCGCATAAGGGATCCCGCTTTCCGCCGCGAAGCCCATTGCGGCGGCGATGCCGGAATCGGGCACCCCAATGACGATGTCTGCCTGAGTCGTGCTGCGCTGGGCCAGACAGGCCCCCGCGCGATGGCGGGCCTTGTCCACCGAGACACCGTCGATAATGGAGTCCGGCCGGGCAAAATAGACAAATTCAAACATGCATAGAGAGGTACGGGCACGGATGCCGGAGTCTACCGAGCGAAGCGTTCCGTTTTCAATGGTGACCACTTCGCCGGGTCGCACGTCACGGATCAGCTGCCCGCCCAGGGCATAAAAAGCGCAGGACTCGGAGGCAAACATATAGCTTTCGCCTACCTTGCCGATGCACAGAGGCCGGAACCCATTGGGGTCCCGAGCGGCGATCAGTTTTTTGTCGTTGAGGATCAGCACCGAATAGGCGCCTACCATATAGTGCATGGCATTGAGAATGGCGTCCTCGGTGGTGTTGGTACGCAGACGCTCCCGCACGATGAGGTGGGAAATGGTTTCGGAGTCATTGCTGGTTTGGAAGATGCCGCCGTGGTTTTCCACCTCGGCCCGCAGGGGAGCGCTGTTGGTGAGCTTGCCGTTGAAGCACAGTGCCATAGAGCCGGAGGCGTGGCGCACCACGATGGGCTGGGCGTTGACCACGCCGCTGCCGCCGCCGTCCGCGCTGTACCGCACATGACCGATGGCGGCCGAAGCGCCCTGAAACTTTGCCAGCTGCTCAGAGGAAAAGACCTCGGGCACCAGACCGTCATGTTTATGGAGCAGAAGCAGGTCGTCCTTCCGAATCGCGATACCGGCGGATTCCTGTCCCCGGTGTTGCAGTGCAAACAGGGCGTTATAGGCGGCATTTACCGCGCTGCGATCCTCCCCAGGGGAAAGAGAAATGCCGAAAACGCCGCATTCCTCGCGGGGTTTTTCAGTTGTATTTGGGGTGGCGTGAGACATGATGACCTCCCATTCATAGCAGGGGTTGGCGTTTTATTTGTCGCCCATCAGGCGGCGCATAATCTCTTCGTATGCATCTTCCACGTTACCCAGATCACGGCGGAAGCGATCCTTGTCCAGTTTTTCATGGGTCTTCTCATCCCACAGACGGCAGGTGTCGGGAGAAATTTCGTCGGCCAGGACAATGGTGCCGTCGCACAGCTTGCCGAATTCCAATTTGAAGTCGACCAGATCGATACCGATTTCCTTCATAAAGCTTTTGAGCAGGTCATTAATCTGAAACGCGTATTTTTTGATGGTTTCGATTTCGTCCTTGGTGGCGAGCTTCAAGGCGAGCGCGTGGTAGTCGTTGATGAGGGGATCGCCCAGGTCGTCATTCTTATAGGAGAACTCGATGGTGGGCGAATCGAACACGATGCCCTCGTCAACGCCGTAGTGTTTCGCGAAGGAGCCGGCTGAAATGTTACGGATGATGACCTCCAGCGGAACGATGGAGACCTTCTTGACGGCGGTTTCACGATCGGAGAGCTCCTCGACATAATGGGTGGGCACACCGGCCTTTTCCAGCTTGCGCATCAAGTGGTTGGTGACCCGGTTATTGATGACGCCCTTGCCCGCGATGGTGCCTTTTTTAAGGCCGTTAAATGCGGTGGCGTCATCTTTGTATTCAACAATTAAAACCTCGGGTACGTCGGTGGAAAAGACCTTTTTCGCCTTGCCCTCATAAAGCTGCTCAATTTTCTTCATTATTAGTCATCCTTTCAGCATGATCAAGCTAGCGCCGCAGCGCTTAAAAAACCTCGGATTGAATCTTTTTGTCCTTTTCCTCCACTTGGCGGGCCATGTCGGCCTTGAAGGCTGCAAGCTTGTCCCCCAGGGCGGGCTCACCCAGCGCCAGCATCTGCACGGCAAGGATGGCTGCATTATCCGCGCCGTCCACCGCCACGGTGGCCACAGGGATCCCTTTGGGCATCTGTACGATAGACAGAAGGCTGTCAAGACCGCCCATCATGGAGGTCTTAATCGGTACACCAATCACGGGAAGTGTGGTGTAGGCTGCCAGCACGCCGCCCAGGTGCGCTGCCTTGCCCGCGGCGGCAATGATGATGCCAAAGCCGTTGGCGGCGGCTCCCGAGGCAAAGGCCTCCGCTGCCGCAGGCGT
This sequence comes from Oscillospiraceae bacterium, assembly GCA_963666535.1. GTDB lineage: Bacteria > Bacillota > Clostridia > Oscillospirales > Oscillospiraceae. The sequence continues at coordinate 2,470,100 of OY762913.1, read as the reverse complement.
GCGGTGGGCGGAGATGATGTGAACCTCAAAGGGAACGCCAAATTCCTTCAGCCTGGCAAGGCAGGGACGCATGGTATCCAGATCGGAGTCAGATCCCATAATGACAGCGACTTTTTTCTGCATGAATAACCATCCTTTCAAAGCACAAGAGAGGGGAAAACCCGGAATGAAAATCAGGCTACCTGTGTTCAGATAGCCTGATGGAGTTTAGGAACGATTTTGGGCGCATTGGGGCTATGGCAGCCGCAAAAACCACTATGGGAATGTCTGCACTGCTTCAGCATGATCAATGCCCCCTCGCTCTGTTGACACAATACAATATATAGGATTTTAGGAGGGGTTGCAAGGGCGAAAATCGAATTTTGTATGCTTATACAATCCAGCGGGCGAAAAGTGGAAAAACCTTGTACAAGTAAAGGTTACATAATGCTGGAGAGGAGGCCTGCGGCGCTGAGAATGCGGGAAACCTGCGCCGCACGTTCTGACCAGGAAGCCGTTGCACCGTAGTTCCGTCGGCGTGGTGCAACCCAAGCCGGAGCCTCGGTGAGGGCATGTTCGCACAGTAAGGTGAATTCCTCCGGAGAATGGGCACTGTAGATCACATCGGGGTATTCCTCTACCTGTTCCGGTTCTATCATGGAAACGATGGGCAAGCCGGTGGAAAAATAGTCGTAGAGTTGGGCGGGGATCACATCATCTGCAAACTCGCTTTGGCGCAGGAGCGTGACACACACCTGACTGTGCGTGAGGTAATCGGGCATTTCCACAAGGGAAAGGTTGCTCACGCAGCGGATATTGGGCCGGGTGCGCAGAGCGGGGTGCGTGGCAGGGGTATCACACAGGAGGAGGATTGTCCACTCTGGGTGCGCATCGGCGGCATAAAGCAAGGGGAAAATATTCAAATTGCCGTCCAGTGCTCCCATATGGCAGATCACGGGGCCCGGCAAGGCAGAAAGCAAGGACGGCTTTTCTAAATCGGTGCGGCTGAAAAGGGCATGGCTGCCGCCGTTGGGGAGGCGGACAATGTTGCCGCTGCAGGGGGAAAGATGCTCGGCCAGCCACGGCGATGCTGCAAAGATCACATCGGCGTCCAGTGCAAGTTCACTCTCCCATTGGATGGGTAGCTGGGACCAGTCCCGGTCGCAGTCATATACCAGCCCGGAGTGGGGCAGGCGGGAGATATGATGCACGTATTCAGGAGAGGTCACCCAAAGCAGCGGAGAGCGAAACTGGTGGCGGCTGAGCTTGGATTCGATCAATCGGCACTGCCGGCGCAGGTTCAGCCGAAAAAGTCCGGAGTTTTGGAGGATAACGGCAGGCAACGCGTACACGGTAATGTTGGGACGTACCTTTCGTCCGGATTTCTCGCGAGGGGAAGCGGCCGGTTCAAAAAATAAAATGTTGGTGTTTTTAAGCCGAGTGAGGAGATGCTGGGTGCGGGTGGGGATGGCCTCCCACGGGGAATAGGAAAGGCAGACGAGCTGGTTCAAAGAGAAACCTCCCTTTCAGAAGGGTGAAAGTCATTTACGAATAGTAACATAATACCACAAGGAGGCTGGATTGAAAACGGTTTTCTGAAGCACGCTCAGAAAAAGAGACGGTTTCTTCTTGAATAACAGGAAGCTTTAGGATAGAATGACAGAAAAGAACAGGGGGGACCTTATGCTGGAAATCATACAGGTTTGGGATGCGTCCGCGCTGCTCTGGATACAGGAAAACCTGCGAAATACGTTTTTTGACGCAGTGCTGCCGTTATACTCAACCATGGGGGATGCTGGACTGCTTTGGATGGCTCTTTCTGCCCTTATGCTGTGTTTTCCCAAAACGCGGAAGGCGGGGCTGCTGGCCCTGTGCGCCATGGCGCTGGGCCTGATCTGCAATAACCTGATTTTGAAGCACCTGGTGGCTAGGCAGCGACCATGGCTTGTGGTGGAGAATCTGCTGCCCCTGCTGGAAGCGCCTGACCCCTTGTCGTTCCCTTCAGGACACACCTGTGCCGCATTTGCGGCTGCGGGCATATGGTGCCGAACACTGCCGGGAAAAGGGCTGAGAGCAATTGCCTTGTTATTAGCGGTGCTGATGGGCGTCTCCCGGCTGTATGTGGGGGTGCATTTTCCCACGGATGTTCTGGCGGGAATGGTGGTCGGCCTTTTTTGCTCTTGGGTGGTATGGCGGCTGGCCCTGCTGGTGGAGAAAAAACGGCAGCTTAGAAGAAAAACAGAACTAGACTGACACAGGAGGAAAGAGCATGAAAATTGCGATACCGTATGATAAGGGAAAAGTTGGACAGCATTTTGGGAGTACGGAAGTTTTTCGGTTTTATGAGACACATAACGGTGTAATTCGCATTGGGGAGGCGGTACCCGTGAGCGGAACGGGGCACGGTGTAATGTGCGCTGTTTTGCAGGAAAACGGTGCGGATGCGCTGATTTGCGGTGGCATTGGCGGGGGTGCCATTGAGGCCATAGAAAGCTGCGGAATCAGGGTATATGCCGGCGTGACCGGAAATGCGGACGAGGCTGTGGCGGCGCTGCTGCAGGAACGACTGATCTATGACACCGAAAGTGCCAGAGAGCACCATGGGCATCACAAGGAATAAATAAAAAAGGATCTGCGAGAACATCTCGCAGATCCTTCTTTGTTTAGCAGAGGGGAAGCTTACTTCAGCTCGACCTTTGCACCGGACTCTTCCAGTTTTGCCTTAAGAGCCTCGGCATCGTCCTTAGAAGCGCCTTCCTTGACTGCCTTGGGAGCAGCTTCGACCAAAGCCTTAGCCTCAGCCAGACCCAGACCGGTGATTTCGCGGACAGCCTTGATGACCTTGATCTTCTCAGCGCCGATTTCGGTCAGAACGACATCAAACTCAGTCTTCTCCTCGGCAACGGCAGCAGTAGCGCCAGCGGCGGGAGCAGCCATAGCAGCGGCGGAAACGCCGAACTCTTCCTCCAGAGCGTGAACCAGCTCGGACAGTTCGAGAACGGTCAGGCCTTTCACTTCTTCGATCATAGCAGTGATTTTTTCGCTAGCCATAATAAATGTACCTCCTATAATTTGGTTTTCATTTTTTGTTTATGCGGGGGGGGATTATTCTGCGACGGAAGCAGCTTCTACCACTGCGCCGTCCTTTTCGGCGATCGCCTTCAAGACAATAGCCAGGCTGGTGATGGGAGCCAGCATAGTACCGAGAACCTGAGCCAGCAGGACATCTTTGGAGGGCAGCTCAGCCAGAGCCATGACTTCGTCCAAAGAGAGAACCTTGCCATCCATGAAGCCTGCCTTGATGATAAACTTGTCATCACCCAGAGACTTGCTGTATTTGTTGATAATACGCATGGGAGCGATAGGATCGCCGCTGCTGACAGCCAAAGATGTGGTGCCGTTCAGAACGGAATCCAAATCTTCCATCCCGACATTCTTGAGTGCGAAACGGGTCAGCGTGTTTTTGACAACCGCATAATCCACGTTGTTCTGACGCAGCTCAACGCGAAGCGCGGTATCTTGGGAAACAGTGATGCCCTTGTAATCGACGAACACACCGCTGGTTGCGTTCTGCAGCTTCGTGGTCAACTGCTCGACGACGGCCTGCTTTTCAGTAAGAACCTTTGCATTAGGCATTTGTAATTCACCTCCAGGTTAAAAATAAAAAAACTGCTTCGCGCACAAAGCACGAAACAGCACAAAGATACGATCCTTGAAACTGCATCCTCGGCAGGAGGGCAAGCCCTTTAAAGCATAAGCTACCTGCGGTCTTTGAACGCAAAAGTAATTTTATCACGCCGGTGAAGGTTTTGTCAACCAAAACCTGTCCAATTGTGATGTTTTGTTTTGCAAGTCCGTCTCTACCCTGTTCAGAAAAAGGGCGGAGACGGACTTGCTGGATCCGGTGGAAACAAGTCCCCACCGAAAATTGTTATACCAGCTTTGCGGCGTTGACTCTGACACCAGGGCCCATGGTGGAGACCACCACGCAGCTTTTGATATACTGGCCCTTTGCAGCAGAGGGCTTTGCCTTGATGACAGCGCCCATGAGAGCGTTAAAGTTCTCAGAGAGCTTTTCTGCGCCGAAGGAAACCTTACCGATGGGGCAGTGGATGATGTTGGTCTTATCCAGACGATACTCCACCTTACCGGCTTTGATTTCGTTGACCGCACGGGTCACATCCGCGGTAACGGTGCCGGCCTTGGGAGAAGGCATCAGACCCTTGGGGCCCAAAACCTTACCCAAACGGCCAACCACACCCATCATGTCGGGGGTGGCGACGACCACATCGAAGTCAAACCAGTTTTCCTTTTGAATCTTTTCACACAGATCCATTTCGCCCACGAAGTCAGCGCCGGCAGCCTTGGCTTCCTCAGCCTTGTCGCCCTTTGCAAAGACCAGGACACGGGCGGTCTTGCCGGTGCCGTGGGGGAGAACGATAGCGCCGCGAACCTGCTGGTCGGCGTGACGGGAGTCAACACCCAGCTTCACATGGAGCTCGACGGTCTCGTCAAATTTAGCGGGAGCGGTTTTGATGACCAGCGCCATAGCCTCGGCGGCGTCATAAAGAGTTGCCTTGTCAATCTGCTTGGCACCCTCTTGATATTTCTTGCCTCTAAACATTATTTATACCCTCCTTTACTCGCTCACATTGACGCCCATAGAACGGGCGGTGCCGGCGATCATGCTCATAGCAGTTTCAATGCTTGCTGCGTTGAGATCAGGCATCTTGGTCTCGGCAATTTTGCGGATGTCCTCCATGCTGATGGTGGCAACCTTCGTCTTGTTGGGGACGCCGGAGCCAGACTCGATGCCGGCCGCCTTTTTAATAAGGTTTGCGGCGGGGGGGGTTTTGGTGATGAAGGAGAAAGAACGATCGGCGTACACTGTGATGACCACGGGGATGATCATGCCGATGTCGTTCTTGGTGCGCTCGTTGAATTCCTTGGTGAACGCGGCGATATTAACGCCGTGCTGACCGAGAGCGGGACCAACGGGGGGCGCGGGGGTTGCCTTGCCGGCGGGGATCTGCAGTTTTACATAGCCTGTAATTTTCTGTGCCACTTAAGAGCACCTCCATATTGAAATGTGGTTGTATGGCGGAACCTAGGTCAGTTCCTCCCACGCGGGCGGCCGAATGCCGCGAAAAAATAGTTACGGATTAATGAATTCAATCTGATCCAGTTCCAGCTCGACAGGAGTCTCGCGGCCAAACATGGAAACGACCACACGTACCTTGCTGCGGTCAAGATCGATCTCTTCCACGGTGCCAAGGAAGGATTCCAGTGCGCCATCGGTGATTTTAACGTTATCGCCCACCTGATAGCCGACCAAAATCTCATGCTTCTCCACGCCGAGAGAGGCGATATCCTCTTCGGAAAGAGGGAGCGGCTTGTTTCCAGAGCCAAGAAAACCAGTGACGCCGCGAATGTTCCGCACAACGTGCCAGCATTCGTCGGTCATGATCATCTTTACCAGCACATAGCCGGGAAAGACCTTTCGCTCCACGTCCTTGGGCCCGTTGTCCGTGATTTCAGTCACGGTCTCCATGGGAATGCTGATTTCCTGAATGAAATCGTGGAGCCCACGGTTTTCAACGTACTTTTCTATGGTCGCCTTTACGGTGTTTTCGTAGCCGGAGTAGGTATGGACGACATACCACTTTGCACTCTCAGACATATATGACACCTTAACCTTTGACCAGAGCGATGAGAGCACTAATAAGGCCGGAGGCCAGCGCGTCGAAAATCCAGATGAAAATGCCGACAACGATGGCACAGACGATGACAGTGACGGTGTTATTGGTTGTCTGCTTGGCGGTTGGCCACTGAACCTTTTTCAGCTCGCTCTTCAGTTCGCGGAACCAGCGGGTGACCCGGCTGAAAATGCTGACTTTGGATTTCTTTTCGGTTTCTGCCATTCGAATATACCCTTCTTTCTTAGCTGCCCGGACGGATTATTTCGTTTCGTTGTGCACAGTATGTTTTTTGCAGAAGGGGCAGTACTTGTTCATCACCAGACGGTCGGGGTTGTTCTTTTTGTTCTTCATGGTGTTGTAGTTCCTCTGCTTGCACTCAGAGCACTGCAGAGTGATCTTGATACGAGCGCCGTTTTTCGCCATGCTGTCGGCACCTCCTTTTTGATTTTGGACGCGGATACAAATAAAAAAGCTGAACCCGGCCCATTGACCGAATCCAGCAACGCAAAAGATGCGAAAAAACGCATCAACAAACGCCACGGTGGGATTCGGCATGATTGCCTCCCTATGTTCCGGGATGCGGAGAAGGGGGTTTGTACGCAAACACCGTAAATTGCGCGCAAAAAAAAGCCCCTTTTCATAGGTGTGAATAGAATATCACAAGATAAGGGGGAAAGTCAAGCCCTTTTTCATTTGAAATTACAGCGTTTTCGTGATAGAATATCCAAAATAAAAAGGGAGGCCTTTCTGCGGAGAGGCTGCAGGGTGATTGATATGCGCATTATGGCGATTGATTACGGCGATGCCCATACCGGCGTGGCGATTTCGGATGCTTCGGGGATGCTGGCGGGCTATACCACGACCATTGACGCTAGAAAGAGCGAGGTGGTGGTGGAGAAGATCGCCGAGTTGGTCCGTCAGCACGCAGTAGAAGAGCTGGTGGTGGGGTTCCCCAGAAATATGGACGGAACCGAGGGAGCGCGGGCGGCGCTGTATCGAGAATTTGCGGATAGGCTGGCGGAGGGCACCGGGATAATCCCGGTGCTATGGGACGAGCGGCGCACCACCGTGGATGCCCACCGTATTCTGTTTGAGGCGGGCAAGAACGGGAAAAAACGCAAGAAGATGGTAGACGCGGTGGCAGCCACCTTGATTTTAGAGGGCTACCTGACGTTTAAACAATTGGGCGGAGGAAAACGATGAGCGGATTTGCTTATGGACTGTCCTTGGTGTTCGGGGCGGCTGTTCTGCTGATTTTTGATTACATTTGCTGGGACATGTCCGGAAAGCTGAAATCTGCCACCGACCCGATCTCAGTGCGACGCAGGGAAAGGCTGCGCAAGGTCTCCTGCGTTCTTACGGCATTGGCGATTTTGCTGGTGCTGGCCGGAATTCTGACGATCATTGTGTTTCAAATAGTGTGAACCCCCCATTTCATGATGCAAAAGCGCCCCGGACAAGACAACCGTCTTGCCGGGGCGCATTTACGCTTAAAGTAGTAGTATGAAGGAGAATAGCCTGGATTTCAGTGAATCAGTCCTCCGTGATCGCATAGGCCCGAACGGGGCTTCCGTCGCCATCTGCAAATTTGAGAGGGGCGGCGTTGAAGAAAAATCGCTTTCCGACGAGGGGCTTTAAGTTGATCAGTGATTCCGTAATGCTCATCCCGCGGCCCAGCACGGATTGGTGGGCGAGACCCGAGCGGTCAATAGAGGGCAGATCGAACCCAATGCCGCGCGCGCCGTATTGTTCCAAAACAGCGCCGGTGTTTTCGGCGAAATCCTTAAAGTTAAAATAGTCCGGTGTGCCGAGACGGCTTTCCCAGCCGGTATAGAGCAGGACGATGTCGCCTGTGCAGAGCAGCGATTTGTTTTGCGCCAGAACATCGGTGATATCGATTTCCTTGCCGGAGCCGAGATCTGTCATTTCCAGGCAGACAGCAGGGCCGCAATAGCGGGCAAGGTCAATTTGCGCGGTGGTTTTTCCACCTTTGACATAATGTAACGGAGCATCTACGTGAGTGCCGATGTGGGTGACCATGGAGAAAAGACTGACCTGGCATTTATAAACGTTGTGGTCGACCATATGCTTCCAGGTCATATGGGGATCGCCGCTGTCGGGAAAGGGCAGGGTATTTTCATCCATCGTGATGGTAAGATCGTGCAGCATGAGTGATACCTCCTATTATTTCATTCCTTGTTTGACTTTGTTACGCCTCGATCCCGGCGACAAAACCCTCGCGGGAGGCCTGAATGGCCTGACGGGCCTTTACCGCATCGCCCACAACCACAGTGTCGCAAATCCCCTTCAGTTCCTCCGCTAAGGGGTGATACGCACGGGTGCCGATGGCGAGAACCACAGTGTCGCAGGGGAAGAGGGTGACGGTGTTGCCCTGTTTGATAAGCGCACCTTCGTTCGTTACGCCAGCCAGAGAGGTATTGCACATAAGGTCCACATAGCAGCGGCGCAGACAATCCTTCAGATCGTCCCGAATGCCGCCCTCCATGTCCATGGCGACCTCAGGCCGCATTTCGATGATGGAAACTTTGGATTTGCACTGCATACCGAGATATGCCGCGGTCTCAGTTCCGACCATGCCGCCGCCAACGACCAGCACATTCATACCGGTATCCGACTTGCCCAAAAGCACATCCTCGGCCATGACGACGTTTTTCCCGTCGATACCGGGTACGTTGGGAACGATTTGCTTGGCACCGGTGGCAATGATGACCTTGTCGGCGTTCCCCTCTTTCACCATCTCAGCGGTCAGCTGGGTGCCGAGGTGCAGGGTGATGTTCTCAGCTTTGTGTATCTCGCGGGTCAGCCATGCGGTATAGGTGGCGAACTCCCCCTTATAGGGGGGATAGGCCGCCGAGAGGAACTGGCCGCCGAGCGTGCCGGATGCTTCAAACAGATGGACGTCGTGCCCCTTGATCGCCGCGGCGCGGGCGGCTTCCATACCGGCGACACCGCCACCTGCAATATAGACCTTTTTGGAAACAGGAGCCTTGGAATAGTCGGTTTCATACTCGTGGCCAAGCTCCGGGTTCACCAGGCAGTACAGGGGGACCCCCTGATAGGTGGAGGCGGTGCAGCCTTGCAGGCAGCCGATGCAGTGGCGAATGTCGTTGCAGCGGCCTTCTTTCGCTTTCTCAGGCCAGTGGGGATCGGTGAGAGACTCGCGCCCCAAGGCAACAAAGTCGGCCTTGCCGGAGGCGATGATGTCCTCTGCCATGGCTGGTTCCGCAATGCGGCCCACTGTGATGACCGGGATCTTCAGGAACTTTTTGGCCTCGGCGGCAAATTCCATGGTCCAGCCATGATGTTGGAAGAAAGAAGCCACGACGCCGAGAGAGGAGCGAACACCGTACATGCCGGTGGACAAATGGATGGCGTCTGCCCCCCAGGATTCCACATCCATTAAAATCTGGCGGGTTTCGAAGAAGCTACGCCCTCCTTCGGAATTCTCTTCGGCCGAAATGCGGACGGAAATGGGGAAATCGGAACCCACGGCGGTACGGCATGCAGCCATGATCTCCTTCAGAAAACGGGTGCGATTTTCATAGGTGCCGCCGTATTCGTCGATGCGGTGGTTGCAGTTGGGAGAGAGAAATTCATGGATCAAATAGCCATGGGCGGCGTGAATTTCAATGCCGTCAAAGCCAGCTCTCTTGGCGTAGGACGAGGTGACAGCAAAGTCCTTCACCAGCTGCTCGATTTCGGCAGCGGTCAGTTCATGGGGGATTTCCTTGTTCCATGGATCGGGCACAGGGGAACAGGAAACGCACTGCATCCCGCCATTGACAAAATGGGTGGCCTGACGGCCGGCATGATAAATTTGGCAAAATACCTTTGTGGGATACTTGTGGATTGTATCGGTGAATTGTTTGTGGCTGAGAATTTGAGCCTCATCCCACAATCCAGCGATGTGGGGATAACCGCCCGCGTTGGGATTAATGCGGTAATCCTCCGTGATGATAAGGCCCCAACCACCCTTTGCTTTTTCCTCGTGGTATTTAATGTATTGCTGAGAGGCTTTTCCCTCATCGGGGTTCATATTGGCTACCATAGCGGGAACCACCAGACGGTTGGGAATGGTACAGCTTCCGATTTTAAAGGGGGTAAACAGTTTTTCAAGTTTCATAGTAGATACTCCTTTTTTTCGCGTGGGCACACGCTGTTTCAGCCGTTTGGCGCAGACGCTGATTCATCCTGACTATACCCTAAACCCTTGAGCACCCCGAGAGTCAAGGGGTGTTTTTTAAACAAAAAAGCATCCCGAACAGACAGTTTCTGCCGTTCGGGATGCTGGTGTGTATCAATTCATTCGATGGGAACCCATACCTCGAAATAACGGAGCAGTTTTCCGTTTCGGTGCACCCGGGTGATTAGATGCCCGATGGAATTGCCAGAGACAGTGTAGCCCAGCTGTTCCATCGGCAGGATGACCTGGTCGTGGAAATCAGGCAGGAAGGAGCCTTTTTCTCCGGCCGAGAATTGGGTGTAATAGCATTTTCTGCTGGGGATATACTCTGCCGGTGGCCGCAGCGCCACGCCAAGGGCGGGTGCCTCTCGTGGAGGAAGGGAAAGTCCCCAAAAATACTCTCCCTCATCCTCATTTGCAGTCAAGACCGAACTTCTGGGGATCTCAAAGGTGTGATTGACGTAGGGCATCAAATTGGCCCATTGCCGAAAAAAGGGCTGGGACTGTGCGGCGCGGTTAAACTCATTGCGGAATCGATAGCGCAGATAAAGCAGCTCCGGGCGGGCCTCAACGCGGCTTTTGCCCAGTTGGCCCGGTGCTTCATTGATTCGCTGACGCTGGACGGCCAATGCCTGCAGGACCTGCTGGTAGTGATTGATCTTTTCAAGCAACGCGCTTTCCTGTTCGACGCAATGCATCACCTGCTGACCAAGATCGTCCTCGTTGATCAATTTTTCTACAATTGCCAGCGGCAGCTCGAAGCTGCGGTACCACTTGCTGTCCAGCAGAAAATTCATATCCCAGCTGTCATAATACCGGTAGCCGGATTCGTCGTCTTTTTGGGGGTTTACAAGGCCGCGGCTTTCATAGTAGCGAAGCGTGTCGATGGGGATGCCAAGCAGCTTTGAGACTTCGCCGATCTTATACTTTAGCACAGGTGTACCCTCCTATTCTTCATGATAAGGTGGAACGATTATACATGATTTTCCAGATTGCGTCAACAAACACAGCAGAAAGCGCAGGCATAAGCCTGCGCCCTCTGCTTTGTGGGAGGAGGAAGAATCTCTGGTGAGAGAATCACGCAACTAAACTTGCAATCGGATAGATCAGCAGCGCGCACACAGCGCAGCTGGCGACAGTCATAAATAGTCCGTTTTTGAAAACCGTCTTTCCGTTGCAATAGGGATCAGCATAGGCGACGCCCACCGGGATAAATGCAGGTGGGATTGTGAAGGCCAGGTTTGCAGAGATGCTTACCGCAACCGCAAGGTAGAGCGGATTGATCCCGGAGGCCATGCACATAGGAACCCCTGCGCTGATGAGGATGATACCAACGGGAACATTGTTTGCAATGTTGGTAAGAAGAATGCAAAGTACCGAAATAACGGCGATGAGGGCGAAGGGACTCAGACCGTTGGCCAGTGGCACGATATAGGTGGCGATGAATGCCGGAATACCGGTGGGCGCTTCCCCCATGGCGCTGGCAATCATCATAATGCCGGCCAGCAGGATAACGGCAATCCAGGAGATTTTGGTAAAGGCTCTGGAAATGTTCAGAATAGGCTCACCATCAATTTTGATGATAGCCAGCGCAACGATGCCAAGAAGGATGAAGGAGGTATCGGTCATGGAAGCCATGAATCCGTACACCGCGGAGGTGGGTGCCACCAGAGCCAGAATGCCGGGGATTAGCCAGCAGGCCAAAACCAGCAGAGAAATCGTAACGACGATCTTCTCTTTCTTTTCCATAGGGCCGGGGCGTTTGGCTTCCAGTTCGTCAAAATTGACGTTTACAAAATGGCTCATGTCAATCTTGATGACAAAACGCAACCAGGCCAGCATAATCAGCCAGATGACAGCGCCAACGGGCACGCCGACCAGCATGTAGCTCAGCATATTGGAGGGTACGCCCGCAATGGCGGAATAGATACTCATCCATAGGATGGGGAGGGTGTGGCAGATGGGCGTCATTGCAAAGCCAAGTATCGCGGTGAACGTGATTCCCACGACCATGTATCTGGGCCACGCGTCGCCCTTTTTAAATCCAAATATTTGAAACAGCTCGTGGGCCAGGCCCAGCATAAAGAACTGAGCCGGAGTCACATCCAGGAACATGCTGATGATCAGTGCGGACAAAAGCAGCATGAAGGTAAAGGTCCAGGGACTTTTTTTGGCAAACTTTCTGGTGACGAACCACATAACGATGCGGCGGACCGTTCCCACTTCCTCCAGTGCCACGCACAAAAGCAGGCAGCAGATGACGAAAATGGTGACCCAGTTGCCAAAGGATTGCTGGCCAGCCTCGTAGATGCCGGCATTCTGCCAGGAATTGGGGTAGATGACCATTGCCTGAAAGCCAAACAGGACCATGCCGAAGAATGTGGGCCAGACCATGTCGACCAGCGACCACAGAAAAATCAGGCCAATGAACTGACCGAGAATTGCCATACCCGCCTGCGTGATGGGTGCGGGCGCGGGGATGAATTGGAAAAAGAGCATGATTGCGATTCCGATGAGAGACTTTACGATGTAAGCGCCGTCAATTTTTTTCTTTGCTATTACTTCCGTTTCCATTGGAATTTCCCTCCTTGTCAAATGTGCCGCTGGCACAGAACCGTGTCCGCATGAACGCTGTGCGTCCATATGCCAGAAGCGTGCTTTGCCCCGGGTTTCGCACCGGGTCTCTCTGATCCTCCCACAACTGAAAAACGTTTGCAAAAGTACTGCTTGCCGATAACCCTATGGTAGAGCATGGAGTGGCTAAAGAGTCAAGAGAAACCTTGAAAACCGGGTTTTGCACCATATAAACAACCAGAGATTCCGAAAAAAAACAAAGTAACAACCCAGTGGTTGTAATTGCGGAAAAAAATTGGATTACTTGCGGTTCTGCTGGAGCAACAGCGGGGAAATGGGGCCAGTTTCCCGGTTGTGAAACCCTGTAGCCGCTCCACAGTTTGACTGCCATTTAACAATCAGTTTGAAGAATATTTTTGAAAAAAGTCAGGCTCCGCGGAACGCAATTTTGCATGCCGCGGAGCCGTTTATGAAGTCAAATCATGGTTTGACTTAGCACCAGGAACTCTCAATATCCTCTGCCACATCCTTGTTTCCAATGGCAATAAAGCTTTTACAAACGTCCCACAGCAGAGTCAGGCCAAAAATAGCCATACAAATCGCCTCGATGAAGAAAAACGGATAGAGCGCAATTTGCAGAACGCCGGTCATCGTGCCCGCGCTCATAGAATACTGTGCCTGCAGAACAGCTGCATAGGCCAGAGCGAAAGCCCCCATGGAACTCAGAATGCCTGTCAGCCCGAAGACCAGAAAACGGGGTTTGGACGGCAACTTGGAGATGAACATGGTGACGTGGACGTGGCCGCGGAGGGACTGGGTGTAGGCAAAGGCCGCGAAAACGCCACACATCAGAATTCGCTCCACCAGCTCATAGGCACCGTTGATGCCGGTGCCGGTGATTTTTCGCTGTAGAACGTCGACCACAATGATCAGCATAACGGCCAGAAAGCCGACGTAGCTGACGAGACTGACTGTAGTGGTAAAGCCTAAAAGGGCCCGGTCAATTTTTTTAATCATTTTAATTCATCCCCCTTAACCGTAAAGTGCTGTCGGGAGCCATGTTACAATCCCGGGGAAGAGAACAACCAGCACCACGGCGGCCAGAATGGCAGGTACAAATGGAAGAGAACCCCTAAATATTTTGGACAGAGGAACATCCTTGGCAACACCGGCGATGACGTAACAGTTCAGACCAACGGGGGGCGTGACAAGGCCAAGCTCCATCACCAAGATGCAGAGCACGCCGAACCAAATGGCATCGAAGCCGAGATTCTGCACGATGGGAAGGAAGATGGGAACGGTAAGCGTGATCATGGGCAGCGCATCCATGAAGCAGCCCATCACCGCGTAGATGGCGACGATAATCAAAAGCACGAGATACTTGGAAACGTCCAAATTTTTGATGAAGGAGGCCAAATTCATGGGAAGCTGGGAGATGGCCAGGAATCTTCCGAACACATCGGCGCCGATGAGAATGACATAAGTCATGGCTGTGGTTTTCACGGTGTCCTTCATAACGGCGCGGAAAGAGTTCCAGGTGAGCTTGCGGCGAAGGGCCATGATGATGAGGCCCATCAGGGCGCCGAAGGCGGCGGATTCGTTCACCGTGAAAATACCGGTGAACATACCGCCCAGAACGACCCCGAACAGGATCGCAACCCAGAACAGGCCCTTCAGGGAGGAAAAGCGGTCCTTCCAGGTAATCACCCGGTCGGTGCGGGGCGCCAGCGCGGGATTGCGCTTGACCTGAATGATGACGGCCGCAATGCATAGAGCCGCAAGCAAAAGGCCGGGCAATACGCCAGCGGCGAACAAGCGCCCGATGGACTGCTCGGCCATAATGCCGTATACAATCAGCGGGGCGGAGGGCGGAATCATGATACCCAGTGTTCCGCCCACAGAGACGGTGCCGGTGGAAAGCGAGTCGTCGTACCCATACTTCCGCATGGCGGGAATGGCGACAACGCCCATTGTGGCGGCAGTGGCAGCGGTGGAGCCGCAGATTGCGCCGAAGCCGGCGCAGGCGGCCACGGTGGCGCAGGCCAGTCCACCGGGGAGACGGGAGAGCCATTTGTCGCCTACATCAAACAGGCCGTCGCTCATGCCCGAGGCAAAAGCGAAGTTGCCCATCATAATAAACAGAGGGATAACACAAAAAGAATAGTTGCTTGCCATGGTGGCGGGTGCCTGCCGCAGGATACCCAGCGCGGCGGGCAGGCTTGTCACGAGACAGTACCCAACAAGGCCGACTGTGAGCATTGCGATACCGATGTCCATGCCAAGAACCATCAGGACAAGCAGCGCAACAATGCCAAGTGCGGCAATGGTAGTCAGATCCAAAGTAATTCCTCCTCCAATCATGCTACGGCCAGACAATTCGCAGACTGCAACATTGACAGTCTGCGAATTGTCGGAATTTGTTTTCTAGGTCAGGATGCGTTCTGGTTTGCCAGTTCGATCATGGAATCGTAATAAGCCTGTGCGTCGAAGGTGCTGGTGGTATGATCGGTGATCCATTTGGTAACATAATCATCGGCAACAGCCTTAAACTCTGCAGTGGCTTCCGGGGTGGGCTCGATGATGGTAACGCCTAGCTCGTCAGTTGCTTTGGTGCGGGCGACGGCAGCGTCATCCATAAAGATCTGGGCCAGATCCAAAGAGGTCTGATTGTCACACCAGATCTCGTCGATAGCGGCCTGGTAATCGGCGGGGAGGGCGTTGTAGCTGTCCCAGTTCATGGCGGTGATGAATTCACCCACATAAATAGGGACTTCGGTGACGTAGTCAATGACCTCGGAAAGGTTGAAGGATCCGGTTCCGGTCCACTCGAAGGTAAAGCCGTTGATGACGCCCTTTTCAATGGACTGGTACACATCCCCGGGGCCCATCAGGATGGGCGTGCCGCCCCATGCGGTGATCATGTCGGTGGCAACGCCGGCGGGGCAGCGCAGGGTCAGGCCCTTCAGGTCGGCCATGGTGTTGACAGGCTCAGTGGTGTATATGTAAGCCATAGGATTGCAGTACAGACCCAGCACTTTGTAGGCGGAGAGTTCTTCCTGCAGGTCCGTGTTCTGCGCGTACATTCCCTGAAAAACCTTGGTGCCCTGAATGCTATCCTGAAGGATCATGGGAAGGGAAATCGCTTCGGTCAGGGGGAACTGGCCGGGGAAAAACGCGGTGTAGAGCCAGCCCATGTCAGCAGCGCCAGTGAGAACACCTTCCGCTACGTCGGTGGCAGCAACCAGGGTGCCGCCGGGATAAACCGTGATTTTCACGCCGCCGTTGGTGGCTTCCAATGTTTGCGCCGCCAAATCCTCGTAATAGGCGACCTTCGCAGAGGTTGCGGGATCATGGATGGTGAAGGATAGCTCATAGACTTTGTCCGGGTTTGCGCTATCTGTGCTTGCACCATCGGTGCTTGCTGGTGCAGAGCTTCCGCAGGCAGTGAGAAGAGCGGAGAGCATACAAGCGGAGAGAGTCAGCGCAAGGAATTTTTTCGTGATTCTTTTCATGTCTTTCCTCCTAAAAAAGTGTTTGCGGAATGTGGATGAAATTTTGGTACTACTGCTAAAAAGAGAATATCATGGGGAATGGCGATTTGTGAAACAACGATATAACTTAGATATACAACTACATGGTTGTATATCCACCAAAAACAAGCAAAATCAACGGGTTGCATTTTGTTACTCCAATGAGGATGGTTGTTTTTGGCGAAAAAAAAGAGACGCAGAACGCCTCCGGCTCAGCCGGAGGCGTTCTGCGTCTCGGAAAAAAGAATGGGGTATGTTTATGCCTTGTTGCAGGAGCTTTGACAGCCCTCGCAGGAGGCGGGGTCGCAGGAAGAGTCTGCCTTGGCAGAAGAAGCAATCATATTTTTTTGCATCAGTAAAATGGGGTGCGGCAAGCCTTCCGGCGTACCGGAAGCCTCCACAAAAAAACCATTTTTTAAAAGCCAACGTGCCAGCCAGTCGGTTCCTTCAAAAATCGTACAGGCCACGATGACGCCCTTGCGTGCCAAAATGGTTGTAAGGGCGTGATCCAGCATCTGCTGACCAAATCCGCGCTGCTGGCAGGAAGGCCGAATAGAGAACATCTTCAGTTCAAAGGTTTCTTCGTCCAGCTCACCCAGTGCGTAGAAACCGACCTGTGTGATACCGGAGAATGCGCCAAACAGCTGATGCTTTTCACTGTCCATATATTCGCTCAGGCGTTCGAGCAACGGAGAGAGCGACTGATCTGCCTCAAAACCGTTGGCCTCTGCCACCGCGTTATGCGCTGTGGAGACGATCTCCGCGCATTGGGCAAGTTCTTCCTGCCCAATCACTTTGAATTTAAGCTTTTCCATGATGATTCCTCCCTTGCAAAGGGTTCAGCGGACGACGAGCTGATCTTGGGCGTAGACGCTTAAATCGTATACGGCGGATTCAACGGCATCACACACGGCTGCAACCAGCTTTTTGGTCTCCTCGTCCGCCTTGGAATCGGACAAAATGGAATCAAGAGTCTTTTTCAGCTGGATGGGGATGCGGTCATATTCACTTCGTACGTAAGAAAATGTATATTGTGCCATAATTTACTCCTTCCGAACCCGGCGGCGGATTACCGCCCGCCGCCGGCTTTGGTTCATTCAGCTTATAGGGGAGAGTAGAGAACCGCACGGGGCATGGTCTCCATTTTTTTGGACAGCTCCGCAATGTCGCCATAGTGCAGGGAGAATGTACCGCAATGCTTGCAGCAAGCGGGTTTGTCGTCCTCCCCCGAGGCAATGCGCGATGCACACAGATTACAGTTTTGACTGAAATAGGGAATGTAGTCAAAGTGTACCTTGTCGGAATCGGGCGTTTCCATGATCATTTCTGTGATCTTGATGCCCCAGGTGCCGACTTTGAACTGGTTTTCCTGTTTACAGGCGATCTCGCAGGCGTGACAGCCGGTGCAGTAGTTCATATCGACCAAAATACCTTTTTTAGCCATGATTCGTCAGCTCCTTTCTTACTTGCCCCAAACACCCACAGGCGGAATGCAGGGGGTGCCGGTTTCAGAACCACCCATCTTTTCCAGACGGACCAAGGTGGTTTTGTAGCCATTGCCGCCGTAACCGGTGCGGGCCTGAACGCCGATGGGGATCAGGCAGTTGACACCCACGTCCCAGCAGCCAAACAGGTTGGGGGAACGCCCATCAGTTTCCGGGAGCCACCAGCCGTGCGTACAAGAAATTGTTTTGGGGTGGATGCCGGCATTGACCTTGACCTTGCGGCGGATACGGCCGCGGGCGCTTTCTATCCACACCCACTCGCCCTCTTCCACCTTGAGGTCGCGGGCGACCGTGGGGTGAATCTCGACGTCGGGATAAGGATCGCATTCACGCAGCCATGGAATATTTCGGTGCTCCGCGTGGAAAAACACAGGAGAGCGGCGACCGGTGATCATGACCAGATTGAACTTCTTAAACACTTCGGGGGTCGCCACCTCGGACTCCGCAGGCTCCTGGAAGTGGGGCAGGGGGTCCACGATGGTGCGGCCGCTTGCACCCCACTCCACGTTCTGGGTGGAGTAAAGCTCAATTTTACCGGAGGGAGTACGGAAGCCGGGTTTTCCGTCTGCACGCAGAGCACCGGTTTTATAGCGGTAATAGGGAATCCAGGGGATGACAGAGTCAACATTTTCGGTGGGAGCCTCGGCGTCGCCCCATTTCCAGCCGCCCTTAGCCTTTAGGCTTTCATAGGTCTCGCCGGCGGGCTCCAGACGCCAATCCATATAATCGGCAAAGCCGTTGGGGAATCGTTTGGCAAAGTCGGGGTTAAAGCGAGCAGCCATTTCACAGGCGATATCCCAGTCGTTTTTGCAGTCACCAACCTGAACGGCGGGTTGGATGATCTGAACCGGCTCGAACCAGGACCGGAAACCGGTACGCTCGGCAAAGGTGGAGGCGGGGAGAATGATGTCCGCCACGGACATGGTGGTGGGGTTGTGGAACAGATCGACCACCACGTTAAAGTCCATCGCTTTCAGCGCCTCGTAGTGCAGCCGCTGATCCGCGGCGTTGGCCACGGGGTTGGCGGTCTGAATCCAGGTGGCGCGGATGGGGTAAGGTTTTTGGGTCAGCATCTGGTTGACCGCGATATCGGGCTGGATATAGCAGCGCCACTTGCGCAGCCAGCCATATTCCTCAGAACCGATTCTTTTTTGGACGACCTGCTCAACGAACTCATCGCCGAACATATCTGCCAGCTGATAGTTATCGAAGGGATAGGCGGACACGTGGTAGCCGTTACGGGCAATGACCTGACCGCCGGGAACATCTATATTGCCGGTGATGGCCCACAGATCGTTGATCGCCTGTGCGGTATGTACGCCGTCGGGCGCCTGATCAATGGGCAAACCCCACTGGACAGCGGAGCCGGGTGAGTTTTGCGCGTAGGCCTTTGCCGCCTCATAGATGACATCCTTGGGAACCCAAGTGAGCGCGGCGACCTTTTCCAGGGGAAATTCCTTGGCGCGCTCCGCCAGTTCTTTAAAGCCGGAGCACCAGTTCTCCACGAACTCGTGGTTATACCAGCCATTCTCAATGATCACATTGATCATGCCCATGGCCAAGGCGGTGTCGGTGCCGGGGCGCAGCTGGAGATGATACTCGGCGCGGGCGGTCAGGAAGTTCTGACGGGGGTCCACAACAATGAGCTTGGAGCCGCGCTTCATGCAGTCCATGACCCAGTTGCCATAGAAACCGTCAGGACAGCCACGCGTGGGGTCCTGCGCCCAAACAACGATGTATTTGGGAACCTTCCAGCGGGGATCATCATAGCGCTTCTCTAAAAATTGGGAAGCGTCGCAAATGGCGTTGTCACCCTGCACGGCAGACATGGCGCCCAGGCGGGGACCGTAGCAGGCCTGTCCGCCCAGTCCCAACTGAGACCAGTTGGCGCTGCCGTAGTTATAGGCAACGATGGACATGGGGCCGCCGATGTCGCGGCCGGTACCCTGGATGAAGATGACAGCGTTAGCGCCGTACTCTTCTTTGATCTTGTTGAACTTTTCCTCAATGATGTCATACGCTTCATCCCAGCTAATGGCTTCAAAACGGCCATCGCCGCGCGCCCCAACTCGTTTCAACGGGGTGGTGATGCGGTCAGGATGATACATGAACTGTGTCATAGCCAGAAGGCGGGAGCAGCCACGGCCCTGGTTCCAGGGGTGGTTTTCGTCGCCTTCTACCTTGACTACTTTGTCACCTTTGACGTACAGTTTTACGCCGCAACCGCCATGACAGCCTGGACCGGGCGACCATGCGGTTGATGTAACAATGCGATCATATTCGATGCTCATCGGTTTTCCTCCTTGTTTTGCAAAAAAATATGCGTGAATTTTTGAAACAGCCCTTGACAGAGACATAAACGTTTCTCTATTAGAAGTATAAGTGCGTACTGATAAAAAGTGAAACAATTATGCCACGGACACAAACAACTAAATGGTTGTTTATCCGCATAAGCGGCTAATTTCAAGGCGCGGCAATGATAGTTGTTGACTTCCGACAATGGATTTGGTACTGTTAAAAACGATATTGGCACACGGAAGGGGCGCAATTACATTATGGTAAACGAGACGAAAATCCGCTGTTTTATTTGTCTTGCGGACACCTTGAGCTTTACGGAAACCGCGCACCGCTTATATATGACGCAGCAGGGCGTGAGCAAAAACATCTCCCGTATTGAGGATTCGCTGGGATTCGCGCTGTTTGTCCGGTCAAAGCGCTCGGTTGCGCTGACACCCGAGGGGGAGCGGTGCTACACTGTTTTCAAAAGTTTTTTGAGAGAGTATGACGAGTTTTTGCTAGAGGCCCGGCAGGGACGGCTAAAAAGTGCCCAGCGAATCCGCATCGGCTATCAAAACTGGCTGGATTTTGGTCCAGCCCCCGGTCGGGCGCTGGAAAAGATAAAAGAAGGCGTGCCGAATTTGGAACTGATCGTGGAGCGCCAGTCTCCTGGCATTCTAACGCTCCGTCTGCTGGAAGATGAATTGGATATTATCCTGGTTCACGAACGTTTTGTCCAGAAGAGCGAGCGGACAAAAAGCCTGCTGCTTGCCCAAATGCCTATGGTCCTTATGGTTTCCAAAGATCACCCGCTGGCGGCCGAGGGAGCCACGGCCGAAACCTTCCGAAATGAGCCGTTCCTGATCGATGCCTTTGAAAACGAGACTACCAGCGATACGCTTGCCCGCGCACATCAGGAGTGTCACCGGTTCGGCCTTACGCCGGAGCGCATCGTGATCGTTCCAAACCGAGATTCCATTTACACAGCGGCAGAATTCGGACAGGGAATCATTATCGGTACGGCAATGAGCCGCTGGCAGAAGCCTTTTAATGTCTATCCCACCTCCGTTATGGAATCGCTCCTATGCGTCTGGCGGAACGAGGAAGACTCCGGCGCATTTGAAGCCTATGCGCACTGTCTGCAGGAGGAATACCGAAATATCAACCGCCAAAGGGACGACAGGCGGTAAAATTCATACCGGAGCATTGCAAAGCAAAAGCAGCCGCTATCAGAAGATAGCGGCTGCTTTTTTTCTGGAGGACTGGATCAACGGAGGGAGCACAGCAATGCTTACTCTCGCACCTGCTTGGAAAACAGCTCGGAAAAGCCAACAAGTAGAAGAAACACACCGAAGCACTTTCGAAGCAGGGTGGTATCCAGTCCGATAGAAAACCACGCGGAAAGGGCGGCACAGGTCAGGCCGGCCAGAATGGCGGGGAGTGCTGCCGAGCGTTCCACATAACCATTTTTTATATGGGAGGGGAGGGACGCGGCGGCGGTGGGGATGAAGTAGAGTAAATTAATTCCTTGCGCCAAATGCTGCTCCATACCAGCGACAGAAGTCATGTAGAGGAGAAGGAGGGTGCCGCCGCCCACGCCGAAAGCGGAAAGGATTCCTGCGAGGGCGCCCGCAAAAAGGGCAAAGTAAAAATCCAAAGTCAAAACAGCATTCGCCCCCCGCAAAAAAGGATGAGGAGCGCGAAGACCCGGCGCAGCCAGAGCACATTGACTCGGCGGAACAGCCGCCCGCCTGTCCAGCCCCCAACCAGACCGCCCAGCAGGTATGGCAAGGCGGGGCGCAGAGAGAGGCCGCCGAAGAGATAGTAAAGAAAAGCGGACATGGTGCAAAGCGGCAAAACGATTGCTACAGAGGTGGCAAATGCCTTGCGCTGGCTGAGTTTGCAGATGCGAATGAGAAAGGGAACCAGGAGCAGGCCGCCGCCGCTGCCGAAAAAACCGTTGACGAGTCCGGCCAGTCCACCCAACAGAGCGCTGCGCCACCCATTGCGATGATACACAAACATCCCTCCCCAGCTTATAGTTTGCCAGAGAGGGATGCTTTTATTCTTGCTTGTGGGACAGACTGAGAACGACTTCACCGGCCAGAATAAGACCGGCGCAGGCGGGGACCCAAGGCGTGCTGGCCGGAACACTGCGGCGGCCGGGGGGCGGAGTCTCACGCTGGTCGGTTTTCGCGGGCAGCTCGGGGGAATAGACCACCTTGTGGTGCAGAATGCAGCGGGCGCGCAGCTCCTTGCGGATCACGCGGGCCAAAGGGCAGCCCTCTGTTTTTGAAATATCAGCCACACGGAGCTGAGAGGCATCCAGTTTGTTACCGGTTCCCAACGCCGAAATGATGGGTATTTCGCGGGAGAGGGCGGTTTGGATCAAATCCAGCTTACAGGATACAAGATCAATGGCATCTACAATATAGTCGTATTCGGCAGCGAAAAAGGTCTCTCGTGCGTCGGCTTCGTAGTGGGCGACCATGGGGTGAACGATACAGTTTGGGTTGATGTCAGCAACACGACTGGCCAGCACCACTGCTTTGGGCTGGCCGATGGTAGAGTGAAGCGCGCCCAGCTGTCGGTTGAGGTTGGTGATGCTGACGGTATCCTCGTCGATCAGGGTTAGCTCACCCACGCCGGAACGGGCCAGCCCCTCCACTGCATAGCTGCCAACACCACCCAGACCGAACACCGCCACATGGGAGCCTTGTAGCGCCTGTATGGCGCCGGAACCAAGCAGCATTTCCGTGCGTAGGAACTGTTCAGACATACAAAGACCTCCTCAGAAGAAAAAGGTGGGGCATGCGCCCCACCTTTTTTTTATGCATTCACATACTTGATGCCGGTTTCCCAAACTGCCTCATAGTTGGCTTTCAGGCCATCGGTCCACTCAGTCATTCGATTGGAGGTGAGTGTATTGGTGGCGGTAACCTTCCAGAGGGGAATGTCAGTATCGATAAAGTAGAGGATCTGGTAGCCCTCGGTGCCAGACACGGTGTTTTCCACGATGGTGGTGTCACCGGCCTTTCGGGCAGGATCAAAGACCCAGTCGTTGAATTCGTCGAACATTTCACCCACATAGACGTTTTTAAACAGGCCGCCGTTGGAAGCCGAGTTGGTGTCAGAGGAGTTGTCTGTGGCCAGCGTGGCAAACGTATCCTCTGTTGCCTCGCCGGATTTCCAGGTGGCCAGCAGCTGCTCCGCCTTTGCCTTGGCGGCCTCCATCTGCTCGGCAGTGGGGGCATCGGCCCCCTCGTCAGTCTCCGGAGAAACCGTAATCTGCCGGATGTTGGCGGTGTCATCAGTGAGCAGATAATGATCCAGGTACTCCACGACGAAGTAACCCTGAGAAGAGGACTCTACGACCGTGGTGTCGCCGGGAACGCGGTCAGCGGACAGCATCCATTCGCTGTACAGAGAGGAGACCTGGATGCCGGTCATCGTATAGTTCAGATTAATGGTGGGGGTCTCGTAACCGGCGGTGTATTCCTGAGCCAAAGCTTCGAAATCCTCGCCGTCACCCAGCCGGTCAGCAAAGGTATCGGCCAGAGTCTTTGCTTCCGCCATAGCGGCTGCAGTCTCTTCGTCGGTTGCCGCAACGGCGGTTCCGTCTGTGCCGGTGGCTGTCTCGGCGGCGCCGTCGATCAAGCAGACATTATAGACAAAAGAGTCCAAAGAACCAGCGTTTTCCGTATAATAGGAGTCCAATTCGTCGTCGGTGAAGGAAAGAGTATCCTGATAGGTTGCGTAATATTCATTGGCGAGGTATTGCATTTCCAGAATAGATTTGAACTTACTCAAGGACATATAGGGGCCATACTGAGTCCGCAGATAAGATGTGGTGGAATAATTGCTGGAAGCGGCAGAGGTTTCCATTTCGGTGATAGAGTCATCCAGCTTGGCCAGGCTATCCTCGGAAAGCGTGGTATACCCGGCCTCCTTGGCCGCGTCAACCAGTGCGGTATAGTAGGTCAGGGAGTCAATGGCGTAATTGAGAAAGTAATCGTGATAGGTCTGGCCGGTGGACTCATCATAAATCTGGTCAGCGGGATCGGTGTCCTTATCAAAGTCGGAAGCGCCGTATTGGGCATAGTAATAGTACTGATAACGGATATTTTGGTAATAATACTCAATGTCAGCAGCGGTATAATCGTGGTCGCCAATGGTAACGGCGGTGGATCTGCCCTGGAAAAAACCGGAATTCCAAATAAGCAGAGCAGCTGCGGCCGCGGCGCAGACAATACCAACAATGATATAGGTGATACGTTTACGCGTAGCCTCACGTTCCTCTTTCAAAGCCTTCTTTTGTTTTTCAGTCAGGTTCTGATCGGGCAGATCAAGACGAGTTTTCTTCTCACGGGATGCACTCATGTGATTTCATTCCTCTCATTGGTACGGGGATACCCCCATTTACATTCCTAGGTATTATACAAGAAACAAGACTACCTTGCAAGCAGAAAAAGGAATTGCCCCATAGGGAACGGTATAATTTACACTCCGTTCACAAGAAAAACGGATGCAGAGAAATAAAAAACCCCCATGAAAATCATGGGGGAATCCCGCTTTGGCCGTGTGAGCCCGTTTATAACCTGCACGTATGGCAGGTGGGTCGCCGCCGCACCGCTTTTTTGCTTCCAACGTCCGCCGAAGGCGGGAGGCCTGCAAGTCACGGGGCGAGGTAAGCGTCCCTTATTATAAATGTGGGTTTAAAAAAGCTCATCACGTCCGGCTGAAGCATCAGCCGGAAGAACCAAGCAGGAAAGCGATGTATGGAAAATATGATTATTCTTCCTCGGTGTCAAACAGTGCATTCATGAACTGGGCGTAGACTTCATCCAACTCTTCGTCGCTGTCCAGGGTGGAGAGGTATTCCTCACCCTCATCGCCGACTACCTTCAGAATGATCAAACCGGAATTTTCGTCGTCTAGATCAATGTCCTGCACATCCTCGCCGTTCTCAGTGTCATCGTCCGCGTTTTCAGCGGGGAAAAAGGCCATATAAGTTTTCCCATTATACTCTATGGTGTCCAAATGCTCCAATTCAAATTCGTTTCCGTCCTCGTCGGTGAGGGAGATGAAATCGGCGCCGAAATCCTCGCTCATGATCATGACACTCCTTATGCTTATTTGTGTTTTTATTTTACCCTCCCCAGCCGAAAAAAGCAAGGGGAAGAACTGCTAATTTTAACAGTGATTTCAAGCAAAAACGAAAAATGGGGGCTTACGGACTGGACAAAACCAGCGTCTGTGTTATAATACTATGCATTAGTATCGGCCATAGGCAGGAATGTTTTAGTCGACCAGCCACACAGAGTTAGAGGTGCTATTTTGGACGAAATCAATCATACAACGGAACAAGGTAATACCGCCGGAAGCAATACCGGCACGCCGCACAAGAGAAGAAAGCACAGAACAAGAGCTGGGACAGTGGGAAGAGTAGTCGGTACGATCGGTCTGATCGGCCTGCTTACTTGTGTGCTACTGGCCTGTTTTGCATCTGTATATATCAAGACTGTCATTATGCCGCAAAGTAAAATCACACTGGTGGATTTCACCATGGATCTGACGACCACCATGTATTATACAGACAAGGACACAGGGGAAGATAAGCAGCTGCAAACCTTCCATGGAACGGAAAACCGCACCTGGGTTTCCTATGCAGACATTCCGACTAACATGGTGAATGCGGCCGTGGCAATTGAGGACAAGCGGTTTTATGATCATGGCGGCGTGGACTGGATCCGCACGGCCAAGGGCGTAATTAACATGTTTACCGGGAAGGATATTCAGGGCGGGTCTACCATTACCCAGCAGCTAATTAAAAACATTACCACCGACGATGAGGTGACCGTAAAGCGTAAGATTACAGAAATTTTTCGGGCGCTGGAATTTGAGAAAAACTATTCCAAAGATGAAATTTTGGAGTGGTATTTGAACTATATCAATTTGGGTGGCGGCTGCTATGGCATCTATTCCGCATCTTATTACTATTTTGGAAAGCCTGTGCAGGAACTGAGTTTGGCAGAGTGTGCCAGCATTGTCAGCATTACCAACAATCCGTCTTTGTACAATCCATATCTTCATGTCGACTACAATAAAAGTCGGCAGGAGCTGGTTCTGGATTGCATGTGCGAGCAGGGCAAGATCACCCAGGAGGAATGCGATGCCGCCAAAGCGGAGAAGCTGAATTTCGTCAAAGGTGAGGATGAAATAGCTTCTGGAAATATGTATTCCTGGTTCGAAGAACAGGTCATTTCCGACGTGATCAATGATCTGGTGGATACCTATGACTACGACAGGACGTATGCCTTCGACCTGTTCTACTCAGGGGGACTGGAGATTTACACAACCGTGGATCCTAAAGTGCAGGCTGCGGTAGAGAATGTTTATTACGATCAGGCCAACATAGACTATACCTCGAAAAGCGGACAAAAAATGCAGTCTGCCATTACGATTATCGACAACGCGACGGGTAACGTGGTAGGCATGGCCGGCGGCGTGGGTCAAAAGGCCAGCAACCGCGGATGGAACATGGCAACCGACACGAAGCGGCAGCCAGGTTCTTCCATTAAGCCGCTGACCGTGTATTCCCCCGCGCTGGAATTGGGGCGGATCAGCCCGGGTACAGTCATTGACGACTACCCCTATACTGTTCTCAATGGCAACCCATGGCCCAGAAACTCGGATAACAGATATAAAGGGTTAACCACCGTTTATAACGCGCTGACCAACTCAGTGAATACCGTGGCGGTTCGCATTGTCGCGGACTATCTTACCCCACAGGTTTCCTTCGACTTTGCCGAGACACGGTATCACATCACTTCGTTGGAGGATAATCTGGTGGTAGGCAACCAGGTTAAAAACGACATTGGGCTGTCTCAGATGGCCCTTGGCGGCTTGACCAGCGGCGTAAATACCCTTGAGATGGCAGCTGCATACACTGTGTTCCCCAACGAAGGTGTATACACAAAGCCCCGCACCTATACCAAAGTGTTGGACAGCAAGGGTAATGTTCTGCTGGACAACGAGTCGGAGAGCGAGGTCGCCATCAAGGAGACGACGGCGTTCTATATGAATTATATGTTGAAAAACGTGGTTGCTTCCGGTACGGGTACTGCCGCCGCTTTTTCGGGCATGACCATTGCTGGTAAGACCGGTACCACCACGGATAATTATGACCGGTGGTTCGTGGGGTACACGCCGTACTATACCGCCGCTGTGTGGAGCGGCTACGCGACGGCAGAAAAGATGAATACTAGCGGAAACCCATCGGTTGTCATGTGGAGAAAAGTGATGAGCCAGATCCACGAAGGCCTGGAGAACAAGAGCTTCTCCACACCGAACTCTATTGTTTCTGTTTCGTACTGCATGGACAGCGGACTTTTGCCCAGTGACGACTGTCTGCTTGACCCAAGGGGAAGTCGCGTCACCAAGGGCTATTTCATTCAGGGCGAGGATGTACCCACAGAGTATTGTACCCTGCACACAACAGTGCGGGTGTGCAAGGATTGCCCAATTTTGGATGCCGATGGAAAAGAGACCGGGCTTTACCATCTGGCGGGGCCAAACTGCCCCGAGTCAAGCATTATTACGGAAAGCCTTCTCAACTACACCCGTGAGGCGGTGGGTAACGCTACTGCGGAGGATTCCAAATATTTACTGTCCTATACGGAAGCGGCAGGTCAATGCACGGTTCACACGGGAACTGGTACAGACCCTGTGACCGGAGACGCATTTGACGAGGACGACCCCACTACCTGGCCTACCGATGACCCCAATTTTGACATCAATGATCCAACTACCTGGCCTGGCTATGTGCCCGAGACCACCACACCTACTACACCTACTACGCCTACAGAGACGCAGCAGCCTACCGAAACAACCACCCCCTCGCAAGGCGAAGACGATATCCCGCAGGACATTCTCCATTAAGTAGTATAGGCAGAAAAGGCACCGACGGATATGGCGGTGCCTTTTCCCCTTACCAGAGCCCGGCGCCGTAAGGCGGCGGGTTCTGTGAAAAGTGACAGAAAAAGTATGGCGGATGTTGTAAAACTTGGACTTTTTCGGTGGAAGATCAACTTGCATCCCAATGGCCGCTATGCTACAATAGACCACAGTATAAATACAAATGATTTTGCCGTGCGGACAGAAGAACCTGAGCAGGACGGGCAAAGGGAGTATGGAAATGGACAAAACACCCAGATACTTTATCGTGGAGGCAACAGCACTGCCTGAAATTTTCCTTAAAGTCGCCGAAGTTAAATTGATGCTTGAAATTGGCGAGGAGGCTACCGTGAACGCTGCTACCCGCAAGGTGGGGATCAGCCGCAGTGCATTTTATAAATATAAGGATGCGGTTCGTCCATTTCATGATATGTTGCACGGTCATATTGTTACGTTCCAGATTATACTGCGGGATGAGCCAGGCGTTCTATCCACTGTTCTAAACGCTTTTGCATCCAGCGGTGGCAACATTTTAACCATCAATCAGGGCATTCCGTCCGGGGGCTGCGCTGCGGTCACCGTGGCGGTGGAGACCACCAGTATGGCCATGTCCCTGGAAGAATGTATGGTGCAGGTCAGTGAAATTAAAGGTGTTTTGAAATGCGAGCTTTTGGCTGGCTGAATTTACGATGAGGTGAAAACATGATTAACATTGCAATTCTGGGGTTCGGCGTGGTCGGCTCGGGCGTGGCAGAGGTTCTTGCCGCCAATGGCGAGAGCATTGACCGCAAGGTGAAGGATCAGATCCGATTGAAGTACATTTTGGATTTGCGGGAGTTCCCAGACAGTCCATTTGCAGATAAAATTGTCAAGGACTTTTCTATCATTGAACAGGATCCCGAGGTGGATGTGGTGGTGGAGACCATCGGCGGAGCAAAGGTGGCACTGGATTTTACCACCCGTGCGTTGAAAGCCGGAAAAAGTGTGGTATCCTCTAACAAGGAACTGGTGGCCGAGCACGGCTACGACCTGCTGCAAATTGCCAAGGAGAAGCAGGTCAGTTATCTGTTTGAAGCCAGCGTGGGTGGCGGAATCCCCATCCTGCGCCCCTTGACCCAGTGTCTGGCCGCCAATCAGCTGAGCGAGGTTTGCGGCATTCTGAACGGCACAACCAATTATATTCTTACCCGTATGATCCGCGCAGGGCTTCCCTTTGAAACGGCGCTGAAGGAAGCACAGGAGAAGGGGTACGCTGAGCATGACCCCACCGCCGACATTGAAGGCCACGACGCCTGTCGCAAAATTTGCATTCTGGCGGCCCTTGCCTTCGGGCAGCACATCTATCCCCGTCAGGTGCCAACAGAGGGGATCACCGGCGTGGAACTGGCCGACGTGGCCTATGCTGATTCCTGTGGAAGGAAGATCAAGCTGCTGGGTCGGGCAATCAGGATGGAAGACGAGAAGATTTGCGCTTATGTCGCGCCCCACTTGTTGCTTGGGGAAGAGCCTCTGGCTGGTGTAGAGGACGTATTCAACGCCATTTCCGTCACAGGAAACGCCATCGGCGATGTGATGTTTTATGGCAGAGGCGCGGGGAAGCTGCCCACAGCCAGCGCCGTGGTGGCAGACGTAATTGATGCGGTGAAGCATATAGATCAGCGCAAATACATGGAGTGGGGACCTGGGGCAGAAGATATCACGGTGTCTCCCGATGTGCTCAGCAGCCGCTGGTATGTGAGGGCAGAGTCCTTTGCAGATGAAATCCGTAAGCGGCTTGGGGACGTGAGCTTTTTGGCACGTGCCGGAGCACCTGTGGGTGAAGTTGCATTCCTATCCGGCGAGCTAACCCGTCCCGCGCTGGAGGAAAAACTGAGCGGCATGAAGCATAATGCCGTCATTCGAGTTCTTCGTTGACCGCATCGGTCTGTCTGGAATAGGATGGAACAGTGAGGACACTATTTTATGACCAATAGGGGGTAACAGCTACATGGCACTGATCGTACAAAAATTTGGCGGGACTTCCGTCGCGAATGCCGGCTGCATTCGCAATGTGGCTCGCATCATTACAGATACCTATAAAAAAGGGAATGATGTTGTTGTGGTCCTTTCCGCACAGGGCGATACCACTGACGATCTCATTGAAAAGGCGGCGGAGCTAAATTCAAACGCATCCAAGCGGGAAATGGATATGCTGCTATCCACTGGCGAGCAGGTTTCCATTGCGCTGTGTGCCATGGCCATTGAAGCGATGGGCGTTCAGGTCATCTCTCTGACCGGTTGGCAGGCTGGAATGAAAACCAGCTCCGCTTACGGAAACGCCCGCATCAAACATATTAATACCGAGCGCATTCAGACCGAACTGGATCGGCGGAAAATTGTGATCGTGGCGGGATTCCAGGGTATTAACAAGTACGATGACATTACCACGCTGGGGCGTGGCGGTTCCGATACTTCGGCAGTGGCCTTGGCCGCGTCCTTACATGCGGATCTGTGCCAGATCTATACCGACGTGGACGGCGTGTATACGGCCGATCCCCGCCATGTCAAAGGCGCGATGAAGCTGGAGGAAATCACCTTCGACGAGATGCTGGAGCTGGCATCTCTGGGTGCGCAGGTGTTGCACAACCGCTCCGTGGAAATGGCAAAAAGATATGATGTTAATCTGGAGGTTATCTCCAGTTTTTCCGGTAATACAGGTACAAAAGTGAAGGAGGTCGTAAAGAACGTGGAAAAGATGCATGTAAGCGGTGTGGCTAAGGATAAGGATATTGCCCGGCTGGCTCTGGTGGGACTGGCTGACCAGCCCGGCATCGCATTTAAAATTTTCTCCCTGCTCGCTAAGAACAAAGTCAATGTTGATATTATCCTGCAGTCCATCGGTCGCGGGAACACCAAGGACATCAGCTTTACTGTGACCAAAAAGGACATGGAGCTGGCACGTAAGGTGCTGGAGGCAAATAAGGACAGTATCAAATTTAGCACCATTGAGGTCAGTGATCAAATTGCCAAGGTGTCCATTGTGGGTGCCGGTATGATTAACAATCCCGGTGTGGCTGCTTCTATGTTTGAGGCGCTGTACAATGCAGGTATCAATATTAACATGATTTCCACAAGCGAAATCAAGGTTTCGGTTCTTGTGGATATGCCGGATGCTGATCGTGCCGTACAGGTCATTCACGATAAATTTTTTAGCGAGTTCGGAAGCGAACAATAAATACAATCATGCCCACGAAACAAATACAAGTTTCGAATTGCATGTGGGAAAGTCCGCATCTGATGTATTGATTGACCTCCTGCTTGCATTTGTTTAACAGGCATTACAAGAAAAACCCCGCTGGATGCAGTTGTGCACTGCGCCCGGCGGGGTTTGCTCATTTGTTCAGAGTCTTTTATGTCGGCGAGAAAACGGGAGCGGTCAGTCGTGAAACAGCGCGGTGGACAGATAATGATCGCCGGTATCGGGGAGAAGCGCGACAATCGTCTTGCCTTTGTTTTCGGGGCGCTTGGCAAGCTCACCGGCGGCCCATACGGCTGCGCCAGAGGAAATACCCACCAAAATCCCTTCTTTGGCGATGGCGCGGCCAGCCGTAAAGGCGGCTTCGTTGGCAACGGGGATAATCTCATCGTAAACCGACGAATCCAGTACATCGGGAACAAAATTTGCGCCGATGCCCTGAATGCCGTGCGGGCCTGCATGGCCCTGGGAGAGCAGAGGGGAGGCAGCCGGCTCGACGGCCACAATTTTGATGGCAGAATTCTGCCTTTTCAAATAACGGCCCACACCGGTAATGGTGCCGCCCGTACCAACGCCAGCGACGAAGATGTCAACTTTTCCGTCTGTGTCATGCCAGATTTCGGGGCCGGTGGTGGCTTCGTGTGCGGCGGCATTGGCAGGGTTGACAAACTGACCGGGAATGAAGCTGTTGGGGATTTCCTCGGCCAGCTCCTCCGCCTTCTTGACAGAACCGGCCATACCTTCGGAACCGGGAGTGAGGACAAGCTCTGCCCCGTAGGCCTGTAGCAGCTGGCGGCGCTCCAAACTCATGGTGTCTGGCATGGTGAGGATAATGCGATAGTCGCGGATGGCTGCAATGGAGGCAAGACCGATGCCAGTGTTGCCGGAAGTGGGTTCAATGATCACCGAGCCGGGTTTGAGAAGGCCTTTCTCCTCAGCGTCGTCTATCATAGCCTTGGCGACGCGGTCCTTCACACTGCCAGCGGGGTTAAAAAACTCGACTTTGCCCAGAACGGTTGCCTGAAGGTTGTGATCGGCCTCGTAGTGGGTCAGCTCCAGCAGGGGAGTTCTGCCGATGAGCTGATCCGCTGATTTGTAAATGTTCGACATAGATATCTTCCTTTCAACTATGTTTCTGCAGATTGCCTGACTTTCTGCGGGTTATCCCGTAAAGGCAAGGTCCAGGTCCTGCAGAATGTCGGCAATGTGTTCGGTGCCGATGGAGAGCCGTATGGTATTTGGCTTGATGCCGGAGGCGAAAAGCTCTGCTTCATTCATCTGGGAGTGGGTGGTGGAGGCGGGATGGATGACCAGGCTTTTCACATCGGCCACGTTAGCCAGCAGAGAAAACACATGTAGCCGGTCGATGAAGGCCTTGGCCTCCGTCGCGCTGCCCTTGATCTCAAAAGTGAAGATGGAACCGCCGCCGCGGGGGAAGTAGCGCTCATACAGTGCGTGGTCGGGATGCTCCGGCAGGGAGGGATGGTTGACTTTTTCCACGCGGGGGTGCCCGTTGAGAAATTCCACGACTCTCAGCGCGTTTTCCACATGGCGCTCTACCCGCAGGGAAAGGGTCTCCAGTCCCTGCAGAAATAGGAACGCGTGGAAGGGCGCGAGGGTCGCGCCGGTGTCGCGCAGCAAAGTGGCACGGATTTTGGTGACAAAAGCGGCGGCGCCACCGGCCTGTGTAAAGGAAATGCCGTGATAACTGGGGTCAGGCTGGTTGAGCGTGGGGAATCGTCCCGATGCAGCCCAGTCAAATTTGCCGGAATCCACGATCACGCCGCCGATAGCGGTACCGTGCCCACCGATGAACTTGGTGGCGGAGTGGACAACAATGTCGGCGCCATGCTCAATGGGGCGGATGAGATAGGGCGTGCCAAATGTGTTGTCAATGACCAGCGGGATGTTGTGGCGATGGGCGATGGCGGCCAGCGCCTCAATGTCCGCAATGTCACTGTTGGGGTTGCCCAGCGTTTCGATAAAAACAGCGCGGGTATGCTCCCCGATGGCGGTTTCTACTGCGGCAAAATCGTGGATGTCCACAAAGGTGGTGCTGATGCCGTATTGGGGCAGGGTGTGCGCCAGCAGGTTATAGCTGCCGCCGTAGATCGTCGTCTGTGATACGATATGGTCACCGGCATGAGCCAGCGTCTGGAGCGTGTAAGTAATGGCAGCCGCGCCCGAGGCAACGGCCAGCGCTGCTACGCCGCCTTCCAGTGCGGCGATGCGCCGCTCGAAAACATCCTGCGTGGGGTTGGTCAGCCGGCCGTAGATATGACCGGCGTCCGTCAGCCCGAACCGGGCAGCGGCGTGGTCGCAGTTGTGGAACACATAGGAGCTTGTCTGGTAGATCGGCACAGCGCGGGAATCCGTGGCCGGGTCGGCCTGCTCCTGCCCAACGTGAAGCTGAAGCGTCTCAAAGTGATAGCTTCGAATGGTCTCTTTCCTCATGATAAGTACCTTCTTTCAAAAAATCAAGTTTTTTTACATCGACAGGTACCGCACATTCGTCCGTTGCGCCAATTGCGGCGCAGAAGATCATAAAATTGATCTTTCATTTTGCGCCCCCTCCCTAAATCATACATAAAAGGTGTGAAATGATGATACCATATTTTTGACGATTGTCAAGGAGAAAGAAAATAGTTTTTCATTGAAAAACCGGGGAGAAAAGAAGTATAATGATGTCTGAGAAACAAAATCAAAATTTGGTTTGTTCGCGCGGCTGTGCCGAGTAGCACTGGAAAAAGTGCTTTTTCAGTGCTTGAACTATAATTAAAGGGGAGCCTGCAGCGGTCGGTTTGGATCGTTGGCCGCGATGCAGGAGCAGAAAGGGACACGGAGGACTAACGATGAAAACGGGTATTGTACTGGAGGGCGGAGCCCTGCGCACTATTTTTTCCTGTGGTGTTTGCGACGGGCTGCTGGCGGGAAATATGATGCCGGATTATGTGGTGGGCGTTTCGGCGGGGATTGCCTACGGCGTGAGCTATGTATCCCGGCAGCAGGGCCGCAATTTGGAAATCCTGACTAAATATGGGAGAGACAAGCGGTATATGAGCGCACGAAACATGGTGAGGCGGGACAATCGCTGTTATTTTGGACTTGACTTTACTTATAACACCATCCCCAATAAGCTTGTCCCCTTTGATTACGAGACCTTTGCAGCGTACCCTGGACAGGTTGAGGCGGTCGTGACCAATCTGGATACGGGGAAAGCGGAGTATAGGGAAGTTCCCCGCCGGGACAGTAAGTTCCTTCTTCTGCAGGCTACCTGTGCCATGCCTCTGCTGTTTCCAATTTACGATCTTGATGGGAAGCCATGCTTGGATGGCGGTGCAGCGGACGCCATTCCATACATGCGCGCCTTTGAACAAGGGTGTGACAAGGTGCTTGTTGTACTGACTAAGCCACGCAGCTATCTTCGCAAGGCGGAACGGCTGCAGCGAGCCATTGAGCGGACTTATCGTCGGTATCCCAATTTTTGCATGACGATGCGCGAGAGAGCTGAGGCATATAACAATACGCGGGAAAAACTCTTTCAGATGGAACAGGAGGGCAAGGTACTTGTCATGGCCCCTGAAAGTACCCGTGGTGTTTCCAGAATTGAGAGGGACACGGAAAAGCTGCGCCTGCTTTGGGCGGATGGCTTCCAGCAGGCGACCGGCCGCATGGAGGAGATCCGTGGGTTTTGGAAGGATTAAAAAAAATCGATCTCTGAGTCACCCTTTCTTTTCAGGGAAAAAAGGATTAGATTGTCGCGGAGAATGGTGAAAAAGGCAGCTAGGGTGTCCAGCTCTTTCTGCGATCTTCCTTCCGCCAATTGCACGGATAGCGCGGCTGCCAGCAGGACAAGCTCGTTTCCCTGTGACCCTTTTGGAGAACTCAAAGAACCACCCCCCATACTCTATTGTATGTGGAATATGGGTGTGGTTCTTTTCTTTTTTTCACTTTTTAAAAAAGAGGGGAGGAAGAACTGCCGAGAGATTGGACATAGGAACGCATTTCCCCTTGGGACGTAATGCTGTGCGTGTGGGAGATAACACGGCGCTGCTCGTCCGGGGAGAGCGCGGTAAAATACTCCAGAGCCGCAGTGTTTTGCGCCAGGGCCATCCCCAGCCCCATAGGGAGATCATTAATTGGATTGTTTTGCATAAAAGAGCTCCTTTCTTCCGGGCTTAGTATGCCCGAAAGAAAGGAGCTTTAGCACTAAGTGGTTTACATAAAAGATAGGGGGGCGACGGTTAATAGTTGCCCCTGCCTTCGTTCCACATCCAGTCACGGATTTCCGGCATATCCATGCCGTTTTGATAGATATATTGCTTATGCTCAACCAGTTTATCACGCATGGCCTGCACGATATAAGCGCCGCGGTTGCCCAGGTGGGGAAGTCGCTTTACCGTGTCGATGACCAGACTGAACCGATCAATGTCGTTGAGCACCCGCATATCGAAGGGGGTGGTGATGGTTCCCTCCTCCTTGTAACCACGGACATGGAGGCCTTTGTTGTGACGGCGGTAGGTCAGCTCGTGAATGAGCTTGGGATAGCCGTGGAACGCAAAGACGATGGGCTTTTCCTTCGTAAATAGAAGGTCATAGTCCTCATCGGTCAGCCCGTGGGGATGCTCGTTGTGGGGCTGCAGTTTCATCAGATCAATGACGTTGATCACGCGAATTTTCAGGTCGGGGAGGTAGTGGCGCAGGATGGTCACAGCGGCCAGTGTCTCCAAAGTGGGCGTATCGCCGCAGCAGGCCATGACCACGTCTGGTTCCTCCCCCTGATCGTTGCTGGCCCAATCCCAAATACCGATGCCCTGGGTACAGTGCTTGATCGCCTGCTCCATGGTCAGCCACTGGGGACGGGGATGTTTAGAGGTGACCAAAACATTGACATAGTTCTTGCTGCGGATGCAATGATCGAAACAGGAGAGCAGACAGTTGGAGTCTGGTGGCAGGTACAGGCGTACCACGTCTGCTTTCTTGTCTGCCACATGGTCGAGGAAGCCGGGGTCTTGATGGGTGAAGCCGTTGTGATCCTGCTGCCACACGTTGGAGGAAAGAATATAGTTCAAAGAGGAAATGTCCTGCCGCCAGGGCAGCGCTCGACAGGTTTTGAGCCATTTGGCATGCTGGGAGAACATGGAGTCCACTACGCGGATAAACGCCTCATAGCTGTTGAAAAAGCCATGGCGACCGGTGAGCAGATACCCCTCCAGCCACCCCTCACACATATGCTCCGAGAGCATGGAGTCGACGACGCGGCCGTCGGGGTCAAGGAATTCATCGGATTTGTTGGCATCAGCCTCCCAGCGCCGACCGGTCACCTCAAAGACAGGGCCAAGGCGATTGGACATGGTCTCGTCCGGTGCGAAAATGCGGAAGTTGCGGGACTCTAGATTGAGCTTCATGATGTCGCGGACGAATTCGCCCAGCACCAGCATGTCCTGTGCTTCTTTCTCCCCCGGGGAGGGAACCTCAAGGGCATACTTGCGGAAATCAGGCATCCGCAGGTCGCGCAGGAGCAGCCCACCGTTGGCGTGGGGGTTGGCGCCCATGCGGCGGTTGCCTTGAGGGGCCAGCTCTCGCAGTTCTGGGATCAACGTGCCGTTTTTGTCGAACAGATCTTCGGGCCGGTAGCTTTTCAGCCATTGTTCCAAAGGAGCAAGATGCTCCGGATGTTCCATGGAGATAGGAACCTGATGGGCGCGGAAAGAGCCTTCCACCATCTTGCCGTCGATCTCCTTGGGGCCGGTCCAGCCCTTGGGCGTACGGAACACAATCATCGGCCAGCGGGGACGCACAGTCTCTCCGCCGATCCGGGCTGACTCCTGAATGCGGTGAATTTCACGCACGGCCCAGTCCAATGCTGCGGCCATTTTTTGATGCATCTGGGCGGGCTCGTCCCCCTCCACAAAGCGTGGCTCCCATCCACAGCCCTTGAAAAACTGCTCCACCTCTTCGTGGGAGATGCGGGCAAATATGGTGGGGTTTGCAATCTTGAATCCGTTCAAATGGAGAATGGGCAGCACCGCGCCGTCTGTGGCAGCATTCAAAAACTTGTTGGAGTGCCAGGAAGTGGCAAGGGGACCTGTTTCAGCCTCGCCGTCTCCCACCACGCAGGCCGCAATCAGATCGGGGTTATCCATCACGGCACCAAAGGCGTGGGCGAGAGAATAGCCCAGTTCGCCTCCCTCGTTGATGGACCCAGGGGTTTCGGGCGCCACATGGCTGGGAATACCCCCGGGGAAGGAGAATTGGCGGAAGAGCTTTTGCATTCCGGCTGTATCCTGGCTGATGTTTGGATAGATCTCACTGTATGTGCCCTCCAGATAGGTCTGTGCCACCATGGCGTTTCCCCCGTGACCGGGGCCGGAGAGGTAAATCATATCAAGATCGTATTTGTTGATGACGCGGTTGAGATGGGTATAAATGAAGTTTTGACCGGGAACAGTACCCCAGTGGCCAACGATTTTCTGTTTAATTTGTTCAGGTTTGAGCGGTGTGCGAAGCAGGGGATTTTCCAGCAGATAGAGCTGCCCTGCAGCGAGATAGTTAGAAGCGCGCCAGTAGGCGTCAAGCTTTTGCAACTCGTCCTCTGTGAGTGGTTCGCGCTTTGACATCCGCGCAGGTGATTTAGCGGTGGACTTATTTTCAGCGATTGAAGTCTTTGGCATATTAAGAACCTCCTTAAATGCAGTCTTAAATTAAATTATACGCTTGAACCCTGGAAAGTCAACGGAAAACAGGCAGAAAAAGGCATGGAAACGCAAGCAATACCTCTATTTTAACAATTTGAGACAGACGATATGCACATTCTGAAAAGAAACACAAAAAAGCCGAAGGGCCGCACAAAATGCGACCCTCCGGTTGGAGTGAGGAAGGTGGGGAGTTATTCTCCCATGGCGCGGTTGATGGCACAGAGAATGCCAAGCAGCGGCGCAAGGTTAATGTTATGAGATATGCCGACACCAAAGACGTCTTGCCCGTCCTGCGTATGCAGCTGGATATAGGCGACGGCCTGGGAGTCCGAGCCTTTGGAAATGGCATGCTCCTTATAATCTACAAAGGTGAAGCGATCCATTCTTTGCCCGTGGATGGCGTTAAAGAAGGCGTCAATCGGGCCGTTGCCCTCGCCGCTGACATCAAATGTGGTGTCCTTGTGACGGAGCGTGCCGGTAAAGATGACGTGGGAGTTTCCTTCGGAGGTTTCTTCATGGAAAGAGTGCTTGAGCAGCTGGTAGGGGCCGTCCACATCCAGATAATTGGTTTTAAAAAGATTGAAAATCGTTTCGGGCTGCAGCTCAGTGCCAACCCGGTCGGTTTCGTGCTGAACAATAGCGCCAAATTCGGGATGCATGGCCTTGGGGAGGTCATAACCAAAGTTGTTGGACATCACAAAGGCGGCTCCGCCCTTGCCGGACTGGCTGTTGATGCGGATGATTGGCTCGTACTGCCGACCAACATCGGCGGGGTCAATGGGCAGATAGGGTACTTCCCAAAAATCGGATTGGGAGTGATGCATATACTGTACGCCTTTATTGATGGCGTCCTGGTGAGAGCCGGAGAAGGCTGTGAATACCAGCTTGCCGACATAGGGCTGGCGGTCGCCGATCTTCATCTTGGTGGTGCGCTCGAACATATCACGTATCTTGTTGATATCGGAAAAGTCCAGCTTGGGGTCGATGCCTTGGGTGTACATGTTCATGGCAAGGGTCACCATGTCCACATTGCCGGTGCGTTCGCCATTGCCAAACAAAGTGGCTTCCACCCGATCCGCGCCAGCCAGAAGAGCCAGCTCGGTGGCAGCTACGCCGGTGCCGCGGTCATTGTGGGGATGGAGAGAGATGATGGCACTGGTACGGGAGGGCAGGTGCTTGATGAAATATTCGATCTGGTCGGCATACTGATTGGGCATACAGCACTCCACCGTGGCCGGAAGGTTGAGAATGATGGGGTGCTCCGGGGTGGCGCCGATGGTGTCGATGACTGCCTGGCAGATGGCCACGGCGTTGTCCATTTCGGTACCCGTGAAGCTTTCGGGCGAGTATTCGTAGCGTAGATTGACACCGCTGTCGATGACCGGCTGACTAAGCTCCTGAATAAGGGCGGCCGCATCTGTGGCAATTTTGATGATGCCGTCCATCTCGGACTGGAACACCACTTTGCGCTGGAGGGTAGAAGTGGAGTTGTAGAAGTGCAAAATAACGTTTTTCGCCCCTTGAATGGCTTCAAAGGTTTTTATGATCAGATGTTTCCGCGCCTGGACCAGAACCTGAATGGTCACGTCGTCAGGGATATAATTGCCCTCGATCAGGGTGCGCAGGATTTCATATTCGGTGTCCGACGCGGAGGGAAAGCCGACCTCGATCTCCTTGACACCGATGGCAATCAGCGTTTGAAAAAACTCTAACTTTTCCTGCAGGTTCATGGGGTCCACCAGCGCCTGATTGCCGTCTCGCATGTCCACGCTGCACCAGATTGGCGCTTTTGTAATGACCTGGGAGGGCCAGTCGCGGGTTTCCATCACCTCGGGTTGAAACGGAATGTATTTTTCGTAAGCTTCTTTCATGGGGGTTTCCTCCTTCTTCATGGCGTGTCAGGGAAATAAAAAGCGTCCCTGACATTTTTGAAATGTCAGGGACGCATCATATGCGTGGTACCACCCTGGTTCGAGCGGCGGGTTTCCTCGCGGCTCCTCATTAGCCTCCAACAAGGCTTTGGCCGGTAACGGGGCCAAACGTTCCACCCTAAATTGATTCAGGCGGAAGGCTCAGGGGCCAGTATACACATGGAGTTCCGTGTCGATTCCCACCAACCATCGACTCTCTGAAACGGGGGAGACCATGTCTTGTTCCCTTCATTGCCTTTATTCAGATTAAACTGCGTTTATTGTATCGAAGTGGAGTCTAATTGTCAAGAAAAATATGCGGCCACAAAGAGCACAGACTAAAAAAAGGATTTTTAGGAGAAAATACACTTGACATTTTTCGCGACTTTGATATAATTATCTTCGCGCTTGCAATAGCGGGCGCTGTTTAGCGGGTTTGTGTAACGGTAGCACACCGGACTCTGACTCCGTTTGTGGGGGTTCAAATCCCTCACCCGCTGCCATGAGAGAGGCCAAAATATCCTGTTACAGGATGTTTTGGCCTTTTTTTTGTCTTTTGCCGTTTTTAGATACATTGCTACCATACAGAAATATGGAGCTGCATATGGGCAACGCAACAACTAATTCATATAAAATGCTGTTTTGGGGATTTTATTGCTATACAGTCTATATGAGAGGAGTTGCGGGCATGGAATTAGTTTATGTAAGTTTAACATCTACTGGCTCCGTAATTACATTGTTTATTCTGACAAAGGTTATGGGGAATAAACAGATGTCACAACTTAGTATGTTCGATTATATAACAGGAATTACAATAGGATCAATTGCAGCAGAAATGGCTACAAATCTCGAAGAATTTGAAAAGCCCCTAACGGCAATGGTTGTATATGCAATGCTATCCTTAATCATTTCCGTAGCCAGCTATAAATCAATCAAGTTGCGCAGAGTTTTAACCGGTGAATCACTGATTCTATTTGAAGATGGAAAGCTGTTTGAAGCAAACCTAAAAAAAGCAAGAATCGATGTCAACGAATTTTTGACGTTATGCAGAAATAACGGTTATTTTAATATCGCAAATTTACAGACTGCAATTTTAGAGCCGAATGGGAAAATCAGTTTTTTGCCGCTATCTATTCATAGAGCTGTTACTCCAAATGATTTGAAAATTGTACCACCGGAAGAAAAGCCGGTAATCAATGTTGTAATTGACGGCAACATAATTGCTGATAATTTAAAATTTACCGGTAACAATGAGAAGTGGCTGCATAAGAAGTTTCAAGAACAAGGCATTAAAAATATTTCGGATGTATTTTTAGCAACCTGTGACCAGGATAATCATCTCAGCGTTTATGCAAAAATTAAAAAAAAGATGACAAGAGATATTTTTGAGTAGGATGAGCGAAAAAACAGTTCGTTTTAGGTTTCGAAAGCACGCGATGTTTTATAGTGGTGGCTATGCGAGGAGCATCATTGTCTACGCTTAGGAAGTTAGCTTATCATTTTTCCCCCTTTTTTTTATATGCAATGAGTGATGTTTTCATGGAAGAAAAGGCGCCTACCGCTGCATTTCCATAAAAAACCCCCATAAAGATTCCTGCACTTAGATTCCCCTTATGTGCAAAGAAAATTGATATGATCAGTCCAATGACAGTTGCTATTGTTGGTACAAAAGCACGTGGAATTGGGAAAATTAATTTAATCATTTCTGTAACGATCAGTACTACAGGTACTGCTATAATTGCATCCCAAAAATTTGTATGAATGATTGGAAAATTCTCCATAATTACCTCCTGCTTTACAAAGTGTTATTATCGATGAAAGAAAGAAAAATTATTCGTAGCCGGCGTAAGATGAAGCTGCACCCGGCAGAGATGGAAAATAGCCACAGGGCTATTTTTCTGTAATGTGGACGATATAGTAGGGCTATAAAAATCAGTGGAGAACATCTGCTTGCTATTTGCTTGTACCTATGATAGCATCAATAGAATGCAAACTGATAGACGCTGACTCCGTTTGTGGGGGTTCAAATCCCCCACCCGCTGCCAAAAAACGGACAGTCTTTGACTGTCCGTTTTTCTTTTATTATGAAATGTACGGAGGGGTGACCCAATGAAGCGAGAAGACCATGGGCGTCGGCGCAGGCCGCCGGAGCCGCGGGAATATGGCGTGACGGAGGAGACAACGCTCCTGCCGTTTTTGCTCGAGCGCGTCAAAGGTTCCCGAAACCAGATCAAATCCATGCTTGCCCGCCGGCAGGTAAGCGTGGCTGAAAAGTGCACCACAAAATTTGACTATGCGCTGCATCCCGGGCAAACGGTGCGCATTGCCGCACCCCAGCGGGAAGAGGTGGCACTTCCCTTTGAAGTCTTGTATGAGGATGATGAGATCATTGTAATCAATAAGCCGGTAGGGATGCTTTCCATTGCCACAGATACCGAAAAGCAGCAAACGGCCTACCGCATGGTCAGCGACCGGGTGAAGAGGGAAGATCCGCAAAACCGCATTTTCATTATTCATCGGCTGGATAAGGATACTTCCGGTGTGCTGATGTTTGCCAAAAGCGAAGCGGTAAAGCGCGTGTATCAGGAAAAGTGGGAAAGCATTATAACCTGCCGCCGGTATTTGGCGGTGACTGAGGGTGTGCCTGAGGAAAAAAGTGGCACGATTCACTCGTGGCTGCGGGAGACCTCGGCCCATCAGGTCTATTCCACAAACCACCCCATCAAGGACGGCAAGGAGGCTACCACTCGTTATAAGGTACTGGAGGAACGCGGTGGCAGCGCACTGCTGGATGTGACGATCGACTCGGGGAGAAAGAACCAGATCCGTGTCCATTTGGGGGATATTGACTGCCCGGTGACAGGGGACCGGAAATACGGTGCGGGGCCAAGTGTGGTGGAGCGGTTCGGACTGCATGCGGTAGAACTTTCCCTGCGGCATCCCGTCACAGGAAAGGAAATGACCTTTCGTACCAGTAGACCAAAAGAATTTCAGCGGTTTTTCCGATCATAAGGCCGACCCGTAAAAACGGACTGGTTGAGGCTGTGGAAAAGGCTTAGGCTGAAGGGATCAGCGGGAAAGACAGTGTGATAGAAAGCCGTTACGGCTTTCTATCACGTGCGGTTAAACCACAGGGTAGCAATCCATAAAAAAAGCCGGCTCGTTTTTTACGAGTCGGCTTTTCCAATGAGAGGGGTGTTAACGGCAATTGCGGGGCTGAGGAGTGCCGGGGCGGGGAGTGGCGGGAGTGGTTTCCTCCTGTGTGGGGGCCTTGCTGTTATTTCTGGACTGGGCAGACTGCGCCGACTTTTTCTGATTTTTATCTTTTGCCATAGAACTCACCTCGTTTCAAAAAAAGTATTGCCGAAGAAAGTCTGTGCTATACAGAAAATATTTTTAAAATGGGATACCAATTTTAGTGACGATATGATACAATAACCAAAAATCGTAATCTCGTTTATGAGCCGGAGGTTTTAGCCATGAGATGCCCTTTTTGTGCCAATCCCGAAAGCAAGGTTGTCGATTCCCGCCCCGCGGAGGAAGGCTCCAGCATTCGCCGCCGCCGTGAGTGTCTGGAATGCCA
The DNA here is from genome assembly GCA_963666535.1 of Oscillospiraceae bacterium. Taxonomy (GTDB): domain Bacteria; phylum Bacillota; class Clostridia; order Oscillospirales; family Oscillospiraceae. Next base: position 2,426,950 of record OY762913.1, on the reverse strand, counting down.
TAAGAGGTTTACTACATACGAGACAATGGAAAGTATTCCTTTAGTGGTCATCAAAAAAGACGGAAGCCGGCAGGCGTTTGACCGCAGTAAGCTCCTCAATGGGTTGATCCGCGCTTGTGAAAAGCGGCCTGTGTCCTTTACCACATTGGAGGAAATTTCCACAGAGATTGAACAGGCACTTCAGAACGAGATGGAGCGGGAAGTCAAGTCCAACAAGATAGGCGAGCTAGTGATGGACAAGCTCAAAGGCGTGGATGAGGTCGCTTATGTCCGCTTTGCCTCCGTTTATCGTCAATTTAAGGACATCAATACATTTATGGCAGAGCTGAACAAGCTGCTGGAAGATAAATAAAGAAAACCGCGGGGGTATTCTCCGCGGTTTTCCGGCGCCTAATCGGTCTTTTTGGCGGCAAAGTAAACGCCCCCAATTTCGTCTACCGTGAGCAGGAAAACATCAGAGAATGTGGCGGCGCCATGCAGGGCAAGACAGTCCTCCAGCCATTGGCGGTCATATCCACAGGCGGAAAGGTTGCGCTTATTCAGGCGTCCATCGCTGATAAGGACCATGGGGAGGCCCCGATCCTCCGGTGTCAAATTCATTTGCTCGGCCGTTACCGGTTTTTGATTGGCGAAGGGGAGGATGGAGAGTTTGCCATCTGTCTCTAAAACCACGTATTTAAGTGTGGCAATATCCGTGTAACCCTGAGCTCGTAATTCCTCAGACAGTTCGTCCAGCGTAAAGCGATTTTTTTTTAAAGCCATCTGATCGATGATGCCATTTCGAATCAGAACACTCGGCCTGCCGCAAAGAAGGGTGCGAAATGTAACGCTTTTCATGCTGAGGAAAGAACTAAGGATAGAAAGTGCCAGCAAGGTAAGAATGGGAATGATTCCATGGATGAGCGGCAGAGCCAGATCCTGTATGGGAACGGCAGCCAGATCGGCGATCAGCAGTGCCAGCACAAGCTCGGTCGGTTCCAGCTCGCCAATCTGCCGCTTACCCGTAAACCGAATGACCACCACTACAAGGATGTATAAGATAACCGCGCGTAAAAATATGACCATATGCATGATAGGAATCCTCCTTGCCGCAGAAATAAGCTTATTCATTATTGCCCTAACACGAGGCATTATTCTGAATGATTTTGGGGAAAACAACATATCTGCTGAAGGGGTCGAAAAAATAGGAGAAAGCGGTTGAAATCCCAGTCCCATTTCGCTATAATTGAAAAGATATGGACACGACTAATAACAGGTCGTCTGACAAGAGGAAAGGCGGAGATAGGACAGATGAAAGCAACACTTATTTTGGCGAACGGGAGTATGTTCACCGGAAAGAGTATCGGCAGCACTGCTGACCGGGTATTTGAGATGGTGTTTAATACATCCATGACCGGTTATCAGGAAATTTTGACCGATCCCTCCTATGCGGGACAGGGCATTGTAATGTCCTATCCCCTCATTGGTAATTACGGTGTGAACAGTGAGGACAATGAGTCCGGCCGCCCGTGGGCAGAGGCATTCATTGTCCGACACATGGGCGGACGAGGCAGTAATTTCCGTCGTGAGGGCAATCTGGAGGATTATCTGCAACAATATGATATAACAGGGATCGAGGATGTCGACACCCGCGCCCTGACCAAGATCCTCCGCAATCAGGGTAGCATGAACGCTATGATTACCTGTGCGGAGCATTTTTCTGTCGAAGACAAGCTGACCGAGATCCAAGCCTATCGTGTGGAGGGAACCGTGGAGAAGGTCACCCGTAAGGCGATGGAAGTCTGCCCAGCAGTTGGAGAGAAAAAGTTCCGCGTGGCAATGATGGATTTTGGTGTGAAGCAGAATATGATCCAGTGCCTGAGAGATCGCGGCTGCGAGGTGACGGTTTATCCCGCCCAAACGTCTGCCGAGACCATCCTTGCGGGGAAATACGACGGGGTGATGCTGTCCAACGGACCGGGCGACCCAGCCGACTGCATGGACATTGCTGCCGAAGTAAAAAAGCTCTACGACGCCGACATTAACATTTTCGCCGTGTGCCTGGGCCACCAAATTATGGCGCTGGCCAATGGGGCCAAGACCCAGCCCTTGCCCTATGGACATCGCGGCGGCAACCATCCTGTGCGTGACATAAAGGAGGGACGAGCCTTCATTACTTCACAGAACCACGGCTATGTGGTGGTGGGAGACACTGTGGACCCCAACGTTGCCGAGGTGAGTCATGTGAACGTCAATGACAACACGGTGGAGGGGCTGCGCTATAAGAACAAAAACGTCTTTACCGTTCAGTTCCATCCCGAGGCATCTCCTGGGCCAAAGGACACCGAGTATCTGTTTGATCGCTTTATCACCATGATGGGGGGTGCCCGCAATGCCTAAAAACCTAAATATTAAAAAAGTGATGGTGCTGGGCTCCGGCCCTATTGTAATTGGCCAGGCTGCCGAATTTGACTATGCCGGCACCCAAGCCTGCCGCGCGCTGAAGGAGGAGGGAATCGAGGTTGTCCTCGTCAACTCCAATCCCGCTACCATCATGACCGACAAGGATATTGCCGACCATGTTTATATTGAGCCGCTGAATATTGCCTCCATCACGCAAATTATTGAACTGGAAAAGCCGGACTCTCTGCTGCCAACCCTGGGTGGACAGACCGGCCTGAATTTGGCGATGGCGCTGCACGAGAGCGGCGTACTGAAAAAGTATGGCGTGCGGCTTCTGGGTACGTCGCCGGAATCCATCCATAAGGCGGAGGATCGCCAGGGATTCAAGGATGCCATGGAGGAAATCGGCCAGCCCTGCGTGATTTCCGAGGTGGTGGAATCCGTGGACAATGCGGTTGCGTTTGCCAATGAAATTGGCTATCCTGTGATTGTCCGCCCCGCCTATACGCTGGGCGGAAGCGGCGGCGGCATCGCCTATGACGAGCCGTCCCTGCGGGAGATTTGCGACCGTGGCATCCACCTCTCCCGCGTGGGTCAGGTGCTGATCGAGCGCTCCATTGCCGGTTGGAAGGAAATCGAATTCGAGGTTATGCGCGATTCTGCCGGAAACGTGATCCAGATCTGCTCTATGGAGAACATTGACCCCGTGGGCGTTCACACCGGCGACTCGATCGTGGTGGCTCCCACACAGACTTTGGCGAACAAAGAGTTTCAAATGCTGCGCACCGCCTCGCTCGACATTATCTCCACCCTGAAAATTGAGGGCGGCTGCAATGTGCAGCTGGCGCTGAACCCTGACAGCTTTGAGTATGCGGTGATTGAGGTCAATCCACGCGTGAGCCGTTCTTCCGCTTTGGCGTCGAAAGCCACTGGGTATCCCATCGCCAAGGTGGCGGCCAAGATCGCGCTGGGTTATACGCTGGACGAAATCCCCAACGCCGTTACCGGCAAGACCACCGCTTGCTTTGAGCCGACGCTTGATTACTGCGTGCTGAAGATCCCCCGCTTGCCCTTTGACAAATTCACCACGGCCAGCCGTACACTGGGGACCCAGATGAAGGCAACGGGTGAAGTGATGGCCATTGCCAACTCCTTTGAAGGCGCGCTGATGAAGGCCATCCGTTCGCTGGAGCTGAATGTGCGCGCCCTGCGGCTGGACAAGCTGCAGGATGTGACCACCGATGAGATTGAGGAGCGGCTGTCCCTCATTGATGACGAACGTCTGTTTGTGGTGGCAGAGGCGCTGCGCCGGGGGATTACGGCAGAGGAGATCAACTCTATCACCAAGATGGACATTTGGTTTCTGGACAAATTCCAGATGATCATTGATATGGAGGAGCGCTTGTCCAGGGGAACGCCGGATAAGCTCACCCTGCAGCTTGCCAAGGAAATGTGCTTTGCAGACAGCTATATTGGCAAGCTTTGCGGTATGTCACAAAAAGAAATCAAGGTGCTGCGCACCCAGCACGGCATCATACCCAGCTTCAAGATGGTGGATACCTGTGCTGCCGAGTTTGACGCTGAGACACCGTACTACTACTCCAGCTATGACGGAGAGAATGAGTCAAACCCGGTGGATACCGGCAAGAAAAAGGTCCTGGTGCTGGGCTCTGGCCCCATCCGCATTGGACAGGGCATCGAATTCGATTATTGCTCGGTTCATTCTGTGTGGGCGCTGAAAAAACTGGGCTGCGAGACCATTATTATCAATAACAATCCCGAGACGGTTTCCACCGATTTCGATGTGGCGGATAAGCTGTATTTTGAACCGCTGACGGCTGAGGACGTGGAGAACATTGTGGATTTGGAGCAGCCTTGGGGTGCTGTGGTGCAGTTTGGCGGTCAGACCGCCATCAAGCTTGCCAAAGCGCTGACCGAAATGGGCGTTACCCTGCTGGGAACCTCATCCGACGGCGTGGACGCCGCCGAGGATCGGGAGCGTTTTGACGCGATTCTGAACCAGTGCGGGATCCCTCGAGCCAAGGGCCAGACAGTATTCACCACCGAGGAGGCGCTCAAGGCCGCCAATGATGTGGGCTATCCCGTTTTGGTGCGTCCGTCCTACGTGCTGGGCGGTCAGGGCATGGAAATCGCGTACAGTGACCGCAATATCAGGGATTTCATGAAGATCATCAATCTTACCGTGCAGGAGCATCCTATCCTTGTGGATAAATATCTGATGGGCCGAGAGATTGAGGTTGACGGTGTGTTTGACGGCGAGGACATCCTGATCCCCGGTATTATGGAGCATGTAGAGCGGGCGGGCGTCCATTCCGGCGACTCCATCTCGGTGTATCCTCCCCTGCATTTGGATGACAAGCATAAGCAGTTGGTGCTGAAGCACACCAAAAATATGGCGAAGCAGCTTGGCGTGATCGGCCTGATCAATGCCCAGTTTATCCTGTACAATGACGAGATTTACGTGATTGAGGTCAATCCCCGTTCCTCCCGCACCATTCCGTATATCTCCAAAGTGACCGGCGTGCCGATCATCGAGCTTGCAACCCGTGTCATGCTGGGCGAAAAGCTGAGGGACATGGAATACGGCGTGGACGTGTATCCCGAGGCACCCTTCTTTGCGGTGAAGGCACCGGTGTTCTCATTTGAAAAACTTACCGACGTGGATACCGGCCTTGGTCCGGAAATGAAGTCCACCGGCGAATGTCTTGGTATCGCGGATACCTTCCCCCAGGCGCTGCTTAAGGCGATCAAGGGCGCAGGGCTGAAAGCCCCTAAAAAGGGTGGACGCATCATCATTACCGTGAAGGATGAGGACAAGCAGGAAATGATTTCCATTGCCCGCGGCTTTGCGGAAATGAACATTGAAATCCTGGCCACCTCCGGTACCTGCGATGTGCTGCACGGCGTGGGAATTGAGGCGAAGCGTCTCAACCGTGTGTCCGAAGCCCACCCCAATATTCTGGACATGATCGCTTCCGGCACGGTGGACCTGATCATTAATACACCCACAAAGGGCCGGAAGCAAGATACAGACGGCTTTAAAATCCGCCGTTCCGCTGTGGAGCACTCAGTGACCTGCGTGACGGCAATTGATACGGCCAGAGCCCTGCTTACCGTCCGGGAACAGAGCTGCAGCGCCGATCTGGTGCCGATTGACATTACGAAAATGTGAGGGATGCGGAATGGATAAAATGGATCACCAGACGATAATTGTCCTGGATTTTGGCGGGCAGTACAACCAGTTGATTGCCCGCCGCGTCCGGGAGTGCGGTGTTTACTGCGAGGTAAAGCCTTACACCATGCCCACCGCGGAGCTCGCCGCCATGAAACCCATTGGCATCATCTTTACCGGCGGCCCCAATAGCGTGTATAACGAAAACTCCCCTCACGTTGATCCGGCCGTGTTTGAACTGGGCGTGCCGGTGCTGGGCATCTGCTATGGCTGCCAGCTTTTGGCCCATAATTTGGGCGGGAAGGTCACTGCGGCCCAGGCGGATACCGCAAGGGAATATGGCAAGACCAAGACCTTTTACGATACTGACTGCGTCCTTTTCAAGGGACTGCCCACTGAGGGTGTCTCGTGGATGAGCCACGGCGACTATATGGAAAAAGTACCGGAGGGCTTTGCCCTGACCGCTCATTCCGACAACTGCCCCAACGTGGCCATTGCCGACGCAACGCGTGGCTTTTATGGCGTGCAGTTTCACCCGGAGGTGAATCATACCGAAAACGGAGTGCAGATGCTCCATAACTTCCTGTATGAGGTTTGCAAGGCAAAAGGCGACTGGACCATGGGTGACTATTGTAAAACCGCCATCGCCGATGTCCGCAAAAAGGTGGGAGACGGCAAGGTGCTGCTGGCCCTGTCCGGCGGCGTGGATTCCTCCGTTGCCGCGGCGCTGTTTGCCGAGGCGGTGGGCCGCCAGCTCACCTGCGTGTTTGTGGATCACGGACTGATGCGCAAGAATGAGGGCGACGAGGTAGAGACCGCATTCCAAAAGTGGGACATCAACTTTATTCGCGTAGATGCGGAACAGCGCTTCCTCGAAAAGCTAGCCGGCGTGACTGAGCCGGAGACAAAGCGCAAGATCATTGGCGAGGAATTCATCCGCGTGTTCGAGGAAGAGGGCAAGCGGATCGGGAAAGTGGATTATCTGGCGCAGGGGACTATCTACCCCGATGTGATTGAGTCCGGTCTGGGTAACGCGGCTACGATCAAAAGCCACCACAACGTGGGCGGTCTGCCTGACTTTGTGGACTTCAAGGAGATTATCGAGCCACTGCGCCTGCTGTTTAAGGACGAGGTGCGGCAGCTGGGCCGCGAACTTGGACTGCCGGAGTATCTGGTGATGCGGCAGCCCTTCCCCGGCCCCGGGCTTGCCATCCGTGTCATTGGCGACCTGACCAGAGAAAAGCTGGATACTTTGCGGGAGGCGGATTTTATCTTTCGGGACGAGATTTCCAAGGCGGGGCTGGACTATTCCATCAGCCAGTATTTCGCGGTGCTGACCAATATGCGCTCCGTGGGCGTGATGGGCGACGGCCGAACATATGATTACACGCTGGCCCTCCGCGGTGTGACGACCAGCGATTTCATGACGGCTGACTGGGCGCGCATCCCCTATGAAGTGCTGGATAAGATCAGCGTGCGCATTGTCAACGAGGTGTCCGGTATCAACCGTATTGTGTATGATATCACCTCAAAGCCTCCTGCCACGATCGAGTGGGAATGATAGCGAAAATCCCCGAAAGCCCTGTGAATTCAAGGCTTCCGGGGATTATATTTTTGCTGTTGGCATACATTTGGCATACAATTCTTAAATATCGATTTTTGGCGGCTCTTCCTTGGCGAATCCACCCCTCAGATTATTCATCTGTTCTACTACCTCTGCCTGCTTGTTCGGGTACAGATGGGAGTAGGTATCTGATGCCACCTTCACGGTATCACCCAGCCGCTCCGCCACGAGGACAATGCTGCACCCCATCTCTACCAGCAGCGCAGCGTGTGAATGCCGAAGGTCATGCACCCTTACTTCTGGCACACCGGCCTTTTTTTCGGCGGCAGACAGCTCACGGTTCAGCGTGGACTTCGTAAAATAGAAGATGCGGTCGGTCGGTTCTATGGCATACAACGCCCCAATGTAGCTCTTGATATCATCATATAGGAAATTGGGTATTGGGCCTACTCGCGACTTTCCATTCTTTGTGGGACCGAACTGGTCCTCACCGTTCCGACGGTGATAGGTCTTGCTGACGGAAAGCTCTTTGGAATCCAGAATATCCCCAGGTGTCAGCGCTAAACACTCGCCGATGCGTAGCCCCGACCAAAACATTACCTCAAAAGCAAGCTTCTTTGCCCGGGCGTCTACTTGTTCCATCGTCTTATTGAACTGGTCGATGGTGAGTATCTGCATTTTGTCGGCCTGTTTCTTTCCCATCTGCTTTGTTTCCTTGCACGGGTTCGATTTTAGGCTGCTAAACTGTATGCCCCAGTTGAAAATGGTGCTCAGCTGGGCGTTCAGGGAGCGCAGATAGGTTTCTTTATAAGGCTCACCCTTTTCACTCCGATATTTCTTCATCTCATTTTGCCACTTCCGGATATCCCCTGCAGTGATTTCACTGGTGATGCGCTTTCCAAAGTAAGGTACAAGTTTGTTGTGAATGGTAGCATGGCGGTTTGTATAGGTGTCTTCCCGCAGGTTTACCTTGGCATCTTCCTCATACAGTTCGCAGAGTGATGCAAAGGTCATCTCCGGGCTGTTGGAATCCTTGCTGAAGAACTCACGCTCCCACTTCTCAGCGTCACGTTTCAGCTTGAAGCCTCGCTTTTTCTTTTGCTTGCGCTCTCCGCGCCAGTCCCTATATTTGAAAGCACAATACCACGATTTCTTTTCTTCGTCATAATAGGCCGGCACGGAGCCACCCCCTTTAATCTCTTTTCTTCACTGGCACGATGCCGTCTGTTGCTTCCGGCTCTCGCGGTGGCCGGCACATTCTGGCAAACAGCCGCATCATTTCTTGGTATCTTTGCTCCCGCTCACCCGGGGCCAGCTCATGGGCCTGCTGACGAAGCATGTTCCCAATCTTACCCCCGGCGCCGTGTTTCTCCAGCTTCCGGGTGATGATTTCAAGTCGCTGGCGGCGCACCGCTACGTCCATGTCCGGATAGCGGGCCAGCATATCAGCATAGGCATCGATATACTCCGGCCAGAGATTCAGCCGGTCATACAGAACGAGCCGCAATCCGGTCAGATACCTGTCCCAGAATGCGGCCTCGTTTATGGAAATCTCATGCGAATACTGCCACATGATGTCATAGCAGAAATTAACAAAGTCAAGGCCGGCTTCAAAGGTTCTCGTCCTGGTAAAATACTGGGACACAAAATTGATCTTCGGATAGGACAGAAGCTCGCGCAGCGCCGCGGGCGGATTGCTCCACCGCTCCGGGCGGCTGAACGGTTCAATTTGCTCTTGTAGAGAAATTTGACTTTTACTGTCCATGGCGAAAACTCCGATTATGAAATAAAGCGGTCTGCCCTTTTAATAATTCTTGTCCACGATCTGCATAGCCTTCAAGGCTACGATCTGGATCTCGACGATTTTATCGTTATTCAGACCCTTGACGGCTTCTTCCAGATTGCTGATGATCTCCGTGCTCTCTGGCGGCTTGACGCCTGCATCGATCTGCAGGGATACGATGTAGCCGCTACCATCGGTGCGGGTGAGAATGTCGCAGGTGTATCCATTTCCCTTATAGGAATCATCCACCAGGGCCTCAACGTCCGCCTTGATGGCATCCTTGGTTTCGGTGTCGTTATAAAGCTCGTCGGTTTTGGACGGTTCCTGAGATTCAGAGGCCGACGGTGACGCACTGTTCTGCGGCGTCTGCGTTGTAGTATCCTTGCCGCCGTTAACAATCCCATTGATGACACCGATGGCCAGCACGACGATGATCGCCCAAAACCACCACTTCTTCGTGATCTTCTTTTTCTCCTTTGTCATAACCCATCCTCTTTTCTTTTCCATCGACCGATAACGATGGATAACGACCTCGCTATCGTGCATGGAAGTTTTTATAACAAATGCCGTGCAAATCCAGTCTTTTCCTGTATAATAAGACCATGCACGCGGCGTGCAACAAAACCACCCCCTCACAAGGGGCGCATAAGGCGGTGTTGCACTTGAATCAAAATCCAGCTAAAGCCACAGCCTACGAGAAGATCGTCGAGCTGTGCTGTCAGCATGGCATCATTCCCTCCCCACAGATGACAGAGAGTGAGCTACTTATTGTCCTGGATCAGCTTCTTCAGGATATCGGCGTTCCGCGAGAGAAAATCTGATATGACGTCCTCGCTCTTCGACGATAAGGAACCGTCGTCGGAGAGCAGTCCGGTCTGCCCCAGCGCTTTTTGCACAATTTTGTCCCCTTGCCGCAAGGTGAGGGGACAGTTTTTGCATGCCCGAATAGTAGAAAGCCCCAAAAGATAGTCAGCGGAGCAGCCAAAGATCTCGCATAGCTTTGCTATTGTTTCCGCTGTTAGCGGAACTTTTTCATTCTCATATTTTGATATGGCAGCGTCTTTTACACTTAATCTAATTGCAAGATCGTGCTGCTTCCAGTCGTGTTCTTCACGCAACTGCCGCAATCTGTTCAAGACATCACCCCCCAGTGGAATCATTATAAACTATCCTATTTGGAAAGCTACCGAACATTCCTAACCAGAAATTAATTTTAATATAAGTGTTGACAATATCTCAATAGGAATGTATTATAGAACTGTCCTAATCGGAAAGCCTTACGGAAGGAGGTAACGCCATGTTTGAGAAATTAAGACAGATTCGTACGGAGCGCGGTATCCCAGCAAGGAAAATGGCCGAGCTGCTCGGCCTGGAGACAGAAGCCGCTTACTACAAGAAAGAAACTGGCACGGTTAAATTCACCTTAATTGAGGCTAAAATAATCGCTGATTATTTAGAGAAGCCCATAGAGGCGGTTTTTTTTACCGGTGAGGTTTCCTAATGGGAATGTTAGTCACAATAAATTCTTGCTGGGAACATTATATCAAAGCAACGAGGTGAGATAAATGTCCAGAAACCCCACGAAAGCGGCGGATAACGAGTTTTGTATCGCACGAAAGAACGCCGCATCGTTCAACGACAAGCTGAACAGCCGGGAGGGAGCCGCTGAAATTCTCGGCATTGACCGTACCCGGCTGGCGCGCATTGAGCTTGGTAGCCTGTCGCCGTACCCAGAGGAAGCAATGCTCATGGCAGACGGTTATAACGCCCCGGAGCTGCTGAACCATTACTGCACCAGCGTGTGCCCCATCGGCTGCCGAAACCAGCAGCGGCTTGAGGTCGCCGAACTGGACCGGCTTACGGTCAAGCTGATGGCAGCCTTCCGAAAAGGAGAAGGCGTGAAGAACGTCCTGCTCGACATCACGGAGGACGGCGTCATCGAGGATGGAGAGAAACCGCAGCTTGGCACGGTTCTTGAATACCTTGACGGCATCACCAAAGCGGCCGGGGAGCTGAAGCTTTGGGCCGAGAAAAACTTATAGGAGGTGTAAACGATGGCAAGCCCAAGAGCGACAGCATTTTATTATGTCGAAGATGTGACGAATCTTCTCGGCGTTTCCAAGTCTAAGGCCTACAAGATCATGCAGGATCTTAACGCAGAGCTAGAAGCAAAGAAATACGTCACGGTTTCCGGTAGAGTCCCTAAAAAGTTCTTCAATGAACGTTTTTACTGCGATATCGAAGCACCGGCCCCGATCAGCGTGGGAGGTGCCGCAAGTGGAATGTAATGGATACACCCGCTCAAGCTGCTTTGAATGCGTCTCCCTGTACGATCACCTGCCTGTTGCGGAGGACCGCCAGAAGCTCGCCTGCAGCAGCCGACGCCAGCGGCGCATTGAGCGGCAACGCAAGGCGCGTACCCGCAAAGCCCTCGCGTTCCTGATCCTCATGTGCATTGGAGTAACCACCGCCACCACCGCAGCGATTACCGTGACACCGGATTCCAAAACAGCGGACAAGCCCACCGTCGCGGCGATTAACGCACCCGCCACGCAAACCGGTGATTCTGCCTATGTTGCAGAACCTGCCGCGGCTGAAATTCCCGCAGAGACCGTCTTCAAGGCTCTGGATGTGCCTATGGACGCAGAACTGCAATCAGGCATCAACGACCTGTGCCAGCAATATGACGCGCCATTCGAACTCATCATGGCGATTATGGACAACGAGAGCGATTTTAAACCAGATGCCGTCAGTGGCGACGGCCACGACTACGGGCTGATGCAGATCCGGGACGTGAATCATCCCCAGCTGACCGCAGATCTCGGAGTGACAGATTTTCTCGACCCGCTGCAAAACGCAGAATGCGGCATTTACATGATTTCCGGCTACATCAAAAAGTACGGAGATATCAACTTGGCACTCATGGCCTACAACTGCGGTGAAACCGGAGCTCGCAGGCTTTGGGATAAAGGTACATACTCCACGGAATATTCGCGGGGCATCATCCGGCAGATGGACGAGTTCATCGCCGAAAGAGAGGGGTGAGAGCATGGCATACTACAGAACCTGTCCCTACTGCGGGTGCAACATTGACGCAGGGGAGCGATGCGACTGCCGCGACGTTAAGCCGCCGGCGCCGACAGAGCCGCCTAAGGTGACGCTCAGGCACATACCGAGTCCGTATGAGCGCACCCGCGCCCAAGTCTACGCCACGGGTAATCGCTGGGCCATTGAGAATTTTGAAGCCACCCACTAAGGAGGTGAGACCATGTCAGTACCGAGATGCGCCAGATGCAACCGTGTCCTGAAGGATGCCGCTTCCATCGCCTGCGGTCTTGGGCCTACCTGCTTCGCGAAGGTCACCGGACAGACGCTCAAGAGGGCCAAAACCTCAAGACAGCCCGCCACGCGGAGGCCAAAACTTACGGCGTCGGCCTCGCATAACACTGGGGACGGTACGATTTCTCTTGACGAATGGGAGGCTATGAAGGAGGCGATATCACAGCAGCAGGAACATGAAGAAGAAATCCAGATCGAAGTGGAGTGCGAGGACGATGAAAAGCCACAGATATGACGAAAGAGCCCACAGCAAAGCCGTGAGCCCTCTCAAAGACAGTCATATTGTAGCACTTCCAAACTCAGAAAGCAATATGGAGGTTTGAAAATGAACAATCAGAATCAGCTTACCGCTATCCAGCAGAGATATCCAGAGTGCAATCTCCTGATGCCCAGCACCACGGAGGTTCAGCTGAATCCATTTTACAAATTCATGTTCATGGAGGTCAAGGCCGACTTGTCCGACAATTCCGGCGATATTTTCAAAGTCGGCTCGGTAAATACGAACGGGAATTGGATCGACACCTTTTCCCCTGCCAAGCCCCTGCTCATGAAACTGGCGGCCGCTGCCGGCATCCAGTTTGACCCCAACAACACCTATGGCACACTGATCTCCAAGAACTGCTACAAGGCAAAGGCTTACGGCGCCCTTCGGCTTCCGGACGGCACCGGGAAAACCCACTGCGACGAGAAAATCATCAACCTGGACGATGAAGAGGACCGCTTCCGGCTTGAGTTCATGGATAAGTCCATTGAGGGCATCACTGACGCCCGTGCCGCCAAGGAGGCCGCGAAGATGTTCAAAGGCCAGTGGGTGGACTCCAAGGACAAGTGGGACAAGCCCTGCAAAGCCTTTGTCATTGACGATGTTGACCGCCAGAAATATATTGACCGCTCCGTGCTGGTCAACATGACGCTGCTGAGAAAGACCGCCGCCGAAAAGGCAATGACCGGCGCGATTCTCCGCGTGGTACGCGCCCTGATTGGAATGAAGGGACAATACACCAAGACAGAGCTCGCCAAGCCTTTCGTTGTGTCGCGGGTAACATTCTCTCCCGATTATTCCGACCCGGAGGTTCGGCGCGCAATGCTCGATCAGGGTATGAACGCCGTCGGCAATATGTTCGGCAGCGCCAGCGCGTTACCTTCGGCCGCCATGACCGGTGGGGTGTCTGATTACGCCGTCCCGGACAGCACCTTCAATCCGGATGAATTCGCCGGGAACCCTGCTTTCACTTCTGACGGGGAAGACCCCGCCGATGACTTTAATACTCCCACACACGACGATATGCCGTCGGAGCCTGCCCCTGCGGGCGGCGGGTATTCCTCCGCTCCTACAACTGGAGACCAGGGCAGCCATGACCAGGAAGGCGGAAAGCCTGTATGCAGCCAGTGTGGCAGAGAAATCACTGAAAAGATCGCCGATTTCTCCACGCGCAAGTTCGGCGTTCCCCTGTGCATGAAGTGCCAGAAGGAGGCGGAGTGAGATGAACGAGTACAAACTCCACACCGGTGCAACCGTGAAAACCGACCGTAAGCCGACACCCGTCAAAGAATGGCTCGATGAAGGAAAGCGGCTGTTTGGCCCTGACGTCAAAAAATGGCGCTTTACCTGCCCCATGTGCGGAAAGACATACTCCGTCGAAGAGTTCATGCAGGCCGGCGGTGAGGGACCGAACAGCGCCTATCAAGAGTGCATCGGGCGGTACCTGCATGCAGGGCCACCTAACGGCAAGGACGGGAACCCGGATGGTTGCAACTGGTGCGCCTATGGCCTGTTCGGTACCGCCGGCAAGGGCCGCCTGATTGAAGCGGATGATGGGACCATCCACGAGGCGTTCCATTTTGATGTTTCGCTCTCCACTGGCGGGAAGGAGGCGGAGTGATATGACTATCGGTACTAAAGTTCGCATGGTTAACTGCCTTGAAGCAGAGCGATATAAGGACAAAATTTGGACTACCCGCTCCGAGCCGTGGATGCTCTGCGGTTCAAAAGTAGTCCTTCTGGAGGGAAAGTCCGGTGGCTTTGCCACGGAATTTCTCGAGATTGTTGAGGAGGCGTAAGATATGGGATTTCTGAATGAACGCCACGGAATGATGATGCTCGGGAAGACACCTCCGGGAACCTGCCCTATATGCGCAGTAAAGCACGACCCGGATCAACCGCACAACCGCGACAGTCTCGCCTATCAATACAAGTTCTATGACGAGCATGGCCGCTGGCCTACTTGGGCGGACGCTATGGCCCACTGCCCGGATGACATCAAACGCTATTGGACCGAGGAACTCAAAAATCGCGGCGTTGACGTCAACGAGCGACCTGAGACCAAGAACCTCAATATCACCATCGGAGGTGCAGATAAATGATAGCTACCGGAATTGTCCGCCGATTCGATGATCTCGGACGCATCGTCATTCCTAAAGAAATCCGCAAGACCCTCGGGATCAGCGATGGAACGCCGGCCGAAATTTTCTGTCAGAACGGCGGTGTTTTCGTCCGCAAGTATAACCCCGGATGTGCTTTCTGCGGCTGCACTGATGACCTCACTTCGATTCAGGGCATCAGAGTTTGCAAGACCTGCGCTGTTAATATGGCGGATCTCTATCAAAGGAGTGCGGAGGCATGAAGATTTTACACACAGCAGACTGGCACATCGGCAACTTCCCCGGTCCCGAGCGCGACGGGCGCAACCTCCGCGCCGACGACACCGGGATGTGTATTAACCAGCTGCACGACATGGCGCTGCTCCGGCAGCCTGATATGATTCTGGTTTCCGGCGATATTTTCCATCAGGCCCGCGTGTGGGCCGACCGTGGGCTTCACGAGGTCGAGGTTGCTATCCGCGCCATCGAAGCGCTGAGCAAGATCTGCTCTGTAGTGGTTATGCGCGGAACCCCGAACCACGATGGTGAGGAACAGTTTTCGATGCTCAAGGCACACTTCGCCTATGATGATTTCGTGCAGATTGTAACCGAACCGTCCGTCCTTAGCGTCCCCGCCTACAACGGCGGCTTTGCAAATGTGGCCTGCTTACCTGGGTTTGACCGCGGCGTCTTTCGCGCGAAGTTCCCCGGACTTTCCAAGGAAGAAGAAAATCAGGTGTTCACCGACGAACTCGGGAAGATTGCTCTGGGCCTGAAAGCCCAATGCGACCCCGCGCTCCCATCCATCCTGATGTCCCATTACACGGTACCCGGATGCAACACCGAAAGTGGGCAGACGCAGTTCCTCGCACAGTTTGAGCCGGTCTTGCTCCCTGAGATGCTGGACGCAGCCTCATTTGACCTTGTTGCCATGGGGCATATCCATAGACCCCAGCAGGTATCAAGCTGCCATAACGTCTTTTATTCCGGTGCCATCAACGCCATGAACTTCAACGACGAAGGGCAGAAGCGCGGCTTCTGGATTCACGACATCGTGACAGATTGCCCGCATGACACGCCTCGTTTGGCTGCGAGCCATTTCTACGAAACACCGTACCGAGAATTCCTGACCATCCGGCTCGACAGCGACGAGATTGAATTCTACAACACCACCGGCGGCCTTTCTCTCGAGAAATGCACCGCGGCAAAGGACAAAATCGCCCGCGTTCTGTATTCCTGCACAGAGGAACAGAACAAAGCCCTGAACCGGGCGCAGATGGAACATGACCTGATGGACGCTTTCGGCGCGTTTTGGGTGTCTGAGATCAGCCCGGAGAAGGTCACCATCGGTACCGTCAAGGACGAGCTTTCCGAGAAGACAGACCCGGAGCAAAATCTTATCCGCTACCTCGACGAAAAGGGCACGCCCGAAGCCGACGTCGGTGAGATCGTCTCCGCCGCGCGCCCCATCATTGCGGCAGCCCTTGCCGGGAACGTCACGGCCCAGTATACCGGTGCATTCGTTCCGGTCAGCATTGAGGTCAAAAACTACCGCAACTATGCCGAGGAAAGCTTCGATTTCAGAGACATATCCTTTTGCACCATCAACGGCCGCAACGGCGCCGGAAAATCATCCCTGTTTATGGACGCCATTCTCGACGGCCTGTTTGAGGAGCCCCGCGAGGGGGATCTTACCGGCTGGATCAGAGCCGACGAAAACGCGCGCAGCGGCTCCATCACCTTTACTTTCTCCATTGGGGAGCATACCTTCCGCGTTGTACGCACCCGCACGAAATCCGGAAAGGCCACTTTAAATCTCTCTGAGATAGTCAACGGTGAGTGGCAGAACCGCTCATGCGAAAAAATCAAGGACACCCAGGATGCCATCATCAACGTTCTTGGCATGGACAGCCTGACATTCCGCAGCTGCGCACTTATTATGCAGGATCAATACGGCCTGTTCCTGCAGGCCAGCAAAGAAGACCGCATGGCGATTCTAAGCAACATCCTAGGTCTTGGGCTCTACGGGAATATGGAGCAAATTGCCCGGAACTGCGCTTCCGATGAAAACCGACAGATTGCGCAGCGTAAAACGATTATCGCCACGCTTTCACAGGAATTATCCTCTGCCGACGAGCTGGAAAGTGAGTTTGTGGAGGCATCCAACGAAACCGACGCGAAGCAGCAGGCCCTCGTAGCTATTACCAGTCTGAAAGACAGCCTTGCGACTAAGCTGTCCGCGAAGCAGGAGGCCGCTCAGAAGGCCGCAACCGCCATGGACAGTATTCTTGCCCTTAACGATAAAAAGGCCGCTCTCACGCGAAATATTGAGGCGCAGCGGGCATCTGCTGAGGAAGCGGACAAGCTGCTCGGGCAGGAAGATATAGTCCGCCAGCAGGCCGCCAAGTTCGAGCAATTGACCGACGAGGAAAAACGGCTTTCGGAGGAACGCTCCGCCGTTAGCGCTACGCTTGACGCCGCGTCCGATGTCCTCCGGCAAATTGAAAGCGCAAAAGCTTCAGCAACCAGCTTTACCGAGCAGAAACAGTCTATCCAGCGTTACATTGAGCAGATGAACGGACAGATCACGAGGGCATCTTCGTTTTCCGCTCACAAGGATGAACTGGATGGGATTCTCGTGGAGATCTCCGAAATGGAGAAAAAAGAAGTTGCCTACACTCAGGCCATGGATCACTACCGTTCCGTTTGGGACGCATTCAACAAGGAAAAATCGGCGTTCGATATCGAGGCCGCCGACCGGAAACGCCGCATTGAATCGTATCAGGCAAAGGCCAAGATGCTCGAGGATAGCCACTGCATTGACGCTGAGAACGCAAAGTGCCTCTTCCTCGCCGATGCCAAGACCGCCAAGGCCGCCCTCGACACACTCATACCAGAATCCACCGAATGGAAAGAAACGCAGCTCGCGGCGCTGGACGCAAAGCGAGACGAGATGGAATCTCTGAAAAAGCAGGTTGCCGAGATCGGCTACCAGCCTACGGTGTTGCCGGCGCTGCGTTCTCAGGCCGCAGTGCTTCAGCCGCAGGTCGACGAATTCGGTAAAATCGACCTTTACCGCGATATGCTCCGACAGAACATGGAAAATCTGCACAGCGTCTGCCGCAATCTCGAAGATGCGCAGAAACGGGCCGCAGACCTCGAGAATAGTGCCGAGAAGGTATCCACGCTGCGTGAATCCCTCGCATCGCTCGACGCCCATATCAATAGCGTAAAGTCGGACATTATCATCACCCGGGCGTGGGTTGAAAAGCGCGATGCTCTGCCCCTGGCAGCGGAGCGTAAGTCCAACGCCCTGCAGCGAATTTCGGAGCTCAATTCCGAGATTGCCGGTATCGACGCGCAGATATACTCTCTCCAGCTCGACTATGCGAAGTACCGTGAAGAGCAGGACGGCGCCGATGCGCTCCAACTGCAGCTTGACGAAACCGCCCGGTCTATCAAGGACATGCAGAACGCCATAAACGCGCTCCACGCGAAGATGGGCGGCCTGAAAGAGCGGCTGACGCAGATCGAGGACCGAAAGGCGGAGATTCGGCAAAAGCAGGACGAGGTAAACGATCTGGTGCGCAAGGCCACCATTTACGAAACCCTGAAATCCGCTTTTTCTCAGGACGGCATCCCTCATAACATCATCCGTTCCATGCTCCCCATGCTGACCGCTACCGCGAACAGCATCCTCGGTCAAATGACCGGCGGGAAAATGGGCACGGAATTCATCACCGACAAAGTTCTAAAATCCAACAGCAAAAAAGAAGTTCCTACCCTCGACATCATCATTGAGGAATACGGGAAGGACAGCCTTCCGTACCTCTCAAAATCGGGCGGCGAAAAGGTAAAGGCTTCACTTTCGGTGATCCTCGCCCTTGCGGAGATCAAAAGCAGCCAGGCCGGAATCCAGCTCGGCATGCTGTTCATAGACGAGCCGCCCTTCCTGGACGCTGACGGCATTCAGGCATACTGCGACGCGCTTGAGACTATCCAGCACCGGTACAGCACCCTGAAGGTCATGGCAATCACGCATGATCCCACCATGAAGGCCCGTTTCCCGCAGAGCATCGACATTGTCAAGGGCGAGAACGGTTCAAAGGTGGAGCTCGGGTAATCAATTAGGCGGCGGGATCGGCACCCCGCCGCCGGCATTAAGGAGGTGATGAGGTAGTGATACCGTGGATTCAGGTCTATTCCAACATTCTCACGCACGACAAGACCTACGCACTTGCAGAGGAGCTTAAAATACCAAACTATTCAGCAGTAGGAATCATGGTTTCTCTTTGGGCGTGGGCGTCTATAAACGCCACAGACGGTGACATCACCAACTACCCGCCGAGAGCCATAGCCGAAGCCACCGGATGGACGAAGAAGTCGTCAGATTTCTATAATTCGCTTCTCAAAATCAGGCTGATTGAGAAGACCGATTCCGGAAGAACTGTCATCCGCAATTGGGAGCAATACGCAATACTTCTTATGGACCTCATGGAGAGCCAGAAGAAGAAAACCAACGAGCGCGTCAAGCGACACCGTGATCGACAGAAGCAAAAAGAGGAAAAGCAGGAAACGCCAGATGATGAAAAAGAGCCGGACTGTAACGCTTATGGTGATACTCCTTGTAACGTTACAGTAACGCAAAGTAACGCTCTACATAACCTAACCCTACCTAACCCTACCATACCAGACCATTCTCCTAACGGAGAAAAAGAACCTTTTGTTGTTGTTGATGGCAGCGCAGGCGCGACACGCGAAGCCGAAAAAATTGTCGGCGATTATCTCGTCAACCGGGACCTGGTGCTTGATCAGTATTTTGGAGCCACAGAGAGCACCAAGGCCGAAGTGGAGAACATCACGGCACAGATCTTCAAGAGGCTCTCCCTACGCTCTCACACGGAGCAGGACGTATACCACGTTTTCGAGTATGTCCGCGTCAGTGAGCAGCTTCAGGACAATTCGTGGCGGATATCCTTCCCCAAGGACCGCATTGAGCTGCTGCTATACGCTTTCGAGCAGGCCACCCAGGCCGGATGTTCGGGAAACTGGAATTACATCGGCGGATGCATGGCAAAAATGGCGCAACGCGGCATCAGGACCCTTGCTGACGCGGAGAATTTCGACTTCTCACGTGAATACGGGGGTATGTGATTATGGCACGTTCGATCAGAACAACCCGGGACAGCCAGAAGCCGGTTATCGACATTTTTGATTCTCTCGCATACCGGCATAGCCGATGGGCCGTCTGGACCGATTTTGTTGCAATGGCAGCATGTAGCCTTTCAAATCTGGACAGGGAGCAGCAGCCGAAGCGGGAGGAAATGTACCTCTCCATTGCCAAGAAGTACAGCCAGGACGATCTGGAGCAATTCGCCGCAATGTTCGCCGCAGTGGTGGAAGCTCTGGAAGAAGACGCCGAGCAGGATTTTCTCGGAGACCTGTTTATGCGGCTTGAGCTCGGCAACGAGGCACACGGTCAGTTCTTCACCCCGTACCACGTCTGCGATCTTATGGCAAAAATGAACTTTGACAACGCCGCCACAGAGATAGAGCAGCGGGGCTACATATCCGTGAACGATCCGTGCTGCGGCGCCGGGGCGCTTCTGGTGGCGTTTGCCAACGAGTGCCGGCGGCAGGAAATCAATTTCCAGACCTCTGTGCTATTCGTCGCACAGGACATCGACATTACAGCAGCCCTGATGTGTTACATCCAGCTCTCGCTTCTCGGATGTGCCGGATATGTCATCATAGGCAATACGCTTACCACGCCGCCCACAGAGCCACTGCATAACCAGAACGTGTGGTATACCCCCATGTATTTCCGCGACATTTGGCAATGGAGGACCGCAATCAAAGCAATTAAGCACATGACCGGCGCTATTGAACCGCCGGTAAACACAGAGCTAGTCAAAGAGGAAAAGCCGGTTGTGAAACCCTCGTTCACTCTGGAACTGAATACCGATAAGACCGGCCAGATAACACTTTTTTGAAAGGAGATCAGACAAATGGAAGAGAAAGCTACCGTTGTTCAGTTCCCTGCGCCGGTGGATTATCAGGCGCTCGCGGTAGAAAAGCTCGCGGCAGAGCTTAAGAGTTTCAGCGGCGACCGCTATGGCAGCGCCGTCAAGGATTTTGTAGCATCCACGCTCACGCATTTTTGCCAGCAGGACAAGCGTTTCGCGGAGGTAGTATATGGGACCAAGCGCACACTGTCAGACTGCTGTGCGGAAATCATGAAGGGCTGCGGTACCCATGTTTCCGACATCGATGTTTATCGCGGGGCCGTCAGGTCCTATTTTCCTAATGCAGATATCAGTTTCACCATGAGCATCACCGTCAACGGTGATGCCCCCAGCGCCGAGGAAATGGCACGTGTGCCGAAGAAAAAGCCGGAGACCGAAAAGCCGCACAAGGAGGCACAGAGGAAGCCAAAGGAGAACCATTCCACCGCCGAGAAGCCAGTCACCGAGAAGAAAGCGGATGCAAAGCCCAAGAAGGAACCGGAGAAAAAACCGGAGACCATCCAGCTTTCCCTTTTCTGAGGGGGCGCGTAATGCTTGTGAAGAAAGAACTGCTTGCGGTCGAACCGGCCAAGATGCCGGCGGTGCCCAAGAAGCAGAAAATGAATTACTCGGCCGCCGTTCATACGGCAGCATTAAAGCGGTCAGGTACCGTGCTTGTTGTAGATCTGTATCGTTCGGAGAAAGGCTCTATTGCGTATCGCTTTTTCACGGATGGAAACAGTTTTCAGATATTGACCGGCCCGGCACCGGGAGGCTGGACAACCCACCACATGGGAAACCTGCTGCGCGGCGACGGTGCGTATTGTTCCGATCAGGAGCTGGATCTGGCAAACGAATTCTTGAACCTGCGCATACAGAGCTATTGCCACCGCAGTGACATTGTAGGCCAGATGGACGCATTTGCCAGCGGAATCGCCACGGAAAAACGCTCCAAAGAATATCAAAAGCGCACCGATCTGATGAAAGAGCATTTCGACATGTACCCCAAGCGACCGGAAAACCTCGTAGCTTACTGTGAGGATCACGTTTTCGACTTCTCCTACATCTTCATCGACAAGGTGAAGGACGGGAAACGCCGGGCGGTTTGCGGACATTGCGGAAAGCACTTTGCCGTTGACAAAAGCGCCGCTTCCGGAAAGACAGGGCTATGCCCTCACTGCGGGAAATTCTCAATCTACCGCGGCTCATGGTTCACCAGCAGCATCACGAACAAAGAAAAGATCTGCATCGCGGCGAAGGTTGACGGGCAGCTGCTGCTTCGGTGGACGGATGTGACAAGGACGTTTACACACCCGAGCCACAGTCCGAAGTATGACTTCTCCGATTATGCATACAACCTCCATTTGAACACTAAAAAGGGCCCGCAGATCTATTGCTACAAGTATCAGTGCGTAGAGTGCTGGGGCTGGAACTGGTACAGAAAGAAAAACGAGGACTGCTGCATCGACGAAAGCTACGTCTATACCGACAACCTCGATGAAGTGTTTGGCGACAGCTACTACAACGTGAACCTGAAGGAAGGGCTCGCCGGGCGGGACTGCAAAATGAGATTCCATTATTTGCTGAAAAACCTGCGGCTCGACCCAGGAGCCGAATACCTGTTCAAGCTGAAAATGCCGATGCTGGCGTCTCAGGCTGATAGCATGGAGCTGACTGGTAAAGGGTTTTCTAACGTGCTCGGAGTTTCCAAACAGATGCTTCCGCTTTACAGCAAATTCAACGTGTCACTTGCGGAGCACCGCATCATTAAGGGATACGGCCAATGGGTAAGTGACGAGAACTTCGAGGCCCTGCGAGAAATGAAACTTGACAAATACTGCGACGTTACGCTTGATGCCCTCAAATACCTGTCGCTCGACCGGTTCGCCCATTACTTCCGGAAGCAGAAAGCGGCCATCCCGAAGAAAACATACGGCTGGCTGATAACCGAATACACGGACTATATCAGCATGTCGGCCACTCTGAAAGTGGACCTTTCCCACAAATCCGTTCTCATGCCGAAAAATGTGGTGGACGCCCACGACACCATTTTGCCGAGGTTCAATGCGGTGAAACACGCCAAGGAAGATGCGGCCTTCAGGGAAGCCGTCGGGCCGATATATGAAGACCTGAGAATAACGGAATTCAAAAAGGACGGTTTCTGCATCATTCTTCCGCAGCTGCGCAGCGACCTGATTACCGAGGGACAGTCCCTTAACCACTGTGTCGGCGGCGATAATTATTACAAGCGGCATATCGCCGGCACAAACCTGATTTTCTTCATCCGCAGGGAGAATGACCCGCAAAAGCCGTTTTTTACGATGGAAGTGGAAATGAGCGGTTATAAAATCCGGCAGCTTTACGGATTCGGCGACTGCTCCGCTCCTAAAGAGGTCAGGGAGTTTGCGGACTCCTTTGTCCGCAAGCTGCGGCCCACAACGGCAGAGAGGAAGACGGCATGAAAATATACAACCAGAAGCAAAACGCCCTGAACGAGGCTGACCGGCTGGAGCTGGCAAAGCTGCTGATCAAAGCCGGTTATGCTGTCCGGATCGGCAGCGAAAAACCGGAGGGCAAGCCAAACGGAGCCAATATTTACTATGTGGAATATTCGGAAGGAGGAAAGGATTTTGAATAAGAGCAAGATCGAATGGACGGACTACACATGGAATCCCGTTACCGGCTGCCGGCATGGCTGCCCCTATTGCTACGCGAGGAGGCAGACGGCGCGATTCTCGGGGGATGCCCGTATGAACTTGGCCAGCGCCGAGCTGTGGAACGGCAACGAGGGCCTGTACGTGCTGCGCAAACCGTTCGCCGCGCGGAATGATCGGAATATTGCGTTTCCATATGGCTTTGAGCCTACGCTTCACGAATACCGCCTCGACTGGCCAGGAGGTGTGAAGCAGGGCGCCAATATCTTCGTCTGTTCGATGGCGGACTTGTTCGGTGCATGGGTACCCGACGAGTGGATTGAGGCCGTATTTGCCGCCTGTGAGAAATTCCCGCAGCATAACTACCTGTTCCTCACCAAGAATCCACAGCGATACAGCGCCCTTATGTGGGCCGGGAAGCTCCCAAAACGACCGAATATGTGGTATGGAACGACCGCAACGCAGCCGGAAATGCCTGTCTTCGGTGCGGAGGGATACAAGAGCTTCATAAGCATAGAGCCTATTCTTGGAAAATTTGAGGCTGACAGCAAGTTTGGCAAGGTAGACTGGGTGATCGTGGGTGCAGAGACGGGAAACCGAAAGAATAAGGTCATTCCCCAGAAAGAATGGGTACTCAATATTATGTCTGCCTGCGAAAACAACAGCGTCCCGCTTTTCATGAAAGACAGCCTGATGGCTCTGATGTGTGAAGACTTTACCCAGGCGTTCACGGATCAGCTGAGCCGTGAACGCCAGCTGACAGAAAAGCAGAAAGAAAAGCTGTGGTGCCGCTGCAGTATCTGCAAGGAGCACTTTCCCAAGAAGCAAATGACCGCGCTGCTCACCAGAGCCGGGCGTGGACAAAGCGCCCTTTCTCTCGGCTATCTGTGCGACAGTTGCTTTGAGGCGATGAAAGCGGGGCTGGAAGCCGATACGCCGGTTCGTATGGAGGATGAATCCCAATGAAAAAAAGAAAATGCCGCATGACCGAGGGCGAACGGCTCACGCATGAGCAGGCCATAAAAATTCGCAAAATGACGGATCAGCAGATAGACCACTATTTGAATGACTTGCAGACCAAGGCTTATGAGGACGGCATGGAGCGTGGAGCAAGAGAAGCGGGCGCTACAAAATCAGTTAACCACGCTACCGGAGATAATGCCATTGCGGGTTTCATTTCCCACCTCGATGCGCTGAGCGGCACCGGAAACGGCATTGGAAAGTCCACAGTCTATAAGCTCCGCAAGGTGGCCGAGAAAGAGGGCCTGCTGCATGGGATTTAAAGGCTGGGAAAACTTCGATCCTGCCGCCAAGAAAAAAGACCCGCGCAGGCAGGCACAGGGGTATTTAAACCGGGGAACCGGCGATGCCTTTGAGGAATACATCAAGGCCGCTTGCGAGCATTACCGCATGCGAGGGTATGCGGAGGTAGACAAAACCCCAGAACCGTTCAAAGTCACCAGCGGCCGCCACAAAAACCAGAATGGGATGTTCGTGTTCGAGGGGGTTTTCACGAAACAGGCGCAGCCGGATTTTCAGGGGACGCTGAAAGGTGGCCGGTCCGTCGTGTTCGAGGCCAAGACGTCTACGAGCGACCGCATCGAGCAGTCGGTTGTGACGGCGGAGCAGAAACGGGCGCTGATAAGTCACGAGCTGCTGGGGGCATGGGCCTATGTGATGGTTTCTCTATCATTACGGTCGTTTTACCGTGTTCCTTGGGCGGTATGGTCCGAGATGAAGGAGCGGTTCGGGCGTAAGTACATGACAGCGGAGGATCTGAAACCCTATGCGGTTTCGATGCAAAACGGGATTCTCCTGATTTTTGATTGAGGTGGAAAATGAAAATTGACAAGAGCGAAATCGCCGGCAAGCTGGCGAAACTGAAAAGCATTATTCCTTCTAAGCCCGCTATCGAGAGCATGAAGGGCGTACTGGTGAAAAACGGAACCCTGACGGCAAACAATCTTGAAATGGCACTTCGCACCAACATTGACTGTGATGCTGACGAACAGTTTATTATCCCGCAGCGGGCAATTGAAATGATCGAGAGTCTGCCGGACGGTGAGGTGGAAATCAGTTCGCAGAGCTCCGCAAGCGGGGAGAACGACACCATCGTTATCCGCACGGAAACGATCTCCAACAGGTTCCAGAGTTTCCCGCCGCAGGACTACCCGGACATCCCAGAGCTCGAAAGCGCCAGCAAAGTGGGTGTGGACAGCGAGGGATTGCTGGAAGCAATCAGTTCCATCATGTATGCGGTCGGCACCACGAGCAATCGTCCGGCTATGAACGGAATGCTGTTCGAGGGTGATGGCGAGAACCTGAACCTTGTGGGCTGTGACGGCTACCGTGTCGCGTGGGCGCAGCTGAAGTATCCCGAGCAAATCAAGATGATCGTGCCACGGGCGGCAGTAAATACGTTTCTCGGCCTCGGAATCAGCGGAAAAGTTGATATTAGCTACAACAAGCGCAGCGCCATATTCGTGAGTGCCGAATATGCGTTTTACTCCCGGCTGCTTGAGGGCGAGTTCGTCGATTACCGCAAAACCTTCCCCAATCATACCAACAACGTGGTAATTGACCGGCGCTCCTTCCTTGACAGCATCAAGCGGTCTGCAATCTGCGCCGAGGACAAAGGCCGCCCACAGGTCATCATGGACCTGCAGGGCGAAAGCATGAAGATCACCACGCATTCGGCTCTCGGTGAGTATGCGGAGGATCTCCATATGGACACCAGCATCGATGAGGCCGTCCGCATCGCGTTCAATGCCAAGTACCTGATGGACTGCATCAAATCCTACCGCGGCGTCGGGCTCGACTGCTCCTTCGGCGGCTCATCCTCCCCGATGGTGGTAGATGACGGCGAGATCAAGTCGCTGGTTCTGCCCGTCCGCATGTCGGGAAACTGACGGAGGCTCGCCGATGGATATTGTGCTGAGTATTCGCCATGAGCACTGCGTGAAGGTGCTGTCGGGTGAGAAAACGTGGGAGCTACGCAAGAGCTTCCCGCAAAAGCCGGTAAAGCGCGTATTCCTCTATGAGTGCGGCAAGGACGGAAGAAAGGCTATTGTTGGCGTCTGCATCCTCGCTGAATGCGCGAAAGCAGACTCAAAACTGGATGCCGCCCTGATGGCCCAAAAAGCCTGCCTCACAATGGAGCAGCTGCGGAAATACGTCGGCGAGAAGAAAGTCTATGCGTGGAATATCAGCAACCCCAGGAAGCTGTCAAGCACGTTGCAGCTCGCGGATTTTGGCCTTTCCAGGCCGCCGCAGAGCTGGTGCTACGGTAGAGCCAAATGAACGCCGTGGTCAAATACCCGGGCGCAAAATGGTCTCTCTCCGCATGGATAATAGGGCATTTCCCAAGGCACCACAGTTATCTCGAACCATTCCTCGGCTCCGGAGCTGTGCTGTTCACCAAAGAGCGCAGCGCCATTGAGACTGTCAACGACCTCGATGGAGAAGTGATAAATCTGTTCGAGTGGATACGCACAGACCCAGAAAGGCTGGCACAGGCGATTTACTGGACACCTTATGCCAGAGATGTTTACGACAAGGCATGGGAGGCACAGTACACCGAGCGGGACAGCTTCCAGAGAGCGGTAAACTTTTACGCTCGGATGATGATGGGGCACGGTTTCCGCACTACCGGCGAGAAAGTGGGCTGGAAGAACGATGTGCAGGGGCGCGAAAAGGCATATGCGGCAACATACTGGTGCAAAACACCGGATGTCATATTTGAAGCTGCGGAGCGCCTGCGGGGCGTGCAGATAGAAAACCGCCCCGCTGCCGAACTAATCGAGCGGTTCAACTTTCCAAATGTCCTGATTTATGCAGACCCCCCCTATGTCCTCGGTACCAGGCACGGGAAGCAGTACCGCTGCGAAATGACAGACGCAGATCATATCGATCTTCTGGACGCGCTGAAAGCCCACAAGGGGCCTGTGCTCATTTCTGGCTATGAAAGCCAACTCTATGATGACGCGCTCCGCGGATGGCATCGTGATACGGCCACCGCCATAGCGCAGACGTCCACAAAGCGGAGAGAAGTGCTTTGGATGAACTTTCAACCGAGCGTTCAGCAAAAATTATTCTGACGGGGGTGCGACATGGCAAAAACCGAGTTAACCAAGACCATCGAACGTGCGCTTAAATATTATGCCCCCGCAGAGATCGGCGGTATTAAGATTAACAAATTCCGCGGCTGGTCAACCGCTTTTGAGGTACCGGCAGAGTGCGGAACGACCTCCGGAGGAATTATTGACTGTGTTCGCGTCAACGAGTATTTCGGGAATCTCTCAAAAAATAGGGTGTGCAGGCTCTTTAAGTACAAGCAGGACGGAGTTCACGCATGGAAATGCCCGCATGGTGTCGAGGACAAAGATATAAAAAGAGCCTGTGATAAAGCCGACTGCCGATGGAACGCCTTAGCCACCAACGGAGTGCCGAAGGTGCTCATCACCTGCTTTGAAATAAAGATTACCAAATCAGACTTCAAATCTATACACGGACATAACTTTGTCGGAAACCTGAACTTTTACGTGATGCCAAAAGAACTCTATCCGCAAGTGGAAGACCTTGTACCTGACGGTGTAGGTGTCATTTTATACACCAAGGCAAACGGCTTTGTGGGTCTGCGGCGAAAAATTAATAGCCGTTTTCAGGAAATGACCGACAGCGATCAGAAATGGATGGTGCTTTCGGTGCTGAAGCGCCTGAAAGATGGCGGCGGGGTTGTTTTTGACAGCACCTATAATCCGCAGCTGCAGATCCTCGACATAGCCGATGACGAAAAGGAGCAAGTATGGTGAGACAAGAAATTCGCATAGGAACGCAACTGCAGCTGGTGCCCGAGACCTTCACAGAAGGCGACGAAAAGAAGGGACCCCACAAGGCCATGACCGGGACGGTTGTCTACATACATCCGAAGCATCGGTTCTTTGATGCCGAATTCATTGTCAACGGGGTAAAAATCCGGGAGAGTTTCCCGTGGCCGCAGGTGCGGCGCCCATGAGCTGCTATCAATGTAAGTGCAATCTATGCGCCAGAAGCGCCGAGCTGACCCTCGCATACTTCACCCCAGGTGAGATTCGGAATGTCGAGGATATCTGCTACACCTGCGACGAATGCACACACTGGAGTGGCGATTGGCGCAAGCGCAGCCAGTGGCGCGAGGAGTGCTCTGGATATGTTGAACCAAAAAAATTGACGGAAGCCCGCGCGCTTTGCGCCCGGCAGAAATTTACCGTCATCGATGGAAGGAGAAATGACTGATGATTGATCTGCATCCCACAACCTGCAATATCTGCGGAGGCCAGGTCATTTACACCTCAAACGCCGCAGTATATGGCCACAAGTACGGAAGCGGCATGTGCTATCTCTGCACGAAATGCGGGGCCTACGTCGGCACTCATGAGCCGAGGCCGAGAGAAGCCCTTGGAATCCTCTCCAACAAGGAGATGCGAAGCATGAAGATGACCTGCCACGACCTCTTTGACACCCGGTGGAAAGACAAGCCGAGCAAGGGCACCGGCCAGAATCCCCGCCGTAAGGCCTACCGTTGGCTGTCCGAGCGACTTGGAGTCCCAGAAGAGGAATGCCACTTCGGATATTTTGACATGAATATGCTCCAAAGGGCGTATTCGCTACTGAGAAAGGAGCCCATTTATGAGCGAGGACAAGAAAATTAAACGCTGCCGATATTCTCACCCGTCTATGCGAACCGAGAGCCTTGAATGGCATTGCCACGTTGACGGCTGGGAGGATGAAAAAATTAAGACCGTGACCGATGATATCTGCGAAGCCTGCGAAAAGTACAGCTCCCGGTACATAGAGTATCCCTTGACCATTCAGGGCATCGAAGACACGTTTTCGGAAAATTGCAAATGGTCTTTATCCAAATGCGGCCGGCTCGTCAAAATTAAGCCCTGCGGAGAGGAATATGGCGGCAAGACATATCTCGGCATTCTGCTTGGAGATCTTCCGATAGGCGCGACGGTATCCTTCCGTCACGATGATCAAAAACTCCATATCGGTGCCATGACGAATCCGGCAATTTTCATACCGGAGCTGAAAAAAATAATCTATGGAGCGGAAAGCTGGTGGGGCGAAATTGAGCGCCCGGAGGATCTGAAGGGCATTACGCCGGATGATATTCAAAACGTTTGGTATGTGAAGCTGCTGAACGAAATGTGCGGAGGGACCGACCATGAACGTGTTTGAGAGATTGGAAATCCGCAATCGACTCCGTGCGGCCTTCCCCAAGTGCTTTGTGAATGCCAGCTTTGAATTTATAGCCCACCCGGCCAGGAACAGCTATATCATGCTGGACGGCGTGGAAACGGAGCTGGAACTCAATGCGAAGATTATTGAATGGTTTTCCCGCGAGGCAGTCAAGGGCGGTTCTCGCCAGTCACAGGCCTACCACATGGGCGGCATTAATAGCTTTCTTGGGACAAGCTTCACCCGCGAAGAGATGGAGCAAATTTATACCTATCTCGGGAACTCTGTAAACCATGGAAAGACGCTGCGTTTCATTGAGAGCGGATACGATATGTCAACATTGGGATCGGTCGCTCAGACCGGGGAGGGAGATGCAAAATGACAGTCATTATGCGGCTCAACACATGGGCAAACAGGTGTGGCTATTTCTTCAATGCATATCTCACTCCAAAGAACCCGGATGACGATACATTCTATCCCGGCAGAGACCCAAGCCCAAACAACGGATACAATTGCCGGCACCCGGAAGCAGAGGAAGAGGACGGCGTAGGCTGCTGTTTCGCCCATTCCTGCCCGATGGCCTATCCTGCGGACGGGGGCGACTGTAAGAAGTTCGGCGTTGCCTGCGAGGACTGCGGAAACGAGGATTGCGAATGCGAAGAAGATATGATGGTCTGCGAAATACCTGAAGATCAGTTTGACGAGCGGTATATGTATCGAGAGGTTGTGCAGGCCGGGGGAGAAATGAAATGAAAACCATAACAGTAAAAAATCTTTCGACCTTTGCTGATTATTCAGCAGTAGCGAGAGTGGCCCGTCTTATGGCCGGCGACGAATACTATGCCACACACGATGAGCGTGGCAATGAAGAGGTCCGGATTACCCGCAACGGGAACTCCTACACCGTGCTCGACAAGGAGATCGCGCAATCTGAGGAGAGAGGACAATGATAATGCCGCTGTTTTGCCTGAAATGCCATGCAAGATATAGCATCCCATTATGGGCTATGCGCCACATGACTTACACGGAATACAGTTATTGTGATCGGTGCTACCTTGAAAAAATGGACCGCAAACGTGGGCGATTTGCCCGCTTGATGACCAGAAAGCGAGGCTCCCAATGAGTGAATTGAAGCCGCGCCCGATGAAATTAATTGACGCAAATGCCTTAAAACGCAAAATCGAGCAAACGTATTTGCCGTCTGACAGTCTTACGGCAGGAATACTCTACGATCTGATAAGCACAGCCCCTCCCATCAACTGCAACCGCCGCGCCCAGCCCGATAACAAGGACACAAAACGGTCGCTGAAGGAAAGCATGAATCTGGACGCTGAACGGTATGAACTTCAGAAGGCCTTCGCGCTGGCCTGCCGGTTTATTGCAGACAACATGGACTGCCCGGCGAATGAGGTCAACGCTGAATTCCCAGCTTGCAAGCACTCAGCGGACGAGAAGTATCAAGATGACGCGCCGCATGGGACGTGCGAAGATGGAGGCTGGCTGTGCTGGCAAGACCACATACTCGAGCGAGTACGAACGGAGCCGGTATGCCGCGTATGCGGATGCACAGAAGACAATGCTTGCCAGGGTGGTTGCTACTGGGTAGAGCCGGAACTGTGCAGCGCGTGTGCGCAGGCCGGGGAGGGAAGCAAATGAGAGATCTGCATACGCTTGATAAATACCGGCAAGAAGATGTCGAACGCCAGCTTTACGGTGCTTCCGGGGACGAAGGGAACGGCTGCTTCAAGGTGTTCGTTGGTGGGCGCTCCTTCTTCGTGGTAGCCTCCAACGGCGGCGGCTGGGAGCACGTCAGTGTGTCGCCGAATAACCGCAAGCGGAACACCTGCCCCACCTGGGAGGAAATGTGTGAAATCAAAGACCTGTTCTTTCTACCGGAAGAAACCGTTGTGGAGTACCATCCGCCGAAAAGCGATTATGTCAATCAGTATGAATACTGCCTGCACCTGTGGCAACCAATTGGCATAGAAGTCCCGAGACCACCGGCAATTTTCGTAGGGCTGCGCGACAGAGAGGCTGTAAGCCATGGATGATGAAACCGTGAAGATGCTCCAGTCGTATGGATTGTCGGAAGAAGACCTTACAGTGGCAGCGGAATACATATCGAAAGCCGCAAATCTGGCAGCGATTGCGATAGACGAGCTGCGTGAGAGCATTATGCGAGTTATGAATGCCCTGCGGGGGCCGGCAGCCGAGATCGAGGAATTTTCTCTTGCGGCCTATGATGCCGCAGAACGAGCCGCTTATCTCCATGAAGAACGAAAGAGATGGGGACACCCACCAAAAAAGCCCTGTTGTGGCTATAAATCGCCCGTGCGGGCCGTCAGGCCGTGCGCCCGTTCTTGCATACGGCAGACAGGAAACCGCCGCAGGGCATAAAAAAGAGGAAGCTTTCGCTCCCCCCGTAGGCATTATCTATTGTATCAAAAGAATTAACATAACGCAACAGATAAAAGGAGGAGCGAAAATGGGGAAAGAAACCGAAGTCCTCGTTCGCCTTGCCGCAGAAGCCGGCGCAAAGGCAGCGATGGAAACGCTTGAAAAGGAACGGCAGAGGGAGCGGAAGTCGCGGTATGACCGGCGCCTTCGCAATACGAAACTCCTCCTGCGTAACTTCCGGATGTTCAAAGAGCACTGCGAAAACGCCGTGTTCGACGCCGCCCAGCTTGACGAGAATGCCATTGACATCCTTGATCTCATGTGGGACCGCGACAATGCCGACACGATGGTAGAGAGTATCAAAAAAAGCGCTCAGCGTACCGCAATCATCATGCGACATATTACCGATATGCTGGCGCTCTATGAGACATACTGCTTCCGATCCGGAAAACCGGAGGATGCCAGACGGTACCGCGTAATTGAATCTCTCTACATTTCGGACAAGCCGGCGTCAGTCTCGAAAATAGCCGCACGGGAGCAGATCGACGAGCGCACGGTCTACAAGGATGTGGACGCCGCCACCGAAAAGCTCAGTGCCCTGATCTTCGGCATCGACGGCCTGAAAAGGGAATGATTGCATGGGGGCAAAAAGTGGGCATTGTCAGGGCGGTATGGAAAATGCTATACTCAAAATTGTAAAATTCTAATTCGTCGCCAGGGCCACCCTGCGACCGCCGAAGTCTTGCGCTCTAAGCGCGGGGTTGATGTAGGCGGCGCGGGGTGGCTCAAACCTTATGAAGAGGAGGGAAAAAAGAGCGACAAGACACCGTGTTTGCTCCTTCACGGTGCAACCCGAAACGCAGAACCGCTCGCCAGCGGGAAGCCGACGGGATAAAAAGGAGGAAGCAAAAAACTATGGAGGTTATAAAACTTCCTATCTCTTCCCTGCGCCGTCCTAAGCAGGATGCACGCGTACATCCAGAAAAGCAACTGCATGAGTATGAGCGGAGCGTCTCTATGTTTGGCCAGATTCGACCGCTGGTCGTCGATGAGAACAACACTATTCTCGCTGGCGTCGGTTGTTATGAAACACTCCAGCGGATGGGCATAGAGGCTGCGGACGTTTATCGGATCGAAAACCTAACGGAAGAACAGAAGAAAAAACTCCGTTTGACAGATAATCGGCTGTCCGAACTCGGCTATGACGACCTTGATCTGTTGCGCGAGATTTTTTCGGAGATCCATAGCGATATCCCCGGGTATGATGAAGCGATCATTGCAGACCTAATTGACCAGGCGAATGAGGCCACCGCAAAAATGATCAATGAGAGCTCTGGATACGAAGGTTCGTATGTGGCTTTTCATACCGATTCTGACGTGCCGGCCGCGATAGAAGATGATTTTGAGCCCGAGCCGCCGGAAACCGCAATAACCCAGATTGGCGATATTTATTGTCTCGGGAAACATCGGCTGATGTGCGGAGACAGTACATCCACGAGCGACGTTAAATCTCTTATGGACGGAGAGCGTGCCAGATGCGTGTTCACAGATCCGCCTTGGAACGTTGACTATGGCAGTGACGAATCGCACCCCAGCTGGAAACCCAGAAGAATCCTGAATGACCACATGAGCACCGAAAAATTCGGTGCTTTTTTGATGTCCTCCTTTTCCGCGATGAAGGAGGTTTCCGAACCGGGCTGCATGACCTATATCGTTATGTCGGCGCAGGAGTGGGGAAATCTCATGGACGCGCTCAGCGAGCTGGAATATCACTGGTCCAGCACGATCATATGGAAAAAAGACAGCCTGGTTCTTTCCCGGAAGGATTACCACACCCAATATGAGCCGATCTGGTATGGATGGCTCAACGGTTCCAGACTATGCCCCTTGGCAGACCGGAAGCAGAGCGATGTGTGGGACATTCCAAGGCCAAAAGTATCGGAAGAGCACCCCACCATGAAGCCGGTCGAGCTCGTAGCAAGGGCCCTGAAAAACAGTTCCCGGGCAAATGACGCAGTTCTGGACCTCTTCGGGGGAAGCGGGACAACAATTATTGCCGCCGAAGAAATCGGGCGACGCTGTTTTATGATGGAGCTCGATCCAAAATACTGCGATGTAATTGTTCAGCGCTATATTAAGCAGGTCGGCACTGACAATGACGTGCGTCTGCTGCGCAGCGGAGAAGAGAGCCCTTTCCGCGAGGTGGCTGCCGATGAATAGCTTAACGCTCGGCAGCTTATTTGACGGTTCCGGGGGATTTCCGCTGGGCGGATTGCTTCAGGGCATTGTTCCGGTTTGGGCATCGGAAATTGAGCCGTTCCCTATCCGGGTAACCACGAAGCGTCTGCCGTTCATGAAGCACCTGGGCGACGTCACCAAGATCAACGGCGCACAGATAAAGCCGGTCGATATCATCACCTTCGGAAGCCCGTGCACCAATATGTCGGTCGCCGGGAAGCGCGAGGGGCTGGACGGATCACAGTCTGTGCTTTTTTACGAGGCAATCAGGATCATAACAGAAATGAGGTGTGCTACAAATGGATGCTACCCAAGGTACGCCGCGTGGGAGAATGTCCCCGGCGTGTTCAGCTCAAATAAAGGCGCCGATTTTAAAGCGGTGCTTGACGCGCTCATACGGATCTGCGAACCGGGCGCCTCGGTGCCTGCGCCTGAAAAAGGAAAATGGCCATACGCCGACGTTTATCTGGGAGACGGATGGTCGCTTGCTTACAGAACTGTCGATGCGCAATACTTCGGAGTCGCCCAACGCCGCCGCCGCGTGTACCTTGTCGCGGATTTTACAGATGAATGTGCCGCAGATATATTATTTGAGCGTGAAGGCGTGTCAAGGAATTTTACGCCGAGCTTCAGCACGTGGCAAAGAATTACCGCCTATGCTGAAAAAAGCGCTGACAATGCAGGCACTATTCTAAACGATCAGGGCGGCAGTCGTATGGATGTGACAGAGGATGTTACAGCCACGCTTCGCGCCGAAGCTCACCACCCGCCATGCATTCTGCAATCAGCAGGGTTCTGTACTGAGCATTCAGCAAAAAGCAGAAGCATCGGATATGAGGAAGAAACCTCACCAACACTCCGCGCAGGGGTGGTTCCGGCTGCGGTGTCAGTAGAAAACCACCCGGTTGACGGTAGATGCAAAATCTCGAATGATGGGAAAGCACAGACGCTTACATCCCGCATGGGAACCGGCGGCATGAATGTCCCCCTGACCATGCAGGCCTATGGCATTTGCTCCGACAAAAGTAACTCCATGCTGTCGGACAATCCGAACAGCGGCATCTATGAAGCGGAAACCTCTCGCACCATCGATGCCAACGGCGGAAACCCCGGCTGCAATCAAGGCGGTATGGCAGTCGTTTCTTTGCAAGGCTCTATAATCGGACGCAAAGACGAAAACGGACCGCATGGCAAAGGCGTTAATGATGATGTATCGTTTACGCTCAACACAGTTGACCAACACGCAGTAGCTTACGCTATGACAGTAGGCGGCTATGCCGAGGTGAACGAGGAAAAGGTCTCCACCCTAATGGCGCGGGATTATAAAGACCCACAGATCACAAATCAAGGCGTTGATTATATTGTCCGCAGACTTACGCCCACTGAGTGTGCAAGGCTACAAGGCTTTCCAGATTGGTGGTGCGCCGATCTCGGCACGGAAAAGCCGACAGATGCGGAAATTGCGTTCTGGTCTGAGGTTTGGGAAACACACCGCCGTACCGTGGGAACGAGCACAAAACCCAAAACCAGAAAACAAGTCGCTAAGTGGCTTCGCCATCCGCACTCCGATGCCGCTGAATACAAATTATGGGGTAACGGAGTAGCGCTGCCGTGCGTCTGTTTTGTCCTTGCCGGTATAGTCGCAGAAGAGAGCCGGTGACAGATTGTTTTGACAAATGTTAAATATTGGTAATGCACGGAGAGGAGGAGCGGTCCACCAACATCAGATCCGCCGTGCGAAACGAACAATGCCCTGAGTTTGATATGTGAGGTGGTGATGATGGCAAGGGCAAGAAACCCGCAGAGCATCGAAGCGGAGCAAATGCATAAAAAGGGTATGCCGCTTGTCGATATCGCCGCAAAGTTAGGCGTTCCGGCGAGTACGGTGCGCCGGTGGAAATCTGACCATGACTGGGACGGCACTAAGGGCAAATCCTCAAAAAAAAACAAACCGAGCGCTCGGAATGACAAACCGAGCGCTCGGAAACCTCCCGGCGCACCAAAAGGCAACAAAAACGCTATAGGTCATGGAGGTATACCCGGGAACAAAAACGCCGAAAAGCATGGTGGTTACTCCGCCATTTTCTTTGACACTCTCGAAGAGGACGAGCATGAGATGGTGTCGGGTATGGATTTCGACGGCGAACAGCTGCTGCTTGATGAAATCGCCCTTCTGACGGTTCGGGAACGGCGCATCATGCAGTCTATCAATAAATACCGAAACACAAAGGGCGGTCAGGCCGTAGCCCGTATCGAGAGATTTGAGGATAAGCGGGAATTCGACAGCCCCGAGGATAAGGAGCTGTACGAGGAGCGGCAGCGAGAGAAGATCGAGAACGGCGATAAACTGCCCGGCAGATCAGTGCGCTTATCCACGGAAACCGAGGCCACCTATGATATCATACAGCGGCTCGAAGAAGCTCTTACGCGCTGCCAGGCGCAGAAGCAGCGCTGCATCGATTCCTTGAACCGGCTGCGGGAGCAGAACGGCGGCGGCTCCGATCTTGTGGATGATTGGGTAACTGCGGTAATGGAGGCTGATAGCGATGAAGCAGAAGGATAGTGTTTCTGAAAGGCAGCGATTTTTTAACCAGCGTCTGCCTCTTTATCGAAAAGATATCACACTGTTTGCCCGGGAGCTTTTGCACTTTGAGCCTGACGATTGGCAAAAGGGCGTGTTCCTTGATGTGGTAGAGAGCGGTCG
The DNA here is from genome assembly GCA_963666535.1 of Oscillospiraceae bacterium. Classification (GTDB taxonomy): domain Bacteria; phylum Bacillota; class Clostridia; order Oscillospirales; family Oscillospiraceae. The sequence goes on along the minus strand of OY762913.1, from coordinate 2,390,108 downwards.
CATATCTGTGAAATCCGGTCAGGGTGTTGGGAAGACCGGAACCGAGGCCATCATTGCCTTATGGTTTCTCTCCTGCTTCCCTTATGCAAAGGTCATTGCCACCGCACCGACGCGCCGGCAGCTGAACGATGTGCTTTGGGCCGAGATCGATAAATGGAGATCCAAGTCCCCCGCACTATCCCATATCCTGAAATGGACCAAGACCTATATCTATGTCATAGGGTATGAGAAGCGCTGGTTCGCCACCGCAAGGACCGCCACCCGGCCAGAGAATATGCAAGGCTTCCATGAGGACAATATGCTGTTCATCATTGACGAGGCTTCCGGTGTAGCCGAGCCTATCATGGAAGCAATCCTCGGTACCCTGTCCGGTGTCAACAATAAGCTGCTGATGTGCGGGAACCCCACAAAGACCAGCGGGACTTTTTTTGACAGCCATACGGCAGACCGTGCAAACTACCGTTGCCGCACGGTTAATTCCGAGAACAGCCCTCGCACCAACAAAGAGAACATTAAAGCCCTGGAGCGCAAATACGGGCGGGAATCCAACGTATACCGCGTCCGTGTCCTTGGGGAATTCCCATTGCAGGAGGACGATGTTTTCATTCCCCTGTCTCTGATCGAGGCCAGCGCCATGAGCGAGCCGGAGGACGGCCCGATTGAGTCAATCCACATCGGCTGCGACGTTGCCCGCTTCGGCGATGATAAGACCGTCATTGGGTACAAGGTCAATGAGACAGCCACCATCCACAAGAAAATCCGGGGACAGGATACCATGCGGACCGCTGCCGATATTGCAGCCCTTGGTCTTAAACTTGTAGACAAATATCACTTTGACGGGAAAATCCCGGTGAAAATTGACGATGGTGGCGTCGGTGGCGGCGTCGTTGACCGCCTACGGCAAATAAAGAGGGCCGAGCCGCAGAAGTACGATTGGATGGAGGTAATGCCGGTCAAGTTCGGGATGCGCATAAAGCACCGTTACTATCAGGACACCACAACCTTTATGATGGCAAAGGTGCGGGAGCTCCTGCAAAACACCGACGAGAACGGCAAAAAGAAGCCTATCGAGCTGATTCTTCCCAACGACAACGACTTGATTGCCCAGCTCTCCTGCCGAAAATATGAGATGACCGCAAGCAGCAAGCTGCAGGTCGAAAGCAAAGACGATATGAAGGCGCGCGGGCTTCCATCTCCGGACGAAGCAGACTGCGTGCTTTTGCTTTGCCTGCCTGTCACGCTGAAAAATAGCCAGAAAGGAGCGAAACAATGAGTACAGAAACCGAGAAAAAACCATCCCCGCAGGTATCTGCCCGCGTTATCAAAGCCCGTGAGCAGCCTATAAAAAAGGCTGACAGCCCCACCGCATTGAACAAGGAAGATCTAAACGGCTCCGTCTGGCTCACCCCTCCGATGGAACTGCATGGGCTGAGCAGCATGGTGGACCACTCTACTATCCTCCCGCAGTGCATCCGCGCCTACAAGGACAACGTTGCCGGGTTCGGCATTTCCCTTCGATACAGGGAGGACGCCGACGATGAAACCGAGGAAATGAAAAGCGAGTGGACTCACGCCGGGCAGATCATTGACCTGCTGAATATCGACCAGGACACCAAGGAGGTGTTTGAGGACATCATCGAAGACCGCGAGACTTACGGAATCAGCTATCTGGAAGTCATCCGCGACCTTGCCGGTGAGGTAGTGCAGATCGAGTTTGTGAAGGACACCCCGACGGTGACGAAAACAAAGCCGCTCGACCCGCCCATGGAAACAGAATATTTCTATCGCGGTCAGGTCATCAATCGGAAAAAGCGCTTCTGCAAATATAAGCAGGAGAAGAACGGGAAGGTCGTGTACTTCAAGGAGTTCGGAGATCCGCGCATCATGGATATACGCACTGGTGTATATGCCGCGGAGGGCGAGGTAATCGATATCGACCATCAGTCAAACGAACTGCTTGAATTCGCCATCGGCACCGAGGATTATGGGAAAGTGCGCTGGATCGGGCAAGCTCTCAATGTTGACGGCAGCCGGAAAGCTGAAAACCTGAATAACAACTACTTCGCCAATGGCCGGCATACGCCGCTGGCGGTCGTGGTATCCGGCGGCACGCTATCCGAGGAATCCTATGCTCGTCTGCAACAGTATCTGGACGATATCAAGGGCGAGAAAGGACAGCACTCTTTCCTACTGCTTGAAGTGCAGGATACCGAAAACAAGGCGAACTTTGAGGAGGATAAGCAGCCCAAGGTCGAGCTAAAAGACCTCGCGTCCATCCTGCAAAAGGACGAACTGTTCCAGGACTATCTCAATAACTCCCGCAGGAAGGTGCAGTCGGCGTTCCGGCTTCCGGATCTCTATACAGGCTACACCACCGACTTCAACCGCGCTACGGCACAGACGGCTATGGAGGTCACGGAAAAGCAGGTGTTTCAGCCGGAGCGCGAATCCCTCGCGTGGATCATCAACAATAAGCTGCTTAACGGCTACGCTTTCAAATATGTGGAGGTTTTCTTTGAAAAGCCTGATATCACAAATCCTGATGATCTGTTTAAGATGCTGTCCGTCTGTAACAATGCCGGCGGCTTCACGCCCAACAAGGCAAAGCAGGTCGCATATGACACCATGGGCTGGGACGGCTGTGAAGATTACGAGGGCGAATGGGGCGATATTCCCCTTGCTGTTGCCGCAAAACAGGCGGCACAGAACACCGCGAATTCTCCGGAAGTGATGCAGCAGCTTACCGACCAGATCAAAAAGGCAGCTCGCACCGGCGAAGGTGACGAGGTTGTGTCCGTCATGAAGCAGGTGCGGGATCTCCTGAAAAGTATGCGGGGTGAGCAGAAATGACCTTCGACTTTGAGCCGCTTATCAAGGCACTCGACGGCTTCATCGCAAAAGCTGACGATGACCTGAAAGACCAGCTCGACGATGAAGGCTTTGTTGATGCCGACGGAACCGTAAAGGCCGAAAGCAGTCTCGAGGACAAGCTGACAAAGCTCCTTGAAGACGAGCAGGGGGCAATCATCGGTATCCTGAAGGATTCGGACAGTGTTGACGATGCTGTCCAGAAAATCCTTGACATGCTGAGTGAGGACGCCACCGTACGCGATGCGATGGAGGCCGTTTTCGGTGAGGAAATGTCCTCTGCCGTGGAAAAGCTGGCGAGCAGCTACCTCGAAATGCTGGACAGCGAGCTCTCCATCGACGTCATGTCCAACAGAACCAACGACTGGATAAAATCGTGGAGTTCAGATCTATCGGACCTGATGCACCTGTCCACGAAGGATGGCGTTGAATCCGTGCTTACGACGGCTCTGAAGGAAGGCAAGAGCATCGACAAGGTAACGAGCGAACTGTCTGACTGGTACGGCTTCTCTCGTGAGAGAGCCCGCAAAACGGCCATCACGGAAATGCTGACGGCCCACTCTGCCGCTGCAAGTGAGGCTTTCAAGCAATCTCCATCTGTTGAGAAAAAGCGCTGGCGCCATACGGGAGGCTACAAAAACACCCCACGGCAGAATCATGTCGCGATGGATGGCGTCGAGGTTCTGAAAAGCGAGCACTTCGAGCTGATCGGGGCCGATGGGAGCACTTATTACCCGGATTACCCTCGAGATCCCATTCTTCCGGCTGCCGAGCGCGTCAACTGTCACTGCCTGCTTCAAGCGGTTGTAAACAGCGATATCCTCGGCCTCTCTGCTGAGGAAAAGAAGAGACTGCAGGAAGACGCCCTCGCCGATGATAATGACGATTGGGAAAAAGAGCTGGACGCCAAGAACAAGGCAAAGGCCAGCATTGAAGACTGACATCTGATTTCAGGAAGGAGCAACAGCATGAAAGAATTTATGTCCTCTCTGCTCCGTAAAAAGGCCACAGCGGCCATTAGGAAGCAGAAGCATATAGACACACCCTTTGAGGGAAACGTACCAACTGAGGGCAGCGTAGGCTATTCCGTGGTGAACGCGGAAGAAGCCAACTTTTCCACGTTCAAGAGAAAGAACTATCGCGTGATCGTTCCGCGGGGCGTTACCGACGCGCATCTGCTGCGTATTTTCGGGGAGATGGATAACCGCTCCTATGATGAAATAACGGTCTGGTGCTACGCCTCCCGAGAGGAAATCAATCAGGCGATGCCCTGCACCGTCGCCATGATTGAACGCACCGGGAAGCACTCGGCCCCGCATATTACTCGGAGATGACCGCCTCGAAAGGGGCGGTTTTCTTATACCACAAGATGCAGAAGCGAAAGGAGGTGAAAAAGTGAAGAAAATTGAGAAAGCATTTGCCATTTCAGATGCCAAAATCTCCTTTATGTCGCTTGTGGACAAGGCTGCCAATAAAAGAGAGTTCCTGATCACCAAGGCCAAGGATGGAAAGGCCAATTTCACAACCACCGGCAGGATCATCAAAGTTGACAGCACGAATCACTATGTCACGGGCATCGCCTATGAACCCATGACCGAGGACGCCCACGGAAACTATATGACCGAGGACGAGATTGTCAAGGCCGCCTATTGGTTCCAGAAGAACGGTGACAGAGTTGACCTTCAGCACTCTTTCGAGGAACTGTCGGGCGCTTGCGTGGTCGAGAACTGGATTACAAAATCCGAGGAAATCATCGGCGACACCACCGTGCAGAAAGGAACGTGGCTCGTTACGGTCGAGATTTCGGACCCCGATGTGTGGGACCAAATCGAGAAGGGCGAGATTACGGGCTTTTCTATGGGCGGCGTCGGTAAATACAGCACCACTGATGATGAAATCAGTGGTGGAGAGGAGGTAGCAAAAATGGCAGAACACACCGAGAAAACAGAGAAAAGGGGCATATTCAAGAAACTCGCAGATGCGTTCGGCGCGGCTGGCTTTGAGCTGGTCGAGAAGGGCGAAATGGCGGACCTCTACGCTGAACGTCAGAAGTCCAGCGGATTCTGGAACGCCATGAACACGCTCGAAGTCCTGCTGAGTTCCGGTCATTACGATTACAATCGCGACATCTATGTGTACGATTTCGAGGATGACGAAGAACGTATCAGGACCGCGTTGCAGGAGTTCAGCACCATCATCACCGATCTGCTCACGGAAAAAAGCATCACCAAAACGCTGCTCGTCAGCCCCCCCGAAAAGCTCATTGCCAAAGCCGGGAAGAAGATGTCCAGCGCCAACAAGAAGAAACTCACCGATATTTGCGATGCCCTTGCAGAATTCAGCAAGGAATTCAGCGATGACGGTGAAGAACAGGAACAGGAGGAAAAAGAAGTGAAAAAGGAAGATGTTCAGAAAATGATTGAGGAGGCCATTACCAAGGCCCTCAACCCCGATCCCACCCCTGCGACTCCCGCAGCCGCGCCCGCCGCTCCCACAGCTGAGGAGCCCGTAACCTCGGAGGCTATCCAGAAGATGGTGGCCGACACTGTCGCCAAGGCTATGCAGCCTAATGAGCCCACCGCCGTGGACGTTCGGAAAATGGTCGAAGAGGCCGTTACAAAGGCTATTGAGCCGGTTCTGAAAGCCCGTGGCCTTCCCACCGCCATCAACGATGGCGCACCCATCACAAAGCAGGACGAGCAGGCGCACTACCTGCACGGCATGCTCTAATTTTTGAAGGAGGATTTCACAATGAGAGATAACAGCCAGATTATCAAAGCCGCCATTTCCACTGACGGCATCAACTCCGGCCTGATGAATCCCGAACAGGCCCGCCGCTTTATCCAGCAGACCTTCGACGCTACGCCCCTCGGCGCTCTGATTCGCCATGAGTTGCGCACCGCAAAGACCGGCGAGATCGACAAGATCGGCATCGCGTCCCGTATCCTGCGAAAGAAAACCGAGAACACCGACGACGGTTACCGCGCCGGCGTGAACACCAGCAAAATTGAGTATTCCACCACCGCCGTTCGCCTCCCCTGGGAGATTACCGAGGAAACCCTGCGTGAAAACATCGAACAGCAGAACCTCGAAACCATCATCACCAATCTGATGACCACGCAGCTGGGCGTCGATCTGGAGGATCTGTACCTGAATGGCGATATCGCCATCGGGGCCGAAAACGCCGATCACGACTTCCTGTACATTAACGACGGCTGGCTGAAGCTTCTGCTTGCCGGTACTCATGTACTCGACCGTACCTCCGTTGCCTCTGGCGCGCTCACTCTGGACGTTTTCTATGACGCGCTGAAAGCCATCCCCAACAAGTACAACAACGGCAAGCTCCGCTGGCTGATGTCCCCGCACCGTCAGCAGGAGTGGGAGCGCTATCTGCTGAACCAGGCCATCACTAACGGCGGCCTTATCACCGACAAGCGCATCGAGAATCCAGCCGCCATCCCTGCGGTTGCCGTTCCCGCCATGCCGGATAGCAGCATCATTCTGACCGACCCGAAGAACCTGGTCGTGGTCAACACCTACGATGTGAAGCTGCGCAAAACCATTGAGGGCAAGGAAGCCATCATGCAGGACAAGCGCTTCTATGTCGCGCATCTGGACTTCGACCCCGTAATCGAGGAACTTGACGCCGCCGTGGTGATCAAGGGCCTGGCCGTGATTTAAGGAGGGGATACGATGTATAAACTGACGCTTATCAAGGCCCTCTCCTATTCCGGAGGCAGGGAGGGGCGTGTATCCGCATCCGCGAAGAAACCCGATATCACCGTGGAAACGCAGGACGAAGCCGACGAGCTGGTCGCCACCGGCTATTTCAAGCTGGTCGGGAGCGGCGGCGAGGCTTCCAATGATACCGACATCACCCCGGACAACTCCGGAAGTGCCGCTGGTACCGACGGTACCGGCATGACCGACGAGGAAATGGCCGCTACCGAGCTGGACACTGAACTTAAGAAAATCGACAAGATGACCAAGGAGGAGCTTGTTGCTTACGCCGAGGGAAACAATGTCGATCTGTCTGCCTGCACCAATAACGACCAGCGCAAGGAAGCTCTCAAATCTGCTGCCAAGGCGAGCGTCGACCAGCTCGCTCTTGATTTCAAGTAATAGGAGGATTTTGATATGAAACTGAACCCTATGGATATGGGCGTGTGCGGCGTGGAGCAGGTGCTTTATGCTGGCAGCGTCGCTTTTGACACAAAGGATATCGCTACTGGTGCTGTGATCGGAAAGCTCCCCGCGAACACCATCATCACCGGTGCGGTTGCGGTGGTCAAGACGGCATTTAATGCCGCCACCACCAATGTGCTTACCCTTGGCTCCGGCAATGCCGATGACAATCTGATGGGCACCGCCGACATCACCGAGGGCACCACTGGCGCATACGTCAAGAACGTGTGGGTTGACTGCTCTGTAGCCACCGACATTAAGGCCAAGTTCACGCAGAGCGGCACCGCCGCGACTGCCGGAGCCGCGGACATCTTTTTGAAAGTCGTTCGCCGTCCCGAATAAGGAGGAGTCACTATGGCAGACAGACCTTGGATTATCCCATCGGACGTCAAGGGGTACAGCGAATTTGAGAAGGTAAAAAACCGCGCTGATGCGAAGCTTGTCATGGACATATCCCGTGCTGAGAGCTATATCATCAAGCGCACGAACAACACCTTCACGGACGCAACGAAGTATCCCACCATTCCGGAGAACATCAGGCTCGCTGCCATCCTCGTCGCCGAGCATTATGCCAACGCCTCCACCACTGACCCGCAGAAGAAAATGCAGTCCGAGACCTTTAAGGATTATTCCTATACCGTTTCGGAGGCCGGAGCCGATCAGGACGTCGAAGACCTCGATATCGACGCCCTGATTTCCGATTACATCAATAAATCCTCTGCCGGTACGCTGGATTTCAAAATGAGAAGGCTGTAGGTGATGGGATGATAGAGGATTTTTTCCGGCACAGATGCGATATCTACGCACATACCGATACAGACAAGCCGGCAAAGTACGGGCTCCCGATAGAGGCCGGTAAAAGCCGTTCCTATCCGTCCACACCGACCACAAGCGCAGCGCCGTGCTATTTCACCTATGATGGCGAAATCGTCCCTGGAGAGGCCAATAACGCCTATTCACGGGCAAAGGAGGTCAGCCTTCCATATGGTACGGTTATCTCCGAGGGGGATAAGGTCATGGATACACGCTTCAATCAGGAGTACACGGCCGGCTTCCCCGAAGACGTGCGAGGCAAGTATGTGTTCGTACCGCTCCGCAAGGTAGGCGGGCAGGGTGATATGTGATGTCCGATCAGGCGTTTACCTTTGACTGCTCACAATGGGAGCGGTACTTCGCGCTTCTCAGAAAGGCCGGGAACGGTGAATTCAAAAAGGCAATGGCCGAGTGGTTTGAGGCCTGTGGATATGAATTCCTCAATGCGGTACAGGACGAGATCATCAATCGCCATGTCGTAGATACCCGTCTGCTACTCCACAGTTTCACAAAAGGCGACAATAACAACGTCTGGGAGATCCACGACGGAGGTCTTACGCTCGAAGTAGGCACAAACCTAGAATATGCCGAATATGTCAACGACGGGCATTGGACCTGCAAAAAGGGAGAGCTTTCCCGCTGGGTTCCCGGAATTTGGAGCGGGGATCGTTTTACCTATGACCCCGGCGCAAAGACCGGCATGCTCCTGAAACAGAAATGGATCGAGGGGTATCATTACTGGGAGGCTGCTGTCCGCATTTTCGGCCGGATGTTCCGTGCTTCAATGGAAAAGAAGATGCAGCAATGGGGCGATGAATTTTTCAAGAGATAGGTGGTGGTCATTTGCTTGAAGCAGAGCTGGCAAGCATCGCGAAGCGCATGGTGGAGATCTCCGGCGTGAGCGACATTGAGTTTGACGTAGTGGCGGACGGGTTTCCCCGGCCGTCACTTTTTTTCCCGCCCGTTGAGCAGGAGACGACGCGGCCGACGTTCAGTTCCTTCGGATTTGAAAACGCTTTGTTCGTCAAGGTGTTCGATAACTCCACAAAAGCAGCGATGGAGAAAGCCGCCGCTATCGTTTTCACGCTCAATCAGGACAAAAAGCAAATCCCGCTGGTGGATGAATCCGGCGGTTCCACAGGAAAGCCGCTTCGATTGAAGCAGCTCAGCCACAAGCGCATTGATGAAGGAACAGCGCAGATTTACTGCACCTGGTCCAGCATCTATGCGGCAACAGAAAAAACCAATCCGGCTGCGAACGCCATTGTTCGTAAGATCGGTCTTAAAAAGGAGGCTTAACCGTGGCAGAAAATACCGAAAAAACCGCGAAAAGCGCCCCTGCGTTCCCGCTTCCGAAGCTGCGTGAGCATTGCAGAGAGCTTTTCGACGTATCTGTCTCCACCTTTGATGGCGCTACGTTCAATCTGGACGCTGGCGGCAGCTATACCGTGGAGGATGTCAAAAAAACAATTAAGAGTTGGCTGGGAAGGAGTGTTGAATAATGGCAGGCGGAACCTTTGATAAGCTTGTTGGCAAGGTTCGCCCCGGTACCTATGTCAACAAAGAGAGCACCAAGCAGGACGTCATCGCCCTGGCTGAGCGCGGAACCATCCTGATCCCCATGGAAATGGACTGGGGCCCCGTTCATGAGTTTATTACCATGACCAATACCGCACCCGACGGTCAGTACGAAAAGCTCGGATACAGCATTTATGACAGCGACGCCAAGAATTCAATGCTAAAAATCCGTGAGGCGTTCAAGCTGGCCCAGAAGGTCATCATTTATCGCCTGAACAGCGGGACCAAAGCCGCCAGCGCTGCAGTCGGCTCCCTGACGGCCGCCGCCGCATATCCCGGCACTCACGGCAACGCCCTGAAAATCGTCATTACCGCAAACCCCGTATCTGGGTTCGACGTTACCGTGTATCTCAATACTTCCGTTGTGTTTTCTCAGGAAGGAGCCGCGACGATTGGCAATCTGGAAACCTGCGCGTGGGTTGAGTGGAGCGGAACCTCCACGGCTGCGCTCGTCGCTACTGCGGGAACCTCTCTCACCGGCGGCGAGGATGCCGATAAGACGAACCTCGATGTTACCGGATTCCTTGACGCTTCTGAAAATGAGGTCTGGAACGCTATGGCATTCCCGTTCTCCGACACTACCCTGCAGGCGGCGCTGAAGACGAAAATCAAGTATTTCCGCGAAAACGTCGGGAAGATGGTCACGGCCGCCGTACCCAGCTACGCCGCCAACTACGACGGCATTGACTCCGTCGACAACGCGCCTATCCTTTCTGACGGAACTACCATGACGAAGGAGCAGGCAACGGTATGGATTGCCGCTGCGGCAGCGTCCGCCAGCAATACCACTTCCAACACGTACCTCGTCTACGACGGCGCTGTCGGCATCTCCGGTAAGAAAACGCATGAAGAAGCCGTTGCTGCCATCAAGGCCGGTCATATGTTCTTCTCCGTTGTGGACGGAGAGATCGTGCTCGAGTACGACGTCAACACACTCACGGATTTCACCTATCCGAAATCCAAGGATTACCGCAAGAACCGCGTACGCCGCGTGCTGGATACTCTCGATGAGAGCATTCAGCTGAATTTCCCGCCTAACGCATTCGACAACGCCGACGAATCCGCAGATTCCACCCGCCCTGGGTGGGGCTGCATGGAGAGCAAAGGGCGGCAGATCCTCACGGAGTTCCAGAAGGCCAGCGCCATCCACGACGTTGACCTTGACAACGATTTCGTCATCGACCGCGAGGCTTCCTCCGGCGACGAAACCTACATTACTGTCGGCGCAGCACCCACGGACAGCTCTGAAAAGCTGTACTTTACCGTGAGAACGAGATAAGGAGGTAAAAATCTATGTCTACCGTCACCAAAGTCCCGCGCTCCATGCGCGAGGGTAAGGCCTATATCGACGGCGAGCTGGTCCTCGATCTTATCACCGCCTCTATCGTATTCACGCCTGACGTGAGCGAGAAACGCGCGGTCGGAGAGAAAGGCAAAACCCGCCGCTGGATGGGCTACGACGTTACCGGTACCATTACCCGCTACCGCACCACGCCGTTGTTCAAGAAAATGGTCAAGAAGTACCTCGACAGCGGAGCAACTCCCACTATGACCATCGTAGGAATGCAGGACGATCCTGTTGCCGATTACGATGTCGCCTATGGGAAAGACACTATTACCGTGGAAGACGCCGTTATCACCGGAGACGTCAGCCTGCTCGACCTTGACACCGAGGGCGAATTTGTACAGGACGAAATTGAATATGGAGGCCGCAACCTGATTGTGGCGTAAGGAGGATACCTAAATGCCTAATTATGATTTGAAATTTTTTATGCGTGAAGACCTGCTCGAGGATCAGGTTGTTGAGGTGCCCGGCATTGACACGTTCAAGGACCCGGAAACCAGAGCGGTCATCCCCTTGAAAATCCGCGCCCTCGGCACGGAGGAAATCAACAACATTCGGAAGCTCTACACCAAAAACCGCATCGTTATCGACGAGAAGGGCAAGCGCGTCTTCGACCGCGGCGGCAAGCCGGTTCTGGAATCCGAAACCGACAATGTGCGCGCCACCAATCGCATGATCGTCGACGCTCTGGTATTCCCCGACCTGCATGATACGGAGCTGATGAAGTTCTACAAGTGCGTCGATGTGTTGGATATGCCTTTCAAGGTGTTCAAGAGGCCCAAGGATTACAGCTATGTTTCTAACGCGGTGAGCGAGCTTGCGGGCGTGAACACCAGCGATGACGAATCCACTGATGATGATCTGGTGGATGAAGCAAAAAACTAATAGAGCGGGATTCTCTTGCGGGTTGGGCTCACACGCTATGGCAGCGTCATGGGCTCGACCCGTTTGAGTTTTCCCGCATGGATGTCAGAAAGCAAGCATTCCTCATTGCATCCGACAAAATCGAAGAAAAACGCCCGAGATCCGCAGCCAACAGGATATTGGAAGTTCTCCGGCGGATTTACGGCAAAAACCACCGAAGGAGGTGATTTAGTTGGCGGTAGATTTTCGGGCAATATTCTCAGCACAGGACAAGGTAAGTAACACACTCAATGGCATTGAAAAATCCGGCAGCGGTCTGACGAGCACATTCAAAAAGCTCGCCGGAGTCGCTGCCGGCGTTTTTACCGCAACGAAGGTCGTTCAGTTCGGTAAAGAATGCGTCAGCTCTTTCACCAATTTCGAGAGTGGAATGAATGAAGTATTCACGCTGCTGCCGGGTATTTCTGGCGACGCTATGGACGAAATGACGCAACAGGTCAAAGACTTCGCCCAGGAAAATGGCGTACTTACCGATGAAGCAATCCCAGCCATGTATCAGGCGATCTCTGCTGGCGTGAGCAAGGATAATGTGTTTGACTTCCTCACCACGGCCAACAAGGCGGCTGTGGGCGGCGTTACAACCCTCGAAACCGCTGTCGATGGCCTGACAACCGTCGTAAATTCCTACGGCTCTGATACCATGGACGTGAATACCGCGTCTGATCTGATGTTCACGACCGTCAAACTCGGCAAAACGACTTTTGAGGAGCTGTCGGCAAGCCTGTATAACGTGCTGCCTACGGCTTCCTCAGCGGGCATATCCTTCCAAGATGTATCCGCCGCACTGGCCACGATCACGGCACAGGGCGTTCCTACGGCTACCGCAACGACACAGCTGCGGCAGGCTTTCGTTGAATTGTCCGATACCGGTTCCGAGGTCGGCAAGACCTTCAAGGACGTGGCCGGCAAAAGCTTCAAGGAGTTTATCGCGTCCGGAGGTAACACGCAGGACGCTCTGCAGTTGCTCGAGCAATACGCCCAAAAGTCGAATGTAGGTGTCAACGAGCTTTTCAGCAGCGTCGAAGCGGGCAATGCGGCCCTCTCCCTGACCGGCAACGCAACCGATAAATTCTCGGCTGCCCTCGAAGAGATGGGCGCGGCATCCGGCGCCACCGATACAGCCTTCTCAAAGATGGAGGAAAGCTTCGCCCGTAAGCTGGACAAGCTGAAAGCCAAGTTCGATGTCCTGAAGGTGAACATCGGAGACAAGTTGGTAGGAGCCATTCTGAAGGTGTGGGATGTGGCAGAGCCTATCTTTACATCCGTGCAGGGAGCCATCAGCGATATTGCCGGCCTATTCAGCAACCTCGGGTTCTCCGGTGCCATAGAACAGCTTTTCGGCGCAGACGCGGGTGATATCGCGGGCATGGCGGAGGACAACGCAAAAGCATTCATCGGCGGCTGGCAAAAAATCTTCTCCGGAGACATTGCCGGTGGAGCGACGGACATTCTCACCGCGATGGGCTTTGACGATGCCTCAATTGGAATGATAACGGATTTCGTCGGCAGCGTGCAGAGCAATTTGCAGACGCTTGCCTCCTATATACAGCCCGTCATTGGCACCATCAAAGACGCATTCCTGTCTATCCTGCCTACGCTGCAGGGAATTCAAAACTTTTTCGTGCAGACGTTGCTTCCAATCTTCCAAGACGTATTCAACTTCATTGTGAATAACATTGTCGTTCCCTTCATCGCGTATTGGCAGGCAAATATTCCGAAGATCGCCAGCATCTTCAACAATGTGTGGGCGATTCTACAGCCGATTTTCTCGCTGCTGGCAGCGGCGTTCACCTTCATCTGGAACGCGGCCAAGCCGATCATTTCCGGGCTTATGCAGCTAATCACCGGGTTTGGAACCACTGTGTTCACCATATTGGACGGCATTACAACCTTCCTTGCCGGCGTATTTACCGGGAACTGGTCAAAGGCGTGGGAAGGCGTGAAAGAAGTGTTTAGCGGCATCTGGGACGGCCTTGTCGGGCTGTTCAAACTGCCAATCAACATCATTATCACAGGCATCAACTCGTTTCTGTCTGGGCTTAACAGCATTAAGATTCCAGACTGGGTGCCACTGGTCGGTGGCAAGGGCTTCAATATCCCGCAAATCCCACTGCTGGCAAAAGGCACGTTTGACGCGCCCAATACCTTCATCGCCGGAGAAAAAGGACCAGAGCTGATTACCGGCGCCGCTGGATCTCGCGTGTTCCCATCTGATGACACTGGCCGCATCATCTCCGCCCTCGACCGAGCAAACCAGCCCATCAATGTTTCCGACAATCCGGTTCAAGTGAGTGACGAAGACGGCGACAGCGACGGAGCCAAGACATTTAACATCAACATCAACGGCAGCGGCCAGATCTCCGGGCAAGGCATGACGGAAGACGATATTCTGGAAATCATGATCGTTCACCTGAAGCCTATCCTGATGAAGATTATCAAGGCCGAAATTTACGAGGAGGGGAATGCGTCCTATGAGTTCTAAGATCGTCATTACAGCGAACAACGAGCAGAAGCGCGTTTCCTTCCCCATTCTGCCCGAGAAGGTCAATGTGGGAGGAGATTCCAACGATGAAAGCCTGAACGTCGTGGGGCTCGGAGAAGTCACCATCAGGCAGGACGAGCCTGCTATCCCGGTTGACTTCGAAACCGAACTGCCGGCCGAAAGCTGCGACAGCTATCAGATCATAGAAACTCTGAAAGCTATGAAGCAGAACAAAAAGCCGGTGCATCTCATCTGCACGAACCCGCCGGTGAATATGTACGCCACAATCTCAAAGATGCCCTATTACGAGCAGGGCGGCGATGTCGGAACCATATACCTTTCTATGTCCCTGAAAGAGTGGAAGGAACCGAGCGTACGGAAGGTCACAATCGCAAAGGCAACATCCGGAACAATCACAGCCACGGTCGAAAAGGCGGCTACCCGCGTTGATAACCGTGAAACTTCCGCTACCTACGCGGTTGTTTCCGGCGATTGCCTCTACAACATAGCAAAGAAGAAGCTCGGGGACTCGAGCAGGTGGAAAGAGATTGCCACCCTGAACGGCATCAAATCCCCCTACACGATTTACTCGAAACAAACACTGAAGCTCCCGGGGTGATAACATGATTGGATTAAAAATTATTCAGTCCGGCGCTACCACCGATGTTTCGGAGCTCATTTCAGAGGTCAATACCTCGGGACGTAAGGGGGCGGCGGGGCGCACTATGACCGCCACCCTCTTGGATGCCCCGGAATTCGACCGCGCCGGAATCGACGTATTCAAAGGCTGCCAGTTCATTTTCACATGGAACGGCAGCGAGCTCATGCGCGGAAAGGTCATGGAGCAGACGCAGGACAATTCCCACAAGCTTCAGATCTCCGGCCGCGACAATCTCATTTACCTTGCAAATAACTCGGATACGTTCAGCTACACCAACAAGACGGCTTCACAGGTATTCAAGGACGTGTGTAACCGCTTTGGCGTCACTGTCGGAACAGTAGCCGATACTTCCTACGCAATCCCGTCTATCTCCATCGAAAACGGCACTCTGTGGGATTGCCTTTTGAAGGCGCTCAGTGCCACCTATAAGGCCACGGGATCAAGATACTACATCGGTTCCGACAAGGGCGCTGCAAGCCTTTTACGGAGGCGAGACGCCGCCGTGCAATGGGTAATAGAATCCGGTGGGAACCTTACGGAATACGAATACCGCAAGAGCATTTCCGAACTCCGAACACGGGTGAAGATGCTGAACGATACCGGCGCGGTCGTGGCGCAGGCAATCAATGCCGAGGTAGAGAAAAACCACGGAATCTTCCAAGAGATCCTTTCCGCCAGCAGCGAGATGAACGCCGCTCAACTGAAAGCCCTGACCGACAGTACCCTCACCCTGAAGAGCGCTGCGGAGGAAACCTTTACCGTTTCCGGTATCGGCATTCCGTCGGTGGTTTCTGGTACCGCAGTCCAGATAAGGATACCGGACCTCAGTATCAGCGGCGGCTTCTATGTGGACGAGGACTCTCACACATTTGCCGGAGAAAAACACACCATGCGGCTTACCATCACCCGCACGGACGAATTGGAATGGAGTGATTGATGTGAGCGAGCCGAATAGCCTCAAAGAATTGTTTCAGGGCATGGTACCCCAATCCATTTCCCTGTGTTCGGGGGAAGTCACCAGCACGTCTCCGCTGGCCGTGCAGATTTCAAACAGGTCGAAAATGATTGCCACCGGCATCACACTCGCCTGCCCAAAGCATCTTACGGATTACACCGCCTATATGACCGTGAACCACATCACAGGGGACACCGGGGGCGGCAGCGGCGACGCCTCCTTTGAATCGCACCATCATTCCTATTCCGGGAAGAAATCGTTCCTGGTCCATGACGGACTGAAAGTAGGCGAGGAGGTCTATCTCCTGTGCTTTAACAACGGCGAAATGTATTACATTTTGGACAGAAAGGTGTGAAATGATGTCGCTCGACATTCCAATCTCCATTGATGAAATTGACGACAGCGCCACGGCGATACCGTCTAAAACCGCGAAGATCGACTTTGACAGTGGGCGCATTATCGGGTATATCGACGGGCTTGATGCCATGGAACAGCTGGTGCAAAAGACTATGTGCACAGAGCGGTTTGCCTATCTAATATATGACAATCAGCATGGCTCCGAGTCTGACTCTCTGATAGGCCTGAACCTCGACGAGGATCTGTTCGAAATGGAAGCCAAGCGCATTGTAAAAGAAGCGCTGCTCGCGGATGCACGCATTACCAGTGTGTATGACTTTGAGTTTGAAAGATCTTCCGACGAACGCATCATTCGATTTTCTGTCGATACGGTCTACGGGGCGCTTACAGGACAGGAGGTGTATCTAAGTGTCTGACCACAGCTTTGAAACAATTTTGCAGGAAATGCTCGATATGGCGCCCGACGGAGTGGATACCCGGCAGGGCAGCGTGTTTTATGATTTTGTAGCACCCACCGCATTCGAAGTCGCTAAGTGCTATACCGAGGTAGAAACAACGGCAGAGCTTACCAGTATCGACAGCGCTGAGGGCGAATACCTCGACCAGAAAGCGGCGGAACACTCTTTAGAGCGTACTGCCGCCATTGCGAATATCCGCAGCGCCACCTTCACGGGTGCCACCGTTGCGGCAAACCTGCGCTTCTTCGCCGGTGACTTCTATTGGGTGATGCAATATGACGATTCCGGCAATATCGTTGTGGCGGCCGAAGAAGCCGGCGAGAATCCAAACTCTGTTGCCGTCGGTACTCAGCTGGTGCCCGTCACCGATATAACCGGCCTCACCTCGGCAGTGCTCGGCGCAACCATCACGCCCGGGACAAGCGAGGAAACGGACACACATTTGCGCCAGCGCCTGAAAGAGGCGATTTCCGATCCATCGCAGAACGGGAACGCCAGACATTACCGAACCTGGTGTGAATCCATCACCGGCATCGGCCTCGCCCGTGTCGACGCGCTCTGGAACGGCAACAACACGGTTCGGGCAATCCTGATCGGAACGGACGGTCTGCCTGCCAGCAGCACGCTCGTCTCGCAGGTGCAGGAATATGTTGATCCGGGCGGTACCGGGCTTGGAGACGGTGCGGCAAACATCGGGTCTTTCTTTACCTCCGTGGCCGCCACAACGTCTCCCATAGACATTTCATTCTCCGTGCAGCTGTCTGCATCGGCAAATCTCGAAACCGTTAAGGCGGCTTGCGAGGAGGCTTTGAGGGTCTATTTTAAATCGCTGACCCTTGCCTCTGCGGATAAAAGCGGAATGACCATCCGGGCAGCGGCCATTGCCAATATCATCTTCGATGTTGACGGAGTGGTTGACTATTCGAACCTCACCATTGGAGGCGGTACCGCGAATATCAGCGTGCCATACACGGCTGTCCCTGTTTTGGGGGTGATGACCATTGTCCAAGTATGATGAACTGAAATCATACCTGCCGGGCTACTATGACGGCAACACCGAGATGGAAGCCCATCTTACGGCATCCGGTAAGCAGCTCGACGACTTGTTCCTCGCACAGCAGCTGATGCGTGACAATAACTTTATTTGGCTGGCTGACGAGGCCACCATTACCCGTGTTGAGAAGTTTTTCAGCATTACCTATGATGGAAGCCGAGCGCTCGACGACAGAAAGCGCATGATCGTAGCGCTTTATACCGGCAATGGACACTTCGGGCAGACGGATATCAAGAATGTGGTCAAGGTGTTCACAAAATCGCCGTGCATCATCAGCCTGACGCCCGGCGTGATTAATATCCAGATCACCCGGGATACAAACGACACCTTCATTCTGGCCGATTGCTATTTCATTCTGAAAAAGAAAATACCGGCACATCTTAATCTCATTATCACCGTGATAAGCCCGTTCGAAATGGACCTGAACTTCGGCAGCGCGGTAACTGAATACAAGGAGGAGGTCATCTAATGGCAAGATGGACTAAGGTCATTACCACCGCCGGCGCCGCGCTCGTTGCTGCGGCGCCCGGAAAAGCGTTCAATTTTACGCAGGTTAAATGCGGCAGCACGGATGTTGCCGTTGAAAATCTGGCCGCGCTCACCACTATCCCCGGCTATGTCAAAAACCTATCGATCACTTCTATTTCCAGCTCCGGAGCCATCGCAAAGCTGCGCATGCAGCTGAACAACAACGATGTAGCGTCGGATTTTCAGCTTCGTCTTATCGGCATATATGCGAAGCTTGGCACCAGCGGCACCGAGACGCTTTTTGAGGTTCTAAGGGCAGAAACGCCCGATACTATTCCTTCCGCCACAAACAGTCCCAACTATGTCAACGACTATCTTCTGAATGTCACCGTGCAGAATGCATCCAGCTTTTCCGCAACCATCGACTCCGCAGCCTATGTCACCGTCGGACAGATGGCAGAGGTTCAGGCGGATATCACGGAAATCTCGTCCGCATCCGGGAATACGGCGGAAGCCCTTGACACCCATAAGCTTGATAAGGCTAACCCGCATGGCGTCACGGCCTCGCAAGTTGGGCTTGGAAATGTGGACAATACCGCCGATAAGGACAAGCCGATTTCCGATGCGGCAAAGACTGCGCTCGATCAGAAAGCCAATGCAGGGGAATCCATCCCTGCAGGTGGGACCACCGGGCAGGTTCTGAAAAAAACCTCCAATGTTGATTATGAAGCTTCCTGGGGCAATGACAGCGCCGGGCTGCTCCCACAAATTATAGTTTCCGTTACCACAGGATCTACCGTCACCTGCACTAACGGCACCACGACGCTCACCGGCACAGCGGCGAGTGGAAAGGCCACATTCAACCTTCCGAATTACGGGACCTGGACGGTATCCGCAACGCTTTCCGGCCAAACATCCTCAGAGGGAACCCTTGCCGTTGACAGCGTGAAGCAGTATTCGGTTACGCTGTCTTATTTTATTGCCACGCTCACTGTCACAGCGGAGGTCAGCGCCCAGGTAACAGCCACAGACGGAACGCATACCTATACCGGGACCTGCGATTCCACCGGGAAATGCGCCCTGATTCTGAGATATGCCGGCGCGTACACTGTGACGGCGGTAAAGAACAGCGCCACTTCCTCTGCTGCCACTGCGAACGTCACGACCTCCGGAAACGCCTATACGGCGACAGTTACCTTTATCACACTGACTGTCACCATCGACAGCGGCTCTACGGTCACCGCTACGAATGGCTCTACAACACTCACCGCATCCAGCACCAGCACGGCAAAGTTCTATCTGCCAAACACGGGCACATGGAATGTGTCGGCTTCTCTCAATGGGGAGACGGCCGCCGGAAGCGTTGCATGTAGCGCCTATACCGGGTATGCCCTCGAAATCTCCTACATCAAGGTTTTCGGAGTGATGTGGAATTACGGCGGCAGCTCTACCGCTTTGTCGAGGCTTACCAAGACCGGCGATCCCAACGGCCTCGTCACCGTAAACATCACCTCGGAGCCAGTCGCTGCGGTGGGTACCGGTTCCGGCAGTTCTCCGTTCGACAGCTATGCCCCATGGTCTGGCATGGACGAGTACAACATCATCAGCAATGCGGTTTCCTACAAGAAAGGCGATTCCGGCTTCTCTCGTACCAGCTATGACACGATGGTGTTTATCCCCGAGTATTATTTCAAGATTGTTGACGATTCCGCCAATTCCAAGCGGTACTTCTATGTCGCGGACAAGGCCAAGAGCGGATTCACAAAGCACCCGGGCAGTGGCAAGTACGTCGCCCGGTATAACACCATCTCCGGCTATTATTCGAAATCCAGCGCCGCCCCGCTTGCAAGTATTACGAGGGCCGCTGCCCGCACGAATTCCGCAGCCAAGGGAAGCAAATGGAGCCAGTATGACTTCGCTTCATGGTGCGCTGTGTGGCTGCTGTATCTCGTTGAGTTTGCCGACTGGAACAGTCAGACGAAAGTCGGACGCGGTTACGTGGACGGCAGCGCCGTGCAGAGCAACGGCGGCACCGACAGCATGACCTATTACACTGGGCGAGCCTCGGGAACGGACGGCACTACTCAGGTTCAGTACCGCCATATTGAAAACCCTTGGGGCAATATATGGGAATGGATTGACGGCATCAATTTTAACGGAACCACACCGTATATCTGCACCACGCCAGCAAACTACGCCGACGACACCGCCACCAATTACACTGCCGCTGGCGTTATCCTCCCGGCCTCCGGATGGATCACGAACATCGGCGTGAGCGGCACCTTCCCATGGTCTTTCCTGCCTACCGCAAATGGCGGTAGTGAAACGACCTACATCCCGGATTACGTGAGCTCGAGCTCTGGCTGGCTCGTCCTTATGGTGAGCGGCAGCTACGGTGATGGCTCGTATGCCGGTCTGTTCTACTTCTACGCCGGCATCTCTTCGAGCGGCGCGAGCACGAGCATCGGCGCGCGACTCCTTTTCCATCCCTAACGGGGGACCGGGGGTCTCAACCCCCGGCGGTTTCAATTTGCAGTGAGCGACGATAGAAGGGGCCTGCCGGGGGTACGGGGGCGGAGCCCCCCGGTTTATAGATTTTGAAAATAACGTATTTCGTTATTTTCTGACGAACTTCCGTATTTCCAATGGCATCCGGATATAATTGAACGCGGGATTTCCTGTGCAATGCGTCGGGGCTTTTGCTCTCGTGAACTCGAACTCTGGCTGGCTCGTCCTTATGGTGAGCGGCAACTACAGTAATGGCTCGAATGCCGGTCTGTTCTACTTCAACGCCAACAACTCTTCGAGCAGCGCGAACACGAACATCGGCGCGCGACACCTTGTTTCCACAACAAATCCAGTGCACAGGTTCTCCCTCACCGCTTGGTGAAAATTTTGCCGACAGGACGGAGCTTAGTAAGCCCGAATCGCCGAAAGGCGTGGTATGGATTTGAACGGCACCGAAGGCAAACAAGGAGGCAGTTATGCCAAAAAGAGTGGGATTCCTGTATGAGCAGATGGCCGACAAGGAAAACATCCGCCTAGCCATCCGCCGAGGGGCAAAGGGTAAGCGTAAACGATGGGATGTGAAGGATGTCGTTGCCCGGGAAGACGTCTACATCGAAAAGATGCACCAGCTCATTGTTACCGACAGCTTCATGCCTACCAAACCGAAACAGCGCGATATCTACGACCCGAGCAGCCAGAAATGGCGCAAAATCAATGTGGTTCCTTTTTACCCGGACGGCATCATGCACCAGCTGATCGTGCTGGTGATGGAGCCGGTGCTTATGCGAGGCATGCACCCGTGGTCGTGCGCATCAATTCCCGGCCGGGGAGGAAAACGCGCCCTGAAACGCGCCGAGCATATCATACGCGATGATCGGAAGGGCTCCAAGTACGGCGGTGAGCTGGACGTAAAGGGTTTTTATCCATCCGTTCCGCTTCGCCGTCTTATGCATGCCCTCTCCCTGAAGATCAAGGACAGAAAGTTTCTGCTCCTGATCGCGGTCGTGCTCACCTGTTACCCGGGCGGTTTCGGTGCCGCCCTGCAGCAAGGGGAAAGCGCCGAATCAATCGTGGGCGATGCCCGCGGCCTGCTCATTGGCTTCTATGTGTGCCAATGGCTGGCGAATTACTATCTGGAAGCACTTGACCATTTTACGATGGCTCAGCCAGGCGTGAAGTACATGGTGCGATATATGGACAACATCAGCATTTGGGGGCCGAATAAAAAGGCCTTGCACAAGGCACGTCGGGCCATCGCTGACTTCATGGAGAAACGGCTCGGTCTGGTGATGAAATCCACATGGCAGATATTCCCCGTTGCCAAGCGGCTTTTCAGCATCGTCGGGTACCGTATCGCGCGCGGCTATACGATTCTCCGCAAGCGAAATTTCCTGCGGTTCACGCGGCAGTGCAGAAAGGTCAAAAAGTACATCGAAGCGGATCGGTACATCCCGTGCAAAATGGCCGCCGGCTTGCTCAGCCGCATCGGGCAGCTGAAGCACTGCGACAGCCACAATATCAGGGTGAAGTACGTCGATCCCATTGGAGTAAAAATACTGAAGGAGGTAGTCAAAAATGAGGGTAAGAGGCGACTTGATGCCGAGCAATGCTTTCTCCGTGGAAGAGCAGCCCCATCACCCCGGCTTTGTGCTGGCGCGCTTCTATGAGAACGCAGCGCCGTTCTCCGAAACCAAGGACGGTCTTACCGTCAGCGGCTATGAGTACGACGAATACCAACTCGAACTGGAAGGAAGCGACGGGCTGACCGACGACATCCTCAACAGCTACAGCGCCTACCTGACAGAGGCGAAGTTGAAAGAGGCCGAGGAAAAGACCATTCCCACCCTAAAAGAAAGGGTAGCGCAGCTCGAGGGCGACAACAGCACGCTCACAACCAAAGTCAGCGGCCTCGAGAGTCAGGTCACAGAGGCGCAGCTGGCGCTTTGCGATGTATACGAGCAGGTTGTCAATTCAAGTGCCACCACTTCCGGCAGCACTACATGAAAGGGGTGATTTTATGGACAAGGTTTACGCAGAGCTAATCCGGAAAGGCCTGAAAACGATGGAGAACGTACCGCCCGGGCTGCGGGATAAGGTACAGACTTTGCTTGAAGAGACTGGAGCTGAGGACGATGTTTAGTCCTCGGCTCTTTCTTTTATATTTGCTCTTTGGAAAGGAGGCGCAAACGATGGCTGTAGTGTATGCTACCCTGATCGTCAAAAAGCGTAAGACGCTGGAACAGGTTCCTGCTCTGATCCTCGATGACGTGAAGCAGATCCTGGCTGACCTCGAAGTGGAGGTCTGACGCATCCGTAGAGCCGCCCCGATGTGGGCGGCTCCTTTATTTTGGAAGGAGGAAACATATGGAACCTGAAAGAAAGTGGGTGAGCGGATGACTGTTGAAGTGGCTGCCGCAATCTCCTGCCTCACCGCCGCACTGGCAATCGCAACATTTTTCATAGGTAGGCAGACGGCCGCCAAAAACGACGGCAAAGAGGCCGGCGCCCTGTCTAAGGATGTGGAGTACATCAAAAACAGCGTAAACCGCATCGAGACCCGTCTCAGCGATGATGTCAAGCGTCTGGAAGGCCGGATCGACGAGCAGGGGAAACAGATTGCCACCGTATCCGGAGAGGCTGCCAGAGCTCACGAGTCGGCCAAGTCCGCACATCACCGGATTGACGAACATCTGGAGCGCGAGCACGACATGACTGTGGTAAACAGGCAGGCCGGCAATGGCTAAGCTGCATGGTAAGAAAGCTACAGATTATTTGAATTGAGGAGGAATAAATTTGTGAACAAGCAGGATCCCCAAAACGAATTCGGCATTGACCTCAGCAGCAACGAAGAAGTAACTGCCGATACCATCGACGAGCTTTCAAACGGGAAGGGAGACGACGATGATGAGTAACAGTTCGCTGGTGTCGTATACCAATCTTTCTCCGAACTGCACCAAGCCCCGAAATCACGCTATTGATACGATCTCGATCCACTGCATGGCCGGCAAGTTAACCGCCAAGCAGTGCCTAAATCTATCATCGTTTACAACATACAGCACTACCAAAGGTTCCTCATGCAACTATGCCATCGGATACGATGGAGAAATTGCATTGGGCGTAGACGAGGCTAATCGTTCTTGGTGCACCTCTTCGGGCTCAAATGATCATAGAGCTATTACGATAGAGGTCTCCAACAGCAGCAATACAGATTCGGACTGGCCGGTATCTGATGCAGCATACAAGTCCCTGATAAACCTGTTGGTAGATATCTGCCAGCGCAACGGAATCAAGCAGCTGCTATGGCAGGGGGACAAGGACCTTATCGGACAGGAAAGTAAGCAGAACATGACCGTTCACCGCTGGTTCGCGGCAAAGGCCTGCCCGGGAAATTACCTGTACAGCCGCCATGCCGAGATTGCGGAAGAGGTCAACAAACGGCTTAATGGATCAGCCGACGATACCACAGAAAAGGAGGAAGAAGAAATGACACTCGATCAGTTTAAGGAACTCTACAAGGAGATGCTCGCCGAGAAGAAGGGTGACGAACCGTCCGACTGGGCAAAAGACGCCTGTGAAAAGGCGAAGGACAAGGGCGCCTTCGGCGGAGACGGCCAGGGGAATTTTAACTGGCAGGACCCTATTTCACGCGAGGCGGTTGCGGCCGTTCTGGGCAGGGCCGGGGTAATATGAAAAAAACAGCCTCAGTGATTGCGGCTGCTGGGATAACATTGCTTGCGGTCGTGGCCACAACGGTGCTCATTCTCTGGATTCTGCGCCACCACGCCCTTGAGGGCGTATTGGTCTTTGGCGTCTGCGCCGTTGCCGCTTTCTGGGGCTGGATAATTCGATGGCTATATAAAGCTGGCAGGATCACATTCAGCCATGTCTTGGTCATTTGGATGGTCGCTTCCGGAACCGTCATGGGCGGAGCGTCATACTACCTTGCTTATCGCGGCATCAACGCAACGCTTGAAACGCTTTCCCGATATGTGATGGTGGAAACAGTGGCGGGCTCGGCGGGATACTTCCTGAAGAGCGCGATTGAAAACACCACCGACAAAATCAAGAACAACACCACAAACAGAGATTTATAAGGAGGCATATTAAAATGCTGGAAACCATTAAGGACATTGCCCTGACGCTTGTGCTCGCCGGCGTCTGCGCGATCGGCGCGTACATCATCAAGGGCAACAAGCAGAAGATCCTTGAAACGGTGACCGACCTTGTGCAAAGGGCCGAGAATACCGTCCAGGGGAGCGGAATGGGAGCTGAGAAAAAGGCAAAAGTTATCGCGCAGCTTGAGGCCATGGGTATCAAGGTGACGGCCTCGGTCAGTGCAGCCGTTGATAGTGTTGTCACCTATCTGAACGAGAAGGGCGGCTGGCTTGCCGAATCTGCGGTTGACACCGCAAAGGACGCGCTCGAAGACGCCACAGGCAGCTCGGGGAGCACGACAACCTGAAAATTTTTCCCTTACATGTTCAAAACTGAAAGAGCCCCAAGCATGAGTTTTTGTGAACTCATGCTTGGGGCTCTTTTTTTATGCCCGTTCGCTCCTCTGATTATAACGTAATCCGTGATAATCTAACAATTTCCAGTGGAATCTTACAATAGGGGGTAGATTATCACAAAGGAGCAAGGCGTATGATTAGAATTTTACTGTCCAGAAAACTTGGCGAGGTTCGATGGACACAGGCTGACCTTGCTCGAGTCACCGGAATACGCCCCACCACAATAAATGAGCTATATCACGAGATGGCCGACAGGGTTAACCTGGAACACCTCGATTTGATATGTGAAGCCCTTGACTGCGATTTGTCAGAAATTATGGTGCGGGTACCAGATCCTGAGCCCAAAATCACCCACACACGGGCAGGTCAGCCGAAGAAACCAGGGCAAAGCAAGCTTACATAGCGCCCAATCCTAAAAGAACGACACCCGTTATCGGGTGCCGTTCTTAATTTCTCTGGCAGAGTATACAAGGTTCGGGCTGCTCATGGCATCCTGCATTCCATACGCCGCATCTGTGGCAGCGTCTTCACTCTCGAACGTTGCCGGGCTACCGTTAGGCAACCGCAGCCAATTCGCGTCTGCCCCAAATATAGAGCCCTCAGACCGCTCAGCCCATATGCCCCATTTATTCATCGTCCTCACCTCCTTCCTCGTCATCGTCGTCCTCGTCGAACCCGCGAATCATGGCCCACTCATTGAGTGGGAGGGGCGGCTTTCCAGCCGTGTCCAGCATAGCTTCGTCCATGCCGCACTGGTCGCAGATATAGACCTTCGCCCGACGGCTCAGCGCATTCCGAATGGGGCGCTGGTCCATTCGGTCATGCCCGCAGCGAGGGCACGGGAAGACATAGCCGTCTGTTGGATTCTCCTGCAAAGTGAGAAGACTTTCAATTAGGAGCTTTGCTTCCTCAGTGGTTTTCTGCATAAAAAATCCTCCTTAATATTCGATCCAGCAGCTTACTTCATAGCGGCTGCCGGCGTATTTCCCCGTGAAGTAGGCCTTATGTGCCTCATAATCCGACATGGGATAGTGAAATGTGCCGCAGGTAGTATAATGATTTTCGAGGATGTACTTTCCAGCCTGATAATCGTACACCTGGATAATGGCCCTGTGATTGATTTCCCCGTCTGGGAGCAGAAGGACCACCTTGTAATCCTCCGGGGCATATCCCTGCAAATATGCCCATTGTCCGGCCACTATAGAGCCCTCCGGAAACTGCTTTTCAAGTAACTGCCCCTTATAGAGAATGCCGGCGGTTATATACATCTGTCTACCTCCTTTTCGTTTGCGTTCTATACGTCCCAATCCGTTACGCCGAATAGCTTTTCGAATTCCTCGACGCCTGTGTATCCCGCAGCCGCCATCGTGAACGCTTCCCCGAGCTTCCAGTCGTCGCAGTGAATTTCAATATTGCCGTTCGGCAACTCGTCATATTCTGCGTCCATGATCGGCCGGTACTTGTTGTAACAATAATCCGTGACCTCTAAGCTCACGCCGCCGATGGTTGGATCCCATACGAACGTCGCCGGCATATCGGCATCTCCGATAATAAGCTCACACTCGAGTTCGCGCCCGCTGCGTAGCAGCTCAATAAATATGCTCATGGTCTTATAACTCCTTTCGGTCTTCAAATTCAGGCCCATCGACGGGAACCATTTCACAATCGCTCACCAGACTATCACCACCCGGGAACCGATAAATCGGAGCGACACGCCCCTCTACAAGAGGCTGTAGGCCGATTAAGGCGGCTTCATATCCACGTGCCCGGATCCTCGGCGGCCAGCCGTATTTCTCGTGCAGCTGCTCGACATAGCTTTTCATGTAAGTCCTCCTTTCAAATGCCGTCAAACGGGGCCACGTAGCACCACCAGATGTCATAGTGCTGTTTGAGTCGTGTAGGGTCGCTCGTGCCGCTGGAATGGTGCCACCAAAGTTTTCTTCCATCACGGTCGAGCTCAAAGTGACCAATTTCGTATTTTTCGCTACGGTAAAATGTCGCTCGGTCATTATTTGGCGTCATTCTCAGGGCTGCCAGGGCCCCGACTTCGGGCCGGGAGTCTTTTTTTCGCATGTCCAGTCGCTTCCATTTGCTCATTTTGAATTTCCTCCTACGATCTCGAAGGACACGCCCTCGATAAAAAGTGTTGTTCCATGTCCGGGAAGAAATGCGGTCTTGCGGCCCCTCCATTCAGGGTGCTCACCGTTGTATGCCATCCATACACCCTTGTAGTCGTTCGGGATCTCGTCCCACTCTTTCTTCGTAATGTGCTCCATTGGTTTTCCTCCTCTCAATAGCTGCGGATGAAGTCGAGCAGCTCGTCGATGCGATCCCTGCACCATTCGGGCGAGAAAAACTCGCGGGGTGACTCCTCCGGCAGATATGCGCCATACTGACAGCCGTCAAAGGCCAGCCTGTCGTCCTCTTTGGTGGCCTCGTATATGCTCCACCCCTTGAATGTCTTGACCTTCTTCATTTTTGCTCCTTTCCAGCCGGGCTTGTGACCGGCCTGCCGCATTACGCGCCGATTACTCGGCGTGGCACTCTGCGCGTGATAATCCGTTTTCATCAAGGACAACACCTGTAAAGCATCCGTTTTCTGTTTCAAGGACAACCACCTCACCCGTTTCGTCGCAAACGGCTGTTATTCCACAATTGCCTTCGTCTTCCGGATAGTAGCTGTAGTGCAAGCCGTTGAATTTCTTTGTCTGCCACATCTTTTATTCCTTTCTCCCCGTATGCCCGGTAGGTCAGGCGGTATATAGGTATTTACCAAGTGAAATCTGCTTCGCAGAGGCAACCGATCCAGTAGGAAGGGCCGGGGGTATGCCGATAATTTCCTGATTCGAGCCATTGCTTTACTTCACCCATCTTTTCCTCTCGCAGATCCGGATTCTTTTTTAAGAACTCCCGGGCGTCCTTTCGTCCCTGCTCATACTTTTCGTAGTCGAAAGCCTCCCCCATGATGCTCCGCAACGCAGTCGATGTCATTTTAACTGTATTATTCATACTGATGATTCCTTTCTGCCCTCGTGACCTCCGGGGCGGGTTATAGTGGTTAATCGTAGAACGGGCAGAGGGTATCGTTCCAGACCTCGTAGTACCAGCGGGAAGTGTTAAATCTGATGTAGTGGTAATCGGTGGCGCAGTAGATGGGGCGGCGGTCAATTTTCCGTCCGGTTTTGCGGAGCTGGCGGTGCCGGTTGATATCGTACTCGTCAATTTCCTGGAGGATGGTGATCTTATCCCGGTCAAAGTCGAACTCACCGCAAATCCAGTCCTTGGCCTCTTCGTCGGTCATGTAGTGCGCCCACTTCCCATCGGCAACTCCCTCGGCCAGCTTCTCGTAATCGGACTGCTTGATGTTTTGCTCCATCTCGTAAGGCTTCCATTCCTGCTCACGCTCGAGCTCTTTCTTCAGGCGCTCGATCTCAATGTCACGGCGGGCGATTTTGGCGGTGTGCTCGCGTCCTTCCTTGAAGTTGGCCATGTTGACCTTGTGCTGAATTTTCTCGGCGATCCCGCCGTCGTTTTCCTTGTAGGCCTTGCAGAAAGCATCTTTATCCAGATTGCTTTCCGTGTAAGCTTCTTCAATGAAGCTATAAAGGACCTGGTTGGGGTAGAAACCTGTGCGGCTTTCAAATTCCTGAATCATCATTGTTGCGTCCTCCTCAATTTCCGTATATTCTTCATATTATTCCGATTACTCAAAGAATATCTTTAACATCTCTGTATTTTCATATTACCGCATGTATGCAGATATGTCAACACTTTTCTTTAACTTCTCGCAAATATATTTTGACAAGTCATATTTTGTGTGATATGCTTTCAGAGTAAGGAGGTGAGTCGATGATTAGCTTTGACCCGTTATGGATTACGCTCGCCAAGAAGAAAAAGCAGAAGAAAGACCTGTACAGCGTTGTAAGCTCTTCCACCGTCGCTAAAATGGGGAAGGATGAATATGTGTCCTTGGAAGTTGTGGATAAAATCTGTCTCGCTCTCGACTGCCAGATCAGCGATGTAATTATGATAGATCCCATGAGCCGAGAGTAAAAACTAAAAGAAAAAAGCATTGACAATATAACAAGTAAGTTATATTATATAAGAGGGAGGAAACCTCGAGTGTACGAAATCATATTCTATGAAGACCGCAATGGCGTGTCTGAAATAGTGAAGCTGATTGAGGAACTGGATTGCAAAGCGCAGACCGACAAAAGCAGCCGCATTCGGTTGAAGAAAATCTCTGAATATTTGCAGTTGCTTGAATCCTATGGAACCCGAATTGGTGAACCAGTAACAAAGCACCTCACCAAACAAGGAAACCTTTGGGAATTGCGGCCTACCAGCGACCGTATTTTCTTCGCATACTGGGAGAATAATAAATTTGTCCTCCTGCACCATTTTGTAAAAAAGACTCAAAAAACGCCCGCCCGTGAAATCGAGCAGGCGCAACGCAATTTAGCTGACTTTTTGGAAAGGAGCAGATAACATGGCAAAGAATTGGAACGAGATGTACCGAAACCTTGACTCTCTCACGCCTGAAGACCGAGAAGAAATCGGGTTAAAAGTCAAAATTGTCGGTGAGATCATCGCGGCCAGAAAAGACATTGGTATCACGCAAGCTGAGCTTGAACAGATTACCGGTATCAAACAGCCCATGATTGCCCGGCTCGAAAATAACGGTAACGACCCGCAGCTTTCAACCATCCTAAAGCTGCTCCGACCGCTTGGCATGACGCTGGGTGTTGTTCCAATCAGCGCTCCCGGCAACGCTGAAAAGCCCGGAAATGCGATATAATGAAAAGCGCCGTCGGGCAAACCGGCGGCGCTTTTGAAATGTTCCGTGGCATACTTTTGGCATACAAAAAGCCGTGGAATGAAAATAATGAGTGGAGATACTTTTTTGTGTTATCCAAAGTAGGCAAAAAACTTTGAGAAATCACTTGAAGCTACCATTCCGTAATGGAGTGGGAATGACAACGTTGTCCCAGGGCAAACCCCCTTTCCCTCCACGAGGCAAAATGGGATTCCCCCAAAAACAAAAGAAATAAATGAAGAAGAGACCTTGAGATAAGCTATTTTGGCTTGTTTCAGGGTCTCTTTTATTTATCTGTATGGAGTATCAAACCATTGATTCTACTGGTATTGCAGCATGTTTGATGAGTGGCCTGACCCCCGAATCCCCAAAAATGTGGAGAGCCTGCCGATTTTGGGAGCCTGTTTTTGGGAGGGAAAGTGAGTTTGCCCTTTTTGCGGGAAATGAGGGAAGGGGGGAGTGCCCCGATACAAACGTTAATCCCCAATCCATTGCGCCGCAATGGATTGGGGATTTCTTTTTCCGTTTTGACCACAAAATGACCACAAATTATACAAGAAGTAGTAAAACTATGTTGAAGATAATTATCTATACTATGATAACATATTATTACTATTTTAAAACAGAGGTGACTTGCATGTCGGCTTTTCCAGAGCACAGGCGCCTGTTTGAGGCTACGCTTTCCCGAATTCTTCCTCCTGATATTGCAAAAAATATCAGGAGCTCCACGCACCTTCAAGCCTATGCAACTCTCATAGAAATGCAAAAGAAACTCTCCGCTAAACCTTCCGACTATATCGCTGCGTACAAGGTTGTTCTTGAAAAAACGGCGCTGTATCATCTTGCTGTCCTGCCAAGGATGCTGGTTCAGGCAGAAGGATTTTATGATACTTATCTCGCATTTACCACCGTTTCGGTGGATGATTTTTTGAGATATATTGTTCCGGATTTGGTTTGTGAACCGGTTGCTTTTTTGCGTTATTGGAGATCAAAATTCGGTGACGACATCCTGCTACTGGCACAGCGTGTAATTCAAACCCGCCTGTTGATGTACACTGATTTTTCTGTAGGACGCAATTCTGAAACGACCAAAATTAATGACGCAGATTCGTATGAAGATGCCGTGAACAAGCTTTATCTGGCGTATGAGGCTCAAGAAAAGAATCCGAAGATTTTGTTGTCCAGATCTGTTTTCTTGGAATTTTACAAGGCGATCAATCTGCACCCGTTGAATTTTTCAGAGCTCACTTTTCAGGATTCCTCCTCCAAAAATATTGATGCCGCAGTTGATATTTTGACGAATCAACTGGGGCTTTCCCGTGCAGATCGCATCAAAACGCTTTATGACTTTTTCGTTGAGGGCAAGCAGGCTGGTGCAATTATATCCCAGCAGCAGCTCTATCCGTTTATGGGTTCCCAAGATCTCAATGAACGAAAAAAGTTAATGCAAAAAGCATTGATTTTCAGCGCAAAAGCTTATCCCTAGGAAGCACTTTGCGCTCTGTCAGTGGCTAAGAAAGCGAGCTTAGCAAGCGCGAAAAAGCGATCTGAAAATCTGATTTCACCAAACAATGTTCCGCTGGAAAACGGTTTGATTTATACGTGGTTCACTGCTGCGTTACCTCATGTAAAATTTGACCGGAACGGTGTGGGAGGCTCTATTGCAATTTTCTTTCCGACCCCGTTTTTTGTTCATAAGTGGATTGATATTGATCGGCAAAGAGATCAGAAAGTTACATTTATTTTTGAAAACAGTAAACAGAGCCGGCTTCCCGCCGCAAATCATTTCTGACAGCGCGGCTTGTTCCCCTTTCATTTCAAAATGATGAATTGAGTTCGTTTTACTTAAAATAACCTGTTTGGCCAAAGCTATTATATCTGCCCCCAGTTTGCCGCCGCCGATCGTATCTTCTATTGCTCCAGATTTTGCAATCATCATTTGAGCGCCATTTTCCCTTGGCAAAGACCCAATTCCATTTACCATAGTTGCAACCGCCGATTCCTGGTTTTTAATCAGCATAGAATGCAAGTTTTCAAAAAAATGCATTCATTTTCCCCCTCAAATCATTTGATTTTTGGGCTCACTTTCATGTTTTGATTATTCCCTGATGTTGATCAGGACAAACGTGGCTGCCAAAAGACGCTCCTTTTATATGGGAGCGTCTTTATATATGCCCGGGGCAGCAAATTTGGGCTACTTATGAGGAGCTGATGAAAAGGGATACCCACATAAATCAATTTGCATAATATATTCTAGAAAGTTAAGGGAGCGGGAGGGTATACTATGCAAAGCAAATTACTTAAGAGCGGTTTTGAACCAGGCATTTCATTAATAGTCGGTGAAAAGAATAATGGCGCAGTAGAGGTAGACGGAATCATTCTGCATTCAGCCTATTGCTTATCTAATCAGGTATCTCTAATAGAGACCGGTAAAATAGAAGATAGCACCGAAACAATTTACATATGTGGGCATGGTAATTTGATTAAAAGAACGATAGGCGGCCGAAAAATGTCAGAAATAGTAGACCTTTTGATCAAGGCTGGTTACAAAGGAAAACAGCAAGTATATTTGGTCGCATGTTCAGCAAATGAAAAATACAAGGGAAAAACAATGGTAAACCTCTTGGAAGAAGAGTTTAACAATCTATGGCCTAGGGTAGTCAGCGATTCAGCAGGCGCTATAGTTACATTGAAGAATAGTAATGGTTCAACAGAAAATTGGCTGTTGGATTGTGACAGGTTGGAGCTGAAATTTTTGCAAGATTATCAAAATAAATTTATAAAGAATAAGTATGTTTATCGGATAAGAAAAACGTCTGAACTAACTGCATATTTTAGTCGTTGTAGAGAAGTGATTACAAAATATAAAGAAAAATTGATACAAGGTGAAATAGGAAAGTAAGCTCGCACACGCATCTGCTGGATGGCGTTATGCTGGGAGCCGCGATTTATCAATACGTACTGCCGTTGGGCAAAGAAAAAGGGATACCATTCAAACGAGCGTAAGGCGCAGGAAATCTACGCCGTAGCTCAGAATGGTATCCCATCGCTCCCTCCCACCCCGTTGACTAAAGCACTGGTGTTGGAAGCTATTCGAGTCCTGCGAACTGGATAAGTCCATTCTATCACAGATGCAACGATTGGTAAGCAGCTTACCGGAATACCCCGTTGTGAGGTCGTGCTGCAAGAAGGAAGCCGAAAGAAGCACAAAAAAATAAACTAAAATCGCAGGGTTAAACAAATTCCTTTGTATCTATTGCGCCAGAGTAATGGAGATTGATTCAGAATAAGGGTTTCCACGGCGAGAGAACGGGCAACAATTACACAAAATTTTCCGACGTGCCCAACAACCTGCCATTTGCACTTTGTCATCTTCCGGGCAATTAGGCTACTTCTGAAAAGAGCCCTTACAAATAACAATTGCATTATTATGTATTTCATTTGCCTCGAGTCGAATTCTGTTGTCATTAAGCTAAATAACTGTTGTTTATCCTTTCCGGAGCATAGAATCTTAGGATTCACTGAGATTCAGCTGCCACGCGGCGCTCTTTTGCTGGAGCTCCACCATGTGGCGGTACAGACCGCCTTGGTCCATCAGCTCGGACGGGCTGCCCTGCTGCTCAACACGTCCATCCTTCAAAACCACGATTTTGTCGGCCCCGGCCACGGTACGCATCCGGTGAGCGATGATGAGCACTGTTTTATCCTTCACAAGGCGTGAGAGCGCGGCCTGCACGGCACTCTCGTTTTCAACATCAAGAGAAGCGGTGGCTTCGTCCAGCAGGATCACAGGCGCGTCCTTAAGGAGTGCTCTTGCAATGGAGATGCGTTGACGCTCACCGCCCGACAGGGTCGAGCCGTTTTCGCCGATAACAGTCTGATACCCCTTAGGCAGTTTTTCTATAAAATCATCGCACCGAGCCGCTAGTGCCGCCGCTAAGACTTCTTCATCTGTTGCCTCCCGACGGCCAAGGCGGATGTTCTCCATGAGCGTGCCCTCAAAGAGAACCACATCCTGGAAGACGATGGCATAGCTTTTTAAAAGGGACTCCGGCTCAACAGAGGACACATCAACGCCTCCCAGCGTTATCCTTCCGCCGTTTACATCCCAGAAGCGGGAAGCCAGCTTCGCAGCGGTGGATTTTCCGCCTCCGGACGGGCCGACCAGCGCTGTGACCTCGCCCTGCTTTGCCGTAAAGGACACGTCGGTCAGGACGCCTTCGTTCTCGTGATAGGCAAATTTGACATGGTCAAAGACTACATCGTAGCCCTTGGGCGAATAGCTTTCCATTCCGGTCTGAACCGGCTGCTCCTCGATCTCACGCATTCTGTTAATTTGCAGCTTCGCGTTAAAGGTCGCCGCCACATTTTGAAGCGCCAGAGAGAGCGGGTCGTACAGGCGGGAGGC
Organism: Oscillospiraceae bacterium; assembly: GCA_963666535.1. GTDB lineage: Bacteria > Bacillota > Clostridia > Oscillospirales > Oscillospiraceae. Next base: position 2,355,717 of record OY762913.1, on the reverse strand, counting down.
GGCAATCAGAAACACAAGGAAGGTCAGAAGGTCAATTTCCCCGCCGGTAAGCAGCCCGGCACCCACCAGTACGGTAGTCGCGATTCCCAGACGGAGAAACGCCTGTGCAGAGACTACGAAGACGCCTGCCCCGAGCTCCACCCGAATTTCGGACTTTTCCGCCTGAATCAGCTTTTCACGCAAACCGGCCAGATAACGCTCTTTTTGATTGCAGGCCTTGATGTCCCGCACGGTCTCGAGACACTCCTGAATGGCATCCGCGGAGGCACGCTTAATCAGAATATTCCGGAGTCCCATTTTATCCTGAACCTTCTTTGAACCAACAACCAGTGCCAGCGCAAATGGAACGACCCAAAGCACCGCCAGCGCCATGCGCCAGTCCATGCAGAAGAGGCCGACGGCGATGAGGATCGTGGAAAGAAGCGCCCCGAACAGCTCGGGGATATAGTGGGAAAACGCCTGTTCAAGAGAGCCGCAGTCCGTCATGATGGTGTTCGTCAGATCGGAAAGATCCCGATTTCCGAAAAAGGATAGGGGCAGAGCGCGCAGCTTCTCAGCCAGCCGCACTCGGCGATTGGCGCTTTCATTGTAGGTAGTAAGATAGACGCTTTTGTATTTGAAATTGTAGATGAGGAAAATCACCGCGAGGATGGCGGCGCCGGCAGCCGTATAACCCCACACGCCTTCGGCGGGATTAGTTCCGCCGGACAGCGCTTTGATCATGCTGTCGAGAACGAGAACCAGCAGACCCACTGGGAACATCAGGCTGATATTGGAAAGGGCGCACCACAGCGTCCCCTTGACGAGGTCAACCGCGCCCTTTTCTGATAGGGCGAACATGTGCTGGATTTTGCGTTTCATGCGTTCACCGCCTCCTTTGAAACCTTCCACTGGGCGGATTTTTGATAATCCTGCCACATGGCGGCATACAACCCACACTGCGCGAGCAAATCGTCATGCTTGCCCTGCTCTATTAGTCTGCCATCACTGAGGACAAGGATTTGATCTGCATCGCGCACGGTGGTTAGGCGGTGCGCGATCATCAGAACCGTCTTGCCCTTTGTCAGATGTTCGAAGGCCTTTTGTATCTGATATTCATTCTCCGGGTCGGCAAAGGCTGTCGCCTCATCCAGCACAATGATCGGCGCGTCTTTCAGGATCGCCCGCGCCAGTGCGATGCGCTGCTGCTCGCCGCCGGAAAGATAAACCCCCTTTGTTCCGATCACAGTATCGATGCCGTTGGGCAGCTTATTAAGAATATCGTCGCACTGGGCCTCGTGTGCCGCCCGCAGCGCCTCTTCCTTTGTCGCCTCGGGGCGTGCCGCCCGGATGTTGTCCAGTAGACTTGCCTTGAACAGATGCGTATCCTGAAACACAAATGCAACCTTGTCCATGAGCTTCTCCGCGCCGATTTCCTTCACGTCCGCGCCGCCCACCAGCACCTGACCCCGGTCTGCGTCCCAGAAACGAGGAATCAGGTTGGCCGCCGTGGTTTTTCCGCCGCCGGAGGGGCCGACCAACGCCACAGTCGCGCCTTGCGGAACTCGGAAGCTTACATCGGAGAGGGCCGGGCGGTTTGCACCAGGGTAAGTAAAGGTGACCTTTTTAAACTCCAGTGAGTTATCCTTCGGTGCTTTTGGATTATGCGGCTCCTTTAGGGGCTTTTCTTCCAGAATCTCATCAAGCTTGCGAACTGCCTCGCCTGCTTTCATCAGCGCCTCTGTGGCAAACATGACGCGATCCATCATCCCGGCGCAGGCCGGGGTGAAAAGCAAATAGAAAATCATGTTCAGGAAGGTTCCCCAGCCGTTCGGTGCGGAGGCCGAAAGCAGCATGCCCGCCGGTATAAGAAGCAGAAACGTGCCGTGTATTGCTGAGGTATATCCGTTCATAGGCCCGCGGCAGCTCATGGAATATCCACCGGCAAGCTCCTTGTACGACATAATCGACTTGTAAAAGCTTTTAAAGGAGTAAACTGTCTGCTGAAAGACCTTGACCACTGGAATGCCGCGCACATATTCCACCGCGTGGCCGCTCATATCCTCCAGTGCCATCTGATAGCGTGTAAAGAAATCTGCGTTTTTCCCGCCCATCATCCGCGTCATCAGGAAGACGGCCAGCACCATTGGCAGCAGGGATAAAAGTCCCATCCGCCAGTCGAACACGAAAAGCAGGATGACCGCCGCGATTGGCGTGACAATCGCACCCACGAGGTCAGGGAGCTGATGGGCCAGAAGTCCTTCGGTCATATCGGCGTTACTGTCGATGATTTTGCGAAGACGCCCGGATTGGTTCCCCGAGAAAAACCCCAGCGGCAGGTTAACGATGTGTTCCACCGCCGCCTGACGCATATTTCGCGCCGTGCGGAAGGCAGCTAAATGGGTCAGCATCAGCGCCGCGAAGTAGATTGCGATGCTGATAACGGCGAACAGAACCGCCATCCACCCGTAATGGACTAAACCGGACGCGCCGGACAGATCGGGTAACGCCGCAAAAACATCACGAATGACAAACCAGATAAAAACGTATGGCAGCAGTGCCAGAACCGCGGATATACCCGACAGCGTACAGCCCGTAATGGTAAACGCCTTATATCCGCCTGCGTATTCCAGCAGCCGGGATAGGCTGGAACGTTTCTTTTTATTCAAAAAACTCACCTACTTTACTTGAATGTTTGCGACGAGAACATACATACTGTCAGAGTAAAAATCATATCCGGAAATCTTCTTACTCTTCCATGCGGCAAATTCACGGGGGTAAGAGACCGGCACCATCAGAGACTGCTCTGCAATTGCACCTAACAATTGAGTGTATATTTCCTGAGCCCGCTCCATATCCGAGGTGCTGTTAAGCTCCGTAATGATCGCGCTGCCTCCGTCCAGCGCGGAGGATACCTGTACCGCAATAGGGTCGGTGCTGGTATCCGGGTTCATATTTGTAACGACGGTTGTGGGATCGTACGCGCCGCCGTAGGTCAGATAAATGGTAATCTCATATGCACTGGCTTGTATTGCGCCAAACCATGTCATCATGTCCGTTCCGCTGGGTGTAATTTTGAATCCGATTTTTGTCAGCTGACTGGCGATGGCCAGCGCCGCGTCATCCAGACTGCCGATACTTTTGGTGTAGGAAAGAGTGAATTCCAGCTTTTTCCCAGCTTTTTCTCTTATTCCGTCGCTGTCTGTGTCCACCCAGCCAGCTTCATCCATCAACGCATTGGCCTTGTCAAGGTTAAACTCATATGTCATCTGCGTGACATCGCAATAGGGCTTGGTTTTATCGAACAGCGTTTCAGCTGGCAGTTCAACACCCTGAAATACCGTAGAACAAATTGAATTCTGATCAAGAGCGTATGCGACGGCCTGGCGCACATTCAAATTATCAAATGGCGCTTTGGAGAGATTGAGTCCCAGATACCGAGTCGATGAGCCTGTAGCGTTTACGGCTGTTCCATAAGCGCTGTCGGAAGAAAGCTCTCCGTAAGCATCGTAGCTCATGCGCGAGGAACCGATAATCGTGTCAATTTCACCGCTGCGCAGCGCGAGCACCTTCGCGTCATTGTCCTCAATAACCTTTACTTTGAAACCATCAAGCGCCGGGGCATTACCCCAATAATAAGGATTGCGAACGAAGGTATAGGTCGTGCCATCAAAGTCGCCTGCGTACAGATAGGGGCCGGTACCCATTGTCTGCTTCGCGCAGCTTGTATACGGGTCGCCACCAAACGCGGATGGATTAACAATTCCCAATGGATTGCACATAGTCAGATCGTTTAGTGCTCCGTAATACGGTTGGGTCAGCGTCATAACGAAGGTCTTGTCATCGGGAGCTTCCATTGAGACGATGATGGAGGCGAGCTTCCCGTAGGAGCCTATATAGATGTCCAGGTTCTTGATTGCTTCTTCCATGCTGGTTTTAACAGCCCCGGCGGTAAGCGGCGTTCCGTCGGAAAACTTGACATCATCCCTCAGCGTGAATGTATAGGTCAGTCCGTCTTTGCTGATTTCCCAATCCTCCGCCAGCTCACCCTGAATCTTTCCGCTTTCGTCATAGCACACGAGCGTGTTGTAGAAATTCCTATTCCAATAGGTAGAGCCGTAGTTATTCGAATTAGCTGCGGTTATGACCGGATAAAAACCGGTTGTAAATTCCCAGCTCTCGGTTAAAGTAACCGAAGCGGTCGCAGCTTCAGCTGCGCCAGCCGAATCTTGGAATGAGAATGTTTCTGCGCCGGAAGTACCGCAAGCCGTGAGGCTCAGGCAAACGATGGCAGCAGAAGCTATAGAGATTATTTTCTTGAATCGCATATGGTGTTTTCCTCCTGTTATGTACACAGTAAAATAAGTGGATATATTACGCCTTGTGGCGATAATACCAAAGCCTATATGGCGGCGGTTTCCGGCACCAATGATTCCAGCAGCAAACGGGAATAGGGGTGCGTGAAGCAGCTGGTATTTCCGGCATACCTTACACTTTCTATAATTTTTCCTTCTTTCATAACCATGACGTGATCGGCGATATACAGCGCCACATCAATATCATGCGTAATAAACAGATAAGCAAAGCCTCGTTCATCCTGGAGCCGCTTTAAAAGCTCGAGAATGTTTTTACGGACAATAACGTCAAGACCGCTCACCGCCTCGTCAAGAATCAGGAATTTGGGCGAAACAGATATGGCACGGGCGATACATACCCGTTTTTGCTGCCCGCCGGAAAGCTCGTGAGCACGCCTGCCGAGAAGCGACAGCGGAAGCTCCATCTGTTCCATAAGCTCTTCCACCATTTTTCGCTCCCGCTCCTTGGGGACATCCATTAGATTCCGGATCGGCTCCGCAATACTATCATAGACGGTAAACCTGGGATCCAGTGCGCTTTTTCCGTCCTGTAGTACCATCTGCAGCTTGGTAAACCGCGCTAATGCCTTTCTTCCACGAGCCGAAAACAGGCTTTTGCCGTCAAGCAGCACGTCACCGGAGCTTAGCGGAATCAGCCCCATCAGCAGTTGAGACAAGGTGCTCTTTCCCGAGCCGCTCTCTCCCACAAGCGCGTAGCATTGCCCCTCGCGAAGAGCGAGGTCGACGCCGTTGACGGCCCGCACAAGGCTCTTTTCACCTTTTTCACCGGATATAGAATAGTTTTTAAACAGAGCTTTTGCTTCTAACACGCAAGGCCGCTCCTTTCGCGAACTGCGCCGGAGAGACGCGACGCCTCAATCAGCGCCTTTGTATACGGATGCTTCGGCTCGGACAGCACCTCGGAAACCTCTCCGCGTTCGATTACCTGCCCTTCCTTCATGACAAGCACCTCGCCTCCCATGCGGGATGCTACGGCAAAATCGTGGGTAACGAGAAGAATGGCGACTTTTTGCTCACGAAGGCGGACAAGGGCGTCCACCGTCGCTCTGCAGTGCTCGGCATCCAACGCGGTGGTGGGTTCGTCGGCTACAATCAATTTGGCATCAACCATGAGCGCCATGGCAATCAGCACGCGTTGTAGCATCCCTCCTGAGAGCATATAAGGATAACACCTCATGATGCTTTCGGTCAGATCAAGCCCCGCATCCCGAAGCGCACGATTGAGTTTTTCACCGGCCATGTCGCCCTTTAATCCAGTGTGGAGGTAAAGCGTTTCCCGCATTTGACGTCCGATGCGGGTCGAAGGATCGAGCGCGGTCATTGCATTTTGCGGAATCAGCGCGATCTGTGCGCCATAGATTGCCCTCTGCTTTTCGGGGGACATGGAAAGAAGCTCCTGCCCTGCAAACAGGATTTCGCCGGAAGGTACAAAGCATCGGCGGTTCAGTATCCCCGTTATAGTTTGGCAGGTCATGGTTTTGCCGCTTCCGGACTGGCCCAGTGCGATCAGCGATTTTCCTTCTTCAATCGAAAGGTTTACGTTCCGGACGATTGGCTCTCCGGTCTTTTTCAGAAGCACGGAAAGATTCTTTACAGTAAAAAGCAAGTTACTCAGCCTCCTCCGGTTCAAGCATGTCTCGCAGAGCTTCTCCGAATAGATTGAAGCCTGCGGCGGTTAATAGGATACATACGCCTGGGTAAATAAGAAGTTCAGGGTGTGAATACAAGCCTGAACGGGCCTCACTGAGTATGGCACCCCACTCGGCTGTTCCCGCCGGAAGTCCCAGTCCTAAAAAAGAGAAACTGGATACCATTAAAATTGCAGAGGACACGCCGGTACTCAGGTATACCAAGAACTGGGGCATGATATTGGGAATCAGATGCCGGATGACAATTTTCAACGTACCGCAGCCTGAAATGCGGGCTGCTAAAACATAATCCCTGCCCATCTCCACGACCGCATAAGAGTGAACCATCCTTGTGAACCACGCCCACATAGCAACGACCATAGCAATGACAATATTGTGCAGCCCGTTCCCCAATATGCCGATGATTGCCGCAGCAATCACAAGCGCGGGGAATGCAAGAAATACGTCACATAGGATCGTGATCAAGCGGTCGATACGCCTCCCGGCGCATGCACTGAAACTGCCCAGAATCAGTCCGATTACGGACAGGATTACAAGGGTCGGCAGGCTCATGCCGATGGAATACCTCGCTCCGTACAGGAGACGTGAAAGCACGCATCGCCCCAGTTGATCGGTTCCAAGAGGATATTCGGCACAGGGTTTTATGTATTTGCTTATGACATTGACCGCTGCAGGATCATTTGGGGCAAGAACGGGGGCCAATATTGCCGCAAAAAGCGCTATAAGGATGAAAACCAAGCCTATGACGGCTTGCGGATTGTGAAATATTTTTTTAAGCATTTGTTTCCCTCACCATCCAAGGGCAGAGAAGTCGATTAATAATATCTCCTACCAAATTAGCCAGAACAAAAACCGCGGCGATCATCACGATGCAGGTTGCGGCTGCGGTGGCGTCCGCCGCGAGTACGCATGAGATCAGATATGACCCGATACCGGAGAGTGAAAAAACATTCTCAACAACAGCGCTGCCCGCGATGAGATAGCCGAGGTATTGGCAGAAAAGCGTGATAAGCGGAGGCAGGGCGTTGCGCATGACATGACGGAGCAGTATCCTCTTGGATGAAAGTCCTCTGGAGCGGGCATAGGCCACATAGTCCCTGCCAAGCTCTGAAAGAAGAGAGGCCCGAAAAAGACGTATAAAAGAGCAGATGATCGGAACTGCCAGAGCAAAGGATGGGAGTAACAGCCCACGGATTCCGGGAGACGGAACCACTGTAAAAAGCGGGAGCTTTACCGCAAATGCAAGCAGGAGCAAAAAACCCAACCAAAAGGTCGGAAGGCAGATTCCAAGAATTGTTATACCTCTCGTGATATGATCAAATATACCGTTTGGGGAAAGCGCGCACTTCAGTCCGACAGGGATAGAAATGACGATAACCCAAGCGAGGGAAAGTCCCACCAGGTGGAGCGTCGTGGGGAAATAAGCGGCAAGATCCGTGCTGATTGGACGGAATGAAAAGATCGAAATTCCGAGATTTCCTGTAAAAAGTCCTTTGAGCCACTGAAAATACTGAATAAGCAGCGGTTTGTCGAGTCCCAGCTGAACTCTCACCGCCTCAATCATGTCTTCGGATGCGCCACCTGTACTTCGCCGAGCAATGACCTCAGCCGGGTCGGTATTCGAAACGGCAATGAGCAGAAAGCTGAGGATGCTTACGCCCGCCAGTACGACTAAAAATCCCAATAAACGCTTTTTGATATAGGCAGACAAATAAACACCTCACATAGGTTAGTTGCATCTAACTGGTAGACTTAAGAAGTGGCTCACAGCTTTGTGAGCCACTTGCCAAGTTAGAATAGCATATTACGCCGGAGTCTGCTACTCCAAAACGTCAAATTTATGCTCCGTTTTGTCATCTCGTCTGGCATGTCTGTGACGGTAGGAAAGCGGGCTGTCAAGCATAACCGTTTTAAATGCTGCCGCGAATTTGCTTTGGTTTTCATATCCTACTATCTGCGCGATCTGTCCAATACTGAGTTCCTCCTCGTCACACAGAAGGGCTGCCGCCCTTTTCATGCGTTCCAAACGGATAAACGTTCCGATCGGATGGCCGTAGATAGACTTGAAGCACTCCCGCAAGTTCGTGTCGGCAACATGGAAACGCCCGGACAACTCGCAGATCGTTGATTTGCGACACGGCTCCTTCAGAAGGTAAGCGCAGACGGCCATTGTCGCTTCCACAACCTGTCTGGAGAAACGCGGAAGAGGATCACGCAGCTCGTTTTCGGCAAGCGTCAGGAACAGCAGGAGCTCCGCCGTTTTAAGAAATGTATAAGTTTCCCGGATACGCTCATCCACATGATAGAGCTCACTGAAAATATGTTCGATTTCGGGCCTGGCACGCAAAAGGAAGAGCTCCCGGCCCGAGCAAAGCTTTTCCTGAAGTCTGTGCAGGTTTATGCCGGAATTCGGCAACAGAGTATCCAGCGCGCATTGGGCTGTGGCAAGTTCCAGAAGGATGGCAACACCCACGTATCGCCCGGTCGGAAGCCGGGAATCAGTAATTTGTTGAACTCCTGGGGCGTTTACAGCCACGTCGCCTTCCGTCAAAAAGCTGACCATGCCACCCTGAAGCTCCAGTTCAAAGCTACCTTCGCGGCAATGATTGATCTGCAGAAACCCCTGCGCCGCCTGTATCTTTTGAAAACAGGTCCCCATATTCAAGCAATTATAGATGATCTGTGCGCCGGGAAAAACATCATAGCATCGAAGCTCCCCTATACCGGTGTCATTTTCAATTCGGTATAGAGTACAAGCACCTTCCTGCAATCTGCTGGAATGCGTATATTCCGCGAATGCGCGATTATAGACTTCAGCTTCCAAGTTTCCGCCTCCCATATTACAGCTTCCAGCCTATGGCCTCCGACCGAAGTCTGAGAAAATTGCTGTATACGCCCGGCTGTCCGGCGAGCTCCTCATGCGTTCCACTCTGAGCGATTCTGCCTCCGTCCACAACCAGTATCTGATCGGCATCCCGCACCGTTGTTAAACGGTGTGCAATGGAAATCAGGGTTTTCCCCCGTGTAAGCTCATGGATTGCCGAGAGCAACGCATGCTCATTTTCCGGGTCGACGCTGGAGGTGGCCTCGTCGAGAATGATGATAGGCGCATTCTTTAAGATGGCGCGGGCGATCGATATCCGCTGTTTTTCTCCTCCGGATAATGTGGAGCCGGCTTCTCCTATGATTGTGTCGTAACCTTTCGGCAGTGCTGAGATAAAATCGTGGCACCGGGCTTTTTTAGCCGCCTCCACAACCTGTTCATGGGAAGCGTCTGGATTTCCGAATCTGATGTTATTCTCCATCGTGTCATGGAATAGGTATACATTCTGGAAAACCATCGAAATATTCTTCAGCAGACTGTCGGCGGTGCAGTTCTTGACATTTTTGCCACCTACCAGCACCTTGCCGTCTTGAACATCCCAGAAGCGGGCGATCAGGTTGCAAAGAGTCGTCTTTCCGCTGCCGGAGGGCCCGACGATTGCGCAGGTGCTGCCCTGCGGAACCCTGAGCGAAACGTGGTCGATTACGGTACGGCTGTCGTAGGCGAAGGATACGTCTTGAAGTTCAATGTCAAAGCCGTCGGGCTTAAGCTCCAGCGTTGTCGTGTCCATATCTGGGATATCGGTGACAGCCTCCAGTCGGTCAAGCTCGGTGTTGATTTTTTTACTCAGGAAGGCCCCGTCGCCCATCTGCTCGAATTCAGAGTACACCAGAAAGGCGGACACCAAAAACATCAGGCAATAAGGCAGTGTAATAGCTCCGGATAAATAGAGAACTGACGCCAGAAAGAGCATCCCGCAGCCCGTGATCTTAAATACAGCGGTAAAAGCCTTCAAAAGGCCCACGGAGGCACGCTCCTGCTCAAGGTCTGCCTGCCGTTTTCCATCGAAGGCGGCGTAAACGGTTCCCTCGCTGTTCTCCGTTTGTGAAAATGCTCTCATTACGGAAATTCCACGTATGTACTCAAGTGACTGGGTTACCAGATTTTCCTGAGCTTTCAAAACAAGGGGCGTATGTCTGGCGGCCCTTTGCGAAATGATATGGAGTACTGCGATACCCGCTGCCAGTCCCAAAAACGTCAGCAGCGCCATAGGCGGACTGATAAAAAGAAACATGACAGTGATGACAAGCGCCATGAACAGGCCGCCGGTCAGATCTGTAATAGCCAGCATGGAGTATTGCTCCAGTTCCACAATGGTTGAGGTAAGCACGGTCTGAATCGAGCCCAGTCGCTGTTCTGAAAAATAGCCCATGGGCGCCTTTTTTAGCTTTTCGCCAATTTCCAGACGATAATCCCGGAACATGTCAAAGCCCTTCGCGCTCATGGAGATATCCATCAGCCACTGAAACAGGAAACGTCCCAGGACACTGCCAAGTAAAACATACAGGGCGGAGAGAATCACATCCGACGTCAACGCCTCAAGATTGCTGACCACGATGTAAACTGCAAAGAGCATCATCGACATGGACACCGTTTTTAGAAAATTGAACAGGATCCCAAGATAAATACGGGGACGGCTTTTCCCCGCGATAGCGAGAATGCGGCGTATCATTTTAAGCATGGGTTTGCACTCCTTCCTCGGCACGGTCAGCGGTACCGATATGCTCTTCCCACATACGCTGATACAGTGGGCAGCTTTGCAGCAGCTCCTCCTGTGTGCCTCGCCCCACGATCCTGCCTTCGCTCACCACGATGATCTGAGCGGCGCTGCGGATTGTGGACAGCCGGTGGGCTACAACGACAAGAGTTTTCCCCTTGACCAGTTTGCCGATGGCCTGCTGTATGAGCGATTCGCTCTCGGGGTCAGCATAGGCCGTCGCCTCGTCCAATATCACGACCGAAGCCTTTTTGAGCATAGCGCGAGCGATGGTAATGCGTTGACGTTCTCCTCCGGAAAGGCGGTCTCCCGCGTCGCCCGCAAGCGTATCGTATCCGTGCTCCAGTCCCAGGATGAAATCATGGCAGTTTGCGGCTTTCGCGGCTTCTTCGATCTCAGCGTCGGAAGCGTTCGGATTTCCGATTCGGATATTTTCACGGATTGACAGGTTAAAAAGAAAGTTGTCCTGCGCCACATAACTCACATTACTCATGAGCTGATCGAAGGGAATATCTCGGATATCGTGCCCGCCGTAGCTTACCGTGCCCGCGGTGGCGTCCCAGAAACCCGCCATCAGCTTGGCGATGGTGGATTTACCTGATCCGGATGGGCCGACGATTGCGGTCATTGCTCCCGGTATCGTCTCAAAGCTAATGTCATGCAAGACTTCCTTTTCATCGTAAGCAAAAGAGACATTGCCAAAGGAGAAGGAACTACCGGACAGGGCAACCGGCTGGCTGGGCCGTTTCTGCTCCGGCGTTGCCAGAAACTTCTGTATCGGTCCCAGATTGGCAGCGATGACCGTAAGCTGCTCCGTCCCAAAAGCAAGCTTCATCATTGGTGCGATAAACCCAAGCGAGGCCACGACGCAGGTGATAAAGACGGGCAAGGTGATCTCACCGTTCATATACAGGAATGCGCCAATCGGCAAGGTTCCTATCAGAGTGGATGGAAGCACCGCTTTCACGCCGGCCATCCAAAACCAGCACTGCCGCCACCAGCTAAGAGTACTGTCATGAAAGAAATTCACGGATTTTGAGTATTTGCCAAAGGAGGAGCCCGCTCTTCCAAAGGCTTTTATGACCTGTATGCCGTTTACATACTCCACCAGCGCGGCGTTCATCTCATTTCCGGCTCGCAGATACACGGCCATTTTTTCACTGTAACCACGCATCATCCCAATCATAAAAAGTACGCTTAGCGGAACGGTAATAAACGAGGCGAGGCCCATTCTCCAATCCAGAACAAACATCAAAACAATGCAGCAGAGCGGCGCTGCGATTTGGGAAGGTGCCTCAGGCACCACATGGGCGATCGAATCCTCCAGCTTGCCGACGTTATCCACCATCAGCGTTTTGAACTGCCCGGTCGGTGTTTCAAGCATAATTCCCAGAGGAACCCGTCGCATCTTGTCGGCGACCGCCCTGCGAATATTCTTCAGAATGGTAAAGGCAATTTCATGGCTCCGCATGGAGGATTTGGTACACAGAAACGCTCTCATCGCCATTCCCACCGCCGCGCCCGCGGATAAAATCGCAGCTTCGCCTACTGTCGCCGTGCCCTCATAAAGGCGGCTGGCCAACACCGCAGCCACAAGAAACGGTGCTATTCCGAATAGCTCGCCCAGGATTGCGAGAAAAACCGACAGTGACATTCGGCCTTTGGCTTCTCCGGCAAATGAAAACAGGACAGCAATCGGGTTTTGCTTCTTCTCTTTTTGCAAAATAATCTCCTCCTATATGGTTAGTTACATCTAACCTAATTTTAAAATTTTTGAGGTCTGTCAGAACCCCAAAAATGCCCGCCAGCCGGGAGTAAAGAATTGCTTTAATGTTTCGAGATAGTGGAGTGCGTCTTTTTTTGAAAAGTCATGAACCACCACTTCAAAAAAAGCTGAATAATATGCATTCATCAGTAAATGCAGTTCTTCTGGAACGATTTCGTTGACATGGATACCCCGAGCGCGAAGCGCATCCATAAAGCAAAGCGTTTCGGCTTGGTCAACATCAATGAATTCATCATAGAAATGCTCGAACCTTGTACCAGCCGACGATCGGAGCAACAGCTTGAAGGCATCGAAGTAATCGTAAACAACATCCACCAGCCGGGTCAGGTCGGTATCGCCGCTCCAAATGGAATCGATGTCACCTTTTTCAATACACAGATACCCGCGCCTGGTTTGGATCTCCATCATCTCCTGTAATGCGTCAAGTGCAGGCTGCACCAGCGCGGCAAACATCTCTTCTTTATCCGCGAAGTGCCGGTAAAGCCCAGCGGAGGTCAATCCTGCCAAAGCCGCAATGGAGCGCATGGAAGCTTTCTCAAAGCCCTTCTCCAGAAACTCACTCTTCGCCGCCGGAATAATGCGGGCGTGACTTGCGCTTTTATCCTTAGGCATAGTATGCCCTCCCTCATAAGTTATCGACGTTAGCTATCGATGATCACAATATACATCTTGTTTTATTATTTGTCAATATAGAAATGGTAACGATAAAAAAATATTGCAATACATATTGACAGAATGTAATTCAAGAATTAATATAACAGTGTTATATGGCGGCGTTATATTGAGAGGTGCCCTGATTGATAGATAACGATAACACTACATTGCAGAAAATTATGGCCGAAGGGAAAAAGGAGTTCCTTGAAAAGGGATTCAAAGACGCTTCTCTTCGTAATATTGTCAAGCGTGCGGGCGTGACTACCGGCGCGTTCTATGGCTACTATCCGGACAAAAAGACCCTGTTTGAGGCTCTGGTACTGCCGGCGGTAAGTGATTTGGAAAAATTGTTTCTGGATGTACACAGGAGCTTTGAAGCGCTTCCCGACAGCGTCAAGCAGGACCGTGTCTTCGACTATTCCATCCCTTATCTGAATGAACTGATTACATTTATTTATGAACATTTTGACGAGTTCAAGCTTCTTGTCACGTGCGCGGAGGGAACGGCCTATTCGGACTTCATTAACGGTCTGGTCGAGATGGAGGTCGCGTCAACCATATCTTTCATCCACGCTACTGGGAACGACGCTATGCTTTCAGGGCGCGCAACGAAGGAGCTTATGCACATCATTTCCAGCGCGTATTTTACAGCATTATTTGAAATCGTTGTTCACGACATGCCGCGTGAGTCCGCGGATAGGTATATAGAAAACTTGAATCAATTTTTCACCGCCGGCTGGAGAGCAATCCTGAATCTTTAGAACTGAGGTTCCACTGGAACCTCAAAATAATAGCTTACGGTTAGTTAGATCTAACCACAAGCGGCGCAGGACACATCACTGTTGTGTTTATACTGCGTTTGCTGCAAATAATTACAGGCAGGAGGGATTTTTTGAAGAAGCTTACCCCGTCTAAGGAGCATTATATCAAGGCAATCCATGCGCTGTCCTCGGAGGACGATGGAGCCCGGATATCCGACATTGCAGAAAGGCTGTCGGTCAGCAAGGCCAGCGTTTGCACAGCTATGGATTCACTGCAGGAACTTAGTCTGATCGAAAGGGATTCCGAGCACAGGGTTCTGCTGACTAAGGATGGCAGACGGGAGGCAGTCTTGATTACCGACAGATTTGCGGTAATCAAGAAATTTCTAACGAAGGCGCTTCATGTGGGCGAAAAAAGAGCAAATGAAGATGCCTGTGCGCTCGAGCACGTTATCAGCGATGAAACGCTTCTCAGCATGAATGATTACATTGAAAAAAAGTATGGCTGAATCAACTAAAATCTATAGATTAACGGAGCATCTTTATGAGACAAGCAACAACAGACAATAAGGAAAAGCAAAAGCAGTATATCCTCACGGGAAACCTTTGGAAGGTGATGATCAATGTATCATGGCCGGCCATCATCGCCATGGTATTGTACGGATTGAATTCGGTTTTGGACGCCATTTTTGTTGGGCGGTTTGTGGGAGAAACAGCCCTGGCGGGCGTTTCGGTCGCGTATCCGCTTTCCCAGATCAGCGTCGCGTTTGGCTCGCTCATAGGCGTGGGCGCAGGCTCAGTTCTGAGTATCGCTCTTGGAAAAGGAGATAAGCGAACGCAGGAGCGCCTAATGGGCAACGTCAATCTTCTTTCTATTATAGTAACGGCAGTCTATATGATATTGACCCTAATTTTTTCAAAGCAACTGATCGAAGTCATGGGCGGAACCGGCGAAGCGTTGACCTTCGGAAACGAGTATTTCAGAGCTACCATATTTGGAGCGCTTTTCTGGATTTACGGGCTTGCGGGTAATATGATCGTCCGTGCGGAGGGTAAAATGAAATCCGCAGCTGTGATGATGGGCGCAGGCCTAGTGGTAAACGCCGTTGCGAATTACATACTGATGGGAATATTTGATTTCGGCGTAAAAGGTGCGGCATGGGGAACTAATATCGCCATGCTGGTTTATACGCTGATCGGATGGCTGTACTTTGGAAAGGGTTTTGCCACATTCAAAACCAAGATTCTCTCCATATGCTGGGACAAGGATATTGGCACATCAATTATCCGGCTCGGCATGTCCTCCCTAATTATGAGCGTCATGAGTCTTATCCAGGCGGTTTTTGTATTCAATGCTTTGGCAAAATACGGCACGATTGCGGATATGGCGTTTTACGGGGTTGTATATCGAATCTTCACTTTCCTGCTCACACCGATTTTCGGCCTGATGCGCGCGCTGCAGCCGGTGATCGGCATCAATTACGGAGCCAAACAATATGACCGCGTGATAAGCTCTTATAAAATCTTTGCCCTAGCCGCAATGCTCCTCACCCTGCCGTTTTGGATTCTGTCCATGGCGGCTCCCGACGTCAAAAAATGTCCATCGACGATATTGAATCTGTCGAACTGCTACTCGCCCACGCGTTGCCCGAGGGTCTAGCCAATCTGACAGTTCCGGTGCTTGTGTATCTGGCCATGTTCCTCGCGAACTGGAAGCTGGCGCTTTTGTCGCTTTGCTCTCTGCCACTGGGACTTCTGGCCGCGGCTGGGATGTACAAGCTCGGTACGAGCAAGATGAGCACATATTACGCAGCGGGACAGAAAATGAACAACACCATCGTAGAGTACATCAACGGCATGGAGGTCGTCAAGGTCTTCAACCGGGACGGCGAGTCCTATCACCGGTTTGAGCGCGACGTCAAGGATTATCGGGATTTAACGCTGGCCTTGGATGGCTCTTTACAACAGCATATTACCCTGTGCAGAACTGTTTACCCTGTCGCTGCAGAAGTCAGATAAACCCTTTGTGGGCAAGAACCACAGCGTCACTTTTGAGAACGTCCGCTTTGCCTACGGCATGGATGAAGTACTCCACGGCGTGGCCTTCTCCGCTGCGGAGGGCAGTCTCACCGCGCCATTTTGAAAAACGCGCCCATTGTGGTGCTGGATGAGGCGACGGCCTTCATGGACCCGGAAAACGAGGAGAAGATGAACGAGGCCATGGCAGAGGTTATCGAAGGAAGGACTGTCATCGTAATCGCGCACCGGCTGCACTCCATCGTAAACGCCGATCAGATCTGCGTGATGGCTGGCGGCAGTCTGGCTGCGTCCGGAACCCATGACGAGCTGCTTTTCAGCTGCCCGGCGTATCAAAGGCTCTGGCAGGCCGCTGAGCGCAGCGCAAAATGGGAAGTCAGTACCGCGAAGGGAGATGAAAGCAAATGATTGCTTTGATGAAGCGTATTCTTTCGGTTTCGGGAAGCTATAAGGGCAGGATACAGGGGTCTTTCGTATTCTCTTTCCTGAAATCCTCTCTCGCGAAAGCGTCGCTCGGTCTTTCGTTCTTTGCCCTGTCAGCTTTTTATCACGGTACGGCGACAGCTGAACTGTGCCTGTGGCTGGGTGTCGCAATGGTCGGCTGCGTGCTGCTGGAAATCTTATTCCATCACATTGCCGACAGAATGCAGTCCGCTGCGGGATATATGGTATTTGCCGAAAAGCGCATGGCGCTGGGCGCGCATCTGCGCAAAATGCCCATGGGCTATTTCACCGAGGGCAACATCCGCAAAATCAGCTCGGTGCTGTCCACAGACATGGTGTTCATTGAGGAAAACTGCATGACCGTTTTGGCGGACTTGATGAGCTATGTGTTTGCGGAAGCAATAATGGTGGTATTCATGCTGGCGTTCAACCTATGGCTGGGGCTTCTGGCCGTCGCGGTGATCGGCATTGCGCTGCTGATCGGCAGAGGCCTCAGAAAAGAGGCACTTTCAGACTCCTCGGTCCGACAGGAGCAGAGCGAGAGCCTGACCGAGGGGGTACTGGACTTTACAGAAGGAATTGGTATAATTAAGACATATAACCGTTTAGGCGAAAAGTCCCGCGAGCTTTGCGACAGCTTGCGCGAAAGCTGCCGCAAAAACCTGCAGTTTGAAGAAAATCACTCACCATGGCAGCTCCGCCTGAATCTGGTCTTTGGCCTTGGCGCGTCCGCTGTCATCGCGCTGTCCATGTTCCTGTACTCCCGAGCGTTGCTGGATGTGACTTATCTAATCGGCATCATGCTCTTTGTGTTCGACCTCTTTGCCCCGCTAAAGGCACTGTACAGCCAGAGTGCCCGGCTGACGGTCATGAATAGCTGCATGGACCGCACTGAGACGTTATTGAGGAGGCGAAAAGCAGCGGATATCCATTGCCCGCTGCATCTTAAAGGACGCGCCCATCGTCATCCTCGACGAGGCCACCGCCAGCGTGGATGCGGACAATGAAAGCTACATCCAGCAAGCCATCAGCGAGCTGTGCCGGGGCAAGACGCTGCTGGTCATTGCCCATCGGCTGAACACCATCCGCAGTGCGGACGAGATTCTGGTTATATCCGAGGGCAGCATTGTGCAGTCGGGCACGCATGACGAGCTGATGAGTGCTGGCGGTATCTACCGTGACTTCGTAACCGTCCGGGAAAACAGCCGCGGCTGGAGTCAGCGAAACAAGGCATAAGGCCGGATGGCTAAGCGATTAACTTAAGTATCCAAGGAGACAAGCGAATGAATAAGGAAATATTTTTCGGAATCTTGATTCCATTTTTGGGAACCACTCTGGGTGCGGCCTGTGTATTCTTTATGAAAAAAGCCATGAGCGACACCGTGCAGCGTGCCCTGACAGGGTTCGCGGCGGGAGTCATGGTCGCCGCTTCCGTCTGGAGCCTTCTAATTCCGGCAATAGAGCAGTCGGCGGATATGGGGGAATGGTCGTTCGTCCCCGCCGTAATGGGCTTCTGGATCGGTATACTTTTTCTGCTGTTGCTCGACCATATTATTCCCCATCTGCATCGAAACAGCGAAAACGCGGAAGGTCCGAAAAGCCGCCTGCAGCGAACTACAATGCTGGTGCTTGCCGTCACACTGCACAACATTCCGGAGGGGATGGCCGTCGGCGTGGTCTATGCGGGCTATCTGACCGGAAACGCGCAGATCACGGCTATGGGCGCGCTGGCACTTTCTCTCGGCATTGCCATTCAGAATTTCCCGGAAGGCGCGATCATTTCCATGCCGCTCAGCGCGGAAGGTATGGGAAAGCCAAGAGCTTTTCTCAGCGGCGTGCTCTCTGGAATTGTAGAGCCTATCGGCGCAGTACTCACAATTCTGGCGGCGGCACTGATTGTTCCGGCATTGCCTTATCTGTTAAGCTTCGCGGCGGGTGCGATGATTTATGTGGTGGTGGAGGAACTGATTCCCGAAATGTCGGAGGGCAAGCATTCCAACATCGGCACAGTGTTTTTTGCCGTCGGTTTCAGCGTGATGATGGTGCTGGATGTAGCGTTGAGTTGATAAGCGGAGAACGTTGGAACATGCATTACAAAAAGTTTCTGAACACTTTCTGACCAAGTAAATATTATTTTCACTTTTGCGTTTACGTCCCTCTCTTTCTTTCGTATCTCTATAAAAAGCCAACCGAATTAATTTTCGGTTGGCTTTCTCAATGATTATACTAGGCATATCATAGTTGCTGGGACGCTTTTCATGTAGTATGATTTTAAGAGATAATTGCGTCAAACAAAGAGGGGGAAAAGCCCCTTTCTGGTTGCCTCTTCGTGGTTACAATTATTTTGCATCGTTGATAAAAAAATTAATCAACCGCTGACCACCGCTGTCGTCAAGTGGATAGAATTCGCTGACTTCGCCGTTTTCCATATGTAAAACATGTGTACAGCAGCACAGGATGAGTTCCGGATCATGCGTAATGATTAAGACCGTGCGCTTTCCCAAAAGCGTGCTAATCAGCGCCGCCGTCTCCTTCATATGACGGTAATCCAGACCGCTCGTCGGTTCGTCTAGAATAAGGATTTCTTTGTCGGCAAGCAGCGCCGACGCAATTGCGACGCGCTGCTTCTGGCCCCCTGACAATGACACCGGATGACGATCCGCATACTGCGTTAAATCAAGTTGACTCAAGATATTCACAACATCTTCTTGATTCTCTTCCCCCATGCCAAGACGCACCTCGTCATCCACCGATTCACAGAATAACTGGTGGTTTACGTCCTGCATAACTAAGTAACATTTTTTCAGCATAGCTCGTCTGCCGCAGGGAATGCCATCTAAGGATACCTTTCCGACGGATTTTTTCTCCAGCCCGCAAAGACATTTGGACAGGGTCGATTTTCCGGCTCCATTATGCCCTATCACAGCGATGATGCCGTTGCGCGGAAGGGACAGCGATTTGATATCAAGAGCCTGCTTCCTAACGTCATAGGAGCAGCGGAGATCATGAAGCTCCCATGTGTCTCCTGAAGCCGCTTTCGGGGTTTCATTTCTCAGGCTTTTCAGCGACAACGGCCGAAGTCCAAGTTCACACAGCTTCTCAGGCAGCAGCGCCGCAAATTTGTTCATCGGAAGATCGAGGCCGATTTTGCCGTCATTCATATAAATTACCCTGTCGCAGATATCTACAAGCCAATGGAGCCGGTGTTCCGCAATCACGACGGTTTTACCGCGCGATTTCCACATAAGAATGGTACGCTTGAGACTTTCTATCGCGGCCATATCTAAATTTGAGGTCGGTTCATCCAATACCAAAACCTCTGGATGTGCGGCGGAAACCGAAGCGCATGCCACCTTTTGCTTTTCACCGCCGGACAAATTAAAGATACTGCGTCCAAGCAGCTTTTCAATCTCCATGTCGCGCGCCGCTTCACGGATTCTTGCGTTTATGGTCTCTTTCGGCAACCCCATGTTTTCGCAGGCAAAGGCAATTTCGCTCGTTGTGTCCACGCAGAAAAACTGGCTTCGCGGATTCTGAAAAACGCTGCCCACGACACGCGCGGTCTCATACAACTCCGCGTTGATTACGTCCAACCCGCCGACGGTTACGCTGCCTTTTAGCTCTCCCTCATAATAATGGGGGATCAGACCGTTGATGAGTCGTGTTACGGTTGTTTTCCCGCAGCCGGAGGCTCCGCAGAGCAGCACAACCTCACCTTCGCTGATTGTAAGAGAAACATGATCTAATGCGCCGGACTCTGAGTTTGCATATCTGAAATTAATATTATTTAAATCTATCAAAACGCGCTCACCCCAAACCAAGAAAGCATCAATAAGACGTATGGAATTGCGCACAGAAGAAACATAACAGCATCTTGGATGTGAAAACCGATTTCACAAACGTTCGTCCTCCGCACATCTCCTCCAAGCCCGCGCGTTAGTGCCGCCGCGGACAGCTCTTCCCCAATCTTCGAGGAGCAGGTTAGCAGCGGGATCAGACGATACTCCAGCATTTTCCCGGCGTTTTTGCCTCCGAAGTTTATTCCGCGCATTCGCATTGCCGCGTTGATGGAGGAAAATTCATCAACTACAGTCGGAAAGAACCGGAACATCACCGACATGGGAATGCTGATCTTTTCACTGACATGCATCCGGAGCATCGCGGCGGAAAATTCACTGACTGTGGTAGTGGAAACGACATAAATGCCCATCATAATGCTGGGCATAAACCTTGTTATAATTCCCGCTGTACCAAGAAGCAGAAAATTCAGAATGCCGGTTGCTTTCGGGCCAAAATAATGGAACAGGAGGTACATGATCAGATATACGACAATATAAATCGCTGCGGGTTTCAACTTTTTTGCCGACAGCAGCAGTACCAGCGGCAAAACGCACAAACTCGGAGCCAACAACCACGATGCGTTGCTCCCCGCGCCGCCAAGAACGAAAACAGCCATTGTAATCAGTAAGAGCAGCTTCGTTCTAGGGTCAAGCACAAGGCCCCGGTCTTCCACACTGGACTGCAATATGCCCTGACGCATCAGGCAATACCCGCCTTAATGAAGTGTTTTTTCAAAATTGCTTTACCCACCAGTCCACCGATGATGCCGGAAACAAATGCTGCGACGAGCAGGGTCGGGCACATCCACGTCGGCATCAGCGCCGTCAATGCGTCTATGTATTCCTGCCCAAAATCCTGTCTGGTTGAAAAATAGCCCTCAATATTCGTAAACAGCGGAATAAAGTTGCCCCACATCCAGATGCTGAAAAAGCCGGAGGTTAAAACAGCCTTAGATACACTTTTGTAACCACCGCTTTTATAGATTAGTTCGGCGATCAGACCTGATACCATGCCGACAATCAAAGCATAATAACCCATGCCTGTGAGGAGCATCATGGTCCCCATAATAATGCTCATAATTAGAATCATACCGAATTTTTTGACCTTCGTCAGAAAGAGCGTGAAAGGGATGCCGCCGATGATTGGGCCGACCACGCAGAGCAGCGGCATAAAGATCGGGATATAGCCAAGCATTGCTAAAGCAAAAATGATTACAAAATAAATCGCGGTATAGATTCCGACATTAATTAGATCTTTTCCTTTCAGTTTTTCACGTTTCATTCATTCAACCTCCATAAAATATGTATTATCAAAATTTTTTATCATTGTTGGCGCATAGTCTGCATCAAGCCAGCGTGAAATCTAAGCAAAACGGTTAGGCGTGACTAACCTACTGCAGTTTAATATGTTTAACTGAAGTTGTCAACATATTTTGCGTTTTACTTTGCTTCAATTTCGGTTAAAGCCGGCGACTGATACTAATTCGTCTTCTGAACGTTCTGTAACAGAGGATAGCTGCAGACACTCTTTCAGGCGATGCTCCAGCCCTCTGCCTGCTGGCGCACTTCGACAAAACGCTGATAGCGTCCCTCTTGTGCAGCCAGCTCTTTATGCGTTCCGCGCTGGGCAATCTGGCCATCGTCCACAACCAGAATCTGATCGGCATTTTCGATTGTCGCAAGCCGGTGGGCGATGGTGATGATGGTCTTGCCGCGGGTCAGCTCCGAGATTGCTGCCTGGATCAGGTGCTCGTTTTCCGGGTCCACGCTGGCGGTCGCTTCGTCCAGAATAATGATCGGAGCGTCCTTCAAAATGGCTCTGGCGATGGCAATACGCTGCTTTTCACCGCCGGAGAGCGTACCGCCGCCCTCGCCGACAATGGTGTCATACCCGTCCGGCAGCGCCATGATGAAATCATGGCAGCAGGCCTTTTTCGCGGCCTCGATCATCTCCCCCTCGGTGGCGTCCGGTTTGCCGAAGCAGATGTTGCTGCGGATGGTATCGTGGAACAAGTATACATTCTGGAACACCATGGAGATGTTTTTCAGTAGGCTGTCGCAGGTAAATTCCCGCACATCGCGCCCACCCACCGTAATACTTCCGCTGTTCACATCGTAGAACCTGGCGATCAGGCTGCAGATCGTGGTCTTTCCGCTTCCGGACGGGCCGACGATGGCAGTCGAGGTCTTCTCGGGGAGCGTAAAGCTCACATCCCTCAGGATTGGCCGACTGTCATAGCCAAAATTCACATTCTGAAAGCCGATATCATAATGCGTCAGAGCGATTTCTTTTCCGTTTTCATCGATGAAGTTTTCTTCTTTCAGGGCGTCCAGCTGATCCATCGCGTTGTCGATTACCCCTAGCACGTGGGCGCTGTCGCTGATCGGCTCCAGCTCCGCGAAAAGGATGAAGGAGAAAAAAGCGAACATCAGAACCATCGGCAGCGTCATCTGCCCTGTGAGTCCAAGATAAAAGGTCTCGGCGGCCAGCGCCAGGGAGGACGTTTTCAGCGCCAGCAAATGCAGGCAGTTAGCCGGAATAAAGCCCCATTCAATCTTCAAGTTGATGTCTCTGCTGTTCCGGCAGGCTTTCGTCATCGCCTCCATTGTCGCGCCACCCTGTCCGAAGGATTTGACCACAGGCAGGCCCCTTGCGTATTCTATCGTGGCGTTGGTCAAATCACGGTTCGCCTGCGCCGCCACCGGCGCGTTTCTAATGCTGTGTCTTGAAACCAGCAGCAGGAAGAGAAAAGATACAAAGGCTCCCGCCAATGCGATCAGCGACACGGCTGGGTTAAAAACAAACAGGAACAGGAAAACACAGAGGAAGTTCAGATAGCCACCCACAAAATTGTTGATCATACGGATGCTCATGTTTTCCAGAGCATGCAGGCCGGTTGTGATGGAGTTCAGGATGTTGCCCGTATTCATCGTCTGGAAGTATCCTAGAGATACCCGCTTGAGCGCGCCGCCGAGGGCAAGTCTGTCCCGCATGACCAACTCGTAGCTGATTCCCTCCTGAAACCTTGCCCTGAGATAGTCAAACAGGAAGCGAAGCAGCACCAAAATGGAAATCAACACCAGACTGAGCCATATCCATTTGCGGTCGAATACCGCGGCGCCACGGGCATCTTCAATCAGCATTCCCACCGTGTATGCCGCCACCATGATAGGCATTGCAGTAAACCAGGTGGAGAAGAACGCAAAAATAAAACCGATATACAGCTTTCCCTTGAATTCACCACACCAGTTAATAATACGTTTTACTGTCTTAAACACGGAGAGCTTCCCCCTTTTCTATGGCCGAAACCGCCCAGTTTTTCGATCCGATATGCGCTTTCCACATGTTTGTGTAGAGTGGGCAGGTCTCAAGCAGCTTTTCCTGTCTGCCTTTCGCGATAATTTTGCCGTTTTCCAACACAACAATATTGTCCGCACCCCGGATGGTGGAGAGTCGGTGGGCGATGACCAACAGCGTTTTGCCCTTTGTCAGAGCGGCGATGCTGCGCTGGATTTTATCCTCGTTTTCCGGGTCGGTAAAGGCGGTCGCTTCGTCAAGAATGACCACAGGCGCGTTTTTCAGGATCATGCGGGCAATAGCGATGCGCTGTTTTTCGCCTCCGGAGAGCCGTTTTCCGGCCTCGCCCGCTGGTGTATCATAGCCCTGCGGGAGCTTCCGGATAAATTCCTCGCACTGCGCCGCCCTTGCCGCCGCGTAAACCTCCTCGTCCGTCGCCTTTGGGTTGCCGAAACGGATGTTATCCACAAGAGAACAGCGGAACAGGAAGTTGTCCTGCGTCACAAAGCTGACGGTATCCGCGAGCTGAGAAAGCGGCATATCCTTGACGTTTACCCCGCCGATTCTGATCTCGCCGCCGGTCACGTCCCAAAAGCGGGCAATTAGCTTTGCAACCGTGGATTTGCCGCCGCCGGAGGGGCCAACCAGCGCTGTAACGCTGCCCTGGGGGAGCGCGAGGCCGATGCCGTGCAGGATCTCCTGCGCCTTGTCGCCGGCATAGGAGAAACGCACGTCACACAGCTCCACATCGCTGCCGCGCAGCGTCGCTTTCTCCGGCGGCTCGGGCAGCTCGGGCATGGTGAGAAATTCCTGCAGACTCTCAACGGTGAACTGCATTTCACGGATGCTCTCCGAGAACACCTCCAGCTTTGCAAGGGACGCCACCATGGACATGGAAAGCATGACACACAAAGCCGCCTCCGCGGCTGTGATTTCGCCATGGGATCCCAGCAGCAGGGTTACGGGCAGCGTGCCAAGAAGCGTGGACGGGAACAGGGCAAATGCCAGCTTCATAGTGATCCATGTGGATGAAAGCCATTTCATAATGAAAGCATTGTAATTTTGAATAGCCTTTGAAAATTTTTCGTAGGAGATGCCCGCACGCCCGAAGGCCTTGATAACCTCAATGCCCTCAATGTATTCAACAATTATGCTGTTCATATAGGCATTGGATTCATTATATTTTATAAAATTCTTGCCGCTGATTTTGAAGGTCAGCGCCATGCAGATGAGTGAAAACGGCACCGTGACCAGAGAGGCCAGCGCAATACGCCAGTCGATCACAGCAAGTGCGATGATGCTGACAACCGGCAGCACAATATGTCCCGCACCCTCCGGAATCATATGGGCCAACGGCGGCTCAATGTTTTCAATTTTGTCCACCATGATATTTTTAATCTCCCCGATGGAATGCGCGGTCGCTTCCCCCAGCGGGGCGTGCAATAAACGATCCGCCACCCGCAGACGCAGTTTTTCCAGAATGTGATAGGCGGCGTTGTGGGAGATACCGGTGGAAAGCCCAAAAAACACAACCTTGACTGCGTAAGCCGCAAGCGCTATGGCACACCAGAATAGAATGACATGGACATCTGCGGCGTCCGCAATAAACGCGTCAAGGAGTTTATAAACGCAGAAATACGGAATGATGCCCGACGCCACGCTGACCACTGACAACCCCACGGAACATAACAGCTGTCCCTTGCTGCCGGCGGCGTAATCCATCAGGCAAGCAAACCATCCCCTCTTCTTTGTCTCTTGCTTCAAATTACCTCATCCTTTCCCGCCGGTATTTTGATTTCACCGGCATTGCGGTATTCCAGGGGAAGCATTTTGATCTCCCGTTGGAATGCCGCGGCGAATTTGCTTGGATTGCTGTAGCCCACATCTCCGGCCACCTGTGCCACACCCAAATCCGTTGTTTTCAGCAGCGTCGCCGCGCGGTTCATCCGCGCCGAGCGCAAAAAGGAATAAATCGAACTGCCATAGATGGCTTTGAAACAGCTTTTTAAAGCTGAGGCGGAAATATCTAAATGCTTCGCCAATTCCTCAACCGTGTAATGGCGGCTCAAATCTTCGTTCATCAGCGCGCAGGCGGCCTTGGCCTTTTCGGTCTGGGATTTGTAGAAATAGGGCTTCATCTCAGCGCTGTCCGTAAATTCGATCCCTTGCAGGAAAAGCAGCAGCTCAAAAATCTTAATTTTCAGGTAGTGTTTTTTGATGCCCTCTGGTACATGATAAAGCTCCGAGAAGATATGCCCGATGGCCGGTTCGTTTCGAAGAAAAAAACGGCCCGACTTAGAACAGAATCTTTCCCGGAGGCCTGCGATAGAGACGGGAAAGTCCGGGAATACGGCCCGAATACTCCGATCCGCCTCCGCAGGTTCAAAGCCAATGGTGATGCCATGGTAGTGGGAGAGAGGGAAATAAAAATCCGCATTGTGCCCTTGCCGATTGTCAATACGCAGATCTCCCGCGCCGGTATAACAGAATACACCGGGCCGAAGCTTCTGCTCGATCCGTCCCTCCCGGCAATGATCGACGCAGAACAGTTCCGTCTTCGTGGAATATTCGGACTTAATTTCCCGCATATGGAAATCGTTGTACACGATAGTGATTCCGGGCAGGATATCGCGTATCGTCATAACGCCGGTTCCTGTGTCATTTCTTGCCTGCATCACCACAATACCGTCGCTGCTTGCGGTTACTTCGAATCCCGCAACGGGGTAAATATATTCTTTCACTTCACGCCTCCTAGTTAGATTGCACT
The DNA here is from genome assembly GCA_963666535.1 of Oscillospiraceae bacterium. Taxonomy (GTDB): domain Bacteria; phylum Bacillota; class Clostridia; order Oscillospirales; family Oscillospiraceae. Next base: position 2,329,526 of record OY762913.1, on the reverse strand, counting down.
AACCTTCATGTAAAAAGAAAAGCCTTTCGGTTCCGACCAACATTTCCTGATATCAATATAGCATGTTCCGTTTCGGTGGGCAACTCTATTTGGGTATAAATGCTCCGTTTGGACATTAGCTTTTTCGCACGTCCATATCGTCGAAATAGATACTAATTCCTTGACAAAACACATCTATTAGGATATAATACATGAATTCATGAGGGAGTAGTTGGCGTATCTTGCGTTGCAAGTCAACATACTGACCTGAAAAGGTCTGGCTTGCATTAAATAACAAGACTCATGTACGGCGTATGCTGTACCTGAGTCGATCATAATGACTTCACGATCAGGTACCGCATGCGGTGCCTGATTTTTTTGTGAGGTGAAGTTTAAAACAAGTTCAAACTTCATTTAACTCCGGTGCGTTATGCTCGCCCTGCGGGCAACCGCAAAACACGCACATTATGATCATTCCTTATCGTGGTTGTTTTGTGCTGGAAGCCGTGTGAAGGGAATGGTCATAAATGGGACTGCTGGAACTGTTATTAATTGCTTTGGGTTTGTCAATGGATGCGTTTGCGGTATCTCTCTGTAAGGGCTTGAACATGAGCAGGCTGAATCTGCGTAACGCCGCTATTGTCGCTCTATTTTTCGGAGGATTTCAGGCGGCTATGCCTCTTCTTGGGTGGCTGCTTGGAACACAATTTGAGAGCTACATAACAAGCGTGGATCACTGGATCGCGTTTGGACTGCTTTCTTTCATAGGCGGCAAAATGATCTATGAGGTGTTTAAAAAAGATCGATGTCCTACCGCAGGTGGAGATATCCTCAAAATCAAGGCGCTGCTTTTGCTGGCTGTTGCAACGAGCATCGACGCGCTGGCGGTAGGTATTACCTTTGCTTTTTTACATGTATCAATCATACCCGCTGTTTCGTTGATCGGCGCGATTACGTTTGTGACGTCACTGGCGGGTGTTTGCATTGGGTATAAGTTCGGGGCAAGACTGAAATCAAAGGCTGAGCTTGCGGGAGGCGTAGTCCTAATTCTAATTGGGATAAAAATTCTGCTGGAGCATCTCGACGTCTTGGCGTGAATGCATTGCCCATACTACAAGGAAAAAGCTCATTTCTTGACTTGAACGTATAGTAGCTATATACTCGTTTTAGGGGTGCATTAATGAATAATCTCACCGCATTTAAATTCTGTTTAAACGGAAAGCGTATCATAACTTAAAATACCAGGCGAGGAGACATCACTATGAACAAAATTATGGTTGTTGACGACGATCCCAATATCCGTGAGCTGATCCGCCTGATCCTAAAAAAAGAGGGCTTTGATGTGCTGGAAGCCCTGGACGGCGGGGACGCGCTGGAGAAACTGGATAACAATAAAACCGACTTGATCGTGTTGGACATCATGATGCCTAACATGAACGGCTGGGAATTTTGCAGGGAGGTCAGAAGCTTCTGTGACATTCCCATACTCATGCTGACGGCCAAGGGAGAGACAAGCCAGAAAGTCAAGGGCTTTGAGCTTGGGGCGGATGATTACCTTACAAAGCCGTTTGATCCGCCGGAGCTTACCGCGCGCGTAAAAGCGCTTATGAAGCGCTGCAATATAGCCGCTTCAAAAATGATCGAGATTGGAAAGATTGTTATTGACCAAAACAAATATATGGTCAGGACAGAAACCGAAGATATTACACTGCCGCTGAAAGAATTCGAACTGCTATTTATGCTGGCGGGATCTTCCGGAAAGACGTTTGCGAGGGACCGGCTGATCGAGGATATATGGGGCTACGATTTTGAGGGCAACGAGCGCACCCTTGATGTACATATCGGGCGGATCAGAGATAAGTTCCCCCAGGAGCTGTACGGATTCAAAATTACAACGATACGGGGCCTTGGATATAGGTTGGAGGAAATTAAGTGAAACATAAATCTACAGTATTATGGTTCCTCACAATTCTGTTTATCCTGTTGCCGGTATGCTATGTAATTGCTTTTTATATTGTCTCAGCCGCATTTGGCTTTACCGGAGAATCCCGTCACGTATTGTTGTATGCGTTAACATCAATGGGTGGAACGCTTTTATTTTTTTTATTCTGGACCATCATTTGGGTTGGACATCATGTAGGCAGAAAGGACCGATCGCATTCGTCTTTTTTAACTGAAATAGTAGAAGCGCTGAGCCGGATTTCAAAGGGCGATTTTAAGGTGCAGATTGATGTCGGTAAATATTTTGATTCGCGTTTCCGCAATGATCATCTTGTTGATCTTGTCGAAAAGGTTAACATTATGGCTAAGGAACTGGATGGAATGGAAACTATGAGGGAGGACTTCGTCTCCAACGTATCTCACGAAATACAGTCTCCGCTAACCTCAATCAGAGGCTTTGTCTCGCTTCTGAAGGATGAGAACTTAAGTCATGGGGAACGTCTTCATTATATTGAGGTTATAGAATCCGAAAGTCAGCGCTTGTCAAAGCTCAGCGAAAATCTTCTGCGGCTTTCCTCATTGGATTCTGATTATGCGGCATGTAGGCCCACACACTATTTTCTCAGCAAGCAGCTGAAAGACACCATATTGTTATTGGATCCTCAATGGTCGGGCAAGGACATTGAAATATCGTTTGTCGATGAAGCTGTTGACATTTTTGCCGATGAAGAGCTTTTAAGTCAGGTGTGGATTAATCTTCTGAATAACAGCATCAAATTCACACCAGCCGGAGGGAAAATATCGGTTTCCGTTACCGGGGGAGATGCGCAGATCCGGGTTGCGGTAACCGACAGCGGAATTGGGATGACAAAGGAAACGATGACCCATATTTTCGAGCGCTTTTATATGGCGGACAAAGCGCGGAGCAGAAGCGCAGGTGGCAGCGGGCTCGGATTGTCCATTGTAAAAAAGATCATCCAGATGCATTCCGGTCATATAGACGTTAGCAGTAAACCCGGCGAAGGAACCACTTTTACAGTCATGATCCCGAAAAAAATTGCGCTGGTTTAAACTGTGCTTAAACTCAGGCTAAATTGAATTTAAAAAAGGGTGCTAATATGTAAGAATGAATAGAGAAGGAGGCAGCTTCCATGAAAGCAAAAACACTTACATCAGCATATAAAATGCCGAATGTATTGGTTTCTCAGAAGGTAAAATCCACTTTGCCGAAGACCTTGATCGATTATCTGTGCGGACTTTTGAAAACGGATGCCGATATCAGCGACAGCACCCATGTTTTCGCACTCAGTGTAAATCAGATAAACGGCAGAGAACTCCAGGACATCTTTCATATCGGTGAAAATAAAACCATAACACATAGAGTCTTCGGTTATAAACCTGTCAATGCTGAAATTACCGTAATCGGCGACGAAAACGGTTACCATATGGTGATGACAAACGAGAAATGTGATGCCGCATGAAGAAAACAAACGAATCAGGCGAAAGCTATTTGAAAGCAATCTATCAGCTTCAGGATTTTCATGGGTATGTTCGCTCCATCGACATTGCCGATATGCTCGGCGTATCAAAAGCAAGCGTATGCGTTGCCATGAAAAAGCTTCAAAGGGAAGACCTGATAGAAATGGACAATGATAAGATCATTCATCTTACAGCCGAAGGCGCGATATACGCCAGCAAAGTCATAAACAAATATAATCTGATTAAGCAGGCGCTCATCTCGCTCAATGTAGATGAACAAACCGCAGCTCAGGATGCCTGCCGGATCGAGCATCTGATCAGCAGCGAGACTGCAAATAAAATTGAGACGGAGCTGAACAGACAAAAAACCCGGAAGTGCTGTTGACAAATGAGTATAGCCGCTATATACTATCCTCATGATGAACATGAAATTCAAAAACAGAACAAAGATCAGCTATACCTTTTTGCGGGTGGTAACTAAGCTTTCCGATATGGATGGAAAAACCCGGAACTATGGAACAGATCAGCCTCTTTTTAATGCCGAAATCCATATGATTAAATCCATCAAGGAGAACGAGGGTATCCATGTGACGGGCCTAGCGGATATGCTGGGCGTGACGAAAGGCGCGGTTTCCCAGATTATTCAGAAGCTTGAACGCAAGGGCGTGGTTGTCAAGGATACCGACCCGCGCAACCTGTCAAGGCTTGTGCTTCGGCTTACGCCAAAGGGCGAAACGGCATATCTGCACCATGAAGAGCTGCATCGGGAATTTGATGGGCTTTTTAACTCTGCGCTTGAAAATGCTTCCGAGGGAAACAAGGCGTTTCTAAAGGACTTTTTAAATTCCCTCGATGAAAAAATCGATGCATTTGAAAAGGCTGAGTTTGCCGATAAATTCGTTTAAAGATGCTGTTGTTTTTTGGCTAAAGTGTATAGCATCTATACTATATGGCTCTGCGCAGCCTGTTTTGCCCAAATATTAATCGTATTTTTCACAGCAAGAGTATAGCTGCTAAACTATTGTGAAAGGAACTGTATTATGAACGCAAATGATCAAAAAATTATGATGATGAGGGATGAAAAAATCCCGAAGGTGCTTTTAAAACTTGGGGTGCCAACCATGATCGGCATGATGGTGTCAGCGCTCTACAGCGTGGTGGATGCATACTTTGTCGGGTGGCTCGGCACCAGCCAAATGGGCGCGGTGTCCATTGTGTTCCCGATCGTGCAGATCATCGTAGGCTTGGGGATGACCTTCGGCAGCGGGGCGGCGTCCTATATCTCCCGCCTGCTGGGAGAGGGCAAGCCGGACGAGGCGAACAGGACGGCATCGACGGCTTTGTTTTCAAGCCTGTTTGTCGGGATAGCTGCTATTACGATTGCCCTGTGCTTTCTGGACAACATACTTGTTGGGTTGGGCGCTACCGAGACCATTTTCCCGTATGCGAAAGAATATGCCGTGATCTACGTGACTGGTGCTATCCTGAACATATTTAACATCACCATGAACAATATCATTACGGCTGAAGGCAGATCGAAGCTAACCATGCTCGCCATGCTGATTGGTGGCGGGCTCAATGTAATACTCGACCCCATATTTATTTTTCCGCTGGGGTTTGGAGTGAGGGGCGCGGCCATTGCAACGGTCATTTCCCAGGCGGTAACGTCCTGCCTCTACCTGTGGTTCATTATAGGCAAGAAAGGATACCTACTCTTCTCTCCCCGTCTCTTTTCCTTTAGTGGGAAAATCTACAGCGAGATATTCAAGGTCGGCGTGCCGATATTTGTGTTCCAGCTTTTATCCAGCACGACGATGGGACTGTCGAACACAGCTGCCAAAGTGTACGGAGATTCTGCCGTCGCGGCTGTCGGTGTGGTGACACGCCTCATAACACTCGATACCTATGTGGTATTCGGCTATATGAAGGGGTTCCAGCCGGTGGTAGGCTACAACTACGGCGCGAAAAACTATGACCGCGTACAGGAGGCGATGAAGGTCTCACTCATCTGGGCTACCGCATTTTGCGCCATCATGGCACTTTTGATGATCGTCATTCCAAAGCAAATCGTATCTTTGTTTTCTGACAACGACGCCGTCCTGATTGACATCGGAGCACGTATGCTGCGAGCAAACGGAATTGTTATTACCTTGTTTGGATTTGAGCAGGTCTATATGTCGCTGTTTCTTGCGATGGGACGTGGGAGAGAAGGCGGGATACTTAGTGTCAGCCGTCAGGGGTTGTTCTTTATTCCGGCAATTTTGATACTGCCGCGTCTGTTCGGACTTGATGGTATCATCTGGGCCCAGCCTGCGGCAGACTTGCTGACCGTAATCCTGACGGCGGCGCTTGCCGTTGGGATTAACAAAAAGCTCAAGGTATTGAAGCAGAACTTGCAGCAGGATGTGTATGTGGAAACTGTGGAGGATAAAGGAAATGCTGTTTGACGGAATATGGGCTGTTATGCTTAACAACCGAGCAAAAAAGAATTCCCCAAAAGTGCTTGATAATCTTGACATCCAGGCCGGCGATATGATCAGCAAGTGCATGGCTTACCATGTGTATAGTCTGATATATATTCCCAGAAAGTGGGATAATGCTGTTAAGAAACATATACGAATGCGAGATGATGAAAATCTAGAGTTCCAGAAAATGAAGTGGCAAATAAACGCTTTTTATATGCGACATGGCTTTCATTTTTCAAGCGGCTTAAGCCAGTACAGCGCACTTTAACCTTGAATTTTTCCAGCACACTTTATATTATGGCATTTTATTCCTCATCTATTGACAATTCCTGCATTTCATGTATTATATAGTTTTATAAGACTAACTGAAGTTATGTTTAAAACAATTCATTTCGTATTACTACATAAAATTGAATACAAATCCATACTTTATGGAAATCGGTTAAAATCCGATACGGTGCCGCCACTGTAAAAGGGAGGGTACGCGCATTATGACACTGGAGCGTTTTGCTCTGGGAAGTCGCGCAGTGCTCTGTGAACTTGAGTCAGGATACTTGGGTATGGATGCTTTTCGGAGCCTAACGATGCATTGGGAAACGTTTTCTTGTTGTACCTAGCCTTTCCTGCCATTCGGCCGGAGAGGCTTTTTGTTTTCCTGTAGTAAAAATTAATCAAGAAAGGTTAACGTGTATGAAAAATGCAAACGAAATGCCCCTTTATGATGCAAAACGATTTATGGGCATCACTTACCCCGTACTTGAAGCGCAGCTAATCTATACCGCCATTGAACTTGATCTGTTCAAGAATCTCTCGGCCCCCATCACAGCCGAGAAGCTTGCGGAAACCACCGGCTACCATGTCAGAAACCTGACTTTATTGCTCAACGCCCTCACTGCTACGCAATATATTTCAAAACAGGGAGATGCTTACCAAAGCCGCCCCGAAACCGACTATTATCTGATTCCTGAAAGCGAAATGTACTTAGGGGAACACATCCTTTATTGGCGTGATATGACAAATCTAGAAAATCTGACGGGCCTGGTGAAAAACGGCCCCAGCGAAATTACCTTTTCCGATCAAAACGGTTCTGACTTCTTTGATTTCAGATCAATGGGGCAAGGCGCTCGCAACTCAATGTATATCGGCAGAGTGCAGAAATTCATCGGCATGGTAAAGCAATTGTTTCATGAGAACGACACCTTCAGCATTCTAGACCTCGGAGGCGGCTCCGGTATCTTATCCATAGAACTCGCAAGAAACTTTAAGAACGCGAAAGCAATTGTGTTTGATCAGTCGTTTGTAACCGAGATGACAGGGCGGACCATTGAAGAATACGGCGTTTCGGATCAGGTGCAGAAGCAGGACGGAAATTTTGTAACCGACGATTTCGGCAGCGGCTATGACCTTATCATTGCCTCCGGTATAATGGATTTCGTCGGCGATTTGGCTGCAATGACCAAACGCCTTTATCACGCGTTAAACGACAATGGCATTTTATATGTCAGCACCCACGGCATCAACGAATCCTTCACCGGCCCCGCTCAATTCGTATTAGGTTGGCTGTCCAGCCACCTGAACGGCCTTGACATATTAAAGCCAGACCCGGTGATACGTCAGGCATTTGCAGACGCTGGATTCGTGCAGGTAGAAATGGAAACTGCGCCCAACAGCTTAGTATTGAAGAAAAAATGATACTGACATCAGAGGAAAGAAAAAGGAGCCGCAGGATCATTATTATTCTGTCGCTGTTATTGTTCGCTGCTTCCTTCTGCTCGTTATTTCTGGGTCGGTATACAATTTCCCCCTCCGGCGTGCTGTCTATCCTGTATGAAAAAATAATGGGGACGGCGGAAAAGAGCGCGGATTTAAACGTTGTGTGGAATATCCGTCTTTCACGCATTTTTCTGAATATCATTGTCGGAGCCGGGCTTTCGGCGGCCGGCACGGCTTTTCAGGCCATTTTTCAGAACCGGCTTGTCAGTCCGGATATCCTTGGAGTCAGCAACGGCGCCGGATTTGGCGCTGCTCTTGCCATATTGCTCACAGGCGGAACTGCCGTCTGGCTTACGGGCTTCGCGTTTGTTTTCGGACTGGTCAGCGTATTTCTGACATTTACCCTGTCAAAGATAAGACACTCCTCTTCGATTCTGGCCATGGTCCTTTCAGGCATTATTGTTTCCTCGTTTTTCAGCGCCCTGCTTTCTCTCATAAAGCTTGCGGCTGACACAGAATCAGAGCTTCCCGCAATTACCTACTGGCTCATGGGCAGTTTCGCCTCAACGACCTTTTCCAAGGTGCTTTTGGCGGCGATCCCGGTGGGGATCGGCCTTGTAATCTTGTTTCTGATGCGATGGAAAATCAACCTTCTGTCAATGGGAGATGAGGAAGCGTACACACTAGGTGTTGACCCAAAAGTAAACAGGCTTGTCATTATCGCCGCATCTACAATCATCACGGCTGCCTGCGTAACCGTTACCGGAATTATAGGTTGGATCGGCATGATTCTCCCCAATATATGCCGTGAATTTATAAGCGCGGACAACCAGCAGCTGCTTCCCGCCTCGTGCGTTTCCGGCGCATTGTTTATGGTTCTGGTGGATTTACTTGCCCGCAGCATAACCCCCGGTGAAATTCCAATCGGCATATTAACCGCATTGGTTGGCGCACCGGTCTTTGCCGTTATCTACGGCAGAGAGGGAAGGGGCAGTTAATGAAGCTGGAGATAGTAAACGGCTGTTTTTCATATCAGAAAGATCAAACTTTACTCAACAATCTGAATTTAAGTCTCGGTGAAGGACAGGTTTTGAGCGTTCTGGGACAAAACGGAATAGGGAAAACAACCTTTCTGCGCTGCCTCACGGGTGTATTGAAATGGCAGTCGGGCCACGCGCTATATAACGGCATAAAAATCGAGGGCATTCAAAAGCTTGCCAACATTGCATATGTACCCCAGGCGCACCCCGTACAATTCCCATATTCTGCGCTTGATATGGTGTGTATGGGACGGGCAAAGTCTATGGGATTTTTCGATATGCCCTCCAAGCTGGATCGCACCATTGCCATGGAAAGCCTTGAACGAGTGGGTATACCGCATCTGGCCCATAGAAAATGCTCCCAGATGAGCGGAGGCCAGCTTCAGCTTGTTTACATTGCCCGAGCTTTGTCGGGGGATCCCGAATTGCTGATTCTGGACGAGCCTGAATCACACCTTGATTTTAAAAATCAGGCGCTTATTCTTGAAATCATCACATCTCTCGTGGAAAAATGCGGTCTGGCCTGTATCATAAATACGCACAACCCGGAACATGCTCTGAGAATATCGGATTACACACTGCTACTGGGCCCTTATGGGCAGTATACATTTGGGGAAACACGGGATGTACTCAGCGAAGAAAATATTCTGCAGTATTTTGATGTCAGCGTAAAGCTGCTCGACCTGAACGCGCTTGGTGTAGCACAAAAAACCTTTGTGGTTGATGCCAAAGCAAACAAGGAAAGAAAGGTATGAAAATGAAAAAAATATCTATTGTATCATTACTGTTGTGCATGGTTTTATCACTGTCACTTGTATTGTCCGGGTGCTCCACGAATCAATCGGGACAGCAGTCTTCGAGCACCCCGGACACATCTGTCAACGTATCCCCGGAAGTTTCCACGGAACCATCAACAAGAATTATTACCGACCTTGCGGGGAATACAGTTGAAATCCCGGCCGCAAGTGAAATCAACAAGGTTATTATTGTTGCGCCTCCGCTTTTGGCTACATATGCCAGCGTGGTAAAGGACACCTCAAAAATTGTGGGGGTTCATACAAGGGCATTAGCCGAAGTAAATAAAGATTTGCTAGGCGCTATTGTTCCCAATTGGGAAAGCATAAATACCTCTTTCCTTACGGGCTTTACCTCCAACGCCGAAGAGGTTTTGAATCTTGATCCGGATATCATTCTCGTCTATGGTGATTCCCAAAAGGACGGCCTTGAAAACGTTGATATTCCCATCGTCGATTTCTATATTTCCGACCAACAGAACGAAAGCTGGTCTGTGCAAATAGACACGCTCATGCGGGAAATTTTCGATATCAGCGATGAAGCCACCCTGCAAAGTGAATGGGACAAGGCAAACGAGGTCGTTAACACGGCGTTGCAGTCGGTCAGCGAAGACAGCAAAAAATCCGCCGTAATGATTCTGTCAAATACAGGCGATTCCATTACCGTCCGCGGAAGCGGCTCCTATGGAGACGACTGGCTTATAAAAACAGGTCTCGTCAATGTTGCGGGCGAACTTCAGGGCGATGGCATTGCGATAACGATGGAACAGCTTTATGAGTGGAACCCCGATGTCATCTACACATTTCAAGGAATGGACGCGTCAAAATATCTTGAAAATTCAATTAGCGGGCAGGATTGGTCGGAAATGACGGCATTTAAAAACGGCGAAATATACGACATGCCATACGGCATGTTCAACTGGGGATCGCCAAATGCTGATTCACCCCTTACGCTGATCTGGATGACCATGAAAAACTATCCCGATCTTATTGAAAACGACTATTTCACTACATATATGAAAGATTATTATCAGCGTCAGTATGGGATAACCCCTACAGACGAAACCATAGCTTTGATTCTTAATCCAACAAAATAAACCCGACGCAGGAGGCCTCTGTATTTTTGTGAGGCCTCCTGCGTTTCATTTCCCCCAATTGGCTTACCGTCATTTCGATGGTGGCGTCCGGCACACTGAATTGCTTCGTTCGACAAACACTGATGACGGGGCCACATATGTCAGCCGTGCTTTTAAAACGAGCCGTCCATAAGTTTGAGCTATGTTTTTAGCTTTAGTATATGGCGGGTATCATACACTACATTCTTGCGAAAGTTTTGTGTCAAAGGAGCGCCTTTGGGATCTCTGGATTAATGATCTAATTCAGGGCATTTCACTTGGCTGACTCAGGGGGATAACCACTTTAGAAATTACAGGCGGATCGGCTACCAAACGCCAAGAGCTTTTTGATGCCTTCCTGGACACGGCATCTACACCGCGTGAACCCCGTAAACATTCTACTCAAGGGGTCAACTTGCAATTGTCAAAATTATTGTTGACATATGCCATTTATAATATTACAATAGTCATTGCAATTGCAAATCATTTGCAATTGCGATGACTATTGTAAAGGTAGATGAAAATGAAAAGAAAAAACATCCTATTTGGCTTAACGCTTGTTTTTTGTCTTATGTTTATGACAAGCTGCAGCACAAGCCCAACCTCAGAGAGCGCAACACAAACACCTGAAACCACAGCTGGTTCATCCACCGAGCCATTGGAAGTAAAACCCATAATTGCCGTTACCATTGTTCCGGAACAGACCTTTGCGGAAGCGGTCTGTGGAGACCTGGCAGAGGTCATTACCATGGTTCCTCCCGGAAACAGTCCTGAGAACTATGAACCTACACCTGAAATAATGGAAAAATTCAGTGATGCATCCTTGTATTTCTCTATTGGTGTTCCAACGGAGGAAGCGAATATTCTGCCCAATGTGGGAGATATCAAGGTGATTTCCCTGCAGGATGAGGTTGCTTCCGTTTATCCGGAACGGACATTTGAATCAGGGGAAAGAGATCCTCACATATGGCTCTCTCCAAAACGGGTAAAAGTAATGATTGAGACAATTGCAAGTGAAATGAGTAAACTCGACCCGAGCAATGAGGCAATCTACAATGAAAACGCAAATGCGTATCTGAAACAGCTTGACGAAGTGGATGCAGAAATATCAGCGGCACTTGAGGGCGTGCAAAGCAAAAAGTTCATTGTATACCATCCCGCTTTTGGATATTTTGCCGATGACTACGGACTGGAAATGCTTGCTTTAGAAGCTGATGGCAAAGAAGCGACGGCACAGAATTTGCAAGAAATGGTTGATCTTGCTAAGGAAGACGATATCAAGGTCATTTTCTATCAGGAAGAAATTGATAGCAGCCAATCGGAAGCATTTGCCGAGGAAATCGGCGGTAAAACGATGCAGCTTGCGCCTTTGGCCGCAAATTATATAGACAATCTGAAATCGATGGCGGAACTCATGGCAGAGGTAATGCAGTGAGCGAATTAGCAGTTCATATAGACAACATGTCGGTATACTACGGACAAACACCTGCAATTGCAGGTGTTTGTCTTGATGTGGAAGATGGCGAGTATCTGGGCATCATGGGTCCAAACGGAGGCGGCAAGTCCACTCTTCTGAAAGCGATGCTCGGCCTTATTCCGATTTCTTCCGGGAGGGTGCAGATCTATGGGAACGAAGCCAAAAGCAATCGAACAATAGTCGGATATGTTCCTCAATTTGCTGTGATGGACAAAAGATTTCCCATTACATTAATTGAGGTTGTTTTAACAGGGCGGATGAAAGCAGGCTTGTCCCCCTTTTTTAGATTTTCTGCAAACGATAAAGAATTTGTGTATGAGCTTCTCGGCAGGGTTGGGATTGCACATCTTGCAAACCGTCAGATTTCAGAGCTGTCCGGCGGGGAGTTCCAAAAAATGCTCATTGCTCGGGCACTTGCAATGGGCCCTAGGCTTTTACTTTTGGATGAACCAACGGCCAGCGTTGACGCAAGCGCTCAAGAGCAGATATACAGCTTGCTTGAAGAGCTAAATAAAGACATGACCATTATACTCGTAACACATGATCTGCTGGCCATCTCTTCACAAGTTCACAGGCTGGCCTGCTTAAACCGCAGGCTTGTTTACCACGGGGGTCCGGAGCTGACGGAAAGCGTTGTGAACAGCCTATACGGATGCCCTGTGGATCTCATCGCACATGGAGTGCCACACCGCGTGCTTCGGGAGCACAGGGAGGAGAAAACCGAATGATTCATGCGTTGTTCGAGTATCATTTTTTGCAGAACGCACTCCTTGCCGCGATCCTTTCCAGTATAGTCTGCGGTATCATCGGAGTTATTATAGTCGAAAAAAAGCTAGTAATGATGAGCGGAGGTATCGCCCATACTTCATACGGAGGCGTAGGCTTGGGATATCTTTTAGGGTTTGAACCGATCATCGGTGCTTTTTTGTTTGCTATATGTGCGGCGTTGGGGATAGGATATATAAAAAGAAAGGGCGGCGCACGCTCCGACGTGGTAATCGGCCTGTTTTGGTCGCTTGGCATGGCACTGGGCATATTTTTCATCGCCCTAATGCCCGGGTATCCTCCTGACCTGAGCTCGTATCTTTTCGGCAATATTTTATCGGTAACAAAAGCTGATCTTTCTTTAATGATCAGCTTAACGCTGATTGTGACACTTGTAATTGCCTCGTTATATAACAATTGGAAAGCATATCTTTTTGATGAGGAATTCGCATTTATACTAGGCATAAAAACCGCCTTTATGGAGTACCTGCTTTTAATTCTCGTTGCAATGACCGTGGTTGTTTTAATTCGGGTAGTGGGAATCATTTTAGTGCTTGCCTTGGTGACAGCTCCTGCCGCTATATCCGGTTTGCTAACCTCTAGTTTAAAACTCCGTATGATCTATTCCATTTTGTGTGGAACCCTCCTTTGCATAGCCGGGTTATGGATATCGTATGAAATGAATATTTCATCGGGAGCGGCTATAGTAATTTTGTCTGTATTGTGTTATCTTTTGTTATATGTAGCGCATTTAATTCGTTTGAAACAAAAAAGAAAAAAGATTGCAGTTGCAGGCAGATGCCACCAACCGCAATCATGAGGTGAGTATGACGGAAAACATGGATTTTTGTGAGGCAATTAAGCGATGCGGATTAAAGAATACGAAAAGCCGCTCAGCCATACTTGCTATTCTAGAACAATGTGCTCAGCCAATTTCGGCTGAGCAGATGTTTTTCGAACTGAAGGAAAAGAATATATCTGCAAATCTATCTACCGTCTACAGGACGCTGGATGTTTTAGCCGAAAAAAACCTTGCAACCAAGGTGAATATTGCAGGTGACAACCGAACTCTTTATGACTTTAACCGAATGGTGCACAGGCATTATCTGGTTTGCCTTGGGTGTAATAAAATTATTCCGATTGACAGTTGCCCCCTGGAGAATTATGAAAAACTTCTTGCAAAAGAAACGAACTTTTTAATCTCAGGACATAAGCTTGACATCTACGGATACTGTCCCGAATGCCGTAAGCATAGTTAATATGAGGCATAAACGAATGGAAGGACATGAAGAGAGACGAAAGATAAACACGGATAGTGTTTTGACACCAGAACCATCCAAAAACAAACCAGATCCGTTTGCTGTGCTGACAATCGTACTTATCTTTGCTGTGGTAGGATATCTGATGTTCTCAATATTCCGATCAATTGGTGTGGTTGATTTATCAAACCTTCAAGTTTTCAATACGATTTTTATCAGTATACTAATGCAGGCATTCCCCTTTATGCTGATAGGTATATTTGTAGCATCTGCTATGCATGTATTTGTCCCCGATGAATTCATCGTAAAGCTTTTTCCGACAAAAGCCGGTCTTGGATTTGTGACGGCAATGTTCGCAGGATTGTTTTTCCCGGTTTGTGAATGCGCCATTGTACCGGTTATGACTAGGCTTGTAAAAAAGGGAGTGGCGTTGCCGATCGCAATCACCTTTATGCTTTCGGCCCCAATCATAAATCCCATAGTCATCATTTCCACCCTGTATGCATTCCCAAACCATCCTGAAATTGCGTTACTTCGAGTCGTATTTGGTTTGATAATTGCCTTAATTGTGGGAATCGTTTTATTTCTTTTTGGCGGCAGTAGATCTGTGCTTTTGAGCGAGAAGGAAGGCCATACATGCAGTTGCTGCCGAGATGCCGCACAGGAAAGCGTCTGTCATTCTCACAGCATAGATGATACGGAAATAGGACTCGCGGGGAAGTTTGTGACTTTGTTTGTGCATGCTGGAGAAGAGTTTTTCACCGTCGGCAAATACCTTGTTTTGGGCGCTTTTATGACAAGCCTCATTCAAACGTTGGTACCGAGATCCGTGTTTGTAAGTTTAGGGACTCAAAATGGTCTTTCACTTTTCATTATGATGGCCACGGCATTTTTGTTTTCTGCTTGTTCTACGTCGGATGCCTTTATTGCACGAAGTTTTGTTGATCGATTTTCAATGGGAGCAATCATGGGGTTTTTGGTGTTTGGGCCGATGATGGATGTGAAGAATATACTTATGCTGCTAGCAAACTTTAAAAAAAGCTTTATTGCCGTGCTTCTATTGCTGATCTTTGCCCTAAATTTTTCAGTGCTGTTCTTTTTTGCCTCTATATTCTAAAGGAGCTACCTGATGAAAAGTATAAGCCGTTTTAATAAAAATGTCGCCTTGAAAATACTCTTGCTTTTTGGCTTTTCGGTATTTTTCCTTATTACAATATTTACTGGCTCGGTAAGCCTTTATGTACACCCAAGAATTATCCCATACATGTTTTTTGCAGCCGCTGCGATGATTTCTATTGCGTTACTGCTCTTTCGGGATTTGTTCAAGCCTACGAAGGAAAATGAAAATTCATGGCCGTTATTGTTTTTTATCATTCCCTTAATTTTGGCATTTTCCTTGCCCGCTAAGTCCTTTGATTCAAGTACAGGTGCGATTGGAGATATTCAGCTTTCCAGTGGGGGAGCCACTTCAACGAGCACCGTTGAAGCCACGCAAAAATCTGGAAACACGGAAAATGCTGAAGAAAGTGGTTCTGATCTAGATACCGGGGATACAGACGAAAATGAGGCAGCCAAGGAAGGCCTCTCCTTACAAAACGGAGTTTTGGTAATGGACAGCAACAATTTTTATGAATGCCTTTGCGAGATATATGCCGATTTGGATCAATATAAGCAGACGCCAGTAGAAGTTGTAGGGTTCGTTTTCAGGGAAGATGAAAGCTTGGCGGATGATGAGTTCGTGCCAGCAAGGCTCATGATGGTTTGCTGTGCGGCAGACATGCAGCCTGTGGGTCTTTTGTGCCAATATGATAAAGCTTCTGAGCTTAAAGCTGATTCCTGGGTTAAAGTGATCGGCACGATTGAAGAAACCAAGTTTGATGGAGGGACGATCCCTTGCATTGTCGCACAGAGTGTGGAAATAACGGAAGAACCTGATGCAGCTTATGTTTACCCCTATTAGTGCTTTGTGGTGTTAAATGACACGTTCGTCTTACTGGTGGCGCCGACTACAGACAAACAGACCGTTACTTAATCCGGTGGATTCGGGTTGTTTGCCATAATCCCCGTTGCGGATCTGGCCCAGCGGGTGCTGTTGGTTTTTGTCCGAAGCCGATTTGCCATTGGCGTAGGAGGATCGCTGATGGCGATTCGGAAATTTTTGCTGGTTTAAGACAGGTTGACTTGAACGGTACATCATTTGAATCGTTAAGAGGTGTTGCAGGATGAAGCAGAAAAAAGGACAGAAAATCGTGTTTGCAATTTTGGCTGGGATCATGGTACTGCTCATGATCCTTCCAATGGTCACGATGATTGTAGGATATTGATAAAATGAGAGCTTTTGTGGAACAACAGAATAGGGAGAGAAAACGGGCAGCAGCACTGCTTGTGTGCGTGCTCGCCTTGTTTTTGGCCATGCCGCTGGTCTTGCTGATGACCACCCCCACCGACGCCGTGACACAGGCCGAGATCGACGCACTGAAGAACAATGCGGATGATCTGGAAAGCCAGAAGGACGATTTGGCAAGTCAGATGAAAGCCATTGCGGCAGACCGTTCCGAGGCGTTGGAACAAAAGGCCCTTCTGGAGCAGCAGATCAATGTGATTCAGGAACAGATCAACAATATTACAGATCAGATTGAAAAGTATGACGAACTGATCGCACAGAAAGAGGCGGAGCTGGTGCAGGCCCAGGCGGACGAGGCCGCGCAGTACGAGCTGTTCTGCGACCGGGTGCGCACAATGGAAGAGGACGGTGAGGTTTCCTATTGGAGTATCCTGTTCAATGCCGCGGATTTCTCGGATTTGCTGGACCGATTCGTTTTTGTCGACGAGGTCATGGAATACGACAACGCTGTAATGGACAAGCTGATTGCGATCCGGCAGCAAATTATCACCGACAAAGCCGAGCTGGAAACGGCGCGAGAGGAGCAGGAGACTGCCAGGGTACAGCAGCAAAGCGCGAAGGATGAACTGAAAACGCAAGAGGCCTCTGTGGATGCGTTGGTGGCCCAGATCAGCGCACAGCAGCAATCGGTGGAGGAATCCCTTGAGGTGCTGGATGAGCAGGCTGCCCAGCTGGATAAGGAGATTGCAGCCAAGCAGAAGCAGCTGGAAGCGCAGCTTGCCGGCGCGGGAATCACCAGTGAGGCCGGTTATTTTTGGCCTGTAACCGGGTATACTAAGCTGTCTTCGCTGTATGGCCAGCGTGCCGACCCCTTTACGGGGAAAACATCGACGCACACAGGTATCGACGTCCCCGCCCCAAAAAACACGCCCATTAAGGCTGCAAAGAGCGGTATTGTCATTACATCCTCCTATAACAGTGGTGGGTATGGAAACTATGTAGCGATCAGTCACGGTAATGGCGACTCCACATTGTACGCTCACTTGAACTCCCGAGCCGTGAAGGAGGGAGATATCGTAACCCAGGGACAGGTGATTGGATATATGGGCACCACAGGCCGTTCCACCGGGAATCATCTGCACTTCGAGGTTCGAGTCAACAACATCAGAATCGATCCGGTTACCTGCTATTCCGGTCTGACCTATAAAGGTGCGGCCCTCAATTGAGTCCGATCTAACAACCAAGCGGGAGACAGCGCCATACGGTGCTGTCTCCCGCTCAAACAAAAGTAAGCGCTTACTACTATAATGAGTATACCCGCAATAAGATTTCCGATGAGGAGCTGATTGAGCTGTTCTACAAGGGGCCCGGCTCGCGAAAGGCAGGCTATCAGTACAAGACAATTTGGGTGCCCCCCAGACTGCTGTAGAGCGTGGTATCAAGTTCGGGGATATTTGCAAGATATTCAATGAGCGGGGCGTTGTTTTGGGTGCGGCTTATCCCACAGAGCGAATGATTCCAGGCGCGGCTTATGTGGATTACGGGACCCGGTTCGATCCTATTGATGTGGAAGGTGTTGACCGAGGCGGCGCAATTAACCTAATTACGCCCAAGTCCATCACCTCCAAGCATACGACGGGTATGGCGTTCAGCGGTTTCCTGGTGGATGTCCAGAAGGTTACCAACGAGGAAATGGAGGACTGGAAGAAGCGTTTCCCGAAGGCGTTCGCCCGCAAAATCAACTATTCCACCGGTGCCTGTCCGGAAGGCTGGCTGCTGGATGATAAGGAGGCAAAGTGATATGGCAAAAGTATTTGCGATCGACATTATCTATGATCATGTTGAATATCACGATCCGATTTTCTGGAGATTTGTCCCTTGCTTTTTGTATAAATGACGGCACAAATTAGGGAAGTCAGTGGCATTGTAAACAATATTCCAAAACTGCCCACTAGAGCCTGTAGGATTTCTACAACAATCATTTCACGATTTAAAAGATAAATTAAAGATGTGCTGTATGCGCTAAGTAGAAGTACGATTGAAAGTGAGCTTCCTATGTAAGCAAGGATCAGAGTGTTGGCCATAGTCCCCATTACGTCTCGTCCGATATTCATTCCTGATTTAAATAAAGCATGAAACGAAGATGCCCCCGATTTTTCTTTTACTTCCCATAGGGAAGAAGCTGTTGACATTGAGACGTCCATTATAGCGCCCATGGCTCCGATAAGGATTGCAGCAAAAATAATTGCTTTTAAATCAACTGGAGACTCAGTTGATATATATGTTAAATATATAGATTCTTCATCAACATATCCGGTTAATGCAAGAATCATGTCCATAATAATGGTCATTATTCCGGCTACAAGGATTCCACCAAAGCAGCCAAGCGTGGCTGCAAGAGTTTTTTTATTGCCTCCGTTAACGATCAGGTAGGTCATTATTATTGTATATGAGCAGATAATGATAGATGATATGTAAATATTTTTCCCGGAAAGTATAGATGGAATAAAAACCGCAAATATAGCAACACAAGTAAAAACAAGAGAAAGTATGGTGTTAAACCCTTTTAGGCGTCCGAATAGCAGCAGCGTAAGGAGAAAAAGAACGCCTAAAACAAAAAGTTTGTCCGTTCTTACAAGCTCCATGAATTGCCAATTGAATCCTTCCTGAGCTTCATCATAAAGGAGCAAAACTTTATTGCCCTGATCAACTTCTGATGCCCCCATGTTATACATGCTGTCGATGTGCTGGATGCCTGTGACTGTTTCCCCTTTTTTCGCTCCGCTGAGAATTATAGCTTTAAAGGTTATCTGAATATTTTCAAACGTAGTACTCCCGTCAAAGCTATATTCGTCGGAAGTTCTATCAGTTATTTCTTCAATTCTTGCCTTAGCCACCATTTGTCCTGTATCTCCACTGTTAAATATGGACAATCCTTCAGTTGCAATTTTATTCCCCACAAAAAGAAAAAGTATAGATAAAGTGACCGTTGCAAAATAAGAAAAAAGTTGGCCGTTCTTTTTCCTCTTTAAAAATCGACCTTTTTTTGCTTGCCTTTGGTCCATATTGACACCTCTATTTTTTAGCATAGTACCATGTATTGCACACTTAGTATAGCACCTATGGGCATCATTAGTAAAGAAACACGTCCCTTTTGATTGGAATGGTTTAACAATTGACCTGCCCCCTAAAACCGTCCATGTGAAAAGTTAGTAATCACCTGAGATTTTAAGGGCGTATTCTTCCGGGGTCAAGTTGCCAAGAGATGAGTGAGGCCTGAGTTTGTTGTATTCCAGCCGCCATTCTTCAATAATGCTCTTTGCTTCTGACAGACTGGAAAACCAGTTTTGATTGAGGCATTCATCTCTTAACTTGCCATTGAAACTTTCAATATATCCGGTTTGTGTTGGGCAGCCAGGATCGGTAAAGATGTGCTCCACTCCGCGATCGTGTCCCCAGGCATTTAGAGCATTTCCGGTGAACTCAGAACCATTATCGGTCAAGATCTCTTTGGGTAATCCCCGAAACAGGGCTACTCGGTTAAGCACGGAGGCTACTTTCCTCCCGGTGATGGAGCTATCCACCTCCAGAGCAAGGCATTGCCTTGTGGCCTCATCTATCAATGTCATAATTCGGATGTGCCCACCGTACCGGGTGCGGTCACAGACAAAGTCCATCGACCAGCGGGAATTGAACTCCGGACAGGCCCGATCGGGCATGCCGCGCTTTTCGTATTTTTTCTTCTTGTTCCGTTTCTTTAAGGCTAACCCCGCCTCTTTATAGAGCCGATAGGTTCGTTTGTGGTTGATATGTAACTCTTCACGCTGGAGCATAATATGCAATCGCCGATAGCCGAACCGTTTCCAACGAGCAGCCAGTGCGGTCAGTCGAGCCGCGATTGCGCCATCTTCGTTTTTGTCACTCGGATTGTATCTCTTGCTGCTTCTGCATATGCTGATAAGCCTGCACCCGCGGCGCTCACTGAGATGGTATTGTTCCTGTATGTCACATGCAATCTTGCGCTTCTCGGCAGGCTTTAGCCGTTTTTTGAGAGTACGTCCTTTAGAATATGGTTGTCCAGCGGTGAGGTCAGCGACAAGTTCCTTGAGGCGTCTGTTTTTTCCTCAAGCTGCTTCAATCGTTTTGCCTCATTTACTCCCATACCTCCGTACTTGCTTTTCCAACGATAGAAAGTCTGCTCTGTGATGTTGTACTCACGGACAATATCCGCTGCCCGTTTACCACCGGCATGTTCCTTGAGAAGCTTGATGATCTGTTCTTCTGTAAATCCATGCTTCATGTCAATCACTCCATTTTTCATAGTCTAGCATATTGTGACTAACATTCCTATTGACGAAGTTTTTCGGGTTCAGGTCACAGGTTCTGGCAACAGGTCAGCGGGTGCATAACCATATAGAAGGGTCTGGAACATTTTGAAATGACCCCCAAAAGTTAGACAAATATTTTAATTAAGCAGCTGAATGGGCTTGTTGTCTGCGAATTGCAGGGAGCAAGCCCTTCAGCTTTGCCTTGATTCTTCGATTGTTGTAGTAATCTAGGTATTCAATCAGCTCCGTCTTGAACTGATCTATGGAATGAAATTTTTGCAGATACAGGAGTTTGCTTTTGAGCATACCAGGGAAGTTTTCAATCACCGCATTGTCAAGACAGTGGCCCTTTCGACTCATGCTTTGCCGAATACCTTTGGCGTTCAGTATCCGCTGATATTGCTTGTGCTGGTAGCGCCAGCCTTGGTCGGAATGCAGAATGAGATTTGTACCATTCGGAAGATGTTCAAACGCCTTGTCCAGCATAGTTGTGACCATCGAAAGCACCGGCCTGTCTGAGATGGTGTAGCTGACAATATTCCTGCTGCATAAATCCAGAATCGGTGAGAGGTACAGCTTTTGTCCGAACAAACTGAACTCCGTGACAACAGTCACCCACTTCTGATTGGGCAACTTAGGTTCTGATGGGTTTGGTGCGATTGTTCCCACGTCTCCCTTGTAGAACGATATTTCTTCATTCGAAAGGTCTACGAACAACAGAAAAACAGGTGCGACAACCACTGCCACTCAGTTTCAAACCGCATTGTCAGCATGAGCCAGCCGTTTCTCCGCCCCATAGTCAGAGGGAAAGCCAAAGCCCCTGTGGAGTTTGGCGCAAAGCTGGATATCAGCGTTGCGAATGGCTGGACACGTCTTGAAGTTCTGCCCTTTGATCCATACAACGAAGCGACAAAGCTAACGGAAATGATAGAGCGGTACAAATATTGCATCGGAAACTATCCGGAACGGGTGCTAACGGAAAAAAATCTATCGGAACAGTAACAATCTCACCTACTGCAAGGAACGCGGAATCCGTCTTTCCGGCCCCGTACTCGGGCGATCGAAGCGGGATGAGCAGCGCGATAAAAAGCAGGATTATCTGGATCGATGCGAGCGTGTGGAGGTGGAACGCCGGTACAGATTTGCAAAGCGCAAATGCGGCATCGGCCTCATGACTGCTAAGTTGGAGGAAACCATCTGCTATCGCATTGCTATGTCCATTCTCTTGCTGAATCTGAGGAAGATTCCGTGCACCGTTTGGGATCTGATTTGTTTTTTCCTCTGGCTGTCGTCCACACAAAAATTGGGGCTATTGTTCAATTGACATGATTTACCACTCAATATGTGTAACAATTAGTAGCATAAAGGAAACTGCTTGTTTCTTCACAAGATGAAAATATAGCATAAACTATGAAAGAGATGAAAGTCAGTTGATCACGAATTTTGCAAGTTCACCATAAATTCTTACTCAGTGGAGGTGGGAAGCAGTAGATACGATGGGTTGGTGCCCAAATTGTTTTACGAGAGAAATGCCAAAAAGAACTTGAGAGGTGTAATTGTTTTATGCATGTGCTAGACAAAGTGTCTCTGATCAAAGCCAAAAGCGCGGTCGGCGAGAAGCATACAATGAGCAGTTTCAAGCTAATTATGACCATTATCGGCATCGCCTGCGTAGTGTTTTTCCGCTTTATTCCACCCTATGAGTCCATCACCAGCATCGGATTTGCCGTTTTAGGCGATTTTGTTGGCTGCGTTGTTCTATGGACGTTTGTTGACCTGGTGTGGCCCTTTTTCCTGATTGTAGTCGCATTTGGATATGATGCGCTTGCGATCTATCCGAATTCGACAATGGGCAACGGCATATATGAAGCCGGGGCGCAGTCTTTGGGCTATTGGATCCCTGTTTTTGTAATCGGCTGTCTGATCTTCTGTGTTCTGCTGGAAGACGCCGGCATTATGAAACGAATTACATACTTTTTTATCACGCGAAAATTCGCGCAAAGGGGCGGCTGGTCATTCAGTATCACTTTGCTCGGTGCTGCGCTGCTGCTGGATTTGTTTTTGGATATTACACCAGTTCAGCTGTTTTTCTTCGGTGTCGCGGAAGAAATGTTCATTGCCTTTGGATTTAAAAAAGGCGATGACTGGCCCAAATTTATTATCACCTCCATGTCCTATGTTTTGATTATCGGGTTTGTGATGACACCCATCTGCCATACCCTATCCATCCTCTGGATGAGTGTCTATTCCAGCATCACGGGCCAGCCAAGCGACATCCTCGCCTATACCATGTTGGCCTTCCCATTTGGCATCATTCTGATCGCGCTGATGCTTCTGTGGTTCCGCTTTGTTGTAAAACCGGACATGTCTCACTTTAAAGATGTTGATTTCAGTGTTTTGGAATCACACAATCCAGGCCCCTGGACCAGAAAAGAAAAAATTGTAACCGTCATCTTGTTGCTCACCATTGCCTCGTGGCTGCTGCCCGGTGTTCTGAATCTGGTCGCTCCGACCTGTGCGCTGAACACTGCAATGAATACCTTGACCCAAACCGGACCGCTGTTTATCGCCATCGTTGCGCTGTCTATCATCCATGTGGATGGGAAACCCATTTTGGTTCTGAACGATGTCTTCCCGCGCGTCCAGTGGGGAACCATTTTCCTGCTGGCCGGCTTCTGTCTGCTGGCAAACGCGTTTTCCAGCGACGTCTGCGGAATCGGGGAGTACCTTTCTAGTGTCTTTACTCCCTATGTGCAGGATCTAGGGCCTTGGGCATTTGTTAGCGCCATTGGTATCATCTGCATTATTCTGACCAGTTTCATGAATCAGGTGCCCCCCCCCCCCCCCCCCCCCCCCCCCCCCCCCCCCCCCCCCCCCCCCTCCCCCCCCCCCCCCCCCCCCCCCACCCCCCCC
Organism: Oscillospiraceae bacterium; assembly: GCA_963666535.1. Taxonomy (GTDB): domain Bacteria; phylum Bacillota; class Clostridia; order Oscillospirales; family Oscillospiraceae. The sequence goes on along the minus strand of OY762913.1, from coordinate 2,305,914 downwards.
CCCCCCCCCCACCCCCCCCCCCCCCCCCCCCCCCCCCCCCCCCCCCCCCCCCCCCCCCCCCCCCCCCCCCCCCCCCCCCCCCCCCCCCCCCCCCCCCCCCCCCCCCCCCCCCCCCCCCCCCCCCCCCCCCCCCCCCCCCCCCCCCCCCCCCCCCCCCCACCCCCCCCCCCCCCCCCCCCCCCCCCCCCCCCCCCCCCCCCCCCCCCCCCCCCCCCCCCCCCCCCCCCCCCCCCCCCCCCCCCCCCCCCTCCACCCCCCCCCCCCCCCCCCCCCCCCCCCCCCCCCCCCCCCCCCCCCCCCCCCCACCCCCCCCCCCCCCCCCCCCCCCCCCCCCCCCCCCCCCCCCCCCCCCCCCCCCCCCCCCACCCCCCCCCCCCCCCCCCCCCCCCACCCCCCCCCCCCCCCCCCCCCCCCCCCCCCCCCCCCCCCCCCCCCCCCCCCCCCCCCCCCCCCCCCCCCCCCCCCCCCCCCCCCCCCCCCCCCCCCCCCCCCCCCCCCCCCCCCCCCCCCCCCCCCCCCCCCCCCCCCCCCCCCCCCCCCCCCCCCCCCCCCCCCCCCCCCCCCCCCCCCCCCCCCCCCCCCCCCCCCCCCCCCCCCCCCCCCCCCCCCCCCCCCCCCCCCCCCCCCCCCCCCCCCCCCCCCCCCCCCCCCCCCCCCCCCCCCCCCCCCCCCCCCCCCCCCCCCCCCCCCCCCCCCCCCCCCCCCCCCCCCCCCCCCCCCCCCCCACCCCCCCCCCCCCCCCCCCCCCCCCCCCCCCCCCCCCCCCCCCGTTGGTGTCATCTTTATGAGTGTGGCGATTCCGCTCTGCATGGCAAATGGCATTAACCCGCTGATTATGGCTGTTACCATTTGCATCGGATCCTCCATGGCCTTTACCATTCCGCCTGCCTGCCTGACCATTGGCATCGCGTTCGGAAATCCTTGGACAAAGGGGCGGTATATCTGCGCAAATGGTTTTGTTTTAATGTTTATTTCTATCATCGTCACATGTCTTGTTTGTTATCCCCTTGGTTCACTGCTGTTTGGTGCCTAAATATATTCAGACTTTCCCATCTTCATCTGCCTACACCCCCAATGGCGCGCGCAGTTCTGCGCGCGCCATTCTTCTCCTGTTTTGACTTGAAAATGATGGTATATGTTTTGGTCGTTTTTAACTTTTGGGCGATTGTGAAGTGGGCATCTGAGCAAAAAAACCCATAGTGATTTTGATCGTGACAACGCGCTTCCCATCGCTCCTGTCGTATTTTGCGCTTTTATCATAGTCCGCACGGAGCGCTTTGTCATTGAACTGTTGGTTTAAATATACAGGCTCTGGCCCTCATTATCCCGGGAGAGGAGCTTATCTATGTAGAAATGATGATGAAGCCGTAGCGCGTCGCCTGGTGGTTGCTGTGCAATCAAAAGAAAAAAATTTGCCCCCACATAACGGGAACGAAAACCTAATAGAGCACATAAAAACGCAGGAGCGATCCTGCGTTTTTATGTGTTCTGAAACGATAACTCAATTCTTATCTCTATACGGCGGCCAAACGGCAGCGGCAGAATGTCTTGTATGATGCAAAGATAAACAACAGTAAATTCTAACATTTTTATTCGGTGGCATTTTGCCAAGAGGCTTGCAAGCGAATTTGCACAAGCGGTTGTCCAACCTCCGGAATCTGTGGCAAAAAACTGAAAGATCTGGTTTTTTTCCGCTATACCTTGCTCCTGTCATCATAAGGCCCCCGCAGGAGGAAATTTTTTTGACCGGTTGGGAACACTGCCGGGTCATTTTTTTCTGTATCCTGCGGCTGCGGTAAAACCACAACAGCGCCGGCGCTGCTTTCCGACCATACTGTCTGCATGACATTGCAAACCTACAGCAGCTTGTGAAATTAGCTGGGATAGTTTCTCATGATCTCCTATCCATAAGGCTATGATTTTTAGTCATAGCCACGGAAGCTTAATTCATTGACAAAGACTGGAACTCGTACTTATAATTTGCTTAGATAAATGCGGCGCGCGACGCAAATATTTGTATAATATGCTTATTGACTTCGAGAATCGTGAAGTGTCAAGCCGACGGCACAAGCGGACCATCCAGTATTGATTAATGGAGAAGGAGGATGTGTGGTACACAGAAACACACAAATAAAAATATGAGTAATGCTTTAAAGTATCCAAATTTGTTTAGCCCAATTCAGCTTGGGGGGCAGGTTTTTAAAAACCGGATTTTTGGAGCTCCCACCGCTTTTGTAGATCAGGACAAGGATGGCATGTACCAACAGGAAGCGGCGCGGTACTATGCCCGCAAAGCGATGGGTGGAGCAGCATCAGTAAATGTGGGAGGATGCGCGGTTGACACGGACTATGGCGTCGGGTATGGATATTGCATCCGGCTAGACAATGATTTTTGCGGCCAGCCGTATTCCTTCCACGGCCTGACCCGCGTGGCGGAGATGGTAAACCGGTACGGTGCGGTTTGCTGCGGAGAGCTCCTGCACGCCGGGCTGTACGCGAACCGATGGAAAAATCCGCCGGGGGCCGCCTATGGCCCTGTGGATTGTGTCACCAACGATGGGCGAACGGTGCAGGGGATGCCCGAGGAAATGATCGAGCGAATCATAAAAAAGTACGCGGACGGTGCGGCCTATCTGAAAAAATGCGGGTTTGGGATGGTTCAGGTACATGCCGGTCACGGCTGGATGCTGCACCAGTTTATGTCCCCCAGACTGAACACCCGAAATGACAAGTGGGGCGGGTCGGATGTGGAAAACAGAGCGAGGTTTGCGGTTGCGGTATGCGACGCCGTACGAAAGGCGGTCGGACCCGGCTTTCCTATTGAAATTCGCATGACTGGAACCGAGGGATATGAAGGCGGATACGGAATTGACGAGGGCATCGCCATTGCTAAGCAGCTGGATGGACATGTTGACCTGATCCATGTTTCGGTGGGCAGCCATGAGGTTGAGGAGGTGTTCACCCTGACGCACCCCAGCATGTTCCGGGAGGACGGCTGCAATGTCAAATTTGCCGCAGAAGTCAAAAAACATGTGAACGCGAAGGTTGCAACCGTCGGCGCGTTAACGTCCCCGGCACTCATGGAGGAGATCATTGCCTCGGGTCAGGCGGACGTGATTCAAATTGCCCGTGGCCTTATGGCTGATCCGGATTTGCCGCTGAAGGCCCGCGCTGGATGCGAAGAGGATATCAACAGCTGTATGCGCTGTCTGGCCTGCTTCTCAAACCTGATGAACACCGGGCATTTCCGCTGTGCCATTAACCCGGAACTGGGGTGGCAGGTTCAGTCCCAAATCGAGACGCCCACACCAATCAAGAAGAAGGTTTTGATTGCGGGGGGCGGCGTTGCCGGGATGGAGGCGGCAATCACCTGTGCCGCTTGCGGACATGAGGTAATCCTCTGTGAAAAAAGAGATTGTCTGGGCGGCATCCTTAAGTGCGAGGAAAAGGTTCCCTTTAAAAGACTGTTGGGAGAATATTTGGACCGGCAGGCAAACAGGGTGAAAAAAGCCGGGGTAGACGTGCGGCTGAACACAGCGGTTACGCCCCAATTGGCAGCGGAAATAGCCCCTGATGTAATCATCTCTGCGGTGGGATCCGTACCGCTGGTTCCCAAAATTGATGGGATCGACCGAGAAAACGTGCTGTCGGCGGAGTGTGCGTATGCAAATCCGCAAGCGGTTGGAAACCACGCCATTATCATCGGAGCCGGCCTTGTGGGCATGGAGCTTGGGGTGTACCTTGCCATGATGGGGAAAAAGGTCACCATACTGGAAATGACGGGGCATGTAAACGATGGTGGCAATTATCAGCATATGAAGGGACTGCAGGAAGAGCTGAAAAAATATGGCGTAGAGGTCATACTTTCCACCAAAGTCCTGTCCATGGATGAAACCGGGGTACAGGGTGAACGGATGGGAGAACAGGTTCACTTTGCCGCGGACACCGTCATTTATGCGGTTGGGCATAGGGCGCTTCATGACGATGCTTTTGCCTTATCGGACGGTGCGCCAGAATTCTACCCCATAGGCGACTGCTTGGGGCCAAAAAATATTATGAATGCCACAGGTATGGCCTATACCATCGCAAAAGGAATCGGGAGAATCTAGGACAGCATCACAAATTTGGGCTTGGAGGTGTTTCCCTTGGATGATATCACGTTGCAGCAGATTGAAATATTTCTCACTGTCGCGGAAAGACTGAGTGTATCCAGCGCGGCAAGGGAGCTGTTTATTAACCAGGCTGCCGTGAGCCGGTGGATTCAGCGGCTGGAGGAGAGCTTAAACGCCACACTGTTTATCCGCACAAACCACGGCGTTGAGCTTACGGAAGAGGGAACGTTTCTGTACAAGGAGCTTAAGCCCATGCTGGGGCGGGTCTGCAACACCATGCGGAGCATTCGGCTGGTATACGAAATGCCGGAAAATATTTTGCGGGTGGGCTGCCTGGGTTCAAAAGGTATTATAGAAAAATTTACGGAGAAAATTAAGCCCTTTGAAGAAAGCCATCCGGATGTCCTGCTGGACATCCAACACCTCCGATTTCCTGAATTGCGTGAAAATCTGGTGTGTGAAAATGTTGATTGTATTGTGTCCTATTCCTTGGGCTTTGGGGAGTATCGGGAAGTTGAAACGAAGAAAATACATATGTATGACTCTTATTTTGCCATCTCCCAAAAGCGCCCCATGGCGGCACTGGACTATATTGCTCCGGAATACCTGGAGGACGAAACTTTGTACTTGCTTTCATTGGCTGAGATGAAGGATGCGGAGTACAGGGCGCTCAGAGAATGCGCGGCCTGCGGATTTGTGCCCAGACGGTTTAAATACATGCCAAGCCGGGAGGCACTGATGCTGGCGGTAAGGAACAACCGTGGTATTGCAATCGGTGGAGGCGAATTTGGCAAGGAATTTCGCCAGGATATCAAGCTTTATAAAATAGAAAAACCTGTACAAAACCAGTATCTGATTATTGCCTGGCTCAAATCCAGGATGTCGAATCTGACGCGGGAATTTGTGGATTCTTTTGCAGCCGTGACAGACGAAGATGAGTGCTGGACGAATCACAGCTGGTGAAACCCAGCTGCTACAAACACTGCAGACGAGAAGCTGCCAAAATGGTGAAGGAGGATGTTTCGTGTCAGATAATATAAGATTCCAAGGGGTAATAAAAACAAGCTATCAGGACTCAACGCCTTGGTGGCCGGAAAAAAAGAAAGCACCGGAGAATGCACCTAACGTCCTGTATGTCATGCTGGATGATACCGGCTATTCTCAGCTGGGGTGTTACGGTTCACTGGTTCCAACGCCCAATATCGACGCCATAGCGGCGGATGGGCTGAGGTACAGTGATTTCAATGTTTGCGCCATGTGTTCGCCGTCAAGGGCCAGCCTTTTAACCGGCTGCAACAACCACACGGTCGGCTATGGATATTTATCTAATTTTGACTTAGGTTATCCAGCGCTGTCGGGCCAAATTGCTTCTAAGTACGGTTTTATCAGCGAGACACTCAGGGAAAACGGATATTTTACCTTTGCCCTGGGAAAGTGGCACCTGTGCAACCAGAGCAACATGAACGGTGCCGGCCCCTTTGATCAGTGGCCCCTTGGAAGAGGATTTGACAAATACTACGGTTTTTTGAATGCGGCCAACAGCCAGTTTCACCCTGACCTTGTCCAAGATAACACCTTTGTTGACCCACCCAAAACGCCGGAGGAAGGGTATCACCTGAGCGAGGATTTGATTGACCGGGCTATCCGATACATAGGTACCGAGAAGTCCGTTTATCCCGAGAAACCATTTTTCTGCTATCTGGCTTTTGGCGCGATGCACTCCCCCCACCACGCTCCAAAGGAATATATGGATCAATTTAAGGGTGCCTTTGACGAAGGGTATGAGGTCTACCGCGAGAAGGTGTTTGCGCGGCAAAAAGAGATGGGGCTGATTTCGCCCGACACAGTGCTTACGGAGTCGAACGATCTTGTTAAGCCGTGGGACAGCTTGAACGATTGGGAGAAAAAGGTTTATGCGCGGTATATGGAAGCATTTGCAGGCTTTTTACATTATACGGATGAGCAATTAGGGCGGCTTCTTGACTATCTCAAAAAGATTGACCAGTATGACAACACGCTTATTGTGCTGCTGTCCGATAATGGCGCCTCTGCCGAGGGCGGGCCTAACGGCTGCCTGAGTGAGCTGCACCACCTTTTGAGTATGTCATGGGCCGAACTGGTGGATGAGGAAGGCTTTGAAAAAATCGGCACGCCCGACGCCTACAACCACTATCCCCCCGGGTGGGCTTGGGCAGGCAATGCTCCTTTAAAGCTTTATAAATCCTGGGTGCATGCCGGCGGCATTAAGGTGCCGTGTATCATAAGCTATCCCCGCTGCATCAAAGATAAGGGCGGCATTCGCAGGCAGTACCACTACGTGACCGACATAAATACCACTGTGCTTGATATCTGCGGGATTGAACAGCCTGAGTCTATGAAAGGTGTAAAGCAGGAGACAAAGCCGGGAATCAGCATGACTTATACGTTTGACGATGCCAACGCGCCCCGCTGCCGCCACATTCAATACCATGAGATGATGGGGAACCGGGGGATCTGGTGTGATGGCTGGAAGGCGGTTGCAAACCATGTGGATTCGCCAAGTTTTGACCAGGATGATTGGGAGCTGTATCACACAGACGCGGATTTCTCTGAATCAAACAACTTGGCGGAACAGAATCCGGAAAAGCTCAGAGAACTGATTGATCTTTGGTGGCATGAGGCTGGCACCTATGGTGTATTGCCTTTAATTGAAAGCCATTTCCGCCATCGCGACGGATTTGACTTTAACAAGATGCTGCTGTTTGCCAACGAGGATAAGCAGGTGGGGTGTACTTATTATGCTGAAATGGATGTCAATGCACCCATACCGCGTCTGACCAACAAGTCCTTTACTATTACGGCAAAGGCAAGTTATGGTAAAGGCGATGAAGGGGTTCTGTTCTCCTGTGGCTACAATGTGGGAGGATATGTAATTTATGTGGAAAACGGCAGACTGTGTATGAATTACAACTACCTGGGCGTGCGCTCCTATGATCTTGATTGCAAGCTAGCGGTTGAGGATGGAGAGCATGAGTTCGCCTTTGACTTTGTCTGTACAAAGCCCGACAGAGGGGTGGCGCGTATTTTGGTAGATGGGAAGGCCTGCGGCGAGGCGATCGCAATTCATGAATACCCGCTGTTTCGGGTTTCGAGCGGCCTTGGCGTGGGAAGATACTCCTCTTCACCGATAAAAAGCGCCCATCGGGGCAGAGGCTTCTATCCATACACCGGAAAAATGGATCGGGTTGAGATTCACACGGATAGGCCGGCGGATGATAGGGATCTCATGCTTGCCCTGGAGCGGGAGCTTGAACTGGAATAACGCCTCTCGAAAGGAAACAGTAATTGATAAGCGTTGCCCTTTCGCGTCTGCCTGATCACCTTTGGCAGTGAGAAAACCTTTTGAACGCGCTTATCGCCGTTATGGTTGTCATGAACCTTGTCAATGCTTGCAAATTTTTATTTTAGGGTGGTGATATGGCAATGGTGTCAATCCCATGGCATAGCGCTTGCTTCATAAAATAACTGAATATAGGATAGAGAGGGATATATTTATGACAACGACCAGTACTGCGAAAAGTACCAGCGTTAACACAAAGTATTATATCCACGCGGCCATCAGCATTGCGATCATGCTATTTTTCCGCTTCATTCCCCCGTTTGACGCGATGACGGAGTTGGGAATGACCATTTCGGGAATTTTTGTGGGTGCTCTGTGGGGGTGGATCAACTGTGGCATGATATGGACCAGTATCCTGGCCCTTGTCTTGCTTGGACTGACCGATGCCTTTGGAGGCTCCGCCAGTGCCGCGGTTACCGCCGCGATCACAAACCCCACCATACAACAGCTTTTGTGGCTGCTTATTATCGCGGCACTGCTCACCACAACGGGGATTTCCGAACAGCTGACCCACCGGTTGGTTTCCTCCAATTGGGTGAAGGGGCGGCCGTGGCTGCTGTCCATGACCATCATTATGGCGACCTTTATTTGTGCTGCCTTCCAGTGCGGTTACGCGGCGACCCTGATCTGCTGGGAATTTGTATACACGATTTCCGGACAGGTGGGCTATACCAAGGAGGATAAGTGGCCCAGAATGATGCTGACCGCGATTACCTTTGCAAATTCCGTGGGTGTCAGCTCTATGCCGGTGGCTGTCGGCGTAATTGCAACATTTGGGTACTTAACCGCTGCCTCGGGTAACGCCTTTGTATTTGATCCCTTGCAGTACATGTTGTTTGGGCTGGTCTTCTGTGTTGCCATCATGTTCCTATACTTCTTGTTGGCTAGACTTTTATCCCGACCGGATATGACGAAGCTAAAAACCAGCACCGGAATCAAGGTGGGGGAGATTACACCTTTTACAAAGCACCAGAAAGTGGCGCTTGGACTTGTTGTTGCCTTGATCATCCTGATTATTCTTCCCAGTCTTCTTCCTATGGGCAATCCGTTAAAAGCGTTTATGAATGGGATCGGAAACGTTCCCCTTATCCTGCTTATGATAGGCGTGGCGATCTTTGGAAAAGACAAAGCTGGGAAACCGTTTTTTTCCTTCGACGAACTGGCGGGAAAAGGGATTATGTGGAACATGATGTTCATGGTCGCGGCCGCGACCACCATCGGGATTGCCCTGTCTGCTCCCGAAACCGGATTTACAACCATGTTTACAGACATTTTTACCCCCATGTTTGACGGAAGAAGTCCCTACTTCTTCACCTTGGCCATCTGCATTTTTACGCTGATCCTCACTAATTTTGTTAACAACGCGGTTGCCGGTGCCATTATGATCCCAGTGATGTTTGCCTTTGCTCCGGTTGTGGGCGCAAACCCCCTTACCGTAACGGCGATGGTCTGTGTCATTGCGAATATCGGCATGATACTGCCTTGCTCCTGCCCAGCCGCCGCCATGCTGTGCAGCAATGAGTGGATGACGCAAAAAGCGGTTTGGAAGTACAGCTATGTTACGCTGATCGCGGTTGCGATCGCTTCGGCTGTATTCATACCTTATGCGAATCTAATCTTCTCGTAAAAATTTTAAGGGGGAACAAAGTGTGGCAGAGAATTTTCAGGGTGTAATCAACACCAGTTACATGGATTCTACTCCATGGTGGCCAGCGGGGAAAAAACCTCCAAAAGACGCGCCCAATGTTCTTTATATCATCCTGGATGATACGGGTTATTCGCAAATAGGCTGTTATGGCTCGACCATAGAAACACCCAATATTGATGCCCTGGCCGCCGATGGGCTGCGCTACCGTGACTTCCATGTAAACGCAATGTGCGCACCCACCCGTGCCAGTCTTATGTCTGGCTGTAACAACCATTCGGTGGGATTTGCCCATGTATGCAACTTTAATCTTGGATACCCCAATATGGCCGGCGAAGTGGATCCCAAATACGCCTTTATCAGTGAAACCCTGCATGATGCTGGATATTTCACCTGTGCGCTGGGGAAATGGCACCTTTGCAACACCTCTCATATGACAGGGGCCGGCCCATTTGATCAGTGGCCCTGCAGCCGTGGATTTGACAAGTTCTATGGGTTTCACCGGTTCGGTACCAGCCAGTACAGTCCGTCGTTAATTCAGGGAAATGAACAAGTGGATCCCCCCAAGCTTCCAGAAGAGGGATACCAGCTTGGAGCAGACCTGGTTGATCGGGCAATCAAATATATTGGAGACAGCAAGTCCACTGCATATGAAAAACCATTTTTCTGTTACTTGGCCTTTGGCGCCATGCACGGCCCCCATCATGCGCCACCGGAGTATATTGCCCGGTATAAGGGACAATTTGACGATGGTTGGGACGCATACCGGGAAAAAGTGTTTGCAAAACAAAAGGAATTGGGGCTTATTCCCGAAAATACAGAATTGACAGAACGAAATTCCATGTCGCCACCCTGGGATACACTGACGCAACAGCAGAAAAAAGTTTTTGCGCGCTATATGGAGATTTTCGCCGGGTATCTGACCTATACGGATGAACAGATCGGACGCCTGATGGATTACTTGAAGCGCTTGGGACAATACGACAATACTATGGTAGTTTTTTTGACGGATAACGGTGCGTCGGCAGAGGGCGGGCCCAACGGCTGCTTCAATGAGTTTTACCATATTCTTTCTATGAATTGGGAAGAGCTTCTTGACGACGAGCACCTGGAGCAGTTGGGCACCGTCGAGGCCAATGGCAACTACCCTCCCGGCTGGGCATGGGCGGGCAATACACCGCTCAAGTGGTATAAATCATGGGTGCATGCTGGGGGCATAAAGGTGCCGTGTATTATTTCGTATCCTAAAATGATTCATGATCGAGGCACCATCAGAAACCAATTCCACCATGTGATCGACCTGTATTCCACCACGCTGGATGTTTGTGGTATTGAACAGCCACAGGAGATCAAAGGGGTCAAACAGGAACCGAAACATGGTATCAGCATGCGCTATACCTTTGAGGAGCCGAACGCACCCAGAAGGCGGAAAACCCAGTATTTTGAAATGCATGGGAACCGCGGCATCTGGCGTGACGGCTGGAAAGCGGTGACCAGCCATGTGGAGTCCCCGTCTTTTGAGGAAGATATTTGGGAGCTGTATCATACCGATGAGGATTTTTCAGAATCCAAAGATCTGGCTGCGGTATACCCCGAAAAGCTTGCGCGTTTAAAAGAACTTTGGTGGCGTGAAGCTGGTAAATATGATGTCCTGCCCATTGTAGAGAGTCATTTCCGAACCAGGGATGGATTCAGCTTCAACAAAATGCTTAAATTTCCGCCTACTGAGTTTAAAAAACATTATACATTTTATCCTGAAATGTCGCCAAACTTTTCTCCCCCCAGACTTGGGAATAAATCCTTTGTCATGACCGCGTTCGTTGATTGGAAAACGGGAAATGAAGGGGTGCTGATTGGTGCTGGCACGAACTCCGGTGGGTATGCTCTGTACGTTGAAAATGGGTGCTTGGGCTTTCACTATAATTATCTGCAAAGCAAATCCTATGACTTGTCCTGTGATGTGCTGCTGACAGAGGGCAAACACGCATTGTCCTTTGACTTTGAAAACACCGGCAATAACCAAGGTGTGGGGCGACTGCTGATAGACGGAAAGCGCGCCGGCGATACGATTGTCGTGCAGACAGACCCGCTCTTTCCCGTGGCGGGATGCTTTGCCATAGGGCGTTACGGCGAAACGCCCATCAATCCCGGGCACAGAGGAAAAGGCTATTATCGCTATAACGGATGGATAGAACGGATCGAATACAATCTTGATCGGCCCGAGGATGATACGGACTGTATGCTGGAAGTTGAAATTGAAGAAAAAAGTCAGTAAATGTAAAAATAAAATTAATGGAGCGTGTTGACATGCCAAACTCTGCCATGGTACAGAGCAGAACCTCAGTAAATACCAAGTATTACGTACACGCGATCATCAGCATAGCATTCATGGTTTTTTTTCGATTCATCCCGTCATTTGGCCCCATGACTCCTCTGGGCATGACAATTTTGGGTATCTTTATCGGCGCACTGTGGGGATGGATCAACTGCGGCTTTATTTGGCCGAGTGTTCTGGCCCTTATCATGCTGGGGTTAACCGATTATTATGAAGGTTCGGCCTCACGTGCAATTACAGACGCGATCGGAAACAAAAGCGTACAAATGGTGTTCTTTCTTTTGGTTTTGACGGCACTTTTAACAACCACCGGGATATCAGACTATATGGCAAACCGCCTTGTATCTGCTAAACTAGCAAAGGGTCGCCCTTGGGTGTTGTCAATTTTTCTCATTATGGCGGCGTTTGTGTGTTCGGCGCTTCAATGTAATTTGGCAGGAGTTTTAATTTGCTGGGAGTTCGTCGGCACAATATGCAGGCAGGTTGGCTTTACAAAGCAAGACAAATGGCCCAAGATGATGGCGGTTGGAATCGCTTTTGCAAACGGCGTCGGTCTTGTGGTGGTTCCCTTTGCGGTGGGGGTTGTAGCCAGCTTCGGATATTTAAACGGGGCCTCCGGGGATCGTTTTTCCTATGATTATTTCAAATACATCCTGTTTGCGGTTGTGTTTAGTCTTGCTACTATGGCTATTTTCTTCTTATTTTGCAGATTCATGATAAGACCTGATATGTCAAAGCTGGAGAAGGAAATCAGCGTAGGTAAATCTGTGGAATCCCTTGATGGCAGACAGAAATTTGCTTTGGCGCTGATTATCGCCCTGATTGTCGTGACGGTTCTGCCAAGCCTCCTACCGGCGGGCGGACTGAAAGATTTGCTAAATGCCATAGGCACCAATCCGTTATTGATGCTGCTGATCGGGATAGCTATCTTTTTTCGAGATAAGCAAGGCAAGCAGATATTTACCTTCGAGCAGCTTGCGGGCAAGGGAGTGCTGTGGGGTATGCTCTTTATGGTGGCCACGGCCATGACTTGCAGTACAGCCCTGTCAAACGGAGATACAGGATTTATTACCCTATTTACCAACATATTTTCACCGCTGTTTGAGGGCAGGAGCCCGTACATTTTCTCGCTGTTTATTTGTCTGTTTACCCTTGTTTTGACAAACTTTATTAATAACTCCATTGCGGGAGCGCTCATGGTGCCGGTTATGTATTCCTTTGCCCAGTCCGTGGGGGCCAACCCGCTTGCAATCACAGCAATAATATGCTTTGTAAGCGGGATTGGTATTATGCTTCCCTGTGCCAGTCCGGTGGGAGCATTGCTCTCCGGAAACGAGTGGGTCACACAAAAGGATATCTTTGTGTATGGAAGTGTTGCCGCGTTGGCCATAATGGTTTCCTGTGCGGTAGTGGGTATCCCGTATGCAAATCTGATTTTTTCCTGAAAGAAGGATAGGCCCAAGGAGTAGTACGGCAACAAAATCATGGGGTACACTCGTGGCGCTTTTTAAACACCAAGTGAGAACCGCGGGGAGAAAGCGGCTCGAAATGTGACCAATGTCTACTTTCTTGGCCCCAAACGCCTTCGCAGGAAGCAAACCTGTACAAAAATGAGGCATGGGCTGTATGATGACAGGGGAAGGCTCTGTATTAAAACGAATCATATAAAAACTGCGAAACGGCCATCCGGAAATAGGATGGCCGTTTCGCAGTCATAAAAAAGAGGTTCAAAATGTCAAGTGTTCAATACTTTGCATTTCCAGGAATGGGGAAACCCGCCGATCACCCGGGTCAACCTTTGCAAGCCCGGGTGACATCGGTGTGACTTTCTTTGTTTAGCTGTTCAACTTCATTTTACAACCGACCATATGATTATGTTTTTGTTTTGTTCAGCAGATATTAATTAGCAAGGTGAGTGTAAACGACAGGGATTGCGTGGAGACGTATACTGTACACAACCGGAATTATTACGAACTGAAAAAAACACTCCCTTTCCGGCAAGGCCACCCGGAAAGGGAGTGTTTTATGATTCTGTTTTCTGCTCTTCTAGCGCCGAAACAAAGCCAGCGGCCAGTTCGGTCAGACGATCCTTGCGCCACGCGACCACAATGCTTGCCCGCTTGCCCGTGGTGACCGGGATACGCGTAATTTCCGGGTGCAGATCCGCATCGTCCGGGTCGCTGCAAATGGAAAAACCGATGCCGTGCTTGATCAGTGTCAGCTGATAAATGTAGGAGTTTACATAGCGGATGCTGCCGATCTGGATCCCTGCATTTTCACAGATCGCCATGATGCAGCTGCGGGCCGTAGGGGCCTCTAGAATTAGGGTTTTTCCGCTGAGAAAGCCCAGATCTGTCTGCTCTGCCGCCTGCTCTGCCCACGCGGAAGGGAAGAGAAAGCTCGGACTTGTAGGCCCAATCGCGACATAGCTGAAATCAGGGTAGGATGAAATATCGAAGGAAACGGAAATGCCCAAGTCTAGTTCTTCACATAGAAGCTTGTCTCGCAGCTCATGGTAGTTGAACTTTTCACTTTGCAGCTTCACCGTCGGGAAGGCGCGGTGATAAGCGGTCAGACAGTGCTCCGCGCTTTGACAGACATCGGCCCGATTCAGATACCCGATGCGCAGTACCTTTTCCGGCCCTCCCTGCTCCTGGCAGATTTCCGTCACGGAAACACGGAAGCGGTTATAGGCCACGTCCAGCCGGGAAAACAAAGCCTCCCCTTGCGGCGTGAGCGAGACGCCGCGGTTGGTGCGGAAAAACAGGGTCATTCCGCAGTCAGCTTCCATCTTGCTGATCCAGTTGCTGATAGAAGACTGACTGGTATACAGTGCCCGAGCAGCCTGGGAGATATTGCCGCAGCGGGCAACAGTCAGAAATATCTCGATTTGACGAATTTCGATCTCTCTCATGGCGTTCCCCGCCTATTTCAAGTATTTTTTTGGGAAAGAAGCTGTGGATCAAAGCACAGTGAATTGGAGCACGTTATAAAGGTTTATTGCAGTCATAAGTAGCAGAACAATTTTCATCACTTTTTCCACGCCCTTGTTATTGATGCGTTTGGAGATGGCGCTACCCAAAAGTGCGCCTCCGATGCCGCCGGCAACCATAAACAGGAGATCCACCATCTCAAAGGCGGGGACGGAGTTGGTGACTATCGCGGTAATGATGCTGGCAATCTGTGAAAAGACGATGACATAAATAGAGTTTTTGGCAGCGGTTTTGGCGTCCATAGAAAAAAAGAAAAATAGGACGGCCACATTGCTGGTGCCTCCGCCAATTCCCAGAAAAGAGGAGAGGATGCCCAAGCACATGCCGATGATGATGGGTGGGAGGTTACCGGTCACATGCTTGGAGGGCAGTTTGTCTTTGTTGCAGACATAGAGAAACACGCCGAATTCGGTGGTTAAAAGAAGCACGGCCTGAATTGCGCCCAGCGTGCTTTCACTGCCGAAGCCGTTGCGTACCAGTTCAAACAGAAATTTGCCTACCAGACCACCCAACACTGCGCCGATGGCCAGCGGGGTACTTGTGCGGAATTCCAGTTTCACATCACTTTTGCGTGTGCGGATCAGGGAGCAGAGCGACATGCCCAACACGGTGCAGCCACTACAGAAGCTGACGGTGGATACCGGTAGAAGACCGAGAAGATCCAGCAAGGGTTTGATGATCACGCCGCCGCCGGCACCGACAATGGTGCCCACGCTGGATGCACAAAGACAGATTATAAACAAGATGATTTGCATTTATTTGACCTCCGATGAAGATATGCTTTCTTACTGAACCGCCTGGCGACTCCTGCTGAGCAGATAGGCAGATACCTGACGGATTTTTGGCCACTCCGCGTCAAGAAAGCTGCCGTAGGCACGGCAGTAATAATTTTTATAGTCCAAATCTTCCCGGTCACGCCGGCAGCCGCCGCGGCAGACGCGGAGCCATTTGCAGTTCTGGCAGTCGGGACTGAGCCGATTGCCGGTCGACAAAAATTCCTGACAGCGGTGGGAGGCAAACAGTTCCTCAAGACTGCTGTCGTGAATGTTTCCGGCTTTCCACTGTTCGGTCACATAAAAGTCACAGGGATAGCAGGAGCCGTCTGCCTCAAAGATGAACTGGCAGGAGCAGGTGCCGCGCATGGAGCAGGCCTCGGCTGGCAGACCGGCGGCGACGCAGCAAAGATTGTCAAAATAACGGACGCTGACGCTGGCACCGGACAGCACCTCGGCGCTCCAGCGGTCAAAAAAGCGGGTTAGGAAAAATAGAAACTCCTGCGGGCGCAGGGAAAAGGGGTCGGAGCCGCGTGTGCCGTAATAGGGATCGATGCAGGGCATGAACTGGAGATAGTCAAATCCATTTTTGCGGAAAAAGGAATAGAGCTTGCCGGGTTCCTTTGCCGACTCTGAGGTCACCGTGAACAGAATGTTGAAGGTGACATCATGCTTGCGCAGGATGCGGGCCGTCTTCATCACATCGGAATAGGTGCCGCGTCCCCCGTGATAGCGGCGGAAACGGTCGTGGATTTCCTTCGGACCATCCAGCGAAAGACCCACCAGAAAGTCGTTTTTGTGGAGAAAATCCGCCCACGCATCGTCAATCACAAGGCCGTTGGTCTGCAGGCAGTTGGTGACTGAAATATTCCTGATGTTGTACTTCTTCTGCAGTTCCACAAAAGTCCGGTAGAAGTCAAGGCCACGCAGGGTTGGTTCGCCGCCCTGGAAGGCGAAAGACGCACTTTGCTCCGCACAGGCAAAGACCTTGCTGACGATGGCCTCCAGCGTTTCCAGACTCATTCTGCCGAAATTCGGGGTATCCCGATAACTGGCCTCGTCCAGATAAAAACAGTATTCACATTTGATATTGCAACTGCCCGAAACGGGCTTGATGAGCACGCTGACAGCTTTCATGTTCCCCAACTCCTACCGGTCAGAAATATGTTTTGCCAGACTTGTCAAAAAGCCTAGCAGTGTTTCACGCTGCGGCACGTACGCAGCAATTACATTTCTCAGCCCGCAAATGTGTGAATCGGCCGCTGTAAACGGACAGCAAGTGCACGGCAGCGGGCTGTGTTTCCATTCAAGTAACTTCGTTTTTTTGACAAGCTAATTATTCGTCCGTTCTTACGGCATCAATATAGGGAATGGACTCCACAAATTTTCTCGTCTCCGGTGTGCAGTCGTCAGGGCGCCAGATCACGCCGATATACTGTTCCTCCGCAATCGTATTTTCCACCTTGAACAGACGGATGTCATCGCCGAACTGTGCACCGAAGGCGGGGCCCACAATGGAAAAACCGGTGCTGTCGCGCACAAGCGCTGCCACACTCTGCTCCCCATAGACATACTGGATGCCCACAGGAGTGAAGCCATGGTCGCGGCAGATGCTGATATCACGGTTGCCGATCACATCAAATTTGTTGTTCGGCTGAATATACAGATAAGCATGGGACAGTGCGGCATAATTCAGGTGGTCATTTTCAATAGCCGGAGACTTGGATGAGACGGCGAAATAGGTGCCCATCTTCTTATAGGAGCGGAACTCCATACCGGGGAGTTCTTTTGCGGAGACGGAATAAGTAAAAGCGCAGTCATATTTGCCGGAGAGCATACCTTCGCGGAGCTTGGCATAGATGCGCATCTGGACATTGACATTGTTATCGGGATAGAGATTTTCATACTGAGTAATCAGCGGGGACATCACATCAAAGACCTCGTTCACATCCAGACAGGCAAGGTGGACGACCTTTCCACTGTCACTAGCCACCTGCCGTGAGCTGAACAGTACGGCATTCAGCTTGGTGTAGGGTGGCTTGATCTGACCGTAAAGGCGCTTTCCCTCTGGCGTCAGCGTCATACCGCGGCTCGTGCGGACAAATAGCGTCACATTCATGCTGGCTTCCAGTTTCTGAATCCAACGGGTCGCGGCACTCTGGCTGATAAACAGCTTTTTTGCGCTCTCGGACATGCTGCCGCAGTCGGCCACGCGGAGAAACACCTCGATCTGCAGCATGGAAATATTGTTGATATCGGTAATGCTATTCATATAAATAAGTCCTTTGATGAAATAATAGTTTGCCCTGCACAGGAAATCCGAATTTTGCCATTGGGGAAGGAGGCCTTCACCAGCTAAAACAGCCACTTGCCGACCAGACCACCCGCTACTGCACCAACTGCAGGGGAGTCGTGGTTTTGATTGTGAGCTCCACGTCGTTATTCCTGGTGTGGATGAAGGAAGAGATGGTCATCGCCATGATGGTGCATCCCCAGAGAAAGCTCACCCAGCTCACCGCCACCAGCGCCGACGGAGGAGGTCAGAAGAGAAGTTAAAAACATTATAACAGACATGGTAAAGCCGTGCTTCTTTTTTTGCAGCCAAAAAATTTTATTCGTCCTGGCGGTGCTGCTCGAGCGCGTCTATCCGGTCTTCAAAGGATTCGGGAGTGCCGATGTAAAAATCGACCCGCTCATATTTTCCGGAATAGGCGAAATGATTTCTGGTGCTGCGGTGGCTATACTTGACGGCAGAGGCGGAATAGCGCCCAACGCCGATGCAGCTTTTCACCATAAAGCTGCTATCGCAGAACTCAACTCTTTCGCTTGCCTGAACGCCGTCGATCATCATAGAACCATAACCTTGACCGGGCTGCGTGAAGTCAAAAGCAAAGCCAAACACATGCTTACCCTCTGGCAGGGGGACATTTGTCTCCACATTCATATATTGGGAGTCAACAAAATTATAATGGAAGCGCAGCTTGCCGTCCTCCACATAAAGGACATAGCCGCCGATATTGAAGCCACAGGCGAACAGAACTCCCTCATCTCCGGTATGGTAGTCCACCTTGGCAGTGAGGCGGAAGGACTTATTCTTAAGCCGGGGCACGGGAGCATTGATCTCCATACCGGCATAATAGGCAAAATGCTGGGTAGGCAGCACGGGACGGAGCTTGACAGTGGAGCCATACTGCACGCCATTGCGGGTTGACAAATGGCTTTCCAGCATGGGGAAGACGCCGTTTTTTTGGGCTTCCACCCACCACAGGTCAATGAGTTCCTTCAGCTTTTCAGGATAAACCGCTGCTAGGTCATGGGCCTCGCAGAAATCCTCATCCACATGGTAGAGCTCCCATTGATCCGCATCGAAGGAGGGAGAATTCACATGGTCTGCCACGGCCTTCCAGCCGTCCTTCCAGATGCCGCGGTTACCAGACAACTCGAAATACTGGACTTTTTTATGAGTTGGCTCATCGGGGTGGTCGAAGGTATAAGCCATGCTGACGCCGGGCCTCGGCTCTTGCTTATAGCCATTGACATATTCGGGCATGGGGATGCCGCAGACCTCCAGTACAGTGGGCCATAGGTCAGTCACATAGTGGAACTGACGGCGATAGCTGCCCTTATCCTTGATGCGGTCGGGATAGGTGATGGAGAACGGGACCTTAATGCCACCGTTATGAACCCAGTGCTTATAGAGCTTATGCGGCGTATTACCTGCCCAGGCCCAGCCTGTGGGATAAAGATTGCAGCTTTCGGGCGTTCCGATGCGCTTAAATTCTTCCTCATTGACGAGGTCGGGCTCATGGCCGGTATGGATATGATAGTGTTCAGACAGGCAGCCATTTTTTCCGCCTCCGGCAGCAGCGCCATTATCTGACATGAAAACGATCATAGTATTATCATACTGGCCAATCTGCTTCAGGAAGTCAATCAGGCGTCCGACCTGCTCATCGGTGTAATGAAGGAAGCCGGCAAAGGCCTCCATGTAGCGGGCAAAAACCTTTCGTTCCCACTCATTCAGCTCACCCCATGGTCTTGCCCAATCGTTTGTTCCTGTAAGCTCGGCATTGTCAAGCATAAGCCCCATTTCCTTCTGGCGGGCAAATACCTTTTCTCGGTAAACCTCATAGCCCTCGTCAAAGCAGCCCTTGAACTTATCGATATACTCCATGGGGGCCTGATGGGGAGAATGCATCGCGCCAAGAGCCAGATAACAGAAGAAAGGTTTGTCGGGATAGACCGACTTTTCAGTTCCGATATACTGAATGGCGTGGTCAATGAGGTCAGCACTTAGATGATAGCCTTCGTCGGGATGGGCAGGAGGATCAATCATGGAGTTATCCTGAACAAGCTCCGGATAAAACTGGTTGGTGGCGCCGTTCAGGAAGCCGTAATACCGATCAAAGCCACGGCCCAGAGGCCAGCGGTCAAAGGGGCCGGCTCCTGTCATCTCGCATTCGTTGGCTATATGCCACTTGCCGACACAGAAGGTGGCATAGCCATTTTCCCGCAGTACTTCGGGCAGGAAGCCATACTTTTTATCAATATTGCCGGACAGGTTGGGATAGCCCATATCCTGCGCAGACAGGAAACTCATGCCGACGGTCTGGTTGTTATACCCAGTCATCAAACAGGCACGGGTGGGAGAGCAAAGAGCACAGACATTGAAATCCGTAAAACGGATACCATCCTGCGCCATCGCATCCATATTTGGTGTGGGGATCAGCGAACCATAGCAGCCGAGCTGGGAATAGCCGGTATCGTCCAGAAGTATATAAAGCACATTGGGAGAACCTTCGGGTGCGTGCTTTTTTTCGGGCCACCAGGGAGTAGAATCGAGAATGCTGGTTCGGATCTCGCCCTTAAACTGATGATCAGCCATAGAGTTTAATCTCCTTTCGGTTTTTTGTATCTTTTATTAGGCGCTTTTCAAAAATGAAATGGCTTTATTTCCGGTTGCTTTTTCGTAGAATGCGGCCTTTCCCTCAACCAAAAGGGAGGGTGGCAGGCCAAACCCTACCCTTTTGCCGGCATACTATTCCAGGACGGCATTGTAAAGAGCAAGGATTTTAACCCCATTCAGAAACGAAACAGCGGCATCCGCCCACAAAAGAAATGAGCTACTCAAAGAGACTTGCGTAAAGAATGGTTTAGATTACCTTATCAGGGTTCAGGTCTTCCTGGGGAAGGCCTGCGGGTCCATAGAAAAGGTACCGCTGCTGGAGCTTATTCACAGTAAATCCCGCTCCCCATTGAGCAGTGTGGATGACCGGATACCTTTGGCATTGACTGGGTTTATGCTGCAACATGATCCAGAATATTTGAAGGAGAAAAGTCTTTGTGGTCCGCGTTTGTCGGCACCCACGCATAGGGCTTATCTCGAATAATATGCAGAATTTTTCTTTTGATGATAGGACAAAAGCTTCATCTGTATGAGAAAAGGAATTGCTCCCCCTTATGGTTGTAAGGCCTAAGGGGAGACTTTTGGAAATCACTGTGAGGGGGGTAACGAACGAATCATCCGTTCCTTTTTATGGCGCTTAGCTGTAAAGCTGATTGGGTAACCACATAGCCACGCCCGGAAACAAGGCCATCACAAGGGCCATAACAATAAAGGAGATAATGAACGGCACGCAGCCCTTGAAACAGGTTTCCAATTTGATGTTCGTGATACCGGAAATGACATAGGCGCCCATTCCGACCGGAGGAGTGATAGCGCCGAGGCCAGTGACCATAACGGCATAGCAGCCATACCAGATATCGCTGTAACCAAAGCTGTGCAGGATCGGCAGGAACAGAGGTGCGGTAACCAGAACAACGGCCATTGCATCCATAAAGCAGCCGCAGATCATGAAGATTAAGGTGAGGATCATAATAAAGCCGAAGCCGGAAAGGTTCATGGCGGTGACCCAGTCGCCTATGAGGCCAGACACACCGGTCAGGGTAAAAAATTTCCCAAATACATTGGTGCCGGCCAGCAGGCAATACATCATACCACCGAGCATAAGGGAGTTCATGGTAGCCTTGGTAAGCATTTGGAAGGAGAATCGCCTGTTGATGATGACAACAAGCAGCATCAGAACGGTGCCGACAACGCCGGCTTCCGTGGGAGTGAACCACCCGGTGAACATACCGGCGAAGGAGAAGCCAAAGACTACAAGTACTTCAATGAGATTGCCTTGCTTAAGGGCAACCAGCTTTTCCTTAATGGTGTACTTCTCGCCTTTCGGGGCAACGGTTTTATCAAGTGCGCACCAGATCTGGATGGTGATGATGAACAGGAGCATCAGAGTGATGCCGACGAAAATGCCGCCCATAAAGAGCTGACCGATGGAGCACTGAACGGATGCACCATAGGTGATAAGGGGAAGGCTGGGAGGGATGAGTGTAGAGATAGATGAGCCTGCGCCGACGGTACCAACTGCCAGCTCGTCCTTATATTTATTCTTTTGCATTTCGGGGATTGCCACACGGCTCATCAGGCCGCTTGTTGCAACGGCGGAGCCGCAGACGGCACCAAACACGGTACAGGCGACCTGCACCGCGCTTGCCAGCGAGCCGGGTACGCGGCCAAGCAGTTTTTTGCAGGACATAAACAAGTTTCCACCGATGCCCGATTCGGATGCAATCTCGCCCATAAGCATGAACATGGGAGCAACGGAAATGGTGTAGCTGGTGAAGGTATCGAGGAAGGCGCTGCTCAAGAAGGCGCTGGCTGCTGTAAAGTCCTGAAAAACAATCGCGCAGCCTACGACGCCGCAGGCCATCATACAAACATAAATGGGAACACCAAGAAAGATCAGAATTAAAAATGCAGCAAGCATGATAGCTGCCAGTGTAGACATAGAAATCATTGCGCTGTTCCTCCTTCCGTTCCTTTTTGATTCTTTGTCGTGATTGTGGTTACAACAGAGTTGAATGCATTGAAGATAAATGTCAATGCGGAAGAGAGCAGACCAAAGGTCATGACGATGTAAATGAGATAAAGCGGAATCATGTAGTGCTCGGTAACCTGGCCGGATGCAATGCTTTTGGGAATAAACTGGATGCAGATATAAGCAGCTGCAATAATCAGGGTGGCAGAAAGCATCATGCCCAGGAACTCAATGATACATTTGACTGCTTTCGGAAGCTTATCGGTAATGATGGTAACGCTGACATGACCACCAGTAAAGGTGGTCCTTGCCATGCTAAGCGACATGACAGTAAGCATGCCGTACTGTACGATCTCGATAATGCCGGAAATCGAAACGTTGAGGACCTTTCTTCCAACAACATTGGCGATAACCAGGACAACAATCATCCATAAAATTCCGGTGGAAATTCTGCTGAGGTATAGGGTCGATTTATCAACAAACCCTGTCATTTTATTCAAGTTGAATTCCTCCAGTGAAAAACGAGATCGGGAGAGAGCATGATGCCCTCTCCCGGCAGGTTAATATGGTTTCTATTATTTTGAAAAAGAGTCCAAAACAGCCATGGCGCCGTCACCATCCAGGCCGGCAGAGTTCATGCTGGCAACCTTTTCCGTAATTTGACCAGTGCAGGCGCTCTGCATCGCAGCGGCAACATCATCAGGCAGATCGAGGAACTTGAACTCTTTATTGCCCTCGGTGCAGTCGGCCATAACATCGGCCATCATAGCGTCAACATAGGTCGTGTTGATCGCGAGAAGATCGTCACTGAACTGGATCTCATCCAGAATAGCCTGCAGATCCTTGGGGAGAGAATCGTAGGTGCTTTTGCTCAGATAATAGGAGGAGACAACCGTTGAGAAGGGGATATAGTACGCATAGTCAAGAACTTCATAGAGCTTGAATGCGGAGAGGGGGCCTGCGCCGTTGATGCAAGCATCGATCACATTCAGGTGGAGAGACTCATACGTCTCGGGGGGAATAACCCAGGTGATGGCAGCGCCGAAATCCTTGAACATGCCGGCGTAGGTAGCGTTGCAGGAAATGGTCTGGTTCTTGTAGCTGTCGGTGGAGGTAACCTCGAAGTTGGACATCAGCATAACGTCCAGAGCGGGAGCGGTGAAAAGCGGATAAACATTGTTGTCATAAGCTTCCTGCAAAGCATACGCTTCGTAATAGTCTGCGATGTTGGCGTACTTCTCTTCAAATGTGTTGCCGAGATTAACGCCAGGAATGTTCATCAGCTCCGCATAGGGAAAAACACCGGGATAGGAGTTGATGTTGTCGCCGCCCATATCACAGATGCCGTCTTGGCAACCCTTGATGATAGCGGCACTGCCGGCGAGGGAGCTGCTGTAGTAAACGTCAAAGGTAATGCGTCCGTTGGTTTTCTCCGTGATAAGGTCCATAACTGGTTTCTCAAGCTGCTGAAAGCGGATGGTCGCGTCGCTTTCGGTGGTCGCCCATTTCAGGTTGTAAACAGTGTTGTCAGCTTCCGCAGTGGAAGAATTGTCAGCGGCAGGGGTAGTGGTGCTAGGAGAGGTGCTGCCGCAAGCACATAGCGCGAGGAGCATTGTGGTGGCAAGTGCTAGGCAAAGAACTCTTTTCATGATTAGCATCCTTCCGTTTTTCTGTGTTTTCACAGTTTTTAATAATTCGCGCCTTGCGCGTTTTATCCTTATTCCATGTCCTGATGGCGGGCAATGGCATCCCTGCGATCTTCCAAGGTTTCGGGTGTGCCGATGTACATATCAATCCGCTCATACTTGCCGGTGTAGGCATAATGGTCGCGCCTTGCACGGTGAGCGATGTTGACCGCTGAGGAGGAGTAGCGTCCCACGCCAATACAACTTTTAATGACAAAGCCGGTATCGATGAAACGAATCTTGTCGCTGACCAGTTCTCCGTCGATGAGTAAGGAACCAAAGCCCACACTCGGCTCTATGAAGTCGAAAGCAAATTCAAACTCATGTTTGCCCTCAGGCAATGGTACATTGCTGATTACATCCATATATTCTGTATCCACAAAATTGTAATGGAACTTCAGCTTACCGTCCTCCACATAGAGGACATAGCCGCCAATGTTGAAACCGCAGGAAAACAGGACACCTTTGTCACCAGCGCAATAGTCTACCCTAGCTTTAATGTGAAAGGACTTGTTTCTCAGCATGGGCACGGGGGGGTTGATCTCCATGCCGGGATAATATGCAAAGTGCTGGGTAGATGGCTGGGGCGGAAGCTTAATCTGCATACCGAACTTAAAGCCGTTGCGGCTGGTCAGGATGCCCTCCAGCATGGGGAATGCACCGATCTTATTGGCTTCTTGCCACCAGAGCGCCTTCAGTTCGTCCAGCTTTTCGGGGTAGGTCTGCGACAGATCGTGGGCTTCACAGAAGTCTTCAGAGACATGGTACAGTTCCCATACATCATCATCGAAGGAGGGAGAATCCACATGGTCAGCGACAGCCTTCCATCCGTCCTTCCAGATTCCGCGGTTGCCTTCCACCTCGAAGACCTGCACCTCCTTACGGGTGGGCGCATTGGTGTCTTCAAAGGTGTATGCCATGCTGACACCGGGTCTGGGTTCCTGCTTTAATCCGTTCACATACTCAGGCGTCGGAATGCCGCAGGTTTCCAGAACCGTTGCAAACAGATCGGTGATGTAGTGGAACTGACGGCGATAGCCACCCTTGTCCTTGATCCGGTTGGGATAAGTAACGATGCAGGGCACCTTGATGCCGCCGTTATGAATCCAGTGCTTATAGAGCTTGTGAGGAGTGTTGCCTGCCCAAGCCCATCCGGGCGGATAGAGATTATAGCTCTCGGGCGTGCCGATGCGCTTAAACTCCTCTTCGCTGACCAGGGGAGCGTCCTTATCCAGGATGATGTGGTAATGTTCAGAAAGTGAACCATATTCACCACCGCAGGGGGCGGCGCCGTTGTCGCTCAAAAGAACGATCATTGTGTTGTCATACTCGCCAATCTGTTTCAGGAAGTCGATCAGACGGCCAATTTGCTCGTCGGTGTAGTTAAGGAAGCCTGCAAATGCCTCCATATAGCGGGCAAACACCTTTTTCTCCCAGTCGGTTAAAGTTTCCCATGGCCTTGCCCACTTATTGATGCCGGTAAGCTCAGCGTTGTCAGGAAGAAGTCCCATTTCCTTCTGACGGGCATATACCTTCTCGCGGTAAACTTCATAGCCCTCGTCGAACTGTCCCTTGAATTTATCGATATACTCCTGGGGCGCATGGTGCGGTGCGTGCATGGCGCCCAATGCCAGATAGCAGAAGAATGGCTTGTCCGGATATACAGACTTTTCGGTGCCGATGTAGGTCATGGTGTGGTCAATCAGGTCAGAGCTAAGATGATAGCCCTCGTCAGGATGTGCCGGAGGATCAATCATGGTGTTGTCCTGTACGAGTTCGGGATAGAACTGATTGGTAGCACCATTTAGAAAACCGTAGTACTTATCAAAACCGCGGCCGAGGGGCCAGTTCTCATAGGGACCTGCACCGGTCATCTCGCTCTCGTTGCACAGATGCCATTTGCCGACGCAGTAGGTGGCATAGCCGTTTTCGCGCAGCACCTCAGGCAGGAAACCGTATTCTTTATCAATGCGTCCGGACAGATTTGGATAGCCCATGTCTGTTGCGGAAAGAAAGGCATAGCCAGTGGTGTGGTTATCATAGCCTGTCATCAGGCATGAACGGGTGGGAGAGCAGAGTGCACAGACGTTAAAGTCAGTATAACGAACGCCGTCCTGTGCAAGTGTATCCATGTTGGGGGTGGGAATCAGAGAACCATAGCAGCCAAGCTGGGAATAGCCGGTATCATCCAGAAGGATATACAGCACATTGGGCGCACCCTCAGGAGCATGCTGCTTCTCAGGCCACCACGGGGTGGAGTCAAGAATACTGGTCTTAATATCCCCCTTAAAATCTTCTTTTTCAGCCAAATAAACCTCTCCCTTTCAGAGTATTGCACTTTTTAGATTAAATTCAGAGCTTCCCAAGTGTCTTGCGTCTAACCTAACGATAGAGAAATTGAAGAAAAAAGTCAATAAGCAATTCACTTTCTGCAATGCATAAATAGCATAGCGGAAAATAGAGGTTCTTTGTTGAAATTGACTGTATGCAGCGCTATAATTGCAACACAATATAAAACTACTTCACAAAACTACTTTATTTGGAGCTTGACGTATGAATGATTTTGGAGATATTTCAATGCTGCAAATTGAGGTTTTCCTCACCGTAGCAGATTGCAAAAGCATCACGGCTGCAGCTCGAAAGCTTTATATTAGCCAGAGTGTTGCAACACGCCTCATGCAGAAGCTCGAAACATATCTGAACACCACGCTTTTGGAGCGTACAAACCGTGGTGTAGAGCTTACGGAAAATGGAGCAAAGCTTTACCGCATGATCAAGCAGGTATACAGCCGTATGAATGCTACCTTCTATGATGCAAGATTTGCCGGAGAGGGCGGGCAAAAGGTCGTCCGGGTCGCATGCGCAGATAATAATGAGATATTTGACGAGATCGCCACTCTGATCAAGCAGTTTGAAAACCTGTATCAAGGTCTGACGGTCGACCTAAAGCTATGCTCCTTTCAGGAGCTGCGAGAAGGCATTTTGGCCGACAGCTTTGACTGCATTTTCACCTATTCAGTTTCTGCAAAGGGCCTGGCCGGTATCGAAACCCGATATTATAAGCGATTCGACACTTTTTTTGCGGTTTCTGCCAACTCCAAAGCGATTGAAGGCGACCATCTCAATTATGCAAAGTTGGCTGATTTCTATATTCATATGAGTCCGGGTTCCCGATTTGATCTGACCGCCACAAGGGACCTGGGCATTTGCAAAATCCACGGCTTTGAGCCTAAGGGGATACGCTATATCTTCGACGATACAACAGTCGTAGCCATGGCCATGGATGATAATTGCTTTTCCATTTGTGGCTCGGGCTTCGGTATCCAGCATCGTGACAAAATTAGGCTTTTTAAGATGGAAAAGCCCCTGAAAGAAGAGCAGTATATGGTTCTTTTGTGGAACCCGGAAGCCTGCTCTGATAACGGGAGAAAATTTGTGGAATCAATCTCATATATCCGTTCGGAACGCAGCACGCAAAAATAACGGCAAGGAAGAAACAACCATGCCATCCAACAGCGTACTTATAAAGCCTGCCTCGGGCAAATGCAATTCCCGCTGTGAATGCTGCTGCTATCACGATGAGGCAGCCCATCGTGTTGCCTTTGATTTCGATACCGATCCACTGAAACACTGGAAACGATTGTAAGGCGGGTGTTTGCTACTGCTGACACCGCAGATACACTCTCCTTCCAAGGTGACGGAACCACCTCCGCCGCCTCGAGTTTAACCGCGCATTCATAGAATAAGTGAAAACCTGCTATTTTACCGATATAATGCGGGTAAGAACAATATGAATTAGAAAGGATAGCTGCACTATGAGCCTTACACCAAGAGAGAATTTTTTGCGTTTTTTTAAAGGAGAACCCGAGGAGTGGACTCCTACCTCCAGTGATAAGCTGGAGTTTGCCCCTGCCTTCATCCCCGACCATGTGGCCCGCGGACGTGTTTGCCAGCAGATGCCTTTCGCCGAGGAAAACTACGGCGGAAAAGATCTGTTTGGCGTAGAATGGAGATATCAGCCCGAAAATAGGGGCTCCGTTGATATTGGATCTCTGCTGGAAGATATCGATGATTTGGAAAACTGGAAGGAAAAAATTGTGTTCCCGGATTATTCTAAAATGGACTGGAAAAAATGCGCTGCGGAGAATAAAGAATATCTTAGCACGGATAAGATCATCTGTACTACACTCTACAGCGGCCTGTTTGAGCGGCTTATTTCGTTTGTCGGCTTCGAGGATGCAGCGGTTGCGCTTCTGGATGAGGATTATTGTGATACAGTGGCAGAGATATTTGACGCTTTGGTGGATCATTATCTCGAATATATCCGTTATCTACATGACTATTTCCGTGTGGAGTATATTCTCTTCCATGATGACTGGGGTACTCAGCAGAGTACCATGTTCGCTTCTGCCGTTTATGAAGATCTGATCATGCCCAATCTGAAGAAACTCGCAGCCGGCGCTCACGCTATGGGCGTTTTCATTGAGCAGCATTCCTGCGGCAAAATTGTGAGCTTTATCCCTCTGCTCGCTGAGACCGGCATTGACACCTGGCTGGGACAGCCGATCAACAACAAGGATGTGCTGGTGGAGGAACTGGGAGATAGGTTCAAATTCGGAGTCAATATTGCTCCACCCTTTTATGGGGATGACAAAATGGATGAGCTGATCGTGAAGGCAAGGGAGGCCAAGGCAAAGTATGCCGGCAAAAAGGTGTGGTTTAATCTTCCATTCGAGCTTTCCCCGGCCGGAAAGGATAAGCTCAGTGAAGTTATGAAGGCCATGTAAGGCAATATAACTTTTAAGAATACCTGCAATAATTCCTACCACGAGTGGTTTTGGTTACCCCCAGATCGTGCAGTGAAACAAAAAGCACTGTTTGTCTGGGGGTATCATAATACCTGAGTGTGAGAAAATCCAAGAAAAGAAGAGACTACGAATTGGTGAAGGGAATTTGATGGGAAAGATGGGTGTACAGGGGCGCATAGAGTTGCCGGGGGGCAAAAGCAACGTTCTATCACTTGAAACTGAGCTTGACAGACGGGTGTGAACGGTTCTGGTATCTTTTTTGCATATACCCAGACCCATTGACCTACGTTCTTAAAACATGGATAATGAAAACAATCTAAGGGGAGAAGGTGGGTTATGGCATCAGCTGTCGTAACGAATATTCAGGGTTACTCCATTCACGACGGAGACGGAATCCGCACGGTCGTTTTCATCAATGGCTGCCCACTGCGCTGCAAGTGGTGCGCCAATCCTGAAAATCTGAGTACAAAAATCCGCATCGGCTTTTTGACAAATCTCTGTGCCGACTGCGGCCGCTGCGCAAAGATCTGTCCCAAGGACGCCATCATACCCGGTCACGGGCTCTACCGCATCGACACCACACGCTGCGACCACTGCGGAAAATGTCTCGATGCCTGCTATTATGACGCGCTGGTTCGCTATGGCAAGGAGATGAGTGCCGAAACGGTATTCGATCAGGTGCGACGCGACAAGATGTTTTATGACGCCTCTGGCGGCGGCGTAACCGTTTCCGGCGGCGAACCGCTGACCCAGCCGGAATTTGTGGAGGAGCTTTTTCGCCTGTGCAAGCAGGATGGAATCTCCACCTGCGTAGAGACCTGCGGCTTTGTTCCGGCGGAAACCATGGAGCGGGTTTTCCTGCTGGTGGATCAGTTCTATTTTGACATCAAGTCCATTGATGACGAGATACATCAGCACTATACCGGCGCATCCAATGTTCAAATTTTAGAAAATGCAAAACTACTTGTGAAAAAGGGCGCCAAAATTTTGTTTCGCCAGCCGCTGATTCCCGGGGTGAACAGTACGCCGGAGCAGGTGGAGCGGACGGCTGCCTTTTTGAAGAGCTTGGGCGGCGAGCAAAGACTGCAGCTTATGCCCTATCACCGCATGGGTACCTCTAAATACGCGGCGCTTAACCAGCCCTATGAAATGGGAGAAGTACCCATCATGCCCCAGGATGAGTTGAATGCAATCGAGGCGCGATTCCATGAGCTGGGCGTTCCCTGCTCTATTTCCAGATAAGAACAAAAATAATGATCATATGGAGGGACTATTATGTATGAAATCGATCACAGTCTGCTTGAGAAAATCGACAAGCTGAAACTGAGTGAAAAGAACCAGGCCTGGCGCTCGGCCATGAAGGCTGCCGGTTGGCGCGTATATGTGGACCGCGAGCGTCAGACCGTTGCATCCTGGAAGGAGACCGAGGGGGAGGACCTGCAGATTCGCTATGCCAAGATGCTGAAGAAGGTTCTGGAAAATATCGAAATTAACATCCACGACTTCGATGAAATTGTTGGCCGCCCGACCCCCGGCGTCATTGGCTGCCAGACCGCAGTCAATGTCTGCGGCAACTACATCAGTGACATCTGGAATGCTGACGGTGTCATCGGCGTGACCCTGGATGCCTCTGCCGTTCTGAACAAGGAGGAGCTGGAGGTTCTGCGCGAAGCCGCCCGCATTTTTGATCCCATCAGCATGCCCACAACGACCTATAAGGCATGGGAGGATTTGGTCGGCTCCTGGGCTGTGGATGCGGAAGCCGCCAAGCTAAAGGACCCCGGCCTGCAGAACGGCATCACCGGGCAGAGCACGTCCACCCTCTACTGGCCCAAAATCCTCAAGCAGGGTCTGAAAAAGTATATGCAGGAATGCCAGAAGCATATCGATGCGTATATGGAAGACGGTGGCACGGACATCGACAAAATCTACTTCTGGAAAGCGGCAATTATTGTCCTTCAGGCGTCCATTGACCACTCCAAACGGTATGCAGCGCTGGCCCGTGAGAAGGCCGCGAAGGAGCCGGACGGAGCCAAGAAGGCCAACCTGCTTCGCATTGCAGAGACCTGTGAATATGTCCCGGAGAACGCGCCGCGCACCCTGCACGAAGCGCTGCAGTGCATGGAAATGTGCTCCCTGGTCAAAATGCTTGAAAACCCCATGCAGAACAACAGTCACTGGGGTCGGGCGGACCAGTATCTGTACCGTTTCTTCAAGAACGACCTGAAAAACGGGGTGCCTCTGGAAGAAATCGCATCCGACCTTGCTGATATGATTGGTCGCTGGGGCACCCAGACGTTTGTCTCCGATTCCATGAACAAGGAGACGCATCAAATTAACTTCGGCATCAACAACGTCATGATCGGCGGTCTTGGCCAAGATAAGACCGATATGTCCAATGAACTGAGCTATCTTTTCCTGCATGTGGTTGCCCTGCTGAAGCTCTCTTCCCCCACCGTCGGCCTGCGCTGGAACGGACAGACCCCGGAATGGCTGATGAACAAGGCCGTCCGCACCAATCTGGAAACCCGGGGCGGGATTCCCCTGTTCCAGAGCGACGAGGTCATGATCCGCAGCTATGTTAATGACGGGATTCCGTACTCCGAGGCGGTGGAGTGGGAAGGGTTGGGCTGCGTGTATCCCTGCCTACCCACCCGCGCCGAGCATTACGGTGCGGAGGGAATTGCCGCCTTTAACCTTGCCGGCCTGCTCCACATGACCCTGCACAACGGCATTGATATTAACGGCAAGCAGACCGGTCTGCAGACCGGAGATCCCAGAGAATTCAAGACCTTCGACGACCTTTACAGTGCGTTCTTCAAGCAGCATCAGTTCCTGATCCACCGGATTCTGTGGCTGGGTGCCGTTGCCCGGGATATGTGCAGCAAATATACCCGCACTCCGCTGCTTTCTGTCTTGGGACTGGAGGCCAGCATGGATCTCGGTCAGGATTTGACCAAGGCACATCCGGACTATTCCATGTACGGTGTGTCCGACCGTGCCATCATTGATGTTGCCGACTGCTTCACCGCAGTCAACAACCTGATCTACAAGAAAAAGCTTCTGACCTGGGATGAGATGATGACCGCGCTGGATGGCAATTTTGAAGGCGAGCGCGGCGAGGAAATCCGTCAGCTTTGCATCCGCCAGCCCAAGTACGGCAATGACAACGAGGAAGCAGACACCATGGTCAAGCGCGTCAGCGATGAGTCCGCCCGCATCATCCGCTCCTATGACAATGCGCCCTTCCGCAACATGATGATTTCCCGAGAGGGCCTTGCATGGCACTATTTCGGCGGACTGGGCGCAGGTGCGCTGCCCGACGGCAGAAAGGCGCTGGAGCCGCTCAATGACGGTTCTCTTTCTCCCATGCGCGGCATGGATAAGAACGGCCCCACCGCAGTTCTGCGGTCCGCCTGCAGTTCCGGGTATTCCGATGTCTGCTACTCCGCAGTCCTGAACCAGAAGTTCAGCTCCAACATGCTCAAGAGCAAAGAGAGCATCGACAAGCTGGTCGCTTATACCAATGCCTTTATGAAAAATGATGGCACCCATATCCAGTACAACATTCTGGATACCGCTCAGCTGAAGGACGCTAAGGAGCATCCGGAAAACTATCCCGATCTGATTGTCCGCATCGGCGGTTTCTCGGCCTACTTTGTCCAGCTTTCCTCGGGTATTCAGGACGATGTAATTTACAGAAGCGAATTTGAACTGTAGGTTCTTCAGGCTTTTCAGCAAAATGAAATGTGGCTATCCCTTTTAACCGGCCATAGAAATTCTGCCATCTGAAGTGTTTGCTAGGCAGACATAAAACTCGCTCGCATTTTCCACGAAAATGAGGTTTCTTTAGAGGACACATTTTCACGTCAAGGAATTTGTAAGGCAACAATTAAATCAGATGTTCCTAGAGCGATTTGAAGCCCCTGAAGCGAACTGAACATCGTTGGCGCTCAAAAACGCTGGAAGTGAGTTTTTGAGTTTTGAGCAAAAAAGTGGGTGCAACACGTCATGCGTTGCACCCACTTTTTCTTTTGCGCTCTGCCGGTCAGCCGTATGGTTATTGGATCTGGATTTATATCCTTATTACCATAAAGCGGTTTTCTTTTCGTTTTTGACCACACTTTGGAGAGTTCAAATGCCCCAAATGCGGTGAAACAGCATTGGAATGACCGTGTGAACTGGCACAAGAAAAGCACAAAATACGACAGGAACGATGAGAATAAATCTGAAAGATGCGTTTTAATCTCAGAATAGGCTGCAAGCTTTGGGGCAGTCCTCGTGTCATACATCAAACCTCGCTGAAACGCATATACGCAAGTTGTCAACCGGTATCTTTCCCCCTACCAAACCACCGCGCCATCCATAATATTTTGATAACATTAGGCAATTATACTGCAAGCTATCGCATGGATTTGACTTCGGTCGAGCCGTTCCCTGGCTACGCAGTCGTTGCTATTAACTATGGCAGTACCCTACCACAGGCGTTTAAAATCCAAATTACCCTAAGCAGATGCAATATTGGTGCGACAGGATGGTTGCCTTGCTTAATGCAGTAAGCCTTGCGCACCAGGCCTGTCGTCCTCTACCTTACTTATCCACGGTCATGGATGGCTGCATTGAAAAAGGCCTTGACGTAACGGCAGGCGGTACAAAATACAACTTTATCGGACCGCAGGGCATTGGAATCGGCACAGTCGGAGATGGCCTTTCCACCATCAAACAGCTCGTGTTTGAAGAGAAGAAAGTGACTGGAAGAGAGCTTCTTGATGCAGTTGAAGATAACTGGGTAGGACATGAAGAACTGTATGCTTTTGTGAACAGCGACCGTGTTCATCATTATGGTAATGATGACGATTATGCCGATGAACTTACCAAGTTCGGAGTCGACACGTACTGCAAGTACATTGAGCACAGACCTACCGCACACGGCGGTTTCTTTCAGCCCGGCGCATATTCCGTAACGGTCAACGTGGCACATGGGGCCAAACAATGGGCTTCAGTGGAAGGCCTTACGGCCTTTGAACCGGTTTCCGACTGCATGGGTGCTGTACACACGCACTGCTGCTCTCATGATATCAAGGGCCCCACCGCCATCTGCAAATCGGTCACCAAGTTAGACCATGCAAGGGCAACGAACGGTACTTTGCTCAACTGGAAGTTTTCTCCCTCCGCGCTGACCGGCGAAAACGGACGTGACAATTTCATTGCGCTTATGGATGAATATGTGCATCGAAAAGGGATGCACAGTCAGTTCTCCGTGACCAGCCAGGAAACGCTGAAAGCGGCACAGAAAGACCCTGACAACTACCGTGATCTTCTGGTCTGTGTTGCCGGGTACAGTGCATACTTTGTGGAACTAAATCGTGAGTTACAGGACGATATTATTGGAAGAACTTTCCTTTCCTTTGACTGATATATCCAACCTATTGGGAGATAATTAGATCCGGAGGGTCCGACACCTGTGTAGAGCAGATGTGACGGGCCCTCCGGTGTTTTGATTTGGCGGGGAAACATAAATTATAGGCACCCCGTCCGGTAAAGGGGAGGTGTCGACTAAGGACCATGCCGACGGAGTGGCGCTAGGGGGCAGTCTTTCGATTCGGATCGATTATGTTATGTTTTTGCTACGCGTAAAAGGGGACTGTTCAGGATAACCGTGATGCCTATCCTGAACAATCCCCACAAAGGACGTTTGCAAAAGTTGAGAACGGCCGCTGCAGCAAGAAGTGGACTCGTAAGGTTTCTGGGCGGTTGGATACCCTAAATAGAGGAAAGGTTTGGGCCCTTCGTGCGTCCGGTTTTTACTCCTTAAACCGCTTTTTCGTTTGCCTGCAGGTAAGGAGCGGTCCTACTACGGCGGTTCCGCTTTATATAGTTGAAAGGGAAAGAACAGAATTTTATGTAAGCGATTTACACACCGAACAAAGCAGCACCCAAAGGATATGCCACGGCCGTGATCATGAGCATGGAAATAATCATTAGGACAAGACCATGTTTCAGAATATAATTTCCCTTGCTCCATGGGTTGGCATAGCAAATGCTGATCGTGAGGCAAGCGGGGGGAATTGTGAATGCCATAGAGGAAGCAAGGCAAATGGTAACGGCCATAATCAGAGGATTGAATCCGCTGTTGATGCAAATTGGAATAGCGACCGTCATAAAAATAACACCAACGGGAACTTGGTTCATAATGCTGGTCAACAAAACGCAGATGATTCCGATGGCGGCGGTAAACGCCCAAGGTCCTAGGTTTTGTACGAACGGGGTAAATACATTAGACAAGAATGCACCGATACCGCAGGCATCTTGCGAAATTGCATTTGCAATCAAGGAGAACGATGCAAGCAGAAAAACGGTGCCCCACTGTACGCGCGGGAAAATCTTTTCGAGATCGCAGATTGGCTCTCCGTCAACGTTAATAATGCACATCGCGCTAATAGAAATAAACAGAACTCCAATGTGAGTCAGATTATCCATAAATACTGTGATTCCCAAATTTGGAGCAACCATATCAAGGACACCGGGGACCAGCCACCCAAGAACGGTCAGGATCAGAATAATCGTAACAATGAGTTCACGTTTACTCCAAGGACCAGGATCCATAGAATCGAGAACATTGAAGTTGACATCTTTAAAATGAGACATATCCGGTTTGACAATAAAACGGAAATACAGAAGAAGTATGCCAATTAAGATGAGGCCAAAGGGGAATGCCATCATTGTAAATTGCAGGATACTTGCAGAGTTGCCGGATAAGCCAGCGTAAATACCCATCCACAGAAGGGCCATTGCATGGCAGATGGGCGTCATGACGAAACCGATGGTAAGAATATAGGACATAGAAGTGACAATGAATTTCGGCCATGCATCGCCCTTCTTAAAACCGAATGCAAGAAAGATTTCTTCGCATAGAGTAAAGAAGAAAATCTGAACAGGCGTAACGTCGAGAAAGAGGACAACAAACAGAGAAGATGCCAACAGCATGATACTGAACGACCAGCCGCTCTTCTGGGCAAACTTTCTGGAAATGAAGAAATAGGCGATTCTCTTCATGATACCGGTGTCTTCCAGAAGAACGCAGAAAATCAAACAGCCGATAATAAACACCGGGATAAAGTTGCCGATCGACTGCATCCCTGCTTCATAAATTCCGGCACCTTGAGTAGACGCAGGATAAATGGTCAACGCATCAAAGCCAAAAACAACAAGCACAAGGAAAAAAGGCCATACCAGATCTACAAAGGTCCACAGAATGACGCAGCCGACGAAGTCGCCAATAATAGCCCAGCCAACGCTGGTGATTGTACTATATGATGGAATAAAACGGAACAGAATCATGAATAAAATTCCAATAATTGTCATAAAGAGCTTGAACTTATTCATTTTTGGTTTGATAAGAGCTTCCTCTTTACTTTTGATCATAGACATCTTTTTTAACATACAAACACCTCTCTCAATTTCGTATGGGAATCATGTTGATAAACAAGTATTTCCGAAATTGTCTGGCCTGTCCCTTTGTTTCGCCTCCTTTCTCGCTTGCTCTCTGCCATTTCCACCTCCCGCATATGATCCTTACGCCTTTCTGTGATGTTGATACAAGAACATCAACGTCACAATTGCCATTATTATAATTCACAAGAAGAAGGTAACAAAGCTACATTTTTTGATGATTTCGAACAAAATGTGATGATGATTTGAGCGGTTTGTGTGATAAGATACCGTTAAGCAAAATCCATTGGGAATGCGGGCATAGGCTCAAAAATTTCCAAACAGCAAAAATTTATAACAGGAGGCCTCTTAATGAACTGTAAGTATCCCCATCTGTTCCAGCCGTTGAAAGTCGGCAATGTTGTCTTGAAAAACCGCATTATGACCCCGCCGATGTCTCCCCAGAACCATTCATCCGAAAATTTCTTGAGCCCGAATAATACTGCTTTCTATGAACTGCGTGCCAAAGGTGGTGCTGCGAATATTACCATAGGCGACGTGATCGTTGATACCAAGCGAGGACAAGCGCACAGCTTCCAGGTTCATGGCGATGATCCCAATGTTGCTCCGTCGTTCGCGCGCACTGCACGCGCCATTAAACGCCATGATTGTATTCCCGCCATGGAGTTGTCACACGGCGGTATATGGGGTGGTGTTCCCTGCCTGGGAAATCCAAACGCGACAGGGACCCATTCTTACGGGCCTGTTGATGCCGTCATGGAAAACGGCATTGTCGTCAAAGCAATGGACGAAGACATGATGCATGAGACAGCCCAGGCATTTGCGGATGTCGCTGCAAGGGCATGTATGTGCGGGTTTGAAATGTTCATTCTTCATGGCGGACACGGCTGGATGATCAACCAATTTCTTTCCCCTGCAACCAATACCAGAACGGATCAATATGGCGGTTCCACAGAAAACCGTTGCCGTTTCCCAATTATGATTATCCAGGCGATGCGTGAAACGCTGCCCAAAGGCACACCCATTGACTTCCGCATGAGCGGGGATGAACTGTTTGAAGGCGGATACGGCATTGAAGAAGGGTGTAGAATTGCGGAAGTCCTTCAGGATTACGTGGATATGATTCATGTCTCCGCGGGCAACCACGAGATACTGGAACACATCGGACGTACGCATCCTCTAAATTTCCTGCCTCATGGCGTGAATGTCAAATTTGCGGCTGAGATAAAAAAACATGTCACAAAGGTTCCGATCGCTTGTGTTGGTGCGATCAACGATCCCGCTATGGCCGAAGAAATTCTTGCCTCCGGTAAGGCGGATGTGGTTTGCCTGGGCCGTGCGATCATCTGTGATCCTGAATGGCCCAAAAAGGTTAAGGAAGGCAGAGAAGAGGACATTCGGCATTGTATCCGCTGCCTGTCCTGTTTGAACGTTGTCGGGACGACCCGCGCCAACTGGTGCGCCTTGAATATGGATATTGGGGAAGAGATCAAAGCTCTTTCCGGTCCTTTGCCGACGGTACCAAAAAAGGTGCTGATTGCAGGCGGCGGACCCGGCGGTATGAATGCGGCGCTGACGGCCGGAAAGCGGGGGCACGAAGTAATTCTATGTGAAGCTTCCGATGTGCTGGGCGGTCAGATCCTCTGTGAAAAACATATTGATTTTAAGGATAAGTTCTATGACTATTCGCAGTGGCTGATCCGCCAGATTAAGAAATTACCCAATGTTGAAATCCGTCTTAGTACCCGAGTGACGCCGGAGTTGATCCGCGCGGTTAATCCCGATGACTTTATCTGCGCCATCGGAGCGGATTACATCGTGCCGAATATTCCCGGCATGAATAAGGGAAATGTTCTGTTCCCATCGGATCTCAAAACAGATGAGCTAAAGGTTGGCAATAAAGTTGTGATCGTTGGCGGGGGCCTTGTGGGCTGTGACACAGCCGTTCATTTTAACCGGCAGGGTAAGGATGTTACCATCGTTCAGATGGCGAGCGAACTGGCGCCGGATGCCGAGCGCTTCTATAAAGTGGGACTTACTCTGGAACTGAACAAGGGAGTCAAATCATTGGTGAATACAACGGTAACAGAAATTACGGATCAGGGAGTAGTCGCTGAAATGGCGGACGGCAAGAAAATCGTTCTGGAAGCAGATACCGTATTTGTCGCCGCAGGTCTCAAACCGCGTGAAGCTGAGAGCCTTGCTCTTGTGGACTGTGATCCTCTCACCTGGCGTGTGGGCGATTGCGTAAAACCTGGTCTGATCCGCAGTGCCGTTCAGGGCGGACACTACGCCGCTATGGATATTTAACTGTCTTGGTGGACGTAGCCTAGACCATGCAGTGCGGTCGGAGAGAGCGCCCGGCCCGACGAAACCGGGTAGCCCTCTGCACAGTGCGTTCCGGCCAAAAGGCATTGGAGAATAGTTCGAATTTTTCTGTACGGCAGGCAGTTTCTGCCCGTAATAGGTTATCATTTCATGATTTTTAACCATTCTGTGAAGAAACGGATCTTATACCCCATGTTACGCGAAGCACTGGCCCATTGCATGCAACAGGGCTGTATCAACTATTGAGCCCACGCAAGTTTCTGATATGATACCCCCAGAGTAGACAGTGAAAAAGAAAACTGTTTACACTGGGGGTTGAATTGTTCCACAGAAAGGGATATCACCAGCAGAAGAAAAGGAACGAATTATAGAGGGATCCCTGAACGGAAGGATAGGATACTAAAGCGCTAGAGTTTGCCGGGATAGGAAGCATTACATTAATGCATACTGAATACCCCCCCAATCCATATATATCAAGACATTCAAGACGAATTGCAGTATAATAAGTGCAAGGAAAATTGCGAAAAACGGCAAAAAGCCTTGCACTTGGAGTGGTTGGAATGTACAAATTCGGAAACGGACAGATTAAAGACGCTTATTCCATTAACCATATGGTAAAAATCACCTTTTCACTGTAATGGCATACACTGTTTATGGGTGATAATTTAATGAATAAACGGTTGGCAGTATGGGGCTGGTGGCAAGGGAATAATCTGGGCGACAATTGGATAAAACGGACGATTGCTGGGTTGTTTCCGCAGGCCGAGTTTGTTGATACAAGGGTTGGGGACTTCTCAAATTATGATTTTGTGATCTGCGGCGGCGGTGGTCTGTTCATATATGATGCAATATGGCCGTGGATCAATTATTCGCAGAAAACACCTTACGGAATGCTCGGTCTTGGGGCAGAATTTCCCCACAAAACTGATCAAGCAAATCAACTCAGCAGAAATGCGGAGTTCTTTTTTGTTCGTGATCAGTATTCGCTTGACTGCATGAAGATAAGCAATATCGAAAGGTCATATGATCTAACTTTTGCCGCCCCGCTGAGGTTTACAGACCGCAATCGTCTTGATATGAGAAGATTATTTTTCGTGTGGCGTGAATGCAATGTCCTTTTGCGGCATGAAAAGTTTCCTGAGTATATCTGCTATGAGGATAATCTCGATGAATATAATCGCATCATAACCGAGGAGTTTGAAAATATAACGGCTGATGATTTTCAAACAACCGGCGACGATATTGAAAACAGGATCGGTGGCTGCGGATTTGTGATTTCGGGAAGATACCACGGCATTGTTGCGGCAATACATAAAGGACTGCCGTGTATTGCAATCGACCTCTGTCCGAAGATTCGAACGCTTATGAAAGACTGCGGCCTTGAGGAATACTGCATCAAGATAAATGAAACGGGAAAACTGAAGAATCTCATCCGCAGGGCTAGGTGCGAAAGCGAAAGCATACGAAAGAAGCAGCTTGAATACAGGGAAAAAGCGATTGTCACGCTGGAAAAGCAGGTTTCTTATGCCAAAGCCGCAGTGGACAAAGCACTCAACCCGATCCGTATTCTGCATTACGGGTCATACTGGATGGGCAACAACGATGTAGTGAAGGTTATGGTGACCGCTCTATCCAACCTATGCGATTCATGCGAGATAGATTTAAACGCTTATTCAAAAACCCCCGATCGCAGGATCAAGACTGATATCAAAACGCCAAATGGGCATATTTGCATCCTTGACTCTGAACTGGTAAAAAAGGATGTTGCAGCGCTTAAGCCGGATGCCGTGGTTTTAAATTCAGGCGGACTGGTTCTCGAAGACAGCGGCTTCAAAGTGCTTTCGGAAATGGGAATCGTAAGCGTAGGGGTTGAACTGTCCGACCCGGACGTATATCCATATAACGGAGCATTTTACGCAAATAAATTTGACCTATTCTATACAAACTCAAGGTATTCACTGTTTAATCAATATGACAGGGACAAGATAAACATACGCATATTGCCGTTTGCAGCTTCAGAGGAGCAACATTTCTATATGCCCGATATCGA
Source organism: Oscillospiraceae bacterium (assembly GCA_963666535.1). Lineage (GTDB taxonomy): Bacteria > Bacillota > Clostridia > Oscillospirales > Oscillospiraceae. The sequence goes on along the minus strand of OY762913.1, from coordinate 2,265,476 downwards.
GAAAAAATACGATTTGGTTGTCGTGGGGCATGCTCGCGAAGACAGGCTTCTTGTGATACGAGAGCTTAGCAAAAGATTCAAGGTTGGAACCTATGGCGCCGGATGGGATTCGGGCCTTGGCGTTGTAAATGGTATTGAGCATACAAAGGCAATCAACAGTGGACTCATGTACCTGTCGTTTGCAAAAACGGTTGCGGGCTACAACAACGTAAAAGTAGGACTTTTTGAAGCCATGGCATGCAATCAGGTTGTTATAACCAGTTATACGGAGGAACTCAGCGACTATTTCGAGATCGGAAAAGAAATTTTATGCTACAAGGATGACAGTGAAATTCCCGGCATCATAGAGTACTATCTTGAGCATGAGGATGAACGCGAAGAAATACGAAAAAACGCTTACGTCAGATTTCTCAGAGAGCATACCTATCTGAACCGATGGAAGAAAGTAAAGGAAGATATAAGCGAAGTCATGAAAGCAAAGTATCAATCCGTTGAAGTCAAAAAAACAAATACGATTCTTTCTAATATTGAGTGGGGAAAGCTCTATGATCATTCAAACGTCGACAACATTTATGTAAATATACGAAGCGGAAACCTCAGTGCCCAGAGCGAAGAGATGCTTAAGCTCAGTCAAACGAACGACAAAATACTGGAAATTGGCTGCGGAAGCGGAGCTACGACTGCTTATCTTTCCAAAAACGGAAGGATATGTACAGCGCTTGATTTTCAGGATACGAGCCTTATCATGACCAGGGCTTTATGTGAGAAGTTCGACTGTGCCGTTAGACTGGTAAAAGCCGATGCCAGAACTGTGCTCCCGTTTGAAGCGCGCGAATTTGATATAGCATTTCAAGCGGGCTTGCTTGAGCATTTTGACAGAGAAGAACGCATTGAAATGCTCAAACTATGGAGGCCATGCTGCAAGAAAATGATATCGCTGATACCAAATGCGGCATCTTTGGGATACCGCATGGGGAAAGGACTTAAGGAGAGAAACGGTACATGGATGTACGGCAGGGAAATACCACAGTATTCCATGATCAGGGATTTTGAGCAGGCGGGTTACAATGTGACTGATGAATACACCATTGGCGAAAAGAATGCGGTGAACTTTCTGCCGAAGGATCATTATCTTCGGAAAACATTGGAAAAGTGGTTTTCTGAAATGGATCTCTGTGGAGATAACTGCGGTCAGGGGTATCTACTTGTAACAATAGGGGAAAATTGTTTTTAATTAGATTAAAAAGGAATATTAGAACATAATTTAGATGATATTTATGTTTGAATTAGGCACGTCGGAAAATTTTGTGTAATTGTAAAATCCCTTGATCAAGAATTTTAGCTTGTATCTGTGGTTTGCTCTTGCAAATCAAGACTGTGGATTTTGCCTTCACTGCCCGTTTCCCCGGGAGCGGACACGGTATGCGCGCTTTGCGTGAATGCCGCGTCCGCCCAGGGGAACTCTATTTCAAGGTAAAATCAGACTGCGGCTCGCTCAGAAAACATCAGGTTGAGCTGGCTTAATACCATATCCCAGTTTCGACATCTGGACGTCCAGTGTTCGACAATTTTTTTAGATGCCAGATACAGCATCTTGCGCAGGGAGTCATCGCTGGTAAAGCTGGGTTTATTTTTGGTGATTTGCCGAAACTGGCGGTTAAGACCCTCAATGATGTTTGTCGTGTATATGATGCGCCGGATTTCGGCGGGGTATGCGAAAAAGGTGCTCAGAATGTCCCAGTTTTCTTCCCAGCTCTTGACGCAGGAGGGATACTGTTTACCCCACTTTTCACGGAATGCCATCAAATGCTCCAACGCTTCGTCTTCCGTGACGGCTTTATAGACCAGTTTCAAATCAGCCATGAGCGCCTTGATATCCTTGTAGCTCACATAGCGGGTGGAGCTGCGGATCTGATGGATGATGCAGCGTTGGATTTGCGCTTGGGGGTAAACGGCATTGATGGCCTCGCAGAAGCCCTTCAGCCCGTCCACACAGAACAGATAAACATCCAAAACACCCCTGCTTTTGAGGTCATTCAACACAGAAAGCCAAAACTTGCTGCTCTCATGTTCCCCGATCCAAACGCCAAGAATGTCCTTTCTGCCATCCATGGTGATGCCAAGTACCACATAGGAAGCCTTGGTGACATACTGGTGATTTTCCTTGACCTTGTAATGAATAGCGTCCAAAAATACAAATGGATAGACGGGTTCCAACGGTCTGTTCTGCCATGCCGAAACCTCCGGCATGATTTTCTCGCTGATCTTACTCACTAGCTCTGGGGAGATTTCCACATCATAAAGGCTCTTAATCTGCTCCGCTATATCCCGCTGACTCATGCCACAGGCATACAGGGAAAGAATCTTTTCCTCCATGCCGTCGGCGTTTCGGCTGTATCTTTCGATGATTTGAGGCTCATATTTTCCGTTGCGATCCCGGGGCACCTTGATCTCCACCTCGCCCAATTGCGTCTTGACTGTCTTTTGCGAATACCCATTTCGGTAATTCTTAGCTTCCGGTTCGACAGCGGTTTGCGACGCTCTTTCGCTTTTTTCGTAGCCCAGCTCCGAGTCCAGCTCGCTTTCCATGACCTGCTGAAGTACGTCACGAAACATTTCCTTCATGGCCCCCATAATCTCCATGGTACTGCTAAACTTTTGGCTGTTCACGTATTCTCGCATCAGTTCTGCCGGTGCTTCCTTCATAAAAAACATCCTTTCAGTGTTGAATTGTTATTGCTCCAATTCTTGACCAAAAGGATGTCTCTCATTCACTTTTACACAAAATTTTTCGGGGTCTCTTGAATTATTTTAAGTTTACCAAAAAACAGAGCTGTTGTGGCTGCTTTCGCAGTCACTTCGGCTCTGCTTTTTTAATGTCCGTTTTGCCACAGCCCCTTTTCTATCATCAATGACAAGGTTTATTGAATCCCAGCTAACGCTTTATAGTTATTCTCAAAGTAATTTTGATGCCATTGACTGTTGCGAAGATGGGCCAGATTTTTAATCCCTATGGCACCATACTGTTTAACTAGGCCATTGTAATTGATCAAAATATTATCGTCAATGCTCATCCTTTGACCGGCAACCGCATGATAGGCAACTGAATTGTAATTGATTTTCGGGTGCCATTTCATTCTTGTGCCGTAGTAATAAAAATAACTCAGCAGGAGGCTGTCGTCCTCAAAGCATTGTTTCCCCTTTAGAAAGGCCGGATCATATCCCCCGGCCTCCTTCAAAATTTGAGATACGTGAATGCATGGGTGTGTCAGGCCGTGCAGAATTTTGTTTTCCCGGAGACCAATCAGAAAATCGTTAAACTCATTCGACTGTTGAGGGAGTGACTTCTTTTTGTCCAAAATCGGCATATCGCCGTTATGGTCGATAATTCCGCTGCATATCATCGGCTCGTCATGTGAGGTCAGATAATCAACGAGCGGGTCTTCCCAATTGCTGCTCAGGTACATGTCAAGGTGTAATTCACTGATATATTCCGTATCGGGAAAGTTTGACCAGATATAGTTGAAGCTATTTTGTCTGCCGGCAGGAATCCCAGCATTCGTACCTTCTCCGATCACATGGATATCAAGCTCAAAATCGGACAGGTATTGCTTAAGCTCATCGTTTGTGAAATAACCCTGATTATAAACAACCACAGTTTTATGTGTGCTTTTTTTCAACGAATTCATTAAGACTTGAGCCATAAATAAATCTTCTGTTATTTTGTTCTCTCGCACTAAAAACAATAGCGTGTGGATCAGTTTCATAGTATTTAACCACTTTCATGAATTGATTTTTTGTATTTTGCGCAACAGATTTTCCTGTATCTTTAAAGACGGTATTGTATGTGTTCTGAACAAGAAGAACAGAAAGGGCGGTCCTGTGCGCGCCCGTGCCTTATCAATTATTTAGATTCTGTTTTATATCCGTTTTCTCCCTGATCAGCAGAACATTGTTCTTTAACCTCTCGTCATTTGGTTTGATTTTTACCGCCGTTTCCGCATATTTCAGCGACCGATCATACATCCCCAGCCTGTAGCACGCGATCGCGCAAAGGTCATAAGGGGTATGATCCCATGAATACCCCATGTTGACATACGACTTTGATTTTTCCTTGATTTTCAGTGCCTCTTCCACCATGAAAAAGGTAACGGGCCAGTCGGTGATACGATTAGCGAGCTTAGCGCACTCGATATAGGGATCGCGCATTCCCGGTGCTTCCGCGATGGCCCTGAAATACCAGGTGTACATCTCTTTGGTGTTTCCAAGCTCATAATACGATTTTGCGATCCATCGCATGGCCGCTGAGCGCTCCTCGTTCCACACCGCCATCGGCAGGGACAGGTACCGCTTTAGCGTGTCGATGCATTTTTGCCATTGCGCCTTATACATGTATTCCCGGCCCAGATAGTAATTGACGCGGTCGTTCAGGGGGTCCTCTTCGACCGCTAACTCGAGCAACGGGAGATACGATCCTCTTGATTTTGACTTGTCTGGGTGATGATTGAGAACCATCCCTTCGATAAATACCGAGATAAACGGATCTTTACCGCCGTAATACAGCCACTCGTGCACCGGATATTTCCATTTGAAATCATGTCTTGTATGAATTTTTGAATAGTATACCTGGACATCTGGCGACCCGTCCGCTTTCAGGCTCCGGTTGTAGATATACTTTCCACTTTTCGCCTCTGGCTTCCAGGCTCGCTCAAGGCATTCACGCCAGCCCTCTTCCAGCACTTCATCCAAGTCTGTGCAGACGCAGATATCAACGTCGTCCGGTAAATGATCAAGCGAAATGTTGCGCGCGCTGTCAAACCGCCAGGGCTTTACCTCGTCGATATAGACCACAGCGCCGCGCTGACGCAGCTTCTCGACAGTGTGGTCGCTCGAGCCTGTATCCGTTACTACGATGGCATCGGCTTCACTCATCGAGTCCATCCACTGATCGACGAATTTCTCCTCATTTTTGCAAATTGCGTAAACGCACACTTTATATTGACTCATCTGCTCTTACCTTCTTGGTTTCTTTTAACTTTTCAGCGATGATTTCCAGGTTGTTTTTGAGCCGGTTATCCTCCGGCTTCCTGTCGCAGGCCATTTTTGCGGCATTGTATGATTTTTCGTAAAGACCCAGCCAATAGGTGCTGATCGCCTGAAGATCATAAAGGCAGTATCCCCAGGATTCCGGCTCCATTAAATAACTGTCTGTTTTTTCGGTAATCCCCAGTGCCTTCTCCGTCATCAGGAAAACAAGGGGCCAGTCATTCTGCAGATGGCCCAACCGAGCCAGATACAAATATGGCTCACGCACATGGGGGCACTCGGCGACGGCTTTGTACAACCATTGCCGTGCCTGCTTGAAATCGCCTTCTGCCTGATAGCTCTTTGCGATAAATCGCATAGATGCACATCGCTCCTCATCCCATTTGGCGGATGGGAGCTTCAGATGGCGATTAAGCTCGTTGATGCATTTATCATGCATACCTTTATACATATATTCCCGGCCCAGCCAGAAGGCCGTCCGGTCATCGTTCGGGTTTTCCTGCGCCGACAGTTCTAAAAGTGGCAGGTACTGCGAACGCGGTTTCAAAAGGTCTGGATAATGGTTGAGGACCACGCCGCTGACCCAAACCGTCTGGTCCGGATCCTCACCGGTGTATTCTAATACCTCGTGCACGGGGTGCACCCAGCGGAACCCGTGCCGGCGGTGAATTTTTTCCATTGCAAACTGTTTTTCGGGTGATCCGTCCGGCTTGCAGCTCGCGGTAAACAGATAGCGTGCCCGCGTATTGCAAGGCAGCCAAGCCGCCTCAAGCTTCTGCCGCCAACCAGACTCAAAAACCTCGTCGAGGTCGTTTGAAACGCAGATATCCACATCTTCGGGAATGTGATCCATGGCAATGTTGCGCGCCGTGTCGAAACGCCACGGGGAAATGATCTCGGTATAGACTGTGGCTCCCCGTGCGCGCAGCTTTTCGGCCGTATTGTCGCTCGAACCCGTATCCAGGACAACAACGAGGTCTGCTTCGCTAACGGCATCCATCCAGCGGTCCACAAATTGCTCTTCATTTTTGCAGATTGCATATACACATATCTTATATTGATGCACGGTATTTCTCCTTTTACCGGTATTTTATATCTATGTCCTGACACTACCTCTCGGGCTTAAGCTCCCCATAGGGCAAGATAGCGCCAGAACGCAGTTATTGACCTGCGTTCTGGCGTCAGTCAATTTATTACGTGAATGTTATAATGTTTTCATCAATACTGGTACCGGTAGCTGCTGAGGTTACGCTTGTGGCTGCCGTTACAATAACCCTTACACTGTAAGTCGATGCGGCGCTCGTAGCAGGCACGGTGTCGACAAAAGTGTTTTCTAACGGGAATCTTTGATTCCCAGCTGGCGATCCAGCTCTATTATTTGTCCGTGTGTTTATTAAAGTTAAGTCCCTGTATAGACGAGCTTCGAAGGTAAATGACCAGTTGGCAGTAACAAGGAAATCGATGCCAAAAGCATAGTCAATTTTAAGTCTTTGGCCTGCGGTCACTGCTTGAGTGACGCTAACTACCGTTACCTCAGTGTTTAAAGGCGGAAAAACAGAAGTCGGGCCAACGGCATTTGTAAATGCCAACGTTGGTAATGCGCCTACTCCGCCAGTCGGTCCGGTGTCGCCGGTGGGCCCGGTATCGCCGGTAGGCCCGGTGTCGCCAGTGGGTCCGGTGTCGCCAGTAGGTCCGGTGTCGCCGGTAGGCCCGGTGTCGCCGGTAGGCCCGGTGTCGCCAGTGGGTCCGGTGTCGCCAGTAGGTCCGGTGTCGCCGGTAGGCCCGGTGTCGCCGGTAGGCCCGGTGTCGCCGGTAGGTCCGGTGTCGCCGGTAGGTCCGGTGTCGCCGGTGGGTCCGGTATCTCCGATGGGCCCGGTGTCGCCGGTAGGCCCGGTGTCACCAATGGGTCCGGTATCTCCGATGGGCCCGGTGTCGCCGGTGGGACCGGTGTCGCCAGTGGGTCCGGTATCTCCGATGGGGCCGGTATCTCCGATGGGTCCGGTGTCGCCAGTGGGTCCGGTATCTCCGATGGGGCCGGTATCTCCGATGGGTCCGGTGTCGCCAGTGGGTCCGGTATCTCCGGTAGGCCCGGTGTCACCAGTCGGTCCGGTGTCTCCAGTCGGCCCGGTGTCGCCGGTAGGCCCGGTGTCGCCGGTAGGTCCGGTGTCGCCGGTAGGTCCGGTGTTGCCGGTAGGTCCGGTGTCGCCAGTAGGTCCGGTGTCGCCGGTAGGCCCGGTGTCACCGATAGGTCCGGTGTCTCCAGTCGGCCCGGTGTCGCCGGTAGGCCCGGTGTCACCGATAGGTCCGGTGTCGCCGGTAGGCCCGGTATCGCCGGTGGGCCCGGTGTCGCCGGTGGGTCCGGTATCTCCGATGGGCCCGGTGTCGCCGGTAGGCCCGGTGTCACCAATGGGTCCGGTATCTCCGATGGGGCCGGTATCTCCGATGGGACCGGTGTCGCCAGTGGGTCCGGTGTCGCCGGTGGGTCCGGTGTCGCCAGTGGGTCCGGTGTCGCCGGTAGGTCCGGTGTCGCCGGTAGGTCCGGTGTTGCCGGTAGGTCCGGTGTCGCCAGTAGGTCCGGTGTCGCCGGTAGGCCCGGTGTCACCGATAGGTCCGGTGTCTCCAGTCGGCCCGGTGTCGCCGGTAGGCCCGGTGTCACCGATAGGTCCGGTGTCTCCAGTCGGCCCGGTGTCGCCGGTGGGCCCGGTGTCGCCGGTGGGTCCGGTATCTCCGATGGGCCCGGTGTCGCCAGTGGGTCCAGTGTCACCGGTGGGCCCGGTGTCGCCAGTGGGTCCGGTATCTCCGATGGGGCCGGTATCTCCGGTGGGCCCGGTGTCTCCGGTAGGCCCAGTGTTGCCGGTAGGCCCAGTGTCGCCGGTAGGCCCAGTGTCGCCGGTAGGCCCAGTGTCGCCTGTGGGCCCGGTATCTCCGATGGGCCCGGTGTCTCCAGTGGGTCCAGTGTCACCAGTGGGTCCGGTGTCGCCAGTAGGTCCGGTGTCGCCGGTAGGCCCGGTGTCACCGATAGGTCCGGTGTCTCCAGTCGGCCCGGTATCGCCGGTGGGTCCGGTGTCGCCGGTAGGTCCGGTGTCACCGATAGGTCCGGTATCTCCGGTGGGTCCGGTATCTCCGGTGGGTCCGGTGTCGCCGGTCGGTCCGGTGTCACCGATAGGTCCGGTGTCTCCAGTCGGTCCGGTGTCTCCAGTCGGCCCGGTGTCGCCGGTAGGCCCGGTGTCGCCGGTAGGTCCGGTGTCGCCGGTAGGTCCGGTGTTGCCGGTAGGTCCGGTGTCGCCAGTAGGTCCGGTGTCGCCGGTAGGCCCGGTGTCACCGATAGGTCCGGTGTCTCCAGTCGGCCCGGTGTCGCCGGTAGGCCCGGTGTCACCGGTAGGCCCAGTGTCGCCGGTGGGGCCGGTATCTCCGGTGGGCCCGGTGTCTCCGGTAGGCCCAGTGTCACCGATAGGTCCGGTATCTCCGATGGGTCCTGTAGGGCCGGTAGGCCCTATAGATCCGATACTCTCTACTTCCAATAAAGCAACATCATCAACAAGCACATCTGAAGTACCCGCTTGTGCTGTTTTTGAAATAAATACAAACGCTTGAGAGGCTCCGGCGGGTACTTCCAGTGTAGTTTCATATATTTCCTGCCAATCTTCCGTCGTAACATCCGGAAGGCGGCCTGCAGGGATATTTATAATAAGCCCTGTTTCCAGATAGCTAAATGCAGCATCAAAATATGAGATGATGATTGACAAAGCCGGACTTGGTAACGGCCCAATTCTGGCCAGTGAAGCCAGAAACTCAAACATCTGCCCCGGCGTAACAGGGACTACTTGGTAAATAAACGCACTAACGACATCGACTGATAACTGTGCGGAGAATATTCCGGAATGGCTATTTGCAGGAGTTACAGAGGCTCCCATTCCAATCCAGGGAGATAAAGAACCGGTTTCAAAACCCCCGTTTAGTATGAGGTTACTAAATGGCATTTTATTTTACCCCCATAATTTTTAGTTGTATTATAATAGGTTTGAAGTGTACGTGTCGAAAATAATTGCTGTTACATCATATGACGAGCTTCGTGATTAGGGACCATTTACCGCTCCACATGTGCTACGTGATTATGCTGTGTGATAAAAGCTGTTAATGTGGGAAATAAACTTCTGAACCATTCTCCGGATGATTCCTTCTATGTCACACAGGTGCTGTTTGTGAAGTAGGGCACGTATGATTTGGCTTCCGAATATGATGGATAGGTAGGCTATGTCAGTAGAAATACAGACTGCAAATCTCTAAACTATATTTCACACATTCAAGGAGCTAAACTATGAAAGGCATTATTTTAGCGGGAGGCACAGGTTCAAGACTTTACCCGCTTACTGTAGGGACATCAAAACAGCTGCTGCCCATTTATAATAAGCCACTCATTTATTATCCTTTATCAACGCTGATGTTAGCGGGGATCAAGGACATTCTGCTTATATCGACACGGGAGGATATTCCTAGATTCCAGAAATTGCTTGGAGATGGGAGTCAATTTGGGATTTCCTTGTCCTATCAGGTGCAGCCCTCACCTGACGGTTTGGCACAAGCTTTTATTTTAGGAGAAGCATTTATTGGGTCGGAATGCTGTGCTTTGATTTTGGGTGACAACATCTTTTACGGTTACGATTTTGAACTGATGTTGGAGGAAACAGTGAAAAATACGAACGGAGCAACCGTTTTTGGATATCGAGTCGATCATCCTGAGTGTTTTGGCGTGGTTGAATTTGATCAGATGGGCAAAGCCGTATCCATCGAGGAAAAGCCAATTCATCCCAAGTCACAATATGCAGTGACAGGACTATATTTTTATGATAACCGCGTGGTTGACTTTGCTAAGAACCTAAAGCCGAGTGCGCGAGGTGAACTAGAGATTACTGATTTAAACAGGTTATATTTAAACAATGGCGAATTGAACGTAAACCGTCTGGAACATGGATATGCATGGTTTGATGCCGGGACGTTTGACAGCCTGATTGGAGCCGCAAATTTTGTCCAGATTATTGAAACACATCTAGGCATCCACATTGCCTCCCCAGAGGAAATTGCATACCGAAAGGGATGGATTGAGCATCAATCATTACCTGAATCGTAGATTGCTATGATAATCGCGAAAGTGATCATTGAAATCAATATTCGATATGGGTGAACCATTAGATTATAAAAGGAACTGAGCAATATGAAGTTATTGATAACCGGAGCAGCTGGTTTTATCGGGAGCAACTTTGTTTTTTATCTGCTGCAAGTCCATCCGGATTATGAGCTTGTATGCGTTGACGCATTGACGTATGCGGGAAATCCGGAAACATTGATCAGTGTCAAAAAGAAAATTAAATTTTATAAAATAGATATCTCTGACAAAGAGGCAATTAATAGATTGTTTGAAGCGGAACACTTCGATGCCGTTGTAAATTTTGCTGCTGAATCTCATGTGGATCGATCCATTGAACAACCTGAGGTGTTTTTAACAACTAATATTTTGGGAACTCAAACCTTGATGGATGCCTGCCGCCGCTTTGGGGTTGAACGATTCCATCAAGTTTCGACCGATGAAGTTTATGGCGATTTACCGCTGGATAGAGTGGATTTATCATTTGATGAGAATTATCCTATTCGAACTTCGTCTCCGTACAGTGCAAGTAAGGCCGCTGCCGATCTATTGGCACTTGCTTATTATAGGACCTTTCACTTACCGGTCACGATATCTCGATGTTCTAATAATTACGGGCCATTTCAATTTCCGGAAAAGCTGATTCCGCTCACGATACTAAAAGCGATTCAAGGAGAAAAAATTCCTGTCTTTGGGACCGGCGAAAACCGAAGGGACTGGATTCATGTGGACGATCATTGTGCGGCGATTGATCTTATCTTGCAGAAAGGCAGAATTGGTGAAGTCTATAATATTGGCGGCTGCAATGAGCAATCCAATTTGGATGTTGTTCGCGCCATCCTCTTGGAATTAAATCAACCCGAAGGACTCATCTCTTTTGTATCTGACCGCCCAGGACATGATCTGCGGTATTCCATTAATCCTTTTAAAATTCAAACAGAACTTGCTTGGCAGCCAAAGATAGATTTTAATGGCGGATTGCATCAAACGGTCAATTGGTATTTGAATCATCAAAATTGGTGGAAGAACATTCTAAATGGTGACTACAAAAAATCAAACGCGCTACTTCCATCAGAGGATGGTCAGATAAGGTGGAACTAACGATCACTCGATAAAAGCAAACAAGAAGGCCTGCTCATTCATGAATGAGCAGGCCTTCTTGTTTGAAAAAATCAAACAAAGCTTCGCCAAAGCGGAATTCTTAATTTGAATTGATTAAATAATGATAGAAATTTTCATTGGCCCATTCAGAATTGTAGACATGATTTTTTATTGATTCAGGATCGTGAACAGAGGCACAATAAGCCGTTCGTGTTCCTGCATTCAACTCCTCGAATGTTTGCTTAAATTTCCATGTGTTTTTTTCGACAAATGATTCATTTTTATTATATTTTTTGCTGAATGAGAAGCAATCGTTTATGCTTCGGTTGAGCATACAAAAATTCTTTGCCATACATTCGCCACATTTGACTTTCTGTGTCATATCTATCTCAATCGTCGTTACAAAACCAACTTTAAAGTCTGTATAATGAACTATGCGAGGAGATAATTCCGCATCTCCAAAACCATTTTCCTCACTCCAGTATCCAATCTTGTCAATCAGCTTAGGACTCAAACATTGAAGCTGGCCAGGAATAAAGTCCATTTGGGTGTTAATATCAGCATTTTTTAGTTCTAGATAGGATGCGCTTCCCTTTACCATCGGGGTAATTTGCGGTAGATATCGTGGATATGGATTGTCTCTCATTACCCCTAATAGTCCTACCTGTGGAAAAGCGTCGAAAATTTCCATAAATCGAGCGATCCAGTTTTTGGTTTTAATAAAGGTATCACTATCGATGGTAATGAAAAATTGATTTGGTTTTCTTCTGGAAAGAGCAAAGTTCACTGCGTAAATTGGACCGAGATTTTTGTCAAAATGAATTTTTGATTTTATTCTGCTGTCAGTTAAGCTCTGAACATAATCCCAGCTGTTGTCTTTTGAATTACAGTCAATGATATTTAATTCAAAATCTTCATCGGAGTCAAGCAGATTGGTTAAATTTTTGATTGAAAGACCCAGACGGTTGAAGACGATAAAATTAATGTAGGGCGGTGGATTTGCGGAGTCGTTTTCAATTGGGCCCTGCTGTCCATGATTTTCAGCCTCCACAATAATCATATTGACGTTGATAGCTGCACCTCCCGGCTGCGTTTCCGGCGTTGTTCCAGACGGCTCAGCTGCCATCAATCGCTCCGATAAAATGTTGACTGGCTCTGCTGCTGGCAGTATCTCTGGCACAACGTCAACGGAAGTTTCTTCAAACGGCAGCTCCAACACAAAGACGGCAGAGGTTTCTTCCGTTGGAAGCTCCGGGGCGGAGTTAACAGGCGTTTCTCCCTGCGGTACCTCCGGGGCCAAGACGGCAGGCGATTCTTCCTGCGGCAGCTCCGGGGCTAAGACGGCAGGCGTTTCTTCCTGTGGCAGCTCCGGGGCCAAGACGGCAGGCGTTTCTTCCTGTGGCAGCTCCGGGGCCAAGACGGCAGGCGTTTCTTCCTGTGGCAGCTCCGGGGCTAAGACGGCAGGTGTCTCCTCCGTTGGAAGCTCCGGGGCCAAGACGACAGGCGTTTCTTCCTGTGGCAGCTCCGGGGCCAAGACGACAGGCGTTTCTTCCTGTGGCAGCTCCGGGGCCAAGACGACAGGTGTTTCTTCCTGTGGCACCTCCGAAACCAAGACGGCAGGCGTTTCTTCCTGTGGCAGCTCCGAAACCAAGACAGCAGGCGTTTCTTCCATTGGAAGCTCGGATGCGAAGACGGCAGGCGTTTCTTCCGTCGGAAACTCCGAAGCGAAGGCAACAGGCGCAACTTCGGGCGCGAGTTCAGACACGGCAATTGCCGACTCGACCTCATAGGGTAACTCCGAAATGATTTCCATTGCCGCCGTTTCCAGCAGTGCAACAGAAATGGTTGAATATAGTGTAGCTTCGGTCGGCAGATCTGCGGCAATGCCGATCAAGTCTGCTTGTGGTAGATTATCTGAAGCCGCGTCAATTGCGCTATCTTCATTTTGAGATGCTTTCTCCAAATTATGTCGCTTCGATAATGCATCTGCTGCTGCAGCAATCGCTCGGTATTGTTCCGGAGTCGAAGTTGAATAAAGGTATAAAATTGGAAACATATTCTTAATGGCCTTATATGAGCCATTCTTGATCATTTCATCTAGCTGGTAGTTCGGATGAATTTTCATTTCAATGGGATAAATATCTGGTTTATCATTGATGTGAAGTCCTACCATATAACCTTACCTCCTATCATAATTTGATTAAATCGATATTATCTTTGTTTGGATATCAAAAATGTTTCTTTTTGCGAATCAGGGTGCAAATAGAAGCGATATCTTCGTTTAATAATTGACCATATAATGGGAGCGCCAGCACAGAATCAGAAACTTTATTTGCGATGGGAAGCTTTGATTTGTCTGACGAAGGTAAACCACTATAACATTGAAGGTTGCTGCATAGAGGGTGAAAATACTTACGCGTAAACACCTTGTTTGATTTTAATTCCTCATAAAGTTCATTACGGGACAGTCCATATTTATTTGCATCAATTGTGATAATGAAATATGGATAGTTATAAATCAATCCGTCGACAGGCTGATTGATTCTGATTCCCGGAACATCCGAGAGCAGTTCCGTGTACAAAGCAGTAATATTTTTTCTTCTTTCGATTTCTCCTTCGATTTTATCCATAAGCAAAAGCCCTTCTGCGGCCTGCACTTCATTTAATTTTCCGTTGATCCCGGGTTCCATAATATCCCCATTGCTCCGTATGCCGAAGTTTCTCATTTCATCAGCTCTTTCCTTTAAAAGAGGATGATTAAAAATCAACGCTCCGCCTTCAATGGTGTTATAAACTTTGGTAGCATGGAAACTAAACATTGATATATCGCCAAATGATGCAATTGACTTTCCCTGATACCGCACGCCAAATGCATGAGCTGCATCATATACTACCTTAAGATCATGTTGGTCAGCGATGCGCTGTATTTTATCCACATCACAGGGGTTGCCAAAAACATGTACCGGCATAATTGCCGTTGTTTTATCGGTGATTAAAGACTCTATGATATCGGGATTAATATTAAACGTTTGTTCCTCAATATCACAAAATACAGGTGTTGCTTGATTCCATGCAAGGGCATTAATTGTGGCAGGAAAGGTAAACGGAGTTGTAATGACTTCCCCGGTCAGGTTGAGTAGCTTACATGCAATCTGAAGGGCTGTTGTACCGTTGGAAAAAACAGAAAGATAGTCCACATTGAGAAAGCGTGACAACTCAATTTCGAGTTGCTTAACCATTTTCCCATTATTACTAAGCTGCTTACTGTCCCAGATTTCTTTGATCATTCGATTGACATCAACTAGGTCAGGCAGCAGCGGCTGCGTGACATATATTGGATTTATAAAAGGCTCTGACAACTGATTACCCCCTTAAAGAAATACTCAATAATAATATATTGCTTTTGATACCGAATGTTACAGTAACATTTTGTAGCGTGATTAATAAAATAGATTGAATTAGCATGATAGAAAATCTGTCTGCCCACGCAAAAGCAATTTTTGATGTATTTACTCCATTCAGCCGTAATAATATGAAAAGAAAGTGTTTGATGATGGCGTTGAGATATGAAGAGATAAACGTTGGAGACTCTTATTCACTGAGAAAAACAATTACGGAAGAGATGCTTCAGGCGTTTGCCGATTTTTCAGGAGATTATAATCCGGTGCATATGGATGACGCTTACTGCCAGCAGCACGGACTCGAGGGAAGAATCGTTCACGGAATGCTGATATTGTCTTTTTTATCTACCCTGATCGGCATGTATTTACCCGGAGCAGGAACCGTCTGGATGTCCCAAAATGTCGATTTCGTTTCCCCTGCAAAAATAAATGATACGATTGAAATAACCGGCGAGGTAGTCGATAAAACGCAAGCGAATGCCCTCGGCTTGAAAATACTTAGATTAAAAGTAAGAATAAAAAACCAACTGGGACATTTACTGATCAAGGGGACCGTAAAAGTAACGCTGAAATAAGTAACATGGCAAAAGGCGGTATTGACTTTGAATCAAAAAGTTATTTTAATCACCGGAGGCAGTAAAGGCCTCGGAAGTGAGTTTGTTGAAAAGCTCTCTTTATATGAAAATCATGCAGTCTATTTTACCTATTCAAATTCATTGCCAGAGTTAGAAACCAATCCTAACGTAACATCCATTTTATGTGATCAAAAGAATGATGCCGAAATTGTCAACTGCGTGGCAAGAATTTTGAGTGAGCGGGGAAAGATCGATGTTCTCGTTAATAATGCCTGCTCAAACTTTAAACCATGTGATTTTCTCGAATCTGATTGGAGCATGTTCCAGAACATTATGGATGTAAATGTAAAAGGTGCCTATCTGTTTACAAAAGAGGTTTCCAGGGCAATGAAGCAGCAGGGATATGGAAGAATCATTAACATCCTATCTTCCTATATCATCAATGTTCCCCCTGAAAAATTATCATTTTATGTAACAGCGAAATATGCACTTGCCGGATTGTCAAAGGCTGCTGCTATAGAATTGTGTAGACATGGAATTACAGTAAATATGATTTCGCCAGGTTTGATGGCTACTCAGCTGACGGATTATCTGCCTGCCAGGTACCTTGAGGCATACAGACAGAAACATCCCATGAAGAGAATGACGACAACGGAGGATGTTGCCGCCGTACTGGAATTTCTGATTTCCGATGGCGCAAGGTTTTTAAACGGCGTTAATATACCGGTAAATGGAGGAGAATCTTTTTAATGCAAGAATCGATTAACATAGCAGTTTTGGGGAATTGCACCACAGAGTATATTGCAAAGGCTCTCACTCATGTTTGCAGCGACTATCAACTATCGGCAAACGTTTTTAATTGTCCATACAGGCAATACAATCAAGAGATTTTTAATCAAGAAAGTGAATTTTATCAATCAAAGCCAGAGCTCACCATACTATTTTTAGAAGGATGCATCCTATTTCCCGAGTGGTACGAAGCAGAGACAATTATGGGCGGCAGGGAGGAAAAATTCTCAGACATTCAGGCTGTGCTTGATTTGCTGATCTCTCTGGTTGAGGAAATTCATAAAAATTCAAGCACCAAAATCATATTAAACAATTTTAAGCTGCCACATTTTTCTCCGCTGGGGATTTTAGATCATAAAAACTTCCCAGGGCTTAGAGATATGATCTCGCGATTAAACTATCAATTATCGCAGTGGTCAGCTGATAAAGAATATTTATATATCTTTGAGTACTGTGCCTTTGGTTCCCATTATGGAGCTGTCAATTTAGAAGATACAAAAATGTTCTACATGGCAAAAACAACAGTATCGTTAAAGTATACTGCGGAACTTGCCAAAGAATATATGAGATATATCTTGCCCTTGAAGTTTAAGACAAAGAAATGTTTGGTGGTGGATTTAGATAATACCCTTTGGGGGGGGATTGCCGGTGAGGATGGCCTATCCGGAATCAAACTGGATATTACAGATACGGGAAGGAGCTTCTATGATTTTCAGAAGGAACTATTAAACCTGTATGATAAGGGAATCATCCTGGCAATCAACAGTAAGAATAATGTTGAAGATGCCATGAACATCATTGAGAATCATCCGCGTATGGTTCTCAAAAAGAAACACTTCTCCGCTATGAAGATCAATTGGCAGGATAAAGTTAAGAATATGATTGAAATTGCGGAAGAATTAAATATCGGTACAGACAGCATTGTTTTTTTTGATGATAATATTGTGGAGCGGGAGTTTGTAAAGTCCATGCTGCCCGAGGTAACGGTTGTTGATGTCCCGAACGATACAAGCAAATATTCTGATGCGATTAGAAAGCTGGTCGAATTTGAGCATCTGAAGCTAACAGAAGAAGATTTAACCCGCAATGCAATGTATGAAAATAACAAGAAAAGAACCGCAGCACAGACGAAATTTAATAATTTGGAAGATTACTTAAAGAGTATTCAAACAAAGGTAATCCTGGAGTTTTCAAATGATTTTAATATGCCTAGGATTGCTCAGTTAACGCAAAAAACAAATCAATTTAATATGACGACCAAACGATATACGCAGCAAGACATTACAAAGTTTCATCATTCTTCGGATTATATTGTCATGTCATGTCAAGTAACGGATATCTATGGAGATAACGGAATTGCTGGCGTATGTATTGCAAAGCGCGAGGGTGAATGCGCCTATATTGATACATTTTTGCTGAGTTGTCGGGTCATGGGAAGAAATGTAGAGTACGCTTTTTTAAATCGAATGATTGAGCTTCTCCGTGAGAGAGGGACTAAAACAATCTACGCTTATTATAGAAGGACAGAAAAAAACAAGGCAAACATGGAGTTCTATTCTAAAGCTGGATTATCCGTTTATGAAACCAATGAAAATGAGACCATATATTGCTTAGATGAAACGAAGCAACTCAAACAGATAGAACAAATAGAGACTGTGATAAGAGGTGAAGCCTAGTTATGGATGAAAATTTTTTGAATCTGATTGCAACAACACTGGATATTCCTGTGGGAAATCTAAAAAATGAGTCCACAACGGAAACAATCCCCCAATGGACTTCTCTGAGTCATTGGGAGATCGTTGAGGCGATTGAAAATGAATATAATATAGAATTTACAATGGACGAAGCCACTGAGTTTATAAATCTCGGAAATTTATATGAAATATTGCAAAATAAGCTCTCTTAATCTGATTTGTTAAAACAGGAGGTAGTATTATGGTTCCGCCGTTCATCAGTTATGTTACGTTCAATCGTTGTGGATTAACCATTCAAAACCTATCGGCGATTTTAAGCAGTACCGATGATTTTGAACTGCACATTATTGACAGCAACTCGAAAGACGATACCTGGGATTATATTATGAGTCTGGATGACAGCCGTATTAAGTCAAGAGAACATCTGGAGGTGAATCACGGGAAGGTCTACGCCCTGAATTTTAACCTGATAAAAAGAAGCCCCGAGCAGTATTTTTTCATTGTGGATAATGATGTTTATATCAACACGAATGATTGGATTGGCAGATTTATGAAAGTTTTTGAGGCATTTCCGGAGGTGGGACTTCTGGGTGTCAGGGAGAATGACGGATATTTACCTCCCGTGATCCCCAAAAGGAAAGATGATTCAGCTTACTTGGAGCTGAGCGATAACTTATCCGATGTTGAGAAAAATTATATCCCTGCACACTGCATGGCCTTAAAACCGGAGTTAATAAAGGAAATTGGATATTTTTGTGAAGAAAACTGTTTTGGAGCTGTAGAGCTTTCTTATCGGGTGTGCAATCACACCGGGTTTAAAGCCGGCTTTATGACCGACGTAATCATTCAAATGCCACAGTCTATTCACTGTGCTGAATGCTTGTTTGCGGACAGATGCAAATTGGATAAGGAAACCAATACGTGTATTACAAAATATAGCAAGGGGAATATAAATGATGAATTTTTACAGAAAAATAAGTGGAAATTTGAAGAGACAATGAGGGATATGAAAAGTGGTGCACGGCCGGTGTACTGTGCCGCCCTCGTCGATGGGCTTTCTACCCAGGAACATATCTACAATATGGATTGGGCATTGGACAATTTTGTGCAGTTCATCCAGAATGCGAATTAAAGACGATCGCTGAGAGACAAGTGGCGAGAGGAAATCTGATTGGAAGTAGTTGTATAGCGATGAAAGATATTGTAATCTATGGGTCAGGCGGTATGGCACTGGAGGTCGTTCAATTAATAGAAGACATGAATGAAATTGAACCGACGTGGAATATATTGGGCTATATTGATGATTTTAGAGGAGATCAGAAAGAAAACAATCCTATCATCAATGGATATAAAATTTTGGGCACAAATAAGATTGTGAAAGACTTTGACCAATCAGTATACTGGGTTATTGCGGTCAGTAGTCCCAAGGCAAGAAGAGAGATCCACGATTCCTTAGAAGAATACAATTTGAAATATGCAACATTAATCCATCCAACGGCCAAGGTGTCAAAAAATGTAACGGTTGGAGAAGGGACGATCGTCAGTTTTGGATGCATACTTTCTGTAAATGTTGTTCTCGGTTCTCAAGTTTACTTAAATATGAGAACAATAATAGGTCATGATTCTATTATCATGGATTATTCTACTTGTTTGATAAACTGTATTGTTGCAGGTAATGTACTGATTAATGAAGGGGTTCTCTTAGGCTCAAATTGTGTAATTAAGGAGAAAAACACAGTTGGTCGCAACGCGAAAATAAGTATGGGATCGGCTGTTTTTTTTCAGGTAGAAGACGATGTCGTAGTCATGAACAGTCCACCAAAAAGCATGAAATTTAGTAATAGTTAACAGTGGTTATCCCCTTGGGTCAGCCGAGTAGAAAGTGCAGATAAAGGGACGGCCAGAAGTATAAACTGAAGGCATGATACCAAAAAGCGAGGAAAGCGTCATGCCAAAAGCCGAAAGAATGTCCTTAGTAACCTTTTAGCAGCAGTACGGGACGGAATCTCTATGCAAAGAATATCTGTTTTAGAAGTGCTGGGCCGAAGGCTTTCACTGTCTGTGGTGCTGTGATACGCATTGTTGCCGGCTGACCAATGGCGCAATGCAATGTGCCACATGCCATCACCAAACCGCGGTAACGGCAGAAACTGTCATGCACCGCAGCCATGTCTCTCTGATCAAATTGTTTTTGGCAATGTACTTTGTTTTGCAGGACAAGTGCGGAATTTCCGGTGTGCAGCTGCAATCCATCGTCAGTGTGACCTATAAGGCCGCATGGTACATGCTGGCTCGTATCCGAAAAGCAATGGGCAAAAGAGACGATACCCAAAAGCTTTCCGGCGTCGTGAAATTTGGCGGTGCTTTTTTCGCCGCTCCAACGGAAGGGGAAAAGCGTGGGCGGGGAACGGAAAAGACAAATAATTGTGTGGATTCGAACTCACTTAGAGCAGAGAAGCTGACAGCTTAACGTCTGTAAAAGCAGAATATCTTTTCACATAAGGGCTGGTTTTGGGGCTGTAGCAATTTTTAGTTTTGCTGCAGCCCCTTCTGATCCTATTATGAGAAAATTCGAATCGGTACAACTTACAAAATCGTAAAGTTGAATTACTTCAGCGCAAGCAGTTGGTTTACCATCGTTTCGCCCTGTGCGCGGGTAGGAGGGGCGGAGAAGTCGCCGTTTTCCGGAAGCAGTCCCCACTTCCATGCTTTCTGCACAGCATCCTGACTCCACCCAGCAGTTTTTAACGTAATCGGCACACTGCCGTTTCGCACAGATGCGGGCTGAAGGCTCAACGCATCGACGGAATGAACCAGGAACACAGCCGCCTCCTGCCAGCTGATGGTACGGGCGGAGAGAAAGCTGCCAGTGCCATTTCCCAGCGCGATCTGCTCTGATTTGATCCAGTTCAGCGCGGGCAGATACCACTCAATACCAAGGAGATCATGGAAGGGAAGTGCTTGGATATTTTGCACAGGACTGCCCGCTGCCTGATACAGCAGGCCGGCAAAACGGCCGCGGGTCATTGGTGCGTCGGCACGTTCGGCGGATTTCAAAATGGAGGGATTCGCCAGAACTTTTTCAATGCAAGTGTCTTTACCCGCCAGAGTATCGCTGAACGTCTGGGGAATGTTCACATCGGGCTGCAAAGACTCCACACCTTTGCCTGCGGCAGCATCAAAGTAATTACTCATGGAAATGAATTTAGAGGAAACACTGACACGCAGACCGGAGGCAGGCAGCTGGAAAGACCCAATAGCGCCAAAGTGATCGACGCTGCCGCCGGTTTCCTCCCCTACCAGGGGGAAGCCCATTTCCTGCAACTCCACGGCGTTGATGATGGCGGAGGAGAAGGTTTTACGTCCAATCAGGCCGGCCACCTGGACGCCCTTGTTGCGCTGCTGCACCAGCAGCTCCAGAAGCGGCGCAATCACACCGTCGGAACCGCCGCCGTTATTGCGCAGGTCGACCAGAATCAAAGAGTAGTCCCCTGCATCCAAAGCCGATTGTACCTGCTGGCAGAAGGTCTCCATGGGCAGCGATTGATCCTGCGCGCATTTGTTATATTGAATATAATAGGTACTGTTGCCCAGTTCTTTTGCAAAATAAATCTTTGTTTTGTCGTAGGCTGTGGCAGCAGTTCCTGTCTGCCGATCTTTTAGCGTCGTCAAATCAGCGTTTTGCAAGGCACTCTGTTCCACTGCAGAAACAGACAGTGTTTGCGTTTTGCCCGCAGAATTCTTTACCGTCACGGTCAGCGGCTGGCCCTGCTTGACAATGCCAAGATACTGATAGGGCTCCAGTACATAGCACATCTGCCAGTAAGAATACCGCAGCTTCACCGGATTGTCCGCGCTGAGAAAGGTTCCGAACTTTTCCACCACCTGTTCCATAGAAAATCCGTTGATGGCCGTCACCTCTGCACCCAACAGCGATTGGTTGGCACTGTCGACCGCGCTTAGAACCCAGGTTCCGTCGTACAGCTCCAAATCAAACAGGCAGTAGTGTAGATCGTAGCCATTGCTGCCCAGAGACACGCCGGTATGGGAATCTTTGGACAGTGCAGAAAGACTTGCACAGTCCAGCGCAAAATCAAACCTGCTCTCCTTGTCCAGCCACTGTTCAATCTCGGCCTTCCGTGCCACAAAAGCGGTTTCCGGCGTGTTGGCGAACAGATTGGGATGGCTGGATTTCAAGGTGGAGTACAGGTAGTCCAGATCTTTCTGCCGGGCAGCGGTCTCGGTCTGGTCGACGGCTCCCACGCCAACGCTAAGCAGCAGCGACGCGGCTAAGCAGCAGGTCAACAGCCTGGCCCAGACACCTTTTCTCGTTTTCATTTTTTCCATTGTTTTTCTCCTCGTCACAAATTACATAGTAGTATTACTTAATTAGTACAATAGTACGTATGAAATGAGAAGTCAAGAAAATTTTGGATTCCATTAAAATAATCGCGATGAACAAGATAACGAGTGTTTTTACTGTCGACACTTTTTTCTGCGTTTTTAACAGAATGTTTGTCTTTGACAGATTCGATATTGGAGCAATTTACAAGCGGTTCTGTGCAAAATCGCAAAAAATGGCGTAAAAATTTGGAAGATTTAACCTTGCGCGTAGATTAAGACTGTGTTATGCTATAGAAAATTGAGTCAGCACTTTTTAATTAAATATGTCGCATTTTGACTCCGCGTGAAGACTGCCGCATTGATTTACGGCAGGCGCGGGGATGAGGGAATCCGGTTGAAGTCCGGAACGTGCCAGCTCTGTAAGCGTGAGACCGTTGCCTCGGCGCCGCCATTCGGCGCTGATACGAAAGTTCGTCATTGTGGGAGACCCCATGAGAAGGCGGGTGAATGGTCGCAGAGGATTTTCAAGGGATCCTCCTATCGCGAGTCAGGAGACCTATTTTGCGCGTAAACGCATACCCTTGGGGAACGGGTGTGCAATAGAACACAGGAACATTGGCTGTGACAAATTGTAAAAATTTGTCACAGCCCTTTTTTGTTTGCCAATTTTCTGGAATTCCGGTGAATGAGTTTCCCTTAGTTACTATCCGGGTAGCTTGGAGATTTGATCGGGTACGGATTCGAAAACAGCACTGCAAACCGCACGAAAAAACGGGGAGTGAGACTATGGCTGATACCGACAAGCGTAAGCAACTGATTTTATGCGAGCAGGAGCGCCAGCTCATCCATATGATACGTGAACTGGGCGCATTTAGCTCCGGTGATGTGCCGTCCACGATTATCGGCAGCGACAGCCAGCCCGTGGACGAGGGCGGAACTGTTACCATGACGCCCGAGGTAACCGTTACAAATGGAAAAGCCAGCGCAGCCGTGGGGGAAAGTGATATGACCTCCACCATTGCCGCGGCTAAAAAGTGCAATGCGTCCAGCGTTACTGTTTCCGTTGAAACGGACAAGAACGTAAATGCCGCAAATGTCACGCTGAACTCCGCCGCAGTCAAAAGTCTGGCGAATGACACGGATATGGCGCTCAACGTGGAAACCCCTGTGGGTGCGGTTAGCATCCCCCATAAGACGCTTTCTTCCATGATAGCCCAGACGGGTAGCAACGATGTGAAGCTCTTGGTTGAGAACAAGGCTGCTTCCGATGTGAAGCTGGACGGTGTGGACGTTACCACCGCCACAATCGTTGCAATTACGATAACGGCGGGCACCAAGTCCATTACGAACTTCAACGGTGAACACCTGACCGTCTCTATTCCCATAAGCGGCAGCCATAAGGCAGGTGACAGCTACAAGGTTATCGTCGTCTCCGCCGACGGCACAGTGGAAACGCTGGTTGGCAAGGTTGTGGTGAAGGACGGAAAGACCTGTGTAGAGGTTTCCGTTAGTCATCTCTCCACCTTTGTGGTAACCACACAAAAGGTCGCGTCTTTCACTGATGTGGCCTCCACCGCATGGTACTATGACGCGGTGCAGTACGCCGCGCTCCATGGTCTTATGGCCGGCACGGGGAGTGACAAGTTCAGCCCGGATTCCGCCATGACCCGCGCCATGCTGGTTACCGTCCTCTATTGTCTGGACGGCAGCCCCGCTGTCACCGGAACAAACAGCTTTGCCGATGTGAAAGACGGCCAGTGGTATAACCAGGCGGTCATTTGGGCCAATCAAAAGGGGATTGTTGCCGGTTACGGCAGCGGACTGTTTGGCACGAATGACAAGGTCACCCGCCAGCAGATGGCAACCATTTTGTATGGCTATGCACAATACAAGGGTTACGATGCGACCAAGACCACGGAACTGACCGCCTACACGGATACCAACAAACTCACAGACTGGGCACAGCCGGCCATGAAGTGGGCGAAAGGCGAAGGACTGATTGGGGGCACAAGCGCCACTACGCTCTCGCCCACCGGAAACGCAACCCGCGCACAAGTGGCGACCATCCTGATGCGCTTCAGTGAAAATACGGTCAAGTAAACCCACGCACAGAGAATCTTTCGATCAAGTGATTTGGTGATCCTCCACCGATGACTCAGGGTAGACCCACAGGGCGTGCGCCGAAGCACGCTCTGTGGGCACTGTCGCAGGCTGAACGCGTTGGTGGCGGCTTGCTTTATGTTCGAGAGAAGAAGAACTGCTTTTTTAGGAAAAACATCGTCATACGACCGATCGGTGGTCCTGCGGTCAGAAGCAAACCACAACGGTGCTGTGACAGAAATGAGGGGAAATGCTGCAACTGATCAACCTGCCGCTGACCGTGGATCTGCAAAGAGAATATGGCGCGCCGGAAGGGCTGGAGCACTTTTGCGCCCACTGTGGCTGCGACGGGCTGGAACTGGTCTGGGGTGGGGAGGATGTTCCATTTGCCGTGCCGCCGCTGCTGCCGGTGGGCTGGCACCTGACCTTTTATACGGATTGGCTGGATTTTTGGAACGAGGATACCGCCGCGCTGAACCGGAAGTTCGGCGCGCCCGCGGTCTGGCAGCGGATTTATGGCGGGGCGACGCGGGATGCCCTGCTGGAGCATTACCGGCGCGATTTAAACCGCGCGATGCAATACAGGCCGCGGTACGTGGTCTATCATGTGTCCGATGTATCACTGGAAGAAGGCTATACCTACTGTTGGGAGCATAGCGACGAAGCGGTGATCGATGCTGCGGCAGAGATGATCAATTTCCTTACAGACGGAATGGCGTGTGATTTTGTTCTTCTGGTGGAAAATCTCCAATGGGCTGGGTTTACCTTCACTCGGCCCGAGATGACGGAGCGGCTGCTCTCTCAAATCCATTATCCGGATAAAGGGATTATGCTGGATACGGGACACCTGATGTGTACCAATCCAAATCTCAAAAGTCAGGAGGAAGGGGTAACGTACATTCATCGGATGCTGACCGAGCATGGAACTCTGTGCCGTTTCATCCGAGGCATCCATCTCCATCAGTCTGTGAGCGGAGCCTATGTCAAGTCGCACACCGGTGCGCTGCCTGATCTGCCGGAGAATTATTGGGAGCGCTTCGCCACGTCCTATCAGCATATATTGCAAATTGATACCCATCAGCCATGGACATCCCCGGATATTGCAAGTGTGGTTGCACGGATCAAACCGGATTATCTGGTGCACGAGCTGGCGGCAGCCACTGCCGGGGAAAAAGAGCGGAAAACTCTGCAGCAACTGGACGCACTGCGCCGCGGAGCGGCAAAATAGGAGGACGACATGAAACGATATGCAAAAAAAGGGCTATCCTTGCTTTTGGCACTCGTCTTAACGATGAGCCTCGCCACCGGAGCGCTGGCAGTCAGCGGCAGTACGCTGGACGATGCTGTCACAGATACCGCAGCCTATCTGTACAAAACCGTGAAATCACCGCAGGTGGGTTCCATTGGCGGCGAATGGGCGGTGCTGGGGCTTGCCCGTTCTGGCTATGCCGTGCCGGAGCAGTATTATCAGGACTACTATGCCACGGTGGAAGCCTATGTAACTGCCTGTAAAGGCGTGATGCATGAGAAAAAATACACCGAATACTCCCGCGTCACGGTAGCGCTGACCGCCATCGGCAAGAACCCGGCCAATGTGGCGGGGTACAATTTGCTGACCCCGCTGGGCGACTACGACAAGACGATCTGGCAGGGCATCAACGGCCCCATCTGGGCGCTGATTGCGTTGGACTCGGGAAACTATGCCATGCCGCAGAATCCAACTGCGGCAACGCAGGCGACGCGCCAGATGTATGTGAGCCGCATCCTTGCCTTACAGCTTTCTGACGGCGGCTTCTCCCTCACAGGCGAAGGCAGTGCTGACCCGGACATCACCGGCATGGCCCTGCAGGCGCTGGCAAAATATCAAAGCAGTGCCGCTGTCAAAACCGCCACAGACAGGGCGCTGTCCTGCTTGTCCAATATGCAGGAGAGCAGTGGCGGTTTTTCGAGCTGGGGCACATCCAACTCCGAGAGCGTGGTGCAGGTGATCGTGGCCCTGTGTGAGCTGGGCATTTCCCTGGATGACACACGCTTTGTGAAAAATGGAAATACGCTCCTCCATAATCTTTTGAGTTACCGGCAGAAGGACGGCAGCTTTATGCACACCTCGTCTGGCAGCGGTTCCAATCAGATGGCCACCGAGCAGGGCTTTTACGGTATCGTTGCCGCCCTGCGGGCATCAAAGGGGGAAAACACTCTCTACCGTATGAGCGATGCCCTTTCCATCGGAGAAGGCACTGGGGCCGGTCTTGTTAAGGGCGCTGGGCTAGCAAACAAAAACGCAGATGTGGCCGCGGTTGCAATTACCTCGCCCGGCGCCTCCTTTACCGATATTATCTTCAGCGATCATATCGCCGCCATTCAGGCGCTTGCCTCCCGCGGGATCATCGCCGGCAAAGGCAATGGCTTGTTTGATCCCGATGCCTCGATGACGAGAGCGGAATTTGCCACCATCGTCGTGCGGGCGCTGGGGCTGACGCCCAAAGCGAATGACCAATTCTCCGATGTGAAGAGTACGGACTGGTTTGCGCCATTTGTGGGCACCGCCTACACCTACGGTTTGGTAAACGGAACTTCCAGCACCACCTTCAATCCCTATGGGACGATGACCCGTCAGGAGGCGGCAACGATGGTTGCCAGCGCTGCCGCTCTCTGCGGCATGGATACGGAGTTGGACCGCCAGACGGTTCGGGATATGCTGGCACAGTTCGGAGACTATACCAAAAGCGCAGATTGGGCGCGTTCGTCGCTGGCCTTTTGCTACAGCGAGGGAATTCTCGATCAATCCGATCTGAATATCAATCCGAAAACCGCCATACTTCGCTGTGAAATTGCCGAAATGCTGTTTCGCATGCTGGGCTGTGCAAACCTCATCTAGCGAGGTGCATCTATGAAAAAGGGATATAAAATAGCAATTGCCACCGGTGTGATCCTAGCCGTGCTCGGGGGCACTTACCTTTGGGGTGGCAACTATGCCAAGAACGAAGTGCCAACGGCCGTGACGGATAGCACCGTTCTCGCCGCTGAGCCGGACAGCATGGCGGTGGTCGCTGACACGCCAAGTGAAATGGCCAGTCCCACGAATGAGGCTGTAGCGACGGATCCGTCGCCTGACATGCCGAAGGACACCGCTGAGCCTTCGGCGAAATCTTTGACTGCGTCAACCGCAACAGTTGCACCGGAGACGACCGCTGATCCTTCCTCCGAGAAGACAATGAAACTGAATCCGGATACAGGGAAGGATCAATATCTGACCGATCCCGTGCCCGAGGGTCACCCGCTGCCCGTGGAGCCGCAGGACGTGACGATAACAGATGTGGCTTATACCTGCACGCTGTCTGTGTGCTGTGACACCATTTTGAACAACTTGGATCTGCTCGATAAGGAAAAGTGGGAGCTGGTTCCGGATGACGGCGTGATTTACGCAACGCAGACCGTCACTTTCTACGCGGGAGAGAGCGTGTTCAATGTTCTCCAGCGAGCCATGAAGCAGGCGGGGATACCAATGGAATTTGTTAACACACCCATCTATAACTCGGCATACATAGAGGGCATCAACAACCTATATGAGTTTGATGTGGGCGAGCTGTCGGGCTGGATGTATAAAGTCAACGGGTGGTTTCCTAACTACGGCTGCTCTCGCTACCAATTGCAGGCGGACGATGTAATTGAGTGGGTCTATACCTGTGACCTCGGTTACGATGTAGGCGGTGGCTACTCCACAGGCGGATGAGGGAGTTTATGAAACAAAGGGGAAATGCCTTTCAAACCGCGTTGCGGCGGCACTGGCAAAATAATAGCAGAAAAAAGCCGCGCGGGGTGCGCATTCCAAAGGCATCCCTTCAACTTGCGGCATGACTGCTACGAAAGCGGGAACGAAACAATGAATGCATTTTTGGGGTATCACCCCATAATAAACTTTCTATACTTCTCCTACGTGATTCTGTTCTCTATGTTTTTCATGCATCCGGCGGCCCTGTGTATTGCGCTCGTGTGCGCGTTCGCATACTCGGTCAAACTGGGGGGGCGAGAGTCGCTTAAATTCAATGTTCTGTATATGCTGCCATTGCTGCTGATCTCTGCCCTTGTCAACCCTGCGTTCAACCACGAGGGAGTGACAATTCTAACCTATCTGTCCAGCGGCAATCCGTTGACGCTGGAATCCATTACCTATGGGATTGCCGCCGCCTGCATGATCGTCACGGTCATCATGTGGTTTTCCTGCTATAACAGGATCATGACCTCGGACAAGTTCATTTACCTGTTTGGGCGGGTCATCCCGGCGCTGTCGCTCATCCTGTCGATGGCGCTGCGCTTCGTCCCAAAGTTTAAGGCCCAGATCAAGGTCATCTCCAACGCGCAGAAGTGCATCGGGCGGGACGTAAGCAACGGCAATTTACTCCAAAGGGCCAAACACGGCATAAAAATTGTATCGATCATGATCACATGGTCGCTTGAAAACGCGATTGAGACGGCGGACAGCATGAGGGGACGCGGATACGGGCTGAAAGGACGCACGGCGTTCTCCATTTTTCGCTTTGACAGCCGGGATAAAAAGGCGCTGGCTGTCATCGGGGGGCTGGGCACGTATGTCATCATCGGCTCATGGTTCGGTGGGATGTACTGGCGCTATTTTCCCAGTATGAAAGGCGGGGGAATAGGCATCTATTCCGTCAGCGTGTTCGCGGCGTACTTCGCGCTGTGCATTACGCCGTTTATTATTGAGGTTTGGGAGGACAGAATGTGGAGACGTTTAAGATCGAGCATCTAAGCTTTACCTACCCGAACCGGGCAAACTGCGCGCTCCGCGATGTTACACTTTCCTTAGAACAGGGGCAGTTCATGACCCTCTGCGGCAAATCCGGCTGCGGAAAAACAACGCTTTTGCGCCAGCTTAAGCCGGTGCTCGCGCCTCACGGCGAAACGAGCGGTCAGATACTTTTCGAGGGGGAGCCACTCGCCACACTCGATCTTCGGGCACAGAGCCAGAAGATCGGTTTCGTGCTGCAATCGCCGGATCACCAGATTGTCACAGACAAGGTGTGGCACGAGCTGGCCTTCGGGCTGGAAAGCCTCGGCTATGACACACCGGAAATACGTGTGCGGGTCGCGGAGATGGCGAGTTTTTTGGGCATACAAACGTGGTTTCACAAAAAGGGAACCGAGCTGTCGGGCGGGCAAAAGCAACTGCTCAATCTTGCCGCTATTATGGCCATGCAGCCGAGCGTGCTCATATTAGACGAGCCGACGAGTCAGCTAGACCCCATCGCGGCTTCGGATTTCCTTGCCATCATCGGCAAGGTCAACCGCGAGCTGGGTACGACCATCATTCTGACCGAGCACCGCTTGGAGGATGCCTTTCCCATGTCTGACCGCGTGGTGGTGATGGACGATGGGTGCGTGATCGCGGACGGCACCCCCGGGGAGGTAGGTGCCATGCTCAAGGAGCAAAAGCACGATATGTTCCTGGCTATGCCCACGCCTATGCGCGTCTTTGCGGCGGTCCCGAACGATCTCGAATGTCCCGTTACCGTCCGGGACGGGCGCAAGTGGCTGGAGGAATATGCGAAAACACACCCGCTAAATCCGGTCATCCACGTGCGGACAGAACCGCCAAAAGGCAAAGCCGCGATTGAACTGAACGAAATTTGGTTCAAGTACGAGCGAGAACTGCCCGATGTGATCAAAGGGTTAACTGCCACGGTGAATGAAGGGGAGCTATTTGCCATCGTGGGCGGCAACGGCACGGGAAAGACCACAAGCCTCTCTATTATGACGGGCATATTGAAACCCTACCGCGGGACGGTGAAGCTGTTCGGGAAGCCGCTTGCGGATATCACGGACGCGGAGCGATTTAACGGGTTTCTTGGGGTTCTGCCCCAGAATCCGCAGTCACTTTTCGTGAAAAAGACCGTGGAGCTGGACCTTTTTGAGATGTTCGCGGATAGAAAGATACCCAAGGACGAACAAAACCGCCGGGTAGCCAGGGTTTCAACGCTTTGCCAATTGGATGGGCTTTTGAGAATGCACCCCTATGACCTCTCTGGGGGAGAACAGCAGCGCGCAGCGCTTGCAAAGGTGCTGCTTCTTGCCCCCAAAATACTGCTTCTGGACGAACCGACAAAGGGCTTGGACGGACAGTTTAAAGAGAAGCTGGCCGGAATTTTCAAGGCGCTTAAAAGCGCTGGCGTGACCATCGTCATGGTGAGTCACGACATTGAGTTTTGCGCTTCCTACGCCGACCGGTGCGCCATGTTTTTCGACGGTGCGATCGTCAGTACCGATGCGCCTTGCCGCTTCTTTTCCGGCAAGAGCTTCTATACCACGGCGGCAAACCGCATGGCGCGAACGCTGTTGCCCGACGCTGTGTTGGCCGAGGACATCATCCTCGCCTGCGGGGGGACTGCGCCCCCACAGCCGAAACCGCCATCGATGGGCGACAATACAATCTTTTCACGGGAAGACGATACAGAAACCGCGGCACCGGTTTTGACGGTCAACGAGCGTGTAAAGCTTACCCCTGTCCGTATCGTCATTGCCTGTGTCTGTGCCGCACTGTTCGTCGTCACCTGCTGGCTGAAAAGCGAATGCACAGGGTGGCAGGATTATTTGGCGCAATTTGCGCTTGCGCTGGAACTGATCGGTGGGTTGTCGGCCCTTTTTCCCGGCAAGAGGCTTGACGCCTCCTACGAGCTTTTGCCGCCAAAAGGGCAGCGCAAGCTGTCAAAACGCACGCTGGTTGCCGTTGCGATGATACTCGTCGCCATTCCACTGACTATTTATGTCGGCGTTTTCTATATGGGTGACCGGAAATATTACTTCATTAGTCTACTCATCATCATGGAAACCCTTCTGCCGTTTGCGCTGGTGTTTGAAAGCCGCAAACCACAGGCGCGGGAACTTGTCGTCATCGCGGTGTTATGCGCCATTGCCGTGGCCGGTCGTGTGGCATTTTTTATGGTGCCGCAGTTCAAGCCGGTGGTCGCGGTTGTCATCATTGCGGGCGTCTGCTTCGGCGGAGAAACGGGATTCCTTGTGGGTGCGATAACCGGTTTTGTGTCTAACTTTTTCGTGAGTCAAGGTCCGTGGACCCCGTGGCAAATGTTCTCCTTCGGCATCATTGGATTTCTGGCGGGAGTGCTGTTCCGCAAGGGATTTTTGCAGAAGAAGCGAAGTTCTTTGTGCATCTTTGGAGGGCTTACCACCTTTATGATCTACGGCGGACTGATGGATACGGCCAACGTGCTGATGTATCAGGCAAATCCCACTTGGCCGATGTTTCTGTCCTCTTACTCACTGGGGATATCCTTCAACCTGATCCACGCCGCCGCCACGGTGATCTTTCTCTGGCTTATCTCCGGCACGATGATCGAAAAGCTTGACAGGATTAAAGTGAAGTATGGGCTTGTGGAGTGATTGAAACAAGTCGTAGGGAGCCAACGCCACATTTTCAGCATTCCTCCCATGAAATGTTGGGAAGCGTAGCCGCAGTAATGAACCTGATACACCACCGGCTTAACAGAATTCAGGACAACAGCCCTGGCAGATGCCGATTGCCGATGCTGGCTCGACCATGAAAATCAGGGTTTCCTTTCGCGGCAGGAACTTCAATGGCTCTGATTGAATAGGATGCACTGTAACGGCATTACACATATGGTATATATCCCAATGAAAGGAGGTGTACCTTATGTGTTGTAGACGCTTCTGCCGTTGCTGGCGGTGTGGCTGGGTTTGGAACGGCCGTTGTTGGCGTTGCTGCTGTGGGCCTGTCAGCTAAGTTCCGCTCATAAAAATGCGTAGAAATGTTTGTGAAAAGCCTCGCGCTTCATTCATTTAATAGAAACGGAGCACCTGCAAAAGCGGGTGCTCCGTTTTCCATTCGCTAAACACGGATTCAAACTCACTCCATATAATGGTTATATACAAAACTAAACGGAGTGATGAATTTGGGCTCCATTTTATGGGTTGAACGGATCAGCAAAATCTATCAGGCTCAAAACGGTGAAATAGAAGCGATCAAGGAGATCAGTTTTTCTGTTGATGAAGGGGAATACATTAGTGTGGTTGGCCCAAGCGGCAGCGGAAAATCTACTCTGCTCTCTATTATTGCGGGATTATACGTACCCTCCGGCGGAACGATATACATAAATGACGCCCCGGTTTGCGGGATGACGCAGGACATTGGCTATATGCTGCAAAGTGACAATTTGTTGGAATGGCGCAGTATTTGGAAAAATGTGTTGCTGGGTCTTGAAGTGCGAAAAATGCTGACACCGGAAACGATTCAATACACGGAAGACCTGCTTAAAAGCTACGGATTGTATGAGTTTAAAGACAAATATCCGTCCCAGCTTTCGGGAGGAATGCGGCAGCGGGTGGCTCTGATCCGCACCTTGGCCGTAAGGCCAAAAATTTTGCTTTTGGATGAAGCGTTTTCTGCGTTGGATTACCAGACGAGGCTTGCCCTGACCGATGATGTTTATCAGATACTAAAGCGGGAGAATAAAACGACCATTATGGTCACACATGATATCCCGGAGAGCATCAGCATGTCGGACCGAATTATCGTACTGACAAAACGTCCGGCAAGAATCAAAAGCATACACAAGATAGAATTTCCTGTGGAGGTAAAAACGCCCCTTGAGCGGCGAAATAATTCGAATTTTGGTCACTACTTTAATGAGATATGGAAAGAGCTTGATGTCCATGTATGAGGGGTTATCGAATGGGCGCATTCAATATTTGCGCCGAATTAGACATCAGAAAATTTTAGTTGCTGCGGTACAGCTTTTTATCCTGGTTGCACTTATCGTGTTGTGGGAGGTTTCGGCAAGGCTGGAAATCATCGACAGCTTCATTATGAGCCAGCCTTCCCGCATTGTAAAAACCTTTTCCAATATGATGACGAACGGGCTGATGGAGCACATTGGGGTTACGTGCCTTGAAACGTTGGTTGGGTTTCTGCTCGGTACGCTATTGGGGACACTGATTGCCATTCTCCTTTGGTGGAGCAATTTTACGTCGCGTGTCATGGAACCCTATCTTGTCATCCTAAACAGTTTGCCGAAAATTGCACTTGGCCCGGTTATCATCATCTGGGTAGGGGCCGGCATGCAGGCAATTATCGTGGTGGCAGTTGCCATCTCGTTGGTTGTTACCGTGATGGAAATGCTGAGCGGCTTTCACAACACAGACAGTGAGAAAATAAAAATGATAAAAACCTTTGGCGCAAATCGAACTCAAATTTTTGCAAAGGTTGTATTTCCATCCAATACCGACACGTTGTTTAATTCGCTTAAAGTGAATATCGGGCTCTCGTTGGTTGGCGTAATTGCAGGGGAGTTTCTTGTGTCAAAAGCAGGTCTTGGGTATCTGATCGTCTATGGCGGACAGGTATTTCAAATGGATCTTGTCATGTGCAGCGTCATCATACTGGCAATTGTAGCGGGTCTGATGTACAAGGCGGTTGTATTACTTGAGAAATATTCAAATCGTATTTTTAATTTTAAGACGAAGTAATCGGGAGGAATTTTAGTGAGACGTAAGTTTAAAATCATCGGACTGTTATGTGTAGTGGTGCTCATGAGCAGCATTACAACGGGTTGTACGAAAAGTGAAGAATCGCAAAAAATCAGGTTGAGCGAAGTGACCCATTCCGTGTTTTATGCACCGCAATATGTAGCAATCAATCAAGGGTTTTTTGAGGAGGAAGGAATTGAAATTGAACTGACCAACGGGCAGGGAGCAGACAAGGTGATGACAGCGGTCATTTCTGGGGCGGTTGAGATTGGATTTGCTGGACCGGAAGCGGCAATCTATGTTTATAATGAGGGAAAAGAAGACTACGCAGAAGTATTTGCACAGCTGACACAGAAAGATGGTTCGTTCCTTGTGGGACGTGAGCCGGCAAGTGAGTTCGAATGGTCTGATTTGAAAGGCTCCACAGTACTTCCCGGCCGAAAGGGCGGCGTTCCCTACATGACACTTGAGCATGTGCTCAAAAGCAAGGGGCTGGTCCCAGGCGTTGACCTGACGTTTGACGACAGCATCCAATTTGCCTTGATGGCCGGTGCGTTTACCTCGGGCAACGGGGATTATGTGACCATTTTTGAGCCCACCGCATCCATGATCGAAGCGGAAGGGAAAGGGTATATCCTTGCTTCCATCGGGCAGGAAAGCGGCGAAATTCCATATACGGCATATTTTGCGAGCAAATCCTATCTTGAAAACAATCCGGAGCTAATTCAGAAATTTGTGAATGCGATCTACAAGGCCCAGCTGTGGGTGGATCAAACCAGTGCAGAGGAAATCGCAGCGGTGATCGCGCCCTCTTTCCCGGATACCGACATTGGATTACTGGAATCTTCGATTGAGAATTACAAGGGAATTGAAGCATACGCACTGACTCCCGTTTTAAAGGAAGAGGCATTTGATCAACTGCAAACCGTCATGAGTGAGGCAGGGGAACTAACGCAAAAAGCGCCCTATGATAAGATAATCAACAATACATTTGCGCAAACTGCCGTAGATCATGTGCGCTGAATAAATGTGAGGACCCAGCCACAGTTGCAGAAGTTCGTAGAATATGACCATCTGACGGCAAAACAGCTTGTTTTGCCGTCAAATGTATTGAGTCACGGCCTGCTGGAATTAAAAAGCAGGGCTGAATGCGAGGGGGTGATGCGTGCGAAGCAGAAAAGATGCTATCCGGTACAAGATTGGTTTGTGCCTTTTAAATGCTTCTATATTTGTGCTTGCTTTTGCTTTATGATACAATAGATACTACCAATGAATTGTATCACGGGCTGAAAACGACAATCGCTTGCGACAAGGAGAAACCATGCTATTATCTGCAGAACATATTTTTAAAAATTACGGAGCGAAGCAGCTGTTACAGGATGTTTCCCTGTATCTGAACGAACGTGACCGAATCGGCATCGTTGGGATCAATGGCACGGGAAAAAGTACGCTGTTAAAAATACTTGCCGGCGTAGA
Source organism: Oscillospiraceae bacterium (assembly GCA_963666535.1). Taxonomy (GTDB): domain Bacteria; phylum Bacillota; class Clostridia; order Oscillospirales; family Oscillospiraceae. Next base: position 2,230,288 of record OY762913.1, on the reverse strand, counting down.
GACACCAGACGCAGGGCTCGTTTCCGCGAACCCAAATTTACAAATTTCCTATCTGCCTCAAAACCCGGTGATGAACGACGATTTTACCGTGCTTGAGCAAGTGTTTGCAGAGTTTACGCCACAATTTCGTGAACTCAATGAATACGAAGTGAAAACGATGCTTACACGACTTGGAATCACGAATTATGATGCAAAGATAGGCGCATTGTCAGGTGGGCAGCGCAAACGCGTGGCCCTTGCGGCTACGCTGATTCATCCGTCGGATATCCTGATTCTGGACGAGCCAACCAACCATCTTGACAGCGAAATGGTCATTTGGTTAGAGCAGCGTCTGAGCCGATTGACCGGCGGGCTTATTATGATCACGCATGACCGCTATTTTCTGGAGCGGGTGGTAACCCGCATTACCGAACTGTCCCATGGGAAGCTAACGACCTATGAAGCTAATTATTCAAACTATCTGGAACAAAAGGCACAGCGCGGTGAGATGGCACAGGCAAGCGAGCGCAAGCGGCAGGCAATTTTGCAAAGGGAATACCAGTGGATTATGCGCGGGGCCAGAGCGCGCGGAACCAAAAGCCGCGAGCGCATAGAACGGTATGACGCACTGAAAGAGCAAGCGGAACCTGTAGCGGACGATACGGTGCAGATGGCTACCGTGTCCAGCCGCTTGGGTCGAAAACTGATTGAGTTGAAAGAGATTTCCAAGGCATTTGATCACCGCACGGTCATCAATCATTTTTCCTATCATATTCAGAGAAATGACCGGATTGGGATTGTGGGAAGAAACGGCGCCGGTAAATCCACGCTGCTGAACATCATTGCGGGACAGATGATGCCGGACGAGGGGGCGGTAGAGGTTGGGTCCACGGTTCAGATCGGCTACTTTTCGCAGGAGGGCCGAGAATTAGATGTTACCCTGCGGGTCTATGATTTTATCAGCGAAATAGCAGGCGAAATTAAAACGACCGAAGGAACCTTTTCCGCATCGCAAATGCTGGAACGATTTTTATTTGCCTCTGATCTGCAATATGCAACCATCGGCAAACTCAGTGGTGGAGAGCGGAGAAGGCTTTATCTGCTGAGCATTCTCATCGCGGCCCCCAATATTCTGCTGCTGGACGAGCCCACTAACGACCTGGATATTGATACGCTGACTATTCTGGAGGACTATCTGGAATCGTTCCCCGGTGCGGTCATAGCCGTTTCCCATGACCGCTATTTCCTGGATAAAGTGGCAACCTCGATTTTTGAGGTGACGGAAGATGGCAAAATTGCATGCTATACCGGCAATTACACGGACTATGCAGGAAAACGGGTGGCTGCACAACAGCCTGAGGCCAAAAGGGAAGCCACCCCCTCAAATCATGCCATATCGTCCCCAAAAGAGGTTGCGCAAGAGCCGAAGAAACTGAAATTTTCTTTTAAAGAACAGCAGGAATTTAAGACAATTGATGATGAGATTGCCGCCCTGGAAACCCGAATTGCCGTATGCTCCAGTGAAATGACCGAGGCCGCCAGCGATTACGTCCGTTTGCAGGCGCTTATGGCGCAAATGGAACAGCTGGAAGCGGAGCTAAACACCAAAACCGAGCGCTGGTTCTATTTGAACGAGCTGGCTGATCAGATTAGCACACGCGAATAGAGGTGCTGCCGCGGTCTGATAGAAAACAACATAGGTTAATAAAGTTCCGGTATAATTTATGGCGGAGGGATAGTAAATGAACGTATTACTGATTAACGGAAGCTGTCACGAAAAGGGTTGCACCTATACTGCGCTTTGCGAGGTAGCCAAGGTGCTGACGGAGCAAAAAATAGAATGTGAGATTTTTCAGCTTGGAAGCAAACCCATCCGGGATTGTATCGGGTGTGGGAAATGCGCCGAGCTGGATCATGCTTGTGTTTTTAATGACGACGCCATCAATGAATTGATTCAGAAAGCTGAAAAAGCGGATGGGTTTATATTTGGCACACCGGTTTATTACGCCCACCCCAGCGGCCGCATTCTTTCCGCGCTCGACAGAATGTTCTATGCGGCAAAAGACGTGTTTTCTCACAAGCCTGCGGCAGGAGTTGCTTCGGCAAGACGGGCCGGAACAACCGCCTCTCTTGATGTGCTCAATAAGTACTTTACGATTGCCGAGATGCCTGTTGTCTCTTCAAGCTACTGGAATATGGTGCATGGAAACACGCCTGAAGAAGTGCAGCAAGATGAAGAAGGGTTGCAAATCATGCGGAATCTTGGAAGAAATATGGCTTGGTTGCTCCAATGCATCTCCATTGGGAAAGCGCAAGGGATAAGCATTCCTGAAAGTGAAAGCAATTATAGAACTAATTTCATCAGATAATGCTGTCCATATTGCCCCCAATACAGATGATTTCGTGCAAAGGAGCAGTACATTCTCTTTATCAAAAACCGATGTCTCTGCAATCAAAAGTAAATGGGAAAAAAAGATCGAGCATCATCATCCCTGGGCGGCAATTGAAAATATGATCCATCTGTCATTGGCCTTTTCTGGGATGCGTCCAATCCCGGAATTCAGCTTGAACCGGTTGGAACGAGGGAATATATTGAGCTGCGACCTGTGAAGTAGACGCCAGCGCAAAAAACCAAACCCTGTCGTTAAACTAACGACAGGGTTTGGTTTTTTGCGTCAAGGTGACATAACTGCTATCCAAGGGTTGTTGGTAACATTCCTGTTATTCCGCATCCTTTTGGCATGAAATGCTGTCCAACAAAACGCCAAGGCTGACAAAAGGTGTGGACAACACAGGCACTGAAAGCGCCTGAAGAAGCGGGAACGCCCGCAGCTGAGACATCTGGGATAATACGATGGCATCACAACTGTCTGCCATGCTGGTTGCACAGTCCACCACAATTCTGTTATGCACATCGTCGTCCCCCCGTGCGGCGGCTTCAAATGCACCAGCCGCCAGGCGCATATCCGCCACAACCGGACCGATTTTTGAACGACAACTCTCTAGCACAGCCCTCACGCTGTCCATTGTGGGCTCAAATGTAACGACCACACCAATTTTATCGTACAGCTTCGTTGCCGCTTCAAAGGTTGCAACATCGGCAGCGATGAGCGGCACTTCCGAGAACTTGGCCAGCAGTTCTGCATACGGGGAAAAAATGGTGCAGGACAGGAGAATGCCCTGAACGCCAAAATCGTTTGCGGCTTGAATCAGGCTTACCATTTTGCATAGGTTCGTGGGTGAAATCCGCCCTTCTCGTTTCGACATCAGCGACATGGTCTCATCCATAAAATGAATCAGCTCTACCTCTGGAAAATGTTCTTTTGCCGTTTGTTCAATCGGGGCCAGTGAAACGCGAGTTGCACTGAGCACTGCGATCTTTACCATTTCTACCGCTCCTTCAAAAAATTACATAATAGCTGCTGAACAAAACAAAAACCTAATGATATCAATGTCTCCAACCTGTTTTTGTTTTGTTCATGTGCAAGCGGACGAAAAATGGTTGTCGCAAAACAACGGGTCCAATCCATGCAGGCTATGCAATCAATTCGTATCCATATTGCAGATAAACTGAGACAGCATCTCTGCGGCAGAAGCCACATCGCGGATATCCACAGTTCCAACCGTCGTATGCATATAGCGCTCCGGCAGTGAAATGCCGCCCGTAAGAACCCCGCCATTGCTTAAGGTAAATTCAGCGGCATCCGTTCCGCCGCATAGATTCACATGCTCCTGATAGGGAACACCAGCCGTCTGTGCGGCAGTCACCAGGGCATCAGAGATGGACTTGGGAACCATGTTGCCGAGGAAGGTGCCGGGGTTCCAATCATACATCTGGATACTGGCGCCCTTTCCCATATAAAAGCGTGTGCAATTGGGATTCATGTCATCATTTTCGGCAGCAAACCCCACATCAACCGCCAGGGCAATGTCGGGATGAAGGTGCTGCATCAGTACACGAGCGCCCTTAATGCCGATTTCCTCCTGAACGGTTCCACAGCAATAGACCGATGCCGACAGCTTTTTGTTCTTCAGCAATTCCATGGCAAGAATCATCGTAACGATGCCGGAGCGGTTATCCACAGCCTTCCCGCTGAACACATATTGACCCAGCATATGACTCGGCTTTTCAATGTTCATGGGATCACCCACCCGAATTCCAAGCTCTCGCACCTCGTCCGGACAGGTGCAGCCTACATCCACCCGCAGGTCGCCGATGGTGGGAGCGGCGCTATGCTCCTTCGCAAAGTGAATGGGCTTACCGCCGGCTAATACGCCATATACAGTGCCGTTATTTCTGGTGTGGATGGAAATGGTTTGGTTCACCACCATAGCGGGGTTATGCATTCCCACCGGCAGCATGGTCAGGTAGCCTTCGTCAGTGATATCACAGACCAGAAAACCGATTTCATCCATATGAGCGGAAAGCAGAATCTTCTTCCCATGTTCACTTCCCCGCTTCAGGCAGATGCAATTGCCCAAAGTGTCGTTGTACTGCTCGTCGGTTAGGCCGGCCATCTTTTCGGAAAGGCAGGTGGAGACGGGCGCCTCAAAGCCGGAAATACCATTGATCGCATCGAATTCACCTAACAACTCCGCTACATGCTTTAAATTGACTTTCATAATAAATCCTCCCAATCATTACTGCTTGTGACAGCTTAACGCTGACAACCGCTTTTTTTATAACATCTGTTCAGTGGAGATTCCCATCAGGCACCGATCTGTTTTTAGGAAAAAACGTAGCCGTACTGGTCCGTCACATAGCGGGGTACTTCCATTCGGCAAGTTTTCTCGGGATCTACCACTTGGCAAATGCGAAGATTGCCGACCACACTAAGCAGCATTCCGGCGTCATGTTCTTCCAACCCAACCTCTTTGATGAGAAAATCCCGCATCCGCAGCGTGGCGCCAACACCCGCCTCATCCACCGTCTCGGCGGAATATATGGTCATGCAGTCGTCGGGGGCCACCAAAAAAGGGGTAGGCAGGCAGCATTCTTTCAAGACAGAAACGCGAGCCATAATGGTTCCCGCGATTTCGATTCCGCAGACCACCACTTCTCCGTCACCCATCAGCGCATGCATATCTCCCATAGCCAGCAAAGCGCCCTCTACATTGACGGGCAGGTATAGGGTGGTGTTTTTGCTGATCCGGGCACAGTCCATATTGCCGCCGTGACTGCCCGGGGTTCCCGTGTCAACCGATTCAACGGCCGGCGCTGTTCCAATTACTCCAATCATGGGGCAGATGGGAAAGGAGAGTTTTTCGTTGAAAATTGCCTTGCCATCCACAATGGGTATGATTTTGGTGGACTGTGTGGTGAGAACTTTTCCAATAACGCCTTCATTGGGGGCATCCGTCATAACACCGTGGTCGGCCAGGTGAATTTCTAGAATTTCTACTTTCAGCACATCACCGGGCATGGCGTTCTCGATATAAAGGGGGCCTGTGGCAGGATTGATCTTGCTCCAGTCAATACCGGCCAAAATCTGTGACTCGCTTGTTATTTGACCGCCAAAACAGTCAAGCGTTTGAAAACAGACGGTTTCTCCACTCTGGACCCGAGCAGTGGGGGCATTAAGGGGAGACATATGAAAGACAGCAGTTTTGGGCGTGAGTGTAAGCATAATCATTCTCCTAACTTAAAGCGTTTATGTGTGTAAAAGGTTAAAATTCATTGTATTTGTATTGCATCAAATTGTCAACCCACTTGCAAGTACTCAGACTTTATTTAGGTCGCCTCAAAACAATTAGTCATGAGAAATGCAAAGTAGTTCCTAAAAATAGCCAGAAGGGTTACACGCATCACGACAACTTGACTAAATTCCACAGAAAATCAGGCTGTTTTTTTTTCGAATGGGAGACTCAAAAAATGACAGATTGGTTGACGCATGTTTCATTTTATGCTACACTTTACCTTGCGGTTTAAGTGAGGGTGCTTCAACGTTACTACGATGAAGCGCCTTTTTGCTACATACAGGAAGGGGTAGTGTTGTGGTAAAGTTTATGTGGAAGCGTCTGTTCCAGTTTTTCATTGTCCTTTTGGCAACAAGCATACTGATTTTTGTAATGGTGCGTTTGTCAGATACAGACCCTATCGCGGTCATTTTGGGTGGAAAGCAGACTTCGCCGGAGACGATTCAAGCATTGCGCGTCAAGTTCCATTTGGACAAGAACGTGGTAGAGCAGTATTTTCTTTGGATGACCGGAATGTTTCGCGGTGATTTTGGGTTAAGCTTTAAGTATCAGTCAGAGGTCAGCGCGTTAATCGCATCGCGGATTCCCGTTACACTGGGGCTGGTTGTTTTGGGCTCCGTGCTTGCCTTACTTCTGGCCATCCCGCTTGGTGTGCTGTGTGCTGTGAAAAAGCACACTTGGGTAGACCGCGTTGCTTCTATTTTTTCTTTAATTTTGGCAGGCTGCCCCCCATTTCTCACGAGCATTATTATGGTCTTAATTATTTCGAAAGTAAACCCCGCATACCCCTTTGTCGGCTCTTATTCTTCCGTTCCAGAATTTTTTGAGCGAATCGCATTGCCGTCTGTTGCGCTTGCCTTCGTCATGATTGCGCTTGCCGCCCGCGTAACACGTTCCAGCATGATTGAGCAGCGAGGCGCGCAGTATACACAAACAGCACTTGCAAAAGGAGTTCCGGAAAACAGGATTCTTTGGAAGCACAACCTGAAAAACGCGATTATCCCTGTGATTGCCGTGGTCAGTATTCAGATTGGCGGCATGGTGGTGGGCGCAGTGCTGGTTGAAAATGTATTCTCTCTGGCCGGGCTGGGAACACTGCTGGTCGATTCCATTAAATCAAGCGATTACAATATTGTACAGGCAATTACCATGCTGCTCGTATTCATGTTCTTAGTCATTAGCATGCTGGTAGACTTTTTATACGCCTTGATTGATCCCCGGATCCGATCTAAATAAGGGGGGAACTGAATGTGAAAAAGGGTAATACAACGAAAGCCGGGCAGTTTTTTACGCTTCCCGTGATCATCTCCATGATTGTTTTGATCGGGATTCTGGTCTGCGTCATCTTCGCTAACGTTTTGGCGACCCATGATCCCAATGCGATTGACCTGGCCAGTTTGCTTCAAAAGCCATCTGCCGAGCACTGGTTTGGCACGGATAAAACCGGCCGCGACATCTTTTCCCGCATGCTGTTCGGCGGGCGCACCTCGCTGCTGGGCGCGCTGGGCGTCATCGTCATTTCCGTGGTGATCGGCGTTCCGACCGGACTGTTTTCCGGATATTTCGGGGGGAAAGTGGATGCCGTTCTCATGCGCATCTGTGATGTGGTGGTATCCTTTCCGGCGTTGCTGCTCGCGTTTGTCTTTGTGGCAAGTTTTGGCCGTGGTTTGCGCAATGCCGTTTTAGCCTTGGGCATCATCTACATCCCCATGCTGGCAAAGCTAACAAGGTCGCTTGTCATGGTGGAACGCAATAAAACTTATGTGGAAACCGCGCAATCCATTGGGTTTAGCGATAGTCAGATCATCTTTCGCCAAATTCTTCCCAACTGTATCTCCACCATTTTGGTTCAGTTAACTCTCGATCTGGGATATGCCATCCTGGACTTGGCAGCCATGAGCTTTTTGGGCCTGGGCGTACAGCCACCTACCTCAGACTGGGGCGCTATGCTGGAAGAAGGGCGTATTTTCCTCACTACATATCCGATGATGGCCCTTGCACCCGGGTTTGCAATTATCATTACGGTTGTTGCGTTGAATATTTTCAGCGATGGTGTGCAGGCTTATCTGGACCCGTCCCAGCGCAAATTGCCCTCAATCCAGAAGTTTAAACGGAAGGCGGGGCTTGACAGTCATGAGTAATCTGGTTTCGATTCGGGATTTAAAGGTAGAGTTAATGAGTACGCAAGGGTTAATCAGCGCCGTACGTAACATTAACCTTGATATTTCCTCAGCGGAAATCCATGGCATTGTGGGGGAATCCGGCTGTGGAAAGTCCATGACCGCCAAGTCCATTCTTCGGCTGCATGATGAGAGTAAGATGGCATACACCGGTGAAATTATCTTTGACGGCGAAAAAGATATCTTGAAAATGAATAAAAAAGAGCTTCAGCATCTCCGCGGAAAAGAAATCTCCATGATTTTTCAGGATCCCATTACAACATTCAATCCATTACTTACGGTGGGTGCCCAGATTACAGAGATGCTCGATCTGCATACCAAACTGTCCAAGGCGGAGGCTAAGCAGCGCTCGATTGAATTATTAGAGCGCGTGGGTATTTTTCCAGGGGCAGAGAGATTCCATCAATATCCCTTTGAAATGTCGGGCGGAATGCTGCAAAGAGCCAGCATAGCCATGAGTCTGGCTTGTAATCCCCGCCTTCTGATTGCGGATGAGCCGACCACTGCGTTGGACGTCACCATGCAAGCCCAGATTTTAGAGCTGCTGAAAGAATTGCAGCAGGAGCTTCAGAGCAGTATTCTGCTCATTACCCATAATTTTGGTGTAGTGGCAGAAATCTGTAATAAAGTATCTGTTATGTATGCGGGACAAATCGTTGAAACCGGCGATGTGCGGGAGATTTTTTATCATCCCTGCCATCCTTATACACAGGATCTGATCCATAGCATTCCAAAATCCGGCGAGCGGAACACCGAACTGGTCAGTATTCCAGGGGCGCCACCCCAACTCAATCGCCCCATTGTTGGATGCCCGTACGCCCCTCGTTGCAGCAAGGCATGTGAACGTTGTGTTCGGGAAGCCCCGGTTATGTCCGGGGTCAGTGAAACACACCAGTATTTATGCTTTCTGGATGAGGCGGGAAACATGCGGAAGGAGGGGGCGAAATGAGCGAAGCATTGATTAAAGTTCGCAATCTGAAAAAATATTATCCGGTCAAATCCAAGCAAAAAGACGCCTATGTGAAAGCGCTGGACGGGATTTCCTTTGATGTTTTTGAGGGTGAACTTCTGGGTGTTGTCGGGGAATCCGGCTGTGGGAAATCTACCCTTGGCCGCTGCGTCATGCGCCTGATTGAACATACCGAAGGAAGCATTTCTTTTCGGGGGAATGAGATTTCCAAGCTCAATAAAAAAGAGATGAAGCAGCTGCGCCGCCACATGCAAATGATCTTTCAAAATCCTTTTTCCTCGTTTAACCCAAAGCACACGATTCAGCGGTCGCTGACCGATGTGGGCGCATTATTTGGAATGACTGCCGAGGAGACCAAGGACAGGATTATGTATTTACTTTCGGTGATCGGCCTGGACGAGATGGTGCTCAATCGTCGTCCCAGCGAATTGTCGGGCGGGCAGCTTCAGCGTTTGGCAATTGCCCGAGCCCTGATTGTAAAACCGGAATTTATTATGGCGGATGAGCCGGTTTCTGCGTTGGACGTCTCTGTCCAGGCACAGATATTAAACCTGATGCTTCAGCTGAAAAGCGAATTTGCGGTAACGATGATGTTCATTTCCCATGAACTGACGGTTGTGGAACACATTTGTGATCGGGTGATCGTCATGTATCTTGGTTCTGTCATGGAAATGGGCAGCACGGATGCCTTGTTCAGCCGCACGATGCACCCCTATACCAAGGCACTGCTTTCCTCCAAGCCCAAGGATAACCCCGATGTTGAGACGGACCGAATTATTTTGGAGGGCGACGTGCCAAGCGCCATGAATGTGCCGCCGTTTTGCCGTTTTTGCACCCGTTGTCCCAGCTTTATCCCAGGCAAATGTGATACTGAAACCCCGCCCCTGATTCAGGTTTCAGACGATCATTGGGTTGCCTGCCATTTGGCGGTTGAACAGGGAAAATAGTGTTCTATATTTGCCTATCCAAGTGATAGTCAATATAAAATAAGATGTAAAGGATGAAACGAAATGAAGTACTTAAAGAAGAGACTTGCACTTTTGCTGGCCGTTATCATGAGCATGACCCTCTTGCTCACCGGCTGCGGCAGCACAGCCACGCCCAGCGATACTGCAGCCGCTGGGGAGGCCACAGGAGAAAAAGACGGTGTGCTCAACTGGGGATTGATGTCTGACATCGTATCTCTGGACCCAATTTATGCCTATGACACCACCACCAACGCAGTGGTCAACAACATCACGGAGGGACTGCTTTTCATCGACGATCAATCTCAGCTGCAGCCCAATCTGGCCTCCAGCTGGGAAGCGGTTGACGATACCACCTATGTTTACCAGATCCGCGATGACGTTACCTTTTCCGACGGCTCTGCCATGACCATGGACGATGTGCTCTTCTCGCTCAACCGCAACATTGGCACTGACTCTTACGTTGGCTGGATGTATGCCAACGTGGCATCCCTTGAACAGACTGGCGATTGGGAACTGACCGTCAAGCTTACAAATCCGGATGCGCTGTGGAAGTATACCTTTGCTACCACTGCAGGCCACATTATCAGCAAGGCTTACTATGACGCACACACCGATGGATTCGGTACCGCAACCGGCGGCGTGATGGGCACTGGAGCCTATCAGCTGGACCACTGGACCAACGGCAGTGAAATTGTTCTGACTGCAAATGAAAACTATTGGAACGGCGGCTTCTCGTTCGATTTCAACAAGATTGTATTTTCCATCATTATCGAGGATACCACTCGTCTGACCGCGCTGCACTCCGGACAGCTCGATTTCTTCTTGGATGTTCCTGTTTCGATGCTGGATCAGGTGGAAGACGCAAACACAACCCTTAAGATGGTGGACTCCTTCGGGATTGACTTCCTGTCCTTTAATACCGCAAAAGCTCCCTTTGATGACGTGAATGTTCGCCAGGCAATTGCCTATGCGATTGATGCCGTTTCTATCGTGGACAATATTGTCGGCGAAGCCGGCGCGCATTCCACCGGACTGACGTTCGGCCCCTCTCTTTACACCGCACCCGGCAATGCCGAGGATTGGGCGGCATACGCAGACACCCTTGACTATTATCAGTACAATATAGATAAAGCGAAAGAGTGCTTGGCGAAGTCCAGTGTGCCAAATGGGTTTGACTGCACGCTTCAGGTCAGCGAATTGCTGTCGTTTAACGCCATTGCAACCTACGTTCAGTCCACGCTCTCTGAGCTGGGCATCAACGTGACCATCGAAAAGCACACCACGGATGAAATGATCACCATGCAGTTCGGAGGAAATCTGACAGACGGCGTGAAGAACTATGATATGGGTCTGTTCACCTGGTACTCCGATTTCCCCGATGCTTCCGGAAATCCTTATCCCAATTTCTTGGGTTCTAATGCCGGTGAAGGCGGCTCCAACACCTCCAGCTATCAGAACTCCGATTTGGATGCGCTTTTGCTTGCGCAATCCGCCTCTCTGGATGATGCCGAGCGTGTCCAGCTGTTGAAGGATGCCAGCCAGATACTTGTGGATGAAGTGCCGGTATATATTTTGGACTACTGCAAGATCGGTGCTGCTCAAAGCAACACCCTTGGCGATTGCAATATCAATGCGTCTTGGATTTGGAACCTGTACGCAAAGGACTTTACTTACGCTGAGTAATGGTTGAAAAAGAAGCGGGCGGATGATTCCGCCCGCTTCTTTTGTTCTTTCTCAAGCCGATCCCTCCGAATAAGGTCTGCCATGGGAAAAAACGCCTGGGATTGAATGTCTTCAAGCGATTAACCTTAGGCTATGCTCAGACAGATTACAGTGGTGGTAATGCAGAACTTTCGTAATCCATTCGAAAGTAGCGAGAAGCATAATAAGCAAGGGGCCCCGGCAAACTGCCGGCGTCCCTTGCTTATCATATATAACACAGTGGTAACTATGTATATTTCCACCGGCTCATGGCATGTCTGCAATGAGCGCAATACACAAGACCGGCTCTGTTCGCATAAGTGGGATTTTTAAGGATATCCCGGACGGTGTCGGAGGTCTACTTTCCGCATAATGGGGGAAACGCCGCCCGATCTGGACTGCACTGGTACTTTTTTTGGAACTGCTTTTCTGGCTAATCCCCAGTGTTGCCCGGGTCCATAAACGTATAGCTGCGAATATGATAGGAAAATTCAACATTAGTCATCGCTGAAAGGTCTATTTTGGCATCGATATCGTTTCCGGTGGTCAAGTCTTCTATAAAAATACTACCCTGCCCAACAGAATCCCCGGCGGCATTCTGAAAGGAAACATTGATGGTGCCCGAAAAAATGGAAGCCCCAGTGTTGGTAACTGTTACAAGTGCCTGATTCAAAGTTTCATCCATTTCATAGGTCACTGTGATGCTCTCCAGCAGTGTCGTGTCCACATCTTCCAATGATGTGGCTGAGACATCTGCCGGTTCCTTGGCATCTTCTGTTTCTTCCGGTGCCGCTTGATCCTGTGGTTCAATTGCCGTGCTGCCGCAGGCAGAGAGGGAGAGGAAAAGGCTTAGGGCAAGTGTAATGGCAAAAAAACGTTTCATGTGTATGTTCTCCTATGAGTGTCCGAGTTGGACATGGCTGAGTCAGTCAGCGGTCGAGTAAGTATCCAGTGTCTCCCCTGTGTCTGCGTCAATGGTGTTTACAACAATAGCAACTGTACTGATATCAGTGCCAGCGAACATCAGGTAATAAGCGCTCACGATGGAAAGCTGCAACGGGGTCATGTCGAACATGGCTTCCTCGTATCCTGCTTTGTCGACTGAAACCGTAAAGGCCGTATAGTCATCATTGTAATCAATGGCTTTGATATATTCCGTGTTTTCTCCACCAATAAGATCGGTGCAGGAAGATTCGATACTTTCCGCCATTTCTGCCAGCTTGTCACGGTAAACTGATTTTGACATGTTAATCAATACAGAGCCATCCTCGTTCAGCACGGCGGAATTAAAACCGTTTTCACTCGCATAGGCATCGAAATCAAACGTACTCATGTCCTGTCCGGAATAGTAGGAGGAAGGCAGCGTGATGTCAACCGTTAAAATGTTTTTGTCAACTTCGGGAGTTGTGGGGAGTGATGCCGTTTGCGTTCCAGTCTCTGTTGGAGTCGCTTCAGGGGTGGTGCTTGCTGCGGCGCTGGATGAATCACCGCAGGCGGAAAGGGATAGTGCAAGGCATAGAGCGAGTATAAGGGCAGGGAATCGTTTCATATATGACCCTCCAGGTGTCCAAGTTGGACACAAAATAAAAGTACACTTGAGAAGTGCCTGATGATAGGATAACATACAGTAATTTCCAATACAACCCGAAATGCCACTGTAGATCGCACCAGTGCGTCAGCTCCTGAAGTTCGGGGGGAGAAATTTTTGAATCTATGCTGATCCCGGTAACCAAATCCAATTCGTGAATTAACTGCCTTGTGCAGTTCAACTGGTGGTTGGAACATACCATAATCCTCCAGTTCAAAGAGAGAATTTAGGAGGATGAAGAATGAAAATGCCTAAAATCAATGCCCTGCTGATGACGGCTGGCATGTGTCTCGCATTGATGACTGCCTGCGGCGATAACGGTGCAGCCGAAACCGAGCCGGCTGAAACCGAGACCCCTGCGGCTGAGGAGGGCGGATTCCAGTATGACGGCAGTCCAGTTGAGCTAGTCATGCAGTGCCACGACCCCCAAAGCTCCATCTGCGGCGCATACTTAGAAGATTGGGAGAACATGATGACAGAAGCATCCGAAGGGAATATTACCTTTGTCAACTATTTTGGCGGCTCGCTGGTCAGGGCTGCAGAGTCTGTTGAAATCGTGAAAAACGGCGGCGCCGACCTGTGTTGGGGCGCAGCCACCATCTATTCCGGGCAGTTTCGTATTTCTGAGTTTCTTTCGCTGCCGCTATCCGGCATCACCTGCGCCCGCATGGGCTGCAAGGTATTCATGAACATGTATGAAACCATCCCAGCGCTGCAAAGTGAATATTCCGCTTACCATGTGATTCAACTGTCTCAGTGCACCACTATGCCGATTTCTTTGGCTTCAAAAAAGCTTGAGACGCTTGCTGATTTCCAGGGGCTGTGTATGCGGGTGTCGGGGTCTACCGCATCTCTGTGGGCCACAGCCATCGGGATTAGTCCCATGACTGTCGCTACGCATGAGACCTATGAATCTCTGGAGAAGAATGTGATTAAGGCCTGTGCCAACGACTGACACAACATTATGGCCTTTAACCTGGGTGACGTGCTCAAATATGTGATGACGTATGAGCTTACCGGTGCGCCTATGTTTGTCCTGATGAATCAGCGCACCTATGAGAAACTGGATCCCGCGTTGCAGAGTGTGGTGGATCAAAACTCTGGTTCCTACGCTTCCGATATGGCGGGTTACTATTGGGATTCCACCCGCGCCGCCTGTATTGATTATCTGAAGGATAAGGGCGTTGAAGTTTATGCGCCTTCTGACGAGCTGGTCGCCGCCTTTACCGCTGACTCCATCAAGCAGGAAGTCCATTCCGCTTACATTGAGTATTTGGACACCTATAAACTGGACGGCCAGCAGATTTATGATACTGCTATGGGTATTGTGGCGGACTATGCGGATCAGTACGCCGATCCATGGGGTGCCGGTTGTCCCTCAGCCGACATGACTGCGGCTGGTTTTGCTGTGACCGGATGGCCCGCAGTGAAAGACTACCAGGGTTAGGCTTGGATCGCTGCTCTCCGCGACTTTTCATGGTATGACAAAAACAGAGCGCAGGTGCACTTGTCAATGCTCCCGCTCTTTTATCGTCCTGCCTCTTGAGTGCCATGATCCGTATCTTGTCACACGACAAATGGGCAGCCACCTTCCAAAAAATTTTGAGTAAAATGCGCAAAAAAGCAGGTTACTTTGTGCTCAAATCACAGAAAGAACACCACAATAGATATATAATTGGAATGACTAAAAGAACTAACATAGGTCAATTGAGGTGATTGAAATGTTTGGAAGAAGTAATCCGGTGGATACCGAAAACAGCAAATTAACCGTTGTGCTAAAGCGATGTCCGCAAAATCATGCCTGTCCGTCTGTCAGAGTCTGTCCGGTGGGGGCGCTATTGCAAAGTGGCTTTGCCGCTCCGACGGTAGACCAGGACAAATGTATTAAGTGTGGCAAATGCGTTAAATTCTGTCCCATGAAAGCGCTGGTATTTGAATAAGGGGTTTATATCCTCCCTCGGGAAATAGCACGTTTGTTGACGCATGCCAACAAACGTGCTATATTTTTCCTATCAACCATATTTACAAATAAACTAAAGGAGGCGTTCGTTATCAAGCAGGAAGATTGTTCAGACCTGTTCATTAAATATTTTTCCTTTTGGGATCAGCTTTCCGAACAGGAAAAAGAATCGCTGTGCGCCAATACAATGTCCGCACGATACCCCAAGGGCTCAAGCGTGCACAATGGAAACGAAGACTGCATCGGTATCCTCCTTGTGAAAAGCGGGCAACTGCGGACATATCTTTTATCCGAGGATGGGCGGGATATCACGCTGTATCGGTTATTCAAAGGCGATGTATGCATTTTGTCAGCCTCCTGCGTTCTGGATTCCATTACCTTTGATGTTTTCATTGATGCCGAGGAGGACACCGAGACGCTGCTTATCAATTCCGCTGTCTTTCATCAGATGGCAGACCAAAATATCTACATGAAGTGTTTTGGATATCAGCTGGCAACCGCCAGATTCTCAGATGTGATGTGGGCCATGCAGCAAATTTTATTTATGAGTGTAGATAAGCGTCTTGCAATTTTCCTGTGGGACGAGATTTCCAAAAATAAAACCGACGAAATCAAGCTCACCCATGAGCAAATTGCGCGCTATATGGGCAGTGCCCGTGAAGTCATTTCCCGCATGCTGAAATACTTCGCAAGCGAAGGGATCGTTGAGCAATCCCGCGGTGAAATTAAGATCACCGACAAGAAGAAGCTGCAAAGCTTAATTTAGGAGGAGCACACCCCATGGATCTGCAAGAAGTTCTGAAGCAGCGATCCTTTGCCGTGGTTGGCGACACGCAGAAGGAAGAAAAATACGCATATAAAATCAAACAAAGCCTTTTAGAACGCGGCTACACCGTTTATGCTGTCCCAAAAGAAATTTCCTCTATCAACGAAATCGCAGAGGACATTGACATCCTTGACTTATGTATCAACCCCACATTAGGACTGACACTCCTGCAGGAGTGCAAAAAATCGTTTCAATGTATCGTCATTCAGCCAGGCGCTGAAAGTGAGGAGCTGCTGGCCTACCTGAGACAAAACAGCTTGCCTTATCTAAGGGGCTGCTTGTTGGCAGGTCTAAACCTATATCGCTAAAAAAGCCGCGGCAGTTCATACACTGCCGCGGCCTTTGAGACCCCGAAAAATTTTGTGTAAAAGTGAATGAGAGACATCCTTTTGGTCAAGAATTGGAGCAATAACAATTCAACACTGAAAGGATGTTTTTTATGAAGGAAGCACCGGCAGAACTGATGCGAGAATACGTGAACAGCCAAAAGTTTAGCAGTACCATGGAGATTATGGGGGCCATGAAGGAAATGTTTCGTGACGTACTTCAGCAGGTCATGGAAAGCGAGCTGGACTCGGAGCTGGGCTACGAAAAAAGCGAAAGAGCGTCGCAAACCGCTGTCGAACCGGAAGCTAAGAATTACCGAAATGGGTATTCGCAAAAGACAGTCAAGACGCAATTGGGCGAGGTGGAGATCAAGGTGCCCCGGGATCGCAACGGAAAATATGAGCCTCAAATCATCGAAAGATACAGCCGAAACGCCGACGGCATGGAGGAAAAGATTCTTTCCCTGTATGCCTGTGGCATGAGTCAGCGGGATATAGCGGAGCAGATTAAGAGCCTTTATGATGTGGAAATCTCCCCAGAGCTAGTGAGTAAGATCAGCGAGAAAATCATGCCGGAGGTTTCGGCATGGCAGAACAGACCGTTGGAACCCGTCTATCCATTTGTATTTTTGGACGCTATTCATTACAAGGTCAAGGAAAATCACCAGTATGTCACCAAGGCTTCCTATGTGGTACTTGGCATCACCATGGATGGCAGAAAGGACATTCTTGGCGTTTGGATCGGGGAACATGAGAGCAGCAAGTTTTGGCTTTCTGTGTTGAATGACCTCAAAAGCAGGGGTGTTTTGGATGTTTATCTGTTCTGTGTGGACGGGCTGAAGGGCTTCTGCGAGGCCATCAATGCCGTTTACCCCCAAGCGCAAATCCAACGCTGCATCATCCATCAGATCCGCAGCTCCACCCGCTATGTGAGCTACAAGGATATCAAGGCGCTCATGGCTGATTTGAAACTGGTCTATAAAGCCGTCACGGAAGACGAAGCGTTGGAGCATTTGATGGCATTCCGTGAAAAGTGGGGTAAACAGTATCCCTCCTGCGTCAAGAGCTGGGAAGAAAACTGGGACATTCTGAGCACCTTTTTCGCATACCCCGCCGAAATCCGGCGCATCATATACACGACAAACATCATTGAGGGTCTTAACCGCCAGTTTCGGCAAATCACCAAAAATAAACCCAGCTTTACCAGCGATGACTCCCTGCGCAAGATGCTGTATCTGGCATCTAAAAAAATTGTCGAACACTGGACGTCCAGATGTCGAAACTGGGATATGGTATTAAGCCAGCTCAACCTGATGTTTTCTGAGCGAGCCGCAGTCTGATTTTACCTTGAAATAGAGTTCCCCTGGGCGGACGCGGCATTCACGCAAAGCGCGCATACCGTGTCCGCTCCCGGGGAAACGGGCAGTGAAGGCAAAATCCACAGTCTTGATTTGCAAGAGCAAACCACAGATACAAGCTAAAATTCTTGATCAAGGGATTTTACAATTACACAAAATTTTCCGACGTGCCCGGCCTTTTTCCAGTTGAACGGATGGATTGTAACAGGTGAAAAATCAGATAAAGAGCGACATATCGGATTCTTCGGCGTTTGCAAGCATGGCAGCCGCCCCCGCCAGTTTTACTCCGTCCACCAGCTCTTCCTTGGTAATTCCCATCACATCCATACTCATCGAGCAGGCCACCAGCTCCACACCGTTATCCTGCGCAAGCCGAATGAGGTCTTCCAAACTGTCTACATTTTTGTTCTGCATCACACCGCGAATCATCTTCGCCCCCATGCCGCCCATATTCATTTTAGACAGACTAAGCTTTTTGGAGCCGCGCGGCATCATCCGGCCAAACATATGGGACATTAAATCCTTTTTCACCTTGACCTTTTCCGGCCTTCTGAGAATGTTCAGGCCCCAGAACGTGAAAAACATACTCACTTTTCTGCCCATAGCCGCCGCAGCGTTTGCAATAATAAACGATGCAATGGCCTTATCCAGGTCTCCGGAGAACACAATGATGTTTTTATTGTCCTTATTGGTTGGCCCGCCGTTACTTGCCGGCTTACTCCCCTTTTGGATTTTCACGGTGCTAATGCCCTTGCTGCTCTCCATGCCGACCAGCACATTGCCGGTTCTGCGGCAAAATCCCTCAATGTCACCGGCAAAAGCGGGATCACTGGTCGAAATTTCAACCACGTCGCCAACCGCTATCTCCTGCAGTGCAGCGGACAGCTTGACAATGGGGCCGGGACACTGCATTCCGCAGGCATCAACAATCACGACCTTGCTTTCGCAGCCGGGTTCTGCTTCGCACTTTTTGGTTGTGGGCATTGCCTGCACCTGTGGGTGGGCGCCATAAATCGAATGGTACAGGCGGTATCCACCACTTATGTTGTACGCCTCAAACCCGTTTTGGGTTAAAATCCGAGCCGCCGCATATGCCTTCAGACCAATTTGGCAGGTGACATACACCGGTTTGCTTGAATCAAGCTCTTGTAAACGACTGCGCAACTCGACCAGCGGCAGGTTGATAAACCCGTCGATATGCCCGTTTTCAAATTCAATGGGTGTGCGGGTATCCAAAAGCGTTACGCTGCCGTCTCGGGGCAGCGCGTTCACGTCGTGCCAGTGAATTTGCTTCACCTTGCCGGTAATCAGGTTTTCAATGACAAACCCCGCCATGTTAACCGGGTCCTTCGCTGATCCGTAAGGTGGCGCATAACACAGTTCCAGCTTACACAGGTCGTTTGCCGTCATATGGCCGCGAATGGCAGTTGCCAGCACATCGCAGCGCTTATCCACGCCGTCATAGCCCACGATTTGCGCTCCGAGGATTTTACCGGTTTCCGGTTCAAAAATCGTTTTGATCGCCATACTGACGGCACCGGGATAGTAGCCTGCGTGGTTACCGGAGACAGTAAATGCCTTATCATAGGACAAACCAAGACGCTTGGCAGTTTTTTCGTTGATGCCGGTGGACCCAACGGTCATATCAAAGACTTTTAGGATCGATGACCCTTGGGTTCCGGGATAAGTGCTGGAAAAGCCACAGATATTGTCCGCCGCAATGCGCCCTTGCTTATTCGCCGGGCCTGCCAGCGGCACGTATCCCTTTTGCCCGGTTACGCTGTCGGTAATCTCAATGGCATCACCCACTGCGTATATATCTTCGGCGGAGGTACGCATGTGTTCATCCACAATCATCGCGCCGCGCTCATTGAGGGCGATACCGGCCGCTTTGGCGATAGAAGTCTCGGGACTTACGCCAACTGCCACAACCAGCATATCCGCGTCCACGCTGCCATGACTCAATTCAATATGCAGGGTGCATCCATCATCACGAATTGCCTTCACGCCATTCCCCAGTGCCAAGCGAACCCCTTTGCTCTCGATATGGCGGTGTACATCTGCCGCCATGTCTGGATCAATTGGCGCAATGACCTGATCGGCCAGCTCCACCAAGGTGACGCTCAGTCCGCTACGATGCAAATTTTCAGCCATTTCCACGCCGACAAAGCCGCCGCCCATAATCGCCGCGCTTTTCGGCTTCTTTGTTTCAAGATACTCTTTGATTTTATAAGTGTCCGGAATGTTTCGAAGGGTAAAAACCTTGTTGGAATCAATGCCCGGAATGGGGGGGCGAAGCGGCTTTGCGCCCATGGAAAGCACCAGCTTATCATAACTTTCCTCGTATACTTCTCCAGTTTTGTTCTTCCGCACCGACACCGTCTTTTTTGCCGTATCAATGGCAATTACTTCGTTTCCAGTGCGAACATCAATCCTGAATTTTTCCACAAAATCTTGCGGTGTTTGAACGGTGAGCGCGGCCTTATCCTTAATTTCCCCGCCAATATAATACGGCAATCCGCAGTTGGCAAACGAAACATATTCGTCACGCTCAAACATGATGATTTGTGCC
This sequence comes from Oscillospiraceae bacterium, assembly GCA_963666535.1. Taxonomy (GTDB): domain Bacteria; phylum Bacillota; class Clostridia; order Oscillospirales; family Oscillospiraceae. The sequence goes on along the minus strand of OY762913.1, from coordinate 2,210,163 downwards.
CTTTCATCCAATCGCCGCAATCGGGTGGCCGTTGATGCGCCGCCCGCAACGCCGCCGACAATCAGTACCTTTTGCCCGTTTTGATCCATAAATTTAATTCTCCTTTCACACAAAGCAGCAGAGATAGGTGCGGACACCTATCTCTGCCAGTTTTTATACCTGAATCATATTTACAATCGCTGCCTTCGGCTTTACGCCAACCGACTGGTCAACCAGTTTCCCGTCTTTAAACAAGAGCAGCGTAGGAATGCTCATCACCTGAAACTGTCTTGCCAACTCAGGCTGATCATCGACATTGATCTTGCATACTTTAACATCAGCGTTTTCCTCTGCAATTTGGTCAACGACGGGTGAAAGCATTTTACAGGGACCACACCAACTTGCCCAAAAGTCAATCAGAACGGGCTTAGCCGAGTTCATAACCTCTGTGGTAAAGTTCTCTTTTGTAATCTGTAATACTGCCATAATAATTCTCCTTTATTTATCTTTTTGATGCTATGGGTTTAGTATGCCTCATCTTCGCGATCACTTTCCGTAACTGAATCACAAATAACCAGGATTTTATTTCGGCACACACATGGAACCATTCAAATAAGTCGTCCTTGTTTCTTCCTGTCAAAATTATAACGAAAGCGCAACGCTCTGCGCAGTGACTCAGTCACAAAAAGCGGTTCTTAACATATGGCAGCGAGTGTGCTATGCTGATGGTATACTCCACATAATCACATAAGAAGGTGCCGTTATGCACATCAGACCAACCGAGCCTCATGAACTCCCCGCGCTGGCTTCCATCTATGCTCGTGCCCGGCAATTCATGCGGGAGAGCGGCAACCCCAACCAATGGGGAACCAATCATCCGCCCATGTCCGTGCTGGAAGAAAACGTCCTCGCTGGTAGAAGCTTTGTATGCGAAGCTGAGGGGCAGCTCGCCGCTACCTTCTGTTTTTTACCCGGTCCTGATCCCACTTATTCTGTGATCTTTCACGGTGCTTGGCTGAGCGACGCACCCTATTCCGTCATCCACCGCATTGCCTCCGCCGGACTAGTCCCCGGCGCCGGGTCCTATTGTATTGACTGGTGCTTCCAGCAGTGCGGCAACCTGCGGATCGACACCCACCGGGAGAACACGGTGATGCAAAAGCTGCTGCAGAAACAGGGCTTTTCCTACTGTGGCATCATCCATCTGGCCAACGGCGACGAGCGGCTTGCCTATCAAAAAAAGGCCCCTTGACGGCTCCACATTACCCATGGTTGTTATCCTACAATGAAAAACTTCATAAAAGCACTTGAATTGCATGTCGAAAACTGATAAGATTTATCTGTTAACTTTTTGACAATCATTTCTGTTTACAGTTGTATGATAGGAGGAACCGTTATGTATGAGCAAGAATATAAAACAAAGCTAACCACCGCCGAGGCCGCCGTCAAGGTCATCAATTCCGGTGACTGGGTGGATTACGGGTGGTGTACCGGAACTCCATACGATCTGGACAAGGCACTTGCTGCCCGTGCGGACGAGCTTTCTGATGTCAAAATCCGAGGGGGGGTGCTTCTCCGTCGACTGGAGGTCTTCAAGGGGGAACATCCCGAAGCGCACTTCCTTTGGCATTCCTGGCATTCCAGTGGTATTGAGCGCAGCTATATCTCTACGGGTACCGGCTACTATTGCCCGATCCGATATTCCGAGGTTCCCCGTTATTACCGGGAAAACATCCCGCCTATGCAGGTGGCCATGTTTCAGGTTGCCCCCATGGACGAGAAAGGGTTTTTTAATTTTGGCCCCAATGCCTCGGCAACGATGGCAGCCTGCGACGTCAGTAAGCTTGTCATCGTCGAGGTAAATAAAAATATGCCACGGTGCCTTGGCGGCGCAGAATCCGGCATTCACATTTCCCGCGTAGACATGATCGTCGAGGGCAGCAACCCGCCCATGGATGTGCTGGGCTCCTGCGATGCCACCAGTGAGGTAGATCAAACTGTGGCCAAGCTCATCTTGGATGAGATCCCCAGCGGTGCCTGTCTTCAACTTGGAATCGGCGGCATGCCCAACGCGGTGGGTTCCCTCATTGCCCAGTCTGATTTAAAGGATTTGGGCGTCCATACCGAAATGTTTGTAGACGCTTTTGTGGACATTGCAAAAGCGGGCAAGATCACCGGCGCCCGCAAAAATATTGACCAGGGCCACCAGGTCTATGCCTTTGGTGCCGGCACCCAAAAGCTTTATGACTACTTAAATGAAAACCCTTCCTGCATCAGCGTTCCTGTGGACTACACCAATGACATCCGTTCTATCGCCGCCTTGGACAACTTTATCTCCATTAATAATGCTGTGGATATCGACCTGTTCGGTCAGGTCAACGCCGAATCCGCTGGGACCAAGCACATCAGCGGCGCTGGCGGGCAGTTGGACTTTGTACTGGGCGCTTACCTGTCCAAGGGCGGCAAAAGCTTCATCTGTCTATCCTCCTCCTTTACCGACAAAGCCGGACAGCTGCACTCCCGCATCGTCCCCACCCTGGCCCCCGGCTCCATTGTCACCGACACCCGCGCCAATACGCACTTTGTGGTTACTGAGTACGGCAAGGTCTGCCTAAAGGGTATGTCCACCTGGCAGCGGGCCGAGGCGCTTATCTCCATCGCCCACCCCCAATTCCGGGATCAGCTGATCGAGAACGCCGAAAAAATGGGGATTTGGCGCAAATGCAACCAATAAATACGGGGGATACTACGGGAGAGGACGAGCTTCGTCCTCTCCCATTTTTGATACTCACCACCGGTTCTTCTCATATAACGCTTGAAAACCATTGCTTTTTGCTCCAGTTGCGATATAATAACTTATTATGCTTTTAATTTACAGCCAAGGAGTGACTGTTATGTCAGAGGAACGAACGAATACCGCACCGGAAAGTACTTCCGCCATGCCCCAGAACTTCATTCATGATTTTATTGAGGAAGATCTTGCACCGGGCGGACGCTACGCGGGGATGACCGTCCATACCCGCTTCCCGCCGGAGCCCAACGGATACCTTCATATTGGCCATGCCAAGGCCATTTTTATTGATTTCGGCACCGCCGCCAAATATAACGGCATGTGCAACCTCCGCATGGACGATACCAACCCCACCAAAGAGGACACCGAGTATGTCGACGCGATTCAGGAGGACATCAAATGGCTGGGCTATGATTGGGACGATCGGTTCTTCTATGCCTCAGATTACTTTGACCAGATGCACCGCTTCGCCGTGGAGCTGATTCAAAAAGGGCTTGCCTATGTATGCGAGCTGACGGCCGATCAGATGCACGAGTATCGCGGTGACGTGTCCACCCCCGCCCGCAGCCCCTACCGGGACCGCCCCGTCGAAGAAAGTCTGAGCCTCTTCGCCCGCATGAAAGCCGGCGAATTTCCCGACGGAGCCATGACCCTACGGGCCAAAATTGACCTTGCCTCCGGCAACTTCAATCTGCGGGACCCGGCCCTTTACCGCATTAACCATATGCGCCATCACCGAACGGGTGACAAGTGGTGTATCTATCCCATGTACGACTTCGCTCATCCAATTGAGGATGCGATGGAAGGTATCACCCATTCCCTCTGCTCGCTGGAGTTTGAGGATCACCGTCCCCTGTACGACTGGGTGATTGCCAACATTTCCGCGCCCGCCAAGCCCCGCCAGATTGAATTTGCCCGTTTGGGGATCAATTACACGGTGATGAGCAAGCGCAAGCTCCGCCAGCTGGTGGAGGAGGGCCGCGTCTCCGGCTGGGATGACCCCCGCATGCCCACCCTCTGCGGTCTGCGGCGCCGTGGCTATACCCCCCGATCCATCCGTAATTTCTCCGAGCGCAACGGGGTATCCAAGGCCGCCTCCACCGTGGAATTCGGGTTTCTGGAGTATTGCCTGCGGGAAGACCTGAACCTCACCGCCCAGCGGGTCATGGCAGTCCTCCGCCCTATCAAACTCACGGTGACCAATTATCCCGAGGGACAGAGCGAAACGTTTCCGGTAGAAAACAACCCCAATCGTCCCGAAGACGGCGAGCGCCTGGTCACCTTCTCCCGTAACCTTTATATTGAGACAGAGGATTTTCTGGAAGAGCCTGTCCCCAAATACAAGCGCATGTACCCTGGTAACGAAGTGCGACTAAAGGGTGCTTATCTTGTCACCTGTACGGGCGTGGTCAAGGATGACAGCGGCAACGTCACCGAGATTCTCTGTGAGTACGATCCCAACAGTCGGGGTGGCGACCCCGAGGACGGCCGCAAAGTAAAGGGCGCAACCATCCATTGGGCTGATGCCGCCACTGCGGCGGACGCTGAAATTCGCCTGTACGACAATTTGTTCTCCGACGCCGATCCAGATGGTGGAAATAAGAACTTTTTAGACTGTCTGAATCCCGGCTCGTTGGAAATCTTGACCGGCTGCAAAGTGGAGTCGACCCTGCAATCCGCCGTTTCGCCCGCCTTTTTCCAGTTTATGCGGCAGGGCTATTTCTGCGTGGACAGTCATGATTCCGCTCCCGGCCACCTCGTGTTCAACCGCTCGGTGTCGCTGAAGGACAGCTTTAAGCCGACATGATAATTTTAAAGTGGGCAGGCCCTTCGGCTTGTCCGCTTTTCCCTTTGGAGGTATTTATGTACAGTTTTAAAAACGATTACAGTGAGGGATGTCATCCCCGTATTTTAGAGGCGCTTACCCGCACCAACCCAAACCAGACCGTGGGTTACGGCTTGGACGAGTATTGCGCCCACGCCGCGCAGCTGATTCGCTCCGCCGCTTCCTGTCCGAACGCTGCCATTCATTTTCTGGTGGGCGGCACGCAAACCAACCAAACCTCCATTTCTGCCTTTCTCCGGCCACACGAGGCGGCTGTTGCTGCGGTCACAGGTCACATTGCTGTCCATGAAACCGGCGCCATTGAAGCCACCGGCCATAAGGTAATTACCGTGGACACCCCAGACGGAAAGCTGACTCCCGCCCTCTGTACCCCTGTGCTGGAGGCCCACATGGACGAGCACATGGTGTTGCCCAAACTGCTCTATGTCTCAGATTCCACAGAGCTTGGCACCGTTTACACCAAAGCGGAGCTCTGCGCCCTGTCCGACTTCTGCCGCGCCAGCGGACTTTACCTGTATCTGGACGGTGCCCGCCTTGCCAGCGCCCTCACTGCTCCGGAAAATGACCTGACGCTGCCTGACCTGGCCCATTTTTGTGACGCATTCTATATCGGCGGCACAAAAAACGGCGCCCTGTTTGGGGAGGCACTGGTCATCGTCAACGACCAGTTGAAGCCGGGATTCCGTCACCTGATCAAGCAGCACGGCGGCATGCTGGCGAAGGGTCGCCTGCTGGGCATTCAGTTTGAAGCGCTTTTTACCGAGGATCTTTACTTCCAACTCGGCCGCCACTCCAATGACATGGCCGCCAAGCTGCGCGCGGGATTATCCGCGCTTGGCTACCCGCCCGTCCCCCCCGTGTCCTGTACCAATCAGGCTTTTCATGCCTTTCCCACGGATTTTTTGGCAAAGCTGGATACCATTTGCCTGTACGAAAGCTTTTCCAAGGTGGATACCGGCCATACCTCCGTCCGACTGGTTACCTCCTGGGCAACGCCGGAGCGTGCCGTGGACGACTTTCTGGCCGCACTCTCCCGCCTGTAGGCACTGGCTTTCCGGCGAACGCGCAGCCGGATCACTCCCCTTAAAAAACAGACAGCCGCCGGAATTTCCGGCGGCTGTCTGCATTCATTTCTCCATGTTCTTTCTGTATATAATGCCCAAACCTTTCAGTTCCAGTTCCTCGTCGTAGATAATTTCCCGCCTGCACAACGGCAGAATCAGTTTGGCGACGCCACCGGTGGCAAGCACCGTGGCTTTCTGCTCCAGTTCCTCCTCGATTCGCACGATCATCCCCTCCAGCATGGCGGCATGACCGCAGAGAACACCGCTGCGCATACACTCCACCGTGCTGCGTCCAACGACTTTTTTCGGCTGTTCTAAACTGATTCCAGGCAGTTGGGCCGTACGCCGAAACAGTGCGTCTAGAGATATGTTTACCCCCGCAGTCACGCAGCCCCCCAAATAGTTTCGGTTTTCGTCCACCACCGAAATTGTAGTGGCAGTTCCCATGTCAATGATAATTAAGGGCAGCGAATACTGGCGAATGCCCGCCACCGCGTCAGCGATCAGATCGCTTCCCATCCCACTTGGGTTCTCAATCAAAATATTCAGCCCGGTCTTAACGCCCGGTCCCACCACCAACGGAGCCCTCCCCATCAGATGGCTCACCGCCGCCTTCACGGTGTTGAGTGCCGGCGGCACCACAGAGGAAATGACGCTCCCTGTGATTTCGGACAGCTTGACGCCATAAAGCTCCAAAATGTTCTTCATATCCACACTGTACTGGTCTTCGGTCTTGACCGTGTCCGTTGCCATGCGAGCCACAAACTGGATGGTCTCGCCGTTGATTCCGCCCAGTACAATGTTGGTGTTTCCGATTTCAATTGCCAGTATCATCCCATCAATCTCCTTTTTCCAGACAGAGCTTCTGCGTCCCAGTTCAACTTACAGCTTTCGCCCTCGAAAAATTCCCCATCAGTGCAAAACCGTTGCCACCATATTAGCACAGATCAAAAAAAATGAAAAGAGTTTGTTTGATCTGTGGGGAAACGTGCTAGCCATTCCGCAATGTGAACTGGTTCATTTTTTTATTGTGTTTTCTTGCATATTTTGCTATACTGAACTTATCAGTATAGCAAATTGTCTTTTCCAGATCTCCGGTACCCTTCAAAAGACAGCTAAATTACGAGGAGGAAGTATCAATGTTAAGTCAAACGGCAAAGGATCTTTTCGCAAAGCTGGACATGGAATTTCCCGCGGTAGCCATTAAATACCACTATAGTCAGCCAGAAGGCGTGGAGCACACGGACAAGTCGCTGTCGTTCTGTCAGTATGTCAAAGAGGCCCAGGTCACCGGCAAAAAATTCTTCATCACCAAGGAAGACGACAATTGCTTTGGTAAGATGGTGGTGGGCATGGTACCCAAATCCCCCTTTGCCGCCAGTGGCCAGGCTGGTATGGACTTCGGTGTTTTCCGCACACAGGCCCCCAACGCACGACTCCACAACGAACTGCCCGTGCTGGTGGGGGGATCAGTCAATTTTGTGGTGTTCTGTCCCGTTTCCATCTGTGATTTCGACCCCGACTTGGTCATCTGCCTCGCCGATACCGACCAGGCGGATATCCTGATGCGTGCCACCAGCTACATATCCGGCGACTTCTGGGAAAGCAAGACCTCCTGTGTCATGAGCTGTGCCTGGACGTATGTCTATCCCTACCTCAGCGGCAAGGTAAATTCCTGCATCACAGGCATGCACCACGGCATGAAACGCCGCAAGGTCTATCCTAAGGGCCTCCACATCATTGTCATCCCCTATCAAAAGCTGGACGAGGTGGTTACCGCACTGGGCGAAATGCCCTGGGAGCTCATTGCCATGCAAGAAGATGAAGAGAGCAAGGCAATCCTCAAAGCCAGAATGGATCACTGGCAGGAAATGTCCCCTGATTTCTATTTGAAAAAGTGAACATAGCAAAACATAGCGCAGATGCAAAGTGAACTGCACCCCAATTGTTAGACAGTATGATATACTGAATAACAAATGGGGTGCTTTTCTATGCCAAAGGGGATACCGAACAAGCGATACACGGCAGAATTTAAGCAAGAAGTGATTGAAACCATGCAGCGAGAGCATTTGAATTATGTAGAAACGGCCGAACAGTTTCAGATTAGGCACAAAAAGCGTTGGTGATTCAAGGACTGAGGTAAACATTTTCGCTGGATATTCTTCTTGAAATCGCTCAACTTCCGCGCTCAACCTACTACTACCATACAAAGAGGCTGGCCAGGCCGGATAAATACCGCAAAGCGAAAGAAGCTATTGATACTGTCTACTATGAGAGCAAAGGCCGCTATGGCTATCGCCGAATCACGGCTGCACTTCGGCAACAGGGTTTCGTGCTGAACCACAAGACGGTTCAACGGTTCATGAAGGAGTTAGGGCTGATCTGTCGTGTACGCATGAAAAAATATCGTTCCTACAAGGGTGAAGCGGGTAAAATTGCGTCAAACTTGCTGAACCGGAACTTTGAAGCTGAAAAGCCGAATCAAAAGTGGGTGGCCGATGTGACAAAGTTCAATCTGTTCGGGCGAAAACTCTATCTGTCACCGATCCTTGACCTGTGCAGTCGGGATATTGTGAGTTACTCAGTCTCAGATAAACCGGTGCTCTCCATGGTGACACAAATGCTAGACAAGGCTTTCGCTAAAATACCGGATGGAACAAATCTTATTGTGCATTCCGATCAGGGCTGGCACTACTAGCACAAGAAACACCAAAGAATGCTCCGCAGGAAGGGAATTCGGCAGAGCATGAGCCGTAAAGGAAACTGTCTGGAAAACGTCGTAATTGAAAATTTCTTCGGTCTGCTTAAAAGCGAACTTCTCTATTTGCAAGAGTTCGACTCAATGGAGCACTTCAAGCGAGAGTTGATTGACTATCTTGATTATTACAACAACTGCCGCAGCAAGGCAAAGCTAAAGGGCCTGCCGCCTGCTATTTACAGACAACAAGCCCTCTTAACCGCTTGACAAAATATTTGTCCAACTTTTTGGGGTCAATTCACAAGATGCTCCCGCTCTTTTTAGATACAAATATGTGGCAGGTTCAATTAGTCAGATAATACTTGACCAAAGCCCGCAGCAGCTCGTCCCGGTCCAGCTTGCGGATCAGGGCGCGGGCCCCGTTATGGTTCGTGATATAGGTGGGGTCTTCGGAAAGAATATATCCCACGATCTGATTAATAGGGTTGTACCCCTTTTCCTGCAGAGCCTGATAGACTGTGGTAAGAATGGACTTGATTTCAAGGTCGCGCTCGTCGCACAGATTGAACTTGCGTGTAAAATCCATTTCCATGATTGGTACGCCCCCTTTATCGGTAAATGATAGAACACAGATAAGTGTACCCCAAAAAGCAACTTATGTAAAGGGAAAAAGCAAAAAAACAGACAGCAATATTGCCCTCTCAATTGAAGCGTTTAATTTCAATCGATCCCCCATATGGGTAAAACTTAGTCATGCAAAAGGGGCTAGTGGAATGTAAGCTTGCAAACCAGAGCTAGGCATTTGAACCGTGTGGGCAAGCGGAATAAGGCAATAAGGAAGACAGATGAAGATACGGTGTCGTCTCGTGGAGCGATTCCTATACCGGTGTATGATTTGTCGGCATAACAGTCCCTTCTAATGTACGTCTTTTTGACGTGGCTTTATCTTTCACGATAGAGACCTCCTCATTTTTGTAATTGTGTGGTCGGGAAACCGCCTTTACTCTTATGGGGAGTTCTTATTTTGTCTACGTTTCTCCTCGTTATAAGCTATTTTTTACCTCCAGCCGAGCTGGGGGTTGACTTTGCTACTAGCAACGTCAAAAAAGCGGTACGACGAAGATCGTACCGCTTTTTTATCTATCACTTTTGTAACGCTCGGCCGTCAAAGAACGCGCCACGTCCGGTTGTCATTCTGCGGGCTTTTCCGGTTCGTCGGCCTGCTCCACTTCCACCTCAACAGCGATTTCCTCTTCAGCAATATCGTTTTCCGCCTTGAGCTGATCAATCTTTTCGTTGTTTATCGCAACGGCAGCTTTGGCTGCAGTGATCTTTTCGCAGCTAGCAATGAATGCAGCCTCCGGCGCGGTACCCCGCTCGGCATAATAAATCTTTCCAATTTCCAAATATGCCTTTTTCATTGCGTCCTCTTCGGCTAAATTCATGGTCTTCAGTTTCGCGATTTCAGCCATCTGTTTTCCCTTAGCTGCGCCGGCCTGAGCCAGATCGGTGACCTTTTCCTTGAAATTATCAAAAAATGCCATAATTATGTCCTCCTTGAAGCTTTATCCTTGGCAGCAGCGCACCGCTTACCAGTTCTTCTGTATTGTATACCGTCGCAGGACAATGTGCAACAAGTTTAGAGTAAATTTGTGCACGACTTGTAAATATTTTCAATTGAAAAGTTTAATTCCACCCAATTTTAGATTGGGTGGAATTGAGTCATGCAAAAGAGGTAAGTGGAATTTAGTTTTCCCAATTAGGTGCTTTAACAAAAGCGCTGAACACTAGGGGTCATCTTTGCTTTTGGGACAGCCATAGGCCCATAAGAATGAGCACAGCGGCAAGCCCCGCGGAGGGAGTGATCGTCTCATGTAGAATAAGGGCAGAGGCCAGCATAGTGATGACCGGGGTGAGGTAGATATAAACGTTTGCGGCAGCAGCGCCGATGATAGTCATAGAACGGTTCCAGGTGATGTAGCACAGGGCGGAGGCCCCAAGGCCCAGATAGAGAAGATTTCCAATCATTACGGGACTTGAAAAGTCACTTAGGGACACGCTAACTTCAAAGAAGGGGATGGCGGGCAGGGTAAACAAAAGTCCCCAAAAAAAGGTTTTGCGCGTGGCATGAAGGGGGGTATATCCACTCTCGCGCAGATAGGCCATGGATACACAATAACCACCCCAGGAGAGTGCGGCACAGATGGTGAGCAGGTCACCCAGAGCGCTGAAGGAAAAACCATCAGTTCCCGCAAGGGACAGCATGGAAATGCCGGCAAGCGCGGTGACAAAACCGATTAGGAAGGAAACTTTGGGACGATGCCCCTTGTGAAACAGCCATAGGAGCAAGACGGTAAACAGCGGTGCGGCGGAAATGATGATGCCAACATTGGAAGCCAAGGTATAGGACAGCGCTGTATTCTCCAGCAGAAAGTAAAAAGTAAGGCCGGTCAGACCAGCGGCAATGAAGCGCAGCTCCTCCTTGAAGGAGTGAGGAAGCAGGGGCTTGGGGGACAGGCAAAAAAGCACCAGCCAGGCAATCGAAAAACGCAGCAGGATGATCTCTACCGGATGAAAGACCTCAAGCAGTATCTTGGTGGAAATAAAAGTCGTACCCCAGATGAAAATAGTAAACAATGCGAGCAGGTGTCCGGTCAAAATTCGGCGATCAGGCATAGGTTGGTGTCCTTTCTCTCCCTGAGGATCACATGGCGTTCGCTGGAATGCAAAGAGATACCCACCCTGAAAAACGGGTGGGTATCTAAGTGATCGAAGTGACGAAGTTAAGAAATCCTTACAGGATGCTGCGCGCACCTACATAGACACCGGTATAGTAGTTGCTGTTCAGACTGCTGATTACAACACCGGTGGAAGAGGATGAGGCGTGGATGAACTCACCACCGCCAATATAAATACCGACATGGGTGGCAGCTTTGTAGGAATTGCCGGAATTGAACAGGACCAAATCGCCAATCTGAAGTTCGCTTTTGCTAATTGCGGTGCCATTATTATATTGGTCACTTGCGGAACGACTGAGGGTATAACCAAAATGCTGGTAGACATATTTAGTCAGTCCGGAGCAGTCAAAGCTGTTAGGGCCTGAGGATCCATAGACATAACTACAACCCTTGAACTGCATCGCATAGGCAACCAGTTCTTCACGCAGGGAAGTGGTGTTTGTGTCTGTTAGCGTGGTATAATCGGCGCTGACATAACCGGTAATGCCGTGATAGGAGACTTGGTACCAACCGTCCACAGTGGCCAACAAATCGCCAATAGCGCCATAGGACATGGAGCCAATCTTATCAAAGTTAGTACCTGCACCAGAACGAATATTCACGGTGGTGGCAGCCTTGACATAAGTAGGAACACTTGCTGGCGTGGGGACGCTGACAGGCACAGACTCGCTTACGGGCGCAGCCGTGGTGCCTGCCGTGGAATCGCTTGCTGGAACGGCAGTGCTTTCTGCCGTGGAATCGCTTGCTGGAACGGCAGTGCTTTCTGCCGTGGAATCGCTTGCTGGCGCAGCAGCGCTTTCTGCCGTGGAATCGCTTGCTGCGGTGGGAACGGCGGCGTCGGCTATAATCTCATCGGGAACCGTTATGTATTGAACGGACATAAAGTCGCTTGTGCCGTTGTAGACGACTGGAAACCACCCGTCGATACTGTTTGACACAGTGACGGAAGCGTCAACGGGGGCAGTGGCCAAAACGGAAGAGGCAGCGCTTGCCTGATCGCGAAGGCGAAGTGTATCTGCGGTGACGCCAATCGGATCAACGGCGAACGCCGTGGTGACAAGACACACGGCAGCCAACGTGGCTGTTAGCCCGGCGGGGCGGAAAATACGGTTCAACAAATGCATTGGGATCCCTCCGTTTTGTTTCACGTCTCGATGACGCTCTGTTTCTCGGTATGATAGGATCTTACTGTTTGACAATTACTTGGTTAACAGTGCCCGGTCGAGCCAAACGACGGCAACATCCATTGCTGCGTATAGGCTATCCTTTTCGCTTCTTTTCACCACACGGTCGCGGCTTTTCAGGTCGGGATCCGTGAGCTGAAGCTGGACGGAAACCTTGGTGGCCACGCTGAGATCGTCAACGGGTTTCGTATCCATGATTTGCAGCATGATGATGTATTTCTCGGCCATGGAGCCGTAGTATATAAGGTTATCCTTGCGGCGGAGGGGGTGTCCCTTATAGGTCAAGGGCAATTGTTCACTGGCCATGATAGACCTCCCTTTCAAAAATGTAACCAAATTGTAACACATTGTTCCTCGGTTGTCAAATTAATTCATGGAGAAAATGCATGAAAACTTTTCCTGAAACGGGTAGCAGAACAAGGAAAGGCAAGCAACTGACCGCATGAGAGGGGGTTATCTGATTGAAAAAGTGGGGAATAGAGGGAAAGAAAAGGAAAAATATAACAAAAAAATCCGGACGAAGCCGGATTGGTAACAAAAACACTATTGACTTGAAATCTTGGACATGGTATAATGAAACGCTATTGCATACAGGGACGCTGGTGGGGATATTTCTCCACACTGGTGTCAGTATAGCACGGTGACCTGCAGATGGCAAGACAGAAGGGAATGAAACCGCCAACAAGTCCGTGTGTGCGCGCGGATGCGGTGACCTTCGCCTTGCCGGACGTGACGGGGGGACCCGTTGATTTACATGAATAGGACCGCCTTTCTAAGGAGCGGTTCGGCAGCAATAGAAACGGAGTGTGATTCATACAATGGATACAAGGGCGAAACTGACCCACTATGGCCGAACAGAACGCATGAGCTTTGCTCGTCAGAAAGAGATTCTGGAGATGCCCAATTTGCTGGAGCTACAGAAAACCTCCTATCAATGGTTTCTGAACACCGGTTTGCGCGAAGTGTTCAAGGATGTAGACGCTATCACGGACTACGCCGGCAATCTGGAGCTTTCTTTCATTGACTACACGATGGATGAGGGACCCAAGTACGACGTGGAGGAATGCAAGGCGCGGGACATTACCTATGCCGCCCCCATTAAGGTGCGGGTGCGCCTTCGCAATAAGGAGACCGAGGAGATCAAGGAGCAGGAGATCTTCATGGGGGATTTCCCGCTGATGACCCAAGCCGGTACCTTTGTGATCAATGGCGCGGAGCGCGTCATTGTCTCTCAGATCGTTCGCAGCCCAGGCATGTACTATACCCGCACCGCGGACAAGGCGGAAAACCTTACCTTTGGTACCACGGTGATCCCTTACCGGGGCGCATGGCTGGAGTATGAGACCGATCTGTCTGACAACTTTTTTGTGCGCATCGACAAAAACCGGAAACTGCCCATTACCTGTTTAATTCGCGGTGTCGGTCCGAAAACAGACGCAGAAATATTAGAGATGTTCGGTGAGGACCCCCGCATTGTGGCGACCCTGGAGAAGGATAGCTGCAAGACCTACGAGGACGCTTTGTTGGAGCTCTATCGCAAGCTGCGTCCCGGCGAGCCGCCCACGGTGGATTCTTCTGAATCGTTGCTGCGCACTCTGTTTTTCGATCCCCGCCGTTATGATTTGTCTGCGGTGGGCCGTTATAAATTCAACAAGAAACTGGCACTGTGGGAGCGGCTGGTGAGTCAGACTTTGGCATTCCCGCTGGCTGACCCCATGACCGGAGAAATTATCGCCGAAGCGGGGGAAAAATTGACCCGTGAGCGCGCCCATGAGATGAGCGACCGTGGCGTGAATGTGGCCACGGTGCTCGTGGAGGATCGGCAGGTGCGGGTGTTCTCCAATAACATGGTGGATTTAAAGCATTTTGTGGAGTTCGATCCTGAAGAGTGTGGCGTGGACGAGAAGGTCTATCTGCCGGTTTTGCGCGAACTGTTGGATACCTTTAGCGGCGATGAGCTGAAGGATGCTATCCGTGACCGCATGGACGACCTAATCCCCAAGCACATCATTGTGGAAGATATGATGGCTTCCATCAACTACCTTAATTGTCTGGCAAGCGGCCTGGGCAATCCTGACGATATTGATCATTTGGGTAACCGCCGTCTGCGCTGCGTGGGCGAGCTGCTGCAGAACCAGTTCCGCATCGGCTTTAGTCGTATGGAGCGCGTGATTCGCGAGCGCATGACCATTCAGGATCTGGATATTGTGACCCCTCAGTCACTTATCAACATTCGACCGGTGACTGCAGCGATTAAGGAGTTCTTCGGTTCTTCACCGCTGTCTCAGTTTATGGATCAGACCAATCCGCTGGCAGAGCTGACGCATAAGCGCCGTCTGTCCGCGCTGGGCCCGGGCGGTTTGTCCCGTGACCGTGCTTCCTTTGACGTTCGAGACGTTCACTATAGCCATTACGGTCGTTTGTGCCCCATTGAAACGCCGGAAGGACCCAACATCGGTTTGATCTCCTATTTGGCATCCTATGGTCGCATCAACCGCTTTGGATTTATTGAGGCACCCTACCGCAAGGTGGACAAAGTGGCCGACCGCATTACTGATGTGGTGGAGTATATGACCGCCGATGTAGAGGAGCAGTATACGATTGCACAGGCAACCGAGCCGGTGGATGAGAACGGCTGCTTCATCAATGAGCGTATTACTTGCCGCCACCGCAACGAGATTATCGGTGTGGAGCACAACCAGGTGGATTATGTGGATATCTCCCCAAAGATGATGGTATCCATCGCTACCGCCATGATTCCGTTCCTGCAGAACGACGACGCAAACCGCGCTTTGATGGGCGCGAACATGCAGCGGCAAGCCGTGCCTTTGCTGCGGCCTGAAGCGCCGATTGTTGCCACCGGTCAAGAGTACAAAAACTGCATTGATTCCGAGATCGTGATTTTGGCGGAGGGACCCGGTGAGGTAACCCGCGTTTCTGCCACCTGCATCACCGTTCGCTATGACAGCGGTGAGGTGAAGGATTACAAACTGACTAAATTTCTGCGTTCTAACCACGGAACCTGTATCAATCAGCGTCCTATCGTCAGCGTGGGAGACCGCGTGGACGTGAAGGACGTGATGGCTGACGGACCTTCTACCGATTGCGGTGAGGTGGCGCTGGGCCGTAACATCCTGATGGGCTTTATGACATGGGAAGGCTATAACTATGAGGATGCCGTACTGCTCAACGAGCGCATGGTGCGCGACGACGTGTTTACCTCGATCCACATCGAGGAGTATGAGACCGAGGCACGGGACACCAAGCTTGGCCCTGAGGAAATTACCCGCGACATCCCCAATGTGGGCGAGGATGCGCTGAAGGATTTGGACGAGCAGGGAATTATCCGTGTGGGCGCCGAGGTTCATCCCGGCGACATTCTAGTGGGGAAAGTAACCCCGAAGGGTGAGACTGATCTCACCGCTGAGGAGCGGCTGCTGCGTGCCATTTTTGGGGAAAAGGCAAGAGAAGTCCGTGATACTTCTCTGAAGGTGCCGCACGGTGAATCCGGCATCATTGTGGACGTAAAGGTATTTACCCGCGAGGGCGGAGACGATCTTGGCCCTGGCGTGAATATGTGTGTGCGTGTATACATTGCACAGCGCCGCAAGATTTCCGTCGGTGATAAGATGGCCGGCCGACACGGTAACAAGGGCGTTGTTTCCCGCATTATGCCTCAGGAAGATATGCCCTTCCTGCCCGACGGCACGCCGTTGGACATCGTGCTGAACCCGTTGGGCGTTCCCTCCCGTATGAACATCGGGCAGGTGCTGGAGGTCCACCTTGGTTACGCGGCCAAGGCGCTGGGCTGGAAGGTGGCCACCCCCATCTTCAACGGCGCGGACGAGAAGGACATCACCGATACTTTGCAGCTTGCCGGATTGGAGCCGGACGGGAAAAGCTGGTTGTATGACGGACGCACCGGTGATCGGTTCGACAACCGGGTTACTGTGGGCTACGTTTACTTTCTCAAGCTGCATCACTTGGTTGATGATAAGATCCACGCCAGATCGACCGGACCCTATTCTCTGGTGACCCAACAGCCGTTGGGCGGCAAGGCACAGTTCGGCGGCCAGCGCTTCGGAGAAATGGAAGTGTGGGCACTGGAGGCATACGGCGCGGCCTATACCCTGCAGGAAATCCTAACGGTCAAGTCCGATGATGTGGTCGGCCGTGTCAAGACCTATGAGGCCATTGTCAAAGGACACAATGTGCCTAAGCCCGGCGTACCGGAATCGTTCAAGGTGCTGATCAAGGAGTTGCAGTCGTTGTGTCTGGATGTTCGCGTTCTTGACAAGGACGGCGCGGAGATCGAGATGAAGGAAGAGGAAGAGGATACCTATCAGCCCAGCCGGAATGAAGACGAAAATTATTTTGGCTATGATGCCGAAGCTGATTTCTCCGCTGCCGGTTTCTCCCTGAAAGAGAACGCCGATGATGTGGAAGCGGCCGTCGTTGAAGATGAAGATGAAGTTGCAGTTGAAGATGATCTGGGCGAAGATCTGTTTTCTGATGAAGACTGAGAAAGGGAGGAACGGATAATATGAGTTACAATGAATTTGACGCAATCCGCATTTCAATCGCCTCCCCGGAGCAGATCCGTGAGTGGTCTTACGGTGAGGTTAAGAAACCCGAAACCATTAACTACCGCACCCTGAAACCCGAGCGTGACGGCCTGTTCTGTGAAAAGATCTTTGGCCCGACCAAGGACTGGGAATGCCACTGTGGTAAGTATAAGAAGATTCGCTACAAAGGCAAGGTCTGCGACCGGTGCGGCGTTGAAGTTACCCGGGCCAAGGTGCGCCGCGAGCGTATGGGTCATATCGAACTGGCCGCTCCTGTGTCTCACATCTGGTATTTCAAAGGGATTCCATCCCGTATGGGACTGCTGTTGGACATCAGCCCCCGCATTTTGGAGAAGGTTCTGTATTTTGCGTCCTATATCGTCACCGACCCCGGGTTTTCGCCGCTGGCCAGAAACCAAATTCTCTCCGAGAAGGAATACCGGGATATGCGGGAGAAGTACGAGGATGACTTTGAGGCGGGTATGGGTGCTGAGGCAGTGAAAAAGCTGCTGTCCGATATTAATTTGGTTCAGCTTTCCGAACAGCTTCATACCGATCTGAAGGACGCTTCCGGGCAGAAAAAGGCGCGTCTCGTCAAACGGTTGGAGGTCGTGGAGGCATTCCGGCTTTCCGGCAACCGCCCCGAGTGGATGATCATCGACGTGCTACCTGTTATTCCCCCCGAAATCCGCCCCATGGTACAGCTGGACGGTGGACGGTTCGCGTCTTCTGACTTGAACGACCTGTACCGTCGGGTGATCAACCGAAACAACCGGTTGAAGAGGTTAATCCAGCTTAACGCCCCTGACATCATTGTCCGCAACGAAAAGCGGATGCTGCAGGAGGCGGTGGATGCGCTGATTGACAACGGCCGCCGTGGCCGCGCTGTGACCGGCGCTAATAACCGCGCGCTGAAGTCCCTGTCCGATATGCTCAAAGGCAAGCAGGGCCGGTTCCGTCAGAACCTGCTGGGCAAGCGTGTCGACTATTCCGGCCGTTCTGTTATCGTGGTCGGGCCGAATTTAAAGATTTATCAGTGCGGTCTGCCCAAGGAAATGGCCATTGAGCTGTTCCGCCCCTTCGTGATGAAGAAATTGGTAGAAGACGGTCTTGCAAACAATATTAAGTCCGCAAAAAAGATGGTCGATAAGGGCAACACCGCCGTGTGGGATGCCCTGGAGTTTATCATTAAGGATCATCCCGTAATGCTAAACCGCGCACCGACCCTGCATAGACTGGGCATTCAGGCTTTTGAGCCTGTGTTGGTTGAGGGACGCGCCATCAAGCTGCATCCGCTGGTTTGCGCCGCGTTTAACGCCGACTTCGACGGCGACCAGATGGCAGTCCATGTGCCCTTATCCGCAGAGGCGCAGACCGAGGCGCGGGTGCTCATGCTTTCCGCCAACAACCTTCTGCGGCCGCAGGATGGCGGACCTGTCACCATTCCTTCTCAGGATATGGTGCTGGGTGCCTATTACCTCACCTATGACCGCGAGGAGGCAGGCACCGGCCATATCTTTGCTGACCAGACAGAAGCTATGCTTGCTTACGATGCGGGCGTTGTGACATTGCATTCCCCCATCAAGGTGCGTATGTACCGGGAAATTGATGGTCAGATGCAGCACAAGCTTGTGGATACCACGGTGGGCCGTCTGATCTATAACGACGCGATCCCGCAGGATCTGGGCTTTGTAGACCGTACAAACCCCGAGACAATGTTTGACCCCGAGATCAACTTTACGGTGGGCAAGAAGCAGCTGGGGCGGATCATAGACAAGTGTATCGAAAAGCACGGATTTACCGAGTCGGCTGTCGTGTTGGATGCCATTAAGGATTTGGGCTATAAGTTCTCTACCCGCGGTTCGCTGACCGTTTCCATTTCTGACATGACCGTGCCCCAGAAGAAGTACGAACTCATCTCCAACACGGAGAAGGAGATCATCAAGATCGAGCGGCAGTTCAAGCGCGGTCTGATCACCAATGACGAGCGCTATCGTCTGGCGGTGCAGACATGGGAAAAGACGACCAGCGACGTTACCGCTGCGCTGGCTGAAAATATGGATCGCTACAATCCTATTTGGATGATGGCCGATTCCGGCGCCCGTGGTTCCATGGCGCAGATCCGTCAGCTGGCTGGTATGCGTGGTCTGATGGCCGATACCTCCGGTCGTACCATTGAAATCCCCATCAAGGCAAACTTCCGTGAAGGCCTGTCCGTACTGGAATACTTTATTTCTTCGAGAGGCGCCCGAAAGGGTATGGCCGATACCGCGCTGCGTACCGCAGACTCCGGTTATCTGACCCGCCGTCTGGTGGACGTTTCTCAGGAAGTGATCATCCGTGAGGAGGATTGTCACGCCAAGCACGGCCTGTTGATTTCCGAGATCAGCGAGAATGGGCAGGTGATCGAGACCTTCGGCGAGCGTCTGAAGGGCCGCTATCCCCTGCAGGATATCGTGCATCCTAAAACTGGCGAGCTTCTCTTCTCCAAAGACACCATGCTGCACACCAGCGACGCAGCCAAGCTGGAGGCCGCAGGAATCTTCCAGACTACAGTTCGTTCGGTGCTGACCTGCCGCTCCCGCACCGGCGTGTGCTCCAAGTGCTACGGTATCAACCTGGCGATTGGCGAGCCTGTAGGCGCCGGTGAAGCGGTGGGCATCATCGCAGCGCAGTCGATCGGCGAACCTGGTACCCAGTTGACCATGCGTACCTTCCATACCGGCGGCGTCGCCGGTGGCGATATTACCCAGGGTCTTCCCCGCGTTGAAGAGCTGTTTGAGGCACGCAAACCCAAGAAAATGGCGCAGATTGCTGAGATCAGCGGTAAGGTAACGATTGAGGAAACCAAGCGCAACACCATGTGCAACCTTACTATCACTGCCGATGACGGCGAAGTGGTCACGTATCCGCTGCCGTTCAGCGCGGGACTGCGCGCAAAAGACGGCGATACCGTGGAGCGGGGCTTTGTCCTTACCGACGGTGCCCTGTCCCCACACGAGGTGTTGCGGATCAGCGGCATCGACGCCTGCTACAACTATCTGATCCGCGAGGTTCAGAAGGTCTATCGTCAGCAAGGCGTTGACACCAACGATAAGCACATTGAGGTGATCGTGCGCCAGATGATGCGCAAGATCCGGGTTGAGGAAACGGGCAGTTCCAAGTTGCTGTCTGGTTCCACCATCGATATCAACGATTTTGAGGATGTACAGGATGCGATTCAGGTGCGGATCGACGCGGGCGAAAAGGCGGAAGACGGCACTGAGCTGCAGCTGCCTACCTGCACACAACTGCTGATGGGTATCACCAAGGCGTCTCTGGCGACAGAGTCCTTCCTGTCGGCGGCCTCCTTCCAGGAGACCACCAAGGTATTGACCGAGGCGGCGATCAAGGGCAAGGTGGATCATTTGCTCGGTCTAAAGGAAAATGTTATCATCGGCAAACTGATTCCCGCCGGCTCCGGACTGAAACAGTACAGTGTGCACGATCCCATCAATAACGAGGGAACGGCCACAGAGGTTACCACAGCATTCAGCGTTGAGGAGACGGAAGAGGACCTGATCGCTGATTAAATGCCTGAGAAGGGCGGATGGCAAGGCTGGTGCATCCTTTCAGGGTGCTTCAGTGGGCGCTGTCCGCCCTCTTTTGCGGCAAAAAATACGGGCAGGGAACGGATAGCGCTTGTTAAAATTATTTTAAAAATAGGAACAGGCAAGTGACAGATCGGTATTTTTTGTGTAGAATAGAGAAAGCAAGCTTGCAGCGGACAGAAAGAATGCACAGAAAAGGGGGCGCTGACGTGACGTTGGAAGAGCTGAAGGAAAAAGCGCACGCCCTGCCCCTGAAACCGGGCGTTTACATTATGATGGACAAGTCCGGAACTGTGATCTACGTTGGCAAAGCAAAGGCACTGAAAAACAGAGTTTCTCAATACTTTGTGGATTCTGCTGCCCATACGGAAAAGACACGGGCCATGGTGGTCCAAATCGATCGGTTTGATGTCATCGTCGCTGACAGCGAATTTGAGGCACTGGTACTGGAAAATTCGCTGATTAAGCGCCATCAGCCCCACTATAACATTATGCTGAAGGACGACAAGGGCTATCCTTATGTAAGGTTGAGCATCCGGGATGCATATCCCCGCTTTTCCTTGGCAACTCGGGTGACGGAGGACGGCGCACGCTACTTTGGGCCTTATGGAAGTCGGGGCGGCACTCAGTCCATTCTGGACGCATTGCGTACAGCACTGAAGCTGCCTTGCTGCAACAAAAGATTCCCCCGAGATATTGGAAAAGAACGGCCATGTCTGAATTATCACATGGAAAAATGTGCGGGTTGGTGCCGCCCGGAGATGACCCGAGAAGAGCACGCAGCAGCGATTGAACAGGCGGTGGCCTTGCTGGAGGGGCGGTTTCGCGAGGTGCGGGAGGAACTGGTGGCGGATATGGAACGGGCCGCTGAAGAGCTTCGCTTTGAACGGGCCGGCGAGCTGCGGGACCGCATTCGCTCCATTGAGCTGCTGGGAAAGCGGCAGAAAGTGGTGGCCGCCTCGCTGGCGGATACAGACGTGGCGGGTTTTTACCGGGGTGAGGCCAAAAGCTGCTTCGTTTTGCTCCACTATGTGGATGGAGAGTTGGCGGCGAAGGATCTGGAATTGCTGGAAACACCCATGGAGGGCGACGGAGAAGCAATTTCTGCACTGATCCGGCAATACTATGCGGGGCGCAGTGGGCTGCCAAAGCAGATTCTGCTTCCTTGCGAGCTGGAGGACGAGGTGCCGCTCACACGGATGCTGTCGGAGCAGGCGGAAGGCCGCATCTACTTGATCACGCCCCAGCGGGGTGCAAAAGTGGAATTGATTCGATTGGCGAACCAAAACGCCGAAGAGGAGACGAAGCGGGCTACCACACGGGAGGAGTACCAAAACAAGCGGATGGAGGTACTGGGAAAGCTGCTGGGATTGGCATCGCCACCCCGGCGCATGGAGGCCTATGACATTTCCAACACCGGTTCGTCCGACATTGTGGCGTCTATGACCGTGTTCATAGAGGGGAGACCGCGCAAGGGAGACTACCGTCATTTTAAACTGCGGGATATGAATGGCGCCGATGATTACGCCGCCATGGAGCAGGTGCTCCAGCGCCGGTTCCGCCGACTGCTGGACGGAGATGAAAAATTTGGGGACAAGCCGGATGTGCTGCTGATTGACGGCGGGACAAACCATGCCGCCGTGGCGGTAAGAGTGCTGGAAACACTGGAGATGGAGATTCCTGTGTTTGGCATGGTAAAGGATGACCGGCATCGCACCCGGGCATTGGTGACACCCGATGGACGAGAGATTGGGATACAGACCAATCAGGCCATCTTTTCCCTCATCGGACAGATTCAGGAGGAGACGCACCGCTTTGCCATTGAGTTCCACCGATTGCAGCGGGGGAAAACCATGCGCGGGTCAGCGCTAGATGGCATTGAGGGCGTGGGTCAAGCGCGGCGGAATGCTCTGCTCAAGCATTTCAAGACGATAAAGGCCATCCGGGCGGCCGGCGTGGAGCAGCTATGTGAGGCCGTGCCCAAAAGCACCGCGCAGGCGGTATATGACTATTTCAGAAAAGAGTGATACAATGCGCGTAATAACAGGTACAGCTCGGGGCAGAAAGCTGAAGGAGCTGCAGGGGATGGAGACCCGTCCCACCACAGATCGAATTAAGGAAGCAATTTTCAATATCGTTCAGTTTGATGTGGAGGGCCGCCGGGTACTGGACCTTTTTGGCGGCACGGGACAGCTAGGGATCGAGGCCCTGTCCAGGGGCGCTTCTGCGGCGGTTTTCGTGGATTCCCGGAAGGATGCCACCGCGCTGATCCGCGAAAACCTGGAGTGGACGCACCTTGCCGAACGGGGCAGGGTGATCCAGGGGGACAGTATTGCTTTTCTGGCTTCCTGCCGGGTAAAATTTGATCTTATCTTCCTCGATCCCCCGTACGACTCTTCCTTGCTGGATCAGGCGCTAGATGCAATTGCAAGAATTGACATCCTCTCTGAAAATGGTATAATAATATGCGAAAGTGCGGCGGAGCGCCAGCTTCCCGCACTGGTTTCCCCGTATGAAAAGGGACGGGAGTATCGGTACGGGAAAATTAAGCTGACCTTGTATCGCCGAATGATCGACTGACTGTCGACGTCGCCTTAAAGGACGTGTTTTCCATGAAGATTGCGATTTATCCGGGAAGTTTTGACCCAATTACGTTGGGGCATCTCAACATTATTAAGCGTGCAGCGGAGTGCTTTGACAAGTTGATCGTCTGCGTGATGGTTAATTCCGGGAAGCAGGGATTGTTTTCGCCCCAGGAACGGGTGGAAATGATCCGCCGCGTCACTGCCGGAATCCCCGATATAGAAGTCGACTTTGCCTCAGAGCTACTGGCGGACTACGCAGGCCGTCGGCAGGCAAAGGTTTTGATTAAAGGTTTGCGGGCGGTTTCGGATTACGAAAAGGAGGTTCAGCTGGCTGTTATCAACGGAAAGCTGAACCCCGGACTCGATACCATGTTTCTGCCCTCCAGTGAAAAATATACGTATTTAAGCTCAACGGTTGTCAAGGAAATGGCTCGTTATGGAGCTGATCTGTCCGACTTTGTGCCACGAGAGATCATTGACGATGTGAACCGCAAAATGCAAGAGAGAAAGGGTGTTTGACCTATGGCAACCGGTGTGGAAGAACTACTTGATATGCTGTTCGAGATGATCGACGAGGCCAAGGGCGTTCTTATCAGCCCCGATAAATGTACCATTGAACGTGATAAGGCACTGGATCTTTTGGATGAAATCCGCGCCCAATTCCCCATGGAGCTGACCGAGGCGAAAAAATTGATGGCAGCGCGCGCGGATTATATTGCATCCGCCAAGCGCGAGGCGGAATTGATTCGAAAGCAGGCAGAGGAGCAGGCAAAGCAGATCCTTGCAGAGGACATGCTGCTTGCCCAGGCGCGAGAGCGCAGCAACGAAATGATTCGCTTGGCAGAAGAACGCAGCCACGAGCTGATGCGCGTGGCCGGTGAATATTGCGAAGATGCGCTGCGCCGCACGGAAGAGGCGGTGGCCGAGGCGCATGAGGAAATCAAAAATTCACGCATTCGCTTTCGCTCGGTATCGGGCGGAGTGCCGTCGGTTGCACCGACTGCAAGCGGCGCCGTTGGAATGGGCGGCCGTTCCATGTACGACGCGGCAGCGGACGAGGATTAACAAAAAGGGCAGTACATAGGACGTCAATCATTGAAAAAAATAAGTGGCACCTTGGGGAGAGCGGAAGTACCGTCGCCTCGGGGTGTCACTTTTATCAGTTTGTATCATGTCTGCTCAGCAAAACAAAAACTCTCTTTAATCAATGCTGCCGCACCGTTTTTGTTTTGTTCAGGTGCAAGGGTTTTTGAGAAATCTGAGAAAACCCTTGCAATTGGATTTGCGGTGTGTATCCGAAATTCCAAATAGATCGTCAGCAACGGATCTGAAAGGGGAAAATGCGCCTGTTTTGCCGGTAGAAAGAGCAAAGATTGCTTTTTCAAAAATGCGATTAGAAAATCATATTTGTTCCGTTTATATGACATAAATCTGGTCAAGCGGCCATCAGGATGGATCACCCGGCTTTGGGTGCCGAAGCAAGGCATCCAGTTGTTCTGGTGAACAGGAACGCCGCAGCTCCAAAATCAAAAAACTGAGCAAAATATTGATGGCCACGGCGCTGTCCTCATACAAGATGCCAAACAACTCCCGAATGCGGTCCAGTCGGTAAAGCAGGGTATTTTTATGAATGGAGAGCCGCAGGGCGCTTTGCCCCTTGTTGTGCATGGAAAGACTAAACACCCGCAAAGTTTCAAAATATTCTGTATTGTGGGCAGCGTCGTAGTCCTGCATTTTGCCCAGAATGGGAAGAACAAAAGCGGATTCCGGCTCCCGTTCCAGCGCGGAGAGAATCAGGGGCAGGGGCATATAATCTGTGAACACAGCCGACTTTTCCGCATTCAGTGCCAGAGCCAGACGGGCGGTGAGGACAGCCTGACGATAGTGCGCGTAAACCTGATCAAGCTGGGTGAAATATCCGCTAAGACCGGATACCAGCTCATGCTCCCGAAAGAAGGAGAACAGGCCACCGACAAATTTGGTCTCTTCCAGGCGTGGATAAAAGTCATCCGGTGCGGGTTTTACTTCACCCATCAGGGTGATGATCACATCGTTATGGATTAAGGGAACCACGTTGCGATGCTGCTGCTGCAGCTGCAAAACCGCGTGCTGGGCAAATGCCCGCTGAGCGGCCAATGGGCCGATGGGAGTAGCTAAAATGGCATAGCCCGGAGCCATCGATTTCCCAAGGGTTTCACAGGCCAGTCGGGTCAATTGCGGCGGCGTGGCAGGAGAAAGCAAGTCCCGCAGTTTGGAACTCATGGAAAGGTTCCAATTGGTCGCGCCACGGGCAAGACCCTGGATCTTGATATACAGTGCGTCAATGAGAATGTCGGTGATTTCCAGGTCGTGGATCTCCATGGGTTTTCCGCCTAAAAAAATAATGACGTGGCCCATGACGGTGCCGTCGATTACCACTTCTCCAAAAATGCGGGGGAACTGCATACAGGTGCCGGTGTTAGCGTAGAAGGTGGAATAGAACTCGTCCCGCTTACCTATGCATTCGTCCAACAGGGGCCAGATTTTGCTGCGGTCAATGGATTTGTGGGCAATGGCATAGTCCCACATGGGCTCGCCAATGGAGATGTTGGGATAAAGGGAAGAAACCCGGAAATATTGATCCACAAAGAGGACCGGTGCGTTAAAAATCTGGCTGGCGGCGCGAATGATACCACTGGTTCCGGCTGAGTCCCGCACAGCCTGAAAAAATGCGCGATAGGCTTGACCAATGCGGCCATCCTGCATATCCAAAGCGATCCCTCTTCTTCTTTTCGTTTTGTCCAAATAGTATATCACAATTTGTGAGAAAACACAAAGAAAAACAGGGATCATGTGGGAGGGAATCATAGATAATGTCCACTGAAGAAATGCGATTTTCGAGTCGCATTTGCCGAAAGGACAGTTTCTCTCCATTTGGGCAGTAAAACAACTTCATTTTGCCGCCTCTGATACATGGAAGACTGTCTGTTTTGCTTTGCGGACACACGCCGCAAAGCAAAAGTGCAAAATTTCGGCCGATATCAGCAAAAAACCTTGCAGAGGAACAAAATTAAAACAGCTTGGAAGCATTGATATGATTAAGTTTTTGTTTTGTTCAGCAGACATTAGATAAGGAGAAGGCGGCTTGTTTGTTGATTAGCCGAACAGGATGCCAGGAAGGCCCACATGATGTAAGAGCGTATGATCATGTGGAAGTTATCTCTATAGATAGGCCATCAAGTTTCAAATACGTCCGGCAAAAATGGCACGTGGGGGCTCAAAGAATATCTCGGCTTACTTTTCGTTTAATTTTTGTATTCAATAGCTTCCGTGGGACATCTATTGATGCAAGCCATGCAATGGGTACAGAGGTTTCCCCATGTGGGCTTGCCGTCAGGTAAGACAATATTATTCAGCGGGCATAGCTCTGCACATTTACCGCAACTCACACATTTTGTTTCTTTAACATGAAATCCTCTGGCGTGCACTAACAGCTTATAAAATATGCTATTCATTGTGCCGCTGCTTTCCAGCTGCCCAACAATCCCTTTTTCAGACGTAACGGAAAAATGAATTCCCTTATGGATGTCCACTGAAATCCGATTGATTAAAGGTTCTGCTTTTTCAATAATGTCTTTTGCCTTTGCCTTATCAATACCGGGAAACATGATAATGTAATGTACACTGAACAAATGCGATTTTCGTATCGCATATGCCAAAAGGACAGTTTCTGCCCTTTTGGGCAGCAAAACAGTTCCGTTTTGCTGCTTCAGATACATTGATGACTGTCTGTTTGGATTTGCAGACACACACTGCACATGAACAAAACAAAAACAGATTCGAAGCATTGATATAGCTAGGTTTTTGTTTTGTTCAGCAGATATTAATGTAGTTATCTGGCATCACAACTTCCGCAAAACCTTGTAAATCCCAGCCTTTATATTGGCATAGCTTTTTCACATGTCGGATTGCGCGGCGGTTGCCCCTCCGCAGGTCATAACAAAATATGCCTTGCGGCTTCCCTTGAAGGCGGTCTTTCTTATATTATCATCCATTACTCGCGGCAATCTCTATGCATAGGTTGGACAGACAAATACAAACGATTTTGTCTCTGAGGTAAGGTCGTCCTTTTTATTTTGTTTCAATAATTGGTTTAATGAAACGACTTCATCGTTTGTCTTCCTGGCAATTCTCTCCGAAATATATTGGCTGTTACCTGTGGCGGAAAAATATAAAATCATCAAACTCACCTTTTTCTTACTTGGCATTTGGAAGCTCCAGCTTTCTATGTTTTGGCCGTTCTATTACTATTAGTCCGTCCGGATTAATATCATTATAATAGTGGTTATCCCTTTGCATCAGCCGATCGAAAAGTCCGGATTATGGGATCAACCAAGGTGTAGACTAAAGGCATGAAAACGGAAAAGGGAGGAATGCCGTCATGTCTAAAGCCAAGAAGATGTCTCTGGTCAGCTTCCAACAGCAGTTTGGAACCAAAGAACAGTGCCGGGAATATCTGTTTCATAAGCGCTGGCCAGAGGAATTTGTATGCCCCAAATGCGGAGCCTCCCATCATTGCGTTCTGTCAAATGGGATGATTCAGTGTGCTTCATGCCGCCATCAGACCTCTGTTACCGCAGGAACTGTCATGCACGGCAGCCATGTGCCTTTGACCAAGTGGTTTCTTGCCATGTACTTTGTGTCTCAGGATAAGCGCGGTATTTCTGCAGTGCAGTTGCAGTCTACCATTGGCGTCACATATAAGACGGCATGGTATCTGTTGGCTCACATCCGCAAAGCGATGCAGCAGCGGGATGATATGCACCAGCTTTCCGGCAATGTCGAATTCGATGATGCTTTTTTCGGTGGTCCAACGGTAGGGAATAAGCGTGGGCGGGGCACAGAACAGACGAAGGTATTCGTCGCCCTGTCGTTGGATAAGCGTGGAAATCCCCGTTATCTCAAGATGAAAGTTACACAAAACATCAAACAAGTCGCCGTAAGGAACTTTGCTCAGGGTGCGATTGCTTCGGGCACCGTTATTCGCAGCGACGGCTACCGCAGTTATGCTCCGGCACTGGTGGGATATGACCACCAGCCGACAACATATAACCCAGATAACGGTCTTCTGCATTGGATTCACATTGCAATCAGCAATGCCAAGGCTTTCATTCTGTTCACTTACCACGGCTTGCCGGGCAAGCATATGAACGAATATCTCGCCGAGTATGCCTTTCGCTTTAGCAGACGCGATTTCGGAGCAGGTCTATTTGACCGCGTTGCTTTTGCGCTCGCTGCTTCTACCGTGGCTTACTCAAAGGGATAACCACTAATTCTTTTTATAATTGGTGCGCTGCGGCCAGTGCGGCACAAAAGAAAACCGCCCGGATTAACGGGCGGTTTTCTCCAGCTCGGAGACGATTTTTTGTAGATCCTCCGGACTTGCGGATGCAACTTTTAGAAGAAGGTCCTGCTTTTGCTGGGGCATGATGCGGCTGTACGCGGCATCCGCTTTTAAATTTTCACGCAGTAGTGATCCAAAGGTATACGCATTGACGAAATCATTGGTCATATTTGTCACCTCAGTAAGAGTATGTGCGGAAGAAAAACAAATATACAGGTTGGAATATCATTACAAGGATGGTGACTGGGCGGAAAAGCGAGGGCGAGGGATGAATGCCTGCAATAAATCATATTGTGCCGCAGTTTGCCAGCGAGAATAGGTCCTCACTAGAAAAAACCGCCCCGAAGGGCGGTATGATTCACATTGAGCGGCAGGCATCAGCGCACTTTTTGCACTCGACCGCGCATTTTTGGCAATGGTCATCTTTAAACTGTAAGCAGCCGGTGGCACACTCATCGCAGACTGTGGCACAGAGCTGGCACATGGACTTGGCGTGCTTGGCGTCCATACTCATTAGACAAGCCGCCTCCTTGCAGATGCTGGCACACTCCATCATCATGGAGATGTGGTCTTTCCTGGCCGATACGTCCGGCTCGTTCAGGCAGAGCCTGATGCATTCGTGGCACGCCTGGGCACAGCGGTTGCATTCGTCTATGCAGGCCTGGTATTTATCTGTGCAATTGCAAACTAGTCCCATATTACGGTTCTCCTTTCTGTTTTTCATATTATTTGCGTAAAGAGGAGCATTATACCAGGAAAAGTTAAAAAATGGCTCCGCCAAAGCAGAGCCGTAAGATTAAAATTCAATTCTATAATATTCGCTTAATTCTTTAAGGTCCTTGAATGTTTTGACTTTTACATGGGATTGAACAATCAAATTCTGTGTTTCAGGTGGCAAGGTAGCAAAATAATCTTCCATTTGAGAATCAAAAATCATAGTTATCACCCAGATTAGTATGGGCAAAAAGAGGCGAAATATGAGCGAAATTGAGAAATGCTGCGAATCTTCCAGTTACTGTAAAATCAGATTCGTAAAGTCGATTGGTGTACCGGACTGGTATCCCTTAAACAAACAGGATGCACAGGTCGGGGAGCGTGGACAGGATCACTGAAGCTATCTACGGACGGCTTTATGATCACAAGTCCTCTAAATCGGCGGCAGGCAGATCGTTTTCTACATTGTCCCGTGCAAGGTCTGTGTCAATAACCGGGTAGGCATCTTCCGGAATGGGTTTGTCGCCGTCATCAAAAATGAATTGTTTTTTCTTGCGTTTGTTTTTTGGTTCCATACGATCACCTCAGAGATAGCGTGACCAAAAACAGAACAAATTATGTTGATTGTTTTGGAGGATTCAAAACAAAAAACCGGAAAGCTAATAAGCTTTACAAACATTAGAAAGTCAGAGAAAGCGGCGCTTTTATTGTTGGTTTTAATAGAGCGAAGTTATCGGGGGAGGGAACATGAGTGCGATTAGTGTTTGTTGGGGGTGCGACTGCCGGCATGTGGGATGCCACGCCGCCTGTGAGAAAAATTTGGAGGCCCGCAAACGGTTGGACGATGCCAAGGCCGCGGCGCTTGCCGCGAAAAAGCTGGATGAAAATGCCCGCGGCATTGCAGCGGGAAACGCGAGGAGAACAAGGGGGAGGTCGCATAGCCGTGTCAAGAGATAGTACATACAAGCAGACGGCTGGGCGTTGGGGGCTGCGTTTAAGCCGCCTGAGTGCCAGTGCCTGAATGAATTGGCCTGCGTCGGCGGGAAGTCCTGCAAGCTTTATAAACCCGTCGAGCAGGCCGACGCCGACAGGGCAAGATTAAAGGCAAGACTTGCCCAAATTGATGTCGAGATGGCGGTGTCCAAGTTGGACACCGGCAAGCGAGGCGGCGGGAATGGGTGAACCCAAGTGTCCATTTTGTTGCGGCCCCTGTGCAGTAAGGGCAATTTTGAGGAGTTTTATTTCAGTACTCTCCGCGGCCGTGCGATGCTGCGAAGCCTGGTGGACGGTGATAAAGGGGCGATCCCGTGGCCCAGCAAAGGCTGAAGCGGTTGGCGGCGATTATGGGGCACACAATGCGGGACGTATAGACGTTATGGCAGGGACAGTCTCTGGTCAGCGGCATCAACTGCCGGCCGGAAAGCGTCTACGAGGATTTCCACAGTACGAAGCTGCTCTACCACAAGGATGACAAAATACTGTTCTTCCATATGGTGCAGTCCTTCCCAAAGGAAGCCGACGTCAATCCGGTCACGGCGCACGCGACGGCGATGGAGCTTGGCAAGTATTTCGACGGACGTGAGGTGTTGGTCTGCACCCATACCGACCGTGGCCACGTCCATTCGCATTTTATCATAAACAGCGTCTCGCTGGAGGATGGGCGCAATCTCCACACCAGTGAGCCGGAGCTGGTTGAGCTCAAGCAGCGCAACGATCAGGTGTGCGAGATGTTTGGTCTGCCGGTATTTCAGAAAGGTCAGAAAAAAAGTGAAGTCCATGTCCACAGCGGAGTACCATGCCGCCGCGCGGGGCGAGAGCTGGAAGTTCCGATTAATGGGCGACATTGACGAGAGCATGCGCTATGCCGGCACCCGCGAGGAGCTCATCCCCCTGATGCGCACCGAGGGCTACGACGTCGGCTGGCAGGATTCCAGAAAAAGCATCACTTACACGACCCCCAGTGGAATGAAGTGCCTGGACGACTGGCTGCACGACGAACAATATTTGAAGGAGGCGATGGAACGTGAGTTTCGAATCCGAGCGGGAATTGTCCATGGAGGAATTGAAGCGGCTGAATCACCCACAGGGTTTTCTGGCACAGCAAGTGCCGACAGCAATCAAAGTACCGACACGACCAGACATACATAAAATGCAGGAGGACTCTTTTATATGGGAGAGACTATTTCTGTTGCTACACTGCACAGCCGCGCAAGAAACAAGTTTATAAGAATTTTATTGAAAATCACTTTCCCACAGTGTAATCCAGTTCGACTCATATCAAAAAATGGGTGCGATTAAATTTTTTCCATTGAGGATCATATAATAAAGTTGCATATTATTAAATAATAATTGGAAATATAGATTCGTACACATGCACATGAATGGGGGATAATAAGTGAATCCATTGATCAGTTTGGATATATGTAGTATGAATCCTTCGGATATCGTTGCCAGTCGCCTATACACCAATTTCAATTGTGATGAAAGGTGCTTTAAAATAAGTGAACGCTAATGAAACAAAAATTACGAATCATCAACTATATGCCTTGGTTGCCTGCTTTGCTGCGGGAACAACCATTATGTCAACATCTTCCGGAGTGGCCGGTTTGGCAAAACAGGATGCGTGGGTGTCAGCACTTATTACACCTATCATTTCAATCGCATTTATATGGTTATACGATTGCTTAGCCAGGATGTATCCCGGTAAAAATCTGATTGAAATATTTTCATGTACATTCGGAAAATGGATCGGCTGGGTAGTATCTGCTGTTTTTGTTCTGTTTGTATGCTTCCTAGATGCTGCACAGGTAATTTTTTATATCGGAAACTTTGTTCAGTCTAATTATATGTTGGGAACGCCTCTCTACGCTTTAAACCTGCTTCTAACCTTGGCACTGATCATTGGCATACTGTATGGAATTGAGACAATTGCGCGTTCTGCGGAAATATTTATTGTAATCGTCATCATACTTGTAATTCTCATGTTGTCACTCAATATTCAGAATATAAAAATGGAAAATATATTACCTGCCCTTGAGAATGGAATTGCACCGACATTAAAAGGCTCCTTGTATTTAATAAGCTATATTACATGGCCGCTGATTGTTTTTAATATGATAAATCCCGCTTCTATTAATGAACCCCCAAAAGCGCGGCGCTCAATGCTTATAGGTTTTACAATAGCAGCAGTTATGAATTTGGGTACGACCATTATGAGTATTTTGGTATTAGGAAGTCCCATAGTCGCAACAAGTCCTTATCCCTCTTATTTGCTTGCACAGCAAGGAGACATTGGTATCCTTACTAGAATTGAAAGTATTTTGGCGATGATATGGATGATGTCTCAATTTATAAGAATTTCCATTTACTTTTATGCTGGAATCATTGGTTTATCACAAATGTTTGGTCTTAAAGATCATAAAAGGATCGTTTGGCCTTTAGGGCTTATATTATTCGTATATTCAATGATTGTATATCCCGATCCCGCCTATCAGCAAAAGTGGGATACGCTGACCTGGGTCCCCTTTATCGGAACATTTGGAGTTGTATTACCGATTCTCATGTTACTAATTGCTTTTATAAAACGCATCATTAAAAACGTGAAAATAAGCGATAGGGCAATTGATGACAACGGGCTGAATGAGAATCATATGATCGGAAGCTAATTAGGCCTTGTTTGCAAAATGGACACTGTCGTGCTATTTGACTACAATTGCAATGAACGGCAGATAAACAAACGCAGGAACGAGGAGTCCAGCTTATCGTAATGGGCAACAACTCTGCGAAACCACTTAAGTTTCTTAAAACAGCATTCCACTTTTTATATTAACAATAAGTATTCTTTTTAGTTTTTCTGACCATTCGCGCTTGCTTCTTAGCAATCCCCATTATAGAGGAGATTGTGAGCATTCGCTTGATATGGGCCTTTTACGCACTGCTAAAGCTAACCTTGATTGAACCAAAAGTATGGGCAAACCTTGCTATTAAGCTTGGTTTGCCCTCTTTCTATTTTCGCCGTCCTTATGCGAGTATCCGCCAGTACTGGATTGGAGTCTTGCAGACCAGCGGTCGACCTCAGGCTTGTCGTGATTACGAATGCAAGTCCTGTCTGCGGCAATCAGTTTCAAATGCAAATGAAATTTGTGGCACCTGTTTTCCCAGTTTACTTTTCGCGGTCGGCGGTTTCTTTCTCGTTCGCCCGCTCCAACTCCAGATAATGAAAGGCCAGCATTAGTCCCAGCCGTACCCAGTAATCCTCCAAGTCCACTTCCAGTAGTTCTTCAATTCTACTCACGTGGTAAATCACGTTATTACGGTGCATATGCAGCAGATTACCCGCCACAGTAGCCCGGCGTTCTACTTGTAGATAGCAGTGCAGCACTTCCACCAAATTGCTGTTCCGCTCGCTGTCATATGCAATCAGTTTTTTCAATGCCTGAATATATGGTGTGTTTTTGAATACATCAAATGGACCACTTCCCCCCAAATGAATCATATAGTAGACGTAAATGTCCTCAAAACGAAATGCGCGGCCGGGTTCCACCGTGTTTTCAGTCGATTTAATGGCGCTGCCGCAGGAAACCCCGATTTGATAGAGCTTATTCCCAAAGTTTAACCCACGAGTTGCCTGGGTGCAGGCATATTTGAATTCTGCCAGCGTATGAAAGGGCTCGCTGATCCCACAAATACCCCCATACTGTTCCAATAGAGGAACAATTTGATTGATATTCAGGGCGGAAAGCTCCTGAATATGGGAATTGGGATAGGTGTTAAGCACACTGATCTCATAATCATTTGCAACGATTTTGGACTCTCGCAGGTAAGACGACAGTTCCTGCACAAAACGCCCCACCAATACAATCGCGTTATCCTGAAATATAATGCGATACGCATTGAAGTTGCCCGAAAAGGGAACATTGGTGCGCACTGCGCACTCTGCAATTTGGTGAACATCCGTCAGCTCATGATACAGCATGTCCCGCATAAAACGAGTATAGGACTGCGTTGGCAGCTGAAACTGCTTTTGTTCCCGGAGAAAGCAAATGTTGATATAGTACATCAGAATTTCAAATAGTTCCACCATCTCTGCCGAAAGGGGATTGTGACTGCACACCAATACGACGTGAATCAGCGGCACGCCACCGTAGCGGCACCATTTACTTACTGTTTCAAAGCGGGCAATTTCTCCGGCTTTGCCAAACAGCAGCCCGGTCTGATCATGATACTCTTTAAATCTTCCGTACACCTGAAAGCGCTGTATTGTCTCCTGGGTGTGATATCCCTTCTCCAGAAGTGACACATTCATTGGGTCCGGGCTGAGATACTGTTTGCTGCTGGCCAGCAGGCGATAGGCCGCATCCAATACGAAAAGCGCATTTTTAAGAATATCTTCGCTTTCATCCAGCAGACGCTGGTAGTCGCAATCCTGCAGCAGTGCCTGCTGAATTCGCTGTTCCCATTGATTGAGTTCCAAAATACGCATGTGAAGCAGATTAAACAGCCAGGCCACATCCCTGTTTTCGTCCATCACAATATAGCTGCTCAGATGCTCTGCATCCGTCTCATCGTCTACATAGCAGTTTCGGATGCAGACATAGTGATATCCCGGGACCAACTGATTTCGCTCCATTGCCTGTGTAAGAAGGCAGACGTACAAAAAATCCGGTTTCATTTCCCCAGCCGTTTCCGGCAGCAGTGACACCCAGCGATATTTCCGTTGATCACTGACCGGGATATAGGGCTTTCCGCGGTAGGGCATCAAAAGGGCAAGTACGATATTTATGGTAAACTCCACATTCACGTCTCCTTTTTGCCAAACAAAAAAATTCAATAATTTTAACAAAAATATAGCACACTTTTAGGGGTATTACAAGGAGACCGCTTGTAGTTGTACGTTTAGTAAGTATGAGCGTCTTTATTTTTACAAAATGTAAGTTGTGAGAGATTTGGAAGCCATGCGCCTCCTCTTTGCCCCCGCCTACCATGCCCACTTTTTTCATTCCGGAGATTTCAATCCTGCGATATTGTGATAATGAGAAATGACTGGCCAGGGCCTGCCATGCTATGATCTTCTTAGTTCCACAGGCTTGTGCGGAATGTGGAAAAATGGAAAGAGATTATCTGAAAGAGGAGGAAAATCACATGATTGTCGCAATCGTCACCATTGTCTATGTCGTTGCGCTGTTCGGTATCTGCGGATGGGCACAGAAACGGCAAAATGACATCGTCGCCAAGGGCGGCAAAAGCTCCTTCCTGATGGCAGGCAAAAATCTTCCCCTGATCCTCGTGATCATGCTCACTGCCGGGGGCAGCATTGGCAGTGCTGCCAGCACAGGCATCGCACAGCTGGTTCAGACTGCCGGCGTCTCCGCCATCTGGTACGGCGTGGCCAATGTTATTGGTCTGTTATTCCTGGGAATTGTGGGTGCACGGCGCATCCGCCGGCTGGGTTACTCCACCAACGCGGAAATGGTGGCCGACTACTGTGGGCCTACCAGCCGTTACCTGATGGTCATCGGGCAGCTTATCATCATTCTGGGTGTTGCCTGTCTGCAGTATGTGGCCGGCGGTGCCATGCTGGCGGCCATGTTCCCGGGCGTTATTACGTATCAGGTGGGCATTGCTATCACCGCAGTTGCTTTCGCCTTCATCTGTATGGTGGGCGGTCTGTTTGGTACCAGTCTTGCCAATCTCATTAACGTGGTTGTCATTTATGTCGGACTGATCATCTGCGGGATTGCCGCTGTCTACAATGCCGGCGGCTGGGGCGAATTGATGAACGGCGTACATAACATCACCGAAAGCACGACTGCCGGGGGCGACTGGCTGTCCCTGATGGGCGGGCTGGGCGTTGCCACCTGTCTGAGCTTTCTGGTTTCGGAGCCGGGCAACCGCATCACCACCCAGTCCAACACCATGGCCTGCGCTGCAGCCACCTCGGAGAAAGCCGCCCGCTGGGGCATCATCATTGGTGGGCTGATGGTTCTGCCGGTATGTATTATTTCTGTGGTCTTTGGGCTTGTGGCCAAAGTCAATTTCCCCGATATTCCTTCTGCCCAGGCAATGGCGGCTGTTATTATGTCTCTCCACCCGGGCTTGGCAGCCTTTGGTATGGCCGGCCTGTGGGCAGTCACCGTCTCCACCGGCGTCGCGCTGCTGATGGCCGCGGTTCAGCTGGTCTGCTTTGATATTCTGGTCCCGTTTAAGAAGAAGGATACTGTCACCGATCACGTTGCTGCCAGAAAGAAGGAACAGGTTCAGTCTCAGCTTGTGCTTTTGGTTCTGGTTTTGGTCACCCTGTTTCTGGCGTATAAAGCCACCAGCATCGTCGTGACCATCATCACCGTGCTGTGTATCACCCCGGCTTTCTTCTGGATGATGATCAGCTTCCTGTATTTCCCCAAGCTGATCAAAAAGCACAGCTCCTTGATCGTTCAGGCAGTTGCCTATCTCTTCTTCTTTGCTTGGCTACTCGTCCCCGCGGTCAAGGCTGCGTTCCCCACGCCCATCTATGTAGAATGGCCTCTGTGTACCCTCGTCTGGTTCCTCTGCGCTGCATTTGAAAAAGAACCTATTGATGAGGTTGTGCCAAAATCAGAACGCACAACCCTGGGTGTTGGCGTACAAAAGGACGATTGATCCGACGTTTGCATCCGCCGTTTTCAGAAAGGAATTTTGTTATGAGCAATACAAGTAACGGAAGAGATAATCTTTTGGCTGTTTATCGCCATGAAAGGCCCCCGCGCTTGCCCCGCAATGGCGACACTGCTTTTATGATGTTTCCCGGCGACTGGAGCATGGAGCCGGAGCAGGGCTTCGACTGGTGGGGTGTCCACTGGACCGTGATCCCCCTTGCCGGGCAAATGGTGACAGAGACGGGATCACATAGTATTACCGATCTCACAACCTGGCGGGAGCAGATGAAGATTCCCGATCCATATACCGCCTGCGACTGGCCGGAGATTGCCAAGGTCCGCAGCGCGCACTGGAATCGGGACACACAAATGGGAGCCCTTATCATGCTGGAGGGACATTTTGAGCGAATGCACTCCCTGATGGGGTTCGAAAATGCTCTGATTTCTTTTTATGATGAGGATTGCCAGGACGCAATCCGCGATCTGTTTTCGGAGATTACCGCGTATAAATTCAAATGCCTGGACATTGCCAAAAAATATTTCAACCCTGACGTGATCGTTTTTCATGATGATTGGGGGACGGATCGCAACATGTTTTTTAACCCCCTAATCTGGCACGAGTACATCAAACCGGAACTGAAAAAGGTGGTTGACGAGACGCACCGGTTGGGGATGCGCTTTGAGATGCACTCCTGCGGACATATTCAGGAAACCGTGGAAAGCCTGGTGGAAGAGATTGGAATCGACTCGATCCAGACGCTTCAATATCCCCAAAATGACATTCGCATGATCAAAAATAACTGGGGTGACCGGCTGGTCATCCGCGGCGGTTATGACGGACAGCTGATCATGAGTCCCGGTGTTACCGACGAGGAAATCCGAGCCTCGGCGCGGGAATCTCTCCGCATTTTAGCGCCCGGCGGAAATCATATTCCCTATTATTACTCCTTTGGCCAAAACCCGGAACACGCGCTTGCCGTGTTTGCTGATGCGGTTGACCAGTACGAAAAAGAATTTGGCCCCTGCTGAGTTTGGATGCACCACCCATACTTATTCTCTTTTCTACTCCCCAAAACAGGAAACTCCCACAGCCAACGCTGTGGGAGTTTCCTGTTTTGGGACCGCCCGACCCCACAGGGCATAGTCCAAGTTATACTCTGACGAGGAAGGAAAGTAAATGGACCGTCTGTTTTCGTGACGATAGCGTGGTCAGCGTAAAACGGCGCTGAATTCTTGCTCCAGAAGCTTTAGGATGGCTTTGACATCCTCGTCCGCCTCGGAATCGGTCAGGGTGCGGTCGTCATGCCGTAAGGTGAGGGAGAAGGCGACACTCTTTTTACCCAACGGAATGGGGACGCCGGTATAGACGTCAAAGAGCGTGATTGCTTTGACCAGACCATTTCCACCGCGGGAAATGCAGTGTTCCAGCGCGGCCACGGTGATGCCGGTGTCGCACACCACGGCGATGTCCCGGGTCATAGCCGGGAATTTGGGCAAGGGGGTATACACGCGCTCAGGTGCGCGCAGCTCCAGCAGCGTAAGAAAATCAAGTTGAGCGGCGTACAAAGGAGCATCCACATTGTAATTTGAGCAGGTGAGGGGATGCAGCTGCCCCACAACGCCGATTTGCTTGCCCTTCACCGTAATTTGGGCACAGCGGCCAGGGTGGAACGCGGATCGGTCGGCTTGGGCAGAATAGGCCGCGGCAGGGAGGTTCAGCGCGGTCAGAATGGTCTCTACGGCTCCCTTGATGGTAAAGAAGCTTTCGTTCTTGCCATAGGCGCCCAGAGAGAGCATGAGCCGCTCGTTGGCCAGTGTGCCGCCCGCCACCGGCAAGTATACCTTGCCGATTTCATACAGACGGGCTCCGGGGTTGCGGTAGCTGTAATTGCGGCTCAAGATATCCAGCATGGAGGGGAGGGCGGTGGTGCGCATGATGGAAGTATCCTCGCCCAGCGGATTGAGGATAGTAATGGACCGGCGTTTGGGGGAGTCCGCCGGCAGACGGATTTTATCATAGGCCGAGGGGGAAATAAAGGAGTAGGTGATGATTTCGTCAAAGCCCATGCCCCGGCAGGTGGCACCGGCCAGCTTTTCTGCCTTTTGCTTGTCGGTCAGGCCACCCCGGGTGGTATCGCCTCGCATGAGGGTGCAGGGGATGTTGCCATAGCCGTACATGCGGGCGACTTCCTCGGCGATGTCGGAATAGTGCTCCACATCGGACCGCCAGGAGGGGACAAGAATGGTGTCGCCATCCATGGTAAAGCCCAGGGATTCCAGCATGGAGATCATAGCGGGCTTGGAAATGTCGGTGCCGAGTAGCTTGTTGATCTTCTCCGGCTCCAGAAGGACGGTGGTTGTGTTCTGATCGGCGGCAATGACATCCATTACGCCGTCCACAACCTCGCCGCAGCCAAGCAGTTCCACCAGCTCGCAGGCGCGCTGGACTCCCTTGAGCGTGTTCATGGGATCAAGTCCCTTTTCATAGCGGGCGGAGGCATCCGTGCGCATTCCCAGCGCGGTGGCGGTGCGACGGACCGATACGCCGTTGAAGTTGGCGGATTCAAAGATGACGGCGGCGGTGTCTCCTACGATCTCAGAGTTGAGACCGCCCATGACACCTGCCACGCAAACGGGGCGCTCGGTGTCACAGATGCAGAGCATATTGGGTGTCAAATTCCGGTCGTTGCCGTCCAGCGTCTGAATCACCTCGCCCTCACGCGCGGTGCGGACCATAATTTTGCCACCCTTGACGCAGGAGAAGTCGAAGGCGTGCATGGGCTGACCGTATTCCAGCATGACGTAGTTTGTGATGTCCACAATGTTATTGATGGGGCGTACGCCGGAGGCGCGCAGGCGTTCCCGCATCCAGGCCGGAGAGGGAGCGATCTTCACGTTTTTGACCATCCGGGCGGTGTAGCGGGGGCAGAGAACGGGGTTTTCAATCTCAATATCCAATTCCGCTAACAAATTGCCGCCGCATCCCTTGACTTCCGGCGTGTGCAGGCGCAGGGGGGCGTGGAACGTGGCCGACGCTTCCCGGGCCAGACCAATGACGGACAGGCAGTCGGGGCGGTTGGGGGTGATCTCGAATTCCACCACATGGTCGTCCAGACCCACAATGGGACGGATGTCGTCGCCGGGCTTGCAGGGCTCCTGGAGAATGAAAATGCCGTCCTCGATGGCATAGGGGAAATCATGGCTGGTGAGACCCAGCTCCTTCAGAGAGCAGAGCATACCGCAGGACAAAACGCCGCGGAGCATTCCCTTTTCGATCTTTACCCCGCCGGGGAGCAGAGAGTTATGCTTGGCGACAGGGACAAGGTCCCCCCGCTGCACATTTTGGGCGCCGGTGACGATCTGGACGGGTTCGGCCTCGCCCACGTCCACCTGACAGATGAACATATGGTCGGAGTCGGGATGGCGGACGATATCAAGAACCTTACCCACGACTACATTTTGAATTTCGGCGCCCAGATCCTCCGTGATCTCCACCTTGGAGCCGGAGATGGTCATGGCCTCGGCAAAGTCTTTGTCATCTGCGGAGATATCCACAAATTCGGACAACCATTTTCTGGAAAGTTTCATTTGTTGTTACCTCCTTCTTAAAACTGATCCAAAAAGCGCACGTCATTTTCAAAGATGAGGCGCATATCGGAGATGTTGAACCGGCGCATGGCAAGGCGCTCCACGCCCATGCCGAAGGCCCAGCCGGAGTAGACCTCGGTATCGACACCGCACGCCTCCAGCACCTTGGGGTGAACCATGCCGGCACCCAGAACCTCGATCCAGCCCTCGCCCTTACAGACGCGGCAGCCCTTGCCGCCGCACTCGAAGCACTGGACATCCACCTCGCAGGACGGCTCGGTGAACGGGAAGTGGTGGGGGCGGAAGCGGGTGATCGTTTCGGGCCCGTAAAGGGCTTTCAAAATTTCATTCAGGGTTCCCTTCAAATCCGCCATGGTGATTCCCTGATCCACCACCAATCCCTCAATCTGGTGGAACATGGGGGAGTGGGTGGCATCCACCTCATCCTTACGGTACACGCGGCCGGGGGCAATGATGCGGATGGGGGGCTTTTGGGTTTCCATCACGCGCACCTGCATGGGAGAGGTCTGGGTGCGCAGGAGGACGCTGCTGTCCTCCTGCAGATAAAAGGTATCCGACCACTCACGGGCGGGGTGGCCCTCCTCGGTGTTGAGCTTGGTGAAGTTATAGTCGGCAAGCTCAATCTCGGGGCCTTCTGCAATTTGGAAGCCCATACCGGTGAAGACATCCTTCACCTCGTCCAGTACAATACTCATGGGGTGGCGATGACCCACATGGGATACCGTGCCGGGAATGGTTACATCCAGGGTTTCAGCCTTTAACCGGGTATTCAAAGCCGCTTCCCCCAGTTTGGCGGCCTGGCGATCCATGGCCTGGCTCAGCGCCTCGCGCACGTCGTTGGCGAGTTGGCCCATCATGGGGCGCTCCTCGGCGGACAGGGCACCCATTTGCTTCAAAACAGCGGTGAGCTCGCCCTTTTTGCCCAGGTATTTGACACGGAGCGCTTCCAGATCACCGGAAACGTTGATGGTTTCCAACGCGGCAAGGGCCTCCTGCCGGATCTGTTCAATCTTTTGCTTCATTTGTCCTTCTCCTTTGCGTTTTTGCAATAAAAAAGCCCTTCATCCCAGAAGAGGGACGAAAGGCAAACCTTCCGCGGTACCACCCGCAATTTGCGCCAAAAGGCGCACACTTAAACCCGATAACGGAGGCCCCGTCCGCGTCTTTCCCCGCGACCGCTCCCAGGCGAACCAAGCGACACGTCCCAGATCGGCTTTCAGCCGGTGACCGATCCTCTCTTTCGGACGTAAACACGCTATTTTCCTGTTCAAAGCGTTTATACTAAAGCTTTTATAACATATCTGACAGGAAAATGCAAGAAGAAATTGCACCTCGCGCTTTTGGGTGGTAGAATGGAGGCAATATGCGGGAGAGGGGCGGTTATGGATGCGCGTTGCCACGGCGGAACAGATGCGGCGGATGGACAAAATGACGATCGAGGAATGGGGCGTGCCCTCCACGCTGCTGATGGAACGGGCGGCGAAGGGCCTTGCCGATGAGGCAATTGTCCGGCTGGAAGCGCCGGAAGGCAAACACTGTGCGGTGTTCTGCGGTGCCGGGAACAATGGCGGCGACGGTGTGGCGGCGGCCAGGCGGCTGACCATGCGGGGACTAAATGTCCGCGCCTTTTTGGTGGGAAAACGGGAGAAGATGACCGCCGACTGCATGGAAATGGAGCGGCGCCTAGCCGAAATGGGCGGCAGACTGGAGCCCTTTGATTCCGGCAGCGAGGAACAGAAGTCCTTTTGCCGAAATGCAGATTTGCTGGTGGATGCAATTTTCGGCATTGGATTGAATTCATCGGTGCGGGGCGACGCGCTGACCGCGATCGAATGGATGAATGAAAGCGCGGCTTTCACGGTGGCGGCTGACATTCCATCCGGCGTGGAAACCGATACGGGACGCGTACTGGGTGCGGCGGTTCAGGCAGACTGTACAGTGACCTTTACCCTGCCCAAGGCCGGGCATTTTTTAGGGAAGGGTGGACTGCATACAGGGCGGCTCCTCGTGCAGAACATCGGGATACCCGGCGAACTGGTGGACCGGGAGGAATATCGGGTGAGCGCCGTGACCGGGGATATGGTGAAGAAGTGGCTTCCGCGCTGGGAGGAGGACGTCCACAAGGGCAACTTCGGTAAGGCGTATATCCTTGCGGGAAGCGTGGGATACACCGGCGCGCCTATTCTGGCATCCAAAGCCGCCGTGAGATCTGGCGCGGGGCTGGTGCATCTGGGCGTGCCGCAAGATATCTATGAAATCACCGCAGTGCGCTGCATGGAGGCTATGCCGTGGCCGCTGGCGGCGAAGGATGGCGGACTGGCGGAACAGGCGTTGCCCGAGGTACTGGCCGCATTGCAGGGGAAAAGCGCATGCCTGATTGGCCCGGGAATGGGGCGGAGCGCGGGCGTGGACAAGGTGGTACTGGGGGTGCTGCGGTATGCGGCGCTGCCGGTGGTGCTGGACGCTGACGGTATAAACGCGGCGGCCGAGCATATAGATAGTTTGGACGGGCGGGAGGCCCCCACCGTTCTTACCCCCCACGATGGGGAGTTCATCCGATTGGGGGGAGACCTATCTGGCGGAGATCGACTGGG
Organism: Oscillospiraceae bacterium; assembly: GCA_963666535.1. Classification (GTDB taxonomy): domain Bacteria; phylum Bacillota; class Clostridia; order Oscillospirales; family Oscillospiraceae. The sequence continues at coordinate 2,167,189 of OY762913.1, read as the reverse complement.
TGCAGCGCGGGAGTTTGCCCGAATACACGGCTGCATTCTGGTTTTAAAGGGACACTGCACCATCACGGCTCTGCCTGACGGGCGGGCCTGGCTCAACACCACGGGAAACGCCGGAATGGCCAAGGGCGGCAGTGGAGATGTGCTGGGGGGAATGATGGTGAGCTTGCTGGCCCAGGGGATGCCGCCTGATCAGGCGGCCGCCGCCGCCGTTTGGCTCCACGGGAGAGCAGGGGATCTGTGCGCGGCAGAAAGGGGACAGCGGGGTATGATCCCGTCAGATCTTATTGAGTCCCTGCCGAAATGCTGGAGAGAGCTTGTGTGACCGGAAGCTTCCCTGATTAAGGGACGGGATGAGCAGAAGAATCAGTTGGTGTAAAGTGAAAATGTTTTTCAGAAATGAACATGCAAGATAGAGGAGAATGGCTGTGCACAAGATAGGATTTTGTGTACTGATGATGCCCCTGCTTCTGCTGACCGCCTGCGGCGGAGGAGGGAACGAAGGCGAGGAGGAAGCTCTCGCCATCCGCACGGAGTATATTGCTATGACAGCCTGCGCGGGGCAGGCTGAGATCGTGGCGGATTACGGGCAGCGAACCTATACCTATACCCTGTCGGTGGAGGGTTCGCAAGAAGAGACCACGCTGACCGTGCTGGAACCGGAGCTGATTTCCGGCATGACGGCTAGTATTGCGGGGGAGGAGACCAGCCTTTCCTATGACGGCGCAATCCTGGAGACCGGGCTGTTGACGGAGGATGGGCTTTCCCCTATGAGCGCCGTGCCGGTGCTGCTGGAGTACGCAAAGAATGGCTTTATCGACGGCTGTGCCACAGAGACATTGGGAGAGCAGGAAACGCTTCACGTCTGCTACCGGGATCCTGCCCAAGCGGTAGGAGAGGGCGTAGAAGCCGACCTCTGGTTTGACAGACAGACCCATTCGCTGGTACGGGGAGAGCTGGCGCAGGATAGCTACACAGTAATCGTCTGTACATTTACGGACTTTACATTTTCATAAAAAAGAAGGAACCAAACATGGAAAACAAACAGAAGAGAACCTGGGCGGAAATTGATTTGTCCGCGTTGGAGCACAATTATCGCACCCTGCGGGCGCTGCTGCCCGAGGGGTGCCGATTTACCGGTCTTGTCAAGGCCAACGCCTACGGACATGGGGCTGTGCCGGTGGCGAAAAAGCTGGAATCGTTGGGGTGCGAATATTTAGCGGTTGCCTGTATTGATGAGGGAGTGGAACTGCGTCAGGCGGGGATTAAACTGCCGATTCTGATCTTGGGCGGGACCCTGACGGACGATCTGGACCAAGTGGTGGAAAATGACTTTACCCAGACGGTATTTGATGTTGAGGGCGCGCAGGCACTTTCTGACACCGCCGTGGCAATGGGGAAGAGAGCCACTGTGCATCTTAAGCTGGACACCGGGATGTCCCGGCTGGGTTTCCCTGCACGGGAGGACTGCGCGGCGGAAACAGCCCAAATTTTGACGCAGATCTGTGCGCTTCCGGGGCTGCGCGCCGAGGGTATTTTTACTCATTTCGCTGTGGCGGACGTGAATGAGGCATACACCATGATGCAGTTTAACCGGTTTTTAGAGATCGTGGAGCGGCTGGAAGGAAACGGAATCCATTTTGCAATCCGCCATTGCGCCGCAAGTTCGGCTGTGTTAAACTATCCTTGCACGTATTTGGATATGGTGCGGCCCGGCATCGCGCTGTACGGTCACTATCCCGCGGCCGGGATGGAAGGCCTTGCGGGAGAAGAACTGCGGCCGGTGATGACCGTGAAGAGCAGGGTGGCTTTCGTAAAGGATCTGCCAAAAGGAACCGCCGTCAGTTACGGATGTACCCATGTGCTGGATCGGGACAGCCGCATCGCTACTGTGCCGATTGGATACGGAGACGGTTTTTTTCGTCTGTTTTCGGACAAGCTGGAGCTGCTGGTGAACGGACAACGAGCACGGATTGTTGGAAGAGTATGCATGGATATGTGTATGCTGGACGTGACGGATATCCCCAACGTCTCACAGGGGGACGTAGTGACCGTATACGGCGCCGACATGCCCATTGAGGAGGGTGCCGATTTGGCCGGGACCATCCAGTACGAGCTGCTGTGTGATGTGGCACCCCGGATTCCAAGGATCTATTTACCTTGACACTTTTTCGCGTTAGATCTTGCGGAGATAAGGCGGAATTCTCGTTTGCCCGACGTAGAATGGAGTGAGAGGGACTCGTGTGAGATGAGTTATTTCACGAGACGAGCCATCCAGCATGTGCGGCTACGCGACGTTTCGAACCCAATCTCCCGCGTTATATCAGCAATGACCTTTTCCCCAACCGCTGCATAGAATGGAGCGGAGGAATATTGCCGGATGGGCGGCGGGGAAATGGAAAGAACGGTCTTTTTTGAAGGAGCGTGTATAAACACCGCCGTCCCGTGGGAAAATCATAGTGAGCATTTGCGACGGGCTTTTTGCCCGTGACAGCTGACTACTTTCCGGCGGAGTGTGAGTTTTGTGGACAACAGCGTAAAACGAGGCGACATTTTTTATGCCGACCTAAGCCCCGTAGTGGGCAGCGAACAGGGTGGTGTGCGGCCAGTGCTCATCGTGCAGAACGATACGGGAAACCGGCATAGCCCCACGGTCATTGCCGCCGCCATTACGTCCCAGACAGGGAAAGCAAAGCTGCCCACACATATCGAGCTGTCCGCCATGCAGTACGGATTGCCAAAAGATTCGGTTGTTTTGTTGGAACAAATCCGTACATTGGATAAACGACGGCTGCGCGAGCACATGGGCAAATTGGATGAGCCGCTGATGCACCAGGTGGATTCCGCCATCGCGGTGAGTTTTGGGCTTCATCCAGAGACTTTGGTGTAAATTAGTCCCCGCGGAAGGACCTTTCGCGGGGACCGTTAAGCAAGAGATACGACTCGGCGCGAGCTGACGAAAGGAACAGTACTTATGATGAAACGAAATTTGGCGCGTTTTTGCATGGCACTGGCGCTGATCATTTGCCTGACCGGTGTGTCGGTGCTGGCAGACAATGAGGGAACCCAATCCGACCCACTGGTGACGCTGAGTTATCTCACCCAGACGGTGAAGCCGGATATCCTCAGCCAAGTGGACGCAAAGATCGCCACGGCAACCACCGCACTGACGGAGAAATGGAATGCCGCCATTGCGGCCTATCCTGCGCAGACGGGGAGCGGCGGCGCATCCTATGTATTGGTGACGCTTTCTTCTGGACAGTCCCTGAAAATGGACGTTGGATGCGAGGTGATGCTGCGGTTGGGTACGGCTGCCTGTGTTGCCACCTCATCCCCCGGCTTAATTGACTCCACAGGGGGCGGAACCCTGAATAACGGAGGCAGTTTGGTACAGAATCATTTATACATGGCCACCATGGAAGGGCGCAGTATTTCTGCGGGCAGCGCCACCGTGAAACTGATGGTACGAGGCAGTTACACCATCACATAAAATAGCAGTTGAATCCAAGCAAAAAAGCCAGCACCACCCCAACAAAAGGGGTGGTGCTGTTTTTCATGAGTGTGGACGGCTAATAACCCATACGATGATACATACTGTCAAATTGCATAAATATTCTTGATGTTTTTTTAAAAACATGGTATTGTCGTATAAAAATAAGAATCTTATTCTCATGGATAATAAGATTGCGAGGGGAATTTATGAAAAACGGTATTTCGCGTTATGTCAAAGGATTTGGTGCTTTGACGCTCGCGTCAGCTTTGACCATAATATCCCTCATGTTCGCGGTGAACGCAGCGGGCGAGCAGCGGGTGGTTCGCGTGGGGTATCCGTTGCAGGAGGGACTGTGTGAGATCGACGGAAACGGAACTTACACCGGTTATGTAAGAGATTATCTGGACAAGGTGGCCCAGTTCACAGGATGGAAATACGAATTTATTACCTATGATCAAAGCGGGAAAGAATTGACCCAGGCCGATATGCTAGCCATGTTAAAGTCAGAGGAACTCGATTTACTGGGCGGCCTGCTGAAGACGGATGAACTGGAGAGCACCTATTTCTGCTGTCAGCGCAGCTATGGGATCGTGTATTCCAATCTGGCGGCCAGCGCAGAGAACACCGACATGACCCAAAGCAGTATTTTGGGGGATAAGGGGCTGCGTGTTGCCGTGCTGGAAGGAGCGACCTGCGAAAGACAAGCGCTGAAAAAGTTTTTGGAAAGCGTGGGCACGGAATACAAAACGGTGGTCTGCCAAACGGAGGAGGAGCAATACCGGGTACTTGCGGATGGTGCGGCAGACGTGATGCTTGGAAGGAAGCTGAGCCGGCATAGCGGAAACCGGGTCGTGGCTTTTTTTGACGGACAGCCCTGTTATTTCGCGTCTGGAGAGGATACTGGACTGATTGCCGAACTTGATGAGACCATTGGCATGATGGATAAGGCGTACCCCTATTTTCAGAAGGAGTTATACCAGTTCTATTTTGACACGGAGGACAGTGACATTTATCTCACGGAAGAGGAACGAGCGTACATTGCGCAGCGCGCTCCTGTTCGGGTGCTGATGGAAGGCAATCGCGTTCCGTTCCAGATATTTGACGAGAAAGGGGAGATTTACGGGGTGACCTGCTCTGTATTGGAGCGTATCACACAGCAGACGGGGCTGCGCTTTGAAATTGTGACAGAGAATGCAGAACTCAACGGCTGTGTTCCCAGCAACGCGGCAATGGCAATGCCGCTGGGGGTGATTGCGACCGATCCCTTCGTCACGACCGGAATGAGCGTGGTCTACGGTGATGAGGTCGAAATCGGCAGTGGCTGGGTTCCAGTGGCAGCACTGTCTAAGGAATGTCAGTTGCCGTTATCCTTTTCCTGTGGAGAAATCCTTCCGTGCAATAGTTATCAGGAGTGTCTTGAGGCTGTTGTGGATGGAAGAGCATCTGCCACCAGTATCAGTACGCTTTCTGCAGCTTATTATCTGGCACAGTACGAATACACCGACCTGCATGCTGTGCCAGTAGTGGGTTTGGAACGCGGGGTTTCCTTCGGGGTATACGACAAGACCGATATCATGTTGCTAACCATTTTAAACAAAGCAATTCGATCAATCAGCGATGCAGATATGAGCGAATATTTGGTGGAGGCACTGGGCAGGCGGCAAGATACAGGAATGAAGGAGATCATGGATACCCATCCTGCGGAGAGTGCGTTGGGTATCGTGTTGCTTTTGGCTGTGATCATGGGGATATACCTTACCATGAAGGCACAAAGAAGCAAGACTGAGGAACTAGAGCGGATCAGCCAGGCAAAGAGCGTATTTCTATCTCGCGTGGCCCATGAGATGCGAACGCCGCTGGCGGCAATCATTGGATTAGACGATTTGGAACGGGAAAATTTGGGGGACAAACTGTTTGAGGAGGAATGTGTGGATAAGCTGCGCTCAGTTTCCAGGTATTTGCTCCAACTGATCAACGATATGCTGGATATGTCAAAAATCGAAGAGGGAAAGATGCGGTTGTCGGAAAAACCTTTTTTCCTGCGGAGGATGATAGAAGATACCGCAGCAGTCTGCGAGACCACGGCAAAGGGGAAGTGCGTAACGTTAAAGGCTGAGATCGGGAAAAAAGTGCCTGACCGCATCGTGGGGGATGAGCTGAGACTGAGGCAGATATTGGTAAATCTGCTCTCTAACGCAGTGAAATACAACAGGCAAAACGGTTCAATCCACCTAAAGGTGGAGCTGGTGAATGAGCAGGAGGGTTCTGCTGTCATACGGTTCTCCGTGCGCGACACAGGGGTTGGAATAGCAATCGGGGACAAAAACCGTATTTTCAACATATTTGAACGGGCGGCAAACGCCGATCGCGACCAGATTGTGGGGACAGGTCTTGGACTTTCCATTTCCCGGCAGCTGGTGGAACTGATGGGTGGAAAATTGAATGTGGATAGCGACTTGGGCGTGGGAAGCTGTTTCTGGTTTGCGGCATCCTTCCATCAGGTGGATCAAGCAGAACTGCGAGAGTTTGAACAAAAGGCTGATGTCCGGGAACTCAGCCTTACTGGCAGACGTTATCTGCTGGTGGAAGATAATGTGGTTAATATGATGATTTTGAGAAAAATGTTGGAGAGTGCCGGTGCGGCAGTAGACACGGCAAGCAATGGCAAGGAAGGGTATGACCGATTTGTAGATGCGCAGCCGGGACAGTACGATGGTATTTTGATGGACATTCGCATGCCGGTGATGAATGGCTATGAAGCGACCAAACGCATTCGAAGCTTGGATCGATGGGATGCAAAAGACATTTTCATTGTTGCCCTGTCCGCCAATGCTTACGTGGAGGACATTGAGCATTCCAAACAGGCCGGGATGAATGTTCACTGCGCAAAGCCAATTGAAAGGGACGGACTGGTTCAGATTTTGATAAATGGGAAAAACAGGTGACCGACGCAGCGCGACAGAATCAGACACGGAAGAGAGCATATAATCGCCGTATACTCTATAGTATATGGCGATTTTTATGCATGGAAAGGGGACAAGTTATGCCGGTACAATGTACAGCGCGGGATCGGACGCTGACGGCGACGATCTCCGGCGAGGTGGACCATCACGGAGCAAGGGTTATTATGGAGGAGCTGGACCGGCAAATCGGGGTCACATTACCGCGGCAGGTGACGCTGGATCTGGGGGGCGTGACCTTCATGGACAGTTCCGGGATTGCGGTGTTGCTGCGGGCAAGACGGGAGACGGAACGGCTTGGCGGAGGCGTGACAGTGACCAATGTACCGGAGCAGGCGGACAAAGTGCTGCGGATGGCGGGGCTGCACCGTTTGCTGAAATTTGAATAATTTTGTCCGGCACAGTGAACGGACATAAAAACCTTGCAAAAGATGCGGGAGCGGTACCGCTCCCGCGGAAAGAGGGGATTACATATGAAACCAGTCAACCAGGCCACAGTGGAACTGATCAGCAGATCCGTAAACGAAGGGTTTGCCCGTACGGCGGCAGCTTGCTTTGCAGCACAGCTCGATCCGACGCTGGACGAGGTAAACGACATCAAGACTGCGGTGAGCGAGGCAGTGAGCAATGCCATCATCCACGCTTATCCAGACTCGCTGGGGAAGATATCCATGCGGCTGAGGCTGTTTGAGGATAACAGCGTTGAAATTATGGTGCGTGACTGGGGTGTGGGCATTGAGGATGTGGAGCGTGCCCGCAAACCTCTGTTTACCACTGGCAACGAGGAACGCTCAGGCATGGGATTCACCATTATGGAGAGTTTTATGGACACAGTGAAAGTGCGCTCTGCGGAGGGGCGCGGAACGACAGTGGTCATGCGCCGCAAGATCTCCTGTCGAATGGGGAACAGTAGGTGAGTGCGCCACCGACCGAGCTGTTGGAAGCGGCTCGTCTGGGAGACAACCATGCCTGCGAACGGATGCTGGAGGAAAATGCGGGGCTGATCTGGAGCATCGTGCGGCGCTATTACGGCAGGGGCGTGGATAGCGAAGACCTGTATCAGCTTGGCTGCCTTGGTTTTTTGAAGGCGGTACGGGGATTTGATCCCGCGTTTGGGACGCAGTTTTCCACCTATGCCGTGCCGAAAATTGCAGGGGAAATTCGACGGTTTTTACGGGATGACGGCACAGTAAAGGTGAGCCGGAGCATCAAGGAACAGGCGATGGATATCCGCATCACCAGAGATCGCTTGCAGACGCAGTTGGTGCGCGAACCCACGCTGACCGAACTGAGTGAGGCAACCGGTTACACGCCGGAGGAAATCGCTATGGCCGAGACGGCCACGAGCGGTGTTACGTCCCTACAAGCGCAGGCGGGAGAAGATGGCGCGACGCTGGAAGGAATGCTTGGCACCGAAGGGATCGAGGAGGGTATTCTGGAGCAGGTAACGCTGCGAGGAGCCATTGATTCCTTGCCAGATCGGGAACGGTCAGTGATCCTGCTGCGGTACTATAAAAATTTAACCCAAGAGCGGGCGGCGCGGGTGCTGGGTGTATCTCAGGTGCAGGTGTCCCGGCTGGAGCGACGTGCTATCCAAGGGTTGCGCCGACGGTTGGAGGAAAAATAATACCAATTTAATGGCGGGGCATGAGCTCAAATAGACAAGTGCTGAATGGAACAACTAACTTCCAGCTTGGCGGGGTGCGTCCCGCATTTTGTGTAAACTCAAAATTGGCGTAAAAGAGGGCAAAATATTTTATGGGGCGGGATGCTGGAATCTGGCATTCCGCCTTAGCCGCATTATCGCGGGAAACGGACAGCGTGTCAAGGGCGGCTGCCCTGAGCCGTTCATGTTACCCTTGCCACGGCGGCTGTACCTTATGATACAATCCCCAGCAAACGCACGGCGTTTGCCACAATCATGCATACTACGATACCGGTTGTTGTTGGTATGGCAAAGGAAACAAGTGTCCATTTAAGACTTTGCGTTTCTTTTTTAATGGTCAGGCAGGTGGTTCCACAGGGCCAGTGCATCAGAGCGAACAGCATGGTACATACTGCTGTCAGCCAGGTCCATCCATGGCTTACAAACAGCGCATGCAGTTCAGACAAGCTTTCCAGGTCGGTAAGCGTACCCGTCGCCATGTAGCTCATGATGATGATCGGAACAACAATCTCGTTGGCTGGGAAGCCCAGAATAAAGGCCATCAGAATGTAGCCATCTAAGCCAAGCAGCCTAGCGAACGGGTCCAGAAATCCGGCGCAATGGGCAAGCAGGCTTAAATTCCCAACGTAGATATTGGCCAGTATCCAGATAACAAGCCCAGCGGGTGCGGCGATCACAACTGCTCTGCCCAGCACAAAAAGCGTCCGATCCAAAATTGAGCGTACAATAACCTTCCCGAACTGAGGGCGGCGATAAGGCGGAAGCTCCAGATGAAAGGAGGAAGGCATTCCCCTCAAAATTGTTTTGGAAAGCAGCTTTGAAATCAAAAGCGTCATGACAACGCCCAGAACGATGGCCCCGGTCAGCATGAATGTGGAGACAATGGACTCAAACGCACCGCCCACAGCCCCAGCGAAAAACATGGTGATAATGGCAATCAGCGTGGGGAACCTTCCGTTGCAGGGGACAAAGTTATTCGTGAGAATCGCAATCAAACGCTCCCGGGGTGAGTCGATGATTCGGCATCCGATTACGCCGCAGGCATTGCACCCGAACCCCATGCACATGGTAAGTGATTGCTTTCCATGCGCACAAGCTTTGCGGAAGAAATTGTCAAGATTGAACGCGACGCGCGGCAGGTAACCCAAATCCTCCAACAGAGTAAATAGCGGAAAAAAGATCGCCATAGGTGGGAGCATAACGGAAATGACCCAAGCCAGCGTCCTGAATATCCCATCCACGACGATTCCGCGCAGCCAATCCGGCGCGGATAGCCACACAAAGAAATTGGTCAGCGGTTCCTCCAGCGAGAACAATCCGCTAGCGAGCAGACTCGACGGAACATTCGCGCCGGTCATTGTAATCCAAAAGACGCCGAACAGCAGCGCAATCATGATAGGAATTCCGGTGAGCTTGGAGGTCAGGACTTTATCAATTTTACGGTCTCGTGCTGCGTATTCTTTTTTTTCAAATGTGACCGCTTCTCTGCTGATGTCTTCACAGGTTTTCACGATTTTGGTGACGACCCGATCTCTAATCTGGTCAACCGGAGTTCCCGCGTCTTCCAACTGAGATTTTGCATCCGCTACCTTCTGAAAGATTTCCTCATTTTGCATGAGGTCAAAACCGAGATAACTTTTTAGCGATCTTAGCATGCTGCTGTCCCCATCAAGCAGCTTCAAGGCCACCCATCGGCTACTGACGCGCACTTGCAGAACTTCTGCAAGCACAGGCTCAAGTAGGGCGATGGCTGCCTCGATATCCGCTTCGTAACGTATATGCAGCGGATTTCGTTCTGTTTCATGATCCGTAAGTTCTTTCACCGCATCCATCAGGTCATTCAACCCCTTGCCGGACCTTGCACTGGTTCCAATCACAGGAATCCCCAGCCGGGATGCAAGCAAATTCAGATCAATGCGGATTTTTTTCTTCCCCGCTTCGTCCATAAGATTGACGCACAGCACAACCCGGTCAGTGATTTCTATGGTCTGAAACACTAGATTCAGATTCCGCTCTAGGCAGGTTGCGTCGGCCACAACCACCACGGCATCGGCCCCGCCAAAGCAGATAAAGTCCCGCGCAATTTCCTCTTCAGTTGAGTTTGCCATCAGCGAATAGGTGCCCGGAATATCCACCATGATAAAATTGGTATCTCGATGCCGGTACTTCCCCTGCGCGTTCATAACGGTTTTTCCGGGCCAGTTTCCCGTATGCTGGTTGAGTCCCGTGAGCCCGTTGAAAACGGTGCTTTTTCCGACGTTCGGATTCCCGGCCAGAGCCACGATCTTGTCTTGCGGTGTTTCTTTTTCTATAAGTAGGCCGCAGTGACTTAAGACATCCGCCCCCGTTAATGTGTTTGTTAAGCCCATATGAATCCCCCTGAAAAATGGAAATAGCGGAGCGGAAAAAACGTTTGATTACCTGCGGCTATCCGCCTTGTGTAGGCAAAGTTGCACGTTCTGCCGCTCCGCTTGATATTAAGATATTGATACTATGATCTTTTCCGACACGTCGGACCTCAATGCAATGACCGCACCCCGGATCAGATAAGCCACCGGATTTCCGGACGGGCTTTTGTAAAGTGGTTCTATTTCGGTTCCGTCAATGACGCCCAGATCCAGTATGCGTCTTCTGGCCGCCCCGTCGGAGGTCAGGGCTGAAACGTTTGCCTTTCTTCCGATCGGCAGTTGATGCAGTGATATTTGAGTGGTACTCATATGAAAGTCCTCCAAAATAACAATAAGCGTAGGGAAGAAATCTTTCCCTACGCTAATATACGGTTCCTAAACGGATTGTGTTACGAATATACTGGACTGATCGAAAAATGGTTTTTAAGGGTTTGATTCTATGAATAGCAATACAAATTCAGACTTCAGAACGGTCCGGGGGTATCAGCTTGCCAATCAAAAGGAAGGACAACTGACACCGGCTATGGAGGATTATCTGGAGATGGCGTTTAGGCTTTGTATGGAACATGACTACGCCCGTATTGGACAGCTTTCCGAGCTTCTGCAGGTAAAACCATCGTCGGCTTCTAAAATGATATCCAAGCTGGCGGGTCTTGGATATCTAAAATATGACCGTTACGAAATCATACAATTAACGGAAACTGGACATAAGTTTGGAGAATATCTTCTCAATAGGCATGAAACGGTGGAGGCTCTCTTGAAACTGGTCGGAAGCTTAAACCCGCTGGAGGAAACAGAGCTGATTGAGCATACACTCAGTCCTTCCACAGTTTTGGCGATCGACATTCTGAATGCGTTTTTTGCGGGCGACGCGGAAGTCAGGCAGAAATTTATCTCTTTTAAAGAACAGGCAGTGTCCCAGAATACGGAGACTCTTTGACGGTTACTGGGAATACTGATTTTTAGCTGGGTCATTCTTCCACGCATTGCTGTCTCCGCCTATGAAATGGGTGGTGCTATAGCGCAGTTGGCCAGCAAATTGATCTTTATGAGACCCCAGGTAGGACAGAGTATTTGAATTCCGGATTATAATCTCAAAATCAAGATTCTGCCGAGTTGCCTTAACCACAGGCTGGATCAGAAAACTAAATTCAAACAGTCAAAACCTCCGGCTTAGCCGGAGGTTTTGACTGCTCGTTTTTAAGTAGCTATATTTCCTTGAATGCTCCCTTGACTATGTATTTGGGCGCTAGATCAATGTTATTCACGTGTCATTGCACAGGCGAGCTCTCCCAGTTTTTTTACGGCTTCTTGCGACCCTTGGTTCCAAACCACGGCAGCGCAATTTAGGCGAAAAGAGGTATTCTTTTTTAATGGCGCGTTAAACAGCCGACCGGGGGCAATGGAGATGCCGAACGGTCTGGCTTTGACACAAAGGGTATCGGCATCCATACCATCGGGAAGTGTAATCCAGAGATAGATGCCGCCGGAGGGCAGGGCAACCTCGGTATTCGGCGGAAAGTGTTCCTTTATCAGATTGTAATAGGATTCTACAATTCCATTAAGACGCTTTCGAAAAAAACTAACATATTTTTGGGCGAGGCCGTGATGAAAAAAGTCCGCAATTGCGGTTTGAAGAAGGGGGGAGGCGTAAGCCGTAGCAAGGTGCTTATAAAAAGAGACCGCGTCCTTATAGCGACCTGCGGAAATGTAACCAAGACGCGCAACAGGATAAAGACTTTTTCCAAAGCCGGAAATATAAATGACATTGTCGCTGTCAAAACTTTTGAGGGGTCTTGGCCTGGACTCGGTAAAATGCAGATCGCCCAGAATATCGTCCTCAATAATCGGAATGCCGTATTTCGCGCAAAGATGGGTTAGTCGCTGCTTGTTGATGTCTGACATCAACGCGCCGGTGGGGTTGGAAAAATTGGAGCAAAGCAGCAGACACGCGGGGTGAACCCCGTTTTTTAGCATGGCAGCAAAGGCATCGACATCAAGCCCGGATGAGGGGCGAGAGGGAACCGGTACAATCTGATAGTCCAGAAATTTTGCATTGAAATAAAAGCCTGCATGACCCGGGGCCTCCAGGGCCACGACACTTCCGGGTTTTGCACAGGCCCGCAGAGAGAGCAGGATCGCCTCACTGACGCTGGGAACAATAGAAATGTCCTCAATCACATTTTCACATTTACAGGGAATCATCCATTTCATAATTTCCTTCTTCAAGGCGCTCTCGTCATGAGGCCTTGTTTGAAAATTGCCCTCGACTTTCAGGTGGCGCAGGCTGTGGGCATAGTACATATTGAAATTTGAGCACGGATACAGAGAAGCGGAGGTAGCAGTGGATCCAAAGGCATAGTAGATATCGTTGTTGACATTAAAGGCAATATGGCTATAGCCCGAGATAAAATGATCCACCATACCATATCGTTCGCTCACATTTAAATGAATTTGTCTTTCGTATTCCGCAGTTTGAAAATCATTTTGAAGTGTGCAGCTGACATAGTAACCAGAGTGGGGGCGGTTCTCAACCCAGTGAAGGGATACCAAATCGTCATATGCATCAGTAACGGGGGTGATGCTTACTTTATACTGCTGGGCAAGGGTGCGGATGGAGGGCAGTTTATCCCCAGGACCCACGGCCCCCTGCTTGATCATTTGGAGGATTTCATTTGCAATGAGATCTTTCTTGCTCATAGATTGCCACACACCGTTCTGTACTTGTTAAGACATAATTTGCGTGCTGTTTTGTCAACATCGAAGCATATTTGGCTCTTCCGTTTTAGTATTATGTACCAATTCGACTACAATAGTTTAGCAAACTGTTGTCAAAAAGGCAACAGTTTGCGGCTTTTTTTTTCAGAGCTGTGCATTTTAATAATTGAGGATAGCTGTTAATTTAACAGTAGCTTTTCTTTGGTGGGGACACGCCCAAAAGACATTAAATAGGAGGAAAATGAAATGAACAAAATCGTCTCTCTTATCCTAGCGCTTGTCATGGGGCTGAGCCTTGTGGCATGTGGTTCAAGCGGATCAAGCGGTGCAACGAACACGGCACCGGCTGGCGAAAACGGCACAGCCACCGGTGATTCTCAGGCCGACTGGGTTAAGCTCGACCTGAATTTTGCCACTTATCTGACCGAGCAGAACCCCTGTCAGGGCAACATCACCACCCTGCAGGAGAAGCTGGACGAAGTGATGCCCGGCTACATCACCATCACTACTTATTCTAACGGTACTCTGCTCAAAGGCCCCGACATCTATGACGGCGTACTGAACGGAACCTGCGACATTGGACTGGTTCAGCAGGACTACACCCCCAGCCGATTCCCCCTGAGCCGAATTTTTAGCTATCCAGGTGTTGTTTACAACAGCGCAGAGGTGGCCACGCGGGTGTTCCATGAGTGGGGCAAAACCTCCAATGCCGACGAGTTGAAGGATGTTGTGTTTCTACTGGGGATCGGCTCCGGCCCGTACTGCATCTTCACCAAAGAACCCATCAAGTCCATGAGCGATTTCGCCGGCAAGCAGATCAGAGCCGGCTCCGTTAATGCCGATGTTATTACTGCCTACGGCGCCACCGCGGTTACCATGGACATCAGCGAGGTCTATGAAGCCATGCGCAGCTCTTTGCTGGACGGCCTTTACACAAACTACGGCGCCTGCGCCTATACCAATCTGGAAGAAGTCGGGGGTCACGCGCTGATCACCCCGCTGTCCAGCAACCCATCTATGTATGTGATGAACAAGGATGTGTTCAATTCCATGCCTGCATCTCAGCAGGAAGCCTTTATGAACGCGGTAGACCAGACCTTTGAGGAGTACACTACCGTATATCAGGATGAGGGATTGAAAACCCAACGTGTTGTTGACTTCGGAATAAAGGTTGACACCACTTTCTTGGAGGGCGATAAGCTGGAGGAGTTTAAGGCTGCAACCGCTTATTTAATGGATGATCTGGTCAAAGAACTGGATGATCAGGGTCTGGACGGCACCGGAAACCTGACCAAGATTCAGGCACTTGCCGACGAGTACAACAAAACCTGCACCTGGGATGATTACAAAACGTACTATCCGGAAGACTTAGATCCCTCCAACAACTGATCCCTTCTTTGGATACAAGAGTTCTGAAAGACAGAACCGAATCGAGTCATTTTGGTGATTCAAATCTGCCCACCCGGGCAGATTTGAATCACCGGATAAAGGGAAAGAACATGGAAGGAGAGCTTTGGCTTGAGAAAACTTGCTACAGGTGCATATCACGTTTGGAATGTAAGCTCCATGGTTGCCGGCGTGTTTCTAACGTTTAATATGCTGGTCATTATCGCAAATATTATCATGCGCCGCTTATTCAGCACCCCTATCTTTGGCTCCACCGAAATTGTCAGTTATGTGTCCCTTATTACCGCCAGCTTTGCCGTGGCACAAAATGAGTGGTTTGACGGCAACATCCGAATGACCCTCGTGATGGAATTGATTTCTAAAAAGGCAGGCAAAATTCTTCACTTTATCGACTATATAGTCTGCTCTATTGCATTCGTTTACGTTTCCTATCTGCTGGTTAGACAAGCTGCAGATAAATTTATCGTGGCCGATTTCAGCAGCGACCTTCGAATTCCTCTTTTTATCTTTGCGGGTGTTCTGGCTCTGGGATTTATCCTTTTGACCGCCTGTATTATCCTAAAGACCGTCATCCTTGGATACGGCATGGTAACAAATGACGTAATCAATTTGAAACGTCCCAGCGGGAAGGAAGACGTTCCTCTGGAGGATGACTGACGGTCTGGGTTCAGCGTACTAAACAAAGACGAAAAGTGAGGGGTCACCATGTCACTATCACCAATTGCGATTGGGGTATTGTTCCTGATTATTTTTCTTGTACTTATGGCAGCCGGTATTCCCATTCCATTTGCCATGCTTTTTTGCGGAGCGGTGGGAATTGCCGTGATTCGCAATGTGAATGTTGCATCACAAATTGTAGTAGCTGAACTATACAATACGTTCTGCTCTTACACGCTGACGGTTGGGCCGATGTTTGGCCTGATGGGCTTTTTGGCCAATTACTCCGGAATAGGCGCCAGTCTGTTTAAGGCGATCAATTCGTTTTTGGGGCACAAGCGCGGCGGTCTTGCCATGGCGACCCAGGTTGCGTGCGCGGGCTTTGGCGCCATCTGCGGCTCTGTCCCGGCAACGATTTCCACCATGTGCGCCATCGCCTATCCTGAAATGAGAAAAAGAGAGTATGCCCCCGCGCTGGCAGGCGCCTGTATTGCTGCCGGCGCAGGTTTGTCTGTTCTGATTCCGCCCTCCACCAACTTTATCATTTACGGTCTTGCCACCGAAACCTCCATTGGAAGACTGTTTGTCGCAGGCATTATTCCCGGTTTGCTGCTGATGATGGCTAATATTGTTGCCATTGCGATTACCTGCAAACTACATCCCGACTGGTCCTCCAAGTATGAAAAAGAATCCTGGCATGCGCGCTGGCATAATGTGCTCCACGGCGGTATCATTGAAATTGCGCTGGTGTTCCTCATTTCTATGGGTGGTATGTTTGCCGGACTGTTTACCCCCACCGAGGCCGGCGCCGTAGGCGCCTTCGGCATGCTGCTGGTTACCACTGTTACCAAAAAGCTAAACTGGAACAAGTTTATGAGTTCTATCCTGGCTGGCGTGAGACTGCAGGCTATGGTCTTTATGTTGCTTTCCTGCGCCAATGTATTTGGACGACTGTTCACCGTTTCTCAGATTCCCACCGCTCTGGGCGATTTTGTGTCGGGACTCAGTGTTCCCAACTGGGGAATCATGATGGCGATTCTCTTGATCTACTTCCTGTTGGGCATGGTCACCGACCTTTTGTCCATGACGCTGGTCACCATGCCAATTTTCTTCCCCATTGTTGTGGATATGCTTGGCTATGATCCCATCTGGTTCGGCATTATTATCACCATGATGATTTGCATCGGCGGTATTACCCCTCCTGTTGGAGGCGGCGTGTTCATGGTAAAGGGCTGCGTGGAGGATAAGGCAGCCACGCTGTCGTCCCTCTTTACCGGCGTTTGGCCCTATGTCATTGCCTGCAGTATTGTTACGCTGCTGCTGCTTGTGTTCCCACAGCTTTGCACCTGGCTGCCATCGATCATGTACGGTTAATGGGACAAAGCAGAAAAAAAGTTGATTGACTAAACTGCAACACAGCTTACCCTGATAGAAAAGGAGAATATGCAAGATGAAAAAAAGTTTTCCTATCCCTGTCATGGCGCCTCCCATGGCGCCGGTTACACGAGAGTTTCCCATTACACCCAGAGAAAATATTATGCGGGCCTTCCGCCATGAAAAGCCGATGTGGATGCCGGCCTTCTTCCAGTCCACCCAGTGGTCTTTCCCCAACGTGTTCAACGATATTCCCCCTGACTTCACCAAAGACGGTGAGGACTGGTTCGGCACCAAGTACAAGTTTGAAGAAGTGCAGGAGGGTACTACCCCCATCCCCGGCCTTTTCGACGAAATTGGAGAATGGCATGAAAAATTTAAAGTCCCCAACTTGGACATTGTGGACTGGAAAGCGGATTTGACCCAGTTTAAACGCGACCCTGCTATGGCACTGGGCACACGACTTGGCAACGGAAATTTTGAACGACTGCACATCTGTGAGGGCTTTGAACAGGGGCTGTGTGATATTCTGTTGGAGCAGGAGGAGTGTAAGCAGTTTTTTGACCTTCTGGGCGAGTACAAAGCAGATGTGTTCCACCATATTAACGATGTATATCATCTGGACTTTGCCTGCCATAATGACGACTGGGCAAACGCCAAGTCTTCTTTCTTCTCCAATGAAGTGTTTGAAAACACCTTACTGGACTCCGCGGTGCTTATTGCGAATGCTGTTCACAAGGCGGGCTGCGGCTATATGCTGCACTGCTGCGGTCAGATGGAGGCATTTCTGCCGTATATCGTAAATGACATAAAAGCCGATGTGCTGGAAATTCAGTCCATCAACGACATTCGTATGATTCTGGATCAGTATGGTGCAAAGACAACCCCCATTTATCCGCCAGACCCCTATGTCATGTACGATCCCGACCTGAAGCCGGAAGACGCAAGGGAATACGCCAGAAGTATTGTAGACCAGTATGGCGCGCATACCTGCGAGGGCTCCGGAGCAATTGTCAAGTTAATCGGTTCACATTCCGAGACATACTACGCGTTTGAGGATGAGATCTTCCACTACAGCCTGGAGAAGTATAAAAATCTGTAATCCTGTGCTGTCTGGGAGTCTCACGGGAAAGGAGCAAACCATGTATCAATTTAAACCAGCCACAGAGCGGATCCGCAGAATGAGAGAACGGGTTCGTGACCGTGTGCTTCAATATGACGCGGAACGCGTGCGAATTTTGACAGAGAGCACCCAAAAAAACGAATATGTGATGCCGGCAATCAGGCGGCCGCTGTTTTTTTATGATCTGTGCCAGCAGATGACGGTTTTGGTGGATGATGATGAGATTATAGTGGGCAATAAGGGCCCGCATCTGTTTAGCAGTCCCTCCTATCCCGAGTGGAGCGGAACGGACTGGGTGGTGGACGCTGTGTCCGCAGGTAGCTGGACGCTGCGGGAAGACGGGCTTTACCACAATCCGGACAGTGAGGATATTCGGTATTGCATCAGCCCCGAGGACTATGAATATCTGAAGTCGGTCACCGATTATTGGCGTTACCGCAAGGTAGGTACTATGGCGGATGCGTGGCAGCCTGAGGGGTTTGAAGAGCTGAGCCGCCTTAATGTCAGCAATTATGTAAAGGGCGGACAGAGCCTGATCGGACTGCCTGCCGGCCATCTCATCGCCGGGTATCGGAAAATAATCACCGTGGGATATGAAGAAATTCGCCGACAGGCTCAGGGCTGGATCGATGCCCACAAGGGGAACCTGATGGGCGACGATGTGGGCAAGTACATCTTCTACAAGGCGGAGGTCATTACCTGCGAAGGCGCCATCACCTTGGTCAGGCGCTATGGCGAAAAATGCGCTGAGCTGGCACGGAAATGCGAGGATGCTGGGCGGAAAGCCGAGCTGGAACGGATGGCGGAGGGACTTTTATGGCTATCCCAAAATCCCGCCCGCAGTTTCCGCGAGGCGGTACAGGGGATCATGATGTATCAGGTTATGATCCAGATCTACGACCGTATCCCCAGCCCCTCCATTGGCCGCTTTGACCAGTATACCTGGCCCTATCTGAAACGCGATCTGGAGGAAGGCACCATCACCATGGAGGAAGCGCAGGAGATCGTGGACGCTTTCTTCCTGAAGCTGAACTGCTTCTATGGCGGCGGCCCCATCCAGCTCAAGGACATCATCGGCGTGGGCAACACCTATCAGAACACCACCATCGGCGGTGTGGACCCGGACACCGGAAAGGAGGCCAGCAATCCCGTTACCTACATGGTGTTTGAGACTGTGGGTCGGCTGAAGCTCCACGACCCCACCCTGGTGTTTCGCACCACTGAAACAACACCGGACGAACTATGGGACTGCGCCATCGCCACCTCCAAGCTGGTGGGTGGACTGCCCCTTTACTACAATGACGAAGTCGTCATCCCCATGATGATGAAGGAAAACGGCTACCAGCTTCGGGACGCCAGAGATTACGGCTGCATTGGCTGTCAGGAGATCGTGGGCTGCGGCAACGACTACCCAGCTCCCAACGGAATGCATCCGCCTCACGCCACGATCTGGTGGGGCAGTGTTCTGGATATGGCCATTAACGACGGGAAAAACCCCTTGAATGGGGAGCAGTCCAGCCTTCACACAGGCTTTCTGTATGAAATGAACTCCATTGAAGAGGTGCGGGATGCCGTCAAGCAAATGGGTACTTATATCATGCGCCTGTTCGTGACGGCCCAAAACTATGCGGAATCTCTCTCCCAGTTCTTCGCACCCGAAAGCGTACTCTCCCTGTCAATTGAGGGATGCATGGAAAGTGGAAAAGATGTGGTGGGCGGCGGCGCCAAGTACAACTCCTATGGCGGCACTGCCACCGGCCTTGCAACGGTGGCGGACTCCCTGACCACCATCAAATATATGTGCTTTGACAAAAAGCTCTGCACGACCCGGGAACTGTATGACGCCATGATGGCCAATTGGGAGGGGTATGAGAGCTTGCGCCAGAAGGTGCTGGCGCTGGTGCCCCATTTTGGCAACAATGATTTCTATGCGGATGTGGAAATGAAGTGGTGTGTGGATCTTTACTATGAGATCTGCAGGCAGATGTACAGCACGCGATCTAAGGTCTATAAGGCGGGGCTGTACGGTGCTTCTGATCATGTCAACCAGGGCAGGCTGACCTGGGGTACGCCAGACGGACGCAGGCATCCAGACCCTCTTGCCGATGCGGCCTCCCCCGCCCAGAGCAGGGATAAGTACGGCCCCGTTCAGGTGATGAACAGCAGCTGCTGCTATGACCAGCACAATTTTTTGGGCGGCATTGCCCTGAACATGAGAATGCACCCGTCGGTGCTCAGCAATGACGAGGGCGTGGCAAAGCTCAGAGCGCTTACCAAGGAGTACTTTCGGAAAGGCGGTGTGGAAGTCCAGTACAATGTGGTGGACACCGAAACGCTGCGCAAGGCTCAGGTCAATCCAGAGAACTACCGGGATCTGGTGGTTCGCATCGCGGGGTATTCCGCCTACTTCGTGGAGCTGGGGCGCGACCTGCAAAATGACATTATCTCCAGAAATGAGTGCACGCTATAAGTGAGTGTTTCGTGCACCAAAGAGAAAAGGATGTATTTGAAATGGACGAGAAATCGGTCCGGGGAAAACTTTACGATATTCAGGGCTTCTCGGTTCATGACGGACCGGGTGTGCGCACTACGGTGTTCCTGAAGGGGTGCCCCCTGCACTGCCCCTGGTGCCACAGCCCGGAGTCCCAGTCCTTTCACACCCAGATGAGTTATGTCAGTGTGCGCTGCATCGGAACCGAACTATGCGGCGCGTGCCTGAGAGTATGCCCGGCAGAGGCCTTGGTGGAAGGAGAGGCGGAGCGAGACAGCGGAGGGGCGCTCATCCGCCGGGTGCGATGGGACAGCGGGAAATGCCGGCAGTGCGGAGCCTGTGCCCAACAGTGCTACCCCGGCGCATTGAGCCTCTGCGGAAAGGACTGGTCCGTGGAAGAGGTGCGGGAGGTGCTCCGAAAGGACTATTCCTACTTTCAATCCTCCGGCGGCGGCGTGACCGTTTCCGGTGGGGAGCCGCTCAGCCAGCCGGACTTTACGCTGGAGCTGTTAAAGGAGGTGAAGGAGGATGGCATCCACACTGCGCTGGATACCACGGGGTATGCGCCCCCGGAGATTGTGGAGCGGGTGCTGCCCTATACGGATCTGTTCCTTTACGACCTGAAGCAGATGGATAGCCAGGCCCACAAACGCATTGTTGGCGTTCCCAACGAAAGAATTTTGGAGAATGCAAGGCTGATTGCCCGCAGGGGAGGAAAGCTGCAAATCCGGATTCCGGTGATTCCCGGCTTGAATGATGCCTCGGAAAATTTGAAGCAGGCCGCTGTGTTCTGCGTGGGACTGGGGGAGGCGGTGACGCTGGTTCAGCTGCTGCCTTATCACCACTTCGGCGCGTCCAAATATGAGCGGATTCAGATGCGCGATCCCATGCCTTGCGGCATAGAGCCACCCAGCGAGGAGCAGATGCAGGAATATCTGGAACTGATGAAATCCTACGGGCTTCAGGTGATCGTCCACTGATACAGACGGTTTGCGCCATACACACCATGCATTCATGCATGAGAAAGGAATACAATTATGGTTGAATGGAAAGAAATTACGCCCCGCGTGGCAAAAATGAGAGAGCGGTATCGAAATACTATGCCCCGACTCTGCACAGCACGATTTCGCTTAATTACCGATTTTTATCAAAATAATATGCAGCTTACCGGTATTTTAAAGCGGGCCAAAAATTTGAGGAACCTGTTTGAACATCTGCCCGTGTTGGTCAACGAGGACGAGATCATTGTGGGCGAGCAGGGTACCTCTTACCGCGCCAGTGCCCTGTATCCGGAGACAAACTTCCAGTGGCTGGTGGATGAGCTGGAGCACGGGGACCCTGCTGCCAGAGAATCGGATCCCTACA
Source organism: Oscillospiraceae bacterium (assembly GCA_963666535.1). GTDB lineage: Bacteria > Bacillota > Clostridia > Oscillospirales > Oscillospiraceae. The sequence continues at coordinate 2,145,530 of OY762913.1, read as the reverse complement.
TTGTCTCTCCCGAGGATAAGGAATACATACTCAGTAAAAAGGAATTCTGGCTGCAGAACAATATGTCCGCCATATTTGATGCCTACATCCCCAGGGGCTACCGAAAGGTGGCCGGGAATGGAGTGCTGATGTATGTGCTCAATCAGAACGCCAACACCCCCGTGGGCCATTTCTGCACCAATTATGACAGGGCATGCACCATGGGTTTCTTGGCTGTGCAGCGTGAGGCAGAGGATAAAATGGCCAAACTGGAGCGCACGGGCATCATGGGGGACAACAACAAGAAGTATAACTTCTACCGCGCGGTGTCCATTGTCTGCGGCGGCATCATTATCTGGACCAAGCGCTACGCAAAAGAGTGCCAGCGTCTGGCAGAGCTGGAAACCCGTCCGGAGCGGAAGGGGGAACTGCTGGAAATGGCAGAATGCCTCAACTGGATTATGGAAAACCCCTGCCGCAATCTTCACGACGCCATGCAGTGCATTTATCTCTACCACCTTGCCATGTGTCTGGATGGTCAGCAGCATGGAATCAGCTTTGGGCGGCTGGATCAGTATCTGGGAAAATACTACGAAGCGGACTTAAAGGCTGGGCGTATTACGCCGGAAAAAGCTCAGGAAATGTTGGACCTGTTCTATCTCAAGGTTGCCGAACCAAACAAGATGATCCGTTACGACCCGGCTACCATCGCAAACCCCGGCTATACCAGTGGGTTTTTGATGACCCTTGGCGGCGTGGATCAACAGGGCAGGGATGCCACCAACGCCATTACTTATATGATGCTTCAGTCCGCAGCCAGACTTTTGCTGCATACACCGCCTCAGGCTTTGCGCATCCACAAGGGGACGCCGGAAGACCTGTGGGAGCTGGCCATTGAGACGACCAAACGGGCGGGCGGCGTCCCCACATTTGAAAGTGACGATGTTATCATCCCTGCGCTGATGAAACGAGGTCTGCCGCTGGAGAGCGCCAGAAACTACTGCCTGATCGGCTGCGTGGAGCCTGCGGGCTGCGGGGATAACTGGGCTCAGCCCGGCGGGAGCGGGTGCGAATCCTATGTCAATCTCACGGGCTGTCTGCTTCAGGCCATCAATGACGGCACCAACCCCATGCCCGGACACGACGGCAAGATAAAAGAGCATACCGGGCTGCGAACCGGCTTCCTCTATGAAATGAAGAGTATGGATGAGGTCGAGGATGCCGTAAAGAAGCAGATTGAATACTTTATCCGATGGCATGTGGCCTGCGAGTGCATCTGGGAGTCCATTGCGGAATTCCTGATGCCGCTGCCACTGGTGTCCGCTATGTTTGACGGGTGTATGGAAAGCGGCAAGGATGTCATGTCCGGCGGCGCCAAGTACAACTCCACTGGGAACTCAGCCATCGGACTGGGCAATGTGGCCGATTCCCTGAACATCATCCGCTATCTGTGCTTTGATAAAAAAATTTGCACTACCCGGGAACTTTATGACGCGGTTATGGCCAACTGGGAGGGTTATGACGAGCTGCATCAGATTGTGGAGAATGAAGTGCCCCACTACGGCAACGGTGACCCGGCGGCGGATCAGTATGTGCGTGTTGTAGCGGAAACCTACAGCAATGCGGTGAACAGCGCCTACGGTCCCCGGGGACGCTGGAGTGCCGGCATGTACCCGGTAACCATGAATACCGTTCTTGGCCACAGCACTTGGGCGACCATGGATGGCCGCAAGGCAGGAACCCCATTGGCGGATGGCATTTCCCCAGTACAGGGAATGGATAAAAGCGGCCCCATCGCCAGCATCAACTCTGTCCTCAACTTTGATCAGACCGAGTTTGGCAACGGGACTTTGATGAATATGAAGTTCCATCCCACAGCTCTCAGCGGCGCGGACGGGGTGAAAAAGCTAAAGGCGGTCATGCAGACTTACTTTGACAGAGGCGGCATGGAACTGCAGCTGAATATTGTCGACGCTGCCACTCTGCGCAAGGCCCAGCAGCATCCCGAGGAGTATAAGGATCTGGTGGTGCGGGTGGCTGGCTTCTCGGCATATTTTGTTGAAGTGTTCAAGGACTGCCAGGAAGACCTGATCCGCAGAACCGAAATGGATCTTTAACGGCAAGCTTGGTAAAGGAGCACACTCGATGTCTCACGAAGTTAAGGGAATGATCTACGATATCCAGGGCTTTTCCGTTCAGGATGGCCCAGGGATCCGAACTACCGTGTTTTTAAAGGGCTGTCCGCTGCATTGCCCCTGGTGCCACAGCCCGGAGTCACAGGCGTTTCATCCTCAACTAAGTTGGATCGCCATGCGCTGCGCGGGCACAGCGCGGTGCGAGGAGCGCTGTATCAAAGCCTGTACCAAACAGGCTGTTACCCGATCCGGGACGCGGGTGGATTCCGCCACCGGAGAGACACTGAATACGATCCATGTGGACAGAACGCTGTGCGACAACTGTGGCGACTGTGTAACGGTTTGCCACCCCCATGCATTATACCTCTGCGGAAGGGAATATTCCGTGGATGACATCATCAAAAAAGTCAGCGCGGATATTTCGTTTTTCCAGCATTCCGGCGGCGGCGTAACAGTCTCCGGTGGAGAGGCACTGTGCCAGCCTGAATTTACCCTGGAGCTGCTGAAGGCTTTGAAAAAACATAACATTCACACGGCGCTGGACACCACAGGGTATGCACCGTGGGAGACCGTGGAGGCAGTGCTTCCCTACACCGATCTGTTCCTCTACGATTTAAAGCACATGGACAGCAACGTGCATAAGCGGGTCATTGGCGTGCCCAATGAACGGATTTTAGAAAATGCGCAGCGGATTGCCCGGGCGGGCGGAAAGCTGCAAATCCGTGTGCCCGTCATTCCACGGTTTAATGATTCTGAGGAGCATGTCGGGCAGGTGGCACAATTTTGCCGAAGCCTGGACGACGCAGTGACGGTGGTGCAACTACTGCCCTATCACAGCATGGGGGTTTCCAAGCATTTGCGAATCAGTGACGAGGCTGTTTCGGAAGCTGTGCCACCCTCCGAGGAAAAGGTGAACCGGCTAAAGGAAATCCTGGAGGAAGCCGGTCTGCATGTGGTCATTCATTAATTGGAATACAAAGGATGAAACGGCAAGGAAAAGAAGGTTGAGTTTACCATGAAAAACGGCGTATACACGCAGCTGTGCCCAGTGATGTATGGCTGTGGAAGTGTTCAAAAAACAGGTGAAGTTGTCAAAAGTTTTCGGGTAAATCGTGTTTTGGTGGTCACCGGCGCCGGCATTGTCAGTATGGGATACGAAAAACGGGTGCTGGACAGCCTGCATACTGCGGGAGTGGAAGCTGTGCTGTGGACAGGTGCCAAACCGGAGTGTGACAGTGTTGCACTTTTAGAGGGCGTGGAGCAGGCAAGAAAGGCCAAGGTACAGGCGGTCATTGGATTGGGTGGCGGCAGCACCATGGACACGGCCAAGGCGATCGCCCAAATTGCGCCCTATGGCAACGAGGTGTTTGATGATTTCCCAGGCTATCTCCACAATTTTGCCGAAGGAAAAGCCGGCTTGGGGCCGGGCCTTCCGGTAATCCTGATCCCAACCACGTTCGGTACCGGTTCGGAATGCACTTTTGTAGCCGTAATTAACGACCGGAAAGCGGATGTGAAAATCGGGTTTCCCAGTGTGCCGGCGTATGCCATCGTAGATCCGGATTTTTCACTGGACACACCGGAATCCCTCACCGGGGGTTGCGCATTGGATGCATTTTCTCATGCGGCGGAATCGTTGAGCAATGTCAACGCAACGGAGCACTCCGATCTGCTGAGCAGAACAGCCATGGAGCTGATTGCGACCTATTTGCCGCTGGCTATGCAGGAACCACACAATGTCCGGGCAAGAGAGCAGCTGGCGCTGGCGTCCAATTTTGCGGGCATTGCTTTCAGTGAGGCCGGTACCCATATCGGCCACGCCGTGGCCCACGCACTGGGACATGTACACCACATTCCCCATGGTGTGGCTTGCGCCTTGGCGTTGCCTGCCATGATTGAGCTGCAGGCCCAGGAACATCCCGAAGACAACCAAATCATCGCCAAGTGTCTGGAACTGACCGTGTCCTCCCAAGACAGCGGGGAAATCGCACAGCAGACTGCCGATGGATTTCGCGCCCTGATGCGCACGGCAAAAATCAAGCCGCTTTCGGAGCTGGGTGTTACCAGAGAGGAGACCCTTGCCCTTCTGCCGGTCATTATGGCGGATCCAATTGGCCTTGCTTACACCTATGCCGGATCGGTTCAGGAGGAAAAACTGAATGCACTTTTGAGTTCCATGTACGATAACTATCAGTAACCCTAAGACCAAAAGGCCGCACCGGCTGCGGGAAAGCGCGTTGCGGATTCACGGAAAAGGTGAGACTGCTGTTTTAGAATCCATCTGCAACAGGAGGCACCTTTATATCGGGATGGCCGCAGAAACCATGACGGATGAAAGGAAGATTTCTTTGGAATCCAACTATACGCACGTTTTTTCACCCATCACCATTCGCGGGGTGGAATTTAAAAATCGTCTGGAGATGGCACCCTCCTCTCCAGGCCTTACAGATAAGGACGGCTATATGACGGTGGACTGCGTCAATTTTTTCCGTCCTATTGCCATGGGGGGAGTGGGGGTGCTGACGCTGGGCAATTCCCCTGTTGACTGGGCAGAATCCAGAGATGAGGAACGGCACCTTCGCATGGACATAGACGATGTCATTTTGCCCCTGACCCGGTTTACGGATATGTGCCATCAGTTCCAATGCGAGCCGTCGATTGAACTCAATCACTCCGGCATGGACGCGGTCTATGAATATACGACAAAGCCGATGGTGTCTGCCTCTGAAACTGTTACCCCGCTGGAACTTAAGCGGGCGGCCGCAAATGGCAGAAAAGCCGTGCGGGCACAGGAAATGTCCTATGAAAAGGTGAAAGAAACCATTCAGAAGTACATTGACGCGGCGGTGCGCAGCCAAAAGGCAGGCTTTCGACGGGTGATGGTCCACGGCGGACACGGGAATTTGATCGCCCAATTTTCCTCCCCCTATTACAACAGGCGGCAGGATGAGTATGGCGGCAGTCTGGAAAAACGGGCCAGGTTTGCCATGGAGATTCTGGAGGGGATACGAAAGGCCTGCGGCGAGGACCTTGTGATCGAGTTCCGCGTTTCCGCAGAGGAGGTGGTCGAAGGCGGCATGACCTTTGAGGAGACGAAGAAGTATCTGAAATTGCTGGGTGACCGAATTGACATTGTAAATGTTTCACGCGGTCTGCACGGCGATCCGGAGTACATGAGATACTGGATGAACCCATACAGCGAGCCGCATATGAGCAATGTGGAATATGCCAGGGAGATTCGCGCCATGCTGCCTTCTCATATAAAGGTGGCGGCAGTGGCTGGTATTATGAATCTGGACAACGCGGAAAACCTGCTTGCCCAGGGATATGCAGACATCATCTGCCTGGCTCGGCCTTTTTTTGCAGATCCCGAGATGCCTCGCAAATACGCCATGGGAAAGGCGGATACGGTGCGCCCCTGCCTCCGCTGTGGGCACTGCACCACCCGGCTGATGGCCCATTTTACCACACACTGCGCCGTCAACCCGTTGCTTGGAAGACAGTCGGAATTTGTTCTCGGGAAAGTACCCCCGGCGGAAGAAAAAAAGAGAGTAGCGGTCATCGGCGGCGGACCGGCCGGTCTGCAGGCGGCGGATACGCTGCTGCAGCGTGGGCACGAAGTAACGGTGTATGAGCAGAGCGGACGACTGGGCGGAACCCTACATGATGCGGTTGGGACTCAGCCCCTGAAGCAGGATTTAAAGGCCTACCTGGACTATATCATCCACAGAGCCGAAACATCCGGGGCAAACATCCTGCTGAACACCGCCGCCACCAGAGAAATGCTGGAGGCGGAACGCTATGACGCTGTAATCATTGCCTGCGGAGCTACGCCACGGGTGCCCCAGGTGCCCGGCGTTGAACTGCCTCATGTCCACTGGGCACCGGAGGGAGACAGCGGCAAGATCTCGGTGGGAAACCAGGTAGTTATCATCGGCTCAGGTGTTGTGGGACTGGAAAGTGCCTATGGACTTGCCAGAAAAGGTAGAACCATTACGGTGGTTGAGTGCAAAAAAGACCTGTGCCTGGCCAGAGGCGGCGTAAATGGCGGCCTGGGCGGGGCCTATCTGCCGATTACAGAAAAGATTCTGGCGGATGGGACGATCATCAAACTCAACTCCGCTCTTGCCGCCATTTCGGAAACAGAGGTCTCTGTGGTAAACGGGGACACCCTGAAGGTGGAAAAGATCCCGGCAGACACGGTGCTTCTGGCCACGGGGATGGAGCCCAGACGCGCCGTGGTGGAGAAGCTGAGGACTTGCGCCCCAGCCACGGAGGTTTGGGTGGTAGGGGATGCAAAAAGGCCCGCCAATGTGGCACATGCGGTGCACAGCGGGTTTGACGCGACTTGCTATTTGTAAATGAAACAGAGAAAATCATAAAACAGTATACGAAATGCGGTTGGTACAGAGAATGCCGTCATTCTTCGTTTATTGCCTCAAAAATTTTTGCGCAAAAAAGATGGAGATGTGGTTCCCATAAGCGCTTATTTCAGCAGTTACTTAGGAAAAGAAAACAGCGCAGGCGGCCGCATTCCTGCCGAGACAAAAACGAAACATGGAAGGGAAGAGATTATATATGGCTATCCTGGAAGACATTTCCGCTGCCCTGCAAAGGGGAAAAGCAAAGCAAGTCAAAGAGTTGATTCCATTGGCTGTTGAAGAAGGCATCCCAGCTCAGAAAATCCTGGAGGATGGGCTGCTTGCCGGCATGAGTGTGATAGGAGCCAAATTCAAGAACAACGAGGTCTTTGTCCCCGAGGTCCTAGTCTCTGCACGGGCTATGAATGCAGGTACTGAGCTGCTCAAGCCGCTGCTGGCTGCTCAAGGCGGTGCTGTCTCCTCCGGCAAAGTGGCGTTAGGTACCGTACAAGGCGACCTTCACGACATCGGCAAGAACCTGGTTCGTATGATGATGGAGGGCAAAGGGCTTGAAGTCGTGGATTTGGGTGTGGATGTCACACCGGAAGCCTTTGTCAAAGCTGCTGTCGAGCAGAATTGTCAAATCATTGCCTGCTCCGCCCTGCTCACCACCACGATGCCTGTCATGGAAGAAGTGGTAAAAGCCATAAAAGCTGCTGGCATTTACGGCAAAGTAAAGATTATGGTCGGTGGGGCCCCTGTTACCGCTGCGTACTGCAAAACAATTGGCGCCGATCTTTACACGGAAGATGCCACCTCTGCTGCGGAAGGTGCCGTGTCCTTGTTGGCCTAAGAACTTCAATGGGTTACCTTGTAGATTTCTGGATAAGAGGGTTTTTGGTAAAAAAAGTGATCCTAACCCAGTCGGAAAGTAGGGCAGTCTTTCGACTGGGTTAGTTTTATCGTACAAGAGTAAAAACCGCCGGGATACCTCCCTTAAAAAAGGAGTTTTGTCCTGACGAACAAAAAGCAGATAAAACAAAAGGACGAGCAGGAGGATTCAGTGAAGATCCTCCTGCTCGTCTTTCATTACGCTGTGTTTTGTTTACCGTCGAATGTTTTGCCGCATGGCGCAACGAAGCAGCGGGGCTTTGGACAGACGGAAAACCGAAAAATGGTATTAGCCTTACCCATTGTGTTGGCATGTCGGTTGGAAAGTAGCGTCAGTTGCAGTTTAAGTAAAGAAGAATCAGGTTCAGCGTGTTAAGCATACCGTCCACATGGGTGCGTTCCATGCCATGGGACGCATGGACACCCGTTCCGATTAAGGCCGCCGGCGCATCACAGCCGGATTTCCATGCCGCGAAGGCATCTGAACCGTAATACGGGAAGACGTCGATGGCATAGTTTACTTGATTGGCTTCTGCAAGGTGTACGAGGCGCGAGGTCATTTCGTAATCATAGGGACCATCTGTATCTTTACTGCAAATGGAAACCTGATGTTCATTGCAATTGAGTTCAGGACCGATACAACCCATGTCTACAATCAGAAATTCATCTAAATCGTCTGGCTGCCAGGAGCCGCCGCTGCCCACTTCTTCGTACACGGTAAACACAAAGTAAGTAAAGTGCTGCGGCCTGATATTTTCCTGTTTCATCAGATATAATGAAGTGAGAAGGCACGCCACGCTGGCCTTATCGTCGAGAAAACGGGACTTCAAATAACCTGATTCCGTTAGTACTGTTTTAGAATCGTAGCAAATCATGTCGCCGCAGCGAATGCCAAGATCCTCTACGTCCTTTTTGGAATAAACCGGCATGTCCAAGCGGATATACATATTCCCCTCGTCACGGGGACGGGTAGCGGCATCCTTATGCACGTGATAGGCAGGGGAAAGAGAGAGAATAGTACCAGTATACATCTTCCCCTCACGGGTATAAATGCGGCAATATTCTCCATCAAGGGTTGGAAGGGTCGGCAGTCCAATGGGGGAAAATAGAAGTTCACCACGGTCCGTGATGCTGCGGATGATTAAACCAAGGGTATCCATATGGGCAAAGCAGGCCACCTTTTTGCTGTTGTCTCGACCTTCCACCATTACGACCAGACCACCGCGTTTGGTCTGATGGGTTTTAAACCCAAGGTTTTCCGCTATGCTTCTCGTCAGGGCCAATACTTCTCGCGTATAGCCGCTTGGGCTGTCACACGTCAGCAATTTCATTGCAGTATCCAGTAAATAATCTTTGTATTGCTTACTATCCATACATAAAACTCCTTAAATATAGCTCATTACCCCTGTATTTTACCTCGCGGAGGGGAAAATAACAACCCATTTGTTAGATGCGAGTAGGTCAAGAGTATCCGAACCATTTTTACCACTGGAGGCTGGACCAAATAGAAGAAAAAAGGCCAGCACAGTCGTATCCGACGGCGCTGGCGCAGGTATGACTTGCCAATCTCACAATAGCATGGTAATATGTGGAGCAGATATGGATTGAGGATAATGGATTGCAGACAGAAAGTAGAAAACACTTAGGCTGGTGTAAGCGCGGCTTGTATTTAGGAACAATAGAGGGCCGTGTGAAAGCCGTTAAAACGAGAGGGGATATGCACAGATGAAACAGTCGAAGGAAGACATGCTGGCGTGGCTGCAGCATCATTACGCCGAACACTATGCACCACAGAACCTTCCTGAAAATTGTGGCACGCTATCCGCTGCTTATACCATGAAATGTACGGGAGACCGGTATGTTTGGTTTCCGGAGATGAAGTGCGGCTATGCGGAATCATACGACTATGTTTCCATCTTTTCGGTGGAAGAACTAACGACGCAGGCGCTGGAAAGGATGCGTGATTACGCCGTGGAGGCCGGGCTGTCGCAGGTGGAGCCCGACAGCCACCACAGTTTCTCCTTCATTACAGTGCTGATTTTATGCGATACATGCAACGAAAAGGCTGCCAAACAACTAAAAAAGACAAAATTTCATCGGAAGTATCAAAAGCCGCAGCACGGCAGCGTGGAGTTGCGCATTGCCGCAGTGGAACTCTCGACGGGGAAAGAACATGCAAACTCCTTTGGAAAGGACGTTCTGCAGTCGTTGAGAAATCGGTAGCGTAGAGGGAAGAAGGCTCAGGTGCAGATCAGCAGCGTGGAACGCTTACTCGTTTTAAGCCAGGAGGGGATCGCTTGAATATCAAGGAGATCGAATTGGTCAGTAAGCTGGAGAACTATACAAGCTTTTCGGATGCGGCCTACAATTTGTTTTACACGCCATCGGTCGTCACCAAATATGTGATGAATGTGGAAAAGGAACTGGGCATCAAGGTTTTTTCCCGGGGAAACAAATCAAATGATCTGATGATTACGCCGGAAGGACGAGTGATTATCCAAGACCTCAAACAGATTACCCTTACTTATCAGCACATGATGGAAACGGCAAATCAGCTACGCGAAGCCGATGAAAATATGATCCGTATTGGATCACAAGGGCAGCTGTTTAACGTTGTGGAACATCAGATACTCAGCCGGTTTTTAGCGGAGAATCCGACCACTGAGATTGAACGGATCAAGACGAACTCGGACAGTGAGATGGAATACTTACTGTCGGGCAGTCTTGACGGCATGTTTGCCGCGATCCACCAGGGGCGCAATGTGGAGGAGTATTTCCGAAGCATCTATCGCGTCGCGGAATTGGATTCCATTCTTTTGTGCCGGGATAATGAGATGTATCTGGGAATCTCGACGCAGTATCTCCCAACCGTGACGGAGGAAGCAACTTTTGGCGCATTTTGCGGGTTCACTTTTGCGTTTTCATTTCCAAAAAGTGAAAAAATGTTGGATGCAACGGCGATTGCACCCTTTGAGCGGTTGGCAAAAAAGAACGGATTTGACCTTAAAACGGCCTACTATGGCACTCAAGATATGCTGATGTTCGATTTAACGAAGACAATGAAGCTTGCCATTGTGACCAGCAGAAAACCAAAAGCGGTTTTTCCAGGGGTGAAGTTCATCAGGGTTTCCGACTGGACCGCATTTGTGGATATGTATTTTCTGTCCCTAAAGAGTAATCACCGCAATATTTTAAGCGGTTTGAAAACCTGTATTTCCCAATATTTGAGCGAAAACTAGGATGTCATGCGACAAGAAAAGCCCTGTTGATTTCCAATATGGAAATCAACAGGGCTTTTTCGATTTGCATTGGAGGGGAAATCCATGTATGATTCTAATTGACTGAAAAAATGGAATGTTAAAGAAGAAAAATTGTGTAAATCGCCATGCTTTTATGAGATTGATACTGAAGCACAATCAAGAATAATACAATTAGTACAAGTCTACCGATCAATTCATATGCGAAACCGATTTGATCGGTATGCAAGGGAGTGATGCAGGCATTCAACCACATGATCTCGCCGGCACAAATTTTGAGAACAGAAATGATTCGACGCAAAAGTCCAATTTTGAAGGGAGAAAAAAATGAAAAAGAAACTGGCGGTCTTGTTGGCACTGGCTATGGCCTTTACGTTGGTGGCCGGCTGCGGTGACAGTTCTACAAGCGAATCAAGCGGTACGAACGCGGTTACAGTCAAGGATATTTACACGGAAGAAGTAAAGATTGCATTTATCCCCATGAGCACCAGCGGCGCGGTTACTTCCATTGTCCAGCAGTCGGCGGATGCCGTTATGGCTGCATATCCCAATCTGCAGATCAATTTTTTAGACTGTGGACACGACCCCACCACGCAGATTTCCCTGATTAACGAGTGCGTTACAGATGGGTATGGCGCGATCATTATCGAGTCCACGGATACCACCGCCGTGTGCAGCGCAGTTAATGACGCGGAAGCGTCCGGCGTCCCGGTGATTACCCTTAACTGTGATTGCGACACGGTACATACTTTGTTCCTAAAGAATAACAGTTATGATGCTGGCCAAGTTGCCGCCAAGGGGCTGGTAGAAGGACTGGAAGAGAAGGGCAATATCTTAATTCTGGATGTTCCGTACAGCATGGTTGCTACTTCTAACTTCACAGAGGGTTTTGAGGATTATGTGGCGGACTATCCCGATATCGCCATTCTGGATCATCAGTACATCAGCGGCGATTCCTATTCTCAAGAGGGTGCTTTCACGCTGATGAGCAACATGTTGACCAAGTATGACGATGTGGATGCCATCTACGCCCCCGACGATGATTTTGCCATTGGCTGTGCTCAGGCAATAAAAGCGGCGGGAAGAAGTGACGAGGGCATTCTGATTTGGGGGAACGACTGCATGCCGGCAGGCATTGACGCCATCCGTGATGGGACAATGTACGGCACTTCCTACGCGGATCGATATTCCACCGCCTTTGCCATGTTTGTTTCCGCGTTGAACTTGATTCAGACGGGGACCACCGCCGCAAGCCTCGGCTATGATGCCACACCCGTCGTATACGTTACCTTTACCGGGGTTACTGCCGCCAATGTTGACAGCATAGCCAAATACACGCATTGGGAAGGGTATTGATTGAGCGCCCCATCAAACCAGAGGAAAGAAAGACGTACTTTGCGGGGCCCGGTTTGGTGCTGAGCCCCGTAAAAATTTGAAACCCCTGCCTTTGTAGGGTAAGGAGGGAGTATGCATGAGTGAGCATAACATACGGCGACTTACCTCTGCCGGACTGGTCGTCGTACTATGCATAATTTTCGGGCTGGCGGCCGATTCGTTCTTCACACCCCGGAATTTTGTCTACCTTTTGCGGGATGCAGCGTACTTAGGCCTTTTGGGATTGGGGGCCAGCTTTGTCATCATCGGCGGAGGCGTCGATCTGTCCGGTGGCGGGATCATCTGTTTTGTTGGCGTGGTGGTTGCAAGGTGTTCCATGATTCCGGGCATACCGGGCGTGCTTGTGTTGCTGGTTGGCGCGCTGGCAGGCGCGCTGTGTGGTTTGCTCAATGCCGTGATTGTGAACCGGCTGCGCCTTTCCGAGTTTGTGACCACGCTGGCAACCGGCAGTGTATTCAGTGGGCTTGCGCTGCTCACTACATTCCGGGAAGGGGGAAGGATCGTAACCGTAACGCTGAAAAACGCCAGTTTTCTGGAATTTGGAAAAACGTTATGGGGTGGACTATGCTGGATTTCCATCGCATGGATTGTGCTACTGATTGTCATGCAGTTTATCCTTACCAGCACAAAGATGGGGCTTCATATCGTTGCAATGGGTTCTAACCATGTATCGGCTGCCCGCTCCGGCATTGACTGCAAGCGGTATAAGATTTATACCTTTGTGATTGGCGGGGCTTTTGCCGGATTGGCCGCTGCATTTGTCACAGCCAATCAGATGGGCACAAACCTGTCATTGGGTTCTGGCATGGCGTTTCAGGCTGTGGCAGCCTGTGTGGTGGGCGGTGTCAACCTAGAGGGGGGCAAAGGGGACCCAATCGCGTCATTTTTTGGTGCGCTGATTTTGGTGCTGATCACCAACGGATTGTACAAGTTGGGACTCAGCACAGGGGGAACCTATGTCCTGCAGGGCGTGGTAATTGTACTCGCACTTTGCTTTGATGCAATGCTGAAGAGACTATCCCAAAGACGCCTCAGCCTTCAGCTATAGGGGAGGGGGCAACAAAAATGGAAAACGGTAATTTCTTAGAAGTAAGAAATATTTGCAAACAGTTTAACGGCATCAGCGTGCTCAAGGATGTGGCACTGCAGATCCGCAGCGGCGAAGTGCATGCCCTGATGGGCGAAAACGGCGCGGGAAAATCCACCATGATCAAGATCATCACCGGCGTTTACACAAAGGATGCCGGTGAGATCCTGATTCATGGGGAACCCGTGAAAATTACCTGCAGCCACGATGCGGCAAGTCTGGGCATTGCGGCCATTTATCAGGATCTCAGCTTAATTCCGGCGCTCACTATTGCCGAAAATATTTATTTGGGGCATGAGCTTACCAGGTATGGAAAATTGTCGAAGCGGCAAATGAACAAGAATGTGCAGGAGCTTATTAACAAGTATGGCTTTCATCTGGAGCCTGATGTGAGGGTAGAATCGCTGGGGATGGCAAAGCGGCAGATGGTGGAGATCCTGAAGGCACTGTCCATGGATGCGAAACTGATCATTATGGATGAACCAACCGCTGCACTCTCTTCGTCCGAAACGGAAAAGCTGTTTGAAACCATTGAAGGCTTACAGAAAAAAGGTACCGCAGTTTTGTACGTTTCTCACCGGCTGAACGAGGTCTACCGCATTGCCGACAGGCTGACCGTCATGCGGGATGGAAAAAACGTGGGGGTTCTGGAGAAATCCCAAATTAATCCTGCCTTAGTCACAAAAATGACCATCGGCCACGAAATAAAACAGGCATCTGCCCGGGTTAATCCGGTTATTCACCAGGATATTTGTCTGCAGGTGAAGAATCTTGCGTACAAAAACATCCTAAGGGATGTGAATTTCACGGCCTTTGGCGGCGAGGTGCTGGGAATCAGTGGCCTGATCGGCTCTGGTCGCACGGAACTGATTAAGTGCATTTATGGGGCCTTCAAAGTAGATGTCGGGACGATTATGCTTAGCGGAAAACCAGTCTCCAAATCGGTGGGGAAAAATATTCGGGCGGGGTTCGGTTATGTGCCGGAGGACAGAAGAAGAGAGGGCTTTGCACCGGTGCTCTCCATTGCCAAAAACGTTGTGATTTCCAGCTATGATAAACTGGCAACCGGGGGCTTTGTGCATACACGCAAGGAGAACGAGTGTGCAGAGAAGACAATTAAAGATTATGATATCCGACCGGCCATAAAGTATCTCCCAGTGGGGAATCTGTCCGGCGGGAACCAGCAAAAAACCATTTTGGCCAGATGGCTTTCCAGGGCGCCGAAGCTGTTGCTTTTAGATGAGCCAACCGCCGGCGTTGACGTGGGGGTAAAGGCGGAGCTTTACAACTATATCTGGAAGCTGGCGGACACGGGAGCCATCGTGATTGTGGTCTCTTCTGATCTCGTGGAACTAACCTATCTTTCCGACCGGATCCTGGTCATGTACGATGGACGCTTTTTTGAGGAATTTGACCATGAACACGCTACCCAGGCGGCCATTCTCATGGCTTCTTCAGGTACGCATACGGAGGAGGGAAAAGCGCTGTGAAAGAAAAGGTGGCACGTGTATTCCAAAACTCGTGGGTACCAAGGATCCTGATCCTGCTGGTGATCATGGTGGTCATGGCGATTTTCCAGCCGAGATTTTTCCTTGGCTCAAATATGAGGAGCATTCTTCTGTCCATATCCATTTACGGAGTCATGTGCAGTGGCATGATCTTTGTCATTATTATAGGCGGCATTGATTTCTGCGTTGGCTCCACGGCGGCGATGGCGGCCTGTGTTTTGGTTTGCACATTGGAAAAATGCGGAAACACGACCTCGGGTTTTCTACTGGGGGCTGCCTATGCCATGGGATTGTGTGTTTTGCTGGGTCTGCTGCATGGCGTACTGATGTCCTATATGGGGTTGCAGCCGTTTGTTGTGACACTTGCCACGCAATACACCATTTATGGCGCCATGCTGATGTATACCGGCGGGAACTACATCTATCCCGAAAACCGGGGTATCTTTTATGCAATTTCAAATACCAGTATTTTTGGGATTCCCACACCGATCATCTGGTTTGTCCTCTTCGCGATTGCGTCCGCAGTCATACTGGGGCGCACTTCCTTCGGTCGCAAGCTTTACTTTGTGGGTGGAAACCGGGATGCGGCGAAGCTAGTGGGGATCAGCACCAACCGGATCACCATTGCCGCCTATGTGGTTTCTAGCGTTACGGCGGGAGTCGCGGGGATTATTCTTGGTTCACTGAACATGCAAGTTTACGCCACGACTGCCAGCGGTTATGAAGGGAAAGTGCTCACTGCAATGGTGGTGGGAGGGATTAACCTGATGGGCGGAGAAGGTGGCCTTCCCGGCGTGATCTTTGGTGCGCTCTTTGTAGGCGTTTTGAACAATGTGCTCGTTTTGCTGAATGTTGCCACTGAGTATCAGACCCTGATCCAGGGCGTTATCATCATTGTCGCTATTGCGCTGAACGTCTACGCACAGAACAAGGGGCTTGAGGGCAGTGCGCCGAAAAAAGCTTCCGTTAAGGCGGGAAAGTAATATGAGGGGAAGGCTGCTTATCTTTACACGACCATCAATGAGAGAAGGGGGATTTGTACGCGCCTTTGCGTATAAGACACTAACATGATGAAAGAATATCCAAATTTGTTCCGGCCCATTACGATTGCCGGGACGATGTTCAGGAATAGAATCTTTGCGGCGCCTACCGGATACGTCGATGTATATGAGGACGGTCGGCTTCCGGGGGAAGCGGCACTTTACTACGAGCGTAAAGCCAGAGGGGGCGCAGCTTCCGTCGCGTTGGGGGAGTGCAATGTCGATTCCCAGTATGGCGCAGGCACTGCAAACTGCATCCATCTGGACAATCCCCACACACAGTACAGCTTGGCGAAGATTACCGAGGCAGTGCGGTGTCAGGGCGCGGTCTGTTCGGCAGAACTACAGCATGCGGGCGCCTTTGCCAACCGCTTTTTGGATCCACCCGGCATTGCTTATGGTCCTGTGGCGTGCGAGAACAACGGCAGGCAAGTTTTGGAGATGCCGGAAGAGATTATTTGGAACATTGTGGAAAAGTATGCCAAAGCTGCGGCTTTTGCCCAAAAATGCGGTTTTGGCATGATCACGCTGCACGCTGGGCATGGCTGGCTGCTATCCCAGTTCCTCTCGCCCGATGGGAACACCAGACATGACAAGTGGGGCGGCCCTTCCATTGAAAACCGCGCCAGACTCACGGTAACGGTGCTTGACGCTATCCGCAAGGCGGTGGGGCCAAGAATGCCCATTGAGGTTCGCATCAGTGGGAGCGAATGCTATGACGGCGGATACGGAATTGAAGAGGGAATCGCCTTTGCAAGACAGCTCGACGGACACGCCGATCTCATTCATGTCTCCGCCGGCAGTCATGAGATTGAAGAGGTTTTTACGGTTACGCACCCCAGTATGTTTCTGGAAGATGGCTGCAACGTGAAATATGCCGCAGAAATTAAAAAGCATGTAAGTAGCTATGTTGCCACCGTGGGCGCTCTGGGTGATCCAGATCTGATGGAGGAGATTATCGCTTCCGGTCAAGCCGATGTTGTGGAGATTGCACGTGGGCTGATCGCAGACCCCGACCTGCCAAATAAAATCCGCACCGGAAAGGGAAGCGAGATCAACAAGTGCATGCGCTGCCTGGCGTGTTTTTCCAATCTTATGAACTGTGGGGAATTCAAATGTGCCATCAACCCGAAAACCGGCAGGGAGGCTGTGGTGAACCATGCCCTGCCGCCTGCGGAACACAAAAAGGTTCTGATTGCAGGGGGTGGAGTGGCAGGGATGCAAGCGGCGCTGACCTGCGCGGAATGTGGCCATACGGTGATTCTCTGCGAAAAGACCCACCAGCTGGGCGGTGCGCTCCGCTGTGAGGAGCATGTCCCGTTCAAAGCGAACCTGGACCAATATCTGAACAGACAGGCAAAGCTTGTGGCGGATGCCGGCGTGGAGATCCGGCTGGACACGGAGGTAACACCCGCGCTTGTGGAAAAGAGCGACGCGGATGTACTGATCGTGGCCATGGGCGCCCAGCCGCTTAAGCCGCCAATCAAAGGAATTGATGGAAGCAATGTGATCGCTGCTGAGGACGCATATCTCCATCCTGAACAAGCGGGCGGCACCGTTATGATTTTGGGTGCGGGGCTTGTGGGAACGGAACTTGGAATCTACCTTTCCATGCTGGGGAAGCGTGTGTCGATCGTGGAAATGGCAGATAAGATCAACGATGGTGGAAACTTCCTCCATGTGAAATCGCTGAAAACCCAAATCAGTAAGTACGGTATTCCAATCCATTATCATACCACGGCAAAAGAGATTACGGAGAACGGCGTCGTTTGTGAAAGTGGCGGTAAATCGCTGTTCTTTGAGGCGGATACCGTGATCTATGCATTGGGACAGAAACCGCTTCAGGAGCAGGCTGCCGCATTGTCCTACTGTACGCCGGTGTTCTACGCCATTGGGGACTGCCTTGCGCCGCGCAATATCATGAACGCAACCAGCACAGCGTTTACCACAGCCAACAGCATCGGACAGCGATAAAAAAGGGATCTGGTGCCAGCCAGTGGATTCGGTAAAAAGATGGCCAAGTCGGGGGCGCTATCATCGCCATGCCGCTCGACCGTGAGAGTTGTTCTGCGTCGGCAGCATACGGGGTACCTGGTTTTCCTGCACCGTTTGCTTTTTCTATTTTTTCTTTAAAATATTGGAAAATTGGATACACTACTCTTGAAATGAGGTGTGTATATGTCTTACGTCAGCCCAAACATTAAAACACAATTTGAATCTTTGTCCGTTGATCTTAAAAACGAGATCCTGTCCCGCAACGTCCGCCTTGAAAACATGAATGACCTGATGGCAACACTTCAGAAAATCGTTGATGAGGGGGAGAAATGATGGGGGAGGCATAGCGTGATGAATCCACCTGTTACCTCGCTATTCCTGATGAAGTAAGCTTCAAATGTGCTGTGCCAGAATACTGCTGCCGAGCGCTGACTTCAGTCAGCGCTCGGCAGTTTTTTCTGGAAGGGGGAAGGTGCAGGAGAACGCCGTTGGGGATTCAGGGAGTTTTGGTTGGGCTGAACCCCACTCATTGGGTGGGAACAGGCTTTATATGAGTTTTGTAGTCCAATCCTCCACATTCCAGACGGTGGAGGCAATGTCGTTATAAAATTCTGGCTCATGGCTGACAAGCAGTACCGTACCCTTGTAGGTCTGGATGGCCTCCTTCAGCGCGTCCTTGGCGCTGACATCCAAATGGTTGGTCGGTTCGTCCAGTACCAATAGGTTCATGGGACGCAGCATCAGCTTACACAGACGCACCTTGGCATTCTCACCACCGGAGAGGACGCGCATCTGGGTGACGATGTGATCGCTGGTGAGGCCGCATTTGGCCAACGCTGCGCGCACCTCTCCGTTGGTCATTCCAGGGAATTCCTCCCATATCTCCTCCAGCGCTGTGCGGTCGTTTCCGCGCTCCTCCTGCTCAAAGTAAGCTACCTCCACGAATTGGTCATGCTCCACAGTCCCTGAGATGGGCGGAATGAGACCCAGAAGTGTTTTGAGCAGGGTGGACTTGCCAAGACCATTTACACCGCGAATGGCAATTTTCTGGTTGCGTTCTACGGTAATACTCACCGGTCGGGTCAGCGGCTCGTCGTAGCCAAGCACCAGATTTTTTGCAACGATTATTTCGCGGCCCGGTGTCCGGGCGGGCGTGAAGGAGAAGACAGGCTTGATCTTTTCCTTGCCAATTTCAATGAGATCCATTTTATCCAGCCGTTTCTGGCGGCTTTTGGCCATGTTGGCTGTGGCCGCTCTGGCCTTGTTTCGGGCAACGAAGTCTTCCAGCTGGGCAATTTCTTTCTGCTGTTTCTCGTAGGCCTGCTCTACCTGCCGCTTCTTGACCGCATGAAGCTCCATAAACTGTTCGTAATTGCCGGTGTACCGGGTCAAAGCTGCATGTTCCACATGGTAGATGACGTTTACCACGTCGTTGAGAAACGAAGTGTCGTGGGAGACCAGAATAAAGGCATTTTCATAATTCTGGAGGAAGCGCTTGAGCCATATAATATGGTTTTCGTCCAAAAAGTTGGTTGGCTCGTCCAAAATCAAAATCATGGGGTTTTCCAGCAGCAGCTTGGTCAGCAGGGTCTTTGCCCGCTGGCCGCCGGAGAGCTCGGTGACATCCCGGTCAAGGCCGATTTCTCCCAGCCCCAGGCCGTTGGCATACTCTTCGATTCTGGTATCCAGCATGTAAAATCCGCTTTGCTCTAAAATCTCCTGGATTTCGCCCACGTCCTCCATCAGCTTGTCCAGTTTCTCCAGGGGGCAATCTCCCATTTTGTCATATAGCTCTAGCATCTCTTGTTCCAGCGCGTACATATGGGAAAAGGCGGTGCGGAGCACATCCCGGATGGTCATTCCTTTTTCCAGACTACTGTACTGGTCCAGATATCCCGTGGTGATATGATTGCACCAGGACACAGTTCCCTCATCCGGTGATCGCTTTCCGGTGATGATGTCAAGAAAGGTTGTTTTTCCCTCTCCGTTGGCTCCAACCAGCCCGATGTGTTCTCCGCTCAGCAGGCGGAAGGACGCGTCCTGCAGGATCTGCCGCCCGCCAAAGCCATGGCTCACATGGCTCACATTTAATATACTCATTTGTTCTCCTTAGTCGAAAGGTCCCCTTGCCGCGGTGGGCAAGGGGGCATTTTTTGTATGTTGTTTTGTGTTAAGTTCATTGCAATATCAAGCAAAATAATCTATTGCTTTATTTTACACGATAAGCTGCCATTTTGCAATCAGTTGGTGATCAGGGCAAAAAGTCGATTGCTTTTTATTGGCTTTTTCCTGTTTCGGCTGTCGCACATAAAAGTACCGATATTCACTTGATTGAGTGAATATCGGTACTTTTTGTTCTGCTTATTCCGCCATAAGGAGGATATGTGGGAGTTCAATCATTGATCACTACGGACAAGCAGCGAGTATAGCAAGTGCATAAATTAGGGATAGGTGAGTTACTTTTTTACCGCAAGGACTCTTTTCGTGCCGGTTAGGCCCATGCCCTTCCGCTGGGAATAGACATTGACTGTGACAGCAATGATGATAATGATACCTTGGATAAAGGTTTGATAGTCATAGGGGATTCCAAGTAAAATCAGCATGTTGTTGATAATGCCAACCAACAGCGCACCAAATACGGCACCGGCGATGCCGCCCTCGCCGCCAGCCAAATTAATGCCGCCGACGACCATTGCGGTCAGGGCGCTCCCTTCATAGCCGCTGGCGGTGTTGCAGCCGGCCTGCATATTCATGGAGACCAAAATCATTCCGCCAATGCCCGCGGAAATAGAGCTGATGACGTATGCCAAAACAGTGCTGAATTTTGATTTGATTCCCATCAATTCAGCTGCAACAGGGTTTCCGCCGACTGCGTACATCTGACGGCCAAATACGGTGAAATTCAGAATAAACACACAGAGCAGGGCGTAAATGATGAAGATATAAACAGGCATTGGGATTCCTAGCGGTCTTGCATTGCCGATCATGTAATAGATACTGTTTTTTTCATTGGGCTGCAAATATTTACCACCTGTATACAGCATGACCGCGCCGTAGATGAGGTACTTGGTGGCCAGTGTAACCACAAAGGAGGGAAGCCTTAGAAAGGCAACCAGAACCCCGTGAAGAATGCCGACAGCCAGTGCGGCAAGCAGCCCGCTCAGCAGGCCTTCCACCATGCCGGCCACTGTGTAGCCGTTGGCGATGGTGATGGCTGTAAAAACAGAGCCGGAAAGTGCTGCCATGGAGCCGACGCACAAATCCATACCGCCCAGCAGGACCGCGAAAAACATGCCGCAGGCCATAATTCCATAAATGGAAATGGACAGGAGGATGCTGTTGCTGTTGGATGCCTTAAAAAACGCAGGCTCAAAAATCGCCATGACAAGGAAGACTAGGACGAGGATGGTCAGCCGCTGTCCCCATTCGCTGCCCATGAATTTTCCTGCTTTTTTCACAGCATTTTCCCCTCCATCGTATGTACACCGGAAGCGGCCAGCAGAACTGCTTGCTGAGAAACCGTTCCGTGGACAAATTCCTCAAAGAAGCAGCCATCGTGGATGACAAGGATGCGGTCGGTCTGATGAACCAATTCGGCTATATCAGAGGAAACCATAATCACAATTGCGCCGGCATCGGCCAGTTCTCTCATGAGGCGGTACAGTTCATCCTTTACCCCAACATCAATACCAGCGGTAGGTTCGTCCAGAAGAAGAATTTTGGGGTTACGGGCAAGTGCTCGGCCAAAGACCACTTTCTGCTGATTCCCGCCGGAAAGATTGGAAACGGGCATCTGTTTGACCGCTGGCCGGATGTCATAATTTTGAATGCTGCTGACTGCCCATTTTGTCTCGTCGCGTCTGCTGACCAAACCGACTGTGGATAGCTTATCATAGTTGGTAAAGGCCAGGTTTCGTTCGATGGATAGCCCCGGAACGAAGCCCTCGTTGCGGCGGTCTTCCGGAACCAGCGCAAAGCCACGCCTGATGTTCTTGCCCATGGATTTACTGACGGGCCGGCCGTTGAGGGTAATTGTGCCGGAGCGCTGCTTCATTCTGCCGTAAATGCAGCTGATTAGTTCGGTACGACCAGATCCCACTAGGCCGCCGATGCCCAAAACCTCGCCGCCGTAAGCCTTGAAATTGATATCCTTCAGCAGCTTTTTATAGGCAAGACCTTTCACTTCCAGCACATTGCTTTCAAAGCGTTCTGGATGAACACGGCCGCCGTCTTTATCGTCCAGCTCCTTGCCAATCATCATGCTGACGGCGGTTTTTGGATTAATTTCATCCTTTTCCAACATGCCAACATTCTGCCCGTCACGCAGGATGGTTAGGCGATCAGCCAGTCGATAGACCTCAGACAGGCGGTGGGAGATATAAAGGACGCTGGCACCATTGGTACGCACGGTGTTGATGATCTCATACAGAGTTTCGGCTTCGGACTGGGAAAGGGATGCGGTGGGCTCATCCATGATAATCAGTTTTGCTTTGACGGCAAGCGCTTTCAGGATCTCAACCATCTGACGCTTTGCCATACTTAAAGATTCCACAGGCGCATTTGGATCTAAGCCGAAGTTATGGCGGTTGATCAATTCCTGGATGCGGGAATTGGACGCCTTCCGGTCGGGGAAGATGCCCAGCCTGCGAATCTCCTGCCCTAGAAAAATGTTTTGCGCCACACTCAGGGCGGGGACAACGCTCAGTTCCTGATAAATGACGGAAATGCCGTGATCCATCGCATCTTGGCGGGAATTGATCTCGATCGGTTGGCCATGCATGTAAATTTGCCCGCCATCCTTGGAGTAAACGCCGGTCATGATCTTGATAAGGGTGGACTTTCCCGCTCCGTTCTCGCCCATCAGGGCATGAACCTCTCCGGGGTGGATGTCCAGATCAACCTTTTTTAACACGGGGATGCCGTTGAAGCCCTTTTCAATACCGACTGCCTGAAACAGCAGGTTGCTATCCACTTCAGACATCTTCTCTGCCTCCCCCTACCGCGGCCACAGCAGATCCCTGTATGTTTGCTGCTGTCTCCTTTTCAGCGGCCTTCATGATGCGTCTGGCAGCAACCGCCGCAAATAGTGCATCAAAAGTAGTTGCCATAATAATGATGGCGCCCTCCAACACATACTGCCATGCGGTATTTACACCGACTTTATAAAGGCCGTTGGTGATCATAGTCAGGAAAACAGCCCCGATAAACGCAGAAATGGCATCCCCTTTTCCGCCGCCTAAAACGACGCCGCCGACCACACAGGAGGCAATGGACATAAACTCATAGCCGCTTCCCAGCGACAGCGTAGCTGTCGTCTGAAACGCCACAGTGAATGCAGCAGCCAGACCGCAGCAGCCGCCGCAGATGAGAAAGCCCATACGTTTTATCTTGCTATTCTGAACGCCGGACATCATAGTCGCCTTGGCGTTAGAGCCTTGGGCATACGTATGCAGGCCTAACACGGTACGAGTCAGAAAAAGCTCTAAAACGATGACCAAAACGATCCAGAAATAGGTTTGAAGATAGAGCCCCCCGTAAATCTTGCCAAACATGAGCAGGCCCTTATCGGTCAAAGCGCGGGGAACAACAGTTCCATTGTCACGGAAGGTAATGACCATAGCAAAACCGCTATATACAAAACCTGAGGCGAGAGTGGCAACAAATTCCGTTAGGTGCAATCTGGTGATGAGAAGCGAATTGAGAAGGCCACACAAGAGCCCTGTCGCGATCGCTAACAGGATGCAGATGACACCGGGAACGCCAACGTAGGATGCACGGGCCGCCACGATACCAGACAGGCAGACAATGCCGCCAGCCGAAAGGTCAATGCCGCCCCCGATTATGACGAACGCAACGCCAACTGCGCACATGCCAAGATAAGCGGAATCGCGCAGCAGAACAGTTATGTTGCGGGGAGAGAAGAACGAGTCGGTCGTCAATCCGAAATACAGGGCAACGAGAACGACAAGTCCAATGGAGATTAGCCTTCTCATAAGCTTGTTACTCATGTCAATCATTCGCCTCCAATCTGATCTGCAAGTATACTAGGCACAGATTTTTCTCTTTAGGAAGATACGTCTAGTTTTCTGTCAGATCAGAACATGTCAGCCGGCCAGCGGGTCAGTGCTTTCATGGTGCCCACATTTTCGCTGGTAACGGCAAATTGTGCGAAGTCAATAACAGGAGTGCTGTCGAAGCCCATGCTGACGGAGTTGATCCCGGCGGAGATGAGGAACATAGCCATGTTCAATTCCGCAATGGTCTTTGTGTACTTGTCACCCCAGGATGTGCCGTAGACGTCGCCGTTTTCAATTGCCGTCACAGTTGCGGGGTAGGCGTCCAGTCCCCAGATGAGGATGTCGTCATAACCTGCCGCCTGGCAGGCCTGCAAAGCACCCTGTGCCACGTCGTCGGTGCAGCAGTAGACAGCATCGATCTGGTCGCCGTACTTGGTCAGCAGGTTTGCCATAGTGGTGTTGGCGATTTCCTGAGACATATTTTCGACGGGCTCGGCGGCCAGCATGACCAGATCAGTCTTCTCACTCACATAGTCTTCAAAGCCGGTGCCCATTCGGGTGGAACTCTTTAAGGCAGCGGGGCAGTCCAGCAGAACCACATTGCCGGAATGATTCAGCGCGTTATCAATGTACTCGCCGCCCTGCTGTCCGGCTGCATAGTCGTTGCCCTGCATATGTACGGTGTGAATAGCCTCACAGCCCAAGTCATTGGTAATGATGGGGATGCCGGCCGCTTCAGCTTCGGTGATAGCCGTGCCGACAGCTACACTGTCCATCGGCTCGACGATCATGCACTCATAGCCTTGTGCAATACAATCTTCAATGATGGAGATCTGTGTGGTGGCATCATAAGATGCGTCAAACATATCAACGGTGACATTGTTATTGTTATAGGCTGCCAGAAAATCGTTTTTGGCGTTTTCCACCAGCAGATTGGTCTGGCCCGCGGTGCTCATGGGAATCATAGCAATCTTAACAGGTTCCGTTAAAATGTCCTTTACGCTGGTGGTGTCTGCACTGCCCGATGGAGCATCGGTACCGGCTGGTTCACCGCTGGAACCACAGCCGACAAGCATCGTGAGCATCATTGCCGCCGTCAGGCTCAGGGACAGTGCCTTGTTGAGTTTTTTCACATTGTTTCCTCCTTAAAATTTAGGTACGAACTGCTACAACAGACAGGTTGCCGTCGCCGAGGATCCGGGTAGGTTGCCGCGTGAGGTGTCGCATTTGAACACAATGTAGCCAGCAGTAGACAGTGATGCTCTCAGTTTACAAAGGGAACCCTTCTATGACCACTTAATAAGGTATATTCACAGTGTAAAACATGGCAGCTTAAATTGCTTCATACAAAGGCATGAAATCCGCTTTTGAATTTTGTGATTTAATCCAAAAAAAGTTTTAAGGAAAGCAAAAATATTGTAGGGATGTACGGTGAACGATATGTGGGACAACACACGAAAGGAGCAGCGTTAAAATTCCCGGAAAATAGTAAGAAGGAACCGCCCCCACCTGTCCGCTTAGCCGACGACCATCATGCCGCCGTCGTGGACGCAAACGGAACCGGTGATCTGGCAGCCGGCGGGGGATGCCAAGAATACGCAGTAGGCGCCGATTTCAAGGGGCATTCCGAACCGATGCATTGGCATATCGTGATCAACTTGCTTCAGAAAGCTCTCCGGCAGGTCGGCATCCAGTTCGGAATGGGTGGGACCAGGCGCGACACAGTTGACGCGGATACCGTATTCTCCAAGTTCACAGGACAGATAGCGGCTGAAATGGTCCAGCGCCGCCTTTGCCGCGTGATAGGGAGGATTGGGGTGATCCATGGCACTTCCGATACATTGCCCGCCGATGGAGGAGATGTTGATGATGCTGCCGCCTTTGCCATAGTCCCTCATATGGGGAGCAAACCGGTGGATCATATTGGCCACCCCCATAAGGTCGGTTCCGAGCACGCGATTCCACTCACGCATCTCCTCATCATCCAAGAAGGGAATGGTCGTGGCAACACCCGCATTATTAACAAGAACGTCAAGATGGTCAAAAAATTGGAACACTTGGATTTCGGCATTTTTCACGCTTTCAATCTCAGAAATATCGCAGGCATAACAGGCGTACTTTCCGCCGTATTGTGACAGGTCCTCCACAACTTTTTGGCCCTTTGACGCATTGCGGCAAAGAATTACCACATTTGCGCCGCTCTGCGCAAATGCGGTGCAAATGCCTTGGCCGATGCCGCCGTTACCGCCGGTTACAACAACATTCAGGCCTTTTACGCTGAATGCGCCTTCCATAGAAGTGATGGGCGTAGTTTTGATCGCCATTGCAATTCCTCCTCAAAATTTAGTAAAGATCAAGCGAAGGTTCTTATATTCTGCCGATATTGCCGACAATGTGATAGGCAGAAGCGGTGGCGGCACGAATGTTTTTAGGCATCACGCAGTCGCCGATCTGATAAAACTCCGCGGAGCAGCAGCGAAGCTGTTCGGCCTCGTCCCATAAGGGGCGCTGGCCGGTGGCGTAAATTACCGTATCCGCTGCAAAGAACAGCTTGCCCGCCGCATTTTCTGCGGAAACACCGCTTTCGGTGATTTCCAACACCTTGGTGGCCAGGGAAAGCTTAACGCCGCGCTGGCGGATTTGAGTGTCCAGCGCGATTTCATGCAGGACGTTACCGCCGTTGTTTAACTCCGGCATCATCTCCACAATCGTAACCTCATGGCCCATGCCCGCCAGATAAAGGCTTAGCTCAATACCAACCAAGCCGCCGCCCAGCATGACGACGTTTCGGCCCGCTTTTTCCGGGTGGATGTAACTATCTTCTGCGCCGGCTACGATTTTCTTGTCAATGCCGGAAATGGGCGGAATTGCGGGACGGGCGCCCAGTGCCGCAATGATCACATCCGGATGGAGCAGGCGTGCCAATTCAGGCGTGACCTCGGTATTCAGCCGAACATCTGCACTTGATTCCATGACCAGTCTGGACTGCAGCTCCAAATAGCGGTACAGTTTTTCCTTGAACGGTACCTTTTCCTCGCAGCGAAGCGCGCCGCCCAGTCGGTCAGTCTTCTCACAGAGAATGACGCGATGCCCGCACTTCACCGCGTCTAGCGCTGCCTCCATCCCGCTGACGCCGCCGCCGGCAATGAGAACCGTCTTTTTTCGTTCGGCGGACCGCAGTATGGGCAGCTCCGCTTCATTTCCAATTTCAGGGTTGATGGAACAGACAAATTGTCCGTTGGTCAGAAGGTTGGAAAAGCAGGTAAAGCAGCGCATACACTGCTTAATATCCTGATCTTTACCGGCTCGCGCCTTCCTAGGCAGATCTGGGTCTGCAATCAGGCCGCGGGCAACCTCTACCACGTCAGCCTGGCCGGAAGCGATGATCTCCTCCATCAGAGCGGGATCGCTGAATGCACCCACGGTTGCAACCGGGGTTTTGACCAGTTTTTTAATCTCTGCTGCGTAATGGGCGTTGCAGCCATCCAAGTGGAACATATCAGGGTGGGTTTGGACAAACGCATCCCGAACCTCGTGATGTCCGGTGGAGACATGAATCAGATCCACCTTTCCGTCCAGCGCTTTTGCAATTTCTTTGCCCTCATCAAAATCATAGCCGTTGGGATTGCACTCATCGCCGCTCATCCGGAATTCGATCGGGAAATCCCGGCCACACTTATACCGGATTCGATCCACGACGGCAAGGGGGAAACGCATGCGGTTTTCCAAGCTGCCGCCCCATTGATCCCTGCGGGTATTGATCTTTGGTTCTAAAAATTGAGAAATTAGCCAGCCGTGTCCGCCGTGTATGAGAACCATGCCGAAACCGCACTGCTTGGCAAAGCGTGCGGCGTTGGCGTAGGCTTCAATGGTCTGTTCGATGATTTCTTCTGGCATTTCCAGCACTTTGATTGCCGTGCCGGCGTGAACCAGTTGACCTTGAACCTCCATTTCCACTGGGCCGTAAATGGCGTTGCCGTCCGCCTGCGAAGCCTGTGAAAACATGCCCGCGTGTTGCAGCTCTGCCACCGGTACGGCACCGTAGCGGCTGATGCTGTCCGTCAGCTTAGACAGGTGAAGGAGCGACTTGGGATCATCCATCAGGATGTGGGCGGGACCGCCGCGGCCTCGCAGGGAATCCACGACACATTCTCCCACGGCCACAGAAGCTGGGCCCCCGCTTGCTTTGCGGGCGTAGTAGGCAATGGTATCCGAACTGGGATACTTGCCGTCCATCAAGTTCTGACAACCGGTAGGGGAGCCAAACAGTCGGTTACGGAACAGAGTTTTACCCAAGGTGATTGGCTGAAATAGATGGGGGTACTTTAATTCCTGCATCATGGGTTCCCGCACGCCTGATAAAAGGACATGCTCTCCTTTTTTGAAAAGTGCAGGCGGATGTTGGCACTGAAGCACACCAGCCCGAAAGTAGTGTAATAGAATTTGGTTCCAGTTAAACCGTCTCTTTTCTGACGTAATCTCCGCCGTTGCCACCGGAGAAATGGAAGATCGGGTGTTCCAAATTAGGAACGGTGATGGGACTGTGACAAACGCCTCTCGGGATATAGAACAGGCAGCTCTTGTTTATCACAATCTCTTCCTCGCCCAGAAAGAAATGAACTTCGGCACCCAGGTCTTCGGGTGATGCGGGATCGGAACCCATAAAGCCGATAAACTCATCAAAATCATGGACATGGGGTTCTGGCCCAGAAAAGTTTTTGGTCAGGAACCAGACTGCCTCCATGTAGGGCGCGCCCTCCAGTTTTTTGCCGTCAATCCAAAGCAGTAATTTTAGGAAGCCTTCCGGCGCGCCGGGTATTCTGCCCCCGACCGGCTCGTACCGTTCTACACAATAGCCGGCATAGGTTCCAACTGCCGCCGTGGCAGTTGCGGGAACCGCCTCATAAGACGAGGCATTCGTGTGGCAGGAATAGTGAAACACCGGGCGGCGCATATTGCATACTTCCAAATTGCCATGCGCAACACCGGCGGGTACAAAAACAATACAAGTATGGTTCAGCACCAAAACGTCGTTTTCCAGCTGAATCTTGATTTCCGCGCCCAAATCCTCCGGGTCATCCGGGTTGTTTCCGATAAACATCAGCAGTTCGTCAGAGGTGTGCTCCAGCAAGCCGGTCTGCTTACAGGGCTTAACAAACCAGCAGGCCTGATTAAACATACAGCCGGGAACCATATCCTGATCCATCCAAACGACAGGCGAAAGGGCATCGGGGGGATCGATAGGGAAAGAATGGCGGCTGCCTTCCCCGGAAAGTACATAATATTTGACTTCAGACATGAGAAAACCCTCCTATAAAATCATATTAGTGTCAAACCCACTTTTCACAGGTGTCTGCCATGGTGTTAAAGTCTGCGTCCATTTCCTCCAGATAAAATGGAGCATGGGTCAGCTGGCTGCCCGGTCCGTACTTTGTACGCAAAAAATCATTATTCTCAAAAATTTGCCGATTTATGGCGGGGTCGAGATCAAACACGGCTTTGCCGCGGATGCGAAGCCATTCACCGTTCTTGCAGGCGCAGATCTCCACATATGGGTTGGCCACGGTTTCCCGGTAGCTGCGCTTATAGTCCCCCATGCCAAAGTAGAGCTGGCCCTTTAAAATTGTGACAAAGCTGAACGGGCGCACACGGGCTTTTCCGTTGTCGACCGTTGCGTAATAAAACACGCCGCATTCTTTGATGAACTGCAGCATTTTTTCGGCGGTATCCATAGTCACATACCTCGTTCCGGTTTAAGTTGTTGCGGTGCAGATGGCGTTCCGTTATGCATACTGCTGTCACATATCTCCAAGTGTATCAGTCCATGTCCGGAAAAGATGGCGAACATAAGAGAAGAGAAACAAAATGATACAGATTGGCCCATATTGGGAGGGCAGTTTCCCGCTACGTGCGGTATCGGCTCATTTCTGCACCTGAGGAAGATACTTCCGCATGATCCGAATGGCCTTTTCAGGCTCATCCGCACTCAGCAATCCGCAGGCAAACAAAATATAGCGCTGATCAATAAAAAACGAGGGGGTGCGAGGCTTCAAAATATAGGGCCTTTGGGGATCGTAGACTGCGCTCTGGAGGAGCTGCGCGGGGTGCTTAGAAAAGGCAACAGGGCCGCCCACGCCCACGACAGTCTTGAACGCCGACAGGTCTTTTCCCCGCTGAATCCACGCTTCTCCATTCCGGGTAAACACTTGTTCCAGCTTGCCGGCATGCCGATCCACCGCGGTTTTGATGGCAACACCGGTCAGCATGGACTGGTATTCGCTCTGGTCGCTGCTGGAGGGGATGCTCCGGGCCGCGTGCAGTGCGTCCACCTGTTGCTGGAAAGCTTGTTTTTGGGCGTCATCCAGATTCGAGGAGAGTGCTGCGATCTCGGCCAAAGCGTCTAAGTTGTGAAACAGACCCAGATCGCCTTCCACCGTGCGTTTGGCAAAGGGTTCTGGGAGTCCTACCATGGATGCGCCCTCCTTGGTGGGATAACCGGTGCCGATCGAGCAGACATCTGTGGTTGCGCCGCCCACATCCACCAAGAGTAGATCCCCGAAACCTCGCTCGTTTCCGGCACCCTGGGAGAGAAGCTCTGCCGCCCGCAGAACCGCAGAGGGGGTGGGCATAAGAACCGCTCCCGTCCGACCCGATACCGTTGCGATTCCCTTTGCCTGGGTGATGCGGCGCAGGAAGAGCGTGCGGATTTCCCGGTTGACAGGCTCCAGATCCAGCCGCCCAAATTCAGGCATGACGTTGTCTGTGAACAGAACGCTTTTTGACGAATTCAGGAAAATATCTTCCAGAGCAGGACGGGCGGACTTGTTTCCAGCTACAATAATATGGCAGATTTCAGGGCCAGCGGCAGCAAGCAGCTCCGCGTTGCGGCAAATGGTTCGCTGGTTGCCCCCATCCGTACCACCGCAGAGCAGTACGATGTCCGGCGCGGAGCCTTCCAGTTTCTGAATTTCCTGACGAGACAGCTCGTACGAGTAGGTTCCGACTACTCGAGCCCCGGCACCTAAGGCGGCCATTCGTCCTGCGGCAGTGGTGAATTCGGGCACAAAGCCAACACAGGCCATGCGCAGCCCACCGGCGGCGCTGCTGCACGCTTTGGCATGGTCAATCTCCCGGGAGGTGACGGGAATTTCCTGCTTGAGCAGATCGATGGCCGCCTGAAGTCCCAGAGTTACATCTGTATCAACGGTAGAGGGAGCCTGTACGCGGGCTGCCAGCACTTCTTCTTCCATCTGAAATGCCACAACCTTGGTAAAGGTACTTCCGAAGTCGATAAAGATCCTGTATGTATCCATGTTTTACAGCCCACGTGCCTTTAGATCAGAACGCAGGTCTTGAATGGATTTTTTGACATCCGATTCGGGTGGATAAACCCGGTCGAATCCCAATGCCTTAAATTTGACCTCGTCCTCCTTGAAGTCATGGGTACCAACGCCGAGTATGCCGCCAATGTAGAGCAGTATGTCATCAATTCCCGCCTCGGCGCATTGATCGCGGAAGCCTTGCAAATCCATTTCAGCCATGCCGTAAAGCGACGTCATAAGAATCGCGTCTGCGTTGGTTTCCTGGGCGGCCTTGATAAATTCCTCCTGGGCGGTTTGCGCGCC
This sequence comes from Oscillospiraceae bacterium, assembly GCA_963666535.1. Lineage (GTDB taxonomy): Bacteria > Bacillota > Clostridia > Oscillospirales > Oscillospiraceae. The sequence continues at coordinate 2,114,240 of OY762913.1, read as the reverse complement.
CAGAGCGACAACCTGAAAGCCGTCTTCCCGTAATGCCCGGGAAATGATTTTGGTACCAATGACATGTGCGTCCACCCCGACGGTGCCGGTGACAATGGTAGCCACCCGAGAAAGCGCGATTTCCTCTTCCTGTTCCGGGAGGTCGCTTATGGCGGTGTCGCCTTTGACAGCGCCGTGAGCAAGGCACCAGAAGTCATCCAAAGAGGCCTTGTAGTTGAGCTTAATCCCCTCGGTGAGTTCACGCTCCCTGATTTTTTCATCGTTGTATTGACGCACTTCTTTGGGAATCGGAAGATTGCCGTAATCAATATAACGGCAGGCACCCTGAAGATCCCGTGCTCCCATACAAAGATCCCGTACACTGGTGTTGATCGAGAAGGGAGAATCCAACACCCCGGTGTCCACAGCTTTTACAACACCCACTGCGATGTCGCCATCACCCAATTCCACAACCCGGTCGATGATGGCGGATACAGCCAGCTCTGTCATTCGCTGCTCCAGATCAATTTCTGCGGAATTCAGCTGGAAATTTTGCTGCCGGACAACGTTGAAGATCCAGTTGGCCGAACGATAGGTCTGCATATGAGACTCCACACTGGGAACACCGATTGCCTCGTCCACTGTCTTGACGGAGCAGGCGGCCAGATCGGACATGGCGGCCAGCATGGCGACATAGTTAATGTAGCCATACGCATTGCCAATGTCTTGGGGGAAAGGGAACAGGGAAGACTGGTTGCCGATCAGTCCGGGAATGATCGTGTCGGTATAGCCAAACTGGTCTAAGTATTTCCGGAAGAGTTTTCTCCCCGCGCGAATATCTGCCATATCCTGGTTCATATTCCCTTGGAAGTTCAGAAGGGGAACCACGCTTTTTACGCCCTGCTCCGCAGAAATCAGTGCCTCGATAATCTGGGTTGCAATGTTGATGTACATCGGGACAACCCCGTTGGGGAGCCAGCCGTGGCAGTCCGTGCTAATGATGACGCCGTGATCGGCATAATAACCAATGAGACGGCCCAAATACTGAGCCGTAGAAATGCATTCCTCAGTGGATACGCTCTTATCATAACCACCGATCCAGCCGAAAAAGCTGTTGGGCATGGCTGTCATGCCGGAAGCAAAGGCAATCTCCCCCACGAAGCTGTTTCCCACTCTGGAGGAGCGGGGATCAAATGCGCCTTCGCAGGACTCCACCACTTTTCGGGTCACTTTGACGCCGTGATTGATGATGGGGTAGCCGTTCAGCTTCATCTTGCCGGTACGGACGCTTTCCTCAAGACCCTGCTGCGCTTTCTCCAGCTGGAGATTTCGAGTATAAGCGTCGGTTGTAAAGGGAAACAGCCGCACACCGACCGTATTGAGAGACTGAAGAAGCTCGATCTCCTTTTCCACCACCGGCACGCCTGAGCGGGGGAACAGCCCAACTTTTCGCGCCTCACGGAATTTTGTGAGGACTTTTGTAAAATTCTTGCCTTCAGGCAAGCTTTTTTGATAGGCGACGGCCTCTTCCAAGTCAACTTCCTTACCGGTGGGCCACTGGGAGAGAACCTCCTGCCTCATTTTCATGAATACATCTTCGTCAATGCGCTTTTGCTTGACATTCATCCTGTTATCCTCCCGTCACATTTGCAAGATTCAAAAATCGCAGAGAAATAGTGGCAGAGTTTGCTTTTCAATGAGGCATCTAAACCCAAAGAATTCTACCATCTACTTCCAATCCACTAGCCGCCTGGGCAGAGTGGATTCCTTGTTATCTGGTGTATCAGCTTTCTCAGAATCCCGCATTTGTTTCTTAGCTATGTAATGTCCACGAAACCAATGTGCTGGTCTGTGTTCAATCCGATATGGTCTTCAATTTCCACAGCTGCGATCGTAAGCCGAGGAAAGCAGCTGCTCCACATCGGCAGAGGTCACAGGACGAGGGGAGAAATGGAAATTTTGTGTTTCCATCACCTTTGGAACCGCGGTCAGCAGCTGCTGCTTGGATGTTATGAATTGAGAAAATGGGGGGTATCCAATTTCCTTCATGAAAGAAGCCATTAGGGTATAGGCGATCTGACCGATTTCCTCCGGCGACGCGTCTTCCGGTACGCTGCTTCCCATGCACACAACCAGCTCGGCCAGCTTGCCGGGTACGGCGGGGGAGATGAATTGCAGGATTTCAGGCAGGCAAAGACTGACTGCGATGCCATGAGGGATGTGGAATTCCATGCACAGGACGGCGCCGATGTCATGCCCTATGTTACAATACGGTCCGAGGATCGACATGGCCCCCAGGGTTGCCGCCAGATGCATTCCCTCGCGGGCGGCCAGATTACTTCCGTCTTTCACGGCAGTTGGAAGGTTTTTACCAATTAAGGTTATGGCTTGTTTGGCCAGCAGATCGCTAAAATGGTTTGGCTCGTTGGAAACAAAGGCCTCAGTGGAATGGCACAGTGCATCCATGCCGGTGGCAATGGTGGCAAAGGGAGGGAGTCCCAAGGTAAGCTCAGGATCGACGATGCCCAGCGTCACAGGGCAGATAAAGTTTTCCTTGGTGTTGTTTTCCGTGTCCGCAACCGCGCCGCCCGGGGTTACTTCACTGCCGGTTCCAGCGGTGGTGGGGAGCACGATAATGGGTTTTAGATTTGAGGTATCACCGACCTGCGGCATTCCTGGGCGGGCGAAATACCGGTTGATGGGAGGGGGATTGCTAAGCAGCACGCAAATACCCTTGCCGGTATCGATGGCGCTGCCGCCGCCAACGGCGACCACCCCGTCTACCTGTTCACGCCGGCCCAGCTCTGCGCCCTCATTAATGGTATAATCCGGCGCGTCTGACAATGCGCCATCATAGCATATGTAGTCAATTCCGGCATCGCGGATACTCGCGGTGATCCGCTCGGTCAACCCTGCGGAAAAGACTCCTTGGTCATAAACAATGATTACTTTGTGACACCCAAACTGTTGAAGGTGGCTGCCCACCGTTTTTGCTGTACCGCTTCCGTAGAGCGTTTTGTTTGGACTGGACCATGCACTATTCATTTTGTATACTCCCTTTCTTCGTGTAACTTCTAGTTGAAAAACTCTTGCGCGCTGTGTTTTGCACGGTATATAATAAAAGATATAACAATTATACGCGCGTTCTGCAAAGAAAAATGTAGATTGGAAGCAGAATTGATCTTGAAGCTAATTCGCTGAGCGAGCCTATCTCATTCTTGCTTCATCTTATAATGTACAGGCACAGCCGTCATCATCGGAAATACTGAAATCCCGTGCTATTATTTTGTAGCAAGTTACAACAAGCATCTATATCCCAAATCCCAACGCCAATCCTTCCCCCCCCTTTATGCGAACTATAATGGAAAAGAGTGATTTGAATGTTGCTCCCAATCCAGGCGTTATATCAGTGCGTGGAAGCATTTCATCCATTGTATCAATTTATGGGTGCGCCAGAGGCTGTGATCGGGACGGTGGCACACTGGAAGGCCGCAGAAACATACAGCAGCGACACGTTGTGCATGTTCCGGGGCTCCAGTCTCCCGGCGGTTGTTCCTGACAATCTTATCATATTTGGCAAGGTGGAGATTCCCAAGGAGCATGAAAACCGAACGGGCCTGAATTTGATCGTTCTGCCGGAACAGGTGAGCGAGGCGGATCTGTTCTGCCAAGTATGTAATCTGCTTTTGGGCGAGGACACAGATCGGGGTGGGGGAGAACTCCTGTCCGCGCTGGCAAATGGAAAGCGGCTCATCAGTGTGGCGGAGGTGGGTTACCGGATTTTGGGCAACCCCATTATCATTTCAGACAAAAACTGGAGGGCACTGGCCATGGTGCCCGACGAAGATAGACCCGAGGATGTCGATTGGCACGAATTCAAGACAAACGGGATGCTCTCGCTGAACATTGTGACGGAGAACCTGGAAATGAACCTCATTCCCATGCTGGCTGAGGCAACCGGGCCGTTCTATTGGAAATGCGACCGAATTAAGTACGCACGTCTTTTTTGCAACATCATGATGGGTGGGCGCTCCGTGGCAACGTTATCGGTCATGGAACAAAACAGGCCGTTTACAAAGCAGGATTATGAAACCATAAAGCTGCTCAGTAACGCAATTTCGGCGGAAATGCAGAAAACAAACAGCCTTCATTTTGCCAGAGGGCTTGAATATGAAGAGTTTTTCAGCGATCTGCTGGCAGGGAGAATTGAGGATCCTGTCCTGATACAAAAACGAGCAAAACGATTAAATCTGCCCATCAAAGACTGCCAATACGTGACTGCTGTGGATATTACCGAGATTGACGAGCGGAAGTCCTCGTATACGTTTATTTGTGATTATTTGGAAAAGCTGATCCCAAACAGTAAAGCGTTGGTGTTTAAAGAGTATATTATCCTGTTCAAAAGCTACAGTAGTCATAGCGGGGCAATGGAAAGTGACTTTGAAAAGCTTGAAAAATTTGCGTGCTATTACCACGCCCGCTGTGGCATCAGTCGCCGCTTTCAAAAAATGAATGAAGTCAGAAAACACTATTTTCAGGCAGTTGAGGCGTTAAAGCTCGGCTACCAAATGAATCAGGAACTGGTGATGTGCAAATACGACGACTTGGCTATTTACCATATTGCCGAGATATGCTCCAAGGGAGAGGACCTGCAAAAGCTATGCCATCCCAAGCTTTTGTATTTGCTGGAATATGACAGGGAGCACAACACATCCTTTACCGAAAGCCTGTACGCCTACTTGAAAAACGCCAGAAACATCACCCAGACGGCTGCTGCCGTCCATCTTCATAGAAATTCCATGATCTACCACATCAAAAAGATTGAGGAAGTTTTGGACATCAGTCTGGCTGACACCGACATGCTGCTGTACTTCGAGTTATCGTTTCGCTTTCTGGAATACGAAAAAAAGCTGAATTTGACTAAGGTAGCGGAACCGTCCCTGCAGGAATAAGGAATACAGATGCAAAACGCTGTACCCGCATGACATAAAATGTCACGGGTACAGCGTTTTTTTCGAAGTACGAGGGACGACCTTTTTCAGGCTTTTTCCCAAATTGGGGGAAAATACGAAAATATTCTGTGGATTTCATGGGTTCTTATGAAGCCATCCCAAGCGCTGTGTTCTACAATGAAACTGCAAATACGAATGTGAACTATGTTTTCACCGTAACTTGAAGGAGGCGTGTAATTCGTGAATAACCCCAAAATGTTGATCGGCGGGAAGTGGGTGGATGCCGATTCCGGCAAAACCATGGTGTCGATCAATCCCACCACGGGAGAAAAAATCGGCACGTTCCCGTGTGCAGGGGAATCTGATGTGGACAAAGCGGTAAAGGCGGCTCAGGATGCTTTTCATATCTGGTTCCACAAGACGCAGGATGAGCGCTCGGCTACCCTGTGCGAGATTGCCAAGGCAATCAGGGAACATGCAGAGGAATTGGCGAGATTGGAATCCCTGGAACACGGAACGCCATACAAGGACGCTTTCGGCGTTACCATGGGCGCGGCGGCTAAGTTTGAGCATACGGCATGGCTGGCAAAAACGATTCTGGGAGAACAAATTCCGATGGGCGGATCAACCCTTTCGTATCTTCAGAGAGAACCGATGGGGGTTGTAGGACTGATCGTTCCATGGAATCTTCCCACAATTATGATGGCCGTCAAGCTGGCTCCGGCCTTGGCTGTGGGGAACACCTGCATTTTAAAGCCGCCCAGCATCAATTCCATGATTGGGCTAAAGTTTGCAGAGATCCTTTCAAAAGTGGATATGCCGGCCGGAACCGTAAACTTTTTGACAGGACCCGGTGGCTCTGTGGGCAAGGCCATTGCCACGCATCCGGGTGTGGATATGATCGGATTTACTGGGAGCAGCGAAACAGGCAAACAGATCCTTGCTTACGCCAGTTCCACCGTGAAGAAATGCGTCATGGAATTGGGGGGGAATAATCCTGTCATCGTCATGAAAGACGCAAACTTGGATGAGGCCATGAAAGTTTTGGGGCACCGTCAGTTTAACAACTGCGGGCAGCATTGCTCCGGCTTGGGCAGGTATTATGTGCATGAGGAGATTTATGATCAATTCCTCAAAAAGCTGGCAGAGGTAGCAGCGTGTCAAGTGGTTGGGGATCCTCTGGCAGAAGGCACTACCATGGGGCCGGTGGTCAGCGCAGAACATCAGGCAAAAGTGGAGAGCTATGTCAAAAAGGGCCTGGAGGAGGGCGCAAAGCTTTATTACCGCATGGAAAAACAGCCCCAGCATGAGAAGGGATTTTTTGTAATGCCTACCATCCTGTCAGAGGCAAAACACGAGATGACGCCGGCGCGAGAAGAGATATTTGGGCCTGTGGCGGTGGTGATCAAATACTCCGATCAGGATGATATTCGTTTTCTGGCAAACGACTCGCCCTACGGTTTGTGCGCCCATGTATGGACCGGCGATGTGGCAAAAGGCATGGATTTGGTCAATGACCTGCACGTGGGCGCTGTGTTTGTGAACTGCCAAATGCTGACCGACAATCAGCCCTGGGGCACCAGTGTGAAAGAGAGCGGCTTGGGGAAAGAAGGCGGAATTATGGGTATTCTGGAATTCACCGATGAAAAGCTGGTCTGTATCAAGTACAAATAGGACGTATGATTGGAGGAAGAAATCAATGAACCATCAATACAAGATGCTGATTGACGGCAATCTGGTTGACGCCAAAAGCGGGCAGACCATGGATGTGATCAATCCGGCAAACGGGAAAGTGGTAGACACTGTCCCAAAAGCAGGTATAGAGGACGTTGACATGGCGGTGAAGGCCGCTCGCAAAGCACAGACGGCTTGGAAAAACGTCTACATAAAGGAACGGACAGAGCTGATTTTGGCGCTTGCCGCAAAGATCCGGGAGAATGCGGAAGAACTGGCCGTGCTGGAAACACAGCAGTACGGAGGACCAATCAGTAAAACCCGTATTTTTGATATGAACGCAGCGCCCGGAAATCTGGAATTTATCGCCGGCATCGCCCGTGGACTGACGGGTTTAACCATCAGCGCCAACCCCAACTCCAAGGTTATGACGTTCCGGGAGCCATTGGGCGTCATTGGACTGATCACACCTTGGAATTTTCCGCTGACTACCGCAACTTCAAAATTGGCGCCTGCCCTGGCAACCGGAAACACCGCGGTTTTGAAGCCGGCGTCCTGCGCGCCCCTCACGGTCCTTAAACTGGGCGAATACGCAAAAGAAGTGGGATTCCCCGCCGGGGTGATCAACATTGTGTCCGGACCCGGAAATACGGTGGGAGAAGCCATTGTAACCCATCCCGAGATCGATAAAATTAACTTTACAGGCGATTCCAGCGTGGGTAAGCGCATTATGCGCCTGGCCAGCGATTATGTAAAGCCGGTTGCCTCGGAACTGGGAGGCAAAAACGCTTTTATTGTCTTAGACGATGCTAATTTGGATGCGGCGGTAGAAGGCGGCGTATACAGTGCTTTCTTCAATTCGGGACAGAACTGCGGATCGCCCAGCCGCTTCTACATACAGGAAGGTGTGTATGAAGCGTTTTTGGAAAAATTTGTAGCTGCCGCAAAGACCATTATCATGGGGGATCCCATGGATCCGAAAACCATGATAGGGCCGCTTGCATATCCGGCGTGCCGGGATAACGCTGAAAAGTATATTCAGCAGGCAAAGGAGAGCGGGGCGAAACTTTTACTGGGGGGCGAGCGTCCCAATACGCCTGAGACCAAAGACGGAGCTTTTGTAGCACCCACGGTCTTTGAGGTATATGACAACAAAATCCCCCTCATGCAGGAAGAGATTTTCGCTCCGGTGGTCGGACTCATGAAAGTGAAATCCGCAGAGGAAGCGGTGGATATGGTCAATGACAGCCGCTATGGCCTTTGCGCATCCGTTTGGTCCATGGACTATAGAAAAGCACTGCTGGCCATTGAACGACTCAAAGTGGGCACCTCCTGGATCAACCAACATTTGGAGATTGTGACCGAGACGCCCTGGGGCGGCCGCAAGGAGTCCGGGTGGACCAAGGAGAATTCCGTGCTTGTCCTGGACGAATACACTTGGCATAAACACGTTTGGATGAATATGGATGAGATGCCGCATACCTTCTGGGAAACTGCGCTGCGGGTAAACTAAGGGAAGCGTTGGGGCAATTCACAATCGGCTGGCAAACAAACGATGATGACCGGCTTTTCTGGGCTCTCTTTCTGTCCATTTGAACTGAACGGAAACAACGCAGGATGAGTCAATGGCTCAATACAGCCTCCGCTGCTGCGTGCTAGCACGCAGCAGCGGAGGCTGCCGTTACCTATGGGCGGGGCAAGCATGTGTTGATCAACTTACAAAATTTATTGTTGTTATTGTGGTGAATTTTTTTGGGACATTTTTGTTAAATAAATAACTAGTATTGGATCGCACATCAATGATATGCTAATTAAAATATTAACATAAAATCTGTTGCATTCTTCCGCATGGATTGCGGGGAATGATAGAAATAAAAAGCAGCTTAAAAAGGGGAGGGGCCATCACTTGAGCAGACTTAGTATTATCACAAAAAGTCAAGCGCAAACGACCGTGGAGGGCTTATATAAGGAACTGGAACGAAGAATTGTGGCAAGCCCCCCCGGATTGTGTCCCGTGGACATGGCGGCTTCCTTCCTGAAGCTCTGTCATGCCCAAACTTGCGGCAAATGTGTACCGTGCCGCATAGGATTAGGGCAGCTTGGGAATTTAATGGAGGATGTCCTGTCGGGAAGGGCAACCATGAAAACCATTGACCTAATTGAAAAAACGGCGCGTGCCATCGTCAATTCTGCAGATTGCGCCATTGGGATAGAAGCGGCGAATATGGTCCTGAAAGGAGTAGATGGCTTTCGGGAAGACTATGAAGAACATGTTAAGACTGGAAGATGTACCTGCAGTTTAAATCAGCCCGTTCCTTGTGTGGCACTGTGCCCGGCAGGCGTAAATATACCCGGTTACATTGCTTTGGTTTCGGAGGGAAGATATGCGGACGCCGTGCGGTTAATTCGAAAGGACAACCCGTTCCCGACTGTTTGTGCACTGATTTGCGAACATCCCTGCGAGGCGCGCTGCCGCCGCAATATGATTGACAGGTCCATTAATATTAGGGGATTAAAACGTTACGCGGTGGATCATGCCGGGGCTGTCCCAGTTCCCGCCTGCGCGGCATCTACCGGTAAAAAAGTGGCGATTATCGGCGGCGGACCTGGCGGGCTCTCCGCAGCATACTATTTGTCTTTGATGGGCCATCAGGTAACGATTTATGAGAAACGAAAAAAATTAGGCGGCATGCTTCGGTATGGGATTCCCAATTACCGTTTGCCGGGGGAAAGACTGCAGGAAGATATCGACGCGATTTTATCGACCGGAGTCGAAGTCAAGATGGAAATGTCGGTTGGAGAAAGCATATCCGTTGACGAGATCAGAAATCATTACGATGCCCTGTATATTGCAATTGGAGCCCACACCGATAAAAAACTGGGCATTGAGGGAGAAGAGGCCGAAGGCGTTATTTCCGCTGTAGAAATGCTGCGGAATATAGGGGATGATATCCTGCCCGGTTTTACTGGGAAAGCGGTTATGGTGATCGGCGGCGGAAATGTTGGGATGGATGTGGCACGGTCAGCAAGACGCTTTGGAGCGAAATCGGTCAGTATTGTCTATCGCCGCCGAAAGGCAGATATGACCGCGCTTCCCGATGAGGTGGAGGGGGCAATTGCAGAGGGCTGTGAAATTTTTGATTTGCAGCTACCAAGCCGCATTGAAACAAACAAAAAGGGGAGCGTAGCGGCTTTGTGGATGAAGCCTCAGCTGGTCGGAAAAATCGGAGAAAATGGCCGGCCATCTCCTGTGGATTCCAGTCAAGAGGAAGTTAGAATTCCTTGCGATATGGTCATTATAGCAGTCGGACAAGGAATTGAGTCCCGCCATTTTGAAGAGTCGGGTGTGCCGGTGAGACGCGGCGCGATTGAGGCCCTGAATTGGAGCGGGATTGAAAATATTCCCGGCGTTTTTGCTGGCGGGGATTGTGTGACCGGGCCGGCTACTGTGATTCGTGCGATTGCCGCAGGTAAAGTGGCTGCGGCGAATATCGACGCTTACTTAGGGTTTAATCACATCATTCGTTCTGATGTTGACATACCGCCCGCTCGATTGGACGACAGGCCACCTTGCGGCCGCGTTAACATGAAAGAGAGAGAGGCCAATAAGCGGAAAAATGATTTTGATTTGATCGAGTGTGGAATGACTTGCGAGGAAGCCGGCCAAGAATCTAAACGATGCTTACGTTGCGATCACTTTGGATATGGCATATTCAAAGGAGGGAACGTGGCAAAATGGTAACTATAACAATTGACCACAAAACAATCACAGTAAAAGAAGGCACTACCATTTTAAAGGCGGCTGAGATTGCGGGTATTCCCATTCCTCACCTGTGTTATTTAAAAGGCATAAACGAAATCGGTGCTTGCCGGGTCTGTATGGTTGAACTGGAAGGAAAAGAAAAATTAATTACCGCTTGCAATAATGTGGTGGAAGAAGGGATGGTGCTGTACGCCAACAGCCCAAAAGTGAGAGAGACCAGAAAAATAAATGTTGAGCTTTTACTTTCTCAGCATAATTGCCGCTGTGCCTGTTGCGTGAGAAGCGGAAATTGCTCCCTTCAAAAAATAGCCAATGATCTTGGAATCATTGATATCCATTATCAGCAGGAAGAATCACGTTCTGAATGGAACCAGGATTTCCCTCTGTACCGTGATTTTTCGAAATGTATCAAATGCATGCGCTGCGTACAGGTCTGTGAAAAAATTCAAGGACTTAATATTTGGGATGTTGCGAATACAGGGTCCCGCACTACGGTAGACGTATCGTGGAACCGTAAAATTGAAGAAGGGGATTGTGCCATTTGTGGTCAATGCATTACGCACTGCCCGGTGGGCGCATTGCGAGAGAGAGATGACACGCAAAGAGCGTTTGATGCGCTGGCAGACTCCAAAAAAATAACAGTCGTACAGATAGCACCTGCTGTGAGAGCAGCCTGGGGAGAGGCACTGGGGATCAGCCCAGAATTTGCTACTGTAAAACGATTGGTATCTGCGTTAAGACGAATGGGATTCGACTATATTTTTGACACGAATTTTACTGCAGATTTGACCATTATGGAAGAGGGAAGCGAGTTTTTAGGCCGTCTTCAGAACAGGGAGGACAGCAAGTTGCCCATGTTCACGTCCTGCTGTCCCGGGTGGGTTCGTTTTTTGAAGTCACAGTATCCGGACATGGTGGATCATTTATCAACGACAAAATCTCCGCAACAAATGTTTGGCGCTATCACCAAAAGCTACTTTTCCAAATTGATTGACGTTGATCCCAAAAATATTTGCTGTGTATCCATTATGCCGTGTATTGCCAAAAAGCACGAGTGTGATATTCCGGTGATGAATAGCGCCGGAGCGGGTCAAGATGTGGATTTGGTTTTAACCACGCGTGAACTTGACCGGATGATTCGTGCGGAGCATATTGTACCACAGGATTTGATGGAAGAAGAATTTGACTCTCCCATGGGCGTGTCAACGGGTGCCGGCGTTATTTTTGGCGCAACAGGTGGCGTGATGGAAGCAGCCCTTCGGTCGGCATATTATATGGTTACTGGACATAATCCATTGCCCGATGCATTTCAGCAATTACGCGGTATGGATGGGTGGAAAGAGGCAACCTTTGATATTGCAGGCACGTTGGTCCGTGTTGCGGTGGTCAGTGGCCTTGTAAATACCCGGAAACTGATCAGAGCGATCCGCCGTGGAAAAGCCCATTATGATTTTGTGGAAGTGATGGCTTGCCCAGGCGGCTGCAGCGGGGGCGGGGGAGCCCCTATTACCGATGGTGTTGAATTAGCAGGGGAACGGGCCCGGAAGTTATACGGCATAGATAGAAAATCTGACCTGCGTTTTTCCCACGAGAATCCTGAAATAACAAAAATCTATGAGGATTTTCTCGAAAAGCCGCTTTCTCATAAAGCACATGAACTGCTGCATACGGATCATCATGCTTGGACAATGCCGCTATCACCAGTACCTGATCTCGAAAAAGAAGAAGACGAATAAATAAAGAGTCATCTGTCAAATAACAGATGACTCTTTATTTATAGTATTCTAAAATGGAAAGGGATGCAGAGCGCCTTGGTTCTGGCATTCTCCATGCTTTTGTATATCCTTTGTTGTTTTAGTGGGCCGATCAAGGGTGCAACGCCCATTGTACCAGCTTGTCGCTTAGTGGCGCCGCCCATGGCGGCAGATTCAAACCATAGAAGGAGGTCAGGAAATTGCTTTTATTATTTTGGCTGTATACCAATTGGCTGCCGGGATTTGTCAAAGGAGCCGAAAGGAGGTGTCCTCCCTTCGGCGTCCTATCAGGAACATGCCCCAAAAAACAAAAAAGCCACACCTCTAAAGGTGCGGTTCAATCGTTCGCCATGGGGGATGTCAGCGATCACTAGAGATCTGCTTCATGCTGCCGAAAATAATATCATCGACATCCGTGGCCCTTATGAAATTGTGCTTCATCTGGTTACCATTCCTCCTTTCCCTTATTCTATTTCTAAGTATACAGGACAGAAAGAAAAATGGATAGGGCAATTATAGACAAAGTAACGTAAATGTTATGTAAACTGATAGGAGAAAACAACCAATATGGGGGAAGAGCGAAAAGAGGATAAAATCACAAGAAATTGTAAAAAAGCATATTGACAACGCCGCCACTCTCTGGTAAAATAACATTCGTTCGGTAACGACGCAGCAACAAAATATGGGGGTATAGCTCAGCTGGGAGAGCGCTTGAATGGCATTCAAGAGGTCAGCGGTTCGATCCCGCTTATCTCCACCAAACGTAAGAAACTCGTTTCTGTAAGGAAACGAGTTTTTTGCTTTTATGCGGCAATATCCAGCCCTGAACTGAATTGGTCAAGGTCAATCTTGAAGTCTATGTGTAGCTTGTAGCCACGATTAACTTCTACTCTGCTAATTAGGCAGTTTACGATCATTTTCTTAGCCTCGAAACCAGCAGTGTCGTACATCTCTGACCAAGTTATTATTTCATCGTATTGCGAGTTCAGCTCGGCAAGTACGGCTTGTCCTTCATCGTAGTCGGCTTGTGCTTTTTCGTAAAGTCTTTGCAGTTCCGTACATTTGACCTCAGCTTCGGTAATCAAGATGCAAGCATATCTTTAGAGAAGGCGCTTTCGCCCTTGATAGATTTAATTATTTCAGACTTTAACGCTTCAAGGTCGGAGGCTGCTTTTGTGTAGTCCACGCGGCTGGTATGAAGCAAGCTCTTGCGTTCGTTCATCTTTTCACGGTATCGGACGTTGACAATCTCACTTTTCTGGATGTTCCTCATGCGTTCAAAAATCCCATGCACAACCTTTTCGATGATATCGTCAAGAATATGCATCGTATAGCCGGTTTGACCGTCACATTCAGTCTGCTTGCGGGTTTCGCCATATCAAAGATACCGAATTCGTTGTGTTGTGTCCATCGTTCTATCTTGACGCCTGCGATATTTTCCATTGGTGGTCAGTGTCAGGCGTGAGCCGCAATGCCCGCAAAATACGTTACCAGCAAGAAGTGATTGTCCTCTTGTATTAAGAGGAACAGTGCGATTTTCTTCAACTGAGTTCGCTCTTGAAGTACGAATTTTCTGTGCCTCCTGAAATACCTCAGGACTTATTATCTGTAAATGGGGCATGATCGGGGAACGACTTTCACCGCTCCGCAGAATGCCGGTATAAGACGGGTTACAAATGATGCCGCATATACTTGCATGATGCCACATCTTGCCTGTCCTTGCTCTATAGCCACATCTATTCAGGTAGGTTGCAATCCGCTGTGTACCGTAACCTTCACTTACATACTTGTCAAAAATGATACGCACAGCGGCGGCTTCATCTTCATTAACGACCAAGTCGTACAGCTCGTGTTTCTTTTTGTTTAGCCGACCACTCTATACTAGGTCATACCCATAAGCGGCATTACCGCCCTTATAGTGGCCGTCCTCAACGAGCTGTCCAAGGCTTGTCCGTGTACGAATAGAAGTCTTTTCGCTTTCACCGTCAGCCTGCCAGAAGCGTATGCAATTTGTGAGTTTATCGGTGTGATTATCAAACCGTTGTTCACCTTCCTGTGTACTCCAGACCTGTATTCCATTTTTGACAAACCGCTCTACAACGAACGGGGTTTCGTCGGCAATGCGTCCGATACGGTCAAACATAAAAACAAGCAGAATATCAAACTTACCCTGCTTGGCATGTTCCTTTATGATTTGCAGCTTATCGCGCCGCTCGGCACGAATTTTGTGACCGGAAACGCCTTCTTCTTGTTCCTCATGTATAATCGTCCAATCCTTTTCCTCGGCAAAACGGTGACAAGCCTTCCTTTGCATAGGTAGGTGTGCTTGATTTTTATTGTCATAGTCTACCTGCTTGTCTGTTGACACGCGATATAAACAATATACTCTGTTTTCCATGTATCAATCTATCCTTTCTCATATGTTGTGTGAGATGGCAGATCAATACGCAGGATTATTCAGTTGTCAAAGAACACCGGCGAAATGACGCCGGTTGAATTATCTCACACACGCCTTGCTATGTCCACTTTGTGGATATTGGAAGCATTGCTGGTAAACGAGGATAAAAAATCTGTTTTATTTGGCCAGAGACGGCTGGATTTTTTTTCTCGGCAAAGGTAGCCGATATGTTATACCCATCAATTGTGAAAGAAGATTCTCGCTGCGCTCTTTCAATATTAAGAGGTTTTGTTTTCGTGTCCATGTAAAAACCTCCTATATTTAAAAGGAAAATCATCCGCGCCGACTCTTTTAAGCCATCATAACATAAAAATGCATTACGGCGCGGCTGTCCTTCTTCATTTCGATTTGCTTTAATTTCACAGATATCCGGACGGGCGGTGGCCACCGCCTTCATAGGAATCACACCTCCCTCCATGCTTATGGCGGGCCGTCCTCATTGCCTGCGACGCTTTTAACGCTCGGACCGTGACTGAACGGAAGTATCATGATCGGACGCATGAGATTATCGCCAGCAGACCTGCAAGGGCCACCAGCGGCATTGGTATTGTTCGCTCTCCCTAACAGGGGTCTTGACGTACCTGCCGCCCGGCTTTCCCTCATCGGCTCACGCGCCCAACGTATCCGGGATATCTTTATTCAATTTTCAATGTGCAATTGAGAGCTACTAATTCATCCTCTCAATAACCATGACATTTTTAAGGCAAATCCGAAGAGGCTTAGTAAAATTTTTTCAGATAATTTTCAATTTTCTTGCTTGACCGGAAGCTTTGCGATTGCGGCATAAACCTGTTCGTATGTAACCCTTCGCTCGTAGATCTCCCAAGGCGAGAGTGAGACAAATAGAATATCATGTTCGATTCCATCTCCCCTGTCAAGTGAGAACTGGGCCTTGTTTCGATATATACGCCGCTGATAAGCGGCCTCTAGCCTGTCCAGCTCCTTCAGTGCTTTGGCGACATCATCTAAAACATCTATATAGCAGTCATCTTGATAAAACGGGTAGTAATCCCGCAGATTTACCTTAGCCATATGGATTTCCTCCGTTTCGATTTTTGTTGTCAGTAAATCGAAACGAAGAAGGCGGTGATCGGCAACCGACAGAATTACCCTCTATTAGCCAAAAAAAGCCCACTTGGATATAATTCAAATGAGCTTTTTGGGAAAATGTGATTCTATATATCATGCTAGTATGATCTATTTGTTCCTTAATGGTCGTACTGCTCCCATAGGCAGTACTGTCTAATTTAGAAAGACTACCAAATAAATCGATATGTAGGATAATGATGTCCGCTTCATCACGCCCGGCCGCTGTTACCGAGCGGCCGCCTAAAGCTCAAGGCACGTAGAATGCACATAGAAAAACCCTCCAAGCTGATGAGCTTAGAGGGTTTGATTCTTGCTATTCAAGCATGAGAAAGAACCCGCCAAACTCACGTTTTTTTTATTGGGCGGGGGCCACCTTTATTTAATAAAAAAACCTGCCGTAAAAGGGCGGGCTAATACGCAATACCTATCCGGCAGCCAGGCTGTCATAATGCTTTCGCATCTTAGACCCTCGACTTTGCGTCCTTGCCTTTCGGCAAGTTTGCCCTTTGTGTATGTACATTTATTAATATAGATTCATATATAAGACTTTAACAACTACACCTCAGGAATTCTTGAAACCTTGTTCGCGATAGCATATAAATACTTTCTCGTTATAAACCTTGGACGACATATCGTTTCTGCAATCTGCTTAAAGGAGAATCTTTGCCAACAGAAAAGTAGAATAATATACCTTTCCTCAAAGCTGAGTTTGTTGAGCATATCGAATAATTGTGTTCTTTTTATATCATCATCTGATTTTTGCTGCGCTTCCTTCATTTTTAATGGTTCTGTACTACCTATATCATGTCCCGTCTTTATTCTGATTTTTCTTGCGCGTCGATATATCAATCTAATGCATTTCTTCTTAAAGAAATCAGGATCGGTTTGGTCGGAGATAGTATAAAACACTTCAACAAATACGTCAGTTAATATTCGCTCTGCGGTTGGTTAATCTCCTATCACATATAGAGCAAGATTATAAAGCGGCTTCGCGGTAGTGTTATAGAGTAATTTAAACATGTCTTCCGATTTTTGAATATTGGTCAAAGAACAGTCTCCTTTATATAATCTCCGGAGCGGAAGTGAACGGCTTTATGAGGGAATTTCAGATTCTTTGCCGTTCGGTCAGTGCTGTAGGAGTTCAGATAGGAATTCATCAATTTAAGTACCGCATCAGAGTCCAACCGGTAGTATGGAGACTTCCATTTGCCGTCCAGCGTGGAAAATGTAATGTTGTCAGAACCTATGGAAACGGCATTCTTGCCCGACCATGCAAGACTACTTGGCGTCAGGTCCATATCAACATACTGCTGAAATATATTGACGAACTGCAATATTTTGCCCACATTGGAGATCGTCATCGTCTGCTGAGCCACGGCCTTTAGAAATGCATGCTGAGTGCCGATGCGGCCAAGATCCTCAGTACATCCGGAGCCAAGCCGACTGCTTGTCCAATTCTCAACGGTTTCAGTACGGCCCTATGCGAATCCGGCACTTGGTATAAGCAGGTTGTTCAGCTTGTGGTTAACTTGATTGTCTTCAGAATTAATATTATTGTATTTTGTTGCTATTCCAGCATAATTTGATGCTCATTGGAATCAGTCTTACTTACATAAACAAGGTTCTCTCCATCCAGCGAAAACGATAGCACCGGCTGATCGAGTATCTTTCGCTGTGAACCATCTTTTAGCGACAGAGCATAGAGTTTGTTCTGATCCAGCCGGTTTATGAAAATCACTTCCTGTTTAGCTGTCAGCAGGAAAGATACCGTAACGACACCACAAAGCCCCGATTCCTGGCCGGTGCGGACATCATACTTCATGAGTTTAGATTCCGCGTTAATGTAATAAATGTTTATGCCATCGAATGAGAGTGACTTGAGTGAGGGCGCTTCAATGATGATATTCCTTTTTCCCGTAGTCCGATTCACCTTGGAAACTTGTCTGTTACTGATGAAATAGAGGTTTTGATCATTCAAGAAAAACGCATTGACGAGTGAAAAAAACTTTATGTCCTGTTCTTTCGGTTGCCCTATGCTTAAAAAGGTATCGCGGTTCTTATTCAAATTGCGTTCAAAGACGATTTTCTCACTGAAATTTCTGGTGTCCACCTCAACGACAGAAAAGCGGTCAGTGATGGAGAAGAATCCGGACGCATCCGAGTCAGCTTGTATGTAATAAACGAAATCGCCGCATCCATAGATTGTCACCGGCACTTGACTGAGCGCCTGCATTGGGTTGCGGATCAGCTTTCCGGTTTTTCCAGTGGATTTGTTTGTCATCATCCATGTGGCTTTATCGGAATTAGGATTTTCCACATAAAACTGATAATTACTATTTTCATATGCGTTGCTCTGTTCTAGATTGAATAGCGGATGTTCTTGAGCGGCGCTTGATACGACGCATCCCGAGAACACGGAGGCACTTACACACAGCAATAAGAACAAACATATCACTTTCTTCATCTGGCGGGGCTTCCGTACACACCAGACGTTTGTATGCTTTTTCAGGACTATGACCGACATGATAATCATAAGGCATAAAGTAACTCCAATGAGCAGTTCTCTCGTTGAGCCCCCGATTTCCTGAAACACCATCGTTTTTTCCTGCGTCACTGCGTCATATTGGTATTCGTTTCCTTTGAAAAAGCCCGTTGAAATCATGAATCCAAGAGGACCTGGAAGAGAGTATTTAGCGGAGGACAGTGATAGCCCGAAATATGGAAGCAAAACCGCAGCCGTGCTGACAAACAAAGTGAGGGCGTATTTCCTGACACAGGCCGAGACAAACAGGATGAGCACGGCAAGGCTCAGGCTGCCAAACAGCTTTCCGAAAGAGATTTCAAGGAAAGCGCCGATCAGCGTTGCCCTTCTTGTGGATGTGGCAAAGTACGAAAGGCTTTGCATGGGATAATCTCCATGTGTCAGTCCGTATTTCAGATTGTAGAACAGAAAGCGCATACCGCTACTCAGCAGACAAATCGCGCAAACCGCCAGTACAACGAGAACAATTTTGTGGAAAGCATTGCGTTTTGCTCCTCTTGGCTCTGTTATAATCAGCTCATTCATTCCGCTTTCGTATTCCTGACAGAATACCGGGGTAATGAGCAGCAGAAGTAGCAAGACAAATAGCAGGTCCAGGCTGTCGTGTGACAACAGGCCGTCCCAGCCGTTGGTATAGAGAAACCATCTATTTTCCATGCTTTCCTGGATACCGTTATATTGCTCAAACACAAGTTCAAAGCCCTTTTGATAACGGATGGTTTCCTCGACCCCAGTGACTTGATTTGTAAGCTCCTTTTTGGTCAGCTTCCCATTGGAATAGTCATCATAGAGGTTCTGAAGCCTGCTGTTTGCCTCCGCAATCCGCTCAGCCTCCTTTGATAGGAAGGTTTCTGTTTCATCCGTGCATTTTCCCTCAACCTGCTGAAGATAGGTATCATAAGCCGCTTTGTTTTGCTCTATCTCAGGATTTGACGGTGTGTCAAACAATAGGAGTCCCGCAATGCTCAGAACAAAATAAAGCAGGATCAGCCATAGCCCTTTCTGATGCCAAAACATCTTCCTGATTTCATACTCCATTTTACCGAACCCCCTTCCGAACGACCGTGCTCTTCCGGATGGTTATGATAAGAATGATAATAAAAGCAGCTCCCCATAGCGCTGCCACGGCGAGGGCCATGAGATAGCTGGGTACAGGAAACTGAAACAGATTTACAAACTCTGTCTTGCGAAACAGCTCACGGTTGACCATCAATATAAAGGGATTCAGTATCTTGATGCCAATATGCCCCGATCCCATAAAAATCCCCTGCCAGTAAATTAGGCCAAAAGCTCCTGCGAGGCTGAGTACAAAGGGAAGCAAAGCGTTCTTGAACAGGTTTGAAAGCAGCAGAATTCCCAGTCCAAGAACCAGCATCCCGGCAGTTTTGACAGCACTGGAAAGCAGGGCATATTGCCCCAGCGTCAGGCCCAGCGGCGTATCTGCGAAGTTCTTTACGGCGTAGAGCGGGGCGGAAACGCCCTCAAATGAACCGAAGATTGCGGAAAACGCAAAAAAGTCCAGCAGCCAAAACCAGGTACAGACAACTACCACGAAAAGAGCGGAGGATAGGAACTTTGCCGCAATGGTCTTGCTTCCGCCGTGTTTCGTAGTCAGAAGCAGGGTATCCATTTCAGATTCCTTTTCAGATACGAATACCCCTACCAATCCATACACAAAGAGCAGAAAGGCTAAAAAAGAGGAAAAATCGTAGTGCAGGTAATATTGATACATTTCTGTGAAGTCAAAATCATGTATCTGCCGACCTGTGAAAAGCTCCGCTATCGCGGCATTTTTCCGGCAGTCGTACGTATTTCCGACAGACTGATATAATCTTATGTTCTCCCGCGCCGCCGCGGCCACCTGATTTGCATAGTTCTGATACATATAATCATGTTCCATAGGATTGACAAAGCAGCGGTCGAAGAAATAGTAATCGTTATATACATTTCCGGTGTAGGTGTCGGAGTCATCCGTCCCAGTACTGGCGGTTCCGTCGGCAGTCTGATTTTCCAGAGGCTTATATATCTTCATAAGCCGATCTATTTTGTCGAGCGTGATTTCGCCGGAGAAATCTTTATAGAAGTCCCAATAGAGCTGCTTGATCTGTACGGATTCTTCGGTACTGCGTCCGCGGGCAAATAGGGAATTTTCCGAGTAAACGCCGTAAATCTTTACAACACTGATTAAGGAGAACATGAGTAAAGCAATGAGAATGGACGGCTTTACAAAATGTTTGCGGTATTCGAAACGGATCAGTCTTACCATTGTTCCCCCTCCCCAAAGTGGTAGAGAAACACATCCTCCAGATTCGCCTGTACCGGAACCGCTGTTTCGTCCGGCCTTTCATCGCCGATGATCCGCAGGTGAATTCCGCCATGATCGCGCAGCATGTTGCTGATTTTCATACTGCCGAGCTTATCGTCAAGCGCTTCATCGTTCACGGTTTCCGACCACACCTTATTCTTCATGCTGTGCATCAGGTTCTGAGGGGTATCCTGCATCAGCAGATGCCCATCTTTCAGCAGGATTACTTCATTGGCAATGAATTCGATATCCGAGACGATATGCGTTGCCAACAAGACTGTACGTCCATGTGAAAACTTTGTAATCAGATTTCGAAATCGGATTCGTTCCTGGGGATCAAGCCCCGCTGTCGGCTCATCCAGAATCAAAATATCGGGGTCGTTCAGCATTGCCTGCGCGATACCGACGCGCTGGCGCATGCCTCCTGAGAGCGCACCTATTTTTTTGTGCCCTGCGTCGCTTAGATGGACAATCTCCAAAAGTTCTTTGGCGCGCTGCTCACCCTGCGGCTTCGGAATATCTTTCAGCGCACACATATAGCGCAGGAATTCCATTACCTCAAAGTTTCTATAAAACTGCGGATACTGCGGCAGGTACCCGATGCGGGACAAAAACCAAAGTCCCATTTTTCTGACGTCCACGCCGTCAATTAATACGCGTCCGGCATCGTTTTTCAGGATGCCGACGAAGATGTTGATGAGCGTGGTCTTGCCCGCGCCGTTGGTCCCCAACAGGCCGTACACGCCTTCGCCAAGCTCGGTGTTAAAGTCTTTCAGGGCATATTTGTTCTTATATTGTTTTGTAATACCTTCAAATGATATCTTCATGAATCCTCCTATGGGCGATACGGCTTAAAACGAGACCATTTCGATTTTTGTATCCACTGAGTCATGTTTGTTTCCCAATAGGACAAAGCAGGTCCGCGTTTCATCCAATACACACACTGCGGGATCATTCGTACCGTACAGCTCCTGCCCGTCAATAGAGATACTCTGTTCTTTAATGAGTTTACCGGTTTCTGCGTCATAGATTCGAACCATCCAGCCGGTTTTTGTGGCAACTGATGAGGCAAAATAGCGCCCTGTATCCGATCCGCAGATATTCCCGCCCTCTTTTTTATCTGTGAGATCATAAATCTTCTGATCTCCGCTTTTGCTCTCCATCACCATCACCCGGCCATCGGCGGTTGTGAAGTCCTCGGCAACAAGCAACCGGGAAGCATATGCGCTGAGTTCCTTTACGGTATACCCTTCAATTTTCTGGTTTGAAAGTCCGGTGCCGTCGGTGTTGATGGTGCCTATGGTATCAAAGGAGGGTTTGTCGATTACTGCCGGTACGTCAAAGCTCTGTGCTTTAAACGCGATGCTCCTGCCGTCATTTGTAAACCCGACCTGCTCGACAAGGGATATACCGCAACGTTTTTTGTTATCTTCAGGAGTAAAATCGATCAGTGCAGTGCGCTGATCCGACTGCCGGTCATATAGGTACAGACCGCGCATCGTCGCACATGCAATGCGTCTACCGTCGGGAGAGACTGCTATCGCATTTGTATCTACCAAAATGTCCTTATCTCCCAGCAGCTTTGATAAATCCAGCTCAGACCGATTCTTAAGGCTTGCATCATAGAAAATCACGCGAAACTGAGGGCCTGAACCTCCTGTTGCAAATCCCGAACTATTGCCAGCGCCTTGGTCATCTTTTTCTCCCGCTATCGCAAAGCCATTGTCCAATATCCAGCAGCGGACTCCACTTAACGCTTCTTTGGACGCTGTTGCGACGGTTTTTCCAGCGGCTAAGTCATAGAGCGTAATCTGATCGGCAAAAATCAACACCTCGCTGCCGCCCGCGGGGTAAATATCTCTGATTTTTCCCTGTACCTTGCTCCAGTCCACCTGTCCTACGTCGATGGAGGCGGCTATATTTTCGTCTGGTTGAGTCAAACCGCTTGTTTGATCGGCCTTTGGTGTCGATGTGGTTTCAGTGGGCATGCCGCTTTTCTGCGCGCATCCGGATAAAATCAGGATCATGCACAGGCCAAAAGTCAGAATGGTTTTTTTCATATTCCTATCTCCCTCATTTTTTATAGAGCAAGACCGAAGCGGTTTTGATTAAAGGCGTACCGTCTTCCCAAAGCTCCTGGTAGTTACACAGTGTTGAAATAACATAAAAGGTATTAAAGTCCTCAAGCTCGGAAAGCGCTATATCCGCTTCAATGACCGACACATTGCCTTTTGTCAGAACCGTTTCAAATGATGTGTTTTCCCCATCAGTCAAGGCCTGATGGTTGATGTAGAAGGTACTTTGATAGCGCGCCCCGGGATAACCCGTAATTTTAAAGGTAACATGGAGAGTACCGTTCGTATTGACTTTCAGGTTACTGATTAACCCGCCCTGGCTGTTAAAAAACTGTTGGGCAAAAACCTGTTTGTTCAAGGTCTCCAGGGTGATGGTTGACATACCGGAAAAAACGGAAAGGCTGTCAAGGTACTCCCGCGTGGTCGGTTCCGTCGATTGCTTGACGTTCTGTAATTTCATATACTTTGGCAGCGTGGAGCTGTTCGGTAATTCAGTGTTCTTGTCAAAACGAATTTCATAGTTACTGGCCAGCGTGTCATGGTATCCACCGTAACTGCTGGTTTTTACCATGTCAGGAATAAAGTCCGGCGCATACAAGCTGACGATCGTTAAGGACAGGGTTTCTCCTTTTTTCCCTGTAACTGGATCAAAGATAATGGAAAAAGGGTAGTCTGTGTCGTCCTTCTCTAAGTTTAAAACGTGCATGGTTTTATAGGTATCGTCGCTGTCGGTTTTATAGGGCTGTGAGATACCATCTACAAATACAAGAAAACCTACATTTTTTGCCTTGCCGGAGGCATTTACCGCGTATGCAATGCTCATCTCGCCGCCGTCATATACAAAAGGCTGCATTTTGCCGCTGTCATCCCGGTTCGGATTGACCGAGCCATGCCCGATACTTCCGAGGACACCGCCGGATGCCTCATCACCGGATTGAAACGGATTATTATCCGACACCTCAGAACTGTTTTCCGGAGAACCGCTGGGCGTGCTTTTTTGCGCGCCGCATCCGGTGACCGTGATTGTCAGTGTCAGGGATAGGAGTAAGATCATAATTCTTTTCATGCTTTTCTCAACTTTCTTTTCATTAGTAAGTAGACAAATGTCTATATTCGGGGTATACGACCACCTTTTTTATATCGCGTGGTCATATTCGATGAAAGGTTTCTTATGGCTGCTCGTCGCCCGGAACCAGCCTGTTTGTATCCGAATTTTGCGGTTGAGCTTGGGACGATTTCGCAGGAGTGTTTTCGCTAAACTGTAAATCTCCGCTGACTGATCTGGGCTCATTCGAGACACTGACCAGCTCATTTGATTGCTTTGTGGATGTGTTCTCAAGGGTAGGCTGCAGAACCGGGGCAATATCGTTTGTAAGCCCATCGTCGTTTTGCTTTTCCTGATTGTCTTGTTCCGCATCAGAAGCGGATGACGGCTGAACATACGAACCTGCGGAATCTGTTTTATTCTGCTCTGGGGCGATTGTTGCTGTTTTATTAGAATTCTGTGAAATCTCCGCTGCATGTGCAGGCGATACGGCAAAAGCGGTAGTTCCGCAAATGGTGATTATAAAAATGGCAATAAATAAAACAGGAGAAAATCGTTTCTTTGACATATCCATCATGGCATAAATACGTTTTTTCATACCTTTGGTGCCACTATAAAAATTTGTGGAAAGTGCTGTATGATACGCGCTTCTGTTTCGGACAACACCGATGATGGCTTCACCGTACTGTGCACGTCCTTTTGCGTCATGCCCTTGCAGCACTTCCTCGTCGCACGAAATCTCACACAGGTTTAAAGCAGACCTAACCATAAGGTGTACAATCGGATTGAACCAGTGGATAGCTGATGTAATCATCATAAGGACTTTGTACCATAAGTCTTTTCTCTTGTAGTGTATAAGCTCATGCCTTAAAATAAGCGGCAGCTCATCGGGAGAAATGTTTATACGCGGGAGCAAAACCACGGGGCGAAGCAAGCCAATTACCATTGGAGTTTGGATACAGGCACAGGATTTTATGGTGATACGATCCCGGATTCCCAATTCCGCTTTTATATGAACAAATTGCTTTAATATAACGGAATTATCTATTTTTTCGCTCCACCGTCTGACGGCGGACAGAAAGTGCAGATGCTGATAAAAATGCCAGCCTAAAAAGCAAAACACACCTACAACCCATAGCAGTCCTGCATATTGATGCCAACCCCATACTTTTACAGTATCAGCAACAGCAGCAGTACCGGATGCGGCGGTACTTATATTTTGTGGCATGATGGGTTGAAATACTTCCGGCAGCGTAAGGGTTACCTTTGCCCGAACCGGCAGGAGCAGCGCAATGAATATTACAGCCCAAAGATAATAACGGCATTTGGCTGAATAACGGCGCTCCAATAATGACGAAAACGCCAGCAGGAGCAAAGCAATCGCCGAGAGTTCTAGCGAGTTTTGAAGATACGCATCGAATAACTTTTCCATGCTACTCACCCCGCTGTTTCAGCCACCTTGACAGCTCATCCAAATCTGAGGCTTTCAGTTCTTTTCCATCATATAAGGTACTGACAAGGCTCACGATAGAGCGATCATGGAATCTCTCAATGAAATTGCTGGTTTCAAATTCGAGGTATTGTTCTTTATCAATCAAAGGATAATATGTGCGCTCTTTGCCGTTCTTTTCAGAGCGAACAAATCCCCGTTCAACCAGGCGAAGCAAAAGAGCAACCAGCGTTTGTAACTTCCAGTCTTTTTTGTTTCCCAGTTGCTCCATCAGCAGACTGGTTGTAACTGGCGGCTCATTTGCCCATATAGTTTTCATTACTTCAAATTCAGCGTCGGGAAGTTTCTTTATACTGATCATTATCGCTACTCCGATCAAATTCTTTGAACAGATAACATGCATATAGTGTTATCTACAGCTGTCTACATCGGTAGTATATAACGACCAACTGAAATAGTCAATCATTATCTACAAGTGTCTACGTGTCTTGTTTTACAAAAACTCTTCAACATGATCTAATAATTCCTTATTATGATGTATTAAATCGTTTCACCCGCCAAACAGGAACTGTAACCTGTTATCGGAGGTGAACTAATGGAACACACTAATCTAGATAACCTTGGAAGCATATTAAAAACTGCCAAAGTTATGAACGAATAAATAGAGAGGGGAGGCGAGCTTTATCTCCCGGTTCAGTTTTGGCTTTGCTTAGTTACTTAAGCACTTCAAGCCGATCAATCATACGGATATATCAACCGAACTCGGTATAGCGTCTGTACTTACTCCCTGACTTGTTTTAGCAGCATTATTCCACGCCTCGTTATATATGCCCCAAAGCTCAGATTCACGTGCGTTTTCTGCTTTTGTCCCATAGGAAATCCATCTGCCATTTGAGTAAGAAGCTATCATTTCGCCATTACTGTCGTAAAACTCAGCATAAGACACATCTGTTGCTTCTTTAGAATACTTAACGATGCCAAATAGATAGTCTAGCAAGTTGAGAGTTTTAGGTTGTGGTTTATTATTTTTGAATATTGCTGTTAATCCCTCTTTTATGATGTTTTTTCTGTCCGGAGAAACAGCAGAAACATAACTTTTTACTAAGCTTCTAAATCCGGTGGAATCCGATTGAAATTTGCCTGCAGCCTGGTCTTTTTTGGCCTGCTCCAATATAGCCTCCTTGTATTTTTCATCGCTCATGGCAGGGGATTTCTTGGTATTAAAATGAAAATCCGAATAATCAGGCAAGGATACATTCCCGATTTTCCTTGAGCTGGATAATTGACGGCTTTGTGAAAAGGCGTTGTAGTTTTCTATGTGCATAAATATCTCCTGTATCAGTCTACTCTGATGTCATCATAGTCCGTACGCTGTTAAAAACGACTGAAGCCTATTCCCTTATTGAAGAAAATTCAAAAACAAAGCCAGAACGGCAATTCCAATCATCAGCAGCACCCAGAATATGCTAATTATCGTAGAAGCAATATTAACAGCACTCCGGCTCTCGCGATTGCGTACACAGACGATGGAAAGGCAAAGGCCCACAAGGATAAAGACAATATTAGCAACGGACCAAATACCACGTGTTCCGTCCGGCAAAGTGATTTTTAACAAAACAGGAATGAAGGTTGCCAGAGGCAGGGCGCTGACGATGAGCGCAGCCACGCTTACTTTTTGCAGTTTTCTATTCACCATAATAATCTACCTCATTTCTTTTTTTCCAAATTGGGTGACGGCTAGTGTCAAAACCAGTACAAAGGCCAAGACGGCGCAGGGCAGGAAGGGCATAAGCGAAAAGGCGGTATCAGAAGATGCCGCTGTAAACTCATGCAGGGAGCACGACACCAGATAGCCGCTGTAACAGTAGGGGTAGGCAATCCAGAGCGGCGTATTTGCGACCAGTACGCCGGGAATCACAAGCAGCAGGTTGAGGCCCACAGAAAGCAGCGGCTTTTCGAACAGCACTGTAATGGCCCACATCATTGCCACGCTGGGAAGCATAGTAAGGAAAAGCCCAACACACCATTTAACCAAATACAAGACAGGCAGCGTTTCCGTAATCCCCATCGTACCTGTGGCAATCAGTCCGGCGACAACGAACACCGCCAAGAAGACCACCATTTCCATAAATAGATAAAACATTAATACACAGAATTTTGCCAGCGAAAGTGCATACCGGCTGACAGGCAAGGCTAGCATTTTTAAGACGCCGTTGTTTTGCGTTTCCCGTCCGGCAATCATAACACAAACAACGATCATGCTCAGCGGAAGCAAATAATAGGCATAGACCAGAGCGCTTTGAATGAACATGGCTGGCCACGCATTCGTATATTCCGGTGTGAAATAGCTGCTCAAGTTCGCAATTCCGGATGCTACCACCAATAATGGGGCAACGAAAATCAAAGGGACAATTTTTGAACGCTTCACTTTCATAAATTCAATTTTAAGCAGTTCTATAAAACTCATTTCAATCCTCCCTCCTTATTCATAACGCAGATGTTTTGCCATCCATAGTCCGGCAATCAGAAAAATGATCGTTTCGACCACGGAAACGATGATCACCGCACTGTCCGGTTGGGCGCTCATGGCAACGGCGGGTTTCAGCATCACGACGAACGGATGAATCAGAAGCAGAGCCGACTTGGACGTGGCCAAAGCCATTCCGCTTAAAAACCCGGCAACGCCTACCCCAAGCGGAACCCACATATTCTCAAACCGGGACGAAATCAGCAGCGTAAAGGACAGCACCGGCATAGAAGTAATAAAGGAATAGGCTGCAAAGCCTATCAGCGTGTTAATTACAAAGGTTCCCCGCGGTAAATCAGCCATGCCAATCCGCGCAAGCGCCAGGTTTTGAATCGCAGTCGCAATGAGCAGAAGTACGGTCAATATCAGGAATTTACAGAAGTACATTCCCGGAACACTTGTCGGCAGCATATAGATTTTTTTGACTGCGTTCCCCTTGAACTCCATGTTGTAAATCAAGCAGGCGGCTACGATGATGCCGAACATATTTAAAATCATGATCATGCCATAAAGCTGGGTTAGCAGAACATCCATTGGGGCCAGCGGCAGGTTCAGAAGCGTGTCTTTCCGTACAAGGAAATTGACAAAAGCATATGCCGCCCCTAAGATGCCAACCGCCAGAAGGACAGGGATTACTCCGGTCCGCTTCTCTTTCCGGAGCTCGATTGCGAGCGTGCTCATAGCTGCGCCCTTTGCCTTCTGGACGCATTATCCTTTTCAACCATAGAGAGAAACATATCTTCCAGATTGTCAGCGGCGAAGCCGGATTGTTGCGCGCTTTGGCGAAGATCGTCCAAGCTCCCCTCAAACAGCAGGCGGCCATGATTAAGAATGCCAATATCGTCTGCCATCAGCTCGATTTCCGACAGCATGTGGGAGGAAATCAATACTGTGCAATCGTAGAGACTAGGCAGAGACTTTACCAGGTTTCGAATTTCATGGATGCCGGAGGGGTCGAGGCCATTGGTCGGTTCATCTAAAATGAGGATGGGCGGTCTGCCCAGAAGCGCCCCGGCGAGCCCTAACCGCTGTTTCATGCCCAGCGAATACTTTTTTGCAAGCCGATTGCCAAACTCGTTAAGTCCGACCAACTCCAGCGCCTCTTCAACTGCGCTCTTAGGCAGCCGCAGAATTCGGCGGATGATATCAAGGTTCTCCCGTCCTGTCAGGTTCGCATAGAACGAGGGCGATTCGATGAAAGAACCGATCTCCTTCAAAATTTCCAGCCGATCATTGGGAAAGTGTTTCCCGTCAATAGTAAAACTACCTTTTGTGGGTGCGGTTAGTCCCAGCAGTATCTTCATGGTAGTGGATTTTCCTGCCCCGTTGGGGCCGAGGAAGCCGTAAATACTGCCTTTGCGGACATGAAGCGAAGCATTGCTGACGGAAGTAAAATTCTTATATTTCTTCGTAAGCTTTTCGGTTGTGATGATATAGTCCATAGAAGCATCTCCTTTCGACGCTTTTATGGTACAACACCATCCTGACATTTGCATTCCCGCGTCCTTACTTTTACCTTACTTTTTTGCGGGAACAGCCTCAATATTGATACGCCATGTTATAATTGTTTTGTTGGAGGTGATATGTTGAATCATTCGTTCTTACATGATAAAAAGCTCCTGCTGGTGGATGACGAGCCTGATTTGCTTAAACTGGTGACAGCCATCCTGACGGACGACGGGTTTGAAAATATCGTTGCGGCTGCTTCTGTCCGGGAGGGCGTTGCAGCCGCCAAAGAAGAAAAACCGGATTTGGCAATTCTGGATGTAATGCTGCCCGACGGGGACGGATTCTCTCTTATGCAGCAGATGCGCGTCTTTACAGATGTACCGATTATTTTTCTGACGGCAAAGGACGAAGCAACGGACAAGCTGGCTGGTCTTGGTCTTGGCGCGGATGACTATATTGTAAAACCGTTTTTGCCCCAGGAATTGCTGCTGCGCGTCTATGCTGTACTACGGCGGTGTTACAAAGAGGATGCCCCGCTTATTAAGCTGGAGGAATCTACGGTTGACTTCAGCCGCGCCGAAGTAATAAAAGGAAACGAAGTGATACCGTTAACAGCAAAAGAACACGCGCTGCTGGAGACGCTTGCCCGGAACGAGGGAAAGATTGTCACGGTTGACGCGCTCTGCGAAGCCCTATGGGGAGATAATCCTTTTGGGTATGAAAACAGCCTGAATGCCCATATTCGGCGTATAAGGGAAAAGATAGAAACAGACCCGTCAAAGCCGGTTTCTCTCATTACGATCAAGGGATTAGGCTATAAGCTGAGCACAAGGAAGTGATGCCATGAAATCATTTGGGAGATATATTGCAAAGCATTTGGCCTCTTTTGCTGTCTTTGTGATCGTCTTGTTGCTGATAAATGTAGTCTCTTTTGCCTGGACGTTTCATAATGTCATTACAAAAGACTACGGTGACACTTCTCCACAAAAAATGTTAGAAGATATCACCGCAGCATCTAATTTAGACGGAATATCGGAGGATGCCCGCCAAAAGCTACAAAGCAATCACATTTGGGCTATATTCCTGGACCCGGAGGGACAATGTGCATGGTCGGTCGATACGCCGGAGAATATTCCGGACAGCTATAGCGTTCAGGATGTAGCCGTTTTTTCCAGAGGGTATCTCAAGGATTACCCGGTTTTTGTCTGGAACGCTGAGGATGGGCTGCTGGTATTGGGCTATCCAAAAGACAGCTATACGAAACTCATCAGTAATTACTACTCCATTCGGGCAATTCAGACTTTACCACTGTACTTTATGGGAATGCTTGCTATTGATTTGCTGCTCCTGTTTCTCGCATACTACTTTTCTAAACGAAAAATCATCAGGAATACAGAACCGATTGTCGCCTCTATTGAAACACTTGCAGACGGGAAGCCGGTATCGCTTACCGTACGCGGGGAGCTGTCTGAGGTGGCCGATAGCGTGAATAAGGCATCACTGATATTAAGCAGGCAGAATGAAGCGCGCGCAAACTGGATCAGCGGCGTTTCCCATGACATACGAACACCTCTTTCTATGATTATGGGGTATGCAGGGCGTCTCGCGGACAGCGCCGTTGCAGACAGTTCAATTAAGGAACAGGCAGAAATTATCCGAAGGCAAAGCATTAAGATAAAAGAACTGGTTCAAGATTTGAATTTGGTATCACAGCTGGAATATGAAATGCAGCCATTACACAAGGAGCCTGACAGATTATCAAAGCTGCTGCGTTCGTATGTGGCAGAATTGTGCAATACAGGCATTCCCGATATTTATTCCATTGATGTTGAAATTACTCCCGCTGCCGAAACTGCCGCAATTAACTGTGACTCCCGCTTAATCTCACGGGCTGTAAGCAATTTGGTGCAGAATAGTTTAAAACACAATCCGCAAGGCTGTAATGTTAAGCTGTCCCTTGATTGCTCCGATACCTCGCTGATCCTTATTATCGCTGATAATGGTATTGGATTATCGGCTGAAAAGCTTCAAGAATTAGAGAAAAAGACTCATTACATGAACAGCACGGACGAAAGGCTGGATGTGAGACATGGTTTGGGGTTGTTGCTTGTCTGGAAGATTGTGGAATCCCATAAAGGAACCATGCAGATAAAGAGCGTTGCGGATCATGGAGTTACAACAACTCTGACCTTTCCCAAATGAGCAGCTTGTATATAACAAAACTATACTTCAAATGTTTTATGTAACTGATTTTAGGGACGCAGTATGATATGCGTTCCTTTTATCTTGTTATGGTTAATAAACAGATCTGCTTCATCACGCCCGGTCGCTGTTCGGTAAGGTACCGCCATTCTTATTAAGTTGTTTATGAAAAAACCTGCCGCACAAAGGGCGGTTTAATACACAACTATACTTGGTGGCAAGGCTGTCATCATGCATTTGCATCTTAGACCCTATTTCTATGCGCCCTTACCTTTTGGCAAGTTTGCCATTGGCATAACGTTTTCAGATTTAATAGTGAAGTAAACATAAGCACGGTTGCCCGAAAGCAGCGGGAGCGCCTACTTGAACGTTCCCACTGTTTGTTATGTATAAGTTCATTAAATGAATCCCAGCAACAACGACTTAAAAATGTTCCATATCCCACAATAAGTATTTACGCCTGAAGCTGTGATACGAGATGAATCCAGCAAGTAAAATGATTACGTCAGTTATCGGGAAAGCCATCCAGACGCCTGTTATGCCCATTGCGTTTGAAGCTATGAGCAGCGCAGGAAGAAAGATTACCAGCATTCTCCCCAGCATAAGTAAAATCGCATTTTTTACCTTGCCGACAGCTTGATATAGAGTAATTAGCGTAATGAAAAAACCGTAAAAAAGAAACATAGCGAAAATCAGTCGAAAGGCGGTCACGCCATATTTGGCTAATTCCTTGTCCTCAATAAACCAACTTAGAAGCTGCAGGGGAAACAGCTCTAAAACACACCAGATCAGAATGCTGACAAGCAGCGCCCGACGTGAAAATGTTTTAAAAGCCTGATTTACCCGCCCCAGCTGTCCCGCACCGTAGTTTATACCCAGCATCGGCTGTAATGCCTGTGAAATGCCCCACAACGGAATGAAAACCAGATTTAAGAAAGTCATGCATGTTCCGAGTACGGCGATAACGCGGTCGTCCCCGTATTTTCCAATCATCCCATAGACAAAGGCGAGCTGGATAAGCGTCATTATATTCATTAGAATGCCCGAGCTCCCAATGCCGAGTATTACAGGAAGATGTTTTATACGGGGTTTTTTCTGGCCAAGACGATGCGTACGGAGCAGCCACAAAATGCAGATAACAAAGGATATAATCTGAGAGAGAACTGTGGCGATAGCGGCACCTCTAAGCCCTAAGCCCAGTATCTTGATCAATATAGGGTCAAGTACGATGTTAAGCATTGCTCCGGCTGCCACAACGGTGACGGATGTCACAACCCGTCCCTCTGCCCGGATTGCCATTGAAATGGCAGAGGACACAACAGAGAATGGGACACCGACGGCGATGATACCAAGGTAACGCACGCCTAAAACCGCTATGCTTTGCTCCTTGCTTAGAAGCTCCATAACGGGTCGAGCCGAAAAAAGCACCACCGGAATTAGGGCTGCGGACAAGCCTGCCGAGAGAAGGAGCAGCTCAGCGTAGATGCTTTCAAATTTCTGAGTATCATTTTCTCCGATCGCTCGGGACAGAACCGAGGCCACTCCTGTTCCAATTAGCGAGCCCACACCGTTGATAATCAGCACCAGTAAATAGGAAAGCGAAACGGCGCTTAATGCTTCGACGCCCACCCATCTGCCGACAAACAAGGAATCTACAAATTGATAGGCACTGGCTGCAACCATTCCTAGTACAGCAGGAACCGAGAGTTTCCAAAACAGGAGGTTTATATCGTCTGATAATAGATTCTGCGTCATCCGCGGCCTCATTCAACGTGAAAATGGGCAAGCATATTCTGTAGTTTTTTAACCGGAAAAGCATTGCCATGAGCAGGGACGATTGTTTTTGCTCCGGTTGCAATGAGCTTTTGAATGCTTTTGTTGGTTAGCTCCAGATTGTTATAATAAATAGGGCGGTAATGCGCACCTGTAAACTTCAAAAAATTCATCGCTGCGTCGCCGACAAAGGCCGTACCGTCATCGCACACTACGCTCATGGAATCCTCGGAATGCCCCGGTGTGAATAGGATATCGGCAGCTATGCCAAGCTTGCGCAACACCTGTCTGTCATCACCGCGGACAACGGTGTCGGCATCATTGGTCAGCACGGAAGGAAACTCAAAATTCTTGTGGAACAATTCAAACACAGAGAACAAAAGGCGCAGGCGGCGGGTTATGTAATAACCTTCTTCCTCCTCTCCGCTGTCTCCTTTTGCTAACAAGGGTATGGATTTTTTCTGAACAATCAGCGGAATCTTAAATTCGTATTTCAGCTTGTTTGCAAACCCGGAATGATCATCATGATAGTGGGTGAGCAGCAAATATTTGATTTCGCTGATTGCCACGCCGGAGTCCGCCAGCTTTTTTCTGAATTTCTCATAATCGGTTTTATAACCCGTATCAATCAGCAGATAGCCGCCGGAGCACGGAAGCAGATAGACCTTGGTAATACCAAGGTTTAAACGTATATAGTTTTTCATAAAGCACCCCTTCTTTCAAACGAGAGCTATAGCTCTTGTTTTGATAATAGCACACATTTCCTTTAGCGTCAACAAAATAAGAGCTACAGCTCCTATTTTGTTGACGCTTTCCGTTACATATGCTAAACTATCAGCAGAAAAGGGGGATTAGTATGGACGCGGATAAAGTTCGGATTCCACAGCAGAAACGCAGCATTGAAATAAAAAACAAAATTAAAAGAACAGCTCAGGAGCTGCTCTCTGAAAAGGGATATCATAACACCTCCTCAAATGACATTGTCAAGGCGGCAGGGGTATCTATTGGCGCATTTTATTCATACTTCAAGGACAAAAAGGCGTTATTTATCGAAATTCTACATGATTACAATCAGAATGTAGTAGCTCAGGTTCCAATGCGAGATTTACAGGACACTAATCTTCGGGAGCTGATTGAACAGTATATACTTGCCGTGCTTCACGCACACAGCTATTCTCCCGAATTCCATAGAGAAATCCTTGCCATGGCCTATGGAGACAATGAGATTAAGAGTATTCTGGATTATTATGAAGCGGCGATGATTGGGCAGATAGCTCAGCTTTTGAAGGAAAATTGCAGCCTAACAAGAATCACCGATGCAGATTATGCCGCCTTTTTGATTTTTAAAAGTGTAGAAGAGGTTGTACACGGAATTAAGATTTCCAATTATCCATGCGATGAAGCAGCCATGCTCCGAGAATTGACCGACATGATTTGCTCATATGTTTTAAAACAATAGTTACCTTTATTTGTAATAACACATCCTAATCAGTGTTCAAATTCAGTCGGCTTTAGTTATGGCAGTCTAAATACTTGCTGCAAATCCAGAACTTATAACTTCTAAAAAGTTTGATGAGTTTATGGTGAAAAAACTCCAACAACCAGATTGTAAGTAATGGCGCAAATATATATCTACAAGACAAAAACATGCAAGTATAGTTTAGATTGTATTCAATTCCATATATTTCGCTATGATTCGGTGCACATGAATTTCTGTTGTATTAAGAAAATGAATCCCATATTCACTCCGGGTCAAAACCAGAGGAAGTTCCGTACACCCCAATATAACTCCATCAATTGACGCATTATTGATCATTCTTTTTACGATTGCCAACAGTCCATTTCGAGTCTCTTCCAGAAAAATTCCATGCTCAATTTCTGAAAACAACTTTTGGTGAATGTATTGTCGGTCCTCCTCATTGGGAACTACAAGTTCAATTCCGTGCTTCTCAAATTCATTTTGATAAAAATTGCTCTGCATGGTAAACAAAGTCCCCAGTAAGCCAACTTTTTTTATCCTCAGTTTTACAGCTTCCTCGCGTGCAGCTTCAACGATACTGACCAGAGGAATAGGGGAAGCCTGCTTGACCTGCTCGAAAACGATGTGGGGTGTGTTGGAGGCAATAAATGCAAAATCCGCGTTTGCCTTATAAAGATCCTGAACCGCGTCTAATAACATATGAATCAGTTCATCCCAGTTCTGGTTCAACACAAGCGTTAACATGGCGGTCATGTTAATGCTGTTTATCATAATTTCCGGGTACTCGTCCCGGCTTATTTGTTGTTGGTATAGTTTAATCATACGCTGATAGTAATCAACCGTCGATTCCGGTCCAGTGCCACCAATCATTCCTATTTTCATCAATAATTCACTTCCGTCATTTTGAGATTGATCCGTTCTCTGTCATGGCAACAGACGGATATTGATTATGAGAATGTTATACTGATACACAGGTGCATGAGCTTTGTATCTACATCATTGGCTGCTCTACAAAACCGATCCCAATTGCGCCAGGGCCTGAGTGTGCCCCTACGATAATCCCCAGATCACTTTGATAGATTTGACCGTTATAATTGGTTAGATCTCTTAGATAATGAATAATATAGTCCGCATCTTCCTGACATTCTGCGCATTGAATAATGATGATCAGCTTATTGACATCAATCATTCTTGAAACTGCTACATCAATCATGGTTTTAAGTGAATGTTCCCTGCCGCTTACCGCTTTGACTGGGAGAACAACGCCATCGGCAAATTCACATACTGGTTTAATGTTGATTAGTTTTCCAAGCAAAGCAGCTGCTCCGCCGATTCTACCTCCGGACTTCATGTATTTTAAGCTGTTAACCGCAAAAAGTGTGCTTGCATTCGTAACCATTTTATAGATCGCCTCAATAATATCTTCATAGTTTCTGCCACTGTCAATCATTTTGGCAATTCCAATTTCCAATGCAGCTTGCCCGCAAGCACAAGTGTTGGAACTGATCACTTCCATTTGAATATCATTATGACTCTCTTCAAATAGTTCCTTTGCAGAACGAGCAGCTTGAAAGCTTGAAGATAGCTTGGAAGAAATAGTCGTCACAATATACTTTTTAGCACCCAGTGAATACTGCTGCTCAAACACGGCCAACCAGTCATAAATGTTGGGAGCAGATGTTTGAGGAACTTGATCAGGATATTCTTCCATATGTTTATAAAACTCAGCGATTTTATAATCGACATTTTCGCGGTAGTAATCGGGATTATCAAATTTAAAATAGAATGGAACCTCACTGATGCTGTGCTGTTCCATGAGGGCTCGCGGAAGGTTTCCCGAAGAGTCAACTATTTGGCATATCTTTCGATTCATTTACTTGCCTCCATATAAAAATATCCTATCTGAAGCACTGCATTATAAACCAT
The DNA here is from genome assembly GCA_963666535.1 of Oscillospiraceae bacterium. GTDB lineage: Bacteria > Bacillota > Clostridia > Oscillospirales > Oscillospiraceae. The sequence goes on along the minus strand of OY762913.1, from coordinate 2,077,797 downwards.
ATGTTCTAACGCTTGGGCTTGCATGGTGGTTCTTGATTCACGGTACAGCTTGCTCAATCCAACAAACCCATCAGGCCTTAATTGCATTATATTTTCTGGATGATCCCTTCGCGTCAGTCGTGGGATTACTCATATGTTGGAATCAAAATGCAGATATAACACCTAATGTATAATATACCTAAAAATCCCAAAAATAAAGAAAAAAACGAAAATTTGTTTCAAGAGCGCTCTGCAAGAAAACATCTAAAACGAAAAAGACCTCCCTCTGTGAAAGGGAGGCCTTTTCGTACCGGGTGTGCTGTTTTGAAGCATTTTTGTCTGTAGTTGGCCTTGTTTTTTGCAATTTATCAGCTCTTGCGCTTGGTTTTGAATAGAAGCGCTACCAGATAGCCAAAAAAGACGGCAGCGGCAATACCGCCTGCAGTAGCGGTGATCCCACCGGTAAGCGCACCTAAAAATCCATGCTCTGCAACGGCTTCTCGGACGCCTTTTGCCAGCAGATGACCGAAGCCGGTAAGGGGAACCGTGGCACCTGCGCCCCCCCAGTCCACCAGCGGCTGATAAAGGCCCAGCCCACCCAAAATCACACCGGCCACAACATAGACCACCAAAATCCGGGCGGGGGTAAGGCTGGTGCGGTCGATGAGGATTTGGCCGATCAGGCACAGAACTCCGCCGCAAAGGAATGCGTTTAAATACTCCATATCAGTTCCCCCTATAGGTCGAGATGGCGATGGCATGGCAAATGCCTGGAACGCTTTCTCCCTGCAGGATGGAGGTGGGAGAATGAAGCGCTCCTGTGGGACAAAACAGAATGTTTTTCCAGGTACCGGCCCGCATGCCATTGAGCAGGTAGCCCGATAAGACGCTGGCAGAGCAGCCGCAGCCGGAACCACCGCAGTGGACGTCCTGCCCCTTTTCATCATAGATGAGCATGCCGCAATCCTCGTAGTTCGTAAGCTCAACCCCATCACGGGCGAAGAGGTCGCGGACAATTTCATGGCCAAGACGGCCAAGGTCACCGGTGACAATCAGGTCATAATAGGACGGGGCGCGGCCGGTATCGGCGAAGTGAGCCTTTAGGGTGTCATAGGCGGCGGGGGCCATGGCGGCGCCCATGTTGCCCACATCTTTGATTCCCATGTCCACAATCTTGCCGGGTGTGATATGGGTAATATATGGGCCGTCGCCGTCACGGGCGAGAATCACGGCGCCCGCGCCGGTCACCGTCCATTGGGCGGTAGGGGGGCGCTGTCCCCCATATTCCAGCGGTGTACGGTATTGCCGCTCCGCAGAGCAAAAGTGGGAGGAAACCACAGCGCCAGCCCATTCGCCAAATCCGCCGTCCAGAGACATGGCGGCCAAAGCCAGCGATTCGCCCATGGTGGAACAGGCCCCGTACAGACCGAAGAAGGGAATATTCGAGTCGCGGTGCGCGTAGGCGGAACCGATGCACTGATTGAGCAGGTCACCGGCGAAGAGTAGATCCAGCGTGGAGACACTTTGTTTGGCTTTGTCCAACGCAGAGGAGAGCGCCTGCCGCTGCATGGAGCTTTCTGCCTTTTCCCAGCTGGACTCACCAAAGGTGTCATCTTCACCAACCTGGTCAAAACTGGAGCGTAGAGGCCCTTCTCCCTCCTTTTTTCCAACAATGCAGGCGTGTCCGGCAATGGAGGGCGGTAAGGCCATGGAAAAGGTCTGCCGTCCGACTTTTTTTGTGGTCAATGCATCATTCTCCTTTCCATAAGGTTTCAGTTAGTTTGGACAAAAAATGCAAAAATATTAGCACTTTCAGGCCAACGGACTGGTCAAACGCCAAAAACAGCAGTATAATATATCCATATCGCTATGATAATGATCGAATGGCGCGGCTGGATTGCTGTTTGTGGCAGGAAAGACCGAATGCCATTGTACAAGGAAGGATGACCGATATGACGGAGGAACCAAAGCGTACGTTAGCCTATATTTGCCCGGCTTGCCGCCAGCCGGTGATTTTGGAGCGCAGTGTTTTTTCTCTGGCGGCCGCACCGACTAGCCTGTCCTGCCCCTGCGGAAAATCCGCACTGAAGGTGGAGCTTTTTGGCATGCAGGTACAACTGTCTGTGCCCTGCCTATTTTGCGGAACCGAGCACCACGTTTCCTGTTCGACCAAAGCATTTCTCAGCCAAAAGGCGTTGGCTTTTTCCTGTGCGGCATCTGGACTGGACTGCTGCTACGTTGGAGAAGAGGCACCGGTATTTGCGGCGATGAAGCGGCTGGAAGAAACGGTGGACAAGCTGGAGGAAGAATCCGGCGAAAAAGGGTCATTTTTGGATGAGCTGGTGATGCACGAGGTACTGTCTGAACTACGTGATATCGCCCAAAAAGATGGAATATCCTGCACCTGCGGCTGCAAGCAGTGGAGGTTAAAACTCAATTTCAGCTCTGTGGATGTGGTGTGCGTCGGATGCGGTGCGGCAATGCGGATTCCAGCGGCCACGGCGGAAGACATTGAGGATATCTGCTGCAAAAACAACCTGCTGATCCGGGGAAGAAAGGATTGAGTCCCTTGGCGTACTATTTTGAAAGTGAATACCTGATTGATTCCCGCAGTGTGGATCATATGGGACACTGCCGTCCATCCGCAATGCTGGGTTTTTTGCAGGAGACGGCGACAAGAGCGTGTACCGAACTGCATATTTCCGGACCGGAAATGCGGGGGAAATATCATGGGTTTTGGATGGTAGCCCGCATTCGCTATGAGTTAACCCGGCCACTTGCATGGAACGAGCGGATAAACATAAGAACGTGGCACCGGCCCACGAAAGGGGCCGCCGTACATCGCGATTTCAGCATGACGGACGCAGGCGGACAGGCGGTGGGCCAAGCGACCTCTACCTGGGTGCTGGCGGATGTGGAGACTTATAAGCTGATCCGTCTGTCCCAAATCACTGAAATGGAGGGCAAGGACGGTGGAACACTGTGTGGAACTGAACTTTTGGGAAAGCTCCGTCTGCCCGACGAGATGCAGCGGGGGGAAGAGCGGCTGCTGCGGTATAGCGAGACAGATATCAATGGCCATGTGAACAACACGCATTATGCCGATTACGTCTGTGACGCGCTGCATTTTGAAAACTTGCGGCAGGGCCAGTACATTTCTGCCGTGCAGCTGGGCTATCAGGCACAGTGCCACTGTGGGGAGACGCTGACGCTGTATACCGCGCAATGCGGAAACGAATATTACGTGCGGGGTGACGGCAGGGAAGGCACGCCTCGGTTTGACGCCAGCCTCACTGTTTTGAGCCGTTAGCGGATTGGGAGAGGCCCTTTTGTTTGCAAAATATTTTATGTTTGGCGAACAAAACGGAAACAACCGCATATAGGAGGAGCAGTATGTCAACTACCACAAAGCGGGCGCTGGAAGCGGCGCTGAAAAAGCTGTTGTCCCATACTACACTGGATAAGATCACCGTTCAGGACATCGCTGCGGAAGCGGGGGTAAACCGGCAGACATTTTATTATCACTTCCACGATGTATACGGACTGATTGAGTGGATTCTGGAGGACGAACTGAACAAAGTTCTGGCCGGCGATGACGGCTGTGAGACGTGGCAGCACGGAGTGATGGTCGTATTCGGGTATCTCAAGGACAACAGAGTGCTGATACAAAACACCTACCATTCCATTGGGAGAGACACTTTAGAACAGTATATCCAAATGGTGATTCGCCCTATCCTGCAGCCAATTTTGGAACGGGGCATGATTGGTTGTGATATTACGGACGAAGACAAGGAATTTACCTTGACCGTGTATACCATTAGCATGACAGCGCTGTTGCTGGAATGGGTGAGAACGGGGATGAAAGTGAATCCGGAGGAACTGGTAGAGAGACTCAACCGATTGTTTGGAGGCAGCATGAAACATCTGTATGCAGAGTATCGCAAGCCAGCGGCGAATGTGTCTGATACGCCGACATAAACCGACAGGAAAAAAGACAAAACGACAAAAATGACAAAAATTTATACAGCGTATAACATTTGGCTATTCTATCTTTCCAAGAACTTATTATACTATATGTTAGTATGTGAAACTTGGAAATAACGGATGGAGGGAATGTTATGGCTGTTCCAAATTTTATGATTAAGTTTGCAATTAAACGGGCGCTTCGTTATCTGGAGAAAGATCCTGAGACCAACATGCCAAAGCTGATGAATCTAGTGGATAAGATGTCCATGGGCGGGTTCGAGTCACAGCGGAAGGTGTTCCGCAGTGTTCTGGATCACCCCGAAAGTAATTGGTATCAGCTTATTTTAAAGGTTTGGAAAGATATTGATCCCGGTGTTCGCAATGTATTTTTCGAGAATTTCATCTTGAATGCTAACATTATTGGTTGGCGCACCCAGGATGAATACCGCGAAAAGTATAACTGCAACATCCCATGGGCCCTGCTCATGGACCCAACGTCTGCCTGCAATCTGCACTGTACCGGCTGCTGGGCGGCAGAATATGGAAACAAGCTCAATCTGACGCTGGAGGAAATGGACGGCATTATCCGTCAGGGTAAGCAGATGGGCACCTATATGTACATCTACACCGGCGGCGAGCCCTTGGTGAGGAAAAAAGACATCATCGCCCTATGCGAAAAGCATTCCGACTGTATGTTTCTGTCCTTCACCAACGGCACTTTAATTGATGAAGCGTTTGCCAACGAGATGCTGCGGGTGAAAAACTTTATTCCTGCTATCAGCGTGGAGGGCTTTGAGGAGGCCACCGATGGACGGAGGGGCAATGGCACCTATGGCAAGGTGGTCAAGGCCATGGAACTACTTAAGCGCAAGAAGCTGCTCTTCGGCATTTCCTGCTGCTACACCAGTGCCAATACCGACGTCATCGGCAGCGAGGCTTATTTTGACCAGATGGTGGAGTGGGGCGCGCTGTTTGTATGGCTGTTTACCTACATGCCCATCGGCCACGACGCAGTGCCTGCGCTGCTCACCACGGCCGAGCAGCGGGAATTCATGTATCATCAGGTTCGCGGTTTTCGCAAGACAAAGCCGATCTTTGCCATGGACTTTTGGAACGACGGCGAGTTTGTGGGTGGCTGCATTGCAGGCGGACGGCGGTATTTGCACATCAACGCAAACGGCGACATTGATCCCTGCGTGTTTGCCCACTATTCCGATTCCAATATCCGGGAGAAGACGTTGCTGGAGGCGTATCAGTCCCCCATCTTCATGGCTTATCACGACAACCAGCCCTTTAATGATAACCATCTGCGGCCCTGTCCCATTTTAGATAACCCGGGAAGGCTGACCAAGATGGTGGACGACAGCGGTGCTCACTCTACCGATTTGGAGCAGCCCGAAACCGCTGAGGAATACAGCAACCGGTGCGTGGACGTGGCAGCCAAGTGGGCACCGGTAGCCGAGCGCCTGTGGGAACAATCGCAGTCAGAGCAGGCAGCCAAGTAAAACACTTCGTACAGATCTTCACCGGGCTGTTCCGCTTTTGTGGAACAGCCCGGTTTTTTCTTTCCACCGTGAGGAAACTGTGATAAAATGGTTGCAAAAGTATTGGTTCTATGACATTTGCGGGTCCGCTAAATGCTCATTTTCTTATAGCGGAAAAATTGTGGATGGAAAATTAAAAGGATGGAATGCGTCATGACACGATGGAAACCGAAGGAGGAAACGCAATGCTCCACCTGCTGACCGGCCGCGCGGGAAGCGGCAAGACCTTGGCACTTCTTAACAGTATTTGCCAGCACGGGGCAGAACGGCCGCAGGTGCTGCTGGTACCGGAGCAGGCTTCTCATGAGATGGAGCGGCTGTTGTGCGTCCGCGGCGGCAGCAGCGTTTCCTTGTATGCTGAGGTGCTGTCCTTCACTCGTCTGGCGGGACGGGTGTTTTCCGTTTGCGGGGGGGTGGCGGAGCCTGTGCTGGATGGCGGCGGGCGCATCCTGCTCATGAATGCCGCACTTCGGGCTGCCGGGGGAGCGCTGACTGTTTACGCACGGCCATCTCGCGCTCCGGCATTTCTAAATGGGCTGCTGGGGACGGTGGACGAACTAAAAAGCTGCTGCATTACGCCGGAGATGCTGGCCCGGATGGGAGCGGAGATTGATGGTGTACAGGGGGACAAGCTGCGCGACCTGTCCCTTTTATACGGCGCGTATGACGCGTTGACCGCGCAGGTGGCGATGGACCCCAAGGACCGGCTGTCCCGTCTGGCTGTGCGGCTGGAATCCTGTCTCTGGGCCGAGGGGAAAGATGTATATGTAAATGGCTTTACAGACTTTACGCCCCAAGAGGAACAGGTGCTGCGCCGCTTGATCGCACAAGCAAATTCCGTCACGGTGGCGCTGACCTGCGAGCAGGCGAATGAAGAAGGTTTGTTTTCCATTCCCAACAAAACGGGGCGGGCGCTGCGCCGCCTGGCAGAGCTTGAGGGCGTGCCTGTGATCACTACGGCGCTGCAGCAGAAGGGAAACCGCAAGGCGGAACCATTGATGTTGCTGGAACGGGAGCTTTTTTCCATAGGAGAAGATCAGCCAGGACAAGCCGGTGAATCCATCGTGCTGTTCCGGGCCGGTTCACCCCGGACCGAGGTGGAATGGACTGCGGCTAAAATCCTGGAGTTGTTACGGCGGGACGGATACCGTCTGCGGGATATTGCCGTGACGGCGCGGAGCATGGAGGGGTATGAGCATCTGATTGACACTGTGTTTCGGCGCTACGGAATCCCGGTATTTCACTCCGGCATGACTGATATCCTGCGCAAGCCGGTGATGGCGCTGGTGACCGCTGCGCTGGATACGGTGGCGGGGGGATACCGGTATGAGGATGTGTTCCGCTACCTGAAAACCGGGCTGACCGGAATTAGCGCTGAGGACTGTGACAAACTGGAAAATTACAGCTTGAAATGGAACATCCGGGGCAGGAAATGGACATCGGAGGCGGATTGGACCATGCACCCCCGGGGCTATGGCTTTCAGCCAGACGAATGGTCGCAGGTGGTGCTTACCCACCTGAATGCGATCCGGCGGCGCGTAACCGCACCCTTGGAGCGACTGCGCCTTTCCGCAGAGAAGACAGGGCGCGGACAAGCCATGGCACTTTACACCTTCTTGGAGGAAATCCAGCTGCCGGACCGGCTGGAGGAACGCACGAGCCAACTCCGTCAGCGGGGAGAGATGGGTCTTGCCGACGAGTATGCTCAGCTTTGGGATATCCTCTGCGGGGGGCTGGAGCAGTGCGCCATGATTTTGGGGGATACGCCCATGGAACGGGAGGAATTCGCGGGCCTGTTTCCATTGGTGCTGTCTCAATATGATGTTGGTACCATTCCGGTGTCACTGGATCGCGTGACGGCGGGAGAGCTGCCTCGTGTGGCGGGACGGCGTTGTAAGGTGCTGTTTTTGTTGGGCGCCGACGACGGCTCCATTCCACGGGTCACCGAGGACTCCGGTTTCCTGTCTGATGAGGACAGAGAGCTGTTGGCGGAATACGGCATGCCTGCCGCAATGGGAGCGGAAGACCGGTTGAACCGTGAAATGATGTACGCTTACAGCGGCTGTACCCGTCCCACAGACAAGCTGTTTGTCACGTGGCCCTCAGGCGGCGGGAGCGGCGGAGAAAACCGGCCGGCCTTTCTGGTGTCCCGGATGAAAAAGCTGTTTTCCGACCTGCGGGTGGAGGAAGAAGAGACGCTGGGGGACAGATTCCGACTGGTGGCGCCCCGGCCCGCGCTGGAGCTTGCGGGACGCTATCCGGCGGTAAAGAACACGCTGGGCAAGATGCCGGAATACGCGCCGCTGCTGGAGCGGATGGAGCGGGCCGGTGGTTGGGAACGGGGCAAGCTATCCCGTGCAGCGGTGGAAAAGCTGTATGGAGCGCGGGTTCCCATGTCTGCCTCCCGTATGGACAAGTACAAATCCTGCCACTTTTCCTATTTTATGCAGTATGGGCTTAAGGCTGAGCCACGCAAAAGCGCGGGTTTCTCCGCACCGGAGTACGGCACTTTTATTCATTTCGTGCTGGAACGCGTGGTACAGAAACTGCCGCCCAAAAGTACGGCGGAAGAGAGACGTGTGCTCGCCAGAGATGCGGTGGAGCACTACGTGACGGAGGAACTTGGGGATCTGGGAGAGCAGACACCTCGGTTTCGCTATCTGTTTCGCCGCTTGCTGAAAACGGTGTATCTGATCGTTGACAATGTGGCGGAGGAATTGGAACATGCTCAGTTTCAGCCGCTGTCCTTTGAACTGGGCTTTGGACGAGATGGAGACCTGCCCCCGGTGGAGGTAACGGAAAGCGGCATCACCATCAGCCTGACCGGATTTGTGGACAGGGTGGACGGCTGGATACGCGGAGACAAGCTATACCTGCGGGTGGTGGATTATAAAACCGGAAAAAAGCCCTTTGATTTGGCGGAGATTTGGAGTGGCATGGGCTTGCAGATGCTGCTGTACCTGTTTACCCTTCAAAATGAGGGAACGGAGTACTACGGGAAGGAGATTGTGCCTGCCGGTGTTCTTTATCTTCCGGCGCGGGAGGCGGTGGCCTCCGGCAGCCGCCGCATGACCGAGGAAGAACGGAAGCGCCAAACAGACAAGGCGCTGGTGCGGCACGGGCTGATCTTGGACGACATTGGCGTGCTACAGGCAATGGAGGCCCAAGAGAGCGGCGGCTACTGCTTTTTGCCGGTCAAGGCAGGCAAGGACGGTACGGTCTCCGGCGAGTGCTTAGCCTCAGCCGCCCGACTGGGGCAGCTGAAGCGTCACACCGAAAAGATTTTAAGCGATATATGCACAGAACTGGAAGCGGGCGACATTCAGGCCGACCCGTTTTGGCGCGGGCCGGATAAAAACGCCTGCCGCTGGTGCGATTACGCTGTGGCCTGCCACTTTGAAGAGGGGCGCGGCGGCGATTGCAGACGCTGGATGGGGACCATGAAGGCTGATGAATTTTGGACAAATATGGAACAGGAGTGTGAGTAAGATGAAATTCAGGATGATCCATGAAAACTATAACGTACAGGATTTGCAGCGCGCTATGGATTTCTATGAGCAGGCGCTGGGGCTGGCGGAGCGGCGGCGCGTGGAAGCGCCCGACGGCAGTTTTTGTATCGTTTATGTTGGCAACGACGAAAGTGACTTTGAACTGGAACTGACTTGGCTGCGAGATCACGCGGAACCCTATGATTTGGGTGAGTGTGAGTTTCATTTGGCTTTTTCTCCGGATGACTTTAAAGCGGCCCACGCAAAACATCAGAAGATGGGATGCATCTGCTTTGAGAACCAGGAAATGGGGATCTATTTTATTCAAGACCCGGACGGCTACTGGTTGGAGATCGTACCGGAGCGAGGCTAGCAGACACCTAATAGAGAGGCGGGATACATCTTGGGCTTTGCACTGACAGAGGAACAAGCTGCCGTGGTGAAAAACCGCGGCGGCGCGCTGCTGGTTTCTGCGGCTGCCGGTTCCGGAAAGACACGGGTTTTGGTGGAGCGTCTGCTAGACCGGGTGGTGAATGAGGGACGGAATATTGACGAGTTTCTGGTGATTACCTTTACCCGGGCGGCAGCGGCCGAGCTGCGGGCCCGTATTGGGGAGGAACTCCATGCCCGTCTGGCCAAAGCGCCTGAGGATTCCCATCTGCGGCGGCAGACCATGCTGATCTACAAAACCCAGATTTCCACGATCCACGCCTTCTGCACGACACTGCTGCGGGAATTTGCCCAGCTGTTGGAGCTTGCGCCTGATTTTCGCCTGTGCGAGGATACCGAGGCGGCTACCTTGCGCCTTGCGGCCATTGATACCGTGATGGAGCGGCGTTACGAGATCATGGAAACCGAGGAGAACCGTGACTGGACGGCGCTGGTGGATATGTTGGCGGCCGGGCGGGATGATGGAAGGCTGATGCAAATTGCCTTGGATGTGTATGACAAGGTGCAGAGCCACCCTGACCCGAACAAGTGGCTGGCCGAGCAGGAGGAAATCTATGCCCTGGAACATGTGACCGATGTGGGGCAGACCGTTTGGGGTGCGCTGCTTTTGGAGAGTGCCAGGCGGCAGGCTGCATACTGGCAGGCGCGGATGGAAAAGACATCCCAGCTGTGCGAAGCAGATGAGGCGCTGATGCAGAACTACGGCGGCAGTATAGCGGTCACGGCGGAGAGTCTTAGGGACTTTTGCGCCGCGGCGGAGCAGGGCTGGGATGCGGCGGCGGAGCGGCTGCCCATCCCGTTCCCAACGGCGGGCAGGAAGAAGCAAAACGGCGGGCAGGACGAGGCTGAGACGGTAAAAGCCGTGCGGAAAGCCTGCAAAGACCGCATGGAAAAGGTGGCGGCACTGTTTACCGACAAAAGCGATGCGCTGCTGGAAGATATGCGCCTGACCTTTCCTGCTGTGCGGGGGCTGTTTGCCCTGGTGCGGGATTTCGGCGCGGAATACGGCAAGGAGAAAAAGCGGCGTGAGGTGTTGGACTTTTCTGATTTAGAGCACCTGACGGTCCGGCTTCTGTATGACGGAGACGGCCAGCTTACCGAGACGGCGCGCCATCTCCAAGGACGGTACGCCGAGATTATGGTGGATGAGTATCAGGACACCAATGAAGTGCAGAACGCCATTTTTTCCGCCCTAGCTTTGGCCGGGAAAAACCTGTTTATGGTGGGCGACGTAAAGCAGTCCATTTATCGGTTCCGGCTGGCTGATCCTACGATCTTTTTGGGAAAATATCATTCCTTTCAGCCTGCCAGTCAAGCGGAGGCTGGGGAGGATCGGAAGATACTGCTCTCGTGTAACTTCCGGTCACGGGATACCGTGCTGGAGGGCACAAACTACATTTTTTCAAACATTATGTCAACTGAATTGGGGGAGATGGAGTACACCGAAGACGAGCGGCTTCGTCCCGGTGCCGATTTCCCGGCGGACGGCGACTACCGCGTGGAGCTGGATGTGATTCAGCGCGCGGGTAACGACGGCGAGGAGCGTGATGACGGGGAGGGGGAAAAGACCGCCAAGGATCTGGTGGAAGCGCGGTTTACCGCCCGACGGATCGCCGAGGTGCTCTCCTCAGGGCTGCAGGTAGAGCAGGGGGAACAGCGCCGCCCCGTCCGTGCGACGGACATCGTGATTTTGCTGCGCGCGCCGGGCAGCGTTCTGCACCACTACGCACGGGCGCTGGGGGAAGTTGGAATTCCGTGGCAGGCGGATGGGGGCGAGGACTTTTTCGCCGCCACCGAGGTGTCGGTGGCACTATCGCTGCTGCGGGTGGTGGACAATCCACGGCAGGACGTGGCACTTCTGGCGGTGCTGCGTTCGCCCCTTTACAACTTTTCCGCAGACCGGCTGGCCGAGCTGCGCGCTTTGTGCGAAGGCGAATTTTACGAGGTGCTGGAGTGGGGGGCAAAAGCCGGCGAACAGGATTGCGGTGAGTTTCTTGCCGCGCTGGAGGCGCTGCGGTTTGGCGCGGGAGATAAAAGCGCCTGTCAGCTGATCTGGGAGATTTATGAAAAAACAGGACTACTGGGGATTTTTGGAGCCATGACCGACGGGGGCGGACGGCAGAACCGGCTGCTTTCCCTTTATGAACTGGCGAAGGACTGTGAGAGCACCGGCCACGTAAGCCTGTTTCAGTTTCTGACCTATTTGGATCATCTGCGGGAAGGGGGCGTGAAGCCCCCTGTCGCCGCGGCCGGACGGGAGAGCGCGGGGGTGCGCATTCTGTCCATCCATCGGTCAAAGGGGTTGGAATTTCCCGTGGTGTTCCTGTGCGGGCTGTCTCGGCAGATCAATATGGAAGACATGAAAAAGCCTGTGCTGTTCCACTCCCGACTGGGAGTGGGGCCAAAGGGGCTGGATACGGAACGGATGGTGGAGTTTCCCACACTTTCTCGAATGGCCATTGCCTACCAGTTAGGACGGGAGGCCATGGCGGAGGAAATGCGGCTTTTATATGTGGCAATGACCCGGGCGAAGGAAAAGCTCATTTTGGTCCATATGCTGCCGGGATCGGTAGAAAAGCTTGCGTCTCTGCGGGCAGAGCTTGCCAGCCCTGTGGACCCGCAGACATTGGCGGCCTGCCGTACCGTGGGGGATTGGATTCTGCTCGCGGCGCTGGCAAGGCCGGAGGCGATGACCCTGCGCGGCCCTGCAGGGTTAATCACCGAGACACCGGCAACAGAGTTTGGGCCGGAATGGGATATCCGACTGGTGGATGGCAGCGGGTTAGAGGCGTCGCCACCGCCGTGTGGGCGCGTGGCAGCACTGCCCGAAGCAACGGATACAGCGGCGCAGCTGGAAGCGGTGCTGGCCTGGCGGTATCCCCACTCGGCTATGGCCGACATTCCGTCCAAACTCACGGCGACCCAGCTAAAGGGGCGGTTTTTGGATGAAGAGAGCGCCGACGAGGCGCCCAAGCAGCCCCGAAATCAACCACTCCAAAGGCCGGTATTTGCGCAGGAAAAGCTGGGGCTTACCCCTGCCCAGCGGGGGACGGCCCTGCATTTGGCGATGCAGTATATTGACTTTGAAAGAACCGAAAACATAGAGGAAATCAGGGCGGAAATTGCCCGCATCACCGACATGGCACTGATTACCGAGTTGCAGGCGGCGGCAGCAGAACCAGCCCGGATCAAGGCTTTTTTTGAGCATGCGTTGGGGCGGGAACTGCGTGGGGCAAAAGAACTGCACCGTGAATTTAAGTTTTCAATTTTGGTGCCCGCGCAAGATTACTATGCTCAGGCGGAGCCATCGGAGCAGGTGCTGCTGCAGGGCGTGGTGGACTGTTGGTTTGAAACGGCACAGGGCGTTACGGTGGTGGACTTTAAGTCGGACCGGGTGACGGAAAAAACCCTGGCGGCGCGGGCGGAGGAGTACCGCCCGCAGCTGGCGGCATACAGCAGGGCTTTGGAGGAAATAACAGGGAAAACAGTTGCCCGCCGCATGCTGTGGTTTTTTGCCTGTGACAGTGCCGTGCAGGTCTGAGGACAGCATTCCGAAACTGATGGGACAGAATAGGAAAAAAATTGAGAAAACGCTTGCATTTTTGGAAAAGCCATGCTATACTAATCCATGCGCTTTCCAGAGAAGCATAGCCCATAACAAGAAAGAGGTGAACACGAATGAAGGAAGGCATCCATCCCAATTATGAGCAGACTACCATCCATTGCGCTTGTGGCAATGTGATCGAGACCGGCTCTACAAAGCAGGATATCCGCGTCGAAGTTTGCTCTAAGTGTCACCCCTTCTTCACCGGCAAGCAGAAGATGGTGGACACCGGTGGCCGCGTCAGCCGCTTCAACAAGAAGTTCGGTCTGGAAAACAAGTAATCTTGTGTTTTCAAAAAAGCTCATGTCACCAGACATGGGCTTTTTCATTCCTTTTTTCAAAAAATCGCATATAATAGAATTGATTGCGATTGGGAGGTACTGTTATGCTGCAAAAAATTGACTGCAAAGCCATCAAGGAAAATGTGTTTTCCCTCATTGGGGATCAATGGATGCTTGTGACGGCGGGCACTAAGGACAGCTGTAATACCTTGACTGCCAGCTGGGGCGGACTGGGCGTGCTGTGGGGCGGACCGGTCGCGACCATCTATGTGCGGCCTCAGCGCTATACCTATGAATTCTTGGAAAAGAACGACTGCTTCACCCTTTGCTTTTTTGGCGAAAAGTACCGCAAAGAGCTGAATTTCTGCGGCACCAAAAGCGGCAGAGACGTAGACAAGATCGCAGAATGCGGCTTCACTGTGGAGGTGGGCACGCAGGGTGCTCCGTATTTTGCCCAGGCGGAGCTGGTGCTTGTGTGCCGGAAAAAGTACTGGCAGGATATTGATAAAACACATTTTCTTGACGCTGAGACTGACAGAAAATGGTACAAGGACGACTATCATCGTATGTATATTGGCGAGATCGTAGAGGCTTACGGGGCGGTTTGACCGCTGGTAGGGCTGTGACCGCGCACTTTTGACGGAGGAAACCATGAGAGAAATGATCACCGAAACGAGCATCAACCGCGCGGTGCTGGTGGGTCTTTCCGCCCACTGTCTTACCGACGAGGAGAACGCCACCGAAGCCAGCCTTGCAGAGCTTGCGGCCCTGCTGGAAACGGCAGGCGGCGAATGCATGGGCATTGTGATGCAGAACAAGGAAACCCCGGATCCCCGCACGTTTATCGGGCAGGGGAAGGTGGAAGAAGTCAAGCAGTTAGCCCAGGCACAGGGGGCCGACCTTGTGGTTTTTGACAACAGCCTGTCTCCCTCTCAGCAGCGAGCGCTGGGGGAGGATATGGGGGTCGCGGTCATGGATCGATCCGGCCTGATTTTAGACATTTTTGCAAAGCGCGCCCAGACCAGGGAGGGGCGGCTGCAGGTGGAGCTGGCTCAGTACAAATATTTACTGCCACGGCTGACCGGTATGTGGAGCCACCTGGTGCGGCAGACCGCTTCCGGCGGTAAGTCGCCCATCGGCACCCGGGGGCCCGGCGAAACCCAGCTGGAGACTGATCGTCGGCATATCCACCGCAAAATTACAAAGCTTGAGGAGGAACTGACGGAAGTGCGCCGCGTGCGGGGCGTCCAACGGGAGCGCCGCCTAAAGAACGAGATCCCTGTGGTGGCCATCGTAGGGTACACCAATGCGGGGAAATCGACTCTTTTGAACGCATTGACCGATGCGGGGATTCCTGCCAACAACCGCCTGTTCGATACGCTGGACACGACCACGCGGATGCTGGAGATATCCGAAACCTGCACGGTTTTGCTGTCTGATACCGTGGGCTTTATCCGAAAGCTACCCCACCATCTGGTGGATGCCTTTAAGGCAACGCTGGAGGAACTGACCTTTGCCGATCTATTGCTCCATGTCATTGATACTTCGAACCCCGAGTGGCAGGAGCAAGCCCAGGTCGTAAGCGCACTGATCCGGGAGTTGGGCGCCGAGCAGACACCCTGCATTGATGTGTTTAATAAGGCAGATCTTTACACGGGAGAAATCACACCCCATGGGGAGGATATTGTGTCCATTTCCGCAAAGACGGGACAAGGTCTGGACGAGCTGTTGGCAGCCATCGGGAAGCGGCTGGATCTGGGTGCACACAAACTGCTTCTGCACATCCCTTACGACAAGGGCGGTGTTTTGGACATGCTCTACCGCGAGGCAAGCGTAGAGAGCGTGGAATACGGAGAAACCGTTGAGGTTACAGCTGTCTGCACGCCGAAAATTATGGGACAGGTGAGTGAATTCATATGGAGCGAATCGAAACACGACGACTGATCCTGCGTCCATTTTGCGACAGCGATGGGGAGGACGTATTTGACTACGCCAAAGATCCCCGCGTGGGGCCTATTGCAGGCTGGCCAGCGCATCGAGACGAAGCCGAGAGTTTGGAGATTATCCGCACGGTGTTTGCCACCGGGCGGGTTGCGGCTGTGGTGCTGAAGGAGAGCGGAAAGGTTCTGGGTTCCGTGGGCTTTGTGGATGTTTTTCGGGACACGCTGCCCCAGCCCGACAACGAGATCGGGTATGCCCTGCATCCCGATTACTGGGGGCGAGGCCTGATGCCGGAAGCCGTACGCGCGGTGATGGAGTATGGTTTTGAGAAGATGGGCCTACGTACCATCTGGTGCGGGTACTATGAAGGCAATGAAAAATCGAAGCGAGTGGTAGAGAAATGCGGGTTTCTCTACCGCTTCACCAGTCGGGGAAAGGTTCCGTTGATGGGGGAAACGCGCACGGAGTATCATTATGCCCTGACAAAAGAAGAGTGGCAGCGGGCATGACAGAGTACTATGTCCCAAGTGGGAACAGCCAGACGGAATTCATCGAAAAGCGCTCTCGCTTTCTTGGCCAAGTATGGCCGGTGGAAACCGAGGAAGAGGCGCGTGCGTACATTGAAGCCACGAAAAAAAGGCACTATGATGCCCGACATAACTGCTGGTGCTATGTGATGAAGAACGGACCAGTACGTTATTCTGACGATGGGGAGCCACAGGGGACCGCAGGACAACCCATGCTGGAGGTGTTTCAGCGGGAAGGCGTTGTGAACGTGTGCTGTGTCGTAACGCGATACTTCGGTGGCGTGCTGTTGGGCGCAGGAGGGCTGCTGCGAGCCTATACGCGCTCAGCCAAGGATGCGCTGGACGCGGCGGGGATATCTGTGGTGCGCCGCTGGAGCAAGGTAGTCGTCCCCTGTGATTATCGCCTTTTGGAGCGAATAAAGCTGACTGTGGAAGGAATGGGCGGCGTGATCGCCGAAATGGAGTACGCAGATCAGGTGCGGCTGCATGCCCTTCTGCCCGAGGAGAACACAGAATCGTTTTGTGCCGGGGTAACCGAACTGTCTGCCGGGACTGTTATGGTGGAGATGGAAGGCGAAGAGTTTTGCGCTGTGCCTAGGCAGGGCTAATTTGGCAAACAGGACAGAAGAATTCCGACAAAATGCTGTGTTTACTTGAATGACAGGCAGACGAATCGCCAGTTCTTAACGGTCTCCTGCCAATAGCTAAGAAATACTTTCTCGCTATACGCAAAAAAGAGGAAAAAAAGAAGGGTTTTTGCACTTTACGTTGTATATATCTATACATGCAAATAAAAACCACCGCAGAGAGGATGAATGACAATGATGATCCGTGAACGGGTGGAACAGCAGGAACTGCAATTTTTATCCGTTTACGCTTGCCCCTCTGTGAGCAGTAAGGGGAGGCTGCGGGAGGAAGAACCCTGCACCATCCGCACCTGTTTTCAGCGGGACACCGACCGCATCGTCCATTCTAAGACCTTTCGGCGTCTCAAGCACAAGACACAAGTGTTTTTGCAGCCAGAGGGAGATCATTACCGCACCCGCATGACCCACACGCTGGAGGTGGCGCGAGTTGCCCGCACCATTGCCCGAGGACTTTCCTTGAACGAGGATCTGACCGAGGCCATCGCCTTGGGACACGATTTGGGTCATACACCCTTTGGCCACGCCGGGGAACGACTGCTCAACGAAATCATGCCCGAGGGATTCCGCCACTATGAACAGTCCCTGCGGGTGGTGGACCGGCTGGAGAAGGACGGCGAGGGACTGAATTTGACTTACGAGGTGCGGGACGGCATCCTCTGTCACACCCACGGCAAATCCGCTGACACGCTGGAAGGGCGTATTGTGCGACTGGCTGATCAGATTGCGTACATCAATCATGATATCGACGATGCGATCCGCGGGGGTGTGATTTACCCCATTGATATCCCGGTGGAGCTGAGCAGCACGCTGGGCTTTACCCGCGCCGAGCGCATCAATACGCTGGTGATGGATGTGATTGCGGCAAGCGAGGGAAACCCAGATATTTCCCAGACAACGGAGATCGGACAGGCCATGCAAGAACTCAAGCAGTTCATGTTCGACAGTGTATACACCAACCCCATGGCAAAGGGAGAAGAGGGCAAGGCACAGGAAATGTTGCGCCGTTTGTTTGCATATTATAAGGATGCCCCGGAAAAACTGCCTCCGGAATATCAGCTGATTTGTGCGGAAGAGGGCGTTGACCGGGCAGTGTGTGATTACATTGCCGGAATGACAGACAAATTTGCCGTGGATCGGTATGGGGCGCTTTTTATCCCCTCCGCATGGACGGTAAAGTGAGAAAAACCTGCTTTGCTGCGGGCAGAATGCGGAATTTTGTCCTAAAACAAACCAAAACTGGACAAACTTGAGTAGAGGGAGGGAACAGACTTGGCCATACCCGATAGCTTTATTGATGAACTTTTGGCACGCAGCGATATTGCGGACGTGGTAGGTGGGTATGTGTCCCTCAGTAGAAAGGGAAACAGCCTGTGGGGGCTTTGCCCCTTTCACAGCGAAAAAACGCCCTCATTTCACGTCGTGCCGGACCGGCAAATTTACAAATGTTTTGGTTGTGGCAAGGGTGGCGGCGTGATCAATTTTATCATGGAAGTGGAGAACCTGCCTTATCCCGATGCCGTGCGTTTGCTGGCGCAGAAGGTGGGCATGGAAGTCCCTGAGGTAGGAGACAGTGCGGGCATGCGCGAGCGGCGGCAGCGGCTGTTGGCGCTGAACAAGGAAGCGGCCCGTTTTTTCCATGATACGCTGCAGGCGTCAACAGGACGAGCGGGGGCGGAGTATCTGCAGCAGCGCAGACTGTCCCGAAGCACCATCACCCGATTTGGCCTTGGCTGTGCGCCGGACGAGTGGGATGGGCTGATCCGGGCTATGGCGGAACGGGGGTACCAGAAGGGGGATCTGCTGGATGCGGGTCTTGTGGTGCAGAGCGATAACGGCCGTATTTATGACCGGTTTCGTAACCGGGTCATGTTCCCCATTATTGATCTGCGGGGAGAGGTCATTGGCTTTGGCGGACGGGTACTGGATGACAGCAAGCCAAAGTACCTAAATTCTCCAGACACTGTGATCTATAACAAGAGCCGAAACGTGTTTGCCCTGAACATTGCCCGAAAATCGCAAGAGGGCCGTTTGGTTTTGACCGAGGGCTATATGGACACGATTTCTCTGCATCAGGCGGGGATTGACTGCGCGGTGGCATCGCTGGGTACGTCGCTGACGACGGAACACGCGCAGCTGCTGGCCAAGTACACCAAGGAGACGGTGATCTGCTACGACGGAGACGGTGCAGGGCTGTCGGCGGCCCAGAGGGCCATCCCCATATTGGAACAGGCGGGTCTGAAGGTGAAGGTGCTGCGGATGCAGGGTGCCAAGGACCCGGATGAGTATATTGGGAAATTCGGTGCGGATGCCTTTCGTAAGCTGTTGGAACAGAGCGAGAACCACATTGAATATAGGCTGGATAGCATCCGTCAAAAGTATCATTTAGAGGACGACAGCCAGCGGGTTGAATTTTTAAAAGAGGCCACGGGGCTTGTGGCATCGCTTCGCAGCGCGGTGGAGCGCGAGGTGTACGGCACACGGGCGGCGGAAAGCGCCGGCATCTCGGCGGAAGCCATGGCGCAGGAGGTCAAGAAGGAGTTGACGCGCCGGATCCGCAAGGAGAACAAGCAGCAGGAGCGGAAAGACCTGACCCCAGCGATTCAATTGCAGCCCAAAGCGCGGTCGATGAAGTACCAAAATATTCGCTCTGCTCGGGCGGAGGAAGGTGTTTTGCGGTTGATGCTGCTGGAGCCTGAGCTATTTGGGCGGATCGGAACACTCACGGCGGAGAAGTTTTCAGCGCCGATTTTGAGTAAAGTATTCGGCATGCTGTTGGAACGGTTTAAGACGGAGCGGAGCACACAGCTCGCCGCGCTTACCGGGGAACTGACGCAGGAGGAAATGAGCCATCTTGTTTATGTAATGGACCAGCCGGAATCTCTGCAAAACAGCCAGCTGGCACTGGGGGATTACATAAAGGTGATAGAAACGGAATATCTCAAACGGACTGGAACCGGTAGTGACGATGCGTTGCGGGCGGCACAGGAACGGTACAGAGAGAAAAAGGGTATGGAGGATAAGGCATGAGTACGAAAAAGACCAACGCCGCGGCGGAGGAAAAGAAAGAGACCAAAGAGAGCAACGAGGAGCGTATGGAAACCGGCCGCACGGAACTGCTGAAGCTGGTGGAGGGCGTGTCCGGTGCGGAAAAAGTGGCCGAGCTGATTGAGCGAGGCAAGAAAAAAGGCAGCCTATCTTCCACGGAACTGCTGGAAGTGCTTGAGGATATGAACCTAGAGAGTGACCAGATGGACAAGATTTACGATACGCTGGAAAACCTGGGCATCGATACAGCGGGAGAGGATTACATCCCGGAACTGCCTGATGACGCGGATCCTCCCCTGGAGGAAATCGAGGAAATTGCAGAGGAAGAGATCGTAGATCCCAATTCGCTGGTGGATTCCTTTGGCATCGATGACCCCGTACGCATGTATCTAAAAGAGATTGGTAAAGTGAATCTGCTGACCTCGGATGAAGAAATTGAGCTGGCGCAAGCGATGGGCGCTGGCATAGAGGTACAGAAGCAAATTGAAAAAATGGCAGAAACGGGAGAGGAAATAACCGAGGAACTTCAAAAGGAACTGGACCGGGCAATGAATAAGGGGGAGCGCGCCAAGCAGCGGCTGGCAGAGGCAAACCTGCGTCTGGTGGTTTCCATTGCCAAACGCTATGTGGGCCGCGGTATGCTGTTCCTCGACCTGATTCAGGAGGGCAACCTAGGCCTCATTAAAGCGGTTGAAAAATTTGATTACACCAAGGGTTATAAATTTTCCACCTATGCGACCTGGTGGATCCGGCAGGCCATTACCCGCGCCATCGCCGACCAAGCTCGCACCATCCGCATTCCCGTCCACATGGTAGAGACCATCAATAAGGTGATCCGTGTATCCCGTCAGCTTTTGCAGGAGCTTGGACATGATCCCTCTCCCGAGGAAATTGCCGAGGAGATGAGTATGCCGGTGGATAAGGTGCGGGAGATCTTGAAGATCGCCCAGGAACCGGTATCTCTGGAAACACCCATCGGCGAAGAAGAGGACAGTCATTTGGGCGACTTTATCCCCGATGAGGACGCTTCCGAGCCCGCCGAGGCTGCATCCTTCACCCTGCTGAAGGAACAGCTTGTAGACGTTTTGGGCACGCTGACCCCACGAGAGGAAAAGGTGCTCAAACTTCGCTTTGGGATTGAGGATGGCCGTACCCGCACTTTGGAGGAGGTTGGCAAGGAGTTTAACGTGACACGTGAGCGAATCCGCCAGATCGAGGCCAAGGCGTTGCGAAAGTTGCGCCATCCGTCCCGCAGTAAGAAATTGAAAGATTTTCTGAACTAAAGCACAACTATCCATAAAAAACCACTGGGAACAGAAAAGACGAACAGAGGGCTGCGCTGCGCAGCCCTCTGTTCGTCTTTTCTTGTTCTAATACTGCTTCTATCACTGCCCGTAGCGTTCGGTACCATCAAAGTTTTGCACAAGTTGCTCCACGCGGAGTACCTGCCACAGCGGCCCTTTGGCGGAGGGTGTCAGGTAAGTCCCATGTTAAACCATCGACCGTCGGTCAGGCCGGGAGCCACCAGCGGGGAGAGTGTCCAGATCGATCGTGGCCACAATGGTGTCTGTGCCGGAGACGTGGCTTTCGACCAGAACGTGGCCCTGGGGGTCCAGCAGACGGCTGCCGCCAAAGAGCTGAAGCTGCGGGGAATTGTAATACAGATTGCTGGCGCCGAAGAAGACAGCATTCTCGCAGGCATGGGCTGAGGTCATCTGAGCAAACAAATTGCGGTCCTGTACCCGCCAGGCACAGGGATTCAGGATTAGTTCCGCGCCCATAAGGGTAACCGTCCGGGCGGGTTCCGGAAAATTGTTGTCGTAGCAGATGATGATGCCCACCTTGCCAAAGCGGGTTTCAAAAACGCGGTATTGTCCGTCTGAGATAAAAACCTCCGTCTCTCCGCCAAAAAGGTTGTTTTTTGTGTAGTAGCCCTGCAACGAGCCATCGTCGTTCACAAAGCAGGCACCGTTAAAGTACCCGCCCTCAGGTGCGCGAAGGATCAGCCCGGCGGCGATATAGAGGTGTAGCTCCCGGGCCAGCCGACTCAAATGCCGGACAACCGGACCGCCGGAAACAGGTTCTGAGCATTCCGCCAGACGATTGACAAGTTTGGGGAGGTCATACCCTGTGGCAAACAGTTCCGGCAGACAGACGATATCCGCGCCCAAGGAAGCTGCGGTGCGGATTTCCCGTTCTGCCAGTGAAAGATTTCCCTCCACATCCAGAAGTTTACCTTCCGGCTGAATCAGTCCGACTGTGACCGCTCTCATAGCGTTCCCTCCGTGTCAAGCAGGCGAATCAAATGGTCGCAGACCAGCTGAAAGCTTTTGATGTCCGTAAATTCCAAGGGACTGTGGCTCTTGCCACCGACACTGGGCATGAAAAGCATGGCGGCGTTGGTCACTTGGGCGAATGCCTTGGCGTCATGGCCTGCCCAGGAGAAAAGTTCCATGCTGTTGGGGATAGAAAGTCCGCGAAATTTCTCAATGAGATCGGGAGAAAAGTACTCAACCGGGGTATAGACTTGCTTGGAAATAGTGGTTTTTACGCCGTAAGTTTCGTCTAAGCTGTGAAGATAACCCGCAAAGCGATCCGCGGCCGCGGCGGCCGTGGAGTCCTGCGCTGCGCGATAATCAATCACCAGAGAGACATGGCCGGAAATGACGTTGTGAATATTGGGCGTGTTGTGAATTCGTCCTACGGTGGCCACCAGATCACCACTGTGGGCCTGACCGTCGTTCCACACCTTTACGATCAGGTCAGAAGCGGCTACCATGGCATCCCGTCGACCCTTCATCTGGGTTGGCCCGGCGTGGTCAGACTCGCCATCGATGTCCACAAACAGACGGCCAATGCCGACCACACCTTTTACAATGCCTAAATCCCGGTGTTCGCCCTCCAAGACGTTACCCTGTTCCACATGAATTTCTAAGAAGGAAGAGTAGTAGTCCCTGGCCCAGCCATTGTCGGCACCAAAGGATTTCCCGGCAAACAGGGAACACTCCGCCTGAAGTTCCGCCAAATTTTTACCGTCCGCGTTTCGATAGGATAGAAGCTCCGGAATGGTCATGTCGCCGGTCATAAACCGGGCACCAAAATATCCCTTCTGACAAATAGCGCCCTCTTCGTCTGCGGTGGCCAGCACTTCAATGGGGCGAGCGGGGACGATGCCGTTTTCGTGGAGCATGGACACCAGTTCCAGCCCAACCACAATACCCGCCACGCCGTCATAGGCACCTGCGTTGACGACGCTGTCCAGGTGAGAACCGATGCCGATGGGCTTTTCTGCGGACCTTGCGGGATTATATTGGCCGATCAGATTGCCGAAAGAGTCCATGCGGACGGACAAACCGATTTTTTCCATTTCCTGGGTAATATAAGCCACGGCAGCTGTCCACGCCCGAGAATAGGTGCGCCGGGTGATTTCGCCGGGAATTTCCGTGCAGGCGGCAATGGCTTTTAGCCGCTGTTCCATGCGGGTGGAATCGGATTTCAGCATAGGTGGTTTCCTCCAGACAAAATCAGATTGCCGCTGCCGGGGGCCATGCGTACATGGCGACCGTCATAGACGATACGGCCGCGGGAGAGGGTCATGGAGACCCGGGTGGAGAAGGAAATAGATTCATAAATACAGCCACTTTCGGTGTGCTTACTGTGAAGTTGTGTGTGTGAAAAGGAGTCGGGGACATCCAATTCCTGCACCAGTACCAGATCGGCGTCATACCCTTCGGCAAGGCGGCCTTTATTGGGAAGCCGAAAGCGTTGGGCCGGATTCCAAGTGGTGTTTCTGGTAATGGTTTCGTAGGAAAAGGCCCCGCTACGGGCCAAATTCAACAGTAGTGGCAGCGTCATTTCGATGCCGGCCAGGCCGTCAAAGGTATTCCAGATGCTGCCGCCGGACCGCTTTTCCTCTGGCGTGAACGGGGCGTGATCGCTGCCGGTGTAAGACAGTGCGCCGTCGGCGTAGGCCCGCTGTAATCCCTCCACCCGCCCCCGGTCCCGCAAGGGGGGCTTCATCCGGGCAAATACGTCGTATGCGTCCATGCTGTCGCTATCAAAGGTCAGGTAATGTGCGCTGGTTTCACCCATTACGTTAAGTCCTGCCGCCCAAGCGGTCTGGATCAGTGCCGCCGCTTCCGGTGTGCTGACGTGGGCGATGTTCACGGCGCAGCCGGTGCGCTGGGCGCAGCGGAGCGCGCGCTCAACGGCGGCAATTTCCGCTTGGGGGGGGCGAGACTGGCAGTAATCCCGTACCGAGGTTCCGCCAGCGGCCATTATGCGGGCGGTTTCCCGCTGAACGATCCCGTCTTCCTCGCAGTGGAGGGTGAGCGTCAACCCGGTTTTTGCCACCAAGGCCATGACAGCGGTCAGCTGTTCGTCTGTTTCCGCACACATGCCGTAAAATTCTGTTTCCCGACCGGGCACCGGCGGCATCAGAAACGTTTTAAATCCGATGGCTCCGGCGGCGGCCAATGAGGGAATTTCATCCAGATTATCGTATCCCGCGCCGGCGTACAGGGCAGCGTCAATGCCGATATATTTTTCCATGTTCGCCAGCTTCTCCCGAAAATAAACCGCAGTGGAGGCAGGTCTGGTACTGCCCGGCATCTCCAGAATGGTGGTGACGCCGCCGCAGGCGGCGGCGCAGGTGCCGGTGTAAAAGTCCTCCCGATAGGAAAATGCTTCGCCGCGGATATGGGTGTGGGTATCAATCACACCGGGGAAAATAAACAGTCCGGATGCGTCAAGTTCTTTCACCGCAGGCCTAAGTGCTCCGGGGAAGGATACAATTTGCGCGATGCAGCCGTTTTGAATGCCGATACTACCGGAGAATCGGCCTTCTGGCAGGATCAAGGTGCCGTTGATCAGATTTAAGTCATGCTGTTTCATGCCATCACTTCCGTGGGATAAAATGAATGCTGTCCACCGGGCAGATTTGCGTGCATAGGCCACAGCCGTCGCACTGGTCCGTGTTGGCCGCTGCTTTGCCGCCGACCATGGAAATAGCACCGTAGCCGTTGTCCCGGCAGACCGTGGCGCATTTGCCGCAGCCAATGCATTGTGACGCATCGACACAGGCAACGCACTTCGCCTGGCGGCTGAGATGGTTCTGCATTGCCAGGTTGGGCAGGGCAAGTCCGCAGAAATCAGAAATGGAGGAAAAGCCCTTGCTTTCCATATAGGAGAGCAGGCCGTCACTCAGGCCGTCGATGATGCCGTATCCGTTTTCCATAATGGCGGAGCAGACCTGAAGGGTGGAGGCGCCCAGAAGAATAAACTCTGCAGCGTCCTGCCAGGTGTAGATGCCGCCGGTGGCGGAGATGGGCAGGGCGGTTGCTTGGGCCAGCTGGGCAACGCACCGCAAGGCGATGGGTTTCAGACTTCGGCCGCTCATGCCCTGAAAGGCGGTTTTTCCCTGCACACTGTTATAGGGGACAAAGGTATCCAGATCCACGCCCGGCAGGGAACTGAGGGTGTTGATGGCGGCAATGGCCGCCGCGCCGCCGCGCTTGGCGGCCAGCCCTTTGCCGGGCACATCGCTGGTAAGGGCGGTTAGCTTGGGGAAAACAGGTTTTTTTGTTTCCTCCGTGATCCAGGAAACGATTTTTTCCACCATCTCCGCGTTGCCGCCCAGGGCCGCGCCGCAGCCACTTTCCGCCTGACCGTGGGAACAGGAAAGATTCAGCTCAAAGCCGTCCACTCCGGCTTGATCGAAGATACGGGTGACGTTCCTCCACTCTGCTTCGATCAGAACGTCGGTGTGCATTAAGCTGGCAAAAACCGCCTTTTCGGGAAAGCGCTCCTTTAGCCAATGGATGCCTTCCGCCCATTGATCAATGGGCTTGGGGCTGCCAATCTCAGAGTTTGTAAAGCCAGTAATTTTTTTGCCCAGCTTCACTGCCTGAATGCGGGGGGTGACATTGCGCTTGATGGCACGGGGAGTGTACTGCACGGATTTGGTGACCGCACCGCCCCAACCGGCCTCAAAGGCCCGGGCGATTCCTTCCGGATTGGTAGATGGTGGCGCCGAGGCCAGCATAAATGGGTTTTCCATGGGGATGCCTGCGAAGTTGACATTCAGGGTGGCTGGCATAGCTCATTCCTCCGCTTTCTGGGACAGAGACCAGGCCAGCCGCTGTCTGATAAAATCATCAAATTCTATTAATATTTCCTGATTGGTTTTGGATCGGTCGTCCATCATAAGCCCATAAACCGTGGGCATTTCCAGACCCCGGGATAGAATTTCTGCTTGCAGTTCTTCCATATAGATACCCGGCTGGTCGATCAGGACCCGGTCAACCTCTTTCGGACGTCCCCCCCAGTCTTCGCAGTAGCTGGACTTGGTAATGCCGCAGCTGGGGGAACCGTCGCAGGTGAGGATGGCAGTGACCTCGTAGCCCACCCGTTTGTAGTTTTCCATGTAATCCGCCATCTGCCCCGCCAGCGTGCGGCAAAGATGACGGTAACCGGTGTTGTCGTATAGGTTCCGGCTGTTCCACCAGCGCTGATTACCCATATGCAGCGTTTCTGGGCAGGGCATTTGGAGAATGCCAAGATCATATTTGGCTAGAATGTCCACAACCTCCTTAAACATGCCGGGATAGCGGGCAAATTCCAGAACCTTGTTGTTGGCGTTCAGCAGACAGTTAGCCACCAATACGATGCGCTTTGAGCGGGCATCTTCTTTGTGAAGGGACATGAAAACACCTCTTTTTAATGGGTCGGGCAGCCACATCTGCGGCTGCCCGACCGGGGAATTGTAACAGAACGGGGAATTAGGATTACTTTAGGCTTGCGGCGGCCGCATCCCAAAAGGTCGTATCGTATACCGTTTCGGGCACGCTTTCAATGATGCCGTAGTTCAGGCAGGAATCAATGGTAGCCTGGATCTTTTCACCGCCCATGGCCAGCATGTTCGCGGCGGCTGTACCGCCCTCTGCGGTAACCAGCTGAGCGACCTTTTCAGCGGAAGCGGTCTGGTGCTCCAGCGTGGTGGAGTCCTGATCCACATAGTTCCAGACAATTTCCGCGGCGGCGGCAGGATCGGCCACGGCATCCGCCCAGCCGCGCATGGAGGCACGCAGGAATGCGGTCGCGATGTCGCTGTTATCCGCCAGCCATTCGGTGTTGCAGATGATGGCGTCTTCCAGCATGTCGCAGCCATAGTCGGAGAACTTGATCACATTGACGTCATCCGCGGAAAGACCGCTCTCCAGCAAAACCAGATATTCGTTGTACAGGGTGGCGGAAGCAACGTCGATCTCATTATTCAGCAGGGCGTCCATGGTGTAGTCCTGGGAGACAATGGTCACGTCGGAGGTGTCCATGTCGTACTTGGCGAGCAGGGAGTAGATGGGATAGTCAGCGGTGCCAAGCCAGGCACCAATCTTTTTGCCCTTTAGATCCTCGGGAGCGGCTACGCCGGATTCCTTTTTGGATACCAGCACGATGGAGCCGGACTGGAAGACCTGGCCCACTTCAACAATGGGATAACCATCCTCTTCGTAGGGGAGAAGGCCGTACAGATTGGAAACGCCGATGTCGGCCGCGCCGATACCCACCTGAGAAGCAGAGACGATGTCACTGCCGCCGGACATGATGTTCAGGTCGATTCCCTCCTCTGCGTAATAGCCCTTTTCATAGGCCACATAGAATCCCATGAACTGGACGGAGGGCAGCCACTTCAGCTGAAAATTTACTGTGGCCAATGGGTCGCTGGTGGAGCCGCTTTCAGTGGCAACGGGGGTGGTTGCAGCAGGCGTGGTTGTGGCAGCGGGGCTGCTGCCGCAGGCGGTCAGGCCACAGGCCAGGGCACCCGCCAGCATCAGGGACAGCCATTTGTTCATCTTCTTCATCATAAGCACTTCCTTAAAAATTATCGTTGTGAAGCGTGCCATTTACAGGCAACGCGTTCTACCAGGGAGAGAAGCGAGTACATCAGTACGCCGCACAGGGTGGCCACGGCAATGTAAGCCCAAGCCAAATCCATCTGAGACAGCTTGATCACGGTGGTCATGCGGTAGCCGATACCGGCATAGGACGTGAAAAACTCGCTGCAAATGGCGGACATCAGTCCGGTGGTGGAGCTCACTTTCAGTGCGGTGATCAAATAGGGGACGGAGTGGGGCAGACGCACATCCAGAAAGACCATAACCGGTCTTGCGGCATAGGAGGTCATCAGATCCTCGGCGAATGGGGGCAGATCGGTCATTCCACGGTAAGCGTTGAGTGCCATGGAGGCCATGGAGAACAGGGCGACCACGGAAATTTTAGACAGCATGCCCATGCCGAACCAGTTGTTCATAATGGTTGCCATGGCAATCATGGGAATGGCGTTTAAAGCGGTGACCACGGTGAGACCGCCCGCACCTAAGTTGGGGGACAGAACAGTGAACAGTGCAATGGAAAATCCGATGGCCGAGCCAACCAGAACGCCGATGATAGCTTCGGTCAGCGTCCAGCGGGTGTTGCTCAGAATTTCCGGCAGATTCTTCTGAAAGGCGGACAGAACCTCCGTCGGATATGGAAACTGATAGGGTTTTAGGTGCAGCATTAAATGAAGCCCGCCTGTTTGCCATAGAAGCAGGAGGAGACCGCCCAGCAGAAGGGCCGGGAGAATGGTTTTGACTTCAACCCATTTCTTTGTCATGGTTGCGGCCTCCTTTCCCAAGCCAGGAGAAGAACCCCGGGGTCGTGATTTTTTCCAGCAGCACCATCAGATAGTAGGAGAAAATGCCCAACATCGCGGCCATGATCACCGAGGACCAAAAGTTAAGTGCGCCGGCGTTGCCGTAATAGAGAGAACTGAGGATTTTGTAGCCGATGCCAGATCCGGACCCCATCATTTCCACCAAAACGGCAGCGGTGATCGCGCCGGGGGCTGCCAGCTTTAGTCCTGTGAAGAGATAGGTTCTGGCATAGGGAATCATCAGCTTACCATAAACGGTAAGTTTGTTGGCAGCGTATGAGTGAAGCAAATCTTTTTTGTCACTCTCCACACTCTTTAGCCCGGTGTACATATTTACGGCCACAGGGAAGAAGGAGATAACGGCCGCCATAACAACGCGGGCGCCGTCTTGACTTTTCAAAATAGAATAAATGATGGGGGCCAAGGCCAGCACAGGGATCATTTGCAGGACGATGATGTAAGGCAAAATTACTTTTTCCAGCATTGCGTGCAGACTCATGAACACAGCGATACAGAAACCGATGAGCACGCCAATGAGAAAACCGTTGGCCGCACGGGAAAAAGTGACCAGTGAGGCGGCGCATAAATTGCCGAAGTTGTCAACCATCGTAGACAGTACTTGATGGAGGTAGGGCAGCTTTTTCAGCGCCATGCTGTCTGCATGGACAACGGCCAAATCATAGGCGGCGATTTCCCACACGGCCGCAATGACAAGCACCCAGATGAAAACAGACACATTCTTACGTAGGGACGTGTTACGCATGGGTCACACCCCCTCGAAGCAGGAGCGGGTGTAAGCAACCAACTCCTGAAATTCACGGGAGAAGCGGGCCTCCTTCTGCCGAGGACGAGGCAGGGGAATGTCTACCACAGAAGACAGGCGACCGGGGTGAGGGGAGAACACGCAGACACGATCAGACAGGAACACCGCCTCCGAAATATTGTGCGTGACAAAAAGGACGGTCTTGTTGGTTTTGCTCCAAATATCCAACAGGTCTTCATTCAGCTTTTCTCGGGTGAACTCATCCAGGGCGGAAAACGGTTCGTCCATCAGCAAGATGCGGGGGTCCAGGGCCAGGGCCCGGGCAATGCCCACCCGCTGCTGCATGCCGCCGGACAGCTGATACGGGTAATGATCGGCATAATCGCTCAGGCCCACCAATTCCAGCATCTCATCCGCACGCTCTTTCTGCTCTGGTTTGGACAGCTTCATCAGCTCGAGCGGGAGACAGACGTTTTTGCGGACGGTCCGCCAGTCGTAGAGCACCGGACTTTGAAATACCATGCCGTACTTCTTTTGAATCCTGGCTTCCCGCGGCGTCAGACCATTGATGAGCACTCTGCCGGAGGTGGGTTCCAAAAGATCGGCGATGATGCGCAGCAGCGTGCTTTTTCCGCAGCCGGACGGGCCAACCAGGGATACAAACTCGCCGCGTTCAATATCAACACTGACCTTTTGCAGCGCCTCGGTTTCTTTGCCGTTGGCGCTTTGATAAATTTTGCTGATTTCGTTGATCTGAATCTGAGAAGCCAAACTCATAGCGGTGCGCCTCGCTTTCTATCAAACAAAGGCGCAAGCGGAACCGATCGGTTCTACCTGCGCCTTTGCCGGTTTATTTGAAGTTTTTAGGACGACGTGGTAACGTCGTTGACCAGTGCCATCAGCTGGGACATATCGGCTTGCTCCGGGAGCGTCTCCACAAATTGAATGATTTGCTCCGTGCGCTGGGGATCAGAGTAGACGCGGTTGGCCAGCACGCGGAATTTTTCCTTTACATCCTCAAAGGTAACCGGATTTCTCCAGTCGCCTCGGGGGTCATCAATGACCGCCTTGTAGGTTGTTCCGTCCTCCATTGTGATTTCTACCGCACTGGAGTAATGCTCGGGATAACGCGCCTCAAACTCGGGGTCCTCCACCACGTCGGTGACGGAGATCAGCCGCTGAATCAGCGGGTCGTTGATGTATTTGACATCGAACTCGTCCACCGTGACTTTTCCGTTGCGGAACGCAATGGCGGCCTGATAGGGCATACTGAACTGCAGATCTACAATGTTTTTGGGGTCCCACTTACGCGGTTCCGCCAGAAGACGCATGGTGTATTTGGAGGAGCGGATGTGGACTTTGGATATCTTTTCGGGGTCTGGATGAACATCGGCGACGATCTTTAGGCAGGCGTCAAGATGTCCGCCGGAATAACGACAGCAGGGGTAGACCTTAATGCTGGAAGAGGCAAACACCCAGCGCTCCCCCAAACCGTCCAGCAGGTACTTGGTGTCATAGTGGTCATAGTAAGAGTAGGCATGGAGCAGGCCGTCCTTGCCCTCATAGATGTCAGAAGGGCCGTTAAAGCCTTTCTGCGCCAACCGAGCGGCAATGATGGAGTTCATGGCGGGGTGCCCTGCCTGAAGGCGCTTGGTAAAGGAACCTTCGGAATTCCAGGCCATCAGACCGGCCACCATGCTGCCGGCAATGCCCTGGACATAGACCATCTGCTCTTCCCCTAGACCCATGAGCTTCCCAGCGGATACGGCGGCTCCCATCGTGCCGCAGGTGCCGGTAGGGTGAAAGCCCTGGTAGTACATGTCACCCAAATAGGCACTGCCCAGACGGCACACCACTTCATTCCCCAAAGCCACGGCGGTGAGGAACTCCTTGCCGCTTTTCTTCCACTGTTCCGAGAGGACCAGCCCGACCGGGTAGGTGGCGGGGGACGGGTGGGCGTTGGATTCGTTATGGTCATCCACAAAGTCATAGCCATAGCACGCAATCGCATTGGCAAAGGCGGCGTTAGGCGCGGATACCTTTTTGCGGCTGCCCACAATGGTACACTCCTCTGGACCACCCATTTCCTCCGCCACTTCCCGAGCAATCTCACTGGTAATGATGTTGCGGGTACCGACCATAGATGCCAGTACATCCAGGGTCAGAAGCTTCGCGTGGGCTGCCGCATAGTCGGGCAAATCTTCATACTCCAGATGGACGCCCAACGAGGCGATGGCCTGTGCAACTGTTTGACTCATCTTAATTACTTCCCTTCATATCTTGTTTTGGTTTGGTTAGGTTCAAAAGGAACCCGGACAGAATTAAAATCACACCTACGACCATCGGGAGAGTAATAGCCTCATGCAGAATGAGGAATGCGCAGACAATGGCGACGATCGGTTTAATGAAAAATGCAAAAGAGGCATAGGACGGGCCGCCGTATGCAAGGGCTTTCAGATAGGCGAAGTAACCCAGACCGGTGACAATGAAGCCGAGATAAAACAAAAAGGGGAGGGAGGAAACGGTGATCCCCCGAAAAACAGGTGTGCCGGAGGCAATGAGATAAATCAACAAGACCGTGTCACCGAACAGAAAGCTCAAACTGTTTTGCGTCATACCGCCAAGCTTGCTCAGCCGGCGTTTTCCCATGGCCGTGTACAGCCCGAACAAGGCGGAGGCGGAAAGAACGATGAGCAGGCCGCCGATGCGATTACCGGCCAGAAGTTGAGAGGGATTTGAAACGATGACCAGACCGGTGAAACTGATCAGGAGCACGACGGCCTTGCGACGGGTAAACGGCTCCCCTGCGATAAAATGGGCAAATATCATGGTGAAGACCGGACTCATGGAGATGACCACGGCGACCAGATTGGCGTTGGTGTACATGATGCCGAACTGAACAAGCGTCATGCTGCACAGGCAGATCACCCCCAGAATCAGCAGGTAAAGTAAATCGCTCGCCGTCAGGCGGTATCGTCGCTTTTTCAGATCACCCACAGCAAAGGGGAGAAGGAGCAGGCCTCCGATCAGAAAGCGGAGAAACGTAAGCTGTATTGCGTCAAAGTGGCTTCCGGCCAGCTTGAGAGATACCTCCATGGTGCCAAAGCAAAAGGCGGTAATTAGAACAAAGAGTAAGCTTTTTGAGGGATTGATTTTCATAATGATATGCCTCCGCGTTTCTGCTTCATGAACTAAAAATGAAAGAAAACAGTGCAAGGACGTCATTCGTACATCCTTGCACTGCCTAGCTGATATAGGTATTCTATCTTTTTTAGGCAATAAAAAAAAGGACTAATGTCCTTTTTTAGGGTGCAGCAACAGATAAAAAACAAGAAAAATGGAAGTAAAAACTGTGCATGTTGTTACATTTCCATATTTAAGTAGGACTGGAATTGTATTCCTTCTCGGGGCGGACACAAGACACGCTATTTCCTGCCGATGGATAGAAAATGTTGAATATCAATGCTTTGCTGCTTTGAAATACAAATGCT
Organism: Oscillospiraceae bacterium; assembly: GCA_963666535.1. Classification (GTDB taxonomy): domain Bacteria; phylum Bacillota; class Clostridia; order Oscillospirales; family Oscillospiraceae. Next base: position 2,045,379 of record OY762913.1, on the reverse strand, counting down.
GTGTCCACGGCGGTTCATCAGTCCCTGCTCTTCCAGCTGTGCCAGGCAGCGATTGACTGTTTTGACGCTGGTGCCGACTTCATCCGCCAGCTGTTCCCGGGATATCTTTAGCTCGAAATCACCGCCAGCATGGGGGAAAGTGCAATATTCCAACAAATGAAATGCAATTCGATTCACCCCGGTGTAAAAGAGCAGCGCCCGGTCGTGGGAGTTCTGCATGCAGTTTTTGCGCACGATGCTCGCCGTAATGGTATACAGCGCGGCGTGGCTGATGTGCATCCATCGGAGGAAAACTTCAGAGGACATGCTGACCATTCTGCATTCGGTTTCACAAACCACCGTGCCACGGTAGAACGGCAGCTCAGCGAACGCCTCCGTCTCTCCCAAAAGGGCGGGCGCGCTGACCGCAGCAAAACTATACAGTACGCCGTCGGGGAGCTCATTCATGATTTTAGCTCTTCCTTTCAGCAGGAAGAAAACCTTATCTGCGTCAGAACCGGTTTTGGTGATTGACTCGCCGCGCACCTTTCGCAGCGGAAAGCAGCAGGCGCGGATATCCTCTGGCATGGTCTCAAAGAGCGTTTCCGCTTGTCGGCGAATGTCATCATCTTCATAGGACATCGTTTGCAGCAGACTCTCAATGCTCATCATGAGTTCCCCTTTCTGCATCAATCAAGCCGCGCATCGCCTCTACCGCGGTGCGGATGGGACGGTCGATCTCACTGCACGTTGGCACAGGCCGTCCCGTCAACCGCTCCTGTTCATGATTGCTGACCAGCAGGAGAACCGCGCCGCACCGGACGTGGCGGACAGTGGCCACCGTAAAGAGACAGGCGCATTCCATTTCCGAGGCCAACACGCCGGACTTCTGACACATGGACCAGATGCGATTGAGATCATGGACAGTGGGCATGGATTCCGGTTCGTGCTGGCCGTAATAGGAATCTTTTGATTCCACCATGCCGGTGTGGCTTTGATAGCCTAGGGCGGTAGCACAACGCTCCAAGGCGGAGACAAGACGAAAATCGGCGATGGCGGGAAATTCCAAGGGCAGGTAAGCCGAAGAGGTGCCTTCGTGGCGGATCGCCGCGGTAGGGATAATCAGGGCACCGGGCTTCAAGGTGGGCTGGATGGCGCCGCAGGTACCCACCCGAAGGAACGTATGAGCGCCCAGTTTGACCAGCTCTTCCATGGCGATGGCGGCAGAGGGGCCGCCGATGCCGGTGGAGACAACCGAGACTTTTTCCCCGGCCAGACTGCCGGTATAGGTGACGTATTCGCGGTTTTCCGCTATTTTTTCCGCATGATCCAGATAGGAGGCAATTTGAGCGACCCGGCCGGGGTCTCCGGGGAGTAGTGTGTATTTGCCGATTTCTTCCGGCAGACATTGAAGATGATGAATCCGATCCAAGCAGGACGCCTCCTTTATTAAAAAAACTATGATCCTATCAAAAATAAGATTCTGTCGAGATCATTCCCAATAAGCAAATTGAGAGCGGGTTGTGGTTTCTGTGGATAGTATAGGGTAAAACCCCGGCAAAAGCAAGGTGTATATCATGTCTACGGAACAAATGCGACCAAGAATTCGTCGCATGATTTATTAAAATACACACAAACTTCAAAATTTTGAGTTATACTTTCCAGGAGGGGTGATTCACATGAAGCGAATCTTAGTGGCGGAAGACGATCCTGATATTCAGGAGATGTTGTGCGCCTACTTAAGGGATGCGAGTTATCAGACAGGAGCCGCCGACGACGGCATCGCGGCACTGGATCTGTTTCATCAGGAAGAGTGGAATCTAATTTTGCTGGATGTGATGCTGCCCAAAATGGATGGGTATGGGGTGTGCGAGTTGATCCGCCGGGAATCCGGTATCCCCGTCATTATGCTCACCGCGTTGGATGCGGAAGAAAACCAGCTCAAGGGTTTTGATTTAAATATTGACGACTATGTTACGAAACCTTTTTCCATGCCGGTCCTGCTGCGGAAAATTGCCGCAGTTTTGCGCCGGGCGGGCGGGGATGAGACGGAAAACTGTCTGCTGATATACCGGGATCTGGTGCTGGATCTGGATGATTACCGTGCCACTGTGGCAGGCGTGTCCCTTGACCTGACAGGTCGGGAATTTGAACTACTGCGGGAGCTGATGCAAAACCAGGGACGGGTATTGACCCGGTCTGTTCTGCTGGGGCGGCTTTGGAATTACGATTTTCTGGGGGATGAGCGCATTGTGGACAGCCACATTAAGAACCTGCGTAAAAAGCTGGAGCGGGACTATATTGAGACGGTCAGGGGAGTTGGGTATCGTGTGGAAAAAATTAATTAGCCGGTTTGCGCGCAGCCTGACCACCCGGATCTTTGTGGTAACAGCCCTCATCCTGGCTTCTGCCTGTGGCGTTACTTATCTTTTTATTGCATGGACAACCCCCATTTATTATATTTCCATTGTCAATGACGAGTTAGCGGATCGGACACTCGATTTAACCGGCGACCTGCAGGGAACTACCCTTGAGGACTGCGGCCCGGTGATTGACGAATTTATGTTGAACACAGGGGCGGACGTTACGGTTTTTGATTCACATGAAAACTATGTGGTGCTGCCGACCTCTGTGTCCGTCAGTGTGGACTATGCCTCAGACCATGGCTCTGCGCTTGCCGCCAGTCAAGCTGAAACCATAGCGACGGACGGAGACTGGGAAAATTCTTTTGTATCAACTACCAGCGAAGCGCAGGCCGTTTCCTTTTCCTTTCTGGATTCGTCTGAAGAATATACGCTGGTGGTCCTTCCCGGCATGACGGCGGTGAATCAGACGGAGCAGGCGCTGGGAAAGGTGCTCCCTTACTTGGCGCTGGTCGTATTGGTCATTTCCTTGTTGGGCGCCGTGTTTTATTCCCGCTATATCACCAGGCCCATCCTTCGGCTTAGTGGAATTTCACAGAGGATGGCAAACCTGGACTTCACATGGAAGTGCAAGGAACGCCGCACCGATGAGATCGGTGTGCTGGGGAAAAATTTAGATGAGATGTCTGACCGACTTTCCACGGCGCTGGATGAATTGCAGGAAGCCAACGACATGCTTCGAAAGGATATTGACTGCGAGCGGGAGCTGGAGCGTCAGCGGACCACATTTTTCTCCGCCGCATCGCATGAACTGAAGACACCCATCACGATTTTGAAAGGACAGCTATCCGGAATGCTGGCCGGTGTGGATGTGTACCGGGACAGGGACAAGTATTTGGTCCGTTCCTTAGCCGTGACCAACCGAATGGAAAGTCTTGTGCAGGAAATGATGGTCATTTCGCGCATGGAGCGTGCCGGATTCGTATTAAAGCAGGAAACGGTGAACCTGTCAGCCGCGGTGACGGCACAGGGAGAACAGATTGTGGATTTAGCACAGCAAAAAAATCAGATTCTGGATGTACAAGTTGCCCCTGGGGTGACCGTTTTCGGAGAAACAGCTTTGCTTGGAAGAGCACTGGCGAATCTATTCACCAACGCCATTCTCTATTCGCCCAAGGGTGCGGCTGTGCGCGTGCGCCTGTTCCAGATGGACGGAGCTCCGGTTCTGACCGTGGAAAACGGCGGCGCCCATATTCCGGAACAGGAGTTGCCCCGCCTGTTTGAGGCGTTCTACCGGGTAGAGGCTTCCCGCAACCGGGAAAGCGGCGGCAGCGGGCTTGGTTTATATCTTGTCAAAATGATTCTCGATCGCCACAGTGCCACATGTGAGATAAGCAATTTCTCTGACGGCGTGGTGGTCCTTGTGAAGTTTCCATAAGCAAAAGCCAATGTGGCGGCGGTGCGTTTTGCGTGCCGCCGTTTTTTCTCCATATAAAACACAAACAGAATACAACTTTGCTCTAAAAAGATGGGTTATTCTAACAATATGACGATGTTGTGACCGAAAGCCTGAAGCGCTTTCCGTCCAACTTTACGGAAAGGATCCATGCAAACATGAAAATTGAAATGAAACATTTGGACATGACCTATCCCTCAGGCAAGCAGGCACTGCGCAATGTAAGCCTGACACTGGAAAGCCCCAACCTCATCGGACTTTTGGGGCCGAACGGAGCGGGAAAGTCCACCTTGATGAAGCTGCTGGTGGCGGGGCTTCTGCCCACTGGGGGGACTGTTACGGTGGACGGTATCCCGCTAACAAAATGTGAAAAAGCGTTAAAATGCAAGCTGGGTTATCTGCCCCAGGCCTTTGGCCTTTATGACGAGCTGACCGTGTGGCAGTTTTTAGATTACATGGCGGCTTTGAAAGGCATTCCAAACAGCAAAACGGCCATCGAAGAGGTCATCTCTGCCACAGACCTTGCAGAAAAGCGCAGGGCGCGCATCCATACGCTCTCCGGCGGACAACGCCAGCGGGTGGGCATCGCGCAAGCACTGCTGGGACAACCGGAACTCCTGATTTTCGACGAGCCCACCGTGGGGCTTGATCCGGAGGAACGCATTCGGTTCCGAAACCTGTTCTCTCAAACGGCGCAGGATAAAATTGTGCTGCTCTCCACCCATATCATTGAGGATGTACAGTCGGTATGCAATCAGCTGATTGTCATTCATCATGGAGAAATCCTGTTTACCGGACGCCCGGAAGAGCTGATCCGACTGGCGGAGGGGCATGTAGGCGTTTTTCAGGAAAGCGGCGCGAGCCGCACCGATCAAACCCTTCAGATTACCTCTCGGGTCAACACTGCCCAAGGAATTTCCTGCCGAGGGGTGGCGGATGTTCTTCCCCCTTATGCGCATCCGGTGGAACCCACATTGGAGGATGCTTATCTGTATCTGATCGAAAGAGAGGGAACACCGGGATGAATTTTCTTTCTTTGTTACGGGTAGAGGCGGGAAGGATGTTTCGTACCCGGCAAGTCTGGCTGATTGTGGCGGTGGTTACTGCGTCTCCTGCGTTTGGTCTGTGGATCTATCGTTCCCTGTATTCTACATCCGCCTCTTCCTACGCCACATCACTGAATGGAACTTATCTGGGCAACCCGGCGCTGGCGGGAGCACTGGTGGGGGCACTGGCATTTGGCTTGCTGACTACGCTTGAACTGGACCGGGGGCATAGAAACCGCACCGATGTGCTGACCGATGCCATGATTTCACCCTTGTCCTTCCATTTGGCCCGGACGCTGGCTTTACTTCTGGCTGCGGTTGCTGTGCAAATTGTGGTGCTGATCGTATGGTTTCCCTTTACAAGCGCCCAGCTCGGCTCGGTATTCCGGGGTGGACTCTACTTGTCGTTTTACCTGCTCATTATGCTGCCTGCCATCGTGTTTGCCATTTTGTTCACCGCGTCGGCCTATCAAATTACCCGGCGGCTGGATTTGACACTGGTTTTGCTTGCAGTATTTCTGCTGCTGAGCATGAATGTGTGGGCGGAAAGCTGGCTGCTGCGCTGGGTGAATCCACCGATTGGCTATTTATCCGATGACTTTGGCAGTGTCAGACTGCTGCGGTCCATCGCTTGGAACCGACTGTTTTGGCTGCTGATCCTTGGCGGTGTATGGAGCGCTTCGTTTCTGTGTGTCAGGCGGTATGGCAGGGGGCTGTTCCACTCTGCGGTTCGAAATGTGAGGAAGGCATATCTTCTGCTGATGGCGGTCCTGCTGGCTGCCACCGGCTGCTGGACTTATGCGGCGCAGCCCTTTCTGGATCACAGCAAGCTGGAGATCAATGACGATCTCTACAATAACATTGAATATTGCGATGCAGTTACCTATTCTTCTATCCATGTGGCGGTACGCCCCGACCTTCAGACGGGATGCCAGTGGGGCACGGCCACGTACCAGCTGCAAAATACCAGCGGACAGCCGCAGACGGTTTCCTTTCGGGTCAATCCGGGGTATACGGTTTCCTCCGTTACCGCCAACGGGAGCCAAACAACCGTTCGGGACTGGAACGACGATGACCAGAACGGAAAAACCATAGAGGTGGACTTGCCTTCCGATGCGGCGATTGAGCTGGTCGTCGAGTACGGAGGGTTCCCGCAGGAGTGGAACATTCTGGAGACCATGCAGGGCAATTTGGAAATCAGTACGGATTATATCTATTTGGCCAACGAAGACTTTGCACCTATGCCTTGGAATTTTGTCTGGAGTACGGAGGACCAACCGCCGTACTCGGCAACCCTGTCTCTGCCGGAGGGGATGATTCCGGTGCTGTTTGGCACGGGAACCACAACCGAGACCGGAACCAATCAGGATGGTACAGTGCAGTGGTGCATCAATGACACAGGCGGTAATATTATCCTTTATGCCGGCGACTATGTGTCCCATACCATCCAGACAGCCGGAATCAATGTTGAATTTTACTACAGTCAAAAGCACCAAAGGGTCATGGAGGAGTGCGGTGTGGATAGCGTAATCAGCCGCGTGTTCGACTACTGCACCTCACACTATGGGCCACTGCAATTTTACAAGAATGACACCATGCGCCTCATTGAGATCGGGGCGGCAGGGGGTGGCTATGCAGGAAACGGAGCCAGTGTCATGGGGGAGGACAGCTTCAATGAGCAGGGGCTAAACGACCCGGACAAGGGTGCCGGCGGCAGCGAGGTGCTGGCGCACGAAATTGTGCATCAGTGGTGGGGATTGGGCAATATGTTTGATTCGGAAGTTTCCGGGGGGCTTTGGTCGTCGGAGGGCCTGACGGTCTACACCACCTACCGCATGATGAAAGAGCTGTATGGGGACGCTTACGCCCAGAAAAACTATGTGAATCACTGGCAGACGGGGGTAGACAGTTATTACAATAATTTTTACATCCGCAATCCCAAATATCTGGAAGCCCTGCCGGAGCAGTACCGGGCAGACATCGCCAACAGCCTTTCTACCGTCCGGCAATACTGTGAAATGCCGCTGAAGATTCTGAAAGCGGAACAGTTTGTGGGGGGCGAGGAAAAGATGGATGAAATTCTCAGCGGCTTGTTCAACCGGAAGATTGATTACAGCTACCCCTACCTGACCTATCAGGAATTTTTGGATGCCTGCGGGCTGACCGAGGAGGATTTGAATCTTGCGTAAACTATTTTTCTATGAGCTTCGCCGCCTGATAGGTACCAAATCTTTTGCCGGTCTTCTTGCGGTGTGCCTGTGCTTCGGCTGGCAGATTTTGACCACTAAGACCATTTGCGGCGTGGCCGATACTGCACCCTTCTCTCCTTGGAGTTTTGGAAGTTATCTGGCAGACGTCATGCCTGTTCTGTGCGCTGCGCTGCTTTTTTTTCTTTGGAATCTCTTTTCGGGAAAAGCCCGGAATGTGCAAGTGCTGACCGCGGCAACGCCTGTCAGTTGGGGGTGGTATCTTCTTGTGAAATGCGCCGCTGCGGCAGTCGCATGGTTGGCGCTGGTATTTTTTATCATTCTTTTGGGCCTCGGTTTTCTGCTTGCCCTATTTGGAGCCTCTGTCCCAATCGGCTGGCTTTTGCTGAGCGCCACGACCGTTGTGCTGCCGGTGCTGGTATTTGTCTTAGGCATTGGTTTTTTGTGCGGACGCATCCATCCGGCGCTGCTGATCGTTTTTCTGGCGCTTATGCTTGCGCTTAACCTGCTGCCACTTCCGTCAGCCGCCGACCTGTTGAGCGCGGATTTCTTTTCCCAGTATCCGCTGACATTGGGGGTGCTTGATCCCGCGTTTTCCATGCCGCTTTCTGTTCTCATCGGCAAATGTATTTGCACGATTTTGGGAGCAGGGGTCCTGTTTCTTGCGATTCTGCATGAAGCAAAAAGAAAAGCAAAATAGGAAATGACCAATATGGCATAAAAGGCACCCAGACGGGTTTCGTTTAGAAACTGGCCTGGGTGTCTTTGGTGTGGCAGGTTCAATCCCTGCTTTGGCTACAAGGAGGAGAAAAGCGCTTATCGTTTTCCCGCAATCTCGAAAATGCCGATTGTCTTTGACCGGGGAATGAAAAATGGATATGTTACGCTGTTTGTCTGCACCATTCTGTCTGAAAAGAATGATTCCATTTCCGGTTCGGTCAGGTGCGGAGAATAGGACAAAACGAATTTCCGGGCATCGTCCAGGGAGGAAAAGGGCTGACCAAATTCGAACTCTTTATGGGTCAGCTTATATTCTATCGTTAAGCTGCGTAAATACTGCTCCGTGTTTTCTACGGTGCTTCGTTTGAAATTGCGTTTTTGGGAAGGGAACATTTCTCCGCCTGATGTTGCGGCAACGACAGCAATCAGCTTTTTGCATACGGGGAGAAACCTGTCAAGCTCGTTGCTGCCAAAAAAGCTCATGTAGGCCACGTCCCATTGTCCATCCAAATGGTCGCAATCACGAAGATGCGGGTAAACGTTTTGAATGCCGCGGATTTTTATAGTTGCCGTTAATGCGGCTAGTGCAATTGCATTGATGTCAATGCAATCAATGCGCTCCATCCTGCTGGCAAGTTCTAAATCAACAAGTCCAAGCCCACACCCCAGGTCGCATAAGCTGTGAAAGCCCGAAAGCATTGGCGCGATGGTTTCCGCAATGTTTTTGTAAAACCCGGTGAAATCACTGGCATTTTGATACCAACGTATGGTGTCTTCGGCCCAGTTAAATGTCATGGACAGCCTCATTTCTTTTTAAGGATACTTTTTGACCGGAGGTGTAAAGTCTGGCATTTTCGGCTCCTGCGGCGACCCGGAACGCCTTTTCCCTGTCTTTTATAATAAAGCCGGAAAGATCGGTGACCCCTGAATCGAGAAGAAGGGGTGCCAGTGTGGTAGATGGCCCGACAATCACGACCTGCCTTGCATGTTTCGACAGCTCTAAAAGCCGCGGAAGTGTCTTATCTACGATGCTTCTGGAGGAAATAAAAATATGATCACATTCCGGAAGAATATATTCGCAGGAGGGAAACGGATAGTCTCCCTGCTCCGTCGGTTCCCACTCTATGATGTGCAGATCGCATATCCGCTCAAAAAATGTTTCTAAGTAAGGAAAATGGCCAATCACCGCAACTTTTTTCCCCTTTACCTCATTCTGCGAGGTGATAAAGGGATCATTAAGCCGATCTTCTCGATACAGGGAGTCTGAAAATTCAATGCCTGCGCTTCGAGCAACAGACGGGCTGTTGTAGTAGGAGTTTAGCGCAGCGTGACCGATGGAAGCTTCCGGAAGATTCCATGATTTAATCAGTTCCGCAACCTGACGTAACGGGGCGCCAAGCAGATTTCCAGAGAAGATCGGCAATCTGGTTTCAAACAGCAGGGAAGAACTGATCCCCACCCCAAGTTCGTTGGCAACGATTGTGTGTCCGTAACCGCAAATGACCGTATCCGCAGTCAGATGGGCTGGAATACCACGAATCAATGCGTCGTATAGTTCCCACATAGGAAGCACCCTTTCTTATCTCTCCAAAGAAGTAAGATGATTTGAATTTACGGTTAGGCCAATGATAAGGTTAGACCAAGGTCATTTGCCGACATGGAACTATATGTGATCAATCAGCGCACCCGATCTTAACTTGTTCCGCAATGCTTGGGTCATGTTGTCAATCCGCTCAATCTCCTGCAGAACCTGCCGCTCCTGGGGCGTTGTTTCAATGATTTTAAAGATTCCGCCGTTTTGGATGACAATCCGCCGGTCGGCACTGAGGGCCAGAAGGGGGTCGTGGGTGGCGATCAAAACGATTTTATCCTTTTTCGCCAGCACCTGAATTGCTTTTTTTCGGTCAATTCCTGCGTTTTCGATTTCATCAATCAGCACAAGCGGGGAGTGGCTCATATACGCAGTGTCTGCAATCATCAATGCTCTGGACTGACCGCCGCTGAGCTGGGTTACCTTGGTACTGGCGTCAAAGGTCTCGCCTGCAAGACTGTTGGCACATGTCATGCATAGGGCTACTGTGGTTTCAACATCGCGTGAAAATCTGCTTCTGGCATGCATTTCCAGAAACTCATGTGCCGTCAGATCCATGATGAAATTCATGTTCTGAGAAAGCTGGGCCACAAGCTTACCATCCATTTCAAACCGCTGGTCGTCTGTGAGTTCCTTCCCATCCAGCAGGATAAGCCGCCTTGTGGGGGTATCTCTCTGCGCCAAACACTCAATATCGCCAAGCAGCCTGCTTTTTCCGGAACCTGTGGGGCCAACAATGGCTGTGACCTCTCCCTTATATAAAGTGAGGCTGATGTTTTCATCCTGACCGAGCTTATTCTGTCCGCCTTCAATTGTCAGGGATGATATGGTCTCTTCCCCCGTGGTATCGCTGGTAAATGTCATCAAAAATTTGCATAATTGAACAGGAATCTCTGCTGCGGTGATTGCGAACTCCTGCAGGATGGTTTCGTCAACGCGCTCCAACATCTGCGGCAGGGGGATATCCTGAGCAACAATTCCGATCCTTATGTTCGCCAGAAAATCTGAAGTCAGTGGATATGTTTCAATAAGTGTGGATACAGGCTTGTTCACGATGAACTCGTACAATTCTCGGCCATTCATAGTTCGAACTCCATCTTCTTTAAGGTTCCCAGCTGATATAATTCCCCGATCCTGGTTTCTCCCGTACAGTAGGAACAAACTGCTGCAGGCGTGGTAAATCTCAATTTCATATCCTTCAGCGTCACAATTTCCCGGGCCTGCTTCAAATGCTTTGCCAGCATGAACGTGCCTTGTCCTGTTATGCCGTTAATGGAAATGATTTTTGCAGAATGATTGATCTGCCTGATGTTAAACGTGAATACTTCTCGCTCTGCCTGAGAAACGATATCGCCTTTTGTAACGGCAACAATATCCGCAAACTTAAGCATAGGGCCGATTTTTCGCGGCGTATTCACACCGGACAGGTTGTCTATGACACAGATGGAAGTAATGCCGTTGATGTACGGAGAACAGCGGTTGCATAATCCCGCACTTTCAGTGATGAGCAAATCAAATCCGGAGGTTAACCCCCATCGGACAGCATCTTCAATATTACTGACAAAAAAATGGTCAGGACAGGTTTTGCCGGAATAGCCTGTCACAATTTTGATGCCGGCTTCTTGGTAGCGGATATAATCAAAAGAAGTCAAGCAGTCGAATTTAACAACTCCCACACTTCCGGGTTTGAGCTGCATCGTTTCCAGCAGTTTGATAATCACTGAGGTTTTGCCTGAGGAGGGGGGGCCGGCAACTGTAATCAGTTTCATAGTATGTTCTCCTAACCTGTTCGTCTTCTTTAGTTCATATTGACAACGCAGAACTGATGTGTATAATAGTTTTGTGCCGTTTTGCTACGTTTAATTTAGATTTTAACGGGAATATTAGATATTATCGTTTCGTTATGTATTGTATTGTTTAGTATTGTAGACTAAAAGGCGGCATAATTCAAGACTTTTTGGGGAAAATGTGCCGCCAACCAATAATTCATGAAAAGTATACAGAGGTAATTCAATATTGGGGGCGAGTCCTAACATCTGTAACAATATTTTTGGCGTTTCGGCTGGACAGCACTGCGGTTCATGTCGTGTCTGCCCGCAGCCGCTTAATTTGCTTCCTTGCTTGCTGAAGGCTAAAGGGGAAAATTTGAGCAGGCCTTTTGCTAATTGCGTATTTGTGTGTTAGTATCATTTTAAATGAATGAAATGGGGATTATCCAATGGCTCAATCTAATTTGCTCACCGTTCAGGAAGTCGCGGATATTTTAAAAATAAGAAAAAACACTGTATACGAGCTAATTAAGCGGGGGGAAATCCCGTCCAAAAAGGTTGGGAAGCAGTTAAGAATTGCCGATTTAGATGTGCAGAAATATCTCGAAATTCCCGGCAGTGTAACAGAAGATGCGGATCAACTGGCCCTTAAAAAAAGGCCGGAAAAATCCGATCAAAGCGGGGAGAAGCTGATTCTTTGCGGGCAGGATATTTCACTGGATATTATTGCAAATTATATCAGTTCCCAGCCAGGACTGCCCGCTGTGCTTCGGTCTCACGCTGGAAGCTACAACAGCCTATACTCTCTCTATCAAGGCAAAGCAAACATTGCCACAGCGCATCTGTGGGACGAGAGAACGGGAGAATACAATTATCCGTATATTATTAGGCTTGTTCCTGGTGTTCCAGTGATCGCTGTTCGGTTGTTTGGGCGAATGCAAGGGTTCTATGTTAAGAAAGGGAACCCGAAAAACTTAACGGGCTGGGCTGATCTTAAGCGCCATGATTTGACCATAGTAAACCGGGAAAAGGGAAGCGGGACCAGAGTGCTGCTTGACGGAAAGCTTAAGCTCATGTCGGTTAGTGGTATGATGATGCCAGGCTACAGCAGGGAATATACTTCGCATCTGTCCGTTGCCGGCGCGGTAGCCAGAGGCGAAGGGGATTTTGGACTTGGCAGCGAACACGGTTGTCAGCAGGTCGGAGGAGTCGAATTTGTTCCCTTGCAAAACGAATGGTATGACATGGTCTTTCCGGCTGATCTTGAAGATACAAGGCCTTATCGGGCCATTTTAGATTTTATCGCTTCCGAACAGTTTTATTTGGAGCTTTCCGGATTGGGCGGATATGATATTTCCCAGACCGGAAGGGTCGTCAGGCTGTAGAATAGCGGCACCCAGGCAATTTAAGAAGAAGAAAACCGCACGCATAAAATGAGAAATGGATATCCTCTTATTCTGAGATTACCTAAAAGGTTATGACGGAAAAGCTGACCTTGAAAGCAGGCGTAAAAAAGTGCAGTTAAAAGCTTTCACACGCATCAAAAGTTTTTTGTTTATCGCCGTATCTGATTGTGATCGGGAAGAGTTTGGCGAAAGCATAAACAAAATTAATCTTTCCAGAGGAAAATTAACCGCTGTGATGTTTGTATCCTTGGAGACCATGCTTCTGGCCACCATGATGATTACGAAAAAGGGATCTGCGCTTGCTGCGCCAAACCTGTATTATGTGGGAATGTATCTGGCCATGCTTGTGGCCATGCTCGCATTTTTATTGGTCTTTATCAGGATGACGAACAATGTATCCGAACACAGGACTGGGATCCAGATTGTTAAGATCCTTTTTACGGGCTTTATATTATGCTGGTGTGCCGGAATATCCTTATTAGATCAAATGTCATCGGGGCAGATCATGGTATACGTTGTTGCAGTGATAGCCGTTGCAGTGACTCCTCTTTTGGAGCCGGTGGTCTTGTTTTTGATCTATCTGTTTGTTCATGTTGCTTTTTTGGTTCCGCTGATCTATTTTCAGCCAGATGCCGAAATACCGTTTGGAATGGTAACGAACAGCACCACGTTTGTGATGGTGTCCTGGGCCATATCCTATATGCGGTATAAAAAACAGGTAATGGCATTTAACAACGAGAAGATGATACAAGAAAAGAATATAGAACTTGCCAGAATCAATGCCGAACTGAAGCAAGCAAATCAAAAGCTTGAAAGGATTTCAAGAATCGATGGACTGACCGGAATTCATAATCGGGCCATGTTTGACCTGACCATTCAGGCAGAATGGGACAGGTGCAGGCGTCAGCTTCGGCCGCTGTCTCTGCTTATGATCGACATTGATTATTTCAAGGCGTATAATGACCACTACGGACACCAAGCGGGCGACCGCTGCATTCAGCGGGTGGCACAGGTCTTGTCCGCACGCACCAAGCGCGCCTCGGACTCGGCGGCAAGATACGGGGGAGAGGAATTTGCCGTCATACTGCCTTATATCGAAAGGGAGGAGGCGAATGCAATTGCCGAACAGATGCGGAGCGGTGTCGAAGATTTAGCGATACCGCATGCTTATTCTCTCGTGTCAGACTATTTGACAATTAGCCTGGGGGTCTATACCGCAGCCCCATCCGATTGCTTAACCGTGGAAGCATTCATTAAATGCGCAGATGACGCGCTGTATCGCGCCAAAACGCGTCACAACGGTGTTGCAACGGCGTGATCATTGCTCACCCAATCATCAATTTCATCTGCCGGGTTAGGAGGACAAAATGTCAAACATAAAACAACCGGATCCCAATGTAATTTTTCCCATTCCGAATAGGAATACCGTCACCTATGTGAAGCCGACGCTGAAAAATCCTAATATTATTGTGGGCGATTTTACTTATTTCAGCGACGTTGATTTTGAAAGTCATGTCACGCACCATTATGATTTTTACGGGGACAAGCTGATCATCGGTAAGTTCTGCCAAATTGCCGCAAATGTGACATTTATCATGAACGGCGCAAACCACCAAATGAACGCTGTGTCTACCTTTCCGTTTTATATTTTTGAGGGTTGGAACCAAGCGGTACCGCCCATTTCTGAGCTGCCGCTGAAAGGGGATACTATCATTGGAAATGATGTGTGGATCGGACAGAATACTACTATCCTGCCTGGCGTGCACATTGGCGACGGTGCAATTATTGGCGCAAATAGCATGGTTGGCAGCAATGTAGAGCCGTATACAATCGTGGCAGGCAATCCGTCAAAATGGATTCGCAACAGATTTGATGCCGAGCTGATAGAACTGATGGAGCATTTGCAGTGGTGGAACCTTTCCATTGAAGAAATTAACCGTCTCATCCCTGTGCTGAGTAACGGTAATCTGCAAGAAGTAAAAAGCATTTTAAAAGCAAGAATATGAGCTGTGGATGGGGAACCTATGGACGTTTTTGGGGGGGTAACGGGCAGCAAATACGGCGTTGTGCTTGACGGAAATGGATAAATGAGGGATAATAGAAATAGTTTATAAGTGGGAGGCATTGCAATGGATATCAGCCAGTTGAATTACTTTATTTCTGTTGTACAAACGTTGAATTTTACAGAGGCAGCCAGGAGGAATTCCATTACCCAACCTTCTATCAGTCACCATATTAACGAGCTGGAACGGCAGCTGGGAGTTAAGCTGTTTCTGCGGGACCGGCGCAGCGTTACGCTGACGGATGCGGGACGGGAATTTCTGCCGTATGCCATGGAGATTGTAGAGACGGCGCAGGACGCGATTTGCCGGGTACGACAGACTGAGGATGGCTCGCAGGGACATATTGCAATCGCCGCTGTGACCACCGCCAGCGAGACACTATCCAAGTGCTTGTCCATTTTCAGCAAGCGGTACCCCAATATTTTGGTGGACATAAATTTTACCACTGGGCGGGGCCAATCTATCATCATGAATGAAAACAAGTTTGACTTCTATTTTGCCATGCGGGACATGGTGCCGGCGGGATCTACCTTCGACTATCTGGTTTCGAATGAAGATCGACTGTGCTTGGCGCTGCCAAAGGATCATCCCATGGCGGACAAGCCCGTGGATTTTGAGGCGTTGCGCAACAACCGGTTTGTGATTATTTCCGAGGCGGAGGGGCCGGCGCTCTATAGTCAGATTATGACGGTGTGCAATGCCATGAAGTACCAGCCACGCATTACAAACCGCTACGATACGGCGGAGACGGTTCTTCTGGCGGTGGGCGCCGGATTGGGGATTTCCATTTTGCCGGAGGTAATCACCAAGGTGTTTTTCGCGGGCAACGTGGTGATGAAGCCCATTGAGGCAGTTGGTTCCGGCCGGACCTATGTGGCGGCATGGCATCGACAGAGTGTAAATCCGGCGGCGCACTTGTTCCTGGAGGTCATTCAGGAAGTGCTGGGATAAACAACATAGACATAAACCGGAAAGGAGCCGGGCGGTTTTACCGCTCGGCTCCTTTCCGGTTTATGTCGCAAGGGAGGGTGGAGAATCAAAAAATAAATTACTGCACGGCGGTAAAGCCGACAGCCTCGAAAACAGCGATTGCATCGTCAGTCTGCAGGTAGTTCAGGAAAGCCTGGGCGGCGTCTGCATTGGAGCAGTTTTTGGTTAGAGCGGCGGGATAGATGACTTGGCCGCACATCTCAGTGGTGGCCTCATCCACAATGGTCAGGCCGGCAGAAAACGCATCCGTGCAGTAGACAATACCGCAGTCAACAGAAGCCTCGGAAACCTGCGTTGTGACTTCCTTGACGTTGGAACCAAAGGAGACTTTGTCAGAAGTGAGGATATCCTCAAGACAGAGGAAGGTCAGGATCTTTTTGGAGTAAGCTCCCACTGGCACGTCGTCATTGCCCAGCGCGATGAGAGACAGCTTATCCGTGCCTAGGTCCTCAAAGGACTCAATCCCGGCGGGATTTCCTTCAGGGACAACCAGAACAACCTTGTTTTCCAGCAGATTGACACGGGTATCGGACAGAATCAAATCATTTTTGTCAGGGTTGGATTCTGCATCTTTGGTGGCGTCGAGTGCATTCATCTGTTTCTGCGCGGCAGAGATAAACAGATCACAATCAGCACCTTCCACAATTTGGGTCTTTAAGGTGCCGGAAGAATCAAAGTTATAGGTCAGGGTGACGTTGGGAGCAACCTGAGCATAGAGATCGGCAATTTGAGTCAGTGTCTCGGTCATAGAAGCGGCGGCGAAGACGGTGAGCTCCACAGGCTCGGCCGCAGGAGTCTCAGATGAGGTCTCGACAGCAGGGGTTTGGGAGGCATCGGCTGCGGGGGTACTGTTGCCGCAGGCGGACAGACCAAACATCATGGCACAGGCGATCACCAGGGAGAGGATTTTGCGCTTTTTCATTACATTTTCTCCTTAAGTAAATTTGGAAGGAGCGGAAATCAAATCTGTAAGAGATAAGATTGTAGCTCAGATTCCCATGTGAGACGGCTGCCCCGTGTGCATCGGTCGCGCATGGAAATAGGGAACTACCCCAGAAGCGTAAAAGGTAGCCCCCCAAATGTACAGATACACATGGAACAAGGCCCCTTTTCAAAATGGGAGGTCAGCTTGTTTCCAAGGGGACCCAGGAAGTATCTCAGATACTTCGGCGCAGCGGCATAGGCAAAGCCCTTAGCCGCTTTTGCTCGGAGCAAAAATTCAATTGTAGATCAATAAAAAAACGGGACTGTCAAGAAGAGACAGTCCCGCCATGCAAAGCACGAGAGACTCCTTCTCAAACACGGAGGGCCAAGTCGTTTCCAACGTGACCTGCAAATGCGCAAGGCATTTAGGCTTGGCGGCGTAGGAAAACCTTTAGCCGCTTTTGCTCGGAGTTTACAATATAAAACTATGAACCTATAAATATCCTAGTAGCGTCACTATAACAAATTTGCAGACCCATTGCAAGAGAAAAATGCAAAAAGCAGAGAAATTCATTCAGATGGGCGAGGCGGCGGAGGCTTGCCGCCTCCGCCGTCCTGTTTACATCCCAAAAGAATCGGTAAAGTCACCAACAGCGTCGCCCACGGTTTTCATCGCCTTATCGGCGGCACGTTTGATATCCTTGACCGGTTTGGGAGAGATGACCATTCCAAGCGCGGCGCCAGCCATAAGCCCCAATCCAATGCCGGACATAAATTTAAGATCTGTCAAGGGTTTTTCCTCCTTTCATAGAGCTTCGCTCTTATTCTACCCAAAAAACAGGAAAAATTCGTTGCTAAAAAATGCGTATTCAGCTATAATGAAATGCAGGAAAGATTGGAAAGGGGGCGGGGATGAACTCTGTCCCCATTTTTTTGTGGAGTATGTGAAAAAGGAGCGTACGATACATGAAGTTACTCATACAACACGGATATTTAATTACGACAACCGGCGGCATCGGCGGGAAGTTGGATATGCTGGTGGAGGACGGCCGAATTGAGCAGATAGGCAGTGAAATTCAAACTGAGGCCGATGAGGTCATTGATGCGGAGGGGCTTGTGGTGTGCGCAGGCCTTCTGGACATGCATGTCCATTTTCGCGAGCCGGGCTTTGCGTATAAGGAGACCATCGCCACAGGCGCGGCGGCGGCGGCCAGAGGCGGCTTTACTGCGGTGGCATGTATGCCAAACACCAGCCCGGTGATCGACTGCCCTGCTCAGGTGGATTTCATAAAAGAAAAGGCAGCGGAATGTGATGTGCAGGTCTATCCCATCGGGGCGGTTTCCATTGGACAGGCCGGCGTGGAACTGACTGACGCGGAGGCCCTGAAAAACGCGGGTGCGGTGGCGCTGTCGGACGACGGTGAGCCGGTGCAGAACGCGAACCTGATGCGGGATGCGCTGATCCGAGCCAACCTGCAGAAACTGACCGTCCTGTCTCACTGCGAAGACCGGGATATGGTGGATGGTCGCGCGGTAAACGAGGGCCGGGTTTCCCGTCAGCTCTGGCTGGAAGGACGGCCCGCCATCGCGGAAGAGCTGATGGTGATGCGTGACGCTATGCTGGCGGAGGAGACCGGCGCGGCCGTGCACATCTGCCACGTGTCAACCGCAAAATCTGTTGACATTATTCGGCGTATGAAAAAACGCGGCGTGCAGATTACCTGCGAAACCTGTCCCCAGTATTTTACCCTGACAGAGGATGAAATATTGGAGAAATCGGCAATGGCACGCGTTAACCCGCCTCTGCGTACCAAAAATGATGTGGATGGGATCATCGCCGGACTAAAAGATGGAACGATCGATGTGATTGCCACTGACCATGCACCCCACAGCGTCGAAGAAAAAGCGCGGCCGCTGGTGAAGGCGCCCAGTGGCATGGTGGGACTGGAAACGTCGCTTGCGGTTACCCTGACGGCACTTTATCATACGAAAAAAATGCAGCTGAGAGATATTATAACGAAAATGACGGTCAACCCAGCCTGTATCCTTCGTCTGCAAAAGGGAAGACTGAGTATCGGCAGCGACGCGGATTTGACCATTTTTGACCCCAATGAAACGTGGGTAATTGACCCCGAGCAGTTTGCGTCAAAAGGGCGCAACACCCCATTTTCCGGTATGGAAGTGCAGGGAAGGGTCAAATATACCATTGTCAGCGGCAAGGTTATCTATAAGGAGTGAAACGCATGTCTTTCGACGTGTTACAGGATAAAATCAGAAAGATGAAAAACCCCACGGTGGCCGGGCTGGATGCCCGCATCGACTATGTGCCGGACTATATTCGAAGGGAATGTGACGAGCAGTTCAGCGACCCCATCCAAAGCGCGGTCGAGGCCATTTTTCGTTTTAACTGCGGACTGATGGATGCGCTGTGCGACATCGTGCCCGCAGTAAAGCCGCAATCTGCCTATTATGAGCTGCTCGGCTGGCGCGGCATGGAAATGATGGAGCGCACCATGCGCTATGCCAGAGAGAAAGGGCTGTTTGTCATCGCCGATATTAAGCGCGGCGACATTGGCACCACGGCCACGGCGTACAGCGAGGGCTGGCTGGGCAAGACCAAGCTGGGAGACGAAGCATACGAGACCTTTGGCGCCGATTGCGTGACCGTAAATGGGTACATGGGCTCCGACAGCATCAATCCCTTTCTGGAGACCTGCAAGGAACTGGACAAGTGCATATTTGTTTTGGTTAAAACCTCCAACCCCAGCTCCGGCGAGCTGCAGGACATGGTGGCAGGCGATCGGCTGGTCTATAAGGTTATGGGCGACCTGGCTCAGCGGCTTGGCAAAGGGACGGAAGGGAAACACGGGTATACGGCCATCGGCGCCGTGGTAGGAGCCACCTATCCCTCTGACCTGAGGGAACTGCGCAAGCGGCTGGAAAGCACGTTTTTTCTGGTGCCCGGTTATGGTGCGCAGGGCGGGACGGCCGAGGATGTGCGCTATGCCTTTAACAAATACGGTCACGGCGCTATTATTAACTCCTCCCGCGGCATCATGTGCGCGTGGCAGAAAACCGGCGGGGACGGACACGATTTTGGCGAAGCGGCGCGAAACGCCGCAATTGCCATGCGGGACGACATCAAGCAGTTTACCACGATTGTGTAAACCGATAGGAAAACAGGAGATGGTGATATGGAGGACAAGATCTGTCCATGCGGCGGAGAGTTGATGCTTGCCAAGCGGCGTTTCTGTCTGGGTGGAGATGGATGGGATCTCTTATCCTCGGTGTTGTTGTCGGACAATATGATGGTTGACATATATGTTTGTAAGGTTTGCGGCAAGGTGGAACTATATGCACGGCCGGAAGAGATCAACACGGAAAAGCTTCGTACCATCCTTTGCCCCGAATGTGGCACCGAGCATGATTTTTACGAGCCGAGCTGTCCAAAATGCGGACACAAATATTCCGGAAAAGATTTTAAACAGCCGAAGGATAAGAAAAAATCCAAGAAGCCCGACTGGGAGTTTTAACAAGGGAGAGAACACCATGCCCATACAGAAAGAATGCAAGATCGTTGAAGCGGTAGGCCTAAACCAATATGCCGTATCCATTACGCTGGAAGCGGGAGAGATTGCCGCCACTGCCCAAGTCGGCCAGTTTGTGCACATCAAGTGCGGCGAGGGGCTGCTGCTGCGTCGCCCCATTTCCATTTGCGACTATCAGGAGGGCTTGCTGCGTATCGTGTTTGAGGTGCGGGGCGAGGGGACCGAGTGGCTGGCGCAGCGCGGGGTTGGTGATATGCTGGATGTGATGGGCCCATTGGGGCACGGTTTCGACGTGTGTGGCAGGAAGCTGCTTTTGGTGGGCGGCGGCATTGGTGTACCGCCGATGCTTGCCTGTGCCAAGAAGGCAGAAGGCGAAGTGACTGCCGTGCTTGGTTTTCGCAGTGCCGAACGCGCCATGCTGGTGCAGGAATTTGACGAGGAATGCGCAAAAGTTTACGTTGCCAGCGACGATGGAACCATCGGTGAGCATGGATTGGTAGACGCGGTGGTGCTTCGATTGACTGAAAAGGAAAATAACTTTACGGACATTCTGGCATGCGGGCCGAGGCAGATGCTGAAAGCGGTTGCCGGGGTTGCAGCTGAGCTTGGTATTGCCTGTCAGGTGTCGATGGAGGAGCGCATGGGCTGCGGCGTGGGCGCTTGTCTGGTATGTGCCTGTAAAACGGCGGATGGGCACTATAAGCATGCCTGTAAGGATGGGCCGGTCTTCAGGGCCGAGGAGGTGGACTGGAATGAATAAAGAAATGAACCAGTCCGTTACGCTGGCGGGCATGACCATGAAAAACCCCATTGTGGTGGCGTCCGGCACCTTTGGATTTGGCCGGGAATATGGGGAATTTTATGACATTTCAGAATTGGGCGGCATCTGTGTCAAGGGCTTGACCGCCACGCGGAGAGAGGGAAATCCTCCGCCCCGTATCGCTGAGACACCAATGGGGATACTGAACTCCGTGGGACTGCAGAACCCCGGCGTGGACGGCTTTATTGCCACTGAGCTGCCCGAATTGAAGAAGCATAACGTGCGTATCATCGCCAATATCTCGGGCAATACGCCGGAGGAATACGGCGAGATGTGCACAAAACTGTCTGCCGCGGGGGTGGATATGATTGAAGTCAACATTTCGTGTCCCAACGTAAAGGCGGGTGGACTTGCCTACGGGACGCAGCCGGAGTTGGCCGCCGAGGTGACAGAGATTGCAAAGAGAAATGCCACAGTCCCCGTGATGGTCAAGCTGTCGCCCAATGTGACCGATATTTGCGCGATCGCAAAGGCGGTGGAGGGTGCGGGGGCCGACGCGCTGTCCCTGATTAACACCCTGCGGGGAATGCGGATTGATATCGCGACCCGTCGTCCCGTTTTGAAAATGAACACCGGTGGACTGTCCGGTCCCGCTGTACTGCCGGTGGCAGTGCGGATGGTGTGGGAAGTGGCCGGTGCTGTTTCCATCCCCATTTTGGGCATGGGCGGCGTTTCCAAGGGGGAGGATGCAGCCCAGCTGATGTTGGCGGGTGCCACCGCCGTTGCCGTGGGCACCGCCTGCTTCGCCGATGCCTTTGCACCCATTAAGGTGCGGGATGAGCTGGCTGAGATCGCCGCGGGACAGGGGTTGACCCGCGTGGCGGAGCTGACCGGCGGCGTGAAGCCTTGGTAAGGCTCAACATTCCAGAAAGAAAAGAGTTTGGTTATGACGCGTATTTATCTCGTGCGGCATGCTGAGGCGGAGGGGAACCTCTATCGCCGCATTCATGGACAGTACAATAGCTTGATCACAGAAAACGGGTATCAGCAAATTGCGGCGTTGGAAGAACGGTTTCGCAATGTGCCGGTTGACGCTGTGTATTCCAGTGATCTGTTCCGCACCATGACAACAGCCGGTGCAATCTATCAGCCAAAGGGCCTGCCGCTTTTTACGCATCCCGGCCTGCGGGAGATCAATATGGGAATCTGGGAGGATTACTCCTGGGGACAGGCGGCACAAATCGACGGCCCACGGCTAAAACGATTTAACGACAGCTCGCTCGACTGGTCCATTGAAGGGGGAGAGACCTTTCAGCAGTTGCAGGATCGTATTTACCAAACAGTCACAGAGATTGCGGAAAAGCACCGGGACGAGACAGTGGTAATTGTGACCCATGGGATGGCGATTCGCTCGCTGCTGACCAAGCTGCATGGCCTGCCGCTGGAGAAGATGCAGGCGGTACCGCATTCAGACAATACGGCTGTGACCTGTTTAGAAGTGCAGGACGAACTGTTCCGCATTCTCTATGAAAATGACAACTCTCACCTGAGTGAAAAGACCTCCACCTTTGCCCACCAAAAATGGTGGCAGGCGAAGGAAGGCTCGCTGGCGGAGACAAGCCTTTGGTTCAAGCCGCTGGATCTGGAGCAGGACGGTGCGTTGTATTATAATTGCCGCAAGGAGGCATGGCTCACCATCCACGGCACACTGGAGCATTTTGACGGACCGGGATTCCTGAATGCGGCAAAAGCACAGGCGGCCTATGATCCAAGTGCGGTACAGTGCGGCATGGTGAATGGCGAAATGGCGGGGCTGATCCAGCTGAATCTCCCAAGAGATGCGGACAAGGGAATCGGCGGGATCCCGTTTTACTATATGGCGCCACAGTGGCGCAGCCAGGGGATTGGTGTGCAGCTGCTGGGACAGGCGGTATCCACGTATCGAAAGCTGGGCAGAACGGCACTTCGGCTGCGCTGCGCGCCTGAGAACACAGTGGCACAGCATTTTTATCAGAAACACGGGTTTCATAAGGTCGGCGAAGAGCAGGGAAGCGCCGTCCCGCTGGACATTATGGAGAAATATATCGGATATTGACCAGCAGAGCGGGAGAGCGGACGGTTCCGCGCTCTCGTTCTTTGGCGAAAGGTGCGTATGGAAACACTAAGCAGGGGATTTCTCCCCGTTTCAAAAGAAGACATGAGGGCGCGGGGCTGGGAGGAGTATGACTTTTTGATCCTGACCGGCGACGCTTATGTGGATCACCCCTCTTTTGGACCGACGATCATAGGTCGCGTCCTGGAGGCGGAGGGATACCGGGTGGCGATCTTGGCCCAGCCGGACTGGCGCAAGCCATCTTCCTTTACATCATTTGGAAGACCAAGACTTGGCGTACTGATCTCGGCCGGTAACATCGACTCGATGGTGGCACACTACACGGCGGCGAAAAGACGCCGGCATGACGACGCCTATTCCCCAGGGCAAAAGGCCGGACTGCGGCCTGACCGCGCTACCATCGTCTACTCTAATCGTGTGCGCGAGGTTTACGGTGATATTCCCATTGTGATCGGTGGGCTGGAGGCATCCCTGCGCAGATTTGCCCACTATGATTACTGGGAGGACAAGGTGCGGCGGTCGGTTTTGTTTGACGCACAGGCGGATTTGCTGACGTATGGTATGGGAGAAGCGGCGACACGTGAGATTGCGGCGCGGCTTGCCTCGGGAACCCCGGTGGGGGAGATTACCGACGTGCGGGGCACCTGTTTTGCGGCAAAATCGAAGGGAGCCTGTGCCTTTCCCATGGTAGAGTGTCCCAGCTATGAGCAGGTATGCGCTGACAAGCGCGCCTATGCAGAAGCAAATATGACCCAGTATCAGGAGCATGATCCCATCTGTGGGCGGGCCGTTTTACAGCGTCATGGAGATCAACTGCTGATTGTTAATCCGCCGGCTCTGCCGCTGACCACCAAAGAACTGGACTTTGTGGCGGAACTGCCTTATATGCGGGAGCCGCACCCCATGTACGAAAGTATGGGCGGTGTGCCGGCCATTGAGGAAGTGCGGTTTTCCGTCACCCACAACCGCGGTTGTTTTGGTGCGTGCAATTTCTGCTCACTGGCATTTCATCAAGGGCGTATCATTAGCTCCCGCAGTCAGGAGAGCGTGATTCGTGAGGCAACGGCACTGACCCATCACCCGGGCTTTAAGGGATATATCCACGACGTGGGAGGACCCACGGCCAATTTCCGCCATCCTGCCTGCAAGAAGCAGATGAAGAACGGCTTGTGCAAGAACCGGGCGTGTTTGGCACCCGAGCCATGTCCCAATCTGGACGCAGATCACACGGATTACCTTATGCTGCTGAAAAAACTGCGGGAGCTTCCAGGCGTCAAAAAGGTGTTTATCCGGTCTGGCATCCGATTTGACTATATGATGAAAGATCTCAGTGGAGAGTTTTTTGCAGAGCTTGTGAAAAACCACGTCAGCGGACAGCTGAAAGTCGCGCCGGAGCACTGCGTAGACAGCGTGCTCGACTATATGGGAAAACCTCACCACCATATCTATGAGAAATTTCGTCAAAAATATGAAAAACTGAATGTTCGGTACGGGAAAAATCAATTTTTGGTGCCTTATCTTATGTCCTCGCACCCCGGGTGCACGCTCAGTGACGCAGTTTCCATGGCCGAGTGGCTGAATAAATCTGGCCGCCAGCCAGAGCAGGTGCAGGATTTTTATCCCACACCGGGGACACTGTCCACCTGTATGTACTATACGGGATTGGATCCCCGCACCATGAGGCCGGTTTACGTACCGAAAACGCCAAGAGAAAAAGCGCTTCAGCGCGCCTTAATGCAATGGAAACGTACGGAAAAGCGTGCGCTGGTGATGGAGGCGCTCCATGAGGCTGGACGGGATGATCTGATCGGATACGGGAAAAATTGTCTGATGCGGCCCAATCGTCCTGCGGAATTTCGGCGCGAGGACAAAATGAAAAACAAAAAAGGCAGCAGCGATGAAACAGAAAGACGCACCGAAGCGGGACGGCGCATGGGCACAGCCAGCGGAAAGCGGAATGAAAAAACGGATAGAAATTCCAGAAAAAAGACTGCGCGTCCCAAACCAACCCGCCAGATGCAAGGCATAGCCAATCAAGCAAAATCAAAGAAAGATCACAAAATGCAATGAGGTTGTATTTTGTTAAAAACCAGAAAAAAAGGGATGCTTTAGGCATCCCTTTTTTTCTCATTTTGGTATTATTTTTGCGTTACGGAACAGACTAATTTTTAGCGATAGTTGTCGGCTAAAGTGTTTTTGTTTTCATCGACGCCATCAAACGTATCGCGCACGGCATTCTTAGTATCCTGAGTCAGATCATTCATGTCGTTTTTAACGTTATTGGTATCACTTCTTACGGTGCCTGTGCTGGAAGCATAATATCTTCCGTTATCAGTATTCACAGTTCCATTGGTAATGGCTCGACCATTTTCATCCGTAACTGCACCGTCAACGACAGCGTTGTCAGTGACCACTACGTCAGCAGTGGTGTTATACCCGTTAGCGTAGCCGTCAGCAGTGGTGTTGTACCCGTTTGCGTAGCCGTCAGCAGTGGTGTTGTACCCGTTTGCGTAGCCGTTTGCAGTGGGGTCATAGCTTGCGGTGCTTTTGCAGCCAACAAGCAGAAAAGCCATTCCACACGCCAAAAAAAGCGCTGCGCTCCTTTGTTTCATTCCGTTCTCCTCCTGTATTTTTCTGTTTAGGATTTTCATCCTTCGTTAGTATGTACCTTCGTTGATACTTTAGGCACGGTAATATTTTCGGAACAAAATGGAAAAATTAATTTAAAACACCAGGGAGCAGATCCCGAATCTGCGGGTATGCCATGATGGCGCTGGTAAACCCAGCTGCCCGGGCGGAGGACAGTTTTTTTCGAATGCTTTCACCATCGTCAAACAGGACGAAATGCGCGCCAGTGTCCTGGCACATATAGGTAAAATAGCGGGCGCATAGCTCGGGGGAGAAGAAGATAGAGGGGGACCGTCGGTCAAGCTGGGCCTTTAGCTCTGCGTGAGTAAGCGGTTTTCCGCAGCCGGTGGGATCTGGGAGAGAAAAGTCTGCACAGACACGTTCTACCGCCAGTGCGGCACGTCCCTGCCAGCGGTCAACAGCGTTGGAAAGTCGGCGGGACAAAAAACCGCCGGACACAGCAGAGGAGATAAGTACCTTTGCATGTACACTTGTGTCGCCGTATGCTTCCGGCACATAGAGGGTCCATCTTTGACGCTCAGCCAGTCCATCCAGGGCTTGAATAATGGCCTGGCGATGGGGAGAAGGACGGCCCTCGAAGTCACAGAGGATACCGGTAAAGCCCCGCGCGTTGCACTCACGAAGAACATCCTCAGCGAGCATGGACGGATCGCCTTTTTCGCCTGCATCAGCGTCGTCCATGACCATAAGCCCTCCCCGCAGCGTGACCGGCAGTCCGGTGCGGAGCAGGCGGGTTTCGCTGCTGATCCGATAGGCCATGTGACCCAGTGGAACACCAAGCGTTCTTGCGTGCTGAAGGTCAGTGGGTGGTACGGTTAAGATCACATTGATTTGTGGCTGCATCGTATGTTTTCCCCCTTGTCCATGTTTTGCGCAGGTGATATACTGGTTACACAGTATGAGAAATGAATGAGGGATAGAACGCCGCAAGGGGGAAATCGTTTGGCAGTTTCATTGATACCGGACATGGTGTATGAAAGCATTTATACGATCGATGTGAATAGACTGAAAGAGCGTGGAATTACGCTGATCTTAGCCGATCTCGACAACACGCTGGCCTGTTATGGACAGGCGATGCCGGATGAAGAGATGCGCAAATGGGCAGCACAGCTGAAGGAGAAAAGTATCACACTGTTTCTCCTGTCCAACAGCAGAAAGCCAGGCCGGGCCAAACGATTTGCAGAGGAGCTTGGAATCCCATTTATTGGTCATGCGGGAAAGCCAAAATCGAATTCCTTTCATCAGGCTATGAAGCAAATGGGGTGTTCACCCAGCGAAACAGTCATGATTGGGGATCAAATTTTTACCGACGTGTTGGGCGCAAAAAATGCGGGCGTGTGGGCCGTGCTTATTAAGCCGATTCGCCTGGCGGGAAACCCTGGACGATATATTCGTTACTGGGCGGAGACCCCGTTTCGCGCAGCAGGCAAAAGGAGAAACCGAATATGAGTGCAGTTTTTGGACCGGCGGGCAATTCCGAGGTTTACATAAATACCGTGAGCAAATCTTCTCTTGACGCACCCCGATGGCTGAGGGGAATCGGGCTGGATGCCTACGAGTATCAATGCGGAAAAGGCGTGAATGTAGGCGAGGAGACCGCACGGAAGATAGGCGCGGCCGCGGGAGAAACCGGAATTCGGCTGTCTCTCCACGCGCCGTATTTCATCAATCTTGCAAACCCTGACCCGGACAGCTTGCAAAAAACAATTGGATATATTACGTCGGCCTGTAGGGCAGCGGATTGGATGGGCGCGACACGGGTCATCATTCATTCCGGTGCATTGATGAAGCGCACCCGGCGGGAGGCGATGGAGATTGCCATGCCGTCGCTGAAGGAGATTTTACGGATCTGTGACGGTGAGGGGTATGGACATCTCGCGCTGTGTCCGGAAACCATGGGGAAAATCAATCAGCTGGGAGATCTGGATGAGGTACTGGAGCTGTGCACGATGGATGAGCGGCTTGTTCCCTGCGTAGATTTTGGGCATCTCTATGCCCGTACGTTGGGGCAGCTGCAGGGCGAATCGGCTATGGCTTTCATCCTTGACAGGATGGAGCAGTTGTTGGGCGAGGATCGCGCCAGCCATTTCCACAGCCATTTTTCCAAGATAGAATTTACAATGAACGGCGGGGAGAAGTGCCACTTGACCTTTGACCAGGATCGGTTTGGCCCGGATTTTGAACCCCTTGGCAAAGAGATTGCCCGCAGAGGCTGGAGTCCCACCATCATCTGCGAATCCGCGGGGACACAGGCGGAGGATGCGCTGACCATGAAGCGGTACTACGAAAGTTGCGTTTGACCCGCGGATTTGCAGAACCCCTGCACAGCAGGGGCGGCGCATTTGCACCGAAGGAGGCCGGAATTCAGTTCCGGGCTCCGCAAATAAAATAAACGGGGTGCCAACGAACAGATTGTTTGTTGGGAGGAATCCGCGGGGACACAGGCGGAGGATGCGCTGACCATGAAGCGGTACTACGAAAGTTGCGTCTGACCTGCGGATTCGCAGATACCCCTGCGCAGCAGGGGCAGCGCATTTGCGCCGAAGGAAGCCGGAATTCAGTTCCGGCTTCCGCAAATGATAACAAAGGGCGGGAGTGATACTGAAATGGAACATTTGCAGCAGATCGCAGAGCAGCTCAGCAGTTACGGCATTGACGCCATGCTGCTGACCAGCACACCGGGAGAGCTTTATGCCACTGGCTTTTACGGAGAGGGAACTGTAGTCGTTACGAAGAAAAAGAGCTATTACTTCACGGACTCCCGCTATATTGAAGCCGCCGAGAAGGCTGTTACAGGGGCTGTGGTACGGCAGAGTGGACGAGGCGCAGGTACCAAAGCGCTTGTCCAGCAGGTGATGGAGCAGAATGGTGTAAAGCGGCTTGGCTTTGAAGACGGCTGTATGACAGTGGCGGCGCATTTGGACTGGGCAGTCTGTATCACCGCTGAACTGGTGCCGGCGCAGGGACTGACAGACGAATTGCGCGCTGCCAAGGATACAGAGGAACTGTCCGCCATGCGGCAGGCGCAGCGTATCACAGACGAGGCCTTTTCTGAAATCCTAAATTTCATCCGGGTTGGCATGACCGAGCAGGAAATTGCGGCGCGATTGGTATATGAACAGCTGTGCCGTGGGGCACAGAAAATGTCCTTTGATCCCATTGTGGTCACGGGGCCGAATGGAAGTTTGCCCCATGGAATCCCGGGCGAGCGACAGGTGGAGAAGGGCTTTTTTGTCACAATGGATTTTGGATGCGTATATAGAAACTATTGCTCTGATATGACGCGTACCGTGGCGATTGGCAAGGTAACGGAGGAGATGGAGGTCGTCTACCACACCGTTTTAAAGGCGCAACTGGCGGGAATTAAGGGCGCAAGGGCAGGGATGACCGGAAGAGAAATTGATGCTACCGCCCGTGCCGTGATCGAGCAGGCGGGCTTTGGCTCCTATTTTAGCCACAGCTTTGGGCACAGCTTGGGGTTAGAGATTCACGAAAAGCCAAATGCCGCACCTTCTGACGGTACCGTTATGCCCGTAGGCGCTGTCATTTCGGCGGAGCCGGGGATCTATCTGCCGGGACGTTTCGGCGTACGGATTGAGGATGTGATCATTTTGCAGGAAACGGGGAACACTGACATTACCCGTTCGCCGAAGGAATTGATCGTGCTGTAAAAAGTTGCAAAAGTCCTTGCAAACAGTAGAATTCTGAGATATAATCAATCTGATTGAAACAGCATGTATAGAAAAACAATCTGGAGGATGAATTACCTATGGCTATGATTACTGCCAGCGATTTTCGGAACGGTGTCACTTTTGAGATGGAAGGCAAAGTGATGCAGGTCGTGGAATTTCAGCACGTCAAACCCGGCAAGGGCGCTGCTTTTGTTCGCACTAAGATGAGAAACGTTGTGACTGGCTCCGTCACCGAGACCTCATTTAACCCCACTGCCAAGTTTGAACAGGCGTTCGTTGACCGCAAGGATATGGAATACAGCTACAACGACGGCGACCTATATTACTTCATGGATATGGAAACCTTTGAAATGATGCCGGTCAACAAGTCCGATCTGGGTGATTCCTTCCGTTTTGTAAAGGAGAATATGACCTGTAAGATCATGTCCTATAAGGGCAGCGTATTTGGTATTGAGCCTCCCAACTTCGTTGAGTTGACGATTACTGAGACTGATCCTGGCTTTAAGGGTGACACGGCCACCAACGTAACCAAACCCGCCATACTGGAGACTGGCACCGAGATCAAGGTGCCCCTGTTTATTAACCCCGGCGATAGAATCAAGATTGACACTCGCACCGGCGAATATCTTGAGCGTTGCAAATAATCAAATTTTGAAGGAGGTCAACTGCTATGACTATTTCTGAGAAGGTCGCCTATCTGAAGGGGCTGGCTGATGGACTGGCCATTGACACCGAGAAGTCCAAGGAAGGCAAGCTGATCATGGAGATCATCAAGATTTTGGAGGAAGTTGGCCTGTCTATTGAGGATATCGAGGCCACCGCGGATGCTCTTGGTGAAGAGATTGACGCGATCTCTGATGACCTTGAGGATGTGGAAGACGCCGTTTTTGAAGAAGAGGACGAGTGCTGCGAGGACGACGACGATTTTTTTATGGTTGACTGTCCCAACTGTGAAGAGTCCTTGGTGATCGACGAGGAAGCGCTGGAGGCTGGCGAAATTACTTGCCCCACCTGCAATACTAAATTTGCTCTCGATCTGTCTGACGACGAGGACGACACGGAAGAGGAGTAATCCAACAAAAAAGCGGGCGCCCGGCCAAAAGGCCGGGCGCCCGCTTTTCATGGTTAAAGACGGAAAATCAGAGAGAAGATTTGCCGTACGGTGAAAAGACCGCAGGCGCCGCTGCAAACATTGGCACACACGGCATAAACCGTGCGGCGACCGCGGGAGTGACCGGTGAGGTGGCCTGCGTAAATGCCGCACTCTAAAAGGATCACAACGATTTCAGCAGGAATAAAAAACAAAAAATAACTGGTAGTACCATAGAATATGCGGGCAGAACCCAGACTGACTGTGAGCAAAAGCTGAGTGACAATGTTGGTGGACAGAAAGACCTTCCAATTATTCCGTAGGGAGAACCGGAACAGGAGCAGGATCAGCCCCTCTATGAGCAGCGTAGGGATACAGGTGGAGAGGAATTGCACCACATAGCACAGCCAGGCGGGGGTTGAGGCAGTGATGGAGTTGGCGGCATAATCATAGACGATTGTGCATTGAAAGGTGACTTTTTGGTAAACTTCGTCGGTGGCCTGCACTGTGCCGTCGGCGCAGGCGGTGACAATACGGAAAGAGTCCGGTACGCCAAAATAG
The DNA here is from genome assembly GCA_963666535.1 of Oscillospiraceae bacterium. Taxonomy (GTDB): domain Bacteria; phylum Bacillota; class Clostridia; order Oscillospirales; family Oscillospiraceae. The sequence continues at coordinate 2,014,452 of OY762913.1, read as the reverse complement.
CGGAAGGAGTGGAGCATAATGCCATTTTCCGCCTGCCCAGTGACGTTTCCCCAAAGAGGGAGACCGGTTCCATAGGAGAGAGCGGGGTACCAGCCCCCTGCTTCATAGGAAGCAAGGCCGGACAGAAGTAGCGGATCCAGTTCATTGCGGCTACCATTCAGATTGTCATATTCCGAAGCTTCCTCATAAACCAAAAGATCCAGATAGTAAAGCTGATCTGGCGCGTTGATCACTTGCACGGTTACATTTGGTTTGGGGCCAAAATCAGCACCGACGGACATGGGCAGGAAGGCCAGACATAGGAAGAGCGAACAGAACAGGCGCAAAGAACGTTTGATATCCATGGCGGACTCCTATCTACCTACAAAATGATAGATCCAGTATATACCAAAAAGGCAGCGTGAAGCCAGTTACAATTTATGACAAGCAAACGTGAGCACAGGCGCCTCCCCTCTTGGAAGGGGAGGCGCCTGTGCTTTGCAAGGGACTGCTGTATTATTTTGCGTAATAATTAATGAGACAGCCGGCGAGAACGGTGTCGCGCTCCTCACGGCTCATGCTGGGTAAGCGCAGGGTAATGGGGGTGGAAACGCCGCCTTGAAGCAGCGTGGCTTCCACTGTGTCTCCCGCACCCTCCAGCAGGGGGCGGATGCCGGGGATGAAAAGCTGGTCGCCGGGCTGGATATTACGACGCCTCAAATCGTCAGCAAGGAAGGGAAGCATGCCCCAGTTAACCACGTTGGAACGATAACGCTTGGTGGCGTATTCTTCCGCAAGGTTGGCCACGCCGCCCAGCACGCGCTGGCAGGAGGCGGCCTGCTCACGGGCGGAGCCGTCGCCCGGCTTGAGAGCCATGATCAGGGTGCCCAGACCGGTTAATGCGGGGTTATGGCCGACCAGCGCACGGGTCACAGCGGCATCATCCGGGTTGCTGCGGCGCAGCAGTTCTACGGCAAGGACTTCCTTGGCGCGGCCCACATAGGCTGGATCCTTTCGGGAGAGAGTAAACTCCGCCAGCTTCAGAGGGTTAGACCGATAGGAAGAAGTTTCGCCGGACGGAATGAGTTCGTCGGTGGTGGTGATAGGATCATAGATGGCAGCGGCCACGGTGAGCATCAAATCTTCCGGCAGAGCGGTCTGTGCAGGCCAATCGGCGATGTTGGGACCAAAGACCAGCTCGGTATCGGGTTCGGGGTGATTCACGCCATAATAGACACGAGCGCGGTAGGCGGAGTTGTCGTGGTTATAAGGCTCCACAGAAGGATCGGACGGAATGTTGGGCAGTTCATCGGCAGCGGTGAGCACGCCGCCATTTGCGGCGGTGGCGGCAATGGAACGGGCATCCATAAGCGCTACATAGGAAACCTGACCGTCGGAAGGCTTTGAGCCTTCCCGATTGGGGAAGTTGCGGGTAGAATGCCGGATGGAGAACGCACCGTTTGCAGGGACGTCACCCGCGCCAAAGCACGGGCCGCAGAAGCAGGAACGGATCGAAGCGCCCGCGGCCATCAGCTTGGTAATGGCACCCTGACGGGTCAGTTCCATCATGACGGGTTGGCTTGCAGGATAGCAGGAAAGCCAGAAGTTATCGGAGCCAATGGCACAGCCGTCCAGAATCTGAGAGGCGCGCAGCAGATTTTGATAAGTACCGCCTGAGCAACCGGCAATTACGCCCTGATCCACCATAAACTTGCCGTTCACGATTTTATTCAGCAGGGAGGGAGGTGTGCGCTTCAGATCAAGCTGGCGGGCGGCATCCTCTTCCACCGTGTGGAGGAGATCTTTCATATTCGCTTTAAACTCCACGATGGGAAAGGCGTTAGAGGGGTGGAAGGGAAGGGCAATCATGGGCCTCACGCGGGAGAGATCAATGCGAATGGCCGCATCGTAATAAGCGTTTTCGTCGGGAGCCAGTTCACGGTAATCGCCCGGACGGCCGAGGACACGCATCATCTCTTCCACGGTGCTGTCAGTGGCCCACACAGAGGACAGGCAGGCAGTCTCGGTCGTCATGACATCAATGCCGCAGCGGTAATCCATGGACAGAGATTTGACGCCGGGCCCAAAGAATTCCAGCACAGCGTTCTTGACCATGCCGTCCTTGAAGGTGGCGCCGATGAGTTCCAGCGCCACGTCCTGCGGGCCAACGCCGGGTTTTGGTGCGCCGGTCAGATAAACCGCGATCACACGGGGATAGGCAATGTCGTAGGTCTTGGACAGCAGCTGCTTGACCAGCTCCGGGCCACCCTCACCAAAGGCCATGGTGCCATAAGCACCGTAGCGGGTGTGGGAGTCGGAACCCAGAATCATGCTGCCGGAGGCGGCATAGCGCTCACGCATATACTGATGGATCACGGCCTGATGGGCAGGAACGAAAACGCCGCCATATTTTTTTGCGGCAGACAGGCCGAACACGTGGTCGTCCTCATTGATTGTGCCGCCCACGGCGCACAGCGAGTTGTGGCAGTTGGTAAGCACATAAGGCAGGGGGAATTCACTCAAACCGGAGGCACGCGCGGTTTGGATAATGCCGACATAAGTGATATCGTGGGATGCCATGGAATCAAACCGGATCTTTAAATCCTCCATGTTGTCCGTGGTGTTATGGGCCTGCAGAATATGGTAGGCCATGGTGCCGGTTTTGGCCTCTTCGGCGGTTGGCAGACCGGCTGCGGCGGCATCCCGCAGGGGGATGAACTTACCGTCGCGATAGTAAACGCCTTCATTTGTGATGGAAATCATTTTACTTCCTCCCAGAATGGTAATTTCAAGAAGTGATTGAATATCGTATAGTTCGAGATAGTACTTATTATAACAAGATAGCGGGGGCGGCGCAATGGCAAGAAGCGCTAAAAAACGACGGGGTATGTTACCATACACCGTCGCTTTTCAGCGTTTGAGTGAATTCTTACAACAGACCGATCAGATTGAAGCTGATAATCAGTCCGGAGAACACAATGGAAACCGTGGAGCACAGCTTGATCAGGATGTTCAGAGAGGGACCGGAGGTGTCCTTGAAGGGATCGCCAACGGTATCGCCCACGACAGCGGCTTTGTGCTGTTCGGAGCCTTTTCCACCGTGATTGCCGCGCTCAATATACTTCTTGGCGTTATCCCAAGCTCCGCCGGCATTGGACATGAACACAGCCATGGCAAAGCCAGTGACAGACACGCCGCCCAGCAGACCGACCACACCATCGGCGCCCAGGATCAGGCCGGTGACGATGGGGACGATAATGGCCAGCAGAGCGGGGGCAACCATCTCATGCAGCGCGCCCTTGGTGCACAGGCCAACGCAAGCGGCATAATCAGGATCGGTGGTGCCTTCCATGATGCCCTTAATTTCGCGGAACTGACGGCGAACCTCGACCACGATGGACTGGGCAGCGGTCTGCACAGCGCTCATGGTGAAAGCGGAGAACACAAAGGTCAACATTGCGCCAATGAACAGGCCGACCAGAACGATGGGATTGGTGAGCTTCAGATCCATGGAAATGCCCTTGGACTCAACGATGTTCACGTAGGAAACCAGCAGAGCCAAAGCGGTCAGAGAAGCGGAGCCAATGGCAAATCCCTTGCCGGTAGCGGCAGTGGTGTTGCCCAAAGAATCCAGCGCGTCGGTACGCTCACGAACCTCTTCAGGCAGGCCGGCCATTTCGGCGATACCGCCGGCATTATCGGCCACGGGGCCGTAAGCGTCGGTGGCCAAAGTGATGCCAAGGGTGGACAGCATGCCCACGGCCGCGATACCAATGCCATACAGGCCCAGGTTGTAGGAGGTACCACCGCCCGCAGCAAAGAAGCTGACGAGAACAGCAGCCGCAACGATTAGGATGGAGGCCATGGTGGAGCGCAGACCCAGAGAGATACCGCCAATAATGACGGTGGCAGCACCGGTTTCGGTGGAATCGGCAAGCTTCTGGGTGGGTTTATAGCTGTCAGAGGTGTAGTACTCCGTAAAGTAGCCGATCAGGCAACCACCAACGAGACCGCACAGGATGGCCACATAGACACCCATGTCATGAATGATATAGAAGGTGAGGGGGGCGGCGACGATGGCAGACAGAATGGCAGCCAGATAGGTACCGGTACGCAGACTCGTCAGCAGGGACATCTGAGTGGCGTCTTCCTTGGTTTTGACAAAGAAGGTGGCGATAAGGGAGCAGATAATGCCACACACGGCCAGCGCCATAGGCAGCAGCATACCGGCGTAACCATACCCAGCCGCAGCACCCAGAGCAAAGGTGGCGAGGATGGAACCAACATAGGACTCGTACAGATCGGCGCCCATACCAGCGACGTCGCCCACGTTATCGCCCACGTTATCGGCAATGGTTGCGGGGTTACGGGGGTCATCTTCGGGGATACCGGCCTCTACCTTGCCAACCAGGTCCGCGCCCACGTCAGCGGCCTTGGTGTAAATACCACCGCCTACCCGGGCAAACAGAGCCATAAAGGAGGCACCCATACCGTTCATGACCATGATGTTGGCCAAAACAACGGGATCGGTGATGCCAAAGGCGTTGTGAAGCAAGAAGAACCAGAGAGAGATATCCAGCATGCCAAGGCCCACGACCGTGAAACCCATGACGGAACCGGAGGAAAATGCCACGCGAAGACCCTTGTTCAGGCTCTCGGAAGCGGCCTGAGCGGTGCGAGCGTTGGCATTCGTTGCGATTTTCATACCGAAGAGACCAGCCAACATAGACCAGATGCCACCGGTAAGAAATGCAAAGGGGGTGAACTTCGACAGCATTTCGCCGCCGCTGGCAAACGCCATAATGAGCAAGATCACGAACACGACGACGAAGACCTTTGCCACTGTGGTGTACTGATGCTTTAGATAAGCATTAGCACCTTCCCGGATGGAAGAAGCGATCTTCACCATCTTGTCGTTTCCCTCAGAGTAGCTCATGACCTTTTTAGCCTGAATACCCGCGAAAACGATGGCCAAGACACATCCAACAAAACCAATCCAGAACATACTTTCCAAATTTTCCAACTCCTTTTGTAATCAATGAACGGGGGCCCCTGTATTGTCAAGGACCCCCAACGCCGCAAGCGGCGCATTGCTAACTTGTTAAGTTTACCACATCAGCGTTATTTTGCAAGATTTTCTTTCATTTTTCCTGGAAAAGCAGGGGACTTTTGACGATTTGCACGAAAAGTCGGATTGGTCAGGCACGCTTCCAAGCATTTCGGCTAAAAAGAACCAGAATCGGGAAGATCTCAAGACGGCCAATGATCATACACAGGGATAACACACATTTGCTTGTCGCTGAAAAGATGGAGTAGTTCCCCATGGGGCCAACCAGTTCCAACCCGGGGCCAATGTTGCTGATGCAGGCCAGCACAGCGGTAAATGTGGTGCCAAAGGAAAAGTTATCCAGGGCTACGACCAAAGAACCAGCAAAAATGACGAGGATATATGCCCCCAGAAATACCAAAGTGCTGTGGAGGGTCGCTTCAGTCATTACTTTGCCGTCCAGTTTGACAATGTTGACGGAACGGGGGTGAATAATTTGCTTGATCTCGCGGGTGACTCCCTTAAAGATCAGTAAAATGCGAGAGCTTTTCATGCCGCCGCCGGTGGAGCCTGCACAAGCACCCATCAGCATGAGGATGACCAGCAGCATACGGGAGAATTCGGGCCAGATGTCAAAATTCGCAGTGGCAAAGCCGGTGGTGGAGATGATGGAGGCTACCTGAAAGGCAGCCAGCCGCAGGCTATCCAGGACGGAATGATACATGTGGTAAATGTTGCCGGTAATGAGTGCGATGGACAAGGCAACGGTGGCGAAAAAAAAGCGGAGCTCATCGCTTTTCATGGCTTGCCGGAACCGACCGGTGACAATGAGGAAAAAGATGGAGAAATTAGTGGCAAAGAGCAACATGAACACGGTGATTATGATTTCCGCGGCGGGATTGCCATACCCGCCGATGCTGGCATTCAAAACGGAAAAGCCGCCGGTGCCTGCTGTGGCGAAAGCGGTGACGACACTGTCATAAAACGGCATTCCGGTTAATTGAAGGGCAATGACCTGTAAAAGCGTGAGAACGCAGTAAATAGAATAGAGGATGCGTGAACTCTGGGAAGTCTTCGGCGTCAACTTTGAAGGGACGGGACCGGGGGTTTCCGCCTGCATGAGATATTGGGAGTGGGCGCCAAGGGAGGGAAGCAGCGCAACAGTCAGAACCAGAACGCCCATGCCGCCCAGCCAGTGGGTGAAGGACCGCCAGAACAGAATGCCATAGGGTAGGCCTTCAATTTGAGTGAGAATGGATGCTCCCGTGGTGGTGAAACCGGATATAGATTCAAACAGACAATCCACAAAGGAAGGGAAATAGCCAGAAAACCAAAAGGGGAACGCACCGAATACACCCATAAGGAGCCAGATGAGACCCACGGCGAAAAAGCCTTCCCGCGCGAAAAAATGGTCCCGGCAGGGCAGCGCGGAAAGTAAAGAACCAACCGCCGCGATGATCAGGATGGAGTAGAGAAAGGGAAGCGGCGATTCCTCATAAATCAGCGCAACAATGAGAGGCAGCAACATGGTGACCGCCTCCAGTACAAGTACGCGGCCCGTCAGACGCAAGACAAACTTAAAATTCATCCGTGACCTCCGACATCCAGCACAGAATCCTCAAAAATGTCGTTTACATCCAGGATGGAAGCGCCCTTGCTGATTAAAATTACGGTATCCCCGGCCTGGATGACAGAGGAGCCTTCGGGAATAATGATCCGGTTTTGATGGATGATGAGTGCCACCAGAATGTCATGTTTCAGGTGCAGCTGCCGCAGCGGAACGCCTAGGTGATGCGTAGCATCGCTGACAACAAATTCCATGGCTTCGGCATGGTTATCGGCAATTTTATACAGCGCGTTCATGATGCTGCCTTTGGAGTTTTCCATGCCCCTGACCACCTGTAAAATCTGGGTGGCGGTGATGAGCTTAGGGGAGATCAGGGTGTCAAGTCCAACAGAACGGGCGATACCGGCATAGTTCTGGCGATTTGACTTGGCAATGATCTTGGGAAGGCCCAACTGCTTTGCATAGAGTGCGGTGATAAGGTTGTCCTCATCGCGATCGGTGAGGGCGATAAACGCATCGGAGTTAGAAATATTTTCTGATTCCAGTAATTCCTGATCGGTGCCGTCTCCGCAGATGATGGTCGCGTGGGGAAGAAGTTCGCTGATCTCACGGCAGCGTGCTTCATTATGCTCCACAATTTTGACGTTCATGTTCATTTTTTGCAGATGCCTGCTTAAATAGAAAGAAATGCGCCCACCGCCGATGATAAATACATTTTTGATTTTAGGGATGTAGCGGCCGAGAACTTTGAAAAACTGATTCAGACCTACCGGTTCCCCGATAATGTAAAATTTATCGCCGGGCAGAGGGACAAAAGAGCCGTTTGGAATGTACACTTGGCCACCCCGCTCCGCGGCGCAAAAAAGGACGGGCAGGTTTTTTAGTTTGCCGGACAGCTCGGAAAGCGGTCGGTCGCACATGAAGTCGTTCTTCTGAAGAAGGAAGCCCATAAGCTCCACGCGACCACGGTAGAAGGTATCAATATTGGCAGCGTTCGGAAAACGAAGCAGCCGGGAAATTTCCACCGCGGTAGTAAGCTCGGGGTTGATGACCATGTCAATGCCCAACTCATCCTTGAGGGTGGACAGCTCTGCCGTGTACTCCACGTTGCGGATGCGGGCAATGGTATATTTGGAGCCCAGCCGCTTGGCGGTCAAACTGCAGACCATGTTGATTTCGTCCTCACTTGTGGCGGCGATTACGACGTCCGAGGTCTCTACCCCGGCTTCCCGCAGGTGGGTAATAGCGGCTCCATTGCCTTTGATGCACATGACATCCAGCGCTTCCGAGGCGCGGCGGAGCGCATCGGAACTGACGTCGATAATGGTGACGTTGTGTTCCTCTCGTGAAAGTTGTTCGGCCAAGGTATAGCCAACCTTTCCGTCGCCGACGATAATAATTTTCAAGTCGTAACATCCTTTCCGGGAGATGCTTGATCGGTTTATTTATTTTGATTTTATCACATCTTGCATTATAACCAAAAGGATACAATATGCAAAGAAAAAAACGCAGATCAGGTGGGAATCTGATTTTTTTCCCGGCGGCCCAGCCCAATGAAGGCACGTACGCCCAGAATCAAAGCCAGCAGGAACGCCAGTATATCTGAGGCGGGACCGGCCAGCAGGATGCCGTCGATTCCCCAGAATTGACACAGGATATACACCAGCGGAATGAGAAACAAAATCTGCCGAGAGAGGGAGAGCAGCGTTGCTTCCACGGGTTTTCCGATGGACTGAAAGAAAATGCTGATGACGCAGTGCAGACAGCTAAGGGGAATCACGGCTAGAAAAATGCGGAAGCACTTGATTGCAAATTCATTATAAAGATCACTTTCGCTGCCGAACAGGGGGACAATATACTGGGGAAAAAATTCGAAACCGACCCAGCCTGCCGCAGCAACGACGAAGGCGGTGATGGCGGTGAGCAAAAAGGTTTTACGCACCCGCACGAAATTGCCCGCGCCGTAGTTATACCCCTCAATAGGTTGGGCACCGAGACAAAGGCCGAGCACGATGGAGAACATGATATTGTTTACCTTGGCTACGATGCCGAAGGCAGCCAGCGGGATGTCCGAACCATAAATGGACAGGGCACCGTAATTCTTCAATGCGTTGTTGATCACCGAAATGACCACACAGCTGGCAATTTGGGTGATAAAGCTGGAAATGCCGAGTGAGGCAATTCTCTTGTCCGCTGAGAGATTCAATTGGAAGGCGTCACGGGCAAGCGTAATGTTTTTCAGTCGGGGTAAAAACAGCAGGCAAATGAGAACAGACACAATTTGGCCGGCCACGGTGGCGATTGCGGCACCGGTGACGCCCATGTTGAACTGGAAGATCAAAATCGGGTCGAACACGGTGTTTATAACGGCACCTGCCAGCATTGCGATCATGGAACCGCGCGGATTGCCGTCTGCACGAATGAGCGAACTCAGACCGGTACTGAGCACCATAAAGGGAGCCCCGAGCACAATAATGCGTCCGTAGTCGATAGCATAGGGCAGGATCTGTTCCGTTGCGCCGAAGAGGAGGAGCAGCGGCTCCAGAAAGATAGATTCCAGCGTGAGAAAGAGGACACCCACACCAGCGAGGAGAACAACGGCGTTTCCAAATCCTGTGCGGGCTGCTGTAACATCTCTCTCACCCAACTTCAGACTAAAGTAGGCGGCGGCGCCGTCTCCAATCAAAAGGGCGAACGCCAAGTTGAGAATGGTGATGGGGAAGACAATATTGGTGGCGGCGTTGCCAAGATAGCCCACGCCTTGACCAATAAAGATCTGATCCACAATATTATATAACGCGTTTACCAGCATGGAAATGATGCTTGGAATCGCGAATTTTGCAAGCAGCGTCGGAATTGGCGTGATTGCAAGTGGGTGATGCTGTGCTTCGTAATCCATAAGAACCTCCTAAATATTTAGACCTATTATTATACATCGTGCTAACTATATGTCAAGTCGGGTGAAATGGATACTGAGCCTGATAAGGCTTGAAATGAGGCGGTAAAAGGTTTAAAATAGAAGAAATCACAAAAAGTGAGGTGCACTGTCATGCAGGAAGCAAAGCGGGAAGTCCAGTTTCATATCCAATGCGCTATGGGCGATGTGGGGCGGTATTGCATTCTGCCCGGCGATCCAGGCCGCTGCCAAGCCATTGCTGCGCTGTTTGACCATCCGGTAAAAGTGCGGGAAAACCGGGAATTCACCACCTATACCGGAACGCTTTTGGGGCAGCGGGTATCGGTGGTCTCAACAGGCATAGGGGGTCCATCCGCCGCAATTGCCATGGAGGAGCTTTGTAACCTGGGCGCGGACACTTTTATCCGTATCGGCACCTGCGGCGGAATCAAGCTGGAGGTCAAGAGCAATGATGTGGTCATTGCGACCGGAGCAGTGCGCATGGAGGGGACAAGCCGGGAGTACGCCCCCATCGAGTACCCAGCAGTGCCCGACTACGCGGTACTGACCGCGCTGGTGGATGCGGCAAAAAAACAGGGAAGAGCCTGGCACGCCGGGGTGGTGCAGTGCAAGGATTCTTTTTATGGACAGCATTCACCGGAACGAATGCCCGTGTCCAGCGAATTGGAGCAGAAGTGGCAGGCGTGGAAACGCCTTGGCGTGCTGGCCAGTGAAATGGAGTCCGCGGCCCTGTTTACCGTGGCCGCCGCGCGGGGCGTGCGATGCGGCTCGGTACTCCATGTGATTTGGAACCAGGAACGGGAGGCGGCGGGGCTGGATCAGCAGGAATCCCATGACACGTCTTCCGCCGTAAAGGTCGCGGTGGAGGCGCTGAAGCTACTGATTGCGGCAGACAGACCGGAAAGCTGAACCAGAAGCGAATCAGCCCACCAAAAACGCTGTCCTTACGGCGTATCCCCAGCGCAAACGTTGGGGCGGACCGCATTCGGCGTTCTTTTACGGGAATCGATCAGCAATAGATAGCACAGGAAAATCCCCTTCGCGGCCGTATGAACTGCACCCCAATTGTTAGACAGTATGCTATGCTGAAAACAATAGGGGTGTTTTTCAATGCCAAAAGGGATACCAAATAAGCGGCACACAGGAGAGTTTAAGCAGCGAGTCGTCGAATACATGAGAAAACATAAGCTGTCCTGTGTTGAAGCGGCAAAGATATTTGAGACCGGCCACAAAAATGTAGCGCTATGGGAGCGAATTTATCTAACCTATGGGACTGAAGGATTATATCTGGAGCGTTGGGACGTGGTGGAAAGTGCAAGCCGTGCAAACCGCCAAAGCAGGCAGAAGTAGATCTGATTGCAGAAAATCAACGTTTGCATGCAGAAAAACGATTACCTAAAAAACTTGCATGCCTTCTTTATCATCAAAGAGGCTGTTCAGTAAAAAGAAAAGCGGTACGCCGATGAGCGTGCCGCCGCTGAAGCGAGTGAGATGTCGTTTTGTTAGGTTGAACATGACTTTGGTTTTTTCAGCCGTTAGGTCCCTGGGAACGGGAACATATGCTATGAGCTTATCACCTGAAAAGAGGATTGACACCACGCAATAAAAGTGATATATTTGCCACGTGAGAGACAAATATATCACTTGAAAGGATACTTGTTCTATGTTTAATAAATTGAGTTACAACCAGAAAAAATTGTTTAGATTTATTGCTTCAATTTCTCTGATTTGTGTCTATGTGTTAGACATCGCAGCAAAACCCTATATACCAAAGACACTCAAAATTCTTATCATCGTTGCCGTTATCTTTTATATTGTGAGTAATTTTATATTCATTGGCGGGCAGAGGAAAAGCATAAAGGTTATGATGGACGAACTAACCAAGCAAAATGAAGCAAAGGCCGCCCAGTTTACCTATCTCTTGCTTACGGCTGCCGTTTTTGTGGGCATAATGTTAACCAATTTGACAGATAAGAATATTACGATGAGCTGTGAGTTCCTCTTTTGTGTTCTGATTGCTATTTCTGCAGTTAATGACGGCTATTACCTATATCTTGAAGGAAGGGGAGGCAAAGATGCCGACGCTGACAACGAAGATTAAGGAATACCGTCAGAAAGCTGGGCTTAAACAGGAGGCTCTTGGCGAACTGGTCGGAGTCCGCAGAGAGACGATATTTCGCTTAGAAAAAGGACTATATAATCCTTCTCTGAAGTTGGCGATGGATATTGCTAAAGTATTTGGTATAACCGTTGAAGAACTCTTTTCTTTTGATGACGAAGAATAAATCTTGCCCCGACATAACGTGTCGGGGCAGTTTTTGTGTTATCCAATGTATACCACGGGCTATGCCTATGCCTATGCATTATAGAAAAAATCCCGTCTGGAAAAATGAATGCAGGTTTGCCGACCGCATCTAAAAGCAAAGCAGGCATCCATTGGGCGGCCTGACTTGAGTAAGAACGGTCACATTTCTCTGCCGATAATTTTGGATGCGGAAAGGAGACTAGGACAAAGCGGAGGGTGAATACATTGCAGTACAAGGAGAAAAGGAAGGTGGAGCTATGCTATCTGCACTGTCAATCCTGCTGCTCAACAGCCTGTTTTTTACCCTGCGCCTGTCTGATGCGGCGGGATCCTTCCCCCGCCCACTGAAGGCGGAGGAGGAGGGAAAATATTTAGAATTGTGCGCGCAGGGGGACATGGAGGCACGGAATATCCTGATTGAACACAATTTACGGCTTGTTGCGCATATCATCAAAAAATACTACACGCAATCCGGAGATCAGGATGACTTGATCTCAATTGGAACCATTGGGCTGATCAAGGGAGTATCGACGTTTAAGCCGGATAAAAATGTACGGCTGGCCACCTATGCCAGCAGATGCATTGAAAATGAGATTCTGATGTATTTTCGCTCCAAGCGAAAACTGGCGGGGGAGCTTTCCCTGTCAGATTCCATCGACACCGACACAGACGGCAATTCCTTATCCCTCATGGATGTGATTTTCCTGGAGGACAACATGATGGAGGATCTGGACGCCAAGGACGCCTGCCGAAAGGTGCGCCGCTGCGTCCGTGACTGCCTGAATGAACGGGAAAAGATGATTATCACAATGCGCTACGGGCTGGACGGCGAGGTGCCGCGCACACAGCGGGAAATTGCCGAAAAATGCGGAATTTCACGCTCTTATGTCAGCCGCATAGAGAAGAAGGCTCTCCACAGGCTGGGGGAGGCGATGGAGGGATAAATAATGTCCACTGAACAAATGCAATTTGAGAATCGCATTTGCCGAGAGAACATATTTGCACTTTGAGATGGCGAAACAGGCTTGCTTTGCCGTTTCAGATACAGGAACGACTGTCTGTTTGGATTTGCAGACACACGCCGCAAATCCAAGGTGCAGAAGCGGTGAAACTAAGATGGTTTTTTGTTTTGTTCAGCAAACATTACGCAGCGGTCGCCGCAATAATTTTGCGGCGGCCGTTGCGTTTTGGGAGAAGGTCGGATATAATAAACAATTATATCGTTTTTAAAACGGCGGATATGACTCAAAAATTAGGGAGGAATCTTCTATGAATAAACTGTTGGCAGCATTGGAACATGACTGCACCCTCACCACGGAGCAGCTGGCATCTATCGCGGAAATGTCGGTGGAGGAAGTGAAGGCGACAATCAAGAGTTATGAAGAGGAGAGGCTTATCCTGGGCTATAAGGCTATCGTGGACTGGGAGCGCACCACGCAGGAGACCGTAACTGCGCTGATCGAAGTCAATGTGACGCCCCAGCGGGGTGATGGCTTCGACCGTATTGCAGAACGCATCTATCAGTATGAAGAAGTGGAGTCTTGCTATCTAATGAGTGGCTCTTTTGACATGACGGTGATCATTTCAGGCCGTACGCTGAAAGAAGTCGCACAGTTTGTGGGGCGGAAACTGTCACCCATTGAAGGCGTTACCGGTACCGCCACCCACTTCATTCTCAAGAAATATAAGGAAAAGCACCTCATATTTGAAAAAGAGGAGAAACAGGAAGAAGGTTTCGTGTTCGTATGATCGACTACAATTCTGTGCTGTGCGGGCGAATCCAGGATGTGGCGCCCTCCGGTATTCGGAAATTTTTTGATATTATGGCGGAGATGGACGACGCCATCTCCCTGGGGATCGGCGAGCCGGATTTTCCAACGCCGTGGCACATCCGCGATGCGGGCATTTACTCGCTGGAAAAAGGATTTACAAAGTACACGCCCAATGCAGGCATGTCTGATCTGCGCCGGGCTATTGTAGAATACTTGAAGCGCCGTTTTGATTTGACTTATGAAAAGGATCAGATTTTGGTCACGGTGGGCGGAAGCGAAGGGCTGGATCTTTCCTTTCGGTGCATGATCGAGCCAGGAGACGAGATCATTATCCCGGTACCATCTTTTGTCTGCTACGGGCCGCTGGTGTCCATGTGCCACGGCGTTCCGGTGCTGGTGGAGACCAAGGCGGAAAACGAGTTCCGCTTGACGGCGGACGAGCTGCGCGCCGCGATCACGCCAAAAACCAAGGCAGTCGTTTTGCCCTTCCCCAATAATCCAACCGGCGCCATTATGGCGAAGGAGGATCTGGAAGCTGTGGCCGAGGTGCTCCGGGAAACCGATATTATGGTGGTGGCAGATGAGATTTATGCGGAACTGACCTATGGTCAGCACCATATTTCCATTGCGAATCTTCCGGGGATGAAGGAACGCACCATCGTCATTAACGGCTTTTCCAAGGCATTTTCCATGACTGGGTGGCGCTTGGGCTATGTGTGCGGGCCCAAGGAACTGGTGAGCGCAATGACCAAGCTGCATCAGTACGGCATTATGTCGGCCCCTACGACCAGCCAATACGCGGCCATTGAGGCAATGGACAGCGGCGACAATGACATAGAACAAATGCGAGCCGAATATGACGCCCGTCGGCGTTATTTACTGGACGGCTTCCGGAAACTTGGCCTGTCTTGCTTTGAGCCAAAGGGTGCGTTTTACATGTTTCCCTGCATTCAATCCACCGGCTTGACCTCGGACGAATTCTGCGAAAAGCTGTTGCGTACCCAGCGAGTAGCTGTGATCCCCGGCTCGGCATTTGGTCCCGGCGGAGAAGGCTTTGTCCGCGCCTGCTATGCGGCTTCTATGAAGGATCTGGGAGAGGCGCTTGATCGGATCGGGCGGTTCATGGACGGGCGGTTCATGGACGGGCTGTGACAGCACCCAAATGCGGGAAACGGACATCACGCCTGTTTCCCGCATTTTACTAGGAAACGGAGAGATGCTTTTATGAAGTACATTTTGATCATCGGCGACGGCATGGCGGATAACCCGGTGCCGGAGCTGGGCAATAAAACCCCGCTGCAATACGCCAATATCCCCACCATTGATAGGCTGGCGGAGCAAGGAACCGTAGGTTCTGTGACGAACTGCCCCAAGGGTTTGCCGCCGGGAAGCGATACGGCTATCCTGTCTATTTTCGGATGCGATCCATGGAAGTGCTATACCGGCAGAGCACCGCTGGAGGCTGCCGCAAGCGGGATTGCCATCCAGCCGGGTGACGCAGCCTATCGCTGCAACATGGTGGCATATGAAGACTGCGACAAGCCCATGGAGGAGAAAAAGATACTTTCCCACAGCGCCGGTTCCATCGAGGGCGACCAGTCCGTTTCGATCATCCGTGCCCTGTTTGAAAACCCGGTGTTCCGGCAGGCGGCAGATCAGGCCGGACTTATGGTGTATCCAGCCGAATCCTTCCGCCACATTGCCGTGCAAAAAGCTGCGGATATTAAGGGGATCAAGCTGACGCCGCCCCACGACCATCTGGGTGAGGTGATCGGGAGCTATCTGCCCGCCGGCTGCGACAATGCCGAGACCTTGAAAAGTTTGATGGTTCTGGCTCATTCTATTTTGGATCACCATCCCCTTAACGAAAAGCGCCGGGCGGAGGGCAAGCTCCCCGCCAACGGCATCTGGTTCTGGGCGGAGGGAACAGCTGTGAAGCTCCCTTCCTTTACAGATCATTACAGCAAGACGGGCGGTGTGATCTCTGCCGTGCCGCTGTGTCACGGCATTGCCGCACTGACTGGGCTGATGCCGATTGAGGTGTCGGGGGCCACCGGTGAGCTGGAGACCAATTATGAGGGCAAGGTGGAAGCCGCGATGGAGGTGCTGCGGGAGCACGACTTTGCCGCCATCCACGTGGAGGCACCGGACGAATGCACCCACAACGGGGACCTGAAGGGTAAGCTGCAGGCAATTGAATGGCTGGACAGCCGCGTGACAAAGCCGCTTTTGGACGCATTGGAAGGCGCGGGATACGACTATCGCATCATCATGCTCTCCGATCACAAGACGCTTACTTCCACCCGTGGACATGACGGGGAACCCGTTCCTTATCTGCTCTACGACAGCACAAAAAAGTCGGGATGTGGACTCCCTTATTGCGAGGAGAGCGGAAAAAACGGCCCCTATTATCCGGATGGTGCGGCAGCAGTCATGCCGCTTCTGTTTGGACAGCTTGGAGGAGAATGAGCAGTGGAACGCTTTGATGGACTTGGCTTTTATCCGGCTGACATACTTATGCCGAGGGGGTGCGACCTGTCTAAATGGAGTGTCGTGGCCTGCGACCAGTACACCTCGCAGCCGGAATACTGGCAGCGGGTGGAAGAGTACGTCGGTACGGCCCCGTCCTCCCTGCGGCTGATTTTACCCGAGAGCTGCCTGGAGGGGCCGGAGGTCGGAAACGACATTATGGCGATCAATCATACCATGACCAGGTACGTCAGGGACGATATTTTCACGACTTATGAGCACACCATGTTTTATGTGGAGCGCAAGCTGGACTGCGGCACGGTGCGCCGCGGCCTTGTGGGGATGGTGGATCTGGAGCAATATGATTATGAGCCAGGTTCCACCACGCTGATCCGTGCCACGGAGGGGACCGTGCTTTCCCGAATCCCACCCCGTGTGGCGGTGCGGAAAAACGCGCCCCTGGAACTGCCGCACATCATGGTGTTGGTGGACGATGCCGAACGGACCGTCATGGAACCGCTCAGCGGAGAAATGGCACAAATGGAACAGGTCTATGACTTTGAACTGATGGAGCGAGGCGGCCACGTATCCGGCTGGAGACTGAGCGACACACAGCTTTCCAAGGTGGCGGCCGCTCTGGGGAAGCTGGCGGAGCCAGCGGGTTTTAACGCCCGCTATCAGATCAAGGATATGCCAGTTCTGCTGTTTGCCATGGGAGACGGGAACCACTCGCTGGCAACGGCAAAGGAATGCTATGAATATCAGAAACGTCTGGTTCCCAAGGAGCAGTGGGAGCGCCTGCCATCCCGATACGCACTGGCGGAACTGGTCAATCTTCACGATGAGTCGCTGGTGTTCGAGCCGATCCACCGGGCGGTGTTTGGGGTGGAACCACGGGAACTTCTGTCAGCCTTGGTGGCAGCTTATCCGGGCACGCACTTGGGAGAAGGAAGCGGACATGTTTTACGATATGTTTACGGCGATACAGAGGGAACTGTCACGGTGCCGCATCCGGCCATGCAGCTGGAGGTTGCAACCTTGCAGTCGTTTTTGGACGATTATCTGGTTTGCCACAAGGGAAGGGTGGATTACATCCATGGAGCGGACGTGGCGCGGAGGCTTGCGCAAAGGCCGGAAACCGTTTCATTTCTGCTGCCCGGCATGAAAAAGCAGCAACTTTTCCCCACTGTGATTCATGATGGAGTTTTACCGCGCAAAACATTTTCTATGGGAGAAGCACAGGATAAGCGCTTTTATTTGGAAGCAAGGAAGATTCGCTGAGGGGGGAACGCCGTGGCGGGATTTGTAGTGCAGGCATATGCAAAGATCAATCTGACGTTGGACGTGCTGGGAAAACGGCCAGACGGCTATCATGAGCTGCGCATGGTAATGCAAACGGTTTCCTTGAGTGACCGCATCACGCTGACGCAGGGGGGAGCCGGTCTGCGGGTGATCACCGATCTGTCCTATTTACCCAGCGATGATCGTAATCTCGCTGCGATTGCGGCCCGTCGTTTTTGGGCGGCGGCTGGCATGAATGAGCAGGGGCTTGCCATCGCTGTGGAGAAGCATATCCCGGTCTGCGCGGGTATGGCAGGGGGCAGCAGCGATGGGGCCGCTGTTCTCCGCGCAATGAATCAGATGTACAGCACCGGGTTTTCCGCCAAAAGATTGGCTGAGATTGGGGCTGGCGTAGGCTCCGATGTGCCGTACTGCGTAACAGGTGGGACTGCATTGGCAGAGGGCAGGGGAGAGCAGCTGCGATCTTTGCCGTCGCTGCCGTTTTGCTGGGTTGTGCTGTGTAAACCCAGGTTCCCGGTTTCCACCCCGGAGTTGTTTGCCAGGGTGGATGGCATAAAGCTGAAAAATCATCCGGATACAAAGGGGATGATGGCGGCACTGGAAGAGGAAAGCTTGCAGGGCGTCGCCCACCGGATGTTTAATGTGTTTGAAGATGTTTTGCCGGATCAAAAATACAGAACGGTAAAGGAAATCAAAGCCACGCTGCTGGAATGCGGTGCGTTGGGCGCCAGCATGAGCGGAACGGGGCCAACGGTGTTTGGACTGTTTGATGACAAGGGAAAGGCGGATCTTGCTCGTAACACACTGCGGGAGAGCTACCGCGACACTTTTTTAGCGGAAACGGTATGAAACTCAAAAACACGGTCCATACTGTGTAGGAAACTACATAGTTTGGATGGTGTTTTTATGTTTGAACGAGCAAAGAAGAGAAATAATGCGCTGCGGATCTGGGAGCTTGCTCTGCTGGGCGGCGTGGTGGCGGCGCTGATTGCAGGGTTGTGGTTGGGCGGACAGCAGGACGCGTTGGCGGACAAGGTGATCCGGCTGCACGTTTTGGCAAACTCCGACTCGGCGGAGGATCAGGCGCTGAAGCTAAAGGTACGAGACCGTATCCTTGAATTGGCGGAGGAACTGTACGACGACGGGGACACGTTGGAGATGGCGGAGCAAAAGCTGGAAGTCAATCTGGATCGGTTATCCCAAGCCGGCGAAGAGGTCGTAGCCGCAGAGGGATATGACTATTCTGTGACGGCGAAACTCGAAGAGACCTGGTTTCCAACCAAGACCTATACAGATTTCGCGCTGCCGGCGGGGAGCTATGAGGCTCTTCGTATCGTCATCGGTGAAGGTGATGGACAAAACTGGTGGTGCGTGGTGTTTCCGCCCCTGTGTCTTGGCTCGGTGACAGAGACAGTGGAGGATACTGCGATGGCAGGTGGTTTTTCTCAGGAGGAAATTGCGCTGATCACCGGTGAGAGCGAGGGGTATATCGTAAAATTCAAAGCCATTGAGATTTGGGAAAAGCTGAAAGAAAACATGCAGTGAGCGCTTGCGAGACTTGTCGAAGGGTGCTATAATAATGTCTGCTGAACAAATCAAAGCTGTATTTGTTCACGTGCGTATACCCCAAAATCGTGGAAAAGACCATCCCCTGTGCCTCAGACGGGAAAAAGGCGAGATGGAGAGGTCAATTCAAATCATGAAAGTGCAAGGTTTTACCGGAAAATCCGGAAAAGCCTTGCACTTGGAATTATAAAAAAACCGCAGAAACCGCCGGTGCGGTTGTGCTTTGCATTGTTTTGCACATAGAAAAAACAAAAAAATAGAAAGTTTTTGGAATTTGTGCTTTTTTTTACAGTTTTTTGAACGAATAATATAGATAGAGAGTTTTGGAAGCTGGCTGATTCTGCTGAGAATCACGGCTTGCGTTTGTTCGACAAAAAATGGAGGTGCTTCCCCTTGAATAAACTATATCGGCAGCAGGATATTTCGGATGAAAATTTGATTTTTGCAATGGACATCGGAACCCGCAGTATCATTGGCATGGTGGGCGTGATGGACGGCGACAAACTACATATTCTGGCTGTGGAGAAAGAGGAGCATGCCAAGCGCGCCATGATTGACGGTCAGATTGAGGACATTCAGCAGGTGGCAAATGTTGGGCAGATTGTCAAGGAACGATTGGAGAACAAGCTTGGACGTAAGCTGACCCGGGTATGTGTTGCTGCCGCAGGCCGTGCGCTGAAAACGCAGAAGGCTTCCTTTGAACTGCAGCTTCCAGAACCAGAACGGGTGGACGCTGAACTAATCAGTCGTCTGGAAGGCGGCGCGATCGGCGAAGCCGAAGCTGAATTTGTCAGCGGTCTTGACGGCAAGAACCGTGGGAAGTTTTACCTGGTGGGGCACACGGTGGTGGAATACCAGCTGGATGGGTACCCCATGTCCAATCTGCTGGGACACCAGGGCAAAAAGCTGCGCGCCGAGGTAATTGCCACCTTCCTCCCCGGTGAAGTGGTAGAGAGTCTTTATACAACGATGCACCAGATTGATCTGGATGTCATCAGTATGACGCTGGAACCAATTGCGGCGATTAACGCCGTTATTCCGGCTAATCTGCGCCTACTCAATCTGGCACTGGTGGATATTGGCGCAGGCACCTCGGACATTGCGGTGTCACGAGACGGCGGCGTGGTTGGCTACACCATGGCTACCGTGGCAGGTGACGAGATTACGGAAGCGCTGATGAAGAGCTATTTACTGGATTTTAGTACCGCTGAGCACATCAAAGCAGCGCTGGGAACCAATGAAGAAATTAGGTTTACTGATATTTTGGGAATTGAGCAGACCTTAAACCAGACTGACCTGAACATGGCGGTGTCCGCCGCCAGAGATGGTCTGTGCCGCGAGATCGCCGAGCGAGTCGTCGAGGTTAACGGCGGAACGCCCCCCTCCGCCATCTTTTTGGCCGGGGGCGGCAGCAAGCTGAACGGAATGCGCGAAACGGTAGCCGATTATCTGGGGATGGACTTGGGCCGTGTGGCTATTGCGGGCAATAATTTTGAAAAGAGCGCGGTTTCTGACGAGTGCTCGCTCAATGACCCCGAATATGCAACACCGCTTGGCATCGTGATTTCAGCGGGATTCAACCTGATTTCGGATAGTTTCCATGTTACACTCAACGGCAAACGGGCAAAGTTGTTTCAAAACGGTTCCCTTACGGTGCAGGATATCTTGATGATGAACGGCTATTCTTATCAAGAATTTATGCCACGCAGCGGAAAGAATCTGATGATTCAGCTCAATGGCCGACGTGCGGTTTTCCGTGGTGAGCCGGGTGAACCGGCTATGCTTACCCTCAACGGGGAAGAGGTGCGGCTTTCCACCCTGATCCACGCGGGGGACGAGATCGAATTCCAGCCCGCCATGAACGGTGCACCTGCACACATTACGCTGGGGGAACTGCTTCGCGGTTCCCACCTGATGGCTACCATCAATGGTGTGTTGGGCTCGCCAGAGGATCAGCTGAAAAACGGTGATGTGATTGAAGCGGACCTCGAATCGATCCTACCAAAGCCGCAGGAAGCTCCAAAAATGGAGCCGGATGTACCGCCTGTTACCAAGATGATGCCTGTTGCGCAGGAAACAACGGATCAGGAACCGGAGATTTTGAAGCTTGAGCCCAAGAAGGAAGTGGAGGAACCCACGCCGCCCACAGGACTTGCGATCACACTGAATGATGCGCCCCTCATCCTGCCGGAAAAGCCGGAAGAGGAACCATATTATCTGATGAATTTGTTGGAGTATTCCGGGATTTCGTTAGATAACCCAGGTGCGGAGGTCGTCCTACACATCAACGGGCGAGACGGCTCGTTTTTAGATGAGATCAACCCAGGTGATGTTGTGGATATATATTGTAAGAGAAAGGCGTAACAGTAAAAATGCGTGCGCTGTCATAAACAAGGGGCCCATCCTCCGGATGGGCCCCTTTCTATGTGAATCTATCCACCAAAAAACATCAATATAATACACCCGCAGAAATAATGATGCTGGTTGTGCCTGTGATCGGTGTGACATAGTGTGACGTACGCATTTATTCCGCCAGTAACGACGGGGAACGTCCAGACGGATGTCCAAGCCGGACGTTCGCATGGACAGAGAGACAGATCACTGCGCGGTATACCCTCCGTCCACCAGGAGGGAGCAACCGGTGGTGAATTCGTTTTCGCACAGAAAAACAATGGCATGCGCGATTTCTTCCGGCTGGCCCAATCTTCCGATTGGATGCTGGGCGACCAGACCATCATAAAATTCACCAAGGGCTTCTTTGTTGACCATTCCGGACTCAATATAACCCGGGCAAACTGCGTTGACTCTTATGTTTTTGGAAGCGTACTCAAGAGCAAGAGATTTTGTCATGATGTTTACGGCGCCTTTTGTGGCGTTGTAGGCAAATGCCCCGGCCTGGCCGACGTGTCCCAAAATGGAGGCAGTACTGACAATGGAGCCACCATTTGTTTTCAGCATTTCGCGGATGGCGTGCTTTGAACCGAAAAACATGCCGTGCTGATTCACGGAAATCACCTTGTTATAAGCCTCAAAGGAGAGCTCGTGCGTTGCCGCCAGGGTTCCAACGCCCGCATTGTTCACCATGACATCAAGCCTGCCATACTTCTTCACGGTTTCGCCCACAAGATGCTCCACAGATTGTTCGCTGGAGACATCTGTTTGCAGGAATAACACATCCGCGCCCTGATGCTGCAGCTCGTCGGCAATTTTAAGGCCAGCCGACTCGTTATAATCGGCAATTACCACTTTGACGTTCTTATCAACAAAGGCTTTGACTGTCGCCAGGCCAATTCCGGAAGCGCCCCCGGTAACAATAGCTACCTTACCACTTAAATTCCACATGTTGTTCACTCCTTATGTAAATATAAAATTTTATAAATGCAACATAAAATTATGTATATTGCAAATCTATTTACAGTATGGAGTACTTTTGCAGTATTATCTATTCGCAAAATGCAACAACTTTATCTGCGAAAACTAGTTAAAAAACGAATATACAAGCGCATAAAAAAGAAGTATTATGTAAGTGAATCAAGGAAAAGGTTGTCGTTATATTAACAACAAGCTTTTTGCACAACACATAAAAGCGGCACATAAAACCTCAAAGAGTGATGCCGGTTTATATTGATAAAACGTTAACCAAAATGAAATGTCGATAGTGAAAAAATTCATAATTAAAACGGCACCCCATAAAAGCGGTGCCGTTAGACCATAAAGCCTAAATCAAACTATCTGAAATTTTGAAGTACAGATCCTATGTTCAATATCCTCGTATACTATTTTGTGGCACTTATCCCCCGGCCCATGTGAGCCGGGGGATAAGTGTTGGTCATGTGGGGAAAGATCTGCAACCAAAAGCAGCGATGACGCCTGGGCTTTAACCTACATTGTTGTATGCCTGATCAGCCATCCATTGCAGCAGCTCAAGATAATATGCCGGGTGCGTGTAGCTGCCGTGCCCCAGTCCCTCACAAAGACGGAATTCATTGCCTTCAACGCCGGCATCGATTAGCGCGCCGTACATGTCGATGGCCTGCTGCACAGGACAAAGGGGATCGTTGGTACCATGATAGAAGAAGAAGCAAGGATCGTCCTTGTCGACCCAGAAGATCGGACTTCCGCTGACAAAATGCTCTACCAGCCACCACAGCTCATGGTCAGTATCATTGGTGTTGTAGATTTCACGTAGAAGTGTGGTGGAAACACCGCTGATTGCTTCTCCCGTAGCCTTGTTTGTATAGCTGTAGCCCGTAATATCATCCGTGCCAAACAACGCCGGATCAGCGCCCATGGGATTGTCGTGGAAACTCCAGTTGCTCCAATAGTCATGAATTCGGTAGTCCACATCCTTAAAGCAGGTCAGCATGTTGGCGCAGCCGTACTGCCAGCCGCAGTAAGAAAGTTCGGTGGATATGGAGCGGTTATCCCCGCTGAAGGTGACATAGCCGGGGTCCTGATGATCTTTTTCATTCCCGGTCACGGCCATCTGGGTGGCCCAGTATCCGCCGGCGGAATTGCCGGTTATGCCAACGCTGTTGGGATTGATGCCCAGCGATGCGGCATTGATTCGCAGATAACGAATTTGAGCCTGAAGATCATACATGCAGTACGGATAAATAGCTTCTTGTTCAAGTCGATAGGTTAGGGAGGCAACAGCCACGCCGTGTTCAAGCATATATTCGACCAGATAAGAATTGATACCTGTGCGGTCGCCGTGCATCCAAGCGCCACCGTGGGTGTTGATTAAAAGTGGGACGGTAGTTCCGGTTTTCACACCCTTTGGATACCAAAATCGGATGACAAGGTCTTTTGTGCCGGTGGATTTGGTGAGAATAGTGCCCTTTGCGTCAGTCTCCACAAAACCGCTTGCATAGGTAGGAACGGTGGTGACAGGAATGTCGGTGTATTTTGCGGTAATATCGCCTTCTGCGAGTCGTTTGGACAGTACGGTGTAGTCACCGACCATTTTATCAATAACGGAAAGGATCTCGGCGCGGGTGAAACTGCTCTGGGGATGGAAGGCTCCGCTGCTATCGTCCTTAAGATAGCCGGCTTTTGCCATCGCGTAAACCGAGCTCTTTGCAAAACTGCTGATTGCGGCATCATCGGAAAAGCTGGTATTTCCAGGAACCGGTTTTATATCAAATGCTTGACAAATTATCACACAGGCCTCCTGCCGTGTGACTGCGTCAAAGGGTCTGATGTAATAGCGATAGCCCTGCATGACGCCGGCGGCATTGGCTTTCAGTACGGCGGCGTAAAGGGGGACGTCGGTCAGGTATGTTGTGCCGTCTGCAGCGTACGTCAGATCGTGGAATGTGTTATCTGCCATTTCGCCCCATGCGAAAATTTCCTCAAGGATCATAGCCAACTCGCCGCGGGTAAGGGCATCGTCAGGGCTAAAGGTGGTCGTACCAATGATCACTCCGGCGTTACTCCATTTATCAATGAGTGATGCCGCCCAGTGATTTTCTGTGTCGGAGTAAGAAACGGCGAAAGCGGGACAGGTGATTGAAAGTGCCAGAATAATTGCCAGTACACATGTGATCAGTTTACTTGACCTTTTTCTTCTGCTCATAACTTTCTCTCCTTGATGCGTATTTGGTGGATGAACAAACGGCCTTTCTTCAACGCTCCTTTTTGTGCCATATAGACAATGATATGCAACTGGTTGCGGCGTAAATATATGATATCGCTAATGGGGAGGAGGGTTCAATGTAAAATTTAACAATATAAAATGGTAAATATTGTTAATAACATGATAAAAACTAAAATCTAGCGGAATAATGAAAAAGCAAACTTGCAGAACCGGTTAAATTTGTAATTTATTAAAAGAAGCTTGTCATTTTACACAATGATGAGGCGTTTTAATCGTTGATTGCAAAGGCAGACAGAGTTGGGAATTTTTTGACTGGTATCGCCCCAGTCGGGCACCATAGTGACTATGGCGTAGATAAATAGAAAGATTGGCTGAAGAATTAATTTTATGAAAATTTTGTCCTGTCATTTTGCGACATTTATGACCTGAAAAGTAGAGTAGAAAGCGCAGTGTGCAAAGGAAGATAAACCTTTGCAGAATTATTATGGTAACTAAAATTCTGATATGTTTTGAGGTGGTTTGTGCGCAAAATATGCATAATTTTTTCTATGATATTGTTGTAGACTGATTGACTAAATTGCAACTAAGTGAGTAAGAATGCGAACTAAATAGTTAAAAACTAAACTATTGTTGCATTATTTTGAATTCATGATATAACCTAAATATAGAGTTATCTTTAAAAAACACGCAAAGGAGAATTAGAATTATGTCAACTTATTACTATCTACCCAGCAGAAATGTGTTCGGTGAAGGATCGGTTCAGGAATGCGGCCAGCTAATGAGCAGTCTGAATGCAAAAAAGAGTATGATCGTTACGGATGCTTATCTTGCCTCTACTCCTATGACAGGTATGATTCAGGATATTTTAAAATCCGCAGGAGTGAATTCATTTGTTTTTGACGGAGCAGAACCCAATCCAACTGATTTGAATGTGAAAAAGGGGGTAACGGCTTATCAGCAGTGGGGCTGTGATTCCATCATTTCCTTGGGTGGCGGATCTTCTCATGACTGTGCCAAGGGAATTGGTCTGGTGGTTAGTAATGGAGGCAAGATTGGGGATTACGAGGGCTTGGATCGGTCTGAAAATGAGATGATCCCCCTTATGGCCATCAATACGACTGCCGGTACCGCTTCGGAAATCACTCGTTTTTGCATTATCACCGATACCGCTCGAAAAGTAAAAATGGCAATCGTTGACTGGCGTGTTACGCCCCGCATTGCTATCAATGATCCGGAATTGATGAAAGGGATGCCGGCGGCCCTTACTGCGGCAACCGGAATGGACGCACTTACCCATGCGGTAGAAGCTTACGTTTCTACTGCGGCAAATCCACTGACGGACGCGGCAGCCTTAATGGCCATTAAAATGATTTATCAGTATCTGCCGAAAGCGGTTGCCAACGGTAACTATATGAAAGCGCGTGACAAGATGGCATATGCACAGTATTTGGCTGGGATTGCGTTCAACAATGCATCCCTGGGCTATGTTCACGCAATGGCGCACCAGTTGGGCGGCTTCTATAATCTGCCTCACGGCGTTTGCAACGCAATTTTGCTGCCCTTTGTAGAGGAATTTAATTTGATTGGGAATCTAAATCGCTTTCGTGATATTGCAGAGGCAGTCGGTGAAAATATTAGTGGTCTTTCCACGGGGGAAGCTGCTAATAAAGCGATTGCCGCAATTCGTAATATCAGCAAGCAGGTGGGCATTCCCCCAAATCTAAAAGAATTGGGCGTGAAGCCGGAGGATTTTGAAATTATGGCTGAAAATGCCATGAAAGATGCCTGCAGCCTCACGAATCCAAGAATAGCAACCAAAAAAGATATCATTGGCGTTTTCCAGCGTGCCTACGAAGGGTAAAGGGAAACCACTAAACAAACATGTCACCCGCAAGCCGTTGATCAAACGGCTTGCGGGTGTTTTCGCGTTGTGGGATGGTAAGCACTGACAATTCTAATGGAACTGCTACACCGATTTCACACCGCAGTTTGCCGCGCATAATCTATTCTATAGGTCGCAAACAGGTTCAGCGCTGATAGGCAGTTTGGTGTCCGCCCACGACAAGGCGCTGCAAATGCGGAAAGACCGACACGAAGACATTCTTGAGACAGGATTATAACAGCATGGAAGCTATGGAGGAGGAAGGCCAAGTGACCAGATGCAATTATTTCAGCGACAGGTCAAGCGGTTGGGGACAGCCAACGATTGGTAAGGGGATAAAAGCCAGGATCATTGCGGGCAACTGCAGCGACAAGACCGGTGGCGATGGCGTAAAGGGGATAACGGCTGGCATGATCTGCAGGGCCACGTTTCCCTATGCGGCATTGGCTGCGAGGAGGTTGTGCCAATGAAACCGAGGATTTCAACCAGCAAGAAGATTGCCTTTGGGATCCTGTTTCTTGACGTTACTGCAACCTATGCAGTCTTGTGGTTCTGCTATCTGTCCATAACGAGCGGATTTACCGGGGCGTTGCCATATCTCACAACGCTAATCGGTGCACTGCAAGCGGCGACGGCTGTTATCCTGGGGGCGTATTTTAATAAGTCGAAAGCCGAGAACACCCAGGGCGGTATCACTTACGAAACAACCGTAAAGAGAGATTTGTAAGGGGGATTGGGGGGCTTCTGATTCCTTCCTGACTTCATCGCATAAAACGAAACGATCGGGGCTTACCACTTGGTAGGCCCCGGCCTATTGCTGCTGATTAGGCCAATGTATTCGTCCCATTTGTGCTGCCGTATTGGCATTGGTTTGTGATTGTCAAAAATTAGCAGCAAGCAAGGGCTGATTCCATGATATTCGTCCAAAAATTGATATTCGGTTAAGTGTCCGTCGATGATTAGGCGCTGCGCTTGCGCGTGGTAGCTGTAGTACATCGGAATTCCTTTCTATCGGACATAGGGTTTGCGGCGCGGCTGTAAATAATATAATGTCCACTGAACAAATGCGATTTTCGTATCGCATTTGCCAAAAGGACAGTTTCTTCCTTTTGGGCGACAAAACAGCTCCGTTTTGCTGCTTCAGATACATTGATGACCGTCTGTTTGGATTTGCAGACACACGATGCAAATCCAATGGGTAAGGGTTTTTGCTGAAATCAGCCAAAACTTTTGCCCATGAACAAAATAAAAACAGATTGGAAACATTGATATAATTAGTTTTTTGTTTTGTTCAGCAGATATTAATATAACAAGTTTTCGCTCGTTCATCCATTCTGCTGGCGCGTATTGGGAAGCACCCGTTATTTTTGCGCGAAGTAAATTATTTCGCGTGCATAGTCACAAAATATGTAGTATACTGTGACTAATCATTTGATTGAAAGGGATATGGAGGGCCAAAATTGCAAAGTTATAGAGGATACTACATTTACGTTGAGTACAGTAGCAGAAGGCCACGGCCTGAATGCTGGAGAGCATATTATACAGACGATTCCGCCTACGATGATAACGAGGAAGATGCGATTAAATGGCTGAAAGCTAAAATTGATCAAAGGTTTGATCTGAAACCCAATAAAGAATAAGAGTACACCCCTGCATACCAAGTGGTATACGGGGGTGTTTTTTAGCACGTGAAAGCAAATGGTTTGTTCTATCAGGCAATCAAAAACCATTGAAAAATTGAATGCTGGGAAGGAAGAAAATAATTAAGAAAGTTACTGTGCAGCCCACAACAGGAATGGAAACTGTTACAGCGAGGAAACCTAAGAAATAGAAGGATCTGTCACATGTTATTTGATTTGTAGTAAGCTTGCGGATGAAAAACAGACGTAAGAAGTAGATAGTCGGATATGAAATAAGGCAAGAAAATATGGAAATGGAACGATTAAAATAACTGCCCAAAAGTCAATAAAGATAGAACGTGACGAAGTTACAGATAACGCCAAAATTAGTTGATAAAATGAAAAAAAAGCAAAAAAGCAAATTTATTTCATTTTTTGGGGGGAATTAAACATGTTTGATTTTTTGAAAAGAAACAGCACGGAAGTCATTTCTGTAAATGATTTGGACAACCTGATTGGAAAAATTGAGCTGATTGATATCAGGGAGCCATATGAATATGCAGGCGGCAGTATCAAGTCGACAAAAAACATTCCAATGGGTAAACTTCTAAGTGAAACGGACAAGGTTCTTAAGAAAGAAAACACGTACTATATTATGTGCCAATCAGGTGCCAGAAGCCGTAGAACCACTCGAGCGCTTGCACAGCAAGGTTATCACGTCATTGATGTGTCAGGTGGAATGGGATCCTATGCAGGAACCAAGAGAAAGTAAAACATAAAACTTAAAAAATGGAGGCAAACGTGATGAAACGCAAAATATTAATCATTGGCGGAGTTGCCGGCGGAGCATCAGCCGCAGCAAAGCTCAGGAGAAACAGCGAAGAAGATCAGATTATTATGTTTGAAAAAGGCCCTCATGTTTCCTTTTCAAACTGTTGCCTTCCTTACCATTTAAGCGGAACAATCGGGGACGCAGAAGACTTGGTCCTATTAAGTCCCATTTTTTTTAAAACGCAATTCAATATTGAAGCAAGAGTGCACAACGAAGTGATTGAAATCAATCGGAATGACAAATATGTCATTGTTAGGGATACATTGACGGGTGAAAAATATACCGAGACATATGATAAGCTGGTATTATCTCCCGGTGCGGCACCCATTCTTCCCAAAATCCCTGGAATGGAACATGTAAACCTATTTACCGTGAGAAACGTAGTGGATATTGATCAATTAAATCGATTTGTTAAGCAGCTTGACACAAAGGAAATCGTGGTAATCGGCGGTGGATTTATTGGGGTGGAGGTTGCTGAAAATTTAAGAAAAGCGGACTATCCTATCACTTTGATCGAAGGTACCGACCAATTGCTGAGACCCTATGATTACGACATGGTTCAGATTTTCCATAAAGAGATGATGGATCACGCAGTCAATCTGATCGTCGAAGATACGGTCAAAGCCTTTGAAGCGAACACCGTCGTTCTGTCTTCTGGGAAAAAAATTCCTGCAAATGCCGTGGTTATGGCAATTGGAGTTTCCCCGGAAATTCATTTGGCAAAGGAAACGGGGTTGGAAATTGGAGCAACAGGTGCAATTAAGACAGATAAGAATTACCGGACGAATGATCCTGACATCTATGCTGTGGGGGATGCCATCGAAGTATATAACGCTTTGACTCATCTGAACACAAAACTATCTTTGGCGGGCCCGGCATTGAAACAGGCAAGGTGTGTGGCCGATGCCATTCACCAAAAGCCTTCCATCAATAAAGGCTATATCGGATCTTCCGCGATCAGAGTTTTTGATTATAACGGGGCGTCAACGGGTTTAAATGAATCCACGATCAAAGCGCAAAATCTGAACATGGACTATGAGATAGTTCGCATTATTCTCTCTGATAAAGTGGGATTAATGCCGGACGCGGCACCAATGCATTTTAAGCTGCTATTTGAAGTGCCCACAGGAAAAGTTTTGGGAGCGCAGGCCATCGGAAGAGGCGATGTGACCAAACGAATTGATGTGATTGCCACAGTCATCAAATTGGGCGGAACGGTGGAAGATTTAAAAGATCTGGAACTTTGCTACGCGCCGCCATTTTCTACGGCCAAAGACATCGTGAACTATGCCGGGTATGTTGGATCCAATCTCTTGAATGGCGATTACAGACAGGTAAACGTTGATAAGGTGAGAGAGCTGGTAGAAAGCAATCAGTATATTCTAGATGTCAGAGAAAAGTTGGAGTATGCCAGAGGGCATATCAAAGGCGCCATGAACATTCCGCTGAGCGAACTGAGACAGAGAATACAGGAGATTCCAAAGGACAAGCCGGTTTATGTTCATTGCAGAACGGGTCAAAGAAGCTATAATGCCGTTTTAGCACTACAAAATTTAGGCTTTGATCAAGTGTATAATGTAACGGGAAGCTTTTTAGGACTATCCTTCTATGAATACTATAATGACAAAAGACTTGCAAGGGACAGCATTTTAACTGCATACAATTTCAGTTAAAACAGAGAATAAGTCCTGACAGAGAATGACCCAAGATGCCCTGTGATTTTATGTGTCTAAGAAAAGAAGCAGAGAAGAAATCATGGGTATTTTCCAGCGTGCTGATTAGAAATTAAGAAACATTATAGTTCGAAAAAGCGATCCTTTTGGGGATCGCTCTTTTCACATATAAAGATCAATTCGGTACCTAGCCCATGGGGGTGCCTTTATGGGTCATGCGATACAAAATGTTGCAGAATAGAAGAAAATGCCATATAATGAAAAAGATTAAAGTGACGCAGGCCATACATGCAATTGCAGAAGAAATACAAGAAGAGAACGAATATCAATCCGCTCGGCAAAGGAGACAAACTGGTGTGATTACGATATTTAACCGAAAAGAATTAACGATTACATTTTCCATGGAGGAGCAGTCCAGAATCAGAAATCTTTTGAGCGCGCAAAAAATTGATTATACCATAAAATTCATATGTGGAAGCAGTTCTCGGGCAAGGATGGGACCCATGGGAGGAAGCATGGCCATTGCACATGAATCTATATTCTATGTGCACAAGAATGACTACCAGATGGCGCAGGCCGTAATCGCCAACGAGTACATGCGGTGAGTGCGATTTCGGCGTGATGGAAAAGAGGGAAATAATGCACGATGAACTAACGGCGGTTGACATTGCTAAAATGCAGGAGGAAATTGACTATCGGATCAAATTCCTCCGTCCGCAGTTTATTGAAGATGTGAAAACCGCGAGAGAATTTGGTGATCTAAGCGAAAATTTTGAGTATAAGGCAGCAAAGCGTGAGAAAAACAGAAATGACAGCCGTGTTCGGTATTTAGAGGGAATGATAAAAACAGCGCAGGTTATATCCGGACAGTCAAAGCCAGGAGAAATCGGCCTGTTCGATACCGTGGAGCTATATGTTGAAGAGGATGATGAGACCCAAATCATTCAAATCGTTACGACCCTGCGCCAAAATGCTTTGAAGGGCCTGATCAGCAAAGAATCGCCAGTGGGTAAGGCGTTGATGGGGCATAAAGTCGGAGATCGGGTTTGTGTTGAAGTAAACCCGAGCTACAGCTACTATATTGTGATTCACTCGGTCGAAAAGGGGAAAGACGATGAGTCGCTGCCAATAAGCATGTACTGAGGATCATGCATAGCATGTGTTTTGTCTCGACGATTGGAGATAGCATCTTATCCAAAGCATTGAGGGAGACCCCGAAAAATTTTGTGTAAAAGTGAATGAGAGACATCCTTTTGGTCAAGAATTGGAGCAATAACAATTCAACACTGAAAGGATGTTTTTTATGAAGGAAGCACCGGCAGAACTGATGCGAGAATACGTGAACAGCCAAAAGTTTAGCAGTACCATGGAGATTATGGGGGCCATGAAGGAAATGTTTCGTGACGTACTTCAGCAGGTCATGGAAAGCGAGCTGGACTCGGAGCTGGGCTACGAAAAAAGCGAAAGAGCGTCGCAAACCGCTGTCGAACCGGAAGCTAAGAATTACCGAAATGGGTATTCGCAAAAGACAGTCAAGACGCAATTGGGCGAGGTGGAGATCAAGGTGCCCCGGGATCGCAACGGAAAATATGAGCCTCAAATCATCGAAAGATACAGCCGAAACGCCGACGGCATGGAGGAAAAGATTCTTTCCCTGTATGCCTGTGGCATGAGTCAGCGGGATATAGCGGAGCAGATTAAGAGCCTTTATGATGTGGAAATCTCCCCAGAGCTAGTGAGTAAGATCAGCGAGAAAATCATGCCGGAGGTTTCGGCATGGCAGAACAGACCGTTGGAACCCGTCTATCCATTTGTATTTTTGGACGCTATTCATTACAAGGTCAAGGAAAATCACCAGTATGTCACCAAGGCTTCCTATGTGGTACTTGGCATCACCATGGATGGCAGAAAGGACATTCTTGGCGTTTGGATCGGGGAACATGAGAGCAGCAAGTTTTGGCTTTCTGTGTTGAATGACCTCAAAAGCAGGGGTGTTTTGGATGTTTATCTGTTCTGTGTGGACGGGCTGAAGGGCTTCTGCGAGGCCATCAATGCCGTTTACCCCCAAGCGCAAATCCAACGCTGCATCATCCATCAGATCCGCAGCTCCACCCGCTATGTGAGCTACAAGGATATCAAGGCGCTCATGGCTGATTTGAAACTGGTCTATAAAGCCGTCACGGAAGACGAAGCGTTGGAGCATTTGATGGCATTCCGTGAAAAGTGGGGTAAACAGTATCCCTCCTGCGTCAAGAGCTGGGAAGAAAACTGGGACATTCTGAGCACCTTTTTCGCATACCCCGCCGAAATCCGGCGCATCATATACACGACAAACATCATTGAGGGTCTTAACCGCCAG
This sequence comes from Oscillospiraceae bacterium, assembly GCA_963666535.1. Lineage (GTDB taxonomy): Bacteria > Bacillota > Clostridia > Oscillospirales > Oscillospiraceae. The sequence goes on along the minus strand of OY762913.1, from coordinate 1,981,564 downwards.
TTTCGGCAAATCACCAAAAATAAACCCAGCTTTACCAGCGATGACTCCCTGGGCAAGATGCTGTATCTGGCATCTAAAAAAATTGTCGAACACTGGACGTCCAGATGTCGAAACTGGGATATGGTATTAAGCCAGCTCAACCTGATGTTTTCTGAGCGAGCCGCAGTCTGATTTTACCTTGAAATAGAGTTCCCCTGGGCGGACGCGGCATTCACGCAAAGCGCGCATACCGTGTCCGCTCCCGGGGAAACGGGCAGTGAAGGCAAAATCCACAGTCTTGATTTGCAAGAGCAAACCCACAGATACAAGCTAAAATTCTTGATCAAGGGATTTTACAATTACACAAAATTTTCCGACGTGCCCATTGAGGCCCATTGTAAGATTACGGGAGATCCTAAAAAAGGATCTCCCGTGCCTTTCTGGACAGTATTTCTGCATCTCGCAGCGTGGGGCGCAGCTCATATGTGCGACCAGCAGCGCGAATCAGTGTTTCCATATTGCAATTCCCGGCCCGTTCACCAAGCCCCAGCAATGTGGTTTCGATGGCAACAGCGCCTGCCCGCATAGCGGCAATGGAGTTTGCCACCGCCATGCCCAGGTCATTGTGACCGTGAAAGCTAACCGGAGGGCTTCCTCTGCCAATCAGTTCGGTGATGCATTCATAGGTGCGTTGGGGCGTCATTACGCCAACGGTGTCGGAAAACTGGACGCGAAGCACGCCCTGTTCTTGGAGCTGCGCCGCAAGAGCGGACATAAAGGTAATGTCGGCTCGTGAGGCGTCCTCAAATCCAACCGTCACGGCAAACCCCTTTTGCTGCGCCAATTCCACGCAGCTGAGGAGCTGCTTTTGTAGCCAGGTTTTGTTTTTCCGAAGCTTGGAGTAAATGTGAACATAGGAGACCGGCGCAGAAATGTGAATCATATCAGGATGACAGCTCATGGCATCCTGAAGATCCTTTTCGTCCATGCGGCTCCACACAGAAATGGTTGCTCGGATGCGGCTTGCTTGGATTGCCGCAATGCATGCGCGCTCCTCACAGCTCATGGCGGGGGTGCCGGCGTCAATTTGGTGGATCCCGGCGCGGTCAAGCAGCCGGGCCATCCGGATTTTTTGTTCGGAGGAAAACGCACAGCCGGGACGCTGTTCGCCATCCCGGAGCGTGGTGTCGATTAGATAAATAGTCTGTTTCATAGCGTCATCTGCACTTTCTTTGCGGCGGCAAGCACCTCGGCATGGGTAAGTGAGCGGGAAAGGGAAACCGCCTGACAACGTACTGACTTCAGCAGCTGCGGCAGCGCCTCCTCCGGGAGAATGTATCCCAGCTCAGACAGACAGTGGCGCAGACTGGTCAGGCCCGAATGCTTTCCAATGATAATCCGGCGCTGTGCGCCGACCACCTCGGGAGGAAAGGGCTCATAGTTGGAGGCGTTTTTCAAAATGCCATCCACGTGAATTCCTGATTCCACCTCGAAAATAGAACGACCAATCACCGCTTTGTGGGAAGGGACGGGAATACTGGAAAGCGCGGTAAACAGCGCACACAGGCGGGGGAGCATAGAAAGATCCAGACTTGGTTTGTGCCGTTTTGCAACACGCAGTGCCATGATGACCTCCTCCAGCGGCGCAAAACCGCCCACACCCATAAAGGTACCCACGCCGAATCCCCCGTCCATGAGCCACTCGGTCAAAATGGCCCCGGCACAGCCGTGGTTATGACTGGGGCAAAGCTCCAGCGGGATCGTCAAACGCGTGCGGATTTGATGAAAGGCGTTTTGAAAATCATGCAGCATCAGGTCGCTTAACCCTGTGATGCGTACTTTTCCATAGCCCTGATAGCGGCCGAGCATTCTGATTTCTCGCACATCATTGATTTGAATTTCATGAACCAGCGGGGTAAGAACCGGCAAATCAGTGATATGGCACACCCGGCGGGAAAATCCGGGGGTGAGCTGTGCGGGGTCGTCAAGCCGCAAAACAGTGCGCTCTGCCACCAAGACGGAATCAAGCCGCTGCGCTGTGACCCAATCCATTTCAATAAAATCTACCCCAATTTGGAGCAGCAGCTCGTAAAATTCCTCCAAAACAGCAAGGGGACAGCAAGTGGTGTCCAGGACAGTTAACGTTTTGTCGGTGAGCTTAATCATATGCGTCATCTCCTGTTTGAAGTAACCATGCAGCGCAGGGGCAGCACCCGATGGGCGCTGTCCCTGAACCGCTGATCAAGAAAGAAAGGAGAAAGTAATATTAAATGCGGAGCGCTTCTACGGGCGTTCCGCCTTCAAAATGCTCTTCCACGATGGTCTCGATGTCATCCGAGGTGAGGTTCCCGTACCAGATTCCTTCCGGATACACGACCATAACCGGGCCACGGGAGCAAATGCCAAAACAGCCGGTGTTCGTCACCATGACGGCCCCGGAGAGGTCCCGATCTTCAATTTCCTCCATCAGGCGCGCGACCAGTTGATTGCTGCCTTTTTGGGAACAGGTGCCCTTTGGCTCGCCGTTCAATCGGCAGCTGGTACATAGAAATACATGATACTTAGGGACTACCATAATATGATTTCCTCCTATCAGCCGGCAAGATATTGTTGCACGGCGGTTTCTACCGCATCTTCGATGCGATCGTAAGTTGTAATGGTGAGAATGCCGCGGTTTTGCAGCTTTTCCCTGGGCGCATCTCCGATGCGCATGGAAACAACAGCCGAGCAATCGCCCACCGTGGTGAGAATATCGTCGATGCGCCCTGCCTTTTCGGTGTCACGCCGTCCGCCCCCCATGCCGTCGCAGCCGTTGCCGTCGCAATACTTGGAAACCGAGCGGCGCTCGCGGAATTGAATCGCGCCTTTGTGATATTCGTAGATGTAGAAATCGTTGGCCTGACCAAAGTGCTGATCTACCAGCACACCACCCTTAGAGGCCACGGCAAAGAGAATTGGTTTGGATTCCTGCTCCGGTGCGGCAGTGCACTCAGTATGGTCGCCGCTGCAGCCACGGAATTCATAGGATTGATCGTTGTCCAGGGTGCCGACGGCATCGGCACGGCACTGACGGCAGTGGTACATCTGCAGCATCGTTTCGCCGCAGTCGTTCCGCATCTGCATAATTTCTTTGTTGGAGGTCAGCTCCATGTGCTCAAAGGCCGAGCCTTCCACGGGAATCATCTGCATGATGTTGGTGATGTAACAGCCTAGCTTTTTGACGGTTTCCACCACGGTGGGGATGTGCTTGTCGTTAATGCCCTTGAGCATTACAATGTTTACCTTACAAATGATGCCCAGATCGCACAGCCGCTTCACCCCGGCCAGCTGGTTTGCCATTAAAATAGCAGCGGCGGTTTCGCCCGTATAAGTAACGCCCATAAAGTGAATGTGCTTATAAATTTTTGCACCGATGGCGGGATCTACGGCATTTAAAGTCACTGTCACGTGACTGACACCCAAAGCCACCAGTTCATCGGCGTAGACAGGGAGCATTAAACCGTTGGTAGAAAGGCAGAAGGTGACATCGGGATCTACCTCGCGGATCAGGCGGAGCGTGGCGGAGGTTTTGGGCCACTCCGCCAGAGAATCGCCGGGACCGGCAATTCCAACAACACTGAGATGCGGCACCTTGCTTTTGACTAGAAGGTATTTGTCCCGCGCCTGCTCGGGTGACAGAATTTCGGTGGTTACGCCGGGACGGCTTTCGTTGGGGCAGTCGAATTTGCGCACGCAATAATTACACTGGATATTGCAGGCAGGTGCGACTGGCAAGTGCATGCGAGCATATCCACTGCCGCAGCCATTGAAGCATGGATGGGAGGCGGTTTTCGCGGCAAGCGCCGCGGCTTTTTCGCCTGCGGTGTCGACGGAAGTCGGCTGCGCAGCCACAGAATCTCCGCCTTGATAATAGGCATCATACATCTTTTCCCGGAACGCACCTTCTTTGCGGGAAAGAAGCAGATTGGTGGCGGAATCGAGAAGGGTGATGCCGCCGTCGTAGAGAATGGTGCGCACCCGCTGCCCACCCACATGATCGTGGATGGGAAAGGCACACCGCACCAGCGGCAGCGCCAGCTTTTCCGCCACGCGGCGTCCGTCTGAGGAGCCAATCATCAGATTGACGCCCAGCTGGTTGCAGTAGCGCTCGATGGTGTCAAAATCCGCATCGTCCAGAACTTTGAATTCATCCACAAAGAACAGGTTTGCCACTTGTTCCAAGTCAGGGGTCACCTTTTCCGAAAGTGCGGGACATTTGGCGCCTGTTGCGACCAGAACCGGCATAATGCCGTTTTCGCAGCACAGACGGGTCATGGAATAGACAAAGTCCGGCTCTCCGAAAATGGCCACACGGCCCTCTGCGTTGTACTTGTGGGAGTCCACCATGGCGTCCAGATAGCGGCCCCGTTCGGCACGCACGGCTGGGGTGATTTCGCCGCCCAGTTCTTTCAGTGCGTGCATCAGTGCGTCGGTGTCGCGCAGACCAATGGGAAGGGGAAGTCGCTGATAGGGGACACCGTAGGTTTGTTCCAAATATTCCGCGGGGGAAAGCTGTTCCACCGCAAAGGTCGTTAGCTCTAGCGTGCAGCGGGCGCCCGCCATTTTGGAGATGGCCTCCAGCGTGGTGCCGCCGGAAGGCAGGCGGTCGTAGTTGGGATTATGCGCGCCATCCAGATTGTCGGACAAGTCGGGGAACAGGGTGTAGACAAGTCCGGTGCTGTCCAGCAGGGCTTTTAAGGCACGGGTGTCGGCGGGAGAGAGGATCCCGGTGATCACATTGATCCCCTCATGAGGGGTGGCGTCCATCTTGACATGGGAGACGACGGCGTAAAGCGCGTGGAAAAAGCCTTCATACTGGGTGCCGCCATAGCCTGCGGATGCCACTGGGATAATGGTCACGTCCAGATCCGGGTTTTGTTCGTGGAAGGTTGCGATGATGCGCTCCACGTCCTCGCCAATGGTTTCTGCCAGACAGGTGGTAGCAACACCAATGACCTCCGGCTGATACAGCTTTACTACATTGGTCAAGCCCTTTAAAAGGTTCTTTTCCCCGCCAAAAATGGTGCCCTGCTCGGTGAGGGAGGTAGAGGCAATGTCTACAGGTTCGTTATAATGGGTTGCCATATGGCGGCGGATGTAGGTGGCGCAGCCCTGGGAGCCATGCAGGATGGTCATGCACTTTGCAATGCCATAAAAGGCGGTTGAAGACCCCATGGGCATGCACATCTTACATGGGTTTACATTTAAATTGACTAAGTGCTTACTCATATAGCCGCCTCCATATACCGCCAGACAGGGCTGTTAATGGAGCGATTGAGTTCTTCTGTAAAGTTGCGTACGCCCTCATAGCCTGCCAGCGCGTGTTTCCGCTCGTGGTTGTGGTCACAAAAGGCAACGCCCAGCTTATAGGCCAACGGACGCTCTTTGACCCCGCCCACCAAAATATTCGCGCCCTTTTCCTTCATAAAGGTTTCCAATTCGGCGGGGTTTGCGTCATCCAGCACAATGCAGTCTTTGCCCACCAGCTGGCCGATGACCTCATAGTCCTCCGGCTTGCCGGTTTGGGTGCCCACCACAACGGTTTCAATTCCCATGGAGTTGAACTGGCGAATCAGAGAAATGGCCTTAAACCCGCCACCCACATAGATGGCGGCTTTCTTACCCGTAAGGTTAGGCCGGTATTTTTTCTCAAACTCGATCAGGTTCGCCTCCTGCGCCGCGCAAAAGACTTTGGCCTTTGCAATGGCGGACGCATCCCCAAGCGCTTCTGCCACCCGCAGCAGGGAAGCGGTGGTATCCTCCCGCCCAAAAAAGGAAACTTTGATAAAGGGAATCCCAAACTCCGCATCCATTTGGTTGGCCAAATAAGTCATGGAGCCGGCGCATTGCACCAGATTTAAGGTTGCGGTGGGCGCCTGGGTGAGACTTTCGTAAGTGGCGTCGCCTGTCACGGTGGAGATCACCGGAATACCCAATTCCCTTAGATAATTATGGATGATCCACATTTCACCCGCCAGATTAAAGTCGCCCAAAATGTTGACGCCCTTTCTTTTGGGCTTGTCAGCGTGGGGACGAATTAACTCCAGAATGGCCTCGCAAGCCATTTTATAGCCATAGGACTTATTGCCGGAGAAGCCGGGTGATTTGACGGAAATACAGCGGATTTTATGCGTTTGCTCCGCCTGGCGGCACACGGCCTCAACATCATCTCCGATGACGCCGACGATACAGGTAGAATAGACGAAAATCAATTTGGGATGGTGCTTTTCACAGACCTCGTCAATGGCACGGGACAGCTTTTCGGCGCCGCCAAACACGATGTCCCGCTCAGAGAGATCCGTGGAAAAACTGTTTCGATACAGGTCGCTCCCGCTGGAGAGGGAGCCGCGGATATCCCAAGTATAGCTGGCACAGCCAATGGGGCCATGCACAATATGGAACGCGTCGGTAATGGGATTCAGCACAACCCGCGCGCCGCAATAAACGCAGGCACGCTGGCTGACCGCACCGGATACGCTGTCGGCGTCACATTTCACAGTGTCGTTTCCACGGCCGATGAAGTCAAGCCGTTCGTTTAGGATTCCTGTTGCAGACATGGTGGAGTCCTCCTTTCATCAGGGAGTCATATTCTTGATCAGAAAGAGGCTGTTCGGGACGCGAATCGTCCACAAAACAGCCCCTTTGCATGGGATGGATTCGGTTTGCCGGGTTACATGATTACGTCAAAATTCTCATCAGACACATCGCGGTCCACGCGGTCCATCAAGGCGTTTGTAATTTGCTCTACCAAACGCATGGCGCCTTTATAGCAGGTGATAGGAGCAAGGGGATGGCCATAGCGATCCAGAACCGGGAAACCGGCGCGGACAAAGGGGATATCCTCCGCGCGGGCAATCTGCTTGCCATAAGAGGAGCCAATCAGCAGGTCCACCGGGCTTTCTTTCACCCACTGGTGGATGTCAAAGAGATCGCCGAATTCCTTGGCAGTACACTGGTCAGTCACATTATACTGATCAAACAAAGCAGTGGTTTTCTGCATAAACGCCGCGCCTGGGGTGCCGGTGAGTACGAACCTGGGAATCATACCCATTTCCAGAACCAGCGAAGTAAGACCGAGTACGTAATCGGGATCGCCGAAAATGGCGCAGGTTTTGCCGGAGAACCAGATATGAGCATCCAGCATCAGGTCAATCAGCTGGCCGCGCTCTTCTTCAATGGCATAGGGGACATTGCCTCCGTTGTGTTTGGACAGAGCCATGATGAACTTGTCGGTGTTTTCCACGCCGATGGGGTAGGGAAGAACCTCGTGATTTACCTTGTGCTTTTTCCGGAGCACTTCACAGGGCTCAAGGACCGTGAGCTCGCCTAAGCCGATGACCGACTCGCAGTCGCCCAATGCCTGAATCTCCGCAATGGTGGTGCCGCCCTTGGGATAGAACTCATAGTGGTCGGTCATAGGAGCGTCCATCACGCCGGACTGGTCAGGGAACATGATATAGGGGACCTTCATCAGGACTGACAGACGCTTGAATTCCCGCAGATCGCCGGGGTTGGACCAGCCGGGAAAGAGGGCAATCTTCCCGTTTTTCGTGCCCGTGCTCTCGGCCAGATACTGAATGAAACCACACATCATATTATAATAACCGTTAATGTGAGAGCCGACATAAGAGGGGGTGTTGGTATGTACCACCAGCTTTCCTTCCGGGATATCCAAGTCTGAGATGAAGGCGTTGAGGTCATCGCCAATAGTCTCGGACAGGCATGTGGTGTGAACGGCAATGATGTCAGGGTTATAGATATCAAAGACGTTTTTTGCGCCTTGCTTCAGGTTTGCGCCCCCGCCGAACACGCTGGCTCCCTCGGTAAAGGATGAGGTGGAAGCCATGGCGGGTTCTTTAAAATGACGGGTCAGGAAGGTGCGGTGATAGGCCACACAGCCCTGGGAACCGTGAGAATAGGGCATGCAGTTGTGAACGCCAAGGGCACAGTATAAGGCACCTACAGGTTGACAGGTTTTACAGGAATTGATGCGGAGCGCTTTGCGCTGCACATATTCCTTGGGTGTTACATCTAACATCAGTCCTCACCTCCTACATGGGCTTCGATGGTGGCGTGATTCTTCCAGGGTGGGGTAACCATGCCCCAGCAAGGCGTGTACAGGCTCATCACCAAATCATGGCCAAACTTCATGGCGCCTTTAAACCCTGCATAGGGGCCGGAGTAATCGTAACTATGCAGCTGACGGCACAGAGTTCCGCCCTTCTGAATGGCGTATTTGTCCTTGATGCCGGTAAAGAAAATGTCGGGCTTTAAAATGCGGGTAAAGGCTTCGGTTTCATAGTGATTCAGGTCGTCAACCACCACTGAGCCTTCCGGCATTTCCGCCATCAATCCCTGATAACTGCTCAGCGGGATTTCGGCTTTCACGGCTTCAAGCTGCTCAGGCGTCAGGTAGACGTGGAATTTTTGGGGGTCCATCTCCACCGTCATATGCTCAATGTTTTTAGCGTCGGCGTCCTCTTTAATATTGGGGATGACCTCGCGGCCCTCATAGTCGTCGCGATGGGCAAATTCGTAGCCTGCCAGCAGGGTTTTTACGCCATAGTCTTTGAGCAAAAGCTGGTAGTGATGGGCACGGGAGCCGCCCACGTAAAGGGCTGCGGTCTTGCCCGTGAGCTTAGAGCGGTAGTAGTCGCGCTCCTCGGATAATTCGGCCATTTCCTCGGCGATTACACCCTCAATGCGGTCGATCAGACCCTGATCACCAAAGAATTTCCCAATGTCCCGCAGAGTTTGACAGGTGGATTCCAGACCGATAAAGTTTACCTTCAGCCAGGGAATGCCATACTTGGTTTCCATCATCTCCGCGATGTAGTTGATGGAGCGGTGACACATGACCAGATTGAGGTTTGCCATGTGGGCTGATTTCAGATCATCAATCGACGCGTCGCCGGTAAAGGAGGTGCGCACATCAATGCCGCACTTGTTGAGAATTCGGATCTGCTCAAAGCCGTCGCCCCCGATATTATACTCGCCCAGGATATTGACGGTAAACGGATTTTCCACAGGAGTATCCACGGTACCGATGACGTGCTTCATCAGGCCGTTATTTGCAATGTGGTGTCCGGCAGATTGGGAAACGCCCTTATAACCCTCGCAGGAGAAAGCAATACAGGTGATGCCGTAAAGCTGCTCGGTCTCAGTGGCCACAGCCTGCACATCATCACCAATCAGGCCGACGGGACAGGTGGAGCAGATCATAATTGCCTTGGGATGAAAAATTTCAACAGCCTCTTTGATGGCCTGACGGAGCTTTTTCTCGCCGCCGAACACGATGTCCGGTTCCTGCATGTCGGTGGAAAACATGTACTGAATATAAACGGGCTCGTTCTCTTTAGAGGGCTTTGCCTGGTTGCGGCGGGTACCCCAGGAGTAGTAGCCGCAGCCGATGGGGCCGTGGGTAATCGAAATAACGTCCTTGATGGGGCCGACGACCACGCCCTTACAGCCGGCGTAGCAGCAGCCACGTTCTGTAATAATACCGGGAATGGAACGCGCGTTGGCAGCAATGACGGGGATTTCGCCGCTTCCGTCTACGGTGATGATGTGTTCCTTGCGGTTTTTGTATACTCTGGCGCTGTACTGATCAAGTACCATTGATTTTGCGTCCATGAAGCTCACCTCCTTATAGGGTTGTTTCGCCTGTTCTGACCTTAAAGGTCTCCAGAACGTTGAAAATAAAAATCTTGCCGTCACCGGGGTTCCCGGTTTGGTTGACGCGAATGATGGTGTCAACCGCGGTTTTTACACAGTCATCCTCTACCACAAGGGTGAAAAAACGCTTGGGAATCAGGCGGCTTGTTTCGGTCAGCGCTTCTCCCACGGGGGAGACGGGGAGCTCGCCGCTTTCGATGACCAGCTGAAGCACCGTGGTGTCCACCATTTTCTTGCCGCGTCCCAGAACTCTGCGGCAGGTGAAGGAAGGGAAGCCTGCTTCACCCAGCGCCTTTTTGGTTTCGTTGACCTTGTTGGCGCGAATGAAGGCCATTACCTCTTTCATGGTAGGTCCTCCTTTCTTATAAGCCCTGTTTTCCGCTGGAAATAGTATATGCGTCGTCTACGGCAGTCACGAAAATGCGGCCGTCGCCATAGTTGCCTTTTTCACCGGTGCGGGCCATTCGCATGATAATCTTAACAACATCATCCTTATCCTCGTCGTTTACAACAATCATCAGCATTTCCTTTGGAATTTCGTCATACTGTACGGATCCTGCAATAATGCCCTTCTGTTTGCCGCGGCCGAACACATCCGTTTTGGTCACGGCGGGGAATCCTGCGCTCATCAGTTCGGATAAAACCTCACCGGTTTTTTCGGGACGAACAATGGCTCTTATCATTAACATAGCTGCACTTCCTTTCCTTTGATTCCATCAGATTAAAGATCCATCAAGCCATGCTCCATCAGAATTTCTTCCAGACGGTCCTGTGTCAGCGGCTTGGGAATGACAAACATATCGTTGGCGTCAATCTTACGGGACAGCTCGCGGTACTCGTCTGCCTGATGCTCCTCCGGGGAATATTCAATTACGGTTTTGCGGTTAATCTCGGCACGCTGAACAGCGTTGTCGCGTGGAACAAAATGGATCATTTGAGTACCCAGTTCCTTGGCCACAGCTTGCACCAGATCGGCCTCGCCGTCGACATTGCGGGAGTTGCAGATCAAACCGCCCAGACGGACGCCGCCGGTTTTGGCGTACTTCTGAATCCCCTTGGCGATGTTGTTAGCGGCATACAGAGCCATCATTTCGCCCGAGCAGACAATATAGATTTCCTGCGCTTTCCCCTCACGGATGGGCATTGCGAAACCACCGCACACAACGTCACCGAGGACATCGTAGAAAACGTAGTCCAGGTCGGATGTGTAGGCGCCCAGACGCTCTAAAAGGTTGATGGAAGTGATAATACCGCGACCTGCGCAACCGACACCTGGCTCGGGGCCGCCGGACTCAACACAGCGAATGCCGCCGTAGCCGGGCTTCAAAACCAGATCCAGTTCGACATCCTCGCCTTCTTCCCGCAGGGTATCCAAAACGGTCTGCTGACAGAGACCACCTAAAATTAAACGTGTGGAATCTGCTTTGGGGTCACAGCCGACAATCATGATCTTTTTCCCCATTTCGGCCAAGCCTGCATTGAGGTTTTGTGTTGTGGTGGACTTGCCGATACCACCCTTACCGTAAATTGCAACCTGTCTCATCATGTTACCTCCTTATATCATTGCATTGCGAAAGGGGAAAGCAAAAGAGATCCCTTTTGACCCATTGTCAAAGGAACCTCTTTGTTCTCCTTATCCCGAAACAGCCTGAAATGAAAAAACGAGATCTTTTCCGCATTTTTGCAGTAAAGACCTCGTCGTCATTCATTTCGCTGATTGGGTATGCACACAGTATATCGGTAAAACTGATGAGTTACAATACACCACTTTGTCAATTTTTTGTTGTGAAATCCGCGTGTTAGATGTGAACATAACCAAAAATGACCGGAATAAAAAGAAAACATTGCGTTTATATCGGTTGTATCCTACAATGACGATAAGGAAGTATTGTTTCGCAAAGGGGCGCATCGTGAAAGATGTGCCCCTTTCTATGTGCAAAATAGGGGAAGAGGGGAATCAAGATGGAACTGAAAATAGCCGCAATCACATGCGGAGGATCACTTTCCTCTGTCGAGAGCTGCAGCGAGGTGCTCGTGTTTGAAAAAATGGCAGATATGTGGTGTGTGATCGACCGGCTGCCATTTCGGTTAGAGGGCAACAGTTCCTTGGAAGTCAGAGACAGTGTGCGCACCATGATTCTGGAACTTGGGGATTGTTCCGTAGTGGTGGCTAAGGCCATGGCGGGGATTGCCTATCACGTTTTTGACCGCATGGGTTTTTCGGTGTTCGAAGCGGATTCCATTTCAGATGGACTGTTTGATGGCCTGCTTCTGGATCTTGAGCAGGCGCAGAAGCAGCGTAAAAAGGAACAGACAGCGACGGAGCCAATCCCCTTGGACGACGAGGGGCGCTGGTTTCTTGATCTCATTTCCATGCAGGAAAAGCACCCCGAACTCTCTTCCAAACAGGCGCTGCGCACCTTCCTTCAAAAGAGAACCTTCTTAGAACTAAAACTTTTGTGCACGCATTTTCCACCGTGGCTGGAGGCTGAGCTGCCGGCCAGACATTTGGGCTACACCGTCACAGAACGGGCAGGTCAGTGTTTTGAGGTTACAATTTCCCGCACATTATGTAAGGAGTGAACTGATATGTCGATTTTTGAAACGTTACATGGCATGACCTCTTGTGCCACTGCCGAGGACGGAACGGTGGAAAGCTGCATGCTGAGCGAAGCAAATGAGGTGCAAACCGTCTGCGGCACACTGGTTCCCAAATGGCAGGAAGATGTCCGCAAAAAGGGCATCCCCAGCATTTCCTTCTATCCCAGTGGTCAAATTAAGTCCGTTGCATTGGAGGAACAGACCACGGTGGTTACACCCATGGGGGAACTGCCTGCGGAATTTCTTACCTTTTATCCCAGCGGGGAACTGCGGCGCGTTTTCCCCTGTAACGGCAAGCTATCCGGTTACTGGTCAGAAGAGGATGAGGCTGCACTCTGTCCCACACTGCCATTTTCCCTGCACTGCGGGGCGTTTCGTGCAAAGATTACCGCAATTCATTTCTACCCAGGTGGGGCCCTGCGTTCCATGAGCTTTTGGCCCAATGAAATCGTGGTACTGCGGGCATTTCAAGGCTTTCTGCCCACCAGGATCGGGTTTTCCCTGTATGAAAACGGTGCAATCCAATCGGTGGAGCCGCCCTACCCAACGCCCATTTCCACCCCCATCGGAACCATCTCCGCGTTTGATCCCGATGCGTTGGGCGTGCATGGCGACACAAACTCCCTCTCCTTTTATGAAGACGGCGCCCTTTGTTCCATTACGACTGCGGACAGTAAAATTGAAATCATCACACCAGAGCGGCAGAGTATTTTCTTTGCCCCAACGCTGCGCCGGGACCCTCTTTTGGATGATTGTACGGTTGTGGTTCCGGTACGCATTTCCTTTACCCCTGATAGCGTTACGTTGGAAAACGGTGTTGGAAAGAGAAGTTTTTCTCTTACCGATTGCTGCTTCCGCGTGTTTCAAGCTGACGGCGTGACTGGAGCAAGTTCCGGTACCGTGAACTGCGGGGATTGCTCCAAGTGCAACCGCTGCGGATAAAGAAGCCGCCGAGCGCCGATTTAAGAGAATTTAAGCGTGATTTGCTGTGCAGAAAGACTATTTTTAGAGTTAAATATTGGGAATTCGTCCAAATTAAACAAAATGCGATATGATGGTGCAATTTCCCCTTTTATGTGGTAAAATACAAAATAATACCACAAAGAAAGAGGCTCCGAATCATGAAGTACAGACGTATTCCAAAACTGCTAGTTTTCATTGTGCTAGCACTTTCTCTCACGATGACCGTTTCCGCCGCGTCTTATTCCGATACCAGCGGACATTGGGCGGAGAGTGTGATTGAGCGGTGGACCGACCTGGGGCTTGTCAACGGTTATGACAACGGAAAGTTTGGTCCCACCGATTCCATTAGCAGAGGGCAACTGGCGGCCATGCTGAATTCTCTGATGCAGTATGGGGATACAGCCAAAAACACATACGGCCTGGATGAGACCGCATGGTATACGCCGTACATTTTGAAGGCAGTCTCCGCCGATATCCTGCCGGATGCATGGGGAGCAGAGCTTGCACCCACCCAAGCGCTGACCCGCGAGGAAGCCATCTACATCATTGCCAAGGCATTCTGTATTGCCGACAGTGCTGTGTCACCCAATCAGTATTATGCCGCAGATGGCGGTAAGGTTTCGTCTTGGGCGGCCGGGGCCGTAAGTGCCATGACCGAACGCGGGTATGTGGGTGGTTATGGTGACGGCGTGCTCGGTCCTCAGGACCCGTTTAACCGCGCACAGGTTGTGCAGATCCTAAATAATCTTTGCACGGGAATTTATACCACCGCTGGCACCTATACCACCAGTGTGGACGGCAACGCGGTGATCCTGTCCTCCGGCGTGACGCTGAGTAATGCAACCATAAACGGAGATGTCATTATCACCGGCGCGGCGGCGAACGGCTCGGTCCTGCTGAAAAACCTGACCGTGACCGGAGAGATCTATAACATGGGCGACGCGGTGGTGAGAGTGCTGGACAACGATCGCACTTCCGGCGGTGTGCTGACCTATAAGGACGAGAAGCTGCCCATTCACACCAATGTTTCGGCCAACACCTACAGCGCGGACTTGTTTACAACAGGCGCGAATGGATACCTGACCTACAACTCTGATTACTATGATACTGTAATTGGCATTGATGTTTCCGCCCACCAGGGTGACATCGACTGGCAGGCGGTGGCGAACTCCGGCGTGAAATTTGCCATGATCCGCGTCGGTTTCCGCGGCTATACGGCGGGCACACTGAATTTGGATCAGTATTTTGAGGCGAATATCCAGGGTGCGCTGGACGCGGGGCTTGATGTCGGCGTATATTTCTTTTCTCAGGCCATTACCGTGGCAGAGGCGCAGGAAGAGGCAGACTTCGTCCTCAATGCCATCAAGGGCTATGACGTTACTTATCCGGTGGTGTACGATTGGGAGACCATTTCCGGTACCTCCGTGGCGCGTACTAAGGATATGGATGCGAGTGTGCTCAACCAGTGCGCCAAGGCATTCTGCGACCGCGTGACTGCCAATGGGTATGATACCTCGGTGTATTTCTACACATGGCTGGGATATAAGTATTATGACCTGAGCCAGCTGGCTGATTATGATTTTTGGTACGCCGAGTATAGTGCTGCCCCCACCTTCTACTATGACTTCCAGATGTGGCAGTATACCTCCAGCGGGACTGTGCCGGGGATCAAAGGCAAAGTGGATATTGATATCTTGTTTCGGAAATAAGCCGATAATCCATTGCAAGCGAACAGGTTTCGCAGCAAGGCTTGATTGGTGTGGTAGTTATAGCTCTCTTTGGTCATATGACAGCCGCTTATCAATAGCAAGAAATGATAAAATGACGAGTCCCTGGAGCTGTGGCTCCAGGGACTTTTGCGTGTCCATGCGCCCTAAGATTGAGCGTTTACGATTATTGCGTTAAGAAATTAATTTATCCGGCCTTGTTTTTGGTATTTGGCTGGCGCACAAAACTGATTATAAATTAATTGTTTATTTCTTGCATTTCTTCTTTTCTGCGAATATAATTAACAAAATAATACATTATATTTGTTTTTGTATTTGCTAGAAAAATTCAAAAGGAGAAGTAATATGCTTACAAACGATTATTTGAAAAAAGTTTACAAGTCCGTTCAAAAACGAAATCCCGGAGAACTGGAATTT
This sequence comes from Oscillospiraceae bacterium, assembly GCA_963666535.1. GTDB lineage: Bacteria > Bacillota > Clostridia > Oscillospirales > Oscillospiraceae. Next base: position 1,966,163 of record OY762913.1, on the reverse strand, counting down.
CATCAAGCCGTACTTGAGGTTCTAATAAGCCTCGAACCGTTTTTGTCAACCCATCCAGAATACGAAAAAAGCGGTGTTATTGAAGCTTTCGTTGAACCGGAGCGCTTCATAACATTCCGCGTTCCTTGGTATGATGATAACGGAAATCTCCAGATAAATCGCGGATATCGTGTTCAGTTTAACTCCGCAATAGGTCCTTACAAAGGAGGCCTTCGTTTTCATTCCTCCGTCTGCCCTTCGGTCATAAAATTCTTGGGATTTGAGCAAATTCTCAAGAACAGTCTTACAACTCTCCCGCTCGGGGGTGGCAAAGGCGGCGCAGACTTTGATCCCAAAGGCAAGTCGGATGTGGAGGTTATGCGCTTTTGCCAGAGTTTCATGACTGAGCTGTACAGATACATCGGTCAGTTTACCGACGTGCCAGCAGGTGATATCGGCGTTGGTGCCCGTGAAATAGGATATATGTTTGGCCAATACAAAAGGATTACGGGTCGTTTTGATGCCGGCGTTCTTACGGGCAAAAGCCTCAGCTACGGCGGAAGCCTCGCGCGTCCGGAAGCTACGGGGTATGGTCTGTGCTATTTCACGCAGGAAATGCTCTCATGCATGAAAAACGAAAGTTTCAATGGCAAAACCGTTGTCATCTCGGGTTCAGGAAACGTTGCCATATACGCCTGTGAAAAGGCTCAGAGCTTTGGCGCTAATGTTGTCGCACTGTGTGACTCAAACGGCTATATCTATGACGCTCAGGGGATAAAGCTGGATATAGTGAAGGATATTAAATTCCGCCGCCGCGAACGTATCAGCGAATATATAAAAGAAGTTCCATCTGCCGAGTATCACGAAGGCTGTAGAGGAATTTGGGCAATTAAGTGTGACATAGCCCTTCCATGCGCCACGCAAAACGAAATAGATGCAGATTCTGCAAAAACCCTGGTTCAAAATGGCGCAATTTGCGTTGTGGAAGGTGCAAATATGCCCTGTACGCTTGAGGCCACAAAAATATTCCTCAGTGCAGGCATTCTGTTCGGTCCCGCAAAAGCTGCCAACGCCGGCGGCGTGGCCACAAGCGGCTTGGAAATGAGCCAGAATAGTCAGCACTTATCTTGGACTTTCGAAGAAGTCGATATCAAACTACAGGCAATCATGAAAAACATTTTTCACAATGCCTATGATGCATCCCTCACGTGCGGCATGGAACGGAACCTCATAGTAGGCGCAAATGTAGCCGGATTTATAAAGGTCGCTGATGCAATGATGAGACTCGGAATATAAAACTTAGTGGGTTCCCTAATATGAAGCAGGCTACCATGAAAAGCTTTGCCGACCCCAGCATCACTCTGGGGGCTGCCATTCGCGATGGCTCCCGCAGCTATGCACCGACACAGACGGCTTATGGTCACAAGCCGTCTGTGTTTAATCCGGGCATCGGCCTTTTGCGATGTGCTTTGTTAATATCTTTGAACTATTATAACTTGATAAAGATAATTCTTTTCCGTTACATCCCCTTAGGCAAACCGAACGCCAGGCGTAGGCGTTCGGTTTGTTCTGTTCCAAGGTGTGTACTAGGCATATAAAAAGATGCCCCCATATAAAAGGAGCGTCTTTTGGCAGTGCTGAAATCATAAACAAATACGACTTATTGCTGCCTGTTATAGTATATTCAAATGCTGGCAGGTTATGCACGAATAATTTGCGCCCCCGCAGACCGTCGTTGATCGTCTGCGGAGGTGCATTTTGACCATTTTTTCATCACGTGGATGGCTAAAAATGCGTATGTTCATCCACCATGCAATAGAAATTCAATTTATTTCTGTCACATTATTCAAGGAAAGGCGGGTGCAGAAAGGGACTGCCCATACTGGGTTAGATTTTGTAAAAAGGGGGGATGCTTTGTATTGCGATTGCCGAAACTATCTTTAACGTATGCACTAACGAATTAAACGAGAAAGTCAGTGCCAAGAGGACGAGATAATGACTGATATTCAGGAACAAATTATAGCGCTGAAAAAAGAAAAAAATGCGGTTATACTTGCGCATTTCTACCAGACGATGGATATCCAGGAGATTGCAGACCATGTCGGTGACTCTTTTGAACTGGCAAAACGTGCCCGTGAGGCTGCAGAGGACATAATTGTCTTATGCGGTGTGCGTTTTATGGCGGAAAGCGCAAAAATACTAAACCCCCAAAAAACGGTGCTTTTACCTGCCTCACAGGCGGGCTGCCCGATGGCAGATATGGTAAGCCCGGAAGATGTAAGAGCACTCCGCCTGCAATATCCGGATGCCGCGGTTGTATGCTACATCAACTCTTCCGCCGCGGTGAAGGCTGAATGTGATATCTGCTGCACATCCTCATCCGCTGTAAAGGTGGTAAAATCTCTTTCGCAAAAGAAGATTATATTTGTTCCAGATCAAAACTTGGGGGCATATGCGGCACAGCACGTACCGGAAAAAGAGTTTGTCCTATTTGAAGGTTATTGTCCGATCCACAATCAAGTAAAGCCTGAGGATATTGACAGGGCAATGACAGCGCACCCAGAGGCGAAGGTGCTTGTACACCCGGAGTGCCCTGCGGAGGTGTTGAAAAAGGCGGATTATGTGGGAAGTACCGCAGGTATTCTTCAGTATGTGAAGGAGTCCGGCAATTCGAGCTTTATGATCGGGACAGAGGTAGGCGTCGTGGACAGGCTTCGTGTCATGTTTCCACAGAAACAGGTCTATCTGCTCACGCCGGGTCTCGTCTGTTCTAATATGAAAAAAACGCGGCTTGACGACGTGCTCTATGCACTGAAAAACAACGCAGAGGAAATCACTCTCACAAGCAGTGAGCTTGAGCACGCAAGGTTAAGTCTGGAGCGCATGGTGGCAGTCAATTAAAGGGGATATACACAAATGAGGCGTTATGTTTTTACTGATGACATAAAGACAAGAGAAACGCTGAGTTTTGACGTGCTGATTATCGGCAGCGGTCTTGCTGGGCTTTATGCAGCACTTAATCTGGATGAGAAGCTTTCCTGCGCGATCATCACCAAGGAGAACGTTGATATCTCAAACTCGTGGCTTGCTCAAGGCGGTATTGCTGCGGCTATCGCGCCGGATGATCGTCCCCAGTTTCATCTGGAGGACACATTGACAGCCGGCGCCGGTCTGTGTAATGAAAAAGCGGTTCGGGTGCTTGTGGACGAAGGACCTGGTGATATACAGGTGCTCAGATCTTTAAGTGTGCCCTTTGACTTAAATGAGGACGGGGACTTGCAGATCACCCTCGAGGGTGGGCACAGGAGAAACCGTGTCGTACATGCCCATGGCGATGCAACCGGCCGGGAAACGGTCAAGACGCTTGCTGTCATTGTAGCAACGAGGCCGAATATCACCTTTATGCAAAACACTTTTTTTCTTGATATGCTGACAGGAGCACAAGGCGTTGACGGCGCAGTCATTTATCAGGACGGATATAAAGTGATCAAAACACCAAGCATTATTATATGTACAGGCGGAATTGGGCAGATATACGAGCATTCCACTAATCCGTCCGTTGCAACGGCAGACGGGCTTGCAGCAGCAGCGAGAGCAGGCGCCAAACTGCAGAACATGGAGTTTATCCAATTTCATCCCACGGGTCTTTACCACAAGGGAAAGGAGGAACGTTCCTTTCTTATCTCTGAGGCTCTGCGCGGCGAGGGCGCACAGCTTAAAAACGTTTTGGGCGAACGCTTTATGACCGCAATACACCCAATGGGAGAGCTTGCCCCACGGGATATTGTGGCACGCGGCATTGTACACGAGATGAAGAAGATGGACACAGACCATATGTTTCTCGACATTACCGCCGAGTCCTCAGAACATTTGTCCGCAAGGTTTCCGACAATTTTTACTGAGTGCATGAAGCGCGGCATTGATATTTCGAAGGATCTCATTCCCATCTGTCCTGTACAGCATTACATGATGGGTGGTATTGATACAAACCTTGATGCTATGACAAATATCCCTGGGCTCTATGCCTGCGGCGAGGCGGCACATACCGGCGTACACGGCGCAAACAGACTGGCCTCCAACTCCATGCTTGAGTGTCTGGTGTTTGGGCGCAGGGCAGCTCGCCATATATCCGGGGCGGCGTGCCGCAAGGTGGGTGAGATTTTGGTTCCTGTCGTGCGGGAAGCTGCGGCATCTGACCTTTACCCCAATGAGGTGAAGGATCAAATACGTGCAATTATGAACCGTGACGGCTGGGTTGTTCGAAGCAAATTGGGGCTTGAACGCGGACGATCCGAGATGGGGGGAATTCTATGCTTACTTGATACGATCAGGCTTGACAGCAAGGGAATTACCGAAGCATATAATATGGCCCTTATATCACATAGGATACTCACTGCCGCACTCCTGCGGGTAGGCAGCGTGGGTGCTCACTATAGAGAAAATTAAAATGTAATGATGCTGCCGCAAGGCGGACCGGACATGGAGAGATAACTATGTTTAGCTTTGAAATTGACGAAATTATTAAAAATGCACTGTGCGAAGATATCGGATACGGGGACATTACCACTGATTCTTGCGTGCCAGAGGACGCTTGCGCAAGCGGTCACTTTGTGGCGAAACAAAGCGGCATTTTTTGTGGCGGAGAGGTGTTAAAACGGGCCTTTGAACTTGTAGATACCCGAGTTAAGGTGGGGATTCACGTGCCGGACGGGCAGCAAGTGGTAGTTGGCACTGTCATTGCATCCATTGAAGGGCCTGCTCGTTCGGTGCTAACGGGCGAACGCACGGTGCTGAACCTTGTACAGCGCATGTCAGGAATTGCTACGGCGACAGCTGAAGCAGTCGCCGCCGTGAAAGAAACCAAGGCGAAGATTACTGACACAAGGAAGACGACACCAGGCCTGCGCGTGCTGGAAAAGTATGCAGTACGTATAGGCGGCGGCTCAAATCATCGGGTCGGCCTTTCCGATGGGGTGCTCATTAAGGATAATCATATTGTGGCGGCGGGCGGCATTGAACGTGCAGTCAAGGCAGTGAAAATGAATATCCCTCACACCCTCAAGGTCGAAGTGGAAACTGCGACAATGGACGAAGTGAGACAAGCACTTGAAGCGGGTGTGGAAATCATCATGCTGGATAATATGACAAACGCGCAAATGAAAGAGGCGGTCGCCTTTATAAACGGCCGCGCGCTTGTCGAGGCTTCCGGTAATATGGGGGAGCGAGATTTGCTGGCGGTCGCGAATACCGGTGTCGATATTATTTCCATCGGCGCACTGACGCACACGGTGCGCTCACTTGATATAAGCCTTAAATTTGCGCTGTAAATTTAGATAAGTGATTAGGCGGCTGAGGTATGGCAACAAATAAGCTATAGACTTCAAAAAAGCTCCGCCCATCTCTAAAAGGGCGGAGCTTTTGGGCTGTTAGCAGTAAGGTCACCCCCCAGCTGTGCTGGGGGGTGACAACAGCTTATAGCGAGGAGAAAACAGCCAAGGGGAAATTTCCGAGAAAGAGTGGTAAAGGTTTGCCGACCATACCACCAGAATTAAGGAGACTAATTCATGAAAGAACCAGATATAAGTAGTTGAGAGCATACAAGTTGGCTTCAATTAAAACCGCGGAATACGGCAGCGTTACCAAGGTGACTGAGGCATCAAATTATTCTTAATCTGGGATTAGCCGGATAATTCATGTGATTGGAAAGTCTCACGCTTGAAGCTCAATCGGTTGGGCGACCGAATGACCTCTGATGAGAGGCTCCTTTCTTTGGCTGACGTTCTGTGATAAAATAGATTTATGATAATAAATTGAGGTAAGACACTATGAAAAATTACACAGCGGAGGAGTTATCCCAGGCGCTCGGCTCCATTAAATCTATCATTCATAAGTGCGAAAAGGCGCAGGAAAAATTCCCGGAGGGGAGCCCGCACCACACGCTTCTGGGCAACCGATTGAAGGCAATGTACATATCCAAGGCGCTGATTGCAGAAGCGCTGTATGAAGTAAACCCATCCACAGCACCGCAGTCCTCCGCTGATGCTAGCCGCAACTTGGAGTTGCTGCTAGCGAGTTTGAATCAGCTGCAAACTACCGATTTGGGTGCTGAACGAATTCGGAAAAATCTGAGCTTGGACACGGACGATGTGGTTCGCTGGTGCCGCGAAAAGGTCAAAGCCCCAAATGCCAGTATCACACGAAAGGGCAAGAATTGGTACATCGCTGTGGACGGCTACGAAATTACCGTAAATGCCCACAGCTACACCATTATCACTGCCCACAGACGAACCTGAAAAGCATGGCAGTTAATGAAACGCTGCCATGCTTTTTCATCATCAAACCCTTACTGCTGTAAAGTTTTATGTAAGCGGCTGGCAGCCTTGCGTCCAGCTTCGTCACCGCCTCGGGATAGGACAAGTCGTAAAACTGGCGCACGAAATCAATGGTATAGCCGCAGCACTCCGCTGAATGATCGTATCACTGGTTGCTGCGGACGGTGATGCTGTGATCGGCGCACTGCAGGAGGTGTGATCATACTCGCAAGGACACCTTTTTCTTTTTCATTGTCCAACAGGTGACCCGGACGTTAAGAGCAGATGTCTGGGTTGTGCTGTTCTATAGTGCTACGCCTCGCCATATAAAAAGACGCCCCCATATAAAAGGAGCGTCTTTTGGCAGAACTAAAACCGTAAATAAATACAATTCGTTGCTGCCGGTGATAGTATATGCAGATGGTGGCAGAGTATGCACCGTGGACATTGACAGTCTGCGGGAGCTTTGCGTGGGTGCGATGACGTGGTGCCACCGTGGAGTCTTAGTTTTTTTAGTATTTTTTAGTTATCTGACTACTAAAATCTACGACAAAATGCAAATATGATATTGGATTACGGCACAAAAATTAACAAAGATAAATCCAGAAAAGCACTGTGAAATCAATGAGAGACCCCGAAAAATTTTGTGTAAAAGTGAATGAGAGACATCCTTTTGGTCAAGAATTGGAGCAATAACAATTCAACACTGAAAGGATGTTTTTTATGAAGGAAGCACCGGCAGAACTGATGCGAGAATACGTGAACAGCCAAAAGTTTAGCAGTACCATGGAGATTATGGGGGCCATGAAGGAAATGTTTCGTGACGTACTTCAGCAGGTCATGGAAAGCGAGCTGGACTCGGAGCTGGGCTACGAAAAAAGCGAAAGAGCGTCGCAAACCGCTGTCGAACCGGAAGCTAAGAATTACCGAAATGGGTATTCGCAAAAGACAGTCAAGACGCAATTGGGCGAGGTGGAGATCAAGGTGCCCCGGGATCGCAACGGAAAATATGAGCCTCAAATCATCGAAAGATACAGCCGAAACGCCGACGGCATGGAAGAAAAGATTCTTTCCCTGTATGCCTGTGGCATGAGTCAGCGGGATATAGCGGAGCAGATTAAGAGCCTTTATGATGTGGAAATCTCCCCAGAGCTAGTGAGTAAGATCAGCGAGAAAATCATGCCGGAGGTTTCGGCATGGCAGAACAGACCGTTGGAACCCGTCTATCCATTTGTATTTTTGGACGCTATTCATTACAAGGTCAAGGAAAATCACCAGTATGTCACCAAGGCTTCCTATGTGGTACTTGGCATCACCATGGATGGCAGAAAGGACATTCTTGGCGTTTGGATCGGGGAACATGAGAGCAGCAAGTTTTGGCTTTCTGTGTTGAATGACCTCAAAAGCAGGGGTGTTTTGGATGTTTATCTGTTCTGTGTGGACGGGCTGAAGGGCTTCTGCGAGGCCATCAATGCCGTTTACCCCCAAGCGCAAATCCAACGCTGCATCATCCATCAGATCCGCAGCTCCACCCGCTATGTGAGCTACAAGGATATCAAGGCGCTCATGGCTGATTTGAAACTGGTCTATAAAGCCGTCACGGAAGACGAAGCGTTGGAGCATTTGATGGCATTCCGTGAAAAGTGGGGTAAACAGTATCCCTCCTGCGTCAAGAGCTGGGAAGAAAACTGGGACATTCTGAGCACCTTTTTCGCATACCCCGCCGAAATCCGGCGCATCATATACACGACAAACATCATTGAGGGTCTTAACCGCCAGTTTCGGCAAATCACCAAAAATAAACCCAGCTTTACCAGCGATGACTCCCTGCGCAAGATGCTGTATCTGGCATCTAAAAAAATTGTCGAACACTGGACGTCCAGATGTCGAAACTGGGATATGGTATTAAGCCAGCTCAACCTGATGTTTTCTGAGCGAGCCGCAGTCTGATTTTACCTTGAAATAGAGTTCCCCTGGGCGGACGCGGCATTCACGCAAAGCGCGCATACCGTGTCCGCTCCCGGGGAAACGGGCAGTGAAGGCAAAATCCACAGTCTTGATTTGCAAGAGCAAACCACAGATACAAGCTAAAATTCTTGATCAAGGGATTTTACAATTACACAAAATTTTCCGACGTGCCCAACAAAGCGATTTTTTGCTCTTGTGTCTTCGTTATTCGCACTCGAAGAGGGAATGCCTTTGGTTCCTGAAACACCAGATAATAGCGAAGCAATTATTTTAGAACTCCAAGACATACAAGCTAAGACGAATATTATTGACAAACTAAGTGGAATAAAGGTTGCTGCAAATTACCTAGAAGGAAAGAACGACTTGGTTGACGGGTATTACATTCTAATCCTTAATTATAATACCCATCTATTAAAACTGAAATCTTTTCACAGGAATGATAATATCGAGGCTGAAAATGTATATGCGAAAATTGAAAGCACTCGAGCAGAAACGCAGATAGATGCTGTTATGGTATCTGTGTCTTCATTTGCTGCACTAAGATCGGCATATCCTAATTACTTTGCTGATATTGGTGAATTTGTTGAGAAGTTAAAAAACTATTTAAAATAAACTACCCCCCGCAGACATTAACAGTCTGCGGGGGGTCGCATAAAAAGACGCTCCCATATAAAAGGAGCGTCTTTTGGCAGAACTAAAACCGTAAATTAATACGGTTCGTTGCTGCCAGTGGTAGTATATGCAGATGGTGGGCGGGGTATGCACGGATGTAATGAGGCATTACAAGTCACATATAAGTCACAAAACGCTAATTTTACATTGAAATTAAAAGGAATTCAGTTGTCCAAGAGATAATTGGATGTGAAGTACCCAGTGGCCTGTCATAGCGGCAGGTCACTGGGTTTATTTACATATTCTTTATCGGGGGTTCATAGATTGTTCAACAAACCGGGTGGGGGCGGGTGTATGATTCTATCATCAAGCGAAAGCTTATTACATATATCTCACCACCTTATTTCTATTTTCTCTCCCCCTCTCTCTTTTTCAAGAAACCGCAGGCCGTCCACTGGCCTGCGGTTTCTTATTTTTTTAGGCGCGTGTGTTTTAGTCATCGTGAGTCCACACCTGGGAGAAGGGAATTATGTTGAAAGATGTAAAGTATGGTGTACAATAAAGAAGATTTATGATTCTGAGAATAGCAAAAAAAGGACTAAGGAGAAAATAAGAATGCAAAAAAACCTATTAGACCATAATTCCAATTCAAAGAATTGGGATTTCATCAAGGCTTTCATTGTTATCATATTAATTTTTGCAATAACAGTATTCGTCTATTTAACAGGCGGGACGGATACTGCATTTCCTCATATAATGTATATCCCCATTATTCTGGCGGCTTACTATTTCGGAACGATAGGTGCAGTGGGGGCGGCTTTATTAGGTGGGTTCGCATTGGGACCAGCTATGCCAGAAAACGCATTATTGGAATTAGCGCAGCAGCCTGCCGGTTGGATATTCAGGTTGACGATGTTCGTTACAATTGGAATAATATGTTCTTTGCTATTCAAACGGATGGAAGACTACAAAAACAAAGAAATTGAAAGATCATATACAAATTTTCTTACAGGGCTTCCTAACATGAATAAATTGATGTTAGATCTGGATGAACTTATATTGGATAATAAGAAAGAATTTTCATTAATCGGGTTCAGAATAGAAAATATAAATAGCATCCGCCAAAATATCAGCTATGAAATGGGGAGCAGGTCAATAAAAGAGGCGTCAAAAGTATTATCCCGGTTGGTTAACGGTGCTGTTTATTCAATACATTCCAATGAATTTGTTGTTATATTTCCTGGCGGTGGCATCGAAAATGCTCAGGCAATCGGAGAGCAATTTCTAAAAATTGCAGAGGAATCTATTGTGATAGATCAGTTACACATTGGGCTTCTTATCAAAGGAGGTATCGTGAAATTTCCTCAGAGTGCTGAAAACTCCCAGGATCTGGTTCGCAAATTGAGTATGGCATTGGGGCAACCAACAGAAGCGATCGGACTTTATGTTTTTGACGACACAATGGAACAGCAAAGCAAACGCCGAGCCGAATTGATACCTCATCTCTTAAATGCTATTGAGAATGAAGAAATTTATCTGGTATATCAACCAAAAGAAAGTCTGGACGGTGCCAGCACAAAAAGTGTTGAAGCACTTCTGAGATGGAACAATCGTACAAGAGGGGAAATTAGTCCCGGTGAATTTATAGAATTAGCAGAGGAAATAGGGTTTATAGGTGAACTAACAAAGTGGGTAATAAAAAATGTGATTGATCAAAAAGAAAAATGGAAAAATGCTGGCATGCCGGTAAAAATAGCGCTTAACATTTCACCAAAGGATTTAAATAACCAATCTGTAATAGACTTGTTCACTGAAATTACTGAAAATAAGGATCTTGATTTATCACTCTTAGAAGTTGAAATTACTGAAAGAGGTATCCTGAAAAACAATGAAATCACAATGCTATATTTTAATAATCTCCGGAAACAAGGCATAAAAATTGCGCTGGATGATTTTGGAACCGGATACAATTCCATGATTAATTTTGTTCAGTTTCCTATGGACTATATTAAAATTGATAAAACATTTATTGATAATATCATGGATAATACTTATAAGCTGGTTATCAAATATACAATAGACAGTGCACACCAACTAGGGCGGAAAGTGATTGCAGAAGGTGTGGAAAGGAAGGAACAATTAGATGTTTTGAAAGATATGGGCTGTGATTATATCCAAGGATATTATCTGAGCAAGCCATTGCGGCCCGATGAGTTGAGAGATTTTTATTTGACAGAGGTTAATCACTAGGTCATAAGCTTGTAACCTTTTTACATGAACTTCCCATAATATGATAATGATTTTGCTAAAAGAATATGGAGGGAGCAAATTGAAAAACTATAGAGGCTTTTACATTTACACAGAATGAAGAAGCAGGGCCGAATGCTGGTGGTAGTATATGCAGATGGTGGGCGGGTATGCACCGTAGACCTCACCAGTCTGCGGGGGCTTTGCGTGTGGCGGCCTGGTAAAGTAAATGCTCATATTTTTTAGTTATTTTTTAGTTAATTAACTACTAAAACCTACTACAAAATGCAAGTATGACATTGGCGAAAATCACAAAATTTCGCAAAAAGAAATCCCGCAAAGCACTGTAAAATCAATGCTTTGCGGGGTTCTGGTTTTTGGAGCAGGTGACGGGAATCGGACCCGCGTGTTCAGCTTGGGAAGCTGACATTCTGCCATTGAACTACACCTGCAATTCAAATCGACTTTCACAGTTTAGCATGAATTTGGGTAGAATGCAAGATGCAATCCTTCGACTTTTTTCATGCCAGGGAACTTTTTCCACGCGTCAGCGTCGAAGCGAACTAAGGAGTGATGTTCGTGAAAACAAAAAGAAAACAGACGATTGCGCTTGCTGGTGCCCTCAGCCTGCTTCTGCTGATGGCAGGCTGCGGTGGAGAGGCACCTGCAGAAACAACGCAGCCGACACCGACATCCACAGTTGAGTCAGAAGACACGGCACAAGTGGTGAGCCCCATGAAATCAGTGGAAAACGGCGATGCATTTCTGCGTGAGCTGGGTATTGGACTAAACGCTCCGCTGGATGCGGAGGATGCCACCTATGACATCATTGATGACCATTTGTGCCAGATCCTGTTTACTATGGACGGAGTGGACTACACGCTGCGTGCTGCCAAGGAAGATGGGGACATTTCCGGCGTTTACGAGGAGTTTGCCGACGGGGCGAAAGCGCTTTGTATTGACGGGGAGTCCGTGTCAATTGAGGTGACGGTGCAAACCGTTTTGAGCAGTGGGAATAAGCTGGCGACATGGAACTTTCAGGATACCTACTACAGTCTGTATGCCAGCAGCGATGTGGAGGAGAGCGTCGTGACCGATCTTGCATGGACAATCAGCCAGCGCAGCTTCCTGCGCGACTGACAAAGTGGCTTGACAAGCCCCCAAAATATGATAATATAATACGGTAAAATTTAAATGCTATGACGAAGCCAAGAACACCACGCCGCAACGAGCGAGGAGGGGACAGTGGAAGCCCTCTGCAAAACGGGTGTTTGTGCCACTTCTGAGCTGTCCAAGAGATTGGAACGTGGTCTTCTCGTTACGGAGATCTGAGATGCCCCAAGGGGCAAATTAGGGTGGTACCGTGGAGTATGCAACTTCGCCCCTAACAATGTTAGGGGCGAAGTTTTCTTTTTCCGGCATCCAGAATTAGTATCAAAATTTGGAGGTAACCCAATGAAAAAATACGGTGTTAACGAACTGCGTGAGATGTTTTTGGCTTTTTTTGAGTCGAAGGGACATCTTCGGCTGCCCAGCTTTTCTCTGGTTCCGCAAAACGATGCGTCCCTGCTGCTGATCAACTCCGGCATGGCACCCATGAAGCCATTTTTTACCGGGGATCAGGAGCCACCCCGCCGCCGCGTCTGCACTTGTCAGAAGTGTATTCGAACCGGCGACATTGAGAACATTGGGAAAACCGCCCGCCACGGCACCTATTTTGAGATGCTGGGCAACTTTTCGTTCGGGGACTACTTCAAGCACGAGGCCATCGCGTGGAGCTGGGAATTTTTGACCTCTCCTGATTGGGTGGGCATTGATCCAAACCGCCTGTATCCATCGATCTATCAGGATGACGACGAGGCGTTTGAGATCTGGAACAAGGAAATCGACATCCCCGCCGAGCGCATTTTCAGATTTGGTAAAGCCGACAACTTCTGGGAACACGGTTCCGGTCCGTGCGGCCCCTGCTCTGAGATCTACTATGATCGAGGCGAGCGGTATGGATGCGGCGAGCCCAGCTGTACCGTAGGCTGTGATTGTGATCGCTATATGGAGATATGGAACAACGTTTTCTCGCAGTTTGATAACGACGGCAACAACAATTATACAGAACTGAAGCAGAAGAACATTGATACCGGTATGGGACTGGAGCGTCTAGCGGTTGTCTGTCAGGATGTTGACTCCCTGTTTGATGTTGATACCGTTATGAACATCACCAACAAGGTGTCTGAGATCACCAATGCGCACTATGGTGAGAGCCATAAGACCGATGTGTCCCTGCGCGTGATTACTGACCACATCCGCTCCGGCGTGATGATGATCTGCGATGGTGTGCTGCCCTCCAACGAGGGGCGCGGCTATGTGCTTCGCCGCCTTCTCCGCCGTGCGGCCCGCCATGGCAAACTTCTGGGTGTGAACGAGCCATTTTTGTACGAGGTTTGCGCCACGGTGATCCGAGAAAACAAAAGCGCCTATCCCGATCTGGTGGAAAAGCAGGACTATATCACCCGAGTCATCAAGGTGGAGGAAGAGAACTTTGCCAGAACGATTGATGGCGGAATGAAGATCTACAGCGACCTGATGGACGAGCACAAGAAGAAGGGCGAGACAGTGTTTTCCGGCGCCGATGCTTTTAAGCTGTATGACACCTACGGCTTCCCCATTGACCTGACCATTGAAATGGTGGAGGAAGAGGGGATGAGCGTTGACACAAACGCCTTCAAGACCCTGATGGAGGAGCAGCGCGTCCGCGCCCGGGAGGCCAGGGCAGCGTTGGGAGATCTCGCATGGGCGGGCATTGACCTGGGATTGGACAACACACCCACCCAGTTTACTGGCTACGGCAGCTATGAGGACACCGCTAAGATCCTTGCTCTTGTGGCTGAGGGTGAGCTTTGCTCCACCATTCGCACGGGGGAAAAGGGTATTCTTGTGCTCGATAAAACCCCGTTCTACGCCGAAATGGGCGGCCAGTGCGCCGACCACGGCACAATTGCCTTGGGCGAAACGGTATTTGAAGTCACTGATGTGCAGAAGGATAAGGGCGGAAAATACCTCCATCACGGCCAGCTGAAGACAGGCAAATTGGAGGTGGACGAGACGGTACTTGCGTCCATTGATAGTTCCCGCCGCCACGCCATCATGCGCGCACATTCCGCCACCCATCTGCTGGATGCAACCCTGCGCAAGGTGCTGGGCGACCATGCACATCAGGCCGGCTCGCTGGTGGAGCCAGACCGTCTGCGCTTTGACTTTACCCACTTCTCCGCGATTACGCCGGAGGAGCTGACGCAGATTGACCAGCTGGTGAATAATGCCATCTTGGAGGGCTATCCCATCCACACCGACGAAATGCCCATTATCGAGGCAAAGAAACTGGGTGCGGTGGCTCTGTTCGGCGAGAAGTATGGCGACACAGTGCGCGTGGTGACCATGGGAGACTATTCCATGGAGCTTTGCGGCGGTACCCATTTGGATAACACGGCAAAGGCGGGACCTTTCCATATCAAGGCGGAATTTTCCGTGGCGTCGGGTGTGCGCCGTATTGAGGCGACGGTGGGACAGGTCTCTCTGCGGGAGAACAATCAAAATCAGGAACTGCTGTTCCAGGTAGCCGAACTGATGAAAGTAAAGCCCGGTGAGCTGATGGCTAAGGCTGAGGCACAACTGGCTGAACTGAGAGATACCCGTCATGCGCTGGAAAGATTCAAGTCAAGAGAATTGCTGGATCATGCGCAGGGCTTCCTCATGTCCGCTAAGACAGTTTGCGGGTTAAAGGTCCTTACCACCATGGTGGGGGATGCCGACGCAGATGCCCTGCGGAAGATGGGCGACTTTCTCCGGGATAAGGAAGAGTCCATGGTAGCGGTACTGTCTGCGGTGAAGGACGATAAGATCACCTTCCTGTGCGTATGCGGAAAGGAAGCCATCGCGAAGGGAATGAAGGCTGGCGACGTCATCAAGAAGGTGACCGGTATCTGCGGCGGTTCCGGCGGCGGGAAACCCGATTCTGCCATGGGCGGCGGCAAGGATGTGCTGAAGCTGGATGATGCGCTGGCAGCCGTGGATGATCTTGTGGCAGAAAAGGTGGGCGGCTGATATGAATGATTGCCTGTTTTGCAAAATCGCGGCGGGGGAGATTCCATCGAACAAGGTGTACGAGGACGAGAAGGTGTATGCTTTTTACGACATTGACCCCCAAGCTCCCACGCACTTTTTGGTGATCCCCAAGGCGCACATCGAATCCTGCGGTTCGATCACGCCGGAGAATTCTGCGGTTGTCTCGCACGCTTTCGAGGTGATTGCCAAGGTGACAAAGCAGCTTGGAATCAAGAGTTTCCGCGTCGTGTCTAACTGTGGAGAAGCGGCTGGGCAGTCTGTGCCTCATCTGCACTTCCATGTTTTGGCGGGACGCGATATGACTTGGCCTCCCGGCTGAAAAGGGCAGCCATACGCAGAAATGTGGACACAGTGAATCATGAAGGTACCATAACGACCTGAAAATTGGGGTTTGGTTTTGATGTTTTTAAAAATGCGGCTTAAAATCGAACTGTTTTTGTTATGTGCATTTCTGCTATTCATTGCAGTGTATTTCGTTTAGGCGGTAGTAGGAGCGGAAAGTAAAAGCATGACCGTTAGCGAGCATTTGGAGCGACATGGGATGACAGGGGAGCTAATCTATGATTATAATTATGCTGCCCTAGGTACGATAGCCATTATTTATGATGAAAGTGACCATACCGTCTGTTTCGTTAACCTGACGTTAAGACACTACCTAAATTGCAACTTACTTCCCACGCATTATACTGTTTGCGGGACTGCACAAGTATCGCTCAATGATATGACGCTTATGCACGCAGAATCATTCCATGAAATGATATACTGTAACGAGTACACTGGAGAGCGAGATGGGGTTTCGGTTTATTCGCTTGAATTTTTTCCCCGCACATAGATGGTGAAGTGACTCTTTTTGATTATGTTAAAGCTGGCGTTATAAATGGTCAATTATCAGCAAAAGCAGATGAAGTGTTATTCCAAAGGGAATACGGCGAGAAAACAGTATTTTGTGTATCGCAGACGCAACAAGGGATAGAACCGTTACTGCCTGCCAAGTATTAATTGAGCAGGAAAATATGGGCTTTGAGATCAAGAAGCGCTGCCCAAAAACTTGGGCAGCGCAGCAGGGGCGTGTGGCTCGTTTCAATGGCGCTGTTCCTTGGCTTTATAGCCAGAGAAAAAGGAATAGTAAAAGCTACATGATCACTTTAAGTCAATCCGGTCATGCAAAGAAAAAAGCGGTACAGCCCTAAGGCTGTACCGCTTTTAAATCACAACGTCTGGATCGCGTAGATCACACGGCGCGGGTGACCTTACCCGAACGGAGGCATCTGGTGCAGACATTGACGTGCGTGGATGTACCATTCACGATTGCCTTGACGCGCTTCACATTGGGTTTCCAAGGACGGTTGGAACGATGGTGAGAGTGGGAAACCTGAATCCCAAAAGTAACGCCCTTATCACAAAATTCACATTTGGCCATTTCGCTTGACCTCCTCGCTCGTCAGTATTAGCTATATACAAGCATCGTATGATATAATAGCAGAAAGAGAAAGGAAAATCAAGTTTTTTTTTAAAAATGTGCGCAGAGGGGGCAGGAGGCGAGGGGGAAAAAGCGTTGCCAAACTGGCGGGAAGTGTATATACTGTTACCTAAGTAAAGGCGTTCCAACTTGAAGGGGGCTTCGCGCATGAAAAGCGTATCACTGGATAATATTATCCAAAAATTTGAACTGGAGATCTTGTGGGGGGGCGAAGGCTATCAAAAGCGCGCGATCACAACAGCGGACGTCATTCGACCGGGCCTTCCCCTAAGTGGATATTTTGAACATTTTGAACCAGAGCGCCTTCAGGTGATCGGCACTGTGGAAACCGCTTTTCTGGCTCAAAAAACGCAGGAGGAGCGCGCTGCTATTTTTGAGCGGTATTTTCAATGGGATATTGCGGCGGTCATCATCACCCGCAACATTGAGCCGTTCCCAGAGTGCATGGAGGCGGCGAAAAAGCATGATCGCACCGTGCTTCGAACAGACATGGCAACTTCGGATCTGGTGAGTGCACTGATTGCTTATCTCAAGGCCATGCTTTCCCCCTGCATTACCCGCCACGGTGTGCTGATGGAGATTTATGGCGAGGGGGTTCTGCTGCTGGGCGAATCCGGCGTGGGCAAAAGCGAAACAGCCATTGAGCTAGTAAAGCGCGGACACCGGCTCATTGCCGACGACGCGGTGGAAATCAAGCGTATTGCAGGGGGCAGACTGATGGGAACCGCGCCCGAGTTGATCCGTCACTACATTGAGCTGCGGGGAATCGGCGTGGTGGATGTTTGCCGCCTGTTTGGCATGAGCGCCATCAAGACCGAGCAGGAAATTGACATGGTAATCAATTTAGAGGTTTGGAACGACAATGCGGTCTATGACCGATTGGGGCTGGACGAGCTTTATACCAGTGTCTTGGATGTGAAGCTGCCGTCGCTGACCATCCCGGTGAAGCCGGGCCGGAATCTTTCCATTATTATTGAGGTGGCGGCTATGAATAACCGGAACAAAAAAATGGGATATAACGCGGCGCAGGAATTCAACAAGCAGATCAACGAGCATTTCGATCAGGCAATGAGCGATCAGCCCAGTTAGGAGAACAACTGGTATGCTGTATATCGGGATTGATGTGGGCGGCACGAACCTTGTCGCCGGACTGGTGGATGAGACGGGACAATTACTGGGGCGAGCCGCGGCAAGAACGGACACCAGCCGCTCAGCGGAGATGCTGTGTGCCGATCTTGCCGATCTTGCGCTGCGAGCGGTGGAGAACGGAGGGGTGAAGCCGGAAGAGATTACCGGGGTTGGAATCGGCATACCCGGAGAAGTGGATGCCTCGTCCGGCGTGGTCTGCCACGCACCCAACGTTCCCTTTGACAACACGCCTTTGGTAGACTTGTTCCAAAGGCGGTGGGCGGTGCCGGTCTTGTTGGAAAATGACGCAAACTGTGCGGCCTGGGGGGAATATCGGGCTGGTGCAGCACAGGGCTGTGACCCCGCGTTGATTGTCACCCTGGGAACCGGCGTGGGGGGCGGTGCAATCCTAGGCGGTGCATTGTTTCGGGGCTTTTACGGATCTGGGCTGGAAATTGGACATATGGTCATCGAATTGGAGGGCCGCCCCTGCAACTGCGGCAGACGGGGCTGCTGGGAGCGGTACGCCTCGGCCACGGGACTGATTGAGACGACCCGGGAGGAAATGGAAAGGACGCCCGATAGCGTGCTGTGGACGCTTGCCGATGGCCAGATGTCTCGGGTAGGCGGCAAGACGGCTTTTCAGGCGGCTGACGCGGGCGACGCTGCGGGAAAGCGTGTGACTAAACGCTATTTACAGTATCTTGCGGCGGGACTGACCAATCTGATTAACCTGTTTCAGCCCGAAATCATCTGTCTGGGCGGCGGCGTGAGTCGGGAGCGTGACGACCTGCTTCTGCAGCCGCTGCGCGCACTGATAGCCGAAGGGAGCTATCACCGCGTGGAGCCACGGCTGGTAAAGGCGGCACTAGGCGATGGGGCAGGGGTGATCGGCGCGGCGCTTCTTTTTGCTGACAGGAATTAGAAATCAACGCACAAATGGGACGGTTGGCACCGTTATCCATTAATTTATGTTCAGGGATTCTATTTATATTGATTATTTGCTATAATAATAAAATAAGTACATGATGTAAATGATGTAAAAACGGTAAGTGGAGAGAACACATGGAACGCTACGACGCCTTGAAAACTGAGCTGAAACGGCAATGCTCCGCACTGGAGTTGCGGGAGCGAGAGCCCATGGCGAAGCACACATCTTTCCGGATCGGCGGGCCGGTAGCGCTGATGGCACTGCCTAAGACGGTGGAGGAGGCCATTTGTGCTGCCCGCGCCGCCTCGGATTTTGGAATCGAACCGTTTTTTATGGGGAACGGCTCCAATCTGCTGGCGGCGGACGATGGCGTGGACGCTTTTGTCATCAAAATGTTTGATGGGGTTGCCACCATTGAGCGCACAGGAGACTGCGGGATTACGGCGGGCAGCGGCGCATTACTGTCCCAAATTGCCATGTTCGCGTGTAAAAACGGCCTTGGCGGGCTGGAATTTGCGCACGGTATCCCGGGAACACTGGGCGGCGCCATTACGATGAATGCCGGGGCTTATGGTGGGGAAATGAGCCAGGTTGTGTTACAAACGGCGTGTTTGACCCCAGCGGGACAGGTAGAGACCGTGAGCGGCAACGAGCACGATTTTTCCTACCGACATAGTGCCTTTTCGGATGGACGGCGGCTGATTTTACGCAGTACGCTGCGCCTTGTGCCCGGCGAGAGCGAATCCATCCGGGGCAAGATGGAAGAACTGCGGGAGAAGCGAAGGGCAAGTCAGCCGCTGGAGTGGCCCAGCGGAGGAAGCACTTTTAAGCGACCGGCCAGCGGCTATGCCGCAGCGCTGATTGATCAGTGCGGGCTGAAAGGGACTTCGGTTGGCGGAGCGCAGGTATCGGAAAAGCACGCGGGCTTTGTGATTAATCGCGGCGGTGCCACCTGCCGGGATGTGCTGTCGCTGGTGGAACTGGTGCGGGAGACGGTTTTGCGCGAAACGGGAATAGTGCTGGAACTGGAAATTAAGACAATCGGTTTTAAGTAATGCCACGGAACAAATGCAATTTTGAATCGCATTTGCCGGAAGGACAATTTCTGCCCTTTCGGGCGGAAAAGCAACTCTGTTTTGCTGCTTCCGATCCATGGATGACTGTCCGTTTGAATTTGCGGACACACGCCGCAAATCAAAAGTGCAAGGTTTTTTGGTTGATCTCAGCAAAAAAACCTTGCATATAAACAAAAAGAAAACAGCTTGGAAGCATAAAGATGATTAAATTTTTGTTTTGCCCAGTAGATATTAAATAGAGAAAGCAGGGGAGCGCAAATGAGGTTCATTATTATTTCCGGCATGTCCGGTGCGGGGAAAAGCCAGGCCGCCTCATTCATGGAGGATATGGGCTTTTTTTGCGTAGACAATCTGCCGGTACCGCTTATCCCCAAGTTTGCAGAGCTGAGCAAGCAGGGAATTGGAGAGTACGAGCGGGTGGCTCTGGTGACAGACATCCGCGGCGGTCAGAATTTTAATGGTCTATTCCATGCACTGGATGCACTGCGGGAGATGCACTGCGAATATGAGATCCTTTTTATGGAGGCAGGAACCGAGAGCATCATTAAGCGCTATAAAGAGACTCGTCGCAGCCATCCCCTTTTTCACGACGGACTTTCCTTGGAGGAGGCCGTGGAGCAAGAGCGCCTCGTGCTGCAGCCGGTGCGTCAGCGGGCAAAGTACATTATTGACACGTCGGCACTTTCCACGGCAAAACTGCGGGGGACAATTTTACAGCTGTTTGGAAGTGGGGAGAGTACCAAGGCGATGAGCATCAGCATGTTATCCTTTGGGTTTAAAAATGGACTTCCGATTGAGGCTGATCTGGTCTTTGACGTGCGGTTTCTCCCGAACCCCTATTATTTCGATGAACTGCGTCATCTGACGGGATTGGACGAGCCTGTGCGTGAATTCATCTTCCGGCACCCACAGACCAAGGAATTTATGGAGCATTTTGAAAGCATGATCGACTATCTGCTTCCCCTGTATGCGGAGGAGGGAAAGTCGGCGCTGGTAATTGCCATTGGTTGTACCGGTGGGCATCATCGTTCGGTGGCGATTACCCGTGCGCTTGCCGACCACGTCAAGGAACTGGGGTACAGCGTCAGTGAAAACCATAGGGATATGACTCGGCAGTGACGTGCGGTCAGGAGATGGAGAAATGATGGAACAATCCCCACAGACGAGCCGCCAGGCTTGGGAACTCGGCCCCAAGATCGTTGCCATCGGCGGTGGAACAGGCCTTTCCACTATGCTGCGGGGCCTAAAGACCTATACGAAAAACCTGACCGCCATTGTTACGGTTTCGGATGATGGCGGCGGGTCTGGCACGTTGCGGCAGGATCTTGGAATGCCGCCACCCGGTGACATTCGCAACTGCATGCAGGCACTGGCTAACGTGGAACCTATTATGGAGAGCCTGCTGGCCTATCGGTTCACAGAGGGGTATTTGTCCGGACAGGCGTTCGGAAATCTGCTGCTTGCGGCACTCAACGGCATCTCCGATTCCTTTGATCAGGCCGTAACCCGGATGAGTGAGGTTTTAGCCATCAGCGGACGAGTTTTGCCAGTAACCAATGCAAACGTTACACTGGAAGCCGTGTTTGAAAACGGTGGCCGGGTGTTGGGCGAATCGAAGATATTTGAATTTAAAAAACGACAGGACTGCCGCATTGAACGGGTGCGGCTTCTGCCGGAGCAAACGGCGGCGCTGCCGCAAACATTACAGGCGATCAGTCAGGCGGATTTTATCCTGCTGGGGCCAGGAAGCCTGTATACCAGTATCATCCCTAATCTGCTGGTAGAAGGCATTGTGGATTCCATCTGCGCGGCCGATGCGCCAAAGGTCTATATCAGCAACATCATGACACAGGAGGGCGAGACCGAGGGCTATACGCTCAGTGACCATATAGCCGCCCTGCTCGCGCATTCTAAGCCGGGCCTCATCGACCTCTGTCTGGCCAATTCTGAGCCGGTGCGGCAGGGGCTTTTGGTAAAGTACCGCGAAGAGGACGCCGAGCCCATCGTGATAGACAGGGATCGGGTGGCTGCGCTGGGGGTGGAGCTTGTGGAGCGGCCACTGACGTCCCAGAATTCCAGCTATGCCCACCACTCCTCAGAAAAACTAGCCGAGGCTGTGATGGAGCTGTATGCGGAACGTGCCATGCGTATCTTTTAAAGAGGAGGAGCAGAATGTCGTTTTCGGGAAATGTCAAACGGGAAATCTGCCATAACGAATTTGGACACAAGGGGTGTGTGCAGGCAGAGGTGTACGGCGTTTTACTCTACTGCAACACCTTTTCGGCAAAGGAGATTAAGATTGTTACGGAAAGCGCGGATTTCGCCAGGCGGCTGATCGCACTGTTCCGTCGCAGCTTTCATCTGGACTTTGACCGTCTGCCAGAATCGCTGGAAGCCCCCGGGAAATACGCCCTTTGCATGACCGATAAGCTTAAGCTGGGGCTGATTTTCGATGCTTATGGAATTGACCCGGACGGGGTTGTGGCCCATCACATCAACTTTGCCGTTTTGGAAGAAGATTGCTGCCGCATTTCCTTTTTTAGGGGAGCATTTTTGGCTGCCGGATCGGTCACTGACCCGGAAAAGCGCTATCATTTGGAGTTGTTTACCTCTCACTTTAACGTGAGCCGGGAGATGCAGACGTTGATGCAGGAGTCTGGTTTTGTACCAAAGGAGACCACCCGAAAGTCTAACTATGTGATCTATTTCAAGCAGAGCGAGGCCATTGAGGATTTTTTGACATCACTTGGAGCACCGCTATCCGCCATGGAGATCATGAACGCAAAGGTGGAAAAAAATCTGCGTAACGGGATTAACCGTCGAGTGAATTGCGATGCCGCCAATGTGGACAAGACGGTAGATGCGGCCATGGGGCAGGTCGGGGCCATCCGGCGCATTGAAACGACAATGGGACTGGACAGCCTGCCGGACAAGCTGCGGGAAACGGCGAAACTGCGGGTGGAGAATCCCGAACTGACGCTGTCTCAGCTGGCGGAATTGTGCGACCCACCCACCACGAAATCATGCGTAAATCACAGATTACGTAAGCTGATGGAGCTGGGGGCCGTGTAGCATCAGGAAAGCGAGCCGAGCCTTTTGGCGCGACTTTATTGTTCCAGCGCATCAATGAAATGGGACGGGACGACAATCCATTATATGATGGAGAGACCCGCAACCACGAAACGTGTGAATACAGACCGCATAAGCTGATGGAACGGGGAAAGGGATTCCAACACCTCATTTTTTCCACCAGTCTTTCAGTTTAAATTTAGAAAGTGAGTGTTTTTATGTCATTATCAAAAATATGGGTCTGGATGGTTTACGGAGGACTGACACTGGCAGCGGTACTGGTTTTGGCCAGTTTGCCCATGGATTCCAGGCTTCTTACCGGGATTGCCGCCGTGCTTGTCCTCGTTTGTATTGTGTTGGGCCTGTTCAAGGTCAGATGCCCGGCTTGCGACGGGGCGCTGCTGTGGGAACTCAAGCCTGGTAGCAAGGAGCACACCTGCTCAAAATGTGGAGCCAAAGTGACCATTGAGTGATTGATTTCAGCGCTTACAGCTGCACGACGGGGGAAATACGGTATGGCGTTTGTCCAGTTACATTTGCATACGGAATTCAGCTTGCTGGACGGCGCATGCCGAATCCGGGATTTGCCGCAGCACATCAAGTCGCTGGGGCAGGATGCCTGTGCCATCACCGATCACGGCGTGATGTATGGCGTGGTGGATTTCTATAAGGCCTGCAAGGCCGAGGGGATAAAGCCAATCATCGGCTGCGAGGTTTATGTGGCGCCGCGTTCCCGCTTTGACCGAGTGCATGAGTTGGATGCCGCCGCCCGCCATCTGATTTTGCTGTGCCGCAATGAGGAAGGCTATCGAAACTTGTCTTATTTGGTCAGTTGCAGCTTTACCGAGGGCTTTTATATCAAGCCGCGAATCGACTTGGAACTGCTGCGGGCGCATGCGGGTGGACTGATCGCGATGTCCGCGTGTCTGTCCGGCGAGGTGCCGCGCCGGCTGCTGGCCGGTGATTACGAGGGGGCGAAAGCCCACGCGCTGGAAATGCGCCAGTTGTTCGGTGAGGACGGCTACTATTTGGAATTGCAGGATCACGGCCTGAAGGATGAAAAGCCGGTGATTGAGGGCATAATCAAACTGCACAGGGAAACCGGCATTCCGCTGGTGGCGACCAATGACGCTCACTATCTCCGGCGTGAGGACGCAGAACTGCAGGACATCCTCATGTGTGTGCAGATGGGGAAGATGGTGGACGATCCCGACCGCATGAAATTTGAAACCGACGAATCTTACGTCAAAAGCGAGGCGGAAATGGCCGCGCTGTTCCCAGAGTGGCCTGAGGCGATTTCCAATACGGTAAAGATCGCTGCTGCCTGCAATGTGGAGTTTCAATTTGGGGTGCATCATCTGCCGGAATTTCATCTTCCGTGCGGTTATGAAACCAGCGATGCTTATTTTACCGAACTCTGCGTCAAAGGCTTTGCCAGCCGTTATCCAAAGCCGACGCAGGAGTATCGCGAGCGGTTGGACTTTGAAATGGACATGATACGGCGGATGGGATTTGTGGACTATTTCCTCATCGTCTCCGATTTCATTAACTACGCGAAAGAACAGGGGATCCCGGTGGGGCCGGGGCGGGGCTCTGCCGCCGGGTCGATGGTTTCCTACTGCATGAACATCACCGATGTGGATCCCATGAAGTATTCTCTGTATTTTGAACGGTTCCTTAATCCTGAACGCATCTCTATGCCAGATATAGACGTTGATTTTTGCTATCAGCGCAGGGGAGAAGTCATAGATTATGTAAACCAGAAGTACGGCGAGGACCATGTGGCTCAAATTGTTACCTTCGGCACCATGGCGGCGAGGGGCGCGATTCGGGACGTGGGTCGTGTGCTGAACTTTCCTTATGCCGAGGTGGACAACATTGCAAAGCAGGTGCCAACCACCCAGCACATTACGCTGGATGACGCGCTGAAACTGTCCAGGTCCCTCAAAGATCTTTACGATGGGGACGAACGGGTAAAAAAGCTCATTGACACCGCCCGCGCCATTGAGGGGATGCCACGAAATGCCTCCACCCACGCGGCAGGCGTTGTCATCACCAGCAAGCCGGTGTATGAATATGTCCCCCTTGCCACCAATGACAGTTCTGTGGTCACACAGTATGTCATGACCACGCTGGAGGAACTGGGTCTGCTGAAAATGGACTTTTTGGGACTGCGAAACATTACCGTGCTGAATGACGCCGTGAAAATGGTTTTGCAGAACCATCCGGACTTTTGCATGCAGAATGTTTCTGACAACGACCCGGAGACAATGAAGATGATCTCTGACGGGCGGACCTCCGGCGTGTTTCAGATGGAATCGGCGGGAATGACCGGCGTGTGCGTGGGGCTGAAGCCAAAGGATATTGAGGATATTACCGCAATTATTGCCCTGTACCGACCAGGACCCATGGACTCCATTCCTCGCTTTATTGCCTGCAAGCAGAACCCCGGTAAAATCAAGTATAAGCACCCCATGTTGAAAACGATTTTATCCGTCACTTACGGCTGCATCGTCTATCAGGAACAAGTGATTGAAATATTTCGCCGTCTAGCCGGGTATTCCTTAGGACAGGCGGATCTGATGCGCCGGGCGATCTCCAAGAAAAAGGCCAAGGAAATTGAGAAGGAGCGCAGAGCATTTATTTACGGCGACCCGGAGCGCAATATAACCGGTGCCGTACATAACGGAATTCCCGAGGAAACGGCGCAGGCCATCTATGATGAAATCTATGATTTTGCAAACTACGCGTTTAACAAAGCACATGCGGTGAGCTATGCCATCATCGCCTATCAGACGGCGTGGTTTAAGCGCCACTACCCTAAAGAATATATGGCGGCATTGCTGACCTCGGTGCTGGACTCGTCAGAAAAGGTAGCAGAATACATTGCAGAGTGCCGCGAGTGCGGGATAAAATTGCTGCCGCCCGATATCAATGAATCCGGCGCAACCTTTACTGTGTGTGAAGGCGATATTCGGTTTGGACTGGTGGCGATTAAAGGGGTGGGGCGTGGATTTATTGCTGCTGTTTTGAAAAACAGGGAGGAGAATGGTCCCTTTTCCACCTTCCCTGATTTTTGCAAACGGATGTTTGGGCAGGAACTGAACCGTCGGGTGGTGGAGAACCTGATTCGCAGCGGCGCATTTGACCGTTTGGGCTATAAGCGTTCCCAGCTTTTACAGGTGTATGGGCAGGTGATTGATAGCATTGCTGCCGATCAGAAGAAAAATCTTTCTGGCCAGTTCGATCTGTTTGGTGGTGGGGGAGAGGATACCCTTGCCACGCCTGAAATGGTTTTGCCCAATATCCCCGAGTTTTCCGCCTCTGAGCTCATGACGATGGAGAAGGAGACCACCGGTCTGTATCTCAGTGGGCACCCCATGGATCAATACCGGGAAATCGCCCGCAGAAAGGGTGCGGTCACGATCGGCGCGATCCTGTCTGATTTTTCGCAAGAGGATGGGGGCACCAGATTCAAAGACGAACAGCGCGTTACTGTAGCCGGTGTCATTTCCGCGTATAAAACGAAGACCACCCGCAACAATACACTCATGGCTTACGTTACGCTGGAGGACGATACGGCGTCCTTGGAGCTATTGGTGTTTGCCCGTGTGCTGGAGCAGAGCGGTAACTATGTAAAGGAGAACAGTCCGGTGATCGTGACAGGCCGCATTTCGGTCCGCGATGAAAAAGAGCCGCAGATTTTGTGCGACTCCATCCGGCCGTTGCCCGAAGAATCGGTGGAAACGCTGGAAAAAGATGATATGAAATGCAGCAGAGGAGAAGAAACGCAAGGGAAAAGACTTTACATTAAAATTCCCTCCGAAGTGGATGAAAGACTGCCGAAGATCAAAGCGGTACTGGGAATGTTTCCCGGAACGGCGCAAGCGGTGCTTTATTTTGAGGATACGAAAAAGAGAATGGGGACAGCCTGCGTGATTCTTGACTCCCTGATTGGGGAGATGATTGAGCTGCTGGGCGAGGACAACGTGGTCATTAAGTAATGTCCACTGAACAAATGCG
Organism: Oscillospiraceae bacterium; assembly: GCA_963666535.1. Taxonomy (GTDB): domain Bacteria; phylum Bacillota; class Clostridia; order Oscillospirales; family Oscillospiraceae. The sequence goes on along the minus strand of OY762913.1, from coordinate 1,939,220 downwards.
ATTTTCGTATCGCATTTGCCCAAAGGACAGTTTCTGTCCTTTGGGGTGGCAAAACAGCCCCGTTTTGCTGCTTCCGATACATGGATGACTGTCTGTTTGGATTTGCAGACACACGCTGCAAATCCAATGTGCAAGGGTTTTTCTGAAATCAGCCAAAACCCTTGCACAGAAACAAAACAAAAGCAGCTTGGAAACATTGATATGATTAGGTTTTTGTTTTGTTCAGCAAATATTAAGTAGTGCGGTTTGGTGCATTTGGGAAGAAGGTGAAGCATTGAAAAAAATAGCGTCTCTGCTCTTTCATAGAGTGTTTCTCGTGGCAATGGCATTGCTGGTGCAGATTACGCTGCTTGTCGTGATGATGGTGAGCTTTTCCCAATACTTTGTCTATTTCTACTGGGGATGTATTCTTATTTCCGCCGTGGTGGTGTTTTGGATCGTGATCAACCAAAGCGAACCGGCCTATAAAATCGCTTGGATCATTCCCATTTTGGCGTTTCCCGTGTTTGGCGGTTTCATGTTTCTCCTGTTTGGCGGCAACAAACTCAGCGGCAGAACAAAAAAGAAGATGCTTCACATGGAACGCAATATGGACAGGGTGCTGTCAAAGGACTACAAGGCAGAAAAGCTGAGGCTGGCAGGTCGCCGGGTTGTCAATCAGGCATGCTATCTGGAAAAGGTGGCAAAATGTCCTGTGTACGCCAACACCGAAACGGTTTATTTTCCGGAGGGCGAGTTGTGTTTCCAGCGGATGCTGGAAGAACTGGAACATGCAGAGCGCTATATTTTTATGGAGTATTTCATCGTTGAAGCGGGTGAAATGTGGGACGCCATTCTGGCGGTTCTGTGCCGGAAACAACAGCAGGGAGTTGATGTCCGGCTCATTTATGACGACATCGGATGCATTTTCACACTGCCGGATAAATACTATGAAACGTTACGGAATATGGGAATCAAGTGCTATGCCTTCAATCGATTCGTGCCGGTGGTTTCCCTGCGGCTGAACAACCGCAACCACCGTAAATTCTGCATTATCGACGGAACCACGGCATTTACCGGCGGCATTAATCTGGCGGATGAATACATCAACCGAAAAGAGCGGTTTGGACACTGGAAGGACAGTGCCATCATGGTGCGAGGTGATGCCGCGTGGAGCATGACCGTAATGTTTTTGACCATGTGGGATCATGTGACGGGGAAAGCAGAGAATTATGAATGCTACCGTCCACGAACGCTGGAATACCACGGCATGGGCTATGTCCAGCCCTATGTGGATACACCACTGGACGACGAGGCGGTAAGTATGGCGGTCTATCTGAGCATTATCAGCAAGGCCAAGGACTATGTGTATATTACAACTCCTTATCTGATTATTTCCAATGCAGTGCATCTCGCGCTGTGTAACGCGGCGAAGTCCGGCGTGGATGTGCGTATTATTACCCCTCACATCCCGGACAAAAAGTCGGTGTTCGAGGTTACCCGGGCGCATTATCCATTGCTGCTGGAGGCCGGTGTACGCGTTTTTGAATACACGCCCGGCTTTATTCATGCCAAAAATTTCGTGTCTGATGATAAATTCGGCACGGTGGGGACGGTTAATTTGGACTACCGAAGCCTGTTCCTGCATTTTGAAAACGGCGTGTGTCTTTACGACACACCATCTCTGTGCGATATAAAGGCCGATTTTCTGGCGGTGCAGGCGCAGAGCGAGGAAATGACCCTTGCGGGGAGTTTAAGCGCTCCATGGTGGAAGCGGCTGTATCGCAGCATTCTGCAGGTGTTCGCGCCATTGATGTAAAAAAGATCTGGCATCCAAAAAGTTGGATGCCAGATCTTTTTTGACTGAAACTTGCTACTCTTTCGGTTCGTTTTTGCGCGCTGTGACGCGGGCACGCAGCTCGCCGGCATGCTTTCTGATGTCTGCGAGAGACATGCCATAACGCGGAGAGGACAAGTGAGAATACTTTTTGCGGAATCGGCGGGAAGCGCGCTCCGCCCGCTCCTGCAAATCGCTGTAGCGCTCTCGCAGTTCCAAGTAGCGCTCCTTGAGCATTCCCGAGGTCTCCGGGTGCTGCGACATGAGTTCAGAAAGGCGTGCGTCGTACTTCTCCCGTGCTTCGTCCAGGCGTTCTGTAAGTTCTAGTTTGCCAAGTTCCAGCTGTACGGCCAGTTCACTGCCGGTTTGCTCCAGTTTTTTCAGCATCTTGGTAACAAGGGCAAGACTGCGGATGGTAAACACAGCGTCCACGATGATGCCGGATAAAAGCAGATAGGCAATTACATATCGGGTAGTATTGGGGACGTAAGCGAACAGATCTGCCACGGCGGGGTGAATATAAGAGATGGCAATGTACGATAAAACCCCCCACCACAGGGAGACAAACAGGCAAATGCGTCCATGCAGATTAAACGGTTGGTTGCTGTAATCCCAGTACTTCATGTGTGTGGTTGTTTCCAGAAACCAGCCAACCAGATATTCCCAAGCGGACATGACCACAGTGGAGACAACGTAAAACAGGAACAGATTGCCGGCCAGGGGTTCAAAGAATAGGATCATCAGCAGTGCGCCCACCCCATAGATGGGGCATAACGGGCCATAGAGGAAGCCACGGGGCACGAAGCGTTTCTGCAAGGTGGAGCAGTAGGTGGTCTCCATCGTCCAACCAACAAAAGAGTAGGTGACGAAGTACAAAAACAGCAGTGAGAGGGGAATTCCTTTGACAAGTGGATCGATCATAAGTATTCCTCTCGCTCAGTCGGCGTCTTGGTTAAAATCGGTGAGCAGCGTATTTAAAATCCCATTATAGACCTGTTCCGGGTTTGCTTTGAATCGGGATACCAGCATATCCGCATGCTCGGGAGAAGCCGCCAGAAGCTCCAGCGACATAAGATTGCCGGCATCATCATCCAAAGTCAGCAGGGCGGCATAGGAGCCGTCCGAGCGGGTGGTAGTTTCGCCGCGCACCTGTGCATCACGCCGCAGAACGGCATTGAGCTTTAAAAGGTTTCTGTCGCATTTCAAGCGGACCGAGTAGGGAAGACTGCTTTCACAAATCTGGCTGTTGCGGCGGCCCTTATCCGTAATAGAGTACAGGCTGTCGGCAAGAATCAGATGCTCGGTGGAGACCAAATCCTGAATGGAGTTGACCAAAAGAAAATAGTCCACACCGTCGTCGCACTGTGCCAGGTCGATGAGCTTGTAAAAGTCAACGGGAGCCGCAATGTGATTCATGATGTATAGAACAAGCAATTTAATATCCAGCTCGTCCCGGATAAAGCCGGGTCTTGGCATGGCAGATCACCCCCTGAAATTTTCTTTGTATACTTTACTATTATATACAAAAAGCGCGAAAAGGACAAGGGGAGATTTTAAACAGCAGTCCGGGGCCTCAATCCGGCTACTTGTCGGACAGAGACCCCGGGCACCGGTTTAGCTGTTGTTGTTGCTGTTGTTGCACACCTGGCGATAATCATCGCCGCAGGAGCAAAGAACATTCGGAGGGAAGAATTCGTCCACTGGGAATCTGACTTGACGGAATACCTCACAGGGGTCGTCATCAGAACAGTTGCACTCTTTGTCAGGCAAACAATAATCGTAGACGGGAACCAGCAGTTGAGATTCGCGCTCCAACCTGATGATGGAGAATTGACCAAGAGTGACATAGATCCGCTTGGTGTCGCCACAGAAGACGAGGGAACTGTCAAAGGCTTCTGCAACGGCATTGGGTACGTCTGCCGTTTCGCATTCGCAGGGGTGGCAGTCGCAGACGTCAACCAGCTTTACATTGAGGATGATGGGGTCCACTGCCTCTACCACAGCGATGGGCAAATTGCTCTTGCGGATACTTTGGGTCGCGATGTTGTTGGGATTCATGCGGGAACTGAAGATTTTTGCGGCGCCTTCGCTGCCAAAAAGGATGCAGCGCTTGTCGAATACGGCGAGGCCCGTTACCACAACAGGGGGAGCCGCGCAGACATAGGCAGTGCACGTAATACGGTAAAAATAACGCACATCTACGGTGTAGAATCCGCGGTTAAAGTTCACGGGCTCCACGTCAATGTAGGAATAGAGCAGTTCGGCTGTTCCGGCTTTGATACTGACAGCGTGCTCAATGGCAGGCAGCGAGGATTGAACGGGGTAAAGGCGCAGATCCTCGATGCAGTCCTTATCTTTGCAGGAGTCATAGATCTTTTTCGTGTGTATGCACACGGCTTCCCGAATGCAGGAGTCTTCCTGCGCGGAACCGGGCACGACCTTTTCAGGCATTGTAATACCTCCCAATCGGTTTGATGTCGGGGCAGGTGCGGCAAAACAGAAGACACGGCCCTGAAACGACCGGCTGCTGCGGCACCGATACTTCCATACCATTCTATGTAGCGGCCGCAAAAGGGTGTATTCCCGCTTGCGATGATATAAAATACGCGGTATGATATGAAAAACGAATGAAAATGTCGGACGAACTCAAAGAGATGGACAAAGGGAAACTAGGAAATTTTATATGGATAGCGGAAAGCGAAAGGCCGTCAGGCTATTTATGCTAGTGATTGTTTTTTACGCGGTGGCAGGCGGGCTCGGCAACGCAATTCTGGCCAACTACTTTAAGGAAGTATAAGGCGTCACATCTGCGCAGCGGGGACTGATTGAGATTCCGCGTGAGGCTCCCGGGATTTTATGCATGGTGATTGTGTCGGCCCTCAGCTTTTTGGGCAGCATTGAACTGGCATTCATCGCCCAGCTGCTTGTTGCCGTCGGTCTTTTGGCCATGGGACTGTTTTACCCCATTTACAGTGTGATGCTTGCCTTTGTTTTTGTGCACTCTCTTGGGATGCATTTGTTCATGCCACTGAATGACTCGCTTTCCATGAGCCTTGCCGAGGATGGGAAGGTTGGCACGGTCATGGGCCGGTTCAAGGGGATATCCACACTGGTGTCCATGCTCAGCGCCTGCGCTGTTTTCGTTGGATTTCGGGTTGGATTTTTTTCCTTTGAGGGCAAAATAATATTGCCCTTTGTCATTGCAGGCGGCGCGTCTTTGGTGGCGGGGACGCTGCTGCTGTGCATGGGAAAATATATAAAAAAAGAAGAACGTCCGGTGAAGAAACACCGCCTGTTGATGCGGCGGGAGTATCTGCCTTATTACCTTCTTACGATGTCTTACGGATGCCAGAAACGCATTAAGATCGTGTTTGGGCCTTGGGTGATTATCGAACTGCTGGCCATGGGAGCGGATACCCTGGCGCTGCTGACCATCGTCACGCATTTCGCCGGAACGGCTTTTGCGCCTGTTCTGGGGCGCCTGCTGGATAAGCATGGCTTGAAACCGATGCTAATTGTTGAGGCCGTGTATATTGTGGTCTCTTTTTGTGCCATGGGGTTTCTGTCCGGCTGTATTGTTGCCGGGACCTTTGCAGAAAGGGGAGTACTGGTGTGGGCCGTGTTTGCCGTATACATTATCTGCATGCTGTTTGAACAGTTTAACATGGTGCATTCTTATCTTATGCGATCCATCGCGCGGGATTGCACAGAGGTGACGGAGAGTCTTTCTGTGGGACTGGGCGCTGACCATGTGATGGCGGTCATTGCATCTCCTGTTTTGGGTTTGATCTGGTCTGCTTGGGGGGTGCAATATGTATTCTATGTGGCGGCAGTTTCCGCTGTAGTTCAAGTAATCGTTGCCCATATGATGGGGAAACGCAGCGCTGCCGTTGCTTGAAAAGCTATTTGATTAAAAAAGATGCAGCCGACACCCTTATGGTGTCGGCTGTCTTTTTCACAAGCTCATTTTGTTGTTTTGCTTCCAAACCTTGATTAGCTTGATGGCTTCGGGCGACAATAGCAAAAGGGCAATCAGGTTGGGCAGTGCCATCAGCCCCTCGAAGACATCGGCAAGATGCCACACGCTGCTGAGTTCGGCAACGCTTCCTACCACGATACAAACAAGGAACACAAATCGGAATGCAGTGGTATATCGTCGGCTACCGGCGAGGAATTCCACACACTGTTCCCCGTAATAGCTCCAGCCCAGCAGGGAGGAAAAGGCAAAGAGAAGCAAACAAAGGCAGACCACGATAGCGCCCCAACGGCCCAACACGCTGGAGAATGCCGCGGCTGACAGGGGAGCGCCCAGCATGCTGTCCTCCACATGGCCTGTTTGGATGGCGCTTAGGGCGCTGTCTCTGGAATATACGCCAGTGGTGAGGATGGCAAGCGCTGTGATGGTGCAAACGATGATGGTGGAGACGAATACCTCAAGAATGCCCCACATGCCCTGGGCAGCAGGTTCTTTCACATCGGCTGCGGCATGCGCCATTGCAGAGGAGCCAAGACCGGCTTCGTTGGTAAACACGCCGCGTGCCACGCCGTACCGCAAGGCGGATATCATCCCGTAGCCCATGCCGCCGCCCATGATAGAATTGGGGCGAAATGCCTCGGAAATAATTTGTTCCATCGCATTGGGAATCTCCTGCCAGCGGCAAAACAGTACCGCAATGCCTGCCGTTAGGAATAGAAGCGCCATACCGGGAACGAGTTTTGCACTGATTTCAGCGATTCGCTTGACTCCGCCGAAGATCACCACGCCTACCAGTACCGCTGTTATGCTGCCAACAAGGAGCGGTGACCAGTCAAAGGTCGCTGTAAGGGCGGTGGCGATGGAATTGGCCTGTACCATATTGCCGCCGACAAAGCAAGCGGCTACGCAAAAGATGCAAAACACCACAGCCAGAGGGCGCAGACCAAGACCATCTGTCATATAACACATGGGGCCGCCGCGCCAACCGTTTTTGCCATCCGGCTTTCGGTATGCCACCGCAAGCGTTTTTTCCGCACACCCGGTCATCATACCAAGCAGAGCGGAAATCCACATCCAGAAAACGGCGCCCGGTCCACCATAAAAGATGGCAGTTGCCACCCCAGCAATGCTGCCGGTGCCAATGGTGGCAGCCAGCGCAGTGGAAAGAGCCTGAAACTGTGTGATCCCGCGCCCCGTGCGGGTATGGGGCCGAAACAGTGTGCCAAGGGTTGTTTTCAGCCAAAGAGGAGCGCAGAGAAGTTGAAAAAAGCCCGTGCGAACGGTAAAATATGCACCTACCAGCAGGAAAAGCCCCAGCATCCAGGGATTCCAGATTAAGTCGCCCAGTTGTTCCAGTAATGTCATGTCCCCACCTCACTGATAGAGATATGCGGGGAGTCGCGCATTTAAGCGTCCAAGTTGTCACAAATAATGCCAGCATGGTTAAGAGTGGCAGAATGATTTAAATAATTAAGTTTGATTCACTCAAGCAAGCCACCTGAAATAGAAAAAACAAAGCACCCCGATTGGAGAGCTTTGTTTTTTTGGAGGCGACACCCAGATTTGAACTGGGGAATCAGGGTTTTGCAGACCCTTGCCTTACCACTTGGCTATGTCGCCGACTGGGGAGCGCTGCAGGGGAGAGGACAGGGGTGCTCCACGTCCACTGTCAAAAAATGGAGCGAGTGACGAGGCTCGAACTCGCTACCTCCACCTTGGCAAGGTGGCGCTCTACCAGATGAGCTACACTCGCAATTTGCCCCGTGAATGATACACAGGGACTTTATGGTGCCTCCGACCGGAATCGAACCAGTGACACGGGGATTTTCAGTCCCCTGCTCTACCAACTGAGCTACAGAGGCAAATGTAAGGAAGGCGAAATAAGTGGCGACTCGGAAGGGACTCGAACCCTCGACCTCCGGCGTGACAGGCCGGCGTTCTAACCAACTGAACTACCGAGCCAGGTGGTGGGAACAACAGGGCTCGAACCTGTGACATCATGCTTGTAAGGCATGCGCTCTACCAGCTGAGCTATGCTCCCGTGGTGCACGCTTTTTACAAGCGGCGAAAGTTATTATACTAAATCTAAATCAGGATGTCAACAGGGAAAGCAATATTTTTCATCTATTCTGCAGGAATCAGGGATTGCAGCTCATTTTTGTCATAATGGTACACCCGATCACAGAATTGACAAGTGACTTCTGCCTCACCCTGCTCCCGGATCATGGCTTCCATTTCGGCGCGCCCCATACTGATCAGTGCGCGGGAGACACGCTCCCGGCTGCAATAGCAGCGGTATTCTACAGGTTTTTCTTCTAATATTTCCAGAGAAAAATCAGAAAGTACAGATTCCAAAAGCTCCCGTGCGGACAGACCGCCGCTGATGGCATGGCTGACCGAACCGATCGCTGAAACACCCCGTTCAATCCTATCGATGATCGCAGGATCCGCACCGGGCAGCAGCTGAATCAAATATCCGCCGGCAGCAGAAACAGACTGATCCGTGTCGATCAGCACGCCAAGGGCACACACGGTGGGAATTTGTTCGCTCTCCGCGTAATACGCGGCAAGATCCTCCGCAATTTCCCCGCCCAGAAGGGCGATGGTTGCGGCGTGTGGCTCTTTCAGCCCGATGTCCTGAATGACCGTTAAAGTTCCATCCCGTCCCACCGCAGTGCCTACGTCCAGCTTTTGGGGCGCTTTATCAGGGACCACAACTGCGGGATTTTGGACATAGCCACGAACGTTCCCCTCACTGTCTGAAACGACCAAGACGGTGCCCAGTGGACCGCCGCCCTGGAAACGGAGCGTGACGGCGCCGTTTTTCTCTTTGAGCATATCACCCATCATGGAGGCACCCATGAGCGCACGGCCCAAAGCGGCGGTGGCAACAGGCAGGGTATGATGGATTTGCCGGGCATGCTCAACCAGACTTTTTCCTGTAATGGAAATTACCTTTACAGCGCCGTCTTTTGTGATTGCCCGTACGATTTGATCAGCCATAATACGAAAGTTCCTTCCGGGCAACAAAGAAGCAACGCTCATCCTGTTCGGTGGGCGTGCGCATGACCCTGTCGCCGTATTGTTTTACCTGTTTAAATCCGGCCTGCGTGAGATAAGCCGAAAGTTCTTCCGGGGTGTAGGCGAATTCCTGATGGAGCTCGCTATCCCGCAGCCAGTGGTCTCCGTCCCGATAAAAAAGATCCATGCCATAAGTGCAAATGCGGCGGCGCCGGGAAAACTCGCCCCGCCAGACACAGTAATAGTCCTCCGACTCGTCCAGAAAAACCTGACCGTCCATGCTGGCAAGCCGCTGCTGGGTGAGAAAATCGAACACAAAGACTCCGCCTGGATTGAGGTTTTCATACACACGTGCAAAGGTCCGCTGCAGCAGCTTGGGCCGGGTCACATAGTTGATGCTGTCCAGACAGCAAACGCAGGCGTCAACCGGTTCATACAGTGCAAGGCGATCCATGCTCATTTGCAGCAGCAGGGGGCGGGGGGCAAGTTCTTCGACCTTTTCCGCCGCCCGGGTCAGCATATCGGCCGAAAGATCTACGCCGGTCATATGGTAGCCCCGCCGGGCCAGCTCGCAGGTGAGGCTTCCCGTTCCACAGGCCAGATCCAGCACAGATTGGACTGGACGTTTTCCGCGGGCAAAGTGGCGGCAAAGATAGTCTGCCCAGGCGTTGTAATCCACATCGCCGGTAAACCGGTCATAGCAGCCAGCTAAAATCTCATAACAGCTCATTTTGCGCTCTTTTTCTCCCGCACCCGGGGCAGGATGGTCTGGTAGCCGTCAGCTCCGTACTGCAGGCAGCGGTTGACGCGGCTGATGGTGGCACTGCTTGCGCCCGTGCGCTCCAAAATGTCATTGTAGATCATGCCCTCTTCCAGCAGCAGGGCCACCTCCAGCCGTTGCTCCATGGCGTGCAGCTCTGCAACGGTACACAGGTCTTGAAAAAAATTCCGGCATTCTTCTGCATTTTTCAGCGACAGGACAGCGTCGTATAAGACACCACTCGATTCCTTTTTCTTGCCTTTCTGCATCTTTGAATCCTCTTTTCTCCAACACTAATTTCACCGTATTTTATCACGGTACAGTATAAAAGTAAAGCGCTTTGAAAGCAAGTGCGTGATCTGTAAAACATACGGTATACTTCCGCATAAGAGGGGAAAACTGGAAGATATATAATGTCTACTGAACAAATGCGATTTTCAAATCGAATTTGCAGAAGGTTGCAAAATGCGATCTTCTGGCGACAAAGCATGCTTTTTCGCCATTTCAGATGCATTGATTCACTGCCTGTTAGGATTTGAACCCTGCATTTCAAATTCTAAGTGCATGGGGTTTGCGGCATTTGTCGTAAAGCCGCTGTACCTGAACAAATGAAAAATGCGTTTAAAACCACTTTGCGGCGGCATTTTTTATTGATTCAGCAGACACTATATAAAACAGGAGGATAAAAGGGTATGAAAGAACACGACTGGGGCATGCCGCTGGACGAAAAGCACCTGGCCCATTTTGCGGAAAATATGGCCAAAGATATGAAACTTTCCGGACGGATGAGCGGCCATTCGGTCAGCCGTCGGTTGAAGCGTGGTGTGGAAACGGTTGGTCTGTGCAAACAGGCGGTTGCCGAGTGGACAGATCGCGGCGGCACGCTGCCCCCGGCTGGCGAATGGCTGCTGGACAACTGGTACCTGATCCAGCGGGAAGGGCTGGAAGCCGCACAGTCTTTTCGAGGGGCCGGAAAACTGCGCGCGGTGGAGCATGAGGCTTTTGTGGTGAAATTAGCGCAGGTGGCAGTAAGAGCTGTTCCATCCATGGAGGAATCTACCCAGTCGTGCTTTTTGCGGTACGCGCAGGTGGCCAAGCCTTTAACAGAGCAGGAACTTGCGCTTTGGGCGGCCGCGCTGCGGGGGGCACTGACCGAGCGTTTGTCCAACCTGTGTGAGGTGCCTGCAAGATTTCACCGGGAGGACAAGCTCCTTGCGGAAGAGATGGAGCGTATCGTTACGGCAATACGAACGCTGGCAGCTGCCGATCTGAGCCGCCTGGCAGAGGAAGCCAGTCTCGTGGATACGCTCCTGCGGCAGGACCCGGCAGGGGTTTACAGTGAGATGGAAGAGGAAACACGCAGCCGCTATCGCCGGCAGGTCTGCCGCCGGGCAAAAAAGCTGGGCATACCGGAAAGCGATTTGGCCCGGGAAGCGCTGGAATTTGCGCAGCAGGAGACAGGAGTGCGGCGGCATGTGGGGTGGTTCCTCTTTGCAAAGGGGGAAGTGCAGCGGCGGCGCACAGTGGCGGGATACGGCTATGTGGGCACAATTGTGTTGCTGACCTTGTTCGTCAGCCTACTCATCGGATTTACGCTCCACAGTGCGGCAGTCACATTTTTGCTGCTGCTCCCGGCGTCAGATATTGTAAAAAACTGTGTTGATTTTCTGGTGGCGCGTTTCCTCAGGCCGAGGCCGGTTCACCGTCTCGCCCTGCTAAACGGCGTCCCGCAAGAGGGGAAAACACTTTGTGTTATCACAGCACTTCTGACCGATGAAAAAAGCGGCAGTGAGCTGGCGGCAAGACTGGAACGGTATTGCTTGGCAAATCGGGACAGCGGGGAAAACCTGCTGTTCGGGATCCTGGCGGATTTGCCGGACAGCGGTGAGCCAATGGGACGGGAAGCCAATCGGTGGGTTACCTTGGCGGCAGATGCGGTAAGAGCGCTGAATCAGAAGTATGGCGGTGGTTTTTTTCTCCTGTTCCGCAAGCCTTCGTTTCAACCGAAAGATGAGCGGTATATGGGCTGGGAACGCAAGCGCGGCGCGCTTTTAGAACTGTGCCGTCTGCTTCGGCGGCAGCGGGGTGCAAGCTTGCGCGTGGAAGCGGGAGATACCGGAAAATTATCCGGCGTACGGTATGTCATTACGCTGGACAGCGATACCAGCCTTTGCGCAGGCACAGCGCGGGAAATGATCGGCGCCATGCTCCATCCGCTGAACAGACCGGTGATTGATCATAGACGCAAAATTGTGACCGAGGGGTACGGCGTATTACAGCCCAGGGTATCCGTAGATTTAAAATCGGCAAACCGATCCCAGTTCTCCCGCATTTTTGCGGGGCAGGGTGGAATTGACCCTTACGGCTTTGCGGCCAGCGATGTGTATCATGATTTGTTTGACGAGGGTACCTACACGGGAAAAGGCATTTTTGAGGTGGATGCTTGTCTAACCTGCTTAGATCGCCGTTTTCCTCAGGGGAAAATCCTGTCTCATGATCTGCTGGAGGGAGCCTACCTGCGGGCGGGACTTTTGGGTGATGTGGAGCTGACCGACGGCTATCCGGGTAACGTGGCCGCTTATTACAAGCGGCTTCACCGTTGGGTGCGGGGTGACTGGCAGCTGCTTCCATGGCTGGGCAGAACGGTGTGGGATGAAGCGGGAAAGAAAACCGAAAATCCAATTTCCCCGCTTGCGCGGTGGAAATTGTTTGACAATCTTCGTCGCAGTCTCTCCCCGTTCAGTACCCTGCTGGCACTGCTGTTGGGGATCTGCTTTTCCGGCCGTGCGTTTGCTTTTGCCACGATGGTGGCAGTGCTGGCGGCACTGTCTAACCTTCTGCTTTCCGGCGTGGAACTGGCGGCGCACCGGGGCGTGGGGCTGCACAGGCGGTATCACTCTACCATCATTGCCGGTTTCGGCGGTGTGATTGTGCAAACCATTGTGCAGATTTTGTTTCTGCCATGCAGAGCGTGGGTATGTATGGATGCGGCGGTCACGGCGCTGTGGCGCATGTACGTCACGCACCGTGATCTGCTGGCGTGGACCACCTCGGCGGAGACCGAAAGCAAAGCTGGAAATCGCTTGTCTTCCAGCTTTGGGAGAATGTGGTCCACCGTGGCCATCGGCGGAATTGCCATGATTTGGGCGGATCTGCCTGCGGGCGCGGCGGTCGGGTTTCTGTGGGCCATGTCTCCGCTGTTTGCATGGCTGATGAGCCGCCCGGTCAGGCGGAATACCCGCATTACGCCGGAGGACAGAGCATTTCTCCTCCACGAAGGGACGCTCATCTGGCGCTATTACACGGATTTTCTCCGGGAGGAAGACCACTATCTGCCCCCGGATAACTGGCAAGAGCAGCCGGCGGCAGAGCTGGCCCGCCGCACATCTCCCACCAATATCGGCATGGCGCTGCTGGGCGTGCTGGCGGCCGCAGATTTGGAACTGTGCACGCGGGAACGGGCTGTTGAATTGCTGACCCATATGCTGGACACCATGGAAACACTGGAACGGTGGAAGGGGCATCTGTATAATTGGTATAACACCGAAACGCTGCGTCCTTTGGTACCGCGCTATGTCTCCACGGTGGACAGCGGGAATCTTTGCGGATGCTTGATTGCCTTGCGGGAGGGGCTATATGAATGGGGGGAGGACGCTCTGGCCAGACGAGCAGAGACCTTTTCTGAAGAAATGGACTTCTCCGTATTGTACGACTGCCGCCGCCGCCTTTTTCCCATCGGTTATGAGGTTGACAAGGAGGAATTTTCAAAGGGTTGGTATGATCTGATGGCAAGCGAGGCGCGTCAGACCAGCTATATCGCTGTGGCGCGGGGCGAGGTGCCGCCGCGGCATTGGCGGCGGCTGGGACGGATGCTGATCGGGGAAAATGATTATGCAGGCATGGCATCCTGGACAGGCACCATGTTTGAGTATTTCATGCCCAATCTGTTGCTGCCCTGCGAGGAAAACTCGCTGATGTATGAGTCCCTGGCCTTTTGTCTTTACGCGCAAAAAAGGCGGGTGGCCGCCAGAGGGATGCCTTGGGGGATTTCCGAGTCCTGTTTTTACGCATTTGACGGCGGATTCCATTATCAGTATAAGGCACATGGGGTACAAAAGCTTGGGCTGAAACGCGGCATGGATAAGGAACTGGTGATCGCACCCTATGCCTCCTTCCTGGCCTTGCTCCTGTCGCCCACAAGCGCGGGCCGCAATCTCCGCCGCCTGCGTGATATGGGGATGGAGGGAAAATACGGACTTTATGAGGCGGTAGACTTCACCCCATCACGCTGCGCTGACGGCCAGCGCTGGATGACGGTGCGCAGCTATATGGCGCACCATTTGGGCATGAGCCTGATTGCGATCGACAATACCCTGCGCGATGGTGTGATGCAGCGGCGTTTCCTGCGCGATCCAAGTATGGCCGCCTATCGGGAGCTGCTGCAGGAGCGGGTGCCTGTGGGAGATCCCATCATAAAGTCACCCCGCCGGGAGGTGCCGGAAAAGCCCAAGCGGCTTTCCGTTCCACCGTTCCAGCGCAGCGGAGAGGGTTATCGCCGCCTGCAGCCGGAGTGTCACCTGCTGACCAATGGGGATTGCTCGGTCCTGGCCACTGACACAGGGGTTGCCCTTGTCCGGGCGGGCAAAATTCAAATGACTGCCGCACAGCTCCATGCCGGACGGGAACCGGCGGGCCTCTCATTTTTCCTTCGAATCAATGGAAAGCTGATTTCCCTTACACCCGCTCCCCTGTACCAAGAGGGAGTGAAATACGCATGGCAGTTTGATGGCAGCGCCGCGGCCTGGTCCGCAGGTGCGGGCGGGGTGACATGCACTTGCGCGCTCCACATGCCGTCCGATGGGGCGGGGCTTGTTTGGGAGGTGACGGTGACGGGCAAGGAACCCCTTGCGGGGGAGTTTGTCTGTTATTTAGAGCCGATGCTGGCGGACATGCGTGATTATTGGGCGCACCCCGCTTTTTCCAAGTTGTTTTTGGAAAGTGTGCCAACGGAAAACGGTGTGCTGTTTACCCGCAGGCTGAGGGAAAAACAGGGGAAAACTGGACTGTGCGTTCTGTGGGATTTGCCGGATGTCGCCGTGCAGACCTCGCGGGAGAAGGCGCTTGGGCGCGGTGGTTTGGGCCGACTGGAACAGAGTCTTGAACTGCCGTCATCAAGTTGGTACGGAGCAATGCTGGATCCCTGCTTGCTTTTGCGCGCGCCGCTTTCGGCGGGTGGGGGAACCCAGTTTAAGACTCGGCTCGTGCTTTCTTATGATCGGGATCCAAATCAGGCCATAGAATTGGCAAACACGCTGCTGCATGGGACGAAATTGGTTTGGAGCGGTTATGGAGAGATGCTGCAGCGGGTGCTGGGAATGACTCGGCCTTGTCTGGTTCAATCCTATGAATTGTTGGGCGCCCTGGTTTCTCCGCCTGAGCGGAAGGGGAGCCGTCCGCCCCAGTCGGAACTGTGGCCATATGGGATTTCTGGCGACATTCCCATCGCATTGGGAAGCGTGACCGAAGCGGAAACCGAGCAGGGATCCGAGTGGATCCGCCAGGCATTGTTCCTGACCAGAAGCGGTTGGCAATTTGATTTGGTGCTTTGCATGGACGAGGGGGGAGATTATCATCGTCCCGTCCACACCGCACTGGCGGAGGCACTGAAATGCTTGGGTGCGGAGGATCGACTGGGCGCCTTCGGCGGGGTGCATCTTCTGCCTCAGCAGCCGGAAGCGGTGGAGGCCTGGTCGACAATCTTACTGCCCGTGGAAGAGCAGGAACGGGATGCCGCAAAAGAAGAGGGAAAAGAACGTAGCATTGCGCTAAAACCGGGCGTTCCGGCATGGAAAAATGAGAATGGAACTGTTACCATCCAAACTACGAACCGATTACCCGCTGTGGCGTGGAGCCAGATGCTTTGTAACCCGCGCTTTGGCTGGATGACAGACGAGACGGGCGGAGGTCATTTGTGGCTGGGCAATGCGCGGGAAAACCAGCTGATTCCATGGAACAATGATCCGTTGGCGATTGGCGGCTGCGAGACACTGCAGCTGTGCCGGGAATCCGAAAAAATTTCTGCGTTTGCTGACGGGGGAAGTGAGGGCTGCACAGTCTCATACGGGCCGGGCTTTGCCAGATGGGAGCGGCGATTGGGAGACAGAAACATAGTAACCACAGCATTTGTCCCGCTGGAGGGGGAAGAACGGGTCATTCTGTTGGAAACCGACGGCGAAGGGGAGGTTTTCTATCGCGCTCCGGGGCAGGAACTGCGGGAGCCGATACAGGGAGAGCTGGTGCTGACCTCGGGTCCGAATGAGAGCGGAACGATGCTGGTCAGTCAAATGGGCGCGATGACCGGCGAACATGCCCGGCAGCTGCTGGAGGAGACGACGACCTGGTGGAAGCGCCGGGTAGCATCACTGCGGGTAGAAACGCCGGATCAAGAACTGGATGACTATCTCAATGGATGGGCGCTGTATCAGACCATCGCCTGTCGACTGTTCGGACGAACCTCGCGCTATCAGAATGGCGGAGCGTATGGCTTTCGTGATCAGCTTCAGGATGTATGCAGTACGCTGCTGGCAGATGGGGCGCTTGCGCAGGAACAGATTCTGCGCGCTTGTGGGCGGCAGTTTGAGGAAGGGGATGTGCAGCACTGGTGGCATCCCCCCACGGGAAAGGGAGTTCGCACACGGGTCAGTGACGATCTGATGTGGCTTCCTTATACTGTAAGCCAATATCGGGCCGCATGGGGGGACGATGGCATGTTGATGAAAGACGCGCCGTATTTGACGTCTCCTGTGTTGGCATCGGGGGAAATGGAGCGCTATGAACAGCCGGAAACCGCTGGCAGCAGCGCTTCCGTATACCACCACGCAGTGGCGGCAATTGAATGTGTGCTGAGGAGAGGACGCGGCGCTCACGGGCTTGCACTTATGGGCAGCGGTGACTGGAACGACGGCATGAACCGCGTGGGCGCAGCCGGCACGGGAGAAAGCGTGTGGATGACTTGGTTCACGGCGCTGGTATTACAGCGCTTTGCACCGTTGTGCGGTGAATGCGGGGAGCCGGAGCGGGGGCAGCGCTATCAGGCACTGGCAGAGGAATACACCAAGGCGGCAAACGAGGCATGGGACGGCGCATGGTTCCTGCGCGGCTATTATGACGATGGAACGCGCCTGGGCAGTCATGAGAGCGATCAGTGCCGCATTGATTCCGTGGCGCAGAGCTTTGCGGTGTTTGTGGAGGGCGCGGATGAACTGCGCGCACGCCAGGCGGTGAAAAGCGCTGTGGACCTGCTGTTTGACCGGTCAGAAGGCGTTGTAATGCTTTTGACGCCACCCTTCGATGGGGGACAGGACCCCGGCTATATCCGGGGTTATGTTCCAGGTGTGCGTGAAAATGGCGGGCAGTATACCCACGCCGCCGTTTGGCTGGCTATGGCCTGTCTGCGCTTGGGGATGACGGATACGGGGGTGGAGATCCTCCACACGCTGCTTCCCGCCAGCCATAATATGGAACGCTATCGGGCGGAACCCTATGTGCTGGCTGCGGACGTCTATGAAAACAAAGATCACGCCGGACGTGGCGGTTGGAGCTGGTATACCGGCGCGTCCGGGTGGTACTACCAGACTGCGGTTCAGGAGCTGCTAGGCATTCGCCGCCGGGATGGTTTTGTTTTTATCGAACCGAACCTGCCTGCGTCCTGGCCCGGCTATTCCGCGGTGTGGGAAACGGAACGGGCTGTTTTCCATGTGCAGGTAAAGCGGACTGGGAAACCTTGTGTCAGACTGGATGGGAAAGTGGCGCAAGGCGGTATCCGTCCTGAGGAGCACACAGGCAAGCATCGGCTGGAGGTGGAGTTTTGATCGAGAACAGACAACAGAATGTCTTTACTTTCCATCCAAAAAAGTTATATAATGTCCACTGAACAAGTGCGTTAATTCACTGCCTGTTTGAATTTGAACCCAGTGTTTGGAATTCTAAGTGCAGGGTTTTCAGGCAAGTGCCGCAAAACCCCTGCACCTGAACAAATAAAAAGTGCATCGAAAGCGACCCTGCGGCGGCACTTTTTGTTTCTTCAGCAGACATTATATAATAACGTCTCACTGTAAAATGCTCCACATTTGGAAAGGAAGAATGACATGGCAACTGTGACGCAAAAAGACCTGATGCCCGGCGTGTCTCTGACTGCGGTGCACACCTCCAAGTTCAAGACCTTTACGCTTGGCGTGACGCTGCTGACGCAGCTCAGTGACAAAACAGCGGCGCTTAACGCGCTGATTCCACAGGTGCTCCGCCGGGGAAACAGCCGGTATCCCAATATGGAGAAGCTGTCGGCGGCACTGGATGATCTGTACGGTGGCGTGATTAATCCCGCCGTACGCAAAAAGGGCGAGACCCAATGTGTCGGTTTTGTGGGAAGTTTTTTGGATGATGTGTACACGCTGGACAAAACTGCGGTTTTAGAGCCAGCCGCTGCGCTGATGGGGGAGCTTCTGCTGTCGCCCGTGACCGAGCAGGGGTGTTTTAGAGAGGATTACGTGGTGGGGGAACGAGCCAATTTGGTCGACAAGATCCTTGCCCAAATGAATGAAAAACGGCAGTATTCCGTCCTTCGGCTTGGCCGCATTATGTGCGAGGATGAGGCCTACGGCGTGGACCGGCTGGGTGATGAGAAAAGCGCGTCGGCCATCACACCACAGTCTCTTTGGGCACAATATCAGACACTGCTGAAAACGGCAAAGGTGCAGATTTATTACTGTGGTTCCGCTTCGCCTGAGCGGGTGGAGCAGGTATTGCGCCGCGCGCTGGAAGGCTTGCCCCAAACGGCAAAGCGGACGGCCCCTGACTGTGAGGTGCGCATCGCGCCCACGTCGGACAGACCGAAAACCGTGGAAGAGGCCATGGATGTTACCCAGGGCAAGCTGGCACTGGGTTTTCGGACCGGCGGGGCCTGCATGGGCAGCGACGACTATCCCGCACTGCTGCTGCTCAATGCTGTATATGGGGGCACCACGACGTCAAAGTTGTTTATGAATGTGCGGGAGAAGCTTTCCTTGTGTTACTTTGCAAGCTCTCTGTTGGAAAAGCAGAAGGGCGTGATGATGGTCTCCTCCGGCATCGAATTTGAAAAATATGAGCAGGCAAAAAGTGAGATACTTGCTCAGCTGGACACTTGCCGTAAGGGTGAAATTGAGAGTGGGGAGCTGGAGGGGGCACGCCGCTCGGTGGTCAGCTCGCTCCAAAGCTCGCTGGATGCGCAGGGACGACTGGAGGAATACTGGCTGGAACAGGCAGCGGCAGTTGGCAACGAGGCGCCGGAGGCGCTGGTGACTCGCGTGGAGCAGGTAACCCTGGCTGAGGTCGTGGCCCTGGCGAACAAGGTGAAGCTGGACACGGTTTACTTCCTGAAAGGAGGCAATGGCTGATATGGACATAACTGTCTATCCCCGCATTGGAGAAGAGATGTACCACGAAGTGCTCCCAAACGGCCTGCACATCTATGTGACACCCAAGCCGGAATTTGGAAAGAGCTATGCCTTTTTCGCAACCAATTACGGCGGAATGGATATGCGCTTTTTTCTGGATGGCGCGTGGCAGGACACCCCAGCGGGAGTGGCCCATTATCTGGAGCATAAAACCTTTGATACCCAGGACGGAAACGCCCTGCAGGATCTGGCGGCCAACGGCGCGTCTCCCAACGCGTTTACCAGCAATGCCATCACCGGCTATTATTTTGAAAGCACAGAAAAATTTGAGGAAAACCTCAAAATTTTGCTGTCCTTTGTCTCGATCCCGTGGTATACCGAAGAGAGCGTGGAAAAAGAGCAGGGAATTATCGGGCAGGAAATCCGCATGATTGAGGATAACCCGGAGTGGCGCTTGTTCATGAACATGCTGCGGGCTTTGTACCAAAACCATCCTGTTCGCGTTTCCGTGGCAGGGACGGTGGAGTCCATTTCCCATATTACGGCTCAAACGCTTTATGACTGCCACAAAGCGTTCTATAATCCCAGTAACATGGTGCTGTGTGTGGCGGGAAACGTAGATCCGTCTCGTGTTGTTGAGTTAGCGCGTGAACGATTGCCGGCCACAGGTCTTGCCGACATTCCCAGAGATTATGGCGAGGCGGAGCCGGCAGTGGCGGCACAGGGAAAAATTGAGGAAAAGATGGAGGTCGCGATCCCCATGTTCCAGCTCGGCTTCAAGGCGGAGCCGGTGCCGGAGGGGCAGGAGCGTCTGCGCGGCCAACTGATCGGGGAACTGGCGGTGGAGGCCCTTTGCGGGACATCTACGCCGTTGTACGCAAAGCTGTACGAAGAGGGTTTGGTCAATGGCGAATTTGGCGGCGGATATGAGGTTTATCCCGGCTGCGCCTTTCTGTTTGCCGGCGGAGAGAGCCGTAACCCCGAAACAGTCGCCGCCGCTATTCTGACCGAGGCGGAGCGGCTTGGTCGTGAGGGAATTCAGCAGGCGCTCTGGCAGCGCCTGAAAAAAGCGGCCTACGGCAGCCGTGTCAAGGGACTGAATTCCTTCGAAACCATTTGTATTGAACAGGCGCAGGCTCACTTTGCCGGAGCGGAGTACCTTCGATTCCCTGAGCAGTTCGATGGGATACAAAAGTCCGATGTGGAGGAGTTCCTCCGCAAGTGTGCCGTGAAAGAGCACATGGCGCTGTCTGTGATTCGGCCCAAGGAGGAATCCGCATGAATATAGTTTCCTTTCCAGGGCTCGGCCTGGAATTTACCATTTACCGGGTGGCCTTTACCGTGTTTGGGCATTCGATCTATTGGTACGGAGTGATTATCGCGATGGGTTTCCTGCTGGCGGCGCTGTACTGCGCCCGGCAGGCACCCCGCTTTGGCCTCAACAGCGATCAGCTCACCGATATGCTCATTTTTGCGGTTCCGCTGTCCATTATTGGGTGCCGGCTGTACTACATTATTTTTTATCTTGATGATTTTAAGACCACGGTAAATGGGGTTGAAACGCTGAATTTTGCCAAAATGGTCCGCATTTGGGATGGCGGTCTTGCCATCTATGGCGGTATTATTGCAGGCATTCTGACCCTGCTTGTGTTCTGCAAGGTAAAAAAAATCAACTTTTTTGCCTTTGCCGATCTGGGTGTGCAGGGACTGCTCATCGGTCAGTTGGTGGGCCGCTGGGGAAACTTCATGAACGTGGAGGCTTACGGCGGCGAGACAGACAGTCTGCTGCGCATGGGGATCACCGTGGGCGGGAAATACGCAGAGGTACATCCTACCTTCCTGTATGAGTCCTGCTGGAATCTGGTGGGCCTGTGTTTACTGTATCTCATGGTGCGGAAGTGGCGGAAATTTGACGGACAGATCTTCCTGTCCTATCTCGTTTGGTACGGATTTGGCCGCAGCATGATTGAAGGGCTGCGGACCGACAGTCTGTATTTCTTTGGGCTGGAATTATTCGGCCAGCCTGTCCGCACATCCCAGGTGCTGGGCGCCATCTCGGCGCTGATTGCACTGGCGGTGCTGGTGTGGCAGCTTCGAAAAAAACACACGCCGGACGAGTTGTATGTCAATCGAATTGCCTCTGGAAAGAGCGTAAATTCAAGAGGAAAGGGGGTCGAAGCCGATGGCGGCGACAATCATTGATGGGACATCTCTTGCGGCAAAATGCAAGAAAGAGGTACGGGCGGAAGTGGAACGGATGCGGCAGCGGCCGGGACTTGCGGTGGTCATCGTGGGCGACGACCCAGCGTCCCGCGTGTATGTAAACGGCAAACAAAAGGACTGCGGTGAATGCGGCATTTACAGCGAAGAATACGCACTGCCCGCGCAGACCAAACAAAAACAGCTTTTGGAGCTGATTGATACATTGAACGGGCGGGAGGACATCGATGGAATTTTGGTCCAGCTTCCGCTTCCTGCGGAACTGGATGAACAGGAAGTTTTGCTGGCCATTCACCCAGACAAGGACGTGGATGCGTTTCATCCCATGAATGTAGGGAAAATTGTGACAGGCGAGCCGGGTTTTGCCCCCTGTACCCCCGCCGGAGTCATGCGAATGCTGAAGGAATACGGCATCGATCCTGCGGGGAAGAACTGCGTGGTTCTGGGCCGCTCCAACATTGTGGGCAAACCACAGGCGCTGCTGCTCCTGCGCGAAAACGGAACGGTAACCATCTGCCACTCCAAAACGCCGGATCTCAAAGCGGAATGCCTGCGGGCAGATATTTTGGTTGCCGCAGTGGGGCGTACCGGACTTGTAACCGCCGACATGGTCAAGGAGGGGGCCGTGGTCATTGATGTGGCGATGAACCGCAATGATCAAGGCAAGCTGTGCGGCGATGTCTGTTACGAGGAAGTATCTGCAAAGGCATCTTACATTACACCCGTACCGGGCGGGGTCGGCCCCATGACGCGGGCCATGCTGATGGAGAATACATTGCTGGCTGCGAAGCTGCATGGTAAAAAATAATGCAAGTGAAAAAGAGGGCGGCGCGTTTCCAAGTGAAACGCGCCGTCCTCTTTTGTGCATAAAGGGGGACAACCGTTCATAGTATTCCTCAGATGGAGGCGAAGGGTATGGACACGAAAGATTGGGTGCAGCGGTTTGATCAGGCGGCAGAAGTGCTGCCGTGGAGGTTGAGACATACGGTGCTTGCCTTGCCCCCGGAGACAAGGGAAAAGGCAGAGGAAATCCGTCTGCGGCTGGGAAGGCCGACCACGGTAACGGTGGATGCGCGGGAAGAACTGGTGCCCAGCGCGCCGCCGGTGGAGGAAAATGATTTGCGCCAAGTGTTGGAAATTGCCAGCCAGGCTTCTGCCCACACAGTGCTGGACAAGGTGAAAAATGGGTTTCTTACGGTGCGTGGCGGACATCGCATTGGCTTGTGCGGTACGGCGGTCATGCAAAATGGGGAGGTTTTCAATCTGCGGCAAATATCCTCGGTGGCCATTCGCGTGGCGCGGGAGGTTCCTGGTGCGGCAGATACGATACTGAGAGAGATGACAAGTGAATATCCATTACAGAACACGCTGATCCTAGCACCGCCGGGCAGCGGAAAGACCACACTGCTGCGGGATTTAATCCGCTGCATTTCTGATGGGGATGGCATCCCCGCGCTACGTGTGGGGGTAGCTGACGAGCGTGGTGAGCTTGCCGCTTTGTACCAAGGCGTGCCACAGATGAAGATTGGCGGACAGACCGATGTGATGGACGGCTGTCCGAAGGCGGAGGGGCTGATGATGCTGCTTCGTGGGATGAATCCCCAAGTGCTGGCGGCTGACGAAATTACGGCGCCGGCAGATGTGGCGGCAATGGGACAGGCTGCGGGCTGCGGCACCGTGGTACTGGCCACGGCCCATGGCGCCGGGGAGACCGACCTGTTTACAAGGCCGCTCTACCGTGGACTGATGGAGCAGGACATTTTCCGCTGCTTCATTTTCATTGAACGGGACAGCGGTATACGCCATTATCGAGTCCTGCGGCGGGAGGAACTTTCATGCTGCAAATAGCGGGAGCCATCCTGCTGGTGTTCGGTGCGGCCAGTGTTGGGATGCGGGCGGCGGAGCAGCTAACGCTCCACGTGCGCGTACTGCGGGAGATGATGGCAGCGCTTATGATTTTGGAACGGGAGTTGACCTTCCGTGCCACACCCATGCCGGAACTATTGGAGCAACTTGGAGAGCGTACCAAAGGCCCGATCAGCAGATTGTTTGTCAGCTGTTGGCGGGGAATGGACAATTTGGGCGAGCGGAGCCTAGGCGATCTGTGGCGGCTTGCGCTGGAAGCGGATGATCTGCCGCTGGAGGATGAGGAGCGCGAAACCGTTGGTGAGCTAGGCAACATCCTCGGCCGCTATGACGCCGAAAGTCAGCGGGAAGCTGTCGCTGCAACGCGAGATAGACTGTCCCAATTTTTGAGTCAGGCGGAGGAAAAGCGGGACAAGATGGGCCGCGTTTACCGCGTGATGGGTGTAACCGGCGGTGCGTTCATCGCCATACTATTACTCTGATACGGAGGATATTGACAATGGACGTTGATCTGATCTTTAGAATTGCGGCGATTGGGATTTTAGTTTCGGTACTGAATCAGGTTCTCATCCGTTCAGGCCGGGACGAGCAGGCGATGATGACAACGCTGGCTGGGCTTGTGGTGGTGCTGATGATGGTGGTGCGGGAAATCAGCGCGCTTTTTGACTTGGTAAAAACGCTGTTCGGACTGTGAGCGCCATGGAAGACATTCTGAGAATAGCGGCGGTGGCAGTGATCGCGACGCTGTGCATTACTCTGACCAAAAAGAGCGTACCCGAGATTGCGCTGGTTTTGACGCTGACGGCAGGCGTGTTAATTTTGCTGTTTGCAGCGGATGCCGTGTGGAGTGTGAAGGAGCTGGCGGATACGCTGGCGGAACGGGCCGGACTGTCGGATGAGGTGGTGTCCGCCGTTGTAAAAACGGTGGCGATCGCCATTATCACGCGGCTTGCAGCGGCGGTGTGCCGTGACGCCGGGGAAGGCGGACTTGCCGCGTTTACCGAAGTTGCCGGGACTGCTATGGTGCTTTTAGTGCTGCTTCCGCTGCTGGAGCTGGTACTGGAAATGATGGCGGGGTTGCTGGAATGAAAAAGCTGTTTATGTTGCTCGCATGCCTGTTTTTGCTGACCGGCGTCTGCCGTGCGGCAGAGGTGGGCGCACTGGAAGGACAGGCTGACGCGCTGGATATGACCGGCATCGAAGAAGCGGCGGGAGAATATGGACAGGGTCTGGATGCAGCAGGCAATCTTTCGCTGGAGGATGGACTGCGATCGCTTGTTGACAAAGCGGAAGAGCAGGTGAAACAGGTGGCGCGCAGCGCAATCCGCAGCGGAGTGGTGCTGCTGACGGTGGTACTGTTGTGCGGATTGGCAGAAGGGGCTTTTGGGGGAGCGAACATTCAGGGGCTTTCCGCAGTCAATATCGCGGGAACGCTGGCGGTAACGGTGGTAGCGGTAGGGGACGCAAGCTCTCTCATTGGACTTGGCGGAACGGCAATCAACGAAATGGAAGCCTTTTCAAAAGCGATTTTGCCCACCATGACGGCGCTGACCGCGGCGTCCGGAGCGGTTACCTCGGCGGCGGCAAGACAAGTCGCGACCATGCTTTTTTCTGATATTTTACTGACCACCATCCGAGGGATTCTTCTGCCTATGGCTTATGCTTGTATTGCAGCCAGCGCTGCCTATGCCGCACTGGGGAACAGTGGGCTTAAACGGTTGGCAGAGCTGATCAAATGGGCTTGTACCACGTTTCTGACTGCCATTCTTCTGCTGTTTGTCGGCTACCTGACCGCCACCGGTGCGATTGCCGGTACAGCGGATGCCGCCACAGTCAAGGCCGCCAAATTTGCGGTGTCCGGGGCGATTCCGGTGGTAGGCGGCATTTTATCGGACGCGGCGGAAACCATGCTGGCCGGGGCGGGGATTTTGAAGGGTACGCTTGGGGTTTTTGGGATGCTGGTGGTGCTCGGGATGTGTCTGGTTCCTTTTTTGCAGATCGGGATGCACTATTTGGCCTATAAGCTGATCGCAGCGCTGGCTGCTACTGTGGATAACGGCCGGGTGACAGGACTGATCGATGCAATCGGAGGCGTGTTCGGCCTTGTGCTGGGCATGACCGGTGCCTGCGCGCTGCTGCTGCTTATTTCCATTATCTCTGCGGTTTCGGTGGTGACAGTATGACGGAGATGGTACGTCAATGGCTTCTGGCAGTGACCGCCGCCGCCATGCTGGTGGCGCTGGCAGAAAGCATGTGTCCGGATGGACCGGTGAAGCGCGCGGCGTCCCTGGTGGGGGGGATTGTTCTGCTGTTTGCAGTTCTGCAGCCGTTTGCAACAGGTGAGATCCCGTTTTTTTCCCTCGATCTTGCGGCCTATCAGACGGATGCGAACGCTGCGATTGAGGAATTCTCTGCTGAGAACGATGTCTTGACGAAAGGAATCATAGAGGAGAAGTGTGCTGCATATATTGTGGACAAAGCACAGGCATTGGGCGCGGGCTGTCAGGCGGCCGTTACTTGCCGCTGGGAGTCAGATACCGCGGTTCCGGATGCCGTGACTGTGACGGGCGAGCTGACAGGAGATCAGCAGGCTGCGCTCAGTGCAATCATGACCGAAGATCTGGGGATTACGCAGGAGAAGCAAAGCTTTGAGGAAGGGAGGTAGAGCTTCATGGAAGACCGGCCGAAAACCACTGCGAATGTAGTGCAGGTAAAACGGCTTTTGAGCCTGGCATCGAAGTACCGCTATGTTCTTCTTGTGGTGGTTGTGGGACTGATCCTGCTGCTGTGGCCTTCCCAGGGTACAGCGGATACGGAAAAGGCTGTTTCCTCTTCGGTTTCCTCCGGGTTTGACCTGGATGAGATAGAGCGGAAAATGGAAGATACTTTGTCAAGGGTTAAGGGAGCAGGTACCGTAAAAGTGGTTCTCACCGCCAAAAGCGGTACGCGGCAGGTGCTGGCGCAGGACGTGGAGGAGGCGGAGGACGGAAGCAGCTCCGAAACGAAAAAGAGTACGGTAGTGTTATCGCTGGGCTCAAGCACAGAAGGAACGGTTCTGTTGCAGGAAATCTACCCCTCGTTTCAAGGCGCGCTGGTAGTTTACACGGGGGGCGGAGACGCCACCACGAAGCTCAAGCTGCTGGAGGCAGTCTCAGCCCTTACGGGGTTGAGTTCCGATAAAATTGCAATTTGTGAAGGAAAGTGAGGCGTTTCAAAATGAAACTATGGAAGCGGAATGCGGTTGTGGCGGCGATCCTACTGTTTGTGTGTGTGGCGGTCTATTTGAATTGGAGCTATCAGCAGGAGGGCAGCGATGCGGAAGTAGGCAAAACCCTTGGTGAAGCCGCACAGGTGACATCTGAGGTGAATGATCCATTAATGGAAAGTTCTGGAACAACAGAAAATTCGTCCGGCAGTGATTACTTTTCCTCCGCGCGACTCAACCGCCAAAAGGCGCGGGACAGCGCGCTGGCGCTTCTGGAAGAAGCCGCCTTAAGCGAAGGCGTTGAGCAGACTGTGATTGACGAGGCCAACGCGTCCATCCAGACCATGGCTGCGTGGACGGTGACCGAGGCGCAAATTGAAAACCTGATTATGGCCAAGGGATATGAGGACTGCGTGGCCTTCATCGGCGATGAGAGCATCAGTATTGTGGTCTCCGCCCTGGAAGGCGGACTGGACAGCACCGCCACAGCGCGTATCACAGACATCGTGATGGATGAGACCAGCTTCGCAGCAGAGCAAATCAAGATCATAGAAGCTGAATAGGCAAAAATTTGGTTGTAATTTCTCATTTTTGTGGTACAATGCTTTTAGATCGTACTGCGAAAAGGAGCGTGTTTCCCATGAGCGAAGTAAAAGGATATGTTTCCCGCTCTGACGAACTGGGTAGTATTAATATATCCGAGGACGTCGTGGCTGTCATAGCCGCCGCCGCCGCGCTGGAGGTAGAGGGCGTAAGCAGTCTGGCCGCCAATCTTGGCAGCGATATCGCAGAGCTGCTGGGCAAGAAAAATCTCGCCCGCGGCGTAGATGTCCAAATTGGCCAAGACAGCGTCATCATCAACATTTCTATTATGGTTAAATATGGTGCAACCATTCAGACTGTGGCCAAAGCAGTGCAGGAAGCTGTGTACGGCAGCGTGGAATCCATGAGCAGTCTCGCCGTGGAAAGCGTAAACATCAACATTGGCGGCATTACGTTTGAAAAGGTGCACAAAACCCCCTAAAAAGCGCTTAATCCTATAAAAATGAGTTGAACGGACGTCCGGTTCGTTCAACTCTTTTTTTCGAAAAAATAGGGGTTTCATTTTGTTGTGAAAATGTATATAATGTATGCGTATATTTATGAATAAAGAACCGTTTTGCTGGAGGAAAAGGAATGACAAGAATCACAGCCAGAGAGATTGCCGTCCATCTTGTGTATGAATTGGGATTTGGTACACAGCGCGTGGAAGAATTGCTGAGCGAAGCCCTTTCAAAAGAGAACTTTGAGCGCCTGGGGACCGAGGAGCCGCTTTATGCTGAATTCCCCAACGAAAAGCAACTGGAGTATATCCGCGTGTTGGTGACGGGGACTTTCCTGCACAGCCCGGAGCTGGACGATTATATTGCTCGATATGCGATCGGGTGGAATTTTTCCCGTATTCCCCGCGTGGCGGCGGCCATCATGCGTGTGGCGATGTACGAGGTGCTCTATATGCCGGACATTCCGAATGCGGCAGCCATCAATTCTGCTGTGGAGATTGTGAAGAACTACGAGGAAAAAGAGGTTGTCTCCTTTGTCAATGGTATTCTCGGTACTTTTGTTAGAACTGAATTTCCGGATACCCCTGCGGCTCCGGTCATGGACGAGCCAGAGTTATGAGTGGACGGGCCTTGGGGCTGGATACCAGCAACTACACAACGTCGGCCGCTTTGTTTGATGGGCATGACGGGATCAATGCCGGACGGCTTTTGGACGTGCCGGAGGGAGCGCTGGGTCTGCGGCAGAGCGATGCGCTGTTCGCCCATGTAAAGCGTCTTCCTGAGCTTATGAAAAAGCTGGAGGAGAGCGGCATGCTGCAGGGGATTGGGGCCGTTGGCGCCAGCACCAGGCCAAGGGCCATTGAAGGTTCCTATATGCCATGCTTCTTAGCGGGAGCATCACAGGGACAAGGAATGGCATCTGTGCTTGGCGTTCCCTTCTTTTCGTGTTCTCACCAGCAGGGACACATTGCCGCCGCCGCGTGGTCGGCAGGCAGGATGGATCTGCTGGATACCCGGCACCTTGCATGGCACCTTTCGGGCGGAACCACCGAGCTGCTTTTTGTCGAACCAGACGGGAAAAACGTGAAAGCCACCTGTATTGGCGGGACTACCGATATTTCAGCGGGTCAGTTGATCGACCGCACCGGCAAGCTGTTGGGAATTTCTTTCCCCGCAGGCAAGGGATTGGACGAGTTGTCGAAAAAAGCTGAACAGGAAAAACACTTTACAGTTAAGGTGCAGGATAAGTCATTTTCCCTTTCAGGTATGGAGAATAAGGCAATCGCGCTGGTGCAGCAGGGAATGCTGGCTGGAGATGTGGCGTATTATGTTCTGCGATCTGTGGCCGAGGCGGTGGTGTCCGCGACGGAACATGCGCGCAGGCAGTACCCGGGGTGTCCCGTGCTCTGCTCCGGCGGCGTTGCGTCTAACCGGCTGCTGCGTGAGGTAATGGAAAATTCCTGCGGCGCGGTGTTTGCTCCGCCTGCGTATTCTACGGATAACGCCATGGGCGTTGCGGTATTGACCTATCGCTGCCTTGGATGAGAAGGAAAGGGGAGACGCGGAAATGAAGAATGAACGGACGATTTACAGCGTCTCCCAAATCAATCGCTTTATCAAAAACCTGTTGGACGAAAGCCAGTCGCTGTCCGGCGTCTTCATCCGGGGCGAGGTATCCAATTATAAGTGCTACCCCTCCGGACACCACTATTTCAGCCTAAAGGACAGCGAGGGCACTATTCGCTGCGTGATGTTTAAACGGGATGCCGCGACCCTTCGCTTTCGCCCGGAAAACGGCATGAAGGTCATTGCCTTTGGGCGGATAACGGTTTTCCCACGGGATGGACAGTACCAGCTTTACTGCGGCGAACTCACCCCGGATGGTGTGGGGGACCTTCATGTGGCCTTCGAACAACTGAAGGCTCGGCTGCTGGAAGAAGGATTATTTGACCCAGCGCATAAAAAGCCACTGCCCCGTTATCCCAAAAAAATTGCGCTGATCACCTCACCCGCCGGCGCGGCGGTACGGGATATGCTCCGTATCCTGAACGCCCGGTTTCCACTGGCGGAGGTTGTGATCCTCCCTGTTCGGGTACAGGGGGAGCAGGCCCCGGGGGAGATAGCGGCTGCGCTGGCCTATGCCAATCAATATAAGGTGGCGGATCTGATTCTGACGGGCCGCGGCGGCGGTTCTATGGAGGACCTGTGGGCGTTCAACGAGGAGATCGTGGCTCGGGCCATTTATGCCTCTCACATCCCGGTCATTTCCGCAGTGGGACATGAACCGGACGTTACTATTGCCGACTTTGTGGCCGATCTTCGAGCGGCAACGCCGTCCAACGCCGCAGAGCTTGCGGTGCCGGATCAAAACGATCTTTACGCGCAGCTTGCCCAAACAGGGCAGCGCATGACCGCCGCGCTGGAGCATAAAGCGCGGGCAGCACGCGCCGCGCTGGAACGGATGCGTGGCAGTCGCGTGTTACAAAATCCGCTGAGCCAGCTGGAGGATCGGCGGCTTCTTTTGGATTATCAAAGCCGCCGTCTGGCGGCGGGACTAAACAGCTCTCTTTCTCGTGGGAGAGAGCGTTACGGCCGTCTGGCCGCTTCGCTGGATGCGATGAGTCCGTTTAAGGTCTTAGGCAGGGGATATGCCATTGCCCGGACGGAGAATGGTGGCTTGGTGACCACCGTGGCGGCAGTACAATCCGGCGACCGATTCGAGCTGCGTCTGCGGGACGGCAGTTTGCACTGCCGTGTGGAAGAAAGGAAGTGCCCATAATGGCGGACAAGAAACTGAGTTTCGAACAGGCTATGGCTCGTTTGGAGGAAATTGTGGCTTTGCTGGAAAAGGGAGATACGCCGCTGGAGGAGTCTCTTTCTCTGTTTGAAGAGGGCACGAAACTGATGAGCCAGTGCGGTGGTTTACTGGACAAAGCGGAACAAAAGGTGGCAAAGCTCACCCGTGGCGCAGATGGTGCACCGGAGTATCAACCATTTGATGGTGAAACGATATGACCTATCAGGCGTATTTGGAAGCGGATCGGGCGACGATTGAAGCTTGGCTGTCCGCTTGCTTTCGCGGTCACGGGGCATATGGGCAGCTGTACGACGCCATGGAATACAGCCTTCTGGCGGGCGGTAAGCGGATTCGCCCGGTTCTGACATTGGAAACCTGCCGCATGTGCGGCGGCGACGTGACGTGGGCAGTTCCCTTTGCCTGCGCGCTGGAGATGGTGCACACCTATTCCCTGATCCATGATGATCTGCCCTGTATGGATGACGACGATCTGCGTCGGGGCAAACCAACGAGCCATAAGGTTTTTGGAGAGTCTACCGCAGTTTTGGCAGGCGACGCATTGTTAACGGCGGCCTTTGAAACGATGACCGCCAAGTGTAGCCCACAGATTCCGCCGGTGCGGATTGTGTCCGCGGTAAAATGCTTAAGTAACGCCGCGGGCCCTGCCGGAATGGTAGGAGGACAGGCCCTAGATATTGACGGGGAAGGGAAGCGCCTTACCGCCGATGAACTGAAAACACTTCAAAGCCTGAAGACCGGCGCGCTTATCTCTGCGGCTGCTGAGATCGGCTGTATTGTGGCCGGAGGGACGGACGATCAGCGTTTCGCCGTACGCCTGTATGCGGAGAGACTGGGGCTTGCCTTTCAGATTCGGGACGATATGCTGGATGTGGTGGGTGAAACGGTGGCCCTGGGCAAGCAGACCGGTTCGGACGAGGCAAACCAAAAAAGCACATTTGTTACCACGCTTGGTCTCGCCGCCTGTGGTGACTTGGTGGAATTGCTTACACAGCAGGCCGTGGCGGCGTTAGATTGCTTTCCTGACAGCGAATTTCATCGACAATTAGCCAAGGAACTGGCCAAACGGGTGAACTAATTGTTTTTTTGGGGGTTATAAAATGACTTTTACCGCGCTTATGTCTAAAAATCTGGTGCTCAGCCTTTCCATTTTTTCTTGGGCGACAGCACAGATCCTGAAGGGAATTGTGGTGGTGCTACAGGAGCATCGGTTCGATATCCATCGCTTTCTGGATAGTGGAGGGATGCCCAGTTCGCATTCCTCTTTTGTGTGCACTTGCGCGACCACGGTGGGCAAGCTTTATGGCTTTTCCGGGCCCATGTTTGCCGTTTCGACGGTTGTGGCGGTCATTGTGATGTACGATGCGTTTAACGTACGAAGAGCGGCTGGGGAGCAGGCCAAACGGCTGAATTACATTATGAATAACTGGGCAGATATGTCACCGGCACATTTCGGACAAGAGCTGAAAGAATTGCTGGGACACACGCCGCTGCAGGTCATCGCCGGTGCTCTGTTGGGTATTTTTATCGGCTGGTTTGGCGTAGATTTATTGGCAATATGAGGCCGTATCGTAGGAAACTGAGGGATCGTTTTGGAGATTGAGATAGAACAGGCATATTTGAACTCTATGTCTGACACGCAGGCTGCACAGCTGTGCGAAGACTTACGGAAAGAGCTGGTAGAGTCGGTTTCCAAAACCGGCGGTCATCTGGCTTCCAATCTGGGTGTTGTGGAGTTTACCGTGGCGCTGCACCGTGTGTTTGACACGGGGAGGGACAGGCTGGTATTCGACGTGGGACACCAGTGCTATTCGCACAAAATACTCACCGGACGGAGAGCTGCAATGCAGACACTGCGCTCTTTCGGGGGGATTGCGGGTTATCCGAAGCCGTCTGAGAGTGCGCATGACGCATTTATTGCCGGTCACGCATCCAATTCAATTTCGGTGGCGGTTGGCATGGCAAGGGCACGGTCATTACTGGGGGAGAACTACAACGTGGTAGCCTTGATCGGGGACGGCGCGCTCACCGGCGGGCTGTCCTATGAAGGACTGTCCGACGCCGGCCAAAGCGGGCAAAAATTGATTGTGGTCCTGAATGACAACGGCATGTCCATTACAAAAAGCGTCGGGGGGATTGCGAAGCATTTGGCGCATCAGCGCCTAAAACCCCATTATCTCAATTTTAAAAAGTGGTACCGTAAGCTGATGGCACTCACTGCGATTGGTCGAGGCCTCTATCGGTTCAATCACCGCATTAAAACGGCGGTGAAACACACTCTTTTACCATGCAGTATGTTTGAGGATATGGGCTTTACCTATCTTGGACCGGTAGACGGGCATGATGTGAAGAATCTGACCCAAGTGCTGCGGGATGCAAAACGAATGGACGGACCCGTCCTGCTGCATATAAAAACGGTAAAGGGAAAAGGCTATCCACCGGCGGAGCTCTGCCCCGATGAATTTCATGGTGTTTCCCAATATGATGTTGCTACGGGGACGCCGCTGCATCAGCCAGGCAGAAGCTTTTCCAGCGTTTTCGGCATGACTCTGTGCGGACTGGCGGATGAAGATAGGCGTGTGTGCGCGATCACGGCGGCCATGCAATCGGGAACGGGGCTGGATGGCTTTTCCGGGCAATTCAGTGATCGCTTCTTTGATGTGGGAATCGCGGAGGGTCACGCCATTGCTATGGCGGCCGGAATGGCGAAGCAAGGGATGATCCCCGTATTTGCGGTGTATTCCAGCTTTCTGCAGCGCGGCTACGACATGCTGATCCACGATGTGGCGCTTCAGAACCTTCATGTGGTGTTTGGGGTTGACCGTGCGGGCCTTGTTGGAGAAGATGGCGAAACCCATCACGGCGTGTTTGACGTGGCTTATCTGGATACGGTGCCGGGGATGACCGTGTTTGCCCCAGCAAGCTTTTCTGAGTTGGGATCTATGACGCGTCGTGCTGTATTGGAGTGTCACGGCCCGGTTGCGGTTCGTTACCCTCGAGGCGGAGAGGGAATCCTGTATCGCGGTAACGCGGGTAGCGCGGGCACCGTCTGTCTGCAGGTGGGTGATGCGATTACTCTTTTGAGTTACGGTGTCACCGTCAACGACCTGCTGGAAGTTGCACAGCTGCTGCAGGCGGAAGGCATCCGAGCTGAAATACTCAAATGCAATATCATTACGCCGATTGACATAGCTCCAGTGCTGGATTCCGTGAAAAAGACGGGGCGTTTGTTGGTGGTTGAGGAATGTGCCGCCGCAAACTGCGTTGGACAGCGCGTGGCAGCGGAACTGGAACAGGCCGGCGTCCGCGTAGAGAAGCTTGCGCTATGCAACTTGGGAAACGGTATTGTCACCCATGGATCGGTTGCGCAATTGCGGCAAAGCTGTGGATTGGACGCTGCCGCACTCTATAGAAAAGCGAAGGAGATCTGCGCCAATGGCTAAAAAGAGACTGGATATCCTTCTGACGGAGCGCGGCATGGTGGAAAGCCGGCAGCGGGCACAGGCAATTATCATGAGCGGACAGGTCTTTGTGGCCGGACAGCGGGTGGATAAGGCAGGGACGCCGATTGATGAGATGGCAGAGATTGCAGTAAAAGGCCACACGCTGAAATACGTCAGCAGGGGTGGACTGAAGCTGGAAAAGGCCATGGCGCAGTTTCCCATTATCTTGGAGGGGAAAATTTGCGCGGATATTGGCGCATCCACCGGTGGCTTTACCGATTGTATGCTGCAAAATGGCGCCGCAAAGGTTTACGCGGTGGATGTGGGCTACGGTCAGTTGGCTTGGTCCATCCGAAATGACCCCCGGGTCGTATGCATGGAACGCACAAATGCCCGGTATTTAACCCCAGAGCAGATCCCGGAGCCGCTGCAATTTGCTTCTGTTGATGTTTCCTTCATTTCGCTGAAGCTAATTTTGCCGCCCCTTCGTGCGCTTATGCCGCCCCAGGGTGAGGTTGCCTGTCTGGTCAAGCCGCAATTTGAAGCGGGACGGGAAAAGGTGGGGAAGAAGGGTGTTGTCCGTGACCCCGCCGTTCACCTGGAGGTTTTGGAGCAATTTTTAAAGAATGCTTCGGATGCCGATTTCACTGTAAAGGGAATTACCTTCTCACCAATCCGTGGCCCGGAGGGGAATATTGAATATCTAGGTCATTTACAAGCAGGCGCGGGGGAAAGCTGGAATGGTGATTTGAATGCGCTGGTGGCAGAATCTCATGTAGTGCTGGAAGGGGGGAAAGCATGAAGATCATACTTAGTCCCAACCCATACCGGGACAGGGGACTCAAAGCCGCGCAGGAAGCTCAGCACATTTTGCAGCGCGCGGGTGTGGAGGCCAAGGTATGCCTTCCCTTTGAACTGGATAGCGGGAGTAAAATGGAATTGCCGAAAAAGCTGCAATACTTTGATATGAACGAGGAATTGAAGCTGGCGGATATGCTTATCTGCTTTGGCGGCGATGGTACCATTCTCCACGCGGCGAAAGAGGCCAACGCAAATAGCGTCCCCATTCTGGGCGTCAATATGGGCAGTGTCGGATTCATGGCTGAACTGGAGCATGGCGAGCTGTCTCTTCTGTCCAAGGTGGCGGCGGGTGACTACACGATTGAGGCCCGCATGATGCTGGATGTGCGGGCAAGTCGCGGCGGAAAGGTGTTTTACGAGGATTTAGCTTTAAATGACGCGGTTATCACGAAGGGAACCATTGCGCGCATCATTGATTTGGATATTTATGCTGACGACGTATTGATTTCTGACTATTCCGGCGATGGCGTCATTGTCAGCACCCCTACCGGGTCCACGGCCTACTCCTTGGCGGCTGGAGGCCCCATTGTGGAACCCACCGCAGAAAACATTGTGATTACCCCCATTTGTGCCCATACGCTCTCGGCCAAGACAATGGTGCTGGGCGCAAACCGCAGGGTAACGGCTAAAATGGGGTATTTGACGCGTAAAACAGCGTATCTTTCTGCCGACGGTGGAAAATCAGTCAAGCTGTCTGCCGGCGACACCGTTGAGATCGGCCGATCAGAGCAGGTGACGCGTTTGGTGCGGCTGACAGGAAAAAGTTTTTATGAATTGCTCAATCAAAAACTGGGGGGAAAGAATTGAAACGGACAAGGCAGAATAAGATCCTAAGTATTATTACCGAAAAGGACATTGAAACACAGGAACAGTTGTTGGCCGAGTTGAGGCAGCTGGGGTTATCCGCCACGCAGGCCACCATCTCCCGCGATATCAAGGAATTGCGGCTGGTCAAAGAGCTGACCGGGATAGGCGCTTACCGGTATGTGGTGTCCGAGCGCAAGAATACTGCAAATGAGGCCAATCGTCTGCAGACGATTTTCAAGGAGAGCGTTACCGCTTTCGAGGCCGCCCAGAACATTGTGGTCATCAACACCATGCCGGGCCTCGCGTCAGCGGCTTGTGCCGCGCTGGACAATATGGAAATTGAGGATATGCTGGGGAGTATTGCCGGCGATGACACAGGAATCCTGATCATGCGATCTAAAGAGGCGGCCACCGCCTTTTGCAGCGAGATACACAAAATGCTGAAATGATTGGCGGAGGAGGCCAGTACCATGCTGTCGTTACTCCATATTGAGAACATTGCCGTGATCGAAACAGCGGATGTCCAGTTTGAAAAGGGACTTAACGTCCTCACGGGCGAGACCGGCGCGGGAAAATCCATCGTGATTGACGCCATCAGTGCTGTAATTGGAGAGCGGACCAGCCGCGATCTGATTCGCACTGGCTCAAAGTCAGCAGTTGTGACTGCTATTTTTGCCGATTTGCCTGGACTTTCCTGGTTTGTGGATAACGGAATCGAGCCGGACGAAGATGGGAACCTAATTATCCAGCGGGAGATCCAGGCGGATGGGAAAAACATCTGCCGGATTGGCGGTCGTTTGCTTACCGTTGCCCAGCTGCGGGAGTTAGGGCGGCAATTACTGAATATCCATGGCCAGCACGACGGGCAGCAACTTTTGGATGCTGCATGCCATCTGGATTATCTGGATCGCTTTGGGCAAACGGAGATACAAAAAACAGCGTATCAGGCAGACTATGCAGCCTTTTCCGCTGTCTGCCGAGACCTTGCGGCATTGGGGATGGACGAGGCGGAGAAAGCCCGCAAAATGGACACGCTGACCTATCAGATCGGTGAACTCGAGCGAGCGGCCCTAAAAGCAGGGGAGGAAGAAAGTCTCACCGGGCGGCGGAACATTCTTCGCAACGCCGGCAAGCTTGTTGACGCGGTGGAGGGGGCATATTGCGCGCTTGCCGGGGATGATGACACCGAGGGGGCGGTATCCCTTTTGATGTCGGCCGAGCAGACCTTGCGAGGTGCTGCTCCGGTCAGTGATGAGATTGCGTCGCTGGCGGAAAAGGCGGTGGAAATACGCTGTGAGGCCGACGATCTGGCGGAGCTGATACGGGATCTCCGCGCTCAGTTTGAGTTTTCGCCCAATGAGCTGGACGAACTGGAGGGGCGGCTGGACCTTATTTACCGCCTGAAAAAGAAGTACGGCAGCTCGGTGGAGGAGATGCTGGACTATTTGCAGGCCTGCAAAAAGAAATTGGATGACATCCAATATGCCGATGATACCATTGCACGACTGGAAAAGAAGCGGATCCAGACGCTAACTTCGGCAAAGGCTGGGGCGCAGCAGCTATCTGCTTTGCGGCGGGAGAAGGCGCTGCTGCTGAAAGAGCGGATTCAAAGCGAGCTGAGGGATTTGGATATGCCAAAAGTGCGGTTTGAAGTGTTCTTTTCTGAAAAGACCTGTGAATCCGGAATGGACAGCACCGGCATGGACGAGGTGCAATTTCTCATGTCCGCTAATGTGGGCGAGGATTTGAAGCCCATCCAGAAGATCGCCTCCGGCGGTGAGCTGGCGCGCATTATGCTGGCGCTTAAAAACGTGTTGGCCGAAAATGATGACATTTCAACCCTTGTTTTTGACGAGGTTGATACCGGGGTTTCCGGCCGAGCGGCACAAAAGGTTGCGGAAAAAATGTCCGACGTGGCGCGGGGCAAGCAGGTTTTATGCGTGACCCACCTGCCGCAAATTGCGGCAATGGCCGATACCCATTTCTCCGTGGAAAAAGGGGAGAGTAAGGGAAGAACCTTTACAAACATTGAAAAACTTAATGTTACACGAAAAAAAGAGGAATTGGCCCGTCTTATTGGCGGCGACAAAATCACAGATGCCATGCTCCACAGCGCCGGAGAACTCTTGGATGCGGCAGCGGTACATAAGACGGTTGACAAATGAAGGCGGGTATACTATAATCAATCAAATCAATCATTTAAATGCGATGATAGGAACCAGTAGCGGCAGACCGCCTGTGCAGAGAACCCCCGTCCGGTGAAAGGGGGAGAGGCGTGTGCTGTGAATACATCCTTGAGCAGCCGTCCGAGGGATCAGAATCCGTTAGGCGCGTGCCGGGAGTGCCCGTTATAGCACTGAAGTCTTTGACTTCATGAGGTTTTTCCCGCAAGGGGGAAACGTTCAGAGGTGGTACCGCAATCAATTTGCCCTCTGTCCCGTTTGGGACAGAGGGCTTTCTATTTTGAAAAAGGAGAAAATCAAATGACATTGTATGACGAACTGGTGGCGCGGGGACTGATCGCGCAGGTAACGGACGAGGAAGAGATCAAAGACCTCATTAATCACGGAAAGGCAACTTTCTATATCGGCTTCGACCCCACCGCTGATTCCCTGCATGTGGGCCACTTCATGGCGCTGAATCTCATGCGCCGGATGCAGAAGGCGGGTAATCGGCCCATTGCACTGGTGGGCGGGGGCACGGGCATGATCGGCGACCCATCGGGACGTTCCGACATGCGGCAGATGATGACGACGGAGACCATCCAGCATAACTGCGACCGCTTTAAGGAGCAGATGTCCAAATTTATCGACTTTTCCGAGGGAAAAGCATTCATGGTCAATAATGCAGACTGGCTGCTCAAACTCAATTATGTGGAGCTGCTGCGCGAGGTGGGAGCATGCTTTTCCGTAAACAGCATGCTCCGTGCCGAGTGCTACAAGCAGCGCATGGAAAAGGGCTTGTCTTTTCTGGAGTTCAACTATATGATCATGCAAAGCTATGATTACTATCACATGTATCAGACACTGGGCTGCAATCTGCAGTGCGGCGGCGATGATCAGTGGAGCAACATGCTGGGCGGCACGGAACTGATTCGCCGCAAGCTGGGCAAGGACGCTTATGCCTTGACCATTACCCTTCTGCTGACATCCGAAGGGAAAAAGATGGGCAAAACACAGGGGGGCGCTGTTTGGCTGGACCCCGAAAAGACATCGCCCTATGAATTTTATCAGTATTGGCGCAATGTGGAGGACGCCGATGTGCTCCACTGTCTGAAAATGCTCACCGACGTATCACTGGACGAAATTTCCACCATGGAAAGCTGGGAGGGCAGCCAGCTCAATCAGGCCAAGGATCGACTGGCGTTCGAGCTGACCCGACTGGTTCACAGCGAGGAAGAGGCGGCAAAGGCACAGGAAACCGCCCGCGGGCTGTTCTCCAACGGGGGGGATCTCGCCAATATGCCAACCACCACGCTGACGGATGAAGATTTGACCGATGGCGCCATTGGAATTCTTGATCTGATGGTGAAATGCGGTTTAGCACCCTCCAAAAAGGAGGCGCGTCGTCTGGTCGAGCAGGGCGGCGTGGAGGTTAACGGGGAAAAGGTCGCGTCTGGTTCCGTGGTCTATACCGCGGAGAACCTTGCAGGCGAGGGTCTGATGATCAAAAAAGGAAAGAAAATCTTTCACCGTGCGGTACTCTGATCAATAATTATTATCATGTACTGGATTGGGAAACCACAGGCAGTGCTTGTTTTGTGCGTGTGGAGATACAAAAAGTCGCTTCTGATGAAGCGACGACAGGATAATAGATGGAAACGGCTTCCCAAAGGTGATACCGAAGGGGAGCCGTTTTCCTATGTTAATTATTTATTTGACACCAGCATGGACATGTCATACACGCCAGGTTTGGTAACGGTGGCAATATACTTTGCCGCTTCTACCGCTCCCTGGGCAAAGATTTCGCGGCTCAAGGCGGTGTGCTTGATCTCAATAATCTCGTCGTGACCGGCGAAAATGATTTCATGAACGCCCACGATAGTGCCGCCCCGGACGGCGGAAATACCCAGTTCCTTCTTGTCCCGGGGCTTTCGGACACTGTGCCGGTCGTAAACGTATTCTGATTCCCGCTTCATAGCGCCAGCCATGGCGTCGGCGATCATGAGGGCGGTACCGCTGGGAGCGTCTACCTTTTTATTGTGGTGACGTTCTACAATTTCTATGTCGCAGCTATCCTCCAGCACGGCAGCGGCCTTTTTAACCAGATCCAGCAGGACGTTAATGCCCAGTGACATATTGGCCGAGCGGAAAATGGGGACTCTCTGTGCCGCGGCACCGATGGCGGCAACCTGCTCGGCCGTATAGCCAGTGGTGGAAAGCACCAGCGGAATGTGCCGAACCAGGGCAAAATCCAGCAGTGCGGGAAGAGCGGCGGGATTAGAAAAATCAATGACCGCGTCCGCCTCTCCGGTAAACTGGGAAGGGGACGTGTAGACGGGATAGTCATGCTCTCCGGTTCCCAAAACGTCGAACCCCGCAACAACGGAAAGCCCTCCATCGGCGGCGCAGAGCGACTCGACCACTCGCCCCATACGGCCATTGCAGCCGGAAATAATTATCTTCAGCATCGCGGCGGCCCTTACTTCAACAGGCCCATGCGGACCAGAGACTGCCGCAGGATATCTTCGTTCTTGGGGGACATTTCGCACAGGGGCAGGCGCAGGGGTCCGGCCTCCATGCCCAGCATATTCATGGCAACCTTGATGGGGATGGGGTTAACCTCGATGAACAGTGAGTCGATCAAATCCATGTAGTCGATTTGCAGCTTGGAAGCGGCATCAAAGTTGCCTTCCAGACACAGATGAGACATATTCACCATCACGTCGGGCGCAATGTTGGACACCACCGAGATCACGCCCTTGGCTCCAAGCGCCATCATAGGGACCACCTGATCGTCATTGCCGGACCAAATGTAGAAGTCGTCGCCGCAAAGATAACGGGTGTGGGCCAGCAAGGAGAAGTTGCCGGAGGCCTCTTTCACACCGTTAATTTTGGGATTCTGGGCCAGTATCTGATAAGTATCCGCGGCAAAGGAAACGCCGGTGCGACTGGGCACGTTGTAGAGCATGATGGGTACATTCACACGGTCGGCAATGTATTCGTAGTGTTTGACAAGACCGGTCTGGCTTGCCTTGTTATAATAGGGGGTGACCAGCAGGAGCGCATCAGCGCCTGAATCCTGTGCATGCTGGGAGAGATAAACGGCGGCAGAGGTGTCGTTGCTGCCTGCGCCGGCGATGACCTTTACACGATGATTCACGCGCTTGACACAGAATTCTACAGCCGCGATATGCTCCCGAATACTCATCGTCGC
This sequence comes from Oscillospiraceae bacterium, assembly GCA_963666535.1. Lineage (GTDB taxonomy): Bacteria > Bacillota > Clostridia > Oscillospirales > Oscillospiraceae. Next base: position 1,898,577 of record OY762913.1, on the reverse strand, counting down.
AGACTCACCGGTGGTGCCACAGACGCAAACAGCGTCCACACCAGCGTCAATTTGATTGTCGATCAGCGTACCAAACGCATCATAGTTAATATTGCCGTTCTGGTCAAAGGGAGTAACAAGCGCCGGGCAGGCCCCGGTGAAAACAGGTTCTCTCATTCCAATATCATTCCTTTCAGTTGAAGGCGGGAAACCTTAGCGCCTGACGATATAGTCTTTGGCGCAAAGAAGCTCGGCCAGCAAAACCGCGCCGCCCGCCGCACCACGCAGTGTGTTGTGGGACAGGCAGACAAACTTGTAGTCATACTGGGTGTCGGGGCGCAGACGGCCGATGGAGATGGCCATGCCGCCTTCCATATCGCGATCCAACTTGGTTTGGGGACGATTGTCATCCTCAAAATAATTCAGGAACTGCTTGGGTGCGGTGGGGAGGTTCAATTCTTGCGGAACACCCTTAAATTCGGCCCAGATTTTTTTCATCTCGTCCATAGAGGGCTTTTGAGCGAAGGAGACAAACACAGCGCCCATGTGGCCGTTCGAGGCAGGTACGCGCAGGCACTGGGCAGTGATGGCGGGGGCGGGAGCATTGACGATGACCCCATTTTCCACCTTGCCCCAAACCTTCAGCGGCTCCTGCTCGGATTTTTCCTCCTCGCCGCCAATGTAGGGGATGACGTTATCCAGCATTTCGGGCCAGGTGTCAAAGGTCTTGCCGGCACCGGAAATGGCCTGATAGGTACATACTAAAATTTTCTCAATGCCAAATGCCCGCATGGGAGACAGGGCGGGAACATAGCTTTGGATGGAGCAGTTGGACTTGACTGCAATAAAGCCGCGCTTGGTGCCAAGTCGTTTTTTCTGGTTTTCAATGACCTCGATGTGCTCGGGGTTGATCTCCGGGATGACCATGGGCACATCAGGCGTCCAGCGGTGGGCGGAATTGTTGGAGACCACAGGGCACTCGGCTTTGGCGTAACGCTCTTCCAGCGCCTTAATCTCCTCTTTTTTCATATCAACGGCGGAAAAGACAAAGTCAACCATTGAGGCGATTTTTTCCACGTCGTCCTCGGCGTTCATGACGATGAGCTTTTTTACGGCTTCGGGCATGGGGGTATCCATGGCCCACCGAGCACCGACGGCCTCTTCATATGTTTTTCCGGTGGAACGGGCACTGGCCGCGATCACGGTTAGCTCAAACCAAGGATGGTTCTGCGTTAACGTGACAAAACGCTGTCCGACCATGCCGGTGCCGCCGATAATTCCAACTTTATACTTTCCCATTTCAATGACCTCCACTTTTTCCGCTATTATACTATTCAGAACCGGCAACGTTTTTTCTCATTTCCCGAAGAAAACAAAGGTTGCCAAGAAGGTGAATTTTGTACTATAATAGCATCAAATGTATGTTTGAACTACAGATAGATATTTCATGATCCTTATACATATGTATTAAATCATTTTAGCACTTTTGACCTGCGGTGTCAACGAAAGAGGTGCTGAACGATTTGGAGAAATGGGGCGCAATATGAAACGGAAAATAATGCAATTTGTAACGCTCTTCTTTGCGCTAACGCTTTGTATTCCATCTGCGGCTGCAATTACAGGGGGGACAAACCCCACGCTGCGTATTGGACTGGCCTATGGCAGCGGCGCTTTACTTTCTGCCAATCTGGAGAATAACACCGGATACGGAAGCGGTTACCGCCTGGGGTATTTTGACGGCAATTATGATTTTGTTCAGCTGGGCTATACTGTGCAGACGCAGCTGACTATGCTAAAAACGCAGAACACCTATCTTTCCGGCACCAAATACTCTGGCACCGCGCCCTCAACTTCCTTCAGTGTGATTGGCTGCTATTATATCCAGTTGGCAAACCCCTATTCCGGGTTTGATGCGGCACAGGCGGCAGCAGGCGGGATTGCCAACGCATATCCCACATGGGTGAATGGAACGTTTTACGTTAGAGTCGGTTCCTATGCAACCTCCGCAGCTGCAACCTCCGCGCTGCAAAGCTTGGGGATGAGCGGCGCTTCGGTGGTGGAAGGAAGCCCCTATGCCGTTTCTGTTACAAAGACCGGCACCGCCTCTATTTTATTCCAGTTTGACGGAGGAAGCAGCTGTAGCCTTGGAATTTTGCCCGGACTTGACGACTCCACAGAAAACCGCACCTGGTTCAAGGGGTTTAAGTATTACGGTGGCTTCCAGTATCAGCGCCTCGGCGGCGGCGACTTGACCGTGGTTAACTTTGTGCCGCTGGAAACTTATCTCAAGGGCGTGGTCCCCTACGAAATGAGTGGCTCTTGGCCCGCAGAGGCATTGAAGGCGCAGGCGGTCTGTGCCCGCACTTACGCCATGATGAACTTAAATAAGCACGCATCCTATGGGTTTGATTTGTGCAACACCACCGATTGTCAAGTGTATTACGGCGTGGGCAGTGGCGGTATTGCCCCCACGGATACCAGCAACAGCGCGGTCACGGAAACGGCGGGCATTTTTATATGGTATGCCGGTGCCATGGCTGAAACGTTTTACTACTCCAGCAACGGCGGGGGAAGTGAAAGTGTGGAAAATGTATGGGGTTCCACCAAACATCCCTATTTGGTCGGCGTGGTGGATCCATACGAAGTGACGATTTCCAGCAGTATATCCAACTATAGTTGGAATGTCAGCTATACGGCCGATGAGTTGACAAAAATCCTGCAGGCCAAGGGCTATTGCATCGGAACAGCGGTGACCAATTTCCAGGTGTCTTCTTATTCCGGTACAGGCAACGCCATCGAGATTAAATTTACCTATGCCAACGGGAAGACCCAGACCTTTACCCGAGAGACGTATATTCGCAATATGCTTGGGTTGCGGTCGATGCGCTACGCGGTCAGCGGTGGCACAGCGTCTGGCTACTATATTAATTGTAGCGGAGCCTCTCTGCCCAGCCTGTCCGGCGTGTGCGCCATCAGCGGCAAGGGAAAGATTTCAACCATCTCTGCCACCGCGCCATACGCCATTACAGGCGCGGGCAGCACAGCCGCGATCGCTGCTGCGACCAGTTCCAATTCCTTTTCCATTACAGGAAGTGGATACGGCCATCTTGTGGGGCTCAGTCAGTGGGGCGCCAACGCAATGGCGCGGCTTGGGTATAGCTATACGGATATCCTGAAAAACTATTTTACCGGTGTGACCATTGGCAAAACCGGCTGAACGAAAGGCAGAATAACAAGTTGAAGACATCTGATTTTAAATTTGACCTGCCGGAGGAACTCATCGCCCAAACTCCCATCCAGCAGCGGGACGCGTCCCGCCTGCTGGTGCTAAATAAAACCACGGGCGAGTGGGACCACCGGCATTTTTATGAGCTGCCGGATTTCCTGACTCCAAAGGACTGCTTGATTTTAAACGATTCTCGGGTTCTGCCGGCAAGACTATTGGGGCAGCGGCTTCCCGGTGGAGGCGCCTGCGAGATCCTGCTGCTCATCGACAGGGGAGATAAGGTGTGGGAGTGCCTGGTGCGCCCGGGGAAAAAGCTGCGTCCGGGCGCTCGCGTCAGCTTTGGTAACGGGGAGTTAACCGCCGAAATCATTGACGAGGTAGAGGGCGGCAACCGTCTGGTACGGTTTGCGTATGAAGGGATATTTCTTGAGGTTTTGGAGCATTTGGGAAAGATGCCGCTGCCCCCCTATATCAAGGAGGAGCTGCAGGATCAGGAGCGGTATCAAACAGTCTATTCCAAGGTTTTAGGCTCCGCCGCCGCGCCAACTGCAGGGTTGCACTTTACCAATGAACTGCTGGGGAAAATCTCTGCTATGGGCATTGGGGTGGGATATGTGACGCTCCACGTGGGATTGGGTACCTTTCGCCCGGTGAAGGAGGCGGAGATCACAGACCACGAGATGCACAGCGAATACTGTGTCATTCCACAGGAAACGGCCGATCTGATTAACCGGACCAAGGCGGGCGGCGGACGGGTCATCTGCGTGGGGACAACCTCGTGCCGAACTCTGGAATCTTGGGCCAATGAGGACGGGACGGTAAAGGCCAGTGCGGGGTGGACAAATATTTATATTTACCCCGGTTATCAGTTCAAGGTGCTGGACTGCCTGATTACGAATTTCCATCTGCCGGAGAGTACACTCATCATGCTCGTTTCCGCCCTTGCCGGGCGGGGGCACGTTTTAGCCGCCTATGAGGAAGCGGTGCGGCAGCGCTATCGCTTTTTTAGCTTTGGTGATGCGATGTTCATTTGTTGAGGAGGAAGCGTATGTCTGATTTACAAGCTTTGCCCAATATTGGACCTGTTTTAAAGCGAAATCTTCAGCAAGCGGGATTGAAACGCCCGAGCAGCTGCGCGCGGTGGGAACACGGGCGGCATTTCTTCAAATTCGGTTGAAGGTGGACGGCGGGGCCTGTTTGCATCAACTGGAAGCGATAGAAGGCGCTGTGGAAGGCGTGAGAAAGACTCAGCTTACCCCGGAAAAGAAAGCGGAACTGAAAACCTTTTTTCAGTCGCTCAAGTAAGGAGTTATCCCGTGTTCAAGGTCACGAAACGAGAGGGAATCGCACGACGCGGCGAATTCACCTGTGCCCATGGTGACACCGTGCAGACACCGGTGTTTATGAATGTGGGGACACAGGGTGCCATCAAGGGGGCGGTATCCGCCCACGATTTGAAAAAACTTGGCTGTCAAATTGAACTTTCCAACACCTATCATCTGCACCTGCGTCCCGGCGACAGTGTGGTGCGTCAACTGGGCGGACTGCATCGGTTTATGGATTGGGACGGCCCCATCCTGACAGACAGCGGCGGATTTCAGGTATTTTCTCTTTCCGGCCTGCGGAAAATCACAGAGGAGGGGGTCACCTTTGCCTCTCACATTGACGGCCACCGTATTTTTATGGGGCCGGAAGAGAGCATGCAGATCCAGTCCAACCTTGGCTCCGATATTGCCATGGCCTTTGACGAGTGCGTGGAAAACCCAGCGCCCTACGAGTATGTAAAAGCGTCCTGCGAGCGGACATTGCGGTGGCTGGAACGCTGCAAATCAGAGCATGACAGGCTAAACTCCTTGCCAGACACCATCAATCGGCAGCAGATGCTTTTTGGGATCAATCAGGGCGGGACCTACGCCGACCTTCGCGTCTGGCATATGAAGGAGATCGCAAAGCTGGACTGTGAAGGGTTTGCCATCGGTGGCTTGGCGGTGGGCGAGGAAACGCAGGTGATGTACGACATCATTGACGCGGTGGAGCCGTTTATGCCGCAGGAGAAGCCACGCTATCTTATGGGTGTAGGAACGCCATCAAACATCATTGAGAGCGTTGCACGGGGCGTAGATTTCTTCGATTGCGTCATGCCGGCACGCAATGCCCGGCACGGAAAGTTGTTTACTTGGGCGGGGGCCATCAATATTAAAAATGAAAAATTCAAACTGGATGGTCGTGCAATCGACGGACACTGTGATTGTCCTGTTTGCCAGTCGTTTTCAAGGGCGTATCTTCGTCACCTTTTTGTGGCGGAGGAGATGCTGGCCATGCGCCTTGCGGTGATGCATAATCTCTACTTCTACAATTCTCTGATGGAACGCATTCGAACAGCTTTGGACGAGGGGGCTTTTGAAGCCTTTCGACAGGAGTATTCCAAAAAGCTGAGCGGCCGCGCAAATTGATTTAATTACGAAAAGCCTTGCCAAGGATTCAGTTTGACGGTATAATAGCACTACTGTTTCAAATTAACACATTTAGGAGGGACTAATTTTGGATTATACCAGCATTATTATGATCGTCGCGCTGATTGGAATTTTCTACTTTATGCTCATTCGTCCGGAGAATAAAAAGAAAAAGGCTTTGGAGGTGCTTCGCAGCTCCTTGGCTCTTGGTGATGAGATTACCACCATTGGCGGAATTGTCGGTACTGTCTGTGCTGTCAAGGAAAACAGCATTGTGATCGAAAGTGGCGCGGATCGCGTTCGCATTGAGATGGCAAAGTGGGCGATTTCCAGCAAAGGGACTCAAATTGAGGAGCAGAAAAAGTAATTACCATCATGGGACAAGCCCTCTCCGCATACGGTGTAAAAACGGTATGTGGGGAGGGTGTTTTTATGCGGAAAAGCGAACTGCCGCAGAAAAAGAGCTTAATGAGTGCGGCAACTAGGGCATTGCTGGGCGGTTTGGGGGGCTTTATCCTTGCGCTGGTAATCCTGTTTGTGGTGTCGGTGTTTGTTTCTAATGGGTTGCTGCCGGCAGATCGGTCCGGTACGATTAGCATGGCGGCCGCCCTGATCGGCAGCTTTGCCGGCGGGCTGTGGGCGGTGAGCGGTTTCCGGTCCCGTACGCTCCTTGTGGGGACAGCCACAGGCGGTGTTCTGTTTCTGATCCTTCTGACGCTCGGCTTTCTAATTTATGATTCCATGTCATTGGAGCAGGGCGGATTTCGCCTGCTGCTCAGTTGCCTCTGCGGCGGAGCGGTAGCTGGCCTTGCAGGCGGGAAACCAAAGAAAAAGCGGCGAAAATGATTGAAATTGGGCGCTCCATATGTTATAATCCTTCTAAACCTTTATATTGGAGGGGAAACGAATGAAACACATTAAGACGCTGAACGGCGCTACGCTTAAGTGCAGTGCTGCTAAGGGCGGTTGCGGCGAGTGCCAGACCTCCTGCCAGTCCGCGTGTAAAACATCTTGCACGGTGGCCAACCAAAAGTGCGAAAACGATAAGTAAGAAAAGAACCGTGGAAAGGGTGGGGGATCCCCCACCCTTTTTCCTGCTCTTTTTAGGAGGAAACAAAATGGTACACACGTTTACAGCTTTGGGCTGTTATCTCGCCGCGGACGTAAACAGCGGTGCGGTTCATATTTTGGACGAGCTGACGTATGCCGTGTTGGAGCGAATTGCGGCGGATGGTCCCATGGGGGCAACCTGCCCCCCAGGACTTGCTGACCAGCTGCCTGCCTATCCCAGACAGGAGATTGATGAGGCGTGGAACGAGCTTTATGCACTGCAGGAGCAGGGACTTCTCTTCGAAAATGACAGCTATATTGATGTGGAAAAAGCAATGGAACTACCCAAGTCTGCGGTGGTCAAGGCTTTGTGTCTGCATGTATCTCACGATTGCAATCTGCGCTGTAAATACTGCTTCGCCGCAACCGGTGACTTTGGTATGGGTCGTAAGACGATGGATTTTGAAACCGCGAAACGAGCCATTGACTTTGTGGTGGAGAAATCCGCCTTCCGCCGAAATATTGAGGTGGATTTTTTTGGCGGGGAACCACTGATGGCCATGGACACCGTGAGAAAAACGGTGGAATATGCCCGCTCTATTGAGAAAGAAAACGGCAAAGTGTTTCGCTTTACCATAACGACAAACGGCGTTCTCCTGGACGCTGAAAACATAGAATACATCAACAGGGAAATGTCCAATGCCGTTCTGTCGCTGGACGGCCGTCCCGAAGTGAATGATGCCATGCGCCAAACGATAAATGGAAAGGGCAGCTATGAGCATATCGTTCCGAAATTTCAAGAGCTGGTGGGCAGCCGCGGAAAAAAGGACTACTATCTGCGGGGAACTTTTACCCGTGAGAATTTAGATTTTGCCCAGGACGTGATGCACATTGCGGAGCAGGGCTTTGTCAATGTATCAGTGGAACCAGCCACGGGACCCAGCGGGGACCCGTTTGCCATCAGGGAAGAGGATTTGCCCGCGGTATTCGCGGAATATGAGCGTCTTGCGGAGCTCCTGCGTGACAGAAAAGACGTTAACTTTTTTCACTTTAATGTCGATCTTGCCCAGGGGCCTTGTGTGATCAAGCGTTTGCGTGGATGCGGTGCGGGTTGCGAGTATGTCGCCATTACCCCGGACGGTGACATTTATCCCTGCCATCAATTTGTGGGAAAATCGGAGTACAAAATGGGCAGCGTTTACGACGGTTCTTTTGATACAAAGGTATCCGATCGTTTTTCTGCGCTGAACATTTACACCCGGGAGGAGTGCTGCACCTGTTGGGCCAAATTTTACTGCAGCGGTGGCTGCAGCGCATCTAACCTGCTTGTCAATGGTGACATAAAAAAACCAAACCATGTTGCATGCGAGATGGAACGCAAGCGGCTGGAGTGTGCCATTGCATTAAAAGCGGTTACCTCCGGCCTAGCAGATTGATAATACAAAACGTATAGTTACATTCTGCATGAGCTGAATTTCAAAAACAAACAAGATATTGTGCGGGACAGAGATTTACCTACAAGATACACGAAAGGGACGGGGGAGCCATTAGACTTCCCCGTCCCTTTCGTGACAGAGTTTACATAATAAAGTTTACATAAAACGTGGACATAATAACCAAAATTGTCGAAATTGCAATCCATGACTTGCGTTACCGCGCTAGGTGGCGTATAGTATCGTTACATTGATTTTTTAAGGTTGTGCTGGCTTGAAGGAATATCGTCTGGGCATCGTGGGTGCCGGAAATATGGCAACCGCAATTTTGGCGGGTATACTGGCAAAACAGCTTCTGCCGCCCACGTCAATTACCATGTCAAATCGGCATATGGAAAAACTGGAGGAGCCGCGGAGAAAAGGTGTTTGCGTGACCAAGGATAATGCCGAGGTTGTCCGAAGCAGCGATGTGATCGTGCTGGCGGTGAAGCCGCAGATGATGGATGAGGTGGTAGAAGATATTGCCGCCTATACCGCTGGCAAATGTATTGTCTCTATCGCTGCGGGTGTTTCTACGGATTATTTTAAAAAGCGGTTGGCCCCCTGTGATGTGATCCGCGTGATGCCCAACACTCCGCTGTTACTTGGAATGGGAGCCACCGCTATCGCGGAGGCTGTTGCTGTTCCGAAAGATCGGTTTAACACTGTTTGCGCGATTTTTGCCGCCGCGGGAGAGGTGGCGGTGATCCGCGAGGATCAGATGAATGCCATTGTTCCCGTCAATGGCTCCAGTCCCGCATTTTTTTTCCGTATGGCCGACGCCATGGTGAAGGCCGCCGTAGCCCGCGGAATTGACGGAGAAACGGCGCTGTGTTTGACGGCCCGCACCATGGAGGGTGCTGCCAACATGCTGTTGTCCTCTGGAAAAACGGCGGAAGAATTGACGAAACAGGTCTGTTCACCCGGCGGCACAACACTTGCCGCGCTGACGGCATTTGAGGAATATAAGTTTGACGAAATGATCGAGGCGGCTACCGAACGTTGTGCCCGTCGGGCAGAAGAATTGGGTCGGTAGTCTAAAACGGCGTGTCCGCTCATAGGCTTGGGTGAGGTGAAGCCCATGAGCGCAAGTCATAAACGAATCAAAGAAAACGTGCTCACAGGTGAGTGGAAGGCGTTGGCACTGCTGGCGGTTCCATTCCTTTTGGGTGGTCTTTTTGGCTGTCTGCTGGCCGGGAAAACCGCAGGGAACGGCAGCCAAAGTCTTATGGAATATCTTCAGAGCTATCTTGACCTTTTGCGTTCAGGCGCTGCTGGAACACCAGGACTGCTCGATACGGTTTGGGGAATCGTACGGTTTCCCCTGTGCGCCGTCCTTCTGGGTTTTACCGTTTTGGGAATTCTGGGACTTCCCATTCTGTTTGCGCTGAGGGGGTTCCTTTTGTCCTTTGCAATTGCGTCCTTTGCCAGAATGTTTGGGACAGAAGGAGTCTTCCTTGCTTTCTTATTATTTGGAATCACTGGTGTGATTGAAATCCCCGCATTTTTTATCCTGGGCGTGCAAAGCGCAACCATGTCGGTGCGGCAATTGGAACGAAAAAAAAGTGGCGGACACCGCATCTTGGGATGTGATCGACACTATTTTCTCTGCTTAATCATTTGCGCCGTAGCGCTTGTTATCTGCATTCTGCTGGAATACTGTTTTCTGCCGTCAATTCTCGGATGGGCGGCGGACACCATTCAATGAGACCATAAAGGAAGTGTTGACAAAAGTGGACTATCTTGGCGCATATGCAACTTACTTAGAAAAAGAAAAAAGAGCTTCTGTCAACACCATTAGTTCCTATTTGCGAGATATGACACAGTTTTCCAATCACCTTTCCGGCAAGGGAATTTCCCTGCGGCAGGTCATACAAAGCGATGTGGAAGAGTACGCCAGACATTTGCGGGGAAACGGAAAATCAAATGCCACGGTAACGCGCTCCATTGCCTCGATCAAATCCTTCTATAATTTTATGCAGGCGAAGGGGCAGGCGGCCTCCAATCCCACCAGGGGGATTGTGCAGGAAAAGGTGGAACGAAAACTACCACAGATACTTTCCAGCAAAGAAGTGGAGTTGTTTCTGGAGCAGCCTGCATGCACGGATCCAAAGGGGTATCGTGATCGTGCCATGCTGGAGTTGCTGTATGCCACCGGCATCCGTGTGAGCGAATTGATTGGCCTTGATGTGGGTGATCTTAACCTTGCAGCTGGAGTTTTGCGCTGTGAGAGCAAGGGGAAGGAACGCATCATCCCCCTGTATCCCGCTGCGGTGAAAGCATTGGCGGACTATATAGAGCATGTGCGTCCACAGATGATCGAAAGCATGGATGAGCAAGCCCTTTTCGTCAACATGAGCGGAGAGCGGATGTCCCGTCAGGGTTTCTGGAAACTGATCAAGCACTACCAGGAGTTAGCGGGCATCAAGAAGGAAATTACGCCGCACACCCTGCGGCATTCCTTTGCAGCACATTTGCTGGAAAATGGTGCAGATCTTCAATCAATCCAGGAAATGCTGGGGCACGCCGACATATCCTCTACCCAGATTTATACGCAGTTAGTAAGTCAAAAATTGAAGAGCGTTTATAATAAGGCTCACCCAAGAGCTTGATGAAAAAGAGGGACTCTTTCCTGAGAAAGAGTCCCTCTTTTTCATTTTATAGAAGTAGAGTGTGCTGTTAGTGGCCCAATATAATATTATATGTGGGAACCGTGTCCTGTTTGGCTAAAAACGAAATAAATTCATCCTCTGGCATGGGCATGGCGTAGAGGTGGCCCTGTACATAGTCTGCATCGAGTTCTATGATGCGAGATGCCTGAGCAGGCGTTTCCACGCCCTCAATTACAGTGGAAATCTGAAGTTGGCGGAACATGTTCAAGGTGTCCTTAAATACGATGGCGTTGTTCGGGTTTGTCTCCTGCGCCACCAGCATGCTGCGGTCAAGTTTAACGGTGGAGAAGGGGAGATTGATGACCCTGCTGATGTTGGAGTAGCCTGTGCCGTAGTCGTCCAGTATGAATTGAAATCCCTTGCGGATCAGCTTGTTCATACAGGGATTTAAAACGTCAAAGGATTTAGCGGCGGCAGATTCTGTAATCTCAAAGGCCAAGTGAGAAGGCATGACGCCACATTGTTCCACAATATTTGCTAATTTCTGCAGCGGATTGTCCTGAAAAAATTCTCCTGCGGATAAATTAAGCTTGATATCCGTCAAACCAAAGGTCTTAATCGGTTCAGCTCGAAGCAAAAAGTCGCAGGCAAAACGAACGACAAGCTCATCAATGCGGATAATCAGCCCACATTTCTCTGCAATGGGGATAAACTCATTGGGAGAAATTTCGCCCAGTGCATCATCGTGAAAACGAAGCAGTGCCTCCGCAGAAGTAAAGCGATGTTCTTTCAGCGAATACACCGGCTGATAATGGAGGGATAACCCGGTTCCGGAATCAAGTGCCTTTCGCAGGGAGGTTTCAATGGTCAATTGACGGTGTATACTGTTCATTACGTCACCGCTAAATTCCGCCGTGGAGCCGAGACATGCTTTATTTAGATCCCGGAATGCGCTGTCGACCAAGCTTACCACGTCTTCGGGCGTGGTAAAAATGTCTTGGTTACAGGTGTGGCGCACGGTAGCAGAAAACAACATCTGAATGCAGTCAACACGCCACGGGAGATCAAAACGCGTTGAGATATTGTCCAACGTGTGCCGGTAATCAGTTTCATCAATGGTAATCACAATGAAACGGGAGCTCATGATGCGAAACACATAAGTGTGTTTGGATGTAGACCTCAAAAATGAGCAGATATCAGACAGAACATGATCCCCGGCGCGGAGTCCAAACAAACTGTTGACTTGTCGCAGGCCGTCTACCTCCAGCGCGATCAATTGAAAGGATAAGTGATCCGTAATGCGTTCATTCAAAAAGTCCAACATGCAGCCATAGCTGTATGCGCCCGTGGAAACATCCAACGCATTTTCACAGTCTTGTTTGGAGTTGAAAATTAAGAAAATAGCAAATGTGATTCCAACTCCGGTCAGCAGTAGGTTGGGATGGTAGAATTGGACGATCACGGTGACCAAAGTGACAATAAGAATCTTGGCCAACACCGTTAACGTGTTTTTCCGGAATCGTTCCCGGAATCTAATGATAATGATTGCGGACAAAGAAAGATAAAATAAGATCCCGGCGTAGAGATAATAAAACCAACATCCATACACATAGCCGAGTTGTTCGTCAATGAAAAAGAAAATATGAGTAACGGGAGTGGTTAGCAGCAAAATCTGACTGATCGCGGCAGGTAAAAAGCTGGCCCCGATCAAAACTCGGTTTGCATATCGAAAAAGACCGGCAAGCAGTAGAATATAGACAAACAGCAGGATGGGAAAAATGATTTGGAGCGAGTAAAATGTAATGTTAATGACGTAGTTAGCCCAAGCGGGGAATACCAATGCGTTTTCAATGAGATAGGACCCGAATATGTCAAGTGTCAGACTAACTATGCCCGACCAGAGAATCACGTAAAAAAGGCTGGTCATTCTGCTTGGAAAATGGTGCTTAGTATAAAATTGTATCGTGATAGCAATCAAAAAAAGCAAAGCGCAGAGCTCGTATTCCACGGTATAGTAGGAAAACATGAAATACCTCCCTTGTCCTTACTAAAACACTTGTTATATGATATTGCAAAAAATTACAAATTACAACACAAAAGGACAAAAAAAGACGAAAATATTACAAAAAATCACAGGCCAACCAGAAAATTCATGGCGGCCTGTGATAAATTGCAGTGGTTATTTGTGCGCGATCAACTCGATTTCAAGCTTTGCACCAGCTGGGAGGGCGGCGACCTGCACGCAGGAACGTGCCGGTGGATGTTCCGGAAAGCGGGTGGCGTAGATGGCGTTGATGGTTGAAAAGTCATTTAAATCGGTAATGAAAACCGTAGTTTTTACAACGTCGGAGAAGGTCATATCATTTGCCTTCAAAACCGCCTCCAGATTGCATAAGACCTGCTCTGCCTGTGTTTCAATTGTATCGCCTGCCAGCTTCCCGGTTGCGGGCACAAGGGGAACCTGTCCTGAGGTAAACAGAAAGCCACCAACCGCGACCGCGTGTGAGTACGGGCCAATGGCGGTGGGTGCGCCATCGGCATGGATTATGGTATTCATTGAACGACACTCCTTAAATTTGGTTCCTATTTATAATAGGGAATGAACCCATGCGAGTAAGTTAGCAACTTGCACCGTTTTGCCTTGCGTTGGGGGCAACCCTTTTACGGATTTTCAGATAACAACCTTTTTTTGCAACGGTTGTTTATCTTGTTCCTTGCTTAAGTGGGAAAGACGTACGAACATAATTGAATGATAATTGGTTCAGCAGATACTATTATAGTTGTTTTGCCGGAAAAAGCAAGGGAATTCCATGTTGCGCCCTGGACCATCTCATGCTACAATTAAAGAGATAAGCTGCCCGGAATTGGAGGAAAGAACCGTGGTTATTTTGGGAATTGATCCCGGTTTTGCAATCGTTGGATTTGGCGTTGTCTCGTCCTCCGGTGGGGAACAGCGGGCGCTGCGCTGCGGCGCCATCAATACGCCCGCAGGTCTTCCATTGTCCACCCGGCTTTTGCAGATTGCAGACGATATGGAAGCGCTTTTAAGTGAGTTTCGGCCGGACGCAATGGCTGTGGAGGAGTTGTTTTTCAACACGAATGTGACCACCGGCATTGGTGTGGCACAGGCCCGCGGTGTTATTTTAATGATGGCCGAGCGGCAGCGGGTACCGATCTTTGAATACACGCCATCCCAGGTCAAGCAGGCCGTGGTGGGTTACGGCAAGGCGGAAAAACATCAGGTGATGGAGATGACCAAGCGACTGCTGAAGCTAAAAACCGTGCCGCGTCCCGATGATGCGGCGGATGCCCTGGCGGTGGCGCTGTGCCACGCACGGTCGGCTACTTCTCTTTTGCTCAGATAATTAGGAGGGAACTCATGTTTTACTATGTAAAAGGTACGGTTGTTCAAACTGCGCCAAGTCTTGCCGTGATCGACTGCGGAGGCGTTGGTTATGCCTGCAATACGACCAATACAACCCTGTCCGCTTTGAAAAAAGGGGAGAACGGCTTGTTGTATACCTACCTCCACGTGCGGGAGGATATTTTTGAGCTTTATGGCTTTGCCACGCAGGAGGAGCTGGGTTGTTTCAAACTTCTCATCGGAGTGTCCGGGGTGGGGCCGAAAGCCGCCCTGTCCATTCTGTCTGCCACAACGCCGGCGCGGCTGTCCATGTCCATTATCACGGGGGATGAAAAGGCACTTACCGCCGCTTCTGGCATTGGAAAGAAGATTGCACAGCGGATCATTCTGGAACTGAAGGACAAACTGGCCAAGGGTCAGCTTACGACGGATGGGGAAAGCTACGGCGGAACTGGTATCACCGTGATTCCCAGCAACAAAGCTTCCGAAGCCTCAGCGGCACTGGCTGTGCTTGGCTATTCCCAGACCGATATCGCCGGCGCATTGAACCATGTGGATGTTGAAGCGCTTTCTCTGGAAGAGATCGTGCGCGCAGCATTGAAGACGATGATAAAGTAAAGGTGGTACACTTGTCATGAGCATCGACTTTTCCGAGACGGGGCTTGAGACCGAGGAGCCCTTGGTAGCTACCTCGCTGCTCCGTGAGGACGAGGGGGAGTACTCCCTGCGGCCTAAGGTGCTGCCGGAGTATATTGGACAGGAGAAGGCAAAGGATAACCTGTCAATTTTTATTGAGGCTGCAAAAATGCGCAGCGAGCCCTTGGATCACGTTTTGCTCCACGGACCACCGGGACTGGGTAAAACCACCCTTGCGGGTATCATCGCAAACGAAATGGGAGTCAATATCCGCATTACCTCTGGCCCTGCCATTGAAAAAGCGGGCGATTTGGCCGCATTGCTGACCAACCTGAGCGAAAACGACATTCTGTTCGTGGATGAAATTCACAGGCTTAACCGTGCGGTGGAGGAAATTCTGTATCCTGCCATGGAGGATTATGCCATTGACATTATTATCGGCAAGGGCCCTTCCGCAAATTCCATTCGGCTTGATTTGCCGAAATTTACCCTGATTGGGGCGACCACCCGCGCGGGGCAGCTTTCTGCGCCACTGCGGGATCGGTTTGGCGTAACCTTGCGTTTGGAGCTTTACTCCCCGGAAGAGCTGCAGCAGATCGTGACCCGCAGCGCGGGGATTCTTCATGTGCCCATTGAAGACGTGGGTGCACTGGAAATCGCAAAACGCTCCCGCGGCACACCCCGTATTGCAAACCGCATGCTTCGCCGTGTGCGGGATTTTGCACAGGTCAAAGCAGGGGGTGTTATTACCCAAAGCGTAGCAGATAAAGCGCTTACCGCCCTGGAGGTGGACTACCTGGGGCTGGACGCGGTGGACCGGAGAATGCTGCGCAGTATCATCGAAAACTACGGCGGCGGCCCTGTGGGACTGGAAACCCTTGCCGCCACGATCAATGAGGAAGCGATTACGCTGGAGGATGTATACGAGCCCTATCTGATGCAAATGGGGTTTCTCACACGTACCCCCCGGGGGCGCTGTGTTACCAAGCGAGCGTATGACCATCTGCATCTTGCCTTTCACGGGCAGGAGCGGATCGAACTATAAAAAATAAGGAGCTTTTTATGGGAAAGCTATTTGGAACAGATGGAATCCGTGGTATTGTCAACGAAGGTCTGGATGCCGAACTTGCCTACAAAGTCGGTATGGCAGCAGCATTGGTTCTGTCAGAGGAAAAAAGAGTGGGCAAGCCGTTGTTTACCATTGGCAAGGATACGAGAATATCGGGCGATCTGCTGAAGGGAGCACTGATTGCTGGCCTTTGCACCGCGGGCGCGGACGTTATGGATTTGGGAACCATCCCCACCCCGGCAGTGGCATGGCTGACCATTAAGGCTGGAGCCGATGCGGGAATTGTCATTTCCGCGTCCCATAACCCCTACGAGCATAATGGAATTAAGGTGTTCGACGGGAACGGATTTAAGCTCTCGGACCAGTTGGAGGAGAAAATTGAGACGATCATTTTAAACGGAACCAATAAGGTCCCGCGCAGGACACACGGAGAAATTGGCAGGGTATCCTATGTGGCGGAAAAGGCGGTAGCGGATTATATCGACCACCTGGTCAACTCGGTGGATGGCGAGATGTCCGGACTGCGCATCCTGGTAGATTGTGCCAACGGTGCGGCCTACACCACCGCCGCAAAACTGTTCGATCGGTTTCCCAAGCTCCATACTGATGTGATCAACGCCGATCCTGACGGATTAAACATCAACGCCCAGTGTGGTTCTACGCACATGAACGCGCTTAGCAGTATGGTCAAAAGCGGCAATTATGACCTTGGCATTGCCTTTGACGGCGATGCGGACAGATGCCTTGCCGTTGCGGAAAACGGAGAAATGATTGATGGCGACCAGATCATGGCCATCTGCGGCGGAGCTATGCAGAAGGAGGGGACGCTGAGCGGTGATGCCATTGTAGCCACGGTTATGTCCAACATTGGTCTGCGCATTTTTGCCAAAGAGAATGGGCTGAAGTTTATTGCCACAGATGTGGGGGACCGCAATGTGCTGGAAAAGATGGTGTCCGAGGGTTATAAACTGGGCGGAGAACAGTCTGGTCATATGATCTTTTTAGATTACGCAACCACCGGCGACGGCGAGTTTACCGCACTTCAGCTGCTGAAAGTGATGAGCCAGACAGGGAAGCGCATGTCCGAGCTTGCGTCTGTCTGCGTCCGTTATCCCCAGGTTCTGATCAATATACCGGTAGAGAACAACGAGGAGAAAAGGACTGTAATGAGTTCCGCCGCGCTGCGGGATAAGATCGCCGAGGAGGAAGAGAAATTATGCGGTACAGGGCGCGTGCTGGTGCGCGCATCAGGTACGGAAGCGCTTATTCGCGTTATGGTCGAGGGGAAGGAGCCAGAGCGGGCAATGTCCTGTGCACAGAATTTGGCGAATTATATAAAAACAATGTAATATGTTATTATTTTCTAAAATAATTTGCACAATCTATTGACAGTAATGATTTTTTTACATATAATAATTAAGGAGACTAGTGATGGAAACCACCCAGTCCGTTTTTGAGCAGTATGCAGACGAACCGCTTTGTGCCATGGCCGCAGAAGGCGATCGTATGGCCGAAGATGCTCTTGTAATGCGGTATCACCGGTTGGTTCGGATCTGTGCCCGGCCTTACTTTTTGGCTGGCGGCGACAGTGAAGATCTGATTCAGGAGGGCATGGTTGGTTTATTATCCGCGATTCGTGAATTTGACGGGGGGCGTGATGCCTCATTCCGTACTTTTTCTGAGATATGCATTCGCAGTCGTCTCATCTCCGCAATCAAAGCAGCAGCAAGAGATAAGCATGCTCCGCTAAACAACTATGTTTCTTTCGAATCTCCTCTTCTTGACGGTAGTTCCTACCACTTTCAGTATGGAAGTCACCGCGCGGGTCAGCAAAACCCTGAAGATGTCATGATTGACCGGGAAGCGTTCCGCGAACGGATGGATATACTGCAGTGTCAGTTGTCCGGATTCGAAGCAAAGATCCTTGGGTTGTATTTAAACGGACTGTCCTATTCCGAGATTGCAGCCGAGGTTCAAAGATCCGCCAAATCGGTGGACAACGCCGTGCAGCGCATTCGGCGCAAAGTTGCGCGGCAAATTCATTCCGGCGAATTCAGCAAAGGCTGAACGCAATATTACACCGTCCCAGCATATTCGGTATATCCGGGCCTGGGCAAACGAGTCAAAGAGAGGGAAAGAAACATGTACGAAGACAAAACACTAGTATGCAAGGAATGCGGCAGCGAGTTCGTGTTCACCGCCGGTGAGCAGGAGTTCTACGCAGAGAGAGGCTTCCAGAACGAGCCCCAGCGCTGCAAAAACTGCCGTGATACCCGCAAGAATGCGGCCCGTGGCCCCCGTGAGTATTTCACCGCCACTTGCGCTGCTTGCGGCGGCGAGGCTAAGGTTCCTTTTGAGCCGAAGTCCGATCGTCCCGTCTACTGCAGCGACTGCTTCGCTCGTATGAGAGAGCAGCAGGGCTAATTAGGCCAAAAAAAGACGCCCTTAGGGGCGTCTTTTTTATTATTTTTGTTTTTTTGTTGAAAAAAAAAGCGAGACAGGGTATACTATGGTAGATCCAAAGATAAAAGGAATATTGGAGGTACTTTTATGACGACAACCATTACCAAGGATACCATTATCGGAGATATTTTAGGTATTGCACCCCAGACCGCGCCTATTTTTATGTCCATTGGCATGCATTGCCTTGGCTGCCCCGCCTCTCAGGGCGAGACAGTGGAACAGGCCTGCATGGTTCATGACGTGGATGTGGACGAGCTGCTTGCAAAGCTCAACTCCATGATTGGGACCAATGCCTGAGTAAGCGGGCAAAAGCAGGAGCGGTGCGTACCGCTCCTGCTTTTTTCGGCATGATGGGAGAAAAGAGAATGGGACAGCTAGCATTGTCGCACCGCCTTCATTCGGTGGCGGAATTGATACCACAGGGTGCGCAATTTGCCGATATTGGCACGGATCATGCGTATTTACCTGTTTGGCTTTTGCAAAACGGGGTAATCACCCATGCCATCGCCGCCGATTTGCGGCAAGGTCCACTGGAACGGGCGCGAGAGACAGCGCGGCGCTATGGACTGACAGACAGCTTTGATTTTCGTCTGTGTGATGGGCTGCAGGGCATAAACCCTGATGAAGCGAATACCTTTGCAATTTGCGGTATGGGCGGCGAAACCATGATTTCGATTCTTTCTGCCGCTGAATGGACCGCGCAGGCAGGGAAGCGGCTGATTTTGCAGCCCATGAGTTCCTTTCCAGAGTTGCGTAGCTGGCTTTCCACGCACGGCTACTTCATTTTGAGGGAAAACGTATCCTGTGAAGGGAAAACGCTGTACAGTTCAATGATAGTAGAGGCAGGGAAAATGGAGCCGTTGACGCTGACGGAGCAATGGGCAGGGCGGCAATCCTGCTGCACAGGGGACCCGCTGCGTATGTGTTATCTCCAAGATTTGCTTCGCCGGACGGAACGCGCCCATGCGGGATTGCTACGGGCGGCGGGCGAGGGAGATGCTGCCCACAAGAAAATGCTGGAACAGCTCTGCGCTGGTTTGCGGGAAATGCTGAAGGAGTGTGAGGCATGATCACGGTAAAGGATATTTTTTATTTTCTGGATCACAAAGCTCCCTTTGATCTGCAGCTGGATTTCGATAATGCTGGGTTTTTGGTGGGGCATAGCGCGGCTGAAGTCACAAAGATTCTCGTATCACTGGATATCACGGAGGCGGTTGCCTCTGAGGCGGCATCCATGGGTGCACAGCTTATCGTTTCTCACCATCCGGTCATTTTTCATCCATGCAAATCCGTTACGGATGAAGACCCGCTGGGTAGAAAACTGCTGGCGCTGACCGAGCATGGGATTTCGGCCATCTGCGCCCATACGAATTTGGACGCGGCACAGGGCGGAGTCAACGATTTGTTGGCGCATGCGGTGGGCCTGACGGGGTGCGTGATGCTACAGCAGGATGGTGTTGACCGCAATGGCAATCCATACGGTATCGGACGAGTGGGGACGCTACCCGCTGACACAGATACTAGGACCTATGCCGCACACGTCAAAAAGGCGCTTGGTGCCAACGGCGTACGCTATGTGGACGCAGGCCGCCCGGTCCGCCGTGTGGCCGTGGGCGGGGGTGCTTGTTCTGGGATGATGGAGTCGGTCATGGAAAAGGGCTGTGATACCTTCCTTACGTCGGATGTAAAATACGACGGCTTTTTGGATGCAAAAGCGCTTGGGGTCAATCTCATTGATGCAGGGCATTATCCCACTGAGAATGTGGTCGTTCCGGCACTGGTTGATTGGCTGCGAGAAGGCTTCCCTGGGATACAGGTGGAAAAAACAAAAACGCACAGGGAGATTTTTAACTATTTGTAAGGTTAAGTATTGCGTTTGGCATCTTATAGTGATAAAATATTTCTGCTGTTTTTAGTTTGCCGCCGAAGCCGGTAACCTTTGCTTCGGTGTAAGAAGGGAACGATACTATGTCTGGACACTCCAAATGGCACAATATCCAAAAAACAAAGGGCGCGGCAGACGCGAAGCGATCTCAGGCGTTTACCAAGGTCGCCCGCGAAATGATTGTAGCGGTCAAATCTGGTGGCGGGGGTGATCCTGCCAACAACGCCCGTCTTGCCACTATTATTGCCAAGGCCCGCGCAATCAATATGCCTAACGACAATATTAAGCGTACCATCGAACGTGCGGCTGGTTCCGCCGCTGCCGATACCTTTGAAAGCATTACTTACGAGGGGTATGGCCCCTGTGGTGCGGCCGTGATCGTGGAGGCGCTGACCGACAACCGCAATCGTACGGCCTCGGACGTCCGCCACGCCTTTGATAAATTTGGCGGCAATCTGGGAGCCACAGGCTGCGTCTCCTGGTCCTTTGACCGCAAGGGCGTTATCATCATTGAGCGTGAGGATCTGGACGAAGATACCGCTATGATGGACGCGCTGGAGGCCGGCGCGGATGACTTCGAAGCGGGGGAAGAAGTCTTTGAGATTTACACCGATCCAGACGTGTTTGCCGCCGTGGCGGAAACGATGTCCGGCAAAGGCTATGTTTTTGCGTCTGCCGGTGTGGAACTGGTGCCGCAGAACTATGTCAGTCTAAAGGATGAGGGCGATGTTGCCAACATGGAAAAGCTCATCGACTGCCTGGAGGATAACGACGACGTACAGAACGTTTTCCACAACTGGGATCAGGAGTAATCCAACTTCCAGCCGCGTCCTATTTGGAATGCGGCTGGAAGTTTTATTGTGTTATCACGTGTAAACCACGGGCATAGCACGTGGTTTACACGTGATAACACAAAGAATGAGAGGGCAACACGCAAACGGTGTTGCCCTCTCAATAATATGTCTACCGCCGGCTGGCTTTTCAGTCACGAAGCTGTTTTCGAGAGAGCGGTTGCTCATCAGTCGGGGATAGTAAGTGGGTACGTAGATATCATTCAGAAGTAGTGGTGGTATTACCGGAAGGCGGCGTTCCGCCTCCGCCACCACCCGGGCCGCCATTCATGCCGCCGCCTGACGGGGCGGTGGGAGCGGTACCATCGGTAGTAGTAGTCCCGTCGCTGGAGGGGGCAGTGCCGCCCATTTGGCCTTTGCCCCCACCCATGGCACTGTCGCCGCCCATGCCATTTGAGCCGCCGCTGCCGGAGGTGGTACAGGTACCGGAAAGAGTAACCTCGGTAGAGGTGTCGCCTGCGGTGACGGTGTAGGTTTCACCGTCCGTCAGGCCAGGGGTGGAGATAACCGCGGATTGATACTCTTTTTCAGGGGTGTAAGTCAGAATTGCCGTGCCTAAGCTGTCGGTGACTGTCAGCGCCGTACCCCCGCTGATGGTACTGTCGAAGTAGATGAGGAAGGAGTACTGGGTTGAGCTGCTGCTGAAGGTTTCAGCCATGCCGGAGGAACCAGCAGCCACCAGAGTTCCGCCGCTGATCGTGGGGGAGTAGCCGTCGCCGCAGTCAATGGCGCCGTTTCCGTTGTTGGTGGGGCCGCTGACGTAGATTTCGCCGCCTTCTACCGTCAGTTCGCCATTGGAATCAAGACCGTCGCCGGAGGCGTTGATGGTCAGTGTACCGCCGGAAATGCGGAGATAGGTAGAAGTCGAGGTATCAAAGCTGTTCTGCCCGGTGCGGTCCGCCACACCAGTGTCACTGCCACCGGCGGCGTTAATGCCGTCGTCCGATGCAGTGATGGCGGTGGTGCCGCCGGTGATGTTAATGCTGTTGCCCTCGATGCCCTCATAGGACTTGGTAATGGTGATGCTGCCGCCGGAAATGACCATTGCATCGTCTGTGTGAGCGCCATCATCACCGGAGGCGATGGTAAAAGTACCGCCGGAAATGCCGCAGTCGCCATTGGAGTGGATACTGTCGTCAGATGTGTCCAGTGTCAGCGTGCCGTCTGTGATGAGAATGACAGAGGAGGCTTTTAACCCCTTGGCCGATGTGCTGTCCTCCGTGTCCGAGGAGGTGGTGCTCCAGTTGCCCCAACCACTGTTTACGCCGCCGTCATTCGTTGTACTGGCGTTGCCGGCGCCGCCGCCGGTGGTAATAGTAAAGATGCCGCCGGTAATCTGCAGCTGGGTTTCCGCCTGGATGCCGTCGCCAGAAGCGGTAATCACAAAGGTGCCGCTTTCGATGGAGACGTAGCCCTTGGCGGTGTCCTCGGTGTTAGATGCCTGTATGCCATCGCCGCCCGCGTTAACGGTCAAATTGGCGTTTACGATTTCTACGCAGTCTTTTCCCTTTACACCATCGCCCACCGCCGTAATGTCCAGGGTGCAGTTTGCCAGGATCAGATCGTCCTTGCTGAAAATTGCGTGGTCATAATTGCCGCTTATGACGAGAGTGCCGGTACCGTTGATGGTCAGGTCACTTTTCGAGAAGATGCAGGCGTTGGGTGTGTTGGTATCGTCTGCAACGAGATAGGAAGTTCCGTCAGAAACGGTGTTGGTCGTACCATCGGCCAAGGTAATAAACACCTTATCTGCCGTTTTAACGTAAATGGCGGGACCATCGCTGTTTGTAACGGAAGCATTATTTAAAACAATTTGCACCTTATCGGTGTCAGCTGTTTCCACGATAATCTGCCCGTCGGAGAGGGTTCCGGAAAGGATATAAGTACCGCCGGTGGTAATGGTCACATCGCTGCTGCATAAGGTAAGTTCCGTTACGTTGTCGTCGTATTCGCCGGAGAGATCGCGGGCCGTATAAGTAGGGGCGATCAGTGTGGCTGTCAGAACGGTGTCTCCGGTGACGGAATCAGACAGGGGTACGGTGTCTGCGGTAACCTCTGTGGGAGCGGAAGAAGTGCTGTCGCAGCCAGAGGTAAACAGAAATAGCATCGACAAAGACAGGGCAAGCGCCATCGGCTTGCGTATCAAATCATTCATATGAATTCACGCTTTCTTAAAGTTCATTCTTTGCGGTGGAGCATTTTCCGCAGATAATGTCCAGATTGCCATTGCGGCAACGCAGTTCATCTAAAAACTCTTTTTCCTGTGCCGCGCTCTTGAGCGCAATGTGATACGTCAGCTTATAAAGACTGCCCATGTTGGTGGTTCTAACGCTCACCAGTTCATCGTCGGTGGTATAGCGGGAGAAAACATCATCAAAAACACCGGTGTAATCAAGCGTTTCCGGGATGGTAATCCTCAGTTCCTTTTCGACTCGTTTTTGTTCACCAAAGCCGAAAACGGTGTACAGTGTGCTCATAACGCCCACGATCACAGTCAATATCACTGCGATGGCGACATAGCCGGTACCCGTGGCAAGGCCCACAGCCATCGCCAAAAACACATTGCAGATGTCCTTGCCGCTGCCGGGGACGCTGCGGAAACGAACCAGACTGAACGCACCGGCAACTGCCACTCCGGTGCCAAGATTGCCACTGACCATTGTGATGATAACCTGAACAATCACGGGAAGCAGGGCCAGCGTAATTGCAAACTGCTTGGATGCGGTATTGCGGAACATATAAATTGCCGCAATTACTGCTCCCAGCACGATAGATACAATGGTGCAGATGATAAACTCGTTTAACGAAACACTGTTGGAAGTTGTGGTGGTAAGAATACTGTCAAGCACAGATTTGTCCTCCTTTTTCGGCGATTTCACCGGATAGAATTTGTTTGTAGGCCGAACCGTATTTGGAATAGGAAACGGAAAAAATCTTTTCTTCATTCAAAAGCGCGGACAGCCATATCGGCATAGCACCCGGGATCTTCAGTTCCATGAGATGACAGCCAGGCTGCAGCAGGGGACTGCCACCGATGCCCTGACTTAGGCCAAGCTCGGTCTGGCGCCAAAGAATATTTGTGTCAAAGGTGACTCGCAGATCAAGAGATTCTTTCACAAAGTAAGCCTCGCGGTCATACGACAGGTTCACAACAGGACGCAGTCCTTTGTACAGCGTTTGAAACCAATCCAGCTCCCGCAGAATTTGGGTGTCCATGCGGGGACGCAGCCCGTCAAGCAAATAACTCTCTGCCTCGTCCAGCCGCATGGAAACGCGGCGCTTGTAAACGATGCCATTGTATTTCTTCTTTACCTCCACAAAGACCTTTCCGGCATCATTGGGGACCCCATAGCTTCTCATGCGAAGCTTTTCCTTGTAGACCGGCTTTTCAAGCGAGGTGCGGATCAGTTGAAAATCGGGTGTGTCATAATAGACATTGCAGATGGTGCTTCTGCAAAACTCGTCTGCGTCGATGATGCCGTGCAGACGAGCCATCAAAACTTGATACTGCTCATGAGAGAGAATATATTTTTTTTCGTAGCGGCAAAAAGTGCCTTGATGATTGCTCATAGTATTACTCCTTTCAGGGTGTGGTCACGTTGCTTTGTTCGGGCTACTGTAGTCAGTATATCCGGCCAACTTAAAAGAGACTTTAAAAATGTAAAATTGTCCAAAAATCGCTTTACTTTTCCTCACGAAAGCAAAAGATAAAATCAGGAATCCATTGAATATCAATGGATTCCTGATTTTACAAACTTTTTACAAAGTGACGGTAAATCGAATGGAGGTTCCCTCGCCGTGCGCCGAAATGTGTCCTTTGTGTGCCTCCACAACCGCTTTGGCAATCGACAGCCCAATGCCGTAGCCGCCGGTAGCGCGGGCACGGGAATCGTCAGCGCGGTAAAAACGTTCAAACAGTCGATTGAGGTCCCCTTCCGGGGGTGTGCCTGTATTGCAGACCTCTAGCTTGAGCTGCTTGCCGGACTGATGCAGCGAAATGCAAATCTGCCCGTTGTCAGCGGCGTATTTTACGGCGTTGTCCAGCAGGATGGAAATGAGTTGACGGATGCTTTTCTCGTTGCCAAGCAGGGTAAGGCCTTGCTGAATATCCGTTGTAAAGTGCTTGCCCTGTGATGCGGCCAGCGTTTCAAACGGTGCCGCCTCGTCAAGCGTCACCTCACTGATGGGAAACTGAGTAAACGAAAGCGGCTGGGTCTCAGCTTCCTCTAGTTTGGACAGGGAGAGAAGGCTTGCCACCAGATTGCTCAGTCTTGTCACTTGATGCCGAATACTGTCCACCCACTCACTTTGGCCGGTACTTAGTTCAATCACATCCGTGTTGGCCGAGATGATGGCTAGGGGGGTTTTAATTTCATGCCCTGCATTGGTAATAAACTGTTTTTGCTTTTCCATGCTTTCCACAAAGGGACGAATGGCACGGCGGGAAAGAAAGGTGACCAGTATGAACACCATGAGGAGACTGAAGAGCGCTACAATAGTTGAGCTTACCAGAAAGGAGAGCAGGGTCTGGAACTGCTCATTGAAATCCACAAAGATCACCAGACTGCCAGAGTCTGCTTCGGTGACTGCGTATTTATAGTAGCCGGTGCGTCCACTGGTCTTATCGCTACTTAGGACATCAAGCGCGTATGCCTCTGCTTCCTCGGTGGTAATGGCGGCGATGTGGTTCATATTGGTCTCAAGCACGGCACCGTCCGGATCAAAGCGCACAAAGAAGTATCGGGTTTGAAACTCGGTTTCCGGGGTCATTTGAAATTGACCCGAAAACAAACCGGGCATGGCACTGTCATTATCAGGGGTGGCGTTGGTATCTGTGGCTTTGTCCGCTGGGTCTGATGGCGGGGCTTCTGGATTATCTTTTGTGACGCTAGATGTCCCATCTCCGGTAGGCGAGTCCATAGAATCTGAGGCAAAGTTACTGGTGTTGGGCGGAGCGGTTTTGCCGACGCCTTTGTCGAAGGAGCCATCGTTTTCTGATAACAGCCGAAGAATCGCGTTTGCCCGCTGCTCCGTCTGATAGAGATTTGCCAGATTAATTGAGCCGATCAAAATGACTACCACAAGCAAAAGGGACGCCATGGTGATGAGAATAAACTTGTGCTGCAGTTTTTTGATCATTTGGTTTCCTCCAGGGAATAACCTGCCCCCCGGGTGGCGCGGATCTCAACATTGGCATTGAGAGAAACCAGTTTTTTCCGAAGGTTGGAAATGTAGACCCAGACCACGTTGATCTCAGCTTCGGCGTCATAGCCCCAGATGCGCGCCATGAACTGCTCAGTGGAAATGAGTCGATTGGGAGAGGACATCATCATTTCCAGCAGTTGAAATTCCTTGTTTCCCAATCGAATCGATTGGTCGCCGGATGATAATTCAAAAGAAGCCCGATTCAGCGTGAGGTTCCCGACCTGAAGGGCGTTGGGTGCAAAATCCGCTTTACGCCGCGTCATGGAACGGACCCGAGCCAAAAGCTCACCCATGGCAAAGGGCTTGGTCAAGTAATCGTCCGCGCCGGTGTCAAGCCCCAAAATGCGGTCGTCCACCTCCGCCTTGGCGGTAAGGAACAGGACGGGGACAGCCACATGGGCCTCGCGCAGCTTTTTTAGCACAGTAAGTCCGTTCATTTTCGGCATCATAATGTCAAGAATGATACCGTCGTAGTTTCCCGCCAAGCCGTAGTCCAGCGCGTCCGCGCCGTCATACACGGCATCCACCGAGTAATGATTGTGTTTTAAGATAGCGACCAGAGCGTTGGAAAACTCTTTTTCATCTTCTGCCAGAAGCAAACGCATGAGGTATCGCCCCTTCCATCTTGTTCTCATAAGCATTATACTCTAAAATAGCATAATAACCTTAAATATTCTTAAAAGATGAATAGACAGGCCGCGATTTCCATCGCGGCCTGTCTATCTGGTGCAAGTAAGCCTGTAAGCCGGATTCTGTCATTTAAGACAGCCATCTATCTCGACGTGCCGTTACCGACACGCTCAAGCCACCTCCTCGGGGAGACCGGGCCGGTCATGTTCCCCTCCACGGTGTTGCTCCGGATAGAGTTTACAGCGACGGACAGTTCCCAGCCGTCGGGTGAGCTCTTACCTCGCCTTTCCACCCTTACCG
This sequence comes from Oscillospiraceae bacterium, assembly GCA_963666535.1. Taxonomy (GTDB): domain Bacteria; phylum Bacillota; class Clostridia; order Oscillospirales; family Oscillospiraceae. The sequence continues at coordinate 1,871,382 of OY762913.1, read as the reverse complement.
CGCTTACGCACGGCGGTATATCTCTGTTGCACTTTTCCTGAAGTTGCCTTCGGCGGGCGTTACCCGTTATCCTTGCCCTATGGAGCCCGGACTTTCCTCATAAACGGCCTTTCGGCCTGTTCACGCGGCTGTCCAGCTTGCTTGCAGATCCTATTTTACAGGATGAAAAGATACTTGTCAAACACATTGAAAATATTTGGAGGGTGGGGTATAATATACCATTACAAATACTGAATTGAGGCGGGGATCATATTGGCTACGTTCCAGGATTATTTTGACGAGTTAAAGGGGAAAAAGGTAGCGGTGATTGGAATTGGCATCAGCAACACGCCGCTGATCCGGATGCTGCTTCGGGCTGGGGTGCACGTGACGGCCTGTGATCAGAATCCCCGGGAGGAATTTGCAGGATTGGCTGAGGAATTGGAAAGTCTGGGCGCGGAGCTGCGGCTTGGAGACGAGTACCTGAACAAGCTCAATCACGATGTGATTTTCCGCACCCCCGGTATGCATCCCGATACGCCGGCACTGGCTAAGGCCCGTGAACAGGGAAGTATAATCACCTCTGAGATGGAGGTGTTTTTTGAGGTTTGTCCCTGCAAAATCATTGCTGTAACAGGCAGTGACGGAAAAACCACCACCACCACTATCATTGCGGAGCTCATGCAAAAAGATGGCTTCAGCACCTATGTGGGCGGCAATATTGGAAAGCCTCTGCTGCCAGAGGTACCTAATATGCAGGCGGAAGATGTGGCGGTACTGGAGCTGTCCTCGTTCCAGCTGATGACCATGACCAAAAGTCCGGATATTGCAGTGGTTACCAATCTTGCCCCCAACCATCTGGACATCCACAAGTCCATGGAAGAGTATATTTCAGCCAAGAAAAACGTTTTTATCCACCAGAGTGCGGCAGGTAAAACCATTTTCAATTATGATAACGACATCACCCGCGCCTTGGCCCTTGAGGCCAAGGGAGAAACCGTGTTTTTCAGCGGCCAGTCCGCGCTGGATAAAGGCGTTTTCCTGCAGAACGACGCGATTTGTGTGAAAACGGAACACGGCTGCCGGGAGGTGTTGCCCCTTTCCGACATCCTGCTGCCTGGGGTGCATAATGTCGAAAACTATATGGCTGCCATTGCAGCGGTGGACGGCCTGGTTCCGGATGAGACCATACGTGCCTTTGCAAAGACCTTTGGTGGGGTGGAGCACCGCATTGAACTGGTGCGTACACTGAATGGAGTGCGGTATTACAATGACTCCATTGCCTCCAGCCCGTCCAGAACCATCGCCGGTCTACGCTCCTTTCAGGAAAAAGTGATTCTGATCGCGGGGGGCTATGATAAACATATTCCCTATAATGTTATGGGGTCTGAAATTGTTGAGAGTGTAAAGCATCTTATCCTTACAGGAGACACTGCCAGCAAAATCAAAGCGGCGGTGGAAAACGCGCCCGATTATCGACCAGACACACCGGATATCACCATGATTGAGGACTTCCGGCAGGCGGTTTTGTGTGCCCATGAAATGGCCGAGCCCGGCGATGTGGTCATTCTGTCTCCCGCTTCCGCGTCCTTTGACAAGTTTAAAAACTTCATGGCTCGAGGGGATGCGTTTAAGGAAATCATATATGGGCTTTAAGGGGAAGAAAACCATGGATATCAGAAATGCGCTGGAGCTTACAAGCACTCTTTCCGCCCCTTCCGGTTTTGAAGGGGCTGCCACTAAGCTGGCTGCCGAAATGCTGCAAAAATGGACGGATGAAGTCTATGTCGACCGCATGGGCAATGTGATCGGCGTCCGACGCTGCGGAAGACCAAACGCGAAAAAGCTTTTGTTGGATGCCCATCTGGACGAGATCGGCTTGCTCGTCACCGGTGTGGAGGAGGGTTATCTTCGGTTTCGGGCCATTGGCGGGGTGGATTCCCGCATGCTGCCGGACCGAGAGCTGACGGTCCTTACTCAGCCGCCCATCCTTGGGGTAGTGGCCTGCCTGCCGCCCCATGTGCAAAAGGATGAGGATGCGGATAAATCGATCCCCATGTCCGAACTTTATATTGATATTGGTATGAGTCAGGAGGAGGCGGAGCAGGCGGTTGCGGTAGGAACGCCTGTTGTGTTTCGCGGTGGCTGCTTTGCGTTAGGTGAAAAACAGATCTGCGGCAAAGCGATGGATGACCGCTCCTGCTTTGTGGCCCTTCTGCGGGTGGCTGAATTGCTGCGGGAGGAAGAACTGGATGTGGATCTTTTCCTGCTGGGCAGTACCCGGGAAGAGGTGAGCAGTGCCGGCGCCATCGTCGGCACTTACGGGATCCAGCCGGACTTTTGTGTGGCGGTGGATGTGACCCACGGGAAAACACCGGATGCCTCCAAGGATAAAACAATGGAGATGGACGGCGGCGCGGCCATCGGCGTGGGACCGAATATGACCCGCTGGATGACCGAGCGTATGATTCAAATGGCAAAAATGCACGACATCAAGTATCAGCTTGAAATCATGAGCGGGCACACTGGCACCAACGCATGGGAAATGCAGGTCAGCAGGGAAGGCGTGGCTACCGCGCTAGTTTCCCTGCCTTTGAAATATATGCACAGTCCCATCGAAACACTCGATTTGGATGATTTGGAAGCCGTGGCACAGCTTTTGGCCGCGTTTACTCGCGATTTGGGCAGAGAGGCGGAGTCAATATGCTGAATTTAGTCAAAGAGCTTTGCTGTCTGCCCGGCGTTTCCAGCTACGAGGACGAGGTACGCAGTTATATTCAGCATTACGCCAGGCCTTACGCCACTGAAATGCGAACGGATGCGATGGGCAACCTCATCGTATTCAAAGCCGGGAAAAAGCACACCGGGACGAAACTGATGCTCTGCGCGCATATGGATGAGGTTGGCGTGATGATCCGTTCTGTTACCGAGGAAGGCTATCTAAAGTTTTCCTTTGTTGGCGGGGTAGACCGCCGCGTAGTCATTGGCAAGCGGGTGAAAATTGGCACGGGGAATATCCCGGGGGTGATCGGGCTGAAGGCCTATCATTTGGTCAGCCGCGAAGAGGAGAAATCCGTCCCCAAACTTGAGGATTTTTATATCGATATTGGCGCCAAAGACAAGGAAACGGCGGAGCATCTGGTGACGCTGGGTGCTGTCGGGGTTTTTGACAGCGATGCGGAGGAATTCGGCAGCGGGATGCTGAAAGCCAAGGCCATTGACGACCGGATAGGCTGCGCCATTCTGCTTAAGCTGTTGGAGCAGGAGCTTCCCATGGACTGTGTCTTCACCTTTACCGTGCAGGAGGAGGTCGGCACCCGCGGCGCTTTTGGAGCGGCCTTTTCCGTTGCGCCGGAATTAGCGTTGGTGCTGGAGGGTACCACTGCGGCAGACGGCCCTAAAATTCCCGCGCATAAAAAAGTCTGCTCCCCGGGGAAGGGACCGGTCATTCCCTTTATGGATGGCGGCACCATCTATGACCGCCGCTTATTTGAATTGCTTCGAGATTTGGCGGAGAAAAACGGCATTCCGTGGCAAACCAAGGAGTATATTTCCGGCGGGACTGACGCCCGTACCATCCAACGCAGCAAAAGCGGCGTGCGGGTGGCGGCGATTTCCGCCGCGGTACGGTATCTCCACGCACCGTCCAGCGTGGCGTCTATTTCTGATTTTAATAATATGCTGAAGCTCACCCGTCTATTTGTGGATGCGGTTGCGGCAGACAGCGGGGAGGTCGAGGCATGAATATACTGGAAACACTGAAAAAACTGGTAAACGCCCACGGCGTATCCGGAGAGGAAGGGGAAATTTGCGCCGTGATTCGCACGCTGGCAGCACCCTTTGCGGATGAATGTACCGTTGATACCATGGGCAACCTCATCGTCCGCAAAAAGGGGAGTGGACCCAAGGTGATGTTTGCCGCCCACATGGACAGCATCGGCATGATCGTGACCCATATCGACGAGGATGGATTCCTTCGGTTTGGAAAGGTGGGTGGTCTGAGTGCGCCCGCCGTCTATCAAATGCCGGTACGATTTAAGAACGGGGTCTGCGGAGCCGTGGCAGTCAACGAAGATTTGGAGGAAAAAAGCTTCAAGCTGGATGACCTTTATCTTGATATCGGTGCAAAGGATTGCGAAGCCGCCAAAAAGATGGTTGCGGTGGGCGACACGGCCGCCTATCTGGGTACTACCTTCCAAGTGGGAAACCGCATTGTTTCGCCCTACTTGGACAACCGGGTAGGATGCCTTGTCCTGCTGATGGCGCTGGAGCGCCTGCAGCGGGGCAATAACGACCTGTACTTCGTTTTTACAACGCAGGAAGAGGTTGGCTTGCGTGGTTCCCAGACCGCGGCCTATGCCATTGACCCGGATTATGGCGTTGCGGTTGATGTGACCGGCACTGATGATGTGCCGGAGGCCGTACACGGTGGAAGCAGCGAGTTGGGCGGCGGCGCGGCCATCAAAGTAATGGACAGCTCTGTCATTTGCCACCCGCAGATGATTCAGCATCTCAAAGCCTTGGCCGAGGAGTGCGGCATTCCCGTTCAAAATGATGTGCTGAAAGCCGGCGGAACCGATGCTGGCTCCATCCATAAAACCCGCATGGGCGTGATGACCGGCGGTGTCTCCATCCCTTGCCGATATATCCATTCACCCACAGAGATGGTGGAGATAGCCGATATAGAAGCCTGTGTGAATCTGGTAACGGCCTTGGCGGAAAAGGAGCTTCCCAGCATATGAACAGTGAAAACACCTTACAGATCAGTCAGCGAGTAGAGCAGCTGGGCCGCGAGGCCCAAAGCGAGCTGTGGGCACAGTTTGAACGAATCGACGCCATCGCGGAGCATAATTCCCGCAAAGTGCTTGCCGCGTTCCAAAAGCACCGCGTTGCGGACGGCTATTTTGCCGGCACCACCGGCTATGGCTATGACGATCAGGGACGGGACAAGCTGGACGAGATCTACGCCGACATTTTTGGCGCGGAGGACGCGTTGGTGCGCATTCAATTTGTGAATGGCACCCACGCCATCACCTGTGCACTGTTTGGGGCGCTGAAGACGGGGGATACCCTTGTTTCCGCTGTGGGCGCGCCCTATGATACCTTGCTTGGCGCAATCGGCGTGATTGATAAGGGACCGGGATCTTTGCGCTCTTACGGGGTCTCTTATCGCCAGGTGGACCTGACCCCTGAAAACCGGCCGGATCTGGCGGGTCTCGCCGAAGCCGTGCGGGACAAAACGGTAAAGGCGGTGCTCATCCAGCGCTCCAAGGGATATTCCACGCGTTCGTCGCTGTCGGTCGCCGAAATCGGCGAGCTGTGTGCTGTTGTGAAGAAGAACAACCCATACGCTGCAATTGTGGTTGACAATTGCTATGGAGAATTTGTGGAGGAGCTTGAGCCAACGCAGGCGGGCGCCGATCTGGTGGTCGGTTCCCTCATCAAGAACCCCGGCGGCGGATTAGCGCCGACCGGCGGCTATATCGCCGGCCGGCGCGATCTGGTTGGGGCTGCCGCCATGCGTCTGACCGCTCCCGGTATCGGCAAAGAATGCGGGTGTACGTTGGGGCAGAACCGTCTTTTGTATCAAGGTTTGTTTTTGGCACCCCATACGGTGGCGCAGGCACTCAAAACCGCCGTATTTGGCGCGAGAGTGATGGAAAAGCTGGGCTATGCCACCGAGCCCACCTCGGAAGCCGTGCGCCATGACATCATTCAGATGATCTCATTCGGTACGCCTGGCCCGGTAAAGAAATTTTGCAAAGGCATTCAAAGCGGGTCCCCGGTGGATTCTTATGTGACACCGGAGCCGTGGGACATGCCCGGCTATGACAGTCAGGTGGTTATGGCGGCAGGGGCATTTATTCAGGGCGCGTCCATTGAGCTGTCCGCCGATGCCCCCATGCGGGAACCGTATACCGTGTATCTACAAGGCGGGTTGACATTTGAGTCTGGCAAGACCGGTATCCTCCTTGCAACGGAAGAACTGCTGAAGGATTGATGAAACAAGCTATCCCGCGCATATCATCCTGTTGAGGGGGTGGTGTGATGCGGCGATACTGGATGCGGTTTCGGCGAAGACATGCCGAGCAAAATCACACTGCGCTCTTCAGTGTACTGTTGGGCGTGACACTGGCCTTGCTGTGTGTGCATATGATTAATACCCGGCTGCAGCCGATTGTCGCCGAACTTGCGGAAGCCCAGGTAAATACCATGATGCAGGCGCTGATTAACAGCGCTGTGGAGCAAACGATTGCAGCAGATAGCATTTCCTTCGACGATCTCGTAAATATGGAAACAGATTCCGACGGCCGAATCACAGCGATGGTCAGCGATGTTGCGGCGGTGAACCTGCTGCGGACGGGACTGGTTGGGGTCATTTTAGAGCAAATTGACGGCATTGACATCCATACCATGGACATTCCGGTGGGGTTGCTATTTGACAGCGACTTGTTTTCTGCACGCGGTCCGGCCATCCAGGTGCGAGCCCTGATGGCGGAGCAGGTCACTGCCGAGTTTAAAACTGAATTTTCACAAGCGGGCATTAATCAGACCATGTATCGCATCATGCTGGAAGTGAACGTGCCGGTTTCTATTTTGCTTTCTACCGGAACCGTGCACACAGAAGCCACCGCTGAGGTTTGCGTGGCAGAGACCGTTATTGTCGGCTCTGTGCCCGAAACCTACCTACAGATGGATGTCGCGGGAAACGAATAAACAGGAAGGGGATCTCATGGACGCACAACAGGAAATAGAAGCACTGCGCCGCACCTTACAGACCCATAATTATAATTATTATGTCAAAGATGAACCTACCATTTCTGACTTTGAGTATGACAGGCTTCTGCGCCGTTTGGAGGAATTGGAGGCGGCTCATCCCACCCTTATCACGGCGGATTCACCCACGCAGCGGGTTGGCGGCAAGGCGGTGGATGGGTTTGCATCCGTGACGCATCTTGTCCCGCTGGAGAGCTTGCAGGACGTATTTTCTGTCGAGGAGCTGCTTGATTTCGACCGGCGGGTCAGGGCAGTTGCGCCGAATGTAAACTATGACTTAGAACCAAAGGTTGACGGACTTTCCGTAGCGTTAGAGTATGAAAACGGGGATTTCGTTCGTGGCGCCACCCGGGGCGACGGACGAGTGGGGGAGGATGTCACCGAAAATCTCAAAACCATCCGCTCCATTCCACTGAAGCTGAGCAACGCACCGGGACGGCTCATCGTTCGTGGCGAGGTATTCATGCCAAAAAGTGTATTCCACGCATTGAATGAGGAACGGGAATTAAACGGCGAACCCCTGTTTGCAAATCCCCGCAACGCCGCTGCCGGCTCCATGCGTCAACTGGATCCCAAGATTGCGGCGGCTCGGCGGCTGGATATCCTGTTATTTAACATCCAGTACTGTGAGGGGGTTTCATTCCAATCACACTTGGAAACCTTGGATTTCATGGAATCTCTGCACTTTAAGGTAATTCCACGCACTCCCTTTGCGGATATGAAAAAGGCCGCAGAACTGATTGCAGAAATGGGAGAGCATCGCGACGAGTTCGATTTTGATATTGATGGCGCAGTTGTAAAGGTAAATAGCTTAACAGATAGAACGTTGCTGGGCAGCACCTCAAAATTTCCCCGCTGGGCAGCGGCCTATAAATACCCGCCGGAGCAAAAGCCTTCGAGAGTAGTGGATATTGTGGTCCAAGTGGGCCGAACCGGCGTTTTGACTCCCAAAGCGGTGTTGGAGCCAGTCCGTCTTGCGGGGACCACCGTGACCAGCGCAACGCTGCATAATCAGGATTACATCACGGAGAAGGATATCCGCATTGGTGATACGGTTCTGGTGCAAAAAGCGGGGGAAATCATACCCGAAATCGTAAGCGTTATGACCGAAAAGCGGCCCGCCGGAACAGTACACTATCAGCTGCCCTCAAGCTGTCCCGTCTGCGGCGCAACAGTGGAACGGGATGAGGATGGTGCCGCTTTGCGTTGTACCGGTGCGGAGTGTCCCGCCCAGCTTCTGCGCAGTCTGACGCATTTTGCCTCGCGGGATGCCATGGATATTGAGGGACTTGGCCCAGCCGTGGTGGAGGTATTGGTGAACGCCAAGCTGGTGAAAAACGCGGGCGACTTGTACCATTTGGCAGTACAGGATGTAGCGCAGCTGGATCGAATGGGACAGAAATCAGCAGAGAATCTGATCACCGCCTTGGAAACATCCAAAAACAATGACTTGTCCAAGTTGCTGTTTGCCTTTGGAATCCGACAGGTGGGACAAAAGGCGGCGAAAATACTTGCAGCTAGGTTTGGCTCACTGGATGCATTGTGTGATGCATCCCAGGAGGAACTGACGGCCATCCCGGATATCGGAGCCATTACTGCGAAAAACCTGACGCAGTGGCTGCAAAGCCGGCAGGGCGGCCACTTAATGAACGTTTTGCGTCAGGCGGGAGTCAATATGGTCAGCACGCTTCCCCCTGCGGGGGACAAGCTTTCTGGCAAAACCTTTGTTCTCACCGGAGAGCTAACCGCATTTAGCCGTAAGGAAGCGGGGGAGCGGATTGAAGCATTGGGGGGTAAAGTGTCCTCGGCAGTCTCGAAGAAAACTGACTATGTTGTGGCCGGCGAGGCGGCCGGTTCCAAGCTGAAAAAGGCGCAAGAACTAAATATAACCATTTTGGATGAGTCGGCGCTTGCCGCGCTGCTGTCCGAAGAGAAAGAATAAGCAGAGGGTTTTAGAGCGATGAATATTTCTTTTGCAAGACGTATGGAGAATTTTAAACCAGGTGTTTTTAACATGCTTGACCAGAAGAAGCGTGAGATGGAGTCTCAGGGGAGGCCCATCTATAACCTGTCCATCGGTACGCCGGATTTTGCGCCGGAACGGCATGTGATCGATGCAATGGTGGAGGCCGCCAAACTGGCGGACAACTATAAATATGCCATCCACGATCTGCCGGAGCTAGTTACCGCTGTGCAACGCTGGTATCGCTGCCGCTACGACGTGGAGCTTGACAAGGATGAAATGATGTCTATCTACGGCTCTCAGGAGGGTTTGACCCATATTGCGCTCACGCTTTGCGATCCGGGCGATGTGGTGCTTGTCCCCAATCCCGGCTATCCGATTTTCAGTATGGGTCCCGCCTTGTGCGGCGCCAAGCTTGTGACCTATGACCTTTTGCCGGAACACCACTATCTGCCGGATTTCGGCGCGATCCCGCCGGAAACTGCCCGTGCAGCCAAGATGATGGTGGTGTCCTATCCGGCAAACCCCGTTTCGGTTTCCGCGCCACCCGCGTTTTATGAGAAGCTGGTGGCGTTTGCCAAAGAGTATGACATCGTGGTGATTCATGACAACGCATATTCCGAAATCATCTATGATGGCAGACAAGGACAATCCTTTCTCAGTTTTCCGGGTGCAAAGGACGTGGGTGTGGAGTATAACTCCCTCTCAAAAACTTATAATCTTACCGGTGCACGCATTTCCTTCGTATTAGGCAACAGGGAAGTGGTGTCCAAGTTCCGCACCTTGCGCTCTCAAATTGATTACGGCATTTTCCTGCCCGTGCAGTATGCCGCAGTGGCGGCACTCAACGGACCGCAGGAGAGCGTGGAACGCAACCGGCTGGAATATCAGGCGCGCAGGGATGCACTGTGTGGCGGGTTGCGAAAGATTGGTTGGCCTGTACCGGACAGTGAAGGAAGCATGTTTGTCTGGGCGCCGCTTCCGGCTGGATTTACCAATTCTGTGGAATTTTGTTTTACTTTACTGGAGAAGTCCGGTGTTGTTTGTACGCCAGGCCGGGCGTTTGGAACCTTGGGCGAGGGATATGTGCGCTTTGCATTGGTTGAGCCTGTTTCCCGTATCCAAGTCCTTGTGCAGTCAGTGAAAAACAGCCATATTTTGCATGGATAAAAAAACCGCTAATTACAGTTGTGTTTTCTGGAAATAATTGGTTTTTTGTCGTCAGAAAATAGGAAAAGCCGCCTGAACAAAGAAAGTTCAGGCGGCTTTTCTCCGCTTTATTTGACGTAAGGTGAATGAATGATACACCACTTTAACTCACATTACATTCAGGTTTTGCATAGTCTGTAATATGACGCATCGTCTGTAACAAAAAGGAAGGAAGTGGTCCCTGTGCCGCCTCGTCTTATCCCATATGATCGTGTGGCTGCCGTCCGGTATGCTCGATTTTGGGCGTACCGCCGCAATCCTGAATTCTTTGACTATGAAAATATCGGCGGCGACTGTACTAATTTTGCTTCTCAGTGTCTTTACGCTGGCACCGGCGTTATGAACTACACGCCAACCTTTGGGTGGTATTACATAAACGCAAATCAAAAAGCGCCTGCTTGGACCGGCGTTACCTATCTCTACAATTTTTTGCTCCGGCAGGGAAACGGTCCAGGCCCCATTGCGGTCAGCACAGAACTGTCTGGACTCATGCCCGGCGATTTGGTTCAGCTGCAGCTGACCAAAGAAGATTTCAGTCACACGCCTGTGGTTACATCAATAGAGCAGCCGCTAAACTTGGATACCGTACTGGTCGCCGCCCATTCCAATGACGCTGACTGCCGCCCTCTTAGCTCATACCAATTCAAAAACATCAGATTTTTGCATATTTTAGGGGCAAACCCGACTTAAACGCTTGCTATTTACCGCGGGCTGAAGGAAGACGAAAGACGCCGACCAGTTTTTTCAGATTCTGCGCATGGCCGGAGAGTTCATGGCTTGCCGCCGCGCTTTCCTCCGAAGTAGCCGAGTTGACCTGCACGACCGTTGCAATTTGATCAATCCCCACCCTTACCTGCTCTACGGCTGTTGCCTGCTTTTCAGAAGCCGCTGAAATGGCAAGAATTATTTCATTCGTCTTCTGGGATTTTTCCGCAACTTCCTGCAGGGAAGTAGCGGTCTGATTCGCAATCTCATTGCCCTGCGCCACCGCGCTGACCGAGGTTTGAATGAGCGCTGCCGTGCTTTTCGCTGCCTCGGTGCTTTTCTGCGCCAAATTCCGCACCTCATCCGCCACAACAGCAAAGCCTCTGCCTGCTTCGCCCGCACGCGCGGCTTCCACCGCCGCATTCAGGGACAGGATATTCGTCTGAAATGCGATATTGTCAATGACCGTATTAATTTTCTGGATTTCCTTTGATGTCTCTGCGATATGCTCCATTGCCTTCGTCAGCTCGGTCATATATTGATTGCTCTCCATCACGCTATGGCTGGACATCTGGGAAAGTTCGCTCGCTTTTTCAGCACTTTTTGCATTTTCTCCGATGCCGTCGGAGATGGAATTGATCATAGCGGATAGTTCCTCAATGGCCGAGGCCTGCTCAGTCGCCCCCTGTGCCAATGTCTGAGCCCCACCTGACACCTGATCTGCGTCTTCTGCCACCCGATCCGACGATGTATTGATTTCACGCAACGTATCGCCAAGCACCGCACCGATTTCCTGAATGGGCATCAGGATGTTTCTGAGTGCACCCACATACCGGTTTTCACAGCGGCTCTGCACCGTGAAATCTCCGGCTGCCATTTGGCTAAGCAAGTAGCTTTCGTCTGCAATGACCTCTTTCAGGTCATCTGCCATATTGGTAAAAATGGACGCAAGCTCACCAAGCTCATTGTCTGGAAAAGAAAACTTTTCGGACTCTTCCGACAAATCATACCGGCCCATCTTCTCCGCCAGCTGCATCACCGGCCTGATTGGGGCCAGTGACTTCCTGATGATCCAGAAGCAGAGCAGGGACAGAACCAGAATCCCGGCCACCCCGATTGCAAGCAGCACAAGAACAATGTGGGTAACCGCACCATATGCCTCGTTTTGATTGACCACAAAAGAGCTGATCCACATCAGATCTGTTCCGCTAATGGTGATTGGCTTATACACGGCAAGAGCTGTCTGATTATTTGAATACGGGTTTTGAATGGTTTTTGTCACAGTTTCTCCGATTTGCACCGCATCCAGGATCTCTGTGAAATCCGCAGATTCAGTTGCGCTGCCAACAGTCGAGTTGTCCCCAGTATTTGCCACAAAGGTCCCATAAGAGGTCAGAATCGTACTATGTGCTGAGGTGTAGTCCCCATTGGAGTAATCCAGCACACTCAGGCTGATGGACTCAATATCACAGTTTACCGCACCCAAGAATTTTCCTGAGCTGTCAATAATCGGCATGCTGAGGGTAATGAGCCAGACCGTCTCTCCCGAGGATAATTCGTATTTATATGGCTCTGTGATATGCGGCAACAGAGTTTTTTTCGTAGTTGCGTAGTAATCGCCATCCTTATAAACGACGTAGTCGTTTAAGATGTCCAGACCGATACGATTATTGTCCTGATACGCATAGTAGGACAGCCCGTCGGGGGTACCCTCAAAAAACGCGTTGGGTTCGAAGGCGAAATAGGCGGAGAACACACGACCCGAACTGACTGCGTCCTCCAGCGTCTGGATGATCGAAGGTTCGGCCGCCTCACGGCCAAAATTCTGGTAATGAAGAACTTCGCTGGCGAGCGCCTGCGCGTAGACATTCATATTCTCCAGATAGGAAACGGCAGTTTTGGCATTTTGATCAGCCACATAGTCGATCTGCTTCTGCAGCTGCCCGGAGACAACGTTCTTGGCCAAAAGATTAAAGCATAAGCACATGATGGCAACTACAATGGTGATTGCGGTAATGAGGACGGCTGGGATACGCAGCGTAAGTTTATGCTGTTTTCCGGATCTCTCGGCAGCTGTTTTTTCCGACTTATGGGTATTCATCGGCTCAGTCTCCTTTATAGTAATTAAATATAACAAGAAGTTATGAAAATGGCCCACATAATCTCTTGCACATATATAATCGAGTAAAAAAGTTATTGCATTATCCATTTTATTGCTATTTATGATGGTAAATATAACCACAATAAAAAATTAAGAGAATGGGGGAGTGGTCATTCATGCACGAAAACCAGAATGATATACCCGACTATGATAGAGCGTTACTGTGCCTTTTGTCACTGCGCGGTCTGTACTACTGTTTGTTTTTCCCGCCAGGATGTGATCGGTACCGCATCGTGACGTTTAGATCCATTCCCTCATAGAATGGCATAGAGGTGTTGAAATTGTTTGAATATATTGTACAGCCGGGTGACTCCCTCTATAGAATTGCCGACTATTTTGATGTTAGCGTGCAAGCAATTCTGGCAGCAAATCCTGGCTTAGATCCAAATTATTTATTCGCTGGACAGCGCATTCAAATACCATTAAGCAGATATCTGTATCAAATGTATCCTTGGTATTACTTGTATCCCTATATTTTTATTCGTTTTCCACGTCGTCATTGGGACGATAGAAGGCTTTGGCCAATTAGATGGCGTGATAGAAATGATTGGCCACGCAGAGATGGTAGGGATGGCTGGCCAGGTAGAGACGGTAGGGATGGCTGGCCACGCAGAGACGGTAGGGATGGCTGGTCAGGTAGAGACGGTAGGGATGGCTGGCCAGGTAGAGACGGTAGGGATGGCTGGTCAGGTAGAGACGGTAGGGATGGCTGGCCACGCAGAGACCGCAGAAATAGATGGCAGGATGGTACTGGTCGAAGTAACAGCAGGCAAGCAATGAATGAAACAGAAGCTTGGTACGACAGGAATGATTGGGAGCACATGTACGAAAATAGTGATCCAGGCCTTGGCGTACAGGGCATGGAAATGGGAGAATTTTCGAAACTTGGTACACTTGAAGGGGACATGGAAAATTGAACTTTGATTTGTCGTTCCAAAGCTAATTGATTGGTACAAAATAGCCGTCCACCATGGTTTTCATGGGGACGGCTATTTTTAATTACATTATGAAGCACTACAGGTTCTCTGCTAAGCGTGAAGGGGCAGGGGAGTGCCGCCAATAAAAGAACAGGGACTACGCCTTTCAAGTGATGAACAATTATTTATTCTGGCTTTTTTTCAGCGTTCCAAGCGGGTTTGCTTTTGCAGCAATTCGAAGATTTTCATTATCGACATGCGTGTAAATCTGGGTTGTATTCAAATGCTCGTGCCCCAAAACCTCTTGCAGCGTACGAACGTCCACGCCGTTTTGCAGCATCAGCGTGGCCGCCGTGTGCCGCAGCTTATGGGAGGAATACTGCGTGCTGTCAAGTCCGGCCTCCAGCAGGTGCTTTTTCACCAGCTTATGGACTGCTGCCGTGGTGATTCTTGTGTGTCTTCTGGTAATGAACAGCGCGTTTTTTTCAATAATACCAATGGTTTCACGCTCTGCTAGCCAGTCGCCGATTGCATTTTGGCAGGCATCATTCAAAAACAAAATTCGCTCTTTATTGCCCTTGCCCAACACCCGCAGTTGCTCCTCGCGGATATCAGAAATATTGAGCCCCACAAGCTCGGAAATACGCAGCCCACAGTTTAAAAATAGGGTCAAAATACAGTAATCACGGGTCTGATTTGGCCCACTGATCGCATGGAGCAATGAAATACTTTCTTCCAGATCAAGGTAACGGGGCAGCGTTTTTTTCAGTCGCGGTGAGTCCAAATCCTGCATTGGATTTTCCTTTAAAAGCTTCGCTTTTGTGGTCAAATATTTATAGAACGAGCGAATGGTTGCTATTTTTCGGGCCCTGGAGGCTGCGGACAAGCCATAACCCGTTTCACGGCTTCTAGGGTTTACCGCACGGTCTCGACTGAGATAGCTCATGTAGGAATAGACGTCTGTCAGCGTAACAGACGTTACCATTTTTAAATCAACATCTCCAATCGAAATTTCCTCGAATTGTGCCGTTCGCGGGACTAGATTTCGTTCCATTTTGATATACCTGAAAAAGTTTCGAATATCCAAGTAATATTCATCCACAGTTTTTCGCGAGTGTCCCTGTATCGTTTCGTGATAGGTGAGAAATTCACGAATGATCTGCGGCGCTTCTGTACGATAATCCATAAATGAGCGCAAGCTTTTACCGTCATAGGATGAGGGCAATCAAAACCATCAACCGCAATACGCAGGTTTTCCCTCCCTCCAAGTCAACAAAATTTTTATTTTGTTGACTTACTGGTATGAGCATGCAGCCTCCTTTCGCTGGAGATATAAAAAAATTTAGATAAAGAAATTGGCCATACCACTATTAAGTACTGACAAATTGTTTAACCGTGAAGACCGTTGGCTTGTTGTTCCATGTTTTCTACCACAATATCATGAATATCACCTAATGAATCACAATACTCAAGTACTTTCCATGGAGTATTTGTGTGAAAATGAATTTTGATCAGTTCCTCATCGCCAACCACAAGTAAGCAATCGCCTTCCATGTTTTTTGTAATATACTCGTTTATTTTATCTTCTGAAAGGTTTTCCCCTTCGATTAATAACTGCGTATCAAATTTGTATGTAAGCACCATGATTCTCCTTCTCTGTTTTACATATTTAATTAATTGGTTATTACATGTAAGAAACCTTCTTACAGAATCGCCGCCAGTGCTTCACGAATGTTTTTGACCGGTATAATCTGCAGCCCCTCGGGTGGTACTGTTTTATCCAGGTTGCTTTTAGGAATCAGGCATTTTGTGAAGCCCAGTCGCCGTACCTCTGACAAACGCTGACTGAGCGAACTGACCGAACGGAGTTCTCCGGTCAGACCGACCTCACCGATGGCGGCAAGATCGGTTGGAACGGGCTTGTCCCGAAAGCTGGATGCCAACGCTATGACCATGGCCAGATCCGCAGCTGGCTCATTTAAATTCAAACCGCCGATTACATTGATATAAGCGTCGCAATTTCCTACCAGCAAGCCCCCTCGCTTTTCCAAAACAGCCAATAACAAAACTGCACGATTATAGTCGAACCCATTGCTTGTCCTACGCGGATTGCCAAAAGCCGTAGGCGTCAGCAATGCCTGCACCTCGGCCAGAATCGGTCGAACTCCCTCCATCGCGCAGGCCACACAAGTGCCCGGTGTATCCTCCGGGCGGCCTGCAAGCAGCATTTCAGACGGGTTTTGTATCTCTTCCAGGCCGCTTTCCCGCATTTCAAATACGCCAATCTCATTGGTTGCTCCAAATCGATTCTTGGCCGCGCGCAGGATGCGGTAAGCCATATGCTCCTCGCCCTCGAAATGCAGGACACAATCCACCATGTGTTCCAGAACCTTAGGCCCTGCGATAGACCCTTCTTTATTAATATGACCAATGACGAATACGGTTACCCCCTGCCCTTTCGCCAGCTGCATGAGCGCCATTGTGCACTCCTTTACCTGCCCCACGCTGCCGGGCGAGGTGCTCAAGTCCCCGTTATACATCGTCTGTATGGAGTCAACGATCAGGATATCAGGCTTCAACTCGTCAGCAGCGGCCAAAATATCCTCCAGATTTGTTTCTGCCAATAAATGTAGATTTTCGCCGTGAACGTGCAGGCGCTCCGCCCGTAGCTTGATCTGGCGGGGCGACTCTTCCCCCGAAACATACAAAACCTTGGAAAATCTGCACAGGTGATCGCAGATCTGCAGCATCAGCGTGGATTTCCCAATCCCAGGCGCACCGCCCACCAAAACGAGAGATCCCTGTACGGCGCCGCCGCCTAAAACCCGGTCCAGCTCACCCATTCCGGTCTCAAACCGCAGTTCTTGCGTTGTTTCGACATCATCGATGAGCTGCGGGTGATTCATCGCCACCCGGACCCCGCTGCCAGTGCTCTTTTTACCCGTTGGTTTCTGAACCGGCTGTTCCACAAATGTATTCCACGCACCACAGGCCGGGCATTTCCCTTGCCACTTCGGTGCCTCGTTCCCGCATTCCGTGCAGTAATAAACGGTTTTTGCCTTCATCTGGGTCCCCCCACTTTGTTCTATTGCGCATTCTGGTCGTGCAAGTATGCCCCGGCTATTGCCACGGCGATCTTCGTTTGGTAGGTATCGTTCTGCAGCAGCAGATCTTCCTCCGGGTTGGAGAGAAATCCGCATTCCACCAAAACACTCCGACAGGTAATGTGATTCATTAAGTAAATGCTTTCCGGTATTTTTTTTGCCACGCGGTCATTCTGGGGATCTAAGGTCAAACGAAGCGTTTCCTGCATCAGCACCGCAAAATCCAGTGAGAGTTCCTCATTAGCATAAAAAACCTGTGCTCCGTGATACCGCGTGCTTTCATAAGTGTTCTGATGGATACTGACAAGGGTTGCGTTCTCCACAGAGTTGATCGTCGCAACGCGATTGTGGAGATCGGATACCTTTTTTTCCCGTAAAGTCGATGCATCGGAATCGTGGAGTGAGATGTCTTCGGTACGCAGCAACAGCGTATCCACACCGTAGAATCCCATAATAGAGTCCAGCTTCCGTGCGATGGCTAAATTGATTCCACTTTCCGGAACCCCGGAAAATGAAACAGCACCGCCATCCTCGCCGCCATGGCCGGCGTCCACGATCAAGGTTGAACCGCTAAAACGCTCCGGACCAAAAGTGGGAACCCCTTGCTGTGGCATTGCCCGAAAAATGCAGACCCCAAAAAGCAAGGCTGGCAGTAACCATAATAATTTTGAAGCAGTTGTTTTCAAGCAAAATCCCCTCCAATTGCATCTTATGAGGGAATTTGAATCCTTATGTAGCATTTCTATCAGTATATCACATCTATACCCAAATTTGAAGCGGTTTCACAACGGTTTTGTGCGCATAAACTAAAGTGACTGGGTATTTTGCCTAGTATTCACCAGTTCAAAGGAGGAAACAACTTGTACCCGCAAAACAACATGATCCCACAGCGATCTGTCTGCGAGGATTCCCAAGGAACGCTTCCATCCTGCGCACCGCTCGCTGTGCCCTACGTGCCGTTTCAACAGACTGGTTCAAAAAAATATTCCCAATCTGACGCACTGAACAACGGCACAATCTTCCCAGGGCTCAACCTTCCCTTCCATGCGAAACCGGTCGGTGGTAACGTGGTAAATGGTCCGCTCGCTGAACTTCAGGCGCTGGAGTTCGTCCTGCTGGAGCTCGGTTTGTATCTAGACACGCATCAAAACGACAGTGAAGCATTTGAGCTTTACAGACAATATTCCGCAATGGAAGCAGCGGCCAGAGAGCAATATGAGGCTGCGAACGGCCCCCTGCTCAAACGCTCGATACAGCATAGTGACCACTACAGCTGGCTGAGCGGTCCCTGGCCTTGGGAGTACCGGGAAGGACGTGACGCGTAATGTTTTTTTATGAAAAAAAACTGCAATATCCCGTGAAAATATCAACGCCGAACCCAAAACTGGCCTCCTTTATCATTAGCCAATACGGCGGACCGGACGGAGAATTGGGTGCGTCCATGCGCTATCTCAGTCAAAGGTATGCCATGCCTTATGACGAGGTGCGTGGCCTACTCACCGATATTGGAACAGAAGAACTGGGGCACCTTGAAATGGTTGCGGCTGTGGTGCATCAGCTTACCCGCAAGCTTACCACCGACGAGATTATGGACAGTCCTTTTGCGTCTTATTTCGTGGATCACACGCTGGGCATCTACCCAACTGCGGCTTCCGGTACGCCCTGGAGCGCAGACGGGATGCAGAGCACCGGCGATGTCATCGCAGATTTAAGCGAGGACATGGCAGCAGAACAAAAGGCACGGCTTACCTATGATAACATTCTTCGCTTCTCCGATGACCCGGATGTAAGTAACGTGATCCGCTTCCTGCGTGAGCGGGAAATCGTTCACTTCCAACGATTTGGCGAGGCGGTTGCACTGGCAAAGGAAAAAATGGACCAGAAAAATGTGTATTACACCAACCCTGCGTTTGACAAAACTTAACCTTGTATATTGGGGGCATCCTCGCTGGTTGCGAGGATGCCCCCTTTGATAATATACGAACCTGGCTGATTTTTTGCGATAGTAGGAATATGAGACAGTGATCGTTTGCGCAGCAATGCATACCATTATTTCCCAGGAAAAGGCCGCCCTAAGTTACCAAAAACTTCGGACGGTCTTCCCTTCTATTCAACGAATCACATCATCGGGTAACACCACCGCCCTGCCCCGTTACGCCTTGCCGTTACAGCCCAAAACTTCGGTGATCTTATGGGCCACCATGCTCTTGATGTTTTCACGGGCCGGCTTGAGGTACTGACGGGGGTCGAAATCCGCGGGGTGCTCAGCCAGATATTTACGGATGGAGCCGGTCATGGCCAGCCGCAGGTCGGAATCAATATTGATCTTACACACCGCACTGCGGGCCGCCTGACGAAGCTGATCCTCAGGCACGCCCAACGCGCCTGGCATATTGCCACCAAATTGGTTGATCATTTCCACATATTCCGGGATGACAGAGGATGCACCGTGGAGCACGATGGGATAACCAGGCAAACGTCTCGCTACCTCTTCCAGAATATCAAACCGCAGTTGCGGCTTGGTTCCTGGCTTGAACTTATATGCGCCGTGGCTGGTGCCAATGGCAATTGCCAGAGAGTCCACGCCGGTTTTCGTGACAAACTCCTCCACCTCTTCAGGGCGGGTATAGGAAGAATCCTCGGCCGAGACATTGATGGCATCCTCAATGCCAGCAAGCCGCCCCAGTTCACCTTCTACCACCACACCGTGGTCATGGGCATACGCAACGACCTTTTTGGTCAGCGCAATGTTTTCCTCGAAGCTAAAGTGGCTGCCATCGATCATAACCGAGGTGAAGCCGCCGTCAATGCAGGATTTGCAGAGTTCGAAGGAGTCGCCATGATCCAAGTGCAGGCAGATGGGCAGGGCGGTTTCGATCACCGCTGCCTCAACCAGCTTCATGAGGTAGGTGTGGTTTGCATATTTTCGGGCGCCTGCGGAAACCTGCAGGATAAGGGGCGCGCTCAGATCCTTAGCCGCCTCGGTAATCCCCTGTATAATTTCCATATTATTGACGTTAAACGCACCAATGGCGTAGCCGCCCTCGTAGGCCTTTTTAAACATTTCAGTGGATGTGACCAGTGCCATAATAAGCCATCTCCTTATTTCAAATACTACTATCAAGGTTACCATTTTTGGTTGAAAAATGCAAGGGCGCATGGTATGATTTAAGGGAATTTACCCCAACCGCTAAAAGGAGGAGCAACAATATGAATGAACTGACTGGCGCCTGCATTCTGGGGCAGTCCGGCGGCCCCACCGCCGTGATCAATGCCAGCGCGCAGGGCGTGTTTGAAGCCGCGCTGAAATCCAGCTGTATCACCCGTGTTTTAGGTGCGGCTCACGGCATCGCCGGCGTTTTGGAGGACAAACTATACGACATTGGGAAGGAAGACCCCAAGGAACTGGCCTTACTGCAATACACGCCGTCCTCCGCCTTAGGTTCCTGCCGCCACAAGCTGGAAGACCCCGACAGGAACGACACGGACTATAAGCGTATTCTTGAGATCTTTCAGAAATACGACGTGCGCTACTTTTTCTACAATGGCGGCAACGACTCGATGGACACCTGCAACAAGATTTCGAAGTATATGCAGAAGGTGGGCTATGAATGCCGCATTATGGGAGTGCCAAAGACCATTGACAACGATCTGTTCGGCACCGACCACTGCCCCGGCTATGCTAGCGCCGCCAAATATATCGCCACCACCTGCATGGAGGTGTGGCAGGATGCCCATGTGTATGACACCGGCATGGTAACTGTGATTGAAATTATGGGCCGTCACGCCGGCTGGCTGGCCGGTGCTGCCGCACTGGCCACCTGGGCGGGCTATGGTCCCGATCTGGTGTATCTGCCCGAGACGATATTTAACATGGAGGATTTCATCCGTGATGTAAAGGATATCTACAGCAGGACGGGCAAGTGCATAGTGGCGGTCTCTGAGGGGATCCACTATGCGAACGGCACCTTTGTTTCCGAGGCGCAAACCTCGGCCACCGACGGTTTTGGTCACGTTCAACTGGGTGGACTTGCCGTGATGCTGGCCGACGCGGTTAAGCAGCAGACCGGCGCAAAGGTACGCGGTATTGAACTATCTCTGTTGCAGCGCTGTGGAGCCCATCTTGCGTCCCAGACCGACATCAGCGAAGCGTATTTGGCGGGCCGAACAGCAGTGGAATCCGCTGTGAGTGGCATTACCGACAAAATGGTTGCCTTTGAGCGGTTCGACGAGGGCGGACATTATACTTGCAGAACAAAGCTGATCGGTTTGACCGACGTGGCAAACGTCGAGAAAAAGGTGCCTCGCGAATGGATCAATGCGGCTGGAAACGGTTTGGAACAGCCCTTTATCGACTACGTGCTGCCCCTGATTCAGGGAGAGCCCGCTTTGCCAAAGGAGTCCTCCCTGCCCCGCTTTGCCAAGCTAAAAAAGGTTTTGGCAAGCGCAGAAAAGTGACCCTTGCTGGATGAGTAAAATGAGACAGGCTCCACCCGAGCCTGTCTCATTTTATACTAGTTCCTGAAGGGCGAAAACTTTGTTACGGTTCCCCCTACCGTTTCGGATATTTCGCTGATAGTGATGAAGGCATTGGGTGCTTCGTCGGCCACGATCTGCTTTACCTTATGTATCTCAAACCGCGTGACGACGCAATAGATGAGCTGCTTTCCTTCGTTGGAATAAACGCCATGTGCGTCAAGAAGCGTAACGCCAAGTCCCAATTCATCCGAAAGACGGTCTGGAATGGCTGAATCGGCATCGGTGATGATAAAGATCGCTTTTGCACGGTCAAGGCCCTCTACCACAAAATCGATGGTGTTGATGCCAATGGCATATGCAATGATGGAATACAGCGGAATTTTCCAGCTATGGAAAATGAGCGCGGAAATGGAATAGAGAATTACGTTATAGATCATCATGAAGGATCCAACCGTAAGCCCAAGTTTTTTGGCAAAAAGAACTGAGAGAACCTCTACCCCATCAATGGCACCACCCATACGGATGACCAAGCCACTGCCGATGCCGGAGAGCAGTCCGCCGAATAAGGCTGAAAGTAGAATATCGCCGCCTGTGATGGGCGAACCTTGGGAAAAATCGATCGGCAAGACGTTGCGGAACAAAAAGGCAGCCCCTGCATAGACCGAGATCGCAAAAAGAGAATAGATGAGAAAGTCAAATCCGATTTTTCTCCAGGCGATGATGTAAAACGGAAAATTCAGCAGAATGAGAAACATGCTCAGGATAAAATAAGGCGGTGTGATAATGTCAAGCAGGAACGCCGTGCCGGAGATACCGCTGTCGAACAGCTTTAGCGGAGCAAGGAACAGCGTAATACCCACTGCGTTGATGATACCGGCGATGAACAGGAATGGGAAACGGATGAGCCTCAATTTTCTCATAATACCCCCTTAGTCTGATGTGTTTCGTTGTTTCCATTATACAGGAAATCGTTAGAATAGAAAAGGGAAAATTTCAAAGGCAATGCCTACGGAACAAGAAAATACGGCCTGCGCAGCTGCGCAGGCCGTATTTTCTAAATAAGCACGGAGGGATCTTCGGGTAGTACTGCATGGGATGGCCCCGCGTCCGGGGCTGATTCAATCACATCCAAATGCTTAATTTCCATGTAGAAACCAGTATCCTGGGGGAACCCCTTTTGATCAATGCGGTAATTGGTCAACCGCTTGACCATACTATACAAAATGGCAAACAGCGGCACACCAATCAGCATTCCAACGGCGCCAAACAGTCCCCCCGCCACCAACAGGGATACCAGAACCCAGAATCCGGAAAGGCCGGTGGAATTGCCTAAAATCTTTGGGCCCAGGAAGTTTCCGTCAAACTGCTGGATGACCAGAACATAGATGACAAAATAGAGCGCTTGGATCGGATTAACCAACAAAATAAGGAAGGCGCTGGGGATCGCTCCGATAAAGGGTCCGAAAAACGGAATAATATTGGTAACGCCTATGATGACAGCGATTAGGCTTGCATAGGGTAAATTCATCAGATTGGCGGCAAGCAGCGTAATTAAACCGATAATGAAGGAATCCAATATCTTGCCGCTGATAAAGCCACTGAATATCTTGTTGGCACGGCAGGTCTCGTCAATAATGAGGTTTGACCATTTCAGAGGAAGGGCCGCATAAATAATTTTTTTGCTCTGCGCGGCCAGCTTGCCTTTACAGGACAGAAGATAAATGGCAACAATAAAACCAATAAAAAGATCTTTGAACACACTGAGCAGTGCAATGACCGTGGAGGAGACCCCTTCAATCATAGTGGTCAGATTGGGCAGTACACTTTCCTTGAGCCAGTCCAGTGCAGAGGAAGTATTCTCCATGCCGGGGAGAACGCTCTCTGCAAGCCAGGACTGGAAACTGCTGACGCCAGAATTGTAGTAAGACAGCACCAGCGATTCCATTTCTGGGTTATTCTCCAAGAATCGTTCAATCCAATTCTGAATGGTCGTAATATAAATCGTCATGGATGCAAAAAATGTTTTGACGCTGATGATAATCTGAGGCAGAACAATGGCAAGGAAGGCATAAATCAGAGCAAAGGCAAAGATGACGCTGCATAGCACGGCAAGGCTATTGGCAAGCTTGCGTGCGGTAGCGTCTGATTTGAGTTTGGAGAAGGGGTACTGGTACAAGAGCCGCCGCACCCAATTGCAGAATGGCGTCAGCAGATACGCAATCACTACCCCCCAAGTAATCGGAGCAAAGATATGGTTTATTTGAAGGAGCGCGGAGCGAAGACCGGCGGCGCGGAACACACAGAAAAACAGAAGCATACTGCACGCGATCACCATGAACGAAACAAGGCCGGCACCAATATACTTCTTATAGCTCTTATCTTTCACGCTGCCACTCCCCTATTCTAGTTTGATTCAAACCTTTAAATCCTCGTCCTTGGCCTTGAGCGCATCTTGGTACTGGGTCAGCACAGGAGCAACGCACTCCGCTAAAAATTCAGTCACCTGTTCTGGGCAGCGGCCAATATAACGGGATGGCTCCAGGTGGGCGGTAAGCTCCTCCCGGGTCATGCCGAACATGGGGTCTGCGGCAATCAAATCAATCAAGTTATTTGCAAGGCCTAATTCCTTTACATTATGCCCAGCTTCAATGGAATGAACGCGGATACGTTCGTGAAGTTCCTGGCGGTTACCACCTTTTTTCACGGCGTCCATCATAATATTTTCGCTGGCCATAAACGGCAGTTCCTCCATAATATGCCTTTCAATTACCTTTTCATGGACGGTAAGGCCATCGGCCACATTGGCATAGATATTTAGGATGGCATCCACGGCGAGGAATGCCTCGGGAACTGCGATACGCTTATTGGCGGAGTCGTCCAGCGTACGCTCGAACCATTGGTTCGCCGCGGTAACCGCGGGGTTCATGGCATCGGCCATCACATATCGTGACAGGGCACAAATGCGCTCACAACGCATGGGATTTCGCTTATAGGGCATGGCAGAGGAACCAATTTGGTTCTGTTCAAAAGGCTCCTCAATTTCTTTTAGATGGCACAGCAAACGAAGGTCGGTGGCAAATTTGCTGGCAGATTGGGCGACGCCGGAGAGCGTGGCCAGAACGGCAGCATCCATTTTGCGGGAATAAGTCTGACCGGAAACGGGAACCACGCCTTCAAACCCCATTTCGGCAGCGATGCGGCGCTCCAATTCCTTCACCTTTTCGTGGTCTCCCTCAAAAAGCTCTAAAAAAGACGCCTGGGTACCGGTGGTCCCCTTCGATCCCAACAGGCGCAGGGATGCGATGCGGTACTCCACCTCGTCCAAATCCATGAGCAGTTCGTTCATCCACAGGGTGGCACGCTTGCCAACGGTGACAAGTTGAGCAGCCTGAAAGTGTGTGAAACCAAGAGTAGGCAAGGACTTATACTGATCAGAAAATTGAGCCAGATGGGAAATAACCCGTACCAGCTTATTGCGCACCAGCAGCAACCCCTCACGCATGAGGATCACATCGGTATTATCGCCCACATAGCAGCTGGTTGCACCCAGATGAATAATGGGCATAGCCTTGGGACACAGCGCGCCATAGGCGTGGACATGGGCCATCACATCGTGACGCAGCTTTTTTTCCATCTCGGCGGCGACATCGTAATTGATGTCGGTAATATGGGCCTCCAGCTCAGAAACCTGCTCCTGAGTCACAGGCAGACCCAACTCCATTTCCGCGCGGGCCAGAGCAATCCACAGGCGGCGCCAAGTGGAGAATTTCTTGTCCGGCGAAAAAATATAGAGCATCTCGTCACTGGCGTAACGGGAAGCTAACGGGCTTTCATAGGTGTTTTTCATGTTATACGCCTCACTCTTAGTAATACAAAGTTATACATATTTATATTAGGATACCACAAGAAAAAGGCGGGTACAATACCAATATGATTGTGAGAAGCAAATTGTCTGTCCAAAAAGACAATCACGGCGGCGGCGGGACTTTTAAAAAGGAGCAGGGTATCGTTCGATACTCTGCTCCTTTTAGCTGCTCTTGCTGTTATGACAAGGACTGCCAGTTTGCCGGATAGACAAAATAGGCATAGCGTGCCTTGTGGGGTGACTGAAAGTGGATATGGCTGCCCTTGGGTATGTATATGATGTCGTTGGCAAGCCCGGTGATTACCCTTCCGTCAATTTCAATCTCCAGCGTGCCGTCGATGACCAGGTCATACTCGTCATAGGTCAACGTCCATTCAAAGCTGGTATGATCGAGTTCCATAATGCCGCAGCCCATACGGGGTGCCTCCTCCAATGTGAGCACATCGGTAAGGGCAACGCCATCCTGCTCAAATGGCTCGCACTTGACGGTATCGGTCTTGACATGAATGATACCGCTTGGGTCTTTTTGCTTGACAAAGGGAGCCGGTTGCTCGCCTTTGGACTGCTTTAAGACCTTCTCCACAATGTCACGGATCAGCGCTTCACTTACGTTCATTGTTACCCCTTCCCGTTGGTGGATCCCGTGCTGTTGATTTTAGCCAGCAGTTTGGGGGCAAGAAGATTAGCCAGAATCAGCGCTGTCACACCGGCCACTAACTTACCGACGATCATCGGGAAGATCATCTCGGAGTTTACACCTGCGGTGAATCCAAGGTGGTCACCAAATACGAAAGCCGCAGACACAGCAAAGGCTACGTTGAGAAGCTTTCCCTTGGGATTCATTTCGCCCATAATGTTGAACATGGCAATGTTGTTTGCAAGGTTGGCAACCAGACCGGCAGAACCGTTCTCATCCATGCCCAGTGCGTTTCCGACCTTTGCAAGTCCTTTTCCAAAGGTATTCGTGATCCATTTGACCATCGGGAAAGCGCCGATCAACACAATGGCAATCTGACCGCAGACCAAAAGGCCGGATTCCAGTGGAATCACGCCATCGGCCGTGGGGGTGACCATGATATCCATGAGGGGGAACAGGATGCCGGTCTGATACTCAAAAACAGCAATGGCAGTGAATATGGTGATGACTACGGTGACGCCGGTGCCGAAGTGGTTAAATCCGCTGATCATCTTTGAGGGCGCAAACCACAGGCCGATTACGATCAGACCGGCGATGATGATGACAGGGATGAGGTTTTGGAGAATCGTAATGATACTGATTTTATAGGGAGTCATATTCATGACAAGGCCGCCGGCGATGCAGCCGATGGGGATCGTGATAAGACCGGCAAGGATACCTGCGCCCAAATAGGGTCGATCTTCCTTCTTAATAATCGACAGAGCAACGGGGATGGTAAATACGATGGTCGGTCCCATCATGGTGCCGAGAATCAGTCCTGCGAAGTTTCCGATGGACTCATCGGCAGCAAGCTGCATAGCAAGCGGATAGCCGCCCATGTCACAGGCCAGAAGCGTGGTGGCAAACATGGATGGGTCTGCGCCGAAGACTGCGTAGATGGGCTTAATGATCGGGCCAAGTATGATGGCCAGCACGGGGGCGGCGGCCACAACACCCGCCATAGCGATGGCCAGTGGGCCCATGGCGTTAAATCCTTCGTCAAACTTTTCGCCGTAGCCGAGCTTATTGCCGCGGATTTTGTCAACTGCACCAACGATCATGAAAATCATCATGATAAAAATAATAACCTTGTTGATGGAAAGACTGGATGCCCATGCCTGGATACTGTCCGTGAAAACGCTGACGTTTGTAATGTTGCTGATCAGTTCATCAAACATACCAAAAACTCCTTCAAAGCTTATTTGTCCGAACATACCGCTTCCGGACAGGTTTCTTTCTAGAGTAATATCTGCTGAACAAAACAGAAAAGCTAGTCAATACTTCCAAGCTGCTTTTGCTTTGTTCATATGCAAGGGTTTTGGCTGATTTCATCAAAAGCCCTTGCGCATTGGATTTGCAGCGTGTATCTGCAAATCCAAACAGACAGTCATCCATGTATCTGAAGCAGCAAACCCGAACTGCTTTGCCGCCCGAAAGGACAGGAACTGTCTTTTTGGCAAATGCGATACGAAAGTCACATTTGTTCAGTGGACATTATAGTAGCGCGTCAAACAGCTTTGCCGAGGGCCTTGGAATGACCGTTGTGCCCACGAGAAGCTGTGCATTATTCGCGGCGGCCGCGACCGCTGCGCGGACAGCACCCACATCGCCGGTGAGGGTTACATAGCCTTTCCCCCCAATGGCGTAGCCGATACGCACCTCGATCAGGGTAACGTTGGCTGCCTTTGCCGCCACATCTGCCGCCGTGATCGCAGCGGCGACGGAAAAGAACTCCAGCACGCCCACGGCCCCGCGTTGTGCTACCTGTGACGTCATGCTAATGGCGGGAATCAACTGGGGGTGTACGCTGGGGATCAGCAGGGTGTCCACAACACATTCGCCGCCGCGTTTGGTTCCCTCGCTCATGGCGGCTCTTACGTCGCCGGTGTCACCGGCGATAATCACCATATACTTGCCTGGGCAGACCGTAGAGGAGCGGATGAGCTCAACTTGAGCCGCCTTTACCATGTAATCACAGGTTTCAATTCCCTTGGCGATGCTGTTTAGTTCGACCATTCCGATAGCAGTTCCCATTCCGCTCACTCCATTCTTCGACAAATATGCACACCGACCGATGTGACATCCACCACAACTCCGCTTATGCTTGCGTGGATGTTAGCGGACAGGCCGTCCTCGGCGGCAGCCGCAATCAGGTTACCGGCCTCCACCCTATCTCCCTTTGCAACAATGGGCACGGCCGGTTTTCCAATGTGCTGTTGGAAGGGGATAACGACACAATCTGGTGTCAGTTCTTCGCAGCGGTGAGCGTGTTTCCCGTAGTATTCGGCAAGCCCTAACCGTGCCACCAGTCGGTCGGTCGGCACGCTGTGCAGCCACGCATCTGGCCGAGTGTGGGGCTGCATGTTGCGCGGAACATTGATTCCGCGCTTGCGTAGCTCGCCCTTTGCGTAAGCATTGACCTTGCGCGGGGAAAGTCCCATCGGGCAGGCAAACATCTCGCACACACCGCAGTCGCAACAGTTAGCCGCGTCACCAAAAGCAGCTAGATATTCCGCGTTATCGGTGATAGATGCCTCCCGCCAAAGATTGCGCATCACGAGATGGGGCCTAATTTGATGCCCGATGAGATAGCGGGGGCACAGATCGGTGCACATGCGGCACTGGATACAGGCGCTCTTCGTCTGATTCCGGATTGTGTCCATCGGAAGAACCGCCCGACGAAAAAGATAGTGGTCTGCCGGAAGCAGCAAAAGATTTCCGGTGGTCTTGGTTACTACTGCGGCTTCCATGTCCTCTCGGCGGGTGAGCACCTTACCCATCATCGGGCCGCCCATGATTACGCCGTAGTTTTTCAGATTCGGCGCTGCCGCGTCAATGCACTGGGTAATGGGTGTGCCAATGGGTACCTTGAGCATGATAGGTTCCGTTACATTGCCGGTCACCGAGAGATACTTTTCCGTAACCGCCTTGCCCTGAAGTGCGTTTGCAATGTCTAACACGGTGCCCACATTGTCCACGACAGCCCCCACGTCGATGGGGATGCCGCGCTCTGGTACGGACTCCCCTATTACCTGCGCCACGATTGTCTGCTCGTCACCGGCGGGATAAAATGTTGCCATTTCAAAGAGTTCAATGTCAGCCTTGGCCTGTTCAATTGCGGCCCTGAGCGCTTCAATCTCTTCGTGGTATTTCCCCTTGAGTGCGATTACCGTCCGCTTTGCACCCAGATGAGCGGCAACCAGAACGGCGGCAAGCACAATTTGGTCGGCAAAGACACGGCATAAGTATTTGTCAGTCTCAATCAGCGGCTCGCACTCCGCCGCGTTGAGAATAAAGCAGTCGGCTTTTGTATTAAGTTTAACGTGGGTGGGGAACCCCGCGCCTCCCGCGCCCACGATGCCGGCGGCTTTGATTACTTCCATCAGCTCCATTTGCTTACCACCTTAAAGAATGGAGGAATCCAGCTCCTGGTCATCCACAATGCCGACCACCGTTGCGTCCACAGGCACCTGCATATCTCCGCTTGCGGCGCTTCGGGCCGAACTTCCGCCAACCACGATGACGGTTTCGCCCACACCGGCACCGATGGTGTCGGCTGCCACAATGGGCACCTTGTCCTTTTGTCCGCTCACAATATTGATTGGCTGTACGATTAAAAGTTTATAGCCCGCCAACCGATCGTCCTTGCGGGTGGCCCAGATGGTTCCGATGACTTTTGCAATCTGCATGAGAGGTTCCTCCCGTCCAATCGATTAATCCCGAAGGATTTCCAGTTTCAGTGTGCGCACGCTATCCTTTGCCAAGTCGGTGAGGATAGCCCTTTGGGGTACAGAAATTTTGGTGATACCGGCTTTCTGCACCTCAAGTACATCGCGCTCAGTAATGACACGTTTATCAATGCGGTAGCGCTTTGGCGTCGCCATTAAATTTGGCACAGCCGTGGCGCAGGACGCATTTTTTTCCGGGGCGGAACTCCCAAAGCCGTTTAGCACCACATGTTCCAGATTCCCCTGGGCGCAGATGCATGCACCCGATTTCGTCAAAAGCTCCAACTTTTCGTGCAGCATCTCATAGTAACAAGCAGGTGCGCACTGGCAGTAGCGGAACAACTCGACTTCCTCCGTAGGAATCCAGATTTTTTTGCCGCACAGAATGGCTTTTACCGCAAGCCTTGTGAATGGAGAATCGCAGATTCCACTGGCCAGCTTGCAGAGAGTCTCGTTGGTCAGGCTGTAAAGCAGAACACCATCATAATCCTCAATATCGACCTGATAGTCATTTAGCAGCGCGCAGGTCATGCTGTAATGCGCGAGCAGCGCTGGGGATTCCAACATGGCATGGCACGGCTCACTGTGTTCCTGCGTCAAAATAAGCAGCTTTGGCTTTGCGGCAACCACGTTGCTTTCACTGGGGAATCCGGAGGTATGTTCCTCCAGCTTTGCTGAAACGCGGCTTACAATTTCTGAGACCAATGCGTCAAAATCCATAGTTCACCCTCCTTTCAAAATAAATTGTGCTTTGAAATCACCTTGGTAGGATGCAGTTGATGGCGATTCCTGCCGGTGTCACCAAGAACGGGTTGGCGGGCTTCACGGTGGGAATGCCTGTTTCCTTTTCAAAAATGTCTTCGATCCCGGTAAGGCAGCATGTGCCGCCGCAAAGATAAATAGTGTCAACCTGCCCTGGCTTAATATACCGGCTGACAATCGACGCCATTTTTTCAATGACCGCCTTGACCACAGGAAGAATCTCCCTATGACGCGTATTGTCAAGCTTTATGGCTTCCGCTTCATCAATCGGAATACGATAATTGCCCGCCAGTACGAGGGTAACGTGGGTGCCGCCGGTCGGTTCATCCTCGATTTGGACGACCTTGCCATCCTTCAGAACTGCAAACCCAGTTGTGCCGCCGCCGATGTCCACCACCACCCCATTTTCGATCTGGTAAATGGAGTTAGCGGCAGAAGGTTCATCCAGAATGTTAGTGACCTCGAAGCCGGCGCCCTCGGCAACGTACTGGTGTGTGCGAACGCTGGATTCCGTTCCGGCAGGCATGGCAATGGCACAGTATTTGAGTTCGGTATCAAGCCGCTGCTCAAGCCGCTGCTTCAGCGTACGGACAATGCGCAGCGCACCGGAATAATCTACCACCACGCCGTCCCTAAGGACGCTCGCCGCCTGTTTTTCACAGGCAATCGGATTGTTTTGCTCATCGAGCACGACCAACACGATATAGGCTGTGCCCAAATCGACACCAACCTTCAGCCGGTCGTTGGCCGGCTGAACGGTGGTGGTTTCCGATTGCTCGATGCGCGCCATATAATTGTTGACCCGATCCAAATCCATCATGTTCCAGCGCTCCTCATTCTTATGGTTGGGCTACTTCATGATTTGCCCAAGGGTAAATCCGCTGACGTTTGCCGCATTCGCCTCGTCAACATCAATGTGCATGCGATAGCGGCAATTCTCGCTGACGCGGATGATGACATCCCTCAAGATCAGCGGGCGGTCCGTCATCAATTTCACACCAACATGCTGCTGATCGTTCAGTTCAAGCAGCGCGGCGATTTCCGGCGTCACATGAATGTGGCTGAGCGCTATGATGACCCCCTGCTCAAGGGTTAAGGTGGACATCGGCCCCTGTATAGAAATAATGCCGGAAGCGGCCAGATCGCCGGATTCTCGGATGGGAGCCTCTACCCCCAGTTCCAGGCAGTCGCTCCTGGATAGCTCAACCTGCGTTTTGGCTCGTTCGGGTCCCAATACCGCAACGTGCTCCTTCTTCCCTTTTGGACCGATCAGCGTGACGCGCTGCTCACTGAGAAACTGACCGGGCTGCGACAGTGGTCGCTTTGGAGTCAGTTGTGCGCCTGATCCGAAGAGAACCTCCATATCATGCTGGCAAAGATGTACATGACGGGCGGACGTTTCCACCTCCACAAGTCCGGCCTTGTGCAGTGCTTTCAGGACCAGACTGGTGATCTGATTCATTGGTCTAGTCCCCTTTCTTGTATTCCCCCGCCAAATACATGCACATCATGATGTGCATGGCGCTGGAGAGACGATTAAATTCCTCGACGATGTCTTTGTGGGTGTATTGCCCGGCAACACGGAAGGCCTGCACGGCTGCCACCTCAGCTTCGCGGATGGCGGTGCGCAGCTGGTTGAGCAGTGCGTAATCCCTCCCCATCGTATAGTCGGGCAGCACCATCGCCTTAATGTTATAAAACTTCATTGGGTTATGAGAGCGCTCACGCAGTTCGGCGTGGGTAAGTCCAATAATGGTCTCATTATGGAAGGCCTCATCAAGCACATCACAGCGCATAATTTCACGCAGCACATCCAGAATGTTACCCATGTCCTGGATCAAGCGATGGCTGCCGCCGCCTTCATGGATCAGAGCCTGATCGAGCACGATTAGTCCCTGCAGACTGTCCAGCTTCCCGCGAAACAGGATGCGCGGATGATCCTTAGGTATCAAAACATTACCGAAAAGGTGTGTCATATGCTCCGGTTTCTCCAGGTAAAAGGCTCCCGTTTCATGGTCGATAAACTTCGGCTTGAGCGCCGCCTCTGTGGAGACAGAAACAATTGGCATAGGGGGAACCTCGGTGGCTACCACCTTCGGCGGTTGCTCGCTTAATATTTTAATTTTGCGCTGCTGCAGGTATTCCCGTCCCGCAGGGGAAAGAATCATTCCAGTCGGGATGTAGTAACACTCTGGCTGACTGTTTCTTAGCTCGTTGCGTAAAATGGCCTCGGTAATTACCTTCAAAGCGCGCCACCCCCTTCTCTATTGATGTAAGGCCTGCATTACGCCTTCTTTTCCAAGGTTGGGAGGATAAATTCCACCTCTTCGTGGGGACGGGGAATCACGTGCACTGAGATCAGTTCTCCAACACGCTCTGCCGCAGCAGCGCCGGCATCGGTAGCGGCCTTGACCGCGCCCACATCGCCGCGTACCATGACGGTAACAAGTCCACCGCCCACATGTACCTTCCCGATCAAAGTGACGTTTGCGGCCTTCACCATTGCGTCGGCCGCTTCTATGGAGGCGACCAGACCTTTCGTCTCAATCATACCAAGGGCTTGCATTGTATTTGCCATATTAATACGCTCCTAACATTTATGTATTTAATAGAGTCAAGCAG
The DNA here is from genome assembly GCA_963666535.1 of Oscillospiraceae bacterium. GTDB lineage: Bacteria > Bacillota > Clostridia > Oscillospirales > Oscillospiraceae. The sequence goes on along the minus strand of OY762913.1, from coordinate 1,838,435 downwards.
CAATTTCTGCTCACTTGTTTAGGGAGGGAAGAATAAACTCCACCTCTTCGTGAGGACGGGGGATGACATGTACCGAGATCAGTTCGCCAACGCGCTCTGCCGCGGCAGCGCCAGCGTCGGTTGCTGCCTTGACCGCGCCCACATCGCCGCGCACCATGACGGTAACCAAACCGCCGCCTACATGTACCTTGCCGATCAAAGTGACGTTTGCAGCCTTCACCATTGCGTCGGCCGCTTCAATGGAACCGACAAGACCTTTGGTCTCAATCATTCCGAGTGCCTGCATTGTCGTCATACAAATTCCTCCTCATTATTACTCTGCCCGAAGCCGCTCAACGATCATGCTGACAATCTTGTCAATGTCCGTTGTCGTGGAATAACCTGTCTTGCAGATGCCGTCCGGGCAGTCGGGCATGGTGGCACGGATGTCTTCCAGCTCACGAATGCCATAGGCTACATATTTTCGATTCAGCAGATTCATTGGCCCCACGTTGTCTGAGGTAGCGCTGCCGCCGATGGCGCCGCAGCCCAGTGTGAGCGCTGGCATAAGCCCAGTGCTGCCGCCGATGCCGCCCATCGTGCCGGGGGTGTTGACCACGATACGTGAGGCAGGAATCCGCTTTGCGAAATATTCCACCATCTTCTCATCCTGGGTATGCATGGAGAAAGTGTGCCCCGCACCCTCATAGTGCAGAATCTCCTGGCAGCGCTCGCAGACTTGCTGGTAATCCTCAGCGCTGTAGAAAGCGAGAATGGGGGTGAGCTTCTCGTTGGAATAAGGGTGTCCCCGTCCGACGCCGTCCTCCTCCGCCACCAGAACGCGGGTGCAGACAGGAATGTCCAGCCCAGCCAGGTCTGCAATGGTCTGCACGCTCTTGCCAACGATCACAGGGTTCATGGTACCGTCGCCCCGCAGGATAAAGCTGCCCAGCTTTTTGCGCTCCTCAGCATTGAGGAAGTAAGCACCTTGCCGCTCCATCTCAGTCTGTACCGCAAGGCGCATATCATTGTCGCAGATGACCGACTGTTCAGAGGCGCAGATGGTTCCGTTGTCAAAGGTCTTGGAGTCCATAATGCGCTTGACCGCGACCTTCAAATCGGCGGTACGCTCTATGTAGGAGGGGCCATTGCCTGGGCCGACGCCGATGGCCGGCGTGCCGGAGGAATAGGCCGCACGTACCATAGCCGACCCCCCTGTCGCCAAAATGAGTGCCGTATCGGGGTGCCGCATCAGTACATCAGTGGCCTGAATGGTGGGCATCGTGATGCAGGAAACCAAATTCTCGTTGCCGCCAGCTTCTGCAATAGCCAAGCGAATGACCTTCACGGTCTCCAGAATGCACTTTTGCGCGTTTGGGTGGGGTGAAAAGACGATTGCGTTGCCTGATTTGATGGCAATCTCCGCCTTGTACAGTGTGGTCGAGGTGGGGTTTGTCGAAGGAATCAGACCGGCAATCACACCCATGGGGATGGCGAGGGTGCGCACCTTCTTTTCCGGATCAAAGTCAATTTCGCCAATGGTCTTCATGTCCTTGATATGCTCATAGACACTGCGGCTTGCAAAGACATTTTTGACGACTTTATCTTCCACAATGCCAAAGCCGGTCTCATCATGGGCAAGCTGTGCCAAACGGTGCGCATTGCGCACCCCTGCTTCAGCGATGGATTTTACTATAAGATCCACTTCCTCTTGCTTTTTGCACGCCAGTTCAGCCTGTGCCTGCTTGGCCAGCTCGATCAACTCACGTACTTCTTGCATAGAAAGAAGATCTTTGTCATAAAGCTGCATTTATCATCGCTCCTGTCTGTTGAATGCTGTAATTGCTGCGATCAAATCCTCTTTCTTGGCATCACGGATCTCGCGGCGAGTCATGCTTGAAACTCCAATGGTACGTGCAAGAACGCGCAGACTGACCACCGTCATATCCGCAAGCTCCTCTGGAGACGGAATTATGATGGATGAATCTGGTGCACCTGCGTTCTCTTCCTCTGAATCCTCTTCGTGATCCATGCCATCCCAATCTGGTTCTGGCTCAGGTAGCACTTCTGGCTCAGCTGGAGTGTGGGATAGTTCCCCACTATCCCGGGGTGCGGGGGGATCGGGTGACCATCCCATATCGTCGCCGCCCAGCATCCGTTCAATGTCACTTGCCGGTCTGGGAATGACATGGACAGAGATGACCTGCCCCACGCGCTCTGCGGCAGCGGCTGCTGCATCAATGGCTGCTTTGGTTGCGCCAACATCGCCAGTCACGAGAACAGATACCAGTCCCCCTTTGACAAGGGTTACATTGACAAGTGTGACGTTTGCCGCCTTGAGGGCGGCGTCGAGGGCTTCCACGGCGGGGACTAAGCCGTAGACCTCAATCATGCCCAAAGCCTTCATGGATACCTCCGTTTTTCTCTCCGGTGTTTCTTCCGGAGTCATTTGCACTCAGCCGTATCAGTTGGTCTTAGGCTGGTCGGCAACGGACTCTACGGCGGCGGCAAAGGCATCGCAGGCGGACTTGCAGGCAGATTGACTGCCGGTCAGTAAAGCCCCGCCAAAGTTGGTTTCAGAAGGCGGCGCGTAGAGTACGCACATGCGCACATCTGCGGCCTTCAGCGCGGCATCAACGCCGTACATTGCCTCTAACGGAGGTGCAATCAGGTAGGCAAGCGCCTCCCCTTCCGCAATGCCGGCGCCTTGGGAAAGGTAGGAACCGGTGCGGGAAATGCAGTGGGCGTAATAACACACGCTGTCGTTCTCATTGGCGGAAATAAAGTGGGCAACGTTTTCAATGGTATCCACACACGCATCAAGGCCGGCTTTCACTTCTGCAGGGTTGGGACCGGCTAGAATGCCGATGATCTCACCGGCCAGGGCGGTGTTGGCGTTGGCGGCGCCTCCGTAGAAGCTTTTGGCGTATACCACTTTGACGTCCGCCTTCTTTGTGGCCTCGTCAAGGGCGGTATAGGTCACGTCGTCGCAGTCGGCTGTAATCAGTGCCAATGATTTCTGTTCTGGGCTAAGGCTCAGCTCCTTCGCCAGATCAGGGGAAACGTTGGGAATCAGTCTGGTTGCCAACACATTGGCTTGTAAAGGATCTCTTTTCATGTTATTCCCTCCTACTCCTACAGTTTAAGATCAGTTCCGCTGACCTTCTTGTCCAGTATGATCTTGATGATGTCGGCGATATGTGCGCCCGCCTCGGCAGGGATGGTTCCGGCACGGTGAATATTGGACACCACAGTACGCCGAGCCTCGGGCATACCAACCGTTGCTTTGTAGGCGATGTAGGCGGACATGGATTCTGCTGTTATGAGGCCGGGCCGCTCCCCAATCAGGGTGCACGTCACCTCTGCGCCGACAAGTTCTGAGATCTGATCCATCACGCCCACACGCCCGTATTTCACGAAGAAGGGAGTGCCTACGTCGATGCGGTTGCTTTGAAGGCCCTGCAGAATCGCTGGCAGTAAGTCCCCAACGTTTGCCGCAACTGCGGCGGAAGACAAACCGTCCGCAACGTAAATCTGTACGGCAGGAGACTTTTTGCACTTTTCCTTGATCGTCTTCACGCTCTCATCGCTCAGCTTGCGACCCAGATCGGGGCGGGTAAGATAAATATCCTTGTTATCACACTGAGACTGGACAGTGAATAGATCCATACTCTCCACAAACGCCTGATCTACATCGGAAAACACCGCATCCTGTGCAGCAGAGTGAGCTGCGCGGAACTGAAGCTGCGGATCGGTCTTATAACGCGCGCCCGCTTTGCCAATCCCAAGTCGGCAGGGTGCATTAAACTTCAGTTCGGCATACTCCTCGCCGTGCAGAGGGGATTCGACCAAATACTGGGTGCGAATGTTAACTTCAGTGATATCTGGGATACAGCCATCCTCAACGGTGTCTGAATAGACGGATTCGGTGGGAGTTTGCGCCGCACAGGCAGAGCACGATGGATCAGGGTTCCCTTCCGGAGAAATATTCATCTCGCGGAGCACTTGCTCGACAATCGCTTTTAAATCCTTTTCTTCCATGACTGCACCTCCTACTTTGTCAAGAATACGGATGCGTCGCCCGCCAGCGGGGTCAGCTTTCCGTTTTCGGAGAAGCCCATCTTCTCCAGCCACATGTCAAATTCCTTGATGGGACGCAGGCCAAAAATCTCGCGCAGCGCGGCAGCCTCGTGATAGCCGGTGCACTGATACATCAGCATGCAGTCATCGCCTTGCGGGACGCCCATGATATAGTTACAGCCGGCGGCAACCAGTAAGGTTGCCAGATTTTCAATGTCGTTCTGATCCGCCTTCATGTGGTTGGTATAACAGGCATCACAGCCCATAGGGATGCCTGTTAACTTGCCCATGAAGTGATCCTCCAGCCCAGCGCGGGTGACCTGTTTGGAATCGTACAGATACTCGGGTCCGATAAACCCGACGACAGTGTTCACCAGGAAGGGCTGATAACGCTTGGCAAATCCGTAGCAGCGTGCCTCCATAGTAACCTGATCCCAGCCGTTGTGTGCCTCTGAGGATAGTTCTGAACCCTGACCGGTTTCAAAGTACATGACATTGGGGCCGGTACAGGTGCCGCGGCTTAGCATCATGGCGCGGCCCTCATCCAACATCTGGGCAGTCAGGCCAAAGGCTTCATTTCCCATTTGCGATCCAGCGATAGACTGGAACATAAGATCAATCGGGGCGTTAAACTTAGCTGCAGCCTCCGTCTGAGTTGTGACGTGCGCCAGCACGCAGATTTGGGTTGGGATTTCCCACTTATTCTTGAACTCGTCAAAGGTTTTCAGAATGCGGGCCACGCTCTCCACGCTGTCGTCCACCGGGTTCAGACCCAGAACCGCGTCACCACAGCCCAGGGAAAGTCCTTCCATCACAGAGGCCATAATCCCGTTGATATCATCGGTGGTGTGGTTGGGCTGGAGACGGGAGGAAAAGGTGCCTGGCAGTCCGATCGTGGTGTTACAGTGGGCGCTCACCCGCATCTTTTTCGCCGCGTAGATGAGGTCGAGATTGCTCATAAGCTTGCAAACGCCGGCAACAATCTCACTGGTAAGCCCCCGCGAGACACGGCGAATCATATCGGAGCTGGTGCGCTCGCTGAGCAGCCACTCGCGGAACTCGGCCACAGTCATATTTTTGATGCCGTTAAAAATGGTTTCGTTTACGCTGTCTTGAATAATGCGGGTTACTTCGTCGTCTTCATAAGCAACAGCAGGATGATTTCTCAGGTCGTTGAGGGTCAAGTGAGAAAGCACCACTTTTGCTGCAACGCGTTCCTCTGCCGATTCGGCGGCAAGACCTGCCAACCGATCACCGGACTTTTCCTCGTTTGCCTTTCCCATTACTTCACGTACAGATTTAAACTCGTATACGTGGCCAAGTAACTTTGTTTTTAAAATCACTGTGTTTCACCTCTTACATTTAAGAATTAAAGATCAGTGTCTTGATTACCACGGGTACCACATGCCCGCCCGCGATGGGCTCGCCGATATCAACATAGTCACCACTCAAAGCGCGGATGCCGTCAATGCAAATGACATCCTTTTTATAGTCTAACTGCACATTGAGCGCGTTACCGAGCACTTTGCCAATATCGTTCTCCACCACCAGAATCAAGGGATACGGGCCTTCAATCACCTCCTTCGTGCCATTTATAACCGCCGCAGCCAAAGCCTGGATCTCTAAGAAACTGATGCGGTCGCGTCCGGTCAAAGCGATCGCAATTTGCTCCGGCTTTCCTTCTGGTTTGTACAGCGGTATCTGAGATATGATAGAGGCACTCAGCGTCTCCAGCGACGCCTCATCCTCCTCAGGCACTTTTAAAATGGGGATATTTTTGATGGGAAGTTTGCCTTCGGCGTAAAAAATGGTACTGCCGCTGACGTCCATGGTGTGCGTCCCCGCGCCCACCACGGTTGCACGGATGGTCTCTGCCGCTCGGTATTGTTCCACCTGGGAGAGGGCAGAGTGCTTTTGTATCGCCTCGCCCAATAAAATACCGATATCACCATAGCGGAAAAGATCGGTGTCAGGCTGGTTATAAACGTAATCCGCCACGCCGCCCGACCAGGTAACAGCCTGGATTTTGGGTTGATCCGGCAGCGGAGAACCGTGATTGGTGTAAAGAAGGAAGTGCTCGTCATCCTGTTGGGTAAGGTGAATTGCCTTGACAAGGTGATCAGCCAGCAGACCGCACACGCGGCGCAGCTGTGCCACATCGGCAGGATCACCCGCTTTGATGGCGATGCCATGCGCAGCGGCCAGCGTCTGTATCTTGGGGAAAATATAGGTGATGCGACCACCGTCCACCTTGATCAGCCGTCCGCCGATATCAAGGCAGCACGTGCCCCTCAACGTACCCTTTTCATAAACGGCAATGTTGCTTGTGCCACCGCCTACGTCAAGATTTGCAACCACATTGCGGTTTTCCTTTGAGAAGGAATCAGCACCCGCGCCCCGGGCGGAAAGCACCGACTCCAAATCAGGTCCCGCCGTAGCCACCACAAAGTCGCCGGCCATGTCAGACAGTGCCGCGAGCACCTCATTGGCGTTCTGCTTTCGGGCCGTTTCGCCGGTGATAATAACAGCGCCGGTTTTCAACATGTTGGGCGTCATGCCCGCAAGCCGATACTCCGTCCTTACGATCTCCTTGACGGCCTCAGCGTCAATCTCAGTGGCTGAGTGAAGCGGCGTGAAATAGATACTGCTGCGGTAGACAACTTCCTTGTTGACGATGCTGATGCGAGGTACAGTATAGCTGCTGGCTCGATTCTCTATGGTCAGTCGGCTAAAAATAAGCTGCGTCGTAGAGGTTCCAATGTCGATTCCAACGCTTAGGATCACTTCATGCAATTGATTCACCCGCTTTTTAAAATTAAAAAAACGCAACCCAGACACATGGAAAAGATCAATCATCTTTCCATCTGTCCGGGTTGCATCACTCCGGCTCTTTTCTCCGACGCTACATCACGCCGTAGAATTCATAATTTGGTTTCTGAAATCGAAAAGAACTTTCGTCCCTTCGCAATTTGATTCAATGTTGAGTGTTCCCCGCAGCTTATCCTTAACCAGGGTCTGCACAATGGACAAACCAAGCCGGGATCCATCAAGATTGCTCACATTAAAGCCCGTACCATTATCCAACACTTGAATGGTGGAGTAGAGCTCACCCCGCGTTACAATGATCCGTACCATCCCATCCGGTCTACCGTGAAACGCGTATTTCATGGAATTTTGCAGTAATTCACTGATTACCAGCGCAACCGAGGTAGCAATATCAGAATCTACCTCAAAATCATCGCCCTCAAGCACAATCTCCACCGCAAAGCTGGGGGAGGCAAAATAACGCATCGCATTATTCTTAATGTTACGAATGACTTCGCAAATCTTCACCTGGTCCACACCACTCTGTGCCAGTAGTTCGTGGGTGGCAGCAATCGCAAGAATGCGGTTCATGCTCTGGCTGAGCGCCTGCTCCGTTTCAACCGTATCGGTACGCCGGATCTGGAGCCGAAGCAGACTTGCAACCGTCTGCAAATTGTTTTTTACCCGGTGATGCATTTCTTTAATCGCTACTGATTTTAAAATCAGTGCCTGTTCCTGTTCCCGCTGATGGGTAAGGTCGCGCATAATCAGCGCAAAAGACATTTCAGATCCATTCAGCTGTATGTGTTTAATGCGCAGCGAGCGCTTTGCAACTTTGACCTCCACCATGGAATAGCCCCGCTCTTCCTCAATGGTGCCGGGTTCAATCAGTCTTAGATTCTCATAAGGCCGACCCAACGGGTCGTCGATATAACCAAGGTTACGATAAAGCTCCTGTGCCAAGGTGTTGCGAAAGGCCACAAGTCCGTCGTGGTTGACCATCATCAGCGCCTCGTCGATGCATTCAGTCAGCCAATTGTCGGCGCCAACCATGCGAGTGAGTGCATTTGCCATTTTTTCATAGCTATCGTTGGAAAAATGGAGCCGTTCACTCATGGCGTGCTGCTCGTCAACGCGCTGCTCGCGAATTAGGGTGCCGATCACCTTACCACCATTCTTGATCGGCTCTACCGACTGAATGGTATGTGTGTTTTCCTGCGTGACGGCTTTCATCTGTTTTGTGGCAACGCCCAAACTGAACGTGCGCGCAACAGCCGGCTCATTTTCCGGCTTTGCCAATAAGCCGACCACGGTTTTCTGGTAAGAGGACGGCACATAGGACGGCTTCGCTTCGGCCACCACGATCGCATCTCCATCCCAAGAGGGGCAATCAACAAAAATGTCCGCATCCTCCAGATTTGCCATGGGCTGCAACACAGCGCTTACGCCCTGAATGATGGTGATGTCCTCATCCGTCAATTCTGTGTAGAGTTTACAAAGTTTTTTTACAATATCAGTATCCATGCTTATGTACCTTTGGCTTGAATAATGATTTCTGCAATGCGCCGCATAGAAAGCTTTTTTGACTGACTCAGCCGCCGGATATAGTCATATGCGTCTTGCTCGGACAACCCCTGCCTTTGCATAATCAGCCCCTTGGCCTTTTCAATCATAGACCGGTTTTCCAGACGTTCCGTTGCCTTGGTGATATCCCGTCGCAACTGACCTAAATCCTTGCTTCTGGCCATGGTCAGTTCAATACTGGGAATAAGAGATTTTTCGTCAATGGGTTTGACCAAGTAGCCGTTGATTCCAACCGACTTAGCCTTTTCGACGAATTCCCGCTCACTGTAAGCGGTCAGCAAAATGATTGTCGTTGCCAACCCCTCATCAGCGATAATACTGGAGGCAGAAATGCCGTCAAGCAGAGGCATTTTGATATCCATCAGCACCAAATGAGGCTTGAACTGCCTGCACACCTCCACGGCGTCAAACCCGTCTGCCGCCTCACCGACCACAGAGTAGCCTCCGACGATGAGCAGTTCTCTCAAATCCATACGGGTAATGGGCTCATCATCCGCAATGACGACTCGGATTGCATCAGTTTCCATTCCATTGCCTCCCCCGTTGTCGGCCGGTTTTATCCTTTACAGGTAACCCAAGTATTTCAGCAGCTCACCAACTCCTTCGCCGGTTATGCTGCTGGTCACAAATATTTCTTTTGCACCGGCCATTTTCAGATACTTTTTTGCGTCTTCCAGCTGCCTGTTGCTTGCAACATCACTTTTAGTCACCACGCCCACAACCGGCTTGCAAAACATGGAGTTGTACCCGGGTGGGAACATCGTACCGCTTTCGGTCGCGTCCTGTACAAAGAGGATCATATCCGCGTCCGTAGAGGTTACCATGAGCGCGCCACGAAATTGATGGCGCTCAAGATATTCCCCCGGAGTGTCAATGATGGTTTCGTTGACCACCTGCACCGTCTGCGTTTTGTGGTAGGCAATATCTTCATGGTTTATGTATTGACAGAGTGTAGTCTTGCCGGCCGCCGAGCGGCCAATGAGGATGATGCGCCGTTTGTCCTGCACAGTTCCCTCCCGACTCATGTCTTCGTAATTGGAGTGGAGGAAAATCCCATCATGTCGCACAGTACATTGAGCACGTCATGCAGGGCCGACTCCACAGAGGCTACGTCGCCGGTAATCAGTAACGAACCGTTGAACCGATCCACAAACCCAATCTGCACATCGCCGCCCTTGGATGCGACGTCGGCTGCAATCATTGCACCCTCGCTCGGTGTGATGGTGAGGATGCCAATGGCACCATGCGCGTCGATCAACCCAAGCTTTGCGTAAAGAGAGTTCACAGGGCTTGCAATAACATGGGCAAGCGTCACCTGCTTGCCGGGTACAAATTCTTGTATAATTCGCTTTTTTTCGTCTAATTCAATCAAAAAAACCACCGCCTTAACTCACAGGTATTTTTTTAGACACCCCAAGAAAGGACAAAAACTCCCTAGAATTCCAACGAGAAATTCAGGGAGCTGCACCGCTCTGATCTGTTTATCAATTGTACAGCGCTGACGTCGCGCTATGCAACTATACATAATGGCCAAATAATATTATGATCGCTTCTTCGTTTTTATACAGTTTATCAGGAGACAATTAACTTGTCAATAACTATTCCATGTTTTTTACATACTTTACCTGCTATTTAAGCCAAATAGAAAGCAGATGTGCCATAAACAAAGGATTTTTATTGCGCCGAGTCGCCCGTTTTTTGACCAGCAACCGGAGGCAGGCTGTATGGAAAGTGGTGATAAAAGGGCATCCGTGAGAAGATTATGCTAAGCAAGTTTACTTGCAAAAAAGGGAGGCTGTTGCAAAATGCATCATGCATTTTGCAACAGCCTCCCTCAAATCTGGTATTGCACCTTTTCCCTATTTTGCAATTTTACTCCGCCAGGAAGTGCTCCAATCGGTCAAGGCCCGCCTTAATTTGCTCCATGGAGGTAGCGTAGGACCAACGGAGATAGCCATCTGCACCAAAGGCCGTGCCGGGGACCACAGCAACCAGTCCCTTCTCCAGCAGAACCTTGGCAAAGTCATCACTGCTTTCAATCTTGACCCCGTGGATGGTGCGACCGAAGAAGGATTTAATATTCATATAGACGTAAAAAGCGCCCTCCGGCTCAAGACAGCTGATTCCTGGAATTTGGTTGACCCTCTGGACAAAATATTTTCTTCGTTCGTCATAGGCCTTGACCATTTCCAGCGTAGGCTGCTGACTCCCTGCATAGGCGGCAAGGCTGGCATATTGAGAAATACTGCAGGGCGAGCCGGTGGAGTGGCTGAGATAGTTGCTCATTGCCTTGGATATTTCGTCGTTTGCGGCGGCAAAGCCGATCCGCCAACCGGTCATTGCAAAGGATTTAGAAACGCCGTTAATGAGGATGGTTCTGGCTTTGATTTCCTCACCCAGGGCTGCCATACTGACAAATTTCCCCTGATAGACAAGGCTGCAATAGATCTCGTCGCTCATAATGTACAGGTCGTTTTTCAGGATGACATCGGCCAACGCGCGCAGCTCTGACTCACAATACAGCATACCGGTGGGATTGGAGGGATTGGTTAAGATCAAACACTTGGTCTTGGGGGTGACTGCCTCATCCAACATGGCGGGAGTAAGCTTAAACCCCGTTTTCTCGGTAGTGGCTACAATGATGGGGACAGCGCCCGCCATGCGAATTGCTTCAGCATAGGTAACCCAATAGGGTGCAGGGAGAATCACTTCGTCTCCCGGGTTGCAGATCGTCTGCAGGGCGATAAACACGTTATGCTTGGCACCGCTGCTGACGCAAATCTGAGAAGGTTTGTAGGTGACGCCGATCTCCTTTTCCATCCAATTGCAGATGGACTGGCGTAGCGGAAGGATGCCGTTGGACGGCGTATAGCGGGTTTGGTTTTTTTCAATGGCTTCTAAGGCGGCAGCTTTGATATGGTCAGGCGTATTAAAATCGGGTTCCCCTGCGCCAAAGCCGATGACATCAATCCCGTCCGCCTTCATCTGCTTGGCCAGACTGTCAATTGCCATGGTGGCAGAGGGGGCGATACCCGCTGCAATTTTTGAAATAGGTTTCATGCTAAAATGCCTCCAAATGACGTTTCAATTCATACTGTAACTTAATCTTGACATATTATAATACTTGACTTGCAAAAATGCAAGGGAATTATGCTTAAGCATCTTAATTTTGAATAATGGTTTCTTCCTCAGTTCATTTTGCACACAAAAAAGCTGCCTGTACCACATCGGTACAGGCAGCTTTTGCAAAAATGCGTCAATGATTTAGTGTTTGATACAATGCGCGGGAGACGGCGGCACCGGCCACGCAGCAGATAATTGCTTCCAAAACGCCCTGCACGCCGACAAAGGCCGCAGCAAAGGCAAACACATTGGTGCTGCCCATGGCAGTGACAAAGCCCTGGATGTACTCTGTGTGATAGAAGAACCCAATGAAGACGCTCATAAAAAACAGAGTATTTAGTAATGCACCGCAAAGACTGGCAGCCCCGAAGGAAATCAGTTTTTTCGTTGCGTCATGTTTGTAGAGCGCACGGAAAATGAGACCGCACAACACGCCCATCAGGATACGCGTGGGGACACAGGTGAGAAACGTGCCGACAGGGTCAATGCTCATAAGCATCGCGCCGAAGGCGCTTTTCCCAAAGCACTCCCAAAAGCTGAGAAGGCCGAACACACCGCCCAAAATTCCGCCGGCAAGGGGGCCCATAATAATGGCGCCGATGATGACGGGAACCTGCATGATGGTGAATTCCAGTCCAGTGGGCATTTTGATGATACCGAGACCGGTGGCTTCCAGCACCAAAAGGATTGCGACGAGTACGGACAACCGCACCATATAGGTGACGGACGCGCTGGTGTTTGTCTTAGGGTTTGACATATTCAATTACCTCCTGCTGTTGCTCCGGCTGTGCCGGATGCAATGCATATTATTTCCCGCCATGCGTGGCGGGATGCAGCTTCCCTGCCGTGCTCCGATATCTTTCCATGCAGATAAGATTCAGCGACAGGAGATTCCACGGTGCTATTTTGACATGAAACATAGAATATGTCAAATGTTATTTCGGATGATCTCGCCCATCTTTTTGGTACCAATGGAAGTCTCGCCCAATTTGGCAATATCAGCCGTCCGCCAGCCGTCTGCCAAAGCCTGATCCACTGCCCCTTCCACCGCCTCGGCTTCTGCGGACAGGTGGAAGGAGTATCGGAACATCATCGCTACGGACAAGATGGTTGCAATGGGGTTTGCCTTGTCCTGACCGGCAATATCCGGGGCCGATCCGTGAATGGGCTCGTACAGGCCGGGAGCCGTGTCACCAATGGAGGCGGATGGCAGCAGACCGATGGAGCCGGTGATCATAGAGGCCTCGTCAGAGAGAATGTCGCCAAACATATTTTCGGTGACAACCACATCGAATTGACCTGGATCCCGAACCAACTGCATTGCGCAGTTGTCCACCAGCACGTCGCAGTATTCCACATCGGGATACTCCGCGGAGAGCTGATGCATGACAGAACGCCAGAGGCGGCTGGTTTCCAGCACGTTTGCCTTATCCACAGAGGCTACCTTTTTCCGGCGCAGGCGCGCCATCTCAAACGCACGGCGGCCGATTCGCTCAATCTCCAGTTCTGAATATGCCATAAGGTCGGTGCACTCCACCCCCCTGTCCTTGGTCTCATAGCGGTCACGCTTACCGAAATAGATGCCGCCGGTCAGCTCCCGCACCATCATCAGATCAATGCCCTTGTCGGCAGTCTCTTTCTTCAGCGGGCAGGCATCCACCAGCGCGGGGCGCAAGGCGGCGGGCCGGAGGTTGGCATATAGGCCCAGATCCTTGCGGATGGCCAGCAGCGCGGTTTCGGGACGCTCCTGGGCAGGGCGACCGTCCCACTTGGGGCCGCCCACCGCGCCCAGCAGGACGGCATCACAGGCCTTGCATGTCTCAGCCGTACCATCGGGATAGGACTTGCCGGTTTCGTCCGTGGCGCAGCCGCCCATCAATACCTCGGTAAAGGCAAAGGTATGGCCAAATTTTTTGCCCACGGCCTCCATCACGCCCACAGCCTCGGTCACAATTTCCGGGCCGATGCCGTCCCCCTTAATCAGTGCAATCTTATAGTTCATTTTGCAATTCCTCGTGCCTTTAAAGATTTAAGCAGCCCGCCGCTTTCAATGATCCCATCCACAAAGGCCGGGAATGGCGCGGCATTCCACTGCTTACCCGTGGTCTCATTGGTGATGAGTCCAGTTTTAAAGTCCACGGTGATCTTGTCCCCCGTGGAGATACCGTCCACAGCCTCGGGGCACTCCATAATGGGAAATCCAATATTAATGGAATTGCGGTAGAAGATACGGGCAAAGCTCTTCGCGATGACGCACTTTACCCCGTTTGCCTTGATGGACAGGGGCGCGTGTTCCCGGGATGAGCCGCAGCCAAAGTTGGAGCCAGCCACCATGATATCACCCGGTTCCACCGTGCTGGCAAACTGATCGTCGATATCCTCCATACAATGGGACGCGAGAGACTTTTCATCGGGCGCGTTCAGATAACGGGCCGGAATAATCACATCGGTATCCACGTTATCTCCGTATTGATAGACCTTAGACATCCTGCATTACCTCCTTAAACCTTGGCCGGGTCCGTTACGACGCCGGTGATGGCAGACGCGGCGGCAACGGCGGGGTTGGCCAAAATGATTTCCGAGCTGACGGGGCCCATACGACCCACAAAGTTACGGTTGGTTGTGGCGATGGCGCGCTCATTGTCAGCCAGAACGCCCATGTGGCCGCCCAGACAGGGGCCGCAGGTGGGGGTGGACACAGCGGCGCCCGCCTCGATAAAGGTTTTGATCAGTCCCTGCTCCATGGCCTGCAGATAAATGGTCTGCGTGGCGGGAATCACAATACAGCGGACCGTCTTTGCCACCTTGTTGCCCTTGAGGATGGCGGCAGCCTCCTGCAAATCTTTCAATCTGCCGTTGGTGCAGGAACCGATGACCACCTGCTGAATCGGAATGCCCGCCGCTTCATCCACCGTTTTGGTGTTAGAGGGAAGGTGAGGCAGCGCCACAGTAGGCCGCAGGGTGTTCAGATCAAGGACCACTTCCCTGCTGTACAACGCGTCGGCATCGGCGGAAAACACCTCGTAGGGTCTGCTGACGTGGTCCTTCAAATAGGCCAGCGTCTTGTCATCCACGGGGAAAATGCCGTTTTTCGCGCCGGCTTCGATGGCCATGTTGCAGATGGTAAACCGGTCGTCCATTTCCAGGGCAGAAACGCCGTCACCCGTAAATTCCAACGACTGATACAGCGCGCCATCCACACCGATCTCGCCGATCAGATGCAGAATAACATCTTTCCCGCTGACGTACTGGTTCAGTTTCCCCTTTAGCGTAACCTTGATGGCCGAGGGAATCTTAAACCACGCCAGACCGGTGGCCATACCCGCCGCCATATCGGTGGATCCCACGCCGGTGGAGAAGGCGCCCAGCGCGCCGTAGGTGCAGGTATGGGAGTCGGCGCCGATGATAACGTCACCGGGTGCAGCAAGGCCCTTTTCAGGGATGAGCGCATGCTCCACGCCCATGTCGCCCACATCAAAGAAATTGGTGATCTCAAATCGCTGGGCAAAACTGCGGGCCGCAGCGCACAGCTGAGCCGCCTTAATGTCCTTACAGGGCGTATAGTGATCCAAAACGATGGCGATTTTGTCCCGGTCAAACACTTTGGTCAATCCGGCCTTATCAAACTCGGTGATGGCAACGGGAGTTGTGATATCATTCCCCAGCACCAGGCTTAGCTTGCCTTCAATCAGCTGCCCTACTTCCACGGTTTTCAGTCCGGCGCATTGCGCCAGAATTTTTTGTGTCATTGTCATTCCCACGGGAACCCCTCCTAGTCTCAGTTTGGTTAACCCAAGTATGGCAGAATTCTTGCCAAAAGAATGTAAAGTATGATACAATTCAAACAATGAGGTGAGGATATGGAAAACCGCACGATCTTTCGCCCCTTTGCGGAGGGGCAGATTCCAAATCGTTTTCAGCCTGGACAGATGGTCTATCTGCAGGGAGCGGAGGCTACACATTTTTATTACGTTTTAAGCGGGACGGTCAAAAGCTACATTAGCTCAGCCAGCGGCGGCGAACGAACTTTGACCATCCATCACGGTGGCGACCTGATGGGCGAGGCGGCATTTTTTGACGAGCAGCCCCGTGTATCTTCGGCGGTGGCGTTAACGGAATGCGCGGTGGTGTCGATTGATCGGGCACGGCTGTCGGCTGTCTTTGCCGCACATCCCGATTTGGCGTTTTCCATGATGCAGTATTTGGCACGGACGGTTCGCCTGCTGTCCGGGCATGTGGATGAAATGTCCTTTTTATCGGCGGAACGGCGCTTGGCGCGGTTTTTGCTTGACCGGTCGGAACTTAACGGCACGCTACACAGTACCCATGAGGAAATCGGCGCGGCTATCGGGGCAAGCCGGGTTACGGTAAGCCGGACCCTGAATCGATTTGCACGGGAGGGTCTGGTGGCACTGGGGTATGGTCAGGTCACGCTGCTTCGCCCGGATGGGCTGGCGGAAATCATATCTAACGGGGATTGAGTCCGCATTTGTATTGCTATTCCGTTAAAGTGGTTTCAGCGGTACCACCTGTTCGCTCCTCCTTAGACACAAGCTGAATAATCTTTTGCGGCCTTGGAGAATTCCCACCCGCTGCCTGCCAGCCGGCGAGAAATGAAATTCGCACCATGGCAAACAGCGCGTTTTCTGCCTGATCGTATTCTCTGCGTTCCAAATAGTCGCTAAACGCTTTTTCAAAATCATTGCTGTACATAATACGCCACCTCAATGTATATAATATCACTTTAAAAGCGTAAATGCAATATAACAAGGCGCATTTACGCCTTTCTAGTTTGTTATACTCTTTGAATTTTTCCTGTAAACTAATTACAGGAGGCGAAACAAATGAGCAGAAAGCACTATGATGTCTATGTGCAGATTGGATTAAACATTTTATACTACCGCAAGGAGCGCGGCATCACTCAGGACGAGCTTGCCGCCCGCACTTCCTACAGCCGAAACCACATTCAAAAAATTGAAACTGCCGCTGCTTTTCCCAGTGTCGACGCGCTTTTGGATATTGCGGAGGCGATGAATATTCCTGTTACAAAGCTGTTCGAATCAAAGTAGAAGACGATTTTGCAGGATAAATACGGTACGGAGGGGATGACGAAAAACGTCATCCCCTCCGTACCGCTGTTTTTTATCTCTATAGTATAATGCAAATAAGTCCCCCGCTGCCCTCATTGATAATGCGCTGGAGGGTTTCCCGCAGCTTAGCCTGCGCGTCCTCCGGCATTTTTTTCAGCTTCGAGTTCAGATCCTCGCCTACCAATTCATGGAACGACTTTCCAAATATGTTGGATTGCCAAATTTTTGTGGTGTCGCCCTCAAATTCCTCCAGGAGGTAGTGGATCATCTCTTCCGATTGCTTTTCGCTGCCTACAATGGGCGCGACCTCGGTTTCGATGTCCGCGCGGATCATATGGATGGATGGTGCGGACGCCCGCAGGCGAACGCCGTAACGTCCCCCCTGCTTGACGATTTCCGGCTCCTCCAGCTTAAGCTCTTCCACGGTGGGAACCACAATGCCGTATCCCTTTTCCTGCACATCCGCCAGTGCGACAGCCACGCGGTCATACGCTTTTTTTGTGATGGCCAGCTCCGTGAGCAGGCTGACGAGATCACCGTCGTCCCTGATCTGGAACCCGGACTGCAGGGACAGGGTGCTGTAAAACAGTTCGCGAGGCAGTTCCAGCCGGGCGGAGGCTTTGCCGGACCCCAGATCAATCCCCTGCACAGCGGCCGCACTTACGTCCTTGCTGGTGCCAATGGCGGATACGACGGTGGGAACGTCCCGGATGCGGCGAAGATTGCCCGCGCTGTCCCGGATAGACTCGAACAGCTGCTTTTTGATGGGGTGCTCCCAAGGCAGCGCATCCACCCAAGGGGGCAGATACAGATCCAGCTCACGCGCGGGAAATTCATAGAGTACGCCCTTGAGAATGTCCGTAATCTCGCTCTCATCCAGGTCGAGACAGTTGACGGCAAGGCAGGTGACATCATACCGCTCGGCAATCTCGCCGCGGATGGATTGTGCCCGCTCGGACGCGGGATATGCGGAGTTGAGCAGAACGAGGAATGGTTTTCCAAGCTCCTTCAGCTCTGAAATGACGCGCCCCTCCGCCGAAAGATACTCCTCTCTGGACAGGTCGGTAACCGTACCGTCGGTGGTGACAACAATGCCTATGGTGGAATGCTCTGCTATGACTTTGCGCGTGCCGATTTCTGCTGCCTCTGTCATGGGGATTTCCTGCGGGAACCATGGTGTCATCACCATGCGAGGGGAATCCCCCTCGAACTGACCCACCGCGCCTGGCACCATATAGCCCACGCAGTCGATCAGCCGCACCTGAAAGTTCCCGCCGCCCTCCATGGAGACATCCACCGCATCCTCCGGTACGAATTTCGGCTCTGCCGTCATAACGGTACGGCCCGAGCCACTTTGGGGCAGCTCATCACGGGCGCGCTCACGGCGGTAGACGTTTTCGATATTGGGGATGACGAGAGTTTCCATGAAGCGCTTGATAAAGGTGGATTTTCCTGTTCGCACCGGCCCTACAACGCCGATATAGATATCTCCATCTGTGCGAAGGGCGATATCTTCGTAGATTTTGCGGTTTTCCACGCCTGATTCCTCCTTCGGCCAAGCCGGTCGTTTTCTTTCTATATCTATGGGGATAAGCCGTAGGATATGCACAAAAAAGCGACGATCCCGCAGACAATGCTGCGAGATCGTCGGAGTGGTTGAAAGCAAAGGGTTATACCGATTTGGGAATCAAGAGCATACGCCCGCCCACGGGCTGATCTTCCGTCAGTTCATTGGCACTGCAAATGTCTTCACGGGTGGTACCGTAGCGTTTGGCCACATCCCACAACTGCTCCCCTGTGTCAGTCAACCGGAGGATCACGGAGGGCCGCTGCGTTCCCCCAAGGGGATGCTCCCGGTCAACACGGGCGGCTTTGAGCTGCGGCAGATTCAGCTTGGCAAGCAGCACCCAGGAAAACTCCGCCGTCATACGCAGTTCGATTCCACCGGCAGCGGGGGTCGTAAACAGATCCCCCATCGGTCGGCAGGCGGCAGTGCAGTCCATATCACTCCGACAGGCCACGGAACAGTCTACATTGATGCGGCGGGACACAAATTCCGGCAGATCTGCCTCGGTCAGATAGAGAATCTCTACCAGCATGACAGCGGTCAGGGTAAGCCGTTCGCCATCCCTGCGCTGTGAGATGGAGATTACGGTGGCACGGGTATCCAGAACAGAGCTCGCCGGGGAGACGGTTTCTAAGAGTTCCCGCACTGACTGGGGGGCAGATGAGCGCTCACCCAGCCGCGACAGATGGCAGGGAGACATTTCTGTCATCAGCTCCCACTGTGTGCTGTAAAGATCGCGTACAAGAGAACTGGACTTTTGTTCTCTCACAACAGCCTGTGCCAAAAGCGTAGCGGTTACAAACAGCATATGGCTGCCATCTTCGCCACCGTTTCCAATCTCACACTCCAGCGCGGAAAGCGTGACCTCCAGATCGCAGACGGCGTCCTCCCCGGAATTGGTGATCTCCATGATTTGAGAAAAAGGAAGCGGGTAATCGGCACAGCCCAGCATTCCGGTGTGTGTGCGATACAGAATGTGGAGATTTGCTTCTCCTTTGAACACCAGTTTATTGCCGATAATTTTTGATTCGGAACAGGCGATACTGACGTTTGACAGCAGGATTTCCTCTGCACTGGCACGGCTCCCGCTGAGCGGGAATTCATCCGAAAATGTAAAGCTTTTTTCCTGTACGCACATTGTGCAATAGGGTTCGCACTGGCCAACGAGTTGTTGTACCCCATCTGCCGCGTCACTGCTGACGCTGTTGCAAAGATTCATGCATGTGGGCTGCCAGACCCGCAGGTGGAAGGACAGTTCCGCGCGAACCATAAGCTTACGGGGATTGAGTACGCGACCCTCTACTCCACACAGCCGAGGAACGACCATGAGACGGCCACCGGAAGAAATGGCGGCGTCGGTCATTGTGCAGACGAATGGGACGGGTATGGTGATGCGGCGCAGGAAACAATCGGTCTCAGGCAGATAGAGAACGGAGACAAATACAGTGCCTGCAAGCTGGATCCGCCCTTCGGTAAGCTCCTTGGTTTTAAGGCAAAGTGTTCCCGCAGTCTCCACCAGCCGCAGGATATCAGGACAGGCGTCCGGCACGATGGACTCAGACGTCTCCTCCTGCGTCAGGATGGTGTCAAGTACGCTTTCAAAACAGTTGATCTGTGTGCAGTTCAATTCCAATTCCATGATTTTGTCCGCTCCCCTTTCGGTTGATAGCCTAGGGCAATATATGATCCGGAGAGACAGACTATGCCTTTACTTCATGCCGAAGATCCGGCGTAGGATCCCCTGCAGCAGTTTAGGCGCTTTTACGACAACAATACCCATAATATAAAGACCTCCCTTCGCTCTGGCGTCAGCGGGCCGTACATCCCCAACGCCTACTGTCCATGACAGTATATGCAAAGAAAGGTCTTTTTGCTATTTGACTTCCCAGTCCTTGAGTTGCTTTGCCTGTTCATAGAGCCGCACGTAACTCTCATGGCGGGTAGGCTGGATCGCCCCGTCACGGAGCGCCTGCAAAACGGCGCAGCCTTGCTCCTTTACATGGGCACAGCCGGTAAATCGACACTGACCAAGATAGGGGGCGAATTCCCGGAAGGTATTCTCCAGGTCCTCCTTACGGCACTGTTCCGCCCGATCCGTATCAAAGCTGCTAAAACCAGGGGTGTCTGCCACCAGCGCGCCGTCCGGCAACCGGTAAAGCTCCACGTGGCGGGTGGTATGCCGTCCGCGGCCCAGCTTTTCACTGACCTCGCCCACGGGAAGCGAAAGCGACGGCTCCAATGCATTTAGAATGCTGGATTTCCCTACGCCGGAGTTGCCTGTAAAGGCATTTACCTTTTCAGCTATAGCATGACGCAGTTCAACCAATCCCTCCCCGCTTTTCGCACTGAGCCGGATTGTGGTGAAACCAGATGCCGAATAGAGCTCGAACAGGCGGTCATCGGCGTTCAGATCATACTTGTTAATGCAGATGATGGGCTCGCAGCCGCGCTGCTCCGCCAGACAAATAATGCGGTCAAGGAGGTATGGATCCGTCACCGGATTTGTTTCCGAGGCAAATAAAACCAGTTGATCAATATTGGCCACAGCCGGACGGTGAAACTGATTTTTTCGCGGACAAATGACATCCAGCATACCACTGGATCCATCCACACGGGTAAACTCCACCCGATCCCCCACCAACGGCGACAGACCCTCGTGCCGAAATTTACCACGCGCTTTACAGGTAATGACCTCATCGCCGTCATCCACATAATAAAAGCCGCTCAGCGCCTTGACGATAATTCCTTTTCCCATATTATTCACTGAAGTCCACCGGATAACTGGTTTGGAAAACATCATCGAAGTAAACGGCCACGGTTTGGACGCCGCTGCCTGAAATGGTGGGATAAATAGTACTGTTCATGGAGCAGTCGATGTTGCTGTCATACTCAATTGCATTATCCACGGTAACGACAACATGGACGGTATCCGTCGTATCGGGCAAGTTAATTGTAATGGTTTTTTCTGTTTTTTTCACAGAGCTTGGATCCTTACCCTTACTGACCTGCAAATTGACGGTGCTGCCCTCGTTCACCTCGGTGGTGGCTTCGGGATATTGGGAGACAACATAACCGGAGGCAATGGTATCGTCGTAAACCTCTACCACACTGCCCTTTTGTAAATTGAAGGTTTCCAGATCCGACAGCGCACGATCCAGTGTTTTATTGACCAAAGACGGCAATGTGACAGTTTTAGCCTCCGCGCCCATACTGACCCAAAGCTGCACTTCGTCACCGGCTTCCAGCGTTTCATTCGCTTCAGGGGTGAACGAAATAACGTAACCACGGGCGACCTCGTCAGAGTTTTGGTAAATCGGGGTGAGCACCGTAAGTCCATCGCTTTGCAGGAGAAGCTTGGCTTCCCGGTATTCCATATTATTGACGTCAGTCATGACAATAGGCTCCACACCGCTGCTAATTGTCACGGTGATCACCATGCCGCCCTCTTTTACAACCGTATCTGCTTCGGGGGTCTGGCTGATAATCGTTCCCTCGGGACTTTCATCGCTGACGGTTTCGCCCGGCTCGATCACAAAATCCCCCAGAATATCAGGATTCACTGCAATCTCCGCAAGCGTATACCCGGTGACTTTTGGAACGACATAGCTTTCGGCCGGCGCCAGCAGCGGGCCGAAGAAGGAGGTCCACAGGAAGAAAAACATCCCCACGATAAACAGCAATATGGCAACAATGGCCGCGATCACGGGGCCGCTCACCCTGTGCTTTTCCCCAACATCGTCGTCATACTCATCCTGAGCGTGACGGCGGGAGTGCTTCCCTGCTCCGCCAGAGGAGGGCACGCCGAGGATTTGGGTTGGTTCATCCAGTGCCTCAGAGTGGAAAAAATCAGCCAGTGAATACTCAAAATTCACATTTGGATTTTTGCGAAATTCCTCCAGATCGTTCAACATGGCATCGGCGGTCACATAGCGCTGATCGGGATTATGCGCCATGGCTTTCATGGTGATCGCCTCCAGCGCCTCGGGGATATCGGGGTTTATCTCCCGCGGCGCAAGCGGAATGCTGTTGATGTGCTGAATGGCAACCGAAACTGGAGTATCTCCTTCAAAGGGCAGCCGACCTGTGATCATCTCATAGAGAACCACGCCGGCGGAATAAAGATCGGACCGGGCGTCGATATGGCTGCCCTTGGCCTGCTCTGGTGATATATAGTGTACCGAGCCCAGCGCTTCCTGCGTCAGCGTGCTGTGATTGGAGTTGAGCAGCCGGGCAATGCCGAAATCAGCCACCTTCACACTGCCGTCACGCAAAACCATAATGTTGTGTGGCTTGATGTCACGGTGGATGATGTTGCGGCTATGGGCATGCCCCAACGCCTTGACGATCTGAGTAATGAAGTGCAGGGATTCCCGCCAGTCCAGCTTATTGTTCCGCTTTTGCATATACTGCTTGAGCGTGATCCCATCAATGAGCTCCATAACGATATACTCTATATCAGAAGAACGGCTGACGTCGTAAACGGCCACAATATTGGGGTGGGAAAGCATGGCGACAGCCTGAGACTCGTCTTCAAAACGGCGGCGAAGCTCCTCATCCTGAGCCAGATCGTCACGCAAAATCTTGACGGCCACCAATCGGTTGAGACGGTGGCAGCGTGCTTTATACACGTTGGCCATCCCGCCGGAGCCAATCAGCTCGATGATTTCATATCGATTATCGAGTAATTTACCTATGTATTGATCCATGGTAAACATCCTCCTACTTGTTTAGTACTTGATCAGCACGGCGGTCAAATTGTCCGGCGCGCCGCGGTTAAGGCTGATCTCCAGCAATCGCTTGCAGCAGTCGGACGGATCGCCGCCATGCAACACCTCGTACAGCAGTTCCTGATCGGATACAGTGTTGCTCAGTCCGTCGGTACACAGCAGCAGGAATTCTCCCTTTTGCAGTGTTTTTTGAAAAATGTCTGCATGGAGCACAGATTCCGAGCCAAGAGCGCGGGTAATCAGATTCTTTTGGGGATGGCTTCGTGCTTCTTCGGCTGTGATGTCGCCGCGCTGCACCAAATCCTCCACGACGGAATGATCCCGCGTGATACGGCAAATACCGCCATCACTGATATGATAAGCGCGGCTATCGCCCTCGTTGATCAGGGTAGCTTCTCCCTCGTCCACATAGGCGGCAACAAGAGTCGTGCCCATGCCCCTGCATTCGGCATCAGTGCCAGAGCGGTGGAACACGGCTGCGTTTGCCGCTGCGGCCGCCTGTTTCAGTCGTTCGTCGGCCGCTTGCCCGGGCGTGGATTGCTGGATGGTTTCTACAAAATACCGAACGGCCAGTTGACTTGCCACGTTGCCTGCCCGCGCGCCGCCCATACCGTCGCACACGACGGCAAGACACGCGCACTCAGACAGCTGGCAGATTTCATAGGTATCCTGGTTTTCGTCTCGAATGCTTCCTTTGTCCGTTATACCCCATAGTTCCATTGTCCCTGACCTCTTTCCACGGGAATTTCATTTTTTTCTCTGCCCATCCATTGATTTTTGGCGCAGCTGTCCGCAGGAGGCATCTATATCGCTGCCCAGTCTGCGTCTTACCGTAACGGTGATACCGTGGCTTTCCAATCGCCGTTGAAAGTCTGCCACATGTTTGCTTGGTTTAAGGGCGCTTTCCCGCACATTGTTGAGCGGGATGAGATTCACATGGCCGGGAACGCCAACCAGATGATTTGCCAAAAGATCCGCCTGCTCCGCAGCGTCATTTACGCCGTCGATCATGGCGTATTCGTAAGAAATACGCCGGCCTGTTGTTTCGAAATAGCGGCGGCAGGCGGCAAAAAGAGCGTCCACGCCACAGCTGCGATTGACCGGCATGAGTTTTGATCTGGTCGCGTCATCGGGCGCGTGAAGCGATACAGACAAGGTCAATTGTAGCCTATGTTCGGCAAGCTTGTCAATTTTATCTGCCAAGCCGCAGGTGGACAGGGAGATATGCCGCATTCCGATGTTCAGTCCGTCGGGATGGTTGACCAGAGAAAGAAACCGCATCACCGTATCAAAATTATCCAGCGGCTCCCCAATGCCCATAAGAACAATATTGGAAATGGGGGTCTCCGCATCCAATTGGGTAAAAATCACCTGATCCAGCATTTCAGCGGCAGTGAGATCCCGCACCTTACCGCCCAGGGCAGAGGCGCAGAACACACAGCCCATGCGACACCCCACCTGGGAGGAGATACACACAGTATTCCCATGATGGTACCGCATCAAAACAGTTTCAATGCAGTTATCGTCAGATAGCTTCCAGAGATACTTTGTGGTTCCGTCCAGCGCCGAAACCTGCTTGCGTTCCACAACAGGCCGTGTAATAAAGCACATCGACGCCAGCCGCTCTCGCAGGGATTTCGAAAGGTTCGTCATTTCGTCAAAGCTGGAAACGCCCTTATGAAGCCAGATGAAAATCTGTTTGGCTCGAAATGCCGGCTCACCCAGCTCTTTCAAATAGGAAGTTATTTCTTCAAGGGTCATGGATTTGAGATCGATCATACCTTTTTCCTCAATCGGGCAATAAAGAACCCGTCTGTATCATGAAGATGGGGCCAAAGGGTCAGCATGCCGTCAGGTACCACGCCCACAGGATCGGGCAGCCGGAACGGTTCGGCTGTGAATTCTGGATGGGCAGCCAAAAAGGCGATCACCACCTGCTGGTTTTCCTCCGGCAGCAGAGTGCAGGTGGAATACACAATCACGCCGCCGGGTTTCACATAGAAAGAAACGTTATCCAGAATGGCCGCCTGCACGGGTGGCAATCCAGTAAGGAGCGCTGGATCTTTATAGCGAATATCCGGTTTCTTGCGGATCACGCCCAAACCGGAGCACGGCACGTCGGCAAGGACGAGATCAAAGGAATTCTCCCACTCTGCCCGCCGTTCCTGCCCATTTTGAACCATCGCGCTGATAATTCCAAGGCCAAGACGCTCTTGCCCCGCGGTAATCAATGCTATTTTATGAGGATGGATGTCACAGGAGACCACCTCGCCCCTGTTCTCCATGGCGATGGCGACGGCAAAGGACTTTCCGCCGGGGGCGGCGCAGGCATCCAGCACACATGCACCGGGTTTTGGGTCTGCGGCAAGTACTGCCAGGCGCGCGGCGGCATCCTGCACATAGCATTCACCGGAGGCAAAGGCCGAAAGACGCTCTAGATCACCTGTCCCCGTAACCGTCAGGCAGTTGGACAGCCAGGGATGGGGCTGGACGGAAACACCATTCTTCTCCAGGCTGGCCAGAAGCGTCGCCGCATCGCTGCGGTAAGTATTGACCTGTAACGTGGTCGGTGGCTCGCCATTGTTGGCGGCAAGCAACGCCTCGGTTTCTTCCCTGCCCAGCAACTCCAGAAAGCGCTTTACCAGCCAGAGCGGATGGCTGTAACAGATGGATAAGCACTGGGCTGGATCAGTGGAATCCGGCTTGGGCAAATTGTCGGCGCTGCGAGAAATGGATCGAAGAATCCCGTTGACCAATCCCGTCGCACCTTTGTTTTTGGAATGCTTCCGCACCAGCTCCACCGACTGATTGACCGCCGCACTACGGGGTACCTTTGTTAAAAACAGAATTTGATAAACGCCTAGACGAAGGGCAAGCAGCACCTTTTCCTCCATGCGGCGGGGCTTTACGGAGGAAAAATGCTCAATATAAAAGTCACACAGCAATTGGTTTTGCAAAACACCAAAACAAAGGCGTGTGGCAAGTGCGGCATCTCTGCTGTCAAGATTTGCGGCACGTATATTCTTTTTTAACAGGCCGTCTGACCACGCCCCCTGCCGCTGGCAGGCGGAGAGAGTCAGCAGGGCGACTTCACGCGCGTCCATCAGTTGCCCACCAGTGCGCCGACCTCAAGGGGATGTCCCCGGAGATAATCGGCGGCGGACATGCGTTTGCCTCCGTCTGCCTGCAGCTGATTAATCCGCAGCATAGTACCGCCGCCGCAGGCAACGGTAATGCCGGTCTTGTCCGCAGTAAGAACGGTACCCGAGACCTGATCCGTAGTCTCAGGTAGCACAGTGGTGTCAAAAACCTTACAGCGCAGACCGCCAAGGGTGGCAATCGCGGCTGGCCATGGAATCAGTCCGCGCACCTGATCATGAAGCTGACGGGCAGAGCGGCTGAACTCCATGGGGGACAGTGCGCGGGAAAGCATGGGCGCATAGGTAGAATCGGAGGTGTTCTGGGGGATGCGGATCGCGGTTCCCATCCCAATGGCAGAAACGGTTTCCCCCAACAGACTGGCGCCCAGTAAAGCTAGGCGATTATGGAGTGTTTCCACCGTTTCATCGGGGTCAATTGCGGTCTTTACAGCGGCAATTATATCGCCGGCATCCAGCGCCTCCGACATATGCATGATAGTAACGCCGGTCTCAGTTTCGCCGTTCAGAATGGCCCAGTGAATGGGGGCCGCACCTCGATATTTTGGCAGCAGCGAGGAGTGGACGTTGATGCAGCCCCTTGCCGGGTACTCCAAAATGGAGACGGGCAGAATGCGTCCGTAGGCCGCGACAACAATCAGCTCCGGCGAAAGGGATTTGACAAGCTCCAATGCGGTGCCATCTTTCAAGCGCTCAGGCTGAAATACGGGAATGCTGTTTGCAATGGCACATTCCTTTACAGGTGTTGGTTGCAGCTTCATACCGCGATTTTTCGGTTTGTCTGGCTGGGAAAATACGCCGCAGATCTCATGCCCATCGGCAATCAGCTTTTGCAAAGACGGCACGGCAAAGTCCGGCGTCCCCATAAAAAGAATTCTCAATGCGTTTCAACCTCTTCCGCCTCGTCGGCCATTGCGTCCAGTTCTTCCACCGTGTAGATACGGTCGGTATGCTCGGTGAACAGGTGTCCATCCAAGTGCTCCAGCTCGTGGCAGAAGCAGCGGGCGGTGGTTGCCTCGTCCTCCACCTCAAACCAATTTCCGTCCCGGTCCTGTGCCTTTACCCTTACCCGCATAGGACGCTTGACTCTTCCGTAACGGCCGGGAACGCTGAGGCAGCCCTCAAATCCATCCTGCTCGCCCTGAACACTGACAATGGTTGGGTTTATGAGTTCCCATACCTTATCATCCTTGTCGATCACAATGACAGCACGGCGCAGAATACCAAGTTGCGGTGCCGCCAGCCCAACTCCATTCGCATCGAGAAGCGTCTCCCTCAGATCGTCAAGCAGGTCGAACAGGCGCTGATTAAAGTCAGTAACGGGGCGAGAAGTCTTATTCAGTGTGGGATCCCCCTGGGTCAAAATTTCTCTTAGTGCCATATCGAATTTCCTCTCTGCCCCGCTCGTGGGGCGCGTAATTTAATCAAGGGGGTCCGGATCCGCGAAAACAGAGACTCCCCTGCTGTTTTTATCCTGATGTACCGCGTGGAGCAGTTGAGAGATAAGCCGCCGCAAAGGCTTTGTGTTTTGCCCCAGTACCGTGAGCCGATAGCGGTAACGGTTGTTGACCTTGGCAACTGCTGCAGGCGCCGGGCCAAGAATCTGGAGCGACTGCTCGGGCTGATCGCCCAGCGCCGCCTCCAGCCCCGCCCGCAGACGCATACAAGTGCGGAGCACCGCTGACTCATCAACACCGGAGGTGGTAAGCACGATTACATCGCAATAAGGTGGGTAATGGCACAGGCGGCGAAGGCCGATTTCCTGGTCGTAAAAACTGTCATAATCCTGTGCGGCAGCGAAGCGGATGACCTCGTGATCCGGGGTATAGGTCTGGATGACTGCACGTCCTGTCCGGGCACCACGGCCAGCCCGTCCGATGACCTGGGTAAGCAAGGAAAAGGTGCGCTCCGCGGCGCGGAAGTCGTCCACATACAGGGACAGGTCGGCCGCAATTACACCCACCAACGTCACATTTTCAAAATCCAGGCCCTTGGCGACCATTTGAGTTCCAAGAAGAATGGGGACGCGCTTTTCTTGGAATCGGCCAAGCAGTTTTTCGTGGGACTGTGCGGCGGAAACGGTGTCAGCGTCCATCCGGATGATCTCGGTACCCGGAAACAACTCTTCCAGTTCCCCCTGCAGCTTTTGGGTTCCCACGCCAATAAACTGGAATCCACCGCCACAGACAGGGCACGCGTCAGGCAAACGCTGAGAGTGCCCGCAGTGGTGGCACATAAGCCGCCCGTTGGCGGAATGATAGGTTAGATGCACCGAGCAGCGCGGGCACAGCGGAACCTCGCCACACTCACCACATGATACCATGCGGTTCGCACCACGGCGGTTCAGAAAGAGGATGGTTTGCTCCCCTGCCGTCAGATTGCGGCTGATTTCATCCCGAAGGAGACCACTGACACAGGTGCCGTTTCCGGCGCGCAGTTCGTTCTTCATGTCTGCAATCAGGACCCGTGGCAGTGCCTGCTCATTATACCTGGTGGTTAAGGTAAAGCTGTGGTAAATGCCCTGTTTTGCGTAATAAGTGGTCTCTACCGAAGGGGTCGCCGAGGCAAGCACCAAAAGCGCATTATGCTGGACACAGCGGTATTTTGCAATTTCTCTGGTATGATAGCGGGGGTTATTCTCTGATTTATAGGAATACTCCTGCTCCTCGTCCAGAACGATCAGCCCAATGTGAGAAAGGGGCGCAAAAACAGCTGAGCGAGTTCCGATTACGACCTGGGCACTGCCGTTTTTAATCCGTTTCCACTCGTCATAGCGCTCACCGGCGCGCAGCGAACTGTGAAGCACTGCGATACTGTCCCCAAAATGAGCGGTAAAGATTTGCAGCAGCTGAGGGGTCAGCGCGATCTCGGGCACCAAAACCATGGCGCTTTTGCCCCGGGCAAGAACGTTTTGAATTAGTTGGATATATACCTGCGTTTTGCCACTGCCGGTGACACCGTAAAGAAGTGCCGCCGCTGATTTTTCTGCTGCGGCAAGGGAATCCAGCCCGTCGCAGGCGATCTGCTGATCCCGGTTTAGGACCACGGGGCCCGCTGGGGCCACAGCGCCAACTTCTACCCTGCGGAGCACCTCGCGACTGTCCAGTGCAACAAGACCACTTTTAGAAAGAGAGCGCAGCGTTGCCGAAGAGGCGCCGGTAAAGTAGCAAAGTTCCTTCGCGGACGCCGCCCCCACCGTGGCCAGCAGTTCCACCACCGCGTAACGCAGCGGAGCACTTTTCCGCCGCGGCGTGACACCGGAAAGTGCCTCTTCCGCTGGAACGGCAAGGGAAACGACCTGTTCGGTCTTATCTCCCACGCCACGGGAAGCACTTGTTTGAACCGTCAGAATCCCTTTCTCGGTCAACTGCTTCAGGGCCGGCACTGGGTCTTTCGTGCCAAAGGCCAGACGGATCTGCGACAGCTCTGCCGTTCCGCCACAGGAGTAGACAAGATCCAGAACGCCGCGCATAGCCTCCGAGCGGCCGGCGGAAGCATAAGCAGTCTCCTTATCTATGCCATCTGACACAGAGTAATGATCCCGCAGAGCAAAGAAAAGACCCGCAGGCAGCATGGCCTTCACCGCATCGTAAACCGTGCAGAAATACCGCTCCCGCATCCAAAGCGCTAGCTTTAGCCCCTTTTCATCCAGCACCGGCGTTTCATCCAGCAGTGTATGGATGGTTTTGAGACCTGGCGCGGGTACTGATTTGCGCAGGGCAAGCACGATGCCGTCCGTTCGGCGGTTTCCACCACCGAAGGGAACAATCACCCGCATACCGGGCAGCAAGGTATCCGCCAACGCATCGGGGACCAAGTAGTCATAGGGCTTGTCAATGGCATAGATCGCATCAGACAGGGCGACCTGCGCGGTTACGACTTCCGACATCAGTTTTCGCCCCCTTTTTCTTGGAAAGAGCAAGCGGCAAGGCCTGTGATTGCCTTGTCACTTGCTCTGTTTCGTTATTTAACCGTGGCTTTTCCTTCGGCGACTTCGAGAATGGCAAGGCTAACAGGCTTATCTTCCAGTGGGCATCCCGTGGATTCGGCTTCGTCTGCGATCTCGCGGGCGCGATGTGCCACCACATTGACAAGCTGGTAGCGGCTGCTCACATGGGTGAGCAGTGTGTCCATAGCGGGATAAAGCATCATAGGGCATAATCTCCTTCAATTAATCGAATTCTGTTTTTTGTTCTGCACCGCTCGGCGGTCAGGATAGAGAGAATCTCGCCGACGGCTTCCGGCACGCTATCGTTCACAACGATAAAATCGTAACTTGGGATGTGCTTATATTCTTCCCTAGCTTTCTCCAATCTCCCCCGAATTACCTCATCACTGTCAGTCTGACGGTTATGCAGGCGGCGGGAGAGCTCTTCAAAGCTGGGTGGGATAATAAAGATAAACAATGCGTCCGGGCATTTTTCACGCACTTTGGCAGCGCCCTGCACCTCAATATCCAACAGGACATCCATTCCTGCAGCCATTTTTTGATGGATGACCTTAAGAGACGTGCCATAGTAATTATTGACATATTCGGCGTGTTCCAAAAGCTCACCCGCATCAATCATACGGCGGAACTCGGCTCGGTCTACAAAGTTGTAATTAATACCGTTCTCTTCCCCAGCCCTAGGCTGACGAGTGGTGAAGGAAACGGAGAAATAAAGATCCTTCCGCATACCGAACAGCTCGGAAATCACCGTGCTCTTCCCCACACCGGATGGGCCGGAAAGCACAATCAGCCGTCCTTTCTCTTTCTTGGTCATTCCTCTGGTTCCTCCCCAGATGCGGTATCACGGGTATTCAAGCGACCGGCCACGGTTTCGGGCTGGATGGCGGATAGCACGATGTGGTCGTTATCCATCACCAGAACAGCGCGGGT
Source organism: Oscillospiraceae bacterium (assembly GCA_963666535.1). Lineage (GTDB taxonomy): Bacteria > Bacillota > Clostridia > Oscillospirales > Oscillospiraceae. The sequence goes on along the minus strand of OY762913.1, from coordinate 1,807,443 downwards.
GCGCCGACCATAGGTGGCGTCAATGAGCACGCCGTTATCCCTTGCCTCCTGTACCATACGCTTGATGGGCGCGGATTCCGGGCTAACAATGGCAATTAAGCGTCCCGCTGAGACCATGTTACCAAACCCGATATTAATAAGCTTCAAATAGGTTCCTCCTAATTCAGACCTGCGCGCCATGCGGTCATTCGATATTCTGCACCTGCTCACGGATTTTTTCGATCTCGGCTTTGATCTCCACTACACAACGGGAAATCTCAAGATCGGTGCACTTAGAACCGATGGTATTTGCCTCCCGATTGAATTCCTGGATCAAAAAGTCCAGCTTTCGGCCAACTGTGCCGCCTTGATCGAGCATGATCTCCATTTGGTCCAGGTGGCTGCGCAGACGCACCGTCTCTTCATCCACCGCGATCTTGTCGGAGAAAATGGCCGCTTCGGTGAGGATGCGGCCCTCGTCTATCTGGGTGCTGGAAAGGATTTCAGCCATTCTGGCCTCCAGCTTTGCCCGATATTCGGATACAGTCTGGGGGGAACGCTCCTCTACCTGCGCAGTCAAAGCGCTGATGGTGTTGGCACGGCTTCGGATATCTACCGCCAACTTCTCTCCCTCGCGTTCCCGCATGATGGAGAAATCCTGCATCGCCAGATCAAGCACATGAAGAATATCGGCCATCACAGCCTCCTGATCCTCCTGTGTCTTTTCCACGGAAAAAACATCGGGGAAACGGGAGAGCAGGGACACCGAGATATCGTCCTGCAAACTGTAAGTATCACGCAGGCTGGTCAGCGCTTTGTAATATCCGTCCGCAACAGGGCGATTAAGTGCCACCACGATCTGATCTGCCCCGGAATGATCAATCGAGAGGAACACATCCAGTTTACCCCGGCTGATGCTTTGCTGCACACGGGTTTTGATGGCATCCTCAGCAAAAATATACAGGCGCGGCATCTTGACGGAACAATCAAGGTAACGGTTGTTGACGGAGCGGAGCTCAACGACAATGGAGCAATCGTGAAGTACCGCTTCCCCCCTGCCATAGCCGGTCATGCTTTTAATCATGCGGGAGGCCCTCCTTAACCCAGGTCAGGACATTTGTCCTGAGCGTGTTTCTATTATATCAAAATTTCAGCGTTTCCGCAACACCCGGTCAACTCGTGCGATATAGAAGCCGATGAGCTTACTCATACCGAAGTCATATAGGACGAATACCACATTGCCCAGCGGGTACAGCAGCCATTGGCTGGCAAGTGCATCCGGCACGGAAAGGAGCAGCAGCTCCCGCAGCAGAAACCAGCATAGGGAAAACACTGCATTGAAAAAAACTAGCTTACACAGCCACTCCAGCGGCAGGCGGTGCAGACGTTCTATGATGCTTTTGGCCACGGGATACAGGCCGAAAAAAAGCAGGAATAGAATGGCGTTTGCCTTGGTCGGAAGCAGCAAAAGCGCCAGCAGACTGCTGGCGCCCCAGCAAAAGAAACCCGCAGGCAAACCGGCGGACACCACCGCCGCCACAGGAAACAGGCCGGCAACAGCCACAAGGCCGATCCGACCGGTTGGCGTTAAGACGGAAAGGAAAAGGAATACAAGACTCAGCGCGGACAGGACGCCGCACAGTGCAACATTGCTGGCCTTTCCGCCGCCACTTGACCGCGGCATATCAGCAATTCCCTCCGCCGCAAAGGCAGTTAAGACATAGCAGCGACGTACAGCAATCGGTGGAATCCATCCCACCGCCGTATCCATAGGGGCGATAGGCCTGGCCACCCTGCTGCATCATGCTCAGCGCCTGACGGTACTCCATGTTGCCCGGCTCCATCTGGCAGGCCATCTGATAGTTTTGCTGCGCCTCATCCAACCACCCCTTGCGATAGGCAATGCTGCCGGCGAGGAAATACCATTCGCCGTCACGGGACGGCGCATCCCGGAGCAGCCGCTCTGCTCCGGCAACGTCCCCCATGTTGATGGTATTGCGAACCTGTGTGTAAAGCGGACTGGATGAGGTCGAGGAACGTTGATAGTTCTGCTGAGCGGCACCGGAGGTATAGGAGCCGCCAGACCGCATCTTTGTGATCGCGTCGTATGCCTCGTTAACCTCCTTCATCTTCTCTTCTGCCAGATCAGCCAAAGGGTTGTTCTGATAGTTGTCGGGATGATATTTACGGGCAAGCTCGCGATAAGCCCGCTTGACTTCATCATCGCTTGCATTGGTTTTGACGCCGAGTACGCTATATGGATCGTTCATGTGTTGTTTCTCCCAATGTTATTTTTCTTTCTTTTGTTCCAGTCGCCGGCAAAAACAGCCTGTTCCACAGCCGGCAGTCCTAGATATAAAATATTCCCCACGACGCTGTGCCACGGCCCTGCCGGAAGAAGACTATATGCGGCAGCGGCCAGATTGAGGGAATGTTGCAGCGTGGTATGCAGGTATTCATCATCCGGTTCCCCACCGGAAAAGCGCAGAGACAGTGGATTATACTGACCGCGCTGTTTATCCTCCCGCAGATCGTCGCGGGCATCCACTAGATAAATCCATCTCCCCACATGGTACAGCAACTGTGCCAAGGTCCGTTCCTGCCGCGTGTCGGAATCACAGGGAGCGGCAGCCTCCAAAATGCGGGCAAAGGTATCAGCGGTGCGGTCAATGGAACCGGATTGGTCTGCTTCCAGCTGCTGCAACTGAGCAAGACACTCTGTCACCCGGCCATCAAATTCGGGCCTGTACTGTGCAGCCGTTCGGTAGGCGGGGCGCAGAAGCAGCGATAAAAACCTGGCCGGAAGCCCGCGGAAGAATCCCCTATCAGCCACACTGTCCAGCAGCTTGTGATACGTCAGGATTACGCTCTCATCCGCGGCCAGCTCTAAGCCGGGCCAACAGGCACACATTCGCTTTTTTCGAAGCGGACAAGCTACGCAGCGGCGCTCCTGGGTCGCTGGGGTGCTGCCTTCCGGCGGGAGGAGCATGGCAAGAAATACAAAGTCGTAATTCAGAAACAGCGTGGCATACAGACCGTACCGCGACCGAATTGTCGCACACAGGCCACAGTATACAGACTGATAACTGTCAAACTCTTTGCACTTCAGTTCATCTTTTAAGGCGCGGACATATCCAAAAATAGTGATTCACCCCACAATTGAGCGGATGGAAAAGGCTATGGATTCATGATTTTTAACGTGGCGATTCACGACCACAGCAACAACGAGACCAGCCAGAAAACCAAGGATACCGGAAAGCGTTGCCATGGTTTCCGTTGCCCCGTAGCCGACAGCAATCAGATAGGCTGCGAAGAGAAGGATAAATGGCACCAGATACACTACAAATGCAGCACCGAGGATATTCTTTGTCGCGGATTCCAAAATAACCGTATCCCCGGCCACAGCGCCCGGCGCATTTTTTGCCGTAACCAGCACTTCTCGCTTTTCAGACATGGAGCAACCCTGGCAACTCGAACAGTCGTGTCCGCAGGCGGAGGCGCGCAGGACAACGACCATAGCCTGCTCATCCTCCAATGTGCGCCTTACAATGCCGGTCTGTGTCATAATAAACGCTACTCCTTGTCTATTTTTTGGTCACAGCGACCACGATGGTATACTCGCCCACAACGCCCGCGGCACTGTTCCCGTCTAAATAAACCTTTACCGGAAGTGTATAGCGTCCCTTGCCGGAAACCGAGCCTGACAGGTCAGCCACAATACGGAGCTGGGACGATACAATGGTTGCCACAACGTCCTCCGGACCGCGAATCTGCACATCCAGTGACTGGGTAATGGCATTGGCGGAATATCCATTCGGAATATTGATCAGTTCAATATTGCCGCTGCTGAGCACGTCGGTCGTCAGGCCGTCAATGGTAATCGATACAGTCGCTTGTTCCAGTCCGCTGACATTTGTCAAAGCGCTGTCCAGCGTGATGGGATAAGTTAAAACGTCGGTGCTGACGATTTTCGACAAGTCAATCTGCCCCAGTGATATCTTGGTCAGCGGTAAGATATCCTCCTCGGTGCCAGCCACGGATATTATATCAGGTGTAATTTTAACCGTCACATGATCTGCAGTGGCACCGCCGCCCGCGATCAGATCAACAGTGAGCGGGATGTCCCGCACCATGACAACAGGAAGCGTCACCTCCACAGTATTAACGCTGGTGCGCAGATTAAAGTCAGAAAGCTCGGCTCCCTTGGCATTGACAAGAACAAAAGGAAGCTCGCCGGTATAGGTCTCAGAAAGTTCCTCGTCCGTTTCCAGCAAAACAACGGCGTGATCCACTTGGTCGACCATGTTCTCCTCGCCGCTGACTGTGATGAGCATGGGTGTGATCTCAAATTCACCGGCCTGATACCCATCTGCTATGCTGCCGGAAAAAGATCCGGTGACCTTAATTTCTTTGGAATAAAGCGTTGCAATGCTCACATGGACGGCAGTTGGGAGTTTGTCCATCACCGTAACACTGGACGCAGACACGTTGGTGGGAAGCCCAACAGTATAGTCAAGATCGTAATCGCCTGCCTCGGTAATCTTGGAAACATCAAGTACGACTGTGATGTTGCGATTTGTGATGTTGTTGATCACACTGACGGAACCTTTTAGCGTCAAGTCGACATCACCCGGTTCCGTTGCGGACACCATCAGTCCCCTAGCCTCTAGCACATCCTCCCCCTGCAGGGAAACGCTGATATTATGAATTGGTTTGGTTGCGTCTGGATCGGTTTCAACCCGAACGTACATCCAGAATGCGATAGCCATCACAATGGAAAGAACAACATATAGCCAGCGGCTTTCGCGAATCTTCCTCACCACTATTCTCCCCCCTTTCTGGCCTTGAACAAAACAGAAAATGGGTTCGCATTTTCGGTGACTGTCTCCTGATCAGGCATTAGCTCGTTAAACAGGAACCGCTCCAGCGTTTCCGGGGCCAGATGCCGCTTCAGCATCCCCCCCACAGCCACAGAGATAGAGCCTGTCTCTTCGGAAACGATGGCGACAACCGCGTCGGAATGTTCACTCATACCAATTCCGGCGCGGTGACGCATCCCAAGATCGCGGCTAAGGTTGACATTCCCCGACAGCGGCAGCATACAGCCCGCGCCGACGATGCGGCCCTTGCGGACAATCACTGCTCCATCATGCATGGGGGCTTTATTCCAAAAAATATTTTTCAGCAGCTCGCCTGATACGGCGGCATCCAAAACGATACCGGTTTTGATGGCGTCGTCTAAAAGGTCGTGGCGCTCGAACACGATAAGGGCACCCGTCTTGTCTTTGGAAAGCGAGGTATAGGCGATTACCGTTTGAAAAATGGCGTTTTTCAGTTCGTCCGGCGTTTCTTTATGCGCAAAAACATCGCTCAGGCGGCTGCTGCCCACGCGTTCCAGAAAATGGCGGATCTCCGGCTGGAAAAGGATTACCATTGCCAGAACGCCCCACTCCAGTGTCCGGGTAAGAACAAAGTTGACCGCATAGAGGTTGAACACCGCAGACAGCCACAGTGCAATGATGACAACGAGAACGCCCTTCATAACGCGGCCGGAACTTCCCCAGCGCACGGCCCATAAAATTTTGTAGATAACAAAGGCAACAATGGCGATGTCGAAAATTGCAGTGAATTCAACCGTTTTCAAATACTCGACCGCGCTTTGCAGCACGGAGGTGAAAACCTCCATCGTGCACCATCTCCTTCGTGTAAGAATCGCTGATCCGTGTTTTCCAATCCTTGGCTGACTTCGTAATACTCCATATTTAATTTATTATACTGTATCCCCTTTAAAATGGCAACAAAAAGGGTATGAACTTTTCTTTAATTTTCGGAAAAGGCGACATGCCGCCGCCTTTCCCGAAACAAAATTCAGCCTTTGCGGCGAAGTCCGTCTACCAAACCAATAAAGCGGTCAATTTCCCGCACGGTATTAAAAGCCGATACACTTGCGCGAACTGTTCCGCTGCTCAGCGTTCCTGCCGTCTTGTGCGCAAGCGGCGCACAATGCAGTCCTGCTCGAACGGCAACGCCCCGCTCAGACAGCCGTTCTCCCACCGTTTCGCAGTCCAGCCCCTCTATTGTGAAGGACAAAACGCCGGTTTGCAGCCCTGGTCTCTTCGCTGCGTACACATGCACACCAGGCAAAACCGAAAGTCTGGTGCTGGCGCGGCCAATCAACGACTGATCATGGGCTAGAATAGCCTTAATCCCCACGCGTTCCACAAATGAAATACCCTTCTCCAGCCCTGCAATCCCGGGAACGTTATGGGTGCCGGCCTCCAGTCGATCGGGCAAAAAATCGGGCATCTCCTGCCTAATAGAATCACTTCCTGTACCGCCTGAAATGAAGGGTGAGACATCACCCGTGCACAGCAGAATACCCGTGCCCTGGGGACCATATAGCCCCTTATGCCCCGGCATGGCAACAAAGTCCGCTTTCAAATTACCCACGTGGACCGGCAGAACACCGGCGGACTGGGAAGCGTCTACAAGATAAGTGACTCCGAAACGGTCGCAAAGCGCCCCGATCGCTTCAGCGGGCTGCACATACCCAAACACGTTGGAAACGTGATTGCAGATAACCGTCGTTACCGGGTTGGTCTGCAGCAATTGCTCCACCCGCGCCAGCGTTTCCTCCGGCTGGAACAACTGGGAGTCTGCGACAAGAACATGCACATCCTCAATCGAAGCAAGCGTGCGTGTCACCGCGTTGTGCTCATAGCCTGTAATCACCACGGTATCACCCGGTTTGACAGCGGATCGAATGGCGATGTTAAGGGCATGGGTCGCGTTCATAGTGAATACGACTTGATCTGGCTGTGCAACCCCAAACATCCGTGCTGCCCGCTGCCGGCAGGCAAACACGGCATCTGCTGCCGAGAGGGCTGCCTGATGCCCACCGCGGCCTGGGCTCGCCATGGTTTTCATGGCAAGCTCCACGGCACTGATAACAGCGGGTGGTTTGTGAAGTGTGGTGGCGGCATTATCAAGATAGATCACAAATTAACCTCCTTGTAACCGCCATCCCTTTCCGCAATATAAATGCGGTCAGGCGTAAGTCCAGCCCGATTCAAAACCACAAGCGCATCGGCGAGTTTGCGCTCTGAGATCTTAACCGAGTGGCTGCAACCTGTACCGGAAATACTTTTGGGGGAGCGAAGCACCCGGGCCGTAATGCCCGCACGTTCCAATGCCAAACTTGTTCGCTGCGCATAGGTCAGCGAACGGCATACAATGAGATAGTAGACCATAAATACCCCTCCTCTCTTGATAGTCTATGCAAACAGCAGGCGCTTGGAGACAAAAAACACTGTAATGTGTTTTCACATTACAGTGTTTAAATACATGGGGATTGCAGTTATTTTTCTAAGAGGACAACCGCATGAGCCGCAATTCCTTCGCCGCGTCCGGAAAATCCCAGTCCTTCCTCGGTGGTGGCCTTGATGTTGACCTGCTCGGGTGCAACGCACATCGCGTCAGCCACCATGGTTCGCATTTCCGGCAGATAGGGCGCGAGCTTCGGGCGCTGGGCAATCACGGTGATGTCTGCATTCCCCACATACCACCCATCTTTCTTCAGCCGCTGCATCACCTTTTCTAGCAGAAGCAAACTGGATATGCCATCGTATGCTGGGTCATTGTCAGGAAATGCGTGGCCGATATCACCAAGTCCGGCAGCGCCTAAAAGGGAATCCATCAGCGCATGGGTAAGTACATCAGCGTCAGAATGACCCAGAAGCCCAAGTTCATACGGAATCAGCACCCCGCCTATGATCAGCTTTCTATCCGGCACCAGCCGGTGCACATCATATCCATGTCCAATCCTCACAGAATCTCATCCCCCTCCAGCAGTCCATTTGCCAGTAAAAGATCCGTTGGTGTTGTGATCTTAAAGTTTTCCGCAGCCCCCTGCGTCAGGGTAACCTTCATGCCAATCCGCTCCACAGCGGCACAGTCATCGGTAACGTCTGCCTTGTCATCCAGTGCCTTCTGCAGCGCCGCCCGAATCAGCGACGCTTCAAACACCTGCGGCGTCTGCACTGCGCGCAGTTCCTCCCGCGGAAGGGTCTGTGTCACCAGCCCGTTCTCCACTCGCTTAATAGTATCCTTCACTGCGACAGCTGGTGCGGCGGCTCCCGTCTCGGCAGCACTTCTAATCACGGCCTCCAGCACCTGCTGAGAGACAAAGGGCCTGGCTCCATCGTGAATGGCAATGAGCGTGGCTTCCTCATTCGCCTCGCGTATACCGCTCAGTGCGGACTGTGTGCGAGTATCCCCGCCCACCACAACACGCGTTACCTTATCGGCCCCGCTGCTTTTGCATAAATTGCTGACAGGCACAAGGGACTCCGCCCGGGTCACCACCACAATTTCGTCAATCAGGGGGCAATCGTTCAGGGCTCGTAAGGTGTAGGCCAGCACCGGCTCTCCCTGCAATTCACAGAATAGTTTATCCAAGCCGTTCATTCTGGAGGAGGAACCGGCAGCCACCAGAACCGCCGTACAAAAGTCTGCGGAGACATCTTTGCTGCCACCAAGAAAGCGTTTCCAAAAAGCCGCCATTTGACTTTCCCCTTTCATGACAAAAAAGGAGCCAAAAAAGGCTCCTTTTCACTTATATTATGCCAGCGCTTTCGTGATGCGCGCTTCCACCGCTTCATAGCTGGTATTTTGAGAAAGCACAATCTCGGAAATTAAGATTTGCTTCGCGGAATGGAGCATTTTTCGCTCCCCTGTGGAAAGCCCCCGCTCTCCGTCCCGCAACATCAGCCCCTTGACTACCCGGGCGACCTCAATCAAATTGCCACTTTTTAATCGCTCCATATTTTCACGATATCGTCGATTCCAGTTCTGTGTGGTATCGACCTCCATATCCGTGATGGACGCAATGATTTCATCAGCCCTGAGCCCATCGACCACCGGCCGGACGCCAATCTCCGCGCTGTTTTCGGTGGGGATCATGACCAGCATGGAACCCACAGGCAGTTTCAGGATATAGTATTCCCGTACCACTCCGTTTACTTTTTTTTGCACGATGCTATCAATAACCCCGGCTCCGTGCATGGGATGGACAATTTTATCCCCGATTTGAAACACGACCCACACCTCCTTCAGTTGCATATTATCTCAGATTTATTATAGCGCATTTTGCACGGAATTGCAAGTTTTATTTCATGACAGGAAAAAGCCGCCTTGCATTCCGTTAGAATGCAAGGCGGCTTTCCATCAAATATTTACTCGGCAGATGCGTCAGCAGAATTGGCCTCGTCACTGGTTTCTGGTTCGAGCAGAGCACGGATGGACAGAGACACCTTTTTGTTCTCCTCATCAATGGCAGTGATTTTTGCTTCCACGGTCTGCCCCTCAGCGAGGACATCGCCTGGCTTGTCAATGCGGCGATCGGCAATCTGAGAAATGTGGATTAGGCCGTCCACGCCGGGAACGATCTCGGCGAACGCGCCGAAGGTCATCAGCTTGACCACCTTAACCTGTGCCGTGTCGCCAACGGCATACTTTTCGGTAAACACAGCCCAAGGATTCTGACTGTGATCTTTCATACCGAGAGAGATCTTCTTTTTCTCCTTATCAACGGAAATTACATAAACTTCCACAGTGTCGCCGATGCTGACAACCTCGGAGGGATGCTTAACGCGACTCCATGACAGCTCGGAAATGTGAACCATGCCATCTACTCCGCCGATATCGACGAATGCGCCGTAAGAAGTCAGGGACTTAATCACGCCGGTATAGTGCTTGCCAGCCTCGATGTCGACCCACACCTTTTCAGCTGCGGCATTACGCTCCTCAAACTGCAGGGCACGGATGGAGCCGACCACACGACGACGGGCACGATTGACCTCAGTGATTCTGATTTTAACTTTCTTCTTCATCAGTTCGGTCATGGGCACATCACGGCCCAGACCTGTCTGAGAGGCGGGGACGAACACGCGCACACCTTTTACGGATACAACCACGCCGCCCTTATTCTCCTCAGTCACGATCCCTTCCACAGGGGTCTTCTCGGTGTTGGCAACCTCGATATCTTCCCAGCTCTTGACGGTGTCAAGGCGCTTCTTGGACAGGGTGACAACACCCTCCTGATCGTTGACGCGCATGACATAGGTCTCAATCTCGTCGCCAACCTTGACAATATCCTCCACCTTTACGGTGGGATCGTCGGTCAATTCACTGATCGACAGATAACCGGCATGCTTCGTGCCAAGATCGACATAAATCTCAGTAGACGTAATACCAGTGACTACGCCAGTAACCTTATCCCCCGTATTTAAAGTTTTGATCGATTTCTCCAGCAATTCAGCGAAGGATTCTTCGATCTCCATAATTTCTTCACTCATTTTGTTATAGACCTCCTTTATTATCCACGCCGGAGCCGAGGCCCCCGCCGTGATACCAACAGAATCCAGACCGTGGAACAATTCCAAATTCAGTTCGCCTGCCCGCTGGATTTGACAAACAATCGGGCAGTGTTCCCGACACAGCTGTGCCAGTCGTTTTGTATTGGAACTGTACGGTGACCCGATGACAATCATCGCGTCGCAACGGGCTGCCAATTCCTGCGCTTCCCGCTGCCGTCTGGAGGTAGCTCCACATATTGTATCAAACATTTCAATGTTTGTACACTCTTTTTTTGCTTTTTCAACGCAGGACTCCCAAATTTTTCTTGTTGACGTAGTCTGAGATACAAAGGTCAGTGGGTGAATCCGCCGGGCAGGATCTTCGTTGAGCCATTGCTCCAACTCTTCGGCGTCCTCCAGCACCACGGGGCTGCTGCACCAACCCGCGATAGCCAGCACCTCCGGGTGATCCCGGGTGCCAATAATGACAGGCTGTCTGCCCGCAGCTTCTGCTTTCGCAACCAACTCATGAATTCGCGTCACATTGGGGCAGGTCGCGTCCAAAATACGGATCCCCCGCGCACCCAACTGCTGATAAACGGCGCGGCATTCTCCGTGAGATCGGATGATAACAGCGGTATCCGGCGGGATAGAAGTGATCTGTTCCACACAGGCAATTCCCTGCTGTGCCAAACGCGCGATTGCGTCCTCGTTATGGATAATGGGTCCGAGCATCACGCAAGCGCGTCCGGATGCCGCCTCTCGCTCCGCCAGCTCAATGGCGCGTTGAACACCATAGCAAAAACCGGCGGATTTCGCCAGCTCCAGCCTCATAGCCCAGCCTCTGGAGCGAGCGCTTTGATGCGACACATCAGATCATCAGCAATCACCTGATATTCCTCTGCCGTAGCGCGCTTTCCGGCCGTTTGGGGAAAATACGCCTCCCCGATCACCACGGGAGTACGGCCAAACCATTTGTGCTTGCTCGGCACATAAACGGGTACGATGGGTACGCCGGTTCGCAGCGCGAGCATGGCAGCCCCCGTTTTGGCTTCCAGCGCCTCCCCCGCCTTGGCACGAGTGCCTTCGGGGAATAACAAAACCTTGTTGCCATCCTTTAAATAGCGCATGGCAGTTTTGATCGCGGCCACGTCCCCTTTGCCGCGTTCCACACCAAATATACCGGCCTTGTTCAGTAACCAACCGATGATGGGAACCCGAATCAGCTCCGCCTTTGCCATCACGCGCAGCTGGTGACAAAGCCGGAAGGCAAACGCGATAAAAAACGGATCACTTGCGTAGAAGTGGTTGGCACAGATCAGCGCGCCGCCTGCCGGAATATTCTCTCGCCCAATGACTCTACAAGGGTGAACAAAATTGAAAAAAGGCCAGACCAGAAGATATAAAAATGAATACATCTTGTTTTTTGTCCCTGATTCATTCATGTGGCAATCGTTCCTTTATCGTTGTCATGAGCAGGGCAAAGCTCTGCTCCAGATCCCTGCCCGAGGTATCCACCAAAATGGAGTCCTCCGCTGGGCGCAGCGGTGCCACGGGGCGGCTCATATCATTTTTGTCCCGCTGAATAATATCGGACAGCACGGTCTCAAAATCTGTCTGCTGACCACGCTCTAAAAGCTCAAGATACCGGCGGTAGGCACGCTCCTCCACCCCCGCGGTCAGAAACACCTTGATCGACGCGTTGGGCAGTACCACAGTGCCAATGTCACGGCCATCCATAATGACATTGTGCCCCCGGGCCAGTTCCCGCTGTTTGTCCAGCAGGAATTCACGAACGGCTGGAATTGCCGAAACATGGGATGCGTAATCGGAAATCACATGCTGCCGAATATCACTCGTCACATCCACCCCCATAAGGTACATGTGCTGCAGTCCGTCCGTACCGCATCCAAGTTCAATTTTAATCTCTGCAAGCAAAGCTGTCACACCGGTTACATCAGATGGGTCAACCCCTTTTTGTTGGGCGAAAAGACCAACTGTACGGTAAATGGCGCCGGTATCCACGTAGAGATAGCCCAAAGTGGCCGCCGCTTTGCTGGCAAGCGTGCTTTTCCCTGCGCCAGAAGGACCGTCGATGGCAATGCTAATATAATTCATAGGTTCTACCCCTCCCTGGAATACTCCGCAGCGCACTCCCCTGCTGTCATTCCCGTGGACCACGCCAGCTGAAGGTTGAATCCGCCGGTATAGGCGTCCACGTCAATCAGCTCGCCGGCAAAGAACAGACCGCCAACCAATTTGGAGGACATGGTCTTAGGGTCAATTTCAGACACCTTCACACCCCCGCACGTGACAATTGCCTCCTCCACGGGCCGGGGACCTTTGATTCGCACCGGAAACGCCTTCAAGGTTTCCAGCAGCCTGTGCCGCTGCTGCTTTGTAATCGAATTTACTTTTGTATCACCGGGGATCTCGGTCAGTTGCAGAATGACCGGGATCATCAGCCGCGGCAGTAAGGCCCCCAGCACGTTTTGCAGGTCTTTATTCGTATTCTCCTCAAAATCCCGCAGAATCCGGGCTTCCAGCTTTTTTTCCTCTAACGCCGGCTTAAGATCAATGCTTGCGGTATAGGTTTCCTTTTCAAAATCCCGCATATGGGCACTGGCGCTGAGAATCAAAGGTCCGGAAAGCCCGAAGTGGGTAAACAGCAGTTCTCCTTGTTCGGAAAACAAGACTTTTCCTTTGCTGCTTTTCATCTTCAAATGGACATTTCGCAGGGATAGCCCCTGCATTTGGGGGCAAAAAGAATCCCGACTCTCTAATGGAACCAGAGATGGTTTTGGCGGCACAATTGTATGCCCAACTGCCGCAGACATTTCATAGCCGTCACCGGTCGACCCGGTTCCCGGATAGGAAACACCGCCAGTAGCAAGGATAAGTGCCTTACACGTCAAGAATCCCTGCTCGGTCCGAACACCGCTGACGCGGCCATCGGCACGGCATATCTCGCAGGCGCGGTCCTGCCGAATATCAACTTTTTTCCGCCGCAGCTCCAGCAGCAGCGCATCGATAATATCCGCCGCACGGTCAGAGCGCGGGAATACACGATTGCCGCGCTCGGTTTTCAGGGGAACGCCAAGTCTGGTAAAAAACGCCTTCGTATCTTGCGGCCCAAAACGCGACAGAGCGCCATAGAGAAAACGACTGTTATGCGGAACGTTGCGCAGTACCTCGTCCGCAGGACAGTCGTTTGTAACATTGCAGCGGCCTTTTCCTGTAATATAGATCTTTCGTCCTAATTTTTGATTCCGCTCTAAAAGCGTAACGCGTGCGCCGCAATCTGCGGCACGTATGGCGGCCGACATCCCGGCCGCGCCGCCGCCGATCACAATGATATCCGATTCCAAGGGTAAAACTCCTTTCGCCCGCAAAGCGGACGTCACTGGTCCACTTTTTCGTAGACCTCGTATTCTGCCCATATCTGCTCCAACGTTTCAAAGGTGCGGGCAAGGTCTTCATTTTTCTTGCGGCCAACCGCAACAATGAGTGCGTTAATCAGGCTGAGCGGTGCGACAAGAGAGTCCACGAATGAGGCCATGTCGCTTTTCGCCACCAGAGTAAAAGAAGCATTGGAGGCTAGGGGTGATACCTGGCTGTCCGTCAGTGCGATCACGGTGGCGCCCCGGTCACTGGCATAGTTCATTGCCTTCACTGTGCGGCTGGAATACCGTGGAAAGCTGATGCCAATCACCACATCGTCCTTACCCACACGCAGCATTTGCTCGAACATTTCACTCGTGGTGTTGGCGCTGACCTGCACTACATTTTCAAAGATGAGATTGAAATAAAAACCCAGAAAACTGGACAGCGCACTTGCAGAGCGCACACCAATGATGTAAATCCGCTTGGCGGAAACGATGGCATCCACCGATTTGTCAAAACTGGGCCGATCAGTCTCATCTAACGTCATGCGGATCTTTTCCACATCGGACTGGAGTACCATGGATAAAATATCCTGATTGCCAATACGGTCGTTAGAAACCTCGATCCGCTGGATGCTGGTAAGCTTGTTGCGGATCATTTCCTGCAATGCCTTCTGCATGCTGGGGTAACCGTCATATCCCAGCTCCGCGGCAAAGCGGACCACGGTTGACTCGCTGACATTCACCGTTTTACCAAGCTTGCTGGCCGTCATAAATGCGGCCTTGTCATAAGATTCGAGAATAAACTTTGCAATCAGCTTCTGTCCCTTGGAAAAGGAGCTCATTTCCGTCTGAATTGCCGATAATATATCTATAGCCATAGGTCTGCCTCCCAGATGGGATTGGTGCCCATTCACCAATTCACGTATGTTCCTATATCATACATGATTTTGGCGGAATTGCAAGGAAATTTTGCAAGTTACATCTTCGCTCCTGCAAAAATCACTTTGCCTGCAGTGACGTCAGTTCCTGGTCGGTAAGCGTACGCCAACAACCGGACTTCAGTCCGGCGTCCAGCCGGAGAGAGCCTTCCCGGATACGGCGAAGCCGCAGGACATCAAGGTTTGCCAAGGCACTCATGCGGCGCACTTGGCGGTTTTTTCCTTCATGAATCGTAATGGACAGAACTGCCGCATCCTCGCCGGTGCGCCGGATCAGTTCCACCTTAGCTGGGCTGAGCACCACGCCGTCTAGCTCCATCGGGCCGGACAAAATGTCTACTGCCGGCTCCACCGCGCCTTTTACCCAGATAAGGTATTCCTTCTCCACCTCGTGGCTGGGGTGGATAATACGATAGGTAAGGTCCCCGTCATTGGTCAGCAGCAGTAGCCCCTCGGAATTAAGGTCAAGCCGCCCCACCGGCCAGACCCGAACACCACAGCCGGCAACTAGCTCCGCGACGGTTTTACGTCCCTTTTCATCGGAGAGTGTGGTCACGTAGCCCCTGGGTTTATTGAGCATCAGGTACACTTTCTCCCCTGCGGCGGAAATTGGCTTACCATCTACGGCGATGATATCGATGCCAGACTCTGCCTTGTCCCCCAGAGCGGCAGTCACACCGTTGACGGTCACTCTGCCACTTTGTATGTATTCCTCCATAGACCTGCGGGATCCGATCCCGCAGGCAGAGAGGATTTTTTGTAGCCGTTCCGACACTGAAACAGCCCCCCTCTTCCTTAAACTTTAATGCCGGACAAAAGTGGGTCCGACTGAAATACCGTTAAAAAATTAGATGCCTTGGTAAGGCCCAGCCGACTGCGCAAAAATGGCAGCAATCCTCCCGGGGATAGGATATCGCGCCGCACCGAATCGGCATAGACCAGCGCAGTTTCCGCCACCTTCTCGTCACCCAGGTAGAAGGTGAGCCACCCGGCGTTCCCCCCCGCAGCCACAGGAGCCGCAACGCTGGCCGGCAGCGTGAGGACGCTGCTGATCTCTTCTCCGTCCTTGACGGCATAGGACACGGTCTCCTGTGCAAGCAGTTCTACCCGCGGGACAAGACTGCCTGTTACGCCAAGGCTGGTAATGCAAGTTCCCGCTGTTGCCAGCACACAGGATTGATAGGTTTCGAACCCATAATCCAGTAGCGCCGTATGATCGACCCAGTCATCTGCGTCGTCCAGCGTAACAGCAATCAGTGTCTGTCCGTCTCGCCGGGCACAGGAAATCAGCGTGCGACCTGCACGCTCGGTATAGCCGGTTTTCATACCGATACAGCCGTCGTAGCGCCACAGAAGCTTGTTGTGATTTGTGAATGTTCGCACACCAATTGTGATGCTCTTCGTTGAAACGAAATTCATCAGCGTTTCATTTTTCGCGCACTCTGCCGCCAGAAGCGCCATGTCCGCAGCGGTTGAGTAGTTTTCTTCGTCATTGAGTCCGCTGGGATTTGCAAAATGCGTGTTTTTCATACCCAGCTGTTGCGCCCGATGGTTCATCAAGGCCACAAAAGCATCCATACTCCCTGAGCAGGAATCCGCCAGCGCAAGTGCCGCGTCATTGCCGGAGGAAAGCAACAGACCATAAAGCAGCGTCTCCACCGTTACAATCTCCCCTTCCTGCAGGTACATGGAAGAACCTTCGGTCAACGTATATGCCACTTTGACCGTAACCGCCTGCTGTAGATCTGGAATTTTCTCCACCGCCAGCAGCGCGGTCATCAGCTTTGTGATACTTGCAATCAGCCGTTTTTCGTCGGAGTTTTGAGAATAGAGGATGCGGCCGCTGTCCCCATCCACCAGCACAGCGGAGACAGCCGAAGTGCTCACCGCATTGGCAGCCGGCACGCAGCAGCACAGGGAAAACCAGACACTGAATAAGACAGAGACAGCACGTTTCAACTACAATCACCTCAATCATGGTAGTTGTAGTATCGTGCGTTTTCTCATTTTTTAATCAGCCAAATCTCTTTTTTCCTGTTGCTTGTCAATAAAATCGGTCACCTTGTCCACCACGTCTGGGACCATTTCTACCACGCGATCCACGGTGCTCATCGCAGGGGGCGCCACAGAGATCAGCTTCACGCTGCTGCCCCTTACCGCAAGAAACGCCACCGGCGTAATGCTAACGCCTGCGCCGCCACCACCGCCAAAAGAATTTTCTGCGTTTGGCTTCTGATTCTTCGTGGTGAAATCGCTGCCGCCCGCGGTAAACCCAAAGGTAAGCTTGGAAACGGGGATCAGCGTTACGTCATCGGTACGGATGGGTTCGCCAATAATGGTATTGGCGTCCACCATTTCCCGAATTTTCTGCATGGTCGTGCTCATTAGTTCATTGATGGGATGATTGCCTTCCATAAATCAAACCGCCTTTCTGTTCTGTGGGATTTCATTTTTGTCTTCCCGCTTAGTATCTTCTGTTTTCTTTATTTGTTGCGTTTTCTCCGCTTTTTGCTCCTGACGATAACGCAGCACCCGTGCCAGCGCCTTACATCCCAGCGGAAACATAACGACTATCCCCTGCCCGATGGTGAGGGACACGGCGGCCCAGAAATACAGCGTCGGCTTCGTCTGGTCGTAACTTGCCTCGGTATGGAAATGGGCATCTTTCACCTGAAACGCCTGCTGCATGGGGTACCAAATGGTTCCCAGCACAGCATTGGCTTGTCCGTAACAAATGGCAGTTTTCGCCGGGTCTGTTGACGCGACTGTGAGAACAAGCTCTAGCCGATCAATGCGAATTTTGCGGCGGAGCCGGCCGCCAGCTTCGATGACTGGCTTAACCAGGTCAAACGCAAGTTTGGCTACACCACCCTTTTTCTGTGGCTCAGGCTGCTGGGCGGGAGGGAGCGTTTCCTCCTCTTTTCGTTCTTGCCTGGGTTTCTTTTTCTTCATTGGCAGGACGGTGATGCGGAGGGGTCCCACCCGAACGCGCAGGGCGAATCCGGCTTCGGTGTATTCCGCCACAAGTCCAACTCGAATCAAGGAGATCAGCAAGAAAATCAGAAGGATCATCAGGACTATCTTCAGCGCCGTCATAGCTCAAACCCAATCCGCTTTGAACGCGGGGATGGCCTCCTCGCGTTCGGTGAGTGATTCTGCCGCCGCCTGCAGCTCCTCGTCGGTAAACTCGGTTTCAGGTGCATCTCCCGCCGTATTCTGCTCGGTGCGCAACCGCTCCACCGCAGCTTGCATCTCCATGGTCAACTGGCCGTCTTCCGTCGAAGTATCCGGAAGCTCTGGCAGCTCGTCCAGCGAAGAAAGGCTAAAGGTACGCAGGAAATTTTTTGTGGTGCGGTACAAAATTGGCCTGCCTGGAACGGCCAGTCGTCCGTTTTCCTCAATGAGATCACGCTCCAGCAGCAGCCCTACGGTATAGGTGCTGTCCACGCCGCGGATCTGATCCACATAGGCGCGAGTGGCCGGCTGATAATAGGCAATGATGGCCAGTACCTCCAGCGCAGGCTGAGATAGCTTTGCCGGGCGGCGGCTTTCCATGGCCTTGCGAATGTATTCCGCATATTCTGGGGCCGAGCAAAGCTGATAGCTGGTATCCAGCTTGACAAGGCGGATACCCCGCCGTTCATAGCTGTAATGATCGGACAAGCGCTGCGCCACCGCTTCGATGGTAGGGCGGTCTGCTTCCAGCGTCAGACACAGTCGCTCTACGCTCACCGGTTCACCAGAGGCAAAAAGGATGCCCTCAAGCGCGGCTTCCATTTCTTTGAGTTCCATCGGACTCCTCCTAATAAATATCAGACGCAATGTCCGCACAGGACTCCTCGCCTTCGTTGGTACAGGTCACGGTGCAATCAGACTCGGTACCGGCAAGCCGAAGACGTCTGGCCTTGGAAAGCTCCAGCACGGCGATGAAGGTGGCAACAATTTCTGACCGGCTGCGGTTTTCCTTGAACAGGGCGCGGAATCGAGTCACACCAAAGCGCATAAGCCGCTCGATAATCTCATTGGCCTTATCGGCAACCGGATAGGGCTCCCGCCCCACAATGCCTTGAAAGGCGCTCGCTGGCGGCGGCAGACGATGATCGGTCTTTTCCAGCACGGCCGATATGCTGCGAAACAGATCCTGCTTATCATGAACGTAGTGGTATGTTTTATCCTGCGCGGTAAATTCAGGGGGTTTCACTAAAAAATCCCTGCCACGGGTGTATTGATCGGACAGTTGCGGAATCACGGCCTTGATGCGAGTAAAGTTTTCATTGCGCTGATGCGCCTCCAACGAGGCGATCAGCTGCTCCATTTCGGACAGCGCCTCCTCATCGTGGATGGACAGCAGCATTCTGGTTTTGATATAAATTAAATGAGACGCCATGGTGACAAAATCGCTGGCAACGTCCAAATCCAAGCTCTTACGCTGTGACATCCAAGTCAGGTATTGATCCAGGATCAGCGAAATCTGGATATCGGCGATCTCCATTTTATTCTTACCTAAAAGATGCAGGATGAGGTCCAGCGGGCCGTCAAAATCCTCTTTATTCTCTTGCTTAGCCTTAATGACGCCATCCAGATGGAAAATGGGACTATCCAATCCCTTCGCCTCCCTTCCGTTCAAAAGAAATAGTACTGCAGCAGATCAATTGGAAAGAAGGTAACTGTGCAGAAAAAAGAGCAGATATTGCTGATCAGAAAGGACAGCGGCCGGCTGAACACGCCAAGCCAAGTCAGCGCGACAATGACGATCATGCCGTATTTTTCATAGCGAAGCAACTTATAGTATACCGCGTCCGGCAGCAGTGCATACAGTACTTTTGACCCGTCCAGCGGTGAGATCGGCAGCAGGTTAAACAGACCAAGTCCAACACTGAGCACAGCAATGTAGCACAGAAACAGAATGGCATAGTTCACCGCGGTATGTGCTGGTCCGAAATGGTAAAGGGCTGAGCCCAGCGCCAGCGCGATCATAGACATCAAAAAATTTGCAGCCGGGCCGGCCATGGAAGTGATGGCCATTCCCCGCTTAGGATGCTTGAAATAGCGCATATCAACGGGAACCGGCTTTGCCCATCCCACATGCACGGTAATCATCATCAACAGGCCCAGAAAGTCAAGGTGTTTGATGGGATTCAGGGTAAGCCGCCCCATGCGCTTTGCGGTGGGATCTCCCAGACGATAGGCCACATAGCCGTGCGCCAGTTCGTGGAAGGTGATGCACAGCAGTGCCGCAACAGCGCTGAACAGAAGGAACAGGAGCTGTGCTAGGTCAATCCCGTCAATAAAAGCTGCTAAGGAACCCAAAAAGCTCCCCCCTTTTTCATGTTAAATTTATATCCCCTAAACAAAGATACGTTTTGAATCTCATGCACAGAAGCTCGCAAAATGCCACCTTAAAAATCTTGCACCCGAGTCAATGAAAAACGCCTTGAACGTCGCTTTACGGCAACATTTTGTATTTGTTCTTTAAATTTAAATTAGTATACCAAAATTTTGACAAAAAAACAAGGTGGTGATCGGATCACCACCTTGTTTTTTCTACTGATTTCCAGCGGCAAGGATCTCGTTTAACAGCTCCTGCCTGCCAGTTCCCTTTTCAGCTGAAAAGGGAATTACAGTTACAGCATCATCCAATTCAAGCACTTCTCGAATCAGTGCTATATTGGGCTCAATTTCGCTTTTCTTCAGCTTATCCAGTTTATTGGCAACAATCACAAACGGGCAGCCGGTTCCCTTGAACCACTCAGCCATGATTTGGTCGTTCTCGGTGGGCTTGTGACGGGCGTCTACAATCATAACGCCTAACGTCATAAGCGACGAATCGGAAAAATAGCTCTCCATCAGCCTACCCCAACGCTCCTTTTCCGCCTTGGAGACCTTGGCATAGCCATAACCGGGCAGATCCACCAGATACATCGCCTGATCAATGAGAAAGTAATTGATATGGGTGGTCTTGCCGGGGGCAGCCCCCACACGGGCAAAGTTTTTACGCACCAATAGCCGATTGATCACTGAGGATTTCCCGACATTGGATCGACCGGCAAAGGCGACCTGTGGCAATCCGTTTTTTAAAAAATCCTTTGGAGACGCAGCAGACAGGATAAATTCTGCATTCTGCAAATTCATTGAAATCTCACTCCCCTACTGCTTTAGATTTAATCCGCGGTTCACCGCTCGCTGTTCGGTGGCCGTTACATTTGCGCGCTCCGGCAAGGCCACGCCGCAATCGGGGATCAGCGCAGCCGCCATCACTTCGTCCGCCTGTTCCACAGGGATGAAATGCAGCGCGGCCCGCACGGTCTGATCAATTTCTTCCAGATCCTTTTGATTATCCGCCGGAATGAGCACCGTATGGATTCCGTTACGCAGCGCAGCCATAGTTTTCTCCCGCAGGCCGCCGATGGGAAGCACTCGGCCTCTCAGGGTGACTTCACCCGTCATGGCGATGCCTCCCTTGACGCAGGTGCCGGTCAGTGCTGAAACGATGGCTGTGGTGATGGCAATTCCAGCAGACGGCCCGTCCTTTGGAACAGCCCCTTCCGGAAAATGGACATGAATATCGGAATTCTTATAAAATTCGGGATCGATATTCATCTGGGAAACCCGGCTGCGGATATAAGTGACTGCGGTTTTCACCGACTCTTTCATAACATCGCCCAAATTTCCGGTCAACTCCAGCTTCCCAGTTCCGGGCACCACGTTGACCTCCACCTCCAGCAGCTCACCGCCCACCGAGGTCCAGGCCAGGCCATTGACCACGCCGATGCGCTCTAGCAGCACCTGCCGCTCCGGGTGGTACTTGCGAACCCCCAAATACACTTCCAGGTTGTCTCCTGTAATGGAAATTTGCTTTACACCATCTGTCACAATCTTCATCGCAGCCTTGCGGCATATTGTGGCAATTTCCCGCTCTAAAACGCGCACACCGGACTCCCTTGTATAGGCACTGATCATTTCACGGTAAGCATCGTCAGTCAGCTTTAGCTGGGTCTTTTTTAAGCCATGGCGCGCCAACTCCTTTGGCAGCAGATGGCGCTTTGCAATTTCCAGCTTCTCCTCATCGGTATAGCTGGTCAGCTCAATGGTCTCCATCCGGTCCAGCAGTGGGCGTGGAATGGAGCTGGTTGTATTTGCGGTGGTAATAAACAGCACATTGGACAAATCAAACGGCATTTCAACAAAGTGATCGCGGAAGGTGGCATTCTGCTCCCCGTCCAGCACCTCAAGCAAGGCCGACGCAGGATCGCCCTGACGGTCGGTGCCCAACTTGTCGATCTCGTCCAACAGCAACAGCGGATTCGAGCTGCCCGCATGTCTCACAGCGGCAATGATGCGCCCGGGCATAGCGCCCACATAGGTTTTGCGATGACCGCGGATCTCTGCCTCATCGTGAACTCCGCCCAGAGAAATACGTGCCTGCTTGCGATTCATGGCCTTGGCAATTGACATAGCGATAGAAGTCTTACCCACGCCGGGAGGGCCGACCAAACACAGGACCTGCCCATTCAAGTTAGGAGCCAGCTGCTTAACGGCCAAAAACTCCAAAATGCGATCTTTCACCTTTTCCAGTCCAAAATGGTCTGCGTCCAGCACTTTGCGAGCTGCTTCCACATTGATGCGTTCCTTTGTAACAATGCCCCACGGCAGCTCGAGGCAAACGTCCAAATAATTGCGAAGGACTGTGCTTTCTGCCGAGCTAAATGGCTGCTTTTCCAAGTGGGCAAGCTCTTTTCGCAGCTTTTCCCGGACCTCATCGGGAAATTTACCGCGTTCAATCTTGCTCCGATATTCCGCAATATCAGTATCGCCCGCGGGGCCCTCGCCCAGTTCTCCCTGTATCACCTTTAACTGCTCACGCAAATAGTAGTCGCGCTGATTATCATTGATGTGGTCGCGAATCTTGTTCTGCAAGCTGTCTTCCAGGGAAAGGATGTCCAGTTCTCGGGTCAGGATCCGGTACATCCGCTCCAGGCGGCGGACGGGATTCTGTTCGGCAAGGATCCCCTGTTTATCCTCGTTTCGCATTACAATGTTCTGGGCAATATAGTCCGCCACATAACCGGGATCATCTGCCGCGAGGATTGTGATGTACACCTCCGATCCCATTTTGGGGGACAGCTCGGCGTACTGCTCAAAGGTCTGGCGAATGTTCCGCAGCAGCGCCTCGGTCTTGTCAGAGCTGCGCAAAGACGGTCTCTCCGGCATTTCCTGCACTTCAGCAAGGAAAAATGGTGCGATCTGCGGCAGGCTGACCAGTTTGCCACGGGCAACGCCCTCTACCATAACGCGCACAATATTGCCCGGCAGACGAAGAATCTGCCGCACCCGGGAAATCGTTCCGACGCTATACAGATCGTTCCCCGTGGGTGTCTCCACCTGAATATCGCGCTGTGCCACAAGAAAGATGGGCTGGTTGGTTTCCATCGCCTCGTTCAAGGCGCGGATGGAGGCGTCGCGCCCCACATCAAAATGGATATCCATATTGGGAAAAATCGTGATTCCTCGTAACGCCATCATAGGCATTGTCACCGGAACCGAATTCATTTTCATTGTCATTCACTTCCTTAAACTCGTGTTTGCTTAGCAAAACAAAAGATCTTTTATATCAATGCTTCTGCATGGTTTTGTTTTGTTCAGGTAAAGAGATTTTCGCAAAAATCTCTTTACCTTGGATTTGCGGCGTGTGTCGGCAATTCCAAACAGGCAGTGGTCGATGTATCTGAAATGGCAAAACAAAGCTTTTTCGCCGTCCAAAAGAGCAATATTGCTCTTTCGGCAAATGCGCTTCGCAAATTACATTTGTTCAAGGTACATTAAAATAGATGTGGCATTCTGTCGAAAAAAGGCCGTGCAGAAGCTAGCTCATTCAGCAGCTGCACGACCCCATTTTTTTGCATTTCAGCACGCGCCGCGCGCGTTTTAGGATACATTGCTGCCGCTTTGTGTCGCAGCGGCTCCGCCTGTCTCGGCCCGCAGAGCGGCCTTCCCCAGGCGATGGCGTTTGGTGCGGCTGGTGTCATGGATAATCTCGGGAGGTGCCTCCCCCTTGACACTACTGGCCGTGATGGTAACAGCGTCAATCGTGTCATCCGTAGGAACGTCATACATGACTTGTGTCATGATCTCCTCCAGCACCGCACGTAAGCCGCGGGCACCGATGCCGCGATCCAAAGCCTTGTCAGCCACGGCAGCAAGTGCATCCGGTTGGAAGTTCAGCTTGACCTCGTCGTACTCCATCAGCTTTTTATACTGTTTCACCAGTGCGTTCTTTGGTTCTGTGAGAATCTGCACCAACTGGTCTTTGTTCAGCGACTGCAGAGCGGTGATCACCGGCAGGCGTCCCACCAGCTCGGGGATGATGCCAAATTTCAGCAGGTCATGCGGCTGAATATTTTGCAGAATCTCGCCCTCGTTCCGCTCTTGCTTGCTCTGGATCTCAGCGCCAAAGCCAATGGTTTTTTTGTCCAAACGCTGCTCAATAATCTTGTCAATCCCGGCAAACGCGCCGCCGCAAATGAACAAAATGTTTTTCGTGTCAATCTGAATAAACTCCTGATGCGGATGCTTACGCCCGCCCTGTGGTGGGACGTTGGCAACCGTACCTTCCAGAATTTTCAGCAGCGCCTGTTGTACCCCTTCACCGGAAACATCCCGAGTGATGGAGGTATTCTCGCTTTTGCGGGCGATTTTATCCATCTCGTCAATATAGATGATGCCTCGCTCGGCCAGTTCCACATCGTAATCAGCTGCCTGCACCAAACGAAGGAGGATGTTCTCCACATCATCTCCCACATAGCCGGCCTCTGTCAGGGTGGTAGCATCGGCAATCGCAAAAGGCACCTTCAAAATGCGGGCCAAAGTTTGAGCAAATAACGTTTTTCCGCAGCCTGTTGGCCCAATCATCAAAATATTGCTCTTTTGGAGTTCCACATCGTTTCCGCCGCCAAAGTAAATACGCTTATAGTGGTTATAAACGGCAACAGAGAGCGCAATTTTAGCCTTTTCCTGCCCAATGACATATTCGTCCAGCACATCCTTGATTTCCTTTGGTGTGGGGATCACATCGGGGACGTTGGAAAAGTCGTTCTGCACCCCGGTTTCGGCCTCATCCAGAATATTCATGCACAACTGAATGCATTCATTGCAGATATAGGCGCCAGGGCCTGCGATGATACGCCCCACCTGCTCCTGATGCTTGCCGCAGAAGGAGCAGCGAATGCTTTTTTTGTCTTCATTTTTTCCCATAATTATAACCTCACAAGAGGAGTGAAGACGCTGAATCTTCACTCCTCTTTTTTTGTCAGCGCTTATAGATAACCTGGTCGATCAAGCCAAACTGCTTTGCCTCTTCCGCAGACATAAAGTGGTCACGCTCACAAGCGGCCTTTACTTCATCCACAGGCTTACCGCAATTTTCAGCCAAAATCTTATTCAAGTTTTGCTTGATTTTTAAAATGTTCTCCGCATGGATCTCAATATCCGTCGCCTGTCCCTTAAACCCGCCGGACGGCTGGTGAATCATGATCTCGGCATTGGGCAAAGCGATACGCTTGCCCTTTGCACCACACGAAAGAAGAAATGCGCCCATACTGGCTGCCAAACCAATACAAATGGTGGAGACGTCAGCCTTGATGTATTGCATCGTGTCGTAAATTGCCATGCCAGCCGTGACTGAACCGCCCGGGCTATTGATGTAAAACTGGATATCCTTATCGGGATCCTGCGCCTCCAAATACAAAAGCTGCGCAACGATCAAACTCGCGGTGGTATCATTGACCTCTTCCGACAGGAAGATGATCCGATCGTTGAGCAGTCGGGAGAAAATGTCATACGATCTTTCTCCACGGTTTGTCTGCTCTACTACATAGGGGACTAAACTCATGATTAAAACTCCTTTTCGGATGTCATTTCATAACAGTATGCCCTGGGACCTGTCAATTATGCCTTAGTTTTCTTGGTGGCAGGTTTCTTCTCTGCAGTTGTCTTGGCGGCAGCGGTCTTCTTGGCGGCAGGCTTTTTCTCAGCAGCAGCCTCCTGCGGCTTCTCTTCGGCTTTTTTCTCGGCGGCTTTGCCCACCTTTGCGCTGCTGATCACCAACTCAGACGCCTTATCCACCAGTAGATCATGCTTTAAATCGGCGATGCTAACAGCGGCCTTCACCTGCTCGGGCTGCATATTGTGCTCGGTGGCCAGCTTCTGAATCTCGGCCTCGACCTCTTCCTCGGTCACTGTGAGCTTCTCGGCGGCGGCAACAGCCTCAAGCGCCAGTCCCACCTTCACCTGAATGGCGGCGTTTGCTCGAGTAGACGCACGCAAGTCGTCTACGTTGGAACCCATCATCTGCAGGTAATCCTCAAAGGAAATACCGGAGCCCTGGATGCGGGAAGCATAGTTCTGCATCACGCGGTCGGTCTGAAAGTCTACCATGGCATCGGGAACCAAAACATCGGTGTTGTCCACCAGCTGCTCCATGATGGCGTTCTCAAAGTCCTTGGCGACCTGCTCCTCGCGGGTCTTCTTCAGCTTGTCCGCCAGATCTTTCTTCAGCTCATCCAGCGTGTCGAATTCAGAAACATCTTTCGCGAACTCATCGTCCAGTGTGGGCGCGACAGCCTGCTTGACGGTGTGAACCTTGACTTTGAACACCACAGGCTTGCCGGCAAGCTCGGGCGCATAGTTTTCGGGGAATGTGATGTCAATATCCTTTTCATCGTCGGCCTTCAAGCCGATGATCTGCTCCTCAAAACCGGGAACAAAAGAATCGGAGCCCAGTTCCAAATCAAACTTTTCCGCTTTGCCGCCTTCAAAAGCGACTCCATTGTCAAAGCCATCGAAGTCGATGTTGACGGTATCGCCTTTCTTCGCCTTACGATCCACATCCACCATTCTGGTGGCGCGGTTGATGTAGGGCTTGAGTTCGTTTTCAAGGTCCTCAGCGGTAATGTCAATATCAGCCTTGGGTGCGCTCAGTCCCTTATAATTCTTGACGGCGGCAACGGGCTTGACGGTAACGACGGCTTTAAAGGTAAGGCCATTCTCGCCTGCGTCGATCACTTCAATATTGGGATAGCCTACAGCGTCAATGTTCTTGTCTGTGATGGCCTGGCTGTAAGCGACGGGGTAAACATCATTGATGGCGTCCTCGAAAAACACGCCGCCGCCGTACATATTCTCAATGATCTTGCGGGGAGCATGGCCCTTACGAAAACCGGGAATTGCGATGTTGCCGCGAGACTTCTTATACACGGTATCGATAGCGGCCTCAAAATCCTCATGGCCGACCTCGATGATCAGTTCAATGGTGCTGTTCTCTTTCTTTTCCTCGCTCTTGACGTTAACGTTCATGCTCATTTTCCTCCTGTCGGTCAGCCGTAGAATCGCGATTTTAGCGTGGCTGAGCCTACTGTCTTAAATTTTCATGTCATTGTATCAGAATTTTAATAACTTTACCAGTGTTTTTTCTGCCTATTCGCAGATTTTTTGTGGTCGAAAACGCAGATAGTCCGCAGAAACCAGTTCATAACGGATCGAACCCACACTCCCCTGTATGGCAAGTCGGTGGCTTCCCCCGTGCAAATGCCCGTAAAAACAACGTGAAACGCCATAGCGCTCCATCAGCTCCATGATTTCCGGGCAGCGGTACCCCTCGTAACACGGAGGATAATGGAGAAAACAATACGTTTCGTGCTCTCCAGCTGCCTTCAGAGACGCCTCCAACCGGATGAGCTCCCGCTTGAACACCTTCTCATTATGCCCGTTCTGCTCCTCCTCGAAAAACCAGCCCCGGGTGCCGCAAAGAGCGATATCGCCGTAAAAAGCGCAATTATTATGCAGGATAGTAAAGGTATCAAATCCATTTTCCACGAAAAAGGTATTCATCTTTGATGCCGTGGTCCACCAATAATCATGGTTGCCCTTGAGCAGAAGCTTTCGCCCGGGCAGCGCATTGAGAAAGGAAAAGTCCTCCCGTGCTTCCTCCAGTGACATCCCCCATGACAAATCTCCGCAGAGGACCACGGTATCTACCTCCGTCACGCAGGAAAAACCGTCCCGCAGCTTGTCCACATAACCCGCCCACGCACCGCCGAATACATCCATCGGTTTATTGCAGGCAAGCGAAAGGTGGGTATCTCCAATCGCATACAGCGCCATATCAGTGCAGCATCTCCAACACTTTGTCCACCATGTGGTCCTTATCCACGCTCTGGCTAAACCGCACGGATTTGTCCTTCAGCGCAGCAAGGGAAGTGGGCACGGCTACGCCGGTCAAGGCAGAAAGCTGGTCCAGAATGGCGGCGCCGTCGCTCAACTTTGATTCGCCCAGCGCTTCCAGCACGCTGTCGCAGAATTTGAATGGGCTTGCAGTGGAGACAACCAGTGCCGGTGCTCTGTCACCGGTTTTTTCGCGGTACTGCTCCAGCACGTCAAAGGCCACAGCGGTATGCGGGTCAATGAGGTAGTTTTTATCGCGGTACACTTGTCCAATCATCCGTTTGGTGCGGGCATCGTCGCAAAAGCCGGCGGCGAAAAGTGTCTGCAGGCTTTTCTTCACTGCCTCGCTGACCTCATATCTGCCAGCAGCGCGCAACTGCGCCATATAACCGTCTACCTGATGATCATCCCCTGTCAGGGCAAAAAGCATACGTTCCAGATTGCTGGAGATCAGGATGTCCATGGATGGCGAGACGGTAGTATGGAACGCACGGTTCCGGTCGTAAATGCCGGTCTCCAGAAAATCGGTCAGCACGTTATTGCTGTTGGATGCACAAATCAGCTTGCCGATGGGGATTCCCATGCACTTGGCATAGTAAGCGGCTAAAATATTTCCGAAATTGCCGGTAGGCACACAGACATTGACTTTGTCGCCCTTCTCAATCCCGCCGTCCCTTACAAGGTCGCAGTAGGCCGAGGCGTAATACACAATCTGAGGCAAAACACGTCCCCAGTTAATAGAATTGGCCGAAGAGAGGAAGAAGCCCCTGGATTCCAATTCTTCCCCGATCTGGTGGTCGGAAAAAATCTTTTTTACGCCGGTCTGCGCGTCATCAAAATTGCCCACCACTGCGCATACGCCGACATTTTCCCCCTCCTGCGTGTTCATCTGCAGGCTTTGGATCGCGGACACGCCATTTTTAGGGTAAAACACCAGAATTTGAGTATGTTCCACATCTCGGAACCCTTCCAGCGCTGCCTTACCGGTATCGCCGGAGGTAGCCACGAGGATACACGCCGTCTTCTCCTGTGCATTCTTTACCAGTGCGGCAGAAAGCAAATGTGGTAGCATCTGCAGCGCCATATCTTTAAACGCGCAGGTAGGTCCATGCCACAGTTCAAGACAGTAGGTCGTATCATCCACCTTGCGCACAGGCGCCACAGCATCGACTTCAAACTTCTTTCTGCTGTATGCCTGACGGGCAAATCCCGTCAATTCAGTCACGGAATACTCTTCCAGAAACAGATTCATGATATAGACCGCACGCTGCTGATAGCTCATTTCCCGCATGGTGTCCAGTGCGGAGGCCGGCAGCTTTGGTAAATAGGCAGGCGTTAACAGACCGCCATCGGGCGCAAGCCCCTGTTCAATGGCCTGAGCCGCCGTAAAATTCGCTTCTTTATTTCTTGTGCTTATGTACCGCATACTTTTTTCACGATCCTCATCATATTAGAATAGAAAAGGCTACGCACCAGCGTTTCCCTGTAATTGTTCCGCAGCAGGGTTTCGTACAGCGTGGCAAGATCTGCAATATTGGAAATGCCCCGTGGTGTTTCCGATATGCCGTCCCAATCGCCGCCCATGGCCACCGTCTCCTCACCCCCGAGCGCCCAAAAGTGCTCCAGGTGCGCCAAGATGGTGTCTATATTCGCATGGTCACCCAAAAAGGCGGGATAAAGGTTCAGCCCGACAACGCCATGCTTTTGTATTATGGCAGTAAATTGCTCATCGGTCAAGTTCCTGGAGTGAAAAAACATCGCTTTCGCATTGGAATGGGTTGCAATCAATGGGCCGTCCAGTGTCTGCCATACATCCCAGAAGCCAGCTTCGGAAAGATGCGAGACATCCACAAGCATTCCCAGTGTCTCCATTCGCCGCACAAAGGTGAATCCCAGGTCGCTCAGGCCACGCTCCGGCTCTTCCAAGTTGGAGCCGGATAAGGCGTTTGCATGGTTCCAAGTCAAATTGATGGCACGCACGCCAAGTTCATACGCAGTCTCCAGCTTGTCAACATCACAGTCCAGCAGTTCTCCACCCTCCACGGACAAAAAAGCCGCCCGTTTTTTTGCGGCAAAGGCAACTTCTGCCTCACCGGCTGTACGGCAGTGAACAAGCCGTTCCCTATTCTGCTCAAGCTCGCGCTGAAACAACGCATACTCTCGCCGGAAATGGTTGTACATTCCGCCGCTAATTTCATTACGGTCTCCAAAAATCGCAAAAAACTGAGCGTAACGGCCAAAAACGGCCGCACGCTCCAAATCGAGGTGCCCGCCGTTTCGAGCCAATCCTTCTCCTGTTTCCAGGCAGCGGGACAAAGTATCACAATGTCCGTCAAACAAGTCCAAATCGATCCTTCACTTTCAAAAAGCATTTTCCAGCAGTGTGATCGCCGGTTTTGCCGTCTCGGTTCCCTGAGGCGCGTAAACCTCTGCCACATCAAACCGGGGCTGAAGTTCAGTCGGATATTGTGCCAGATAGGTTTCTGCCGTCATACGAAGCCTGCTTTGCTTATGGATATCCACAAATTCCCGCGCAGCTGCAAAATCCGCACTTTTCCGCAGTTTCACCTCTGTAAATGAAATATACTTGTCATTCTCTGCAATCAGGTCAATTTCGCCGAAACGGCACCGCCAGCCAGACGCGATGATACGCCAGTTCCGCATCCGCAGATAGTCTGCCACTTTTGCTTCGCCCCAGCGACCCAAAAGCTTTCTGTCGCCCCCACTCATAGGTTTTTTAAAAAGGTCATGCGGTGGATGGAGCTTGGTCCATACTGCCGCAACAATTCGTAATGAAGCTTTGTACCATAGCCTTTATGTTGCTCAAACTGATACTGGGGATACTTAATTGCCATTTCCGTCATGTAACGATCCCGGCTCACTTTAGCTAAGATGGATGCCGCCGCAATATTGGCGCTGAGACTGTCCCCCTGGATCACCATGCGATTGGGAATGGAAATTCCTTTGTTTCGATTTCCATCAATCAGCGCGAAATCCGGGGCGGGAGAAAGGGCCTGGATGGCCTTGTCCATTGCCAATAATCGGGCGTTAAGGATATTAATACGGTCAATTTCCTGCTCACTAACAGATGCCACGGCCCAAGCGGTTGCCTTTTCCCGAATCACCTCAAACAATAGGTCGCGCTTTTTGGGCGATACTTTTTTAGAATCGGTAAGGCCTTCCACCACCAGCCCGCGGGGCAGGATAACCGCCGCTGCGTAGACTGCGCCGGCCAGCGGCCCAGCTCCCGCCTCATCGCAGCCGCAGATCAGCTGTGCCCCATTTTCATAGCACTCATTCTCCACGGCCCACATATCAATCCGCTCCATGGTTCCCCCCCCTTTGTTCCAAATCCAAAGGGTTTTCCAGTGTAAAGCGTCCTAGCTTGCCTGCCCGGTATTCGTCTAAAAGGATCCTGGCCATACGTTCCAAATCATACTCCCCTTTGGACAGTAAAAAACCGCGTTTTTTGGCGGCCTGCTCTAAAAGATCCCATCCCGGCGCATCGGCGGTGGGTTCAATTTTATACCGTTCGGTGAGCGCCTTTGGATATCGTTTTGCTAAAAGTTCCATCAAATGAAAGCCCAATGTCTCGATATCCACCACGTCGTCTTTCACCGCGCCAGTAAAGGCGAGGTGAAGTCCTACCGTTTCATCTTCAAATTTTGGCCAAAGGATTCCCGGCGTATCCAGCAGATCAAGCCCCTGATCCACCGCGATCCACTGCTTCCCCCTGGTGACGCCAGGTTTATCGCCCGCCTTGGCCGACTTGCGCTTTGCTACCTTATTAATAAAAGTGGATTTTCCTACGTTGGGAATCCCCACCACCATAACGCGCACAGGACGGCCCACCTGGCCCTTCGCGTGCCACTTTTCGATCTGCTCCCCCAGTGCCTGGCGGATGACGGGTGCAAACTGTTGAATGCCTTTTCCGCTTTTCGCATCGGTTTCCAGCACAGAAAACCCACAGGCGCGATATTGGGCCGCCCACCTAGCCGTCATGGTAGGGTCCGCCTGATCCACGCGGTTGAAAATGATCATGCGCGGCTTATCCCCCACAATGGTCTGAATGTCTGGATTGCGGCTGGAAATTGGGATGCGCGCATCCACCACCTCCGCGACCATGTCGACAAATTTCACATCCTCTTCCATCTGCCGACGAGCCTTTGTATGGTGGCCCGGATAGTAATTGATGTACATGCGTTTCCCCCCTCCTGTGTCATGCTTTACCATGCAATCGTAACATTAGTATACCCGATTTTTATGCAAATGGGAAGTGCACAAAGTATAAAAAGGAGCGGTTTCCCGCTCCTTTTCTGGTGCAAATTCAGCTTAAAGGGACTCTTTGAGCTTAGCGGACTTACCCACACGGTCACGCAGATAGTACAGCTTAGCACGGCGAACTTTACCGTGACGAACCAGCTCAATCCGCTCTACGGCCGGAGCATGCAGGGGGAACACCTTTTCAACGCCAACTCCATAAGAAACGCGGCGGACGGTAAAGGTCTCCTCGATGCCGCCATGCTTCTTTGCGATCACAGTACCCTCGAACACCTGAATACGCTCACGGTTGCCTTCCTTGACCTTGATGTGCACCTTAACGGTATCGCCGACCTGAACGACAGGGGGCTCTTCCTTCATGTACTTGTTGTTAAATGTTTGTAAAAGATTCATTCTTATTTCCTCCTAAGTTTATAGGCGTTCATGCCGGCACTTCACGCCGCTCCCACATTTGGAACGACTGCCGCAGAGGACCACCCTTTATTGAGACTCATGTATGTTATCATAAGGACGCCTGAAATGCAAGCGTTTTTTAACCTTACGCGGCGCTTTCCTCCGTTGGGCGGCAAACAGCCATCCCGCTACCAACAGCAAGGTAAAATTCCCGCTGTGCCGCAGCAGCAGGATCAGGCTTGCCAGCAAAAGAAGACCAGCCAGAACAAGGCTCAGATCTCGACATGCGCTTTGCGCCTTTTCTTCGCCCACCAGCAGCGTGAAGAAAACCAGCAGCGCCCGTCCGCCGTCCAGCGGTAAGATTGGCAGCAGATTGAACAGTGCCAACATGATACTAAGCCCACCAAATAAATAGGCGCGTGTACCAAACAACGCAACAGCAGCCACAGCCGTAATAATATTGATGCCCGGCCCCGCCAGTGCCGCCGCAAGCTCCCCTGCCCAAGAAAGCACACAGACTGGAGAAAGCCTGAGCTCCGCTCCCACGGCCGTGATGCGGAGCAAACCCACCCGGCCTCCCAACAGGCGAATTACCACCCAGTGTCCCGCTTCGTGAAGCGCCGCCGCCAGCATTGCCAAGAGTACCACATTTTCGGTATCCAGATACAGCAGTATCGCGGCGATCAGCAAAAACCCGCCGCTTACTTCCATCTTACCCCACCGCAACCGCTACTCCTGTTCGATATAGTTCATGGGATCCATAGCAATGCCATTTAGCCACACCTCAAAGTGTAGGTGTGGCCCAGTCGCATTGCCAGTTTCCCCTATCTCACCGATACATTCGCCCTTCGTTACCGTCTGCCCCTCGGAAACATAGATGCGATTGCAGTGGGCGTACACCGTTTCAATTCCGTTTTCGTGCGCTATCTTTAAGTACAGTCCATAATATGGATCCTCTTTCACTAACTCCACCGTGCCATCCGCAAAGGCCACAAAGGTCGTTCCCGTATTCGCTGCCAGATCTGCGCCGTAATGGAATGCGGTAACGCCTTCTGTGGGGTGAATGCGCCACCCAAATCCCGACGTAAGCGGCGCCATTACGGGTGTGGTCGTTTCCAGTGCCCCCAGAGATAACACCTGCACCGAAGCATCTGCCGGCAAAGCTTCCCCGTCATAAACCGTTTCCCTGATCACGCTCCCCACCGGCACTATCTCCGTCTGGGCCACGGCCGCGGTCTGCTCCACCTCATTGACCTCTTCGGTCTTGCCGGTATCCTCCAGCCAGAGCCGCCGGCAGACATAGCTATGAAGCGTTGGTTCCGCCTGTAAAAACTCAAGTTCTGACACGCAGACGTCTGGTATTTCTCCCATGGTCAAAACAGCGTCTCCCTCCCCCTCGGTGCCGAACACCGTGACGCAAAAGGCGCTGACCGCATCCAGCAGTTTATCCCCTCCGGCCACCGACTCCCCCAATTGGGTGAATGCCCCCCCAAAGTCGGTATCGCTCCGGATGGTCGTTAGGATCGTTTTTCCTGCAACAGACATTTCGGCCGGAAGAATCCCACGGCCTAGAAATACCATGAGGAAAACCGCAACACTGGCACACAACTGAATTAAGCGCCTTTTTGCCCTTGGCGACCACGTTTCTTTTCGCCGCTGCACTCGCCGCCCTGCCGAACACCTTCGCGCCGGTCTTTCATAATAGTTTTCCAAAGGTGCTTCCTCCTTCGTTTTTCTGCCTTAGTTTATTCGGACGAGCAAACGGATATGCCTCTTGCCGCTCGAACTTGTCCATCATAAGAAACATTGCATCGGGATGCGGCGAAGCTTAGTATCACGCTTGAGATGGGCCCACAGGGATCCTTGTACAGCTTAACTCCCCGCCTAAAATTTGAAGTACTAAATCAAAAACAGCCCTACGGGGTAAAACCGTAGGGCTTTGACTTTGCATATAAGGATGCTTTATTGTGCTATACATTGTTTTGTGTTCTGATCAAGTCAAACGCTCGTAAAGGTTCTGTCGCAAACGCCCCTCTTTGTGGGATTCATTTTGGTTTTAATAAGCGCATGATGATATAAAATTCCAATATTTTTTTATAATTTAAAACCGATTTTTGCTCATACTTAGTATTGAGGTAAATTCCATGTATATCTTTCTTTTTTTTGTGCTCATTTTGGGAATTTGTTTCTATCTCATCTTTGTAAAACCATTAAAAGTATCCTTTCTTCTTGATAGCAACGAAATGGAACTGCATACTTTAGTATTATGGAAACCAGTTTTTATGGTAAAAGTAAGGATGGTTTGCTCCAAGCCGCACATCACTATTTATTGTTTCAATCTGCAGGTGCTTTCAAAAATCAAACAAAAGCGGAAAAACCGAAAAAATCAAACGATAGATATTTTTAGGGCTCTGGATCTCAAAGATACTGAGGTAAAGCTATTTTATGGAATCAGCGATCCATTTATAACCGGCATATTGTTCACTGCTTTAGCAATGATAAATACAATGACCAAAATAGAGACATTCGAGCAATTTCCTAGTTTCTGTCCGAACCAGGATTATTTGAGGTTGGAAGGGAAAACAAATATAAACATCGGAAAAACGATCATAAATTTCGTGCGGCTAAAATCAAAAAAACAAGGAGTTAATGAAAAAATGATAGAGCAATCAGATTTAACAGGAAATGTCGATTCTTTATTTCACAGTCTTGAGAATTTCACGCAAAAAGAGGGCCTTATTGGAAAGCCGGTAACACAGGGGAATAAAACATTTTTACCTGTTGTCTCTATTTCAGTTGGGTATGGCGGCGGAAACGCATCTTTAGGAAAAAGCCAGCAGGGAAATAATTCAAGCATGGGAGGCGGAACAGCAGAGCCCGGCACCAATGCCTTGGGCCTTGGCGCAAAACTCTGCACGGATGCAATTATCGTCATTGATAATCAAAATGTATCTATGTTGCCTATTAACTCTAGCGCAAGCTCTTTGGCAGATAAAATTCCGCAGATTGTCTCCAGTATGGGGCAAAACAAACAGTCCGGGCAATCGAATCAAAATCAAAGCCAAAGCCAAAATCAAAGCATAACTTAAAATCGCAAGCTTCTATCTATCTTTGGTACCCCCATTTCAGTTAAAATATAAAAACACCTGATCGTAGTTGTATGGTTTTTACGATCAGGTGTTTTATTATTTTATTATACGATTGTTTTTATAGAATGCGATACAACCAGGTATCCTTCTGCCGCCAACGATAGGCAGGGAGTCTCAGAACCTTTCGATTGCTCATCTCGTATTATGTAAAAGCCGGTTATTCGGTAAAACGCTATTATTGTAAAGGAGAGAGACTGTATGAAATGCCGCTACAACGATTGTTATAATAACCGATTTAATTATCGTGATGACTGCAATTACCACAGTTACGGGTACTGCTGTAATGATCGATACGATGACCGATTTGACGGTCAACATGAAGACCGCCAGCTTGAGGATGACCGCTATGATGGTCGTTATGATGAAAAATACGATTATCGCTTCGACAAATGCCGTGCACGCCGCCACTGCTGCTGCGGGTACGGCTTCTAGTCATATACAGGTTTGCCTTAAATGGCAAGCCTGTTACATGCGTGGCGCGGCTGTTTTCTCACCCTGTAATTTAAATTGCATCATACCGCTCTCTTTTACGGGGACCCCCGATGGTATACGGGGGAGAACGTATGAAAAACCGTGGCATATAATATAATGCTGACATTATTATTCATAACACCAAATATTGCCCTCCTAATTTATAAAAAAAGGTTAGGCATTAACAATATAAAAGGAGTTGCGATTGTGCTTTCTAAAAATGAGTTTATAACAATGTCCTTAGACTTAAATCTGTTCTATTTGAGAATTATGAAGGAACATTCCCTTTTTTTACAACTTGCATTTGCACCAAAAGATATGAAGATGGCTTCGGCAGCGAAACAATTTTTAATTGATTTTGAAAAACTCCTATCGGAAGCTACGGAATTAGCCTATGGAAACGTAAGTTATAAAGCAATAGCATCAAAGCAGTTTGTGACCCAATATACAATGGAAGCAGAGAGACTTACGAATTTTTATACAGGAGCCCCCTTTAATTTTAATCTTACCAGCAAGGAGTTAATGTTAGTACCAAGTAATGAGCGTGTACCTGAGATTGAGCATCGCGTTGATTCTTTAAACCGCAGGGCATATCGACTGACATCAGCTCTAGTTAACTTTAAAAGCAGATTGCTTCATGATGTATTGTCTTGCGAGACCTTTACCTTTAATTACCCGCTTTTAATAGAGCATATACTCAGAGAAGCAAAGTTTTATATGAAAATGTTAGATGACTTAAACCAAAGAAGAGACATCATGGGACCTGATGATATGATTCAGCAGGAAGCTTTCTGGAACCGTCAAATGGCAGAGCATGCTAAGTTTATCGCAGGATTGCTGGATCCCACGGAAGAAACACTTATTAACACTGCAAGAATGTTTGGGCAGGAATTTGATCAGTTGACAGTTGAGGCGCAACAAGCCACAAGAAACACTTTCGACAACACTAATCCTACCGTTAATAGTATTTCTGCAATGGAGCGTTTGCGCGACTTTAAGACAGCTGGTACAGAAGGGCTATTGGCGTGTAAAATCAAATCAATTATCATTCCTTTGCTCGCAGACCATGTTTTAAGGGAAGCCAATCACTATTTGTGCATACTTGGTGTATGCAATACTCCAAATTATGTTTAAAATCCCTTTATCCTTGAAATTCCCCCGCACACCGAACTGGTATGCGGGGAAACCTTATTTTTGCTGGATTTTACAATCAAGCCTTTGGTCGATTTTGACTTTCAATTTCTCAATCGCCCCATCTTTATTATCGTCATAGGCAGTATCTATAAGATCATAAGCCTTCCAGCATTCGGCCCGTGGGCTTCTGCTGCTGTATTCCACACAAATAAAATTTCCTTTGTAACGTGTCAAGCTAATCCTCCATGTCCACAATTAATCTTACAATTAGTATAGCACAACCGCTTTCATGTGTATAGGATTATGAGCCAAGAAAATTATCCCACAACAACGTAACAGCCGGGAGTCTGCAAAGATAAACCGCTGGCTGCTGTGCCTGTTCCCTTTTTCAAGCTGCCGCCAAAACAGAAACAGAATAGAACGCGGCTGAGCAAACTGATTTCCCATGGGCCTGATCCGGCAAGGGAGACAACTTTACAAGGTATATCCTCAAAATAATTGATGCAATGATTATGTATGGTAGGATTTCCATCCATTCAAAAGAGTAATATGCAGCTCCCTGAACGCTATATATTAGGTGGGATAAATACTGATGGAAAAATTGACCGTGTTATCCCGATTACTAAAAGATCTATCCGATTGTAGCAAAGTTTTATTTGGCCGGGAAAAAGAAAATACTTGAAATGAACGAGAAAGTGGTCTATAATGATTTTCGATGCTCATGCGGGTACGCAGGTGTCCACAGCTTAAATCCACATTGTAATCGCCACACTTTCTTTACCATGATGGCCGCGAGATATATCCAGCCAGCCATCATCACAGAAACGTGCGCTCATGATGATTTTGCTACCACCTTGCTGCACGCACCTCCCCCTCACCGAAAAGCTTAACGTAGTGGGCAGCCTTTTATCGAGTGGTGGTGAAAAGCAGACTGTCTTAAAGACCATTCGCAACCCATAAACTGGCAATCCGTTGAAAAACTACGGAATACTCACTTCGGGGTGTGGCGAAGCTTGGTATCGCGCTTGGTTCGGGACCAAGAGGCCCCGGGTTCGAATCCCGGCACTCCGACCATTGGAAAGACCGTCGACGAAAGTCGACGGCCTTTTGCTTTGCCTGTATTTATGCTGGTTTATGAGAAGCGAGTCCTATTAATAACACTCGGAAACAAAACTGAGTGACAGGATCAATTTATGCTGATATAACTATTTTATCTAAAACTATTATAATTTGAAGGAGTGAGTGGATATGGAAGAAGCTTTTGATATTCCATAGTTAAACAATATTTCTGACGCATTATCAATTGCCAATGCTGAATTACAGTCGTATTTTGACTTACTTCAAGATGAAAATATACACTATTCCTACTCAATTAAGCATGTGGTAATTAACCTATCCACCTGCATGGAATTACTTATCAAATTTAGACTTCTGGAAAAACATTGGGCGTTTTTGTTTGATGACATTAATAAGGCAAAGGAATGTAATTTTGATACTGGAGATTTTGTGAGTGTTAGCTTTGTTGGAGGAATTGAACGATTGTGAAATCTGTACGAAATAGATACACAAAAACACTTTACTGCGTCACAACAATTACAGAAATATAGAAATACTGATGTTTATCTTAGGATCTCCATCTACCTACATCCACGAAGGACGAATGGCGCACACAGTTCTGTGTGCGCCATTCGTCCCTTGAGACACAGCAAAACGGGGACGCTGGATATGATCACAAATTTCTAGTGCCCCGTTAAACTGGTAAAGAAGGAATGCCTCCCCCCCACCGCATGCAAATAAATAGCGAATCAGTCAAAAGACAGCTCTGTGCGGCTAATCAAGTCGTCCTGCAATTCTTTACTCAATTCAGTAAAATAGGCACTATAGCCCGCGATGCGAACCAGCAAGTCCTGATAGTCCTGTGGGTTCTTCTGTGCGGCAAGCATGGTCTCCCGCCCCACGATAGCAAACTGGCTCTGCATACCATGATTCTTAAAATAAACATCCATAAGACCGATCAGGTTGTCACGGCCGGAGTCGCCAGACACAGTGCTCGGAGAAAATTTCCAGTTCAATATGATCCCGTTTCCGATGCGAGCATGATCCATCTTTGCTACGGAATTTGCAATAGCGGTCGGGCCACGACGGTCATGTGAAGCGCACTGCGTGTGGACGGGTCCAATACAATCGGACAGGGGTTCGCCGGCATACCGTCCGTCAGGCGAGGCAGGCGTGGAGACGCCATGCTGCACGTTTGCTGTGACAGAAAAGACTCCTGGCATATATTCACCTCCGTGTGGGGTGGGGCGATGCTCGACGTGACGACAGTAAGAACTGATCGCGAATCTTGCGATGTCATCAGCATAGTCATCATCATTGCCGTATTGATGCATGCGATCACTATTAACGAGGGTATATAAAGGCTCATAGCCCTTCCAGTTGGCGCGCAGTGCTTCAAGAAGCTCATGGCCAGAAACCTTCTTTTCGTCAAAGACCAATTGCTTGATCGCCGTCAAGCCATCCGCAGTGGTTCCAACACCAACCGCCTGAGGCCCGCTCTGGTTAAAGCGCGCACCACCAGCCGAAACATCGATTCCTTTCTTCACACAGTCGTCGATCAGCAGGGACAGATATGGCAGCGGCTTGAGTCGCTGGTGGCAAAGATCGATCTTATTTATGGTCGAAATCATATTGTCGCACCAGTAACTCATTTGTTTATCATAAGACTCCAGCACTTCGTCAAATGACTGGAATGACTCAAGCGAGCCGGTATCGATGCTAAGCCCCTTACCTGCACCCGCACACTTTGCATAGCGCGGGCAGGAAGAACTGCAGTCTATGCAATGACCGCCATTGATCGCCATGTGAAGAATCAGCGTCATATTGAAAGAAGATGAATCGTGCCAGCCGTATTCATAGCCCGGGGTGCTAGGCTCCACGCAGCCCACGCCAACGTAATTACGGGCCTCGGCCAGTGTTCTGCCATAGTTCATCATGGATTCAATGATAGGGCCGTCGTTGAAGATTTTGGGCTCGCCGGTCCCAATGCGAATCACATTGAAGGTTTTGACCTTGAACTCCCAAGGCGAACCCTCATGCAAACGGACACCCATCCACGG
Organism: Oscillospiraceae bacterium; assembly: GCA_963666535.1. GTDB lineage: Bacteria > Bacillota > Clostridia > Oscillospirales > Oscillospiraceae. Next base: position 1,767,023 of record OY762913.1, on the reverse strand, counting down.
GTTTGGAATGCGGGTGTGAGCGTGAGCATCCAACACCATGAAGCTGACATCGCTCGTGATATCCTTGCCCGTTTCATCCACACCACCGACGTCCAGTGCGGTACCACCCATAATGGTGCCGCTGGAGAATGTGATGGCATAGGTATCGCGGATTTTGCGCAGCTGATGTATTTTGATAAAGAACACTTCGATCAATTCCTGCATCTGCGCGCGGGAAAGAGTGCTGTTTTTAATGTCATTGTCGTAGAATGGCGTAAACAGCTGATCAAACCGGCCATATGTCACAGAGTGGCCGTTTGATTCAATGATAATCATATTGGTCGCAATGTGGTACAGTTGGATCGCTTCCCAGAAGTCACGGGGGACACCTTCTGCCACCCGCAGACAGTTGGCGGAAATCCGTTCCAATTCGGCCTTTCGGGTGGGATCGGTTTCCTTCTCAGCCATTTGGGCGGCCAAGACGCCATAGCGGCTAATGTAGGCGGATGCACCCTCTACGGCATACAATTCAGCCTGGTAAAACTCGCTCTTTCTTGCGTCCTCCGGCTTTGCAGTGTCCAGCTTTTCCATCTCGGCTTCGATGTTCTTGCGGATACCTCCGAAGCCGATGCGGAACAGCTTTTGATAGTTTGCAGCCACATGCCCAACGCCGGCATAAACATACAGACCACATCGGTTGATCCCTTTTTCAAGGTAGGAGCCTGCCCTTTCCTCCTCAGTCAGCGAGGCTTCAAACGCCTCGCCGACTGTATTATTTTTCCAGAATCTCTGAACTTCAAGAATTTTGTCTTTCACATCTTGCGTAACAACATAGCGGTCATTGGTACGAGCTTCCATGTCATTATGAGAAAACTCATCACATACCCAATCAAGCGAAAACTCGGGGTAAATGGGCGCTGAACAGGGCTCCGCCGCCAACTCGCCAACAATCAGTTCATCTGGCCAGATATGAATGGTCACGTTGGTCAGAATATCACGCATGATGAGACCCCATTTTACATTTTGTGGATACATTGCATACTTCTTATAGCCCTCGGTCACGATCACTGCGCGCTGAGAATCGGCTGCTGAATCACGTCCCTTTACCCAATTCAGCAAGCGGTTTACGCGGGGAAACGGAGACGGATCCTCGGTCATACCAGATACCCCGACACCCCATTCCTTATCAAAGGGCTCTATTGCCAGCGGACGGCTTGCTTCCTTTTTAGCCATGCTAAGATACCTCCTTCAATTCAAATTGCTGCGTTTCCAAATAAGTGGCGTTTGCTTCCCTAGTAAGAATAGCCCATTTCACATACGGCGGAAAGAAACGACTTGTTTACCGGCTTTCCTATCGTTTAAACGGTTGAGCGCTTTTGTAATTGCCGGGGCAACCCAAGAACGAAATTTTCGAGGCAACCCCCGAAGCATGACGGCATACGGTTAGCCTTTCTGCATAATTTCAATGGGATTTCCACTGTTGTCACAAATGTAGTAAAGCGTACTATCTGCAATATGGACCGGCCCTTTGATCACCTCCACGCCCTTGGCGCGCAATGCAGCAATCAGCAGTTCCAGATGGTCCGTGTTCAGGCAGAAATGCTTGACTCCTTGGGTTTGAGCGTCCAAATCCGGATTCTTTCGGCATTCCGGCAGTGGGATTGGTTCATCATGCTTAAAGATTTCAAGAACAATGGTACCCATAGCCATTGTGGCTACGGTGGCGCTGCAAGGAAGAATATACTCCTTGGAAGTAAGCTCCAAACCTAGCATCTCGTGGTACCACTGAATGGTTTCTTCCATGTTGGAAACGCTTATGGCAACGTGTCCAATCCAAAGATCAGTAGAACACATATTGACACCTGCCTTTCTTAAACTTAAAGCGTCATCTGCTTAATCGGATGACTTGTGTTACTGCCGAACCGTTTTTATAACGGGAGTTTGTCGCTCGACCCAGCTGAGACAGGAATCCCGTATTCATCGCTGACCATATCGCGCAGATGAATTAAATGTTGCTCCCACTCACTGCGTTCTGGCGGCTTGAACTCACCCATGGGATATTTTTGTCCCAGGGTGTCATATTTTTCGGTTCCCATTTTGCGGTAAGGCAGCAGCTGATATTGCACAATACTGCCGCTGAGATGCTCTTGGATAAAAGCCGCGATACCCCGGATATTGTCCTCATCGGCATTATATCCTATCACAACGGGCGTACGGATAACGATTCGCTTTCCCAGCTCGCCAGCGCGAATAATGTTTTTCAAGATTAACTCATTGCCGGCGCCGGTCATATTTTTGTGTTTCTCGCTATTGATATGCTTGATATCCATGATCAATAGATCTGCATACTCAATTACAGATTCCATATGCTCCGTGGGGCAGCACACTTCGGACTCCACGCAGACATTCAGTCCAATTTCTTTGCAGGCCTTAAGAAACTGCGTGGCAAATTCCCACTGCATCATCACATCTCCCCCGCTGATCGTGACACCGCCGCCAGTACGATTGTAAAAACTCCGATCCTCGTTCACAATCTTCAAAAGTTCTGACACCGAGTACTGCTTTCCCCAGACGGTAAGCCCGCCTCCCGGACATGCATCAGCGCATTTGTAGCAATCTTTGCAGTCGCTCAGCATGATGACTGGCAGGATTCCTCCCTCATCATCAAAATGGATTGGCGTCCCCTTGCCCAAGGGGCAGGCCTTTACACAGTAGTTGCATTTTTCAGGCCCGAGACACTTTTTTGGGTATACGGCTAATTCTGGTCTCGGATCGATTGTCTCAGGATTGCTGCACCATAGGCAATGAAGCGGGCACCCCTTAAAAAAGACCTCTGTGCGAATACCTGGGCCGTCGTGGATGGTGTATTTTTGAATGTTTGTAGCGAGGACGCACAGTTCCCCTGCCCCGTTATGGTGCATCATAATAAATCAGCCCTTTCCAGGTTTGGATCAATGTTCAATCGAAGGACAACTCAGTGCGGCCGATGATATCATCCTGCAAGTCCTTATGCAGTTCAACAAAGTAGGCGCTGTATCCGGCAACGCGTACCAGCAAATCCTTGTAGTGATCAGGATCCTTTTTTGCGGCCAGCAAAGTTTCCTGCGAAGCCACGGTAAACTGGCTGTGCATCCCCTTTCTGCAAACATATTCATCCAAAAGCGCGATGAAGTCATCACGCCCCGCTTTGCCTGCCATAGTGGTAGGCGCAAACTTCCAGTTGAGCAGCGTACCGTTGGTGGCTCTTGCATGATCCATTTTGGTAACGGATTTACAGATGGCAATGGGCCCTTTGATATCGTGAGAACAGCAGTGCGTATGAACCGGGCCCATGCAGTCGGAGAGCGGTTCAAAAGCAGTTCGGCCATCAACGGACGCCCACTGGTTGTAGCCATGTGCGACATTGACAGTGACGGAATAGCAGCCCGGCTGGAAAAACCCGCCGTGAGCGTTGGGGCGGCGTTCGACGTATTTGCAATAAGTGTCCATGGCAAATTTGGTAAGCATATCGGCGTAATCGTCGTCGTTGCCGTAGTGATGGACGTGGTCACTGTTGACATAGGCATAAAGAGGTTCATGCCCAACCCAGTTGGCTTCAACGGCATCCAGCAGTTCGCGGCCGGTCACGTTCCTTTCCTCGAAGACCAGCTGCTTAATGACGGACAAGCCGTCACCTGCAGTACCGATGCCGATCCCCTGAGGACCCGTGAAGTTGTACTTGGTCCCACCCGTTGTGACATCAACGCCCTTTTCGATGCAGCCATCCATAATCGTGGACAAAAAAGGCAATGGGTGGATCGCCTGATGCGCCATATCCACGGCGTTGAGTAACGTGCACATTTTGGCGCACCAGTAATCCATCTGTTTTTCATAGGATTCCAGCACCTGATCAAACGTGGTCATCTTGGCAAGGTCGCCAGTTTGAGGGCCGAGACGCTTGCCCAATTTGCCGCACTTTTCCCACCGGGCACAGGTCGGTCCGCAGTGCAGGCAGCGACCATCGTTGATGGCCAACTCCAGAACTTTTGCAATATTCATATGACCGGCATCGTGCCAGCCATAGGTCTTGCCGGAAACGTCAGGCTCCACGCAGCCGCAGACCTGATAGTCGCGCGCATCTGTCAGTTCCACATCAGAGGACATCAGGCTTGGGATTGTGATATCATCGTTAAAAATTTTCGGCTCGCCGGTACCCATACGGATACAGTTGGCAGTCTTAACCTTCAGTTCCCACGGGGTGTTAGAATGCAGACGAACGGCCAGCCAGGGATTGGGGATGCGAACATGCGCGTGAGCATCCAGAACCATATAGGTCAGATCATTCGTGGCATCGGTGCCGCCGGCCGTGATGCCTCCAACGGTCAGGCAGGGGCCTCCAATACCTCCGTTGCCAAAAGTGCGGATCAAAATATGGCTGCGCAGTTTATTCAAATCCCAGATCTTAATAAAGAAATTTTCGATCAACTCCTGGCACTGCTCACGTGTGGCAGCGCCGCGGCTTAAATCGCGCTCATAGTAAGGATACATGTACTGGTCGAAGCGGCCATAGGAAACGGAATGTCCGTTGCATTCAATCAGAATCATACAGTTTGCCAGATGGACAAGCTGTATTGCCTCCCAAAAAGTACGAGGAGGATTCTCTGCAATCCATGCACAATTGGCAGACATCTGCTCCAGCTCCTTCTTGCGGATGCTGTCTGCGCAGGTTTCCGCCTTTTTAGCCAGCAGGTCTGCATAACGCCTGCAATGATTGATGGAACCTTCATTTGCAAGCAGCGCCGCACGATAGAAGTTGTAACGTTTCATATCCTCCGGCTTTTGAATGTCGAGACCTTCCATCTGCGCCTTGATTTGCTTGTTGATGCCACCAAAGCCGAGCCGAAATAGCCGCTCGTAATCAAGTCCCAAATGACCGGCGCCGCAGAAGATATAAGCATCTGAGAAGAATACCGCCTTGCCGGCGTGGCTCCCCTTCAGTTCTTCCTCTGTAACAAGGGAATTCGTCAGATCTTCGACAGTGTGTCCGTCCCAAAAATCACGCAGAGCTTCCAGTCGGTTCTCAGTGTCCTTGGTATATTTAAAATAGTCATGGGTGCGCTGCTCGCTGTAATCCATCAGGCCGTCGCGCATTTCATTACACACCCAGTTCAGACCAAACTCCGGGTGAACGGGCGCCCCCTTTTTGTCGCAGCCCAGCCCGCCCACAATCAGTTCATCGTCAAAAACATACAGTGGGGTCCTCTCCAGCACATTTTTAATTCCATAGGCGCATTTGACAACCTGCGTTTCCTCCGGATGCGCCTTGTATGCTTCGGTAACCAATTCAGCACGTTCGGGCGAAACGGTGCCGTTGGTCGTTCTTTCCGTCACACGCAGAATCCTGTTGATTCTGTCAAAGGGCGAAGGATCGGGTGTATTGCCGGAAATCGCGATCCCCCACTCCTTGTCAAACGGCTCAATCGCGTTGGGATAAGTGTCCACACTACACGCTTTTTCATAGACGTCCTTGTTCTTCGCTAAGTTTTCATCGCTAGTAAGAGAAGTCCTGCGGCTACAATCCATCCTAGTTTCCTCACTTTCCGTGGCAACTGTTTGTTACCCTGTTGCATGTTTATTCTATTTCTCAATTGTAAGATATTTTGGTTGAGATGGGTAGTAACATAATAATTGACGGCAGAAACTAATTGTGACATCATAAACAGCTATTTTTATGAAATTGCACACTTAAATAGGCATAGAAAGCATACGTCTGCCTGACCAATGACAGCACACCTAACTCTGGTGATCTTGTGAGTGATACCGCTAACACCACTGGTGCTATCTACAGGATCGAAGTTACCACTGGGGTTACGATTAGCTTACAGTTTTGACATAAGGCATGCTTCCTTTCAAATTTGGTTTTGAACATGGAAACGCCGCCACATTTCTGTGACGGCGTTGAACAAACTTGGGGCCAAGCATGGTATAACACATGAATACAAAATTCACATTCGCATTTATAAAAGCACGATACGATTTAATAACTGTTCAATACCACTTACAACAACTGTAAGTGGTATTCGACTGCTACGGGCGCTTCGATTACCGCTTATAGTACTTCCAGTCTTCAATCAGTTTAGCGGCCTCTGACTTTGGGTCATCCGCTTCCGATATCGCAGACACAACGAAGAAACCATCAACTCCGGTTTTAGCAAGAGAAGGTATATCAGCGAGCTTAACACCGCCGCCGATTACGACCGGAATCGGGCTGAGTTTTGCAAGCTCCGCAATATCGGCGAAACTTTTGGTAATCACTTTCCCATCCAAATCAAGCCCGCAGTCCGGTTTCGTCTTTGTTTTATGCAGCGGTCCGGCGCCGAAATAGTCGATCTGAGTGACATCTGCCGTTTTGATGTACTCAAATAATTCGTGGGTTCTGGCTGATAAGCCAATGATGGAATCACCACCCAAGTATTCACGACAGACTTCCACCGGTATATCTGATTGTCCGACGTGGATTCCATCCACTTTTATCCCTTGTTTTCTCGCCGCCAGAACAACATCAAGGCGGTCGTCCACAAGCAGGGCAACTTCATCCGACTTGCCGGCTTGAGCGATCACGTTGGAAGCCTGACGGGTTAAATCAATCATCTCACTGGCCGATGCAACCTTTGAACGAATTTGCAAACATGTGAACCCGGCCTCAACCACAGCTTTAACAATTTGTGCAACAGGCCGGCCTTTTGTATTCTCAGGCCCCACTACAAAGTATGCAGAAATATCCAATTTTTCTCTAATATTCATTTTGTTCTCCCAAAATGCCGTTCACTTTATCGACTTTTGCATTGAGCATGTTTGTAAACCCAGGGCGTATATCGGCTTTCAGAACAACCTCCGCACGGATACCTTTGTTGGCAAGCACAAACGTTGCGTCTTTTACAACTTTCATCACTTCATCCCACTCGCCTTCAATCTCTGTAAACATAGAAGTTGTACGATTCGATAAACCGGATGAACGGATTACTTTCACGACTTCGGCAACTTCAGGTGCAAGTTCATCACCTACGCCGAAAGGTGCGATTGCGACTGCAATCAGTGTATTCATGTATTAAACCTCCTCAATTTCAAAAGGATTGTTGGCAATATCATTTGCGGTAGCTTTATATAATTCATCAAGGAACTCAACCTGAAAACTTCCGGGCCCATCAACTTTACGTTCAGCGCGGCCCCCAGCCAAATTGTACACCGCAGTGGCGGTAAGCGCTGCGATAAATGGTGAGGCAACGGTTGCATATACCGCGACTACTCCACCCAATGAGCAGCCTGACCCTGTGATTTTCTCCATAAAGTGCGACCCTCCGTGGGAGAATGCTGTGACGGAACCATCTGTTACTAAATCCGTTTTGCCGGATACGGCCACAGCTCCGCCTGTCCACTTAGCCAGTGCGACAGCCGCGGTCTTTGCTGCGGTTACCGAATCCGTAGAATCAACACCGCGCACATTGGATTCATCTGTACCGCCGTCTGGTTCCCACAAACCCGCCAACGCGATAATTTCCGAAGCATTCCCTCTGATTACACTGGGCTTATACACTTTAAACTGCCTTAGCAGCTCAGTTCTAAGCGAACCGATCCCGACTGCAACCGGGTCTAAGACCCACGGCTTCCCCATATCGTGCAAAGCTTTGGCTGTGCGAGGTAAAGTCTGCTCATAAATCGGCAAAAGAGTGCCGACGTTTATGTAGGTGGCGCCGCCGGCTTTCGCCAGGAATTCCCCTTCATCGGGCAGATAAACCATAGCGGCAGATCCTCCGACGGCAAGCTGCGCATTGGCCACAAAATTGATAGTTACAGAATTGGTGATTGACCCTGCAATGGGGTTCGTCCGCCTTACGGTTTCAACTGCCTGAATCATCCTGTCTTGAATATCCTTTTTACTGATCATTGTCATATGCTTCCTTCCGCTGGTATTACCCAGATCAAGTTTAACGGTATAATCTCAGCCCTGCGGTCAAGCCGCACTTCAGTCTGTTACCCGCAGACAGGCACCCGGTTATCTTACTATTTATAAAATACGTAAAAGCGTCGGTTCAAGTTTTTGCAAAATGAATCAAGAAGCCAATCTTCTTCAGCCTTTTCCTTTACTTTTTCCCTACATCGTTCAGTTCCACTTCGAGCCCCTCCAGAATCCGGTTCATGGTGCGCACCGCACACATTTTGCCGCACATGGAGCAGCTATTCTGATCTTTCGGAGGAACGCTCTCGTAATATGACTTTGCCTTTTCGCCGTCAATCGAAAGCTTGAACGTTTCCTTCCAGTTAAGTTTCCGACGGGCCTCGCCCATCCGGAAATCAGCCTCGCGGGCCCCTTTCACGCCTTTTGCGATATCCGCGGCGTGGGCGGCAATTTTGGAAGCGATGATGCCTTCCTTCACATCGGCAAGGTCAGGCAGCCGAAGATGCTCGGCGGGAGTCACGTAGCAGAGGAAATCAGCGCCGTTTGCAGCAGCGATGGCTCCGCCAATGGCTGAAGTTATATGGTCATATCCGGGTGCGATGTCCGTGACGAGCGGCCCGAGCACATAGAAAGGGGCACCGTGGCAAAGCCGTTTTTCAAGCTTCATATTTGCGGCGATTTCATCCATTGCCATATGGCCTGGCCCTTCCACCAAGACCTGTACGTCTCTCTCCCAAGCGCGTTTTGTCAGGCTGCCGATTTCCGTCAGCTCCGTAATCTGTGAGGCGTCTGTCGAATCCGCAATGCTGCCTGGACGAAGCGCATCTCCGAGACTGATAGTCACATCGTATTCCCTCAGAATTTCGAGCAGCTCGTCATAATACTCGTAAAATGGATTCTCATGGCCCGTCATTTTCATCCACGCGAACATAAGAGATCCGCCGCGAGACACGATATTCATCTGCCGCTTATCGCGCATGAAAACTTCCACAGCCCGGCGGTTGATTCCCGCGTGGATGGTCATGAAGTCGACGCCTTCCTTTGCGTGTGAGCGCACGACCTCCAGAAAATCCTGCGCCGTGATTTCCTTCAAATCTTTTTCAAGATATCCGATGGCGTCGTAAATGGGGACGGTGCCGATCATGGCGGGGGAGGTTTCGATCAGTTCCTGCCTGAACTTCCGTGTCTTGCCGTAGTTGCTCAGATCCATGATGGCTTCTACGCCGAATCTTTCGGCAAGCCTGACCTTTTCCATCTCCTCCTGATAGTTTACGCAGTCGCCGGAGACACCTAAGTTTACGTTGATTTTTGTGCGCAGCCCGCCGCCGATTCCATACGGATGCAATGATGTATGGTTTATATTTGCCGGAATCGCGATCTGCCCGGATGCTACAAGCGTTTGTAACTCGTGTTCCGCCACACCTTCGTCCTTTGCAACCTGCGCGAGTTCCTTTGTGACAACGCCCTGTTTCGCTGCTTCCATTTGTGTTTTATAGCTCATATATTTTTGCTCCTTTCGGCAATCCGTTTTGATAGAGATCATAAAAGTGGTGGGTTGGGCCGCAACCCTTCCCGATGGCCAGTGAATGCCGGATGGCGGTGGTAACATACTCTTTCGCCTTTTTTACTGCTTCCTCTAAATCAAGCCCCAGTGCCAAATTGGAAGCAATTGCGGAGGAATAGGTGCAACCTGTCCCATGCGTGTTTTTTGTGTCGATGCGCTTTTCACTGAAATGGTAAAACTGATTGCCGTCATATAAGATGTCCAGGGCATCCCCAATGGCATGCCCTCCCTTGACCAGCACACTTTTTGCACCTAATTCACAGATGTGCTTTGCCGCTCGTTCCATATCCTCGGCAGAATTTATCTTCATATCGGAGATTTTTTCAGCCTCCGGTATATTGGGAGTGAGTACGTCAGCCAGCGGGAGTATTCCACGAATCAGCGTGTCTACTGAATTCGGGCTCATGAGGGGACAGCCATTTTTCGCAATCATGACGGGGTCAATCACGACATTTCGCGGTTTATACTGTGTGAGCTTTCGCGCCACGGCTTCCATGCAGCAGGGCTGCGAAAGCACACCCACTTTTACGGCGTCCGCCCCGATATCTTCAAAAACGGCGTCAATCTGTTTTTCAATCATCCCGGGAGTAATGTCCTGCATGTCAATGACCTGGAACGTATTCTCCGCGACCACCGAGACAATCACGCTCATGCCGTAAACGCCATGAGCCGCAAAGGTTTTAAGGTCGGCCTGAATGCCTGCGCCGCCGCTGCAATCAGAACCGGCAATTGTCAGAACTTTTTTCGTACTTCTCACCTTACCTTTCTGAACAATAAAAAAGATGCCTGCCAGGTTCAGCAAACATCTTCATCATCACGATATTGATTTGCTTCCCTACGTCAGTATTAACTAACAGGTTCAAAGGGTCAGGTTTTACCTTCTCAACTCATTCGAGCCTCAGCTCGCTTAAGTCCCCCCGCAATATATTCAATTTTATAAAATAAAAAAGCGCTCTTCTTCGATAAAGAAAGCACTCATTCATTAACTGCATAATGAATTGCTTCCCTACGCCAGTGTTAACTGACAGGTTCAAAGGGTCAGGTTTTAACCTTCTCAACTCGTAAGAGTCCCCCCGCAACATATTTTATTTTCTACATCTTATCACTTGTTGATTACCGTGTCAATTTTGCAATCGTGAATTTATATTAGAACCACGTAAACGGTCGGAGTAATGTATCTATATATATTCTATATCAACACATCAACCTACTTTGCCGTCATTTTCGTCATCTATAACTACTATGTCGGGTACTCCCGCAAGGCCCGCACGCAGCGGAAGGTGTTGTAACAGATGAAGTGCCCTGTATTGAATTTGATGATAGATGGCGCAATCATGTCGAGAAATTGGTGAATGTGGGCTTCTTCCGGCTGAATTACTTGGGGTATTGCTTTTCTTTGCATAGACTTATATTCCCTTCCGTGTTTAATTTGCGTAATAATAAACCGCCACTTAAGTGACGTCTCAACTGCAATAGTAAATAAGCTTTTGGCAGTCCATAGTGATTGCTCTCCTTTGGCAGATGGGTGTGTGAGAACTCGATTCTACCATAAGGTAAAATCTCTATGGATTTTCAGTTCAAGTGTCCAACTTCATTTTACAATCAACCAAAATTTTTTAAACGCCCATCCTACAATTCATTGTAGAGGGTTTTGGTACAGACCAGCTCACTTTCTTTAAACAACCCGTGGAGCTTTGCGAGGCAGGCGCAGGCATCAAGAGACCATTGACGTTCTCGCACCTGCTTGTCTACCCAAACTGCAAAAACTCCGCAACAATTCAGCATGTGAGGCTTGTGGCTGCGTGTTCTATTTGCACTCTAAACTGCGTGACCACGCTTTGCAGAATATCCGGGGACTCTGCCCTTGTTGCTCTGCCGGGGCGGGGGGCGACGACGCAACTCGTTACCAATGGTAGTTGGGGCGCAGCCAATTTCTCTAGCGATAGCTCTGCTTGAGTAGCCAAGGCACTTCAGGCGTTGGATAACGCCTCTATCTGCTCTTTGCAAATGCTGTCCACGCTTGCGTTCCTGCTCTTCTGTAATATAATTCTTGACTCTAACCCTATTTGAGATGCCCGAAGTCCTGAAACGAAATATCCGCAACGGAAAGGATCACCCAAATAAGCGTATTCTTGGAAACAGCATTGATTTGCGACCAGAGGTTGCGGTCAAGCGTGAGGAGGAAGGACACTAGGAGGATGACACAGTAGTTGGATTGCGTTCTGGTAAGGAATCCGTTGTTCTCACGCTCATCGAGAAGAAGACCGAGAACTATCTGGCCATTCCCATTCCGGGCAAAACCAGCGGTGCTGTTATGTCAGCGATGATGGCACTCCGTGAAGAATACGGCGACCGCTTCGGGCATGTCTTCAAGACGATTACTGTAGACAACGGCTCTGGATTTGCGGACTTCGCAGAGGTTGCGCAATGGGGCGCTGAAGTGTACTTCGCACATCCCTACACCTCTTGGGAACGGCCTCAGAACGAACGGCACAATGGATTGTTTTTTCGGTATGTTCCTAAAGGAGTCCCCATTGAAAAGTTCTCAGACGAAGATATACTTGTCTTTGCGGATGAACTGACCGGGCGGCCTCGCCGCAAGCTCGGTTACCGCACTCCAGAGGAATTATTCGAGGCATTCTTGGACAAAGTTTACGCTGCCTAAGAACCCCGTTCCCATTCTACCGTGGATGTCCAACTTGCACTTGCAATTTACGGTTCAAATTTAATCGATAGGCAAAGGTAAATTATAATCTCTCGTGCTAACCGCAGCAATTTAGCTTTTTAAGTGAGCCAACTCATACTTGCAAAGCTCATCCTCCAAGATGGTACGTTTCCAGTCGTTTCCCTCTCCGTAAACCACGAGACTTGGCAGAAACCGTCCACCGGGCGCACCCTGTTCCAGTGCTTCTCGAGCCTTGCGGCGAACATCTTCTTCTGTGGCTCTGGTGTCCACAATGCCCCGCGTGTCGCAACAGCCGAACAGCACAATTTTATCGCCATAGGTTCGCTTAATCATGGGGATATCGTTACATGCCGCCATTAGCGGCTGCACCGCATCCACGCCGAGCTCTACCAAATCACCGATAATTTCCTGCACATGTCCACAGGAATGCTGCTCGTAGTACATCCCCATTTCATGAACCGCATCCACGATAATTTTCAGCCTCGGCTTAATGAATTGCCGCCACAGATCGGGACTGAAAAACATATTGTCGTTTCCTCCCCAGTCATCGTGGCACACCAGAATGTCCGGGTCGTAGTATTTCTTGATCAGTCTGAACTTCTCAAGGAAATATTCTGTCAAACGGTCCAGCATTCCATTCACCGAGTCTGGATCGATGCAGAAAGCCACCAGGGTATTTTCAAACCCTGCGATGGACCACATGCGCTCAAAGTGGCAATACGGAATATCCATACGAAGCATCCTATGTTCCCGGTCAAACCCTTTTAAGACGTTTGCCGCATCCTCTTCCATGCCCATTGCCGCCGAATCCGGCATTTTTACAGTCTCCCAGTCCTCCATGTCGTCAATGACGGCTTTTGTGGGGGTAAATCCATCTGCCGTCAGTTTCATATACACGCCAAAAGGATCATATCCGCCGCCATTTTCCACTTTTTGAGGATACTCCGGCATAAACATAATATTCAGATAGTCAACGCCATCCCGCGGGAGTCGCGCGGTTTTTTCGCCGCGGAACACCGCCTCCATCAGTTCCCGCCCACTGCGGTGGTCGATACCTTCCATGGTACAGCTGCCTCCTTCAATCAAGTGTGTCATCCCTTACTGGGTAAGAGAAACTAAAACGGTAACAATATCCGGGAAAGCAATGATTAGAATCACGCTGAGGAACAGGGCGAGAACAAAGTACCACACACCAGCGAACATTTTAGACACCGTTGCCTCTTTGTCCCAGTTTACACAGCCCTTCACCATAAAAATTCCGCCGCCCACCGGGGGTGTAATATTTCCAATGGCAACCAGCAAAACGATCAATACGCCAAACCAGTAGGAGCTGTAACCCATGATATCACACACGATGGGGTGAAAAATAGGAATGGTCAGCAAAGTCATAGAAATCAAATCGGTAAACATGCCCATGATAAAATAGATGAGGATAATTGCCACCAGAATGGCAAGAATGGGAACGCCGCTCTCCAACAGGCTTAACACAAAATTTCCTATTTTTGTTGGAATGGTGGTGACGGCCAAAAAGCGGCTGAATACTGTGGCGCAGGCCATCAGCATGAACACCATTGCCTGCAGGCGGACCGATGCACTGAGGGCTTCCATAAATTTTTTGAAGTCCAATTTTTTGGTCACAAGGGTAATGACCAGTGCGCCGAACGCGCCGATAGAGCCAGCTTCCGTTGGAGTAAACAAGCCGGCAAACATGCCCCCCATAGACAGGATGAAAATGATTGCAACTTCAATGATAGATCCATGCCGCAGTGCATGAAAGCGCTCTTTCCAAGTCGCTTTTTTCGACCGGGGTGCATACTCCGGGTGGCGTTTGGCCATCAGCCAAATCAGGGCGGCAAAACAAATGGTCAGCAGAATGCCGGGGAGAATGCCCGCCATGAACAGACCGCCAATGGAAGTGTCCGTTGCTAAGCCATAGATAATAAAGGTGGTACTTGGGGGGATCAGTGCTGCCAGATTTGCCCCGGAGGCAATGGCGGGACCGGCAATGGTGGGAGAATAGCCATTCTTTCTCATCTCAGGGTAAGCAACCGCACACATGGTTCCAATGGTGGCTGGCGCACTGCCGCAAATAGCGCCAAAGCCCGCGCAGGCCACTTCGGTGGCGATAGCCAGGCCGCCCCGCCAATGACCCAGGAATTTGTCGATTACATTAAAAAGGCTGGCTCCCATTCCGCTGTAATAGGCGATAAAACCCATAAGGCCGAATAACGGCGCAACCGTAATGGCATAGGAGGAAAATTGCGTGGTGATTTCGCCGACTAAAATCTGGGCAGCCGCCGCGGGCGTTTTGAGCACAGTAAGCCCCACAACGCCGACCAGCAACATGCTGTATGGAATGGGCAGGCCCATAAACATCAGAGCAAGAAAAATTAAAAGCCCAAGGATGCCGATTGCTACTCCGCTCATAGATTTTCACCCTCTTCTTCAGGCTTGTTCTCACTGGTGGGCGGCTCGATGCTATACTGCTTGTTTTTGATGCGCTTGGCGTACAAAATCACTTTTGTAAGCAGCGCTACCGCTAGCAAGGCAAACCCAATCGCCAGGATTCCGGTCACGATATACATGGGGAATCGCAATTCAGAACTGAGGTGACCGGTTGAAAACTTGTCTACCGCCTGCTTAATCAAAAAGCAACTGACATAAGTAAAGCCGCAGGTGCCGACGATATTTACCAGTAGATTCAGAATACATCCAAATTTGACACCCGTCTTTTCTAAAATCAGTGTCATGCGGACATTGCCATCCAGCCATTCCGTTTGGGCAAGGCCAAACGCGGCGGATGCGAGGGAGCCATAGCAAACAAGCTCTGTCACGCCGAAAATGGGTGCATTGAACAACCGCCGCATCATCACGTTTACGACAGCAAGTATGAGGATACCAAACAAGAAAATATCGGAGATATACGTGGACAGTTTCCAAATCTTGCTTATGTTTTTCTCGAAATTTAGCATACAATGTCCTTACCTTTCTTGACACGACACTTTGGCGGTGGGATGCGGTTTTCACCGCCGTATGACGGGCGATGAAAACCGCATGGAACACGGATTTACAGCATTTTTGGCAATCAAATGCAGATTACTTCATCCACATGGAGTAGTTGTCGGGGACAGGGGGATACTCGGCATTGTACTGATCCAGCAAATCCCCATACAGCTTGACGAGCTTTTCGCCGTCATAGCCCAGGCCGGTTAGATACTCGCCATACTTTGCGGGCAAATCGGCAACCGCATCACTAAATTCAGCAAGCGCATCTCCCTCCAGGAAGGTCATGGACTCGATGTCATTCAAATACTGTTGGGTGTTGGGGTCGTTGGAGAAATCCTCGATGTAAGTGCAGTAGAACTCCTCAAAGGTTTCGTCGACACACTGGTCAAACACGGCACGCTGGGAGTCGGGCATAGACTCATAAACGCCGCGGTTCATAATGACCAGATTGGAAGAGCCGATGAAGGGCGTGACCAGGCAATAGGGAGCGACCTCCTGGAACTTAGAGTTGCCGAAGGCACCTACCGAGCTGATGCAGCCACTGACCAGGCCGTTGCGCAGGCCTTCATAAACTTCTCCGATGCTCATAGAAACGGGAACCGCTTTCCATGACTGCGTGGCATCGGCCGCGGAAGAGGTCGCACGAATCTGCATTCCGGCCAGATCGGCCATGCAGGTAACCGGAGTGGTGGTGCAAAGCGCCTGCGGTGTGGTGCTAATGGGGAAGAGAACAACCACATCCTTCAGCTCTTCGGGCTGAACTTCGGCCAGGTAATCCCGCATGGCACGGCAGCCGGCCTGAGAGCTGGCATAATAGAACCCGGATGTGTCAGCAATCATGGTAACAGGCAGACGTCCGGTCATCGTGGAGCTGAGGGCGATCCCCATCTCGGCAACGCCGTTTACTACCCCGTCAAAGGTATCTGCCACACCCAGCAGGGTGCCGTTGCCAAAGGTTTCGATGGTGATATATCCGTCACCCATGTATTCGTTGCACTTTGACTGAAGCAGGTTGATACCATCCTGACCGGGGGCGTCAGCCGCCAAAAACGTTGAATAGGTCAGGGACAACTTGACCCAGTCAGACTTGTCGGTTCCGGTTGCCTCCGGTGTTTGGGAGTCGCTTCCGGGATTTTCCGCAGCGGGAGTGTTGCCGCTGCAGGCCCCCAATGCGAGCAGCATGGAAAGGGAAAGGAGCATTGCAAGTAATTTCTTTTTCATTTTAATTTCCTCCTCTTTTATTTTGTTTTCCAGCGAATCCAGTCGTTGCGTTACTATGTTCCCTGGGGATCGGAAAGAGAATGAAAGGGTGTTTCAGTCTTTTTTTGTCACCTCGATGTAGCTTTCCGTCGCGTTGACCAGAACCATATCGCCGGTCTCAATCACTTCCATGGGATCCCGTTCAAAGTCTGTCATGGCCGGAACATGGGCATTCATGACAGCCGAGATACTCAGGGGGCAGGTTTCGGTGTGGACGAATGCTGCGGGAATTTTGCCCAGACCGTAAATCAGAAAACCACCTGAACCTCTTGGGGAGGGGTAGACCAGAACCTTTCCTTCGTAGGGTACTTTGAACAAGGGATGGTTGCGCTCCACGGTGTAGCCGTGGTTCTTGTCGACATTTGCAAACCCCTCCAGCGGGCGGCTGGAAACCAACGCCTCCGCCTCCACGCAACCGGGATACTCACATCGGCCTTTAATACGAATTTTTGTTGCCATGATTGCCTTACCTCCAACCGCCGTGCCATTTTCCGGTAAGCCCCGCGTCAATACAATCATCCTGTGTGCCATAGCAAACATGAAGGGGATTGTTCTCGTCGGGGTACCGTCCGGTAATGTAATAGGATTGCTTGGCTGAATCCAGTGCCACGGTGCCAACCCCCTCCGGCAATCCGCCGAAGGCCGCGGGGCAAGTTCCGCTCATCAAATCCGCACCCGCATCCTGAAAAATTTTCAAATAGCCGTTGGTGCGGCATGCCTCGTACAGCCACGGCGCAGTCATGATCCACATGGGTACCTTCAGCTTCTTGTCCTCCAATTTCCGGGCGATTAGCATTAGATCCACAATGGTCAAGTGCGGGCAGCCCAGATAGACCAGATCCACATCCTCGGTCGGGTTGTAATTTAGAATGTCGTAAGCATGGCGGAGGACCGCCTCGTCAATTAAGATGCTTTCCTTGGGCTTTCGGCTGTGAAAGGCGGCCTCGATGCTAGGGGCCTCCGGCGTAGTGCCCGGAATATGATACATGCGAATGGAGCCGCCCGTATTCATAGCGGAGTTCATTTTGCAAATCTGAGTTGTGGTCGGTTTTGCCGTACCAGTCAGGCAAGGGACTTTGACGCCCACTGTCTCGCCCACAGCAAACCCAAACAGATCCCATTCCAGATCCGTGTGGATCAGACGGTCGGTCTTTACCTCTACTGTGGCGTAACGTTTTTCCGTAATGTGCATATCATAATAAGCCGCTTTTCCCAAAAAACAGGTGGCAAAACTCCCGTCAATGTTGGTGCGGGCGCCCAAAATGGCGTTGCAGTAGGGAACCGCGGAACTCTCATTCCAGGAGCAGTGCTGCCCTTGGGTGGGCCAGTAGGTAGAAACCAGATAATTGGCGCAGGAATGGGAGGTCATCATCCCCATTTTGCGGTACAGCTCGTACCATTCGTCCATCATAGCCCATTTGTGATCCTCGGCATTATCATGGCGGCGTCCGGGTTCCAGCATGCACATGTGGCAATTTTCCCAACCGTGAACCGGCGGCTGCATTTGGAAGGGCGCTTTGTTGGCAAAGGTGGGGATTTTGAAGTGCGCACCGGAATTCACCAGCTCCTTCAATGCCTCATACGAAAAGGTGTAATGTCTGCACATGGACGTGGTGGGACTGTGAAAGTCTCCGGTGCCGTCCAAATCAATTAATTTTTCCGCACCGCCGCATTCCGCGGTCTCTACAATAAATTCCATACAAAGCCGGGGGACATCGCCCTCGCCGCCTTGCAGAATTCGCTTTTCTTCATCCGTCATTTTAACATTTGTCATATCGCGTCATCCGTCCTTTGGTGAATTGCACTGCGGCATCAAGGTCTGTGGGCCAGGTCCTCCGGAATGGGGCAGCCAATATAGACCACATTTTTCAATGCGCCGTTGCAGGAATCCTCAAGGGCTTCTTTAATTTGATCCAGTGTAAAGCGGTTTGTCAGCAGGCTGTCGATATCTATTTGGCCAGTGCGGTACATTTCCATGTACTTGGGGATGTCGCGCCTGAGTGTGACGCCGCCCATAACGGAGCCGGTGATTTTTCTACCCGCCAAGAAATCAAAGTAATTAATTTCGTTGCAGAATTCGTTGTTGCGGTTCTCGTGGCCGACAATGCACATTTGCCCCCAGTCGGCGGTCGTATCCCACATCTGCTTCTTCAGGCCCTTGCCCGCCACGGCGACAAAGGTGTGATCCATGCCGTGCTTGCAGATTTTCTTGACTTCTTTGACGACATTGTCACACTCTTTCGGATTGACAACATGAGTGGCCCCAAAGCGTTTTGCGGCCTCCAACTTTTCCGGCATGGTGTCAATGCCAATAATGGGGCAGGCACCGGAGTATTTGGCTCCCATAATGGCGGACAGTCCAACACCGCCGCAGCCACAAACCGCGAAGGTCTCGCCCGGTTTTACCTTGCAGCGGTTCAAAACGGCGCCGAAGCCGGACATAAAGCCACAGGCCAGAGCGGAACCGATTTCAAAGGGAATGTCGTCATCCAGTTTGCACAGCATAGACTCGTGGGCGTTGCAGCATTCCGCAAATCCGCTGGTCCCGGAACAGGTCTGAATGCACCGCTCGCCATTTAGTCGGGTGTGACAGCCGGGGATCCGAAACAGATCTTTAACCATGGTGTTGTTTTCACAGTTCCAGGGGTGGCCCTGCATGCAGGGGGCGCATTGACCGCAGCCCTGACGGACTTCGGAGCACAGCACCCGGTCGCCGGGCTTTACATAGGTAACCTTAGACCCCACCTTGGTCACAACGCCGGCAATTTCGTGTCCGGCCATGCCGGGTCCCTCGTACTCGCCGTGTTCCCCGGACAGTGCGTGGATATCACTGTGACAAATGGTGCAGGTCATTACCTTCAGCTGCACTTCATCCTCTGCGGGTTCTGCGACCTCAACCTCTTCTACAACGATGGACTGATAGGGTCCCATCTTAGGGAGCAATGCTGCTTTACATCTCATACTAAAATCATCCTTTCACGGTTTGTAGTGGTACTTTTTCTCATGACCATTCTCGGCCTAGGCTAAGTCGCTGCCGCCATCACAGGTCAGGCATTGACCCGTGACAAACAGGTTTTCCTGTGCAAAAAACAAAATAACGCGAGCCACATCTAAGGCGGAGGCCACATGACCCAGCGGCGTCTTGCTCGTGACAATTTCAAACTCTCTCGCTGTGGCATCAATTTTCATTGGCGTATCCACCATGCCCGGGGCTACAGCGTTAACTGTGACCCCATCTTTTCCGTACTTCATGGCAAACGCCTTCGTCTGACAAATCGCCCCTGCCTTAGAGGCGGTGTAGGCTGGTGTGGAGTAGTTACCGTGGATTCCGGTCACCGACGAGGTGTTCACAATACGGCCGAAATGATGTTCCTGCATGCTGGGGATCACGGCCAGGTTCATGAGGTAATGGCCGTAGTCATGCACTTGGAAAAATTTCAAATAAGTTTCCTCATCCAGCTGGTCGAACAGCGTTCCAAAGAAGCTTTCACCGGGTTTCAGTCTGGATTCAATGCCGGCATTGTTAATCAGAATGTCAACCTTGCCCCATGCGGATAATACCTGCCCCACGCCGGACTTTACGGACTCCGGCTTGCTCACATCGCAAACCACGGCCATGACATCGGCGGTATATTCCTTGCAGGTTTCCGTCACCGCCGCCAGTGCCTCCGGTTGGAGATCAAATAACGCTACCTTTGCGCCGCCCTTGGCAAGTTCTATTGCGGTGGCCTCACCGATTCCGCTGGCGGCGCCGGTTACAATCGCGGTGCGCCCCTCAAAACCATACTCTTTGTACTGTGCCATAAAATGCGCTTCCCCCTTCATAGTTAGTTGCATTTTTAACAAAGCATTTTGCAAAAGGCTTTTCTTAATTGTCAGTTTATACAACTTTTTATTTTAATTCAATCCAACAAAATATTGCAAAAACTTTTATAAAATGCTACACTCTGTTGGGTTATGGGAAAGAGGTATTTGACTGATGTATTTGAGTGCTGATTTAATCTTTGAAGAATTATCGAGGACTTGCTCCGTTCGCAAGCGCGGTCCTGCGGACCGGGCCGAGCATTTGCATCCGCCGCTTTTATACCAGAGTGGTATGCGCCTCCTGTGCGACCAAACCTATGTGGGGATGGGTAATTCTTTTCCTCCCGGTACGATCGTTCCTAAGGACTGCTGCATCATTGCCCTGAACGATTTGCCTGATTTTATGACGGTGAATCAGTTTTCTCTGATTGTTGTGGATACTCCCATAGAGTTACCGCAGCTGCTCAACCAGGTCCAGCAGATTTTCGACCGGTATGCCCAGTGGGACATGCAGCTAAACCAGTTGATTTTGCGAAATGCAGAGGTACAGGTCTTTCTGGACAAAAGTCAGCCTCTTTTTCCCGGCAATTTCTTATTGGTTTTGGATGCCAACTACTATGTTCTTGCCACAACCAGCGCCCGGGATTTTGTCATGGATGAAAGCGGACGCACCCCGGCCTCTGTCTTTGCCCGCTTTAAAAAGGATCCCGAGTATGCAAAAATGCGCCACTGCAAGGACACCTTTTTGTACCGGGGACTTTTCTTTGACCACGACATTTTGACCCATCACATTTTTATCAATGGAGAATTGTGCGGCACCATTACGCTGACGGAGCAGGAGTCTCCCATTACCCTGGGGAAATGGACCCTTTTTGAGCATTTGGCCCGCATCATTACGCTGTTTTATCCCCAGCGGCTTTTTTTGGCCCGCAAGGCATCGCAGCAACTGGTCAAGGCCTTTTCCCGTATTTTGAACGGCGATACCGTGGTGGAAGCAGAACTACTGAGTTCCATTGCCAGCTTCGATTGGAGCAAAGAAGACCAGTATGTAACCTGCTTTATCCCGATTACAGAAACGGACAAACGGATTGGTGCCGCTTTTTATCTTTGCGAAAAACTGGAAGAACTCCTTCCCTCCGCATTGGCGCTGGAATACAATTTAGATATTGTGGTCCTTTTGAATACCACGAAAACCAATGTCCGTGAAGAACTTTCCAAGCAGGCACTGCGGGCTTTTCTCACCGGCTCTATTCTGCAAACCGGCGTCAGCAAACCCTTTCACAACTTGCTTCGACTGAAAACATACTACTACCAGGCCCAGTCTGCTTTAAATCTTGGCACCCGCATGAATCCGGGCAATCTGGTTTATCATTTTGTCGACTACCTGCTCCCCTACATGACTTCCGTTCTTGCAAACGGCATCGCCCCTGAGTCGCTGTGTCCTGAAGGTCTTTGGATCATGCAAAAACTGGACCAGCAGAAGGGAACAGAATATATTAAAACCCTCAGCACCTATTTCCGTACCGGTTTCAACGCCACTCAGTCCTCGAAAAACCTCTATGTCAATCGTAGCACTTTTTTGGACCGCATGGCGAAAATCAAGAAAATACTGGATTTGGACCTGGACGACTACGAAACGCGGCTGTATCTCATGCTCTGTTTGCAGTTACTGGACGCTTGGCCGCAGGGTTAAAACGGATTGTGGGGTTTTCCGGCCCATTTCTCCCATGTTTTGTTGGGTTGTTTTCCACAATTTTTCCTCATACAATAAAAGTAATAACGTACCCTATATAATGTCCACTGAACAAATGCGATTTTCGTATCGCATTTGCCAAAAGGACAGTTTCTGTCCTTTTGGGCGGCAAAACAGCTCCGTTTTGTCGCTTCAGATACATTGATGACTGTCTGTTTGGATTTGCAGACGCACGCTGCAAATCCAATGTGCAAGGGTTGTTGCTGAAATTAGCCGAAACCCTTGCACATGAACAAAACAAAAACAGATTGGAAGCATTGATATGATTAGGTTTTTGTTTTATTCAGCAGACATTATATAATAAGCGATTACTTTCATTTACTGGAGGATGTCATGGAAACACATGTTATAGAGCAAAGCTGCAAGGCACCGGTCACCGCCGCCACACAGGTACTGGTAGCGGGCGCCGGTATTGCCGGCGTATCTGCGGCTCTGGCCGCTGCCCGCCACGGGAAAAGTGTAATCCTGTTAGACCGAAATTTCGCACTGGGCGGCATGGCCACCTTGGGACTTATTACAATTTATCTGCCCCTTTGCGACGGGCTGGGTCACCAGCTGGTGTTCGGTCAGGGGGAGGAGCTGCTTCGCCTGTCCATCCGGCATGGTCACGAAGGCCGCTATCCCGCGGCCTGGTTGAATGGCGGCAGTGAGGAAGAGCGCAGGCGAACCCGCTTTACAGCCCAGTTTAATCCCCATCTGTTTACCCTGACCGCGGAGCAGTTGCTGTGCCGCGAGGGCGTTCGCATTTTGTATGGCACCTCTGTTGTGGACACGGTGGTGACCGACGGAGTCATTCGCGTTGTGATCGTAGAAAACAAATCCGGTCGTTCGGCAATCGAGGTTGAGTCTGTCATCGACTGTACTGGGGACGGAGACGTGTGCCACCTGGCCGGAGCCCCTACCGTGTTGAAAAAAAACGGCAATGGGCTGGCCAGTTGGTACTACTATTTCGACGGCCGCGAAGTCAAGCTGAAGATGTTCGGCCTTGCCGATGTGGTGCCGGACAAGCAGGCGTCCAAAACGGAGGCGGAGTCGGACACCTATACCGCGGCTAAGACCGATAGTTTAGATCCCGGATACCGTTTCTCCGGCATAGACGGGTACGAGTTGAGCGAGGCTGTTTTAGCTGGGCACGAAAAGATGTTTCTAGATATTTTGGCACAGCAGAAAGCGAACCCTACGCTTGTTCCCGTCACCATGTCCACCATTCCCTTGGTGCGTATGTCCCGCCGTCTGGTCGGGGTCCACACGATGGAAACCGACGAAGATCACCAGTATGTCCCCGACAGCGTTGGTATGACTGGCGACTGGTGTAAGCCAGGACCAGCGTATGAAATTTCCTTTGGTGCCCTCCACTGTGCAAACATCAAAAATCTTCTTGCTGCCGGCCGTGACATCTCTACATCAGAAGAGATGTGGAATGTCACCCGCGTCATCCCCCCCTGCGCTGTCACCGGACAAGCCGCTGGCACCGCCGCCGTGCTGGGCTGCGATTTCAACTGCACAGACATTGCCGCGCTGCAGAAGGTTCTGGAGCGGGACGGTGTCAAGCTGCACTGGTAGGCCCCCATCTGACCTGTAAAAGCACTGCGCCGGAGCTGCTCTTCTTTGACCGTCCCGGCTTTTACTATGTTTTGTTTTTTCTATTGCATGACAGCAAGGAGGTACACCAAGCCATGAAAATTGACAATTATGAAGTCACCCCGCTGGGCAAATCCAGCTGGCGTATTGAGGGCGGGATTGCCCGAGCATTCCTGTTTGCAGGCAGCAGCCGGGCGATGCTGATAGACTCCACCGACGGGCACGGCAATTTAGTTGCGGTGATCAGCGCTTTGACGAGCCTGCCCATCCTGCTTGTAAATACCCATGCCGACGCAGACCACATCAGCTGCAATCATCAATTTACGCAGACCTACATGCACCCGGCAGAATTCGCCTACTATGCCGAGATGGCAAAGCCTGGCTATGCGCAGCCCATGCCTTTGCAAGACGGTCAACTCATCAATTTGGGCGGTCAGTGCTTTGAGGTCATCCTACTGCCCGGCCACACCTACGGCAGCATCGCCCTGTTGGATCGGGAAAACAGATTTCTGGTGGCAGGCGACAGCGTGTCCAGCACTCCGGTATTTATCTTCGGCCGGATGCGAAGCATCGCGGCCCTCCAGGTAAGTCTCAACCGCCTGAAATCCCGGTTGGAAGAGTTCGATGTCATCTATTCCTCCCACGGCGACTTTCCCATTGGGAAAGGTCAGATTGATAACGAGCTGTCCTGTGCCCGCAAGCTGCTGGCCGGATCGCTCACTCCTCAGGAACCGCCTTTTCCCATGCCCGCCAAGATGTACCTCTGGGACGGTGCGGGTTTCTATTACAACAGCGGAAACTAATTAAAAGCCTACCACAGGAGTATCCATTCATGCTTCTGTGGCTGGCTCATCTCTTATTTGAACGAAAGGCCGGGTAAACCACATGATTGCGGTTTACCCGGCCTTTCAACTAATTTAAAAAACAGAAAAACCTCTCTGCCGGAAAATCTCTCTGGCAGCTTCCACCGTCTGGTTGTTTGGCGGCTCTGTCCCCGCCAAGGTGTAGGGGATGTTCCGTTCTTCCCATTTGTAGCTGCCCAGCTGATGAAAGGGCAGGAGCTCCACCCGCTTTATGCAGTGATAGGGCTTCAAATAGTCGGCAAGTGCAGTGAGTGCCATCTCTTCCAAAGTATACCCCGGCACCAGCACATGGCGCAGCCACACCGGCTTGCCCAATTTCTGACAGTATGCCAGAAGTTTCTTTGCGCCGCTGCCGTCCCAACCGGTAACCGTGCTGCACAGCGTCGGGGAAAGCGCCTTGATGTCCAGCAGCAGCAAATCCGCAAGATCTACTGCCTGACGGCAGCGTTCCAGCGGGATAGAACCCGCGGTATCCACCGCCGTGTGAAAGCCCTCATCCTTTAACCGGCGCAGCAGTGCTACTGCAAATTCCGGCTGGGCAAGGGGCTCCCCCCCGCTGAGCGTGACGCCGCCGTTGCGGTAGAAGGGGCGAAATGTCACAATTTTTTCTACCAGCTCCTCTACGTCCATTTTCACTCCCTGTCCGAATGTCCAAGAGTCGGGATTGTGACAGAAAATGCACCGCAGTGGGCAGCCTTGAAAAAAGATCACATAGCGGACACCGGGCCCATCCACCGCACCGAACGAGTCCAGAGAGTGGATGAACCCCACTGGGTTGGTCATAGGTGGCCTCCTTTATAGGCATCAGATATAGGCATCAGAATGTTTCGTGGAACGTGCGGCTGATGACCTCCAACTGCTGCTGTCGGCTGAGCTTTGTGAAGTTCACCGCATAGCCAGAGACGCGGATGGTCAATTGGGGATACTGATCTGGGTGTTCCATGGCATCCAATAAAGTCTCCCTGTCTAACACATTCACATTCAAATGCTGGCCCGTTTTGCTCATATAGGCATCCAGCAGTGTAATCAGGTTGTTCACCTGTTCTTCCCGGCTCTTGCCAAGGGCGGTGGGACACATGGAGAAGGTATAGGAGATACCGTCCTGGGCATCTTCAAATGGCACCTTTTCCACCGACAGCAGTGAGGCGAGTGCGCCGTTGGTGTCCCTCCCATGCATAGGGTTTGCGCCGGGGGCCAGAGGTACGCCCGCTTGGCGGCCGTCCGGGGTCGCACCGGTGTTTTTGCCATACACCACATTGGACGTGATGGTCAGGATCGACTGGGTGGGTATGCTGTCACGGTAGGTGGAATGCTGACGCAGCTTATTCATGAACAGAGTGACTACTTGCGCCGCCAGACTGTCCGCCCGCTCGTCATTGTTGCCGTATTGGGGAAATTCACCGTCAATCTCAAATCCCACCGCAATGTTCTGCTCGTTTCGAATCACCTTCACCTTGGCATACTTAATGGCAGACAGCGAGTCCGCTACCACCGACAGCCCTGCGATACCACAGGCCGTCGTTCGTTTAATCTTCTCGTCCATCAGCGCCATCTCAATGCATTCGTAATCGTATTTGTCGTGCATATAGTGGATGCAGTACAGCGCTTTGATATATACCTTGGCCAGGTAGCCTGCCATGCAGTCGAACTTTTCGATCACTTCGTCAAAGTCCAGATATTCGCTGGTGATGGGTGCAAAATTGGTTGCCACCTGTTTGCCTGTTTTTTCATCTACGCCACCGTTGATGGCGTACAGGAGGCACTTGGCTAAATTCGCCCGTGCGCCAAAAAACTGCATCTGCTTGCCGATGCGCATGGGCGAGACACAGCAGGCAATGCCGTAGTCGTCACCCAACTCAAGGCGCATCAAGTCGTCGTTTTCATACTGGATGGCGGAAGTCTGGATCGAAATTCCGGTAACAAACTGTTTGAACTGCTCCGGCAGCCGCTCACTCCAGAGCACCGTAAGGTTTGGCTCGGGGGCAGGGCCAAGATTGACGAGTGTTTGCAGGTAGCGGAAACTCATCTTGGTCACCATGTGACGACCGTCCAAACACATACCGCCCATGGACTCAGTAACCCAAATTGGGTCGCCTGCATAGAGATCGTCATATTCCAGAATTCTGAGGAAGCGGACGATACGCAGCTTCATGATGAAGTGATCCACCATCTCCTGAATTTCTTCCTCGGTATACTTGCCGCTCTTCAAATCGCGTTGGGCGTAGATGTCCAGGAAAGTGGAGGTGCGGCCCAAACTCATTGCTGCGCCGTTTTGTTCCTTCACCGCACCCAGATAGCCAAAATAAAGCCACTGGATGGCCTGCTTAGTGTCGGTGGCCGGCTGTGAAATATCGAAGCCGTACTTGGCCGCCATCTCCTTCAGCTGTTCCAACGCACGGATTTGGTCAGACAGTTCCTCCCGCTTGCGCAGCAGATCCTCACTCATATCGTCAGCATCATATTGCGCTTTGGCCCGCTTTTTCTCCTTGATGAGGAGGTTCACCCCGTACAGTGCCACCCGGCGGTAATCGCCGATGATGCGGCCCCGGCCATAGGCATCAGGCAGTCCGGTCAGCAGCTTGTTGCTGCGGGCGGCGCGTATCTCGGGTGTGTAGACATCAAAGACGCTCTCATTGTGGGTCTTTCGATACTGAAATATCTTCTTAACCTCCGGGTCCAAATGATAGCCGTGTTCCTCCAGAGACTGCTCCACAGTACGCAGGCCACCATAGGGCATGATGGCCCGCTTTAATGGTTTGTCCGTCTGCAGTCCCACGATTTGTTCCAGGGCTTTATTGATATAGCCCGCATCATGGGCGGTGATGGTGGAGATGATCTTGGTATCTGCGTCCAGTACGCGACCAGGTGCATTACGTTCCTGCTCCAACAGGGCGCTCAGTTCGCTCCACAGCTGCTTTGTCCGCGGCGTGGGCCCGGAAAGAAAACTGCCATCCCCATCATAGGGAGTGAAATTTTCTACAATAAAATCTCTCACATTGATTTGACGTGGCATAATGTTATGCGCTCCTTCCACTTCTCCCGCTGCTATAAAAGTGCCGGCCATATCAGCCGACTTTTGGGTTTTCATTCTGATTTCATTATATCTCAGGGCAGGTTTTGTGGAAGGGTTCAAAACAGCATAGAGCTATTCCGACACATCATAGCAATTTTGACGAAAATGAAATGTAATTATTCCCGTTTGAAGTCGGCTACAACCTCCTCCACTTTTTGAATGAACAGCCGGTCTTCTCTCGTCAGATGGTAGCCCTTGCGGTAAATCAGCACATCCTTATAGTGGTTGTCCGGAATGCTGCACTTCTTCTGAACGAGGGGATAGCGATCCAGCACACTCCACGGCGTGGGCGCAGCCCACATATAGGTCTCGGGAATTTGGCACAACAATTCAAATTGGCTTTGCCGCTCGTAAACCACGATTTCCCGCCGACTGGCCTCTTTTCGGCGCAGTTCCATCATGGCGGAAACGGGTAGCGACGGCACAGCCGGGTCGCCGTGGTTAATCTCAATGAGCGGCTCCAATTCCTGTTCCTCCACCAGGTTCTTCCCCGCCAGGGGGTTATTGCTGGACATAACAAGGTAATACTCAAACTGCCAAATGGGCTTGGCGATCAGTTCCTTACTTTCCACATACCGAAGAAAGTAACCCTCATAGTTTTCCTGATAGCGAATGATGCCGAGGTTGCTCTCATGGTCCACCACCCGGTCAATGGCCATCATGGTGTTTGCCTCCTGATAGTCCACCTCAATCCGTTCCTTATCTGACAGTTCCTCTACAAACGCCACAAAGGCCTGGGCAATATAACAGGAAATGGGCACCGTGATTTCAAAGTGATATTCCTCCCTTGGTTTCACTTTGTAAAGGTGCTCCACCTCCCCAACATGGTCAAGAATTTCCTGTGCGTGCAGCAAAAATTCCTCTCCTTTTTTCGTGGGAACTACGCCCCGGGAGGTTCGGTTGAAGATGTCAATGCCAATGTCCCCTTCCAGCTCACGAATGGCCTTGCTGAGGAAGGGCTGGCTGACATACAGGCTCTCAGCCGCTTTTGAGATGGATTTGGAATGCAGCACTTCTAAAGCATATTTCAGCTGCTGCAAATTCATGGAAGGAACCCCCTCTATCTAAACTCAATTTTAATCATAGTGGTTATATTCGCAAATGCGCAGCAGAATGGATAGTGCTACTTCTTCGCCCTTGTCGAGTTTACTCATAGTCCCTGCCGCTATCTTGAGATCGTTTCTAAAAGTTACCTTATCAATATCTCTTTCAAGCAACATGATCATAGTTTTTTATAGCTAATTTTCAATTTTTATTGCGCTCTCTTCTGAAAAGCATTCAACAACGAATCACAATTATTATACACCACAACCTTAATTTCTCAATGGTATAAGTCAAGATTTGACAGATTTCTTTCCAGTTCTTGGAGTCAGTTTCAGAGAAATTATATATTGTTCGGATTTTCTACGAGATTGATGATCGTCACTGATGCAGTATTCCACACGGATAACCCCTTAGAACGACAAAAAAACTCATCGAAGCCGAGAAAACGATTGGCATCCGTTTTTCACTTACTTTACTTCTGCTCCATTCCTTAATACCTTAATCAGTTCATCTATCTTGCCTAATACTTCATCATCATCCATAGTAGACGTAATCACTTTATCAATTCGTTCGAGAAGAATTGCAAACACCTCAGCCATCATTTGTGCGGAAATATCACAGCGAACCTGCCCCTTTGCCTGTGCATCCTCAACCATGCGAAGCAAAACATTCTCGGTAACGCCGCCAAAAAAGTCAATTACAGTTTTTCGAAAAGGTAATTCTTCCGCTAGAAACCTGCGTGAGAGCGCGTTGTATCTTGGCTCCTTTCGGGCAAAAAGAATTCCCAGCATGGCTTTATTTCTGATGGAATCAAAGAAATCGTCTTCTGTATTTGTGTTATCGTATTGTTGAAACAGCGCCAGTTTTTCTATGCTGAGTCTCTGGAACAAAGACAGATACAAATCCATTTTGTCATAAAAGCGGTAGTAAAAGCTCCCTTTATTCATTCCCGCTGTCTTAATGATATCATTTAGGGAGGCTTCCCCAAAGGAATGCGTGGAGAAAGCGTCCAGCGCGGCCTCACAAAGTACCGTATTGCCGTCCAATGGATTTTCAGAGCCTTCCTGCTGCCATTTCATCTTTTCATTAGCTTCTACCATCAATCTTCATCCTCCATGGTTTTTTCGCGCTGTTCCTTTTTCTTTTTCTGTTTCTTCATCCATGCGCCTCCCACCCTTACCTTTAAAAAGATAAAGCCTGCGAGCGCGGCAATAATCAGAATCCACCCATACCATTCCATAAATCTACCTCCAAGCTTTCATTTTTACTTTTTTCGTAAAGACAATCATCATTGCAATGAACCACGGTATGCCGGTCGCGAGAATCATAAGGAGCGGGAATGCCGTCCCCCCGCCGGATATTATCGCGTCAATCGCGGCGTATTGCCAGTACATGGGAAGCGCGTAGTATAGGAAGAGCCACTTTTCCGGGATAAAGACAGCGGATATCCCGACGATCAGGAACAGAGGCATCACAATTTTGAGGACGCCTACCGCAGCAATTTGATTGTCGGCGAAAGCAATAATCAAGAAAATTATTATACCGCTGACAAAAACACTGCACAAGGTGAGCAGGATAAACTCAAGCAGCGCATCCGCGCGGCCCATGATCAGGGCGCAGGCGGACACTCCGACTATGCCAAACAGCAGGGCAGGAATGATTTTTGAAGTAATATAACCCCAAAGGGTCATGGGACTGATCGATACCGCACGGATCACACCGTTTTCCCGTTCGTTTACGCCGCCAAGTCCCAATGTGGCGCCGCCGATAAACAGCGCCAGCAGGAAGATGCAGGCCATAGAAATGTTATAAGCCAACGAGCTTTGGCTCTCAACCGCCTCAGATGTGTATTCGATATGCTCGAAACTGAGGGCGGCGCTCACCAGACTCTGTCTGGATTCGACAAATCCCTGCGCCTCATTGCCCTCCACGAGCAGCTTGATAATGCCATCCTGCATATAAACTCCGGCAATGCTGTCGGCTCCGCTAACCCGCTTTTTCAGGCTTTCAATATCCTCCATATATTCAATATCGGCTACGGCTTCCAGTTTGACCGTAAGTTCCTGCGACAGACTTTTGTCCACTGCCAGAGGAACCGAAGATTCCTGTATGCTGCCAAAAACAAAAATGAAAATAAGCGCAAGCACTGCGGGGGATATCGCAAGATAAATTGTGATGCCGTCACGGAAAATGAGCTTTAGCTCCCGTGTAATCGTCATTAAAATGCTTCTCATAGCTTATCGCCCTCCTTTCTCGAGAAGAGACCTCCCGACCGCAAAACGGCTGAGGAGATACGCACCAATGCACCAGCCCGCCACGGTAAAAACGACGGATATTGAGGCTCCGTTCATTCCAAACAGGATTTTTTCATAAGCAAAGATCATGGAATAGGACGGAATGGCTCTAATCCAAAGTGGAGAAAAAGACAGTTCCATATAGGAGACAACCGGCAGCATGTTGATCGAAAGCAGAAGCGCCATGGAAAAAAACCAGCTGCTCATATCCTTAAAAAGTGTTGTGAACGCAAGCCCGATCAGAGAAAATATCGCCGCGCCGAAAAAACTGAGCAAAACAAAACGGAGGACGGAAAAGCCGAAACCGACACAGAAGAACGCCATCAGCAAAGCATAAAGAACAGCGATGATTGAAAAAAGCACAGTTTTTGAAATGAGATAACGGTCAACGCCCATAGGGGCTATGCGCAATGCGCGGAAAGTACCCTCTTCCTTTTCCGAGAGCATCAGCGCCCCGCCCAGGATAAACCCGATAATAAGTGCCTCAAAGCAAATAAAGACCGGCGTCATGCGTTTGTTAAAGGGAATGGTTTGGCCACTTTCGTTCATACTCTCTACCATAACTTCGGTATCGGAAGAGTTATAAAGCATAACCATAATTGCGCGGACTGTCTTTTCGGACAGCCCCGGATGAAGAACCGTAATGCTGCCGTCGTCCGCCCCCAGCAGTCCGATTGTTCCACTGTCTTTCACCGCTTGCCGAAGTTCCTCTTCACTGCTGACTGCGGTAGATTGGCCGACAGAAAAGTCCGTATGATACGTGAAAATACGGTAGCTTTCTTCCGAAATATTTTGAGGAAGTACAAAATTGATGAGCACGATGATAATGACTAACGTTGCGGTTATAATCCAAAAAAGAGCGTTTGTCATAAGACGCTTGAAATCTAAAATGCCCAGCGCAAGAAGTCCGTTCATGACTTCAGCTCCTTCCCGGTAACGCGTAGGAATATTTCTTCCAGCGTGGCCTCCTGAGAATGCATCTTGATCAAATTTACGCTCAAGAGAAATTCGGCAAGCGCACTGCAGTCGTTCATATCAAATGATTTCGTCTGTTCTTTGCCGGACTCTTCATATACGATGGTTACTGCCCGCTTCCCGTACCGGAGCTTCAGCGCTTCGGGGGAATCCATCGCGGCAATTTTTCCGTCGTACAAAAATGCCACGGTATCGCAGAGGGAATCGGCAAGCTCCATGTTATGTGTTGTCAAAAACACAGCCGCCCCGCCGTCCCGCTGTTCGCGGATCAGCTCGCGGACGCTCGCCGCCGTGGACGGATCAAGCCCACTGGTCGGTTCATCAAGAAACAAGTATTTCGGTTTATTAAGTAACGCTCTTGCCAGCGTGAGCCGTTGCCGCATTCCCTTTGAATACTCCGACGCTTTCTTATGGGCCGAATCCCTCAAGCCGACTCTGTCCAGCAGTTCCATCGGGTCGCGTGTGTGTACTGAAAAGAGCGCTGAAAAATACTTGAGGTTTTCATATCCCGTCAGCTTTGCATAGACGTTGGGCTGTTCAAAGGACACACCAATCTGATTGAAGAACTTAGTCCGTAAAGCTTTGACGGGTTGGTTATCATAGAGAACTTCGCCCTGCTGCAAGGATATAAGCCCGGTCATGATGTTCTGCACAGTAGACTTTCCCGCGCCGGACGGGCCGAGAAATCCGAAAATCTTACCGCTCTCGACGACAAATGAAATGTCGGATACGGCAAAATTGCCTTTTCCTCCATAGTCGTGGTATACATTGTTTACTTTTATCATACGGTTACCTCCTCTTGACCAGTCGGTCTAATTAGACAATAACACAATTAGACTGACTGGTCAAGAGAAAGCTAAGATTTATGATATCCAAACTGCAAGGCCCTTTTGTTTGAATTTTCATCTGTACTTAAAAAAGTAGGTATACCCTCATGCGAACGCCAGAGAGAAACGTAGAATACAAAACGGCAAGCAATACGCATGAGGCAATCATCGACCGTTTAACCTGGGACGGCGTTCAAAGGCATCTGGACAATGCGGGAAGCACCCACTCGAATCACACGATCAAGGTCAACAGCACAGATGAAGTCAATGTTTTTTGGGAATTATCCGGTGTGCCGACTGCGGGGCGGCGATGGCTTTTAATCAAAAGGTCGAAAAAAGCGGCGTGGAGCGACGGTTTTACCGTTGCAGTCGCTACGTCAACAGCGGGAACAAGTCTTGTTCCATGTACACCATTGACGCGGATACGCTGGAAAGCATCATTTTGTCAGACATTCAATACCACGCACAGACGGCTATTACCTATGAAAAGCGGCTGCTGGAAAGGCTGTTGTCTTTCACTGGACAGGAGCGGCAGAACGAAAAAGTCGCACAGGAAAGAATCCTGTGCGACGCGACAAACCGTATTGCGTTTATTGTGGATACCAGCAAGCGGCTGTTAGAGGAAAAAATCACGGGTAACGTGCCGGACAGCCTGTTCAAAAAAATGCTTGCCGACTATGAGCAGGAGATAAACACGCTTGAAGAAAAGACCGAGAGCGTCAGGCGGCAGTTTCATGATCAGGAAAGTTAATGAGGCAAAAGTGCAGAAATGGATGGAACTGGTTAAGGATTGCGTTTCCATTGATCGGCTTGACCGGGCCACCGCGTTCCAGCTCGTCGACAATGTGGCCGTGCATGAGCAGACGGATGAAAAAGGCCATAAAAGTCAGAGCATTCAAGTCAAATACAATTTTGTGGGATGTTTAAGCTGAACTACCCTAAATTCTCAACAAAAAGCATTATGAGCCATACCTATAAAGGCACGGCTCATAATGGATTGGCGGAGAAGGAGGCACGTCGGAAAATTTTGTGTAATTGTAAAATCCCTTGATCAAGAATTTTAGCTTGTATCTGTGGGTTTGCTCTTGCAAATCAAGACTGTGGATTTTGCCTTCACTGCCCGTTTCCCCGGGAGCGGACACGGTATGCGCGCTTTGCGTGAATGCCGCGTCCGCCCAGGGGAACTCTATTTCAAGGTAAAATCAGACTGCGGCTCTCTCAGAAAACATCAGGTTGAGCTGGCTTAATACCATATCCCAGTTTCGACTTCTGGACGTCCAGTGTTCGACAATTTTTTTAGATGCCAGATACAGCATCTTGCGCAGGGAGTCATCGCTGGTAAAGCTGGGTTTATTTTTGGTGATTTGCCGAAACTGGCGGTTAAGACCCTCAATGATGTTTGTCGTGTATATGATGCGCCGGATTTCGGCGGGGTATGCGAAAAAGGTGCTCAGAATGTCCCAGTTTTCTTCCCAGCTCTTGACGCAGGAGGGATACTGTTTACCCCACTTTTCACGGAATGCCATCAAATGCTCCAACGCTTCGTCTTCCGTGACGGCTTTATAGACCAGTTTCAAATCAGCCATGAGCGCCTTGATATCCTTGTAGCTCACATAGCGGGTGGAGCTGCGGATCTGATGGATGATGCAGCGTTGGATTTGCGCTTGGGGGTAAACGGCATTGATGGCCTCGCAGAAGCCCCTCAGCCCGTCCACACAGAACAGATAAACATCCAAAACACCCCTGCTTTTGAGGTCATTCAACACAGAAAGCCAAAACTTGCTGCTCTCATGTTCCCCGATCCAAACGCCAAGAATGTCCTTTCTGCCATCCATGGTGATGCCAAGTACCACATAGGAAGCCTTGGTGACATACTGGTGATTTTCCTTGACCTTGTAATGAATAGCGTCCAAAAATACAAATGGATAGACGGGTTCCAACGGTCTGTTCTGCCATGCCGAAACCTCCGGCATGATTTTCTCGCTGATCTTACTCACTAGCTCTGGGGAGATTTCCACATCATAAAGGCTCTTAATCTGCTCCGCTATATCCCGCTGACTCATGCCACAGGCATACAGGGAAAGAATCTTTTCTTCCATGCCGTCGGCGTTTCGGCTGTATCTTTCGATGATTTGAGGCTCATATTTTCCGTTGCGATCCCGGGGCACCTTGATCTCCACCTCGCCCAATTGCGTCTTGACTGTCTTTTGCGAATACCCATTTCGGTAATTCTTAGCTTCCGGTTCGACAGCGGTTTGCGACGCTCTTTCGCTTTTTTCGTAGCCCAGCTCCGAGTCCAGCTCGCTTTCCATGACCTGCTGAAGTACGTCACGAAACATTTCCTTCATGGCCCCCATAATCTCCATGGTGCTGCTAAACTTTTGGCTGTTCACGTATTCTCGCATCAGTTCTGCCGGTGCTTCCTTCATAAAAAACATCCTTTCAGTGTTGAATTGTTATTGCTCCAACTCTTGACCAAAAGGATGTCTCTCATTCACTTTTACACAAAATTTTTCGGGGTCTCGAGAAGGATACATCTTATGTATTACACCTAACAGCACTTTGTGTTTAATCTCTACGAAAGTGGCACTTTCCCACGGAGCTACATCTCCAGATATTTATATTCTTAGTCGTTCGCTTCTGGGCCTGAGCAGCGCGCTTCTCGCGCTCCCAAGTGGTCCGCAAAACAGGCCCCTATATTTCGCTCAAAAAGCATCTTGATTTAGACGTTGGATGCGAACCACGCAGAGGAAGGAGCGCGTGCGGTTCGCAACTTTTCCTCATCTCTGCGTAATCAAATACAAAAATCACACTTTTTCTATGCATTCTTTAGCATCTCCGCTAAAGCAGTAATAAAGGCTTTATTATCAGCGTATCATGCCTTTCCCGACTTTCTCTGATTTTCAAATTTCCGCAGAAGGGTCCCTTAAACAGTCGCCCTCAGCGGTATAGTGTTTAAAGAGATTAACAAGAACTTCGGCGCTGTGTCTCTGCTCGTAAACAACACCGGCATATCCTTTGGAGGTGTGTTTCAGGATACATCTGAAGAGATCTGGAACCGCATGTTTGCTGTCAATGTCGGCGGCGCATCCTGCGAGGTCGCGTACTCCGCCTGCAAATTTGCGCTTATCGGCATGACTCGCTCGCGGCGGAGCTTGCCCCATCTCAGATACGCGTTAACTCCATTGCTCCCGGCTACATAAAACCCATATGATTGGAAAACTTGGCGGCGAGGATATGTCGTCACTTGCCCAGCAAACGCTCATGGGCCGGCTTGGGCATCCGGACGAGATCGCCCACGCAGCCGTGTTTCTCGCCTATCCGGCAGCCGCGTGCATTACCGGTCAGGTGCTGACGGTAGACGGAGATTTATACTGTGAGGTTCTACATATGAATGATATTTGCTCCCTGCGACCCATCGCGCGTATAAGGAGCGACTCTACGTCAAAATTCGGCATACCCCGGCAGAGAGGGATCGTCAAAAAGCTGACGGCTGAAATAGTTTTTGAGCCGGAATTCCAAAACCCGAACGCCCTGCGCAGTATAGAAGGTTTTTCCTATTTGTGGCTCATCCGGGAATTTTCCGAGTCCGTTCGCCGCGAGTGGTCGCCGACCGTGCGTCCCCCGCGTCTAGGCGGAAATACAAGGCTCGGCGTGTTCGCTACGCGTTCGCCCTTTCGGCCAAACCCCCATTGGCTTTTCCTCAGTCAGACTCGACGGCGTGGAAATTTCAACTCCCGACGGCCCTGTGCTCCGCGTCTCGGGCGCCGATTTGATGAATGGTACGCCCACTTTCGACATCAAACCCTATGTCCCATACGCCGGAAGCGGAATAACCCCATAAAAACAGATTTTTCGCGTTTCCTGCGCTTTATATTTTCCATATTGTGCTCAAAAAGCGCTCCATGCTGTGCATGAAACGCTTTTTGTCTGCAAGCGGAAGGCCGGCGCTTTGCGCCGGCCTTCCGAAATTATTAAATATGTTTATCCTTTGTTCACGTCTCGGCTCGCTCCCAATCCCCCGAGACTTCTTTCTTGCTTTGAATTGCGCGCACGTACATCCGGAAATTTGTCAGCTTTATGTCATGAGAGTTCTTCTATTCGTTTTTCAAGTTCGACAATTTCCCGCCAGACCTGCTTGCGCTTGCCACGCTGATAAAATCCAAGTTCTCGGTACTCGCTCTTCATCCGATCAAGCTGTTCCGTAAGCGGAGCGGCTTTGGCGTCTATCCGCTCTCGCCGCACGGCGGCCTCGCATGAAAACAGATTCCATCCATTCGCTTCATTCTGGTGATGGATGTTATCTCCCGCGCAAATTACAGAGCCGTCCTTGCAAAGTCCTACCGTATGATTTCCGCAGGCGACCGCAATTACATTGTGCCATTGCTCAACATTGCATTGTCCCCTGTCGTTCGCGCCGCAGGCGACCACGGTTCCGTCCGCGCGCACTCCTACCGTATGAAGAGCTCCCGCTCCAATGGAAACGATGTCATGCCAGCTCTCAGTGTTACACTGTCCCGCGTCGTTTTGACCGCAGGCCACGACTGTCCCGTCCGCGCAAAGGCCTACCGAATGACCCCCTCCTGCGGCAATCATAACTATATCGCGCCATTCCCCCGTAGCCGCGCGTCCGTTGTTGGCAACGCCGCATACCTTTACCGTGCCGTCGTTCAGCAGCGCCATGGTGTGGTATCTTCCGGCAGATACAGTTTTCACATTCTCCCATTTGTGCGTTTTGCACTGGCTGCTTGAATCGTCGCCCTCGGCAAGCACAAAGCCGTCCGCGCGTATAGCTACGCTGTGGCGGCTCGAAGCAGAAATCTGACGTATCTCTCTCCACGTTCCGAGGTTCATCTGTCCATTTGTGTTCATTCCTGTGGCTACTACCTTTCCATCGCGCTTGAGGCCAATGGTAGTAAAGTTTGAAACCGCTACGGCCACTATATTCTTCCAGCTTCCTGTATTGCATGCGCGCATGTCCGTTCCGTTGCCATCATAGCCGTCGCCGGCTGTAACCACCTTGCCGTCCGGCATCACGCCAACGGTATGCGACTGCCCCGCGCCAATAAGCGTTGAGAAGTCAAGAACGCAGCGCGAGCGTTCAAAGTCCTTGCCCTCCCAAAATGCCAGCGCCGCATGTAGCTTATCGCCATTTTTAAGCAGCTCCTCGCCCTGCGCTATACGCTCCGCGCAGTAGATCGCCGCGTTTTTTTCTTCCTCGACGCGCTTTTGATATTCTTCGGGGTGCTCGCTCCAATATCTCTCCTGCTCTTCCTCGGTCCGCTCATATTCTCTGTCGGCTATCTGGCGGCGGAGCAAGGCCATCCTTTTTTCATACTCGCCGATACGCCGGCGGCGTTCCTTTATCTCTTTCTCCGACAAGCAGCGATCCTTGTGCCAGGATTTACCTATCGTATTCGTTATATTCACATTCGTTCCGTGCATATCAAACGACCAACCACAGGAGTCTATGCATACGTCGTGTATCTTGCAAAGCGAAGCATATCTCTCTACATTGGCGCGTGTAGCCTCGTCTCCGGATAGATCTATCGCCCGCTCGATAATCACCGTACAGTAGCTCGATGCATCAACAAACTCTCGCCATTCGTCGTTGTTTGGATAATCTTCTCTGTCATCATATGCCGGAAATATGGTCTTCTCCCATATTGTTATAATCCTGCTCCCTATTTCGCCGGCAGCGGACGATGCTATTCTCTCCGTAATTTTTTCGTCGGCGGACGCTATCCCGAGCTTTTCAAGCTTTTTCTTCATTGTCGCTATATCGCGCACAAAAAGAGTCGCTGTGTCGGAACCGATTTTGCTTAAAAATCGCTCGGCTGATTTATTGACAAGCTCTATCGCGGCCTCGTGAAGCGAGCTTTCCGCTTTTTTGGCAAGCTCAGCGCGCGTTTCAGGCGACGCAGCCTGAAATTCGGCCACATTCTTATCTGCAAGGGATGAAAAATCAAGTTTCCTCGTATTTTCCGGCATATTCGGGGCATCTTGTCTTGTTTCGTTTATAATATTCAATGTTTTCATCCTCTTTCTTCCGTTTCGTCGTCCATCACGGCAAAAGCTCCAAGCACCAGCGCCGCAAAATCCAGCGGCAGATCCGACGGCAGATTGTGATAACCGGGAGCATGAAGCAACCGGCATTCGAGCCATGCCGCTCCCGATTCTCCCCATTTTGAAAAAAGCCCGTCCGCGTCCATCTCTCCCACAGCCATGACTCGCATGACTTTGATATCAAGTTTCTCGGGAAGAGCTTTAAGATAGGCGAGCAATTCAAACATTTCGCCGCGCATGAAAACCTCTAAATTTTTAAGCCGCTCGGCCTGCTCCTCAAGCGGCTGGCTCGGCGCGCGGCCGTCCTTCCCGCCGATAGCGCGCACAAAGGTAAGGAGCGCCGCGCTCATACGCTTTTTCTTCGCACATTCGCCCAGCCTTTGCACCCAGGCTTCAAGCGTCTCAAAAAACATCGGCTCCGACGCAAGCGGCGGCTCCTGCAAAAACAGCTTAGTTACCAGCTCGGGATGTCTTCTCGCAAGCTCCAGCGCTATAAGCCCTCCCGCGCTGCTTCCGACGACCGCCGCCGCTCCAAGTCCAGCCGCGCATATAACCGCAGCCGCGTCGTCCGCCTGCGCGGCTATGGAATAGTCCGCTTCCTCGTCTGCCGTGCTTTGCGAATAGCCCCGCCTGTCATAGGCCACGGTCGTATAGCTTCGGCTCAATATTTCCATTGCCGGAAAGAAATAGCTTCCGTTGCAGGCCACGCCGTGAACGAGTAACATAAGCGGGCCGCTTCCTTTAATCGTGGCATATAGGCGGCATTCATCGCGTTCGACCAAAAATGTCATTATCCGCCGCCTCTCAGTTCTTTATGATTCGCCTGGACATTGATTCTATCAGGTCGTGTCCGTCCCAGGTCAGGGCAAAATCCAGCGCATGTCCAAAATCCGCTATCCTGTCTCCGCCGCTTGCGCGTGAGCCGCACATAAATTGCATCAGCTCATTCTTTTCAACGCCGTAGCGGCATACGGTCTGGCAATGCCGTGTCATGACCGGCAGAAGCCCGTCCAGTTTTTCTCCCCGCGTCTCTATAAAAAATCCTCCGGGCGCTGTAAATTCCCACATCCATTCTTTAAGTTCCGGTACATAGATACGCGTAATGAAATTATCCGGTGCCGATATGCTCGCGTTCGGTATAAGTGCCGCAAGCCTGAGCGCCGCGTCCCACTTTTGTACCGCCGTGACAGCCGCCAAATCATAGCGCTGCTTTATATAATAATGTATAGCGCCCCAGAATTTCTCGCGCGCCGTCTTAGTCTCCTTATCCGCGCCGCGCCAGTAAATTATTCTCGGAGACGAGCAGGCATTCTGGTCGTTTAAATATGTGTCGTCGTAAAACGCGCGCGCGGTAACGTCAAGCTCGTCAGCCTCAAGGATTTTTCGCATGTCCAATACCGCCACGCTCCCTCTATCCGCGAACGACAGCTCCGTTGCGCGCGGTGGAAGAGGCGCCTTGCGTATCTCCGCCACCGAGGCGTCGCCGCCCCAAATGATACGCACGTCGCACAGCGCCGAAAGCGCTTCCGTTATCTCCGGCTCATGCCCGTAGCGAAACAGGATTATCCTTGGTTTGAATTCTGGGCATTCATTTTCGCAGACTCCGCGGACCGCAGAGCATATGCGCTCTGCCTGCGGCGTAGCTTTCTTAGGCAGCCTTACCGCGCAGCAGTTTCCCGCCAGCAGCCCCGCCGCCATTGAAAACGCGAACAATACAGGAATATTTGATGGCGCGAAATGAAGTGTCACGCCCCGGCCAAGTCTGTCGTCAATCCGTTCGGCATATTCCCACCGCATCAGCGCTATATTTGCCGCGCGGCACCAAAACGCGAACGCTAATACGTCTGGCATCGCCTTCGCCTCATCGTCGGCTCTCAGTCGTTGCGATAGCGCCGTCAGAAACCTTTCCGTCTCAGACGCAAACGGCGCAAACGCCCTCTGGCTCGGGAGAGTGGCCAGTGCTTCGGCATCGCCCGCAAGATATGTTATGGAATCAAAAAGCTGCCGCATAGGTATCGCTGCACCCCCTAAGCTCCGCGTTTTTAAGTCTCCCGGATACCGAAAAATATGCCCCCTTGCGTCCGCACGGACAATCGTCTACTCCAAGCAGTGTTCCCTCGTCCTCAGTCAAAAGGCTGTGGCCGGGATAACTGCGCGGCAGAACAGACAGTGTTTGGATTATCCCTTTTTCGCCAGGCTCGCAAACGGAGAAATCCTCAGCCCTGCGGACCAAAATTCCCGAATAGTCGGAACAATGCAGATGTCCGCATTCACACTGCATAAAGATGCTTCCGGTCTGCTCCGCCATACCGTAATATTCATGTATACGTTCTATGCCGCAGGTCGCTCGGAGCCTTTGGCTGAATTCATCACGTGAAACCGCGATGATTTCAAATTTTTTCCATCCTCCGCCGTGTATCAGTATCGCGTTTTTCATGTTCAGCGTTTCGCCTTTGCTTTCTAGTTCGAGGCAAAGCTTTTGCCAGACAATAAAGGTAAAGCCAAAAACGAGGAACGGCTTTTCTCCGTATTTTTCGAGAAAATCACGGGCAGCGTTGTAATCAAGCGACATATCCTCATCTCTCAGCGCAAATGTGCGGTGCGTTCCGAACAATGAAAATCCAATTATTCCAGCCGTTCTCGCTGAAAAATAGTTCCTGCTCTTCACTGTTGCCGGGCAGTCTATTACCAGCATCGCAAGCCTCTGATCTCCAAAATATGAGCATCCTATTGCCGCAAGCGCGCGCTGCTGCATGGTCCGAGTATCGGCGTCGAGAATTATTTGAGACTTCTGCTGCCCGCTGGTTCCCGAAGACGTAGCTACCTTATAATCCTTCGCGTCATCGTCTATGCTGCTGAGTCTTAGCTGCTTGAAAAGTCCAACGGGAAGATACGGCAGGTCTCTGTAATGCTTTACTCTGCTTGGATCAAATGATATGGCGCAAAGCATATTCGCGTAAGCGCGGCAGTGCTCCCGGTGGTGCTCCGTAAGGCGCAGCAGCTCCTCGGTCAGCACTCTATCCTTTGCCTCGCTATCCAGCGAATATGGATCACGGTCGAAATCCACCTCGGAGTCAGGCATCATTTTCCCTCCTCTTGCAGCTTTATATACAAAGTCTTGCCGAAATCGCTTTTAGGTATCGCGTCTATCAGACGTTCTTCAAATACCGATCGGTTTATACGGAGTATATCGGACAGATATTCCGCTCCAGCGTCAGGCTCTCCGCCCGCCGCATATATGAGCAAATGGTCATCCTCTCCGACGCAGGCAAAATCCACGCCTTCAAACCTGTTCAGTAAAAGCTGTTCGCATTCGTCGAGGCTCACTCTTATTCCGAGCAGCTTTACAAAACGTTTTTTGCGGCCCACAATATAATAGTATCCGTCCGCGTCGCGCTTCGCCATATCGCCCGTTTCGAGAACTCCGCCGCGCTCGTCTCCCTTTTCAAGGTCACTCGTGCATTCCGCATAACCGAGTGTAACGTTCTGTCCCATATATATAAGCTCGCCGACCTTATCGCTTTCTTTTATTACCGACCCATCCGCGTCTCTAAGCCAGAACTCTCCGCCAGGGATAGTGACGCCAATGCTCCCGCATTTTTCAAGGCATTTTTCCGCCTTGAGATAGCTCATTCGCGCCGTGGCCTCGGTTTGCCCGTACATTACGAAAAAGCGGACTTTGTGCTCCTCCGCCCATTTTCCGAATTCCTCCTGTAAGGTTATCGGGAGCTTTCCGCCCGCCTGCGTCATGCACGTGAGCGAGGGCATATCCATTTGCATAAAGCGTATTTTTTTCAGCAATTCGTAGGTAAACGGCACACCACCGAAGCTGGTAGCTCCACGTTCTTTAAAAAAGTCCCAAAACTCGCGCTGAACGACGCTTTTTGCCGTAAGGAGCAGGCATGCTCCCGCGAGCAGATGGCTGTTGATAATTGAAAGGCCGTATGTATATTGCATCGGCAGCGATGTTATTGGTCGCTCCTCGGCGGTAAGTCCCAAATACTGCCGTATCGATTCGGCGTTAGCTTCTATATTTGCGCGGCTTTGACGGACAAGCTTGGGGCTCCCAGTGCTGCCCGATGTGGCGAGTAGCAGTCCCAGTTTTTTATTCATCGGATATGTATCGTATTTTGTTTTCAGCAGCGCGTAACCCATCATGGTAAATACTTTTTTGCTGTCTTTAAATCTTTCCGCGGTATCCTCCGGCGCCCAGAAATAGGACGGACGGTAAGCCGAGCAAAGCTTATCAAGCGCTTCATCGGCAATAGCCGCGTCAAGCAGCAGCGGCACCGCCACGCCTGAAACGAATGCCAAATATCCCGCAACGGCTCCCGGCTCGTTGCGGCACATGCAAAAAATCAGGCAGCGGCCCGTTATATGTTTTTCCAGCAGCTTAACGTGCTCCACAAGTTCTCCGTATGTCACGCATTCGCCCGTCTCTGTAAAAAGCGCCGGCGCGGCGGGCGGCTTCATATCGATCAAGAAAATCGTAATACCACTCCCTTTTAATGCAAATCCGCTCTGCCGAGCGTCAGATTTTCACTCCAAGTCTTCGCAGTATTTCTATTCCCGTGCTGTATTTACCAAATGACGTTATGTCAATAGTGCTGAACTGCACTCCGAACATCTCTTCAATATCCGTGACCATCTCAACATGAGCCAAAGAATCCCAGTGGGGATGGCGATTGTAGATAAGCTTTTCGTCGTTCAGCTCATCGTCGGTAACGCGGAGATCTTCCTTCAGCAGTTTATTGTACTTTTCGAGATTTGTCATAGTAAAACGCTCCTTACAGCTTGAAAATATAATGTATTTCTGATAGACTGTCTTAAAATAGGAAAGGAAGGATTTTGCCATGCTTCTTGAGCACAGCGATATATTGAAAATCCTCCCTCATCGCCCCCCCATGCTCCTGATTGATAGGGCTGACGATTGTGTTCCTGGCGTGTCCTCAAAAGCCAGTCTTTATATCGACCCCGCATGGGATGTTTTTCGCGGGCATTTTCCGGATGCTCCGGTGCTCCCGGGAGTATACCTTCTTGAAAGCATGGCGCAGTCAGCAGATCTTCTTCTTCTTACCATTTCGGGAAACGAAAGCCTGATTCCATATTTCTTCTCCGCAGACCATATGCGTTTTCTTCGTCCGGTAATGCCCGGCGATATGGTAGATCTTTTCGCCGCTCTGTCATCCGCTCCTGGCGGCGGGCTTTATGAATGCCGTGTAAGCGCCTCGGTCGGCGGCCATAAATGTGCATCGGGGCTTATAACCATCGCACTTAGGTGAGCGCTTATGTTTTTTCCGCTTAACGCGGAGAAAGGAATGATTTTAAGTTATGGCTAAAATGTGTGCTGTATGCGGAAACAAGATAGGCTTGTTTGGCTCCGTCGACGCGAGGGACGGCAAGGTATGCTCCAAATGCTCCGTCCGCTTTTATCAAGTCACAAACAAGATGACTACCGACGGGTTTAAGGACAAGGGTATTTTCGATCTTACAGGAGAACAGATACGCACCGCTATAGAAAAAGCCGACCGCAAGCAGGAACGCATCAAACGCGACATAGACAAACGCAAGGCAGCCTTCAAGAAGCAGCAGAAGGAATCAGGCGAAGCGGTCCCTCTTTCGGACAGCGGCTGCGACGATACGCCTCAAATCACTACCGAAGACGAAAATATATGATTGCAAAGCTCGCTTCCTCGGTCTTTCACATCGGCCGCCGCATATACATGCGGCGGCTTCATTGTTCGTCCCACGCAGGCCTATGATATTGTTAAAACTATAACGCAACACACGCCTATGTGCAACAAAATAATTGGAAAATATAAAAATAGTATAAATATAGTCGAATAGAATATTGACCGGCTCGAAAAACTCGAACCGGTCAATATCCTTAAACAATAAGGGGGGTAGTCCAACATCTCAGCAAATGTAGATATTGCTGTAATGCTGTTACAATATGTATTTCCGGCTATAACCCGAGTCCAGGTTCAA
This sequence comes from Oscillospiraceae bacterium, assembly GCA_963666535.1. Classification (GTDB taxonomy): domain Bacteria; phylum Bacillota; class Clostridia; order Oscillospirales; family Oscillospiraceae. The sequence continues at coordinate 1,722,324 of OY762913.1, read as the reverse complement.
AAGCCCGGATATTCCGGATAGAAAAGTGCGAATCAGGCTACTGTGGCCATCTCTTCCTCAGCGGCATTGAGGGCCTCTACCTCCGGAGACCACATATGTCCAGCTTCGACGTCGCCCTTAAAGAAGTTTTTGCCGTAGCACAGCAGAGTCATAATAATACCCATAAGCAATCCGTAAGCCGAGCCCTGGCAGACTATCACGCCCGCTATAACGCCGGCTATGCCGAGGTCCTTAAACGACCTGGCCTGAGTGATGCCGACACGGACAGATACGAAGCCCTGAACGACCAGGGTCAGTGCCATTGCTACTGACATTATCGGAGTAACAAGAGCAACGATGGGGCCGATCCAATATCCGGTGAATGTGCCGAAGCGGAAGCAGGCAGCGCCGGAGAACATGGTGTCCATAGCGTCTTTGCCTTTCTTGTAACGCTCGCAGACAACGACCTGCATTGCTGCCCACAGCGGTCCGCACATGCAGATATCGGGGCCGATCATGGACATTGCAAAGTTGCGGAAGCCGAAAATTATATGAGCGCGGTTCGGGCTGTAATCTACAATTTCGTCGCCGCCGCGAACACGGACAGCGTCGTTTATCAGGGTCTGAGACTGGACTATGTCTCCGAACAGAACTATGTAGATAGCGATAACGCTCGGGATAGCTTGGATAAACATGCTGCCCGTCGGCCAGCCGATAGTACCCCAAGGAACCCAGTTGGTCCACAACCCGACAAAATCAGGATGAGAAAAGATAGAATCAAATACGGGTATCGGGCATTCGCCGATGACCGGGCCTACAATGCATGCAAGCAGGACTGCGGGAAGAATGCCCAGCTTTGAAACATTGCCCCAGAACTTGCTCTTTCTCGACAGCTTGTCAAACGGAATGGAGAAAAGCAGGTAAACGGCAATTACCAGACATATGGTCGTGGTTATAGGTGCGGTGGCAAATTTGCCGCCCGTCTTAAAGACGGAGACGATTGCGGCAATGCCGGCGCCAAGAATTATACCGGACTTTATAGGCGCCGGTATAAGCTTTATCAGTCTACCCGCAAGACCGGAAACGCCGAGTAGGATGCAGAAAATACCAAGCTCCATCTCAAAAGCGACCAGAGCCTGAACGCGGGTAGCCCCATCGGCAAATGACAGGCAGTAGGCCTCCAACAGAGGAATAGCGGGGGTTATCCAGCCGGGAATGACGGGATCGCCCAGCCATGTATGCCAGCAATAAAAGAATCCGTTCAGTACAACTATCGCCAGAGCAACATTGGCCGGCATCCCAAGATCCTGCTGCAAAATGGAAACTGCGGCCAGGCACACCGCGCACATCAGCAAGCCCTGAATATATTCAGGTGCCGAGAAACGATAGTGTACGAAGGGGAGACGCATTTTGAATGGGCCTACTTTCCAAAAGGGACATTCTTTAGGCTGCATAAGAAAACCAACCTTTCATTTTTAACATTCCACCGCATTATTGATTTGGTAATCAATATTTGCAGCTGAACCTCTTCTCAAACTCTTCTCTAAGGCTATCCTGGAATGCGGGGTCAGCTATCGCTATTAACTGGCGCGCTCGGTTTTTAAGGGTCTGCCCGTGAAGCTGAGCTATGCCAAATTCTGTAACAATATAATCCACGTCCGTACGCGATGTCGTGACCGCCGCGCCTTCCGCAAGGAACCGGACGATTTTGGATATTTTCCCCTTGCCTGTTGTCGCGGGCATAGCCAGTATAGTGCGTCCGCCCTTTGACCATGTCGCCCCGCGTACGAAATCGACCTGTCCGCCAATGCCGGATATCTGCTTGAGTCCCACAGACTCCGAGCATACCTGGCCCATCAAGTCAACTTCAACGCAGGAATTGATGGAAACTACATTATCGTTCTGACTTATGATCCGCGGATCATTGACATAGTCAATAGGCATCATGCGTACCGCGGGGTTGTCGTTTACATAATCGTACAGCTTTTTTGTACCCATAAGGAACCCGGCAACAGACAAGCCTTTGTCGATTTGCTTTGCTTTATTATTTACAACTCCCCTGTTGATAAGATCGACAACGCCGTCGGAGAACATCTCCGAGTGTATGCCAAGGTCGTTTTTCTCGCCCATGAACGACAGCACCGCGTCAGGGATAGCTCCGATTCCCAATTGCAGGCAGTCTCCGTCACCGACAAGAGACGCGCAATACTCTCCGATCTTGCGCTGCACGTCGCTTATTTTCGGCGGCTGAAGCTCGATAAGCGGGGTATCTTCAACAACTATGTGCTCAAGCTTCGAGATATGTATAAAGTTGTCGCCAAGCGCGCGCGGCATGTTTTTGTTTATCTGTGCTATGCGGATATCAGCAACCTCCGCGGCAGTCTTGGTATAGTCGCACGAGATACCGAAAGAGCAGTAGCCGTGTTCATCAGGCTCGCTGACCTGCAATAGCGCAACATTGACATGCATGGTATTTCTAAAAAGATCCGGTATCTGTGAAAAGAAGATCGGAGTAAATTCTCCGCGTCCCTCCGCAATCGCGTCCTTGGTGCTGCCGCCGAGGAACAATCCGTTATGGTAAAAATGCTTGCGCATCTCTGGCTTGCAGTATCCGGCCTTGCCCATTGCTACCATGTGGACAATCTCGACATTTTCATAACCACATTTTTCGGCGTTTTCCACCATCGCATCAGTCAGGATAACCGGCTCTCCACAAGCGTGCTCAACGACTACGCGATCGCCGGATCTTATATAACTGACCGCCGTGTCCGCCGTGCAGATACGGTCGACATATTCTGTTTTCCAATCCATTAAATCATTTCCTCACATTCACTTAACTTTATCACGGACGCTTGCAATAAAATTGCATAGAGCGTCAATAGACTCCTCCCGCCAGACGATCATCTTGCCGTATAACCCGTTGTATCCGTTATGATTTGCGCACGTGGAGCTGCAGCCGCATATTATGACCGCAGCCCCGCATACCTCTTCCGCATCCGGCTCGGTAATGAATTCCACATCCGGAAACTTCTCGCCGAGACGTCGCGCCAGCGCCACACGATCAAACTGAGGATTACATCCGCCGCAATAGCGAAGCAAAACTTTCATGCTCCGGTTTGGTTGTGTCTCACATCCAGCATCCGGCGCGCCTCCGCAAGCATATCGTCGCTCACTCCGGTCACCAGAACGACACGGCTTATTTCCGGAAAAGCGGCGGTAATCTCAGCGTTTACAAGCTTCTCCATAGTCAAGTCGGCCGAAGGACATCCGCTGCATGCACCCGTCATGGAAACATGCAGCACCCCGTCATCATAATCGTCTATGCGGATATTTCCGCCATGCATATTAAGGTCAGGTCGGACCTTTTTATCCAGGACCTTTTCAATATCCAGCCTCGTTATTTTGGCCATAAAGCAGTTCCTCCTCTTGCCGGTATAAACTGTCAGTCTTCCTTAATGTGAGCGATCTTCTTCGCAAGCTCCTTCTTAAAGCCCAGATTGCCCTGACGCGCTATCATAATGCGCTGAGCCTGCGGAGAGCCGGCGCCGTGCATGGATTCGGTGCGATATCCGACAGCCGCCGTGCCGAGGCACATGTTTTCAATAAGGCGAAGCATACGCAGGCGATTCTCGGTGCTGACGTCGGCAACGCCGCGGAGATACTTGTCTATGTAAGCGCCAAGCTTCGGGTCGCGGAAGTCTTTCTCAGACGGCGCGGTTACCATAAGTCCACCTGCTATATCTTCTGCGAGACGAACAATCTCATACGGGAAGCGTGTGATGTTCTGTTTGCAGACGTTAGCCAGCAGAAGGTCAATTATGTAGTTTCCAGACTCGGTCGGATGTCCCTCGGTGGAGCACGCTATGCCGCAGCAATAAAGCGTCTCGTTGAGATGCGTCATCTCGATAAGCTTATCCTTGACCATGCTCGCCTTGGAAGCGCCGTTGTAATCCGCAATAACAGCGGCAGCGCCGATGAGTACGTCTCCGACTCCGACTTTGCATCCGCCGTAGGACTGGCGATGATATCCGGCGAAACGCTCGACCAGCATTCCGGCAAACTCAGTCTCTCCATTAAGGAATATGCGATCGTTGGGAACAAAGACGTTGTCGAAAATCGTCAGAGCCTCGACTCCGCCGAACTCGCTGTTGCCAACATCCATCTGGGTCCCTTCCGCTTTTCTGGTATCGCAGGACTGACGTCCGACTATCATAAACAGGTTCGGAGTGTCGAGCGGCACTGCAAAGGAAATCGCGTAATCCTTGTCGTCGGGGCCCATGGAGATCGTCGGCATCACGATAACCTCGTGCGAGTTCATAATGCCGGTCTGATGCGCTTTTGCGCCGCGCACGACTACGCCGTCGGGACGGCGCTCAACAACATGCAGGAACAGATCGGGATCTTCCTGTGCATGAGGCGCCTTATTGCGGTCGCCCTTTGGGTCGGTCATAGCTCCGTCAACAGTAAGGTCGTTTTCCTGGCAATATGTCATAAACTTCTTAAAGTTTTCGTGATAATTTGTCCCGTATTTCTTGTCTATTTCGAAGGTCGTTGAAAACTCCGCGTTGAACGCGTCCATACCGACACAGCGCTGGAAACATGCCGCGGTCTTCTGGCCGCAGAGTCTCTGCATCTTTACCTTGTTCTTAAGATCTTCAGTGCTCTGATGAATGTGAGTAAAGCGATTTACTCTTTTCCCTGTATATGGAGAAACAGTCGTCATAAGATCAGCATACAGAGGATCCTGAGCCAAATCATAAGTCATGCGTACTGAATTCAGCGAAGGTCTGAGAATTGGATCCTCAGTTGTATCCTCTATCTTCTTGCCAAACATGTATACTTCTTTTTTGATCTTCTTAATACTCGCAATGTACTCTTCTCCGGTCATAAGTGCCATAATTTTTTCCTCCAATGCATTCATCATATATTCAAATCGCCCGGACAATCTCTTTCATCTTGTCCGCCGACAATTTGTCTCAACTTAATTGAAAAGCTTTTGTTCACTTTGTTAAAAATGTGTCACTCTCATCTTATGCTGCAATTATAAAACAACCAATTTCATAAATGCAACACATTTTTGTCCGCGATGCATTTTTTCTATTTCTCACACAAAAAAACTTGCACACTTTTGTATGATATTTTTCTGACATTTTAGTGCATTTCTCACAAGTAAGTTTCAAAATTGCTTTGGATTTCTCTTGGTGCGGCCGCATTCGCTGCATTATTGCATCAGCATTTCATTGTTTTTATGTAAATCGATGTCATTTGCTGTGAAAAAGGCTGTTTTATTTGTTCTTTAGTATTTTTGTGGCCCGTTCAAAATTTTCGGCGCGGCGCAAAAAACAAAACACCCTCGCAAAATGTCCGTTCTGCCAATTCAGAATGCGGTCTTTTGCGAGGGTGTGATTTTATGTTATCTTCTTTAGCGCTTATTGTTCCTACAGCTCTGTGTTATCTGATTTTTTGGGGCGTCGTTTCATCATGCCGCTATCTTCGTAATGCTGGCGTTTGCGAACAAAAGTGGAATTGTCCATACCCAGACTTTCGGCGGCAGCGCGTGTATTTTTATACTTTTCAAACGCGCGAGTCATATAATCAGCCTCAAACTTCTCCATTTCTTCCTTCAAATTTATCTTTTCCGGGAAATCTTCCAGTTTTTTGTGTATAAATTCAATCCGTCCCTCTACCGACAGATCCTCAGGGCCGATAATATCTTCTTCGCTGATTATCGCCGCTCTCTCCACAAGATTTTGCAGCTCCTGAATATTTCCGGGCCATTTGTAAGCCATAAGAAGCTCATAGCTTTCCCTGTCAAATCGTTTGTTTTCCCCGGTCTTCTGGTTGTATTTTTTCAAAAAGAACTGCAGCAGAGGAATTATATCGTCGCGTCTTTCACGCAGCGGCGGAATGGTCAGAGGAAACACCGAAAAGCGCGCAAGTATCTCGCGGCAAAGGTCCGTACATGCGCGAAGCTCGTCGATAGTTTTGCTGGTTCCGATTATAAACCGGATGTTAAGGCGAACTGTCGAGCTGTCGCCCATAACGCAGGGAGTTCCGTTCAGTATCGAAAGTATCCGCCCCTGAACTTCCTTCGGCACTTCCACTATTTCGTCTATATATACCGTGCCGCCGTCGGCAGCTTCGAGAATGCCCATCTGTGATTCGTTTTTCTTCTTGTCTATGCTGCCGAAAAGATATTCCATGCAGCTATCCTCCGGGATAGTTGAAAAGCTGAGACGCATAAACATACATTTTTCGCGGGGAGAATGGTTGTGTATAAAACTCGCGATCTTTTCCTTTCCCACGCCCTGCTCCCCAAGGATCATCACAGGGCTGTCAACCATGGCTATTCGTTCGGCAAACCTGAGCATGCTTACAGACCTGTTGTCTACCGCCACAATATCAATATTCCCCTCGAGTTCCTTGCGAATATTCTCAAGCTCCTTGGAATACTTTTGATTTAAGCGTTCCTTGCGACGCAGCTCCTTGCGAAAGCTGTAAATCTCTGTAATCTCGCGCACTGTCGTAACAACAAAGACCAACCTGTCGCTGATTTCATTGTAAATCGGAAAGCTAGTAATTATCGCCCGCTTTCCGGTTCTGAAATTCTGTTCCGTAGTAAACGTATTCTGGCTTTCCAGAACTTTCAGTGTTCCGCTTATCGAAATCACGCCGTTGTCCACCAGCTCCTGCATATTCCTTCCAAGCATCTCAGATTTCTGCAAACCACTAATCCGCTCATAGCTGTAATTCAAATAAATCGTGTTTGCCATACTGTCTGTGATATATATTCCATCGTGGAAATGATCTAGTATGTTTAAAAAATAATCGCTTGTTAAAAAAGCCTGAACCGCCTGATCCTCACCCATTTCACTTCGTCCTTGTCTCACAATTTCATTTTTTATGATGCAAAAATGATTTTAATTGATTTCATTGTACTTTATGTCTTGAAAATAATCAATAAGTTTGTTACTATAAGTATAAATTTGCAGCAGTCAACTTATGGAGGATGCCTATGAACGCGAAACCCGCTTGCAGCGGCAAGGATTTATCTGTTTGTGAACTTTGTAATAATATCGTGCTTGCCGCAGGCTCAAGCAAGCTTACCCCTGAAGCAATTGTCTCTCTTACGGACGATTTTATATTGCAAGCAATGCGTCTTTCCGATGACGCGCTCTTTTGCAGCTTTGCCGAGACTATATCACGCGCAATGCGGGAGCGATCGGGAAATTTCCCGGAATTCGGAGCGTCGCAAATCTCTGTCATCGAATTTTGCGATGCGCAATCCGCTTATGCCGTCTCCGCGCTCAAGATATCCGATATTTGGCCCAAAAGCTTTTTGAACAAGCCCGAAAGCTCTGAGCATTATATTGCATTATGTAAAGCAGGAATTGGTGCTGCTTGTCTTTCAGCACAGACTCGCATATATGAACACCGCACCTGCGGCTCGCTTCTCATTGCCCCCTATATATGTCCGCCCGAGAAACGAGAACACGCAGTCGGTATCTATGGCGATCTGCTCGCTAAAGTTCATGTGTACGAGCCATATTATATCCCCCAATCAATAGAGCGTTCAGAGCTGTCCGCAGATAATCTTCTTACACTCCAGCGTCTATATGATCTTAAAAAGCAGCAGGCTGCCGAGATGCGCCAACTTAGCAAGGGCAGAATAAATCGCCTTCTTGGTGGTCTTTCCCGCGGTTGACCGCTACTCTTAGCATTGCTCGGATTATGGCCCAAAGGTGTTGCCAGAGAGCGTTAGAGCTTTGCTATCCATGACGTTGAAGATATATTTGTTGGATGACGAGGTGATCACACCTTTAATGTACAGTAATGTCCAGCGTGACGTCAGTGCTAATGCTGAAAAAATTAATTGCACTTTCGCTCGGGGACGTGATTGTCAGGCCTTCCAATGTGATCGTCGCTTGAGCTGTTGGCTCCGTAATATGTAAAGGTCAGTGATGTCACGTAGCTGCTGGTGCTAAGCACAAAAGTCAGCGATACCATGTACGATTGCATGAAAGCGCTGCAAAAAAGGTTCTGCTCGCGCCCAACCGCGAAGAACTGTACTGTAAATTGGAGGTAATTCACTCCGACCTGTACGAGCGGGTTCACGCCACGCGACAAGCACAGGACGCCGCAGCGGCAGCTATGGGCGAGGTGATGACACAAGCGATATAACTGAAAATGCACGCAGAAAACAGCAGACCATCGGGCAGGAAATTTGCCCGGTGGTCTGCTGTTCTTCCTGGGGTGTTTTTGTTTGTGGGTCAATCTCGCAACTTATTTAGAATTAAATAAAATGCAATAAAAATCCTCGAAATCGTATGACTTCGAGGATTTTTTGGAGCTACTATCCAGATTCGAACTGGAAACCTCGTCCTTACTAAGGATGCGCTCTACCGACTGAGCTACAGCAGCAAATGGCGACCAACAACAGACTCGAACCGTCGACCTCCAGCGTGACAGGCTGGCATTCTAACCAACTGAACTTCTTGGCCATCTTTTGTGCAAACGCTCGAAAGCCTATTGCTTATAACACAAACGACTTGCATTGTCTAGTCTTTTTATTTGTATTATCAAAATCAATATCTTTGAATTTTACCAGTGGATTTGAACTCTTATTCCGCAAATACAAAAAACGGGACTTGAAAGCGCCTTTTTATCCAGCCTCGAAGGTGTCGTTGACGCTTTGGTAGATATCCAAAAGCTGTGTGTCGGAAAAAAGGCGCTGCTTTTCGATTAGGCCGGCGCGGATGGCGAAGTCCTGCTTGGCCGCTTCGTAGTCGTCCAGAAAATATCCACCGTTGCATACGCCGGAGCCATTGTAGTACCGTTTCCAGGTGACGAACATATATCTGTCACTCGGAATGCAGGCTCCTGACTTTACCGCGACCACGACTTTCGGGCCGCTGCGCCTGTCAGACTATAAAGGAAAATGGGTGGTGCTGTTTTCGCATCCGGGCGACTTTACGCCTGTCTGCGCCACAGAGTTTATTGCATTTGCACAAGCACAGCCGCAGTTTGCCGAGCAGAACGCTCAATTGCTGGGGCTGAGCATCGACAGCAACCCTTCCCACCTGGCGTGGGTATATGCCATCTATCTGACCACTGGTGTGGAAATCCCGCTTCCGGTCATAGCCGACCGAACTGGAGAAATTGCGCGGCTATATGGGATGATCGCGCCGGATGCCAGCAAGCAGGAAACTGTACGCAACGTATTCTTGATCGACCCGCAGCAAAAAATTCGCGCCATCCAGATATATCCGCTGACCAACGGCCGGAGTATTCCGGAGATCCTGCGGCTTCTGACGGCACTGCAGACGACGGATAAATATAAGGTCGCCGCAAACTGGCAGCCCGGGCAGCCCGTTCTGGTTCCGCCGCCTCAGACATACGAGGCTCTTTTGAGTCGTCAGAATGACCCAAAAGCTCAGGGACTGACCTGTAAAGACTGGTTCCTCTGCGGAAAGGAATTGCCTGACGGTAAAGAATAAGAAAACTGAAAATCGCTGTGTGACGCAAAACAGGCAGACATCTTCCGTCTGCCTGTTTTGTTGTTGACAGCGCATTTAGCGCACTCTAAGATAAATATAATAACGAACAAGCTCTTTGCGCTGCATTGTATTCCGGCTTGCCGGAATACGCAATCACAGTACAAGCTTAGCGGGCGATGCCCGCTTTTATAAAAGCGTCCATGAAAAAGAAGAATTTGAGCAACTCAACTCTTTTGGAACCGGCGTGCCAAACACCATGTTTGCCAAGTATTTTATCGGCAACTCCTTTCTGAATCCGCTGACCAAGCCGGGTGAGGCCCCGGTTTTATGGCTAATGTGACTTTTGAGCGCGGCTACCGCAACAACTGGCATATTCATCATGCAGACAAAGGCGGCGGTCAGATCCTCGTCTGCACCGCCGGCGAGGGCTGGTACCAGGAGGAGGGCGCGGCTCCGGTCGAGCTCGTCTCCGGAAAAGTCATCGTCATTCCTGCCGGCGTAAAGTACTGGCACGAAGCCAAGGCTGACAGTTGGTTCAGCCATATCTCCGTTGAAGTGCCTGGTGAAAACTGCAGCAATGAATGGCTTGAACCTGTTACAGACGAGATGTATAATAAGCTTTAAGCGGCGGTACATGATCGCTTGAGAAAAATAAAATGCTGAAATGGAGGAAAACACCATGATTTTGAACGAAACCTACACGCTCTCTAATGGAGTAAAAATTCCGAAGCTGGGTCTTGGCACCTGGTTCATCAATGACGGCGATGCGGCGGAGGCTGTTAAACAGGCAGTTTCCATTGGCTATCGCCTGATCGATACCGCACAGGCATATGGCAATGAGGCCGGTGTGGGCGAGGGTGTTCGTACCTGCGGCATTCCGAGAGATGAATTGTTCGTTACAAGCAAGATTGCCGCCGAGGCAAAGTCCTATGACGCCGCCGCCACGGCAATCAACGATATTCTGGCAAAGACCGGCCTGTCTTATCTTGATCTGGAAATCATACATGCTCCTCAGCCCTGGAAGCAGTGGCGCGATAAAAAGAACCGCTACTTTGCCGAGAATAAAGAGGTGTGGAAGGCGGTGGAGGATGCCTATCAGGCAGGCAAGCTTAAAGCTATCGGCGTCTCCAACTTCTTACAGGATGACCTTGAGAGTCTGATGGGGGATTGCAGAATCAAGCCCATGGTCAATCAGATTCTGGCACACATCAGCAATACGCCGCTGGAACTGATTGATTTTTGCCAAAAGAACGACATTCTGGTTGAGGCGTATTCGCCTATTGCCCACGGCAAGGTTCTGAAAAACAAGGACATAGCCGCTATGGCAAAGAAGTATGGCGTTACAGCTGCGCAGCTCTGCATCCGGTACGATTTGCAGCTCTGCACCGTCGCGCTGCCCAAGACCGCCAACTCGGAGCACATGAAGGAAAATGCCGGGGTCGATTTTGTCATCAGCGACGCAGATATGGAAACGCTGAAGCACGTTGCGCCAATTAAAGGCTACGGCGCGATGAGCATGATGCCGGTATTCAGCGGGAAATAATCGTAGCACATTTTTAGGATTGACTGCTTCTACCTAGCTCTGAGCAGCAGCTGTATCCCGGGGAGACAGGAGTGTGGCTGCGAACGTGGCGCTAATCTTTGCTGCGGTGTATTGTGTGATAATCCTGCTGGTGTATTACGCACAAACCACTTCAGTCTGGCTCGACAGGTTGAACGAGCAGGCCATACAAATCATTAATTATTCAAAATCGGGTCTGTATTTCAATTATGACCTGCTTGGATATGACCGATACTGGGTTTGACGGACACCATAAACATCAAGTAAAATAAGATGAAAGGTTTATGGTGACGAAATGGGAAAAGTGTACAGCCCAGAGTTTAAAGGGGAGGTCTGCAAAAGAATTATTGAGGGCGGCGAAAAAGTCTCGCAAATAAGCATTGAATTGGATTTACACGAGAACACCATATATAATTGGCTTAATTCGTACAGGGCGAGAAACGGCATGGCGTTTGTGGGCAGTGGGAACATTAAGCCAGAGGACGCAGAAATGAAGCGTCTTCAGCGGGAGAACAAAGAGCTCCGAGAAGAAGTTGAAATATTAAAAAAAGCCGCAGCCTACTTCGCCAGGACAGTAAAATAGAAGAAAAGCACCTGTTTATCAAGGCTCAGCGAATAAATCACCGTTTGACGAAGCTGTGCAAAGTATTAGGCGTCAGTCGAGGCGCTTACTATGCGTGGGATAAAACCGGAGAAAGCAAGCGTTCCGAGCGCCGGCGGAAGCTGGGCGATAAGATTGAAAAGAAGTACTATGAGCACAAGCGAATTGCCGGCAGTACAAAAATTGCGGAAGAATTGCATGCGGACGGTGAACGCGTGAGCCGTGGCTTGGTTGCTGAAATTATGCGGGATAAGGGGCTTAAAAGTAAGACCGTCAAGAAATACAAGGCTACGACGAACTCAGAGCACAATCTGCCGGTAGCGCCTAACCTTCTGTTGCGAGAACGAAGCGAGGATGAACGGATAGACCCCGAAACGGGTAAGCTCCGAGATAAATATGAGCGAACCTTTAAGTTCAATAAAATAAACACCGCATGGGTAAGCGACATCACTTACATAGCCACGGATGAAGGTTGGCTGTATCTAGCCGGCATTATGGACTTGTGCGGTAAGGAAATTGCCGGTTGGGCAATGGACGCCCGGATGACAAAGGAGCTTGTAATGCGATGCTTTGAAAATGCCCGTAAAAAAAGAGGCAGCCCCAAAGGCGTGATTCTTCACAGTGACAGGGGCAGCCAATATTGTAGCAAACAATATCAGAAAATGCTTAAAAAGTATGAGTTTCAATGCTCGATGAGCCGCAAGGGCAACTGCTGGGATAACGCTCCAATGGAAAGCTTTTGGGGCAAGCTCAAGCAGGAGTGGCTGAACGGTCAGCACTTCCGCACCCGCGAGGAAGCGAAAGCTGCGGTTTTTTAGTATATCGAAATCTATTATCATAGGAAACGCCTGCATGCCGGAAACGGTTATAAAACTCCGGTTTCGGTCACAAGGCAGGCGGCTTAACCTACCAATGCGCCACTCATGATGAAATTTGGAGCAATATTGCGAAAGTAAAAGAACACTTGATGTTTTCTTTGTCTGGCAAACTTAGGCCGGGTCAGCGCCTTTATGATGAGAAGTTTGAACGTGGCATGGAGGAAGAGACCTTTCAGTCTATGCTGACCCGCTATGAAAGCGAAAAAACGGTGCTGGAGCAGGATCGCTCCGAACTGAAGGCAGAAGCACTCCAGACGCGCGACACCGAAAAGAACATCCACCAGTGGATGGGCGCGGTGGAGCAGGCCGTCTCTGTAGATAAGCTGAGCCGTGGGCTGCTGGCTACAGTTATCGACCGTATCGTAGTGCATGAGCGCGAAAAAACGGATGAAGGCATTCGCCAGCGCGTCGATATCTACTACAAGTTCGTGGGAAACATTTCAGCGATGGAACAGTCATAAAAAAGTTGCCTAAACCATTAAACTCCGCAAAAGAAAAAGGACTTATTACACAATAAGTGTAATAAGTCCTTGGCGGAGAAGGAGGGATTTGAACCCTCGCGCGCTTTTACACGCCTACTCCCTTAGCAGGGGTCTAAAATGTAGTCATTTCAGCTGTTTACACGGCTTTTTGTATGTAGTACGTGTGTAGTATGCAAATTTTTCATTCCTCTACAATCACTTTTTTCCATTAGGTATGAAGCATTCTCGGTTAATCTAACCCAATACTTGAACCAGGCGCCCTGGTTTCGGCGCTCTCCTTCGGGAAAGAGTGTATCACAGAAACTGCCAATCTGCCAAAACTTACTCATGGATTTTTCATGTCTCCCCGCCATATACTCTAACTAGAACATATGTACTGGTGGTGAGTCTATGGAACGCGTCATCCTGCACTCCGACATGAACAACTTTTATGCCTCGGTGGAGTGTCTGGATAACCCCCGTCTACGGGAAAAACCGGTGGCCGTCTGCGGTGACCCGATGCAGCGCCACGGCATCGTCCTGGCCAAAAACCAAATCGCCAAGCAATTCGGCGTAAGCACCGGGGATGCCATCTGGGAGGCACGGCAAAAATGCCGGGACATCGTCATTGTTCCGCCCCATTACGACCGCTACATGGAACTGTCCGCTGCCGCACGGAAGATCTACACCTCCTACACCGACCGGGTGGAGGCCTTCGGTCTGGACGAGTGCTGGCTGGATGTGGGCGGCAGCACCAACCTGTTTGGAACCGGCCCAGTCATTGCGGACGACATTCGCCGCCGGGTCAGAACAGAGCTTGGCCTGACAGCGTCGGTGGGTGTCTCCTTCAACAAAGTGTTTGCCAAGCTGGGCAGCGACATGAAAAAGCCGGACGCCACAACGGTCATTACCCGGGAAAATTACTGCGAGGTGGTCTGGGCCCAGCCGGTGAGCGACCTGCTCTATGTTGGCCCTGCCACAACGAAAAAGCTGAAGCGCTACGGCGTACAGACCATTGGAGATCTGGCCCGGATGGACACCGGCGGGATTTACAGCATTCTGGGCAAGGTCGGCGTCATGCTCTGGCAGTTTGCCAACGGTTGGGACAGCTCCAGCGTGAGCACCTACTACGCCGCGCCCGCCATCAAGACCATTGGCAACAGCACCACGGCACCCCGGGATCTGGTGACGGACGAGGAGGTCAAAATCACGCTCTACGCCCTCTGCGAATCCGTAGCCGCCCGGCTCCGGGCGCAGAACAGCGTCTGCAGCACGGTTCAGCTGGGCATCCGTGATACCTCGCTGCTGTGGTATGAGCGGCAGGAAAAGCTCTGCCATCCCGTGTGCAGCGTGACCGAGATTTTCGGTGCCGCCTTCCGTCTGTTCGGGCAGAACCGTCCCCGGGCGCAGGTGCGCAGCCTGTCCGTACGCGCCTCCGGCATCTCCCCCGCTGGCCCAGCACAGCTGTCCCTGTATCCGGATGAAGTGCGCAGTCTCCGCCATACCGATCTGGAGCGTGCCATGGATCGGATCAGAGAAAAGTACGGTTACCACAGCATCCAGCGCGGCATTATGCTGACCGACCCGGCGCTGAACTTAAATGCCAAACAGGATAATACGGTGCATCCCATTGGGTTTTTGAGCACATTAAATCAGCCCGGCCGGGCATGATACTTTCGAGGTGATATCTGTGGCTTTCAAAAACGCATACTTCAAATCTTCAGGCGACATACAAAAACACGATACCAAGGAAATCAAGAAGCTTCTGGACACGCTGCCCGGCGTCACATCCGTGAGCGTGAACGAAAAGGTCGGCAACATCAGTGTGGATTACGATTCCAGCGCCGTCGATCAGGACCGAATCATGCAAAAACTCTCTTCCCTCGGCTTGTCCATCACCGAGCAGGCCCACTAGGCCAAGCCGAAATACCCCCGCCCTCCGGTCATGGAGGGCGGGGGTATTAACTAGATTGCATAACGCTGAACTAATTAAGCTGGATATTTTACCATTGGAAAAGTATTCATTCCTGACTAGTCTAAAATATGGAGTTTAAATATAATGGGAAGCTGCTATGCTTCGTAAAATGATATATCATTGTTAAAGAGTGTAGCAAAAAAAGGCGTCTTTGTAATTGCTGTATAGTCATGGTTGGGAAACAAATCATGTTTCTCCGCTTCATACAACAATAGCCATCGTGCACCCTGGTAGCTTTCTCCAGTTAATTCTGTGGCTAAGGTGGTCACTGCTTTATTTATTCCATTTGCCTGTGCTTTCGTACGCTTCACTAATGACTTATGATGTCGCCAAATATCCAATGCAATTATTATTGAAAAATCATCCTGCGAATTCAATGCTGCAATAACATTCTCTGCAGATATATTTAGTCGAATTTCATGTATTAAATGCAAAAACAACAATGATTCCTGCTGTAACTCTCTTTTAAGACTTTGCATAAGCTCGTTGTTTGCAATATCACTCAATTTTGTTATATCTATTTCGGAACGATTTTTCTTTAAAAATGCAATTACATGTTTCCCATACTTTGGGTCAAGCAGCATGATATTCACCAACAAGGGAAATACCAATTCAAAGTTCTGCGCGTTAAGCTTCTGTTTTCTAATATATTTTAGAGCATATTTGTATGCGCCTTTTTCCCCGTTAGTATGGAATTGCGCAGCTGCATTAAGAACTCCAAAAATCCCATCTTTTTTTAATGCTGTTGCATAAGTGGTTTGCATGTCAGATAATTTTTCGTAAGGGAATCTAAGGATTTCTGTTTTCGATAAATTCAAGTTTAAATTATATAGATTTAATATTTTCTCGATAATTTGAACGCTTTCTTGAGCTTGTGTTTCGGACCGGAAATAAAATTTATAATCATCAACATATCTTCTGAAAACGAACCCATGATCTTGCAATAATTCGTCAATGGCGGAAAGGACTATCTCAGAAAAAATTCGCGAGGTGTATGGGCCGACAACAATTCCATTTGTTTCATTATTTTTTTGAAATCGGGTAAATGCATCAATGGCATCTCCGAGCTCGTAATCTCCTTTTAAAGACTGTGGTTGTTTAGTCCGCATATATGTTTTCGCATTTTCTTTACCACAAATCGCCCATGCTGCAGAGTGTGTATAAATAGAGTTGTAGCAGTTTGCTATATCAACTTTTAGCCGATACTGATATCCTAATGCAATACGGATACAGCTTTTTATTCCTTCTACAAAATCACTTTTAGCTTTATGATCTTCTCTGAGGTTTTCGCTATTGATTTCCTCAAGAAAATCATTTTCGTTGTAACTACGCATATATGTTATAGGTGAGAGTGAATTACTACTATTTGCTAAAGCGATTATCCTGTTCCAATTTTCTGAGTATAGCTTTACTGAGCGCAGAAACGCTTCTGGGTTGGGGACGGATAATATGCGACGAGAAATGTCGTTTTTATAAGTCGAAATAACGGTTGGAACAGTTGTGTTATTTTTGGCCTGCTTCACCTGTGCGTACTTGCAATCAACCAAAGCGAGAAAAACAGAAAGTTTTTCGGCAAGTTGCTTTGAAGAAAAGCAAGCAGGCATCTGCTCAGCAAAAAATCCATATTCCACAATTTGCTTTTCGAAATTCTGCGTAGTCAAATGAATTATTGCCATAATGTATCCGTCCTTTTACTTATTGTTGTATACAGTTATTTATTGTAAACCCGACAACAACTCCATGATTTAAACCGCGCATTAAAAATGAAACTTCTTCTAAGAATATACAATCCCTTTTATTTTACACTATATTTTACATATTTCAACATTATTTTCCTACCAAGTCCGGACTCACGCCGAAAAATAGGAGCTCTCCAAATAACAAAAAACCGCAGGCCGTTCACTGGCCTGCGGTTTCTTTAAAAAAGAGAGAGGGGAGAGAAAATTGAAATAAGGTGGTGTGATATATGTAATAAGCTTTCGCTTGATGGCAGAATCATACACCCTCCCCCACCCGGTTTGTTGAACAATCTATGAACCCGGGATAAAGAAAATGTAAATAAATCTAATTACCCTCAATTATGGCAATCAAAACCCCCGGAGCCTACCATTGGTACCATTGGTAAGCCCCGGGGTTTACTTCATGCTGCTAAGTTGTGGTCTCCCCCGCAATCGCCTCCACGGCCTCCTGTGTTGCCGTCACGGCAGCGGAAACACTTGCTGCGTCCACTTTCCCTTCCGTGATGATATACGTCACAGCGGACAAAAGCGCGGTGACAGCACCCGCCACGGTGCTGACCTGGGATGCATCGCCGCCCAGGGCAATAAAGATGCCGGTGGCTACTCCTGCAATGGCAAGCCACAGCTTGCGGCTGGACAGTTTTTTTATGATTGTGTTCATCCTAAAATCCCCCTTATAAATCTCTTTTTACGGTTGTTTCATAGGTGATCCCGCCCTGGGTGTTTTCGGCCTTTGACTTGTTGAAATACGCGCCTAAAATAACGGCCGTAGAAGCCTGCAGCGCCCCGATCAGCGTGGTGAGATACGGCAGCGCCCCGGTAAACGCCAGCGTGATGGACAGATAGCAAAACCACAGCACGGCGCAGGTGGCCACCGCGTCCAGCGCCAGAACGCCAAAGGCGATGATCTTGCTTGCAGATATCCGCTTCATCGACTGAGCCCCGCAGCCTCCAGTGCCGCGTCATAGACTCCCGCCGCATAGTTGAACGCGATCATGCGGATCATGTCAGCGGACAGGTCGATCTTGTCCCCGTTGCCGGTGGGGTCGCTTCCGTCACCATTGATAATTTCGGCGGTCATCAGCTTGTCGATCATGGTACGCTGCCCCCAGGTGTCTGGGATGTCGTATAGGTGTTCATATCTGGTCACTTCGTCGTCCTCCTCGCTTTCTGTTTTTGTCTCCGTTTCCGTCAGTCTTGCTTTAAATGCCGTAAACAGGCTCTCGTCTGCCACCCACGGGGCCGGACAGTTCTTCCCGGTCACATCATAGTGCCGGATTACATGGTCAGTGTCGATGCTGTAGGTGTCCATCAGGGACTTGACCAGCTCCATAGCGTTGTTCACGGTATCGTCCGTGATCACGTAGGCCTCGTTCTTATAGTCGCTGCACATCTCCACGCCGATGCTGTTCGCGTTCAGGCAAATGCCATGGAACGTATGCCCACCACCGCCCTGCAAGCTGCCGCCGCAATGCCAGGCGGTATCATCGTCCTCTACCGACTGGACAACCTCTGTCTCATCCACAAAATAGTGGGCGGAGGCCTTCAGGTCGGCGTTGTTGGCGAAATAATTGCCGTTTGCTTTTGCGGTATCGCCCTTGTTGGCGGTGTAGTGCATCACGATATAAAGGATCTCCGCACTACGCCCGGCCTTATAGTTACTGCTGTCGCAGATAATCTTATTAATGGTCAAGTGTCTTTCACCTCCATATTCCTCATATATTCGACAAGCTTCGTAATGGTTCCGTTTCCGCCCAGGTTGTGGTACTGCTCATACATGGCGTTCACGTTCTCCAGGCCGTGCAAAGAAATGTCGCCGCGAGTTATGTAGTGGTAGTAGGACTGCACCAGCCTGTCCCTCAGCAGGGCTTGTATCCCCAGCTCCGTGGCTTTCTGCCGTTTCCACAGCAAGCGGATCACCCACACGAAGCCACCGGCGATGATCCCGCACAGCCATTTGATCCACCATTCTGCGATAATTGCTCCCATGCTTATCCCTCCGTCCCCGTGTCCGCACCCAGCAGGACTTGCACGGCCGCTTTCCACGTTGCGGGTACCTGCTCAATGGTGCGGTAACCCGCCTTAATCAGCTTATAATAGACGACTGCCATTAGGTTTCACCTCCCGCCATTGCTTCCGCAAGCTCTGCGATAGCCACCTTGTTCTCCAGATCGTGCGCCGCCTCGGTCTCGGCCAGCTCCGCCACGGCAAGCTGGATCTGGGTCAGCGTGTCCGGCTCGGTGGCCCCCGTGTCGGTGGTGTCAGGTTCCACCGCCTCCGGCTCGTTGGTCAGGGTTAGGGCATTTGCGCCGATCACCGTCCGCAGATAGTCCGCCACGGCGTAGGCGCACAGCTCATAGCCGGAATCATCGTGCAGGGATACCGTGTCGCCCAGCGCCTCCGGCACGGTGTCGGGCAGTTCAAACCGCACGGTTGTGGCGGTTTGGCTTCGCCCGGTGCAGGGGTAGGTTTGTTGATTGGTTCCGATGTACAAATAAATCACTCCAAACTGATGTAGCAAATTCGATACTTAAATCCGTAATAGTTGCTGTAGCCTTTTAGCCAAACCGTTCCAGACTGAAACAGTATGGATAGCGTGCCGATATTTGCTTCCCCAATATTTGCGCATACCAGAGAAAGCGCTCCCGTTGCTGCCGTGTACTTCCAAAGAGAAGCAATGTCGGCATAATCAAGGTTTGCAAAAACGGCTACATATGCATCTTTGTCTGCGGTGGCAGTTATCCCGGTATCGCTATAGGTGTTAGTTTGCAAAACAGCCTCTTTACTGCGCCCAAATAACGCGCCACCGCCTCGTCTCCCCCTGATGGAAAGCTCACCCATGGAGCTCACCACCGATCCGATCACAAGCCCATGGCGAAATAGCAAAGTTTAATGGATTTTCCGACATCCATAAACTGCAGGGATACTTTAAACCCGGAACTCGTCTTTGCAACCATAAGCAGCGGCCCATTATTCCCATCCCCGAAAGCCTCACTGGTTGTGATCTCCTGGCCCCCAAAAAGGATCGGATTGCGTCCATATAAACCTTCTGTACTGAAGGAATATGTATCTCTGCCGCAGATAAGCAAATCTGGGAAAAAGCCGAGATCAACGGTGTGCGGCAATGCGGGCGAGTAAACGCCGGAACTGTCTCGAGTAAAGGTAATGGTTCCGCGGGTAATCTTTCCTCCGCCCGCCCCAGGCCTGCAAATAGATAGCTCACCCATGGCAGCCACCGCCGTTCTTTGGCGAACTGCCTAAAGCAAAGTTTAGGCCGCCCCCCCCCCCGCTGGTAATTACTGGTATTGTTCATTCTGACCATTCCTCCTAGTTAAATTGCAAAGAGTGATATGTAATACCATGAAGAGTATGGAGCATGAAAATTGATTGTCAGCGTGTCCCCAGATATTGCGTAAGTAAACGGAGTGCTCCACGTTGAGTCATAGTATCTTGATTTCTGGACTGTTACTGTTCCGTCTACGATATACCCAGATTCTGCGCGCAAATAAAGCCCTTCTCCGCTGTTGGCTCCGTACACCGTAAAGCAGTATTTTTTGCCGCTTGTCAGCGTTACTGTGTATGGGTAGACAGATGCGCTTGTGGTGTACACCAAAATTGTTGCATCATCCGGAACAGAAACAACTTCCCCGCCCCGCTTGCCCCCGATGCTCAGCTCACTCATACCCTTACCCCCTTATGATGGACACAGCCACGGAAAATGCCACCGTTGGCTTGGTGCTCGCTGCTCTGGCGCTCAAATACCCGTCTGTCCCGCAGCTGTACCTGGTGACCAGTGCCTCTGCCGCATCGGTCAGCTTCTGTGCAGCGGCATCTGTGCTGCCCACCGGGGTAACGCTCGTCCGCTTGTCGTCCGTGGTCAGCAGCCCGGCGCAGGCTACCGTCTGTTCGTAGCAGCTGGTGGTGCTGTTCAGCGTCCAGCCCGCCACGGTAAAGCTGCAGGTGACCGGCGTGAGAGCCGTGGCCGCCGCCATCGCGGTTTTCGCCGCCGCAGGCGTGCTCAGCGTCACCGCATCCGTGCCGTTGCCCCGCAGAAAGTACCCGCTGGTCAGCGTGGCTAGGCCCGTGCCGCCGCGGGGGACTCCCAGCGTGCCCGTTGTAATGTCCCCGGTCGCGTGGCTGTGGCTTGCCGCTGCAAACACGCTCCCCAGCGCCGTCTTAATGCCGCTCCACAGCACCCGCTTGGTCTTGCCGCCCTCCGCGCTGTCCGTGATCACCACGCTGTCCCCATCCGCCGGTGCGGCCTTGGCGGCGGCGGCAGACAAGGCCGCCTCCTTCCCTGTTTCCAGACCGTACAGCGCCGTGTCAATGGCTGTGGTGTTGGCGTTTTCGTTATCCACGGTGTAGTTGTCCGTGGTCTCCGGCAGTTTCAGCTCATAATGCTCACTGTGTTGCATCAGCTGATCTCCCCCTCTCTCAGTTCCCCGTAGGTGTACCCCGCCAGCGTTCCATAGGTTTTCCCGGCAAGGTCGCCGTAGGTGTTGTAGATATAAACGTAGGTGTACGCCAGGTGCGCGGGTTTGATCTCCTCAATGGCGGCGGTGAGATCCTCCAGATTGGGCGGGATGCCCACCGTGCCCACAAAAGTCACGTCAAAGGCGTACGCCTCCGGGTGCTCCGTGATCGCCACCTCGCCGTTACTGAAGCTCTCGGCCACGCTCTGGATCATGGCCACCGTCGTGGTGCCCGCGCCCCGCAGCTTGGAGATCACCCGTGTGCGGCGGTAATCGTAGGCTTTTGTGAGATCGGTGGACAGTCCCAGTGCCGCCTCCCAGCTTGCCAGCCCCCACGTTGCCGTGGTCGGGTCAAGCTGCAGGACAAATGCGTCGTGCGCCGTCTCCTGGGCGTCCATAAGCGGTTGCGCCGCCAGCTGATACAGCGCCCCCATGCCGCCCAGATAGCGGTCGGGCAGGTAATTAACCAGCTGCATTGACGGTCACCTCCCCCAGCACGGGGACTTCGCCGTCCGCCAGACTGATGTTGGCCGTCCCGCCGTTCACGGTGAGGGTGGTGTAGTCCACCACGCCGTCAATGTCCAGCAGCAGGAAGACTATGCGGTTGTACAGCACCGTGTAGGAGCTCAGCGCCACGCTTTTGACATAGGTGTCCAACTTGGACACCAGCGCCGCCTGCACAGCGGCCACCGTGGTGGAGCTGTCCACCGTCACGCTTGCCGCCACGGTGATGGTCACGCCGGTGACGCTTGCCACCGTGACCGTGGCCCCGATGGGCCGCAGTTCTCCGATGTAGTTGGAAACGGCGGTCACCACAGCAGCCTCCACCGGCTCCCTGTCCATTCCTGCCACCACTACCTTAACCGTGCCCGCCCCGGCCCACAGGGGAATTACCTTCGCAGCCCCCACCCCGTCCACGGAAAGCGCCCACTGCTGATAGGCATAGGCGTTGCCGGAGGTGGCCGGGGTCTGCAGCCGGGCATACAGCCGGGTCACCAGGGCGCTGTCGCTCTCCGCGTCCACGCCACCGGTGGCCGCCGCGTTGGTGTAGCTGGTCAGGCCGGAGAGGTTCACGTACATTTTGATCAGCGTTCCTGCGTCGATGTTGTAGGTCTCCCCCACCGCTGCCGCCGTGACGGTACCAGTCCCAGCCCCCGTGCTGTCCAGGGTCACTGTGGTGTCCAAGTTGAACACCAGCCCCGCCGCCGTCAGAAAGGCCGTCGCCGCCGGAATCACTGTCCCCGCCGAACCTGTAAAGGTAATAGCCGCTACAGCCTTAATGCCTGCCTTGCGGGTGATCCCGAACAGCGCCGCCTGCTTGTCGATGTACGTGCCGGAGGTCTCGTCCACATAAAACATCGGCTCCAGCACATTGTCCGCCTGATAGCGCTTGTACAGCTCCGTGGCCGTCGGCCCGGCCAGCAGATCGACAAAACTGCCTTCGGTGGTGCTCCACCCAGCTGCCGCCAGGTTTGCCAGCAAAGACGCCTTCAGGGTCTCCACCGTAATCTCTTCATACATTCACCGTCACCTCCCCGTAACTCGTTGTGATCGTCACGCTGGCGGTCAGCGTGGAGCCGGTCAGCTCCAGATCCGTCACCGTAACGGCTGTGATATAAGGACTGGCCAGCAGCGCCTCCTTGATCAGGCGCACCGCCTCCGTCCGCTTGGTCTCCGACGCATAGGACTGCCCCATCAGCGGCTGCAGCTCGCAGCCGTAGGCAAAGGAGTACGTTTCATAGCGGTACCGCTCGGTCTTCAGGGCGTTAAACGCCCAGGTGGCCACGGCGGCCAGTCCCTCGACCATCACCGGACTGCCGCCCCGGAACACCGGCGCGTCGGCGTCAAAATCCCAGGTGCAGTCCCTGTACTTGGTCAGCGTCACCTCCGCGGCATCGGCCGGGGTGGTCAGAATGGGAAACAGCGTCTTACTCATGGCCTCACCACCTTGCAAAGAATGTAGTAAATCTGGCGGTCGGGGGTAAACAGCACCACCCGGTCACCCACGGTCAGCCCCACGCCCTCGGTCAGCTGTCCCGGCGTCACCGGGACGGTCACCGTGCCGGTGAGCGTCCCGCCGCCCCCGTCGGGCGTCGTCGCGGTACCCACCAGCGTTCCGGCCAGCCCCGTAGCATACCCCGCCTTCAGCGCGGCGGACAGGAGCAAATCCTTCTCCGTCAGCGGCAGGCCGCCCGCAAAAACCCGCAGCATCCCGGTGCCCACGGCGGTCACCTCCCCGGTCAGGACCCCGGATCCTTCGGATTCAGCGTTGCCGCCGCCCACCATGGCGGCCAACGCTCCCAATGCCTGTGCCATGCTATGACCATTCCTTTCGTGTCAGTTTAAGTTCAAAATGGTATTGGCACGGAATGGTCATCTTGCGCCTGTTTTGCGGTTGCCCACCGGGCGAGCAAAACGCGCTTCGATCAAGTGAAGTTTGAACGATTTTCAAACTTCCACCTCCGTTCCCGCTGTGGTGTCGTCCATCAGGTTGCGGAAATTCAGGGACAGGGTGCAGGTGTACTGCCCGTTCTTCCAAGTGTGGGTGTCGCTGTCGATCCAGAACAGGCCCTTCACCCCGCTGGCCGTCTGCTGCACCGTCACGGCCTCGCCGGTGATCAGCGCTGTGTCGCCCAGGCATTCCACCGTCACCGTCTGCTGTATGTCGTAGTCCTCCAGCATGGTGTTGGCCTCGTCGGATGCGTCCTCATCGTCCCGCTGGGTCACCGCCCGCTGCATCAGCCCCGCCAGCTTCTGGGCGGCCTCGTTGCCCAGGGTGCGGATCCGCGCACCGTCCTCGCTGTAAATGGCCACGCTGTTGCAGTAGTCGCTGCCGTCCTCTGCGATGGTGGAGGAAAGGATGTTCACGCCGGGGGCCAGTGTCGCACTTGCCGCTGTGGGCTTCTGGATCACGTCCAGCGTGCCGTTGCCGCTGAAGCGGATCATGTACTTCTTCCCGGTGCTGTCGCTGGCCTTGGTGTACATGGTATTGATGATCTTGTGCAGGGCCACGCCCGGAAACTTCCTGTCGATCTCCACCCCGGCGGCGGCCAGCGTCCCCACTGTCACCCCAAAGTCGGCGCATACCGTGGCCGCCGCCTGCTCCGGGGTGCAGGAGAAGGAATACCACCCCTGGTTGTTGGAGAGATAGATTCCCCGATCCATGCAGCGAATGGCCATGGTGCTTTTCCCACTGATTCTCTTGCGGTACACCACATAGCCGGTCAGCAGCGCCGCCCCGTCCTCGCCGTACAGGGCCACCGGCGTCCACAGCGGGCAGTCTACCGTGGGCAGGTTCCCGTCGGTCTCGCTCACCGCCATGGTCAGCTCCAGCTCCCGGGCACATTGGGTCTTGCTGCCGCTCCAGTCGTAGGAGATCAGCAGCTGGGTCACGTCCTTCACGGTGCCGTCCTTCATGGTCATTTTTACGGTCATAGGCTGCTCACCTCCGGAAATGTGATTACCTGACCCACATAGATCAGGTTGGCATTGGCAATGCTGTTATACTTGGCCACCTTGGGGTATTGGGATGCGTTGCCATAGAATTTGCGGCACAGGGCGGACAGCGTGTCCCCCTTCACCACGGAATAGGACTTGGCCGTGGTCGCCGCGGTCGAGCTGTCCCGGCTGGAAAGCGCCACCACCTCGTCTTTGATCTCGGTCAGCACCACGGGGCTGCGGTACTCCCGCAGGGTGATCTTGGCATACACGTCGTTGGTGCCGTCCTGCTCATAGTACTTGATGCTCTCGATCAGCACCGCCTTGTTCAGCCCCGTGCCGGACACCAGATAGCGCAGCACCGTCCGCTTGTGGGACCAGGCAACAAACTGGTTGACGTAGTAGTACGGATCCGTCACCGTGCCCCGCTCGTTAAAGGGGTAGTCATGGGCGGGAAAGCAGCATTCCACCGGCCGGGTGTCCAGCGTGGGGTATCCGGCCAGATGCAGGTCGCCCAGGCCGTCAATGGTGACGGTTTCCACGCTGATCCCGTCCTCCCAGGCATATTCCTCCGGCGTCACGGGCAGCATCAGCTCCACCCCCACCGCCGCGTCCAAAAAGCTCTGTCTGCGTCTCATCAGTACACCCCCGCCAATCTCTGCAGCCTGATCAATTCCTCCAGCTCCGCCGCCACCTCCTTAATGTCGGCTTCCTCCCTTATGGTGAAGTTGTTGCCGGTAATGACAGTGGCGGGGATTCCCCCCGCGGCCCGGCTCCGGGCCTCCGAGGCCGTCAGCACCTGCTCGTCCGCATGAAGCAGGGCGGGATAGTCGTCGTAGGGGACACGATTCAGACCGGTGGCGTGAGAGTGATAGGTATAGGAGCCGTCCTGTGTCGGAATAATGCCAAGTTCCGTGTAGGCATCCTCTGCTGTCTGGGCCGCCGCGTCATTGGTTGATGCCATACCCTTGCTCAGCGTCTGATTCCGTTCATAGGCCAGCGTGTAGGCATTTGTGGAGTCTGTGTTCTTCTGCAGTGCGTCAATTAGCCAGTCTTGCGACTCCACCACATCCATAGCCGCATCGCTGACCGAATACTCGTTTTCAGCCAGCGCCTGCGTGGCCGCAAGGATGGATTCCATATCTTTCCCTGCCGTCTTATCCCCCTTGTTGTAGGCATCCACGGCTTCCAGATACGCAGTCCTGTATTCACCTAGCTGCTGCAGGCTATCCTCTGAAAAATCTAACGTGGTGGCATCCCCCGTAAGGACGTTCGACAGTGCCTCCGTGTTGTACTGGGTTGCCAGATTGTCCATATACGCCTGGCTTTCCCCGATCATAGCGTTTGCAGATTCCATATAGACACCCAGCTTGCCGGAATAGGCGTCAATCTGTGACTGGATGCCCTCTTTTGCCTCCTCGTTATAGGCAGATCCCAAGGCGTTTTCCAGTTCGGCCGTCCATCCCTCCAGGGTGGAACTCAGCCCCTCAAAGGTCTGGCTCTGCAGCTCCATGCTCCCGCCGTATACCTCGTTCATCTTCTCCAGCAGGAACTCGGCCACCTCCTTGCCGGAGTAATCTCCGGCGGAGATCTTGTCGTACACGTCGCCGGCGGAGATCCCGTCCCGTTCAGCCAGCCAGTCAATGGCCCCGATCCCGCGCTCCGTCAGCAGGTTCAGGTACTCCAAACTCGCCTTGTCGGTGGACTGCATCCGCCCCAGGGCCGTGGCCACCATGGAAATGTCCGAGGTGCCCATCCCCAGCGCCGCGCCGGTGTCGCCCACGCTGGTCAGCGTCGGGATCATGGCATTGGAGTCATAGCCATAGGCCAGCAGGGTTTTGGACATCGACGTCAGGTCGTCGTACAAAAACGGTGTGCTGTTGGCCAGGGTCTTCACCTCGTCCAGATAGGCCGAAGCCTCCTCCGCACTGCCCAGCAGCGTGGAGAAGGAAATCCCGGCGGTCTCCCGCGTCCCGGCCGTGGCGGATCCGCTGGTCAGCTTTTCGGCCTGACTGCTCTGCGCCTCCTCATAGGCACTTTGGACGTAGGACGTGAAGGCGTCATCCTTCGCCTCAAATATCTGCGTAATGCCAGATGTCAGCCCGGCCGCGCCGCCGATTGCCGCACCAATAGCCGCCCCAATCGGGCCAGCCACCACGCCAGCCGCCGCGCCGGACAGGATTCCGGAGAGCGTGCTGGAAACCATCTGCGCATCTGGCTCCCCAATGGCGCTGGAAAGGAGTGAATTTGCAAAGCCGGATGCGGAGGAACTGATCATCGTCAGCAGCCCGGAGCTCGCCAAATTTTTAGAGAGGCCCGAGATCCCCTTTGTTGCGCTCTCACTGCCTTTTGAAACGCCCTCGCTGTAGGACAGAAAGGACTTCCTGGCGCTGGTTGTAGCCGATTCTGTGTCCTTCAGCTTTTGCTTGAGCGTCTCGTTCTCCTCAATGGCAGTTGTCAGCGCCGCCTTGCTCAGTTCATCGCCGTACTGTATATAGGCTGTTTTCGCCGCCTTCACCGTTTCATTGCTCGCGGCCAAGGACGTCTTTAGCGTGGCGGTATCCTTCGTCAGTGCGTTAATTTGCTTTTCGTAGACCGCGCACCGCTGCTCCGTCTCCTGCAGGCTTTTGCTAAATGCCTTGTTTGAGTTCGAGATTGTGATCAGACCCGGCGTCACCTTGTCGATCAGCTTCATGACGATCCCAACGTCAGCGCTCATAAAGATCACCTCCTTGACAAAATTGAAATTTCTGGTTATACTCTGGTTGAAAGGTGGTGCGCCCCAGTGAAACGAATTTATCAGGAATACAAATTCATGATCTGGATCGGCATTTGCTCCTATCTCGTTTTCATTCCGTCCATTCTGGTTCTGCTTCACTACGTATAAGGTGGTGCGCCCAGTGAAACAAATTTATCGTGATTACAAAGTACTGTTTATAACCAGTGCGTTCTGTGCTGTAATTTCCTTGCCGATGCTCATCATTCTGCTGCTCAATATTTAATGGAACCGAATCACCCCCGCCCGCTTGTCGGGCGGGGGTTTCATGTTGCCTTCCGCTGCTCACATTCATACTCGGCGAAGGCGGCGAGAAGATCCAGTTCACCCTGCGAGGCTCTGTAAACCTCGCAGGGATTCATGTTTTTGTGCCGGAATAACCAGTACAGCAGATCCAACTCGCGGTCTCCGCCGTCGGTCAGTTTTTTTTAATTTCCTCAATGGTGGTGCGGCGGTACCCGGAAAGGGACTCAATGGCGCGGGTCAGATCCTCGATCTCGCCGGACAGCAGCATGGCCTTCACCGTCTCAGCCGGGGTCACGCCGCCGAAGCGGTCCGCAAGAGCCGGGGCTTTCAGGTCGGGATCCACCACCCCGGAGAGCAAAATCTTTACCGTGGTGTCTCCGCTGCCGTCCTGGATCTCCCGCACCTTGCCATAGGGCAGCGCCCGCAGGGTAAATGTCACGTCGCTCCCCGTCAGCTTGCACAGCCGCTTGATCTTGTAGGTCGCCGTGGGTAGGTTTTCCAGCACATTGGGGATCTCCGGCCGCAAAAGAATATCTAGTGTCTTACTCATTTCTGTCACCTCACGCGTCAATTAGATCCAGGAAGCTGTAGTCGGTAAAGGTAAAGGGGCATTCCACTTTCCCCACCGTCTTGGCCTCCCAGTCTGCCAGGGTCAGGTCGTCAAAGCTCACGCCCTTGGCTGCGATGCGCTCCGCGCCGTAGGCGTCGGGGTCAGCCAGCTTTGAAATGATGGTAAACCGCACGTCCTTCCCCTTCTTGATCTTCTCGCCGATCAGCTGGGACATGCGGCTGGTTGCCTTGTGTAGCTTCAGCGTGCCGGTCAGGGCGTAGCTGGTCACCTTCTTGTCCACGGCCATGGTGCCGCACATGGCCACATCTTCCTTGTTCATGGCCACCTTCAGCTGCAGGCCGTAGCATTCGCCCACCAGCTCGCCGTCCAGCCAGCACTCGCCCCAGGTGCCGGAAATCGCTCTTTTTGCATCCATCGTACTTCCTCCTTATACGCCGATGGCCAGGACAAAGTCCTCCATCGCGTCCAGAATCGACACCGTAATGGCAAGGAATACCCAGGCGCCGGTGTTGTACTCCTTGATCTCCTGATCCGTCAGTTCGGACACGTCCACGCTCTGGCTCTCCAGCCAGTCCCGCTGGGCCTCCACGTCCACGTCGTAAGTGCTGCCGCTCTCCTGCAGGATGCCCTTGCCCTCCAGCTCGGTCAAATAGGTGCCGATGGCGGTCACCAGCAGGCACTTGTTGTCATAGGTGTTGGCACAGCGGCCGCGGTACTCGCCCTCGATGGTGGTGCGGCAGAAATAGGTGATCAGATCCATGGTCTCCACAATCTTGATTTTTTTCCAGTCCTCTTTCCCGTCCGTGGGGATGGTGGTCAAGCTGTTCACGCCCCGGGCAATGCGCACGCTGATCCCGTCGTGGATCAAAAACAGCTTGCCCGCGTCCACCTCGGTGTCCGGGCTTGTGTAGGTCCCCACCGACACGACCTCCTCCAGCTCCGCGCCGGTGCAGGAGCACTCGGACGGGATCCCGGCGAAAATACCGGCAAAACGGGAGCAGTAGTCCGCCGACGTAAACACCGTGCCGTCCTCGTCCGTCAGGGTGTCCCCGGCCAGCGCGATGTTCACCACGCCCATGCTGTTGGCCGCCGTGTTGGCCACCACGGCCTTTACTGTGCGGTAAAGGTCCCGCTGCACCGCCACCCAGGCAGTCATGTCCGTAATTTCGGCGGCGGTCACGTCCGGGTCGGCACACAGATAGTCGATGGAATAGTGCTCCAGTGTGGTCAGCGCAGCGCTGAAGTAGTCCGTACCCTCTCCCTCTGGGGCGGCCACCACCAGAATCACCTTGGATGGAGCGCCCAGATCCGTCCCGATAAAGGCCCGTTTCACATAAGCGGCGTTGTCCGCCCCCAACGTCGCGGGGATGTCCTTGGCGCGGGTCAGGACATGAACGCCCTGCACGCCTGCCGTGGCGTCTCGCACGATGATGCCCACAATACCCGCCTTGTCGCGGTTTGCCACCTCCTCGGCGGCCTTGTAAAAGCTGATTTCCAGCGTAGGAAGTCCAATGCTCATTGCTGTCACTCCTCTGTTTTCAGATTAATTTGATAATATTCCATCAGCGGGGCGGTTCCGGTGTCAATCCGGTCATCCTCCCAGGACAGCACCACGTCCACCTGGGTAAAGTCCAGCTGATAGTCGCCCTTGATTTTCTCCACATGGGGATGGCGGTCGCCCACTGCAAGGCAGCGATCACAGAACAGCGCCGTGATCTGTTCCTGCCGGGCCACTAGCGTCTCAAAGTGGCTGTTGTGGTACTCGTCCACGTCCACAAAGGACCGGATGGTAACCGTCAGCTTTCGCTGCATGGCACTGTAGCTCATGTCCTCAATTTCCGATGAACCGCACAGCACCAGGCTGGCCGGGCGTGTGAATTTAGACGGGCAAAGATTGGTGTATACCTTTTCCCCCGGCAGCAGCTCCGCCACCATGGCCGCCACCGCGGCCAGAATGTCATTGATCGTCATGCCACACCTCACACATCAAATTTGTTTTCCAGCTGCACCAGGATATGCTCCGCGGATCTGACGGCCCTGTCCTCAATGCCCACCTTTGCGAAAGAATAGAACAAATGCCCCTTCACATAGGCGTTGCCGGCCGATCCAATCCCCGCCTTTACAATCTGGGGGCGATACCGCTCTGTCTTCCCGGACGGCCTTCGTGCTCCATGTCCACGGTCTAAATACTGCGTGATGGCACGGGAGCTTGTGGTTTTGCCCGCCCGTGTCGTCTGCACGGTCTGGGTAACTGGCCGCACGGCAACGTAGCCGCCGCCAGATCCTATATGCCCCTCCTGCCAGTTCCGGACGTGGTACCAGCTATCGTCAATACCTCGTGCGGGAATCTGTTCCCACACATCCTGTACCATGGACTTTTCCAGTTCCAGCAGCGCAATCTTTTTTGCTTTTGGATACACACGAAACAGTTCCTCAAAGGATTTGAAGTAGCGCTCCGCAGCCGAATAGTCCATCATGTCACTCACTTATCCACCGTCCTCATGATCTCGTACTCGTTTTTGTACCCGTCCAGGGTGTGAGCCACCAAAATCTCATAGGAAGTCCCCGCCACATCCACCAGCTCCCCCGGCGTCAGCTCCACGGCCTTGGGTGTCACCAGTACATAGCAAATCACGTTTACGGCCATGGGGGTCTGCTGCTCATGCCGCAGGTACTTTTCGGTCAGAACCCCCGGGAACATTGCCCCCACGGGTTCAGCGTCCGGCGTCGCCGTGCACTGCACCACCTCCACCGTGGCGGCGGTGAGTTTGAGAAAGCCCTTCCCGTCCTCATCCGCCGCCGTCAGGAAATAGTGCTGCCCCCGGTACCGCACCGCCCTATCCAGGGTGAGGCTCCGCACTCGCAGGGTGATCTCCGCCCCCCGGGCGGACAGGCCCACGGAGGAAAACAGGGCGGGCTTCCCGGTCATGGTGATGGCGGCCCAGGCCGTCCCCGTCTCCTGCCATGCCCAGCCGCCGGTCACAGCCCCCAGCGTCAGCAGGGTGATCTTCTTTTCCAGCTTTCCGGCGTTTATCATGTCGTCCCCTCCGTGGTCTCCTCCCCGGTGTCCAAGTTGGACACCGGGGCAATCGCGTCAAATTTCAGCTGGTTCAGCATTATCCGCGCCCCCTCCGGGATCTGGTTGATGGTTGTCCCGACCAGCGCCATGCCCCGCAGCTCGTGCCAGTGCAGCACCATGGCGTTGGCGCACAGGTCAAACCGGGCAGCGTTGGCCGTCCCTCGCACCACCCCTGCCCCCGCCAGATACCCCACCGCCGCGTTGTACAGCTCGGTCAGGGTAGCCACGGTGTCCTCGTCCTCGGGCTCTGCCGGACGCACATAGCGTATCAGGCTCGCCAGCCGGTCAGCGTCCATTTACCTCACACCTCTATCATAATTAGTTGTCCAGAACCCAATTGTTGGCCACCGGGTGGAAACCTTGGCGGCTCAGCGCCACACAAGAGCAAATGACAGCTGCGGTGCTGTCGTGGGTCAGCTTGACTGCATAGTGGGTGCGCTGATCGCCGCGCACCTGCGTGGATGCAATTGCAGCCACCTTCGTCATCGCAGCAGAGGCGGTAAACACCTGCTCTGCCAGCTTCTCGGCATTCGTGCCTGCGGTGTCGTCGGCGGCGTAGAGCGCCAAAGTCAGCTTTTTCCCGCTGGCCAATGTGGCCATCTCGACCACAAAGTCGATTGTGTCCGCGCCTGCGCCAGAAATGTAGGCGGTAGCAGTCTCGGTGGATGCCGCCACCGACACCGGGGCAAGTACGTTTTCAACCAGAATTTCCTCATGGATACGGTTCATAAGCCAGCGCTCCTTTCTTAGCCGCGGGCAGCCAGCGTTACAAACGGGCTGCGGGTTTTGGTGGAATTTTTCAGGGTAATGGGGCTGCTGACCTTGGGCATACCATTGCACCGGTAAATCACACGGAAGCACTGCTGGTCGGTCAGGAATGCCACATGGATGGACCAGTCCTGCCGGGCGGTGCCCTTGGTCAGAAGAATGTACTCCATAGGATCAATTAGCAGAATATCACCGGCCGATCCAAGGGCGGAGCAGTTGTCATCAAAGACAACCGGCTTGTTCAGGATGGTCTGGTAGTCCAGGGCCCGCAGACCGCCCTCAGGGTTCCACAAAAACTTGCTGTCGGTACCGTTTGTGATGGACAGGGATGGCAGCTGATCCTCGGCGTCGGGATGCATCAGCCACAGCATCCGTTCACGGTTACGCATGGGGCCTCGGGACATCATCTTAACAACGTTGGTGCCGTTGATGGTGCCAGCGGTCTGGCTGGTTTCCTTGGGTACCGTGACCAGGGCCGTGGAGTTAAGAATTCCGGTGGGCTTTCCCACGCCGTCCCCTGCGATTACGCCAGCAGTCAACAGGCGGTCTGCCGCCAGAGAAAACCCGTTTGTCATCATACCGCTCAGGAATGCGGCGTCCTGCAAAAGTTCATCCGTCACATAGGCAAAGCCCATCATTTTTTCCAGGTCCATCTTCAATTCCTGGAACTTGGGTTTGGAGGTACCCACTGTAGCCGCCTCAGAGGACCAGTACATCTGTATTCCGCCAAAGACCGAAGCCGAAACATCGGTTTCCGCGATGGATAGCCACTTGGCCGAGTTGGAACTGGCCGAGCAGGTGTAGCGGTCCAGCTTCTGCAGCAAGGGCGACATGGATACGGCGCTCTCCATAATCGTACCGGCAAAATCGGTCTGGATGGCAAATCCGCCGTCCGCGCCTGTGCCCTCATTCGCGCCAAGCACTGCGTCGTTAATCTGGGTCAGGCGTTTGTCCTCAATGTGCTGGACAGCCTGGCTGCGGATCGCCTGAAGCTGCTCCCCCAAGGAGTTGAACAAATGTGGCGTAGCTGCCTTATCGTCGGCGGGGCTGTCCTCTCCGGTTCCGGTCGGCTCGCGCACGGGCTCCGCCCTGTCCTTGCTGGCCGCCGCCAGCTTCTCCAGCGAGTCAATGGAGTTGTTGATTCCCTCCATTTGGGTGGCGATGTCCCCCACCTTGTCCAGTTTTCCATCTTGGGAATAGCTCTCCGCCTTTGCCAGCAGGTCGCGCTTCTGCGTCCGCAGGTCGTTGATCTGAGAAATAAAATCGATAGCCATGGTGTTTGTTCCCCTTTCTAATGTCCGTTAATATTTTGCAAGCGCGGTGATCCAAGCCATAGACTGGTCGCGCATTGCCTCATGTTCGGCCGCCTCTGCGGCAACGTGGTCGTGATAGCGCTGCCGCATGGCGGCGGTGACTCTGGGTACCGGGGCGGCCGCCGCGGCGAAGGCTGGCAGGCCGCTTTCCTCCTCGGCAGGCAGCCCCACAACTTTGTCAATCAGGCCGTATTCCAGCGCCTGCTGGGGGGAAATCCACTTGTCCTCATCCATCAGTGCCCCAATCTCCTCCCGGGTCTTGCCGGTGCGGGTCATATAAAGATTGAGAACCGACTCCCGGACATTTTTCAGGCTCTCGGCCGCCGCTGACATCGTCCGGTGGTCCCCTGAAACCGACGAGGACGGATTGTGGTAGCACAGGATGGCTCCCGGCTCACTCTGGATGATCTTGGCCCCCATCATGGCCATAGTGGCCGCCGAAGCGGCATACCCCTGCACCAATGCCTCGGTAGTTCCCTCATGGCGGCGGAGCATGGAGAAAATCTCGCCGCCTACCGTCATGTCGCCGCCCGGCGAGTTGATGAGCAGGGTTACATCCTCTCCCGCTTGGATTGCAGCCGCTAATCCTGCTGCAATGTCCATCGGCGCGGTAATGTCCCGCCACCCGCACCACCGCAGGATGTCTGCCGTATCGTTGTCAACAAGATACCCTCTCAAATTGATATCCATGGGTTACTTTCCTCCTTCTGCCGCAGTACCGGCCAACACTTGATCCAGTGACGCTAGGTTTTTGGTTGCCAGGGGACGCGCCCCCTGGCCGTTCGGGTATGGGTTCATTTCCTCCTTGGCCCTGCAGTCATCCGGGGTATAGACGGCGTAAGAGATCATCTTCTCATAGCCCTCGGCTCTCGTTTTAAAATCCCCCCGCAGCATGGCGTCCACGTTGCCACGCAGATAGACGCTTTTGTCCTTCATCAGTTGGCGGCCCAGCAGCTTATAGCCCCACTCCTGTTCCCACAGGGTAACGTGGGAAGCAACCGTGTTAATGAGGAAAGACAGCTGCTGCTGCTCGTTGGATGAGTACGCCTGCTTCCCCGCCTGCAGCATAAACTCCGGCACGCCGGTGAATCGGGCCACCTCGGCCACAGAAAAGTTGCGGCTTTCAATGAACTGGGCATCCGATTGGTTCAGGCCCATGGGGGTGAACTTCATGCCACGGTCGAGTACCGCCACCTTAAATGCATCGTCACCGCCCGAAGCGTAGCGCCCGAACTCCCCTTTGATGTGGTCCCGTCCAGGCTTGCCCAGATCCGCCTCCACCTCCACAATGCCAGAGGTACAGGCCCCATTCTGGTAAAACTTCCGGGCAAATCGCTGAGCCGCGCCATCCGCCCCGATTGTCTCCCTGGCTAGGGAGAGTAGCCCCCGGCCGTGCAGGCCGTCGTAGGTGTCAAAAAAGACAATAATCAGTTCAGAAGGGGCAAAGGTACGGCTCTCCCCGGTCTCCAGCACACAGTCATACCAACTATTTCCCGTGTAGTTGTCCCGCCGTATGGTGACCTGATCAGAGGGGAGCGGCACGATCTCCGTGATCACGCCATTGGGTGCCCTCACCATCCAGCCATACCCTGTTCCATGCCAAAATGCCTGGCTCATCAGAACCTTACGGCACAGAGCTGGTGACATCCGTTGGTTTGCCCGCACCCGAAGGAGAAAGTTAATATCTGCGTCCTCGTAGGGGTACCGCCCGCCGTCCCGCCGCTGGTACAAAGAAAATGGAATCAAGCTCATGGATCCGGTCAGCAGGCGGTGGGCCGCCGCTATGGGGGATAGCTTCTCCGCCTCTCGCTGGGTATTGGGGATTTCACCACCGGAAAAAAAGGCCTGTTGGAACCAGGTCTGAACGGTCTCCCAATCGAGCTCTGTTACCTCTGCAGCGGCTCGCGGCAGCGCATTGGACAGCATCATCGTCCGCCACCCCCTTTCCGCGCCCTGGCCACTGTGACAGCGCCCACCACCAGACCGCTCCCCGCAGCCAACCAGGCGGCGGGGGCACCCAACAACAAGCCGAAGCCCACCGTTAGGCAAACAACACCCACGACGGCCAGCAGATCATCCAGGTACAGCCCCAAGATGGCCAGCACAGCCTTGCGCCGCTCCGCCCGTTGCAGCTTCCGTTCTTCGAGGCGGGCTTCATTTTCTGTCTCCATTGGTTTCATCTCCTCACTCATAGCTCCCACTCCTCCGGCAGTGTCGTGGGATCCCACGACGGACCGGTGTCTCGCTTCACCAGCACCCGCGCCAGCGCGTTCATGGTCGCGGCCACGGGGTCAATGCGCTGGGTGTCGTCCTTGTGCTTCTTGTTCAGCTTAATGTCGCCAAAGTTGTTCTGGATCTCAATGGCGTTTCCCAGGCACCACAGCATCAGCGGGTTTTCCTCCAGCACCAGCCTGCCCTGCAGCAGGTACTCCCGAAAGCCCTTCACGGCCAGGTTCTGCCCGGCGCAGGTCTGGGCCACCTCCACGCAGAAATCCTCGTTGTTCCGTTCGGAGCAGATGGCAATGGCCAAATCCGTGGCGTTGTGGCCGTCGTAGTCCACCTCTTCCACCTTCCACTTGTGGTCCCGCTCCCCGGTGCAGATCCAGTTGTACACATAGCTGTTGTCCGTCACGTCACCGGGGGTCAGGGTGCAGTAGCCACCCTCGGCCCATGCCGGATAGGAAACCCGGTCCGTGTGCTCGTGCCGCGTGGAGGCGTTCTCGGGCAAAAAACCATGCATTTTAATGGCGATGCGCCCATCCGTCAGTGGGAACACCGCGCCCACGCCTGACAAGTCGATTCGCTTGCCCAGGTCGAACCCGCAATGGCAATGGAGTCCATCGGTCAGCTCGGCAAATTCTTCCGGGGGGATGCAGGCATCCCGGGCCAACTGCATCAGGTGCTCATCGAGATAGCTGTTGGGGCTGGATGCCTGCCACTGGCACATGCGCCGAATCAGAAAGTCCCGGATTTTGTCCGGATCCTTGGAGCCATAGGCGGTGGTGTACTCGGCCTCGATCTCGTCCAGCAGGTAGCGGCTGTAATCGTTGGGGTAGCGCAGCAGCGGGTTGGGCATGAGCCACAGGCGCTTGTCGTGGGGGTTGGCCACGTCGGGCAGCTCCCGGATCATCACAAAATACCGCTCGTTGGCCTCCTCGCCGCGCAGAACCCGCTTGGCATACTGTTCTTCCTTGTAGCAGGGCTTGTTTTCGGCATCATCACCGGCGGTGGTGATCACGTCCAGCAGGGTCTGGGCACGCTTGCCAAGGCTGCTCCGGCCGATGTTGTAAACCTCGGCGGTGGGGTGGGCGTGGTATTCGTCCACCTCAAAATAGCTGGGTGCGCCGGAATCCTTGTTTTTGGTGTCCTTAGAAAGCGCCCGCATATATCCACCCCGTTTGCGGTGGGTCACGGGGTTGCTGCGGGGGATCACCAGGCGCTTTGCAATGTTGGGGGACACGGCCGCGATTTTCTTGGCGTCCCCAAACACACGCATGGCCTGCCCCCGGTCCACGGCGGCGCACTCCACCTCCGGCTCCATTTCATACACCGCCAGTTCCGGGTGGTACGGCGGGTAGATGGCGTCGCCGCACATGTGGTAGTTGCACTTGCAGCTAACCTCGGTGCTCTTCACGTTGCCGCGGGCGCGTTTGTTGTAGGTCACGTTAAACCGCCGGGCCCCCGTCTCTCGGTGCACCCAGCCGTACAGACATCCCTGGTCAAACACTTGCCACGGCTGTGGTGTAATGGGCTTTCCCTGTTCAACCCCTCGCACCTGGACGCACTGCCCGAACCACCGAACAATCCGGTCGGCTCTGGTGCTATCAAAAACCCATGGAAATTCGTCCGTCCCCTGCCGCTTCAAATTGTCCAGGTGCCGCTGGCACGCCATGATCTCATACGGGCAGCACATATCATGCAGCGCCCCCTGGGTCACCTGCTTGGCGTACACGCTCACCGGGTGGTGCAGACCAGAGCTCCATCTAGTCGCCAAAGAGATCATCCCCCTCACCGCTCCGTGCCGGATTGGCACCGCCCGGAAGGACAAGACGGCACCGGCCGGAAACAGTAAGGCCAAGATCCGCACCGGCGGCCCGGCACTGCCGGAAAAACCGGTCCTGCATCCCGGACAATTTGTCAGCGTCGGCAAGGTTTCCCGATGCAAGCGCCGACGTCAGGCGGTTTGTTACTCTCAAATAGTTGGATTCCGCAATCAGATACCGGGACAGGCAGTCTGCATCCAGCTCCGAAAAGATCCCCATGCGGATCAGCACCGGGGCGATCTTCTCAAATTTCGCCTTCAGGGTTGCCGGAAGGTACCGGGGCGGGGAAACGGCATCAACCGCCGGGGCCTTCACCTCCGCCGCATCCATTTCCAGCAGTTCCTCCTTGGTGTAGTGCCGACTGCCGGTGGCCTTTAACACGGCGGCCGGTTTCTTTTGTCGACCCATCAGGCCACCCGCGCCGCTTTCTGCCCGGTCAGCGTCTCCCACCGATCAATGATCACATCCACATAGCGGGGATCCTTCTCCATCAGGTAGGCCACCCGCCCCAGCTGCTCACAGGCGATCAGCGTGGTACCGGATCCGGCAAAGAAGTCAGCCACGGCCGCACCCGGCAGAGTGGAATTTGCAATCTCATAGGCAAACAGCCGCACCGGCTTCATGGTGGGGTGCTTGTCGTTGCGGGCGGGGCGGTCGAACTCCAGCACGGTGGTCTGCTTTCGGTCACTTCGCCACAGGTGGGCCTTCCCGTCCTTCCATCCATACAGGCAGGCATCGTGGCTATCCCAATTGCCCTCTGGCGTTTCGTCCTCATCCATTTCCTTCTCGCCGTGCAGGCATGGCTCATGCTGCCACTGGTAATCCTGGCGGCCGATGGTGGCGCTCTGTTTCACCCAAACCAGGCATTGACGCACCTGAAACCCCACATAGGCGCAAGCCCGACGGAAGGTCAGCCCCGGCGCTCCGTCCGAGTGCCAGATATAGAAACTGGAACCGGGGGCCAAAATGGCTTCCGCGCAGGAAAATGCATCCCGCAGGAAATCAAGAAACGCCTCCTCGTCCATGGAATCGTTGAGGATCTTAAGGTGTTCGTTGGTGCCGCCCGTGATATCCACGTTATACGGAGGATCTGTCAGCAGCAGGTCCGCCTTGGCCCCGTCCATCAATGCCATGACATCCTCGCGGCTCGTGGCATCCCCGCACATGAGGCGGTGGCAGCCCAGCTGATAAATCTCTCCCGGTTTGGCCTTCGGATCCTCCGGCAGCACCGGCTCATAATCGTCCTCCTCCGGCTCCCCCGATTCGTCCAGAAGAATGTCCTCCGAATCAAAGCCGGTCAGCGTGAAGTCAAACCCGGCGTCCTGCAGCTCCGACAGCTCCAGGGACACCAGCTCCTCGTCCCACTCGGCCGCTTCCGCCAGGCGGTTGTCTGCCAGGATGTATGCCCGGCGCTGGGTGTCGGTCAGGTGTTCCACCAACACGCACGGGACCTCTGTCATGCCCTCGGCCTTGGCGGCCAGCAGCCGCCCGTGTCCCGCAATGACATTGCCGTTGCAGTCAATGAGCAGCGGTGCCACAAAGCCGAACTCCCGCAGGCTGGCCCGCAGCTGCAGGATCTGTTCCTCGCTGTGCCGCCTGGCGTTTCTCGCGTAGGGAATCAGGCCCGCTATCGGCATCATGATCAGTTTGCTTGCTGTTTCCATGGTTTCATCCTCTCTAATCGCCAAACAGATCCCCGTCCGGCTCCAGGGCCGCGGCCGCGCTCTCCGCCCGTTTCTGCGCCAGCCGCACCCGCCCGCTGGGCGTAAGCCCCAGCTTGTCGGCATAGGTCAGCAGGTTCCGCTCCATCGCCTGCAGCTTTCCGGTGAGGGAGTCCAACTTGGACACCGCCTCCAGAATCTGATCCGGCGTCAGCTGCGCATCCCCGCAGGCAGACTGCTCAAATTCCGCATCCGTCCTATCCTCCGGCTTTTTGGCCTTTTTGCTCTTGACGTCGATGGCGGCGCTCACACCCAGGGATCGCATCAGCTGGTGAGAAAGGACAATGTACTCATCCCGCCGGGCCAGCATGGAGCAGTAGCCCGCGAGCATCTCACTGTCCAGGTCATCCAGGAGCACCAGCCCCTCCATGCTCTTCATGATCCCGTTCCAATACTTGTTGGCCGTCTTGTTCCCCGCCACGAATGCAGGTTTCCGCAGCTTGAGCACGCCGCTCCGGTCGGGGATGGTGGCGGCCTCCGCTGCCTTCCGCGCGTCCAGTTCCTCCTGGGTCATGTGTTTTTCCATGTTTTCCACTGCTTTGACCGGTGTGGGCATCCCGCCCGCCCCCTTCCGTCGTTATCATGTCGCTGAGTCCGTCCCAGGCTCAGTCCATTACCCTGCAGCGACCCTGCTTCCGCCCCCGGCCCAGCCCAAAACCCCCATCGGGGAATTTTTCTCACAAACGAGAGGCCTCGCGGTCTTCACCGCTCACCCTCAAAACTTTCCGAGGGTGGGGGGAGGGTCAGAAAATCCTGTGGATTTTCTCCTGCGTGAACACCGGCGCACGCCTGCAGATACACGCACTCGCACCCGGTCGTGCGGACGTAGCTTCGTGCAACAATCAGCGGGTCATTTTGCGCCATTTCCGGTTCAATTCCCGCATGGTCTTGGCGCTGTGGCATCGATGGCAAAGGCTCTGCAGGTTCTTCCGATCCGTGAACAGGTTCCAGTCGCCCTCATGCGGCACAACGTGGTCGACCTCCGTTGCCCTTGTCCTGGTGTTGCGTTTGGCACACTCGCAACACCACGGCTCCCGCAGCAGCTGGTTGGGCCGCAGGTCGTCCTTCCAGATCGGCAGGCTGTAATACTTGTGCCACGCCTCGCTGTCCTTGCCCCGCTGCGCTGGCTTTGGCTTATGCGCTGGGCACCAGCCGTCCCGCGTCAGTTCTTTGCATCCTGGCTTCTTACAGGGCCGGAGCGGCTTCTGTGCCACGGGCTATCACCTCCGGGCATAAAAAATAACCGGCACCAACTACCTCCCCCCCGTTTGGTTTGGTAATCAGCACCGGCTCTCAAAGCACTGGCCCTCGTCAATATCCACGATAATCTCGCTTTTGCAGTCCCTGCAGTACACCACCAGGTGTTTTGCCTGGGTCGCTGGGTCGATCTGCAGTAGCTTTCTGTTGCGTTTGCATACTGGACACACCAGGTATCCTTCTTTCACTGTTAGTTTACTACTTTTTGCTTGACAAATCAATCGTTTCAGCCCCCTTTTTACTCTTCCTGCCATTAAATATACACTGCTCCAAGCTTGATAATTATTAGGACTATTCTTTTTTCCGCTTTGGTCCGCTGCGTGGTCTGGCTCTCCAGTTTGGCGGCGGCTCAGGCAGCAGATACTCCACAAAGCTGTATCTGCCCCATTCGTTTTCAAACCCCTCCCTTGATAATATGTAAGCATTGGCAGGCGGCGAGAGCATCACGCTCTCCGGCACCCACTCTGTTGGTGACACTTCCGGCTTGTGCAGGTTGTGGGATGGCACCCACGTCTTCCCGCCTACATCGGTCTTGCCATACTCTCGCGGCTCTTTCGTCAGATACTTTGCCAACTCATCATATCCGTACTGGTCTATTGTTGCAAAATACACGTCGCTGCCGTAGATCCACAGGCTGCGGATCAGATCATAGTCCTGGCCGGTGCCGTTGATCACAATATGGTGATGGATTCGCCCGTCGCCGTGCTTGTCCTCCGTGCAATAAACGTAGTACACATCCCCACCATGCGCCCTGCGGTAATCCCGCAGCTGCACCAGAAATTTCTTGAGCAGCTTTCGGGCCGCATCCTTGTCGGGTGGCAGGTGCGCATCGTCATAGGTGAGCGTTACGTGCAGATCTGTGTAATCAAAATTGGCGGCCAGCACCAGCTTTAGCTTTTGCCAGGAACATCGCAGGTTAATCTTCTGCCGGGCTGCCGATGAGGTCTTTGCCTTTTCTGCCCTGGCCTTTAGGGTATCGGTTGGAAAGCTGGCAGACCATAGCACCTCCCGCACCAGCCGCCCGGCTTGGATCCGTTTCAGCCTTTGCTTGGCCACGGGATCACCCCCTTATCCCCGTCCACCAGACTTCGGAGCATCGCCCGGCCGCAGAGGGTGCAGAAATAAAAATTCTCAAAATTACCCTTACTGCACAGGGTGCCGCCACAGAACGGACACTTGGGTTCATCCATTGCCGCCACCCCACTTCCCGGTGTCCAAGTTGGACACCGCCGTCTCGACATCAATGCGGGCAAGCCTCACCTTTGATCTTGCCCGGTCGGCCTCGGCCTGGGCTGTGGTCTTGTAAAACTTGCAGGGCTTACCCCCGGCACAGACCAATTCATTCAGGCACTGGCACTTCGGCGGTTTAAACTCAGCGCCGAACGCCCAGCAGTCTCGCTTGTATGTACTACAGTTCGGCACGACTATGTGACCTCCCCCTTGTCCTTCTTGCGCTTTCCGCCGCAACACCGCGAACGCTGTCTTCCAACTTTTTGGCGGCAAGCGCCGCCGCCTTGGCATCGTCCAGCCGTTTACGGGCCTCTAAATATTTCTCACAGGTGGCGTGGCATCCCACATGCCGACTGTCACACCGCCAACAAACGCTGATCACACTCATATTCCCTCCTCCAGTAACTTCAACCTTTTAAAATCAATTATAAAAGCGCAAATCCCTCTTACTTTCTATCGTTTGTAAAGCCATTTTACTTTTCATTATTTCATTTTGAATTCTCCAAAGCGAACAACATAATATATTCAGTTTTTGGTCACGCTATCTCTGAGGTGATCGTATGGAACCAAAAAACAAACGCAAGAAAAAACAGCTCATTTTTGACGACGGTGACAAACCCATCCCGGAAGATGCCTACCCGGTTATTGACACAGACCTTGCTCGGGACAATGTGGAAAACGATCTGCCCGCCGCCGACTTAGAGGACTTGTAACATCCGCCATTTCTCCCGGCTGAAACGGGCGCGGCTTCCATTCACTCATTTTAAGTCTGCCTTATTTCAATTGGTATATTTGTTCCCCTTCCGCATATACTCTCAACTGAGGTGACAAATATGACCAATAATTTAGCCAATGCGTATACCTTTGGATCACTGCTGCGCGAAAATTCAAAAGCGGATGCCGCGTACGGCAGCATCATGCCTCAGCAAAAGCAAGACCTTCTTTTAAAAGTTGCGTCCGCAAGTCCGGAGGAACTACCAAAAATCGTCTCCGAGCTGGAGAATTCCGCCCGTTAATCCGGGCGGTTTTCTTTTGCCCACGCACTGGCCGCAGCGCACCAATTCCTGTTCCATGTTCATCCCTCCACAAATTCCGGGCACTCAATTACAAGCCACGTCGCCACCCTGGGCGTGCCGGTGATGTTGGAGCGGACGGTGGACGGTTCCGCCCTCCACCCGTCCACCGGCTCGAATTTATTTGACCAGCTGCACCCGCCATTTACCGCCTTGGCGCAGCACCAGCATAGCGTTTGCTTCCACTCACCCATCAGTGCCACCGTCATTATGAGCTGTCTTGGCTACCATGCCCTGAATAATGGTCTCCCCCATCCGGCTCATGCCACCCGGCAGTTCCGGACTGTACATCCACCAGCCGATATGTCGATACGCGTTGTTGCCCACGGAGGATATCCCGGCGTCCATAAAGAGTCCATGGAGAAAAGCGGAGTGGGCAGCGGCCCCAAATTTGTCGCATACAAAGACAAACGTCCCTTCCGGTGGCAGATCCCCCTCCTCCACTACGTGCCACGCAGGCGGCTCCGGCGTTGGCTGTTCGCTGAAGCCCATCAGGTAATCAACGGTGCAGCCGAGAAAATCCACAATTCTTTTATACCCCGCCGGATAGTAAGGGAAAAACGCGCTTTCATAACTGGACAGATTCTCTCCTGCCGCCTGCTGCTCAATGCTGGGCAGGCTCCAGTTGACGTTTGCCTCCGAAAGCTTTGTCAAATCGCAGCCGTTCCGCTTGGCTGCCGCCAGAATCCGGCAGGCAACGCCGTGGTTAAACGCTTTTACGTCTCGTTCCCTCCGTTCCTGCTCGGCCTTTTGCTTCTCCTTGGCCTTCTGGCTTGCAGCCCGTTCTTTGTCCGCCGCTGTCTTGGCCTCGGGGCAGGCGCGAGAACAGCTGCCCCGCGTGGAGCAGCGCAGGCAGCAACCAGAACACATGTCCCATGACCTGTCGTGCTTGCAGCTCTCCCGCAGCATTCGCTCTGCATTGGTACAGGAGGTTCCGTCCGGGCACGTCCGGTCGTCATCGTAAATACGGCCCATTCGCTCCAGCAGTCCCTCTGCCGTGTTTTTGGATATGACTTTCTTTTTGGTGGCATCAAGGACAATTATCTGCTTTGTCTCATCCATCCGCGCCAGGGCGTAAGCAGTGGACTCGGGGAGCGTCCCAGCCCGGAACTGATCCATAAAGCCGCCCTCCAGGCCCTTTTTGATCACGTTCAGCCGCGCCACTTTGCTTGCGGAGATATTCAGCGCTTCGGCCTGAATGTCCCGCAGCTTCCCGGGTACCTCCACGCCTTGTTCCTTCAAGGCAACCAGTGCCTCGCGGGTGCGCTCCAGCTCATCCATCAGGTCAGCATCCGTTTTGGGGCGCTGCTTGTTGGCGCTGACCATGATCATGTTTTCCTCGGCGTCATTTTCCGGCTGAAGAATCATGCACGGTACCGTCTCCAACAGATCCGGCCGCCGCTTCCGCAGCAGCGTGCCACCGGCGTGCCTGCGATGCCCGGACAGGATCATGTAGGATTCACCAGCGGGCTTTACCAACAGCGGCTCCAGGATTCTGCCGTGGTACTCAATATCATCCGCCATGGCCTCAATGTCCGGCATACTGAGTTTCTGGTTCTTCGGGTTCGGTACCAGCTTGTCAAAGGGAATCATCTGTACCCTGCCGGTGTCCAAGTTGGACACCGCGGCCGCGCCCATTAGCTGGGCAATGTCAAACTTCTTTTTTTCAGCCATGACGCTTGCCCTCCTGCTCCAGATATTCGCTTACCCAGCATCGGTAATCAACGGCAGCGCCACACTGTGGTGACCAAATGGAAATCAGTTCCCGCGCCCAAG
The DNA here is from genome assembly GCA_963666535.1 of Oscillospiraceae bacterium. Lineage (GTDB taxonomy): Bacteria > Bacillota > Clostridia > Oscillospirales > Oscillospiraceae. The sequence goes on along the minus strand of OY762913.1, from coordinate 1,677,870 downwards.
TAGATCCATCCATTTTGTTCGTACGCCGGATATGGGTGCGGTACACGGGGACACTGGTTACACGCCCCAAGTTATCGGCAATGGCCTGCATCTCCTCGGTCTGATACCACATGGTAATCAGCAGGCCCGCCACGCGGATTTCAGGATTGATTCGCCGTATATTGTCAATTTGCGTGGTCAGATCCTTCATACCACTTACGGAAAACATATCCAGCTTAATGGGGATAATAATGCTGTCCGCAGCGGCAAGGGCAGCGGCACAGGCGGCAGATGGGGATGTAGGGCAGTCAAAGATCACGGTGTCGTATGCGTCGTCCTCGATCAGCACATCCCTAAGGTTCCGCAGGCCGTTGATGCTTTGGGGCTGCCCGGTCAATGTTTTAAGATCCAGTTCCACAAGGCCCATATCCGCGGGGATCACGTCCAGGTTGCGGTACTGGCTCTGGTAAATCAGGTTTTTGTAGTACGGCTCCTCGCCGGTGATGGCAAGGGCCACGGTGTTGTAGTCGCCCTCCGGCGGCAGGAGGAACTTGGTGGCGTTACCCTGGCTGTCGCAGTCGATCAGCAGCACCCGCTGCTCATGTTCGGTGGCCAACTTCCCCGCCATGTTGACGGCGGTAATGGTCTTCCCTACCCCGCCCTTGAAGTTGACAATTGCAATGGTTCTCATGATGTAAGTTCTCCTTTCAGATTTTCGGCGTTTCGCCGCACTTGAAATTCTCGCGGACGGTGTACCCATTCACCGTCGCCTCGACCGTGTAATACCGGCCCTCTGGATGGATGTAGGTCACCCGGCCCGTGACTGTGTGCGCCATTTTGTACCGCTTGCCGTTTCTGTCCTCCTGCGTCTCGATAAACGCCGACGGGCAGAACGGGATCTTGTCCCCGATCTGCATATGGCAGCCCTCCTGTTCTGGTTAGTGGTGCGGTAGGCCGCTGCGGCAAACTCAATTGCCTCGGCCACCTCCTCATGTTCCGCCTGCAGGGCCGCATCGGCGGCGGCAAGCGCCCGGTGCCGTAGCACCTCGGCATCCAGCAGCGTCTCGATGCGGTCCATGGTCATGCCCCCTTACTGTCTGCGGTGTCAAATGGCACCGGCTCGTCTCCTAAGTCCTTAAAGCCAACTTGAGAGCCGGATGTATCCCAGCCATACTTTTTGTTTGGGTTGCCGCTTTTTGACTTATAGAACCGGGTTGACTTACTCTCAAAGCACAATCCGATATCCTTTTTTTCACCATATGTACGATTCTTGAGAACACGCAGGATGGTCTGATACTCCAATTCGCCGTTATTGTCTGCAGCAGCTCTTTCAAGTGCGAACACATTGTCGGCTCGGTTGGGAAGATCGCCGCTTCCACCAACGTCATCGTTTTGCAAGTGCTTTCGCTTCCCGTCAGCTTTACGGGGATGGGCAACCAGATGAACATGGGCGTTGTGCTGCTTTGCGAAAGAAACCAGCCGTCCGGCAAAATTACTCTGAGCACGGTAGTAGTCACTGTCCCGCGTATGTCTAAAATTTGTGGTCATGATATTATCCACCAGGAAAACAGACGCTCCGTATCTCCTGTGCGTATACTCAAATTTCTCCAAAATGCTATCCTCATCTTGAGCATTGGAAATGCCAATATCATAAACAAACAGCTTGCGATCCCACCAGGCGTCAATCAGCTTTTGGGTTGTCTCCGGCACTGTTGCGACCATGCGGCCTGTCAGCTTGTCCCTCCGCATGATAATGTTCTCCGGGCCTGCAGCCTGCAGGAGAAGCCAACGTTTAAATTGCCACGCAGGCAGCTCTCCAGAGTATGCACACACCACATCCCCGCCGTTGACCGCCTCAATGAGCATCTGCCCTAGGATTGTACTCTTGCCCTCGCCTCGCTCACCCGTCCACAAGGACAGCTGCCCACGAAAGAAGCCGCCGATCAGGAGGTCAAGCTCTCGGATACCGGAAAGTGCCCGCGGGATGGTTGTCATGTCCGGCTGCTTAATATCAGCGATGTTAAGGATCCCATGAGCCGGGACTTCCTCCGCAGAGATCAGCAACTCGTTGACACGCGACATCTGGTACTTAGCGACGAAGCCGGAAATTGAGGGACAACCCCGAAATGCAGCATCCGTGGATACGATAATCGGCACGGACACAACACGCTGCTTAATCTCGGTTACCATTGCCGCTCGTTTTGCGGGATCCCCCGACACAACGAAAAGATACGGGAATGCCGCAAAGAACTCCGTGCATTTGAGCAGGTCATCCCAGCTTGACTCGGAGCGAAGCGCAACCGCATTGATCTTGACCGCAATTGCGTCTGCCGGGCTGTCACAAAACCAGAGGCCGGTCGGCTCATCAACATCCACGAAGTGAGGATCCACCCATAGTACATCGCTGGACTTCTTTAATGCGGTGTCAAATGACATGCAACTCATCTCCGTTCTTATAGCGCCCAGCGCCAGAATCGTCCGACTTGAGCGGATACACCGTCAGCCAGTTAGATGTGATGGCTTTATCAAGTAGCAGCAGCTTGGTTGCCCGGTCGCCGCCGGAGAGCTTGTCCAGATCACAGAGTATCCCGTTGAGGGCCCGCACCGTCTTGACGGGCTTTTTGTTCGCCTTCTGTCTATTCTCCAGCAGGCCGCAGAGTGCGGCAAGCAGCTCCTTGTCGGCCCCGGTGTATTCGTTTAGCCGCATCCCTACGTCCATCGGCACACGCAGTTTTGGAGGGGATATAGGGGTATCATTCTTACTTGTATCATTCTTCCTATTAATAACCTCCACCTTTTGGTGGATACCCTCACCACCTTCTGGTGGGGGGGTATCTACTTTTTGGTGGATAGGGTCCAACACCTCGGCAACGGCACGTCCAATATAAATTCTGCGCTCGTCAATGGCCCCTTTCCCGCCTTGTTTACGCATCACATCGATACGAATATGCCCTCGCTTCTGCAGCTGAGACACAAGCCGTGATACTGACTTTTTATCCATGTCATACAGTTGGGCAAAGTAATCATTTGTCGCCCAACAATACCCATCGGCTCCAGCCAAGGCGGTGATCTCGCCATAAAGCAGCTTTGCGTTGGGGCGCAGCGTATTGTCATATCGTACTTCGGAGGTAATGACCGCTATGTAGCCCGGTTTTCTATGCTCCATCCTGCGCCACCCCTTGCTTATTTATTTTGACTGTGCTAAAATAAAAATGGTTCTCATGGTTGAAGAAATTCTCCATGAACGCCCCCATGTCTGTACCCGCAGGCATGGGGGTCTTTTTATGCTCTTTTGGCATCTCGGTTACCTCCCCTACGCCCCACAATGTTGCCGCAGATATTCCCGTAGTGCTTCCGGCGGGAAAAGTCCGCCCCCTTTGAAATACAGGACAAACAGGTTCTTGTTGATTTTTACCCTTGAGTTCATAACAGTGACGGGAAATCCAAGAAACGCCGGATTTTCCCGTGCCTGTGCGCGCAGAGTATTTGGGTCTGTCTCCAGGTATGGTGCCACCTGCGCCGGGGTCAGCCATTCGCCCGGCAGTTCCTCCACTTCTCGCAAGTTCATCTCTATCCCTCCCCTTCTCCTTGGTTACAATACCGCAGCCCAATGGCCGCCTGCACAATGTCCTGCAGATCTTCCATGATGCGGTCAAATTCCCGGCGCTCATCGTCCGTGATCACGTTGTCGGCCGCAATGGCCAGCAGGCGGCGGTCGCTGTGCCGGTCGGCAAACGAGTAGATTTTGTCGATGACGTCACAGGCAGCCTGCGACAAGCCCGTACCGGGCATAAAGTCGGGCAAAATGTCCTGTACTCCGCTTGACACCTCGCGGGCGTGCAGTGCATACAGCCAATCCGTATGATAGCAACGGGCCATAAGATCCAGCGTGTCCTGCGTTGGCCGCCGAATGCCGGTTTCATAGGCGCGGATGCTCTCCACGGATATATTTAGGATCTCGGCTGCCGCTTCTTGCGTAATCCCGGCATATTTCCGTGCCCTTTGATAAATGTTGGGGTACATTCCCTGCATGGTATTCCCTCCCATCGGGTGATAATATATTGGTGTGATCATACTGGTGTGCCGCCTCGTTACGCGCTTACTTGCGCCGGACGGTACAGATCGTCCACGCTGCAGCCCAGGGCCCTTTTCAGCGCGGGCAGCTTGTCGGCGGTGGGGTTTGCCTTAAGGGTCTCCCAGTTGGCCACTGCTGGGGGCGAAATCCCCAGCCGCCTTGCTAGCTCGTGCTGGGATATCCCGGCGGCCTCTCTCCACTCCCGGATGTAAAGCCTATCCTCCTCCATACACTCACCTCCTCTCAAATTTTGGGTTGTCACGTCGGAAATTGCGTGATATGATAATCAGTGATTAATATTGGAAGCATTCTCCACCTCTTTGATCTCGACAATTTCAAACCCAGCATCATGTTCCCAAAAATCAAGACCAAGCTGCAGGTCAATTCTGTCCTCTGCTGAGGTTTTGAAGGCAGTAACCACGCCGGAAATCGGATTGCGCATTTTTACGATGTAATCCATGGTTTTTCCTCACCCTCCTTTCTTAACCTGCTGTTATCATAATTGCCATTTCGTCTATTGTCAACCAAAAATTGACGTTTCGTCTATTTTTAAGCATTATGCCCTAACCCCTACTACTTAAAATAATAATTGGTAGATATGCCATAATCATTATTGAATGAGGTGTTGCCCTTGAGCACGGGAGAACGGATATTTGCCCTGCTGGACAGTCGGGGGATCGAACAGAAAGAATTTGGGTCCTTTCTTGGTATTGATCCCGCTGTAGTAAGTAAATGGCGAAAAGGGAAGTCAACTTCATATCAAAAAATACTCCCCCAGATCGCCGAATATCTGGGGACTACGGTGGACTATCTCCTCACCGGGACAGAAAAAGGCAACCCCACCACCGTTTCCGATGATGAGGCTGCCTTAAACGCGGAACTTATAAGTCGCTTGTGCCAGTTGTCTCCCGAGGAACTTGCTCGCGTGGATGCTTTTGTGCAAGGGCTTTTAGCATCTCGTTAAGTATTTGCTTTTCCTTGACCGTAAGGTTCGCAATATATCTTTCGGCTTCCTGAGGGGTCATGGCGGTCTGCTCCCTTCTACGGGGGCGTCCTCGATTCAATTGAGCTCGACAAAATTTTACCATAAAAGAATAGATATTCCAAATAAAAAAGAAAAGTGTCCAACTTGGACACCGGGACGGGGGAATGGGTTACATGACAATTACAGTACAAATCGTTAAGACAGGACTGTTTGCAATAAGCTCCACCCGCGTGTGTATTGATTGCATCGATGTCTCCGCGCTGGGCCACGGGCAGTCAGTCACTAAGACAGTGCCTGATGGGCGACACAATGTGGAGCTCTATAGCTTTTTTAGCCACCGAGCCGTTGAGTTTGAGGGAACTGGGGATGTGTTAATCACTGCAAACCGCTCTAGCGGTAGACTGATGTGCAGCGGAGACGGAATCAAGCGGCTGCACGCCAGTAACAACGGCAGATAACAAAAAGAAAGGTGTCCAACTTGGACACCGCGGACGAAAGATATGAGAAACAAGATTCATGAAATAATTGAGGTTGGCAAACACAACAGTCGAATCAGCAGCATTTATGACTACTCAATGATTATTACTATTATCGCTAGCCTTATCCCCATGTGCTTTAAAAACTCATATCCCATTCTGGTGGCGGTCGAGTATATAGCAACAACCATCTTCATTATTGATTACCTTCTGCGTCTGATTACGGCAGATATTCAATACCAAAAAGGGGTCGCATCGTTTTTCTTCTATCCTCTTACACCATTCGCAATCATCGACCTGCTTTCCATTTTGCCTACGTTTATCCCAATCAACAGCGCGTTTCGGCTGTTGCGTGTGCTGCGGCTGTTCCGTGTCATGCGGGTGCTGAAAGTGCTACGGTACTCTCGCTCCTTTGCCATCATTCTGCGGGTGTTGCGCCGTGAGCGGACTGCGCTTATGTCTGTCCTGTGCGTGGCAATTGGCTACATAATTGTTACTGCTCTTATTATGTTTTCGGTAGAACCGGACACATTTGATTCCTTTTTTGATGCGTTGTACTGGGCAACGACCGCACTCACAACCGTGGGATATGGGGACATATTTCCAACCAGTGCTGCTGGGCGCATTGTCAGCATGGTGTCGTCACTGGCAGGAATCGCCGTGGTGGCGCTTCCTGCCGGCATAATTACTGGAGGATATCTGTCAGAAATTCAAAAAGATAAATGATACGAGGAGGATGTATTATGGTTACCATTCCTGCGAAAGTAAAAGACCGACTGGTGTCGGGGATTAAACGATTTCAGCCAATCGTCAGTAAGGCGCGTGACAAGGACATCAATGAGAGCGACACTGTAACAGTGCTGGTGGATGTACTGTCTGAGGTTTTTGGGTATGACAAATACACCGAAATCACATCCGAATACGCCGTAAAGCATACATACTGCGACCTTGCCATCAAGCTGGACAATGTCCCCCGCCTGCTGATCGAAGTTAAGGCCGCTGGTCTGGATTTAAAAGATCAGCACATTAAACAGGCGGTTGATTATGGCTCCAACTCCGGGGTGGATTGGGTCATCCTAACCAATTCCGTGATGTGGAAAGTGTACAAGATCATCTTCTCGAAGCCCGTTTCCACGGAACTGGTATATGAATTTGACTTGACCGCCATCAGTGCAAAGAAGCAGTCTGACCTCGAGCTGCTTTATTGCCTGTGCCGGGAGGCAATGACAAAATCAAACAAGACCTCCCTGGAGGATTACCATATCCAAAAGCAGCTGCTGAATAAATTCACCATTGGGCAGATATTGCTGTCAGAGCCCGTTCTGGAGGCGACCCGCAGAGTAATCAAAAAAATGTCGGCTGATGCCAGAGTGACCAATGAGGACATCTATAAAATCCTTGTGGAGGAAGTCCTGAAGCGGGAAGTGCTCGATGCCGATCAGTCCGCAGACGCCAAAAAGAAAGTAGCAAAGGCGCTAAAGCCTGCCGCAAAAGCCGCCGCAAAGGAGCCGGAGGCGGAACTGGTGTAAGAAAATAGGGTGTCCAACTTGGACACCGTTACTTAAACAAATGCTGGAAGTGTTTAAAATGGCTTTGGTAAATTGCCCCGAATGTCAGCACAGCGTGTCAGATCAGGCAAAGAATTGCCCCAATTGCGGTTACCCTTTCCCCCCGAATGAACCTGTTGCGGAAATTCCGGCACCAGATAGTCCCCTGAGCAAAAGGCAACCAGATAAAAAATGGTTGATTGGCATTCTGTGCGGCATTGCGGTTATACTGATCACTGTGATTACCACAGTTAAATTGCAAGGATCCAGGACCACTTTTACCGCTACGGATACTAATCTCGGGTGCACACCACAAGAGGTAATAGACGTTATCAATGATGTTGTTGACTACAACAACACCGCCAGTAGTGATACTGTTTTCTTATCCATTCCGGACTATGATGTATATTCACCACCGGAGAGCGTGGATGTAGCTGGCATTAATTTGTATTTCAAGTTTGAAACAGATGATGCGGGTAAAGCCACCCAAATTGATCTTTACTGGACTGCGACTGATGATTTTACGGCCTCTGCAGGACTTTATATGCTTGCTATGTTCAACTGCTATTCCCCTGGCAATGAGGAGGAAATGCGAACCGAAGTCCAGCAAGCAATGGTGAAAGGCACTTACTGGGCGGATACACTTAATAACGTAATTTGCTACTTTTCAGGGACTGAATCATCTTTTTACTATTTTAGCGTGATGCTCCCAGAAGCTAAATAACAACCCGCCGCCCCGGCCATGCGGCTGGGGCGGCGTTCTCATTCTTTATACAATGGAAGGGGGTCCCCACGTGATCTGCATTAAGTGCAAAGCCGAGCTGACAGACGGCAGTTTATATTGCAACTACTGCGGTAAAAAGCAGGAACAAACGCGTGGCAAATCCGTTCGCCGCCGCGGCAATGGGCAAGGGACCTCCGTCAAGCGCGGAAAATACTGGACCTCCGTTGCCATTGTTGGCTGGCGTTGGGACAATACAGACCCAGATCATCCCGTCAAGCGCCGTGTCACTCGCACAAAGGGCGGCTTTAAAACCAAGAGTGATGCGCTTGACTATATCCCCATCTTACGGAACGAGAAACCAAAAGGCCCCACCACATTGGAAAGCCTCTATACCATTTGGAAAGACAATTCCATGGTCAAGCTGTCAAAGTCAAAGCAGACCGCCTATCATATTGCCTACAACAAGATTAAAGAAATTTTGTATTGTGACATCGCCACGCTGACCATCGGCCAGCTGCAAACACTGTCCAACGAAAAGGCCCCCAGCTATTACACGCGCAAGGATATTAAAACGCTGCTCTCCCACCTGTATGACATGGCCGTGGCCCAAGGCGATGCCCCCACAAACCTGGCCGAATTTATTGAGTTGCCCACGCTGGATGAAAAGGAACAGACCCCCTTTGACGCCAATGAGCAAAATTCGCTTTGGAAAGATTACGCCGCTGGGAATCGATTCACCGGTTACATCCTGCTGATGATCTACACCGGAATGATGCCAGGCGAGTTATTTGACGCCCGCAAGGACATGGTGGACTTCTCTGCCCATACAATCATAGGGTGCGGGAAAAAGACTAAAAAACGCAAGCAAACGCCTCTGGTGATCTGTGACATCATTGAGCCCGTATTGCACGACCTGATTGAGAACACCCCCGGAGACAAATTATTGCGTATAAACCGGGATAATTTTTATTTTACGTTTAGAGAAACTTTATCTCGGTGCGGCTGCCGACCCCTCACTCCGTACTCCTGTCGGCACACCACGGCCACCGCACTGGCCTTGCAGGACATTCCGCCGTCTGTCATTCAGGAGGTCATGAGACACACAAAATTTTCTACAACACAGCGATATATTCATGTCAATGTGGCTCCGATGCTGGACGCCGTGAACAAATTAGGAAAGACGGACGGCAGCTGCACGCAATAGCGCATGTAGTAGCGTGTGTAGTAGAATCATTTTTCGCAAATTTGGCCTCACTTTTCAATTTCAAAACAGGGCAAATAAAAACCCCGCAACCGTTGTGGTTGCGGGGTTTTGGCGGAGAAGGAGGGATTTGAACCCTCGCGCGCTTTTACACGCCTACTCCCTTAGCAGGGGAGCCCCTTCGGCCTCTTGGGTACTTCTCCAAGCCGAAAAACGCAAAAATATAATGGCGGAGAGAGTGGGATTCGAACCCACGGCTCTTTCGAGACACCGGTTTTCAAGACCGGCTCCTTAAACCGCTCGGACATCTCTCCACATCTGGCTCTCCAACCAAATTCGATGTTCATTGTACCATAGGCAGGATTCCTTGTCAATGGATAAACGCATCTTCTAAAGAAAAGAAGCCGGAGATTTTCTCCGGCTTCTTTTTCCCGCTTGTTATGCGTAAAAAGCATGGTCACCGATGGTAGCAACTAATGTCCTGTTTCGGGACGCCCAGCAGCTTACACCCGCCCGGTTAAAGTATAGCGCGTTATCCACGACGGATACTCCCTCAAGGCACAGCTTGGCGGCAATCATACTCTGTGCGTTGGGTTCTTTGTTAATGCTGCCGGTTTTTACCGGTGAAAATTGGTTTGTGGCAAAAATCACATTGTAGACAGAGTTTGGAAACAATGTACTTCTCACACGGTTGAGAATCACGTTGCCAACGGCAATTTTACCATCCAAGGGCTGGTTGCCACTTTCCGCACTGATAATGCGGGATATCCAATACAGGTCATCGGCATTGTAGTAACTATCGGCGGATACGATAGCGCCGCTGCCGATAGAAATGTCGATGGTACGGGTTTCGCTGTCCCAGGCCAACTGGGCATCGAATGCCTGCACCAATGTGGTAAGCGGAATCATGGTCATTCCATTGCTGGAAAACAAGCCGTTTTCCACGTAAAGGTACCGGCCGTTTGCAACTACATAGCTCACATCGCAATCCGCAGCAAGTGTCAGGCCGCTGGTCGTCACGACCGCAGCACCATTCACCCAGGAAACCTGTGCCGTGGAATCCAGCAAGGGCGCCACCTCACGCAGCGAGACATATGTGGTTGAATTCTGGAAAACATGATAAACCTCAGTTTCAGGAGCTATACCGTTCACCGTCAAAAAAGCTTCAACAGGTTCACTGGTTTCTTGTTCAGCGTTTTCCTCGGCGGTATCCATAGCTTCGGTTTCTACGGGCTGTGCAATGTCCTGAGAAATCTCTCCCGTTGTCACAACATCCGCACCGAAAACTGCGGTTCTCTCGTCGTTTTCCACGCCGGCACCCACAAGCAAAACCATGATTAGGAATGCTGATACCGGCAAAAGAAATCGCTTTTTTAAGATAATACTCACATCTTTCTTATTGGTAATGACAAAGCGCCAGCGTGTTGTTAACGTTTTGTAACCATATTGTAATTTATTTCTACCCTACAATACAAGGGCAAATTTAAACAGTCCTTCTTGGTTAAACTTATGCATAATCATCATGAATATACAAAAATGGGCGTATTTTCTGTTTATTTCTAAATTTTTGGGAAACTTTTTAAATACTTCTTGACTATACCTGAAAAATTGGTATAATGATTAACGTTGCTTCGCTGGACCGCGAGCAGTGCCTGGAGAGATGGCTGAGCTGGTCTAAGGCGCACGATTGGAAATCGTGTAATGGCTTAAACCCATTCGAGGGTTCGAATCCCTCTCTCTCCGCCAGAAGAAAAAACCCCGTCGGCCAAGGCTGCGGGGTTTTTTTATACCCAAATTCGCAGGGAGGGAAAACGTTTGGACCTTTGCAATATAAACGAGATCAAGTTACTTCTGACCCAGCATGGATTTCACTTTTCAAAATCTCTTGGCCAGAATTTTCTGATCGAAAGCTGGGTTCCTGCCGACATCGCCGAAGCATCTGGCGCCCACAAGACCTGTGGCGTGCTAGAAATTGGCCCCGGCATTGGCCCGTTAACCCATCAGCTTGCACTGCGCGCCGGCAAGGTAGCTGCGGTAGAGCTGGATCGTTCCCTCCTGCCCGTCCTTGCCGAAACCATGGCGGAACACAACAATGTAGAGATCATCTCCGGTGACATCATGAAGCTGGACATAGCGAAGTTGGCTGCGCAACACATGCCCGGTCTCTCCCCAATGGTCTGTGCAAACCTACCTTATAATATTACAACCCCTGTCCTATCCAAGCTGATTGAAGCACACTGCTTCACTGCGATCACGGTAATGATCCAGCGGGAAGTTGCCCTGCGAATTTGTGCCGCACCTGATACGGCGGACTACGGTTCTTTTTCGATCTTTTGCCAGTACTACACGCAGCCAGAACTTTTGTTCGACGTGCCGCCCACCTGCTTTCTTCCCGCGCCTAAGGTGACCTCTGCTGTTATCCGCATGACACCGCGCGATACCCCACTTGCGGGCATCACAGACGAGGCGTTGTTTTTCCAGATTGTGAGGGCCTCCTTTGCGCAGCGGCGCAAAACCTTGCTCAACGGGCTATCCGCTGTCTTTGGTTCCGCACTTTCCAAAGATCAGCTGCGGCAGATGATTGTCGGGTGCGGCTTTCGAGAGGATATACGAGGGGAGCGGCTGGGGATTCCAGAATTCACCTTACTCACGCAAAAGCTGCAGGAAGCGCTTGCTTAATCCCCTCACTTACCTCGCTGTGTCGCTCTTGTGTCCCGTCGAAACCCTTTAATTTCGAAAATAGTAAGGTTCTGCTTGCATCTGATGGCATTCTGTCCTAAAATGGAACTATTGAAAAGCTCAAGGAGGAACTCACATGGCACCACTTACCGGCAACAAGGCTGTCCTCGCATGGATTGACGAGATGGCGGCTCTTACCAAACCAGATAAAATTGTCTGGATTGACGGAAGCGAAGCGCAACTCAACGAACTGCGGGCGCTGGCTGTTTCTGAGGGCACCATGATCAAACTAAACGAGGAAAAGCTTCCCGGTTGTTATCTGCACCGCACCGATGTCAACGATGTGGCTCGGGTGGAAGATCGTACCTTCATCTGCTGCCGCAGAGAGGAGGACGCGGGTCCCACCAATCACTGGATGGATCCAGCGCAGATGTATGGGAAACTCAATCAGCTTTTTGACGGCGCTATGAAGGGTCGCACTATGTACATCATTCCATATTCTATGGGCGTGATCGGTTCCCCCTTTGCAAAATACGGTGTGGAGCTTTCTGATTCCACCTATGTTGTCCTGAACATGGCGATTATGACCCGTGTGGGAACGCCTGTTTTTGACGCACTGGGCCACAGCACTGACTTTATCAAGGGCCTACATTCTCAAGCTACGCTGGATAAAAACAACAAGTACATCGCCCACTTCCCCGATGACAACACCATCCTGTCGGTCAACTCCAACTACGGCGGCAATGTTTTGCAGGGCAAAAAGTGTTTCGCGCTGCGCATTGCCTCTAACCTGGGCCGCAAGGAGGGTTGGATGGCCGAACATATGCTTATCCTTGGCATTGAGAGCCCGAAGGGCGAGGTCCGCTATCTCTCCGCCGCCTTTCCTTCCGCCTGCGGAAAGACGAATCTGGCCATGCTCATTCCGCCTGAGGGCTATCGCAAACAAGGTTGGAAAGTCTGGTGCGTCGGGGATGACATCGCATGGATCCGCGTGGGGGAAGACGGTCGTCTTTGGGCCATGAACCCTGAAAATGGATTTTTCGGCGTGGCGCCGGGTACCAATATGAAGTCCAACCCCAACGCGCTGATCAGCACGCAAAGGGACACTATTTTTACCAATGTCGCCCTGAACACCGCCGACAACTCAGTCTGGTGGGAAGGGCTGAACAAAACGCCCCCCGAAAATGCCATTGACTGGCGGGGTGACCCCTGGACGCCGGACTGCGCCACCCCCGCCGCCCATCCCAATTCCCGCTTTACCTCCCCGGCGCAAAACTGCCCGTGCATTTCCTCGGAATTCAACAGCCCCAGCGGTGTTCCCCTGTCCGCCATCATCTTTGGCGGACGCAGGGCCAAAACCGCTCCACTGGTGTATCAGTCCCGGGACTGGAACCACGGCGTATTCGTCGGCTCTATCATGGCATCTGAAACAACCGCTGCCGCCGCCGGTGCTGTCGGGGTTGTCCGCCGTGACCCAATGGCGATGCTCCCCTTCTGCGGCTATCACATGGCCGACTACTGGCAGCATTGGCTGGATATGGGAAAACAAATTAAGATTAAACCCCAAATTTTTAACGTCAACTGGTTCCGCACAGATGATGAAGGACACTTTGTCTGGCCCGGCTTTGGCGACAACATCCGTATTTTGGAATGGATTATGAAACGTTGCTCAGAACAAGCGGATGCAAAAGAAACCGCGATCGGCTATCTCCCTCACCCCGCGGATATCAACATGGATGGCGCCGGCGTTTCCCCGGAGACTTTGGACAGTCTGTTGCAGGTAGATCCGCAGTTATGGCGCGAGGAGGCCAACGGCATCCGTGAATTTTATGGCAAGTTTGGTAATCGACTTCCCTCTGAGCTTTCCCAGCAACTGAGCATACTGGAAAACAATTTGGCATAACAAAGCCCCCTGCTTATGGCATAAGCAGGGGGCTTTTATCGGAATATTTTACAATAACCTTTGGAAATCATGGATGCCTCTCACCCGCCGAGAGGGGACCGACAGATTGGGGCCTGATTCGCTCATGGTTGCTGATCGGCGGGGTCAATCGGCGCTTCGTTCGATACCTTTGCTTTTTTAACCGCTTTTCGTTTTTTCACACCCACCACGCTGACGACGGTCACCACCACCGCAAAGAGCAGAACGCCGATGAAGTGGTACGCAAACCAGACAGCCGCATCCTGGATCCCTTCGCCAAAGGCTGCCACACACTCCTTCAGCCCTGCTGCCATACGAGCCCCCAGCGTATCGCTCCCTGCAGGATCGTCGGCAATGCGAAGCACCTCATTCAGACTGACTGTGATGGTGGAATAGCTCACCAGAGTGTCGTAACGATTCAAGGTTGAGGTATACTGCTCAATCATGTACTCGGTTTCGGAAATTGCGTTCTCAAGTGAAATGATATCCTCCATCGTGTTCGCCTTTTCCAACAGCGCAAGTAAGCGGTCATATTTCGTCTGCTGGGTTTTCAGCCGTGACTCCGTATCAAAATAGCTTTCACCGATATCGGTGGTGGACTCATTTTGGTTGGAAACATACCCCACATTTCCCACGGAAGTCAAAAATGGGCTGTAGTTTTCAGCCGGTACGCGAATGGTGTAGTAACCGGATCGCATTTCTCTTTCATTGTAGTAGCTGCCCTGGTACACCTGCGAGGATTCAAAATATCCGTTCTGTGCGCTCACCAAAGCATTTAGTGCCGCAACGGCGTTGTCAAAGGCCGTGGTTTGCAGTTCAAGGTTTGCCTCGCGGATCAGCTTTGCATTTTCGTCGCGGTAAATGGAACTGCTGCCGTCATCTGGAGCCTCTGCCGCAGTCGCACCAGCCTCTCCCGTTGCCGCAGGATCAAGTTCGCCCGCTTTATCCGAGGCATAGGAGTTAAATCCCGCGGAGTCATTCATCGCCGTTGATTGCTCCACCACCGCACTGCTGCTGTCGGATGAGCCACAGGCGGGCAAAACGAGCAGCAGCGCCATCAGTCCCGCCAGCAATAATGAAATTCTTTTCATTTCAAAAACCTCACTCCAATTTGATTTGTTTCTGCCTTTTGGACGTAAGCTGGTCATGAATGTTCCGCACCCTCTGCGCTTTTTTTCATAGAATGGGGCAAAGGAGGTATCCACATGCCCATTATTTATCTTTCCCCCTCTACCCAGGAGGGAAATTTGTATGTCAACGGCGGAACCGAAGAAGAGTATATGAATCAGATTGCGGATGCAATGGAGCCCTATCTGATTTCCTCCGGCATCCGCTACACCCGTAACACGCCGGATATGACTGCCGCATCCTCCATCGCGGCATCCAACGCAGGCAATTACGATCTCCACCTTGCGCTCCATTCCAACGCCGCACCTGACAGTCAATATGGTACCGTACGGGGTAGCATCGCGTATTACTATCCGGACAGCTACTACGGCAAGCGGGCAGCAGAAATCATAGCCGAAAATCTAAAATTAATTTATCCTATTCCCTCCCTCGTTCGGGCTGAGTCGACCACCGCCATCGGCGAGGTACGGCTGGTACGCGCACCCGGGGTGTTAGTCGAATTTGCTTACCACGACAATGTGGACGATGCAACTTGGATCAAAAACAACATAAATACCATTGCGCAAAACGTGGTATTATCCCTTACCCAATACTTCGGTATCCCGTTCCTCACTCCCGTGCCGCCGCGCAGCGCGGTTGTCGACGTAAACTGGGGGTATCTTAACATTCGCAGCAGACCCTCCACGTCAGCCCCTGTTCTGGCTCACGCCTATGACGGAACCCCCCTCACGGTCATCAACGCTTGGCAAAATTGGTACCTGGTCAATTTAGACGGCATCATCGGGTACGCCAGCCGCGACTTTATTACCCTGCTGTGAGGTGGAACGATGGAAATATACGTGGTCAAGCAGGGGGATACCATATTCTCTGTCGCCACCGCCTTTGGTATCCCCATGTCCCAGCTGCTCAATGACAACCGCCTTCCGGACCCGACCGCACTGGTCGCCGGTCAAACGCTGGTCATCCGCTTTCCCGATGTGGTGCACACCGTCCAGCCGGGAGAGACACTTCTTTCCATCGGGGATCTGTACGGACTGACGCAGCGGCAGCTTTACCGCAATAATCCGGCACTCAACGGCGACGACGTCATTTATCCTGGGCAGACACTGGTGATATCCTACCGTCAGGAGGAGAAATTGGGGACCATCTCTGTCAGTGGTTACGCCTATCCGTTTATCAACATGGCGCTATTGCAGGGGATCGTTCCGTTTCTCACCGGTCTGACGCCATTTACTTACGGTCTGAATGAGGATGGCTCGCTCCTTGAGCTGAATGATGCCGCACTCATTGCCATGGCAAAATCCGGCGGTGCAGAA
Source organism: Oscillospiraceae bacterium (assembly GCA_963666535.1). Lineage (GTDB taxonomy): Bacteria > Bacillota > Clostridia > Oscillospirales > Oscillospiraceae. The sequence continues at coordinate 1,661,839 of OY762913.1, read as the reverse complement.
CCTATCATGCATCTCTCCACCCTAACGGAAAGCGGCAACTTCTCCAGTGAACTTGCCCATCAAATCCTGAATGACAGCGCGGCGCAGGCTCGGCTGGTAGAGAACATTATCACCACCATGCAGGCAAAGGGTTACAGCGCGCTGGATGTGGACTTTGAATTTCTCCCCGCCGCGGATGCCCAGGCATACGCTAATTTTATTTCGACCCTGCGGGCAAGACTGCAGCCGCTGGGCTACTACGTGATTGTTGCGCTGGCGCCGAAAACCTCAGCCGATCAGCCCGGTCTTCTTTACGAGGGACATAACTATAAGCTGCTTGGCGCCGCCGCCGATCAAGTGCTGCTCATGACCTATGAGTGGGGGTATACATACGGTCCGCCCATGGCTGTGGCTCCGCTCCCCAATGTGCGTCGGGTGGTGGAATACGCGATCACCGAGATCCCGCCGGAAAAAATTTGGCTTGGAATGCCGAACTATGGTTATGACTGGCCGCTTCCCTTCGTGCAAGGGCAGACCATGGCAATCTCCATTTCCAATCAATACGCCGTTTCCCTTGCCCGTCGCTATAACGCCGTGATCCAATATGACATGGCTTCCCGTGCACCGTGGTTCCGCTATACAGACGAAAGGGGAATCGAACATGAGGTTTGGTTCGAGGATGCCCGCAGCATCAGGGAAAAGCTGGCCCTCATTCCGGAATACGGCCTTTTGGGTGCTGGCTACTGGAATTTGATGCGTCCGTTTCCGCAAAACTGGCTTGTCTTGGACTCTTTGTATGACATTCGAACCACTTGAACAAGCAGTATGGGGCAGACACCGTTTTGTGGTGCGCTGTCCCTACTTTTTGTAGATTTTTGGGGTACATTGTAGTAGAATAGTAAAAATTGATCCCAAAGGAGCTGTTTTTCTATGACGATTCCAATTGGACAAGCAGGCCGTGCCGAAACCGTTGTCACCCAGTCCAATACCGCACGCAGCGTTGGTTCCGGTTCGCTTCCTGTCTTTGCCACGCCGTGTATGACCGCACTTATGGAACAGGCCGCCTGCGATTGTCTGCTGCCGTTTTTGGAGAAAGGACAAAGTTCTGTGGGCACTGCGCTTTCTATCGTGCACAGCTCCGCCACCCCCATCGGGCTAACCGTATGGGCGGAAAGCTGCGTGACCGCCGTAAACGGCAAAAAAATCACCTTTTCCGTAACTGCCTTTGACGAGGCAGGCAAAATTGGGGAAGGAACCCATGAACGCTTTCTCATTACAAACGACCGCTTCCTTGCCAAAGCGGAGGGCAAAAAGGAGACGCATTGACATGGCCATTGAACCGGTAAAAGAATTTTTTCGCGCACTGGGCCGCGAGGGGGATATCCTTGAGTTTCCCGTGTCCACCGCCACCGTGGAGTTGGCCGCCCAGGCCGCTGGGGTGATTCCCGCCCGCATCGCCAAAACACTGTCCTTTCTGACGGGGGACGGCTGTGTACTCGTTGTCGCCGCCGGAGACGCTAAGATAGACAATGCAAAATTTAAGGCGCAGTTCCAAACCAAGGCCAAGATGCTCACACCGGAGCAGGTGGTGGATTTCACGGGGCACGCCGTGGGCGGCGTTTGTCCCTTTTCCATTGAAGACGATCGGGTTAAGACCTATCTGGATCTCTCGCTGCGGCGATTCTCCACTGTGTTCCCCGCCGCAGGCAGCAGTAATTCCGCCATTGAGCTGACTTGTGACGAGTTATCTGAATATGCCAAAAATCAAGGCTGGGTTGACGTGTGTAAGGCGTGGCAGGACGAAACAACCTAACGTATTAGAAAAAAACGATCTGCACCGCAAAGGGTGCAGATCGTTTTCTGTTCAAGTGTTATGGTCGCTGCTGTGGAGCTGTTTAAGATTTCCAATTTTGGCACTGCGGTTCTCCAGTTCACTCATAACGGTCTCCAGCGGGATGCTCTGCTGCACCATCATGACAGTAAGGTGATAGAGCAGATCCGAGATTTCCCCCACCGTATCATCCTGCACCCCGTTCTTGGCGGCAATGATGGTCTCGCTGCACTCCTCGCCCACCTTTTTTAAGATTTTGTCCAGACCCTTATCGAATAAATAGCAGGTGTAGGAACCCTCCTGTGGATTTAGCTGTCTATCCCGCACCACATCATACAAACTTTTCAATGCGTTGTTCATTTGCTTTCCTCCCAAATTCCGTTGAAAAAGCAGCTTTGACTGCCGGTGTGGCAGGTGGGCCCATCCGGCGTGCAGAGATACAAAAGCGTGTCGGTATCGCAGTCGGTCACCATTTTTCTCACATGGAGGACATGTCCGGAGGACTCCCCTTTGTTCCACAGCTGCTGGCGGCTGCGGCTCCAAAACCAAGCGGTTTTGGTTTTCAGAGTCAGCTCCACGGCCTCTTGATTGGTAAAGCCGAGCATCAATACGTCCTTTGTCTGTGCGTCTTGGATAATAACAGGAATCAGGTCTGACTTTTGAAACAATAATTTTAAATCCATTTTCTCACCTCACCGGGATTGCTTCTTCCGCCAGATATGCCTTTACCTGGGGGACTGTCAGCTCTCCAAAATGAAACAGGGATGCCGCAAGCGCGGCATCAGCGTCCGCTTGCGTAAAGACTTCTTTAAAATGCTCCAGACTTCCACAGCCGCCGGACGCGATGACCGGAATATGCACCGCATCAGTAATGGCCTTGGTCATAGCAAGATCAAAGCCCTGCTTCGTCCCGTCAGCGTCCATAGAGGTCAGCAGGATTTCCCCTGCGCCCAGTGCCTCGCCGTGTTTGGCCCATTCCACCGCGTCCAATCCGGTGGGGGTTCGTCCCCCTGCCACTACCACTTCATAGCTGCCGTCGTCCCTGGCTCTGGCATCAATGGCCAGTACCACGCACTGGCTGCCAAAACGCTCTGCGGCCCGGGTGATTAGGGTCGGATCGGCTACCGCCGCGGAATTCACGCTTATTTTGTCGGCACCGGCGCGCAAAAGCTGCTGAAAATCCTCCAGTGTGCGGATACCGCCCCCCACAGTCAGCGGGACAAACACCTGGCTTGCCGTGCGCTCCACCACGTCAGCTACAGTTTTGCGTGCGTCGCTCGTGGCTGTAATATCCAAGAACACGATCTCATCCGCGCCCTGCTGACTGTAATACCGGGCAAGCTCCACGGGGTCACCGGCATCACGAATGTTGACGAAATTTATGCCTTTGACCACTCTGCCGTCACGCACGTCAAGACAGGGAATGATGCGTTTTGCAAGCATTACTGTTCCCCTCCCTCTCGAACCGCTGCATCCAGATCAATGGTGCCGGCATAGTACGCCTTCCCAATGATGACGCCGGATACTCCCATTGCATGTAACCGTTCGATATCCGCCAAAACCGATACGCCGCCGGAGGCAGTGATTTGGCAGGAAACCGCCGTCTGCAACGCGTCGAGTCGATCAAACGCCGGACCAGACAGTGTTCCATCGGTGGCAATATCCGTAAAAATAAGAGATCGAACACCGATTGACTCCATTTTCCTTGCAAACGAGATGTAATCCAATCCGGAATCTACCGCCCAGCCGGCAGTCCGCACAAAGCCATTGAGGGTATCAATCCCCACCGCGATGCGGTCGCCATACCGTTTCACGGCTTCGGCCACAAAGCACGGGTCAGACACCGCGGCGGAGCCAATCACCATGCGGGAGACCCCCATGGCATCGGCAGCTTCCAAATCGGCCATCGTGCGCATCCCACCGCCCAGCTCCACCTTGAGGCCGGAGGTCTGCGCCACGGCAGTGACGATGGCGCTGTTTTCCCGCTGGCCGCTTCTGGCTCCATCCAGGTCTACCATGTGGATCCAGCGAGCGCCTGCCGTGTAAAATGCCTCAGCGGTCACCTTCGGATCCTCAGCCACCTGATGGACGGTGTCAAAGTCTCCTTGATAAAGGCGCACGACTTTCTGGTCTTTTAAATCAATGGCGGGTAAAATGATCATTTGTTCAGCTCCCCAAAGTTCTTTAAAATGGTAAGCCCGATTTCGCCGCTCTTTTCCGGGTGGAACTGACAGCCATAGACGTTGCCGCGACTCACCGCCGCCACAACCGAGGGACCGTAGTCCGTGCGGGCAATTACATCCCCTTCACACTCCGCCATGCCGCAGAACGTATGGACAAAATAGACGTAAGCCCCGTCAGGCAATCCTTGAAACAGCAGGGAATCATTTTGAAAGTGCAGACTGTTCCAGCCGATGTGGGGCAGCTTTTTGTCGGTAACGATGCGCTCCACACTGCCTGGGATCAGGCCAAGGCCCGCGCAGGGACGGATTTCCTCACTGCGGTCGAACAAAAGCTGCATCCCAAGGCAGATGCCGAGCACTGGTTTCTTCTCGGCCTGCTCCACCACCATGCGGTCAAGGCCGGGCGCGCGCAGCTTTTCGGCAGCATCCGGAAATGCGCCCACGCCAGGTAAAATAATGGCGTCCGCCAGTTCCAGCTCTCTTTTGTCACTGGTAATGCGGGTGGAAAGCCCCAGATACGCCATGGCATTGCTCACGCTTTTCAAATTGCCCACGCCATAGTCGATAATTGCAGTATAAGCCATGGTCACAAAACCCCTTTGGTCGAGGTTACGCGGTCGTTCTCCACCTTCACCGCATCCTGCACGGCAAGACCCAGAGATTTAAAAAGTGCTTCGGTGATGTGGTGCGCGTTCCTTCCATAAAGCGCCTTCTGGTGCAGGGTAATCCCGGCATTAAACGCCATGGCCCGCATAAACTCCTCCGTCAGGCAGGCATCGTACTGACCAATGCTCGCTTGGGGCATCGTCCCATCAAACACCAGAAACGCTCTGCCTGAAAAATCCAGAGCGGTAAAGGCCAAGGCTTCGTCCATAGGGACATAGGCGGAGCCAAACCGCCGAATGCCGACTTTGTCGCCCAACGCCGTTTTGATGGCTTGCCCGATGGCAATGCCAGTATCCTCCACCGTGTGGTGTCCATCCACATGCAGGTCTCCCTGCACCGTCAGTTTCATGCCGAAGCCGGCGTAAAACGCCATGGCGGTGAGCATGTGATCGAAAAAGCCGATGCCGGTGTCTACCGATATCTCGCCGCCGTCCAGCGACAGGGCAAGAGAGAGATCCGTTTCCTTGGTCTTACGGTTGATGGTGGCTTTGCGCTCCATGGGACGCCCTCCTTTTATTCAAATCGCACTCTGATGGAATTGGCATGCGCCGTCAAATGCTCGCTCTCCGCCATTGCGATGATCTCCTTGCTGATGGGGGCCAGGCTCTGCTTGCTGTACTCAATCACGCTCATGGTCTTGAGGAAGCTATCTACCGACAGCGGCGAGAAAAAGCGCGCAGTGCCAGAGGTAGGCAGAACGTGGTCAGGCCCCGCCATATAGTCCCCCAACGGTTCCGGCGTCCATTCCCCCAGAAATACGGCACCGGCGTTTTTGATGCCGGGCAGCACGGCGCGTGGATCCTTCGTCGCAATCTCAAGGTGCTCCGGCGCAATCTCATTGGCAAGCTCCACGATCTTTTCCATGCTGTCGCAGACGATGGCGCAGCCAAAATCACGCAGGGAAACCTTGATAATATCAGCCCGGCTCAGATACGTGGTCTGCCGCACAATCTCCTCATTCACCCGCTTTGCAACGCTCTCGCTGGTGGTAAGCAGGACAGAGGAAGCCAGCTTGTCGTGCTCGGCCTGACTGAGCAGGTCGGCGGCCACATATTTGGGATTGGAAGTCTCATCCGCAATCACCAGCACCTCAGACGGGCCGGCCACCATATCAATGTCCAGCTGACCGTACGCCATACGCTTGGCAGCCGCGACATAGGCATTACCGGGGCCCACCAACTTGTCGACTTTGGGGATAAACCCGGCGCCATAGGTCAGCGCCGCCACGGCCTGGGCCCCACCGACAGCGATCACTCGGTCCACCCCCGCGATCTTAGCGGCGGCTAAAACAGCATTGTTCAGGTTTTCGGTGGGAGGCGTGACCATTACGATCTCCTCCACCCCCGCCACCTTGGCGGGGATCGCGTTCATCAGCACCGAGGACGGGTAGGCCGCCGTGCCGCCCGGCACATAGATACCAACGCGGGTCAGCCCACGCACCACCCGGCCCACCACGCCGCCGTCCGGCGACTGCCACTCCATGGTTTTGATCAGCAGCTTTTCATTGTAGTCCCGAATGTTTTCCGCCGCACGCTCCATGGCGGCAATAAGCTCTTTCGGGCATTCCTGATAAGCCTTCTGCAGCTCCGCCTGAGAAATCTCGTAAGGCTCCGCCCCATCAAAACGCATGGAATACTCGGAGACTGCCGGAAATCCCTTTTCCTTAACATTGTTCATCATAACAGCCACAGCACGGTTAATGTCCTCGCCGACCTGCGCTGCGCGGGCACGCATGGCGGAAATGCAAATATACTCCGCTTTTCCGTCCGCCTTAATCAGTTCCATCATGGTTCTCTCTCCAGTTCCGTCTCACATCTCGTTAAAAAATCATCAATTTCAGCTTTGTACAGTTTCATGCTGGCTGTGTTTACAATCAGGCGTGCGCTAACCGTGGCAACGTCTTCAATGGGAATCAGGCCGTTGGCCCGCAGCGTCGCGCCGGTCTCCACAATATCCACAATGGCGTCCGCCAAATCCAGCAGAGGGGCAAGTTCCACCGAACCTTCAATCTTGATGATGGAAACGTCCATCCCCTTCTGCTCGAAAAACGCACGAGTCACATTGGGATATTTCGTGGCAATGCGTCTGGTTTTATAAGTACCGTAAAAATCGGTGCCTTCCTTGACCGCAAGGGCAAAGCGGCAGCGGCCAAATCCCAGATCCAGCACCTCATAAAAAGAATGTCCGTGTTCCAAAATGGTGTCCATGCCTACAATGCCAAGGTCGCATACCCCGTGCTCCACATAAGTAATGACGTCCGGGGCCTTTGCCAGCACCGCGTCCAGCGGATAATTGGGAATAGAATGGATGAGCCGCCGTCCTGGATTTTTGATTGGGGTGCAGTCCAACCCCGCCTTTTCAAACAGCTCCACCGACTGATCCTGCAAACGGCCCTTGGTCAGCGCAATGCGCAGTCTGTCGCTCATACCGGCACCTCCCGTTCTCCGTCTTTGTCAATCACAAGAAGCGTTTGAATCCCCTTTTCGCTGGCAAGCCTACGGCTCTCCTCCAGCGTGCCACAAAACGACAGCTCACAGGTGCCGGATTTTCGCGCATCAACGGCGGCAACCGCCTGCCGCAGTCTATCGCTCTCGTAATGGATCAGCACCTCGGTCTGAGGGGGCTCCACCGCCGGCAGACAGCCGGACACCGCATCCACATCCACCGCAAAGCCTGTGGCATCCGCCTCCCGGCCAAAATCACCCACCAGCGTATCATAACGGCCGCCGGACAACACAGCGCCCGCCGCCCCCTCCACATAACCGCGGAATACCACGCCGGTGTAATAGTCAATTTGATGTACCAACCCGAGGTCAAAGCGAAGAAACTCGCCGTAACCGGCCTTGCTCAGCTCCGCATACAGGGTCCCAAGGTAAGAGATAGCCTGACTCCCACCCGACAGTGCCTCCGCTTCGTCCAGCACCTCGGTGCCACCGAACAGATGGGAAAGCCGTTTCAGCGCGTGGGCGGCATTTTCCCCGCGAAACGGTTCCAGAAAGTCACCCAAGGCGGCAAAATTCTTTCCCTCGATAAGCTTGCGCATTTTCTCTATCGTCTCCGCCTCCATATCCATTTTGGCGGCAAGATCCCGGAAAAAGCCCGCATGGCCCAGTTCAATATGAAACTTTACAAGCCCGCAGGCCCGCAGGGCATCCACAGCCATTGCTACCATTTCCAAATCAGCCTTCAGCCCGGAAGCACCGATCAGCTCCACACCGCATTGCGCGATTTCGCTGCTGCCACCGGCATTTTCCGTGCCGGAACGGAACACGGTCTGATTGTAATAAAGCCGCTGGGGAAACGGCAGCGTTTTCAGCTTGGTGGCCGCCACCCGGGCAATGGGCGTGGTGCAGTCCGGCCGCATCACACAGATCTTTCCGCTGCGGTCAATGACTTTCAGCATCGCCTCCTGCGGCAATGGGTTGCCGGAACGGAGAAACAGATCATAATACTCCATTTCCGGCGTATTGACCTCTGCATAACCGCGTTGTCGAAACAGATGGGTCAAACCGCTTTGGACCCTGCGACGCTCCAGACACTCGGCGAATAGCCGGTCTTTTGTTCCCTCTGGCGTATTGACCGTATAATTCAAGGCGATCCCCTCCGCTTTCATACTTTACCACGCTAATATACTACATCGTGACAGAGTTGTCAAGAAAAAGCTTAGAACAGCGTCATTTGACTGGTGTCCGGCATCCCGCTGAGCGCGCCTGCGGCTTTCAAAAGCTCAATATGCGTTTTTGATACGTTCGGACAAGCAGAGGAAACCTCCTCCACCGAAATGAACTGCTTCCCTTTCCGCTGTTCCACAATGGAAACGGCGGCGGTCTCCCCCAGCCCGGCCACGGAGACAAAGGGCGGCGTGAGGGTTCCGTCCTCCTCATTCATGCGAAACAGTAGTGCGTCAGACTCGTATAGATCCAAATTGTGAAAGGTGAACCCCCGCAGATAGAACTCATAGCATACCTCAAGGGTGGTAAGCATATCCTGCTCCACCGCTGTGGCATCCTTATCTTTGGCCTGGATCTCACGCATTTTCTGTTTCACTACATCCATGCCGCGGCACATATATGCCTCGTCAAAGGCCTTTGCCCGAATCGAAAAATAGGCCGTATAGAACGCCAGCGGACGGTGCACCTTGAACCACGCAATGCGAAACGCCATCATAACATAAGCAACCGCGTGGGCTTTGGGGAACAGATATGCAATCTTTTTGCAGGAACCGATGTACCATTCCGGAACACCGTGTTCCTTCATCTCCTCCTCTGCGCCGTCGGGCAGACCTCTGCCTTTTCTCACGGCCTCCATAATCTTGAAGGAGCGCTTTTCATTCATGCCGCAGCTGATCAGATACAGCATGATATCATCGCGGCAGCCAATGGCCTGCTGCACGGTGGCCGTTCCGGAAAGGATCAGGTCCTTTGCGTTGCCCAGCCACACGTCTGTCCCGTGGGAAAACCCGGACAGACGCACCAAGATATCGAACTGGTCCGGCTCCGTGTCCTCCAGCATACCGCGAACAAAGGAAGTCCCGAATTCCGGAATGGCGCATGCGCCGGTTGGTCCCAGCACCTTGTCCGCTGTAAACCCCAACACTTCGGATGATGTAAAGATGGACATGGTATCCTTGTCGTCCAGCGGAATGGTCTTGGCATCCACGCCGGTCAGATCCTCCAGCATGCGGATCATGGTGGGGTCATCGTGACCCAGCATGTCCAGTTTCAGGAGATTGGACTCCATGGAGTGATATTCAAAGTGAGTTGTCACAATGTCTGTGCTGGTATCGTCGGCCGGGTGCTGCACCGGGCAAAAATCGTAGATCTCGTTGTCCTGCGGGATGACGACCATACCGCCGGGATGCTGTCCTGTTGTACGCTTCACGCCTGTACAGCCGAGAGTCAGGCGGTTTTCCTCTGCCCGGGTCACATGGCGGCCTTGTTCCTCCAGATACTTTTTCACATAGCCAAATGCCGTCTTTTCCGCCACGGTGCCGATGGTTCCGGCGCGAAACACATGGCTTTCGCCGAACAGTTCAAAGGTATAGCGGTGCGCCTTGGCTTGATACAAACCGGAGAAGTTCAGGTCGATATCCGGCACTTTGTCCCCCCCGAAGCCTAGGAAGGTTTCAAACGGAATATTGAACCCGTCCTTTGCGTACTGCGCGCTGCAGATAGGGCAGACGGCATCCGGCATATCCGCGCCGCAGCCGTAACTCTTCCCCGTTTCAAAGTCGGTGTGCTTACAGTTGGGGCAGCGGTAGTGGGCAGGCAGGGAGTTCACCTCGGTAATCCCGGATAAAAAGGCCACCAGAGAGGAGCCCACGGAACCACGGGAGCCAACCAGATAGCCATGTTCCAATGAGTTTTGCACCAGCTTCTGCGCCGACATATAGATCACGTCGTAGTGACACTTGATGATGTCACCCAGCTCTGCATTGACACGATCCACCACAATTTGGGGCGGCTGCTCACCGTAGAGCATTTTTACCTTATCCCATACCAACTGGGTTAGTTCACCATCGGAATTCTCCAGCTTTGGCGGGAACAGGTTTTGGGGCAGCGGATGAACCTTTTCGCACCAGCCTGCCACCAGATTAGTATTGGTGACCACCACTTCGTATGCCGTATCCTTACCCAGATAGGAAAACTCCTTCAGCATTTCATCGGTGGTTTTAAAGTAGATGGGCAATGCCGCGTCGGCATCTTCAAATTTCTTTGAGGCCAGCAAAATGTGCCGGTAAACTTCATCCTCCGGCTCCAGAAAGTGCACGTCTCCTGTGGCACAGACCGGCTTTTCCATTTCCCGGCCCAGCTCCACCATGGTGCGGTTAAACCCACGCAGCTCTTCCTCCGACTTCACCATCCCCTTGCGGAGCATAAAGGCATTATTGCAGGTCGGCTGTATTTCCAGATAGTCATACCACGCCGCAATCCGCTTGAGCTCGTCCGTATCTTTATGGCGAACCACGGCGGTAAACAATTCGCCCGCCTCGCAGGCCGAACCAAGAATCAGGCCCTCCCGGTTTTCATTGATCAGGCTTTTCGGCATGATGGGATGGCGCTTGAAGTGTTTGAGATGAGATAAGGAAATCAGCTTGTACAGATTACGCAGACCGGTCTGATTCTTGGCCAGCACAATCAGGTGATGGGGCTGCCGCTTGGCCTTTCCGCCACTGCGCAGCTTGGTCATGGCCGGGTTGATTTCCTGCAAGGCATGAACATCCAGATTCTCCAACATCTTAAAAAATGGAATGAGCATATACGCCACCGTGGACGCATCGTCTGTGGCCCGGTGGTGGTGAAAGGATGGCAGATTCAGATGGTCTGCCACGATATCCAGTTTATACTTACCCAGGTTTGGCAGTAGGTTTTGCGCCAAAACCAAGGTATCCAGCGACGTGGCCTGAAACGGGATCCCATGTGCCCGGCAGCCAGCGGAAATAAAGCCCATGTCAAACTCGGCGTTATGCGCCGCCAGCGGCCGACCGGCCACAAATTCAACAAAGGCGCGCAGCGCCTCCTCCTGGGTGGGCGCGCCCACCAGCATTTCGTCGGTAATCCCGGTGAGATTCACGATCTCCGGGGAAAGGCGGCGCTTTGGATCGACAAACGTGGAAAAAGAGTCCATGACGGCTCCGTTTTTCAGCACAACGGCGCCAATCTCGGTGATGGCCTCAATCCGGCGGTCAAGGCCGGTGGTCTCAATATCAAAGCAGACAATCTCTTCTCCCAGTGACTGCTGCAACTTTCCGTGGACCACCACCCGGTCGTCCACATCGTTGATGTAGTACGCCTCCACACCATAAAGAATCTTGATATCCCGGCTGCTGTGGGATGCGTGGTCGGCATCCGGAAAAGACTGCGCCACACCGTGATCGGTGATCGCCATCGCCGGATGCCCCCAAGCGGCGGCGCACTCCACGGCCATCTTGGTGTCGGTCAGCGCATCCATGGCGGACATTCTGGTATGTAGGTGCAGCTCCACCCGTTTTTCCGGAGCCGTGTCTTTTCGTTTTACCTTCTCCGTCCGCTCAATGCTATCCGGCTCCAGCACCATGTCATTATAGTATCGGTCCATGTTCAGACGGCCCTTTACTTTTAGCTGCATTCCCTTTTTCACGCCGTCCACAATGGGGCGGCTTTCACTGCCCAGCATAAATTTACCCACATGGATGGAGCCGGTATGGTCCGTCATATCAAATCCGACAATAGTAGCGCCCCGCTTCTTCAAATCCTTATGCTCCACGAAGAATACGCTGCCCTCTATGGTTACCGTCCCCATATCCATGCTCAGCTCCCCCATGGGGGTTGGTTTCCCTGACACGGTGCGGCCATAGATCGTGGTGCCCTTCTCCTTTTTCCGCTCCTCCCGCGGTGCGGCGGGAGAAAGTTTTTTCAGCGCGGCGGCACGGATAGCTTCTGTCACGGCGAAGGGGTCCTCGGCAGCCTTAGCGGACGTTTCCTCATGGGACGGTTTCTCTGGGGACCGCTGCGGCTTAACACATTCCATGTGCAGCGACACCTGCTTCATTCCATACGCGGCGGCCAGCGCCGCTTCTGTCCTGCTGACCATTTCGGCGGCACAGGGCTGGGGGCACTGCACCTGTGCGGTCATGCTGCGCAGCGCGCGGTCTATATTTGCCCCCGTCACAAAGCAGTGATCAAACAAGGGCGCCAGAGCAGCGTCTGGCGTCCATTTGGAAAACATAGTTAAAAAAGGAATTTTGGTCTGTTCTGGCATAGAATGTACACTCCAAATTCGAGCTTACAGGGTTTCGATCAGGGCAAAAAGCTCCTCCACCAGCTGCGACTGGGGAACCTTTTTTACGATCTCGCCCTTGAGGAAAACGAGTCCTTCGCCGTCTCCTCCCGCAATCCCCACATCGGCTGCGGCGGCTTCGCCCGGCCCATTGACCGCGCAGCCCATCACAGCAACCGTGATGGGTTTCTTTACTTCGGCTAAGCGGCGCTCTACCTCATTTGCAAGGGAAATAAGGTCAATTTTTGTCCGACCGCAGGTGGGACAGGCAATCAGCTCCGGCCCTTCCTTGCGGCAGCCTGCCACCAGAAGGATGTCCTTTGCTGCCGCAATTTCCTCCACCGGGTCGGCGGTCAGTGTCACCCGCAGGGTGTCACCGATCCCCATGGCCAAAAGGCCCCCGATTCCTACGGCTGATTTTAAAATCCCCATGTGGGGCGTGCCCGCCTCGGTCACGCCAAGATGCAGGGGATAATCACTCTGCTGGCTCATCAGGCGATAGGCCGCCATGGTCACCGGCACAGAGGAGGACTTGAGCGAGATGCAAATCTCATCAAAATCAAATCGGTTCAGCAGCCCGATGTGTCCGAATGCAGATTCTACCAACGCTTCGGCAGTCACGCCGCCGTATTTGGCGAGCAACGGCTTTTCCAGTGAGCCGCCGTTGACGCCGATACGAATGGGTATGTTTTTCTCCTGGCAGGCCTCTGCCACCGCGCGCACCCGATTCTCTCCGCCGATATTGCCGGGATTGATGCGCACCTTGTCCGCGCCGGCGGCAATGGCCGTTAACGCCAGCTTATAGTCAAAATGGATATCCACCACCAGTGGGATGGATATCCGCTCTTTGATGGCTCCTACGGCTTTGGCTGCCGCCATATCGGGCACCGCAACGCGGACGATATCGCACCCCGCCGCCGCCAGCGCCTTGATCTGGCAGACGGTGGCTTCCACATCATCTGTGCGGGTATTGGTCATGGATTGAATGGGGATACGCGCGCCCCCGCCGATGGGGACACCCCCCACAAAAATCTGCTTGGTCACTTTATCACCCAACAATTCTCACAATGTCGTTAAAGGCCACCACAACCATCAGCGCCAGCAGGCAAAAAAGTCCCGCCGCGTGGACATAGCCCTCGTACTTTGGATTGATCTTTCTTCGCGTAACCAGAGTAAACGCGCTGTTTAACAGCAAGAAAAAGATCCGCCCGCCGTCCAGTGCCGGCAGCGGCAGCATATTCATCACCGCAAGGTTCACCGCAATCAGTGCGATATAGTAAAACACATTTTGCAACCCTGCCCCTATGGTGTCGGACTGACTGCCCACTTCGCTGATGGTGTCCACAATACCGATGGGCCCGGACAGGTCGGCAAGGCCTGCCACACCGCTGACCAGATCCACCAGCCCGTACCAAACCAGCCGCACGAAATAAAGGCAATTAAACCAGCTGTACTGAAGCTTAACAAGGGGCGTTGCCTCAACGCTGCCGAAGAGCAATCCGTATTTCAACACCATTGTTCCATCGTTTTCATACTCCTGCCGCGTGAGCGGGAAATCCTCCAGCACAAGTTCCTCACCGCCGCGCCGAATGACAAGATCCATGCTCTCGTCATCCAGCCGGGTTAGAATGAGATTTACGTCCTGATAGGTATGCACGTGAGCGCCGTTGATGGAAACAATGGTATCACCCGCCATCAGTCCCTGCTCTCCCTGCAAGGGGAAACCGTCCATAAATCCAGAGATTTCGGGCGATGAAAAGGCTGTGCTGGTAGAAAACAGCGCCAAAATAATGACAAAACCAATCAGAAAATTCATGAAGGAGCCCGCAACCAGAATGATCAGCCGTTTCCATGCCTTTTGTGCGCTGAAGGCTCGGGGATTTTCAGAATCCTCGTCCTCCCCCTCCATGGCACAGTATCCGCCGATGGGAAATGCGCGCAATGAATACTGGGTCTCGCCCCATTGCTTATGCCACAGAAGCGGTCCCATACCGATCGCATATTCATTCACCTGCACGCCAAGCAGCTTAGCCGCGGTAAAATGTCCGAATTCGTGGATGGCAATCAGGACGCCAAACATTAAAATTGCAACGATAATATACAGCATATTCTGTCTCCTATTTCAGCTTGGAACTGATATCAGCGCAATGCAGCAGCCCGGGCCGCATCATCCGCAGCCAAAACCGCGTCCAGTGTGTCAGCACTCACGCAAGGAACCGCGTTCAGCGCTTTTTCCACCCGTTCGGCAATCTCGCAAAACCCAATTTTGTCCTGCAGGAATAGACCCACGGCCGCCTCGTTTGCTCCGTTGAGTGCCGCGCAGGCAGTCCCGCCGGTCTTCGCCGCGCGCAGTGCCAGTCCCAGGCAGGCAAAGGTATCCGCATCTGGCGGAGCAAAGGTCAAATTCGGGCAGGACAACAGATCCAACGGCTTGGCGGGTCCAAACGTTCGTGCCGGCCAGGTCAGCGCATACTGGATCGGCAGGCGCATATCCGCCGTCCCAAGCTGCGCCAAAACCGCATTATCACAGTATTCCACCATGGAGTGAATGATACTCTCTCGGTGTACAATGATGGAAATTTTCTCAACTGGCATGGCGTAAAGCCGCATGGCCTCAATAAATTCCAGTCCTTTGTTCATCAACGTAGCGGAGTCAATGGTGATTTTTGCCCCCATGGACCAGTTTGGGTGGCATAAGGCCTGCTGCCTCGTCACCTGCTGCAGCTGCTTTTTTGTATAGCCAAAAAAGGGGCCGCCAGAGGCGGTGAGAATCAGCCGTTTCACCTCTCCCCTGTCGCGGTTCCCCTGTAAGCACTGAAACAAAGCGGAATGCTCAGAATCTACGGGCAGGATCTCAGCCCCGTATTGTTCCGCGCTTTTCATCACCAGCTCGCCCGCGCACACCAACGTTTCTTTATTGGCCAGCGCAATCCGTTTGCCCGCCCGGATTGCCGCCAATGTCGGCCGCAGACCCACCATACCCACCACGGCGGTCAGGACGGTATCAGCGCTAGGCAGGGTTGCCGCTTCCAGCAGGCCGTCCATCCCCGCCGCCACCCGGATGCCGGTATCGGCAAGCCGCACGGTAAGGTCAGCTGCCGCATCGCGGTCAAACGCGACGACCAGCTCCGGCTGAAACCGGCGCGCCTGCTCCTCCGCAAGACCAGTATTTCGATTGGTTGTAAGAGCAGCCACCTTCATGCCACAGGCGGCAATCACATCCAGCGATTGCCGCCCAATAGAGCCGGTGGAACCCAACAGAGAAATGGTTCTTTCCATATTCATCACCTCACAAGGGCGGGCAAAAAGCACAGTAGAAGTTGAAACAGCGGGGCACAAAACACCATACTGTCAAACCGATCCAGAACGCCGCCATGTCCGGGAAAAATGTTGCCAAAATCCTTAATATTATACTGCCGCTTAATATATGAAAAGGACAAGTCGCCCAAAGAAGAAACGACGCTTCCCAACAAACCGTACAGCGCCAGCACGCCTAGCCGCGCCTGGATGCCAAAGCCATACTGCACCACAAGCCCAAAAATCATACAGCAAACCACAGCGCCCACGGCTCCGCCAACGGCTCCCTCCACGGTCTTCTTTGGGGATAGTTCCGGCGCCAGCTTATGCTTTCCGAACAGCATGCCGGCAAACAGGGCAAATGCATCACTGGTAAAAGCCGCCACAAACGGCAGCAGAATGTAATATTCGCCCAGTTCCATCTGCCGGATCTCCAGAAGCGAGGACAAAAACATTGGTATCACAATGGACAGGAAAAACGCGCCGCCCATCTTTTCCATCGTTACGGTAAAGTGGCTCAGCATTGCCTCCACAAACAGAAGCAGGACATAAATAAACATGGCCAGCAGCAGGAACTTCATCCGTCCGTCATAGTAAGCCCAAAACGGAATCAGACCTGCCAGCGTGAGGGAATAGCCGGATATACGGATATGCTTGACAAATCCGGTGGACCACATCGCCTCGTGAACCGCAACCACAGACAGCACCGAAACCGTGATGGGCAGCCAAACGTCAGGCAGGACGTAGATCACGATAAAGATGAGCGGGATAAAAACCACGGCGACACTGATTCGCTTAAGCATATTCACGCCTTAACTCCTCCAAATCTACGGGAACGACCCTGATAGGAAATGATTGCGCGGCGCAGTTCTTCCTCGTCGAAGTCCGGCCACAGCACATCGCTAAAATAGTATTCCGCATAAGCGGACTGCCACAGCAAAAAGTTGGATATGCGCAGTTCTCCGCTGGGGCGAATGATCAAATCGGGATCCGGCATCCCCGCAGAGTAGAGATAATGGTCAAATTCCTTTTGGGAGATCCGATTTGGGTCCGCCTTCCCATCAATACAATCAGCGGCATAAGCCCGTGCGGCGCGCAAGATTTCATCTCTTCCGCCATAGTTCAGGCAAATATTCACCTGCATCCCGTCATAGCGTGCGGATATCTCTTGCGTGCGTGCGCACAGCGTGCGCAATTCCTGGGACAGTGGAGACAGATCCCCAAAAAAGTTCAGCTTAATCTGATCCTTTTCCATCTCACGAATTGCCTCCATCAGATACCGCTCCAGCAACTTCATGATGGCGCCCACCTCATCCTCCGACCGCTTCCAGTTCTCGGTGGAAAAGGCATAAACCGTAAAGTATTGGATGCCCATGTTCTTACATTGGGTGGCAATGCGGCGAAAGGTCTCCGCCCCGGCGGCGTGTCCGGCGGTTCTGGGCATACCACGTTTTTTTGCCCAACGGCCGTTTCCATCCATGATGATGGCGATATGCCTCGGCAGGCCCTGCTTGTCAATCTGCCCAGCCGGATTGCTTTTCTTCTGGAATAAACTCATTGACCGCTCCCCGTTCCCTAATTGTGACACGGAACATACGCCTGAACCTCCGTTTGTCCGGAGGTTCAACACGCAGTCTGCGGGGTCACACCGCCATCAGTTCCGCTTCCTTTTTGGCCGCAAGCTCATCAATCTCCTTGCAGCGCTTATCGGTCAGCGTTTGCATCTCCTTTTCAATGGTCTTCAGGTCGTCCTCGGTAATTTCCGATGCCTTTTCCATCTTCTTCAGCTTTTCCATGGCGTCCCGACGGATGTTGCGGATGGCAACCTTTCCATCCTCTGCGTATTTCTTCACCTGCTTCGTCAGCTCCTTGCGGCGCTCCTCAGTCAGCTGTGGAAACGCAAGACGGATCACCTTGCCGTCGTTCTGGGGATTAATACCCAAATCCGATATCTGGATGGCCCTTTCAATTTCCTTCAAAAGAGATGCGTCCCAAGGCTGGATCATCAGCGTGCGTGGATCGGGGGTGGACACTACGCCAATTTGCTGGAGCGGCGTGGGAGTGCCGTAATATTCCACAGTAATGCGGTCCAGTACGCTGGCGTTGGCGCGCCCGGCCCGAACAGCGGCGAAGTTGTTCTTCACGACCTCGATCGTCTTGGCCATTCTCTCGTCAAATTCCTTTTGCAGCTCGTTCATTTTAAATGCCCTCCTTCACGATGGTGCCGATCTTTTCACCCATGATCGCACGGTAAATGTTTTCCGGGTCTTTCAGTGCAAATAGCAGGACCGGAATTTTATTGTCCATAGACAATGAGGTCGCTGTGGAATCCATCACTTGCAGGTGCTGCGCCAACACATCATCATAGCTGATGCTGTCGTACTTGACCGCTGTGGGATCAATATGCGGGTCGGCGCTGTAAACGCCGTCCACATTCTTAGCCAGCAGGATCACATCCGCGTCAATCTCCGCGGCCCGGAGTACCGCCGCCGTATCGGTGGAAAAGAACGGGTTGCCCGTACCGCAGCCAAACACCACCACGCGGCCCTTTTCCAGATGGCGGATCGCCCGGGACCGAATATACGGCTCCGCAATAGACCGCATCTCAATGGCTGTCTGTACGCGCACATCCACGCCTTTTTGCTCCATCACGTCGGCCAGAGCCAAACAGTTAATGGTCGTCGCCAACATCCCCATGTGATCGGCGCGGGTCCGCTCCATCTTATCCCCGCCGTCCTTGGCGCCGCGCCAAAAATTTCCGCCGCCAACGACAACCCCAATCTGCGCCCCGGTCTGGGTGCACTTTTTCACGACGTCGCAAACCTTGCCAATCATATCAAAATCAAGGCCGCTGCCACGTTGTCCCGACAGAGCTTCACCGCTGATTTTTAAAAGAACGCGCTTATAATGCGGTTCGGTCATAGTATCATTTCCCCCTAAAAAAGCATCGTTTTACTTAAGTACATATTTTAATATAGTTTTCCCCTTTTGCATAGGGGCAAAGCAAAAGTTTTTCGATTTCACAGGATATATTTTCTTCCCTTCGCCCAGTTCGATCTTCCTTTTTTATCCATTCTTCGCCTTAAAAAGAGTCGCCTGCAACGCAGACGACTCTTTTCGGTAAATTACTATTTTATTTGACCATGCTGGCGACTTCGGCTGCGAAATCGTCCGCTTCCTTCTCAATGCCCTCGCCTGTGGCAAAACGGGTAAATGCCTTCACGGTGATGGTACCGCCAAGCTCCTTGGCCACCGTCTCTACATGCTTACCAACGGTGATTTTGTTCTCCTTGACGTAGGGCTGATTCAGCAGACAAATTTCTTCATAGAACTTGTTGATACGGCCCTTGACCATATTCTCTGCAATCATCTTGGCCTTATCCTCGGGCAAGCCCTTGGCCTTGTTCTCTTCCACGGCCTTGACCATCTGGATCTCGCGCTCCTTGTCCAGCTCACCGCCGGGCACTTCCTCGGGAGCCAAATAGCTGGGATTCATGGCAGCGATCTGCATGGCAATATCCTTGCCCAACTCGACCACTTTGTCATTCCCCTTCAGATTGTCGGAGATCTCCATGTTCACCAGAACACCAATTTTGCCACCCATGTGGATATAAGGAACGCTCATACCATCGGCATAGCGGACAAAGCGGCGAATCTTGATGTTCTCGCCGATGGAAAGAATGTTGTCGTTCTGCACCTCGGTAATGGTACGGTCTGTCCCGGGATAGGACAAAGCCATCAGCGCATCCACATCCGCAGGATTCTTCTCGGCGATGGCTTCAGCCACATCCTTGACATAGGTCTGGAACTTTTCATTTTGAGCCACGAAGTCGGTTTGAGAGTTCACCTCGACCACAACGCCAACCTCGTTCGCGCCGACAGCGGCGAAGGAAGCGCCCTCAGCTGCCACCTTGCCGGCCTTTTTAGCAGCGGCAGCCAGACCCTTTTCACGCAGATACTCAACAGCCTTGTCCATATCGCCGTCGGCAGCCTGCAGGGCCTCCTTACATTTCATCATACCGACGCCGGTCATCTCGCGCAGCGTCTGCACGTCTTTTGCAGTAATAGCCATGATAAAATACCTCCATGTTTATTTTGGTACATTGCTAAAAAGCGCCCGACCGCTGGGCAGGCGCTTTTTATATTGAATTATTCCCCAGCGGCAGGGGCCTGCGCAGCCTCAACGGCGGCGTCATTGCCCTGCTTGCCCTCTTGAATGGCGTTGGCCATCACAGAAGCGAGCAGCTTAATGGCACGAATTGCGTCGTCGTTGCCGGGAATGACATAGTCGATTTCATCCGGATCGCAGTTGGTATCAACAATGGCAACAATGGGGATGTTTAGCTTGCGGGCCTCGTTAATCGCGTTGCGCTCCTTGCGGGGATCGACAACGAACAGCGCGCCGGGAAGCTTTCTCATCTCAACCACGCCGCCCAGATATTTCTCCAGCTTGGCAATTTCGCCCATGTGCTTCATGACTTCCTTCTTGGGAAGCATGTCGAAGGTGCCGTCTTCCTGCATCTTCTTCAGCTGGTTCAGGCGGTCCACGCGGCCGCGCATGGTCTTGAAGTTGGTGAGCATACCGCCCAGCCAGCGCGCGTTCACATAATACATGCCAACGCGGTTCGCCTCTTCCTTAATGGCATCCTGCGCCTGCTTCTTGGTGCCGACGAAAAGAAGGGTCTGGCCGTTCTCACCCAGGGTGCGAACAAAGTTATAGGCCTCTTCCAGCTTCTTCACGGTCTTCTGCAGGTCGATGATATAGATCCCGTTGCGCTCGGTGTAGATATAAGTTGCCATTTTGGGGTTCCAGCGGCGGGTCTGATGTCCAAAGTGGACGCCAGCCTCCAGAAGCTGCTTCATAGATACGACTGCCATTGATAGTTTCCTCCTAATTTTTGTTTTACCTCTGGAGCTTTCATCGCCGTGGCCAACCCGGTAAGGGCACATGACCTGGTCTCCGGCTCCATGCGTAGTGCTCTGGTATTTTAGCATAGTTTTTCGTTTGTTGCAAGGGTTTTTTGCCATTTTTACAGTTCTGTAAAGTCATACCTCAATGGAAAAGTGAAATTCCACCCAGTTTTTGAACTGGGTGGAATTTAGTCATGCAAAAGCGGTCAGTGGAATTTAATCTTGCAAATCGGTCTGCACGGTGACCGCCACTAGGATCGCACGATGCGCAGGATGGAGCTTTGATCCGAGTCATACGCAATATAGCACTGATCAGCTTCAACCGCACCCAACATGTAGTAATGGTCGCCCGAAAGCTGCTTTGTAAACGCCGTCTCTTTGGACCCGCTTGCCTGGCGGCCAATGATCTGATTTGTTACATGATCGTTGATCATAGCAACATCCCCGAGCAAGTGGAATGAAAAAATGTATAGCTCATCGGAATCAGTGTTGGCTACACATCCCAGTTTGGCCTCTGCAATGTCATACGTATAAAGAAGCTTTTGGTCTTCCTCGCTCCAAAGAATGTAATCCCGATTTGCCCGCGGGTCGGCTACTGTGGAAGAAGCAGGAACCTTCAACTGTTTGACGTAGGTCTTATTTTGAAGATCATAAGTGCATAAACGCTGGGTGCTGCGGCTTGCTTCCACGAACGCGGTGATCCCGTCATTCACATAGGCGCGGGTAAAGGGGGATTGTTTGGAAATCTGGTCGCTGATCAAAAATTCCTCTTTGCCCTCGTCATCACAGGCATAAAGAAAATCGGTTGACTTTCCGGATTCCTCAAACCACGTCACAAACCCATCTCCTCCTGTGAGGATGATATCAGGGGTTTCCGAAGAGAACTCCTTTACAGTGGCGACCTGACCGCTTTGAAAGTCCAGCCGCTCGATCCGCATACCCGTCTCGTCCCGGATGACCCAGAATAGGCCGGTATCCGAGGCGACGAGTTCGTTCACCCAATGGAGATTGCCGTCGTTGATCTGGTAGATACGTTCCGAGTGACCGCTGGCCGTGTCGATGCGATAGAATTCAGTGTTCTGAACCCACTCGCTCGTAGTCAAGATTTCATCCTCCTTATAGTAAACGGCCGTTTCAGTTCCGGCAATGCACCCGACATAATATCCGTCGGGGATAGTAAGGGGATATTCACGGACAGAATATTCCGAAAATACAGAAGCATCCTCGACATAATCCGGACTTTGAGCGGTATCAAAGTTTGGTAACACATCCTCACACCCAGAAGCGCAGCTTGTAAGAAGGAATAAGGCCATGGGTATCAACATAACTGCCGCGGGCAACTTTTTCATGCGACTGTACCTCCACTGATTGGATTTCTTTCATGCGTTGTCACCAATCAATAATTAACAATTAAGTATCGACCGTCAATCTGATTAATAGCTTTGTAAGCCTCATAATATGGGACTTGATGAATTCCATAATAAGTGCTTGTGGGGTGGCAATCATACAGCGTCATTTCCATGGTATCGTAATCGAAGCCAGCAACTGTGATATAGTGCCCGGTATCATGACCCTGATAATATGTCAGTGCACCAGTTTTCGCGTGAAGGATGGGGGCCCGGTCATGGCTCAGACTACTAAAAACATAAGTCCGGAACTGTAGCTTTGTCATGGTTTTTCCTAAGTAGAAGTTGTACTTATACGAGGGGGCATACTCGTTCAAAACATCTCTTACCTTATAAACTGCGGTGCCAACTGAAGAGTTAGTGCCCATAGCCGTTCCCAAGGTATCCTGTTGGTCATTTACGGTGTCTCCGTCAACCGTTCCGCCCCAGCCCCAGATTGCCATTAAGGCACTTGTAGGTCCGCAATTATAACCCAAATGCTGTTTTACAAGGGTTGTATCCACCCATGCATAGTTATTGCCGTCATACGAGTTCAGACCAATATCAGACTCGGTGCTGCACTGGCGGGCCAAAACATGCTCCAGCATGGCCATGGCGCCTTCAGGATCCGCCTGCAAATATTTATTGAATTCAGGATCCTGCATATAGGCTTCTCGGATGGATTCCTCCGTTTGGGCCGCTTCTGCATTGACAGCAAACCCTGGCAGGACAAGGCAGGAACTTAAAACGGTAAGGCTTAAAAGAATGGAAATTAGTTTTTTCATCATAAGTAACTCCTTCATTTTATCAATTTTTCCTGTTTTTGTATACACCAGTTTTAGCATTGCATAACTTACTGCATGGGACTCACCCCTTTCCTAATTCATAGCGTAGCCCAAATTCCAAGCAAAACGAAGAAGTCTTTCATTTCAATGGGTTTGTCCGGTTCATTACAACTATTTTCAACATCGTTTGGCTCTCTGATGCGACGCCTCACTTCTATAACGAGCTATAGTCCCCTTTGCTGACAGAATTTTAAAAAGTTTTCTAAATATTTTTCTCCCGTTTTTTCCGGATAGCACTTTGTGGAACTACCTACACATAAAAGTACCGCCACCAATTGTACGGCGGCGGTATCTGCATTATAATGTCATTGTCGGCATGTGCTCTTGGCAGCTTAGAGCGTCATGCAATTTCGGCCCAGTAGGAGGATAGTCTGTACCCTGGTGGGAGGATCCCGAGGAATGATGCAATCTGTTTATGGAGCACATCCTATGACGAAACAGAAACATTTAACGCTGCAAGATCGCTATACCATCCAACATTCCTTGTGTAACAATCTCTCTTTCAAAGAAATCGGGAAATTGCTGGACAAGGACTGTACAACTATTTCCAAAGAGATCCGCAATCACTATATTGTTCAGGAAACCGGTGGTTATGGCCGCCCGTATAATCCATGTATTCATGCTCGCGGCTGCACCCACCAGGGTTTGTGTGCAGGCAAAGTGTGTAAAGTCAGTTCTTGTTCTTACTGTAAGGACTGCCACAAACACTGCCCGGACTTTGAGGAGAAAGTCTGTCCCAAGCTTGCAAAGCCGCCCTATATCTGTAACGGCTGCGAGGAAAAGGCGCGCTGCACGCTCAAAAAGCACATTTACTCCGCACCCACTGCCGACCGAGAATATATGGAATACCGCAGCCAATCCAGACAGGGAATCGCTACACCGCCGGAAGAACTGGACCGCATAGACGCTCTTCTCAGCCCGCTGATCAAGCAGGGACAGTCTATCCATAACATCTGTTTCAACAATGCCGATGTAATTATGCTGGATGAGAAGACAATCTATCACTACATGGACCTTGGCCTGTTTTCCGTGCGCAACATTGACCTAGTTCGCAAGGTGCGCTACCGCCCCCGGAAAACCAACAAAGTGATTCAGCTGGATAAGAAGTGCCGTGTCCGCCGCGCCTATCAGGACTTTCAGACCTTTATGGCAGAACATCCCGACCTTCCCGTGGTTGAGATGGACTCCGTAGAGGGGGAGAAAGGCGGTAAAGTATTGTTGACCGTCTTCTTCCGGGAATCTCAGCTTATCTGGCATTTCTGAGGGACGCTAACACCGCGCGTTCTGTGACGGGCATCTTTGAAGACCTGTACAACGAGCTTGGCTGCACTGCCTTTCGCACGCTATTTCCTGTTATCCTGACGGATAGAGGCAGTGAATTTTCCAATCCGGCAGCCATTGAGTTTGATGCCGATGGCAACCTCCGCACTCATGTCTTTTACTGCGATGCCAACGCCCCCTATCAGAAGGGTGGCATTGAGGTCACACACGAGCTGATTCGGCGGGTTATCCCCAAAGGGGTCTCTCTTAACCGCTTTCACCAGAAGGACATTGGCTTGATGATGGACCACATTAATTCCTATGGACGGAAAAAGCTGAACAACCGGTCGGCCTACCAATCGTTTAGTTTCCTGTATGGGGAAGCTGTTTTGGCTAAACTCAATGTCCATCCGGTTGAGCCGAACAGCATCATGCTGAAGCCCAAACTGCTCAAGAACTAACGCACTTATAACCGCATCATTCTCTGGGATATATTGCTTCCCTCAGGGGTGGAATTTACCTTTGCAAAAAAAGAGGAGATTTTTCACCTCTGGGTGTTTTATGCTTTTTTGCGTTATATCACCGTTTCAAGGACGTCTCATCGCACTTTTATCGTGCTTTGAGACGCCCTTTGTGTCTAAATGTAAATATTTTCTTCCCCACTGGCAAAGTTGCTGGAATTTAATCTTCCAAATTGGAAGTTAGTTTTTCAATTCAGCTTTACTTTAACTCCCTTAATTGGCCATAACTGTTTTTAAGCAAACAACAGCGGCTGCCTTGTGTTCCATAGAACCGTCCTTACCAATCTTCCGCATAAAACATTACTTCAAGGGTTTCTTCACTAATCCCGACAAAACTCAGTTCCCCATGGTTCCAATTATTAGGGCGGTATGGTTCACTGAAGACCACATAGATAACCAGATCATCTGGCAGTTTGTTACGTCCGTCGAAAAAGATATTCAGCGTTCCGTCAAAAATGCCATACCGTTCCCCCACTTTGTCACCGGCCTGCCCAAACCACACTGCCGCTTCCGTCAAAAATTGCTGATACGAGCGGACAGCATCTGCATCCGTTTCGAACCTCAGTGTCAGCTGTTCACCTCCCTGTCCAAAAGCCGGATGATAACTAAATTTTATATTTTCCGCCTTCTCTGGTATTTCCGGCGGAAAAGCATTTGTTAAATTGCTCGGATATCCCATCTGCGTGAGCGCCTGCTTGTACCTTGAAACATCTGTCGTTGTTGTTGTGGCTGAATCCAGTATAATAAACGCAAATAAGCAAACGGCCAAAATGCCGAACGAGACAATCAGCCATCCTGAGATAATGGCGGACAGTGATGTTGAGATGCGCGCTTTTGCGGTGAAATATGTAATGGCGCCAAATGTAATAAACGGCACCGCAAACAAAGCAATTGCCCAGTAACACGGCGTAACCAACATTTGTGTCAGAATCCAACACATGAGAAGGAACGCGGCAAAAAAAGAGCCGTCGTGATGGCGGGAAAGATAGCCTTCTTTAAACTAAAATTCCGACTGTTCATTTTCATCCTCCAAGCTTTATGCTTCCGCACAAGAAACTACGGCAGCGGAACAGACGATAAGAAAGTAATTATAATACCGGCAGGGAAAAGTACCTGCCGATATTATAATTACGAAGTACCTTTCAATGCAAGCTTTTCGCTTTTTATGTGTTTTCCTGCAATTTTTACATTCTTAATGCGCCTTTTCCTGTTTGAATTAGAGTAGGCACTGCTGTGAATAACGTTGAGTTATTAGAGGCTACTCTCATTTATATAAATGCAGGATCGTCCAACGCAGCGCTGCTTCTACGCCAAATACAAGTGCAAATAAAAGCGCACGATGCACTTTTATTTGGGTCAAAGAATAAGAGTGCTTCAAGTCCCATGGAAGCGGCTTTCCTTCCTGGCAGGTATTCAGACTACACACCATTCGAACAAAATCAAAAATAGGGATTGCCGCCCCAGTGCCATACCAAAACTTGGAGAGTGATCGTTTCCACGATTGCTGAAACGTCAACTTTGCCCCACGCTCCTGCCGCAAAACCAGTCCCATAAGACACTTGCCGGGTGTAGTCCCCCAGGACGCCAGTAGTACCGGCTCCAGAATTAAAAATAGGATTGCACAAATGACACTACGCAGATACCCGTCCAAATTTAACCAGCCGCTTGAAGGATTCAAAAATAAAGATGACTGCAAGTGGACAGGAACTAGACGGGTGAATCCAGCCCAAATTAGGCCGATCAGGCCTAAATCTATGGCATACGCAGCAAAACGAATAAATGGATGTGGAATAGCGGAATTCATTAAAAAACGCTCCTCTAGGTCAAGTCAAAGAGTATGTAAGAGCAACCTGATCACCAGGTAATGCACATGTGGTCGTTCCCAGCGAGACAGTGTAGTCGACGCAAACACGGGCAGTTTTAGTACCAGTTATGGATGCGTACCCAAGTGCCTTTTTAACATTGCAACTCAGCCGCATATATTGGCCGGCCCCGCCGTCATAATCGTGCTGTATCCACTGGTAATTATTCATCATTCTTGTAGAAAGTCCTCGACTCTGATACGAATTAACCGTATATGTTTGAGTTCCAAAATGATTTTCAGTATAACGGGTCAAATCAATCAATTTGGTCAGTATATCAATGCTCTTCGAGACCACACCGTCAGTGTTCTCGCCGATGTAGCCCAGTGCAGTGCATATAAGCTCACCAGCTCCGGCTGTTCCTCCCGACAATTAACAGCCGGTGGTAGCTTGGCCGGTGAAAACGGTATATTCGTCTGTGGCAATCGACATTCTAAATTTTTTGATTTCAATGGCGGTAAGCTCATATGTAGTATCGCCTGAGACGCAATATCCATTTCTAGTAGCAAATGTCAGCGCCCAATAGGAGGGGTTACTTCCGTGAATATCGGACAGAGAATATATTATCATGGGACTGGTATAGTAATGATATAGGATGCCTGTGATATCCCAGTCCATACGGATCGTCCTCAGAACTTTTATTCCTCCGTTTGTTGAACGAATCTGAATGCTATTTGAGTCTATTTCTTCATCAGTGGCATAATTGGCATCTGCTTCCACAACATTGGCAAACAAAAGCATATCAAAAAGCATATTGGGACAAATATTTTCATCAGATGCATCAATTGAAATTAATGCAAGTTCTGAAGGGATATCCAGTTCGAAAAATAGCATATCACCAGTGAGTGCATCCGTCAAATACAGTTTCAAATGCGGTGTTCCAATCATGTCGGAGTAAATGTTAAAGTCGCTTTTCTCTGTACTGTTATAGATATTGAACAGAAGAACGTTATAATTCCCAGTAGTATCCTCCAGAATACCAACAACACTATTGACTCCGTCTAACCGTTTATAGCTATTATATAGGTTTCCCGTCAGAGAAAGTGGCTTAGAAACACCCTGGTTCACGATATTTGCAGAGCGCGTTAATGCGCGAGAATCTGTTGCATACGAAACACTACCAATGGTAAGCTTGGGAGAACTGCTGGACGAAATCGCCTGGGGCAATGCTACAGACTCGTTCTTGTCCGTGGCAGCATAGGTTGACATAAAAATATCCTATCATGGAAATGCCAGTGATTTCAGCAGATTCTTCGGTTTAGGTGGATACCGCTCCCGTTGCATATGCTGTAAGGGTAAAGCACGAGCTCATGAGCGCACAGCTAAGAATAATTGCTAACATTCTTTTCATGTGTATTGACTTCCATTCATTTAGCGAAATAGAGATCACTGTAAAAATCGTATTACTTACTGCATGGGCCTCACCCCTATTCATAGCGCCGCCTAAATTCAAAGCAAAACCAACAAGTCTTTAATATCAATGGGTTCAACCGATTCGTCACAACTATTTTCAACATTGTCTGGCTTTCTGATGCGACACTTCACTTATATAACGAGCTATCGTCCCCTTTGCTGACAAAATTTCAAAAGTTTTCTAAAGATTTTTCTCCGGCTTTTTCCGGATAGCACTTTGTGGAACTGCCTGCGCATAAAAGTACCGCCACCAATTGTATGGTGGCGGTACTTTGCATTATAATATCATTGCTGGCATTTGCTCTTGGCCGCTTAGCGCGTCATGCAATTCATGGCCCAGTAGGCAGGTAGTTTGGCACCCAGGTTTTCCTTTTTTCATATTTTATGCCGCTCCCGGTTCCTTTTGGGCCGCATTTGCGCCCCCTCCTCCACGAGAATGATGTCTTCCCCAAACCGGCGCACGGAATCCCAGGGGAACACATAATCCTCCTCTCTGCCCAGCAGGCCGAACAGGCGCCGCCGGCCGGGTACCACCAACGCCGCCACCTTCCCGCTTTCCATATCCAATTCCACATCTCCCACGTATCCAAACCGGCTTCCGTCGCTCACGCTGATGATTTCCTTATACCGCAGCTCGGTCACGCGACACTCCACGCCGAATCCCTCCTTTTTCTGCCTTTTAGGCCGTTACTAATAAAATCTCCACTATCACGGTAAAATGATATGTAGCGCCCACCTTGTACTATACCGGAAAGAAGGTCTCTACATGTCAGCACGAGGCAAAAAACGTCTGCGCCGCCTGCTTGTCCTGCTCCTATCAGTCTTCCTTTTTATCCTGTTCTCCCAAACTGTGTGGGTGCACAGAAACGGGATGTCCTTCCGTCCGGACTATTCCGAAATAGACCTTCTCCCCCTTTTGAAGCATTCTGCACTTTCGAGCGAGGATTATACTACGCTTTTATTGCAAACCGGCCTTGGTTCCTCCGCCGTGGATATTCTGCGGAAGGACCCCGAAGGCTCCCGGCGCATTCTCCAATACCAATCTCTCTTTTTTGACCAACGTGAATCATCCTGCAAACCCTTACTTGGCCTATTTACACGGGAGGACATGCTGTCTGCACCCGGCCCGGAATTTGTCGACCTGCAGCCGGGCGATATTCTCATTACGCTTTCCACCCACTCATTGGGGTGGCGGCACGGTCATGCCGGTCTGGTCACTGACGACGACATGGTGCTGGAATGTGCCGTTCTGGGCACGAATTCCTGTCTCGAAAATCTTTTTAATTGGAGAAATTACGCCAGCTGGGCAATTCTGCGGGTAAAGGGGGTCACACCGGAACAACAGCAGACTGTCGTGACGTACGCCACAGAACATCTCATAGATGTCCCTTACCGGCTGACCGCAGGCTGGCGTGATTGCAAGGATGATGCCGACCTGACGCTCAACTGCTCTTATCTGGTCTGGTACGCCTGGAGCCAAGCGGGATACGACCTGGACTCCGACGGTGGTCTGGTGGTTTCCTGCACCGACTTGCTTGACAGCAATCAATTGGAGATTGTCCAGCTCTACGGTATGGATCCTCGTCTGTTCCCTTTCTGAATATGTAAAGCCGCCCGTAGGCGGCTCAAAAATGTTTCCGAATCTGATTCAAGGCGTTTTTTTCCAGACGAGAAACCTGTGCCTGTGAAATTCCCACCTCCGCCGAAACCTCCATTTGGGTCTTTCCCTGAAAGAAACGAAGGGTCAGGATGTGCTTTTCCCGTTCCGCCAGCTGCGAAATGGCCTCTTTCAGCGCGATTTGCTCCAACCAATTCTCGTCCGTATTACGGCTGTCCTTTACCTGATCCATCACGCAGATGGTGTCAATTCCATCTGAATAGACCGGCTCAAACAAGGACACCGGATCCATGATCGCGTCCAATGCGAACACCACATCTTCCCGCCGGATCTCTAGGATTTTGGCCACTTCGTCAACACTGGGCTCCCGCTGGTGCTCAGCCACATATTTTTCCTTCGCCTGCAGCACTTTATAGGCTGTATCCCGCATAGAGCGTGACACTCGTACCGCGCTATTATCTCTTAAATAGCGGCGGATCTCGCCAATGATCATCGGCACCCCATAAGTGGAAAAGCGCACGTCCAGATCCAAATTGAAATTATCAATCGCCTTGATCAGTCCAATACATCCGACCTGGAAGAGATCATCCACATTTTCCCCGCGCCCGGTAAATTTTTGGATCACCGACAGCACCAAACGCAGATTGCCGGAAATCATCTCATCCCGCGCCGCCATGTCTCCCGCTTTGGTTCGGCGGAGCAGCTCATTGATTTCGTCATTTTTCAGCGTTTTCAGCTTGGAGGTATTGACTCCGCATATCTCCACCTTATTCTGCACGACTTCACCCCCTCGATCATACTGTAAACTCAGTATCTCCCGGGGCGTTGGTTTCATACGGTGGATGCCATAGCTATATTTTTTTTCTGCTGACGGTTTTCCCTTGTTTTCGGAACTGCGGTATTTCCTCCCATACGCAAACAGGACGGCATGCCCCAAAAGGCTATGCCGTCCTGTCGTATTCCTATCCGTTACGTCTGTGCCACCCAGCGCTTAATAGCAAACGATTATGCCACCGTCATTGGCGTAAACAGTACTGATACCGCCTGTCTCACAAAGGATGATCCCGCCAAAACGACAACGCTTCTCAAGCATCGTTTTCACTTCAAAGGCTCTGTCCAGACAGTTGCAGTGCGCAATGGCAAGGATCTTTCCCACATGGTTTTCGTCCGCCACAATCAGATCAACCATTTTAATAAGCGCCTGTTTGATGGATAATGCCTGCCCGCGCTTACAAATCTCACCTGTTTTATTTGCCCCCATAAGCAGCTTGATCTTCAGGGTCCCTGTCACGATGGACTGAAGCCGGGAAAGACGCCCGTTTTTACGAAGTACTTCCAGCGTCTCCAGTACAAACATGGTGCTCATCTCATAGATATATCGGTTGACCTGTGCCACCACCTCGGCAAAGGGCAGTCCTGCAGAGGCAAGCTCTCTGATTTTCAGGGCCGTCAGTACCTCCCCGACGGAGGCTGAACAGGAGTTAAATACATTGACATTGATCTCCGGGTGATCCTCCAGGAATATGTTGCAGCCCTGCTCGGCGCTGTTGTGAGACCCGCTGAGCATGGCAGACAGACACACGACATAAATGTCCGTGGCCCCGCAGTCATAGGCATCCGCATACTGCTGCGGCGCAGGACATGCGGTAGCTGGAGCGCTTTCGCTCTCCCGCATCCGCCAGATAAGATCTGCCTGCTGAAAGGTCTGGTCGTCAACGATCACAGCATCGCCCACGCGAATGGTAAGGGGCACGGAAATAAAGTCACCACTGGCCAATTGGGCCCGAGTAAGATCGCAGCAGCTGTCCACAATGATTTTATAACTCATAACAATTATCTCCAAATGTAGTATTTATAATTACTTCATGTCACTATACCATGACGCGCTGGAAAAGTAAAGAGAAAAAACCATAGAATGGCACTTTTTTATCCTGCCCAAAAGTCAGCGCTTTTACACAGCTGAGCCCTTCTTTTTCGTTTGACGTGCAGGGATTTCCGCACAAACATATGCAGCTTCTTTCGCCATCCTAGTTTGAATATTGCCGATCAAGGCTGACTTTCGTCTGTTTCAATCTCCCGCAGCAGCTTCTGGTCCTGTTTAGAGGAGAGGTCAAGCTTCTCATAAAGATCCGGACGGCGGTCCCGCGTGCGGAGGATGGACTGCTTTCTCCTCCACAGGGCAATGTTAACATGGTGTCCGGACAAAAGAATGGGCGGCACGGCTTTGTCGTGCCACACCTCTGGCCGTGAGTACTGGGGGTGCTCCAGCATCCCGTCCCAATGACTTTCATTGACATAACATTCTTCATCCGGCAGCACCCCCGGTACCATGCGGCAAACGGCATCAGCCACCGCCATGGCAGCTATTTCTCCGCCGGTGAGGACAAAGTCGCCCAGAGACAGTTCTTCATCCACACATTCCTGAATGAAGCGCTCGTCAATCCCTTCGTAGTGTCCGCAAACCAGAATGATGTGATCATAGTCTGCTTTCAGCCGTTTGGCGTCCGTTTGACAGAAGGTGTGCCCACAGGGCGACATGTAGATGGTATGCACGCGCCCGGCCGCCTCGTCGCAAATCTGTTTCCAGCACCGATAAAGCGGGTCTGCCTGCATCACCGCGCCCCGGCCGCCGCCGTAGGGATAATCGTCCACCTGCTTTTGCTTGTTCAAGGTATACTCCCTTATTTGGTGGCAGGTGATGCGGATAAAACCCCGCTCCTGCCCCCGGCCGAGGATGGACTCGCACAGCATATCCCCCACCGTGTCCGGAAACAGGGTCATGATGTCAATTTTATACATCCTGTTCCATCCCTTCCAGCAGGTGAACCCGGATAAACCCGTCATCCACGTTGGTTTCGACAATGAATTCATCCACAGCAGGGATCATATATTCCTTGTCGCCGCCGGTCACCACATAGACATTGTTGGCTGGGGGCGTCAGGATGTCCGAAAGGGAGCCCAGAACCGTGCCGTTATCGGCGTCGCGCACCTCAAGTCCCATCAGATCGGCAAGAAAGTACCGTCCGGCGGGAAGCTTGGCATCCTTGCGTGCAATGGAGACCACCCTGCCTTTGAGCAGCATGGCGGCATTGACGTCGGAAACTCCGTCAAGCGCAGCGATACAGTTTCCCTTGTGGGCAAATGCGGACAGGACTTTGACGGGAGCGCCGTTTACATACAGCGTATCAAACCCACAGAGAAATTCTGGGGAGTCGGCCCAGGGCTGAATCTTCACTTCCCCGCGTATGCCGTGTGTGTTGACGATACGCCCGCAGTCCAAAAATTCGTTTTTCATATCGAAACCTCCATAGAATTCAGGATAACGACAGAAATGGCGCGGGAAGGTTCCCGCGCCAAAGGTGTCATGGTTCAGTCGATGATTTCGACAGAGACTCGCTTGCCGGTACGTTGTGCGACAGAGCGGATTAAGGTTCGAATTTCCTTGGCGATACGGCCCTGACGGCCGATCACCTTGCCCATATCCTCCGGTGCCACACGAAGTTCCAGAACAGTCTCGCTTTCGCCTTCAGTCTGGGTGACGGTCACCGCGGAGGGATCATCCACCAGATTCTGCGCAATGTAGGTAAGAAGCTCTTTCATGATACCCTCCTGCAATTAGATGGCGCCAGCTTTTTTCAGCAGGGCCTTCACGGTTTCGGTGGGCTGTGCGCCGGTCTTGATCCAAGCCTGAGCGCGATCAGCGTCAACAGTCAGCACGGCGGGGTTTTCCAGGGGATTGTAGGTACCGATCTCCTCGATGAAACGGCCATCACGGGGATAGCGGGAGTCGGCGACAACGATACGATAGAACGGTGCCTTTTTAGCGCCCATTCTGCGCAGTCTGATTTTAACCATTTGATATTCACCTCCAAATGAAATTACGATGTTTTATCGGAAAACGCGCAGCGCGTTGACCAAACAAGCTTAAAAAGGAAATCCCTTTCCTTTGCCAAGACCACCCATGCGGCCTCGCATCCCTTTTGGCATCTTGCCCCCGGCAAATTGACGGGTCACGGTCTGCATCATTTCGAACTGCTTCAAAAGGCGGTTGACGTCCACGACCTCCATGCCGCAACCTGCCGCAATCCGCTTTTTGCGGCTGCTGTTAAGCAGTTTCGGTTCCTCTCGTTCAGCCGGCGTCATAGAGAGAATGATGGCCTCTGTACGGGTCAGCATTCCCTCGTCCATGCTGGCGCCTTCCAAATCCTTGGCGTTCACGCCGGGAAGCATCCCCGCGATATCGGAAAGAGAACCCATGCTCTTAATCTGTATCAGCTGATCATAATAATCGGCCAGAGAAAACTTGTTTTTCTTCAGCTTTTCCTGCAACTCGGCGGCCTTTTTCGCGTCAAAGTTCTGCTCTGCCTTCTCAATCAGGGAGAGCATATCGCCCATTCCAAGAATACGGGAAGCCATTCTGTCGGGGTAGAACACCTCGATTTGATCCAGCTTTTCGCCGGTACCGGCAAATTTAATGGGTTTTCCAGTGGTGCCCTTGATGGAAAGGGCCGCGCCGCCTCTGGCATCACCGTCCAGCTTGGTCAGCATCACACCGTCAATATCCAGTTCGTCGTCAAACACCTTGGCAGCGTTCACCGCGTCCTGCCCGATCATGGCATCCACCACAAGTAGGATTTCTGTAGGAACGACGGCGGCTTTAATGGCCTTTAGCTCCTCCATCAGTTCAGTATCTACATGAAGCCGGCCGGCGGTGTCCAAAAACACCATGTCGTTGCCGTGCTTCACCGCGTGTTCCACAGCCGCTTTTGCAATCTCCACGGGACTTATCTGCCCCATTTGGAATACCGGGATGCCCAGCTGGGCGCCCACCACTTCCAGCTGCTGAATGGCAGCGGGTCGGTAGATGTCGCAGGCGGCCAGCAAGGGGCGCTTGCCGCCCTTTTTCATAAGCCCGGCCAGCTTTGCCCCATTGGTGGTCTTACCTGCGCCCTGCAGCCCCACCAGCATCACGACAGTGGGTGGTTTTGAGGCGATGGTAAGCTTTGTATCGGAACCGCCCATCAAGGCGGTAAGCTCCTCGTTTACAATCTTTACGATCATTTGGGCCGGAGAGAGACTCTCCAGCACATCGCTGCCGATGGCGCGTTCCATGACCTTTGCGGTAAATTCTTTGACGACCTTGTAGCTGACGTCGGCCTCCAAAAGAGCCAGCCGGATCTCGCGCATGGCTTCCTTTACATCGGCCTCAGACAGGCGGCCCTTTCCCCGCAGCTTTTTAAACGCGGCGGAAAGTTTTTCAGTTAGCCCTTCAAATGCCATGAATCATTCCTCTTTCAGAGTTTCGGCGGCCGCGCGAATTTCTTTTGCCAGCACATCCAATTCGGGATTATCCAATTGATTGTCGTTCAGCACCAGAATGCGCTCCGCAGCATCCAGTATACTCTGTATCTGCGGCTGCATGGCGCGGAAACGACGAATCAGCCCTGTCTTATCCTCCAGCTCGGTGAGAATCCCCTCGGCTCGCACGATCACGTCGCGCACGCCCTGCCGGGTAATCCCGTTATTTTCTGCAATCTCAGCCAACGAAAGATCCTCGTTATAATAGAGATCATAGAATTCCTTCTGCCGCTCGGTCAGCATGTCGCCGTAAAAGTCGAACAGCAGCGCCATGCGCAACGCCTGGTTTTTCATGCGGTCACCTCTATTTCGGAAGTCGTTGTAAAGTGCAAGGGCTTTACAAGTTGAAATAATACTACATTTTGTGAATTTTGTCAAGGGATAATCCGTTTTTCTTTGGAGACTTGCCGACATGAGCAGCACAGAAAAGGGAATAACCCTTGCTAATGCTGGATAAATGCTTTATAATGCTTGTGTATCTGCGGCAAGGTTTATCTTTTAGGCAGATACAGCATAGGAGGATTATTCATGGTCAAAGCAATTGTTGGCGCTAACTGGGGCGACGAGGGAAAAGGCAAGATAACTGATTTATTTGCCGAAACCTCCGACGTGGTCATCCGCTTTCAGGGCGGCGCGAATGCCGGACACACTATCATTAATGATTACGGCAAATTCGCACTTCACTCTCTCCCCTCCGGCGTGTTCTTCCCGCATATCACAAATATCATCGGCAACGGTGTGGCACTGGACATTCAAAAGTTCACGGACGAGTTGGCTCATCTTTCCCAAGGCGGGGTTCCCACGCCCAAAATCATCGTTTCGGAACGTGTACAGGTGATGATGCCCTATCATGTACTGCTGGATACATATGAGGAAGAGCGCCTGTCGGACAAGGCCTTTGGCTCCACCAAATCCGGCATTGGCCCCTTCTATTCCGATAAGTACGCCAAGATCGGCTTTCAGGTCTGCGAGCTGTTTGACGATCAGCTACTCCGTGATCGGCTGAATAATATTTGCACTCTGAAAAACGCTTTGATTGTGGGTCTATACCACAAACCCGCGCTGGTTTCGGAGGAATTATTCAAAGAAATGGTGCGTCAGCGCGAGCTGATCCGCCCCTATGTGGGTGACGCGATCACGTTTGTGCAAAGTGCCCTAGAGCATGGCAAAACCGTTCTGATGGAGGGCCAACTTGGCACTTTAAAGGACCCCGATTTCGGGATCTATCCCATGGTTACCTCTTCCCACACTGTGGCTGCCTTTGGCTGCATCGGCGCAGGTGTCTCCCCCACTGACATCAGCGATATCGTAGCGGTCACCAAGGCCTATTCCAGTGCCGTGGGGGGCGGTGAATTCGTTTCCGAGCTGTTCGGCGACGAGGCCGAGGAACTGCGTCAGCGCGGCGGCGACAAGGGCGAATACGGTGCCACGACGGGCAGACCCCGCCGTGTTGGCTGGTTCGACGCCGTGGCCACCCGGTATGGCGTCAGGATGCAGGGCGCGACCGAGGCCGTCCTGACCGCGATTGACGTGCTTGGCTATCTGGATGAAATCAAGGTCTGCACCGGTTATGAAATCGACGGCACGGTTACCCGGGATTTCCCCGTCTCCTGCAAGCTGAAAAATGCCAAGCCCGTTTATACCATCCTGCCCGGCTGGAAGTCTGACATCCGCGGTGTCACAGACCTAGCCAAAATTCCTGCTGAGGCGCTGGCCTATGTCGATTTTATCGAGAAAGAAATCGGCGTTCCCATCAAATTGTTTTCTACCGGCCCCAAGCGTCACGAAATTATTTACCGCAAGTGATCGATCTGCCGCGTGTCGCGTCCGCGACGCGCGGCAGTTTAACTTTCAGGAGGTTTAACATGAATCGTTTCAAAAAGCAATTGTTTTCGGTCGTCTCTCTCGTTCTCTGCCTCACATTAGCCCTGGCTCCTTCCGCCCAAGCCTTGACTGTGGAGCAAGCCCGGGAACTGCTCAAGACCTACTACGTGGATGAAATCCCGGATGAGGTTTTGGCCCTTCCAACTGTGGATGCCATCATCGACGCTCTGGGCGACCCCTATACGGAATACATGTCTTCCGAGGAGTACGCCGAATTTCTGAACTATGTCAATAATGCCGGTGTTGGCGGGATTGGCGTGTCCTGCTCGCTGACCAACGGCGAAATTACAATCGGTTCCGTTTTATCCGGTTCCTCCGCAGCAGCGGCAGGGCTACAAACAGGTGACGTTATCCTTGCGGCGGACGGCACAACCGTTGCAACCATGTCCGACGTGATGAATCTGATCCGTGGCGACGTCGGCACCAATGTCACGCTCACCATCCGCCATGCCAGCGGAACGACAGAGACCTATACGCTGGTTCGTCAGGCTTTGACGCTCCCCACGGTGACGGCGCTTCTGGTGGATGACGATGTCTGCTACCTCTCCTGTACCTCCTTCGGTGACAATACCAGTACTGAGATGTCTAGTCTGATCAACGAGTATGACGATTCTGAACTTTGGATCGTGGATCTTCGCGGCAATACCGGCGGCTACGCTGAAACCGCTTCCGCCTGCGCCGGTTTTTTCCTTGGCAGCCAACTTATGGTTTATTACCGGGACAATACCGACAGTTACAGCTATACCTATACCCCTTCCACTTTTAAGCAGTTGACGAACGCTCCGGCTATTATCCTTACCAGTGAGTATACCGCCAGCGCGGCTGAGCTGTTTTCCGCCGCCATGCGGGACTACGGCGCATGCCTCATGGTTGGTGACCGCACCTTTGGAAAGGGCGTGGCACAGATTGGCCTTACCGAAAGCAACTACCCCGACTATTTTCCGGACGGGGGCATGTTAAAGGTAACCACCTATCGTTTCTATTCCCCGGAAGGCGCAACCAACGATAAGATCGGCCTGTTTCCCCACCTGCTGGTTTCCGCTGAAAACGCCGACCTGGTCGCCGTGCTGCTTACGGCTGACAATCCAAACTATCAAAATATCAACTACGCGAAGCTCACTTTAGGGGGATACGACTGGTATATCAATTTAACCACGGCCAAATCCGGTGATTACAGCGCCGCCTTCCAGGAACTTCTGGAGGCGATCCCCCCTTCCGCTCAGCTTTCCGTTGGACAGGGCAATGGCAAATGGTCTGCGCTTGATGCGGCCGCACTGGCTGCGAAGTGCGGTATCACGCGTACCTCCCGCTGCTTTACTGACGTCACAAACAGTGCCTACGCCGACGCCATCAACACCCTTTCCACCTACGACCTGCTTGGCGGCTATCCGGATGGAAGCTTCCACCCGGACAACTCCATCACCCGCGCTCAGCTGTGTTCGCTGCTGGCGGGCACATTGGGTATCTCCGCGAAAAGCACTCACTCATTTTCCGACGTGCCAGCCACCGCATGGTACGCCTCTGCCGTGAACGCAATGTATGACATGGGTTTTGTGTCCGGCTGCGGCAATGGGCAGTTCCGCCCCAACGATATTGTCACCCACGAACAGCTTGTCTCCATTTTGGCCAGTGTCGGTGCTTGGCTCGACATCGATCTCTATGAAGATGCCAAGGTGCTCGCCAGCGACACCTCTTCCTATTCTGATCACGTGGCAGATTTTCCCGACTGGTGCCTGTCTGCCGCCAACCTGTGCTATGCATCCCAGTTGTTCTGGGAGGACCCGGTCAAAATTGACGCCCAGGCCAGCGCCACCCGCGGCGAAACCGCGCAGATGCTCTACCAGCTCCTGTCCGTTACGGATATCCTTCCCAAATGACCGATTCAAACAGAACGCCGCACCTTATGTCAGAAGGTGCGGCGTTCTGCTTTTCAGCGGTCAAGCCAGTCGGAAACGACATCTGCTAGGGTCACTGGGGTCACAGTGTTGCGGGTCAAAAGATCCATCAGTTCGTCAATGCGTGAAACACTTGTGGTCAGATCAGGTGCCATAGCCTCAGCTCCGCCGGTCTCAGCAATCTTTACACCGTAATCCTCACAGGAGAAGCCGCCTAATCTACGCTCTCCGATCACCACGGAATAAATGTATTCTCGCTGTTTTCCTTGCTCGTCCTCCAAGTTTTTACGATCTACGACCATTTCCTGCATTTTGTGCTTTCTCCCCTTTCCTTCCTGGTTTTTATACATTATATAGTTATAACTAAAATATGGAAAGAGAAAAATATCGCAAAAAAAGCAGTGTTTTCCCTCCATTCGAGAAAAAACGCCGCTATTTTTGTCAAATTTTGTTGAAATATAGTTGTTTCAGAGGTGAAATTTTCGATTTGGTTTGAAATATTTTGCTTTCTGTGTAAAAACAGTCTTTGCCCAAAACACAGCTTTTACTTCAAGAGCGCTCTGGCTTCTTCTTCCGAAAAAAAGGTATTCAGCAGCTCCAGCAGTGCATTTGCGGACAGTTGCTCCGGCAGCTCCAGCTGTTTGAGCAGTTCCTTTCGTTTTGCGGCGCTTTCCGCACCGCCGGAAAGTCCCGCCGCGAACAAGTCCGCCTTGGTTAAGCCGGCGCGTTTTGTCTGGGGTGTCCCCTCCTCTAAAAAGGTGGCGCCGCCACGGCGGAGCGCACCCTCCAGCACAGCAGGGGACATTCCCTCCACGCCCAACTTGCCCTCTTTCCCGCCCTTGCGCTTGCGGCGCTCCTTGCCCGAAACGTCCGGAATATAGGCATGCTTCACCAGCTCGGGCGGAATGGATCCTTTCAGATGGTTTCGGATCACAAACCCCGCACCATCTGAATCCGTGAGGATGATAAGGCCCCTGCTTTCGGCCAGCTTCCGCAACAAATCCAGCTGCTGTCGGTTATGAAAGATCCCAAAACCACCGGTCTCCACAATGACGGTGTCCACCAACTGGGACAAGGTATTTTTATCATAACGGCCCTCTACCACGATGGCCTCCTTGATTTTCACCATACCGCACCCTCTTTCATTTAGCCGGCACCGCCGCCAGTTCCATGAGAAGGTTGATGAGCAGTTCCTCCCCGCTTATCCCGGTGGACTTCATGGCAAGATCAGTCTCGCCACAGCGAACCAGCGCCCTGCGGCACCACGGCAGCTCAAACCGCCGAGCGGAATTCATCAAAAGCTGTGCCGGGTAAGAGGAGCGCAATCCCCACAGATCCATGAGGTAGGCCGCGTCGCGGTGGTCTTCCAGCGCCAGTCGGGCAGAATAAAGCTGCCGCAGCTGCTTGCCCAGGAAGAACAGCAGCTTAGTCGGCGGCTCCTGCATATGCAGCAAGTCGTTCAACACAGACGCCGCCTTATCAAAATTTCCAGCGGTGATCGCATCTGTCATCTGGAACACCACCGCATCCAGCTGGGGCGTGGCCACAGCGTCGATATCCTCTCTGGTCACTCGGCTGTGCTTGGCGTATGCGCCCACCTTTTCTATTTCGCCAATCAGTCCATTCATCAGATCTCCACATAGGAAAACAAGGTATCGGGCCAGCTCGGAATCAATATCCTTCCCCATGGCCCGAAAGCGGCGGTGTACCCAATCCATAAGGTCCCCCTGCTCCTGCCGGACAAAGTCCACTACAAGTCCCTTGTCCTTGAACACCGCGGCAAGCTTTGTCCGCGCGTCCGCCTTATAGGCAATCAGATCATATACAAAGGCCACGCAGCAATAGGCGGGAAGGTCGGATAAGATACGCACATAATCCTCTCTGGCGTTCTCCCCCGCCTTCCATGGGTCACAGTCGGTCACGATGATCATGGTGCGCTCGCTCATCATAGGCAGGCAGTCCACCGCCTGTTCCAGCTTATGGGGGTCAAACTCCTTGCCGGAAAAGGTCTGCAAATTGAATTGCTCCATGCTGCCGCTGACCAGCTTCTTTTTCATTTGCCCCAGGTAATAATCCCGCAAATAGACCTCCTCCCCATGGAAGAGATACAGCTGGCTAATCGTGCCGTCTTTGATCTCCTTTTTCAGCTTTTGCAGAGCAGATCGATCCGTCTTTTTCGCCTGTGCCATAGTGCCGCTCCTTTTTCAATCCTGATCAAACGCGCTGGCGCTCACCGTAACCGTGCCCATCTTGTCGGTACGGTATATGGCAGCGCCCGCTTCATCCAGTCGTTCCAATACGCTGTCTGCCGGGTGCCCATATGTATTGTATCCGACAGAAATAATCGCCAGCTCCGGTTGGATGGCATCCAAAAATTCCACTGACGTGGAATACCGGGAGCCATGGTGCCCCACCACCAGCAGTTCCGCGTCGGGCAGCGCGGTATGCGCCATCAGCCGCATCTCGGTCTCGGCGCCCATGTCGCCGGTAATGATCGCGTCAAAGTCTCCTACGGTACACAGAACGCTGAGTCCCTCCTCGTTCTCGTCCGTCTTCCCCAACGGCGGGAAAATGACCATTTCCCCTGTCTCCCCCATGGGGATGGTGGTATCACTGCTGACCGTCCATACCTCCACGCCCTTTTTCTCAGCCGCATCCAGCACGGTATCGTATAGCTCGGCATCCGATTCCGCCGGAACAGCAAGGGCTGAGACCTCTATGCGCTCCAGCAGCTCCTCCACGCCGTTGGCATGGTCGCTGTGGAAATGTGTCATCACCAATAAATCAAGCGTGCTCCGCCCCGTATTTTGAAGGTAATCCGCCGCAACGTCACCGGCGTTTTTGCCGCTGCCGCCGCAGTCAATCAGGGCAACATAGTCCCCCGCTCGGAGGAGTACGCTCTCCCCCTGCCCCACATCCAGCACAGATACCGTCAGGTCCCTGTCGCTAAAGCGAAGGTTCGTCAGCAGGATTGCCACGGCCAGCAGCGCCGCGCAGGCGCACACGGGAATCAGCGGGCGTTTCCCGCCCTTCCGCCACAGCAGTGCCAAACAAAGCACCGCGTAAACAAACAGCAGCCAAAACTGATAATACACCGAATCCATGGTGATCGCCGAAAAGGGTACTTTTGCAAGCAGTGGAATCACCCACATCAGATAACGGGCAAAGGGCAGCGCAAGCAGCGCCGCCGCCTGCCCCAATACCGGACTGACCGCCCCCAGTGCCCCCGCAAGCAGTCCAACTGAAAAGGCCGGGCTGACCGCCCACAGTGTCAACAGATTGGACAGGGGAGCAATCAGGGACACCACCCCGAAATAGTACACACACAGCGGCAGGGTGAACACAAGCGCCCCCAGCGTGACAGAAACAGACTCAATCACGAAGCGAACCGCTCCGTTTTTCACCCGCAGCAGTCTGGATTTTTCCCGCTTGAACCCGGCGCGCACCAGCATAGGTTCAGCCAGGCGATCCGAAAGCAGGAGAATGCCCGCCACCGAGGCAAATGACAGCTGCAAGCCAACGCTCATGGCCGCAAAGGGGTTTTGGACCAGCAACAACATAAGTGCCGCGGACAGGGCGGTTACGCTGTCACGCTCCCGCTTCAATAGCGGCGCGGCCAGGATAAACAGCTGCAGAATACACGACCGAACGACGGATGGCGTATTTCCTGCAATCCCCATGAACAAAACCATAACGACAACGCCTACCACGGCGGAGCGGCGGCGGTTCTTCCCCAACAGCGTCACAATCACCGACACCAGAATGGACAAGTGCATTCCGGAAACCGCCACCACATGGGACAATCCATCCCGGCTTAATGCGGCGGAAAACGCATCGGAAAGTCCGGTCTTGTCCCCGGTGGTCAGCGCTGTGATCAGCCCCGTCACATCTGCGGGAAACACCCGGGCCACCCCGGCCTTTAGTTCCCCCGCCAGTACAGCCGGTACATAGCGCAGCGGCACATTTGCGGCATGCTCCACCGTCATATCCCCCTGGGCGGTTGCCACGAGGAACACGCCCTTGGCCGTGTAATAGGTAACTTCTTCCCCGTGATAGAGGTTGGATAACCGGCAGGATGCCACTGTGGTAATCCTGTCTCCCGGTCCCAACCCGCTGTATGCCGCATCGGCGTAGAGCAGCGCAGACACCTTCACCCCGCTGTCTGTTTCCACCCGCACCAGCACCGACACGCCATAGGCGGTTTCCTGGGGATAGTCGGCCACAGTCGCTGTCAGCGGCAATGTCTGTCTGTCCAGTGCCTGCGCCGGAGCGTAAAAAACCTGTGTATAGCAGTGGCACCAGACCAATCCCACCGCCGCCCCCAGGGCAATCAGAACAAACCGCAGTCGCTTCTCTCCCCGCAGGGCTGCCGCAAACAGCACCGCCAAAAGAGCACAAAGACCCCCGAACGGCAGCAACAGAGAAACGGGAAGCAGGTATTGCGCGCCGAAGACAGCGGCAGACAAAGAAAGCGCGAACGCCGCCAGTTTACGCATGGCTGCTGCCTGGCTCGTCGGTCAGACCAAGAAGATAATCAGTGGGTATCTTGTAGTACCCTGCCAGCTGAATCACAGCCCATACCGGAATCTCCCGTTCACCCTTCTCATAGCGGCGGTAGACTGACAGGTTCATATGCAAAAAATCCGCCACATTTTTTTGTGTTAGATCATGGTCATTTCGCAGGTCGGTCATTCTTCGGAAAAACATCATCATCACCCGGTAAAATAGTACCATTTGGCATTATTGTTCGGCAGTAATCGCTCCATATGGCACCATTTCCCCTTGGTATGTCTTGGACTTTGATTCCACTGATGGATTTAGGCAAAAAGAAAGCCGGGTCACACCCAGCTCTCTTCAATCTCGTGCCGTTTCTCCCGGGTCATAAGCTCTGTGATCACGCTGCGAACATTTTTGCCGCAGTAGAGCACCTGATAGGCCGCCTCGGTGATGGGCATCTCCACCCCAGTCTTCTCTGCCAGAGTATGGGCTGTTGCGGCGGCAAAATAGCCCTCGACCACCGCGCCGATCTCTTTCACTGCCTGCTCCGGTGCTGTGCCTTGCCCGATGAGGATCCCGGCCCGGCGGTTGCGGGAGTGCATGGAGGTGCAGGTAACAATCAGATCACCCACCCCGGCAAGTCCGGCAAAACTCTCTTTTTTGCCTCCCAACGCCACGCCCAGCCGGGCGATCTCGCTCAGACCCCGGGTCATCAGCATGGCCTTGGTGTTATCGCCGTAGCCCATACCGTCGCAGCAACCGGCGCACAGGGCGATGACGTTTTTCAGCGCCGCGCCCAGTTCTACACCCACCACATCCGGGCTTGTGTAAACACGGAACCGTTCGTTCATAAACAGATCCTGCGTAAGCTCTGCCGCCGCCTGATCTTTCGATGCGGCAACCACGGCGGTGGGAACATGGCGCCCCACTTCCTCCGCATGAGATGGGCCGGACAAGACCACAACCGGGCAACCCTCTCCCACCTCTTCGGAAATCACCTGAGACAGCCGCAGCGAGGTATTCTTTTCAATGCCTTTGGAAACCGAAACGAGTATGGTACCGGGCGTCACTAACCCTGCAATCTGCCGTGCGGTTTGACGCACC
The DNA here is from genome assembly GCA_963666535.1 of Oscillospiraceae bacterium. Classification (GTDB taxonomy): domain Bacteria; phylum Bacillota; class Clostridia; order Oscillospirales; family Oscillospiraceae. The sequence goes on along the minus strand of OY762913.1, from coordinate 1,617,572 downwards.
GCAAAGGACGGGGTGGCAAGCACCACCACCCTAGAAGCTTCCACATCAGCCATAGTGTCCGTCAGCTTCAGCTCTTCCGGGATGGAAACACCTTTTAAAAGCGGGTTTTCCCGCTTCTCCCGAATGAGTTCCAACTCGTGGCCTGCATAGGACCAGAGCGTCACGTCATTTCCGTTTTCCAGCAACAATAATGCCAGCGCTGTGCCCCAGCCGCCGCTTCCTAACACTGTAATTTTCATCTCAATCCGTCTCCTTTTTCCGATGGAAAGAAAACTTGGACTCTTCGCCCTTCAAAAGCCGCTTGATGTTGCCCCGGTGCCCCCACAACAGCAGTGCCGCACACCCGGCCGACAGAATAGTAGGCATCGCGTTCTGATACACAAACCAGGTTGCAAAGGGGAAAGCTGCGCCGGCAAATACCGAACCCAGGGATACATAGCGGGTCGCCACGGCGAGGATCAGGAACCCGCCCCATACTACCAGCGCCACGCGCCAGTCGACCATCAGCGCCACGGTGCCGCCTGACAGTACGCCCTTGCCCCCTTTAAACCCGAACATGACAGGGAAACTGTGCCCAAGCAGGCAAAAAAAGCCGCCGTAGTACCTTCCGATCGTCTCCACTAGATTCGGGTCGGGCGGATTACTGTAATAGGATGCCGGATCGCCGAACATAGCCTTTGCCAAAAAACCGCAAAGCAGGACAGCAACCACCGCTTTCAGTACGTCGGTCAAGAGCACTACAAGGGTCAGCTTCCCGCCGAACACGCGGTAAAAATTTGTCAGACCCGCGTTGCCGCTGCCATGACCGCGGATATCATCATGTAGAATATACTTGGATACGATGACCGCCCCGTTGAAACAGCCGAAGAAGTACGCCGCCAGTGCAGGGAGTCCGAAGAGGAAAACAACATAGATAAACGTCACAATTGCAGGGTGTTCGAACAGTTGCGCAATCAGTTCCATTGCATTACTCCTCTTTCTCTCCCTTTTGGCGAATTGTAATCTGAACCGGCGTCCCCTCCAGACCGAAGGTTCCGCGGATCTGATTTTCAATATATCTTTGATAAGAGAAATGAAACAGCTGTTTTTCATTGCAGAAGATGACAAAATGCGGCGGCTTAATCCCCACCTGTGTCATGTAATAGATCTTCAGCCGTTTTCCCTTATCCGTGGGCGGCTGCACGCGGGTGGTGGCATCCGCCAGAACGGTATTGAGCATACCCGTAGTAATGCGCATATTGGACTGCTCGTTGACGTGATTGATCATATCAAACAGCTTGTCCACCCGCTGTCCGGTCAGTGCCGAGATAAAGAGCACCGGCGCGTACGGCATATAGGCCAGATCCCGGCGCACGTTCTCCTGCATCTTCTTCATGGTCTTGTCATCTTTTTCCACTGCGTCCCATTTGTTCACCACAATAATGCAGGCTTTTCCCGCTTCGTGGGCAAGCCCCGCCACCTTGGTATCCTGATCGGTGACCCCATCGTTGGCGTCAATCAGAATCAGGCACACGTCCGCCCGCTCAATGGCCATCGTGGCCCGCAGGACCGAGAATTTCTCAATGCGGTCGTCCACCTTGGACTTTTTCCGCATTCCAGCAGTATCAATCAGGATATACTTTCCCTTGCTGTTTTCAAAATAACTGTCCACAGCGTCGCGTGTCGTGCCGGCTATGTCGCTGACAATGACTCGCTCTTCCCCTAAAATGCGGTTCACCAGCGAAGATTTCCCCACGTTGGGTTTGCCGATGATCGCGACCTTGATCACATCATCCTGCTCCTCCACCTCATCCTCCGGCGGGAAGTATTCCATGCAGGCTTCCAGAAGGTCGCCGGTGCCGGTGCCGTGGACAGCGGAAACGGCGTATGGGTCGCCAAGGCCAAGGTTATAAAACTCATAGACATCCGGATTGGTGCCGCCACTCTGGTCTGCCTTATTGACCGCAAGCACCACCGGCTTTTTAGAGCGCAGCAACATATTGGCCACATCCTGATCGGATGCGGTCACGCCGGTCTTCACATCGCCCACGAATAGAATGACATTTGCATGTTGAATGGCAATCTCCGCCTGATGGCGCATGAAGGTCAAGATCTCGTTATCCGTACCCGGCTCAATTCCGCCGGTATCTACGATATCAAAGATACGGCCATTCCACTCGCACTCCGCGTATAAGCGGTCACGAGTGACACCGGGGGTGTCCTCTACGATGGAGAGTCGTTGGCCCACCAATCGGTTAAACAGCATGGATTTCCCCACATTGGGGCGCCCCACGATAGCGATGAGCGGTTTTGGCATGGTCACTTCCTCCGTTCTGTCAAAATGTGTGCCACTCCAGCACACATTACATCTTCTACATAGTATATCCCATCTTCTCCAAAAAAGAAAGAGCAAGCTGTCACCACAGCCCGTTATCTTTTCCACACAGGGCAAAAGAAAAGAGGGGGAAATCCCCCTCTTACTTCTGCAATCATCCGATTACTTCTCTTTGCTCGTTGCCTTAACCTCAGTCATTGCGAATTCACGACCGTTATAGGTCATGCAGGACTTGCACATGCGGTGAGGCAAGTGATAAGCCCCGCACTTGGGGCAGGCCACGAGACCGGGAGCTTCCAGCTTCCATACGGAGCTACGTCTCTTATCGCGTCTGGCCTTGGATACTTTTCTCTTAGGAACCGCCATTGGTGACACCTCCTTAACAGGTTGGTCTTTCGCTACTCAGTTTTATCATCCAACAGCTGCGCAAGCGCCGCCAATCGTGGATCCACTTCAGGTTTGCACCGGCAGGCTTCGACATTGAGGTCGACACCGCACCCGGAGCATAGTCCCTTGCAGTCTTCTGAGCAAAGGTTTTTCATGTCCATCGCGAGGATGAACGCCGTCGTCGCAAGTTCGTCTAAATCCAGCTCTGTCCCGTCCAAAAGAATAATGTCATCATTCTCCTCATTCTCCAGTTCTGTTGCCAGAAGGGTATCCAGAGAAACGGACTTTTTCTGTGTGAACGGCTTCGTGCACCGATCGCAGTTGAGACTGAGCGTGGCTGTAACGGTTCCTTCCAACATAAGCGCATCCGCCATGTTACGCACGGCACCGCTAACTTGCAGCGATCCGGTAACAGGATTTTTCCCATAAAACTCCAAATCGGAACCATCCAATTCGTAGTCGAAAGGGACCGAGCTGCCAGGGACGTGGATGATCTCTTTCAGGTTCAGCTTCATGACACACCTCGCATAATGGTACAGCGAGTATTATAGTGAAAAATTCACCACTTGTCAAATACTTTTCAGACAATTGCCCTAATTATTTCTTAAAACGTGGGAAAATGCGAAATCTTTTCTTCCTGTCACCGCCCTTTCTATGCTACAATAAACCGATCCATGTAGATCAGAGGAGGAACCCCCCCATGAAGGAATTCACCATCGGAAAAAATGACGCGGGACAGCGACTGGATCGCTGGCTTTCTAAAACGCTGCCTGTCCTGCCCTCTCCCCTGGCGCAAAAGTATATCCGCATCAAACGGGTAAAGCTGAACGGCAAGGGTGCCAAACGGGACGCACGGCTGGCTGTGGGCGATGTGCTCCAGCTTTATATTAATGACGAGTTTTTCGAACGCCCCACCCCGGAAAACGCGTTTCTGTCCCTGTACCAGCCCCAGCTTGATATTGTGTACGAGGATGAAAACCTACTTCTGGTCAACAAGCGCCCCGGTCTTGTGTCTCACCCTGACGAGAAGGAGCGGGTCAATACGCTCATCACCCAGATACAGGCTTACCTGTATCAAAAGAAGGAGTGGAGCCCCTACCAGGAAAATGCCTTTACCCCCGCCCTGTGTAATCGTATTGACCGCAACACCGGCGGCATCGTGATCGCCGCCAAAAACGCGGAAACGCTGCGTATCATGAACCAAAAGATCAAAGACCGGGAACTTTCCAAATATTATCTCTGTGTTATCCACGGGCAGATCAAGCCGGCTGCCGGCAAGCTGGAAGACTTTCTGGTCAAGGATGAGAATAGAAACCAGGTTTCCGTTCATAAAAAGCCGGTTCCCGGCGGAAAGACGGCCATTACCCTCTACAAAACGCTGTCTGCCCGGGGTGAGCTTTCCCTGATGGAGTGCGATCTTATTACCGGACGCACCCATCAGATCCGTGCCCAGTTTGCCGCAGCGGGACACCCCCTGCTGGGCGACGGAAAGTATGGAACCGAGCGGGAAAACAAGCCTTATGGCCGCAAAATCCAGGCGCTATATTCCTATCGGCTTGTCTTTCAATTCACCACGGACGCCGGACCGCTGAACCCCCTCAACGGCAGGTGCTGGCAGGTGTCTGACATCGACTTCGTGACCGAATTTTTCCCCGCTTTTTCTCTGGAAACAGCCCCTGAACAGCGTGTGTGAAAAAAACGGCGAAATATCCAAGAAAATTCGACCTTTTTATTGACATTTCCACGCTTTCCCGATATAGTTTAGTCTGTTCTTTTTTATGCTCACACATGGGAAGGGACAGACTCTTCTATTAAATGTTAAGAACGGGGGAGGATAAATGTCCAAAGAGTTGATTCGCCTGGCAGATTGCACCATGGCGTTTGACGATGAGATTGTTTTAGACAATTTGAATCTTTATATCAATGACCAAGAATTCCTCACGCTGCTCGGACCCAGTGGCTGCGGCAAAACCACCACGCTTCGCATCATCGGTGGTTTTCAGACGCCAACCTCAGGGGCCGTGTTTTTTGACGGCGTGAGGATTAATGATGTTCCGCCGCATAAGCGGATGATAAACACGGTGTTTCAGAAATATGCACTGTTCCCCCACTTGAACGTATATGAAAACATCGCCTTTGGCCTGCGGCTTTCCAAGCCAAATCCTCAGACCGGGAAAAAAGAAAAACTGGATGAAAAAGAGATCGACCGCCGCGTGATGGAAATGCTGGAAACAGTAAACCTCAAGGGGTTCGAGCGCCGCAATATTGCCGTTCTCTCCGGCGGCCAGCAGCAGCGGGTCGCCATTGCCCGCGCGCTGGTGAACCAACCCAAGGTTTTGCTTCTGGATGAACCGCTGGGCGCGCTGGACATGCGGCTGCGCAAGGATATGCAAAACGAGCTCAAGCGCATCCAGCAGGCCATGGGTATCACCTTTATTTACGTCACCCACGACCAGGAGGAAGCCCTGGCTATGTCCGACACCGTGGTGGTGATGGATGGCGGCCAGATCCAGCAGATTGGCTCCCCCGAGGCAATTTATAACGAGCCTAAAAACGCCTTTGTGGCCGATTTCATTGGCGAGAGTAACATCGTGGACGGCATCATGCGCGGGGACGGAATGGTGGAGATTTTTGGCCGCAAATTCCAGTGTGTGGACAGCGGATTCACCCCTGACGAATCGGTGGATGTGGTTATACGTCCCGAGGATATCGATATCGTTACCCTTTCCGCCGGCCAACTGACCGGAACGGTCACCAGTGTCACCTTTAAGGGCGTCCACTATGACATCATTGTGGACTTCAGGGGCTTCAAATGGCTGATCCAAACCACTGACCATTCTCCCGTGGGTGCAAAAATTGGTATTAAAATCGACCCGGACGGCTTTCACATTATGAAAAAGAGTAAATACTCCGGTTTATATGGTGATTACAGTTCTTACAGCGCCGAGTACGACGAGATCGGCGACGCGGACTATATCCCCGAAGACAACGAGGAGTCTCAGGAGGAGCTGCATGAGGAATAAGCTCTTCACCATCCCCTATGTGGTTTGGATGGCTCTGTTTGTTGTGGCGCCCATCGTCCTTGTCGTGGTTTATGCATTCACCAATGCAGACGGCGTACCAACTGTGTCCAATTTTGCAAAAATGGGCGAATACCTAGGGGTTTTTACCCGTTCCTTTGCACTTGCGCTGATCGCCACCGCCATCTGTATCCTAATCGGCTATCCCTTGTCCTATCTCATGTCCCGTGAGGGGCGGGGTTTTCAAAAGATGTGCATGATGCTGATCATGCTGCCCATGTGGATGAACTTTTTGCTGCGCACCTATGCCTGGATGTCCCTTCTGGAAAACACCGGCCTGTTAAACCGTTTTTTCCATGCCATCGGCCTGTTTTCTCTCCTCAATTCGGTTTTTGACACCCAGTTGACCTACTTTCCCATGATCAACACGTCGGGCGCTGTGGTTCTGGGCATGGTATATAACTTCCTGCCCTTCATGGTTCTGCCCATCTACTCGGTCATTGTAAAAATTGATCAGAGTCTTGTGGAGGCCGCACAGGATCTGGGTTGCGGTACCTCGTCGGTATTTCGGCACGTTATCTTTCCCATGAGTCTGCCCGGCGTTCTCTCCGGTATTACCATGGTATTCGTGCCCGCCGTGTCCACCTTCGTCATTTCCAAGCTGCTGGGCGGCGGTACCGAACTGCTGCTGGGCGATCTGATTGAAATGCAGTTTTTGGGCAACGCCTACAACCCCCATCTGGGCTCCGCCATTTCACTGGTTATGATGGTCGTCGTCATTATCTGCATGTGGGTCATGAACCGGTTTGGCGAGGGAGAAGAAACGGCGGTGATGCTGTGAAAAAGAATCACTTTGGCTCCCGCTTATTTATGGGGCTGATCTTTTTGTTTCTGTACGCTCCCATCTTCGTCCTCATTGTTTTCTCGTTCAACAGCTCAAAAAGCCGAAGCGTTTGGAGCGGATTTTCGTTTCAGTGGTATGAAAAGCTCTTTACCGACGCCACCATTCTCAACGCCTTTTATATCACCCTTCTGGTTTCCATCCTGGCCGCTGTCATCGCCACGGTGGCGGGCACCTTTGCCGCCATCGGTTTTTACAACATGCGCCGTCGGTTGCGCTCTCCCCTGTTGGCCATTAATAATATTCCTGTGGTAAATGCCGATATTGCCACCGGCGTTTCTTTGTGCCTGCTGTTCGTGGCTGGTTTCTCCGTGTTAAACACCGTAACGGCATGGATCAACAGCACCTTTGGCACGCAGCTTTCGATCCAATCCACCCTTGGATTTGGAACTCTGCTGATCGCCCACATTACGTTTAACATTCCTTATGTCATTTTGTCCATTATGCCAAAGCTCCGCCAAATGGATAAGAACCTGATCGATGCGGCGCAGGATTTGGGATGCACCTGGATGCAAGCATTTTGGAAGGTCGTGGTGCCGGAAATTATGCCCGGTATTGTCAATGGTCTGCTCATTGCCTTCACCATGTCCATTGATGACTTTGTCATCAGCTATTTTACGGCAGGTTCCAAGGTGCAGACGCTTTCCATGACGGTCTACGCAATGACAAAGAAGCGCGTCAGTCCTGAAATCAACGCCATTTCCACCCTGCTGTTTGCCTGCGTCCTGATCCTTCTAGTCATCGTGAATGTGCGGGAGATGCGGCAGGAAAAAAATCGGTCCAAGGCGGTTGCCGCCCAAATGTAAATGCTGTTTCACATGCAGATTAGGAGGAACACCAATTGAAAAAAAAGCTCTCTGCTATCCTCGCGCTTACCATGCTCATCCCAATTTGTCTTGCTGGCTGCGGCAGCTCTTCCGCCGATTATGTCGGAGAGGTCAACGTCTGCAACTGGGGGGAATACGTGGATTTTTCTCTGCTGACCCAGTTTGAGCAGGAGACCGGCATCAAGGTTAATTACACCACTACGGAAAGCAATGAAACGCTCTACTCCCTGCTCAAAACCGGCGGTTCCACCTATGACGTCATCATCCCCTCCGACTATATGATCGCCCGCCTGATTGACGAGGGAATGCTGGAAGAACTGGACTTTGACCAGATCCCCAACTTTTCTCTGATTGGCAGCGACTATCAGAATTTGGCTTACGACCCCACAAACGCCTATTCCGTTCCCTATACCTGGGGTACGACCGGCATTATCTACAACACCACGATGATCGACCAGGAAATCACCAGCTGGGGCGCTCTGTTTGACCCCCAGTACTCAGGTCAGATTCTCATGATTGACAACTCCCGTGACGCGCTTGGGATTGCCCTGCGCTTTTTGGGTTATTCGCTGAACACCACAGACGAAGCTGCGCTAAACGAGGCCTATGCCCTGCTAAAAGAACAGAAGCCGATCCTGCAGGCCTATGTGATGGATCAGATCTATGACAAGCTGGAGTCCGGCGAAGCTGCCATCGGCACCTATTACGCCGGTGACTACCTCACCATGAAGGAAAACAACCCCGACCTGGCCTTTGTGTTCCCCAAAGAGGGTTCCAATTTGTTTGTAGATGCCATGTGTATCCCCAAAGGCGCGGCCAACAAAGAATATGCCGAAGCTTATATCAACTTTATGTGCAGCACCGAGGCGGCTCTTGCCAATATGGAGGAAATCGGCTATGCGTCTCCCAACACGGAGGCCGCCGAAGAGTACAAAGCCGAGTTGTCCCCCGAAGACGCCGCGGTCATGTTCCCGGACGAATCCGTCCTCGCCCGCTGTGAAACGTTTCTAAACCTCCCCCAGGCAACCCTTGATCTTTATGACGAGCTGTGGATTAACCTGAAGAGCTGACCAAAAAACATAGAAACGAAAACAGGAAGGGTGCAGCGCTGTAGCGCCGCACCCTTCCTGTTTTCGTTTCTCTTTGCTGTCTTCTTGGGGGTATCATGGGAATCTGGTGCAAGCATGTAATGCGCCTCGAAAATGCTCGCTTACTGGCGATTCAACTCTTTAATTTGTACCTGCTTACCAGTTCCCGCATCACTTTAGACTGCTGGGAAAGCTCTTCGCTCTCGGCGGCTGTTTCCTCGGAAGTTGCCGAGATGTTCTGAACGACCTGTGCCACTTGGCTGATTGCCGAGTCGATCTGCGCAATTGCCTCAGACTGCTGATTTGTCATCTGGGCTATCTCGCCAATGCACTCTGCTGTTGACCCAATGCCGGCGGTGATCTTGTGCAAGGCGTCCGAGGTTTCTTCGGCATATTGCGAGCCAATATTGGTTTTGCCGATGGTTTCTGCAATTTTTTCAGCGGTGTCTTTTGCCGCTACTGCGGATTTGCCCGCAAGATTTTTCACTTCTTCGGCTACCACGGCAAAGCCCTTTCCGGCTTGTCCTGCTCTGGCTGCCTCGACCGCTGCGTTCAGAGCAAGAATATTGGTCTGAAATGCAATGTCCTCAATCAGCTTGATAATGGTAGAGATATCATTGGATGAATCCCTGATCTCTGACATTGCGGTAAGCATCATTTCCATGTGTGAGTTGCCCTGCTCCGCCACGTCTTTCATCATTGCGGCAAGATCGCTTGCCTTTTCAGCCTTTTGTGTGTTTTCCTTTGTTTGTCTAGCCATTTCATTGATGGACGCAGAAATCTCTTCTATGGCACTGGCCTGTTCAACTGAGCCCTGTGCCAAATTCTGGCTGGAATCGGAAACCTGAAGGGAGCTTTTCAGCACCAGTTCGGCAGCGGAGTTTATTTTCCCCAGAACTTCACCATTGCGGTCAACAAGCTCCTCCAGCTTAATGCCCAAAATATCCTTTTCCGATCGGACAGGCACTTCAATCGACAGATCGCCGGCCGCTATGATTTCAGCTACCCTGGCCTGACCCTGGATGTTTTTGACCACGCTGCCGAAGGCCTGTGACAAGGTACCTATCTCGTCAGTCGTATCACAGGAAACGTCTACCTCGATATCTCCCAGTGCCAGTTTTTCAGCCGCTGTCACCATGGACAGCAAGGGTCTTGTTATTTTTCTGGCAAAAACAATGCTCGCCGCCACGGCTAATACCACAATCAGAACAGTCAGCCCGCTTGTAATCCCCGTTATGATTTTTACCTGAAATGTGTTGTATGCATAAGTATTGGCTGCCTGTTCCAGCTTGAGCGTGTATAACGAATCTATGGCCTCATCCACCGTTGTGCCATACGGCTTTTCATCGCTAACCGCATATTCATTTGCCGCAGCACTTTTTCCACCCATAGCTAAGCTTAATACTTTCTCTCTGACGGGTATGTAGCTTTTAAGCTCCGTGGTTAAACTGGAATATAACTTCGTCTCCTCCTGCGTGGAAATCGTCAATTCATATGTCGCTAAATTCGTTTCCATTTCGTCGTGAAAGGACTGTAGTCTGTCATAATAAGTCTGCTGATCATCCGCGCTGGTTGCAACCATGACCCGGTACATGTTAAGCCGTGTCCTTTGAAACGCAACCGCAGCATTTTCCAGGTACTCTAAGGGTACGGTATCCTGCAAATATAGCTCGCTGTATTTTGCGTTTACACTCCAAAGACTGAATACACCCACACCTCCCACGATCCCTGCCATCATTGCAATCAGGATAAACCCCACCAACAATTTCCGCTGCATTTTCAAATTGTTAAACCACTTCAAAGATACGCGCCCTCCTTTATTCTCTTTCCCTCTTTGTTTTGCTTGCTACCTATATTTATCGTCACTATATCCAATAAATTAACATTATTATCTAATTTTATATAAATTCTGACATTTTCCCTATGGGAAAGCGTGTTCTTTTCCCTCATATGTCACCCTCCCTTCCTCCCGTGCTTTTGCTCCTGCAAAATCGCGCCACCACAGCCATTTTGCAGCAGAGGCAACAAATGTGCCGGACGATCCCATAAACGGATCGTCCGGCACATTTGTTGTGGCAGAGTTGGTGGTGGCAGCACTGGCGCCATCCTTTGGCGCGATTCAGTAACATATTAAAATGTCAGGATCATTCCAGCTCGTTCGGCCATGTCTTTTATGTGCGCCAAGCCAAGGGTAATGCGGTTGTCAATCACGCTGAAATTTTTCACCAATGCTGTGGGCAGGATATCCGCAAACAGCATGTCTGCCCCTGCGTTGAGGGCATTTAGGTTGCCAGCGGGATCGGCAAGACCGTTCGCCAAATTCTCTCCCGGCTGCTGGGCCGTAATATGAAGGTCAGGCATCATAATTCGCAGAATGGAAATTTCTTTCAGATTCTTTTCCAAACTGCCGCGCCCACCCTCTTTGGCCAGCGGCGTACCTTTAACCGGGAGATAAGGGATGACCGGCGCCCAGCTAATTTCCAGCCGTTTCATCAGAAGGATATCCTCTGCTCGTTGCTCATCGGTCTGTCCCGGATAATCAACAATATTCCCGGAGGCAAGGCGCATCCCGCTTTTCTTGACCCACTCCATGCCCTGTATCCGCTTTTTCAAATTTGTGGATGGCTTCATGCGGTGAAACACCTGCTCCTGCGCCATTTCAAATTTTAAAACGTATTCATCCCCTCCGGCGGAGGAAAGTGCATGATACTGCTCTTTCGAAAGCTCGCCGCAGGCAAGACTGATGAAAAACCCCATTTTTTTCAGGTTTTCCACAACATAGATAAGATTGTTAAACCCATATTTCGGGTCTTCGCCCGAGATGAGAAAGATACGCTGAAAGCCGACTCCCGCCGCTTCTGCAGCAGCGGAAAGAACGTCGTCCCGGTCCATGCGGTAGCGCTCCAGCGCGGTATTGCCGGCACGCATCCCGCAGTACAGGCATTGATTCCTGCAGATGTTGTCAAAACCCAGCATCGCTGTCGCCGTCAGCGCGTTCTGATTGTGTTCAACATGAAGCTGCTTGGCATATGGCGCAACCGTATCAACATAACGGTCATACGGCATTCGAAGAACTTCGAGGATATCCGCCATTGTCTCAATTTTCATAAGCGTCTTCCCCTCTCCCCAGTGAAACCAGCTGTCCGCCAAATACCTTTACCTCTTCCATGTTGTGCGTGACCAAAACAACCGTCCGCCCGTTTGTATTGTTTCTTACATACTCCATGGTCTCCCGTTTCGTCCGGTCATCAAGTCCCTTGAACGGCTCATCAAGAAAGAGAATATCGCTCGGGGCGAGCATGGCCCGTACAATGGCTACCCTGCGCTTCATTCCGCCGCTAAACTCGCTCACCGGCTTTGTCAGGTTATCCTTTAAGCCAATACGCTCAAGATGTGAGATAATCAGATCATTTCCCATCATTTTGTCGCATACAAGGCGTACGTTCGACACGGCATGGAATCCCTCGCACAGTCGGTCCTCCTGAAAAACGGCACTCTTCAGCCGCGGCACACCCTGTACCGCACCGCTGTCAGGGGGCATCAGTCCCATCAGAATATTCAAAAGTGTGGTTTTCCCCCCACCGGACGGCCCCATAATACAGGTCAGCTCATGCGCCCGAAAGGTCGCGCAAAACCGATCCAGCACCGTATTTTCGCCAAACCGCTTTGTAAGATTTGAAATCACAATATCCATTTACGATCTCTCCAGTCTTGCAAACATCAGCTTTAGCCCGTGCAAGAAGAGCTTTTCAAACACCATGCTGATCGCAACGATCACCGCCGTCCAGGCGAACAGATCGCCTGAGTTAAGATAAACCTTTGCCTCATAAAGCCTTTCACCGATAGACCCATCCGGGATGCCGATTACCTCAGCTGCAATTCCCGCTTTCCATGACAGTCCGATGGAAACGCTGCAGGCTGAAATCAAATATGGTTTTAGCTGAGGCAGGTAAATAAATTTTAGCTTTTTCACCCAGCCCACCCGGAAAAGCCCAGCCATCTCAAGCAGTTTTTTGTCCGTGCTTTTAATGCCCTGCAGCATGTTGGTATAGACGATGGGAAGCACCATCAGAAACGCGATAAACGCGGAAAGGTTTTTGGAACTGAGCCAGATCAGACACAGGATGATAAAGGATGCCACCGGAACTGATTTGATCACCTGCACAAACGGCCAAAACATGATCTCTGTAATATGGAATCTTCCGGCTATGCCCGCCAGAATACTTCCTACTATCAGCGCCAAGAAATACCCAAGCACAATCCGCAGAAAAGAAAACCCGATTGCGCCCCAAAATGCAGTCTCGGTACAAAGGCTGAAAAACCTTTGTACTACAACCACCGGGGTGACAAGAAACAATTCGTTGTCCAGCAGCATGGCGCCGATCTGCCAAACGCCCAACGCAAAGACAACCGACACCGCCTTTTCAATCCGGCGTCTATCTGGCATAGTAGAAATCGTCCGAAGGAAGCGTTCCGCCTACCGCTGCGGGATTTTGTTCAAACAGGACAGACAGATAGCCTTCCATTGCTGTTTTCATGTCCGCACCCTCAAGATAGGTAATATTGCAGTACGGGATTGCCTTTTCGGCAATCGCCGCCTTAACAATATCGAATTTTTCCACCAGCTGTGCGGCTTCGGTCACATTTGCGTTTACATATTCTGTGGACAGCTTGTATTCATCCAAAAAGGCCGCAACCTGATCCGGATATTCCTCGGCAAATTCATTTCTCACCACAAGAACGCCGGTAATCAGTGTGCTTCCGTTTTGAAGCTCGTCCCACGCCTGGGTCAGGTCCACGGCGATGCGCAGTCCCTCAACCTGTGTCTGAGCCACGGTCACATAGGGCTGGGGCAGCATGGCAATGCCGCCTTCATTCTGCGCAAGCAGGGCAACCACTTCGGTCGGCTCGCTCTTCCATTCGATGGTCACATCGGTATCGGGGTCAATTCCGTTTTCGGAAAGCAGGTATCTCAGCGCATATTCAGGCGTGGATCCCTTGCCGGTGGCATAGATGGTTTTCCCCTTCAGATCGGCAAGGGAATTGATTGCACTTCCCTTTTCCACAATATAGATCACGCCTAATGTGTTTACCGCAAGCAACTGCACCGCCTTGTCGGTATTGTTGTAAAGCACCGATGCCAAGTTTGCGGGGACCGCCGCGATATCAAGCTCGCCTTGGATCAGCTTTGGAGTCAATTCGTCTGCAGAGCCGGCGATCGAAAAGGTATAGTTGTTTGCCGCCGTACCGGCTTCGGCTGATTCCATCAGCTGAACCATCCCCATAGAGGTCGGGCCCTTCAGTCCGCCGATGCGGATATTGGCTGGTTCAAATGTAGCTGTTTCACTTTCCGTCACAGCGGGGGTCTCGTCCGCCGTTTCTGCGGGCGTGTTTGAGGCTGTTTGGCATCCGGCCAGCATCAGCGTGAAGATGGCCGTGATCAGTAATCCAGATAGAAATTTTTTCATCATGATCCCTCTTTCTTATTTTTGCTGCTTTGCAACCACTGTTTTTGTGCTTACGCCTTTGATCATCCCAAGTTTGCCCGAAAGGGCGCTTGTCACGTCGCCCGGCGCGTCCAACACCACACAGATAATCGAAACGCCCCGGTCTTTATACGGAATTCCCATTCTGCCTACCATGTATTCTCCAAAAACATGCAGCAGTTCATTCACCTCGGCAGACACACTGGTATCCTCAACAATAATGCTGATGACAGAGATCCTACTTTCCATGATTCTCAGCTCCTTTCCATAAAAAAACCGCGCCAAAAGGCGCGGAAACAAACAGTACGACCCGTTTATCCGTCACCTTTCCATCCGGGACGTACCCAAATGCGTCAGGATCAACCATATGAACTTAACCTGATTATATTTACCCTGCGGCACAATGTCAACTGTTCTTTTTTTCACAAATGAGCGGTCAATCTGCGCTGCACCATGGCTGCCAAACCAACAAAGACACTGCCGCACAGGTGTCTTAAATGCGTTCTCCCTTTCACCACGCCAAGATTAAAGCCAGGGAACATCGATACTCTCATGACACTTTTTCAAGAACCTCAATACGTTTTCTCGTTCCACATCAGGGTCTGCTCCTCCTCTTCCCAACCGGTCGCAATAGCTAAGAAGCGCTACGTCCCCAATCCTTGTATGCTCCTGCATCCCGGCTATATCCTGAAAGGGCAGCGATTTATTCACATACAAAATCTGCATGTGATATCGCACAAGCCACATCACGCTTTTTGTAAACTCTGATTCGTCGGTCAGTGCGGAAAGAAACTGGCCTGCCAACTTGGCGCCGTGGCGGTCGTGGTCATAGGCTGTGATTTTTCCTTTCCGTATTTTGGTGGTGGCTGGTTTTCCGATATCATGAAGCAGTGCCGCCCACATAAAGACTTTTGGATCGGTGCTGTATTGCCTGCGTTTCGCGGCCTCGTCCACAACCATCAAGGTATGCTTCCATACATTTCCCTCTGGATGGTGAATGGGAGATTGCTGGGTTTTCCGCTGCTCCAGCAGCATAGAAAACGGAAACAAAGCGAACCACGGCTCCCCTGCAACAACACTGAGCTTTTTCGACGGAGTCTCGTCGGACATGATGCAGTTTTCGATCCTGCAAAACGCTTCTTGTGCTTGCAAAACACCACCTCTTTTCTACCGGTTCCTCTTATCACAAAGTTCACGGATGTTCCATTGAACGGCGGCAGCTGCTCGTCAAAAAAGGGGGAAACAGTCAGCACGCATTTTGCCCGCCATTTTTGATTTGTCCTTTTTCGCAGCGGTTGCCCCAGCAGTCCAGCAGGCAGCCGTCACGAAAAAAAGAAACGATCTCACAGTGGTTGGCACACCCCGGACATGTATGGGCCCTAGTCTGAAAATCAAGGCTGGCGATCTCACAGTCAAATGCTTTTATGCGTTCTGCTCCCAAGGAAAGCAGCGCCGCCCCAACCGCACCCATCAAATGCGAATCGGCATCCACCTGTATTTCGCTGGCAAGCTCTGTCTGAAACGCCTGCACAACGCCCTTGTTTTTGCTAACGCCGCCTTGAAATACAATGGGTCCTTCTATGTGTTTCCCCTTGCCCACGTTGTTGAGATAATTGGATACCACCGCATTACAAAGACCGGCCACCAAATCCTCTTTTGCGTGCCCAACCTGCGCCTTGTGCACCATATCCGATTCCGCGAACACCGCACAGCGAGCCGCAATTTTAGTCGGGTGTTTTGATTGCAGCGCCACATCACCAAGCTCATCCACCGGAATGCCCAGCCGTTTTGCCTGGGCGGAGAGAAAGGCTCCTGTCCCAGCGGCGCAAAGCATATTCATGGCATAATCGGTCACAACGCCGCCGTGTATGAGAATCATTTTGGAGTCCTGCCCACCAATATCGATGATGGTACGCACATCCGGATGACGCGAAAGCGTCCCTCTGGCATGGGCTGTAATTTCATTTTTCGAAACGTCGGCTTCCAGCATGGCGCCAATCAGTCTGCGGGCAGAACCGGTGGTACCCACCGTCTGGATGCTTACAAAGGGTGGAAGCTGCTTTTTCAGGGATAAGACTACTTTCTTGGTGGCGGCAACCGGATCACCCTCTGTCCAAAGATATTCCGAGGCGATGATCTGGTTATTGCCATCTAATACGACGCCCTTGGTAGACACCGAACCGATGTCCACGCCCAAACTGGCTGTTTGCAGCATTTTCTTTCTCCTTTTTCATACGGATCATGTCTGAAAACGCTTCCAACCGGGTTTGCACGCCGGTTTCACTGGTATGGGAATCAAAACTAAGATCCAAGATAGGGATATTCCAGTCCCGGGAAAGATTTAGGAGGGCAGGCGTGGCATTCAGCTCCGGAATACAGCCAAAGGATTTCATATGGATGATGCCGTCGTACCCTTTTTTGGCATAGGAAAGGCTTTGGGACACGCTGTCAACGCCATTAGCTCCCACGGTATGCTGCAGATAGCCGCCGGTGTTTTCCCGTGTGCGGGTATGGTTTTGACCAAACAGCAAAAACCACACGCTCATCATTCGGCTGACTGAAATACCGTCTTTCGCCAGCTGTTTCTCCACATAGAAATTACTGAACGGCTCCATCAGCGTGTACAGCTCTCCCACAATTCCAACGCGGGGGGGATGTTCCGGTTTATCGGTTTTTAAGCGGCCCGCCGCCCGTTTGCAGTCTGCCTGTGCTGCCCGCACGTCGTGCAGGGAATCGGCGCTTGCAATCTGCCGCAGCAGCTGCTGCCTTACCGCCTCAAAAGAGCCGGGAAGGGTCTCAAACCCCACATTTTCCCGCATAAAATAGTCATACCGATCCATGGTCCATATGCTTTGACACGCCAGCAGAAGCGCGTGAATCATATTGGGTGCCGAAAGTGTACAGCCCAGTTCACGCATACTGTTGCAGGCTGTCGTGAGATTGGCACGCTCCCGTGATAAACATACAAACCGGAAATGATACCCCAAATCCCGTAGAATTTGCTCCTGTAACTCGCCATAATAGCCGTAGCGGCAGCCCGTACCGGTCTGAAACAGAACATTCGCGCCCGCTTCCAGCGCTTCCATGTAGTTGCCCAGATTGTATTTAAACGGCGAGCAGACAAAATCCGGGCTGTGGCGACTGCCCAAATCCAGCGTATGCTGCGTCGTCGGTGGTGGGGGAAGCACCTGTGCATCGGGGAGCAAATGCCGAATGACTTGTGCGAACACCACGCCGTAGTCCCCCATCTGGGGAAAGCTGACGATAAACTTACTGCACACGGGCACGCTTCCTTTCGCAAAGAATATCCATAAAGCACTCCATTCTTGTTTGCAAACCAGCTTCCCCCTGCTGTTCATCCAGCACGATCTGTGCAATGGGCAAATCCCGCTGCCTGCGAAGAACCAGCTCATTGACCAGCGAATCGGTACCGCATGGGAATGCGGTGACCAGCAGCACGCCGTCCACGTCATGTTTTATTAGCGGAATCGCCCCCACGATCTCTTTGTTCATGGTCCAGTAAAGATCGGCGGAAACCGATTTTGAACGGGCGCAGCACGCCTGGCGATCGCAGCGGTCGGCAAAAATAGGAATCCCGCCCTGCTCCCGCAGAATTCGCAAAAGAGGCTCGCCGACGTAGGCGTCGTGTATCATGTAAGGCTGTGACACCAGCAAAATTTTGGGGGCACAGGCAGAAAAAAGCTGCCGCTGTTTTTCCATCGACAAATGATCCTGCCGCTGTTGTTCCTGCACGGCGCAGTGGTATGCCCGCAGCGTCTGCGCCGTGGATTTCCCCAAAGACTTTCCCATTTGAAGAAACCCGTTCCGCTGACTGTCGCGTTTATGCCCTTGCAGGTTATATCCAATTAGTGACACATCGGGAAAGCTGTTGCGTACAATGTCCGGCAACCCTCGAAACCGCACACAGAATTCTTCATTTTTCTCCAGCGTTTCAAACCGTGGAACGAGTATGCGGTCACAGCGCCCGCGCAGACTGGCGACGTGACCCATAAACAGTTTTACGGGTAAACAGCTTTCACTGACAGACTGCGCGATTCCCTCTGTCAGCATTGTCTGGCAGGTGTCCGGACTTGTGACCACCTTACAGCCAAGCTCGGAAAAAAAAGTGCTCCATAAATATTGATACCGGTAGTACAAAAGTGCTTTTGGTAAGCCAATTGTCATTTTAAACGCCTTTTCTCTTTCCGATATGCCGCTTAGCCAATGCCAGTAACAATACCGGGATTTTTGCATATCAAATGCATTCGTTTTATCATTTCCCGAATACGCCAATCTTAACCAGCTAAATCCACAGATAGAAACGAGAAAGGTCCGCCGCAATTGCGTACGCCAACTCAGTAGGATTCCACACACCCACAGCCTTTAAAAAAAGTCTTGTATCTCGGACAAATTGACTTATAATAAGATAGTCTGAAAACGCTAAAATTAAGGTGCCTTCTGTGTTATCCGCAAATCACTTTTCATCGGTGTAACGCAGCACACGCCCTCTCAAAATCGAAGGAGAAGCCCATGAAAAAACTTTCGATAAAAACCATCGTGGCCCTTGCCATGCTGTCTGCGATCAGCATTATTCTATCGCGCTTCTGCGTCATCTGGATCACCAACAGCATTCGCATCAGCTTCGGCAACATCCCCATTATTTTGGCTGGGATCTTGTTTGGGCCATTGGCGGGCGGTCTGGTCGGTGCGGCCAGCGACATTCTGGGTGCCGCCTTTCTTTCAGGTCTTGGCTGGTATCCGCCCATCACGATATCCCCCATCTTAATGGGGGTCATCCCCGGTTTGCTGCATATGCTCGTGGTCCGTAAGCTCTCGTGGGTACGCATGGCCTGCGTTGTGCTTCCCGCGGATATCATTGCCGCAATGGGTTGGAGCACCTTTTGTCTCTATACGCTGTACGGAACGCCTATTTCCGTTCTTTTGACGGTTCGAATCCCTTTGTATCTGGCCATCGCTTTTTTAGAAACATCCATTCTTTTCATGCTTTGCAAAAGCAATATTTTTGTTAAGACAGCTGTGTGGCCTAAGAACACTGCGCAAGGGGCGATAGACCTGACCGCATAAACGTGACTGCAGAATTTGCGGTGCCCACACTAGTGAAAGATTGCATACAGAAACGACAGATATGATCAAGCTGCCCCTAGCAAAACACTGGATCAAGTGACAAAGCGACTCCTTTGGGAATCGATCCATCCAGGCAACGCGGTTTACTGTTTCATGATGCAACGGTTCAAAAAAACGGATTGATCGAAGGGAGTCCACCAAAGAATGATGACAGTACAGCAGGCGCTTGCATTCATTGAAGATGTTTCATGGGTCGGCAGCAAACTCGGCTTATCCCGCACGGAAGAATTGCTGCAAAGGATTGGAAACCCAGAAAAGCAACTGAACTATATCCACGTGGCGGGAACCAATGGGAAAGGCAGCACGGCCGCGATCTTAGCCTCCGTTTTGCGGGAAGCCGGATTTGTGACCGGACTTTACACCTCGCCCTATTTATATCGGTATCAAGAGCGAATACGAGTCAACGGGGCCGAAATTTCAGACGAGGAATTGTCCTCGATTGTGGAATTTCTGCAGCCTGCCGTTGCCGGGATGACGGACCGACCCACAGAGTTTGAGATGGGTACCTGCATTGCCTTCGAGCACTTTCACAGAAAACACTGTGACATTGTGGTTCTGGAGGTTGGATTGGGCGGCAAACTGGACTCCACGAATGTGATCAAGGCTCCCGAGGTTGCGGTGATTACCAATATCGGGCTTGACCATATGGCACAGCTCGGCAACACGGTGGAAGAAATCGCCCGCACAAAAGGCGGAATTATCAAGCAAGGCTGTCCCACTGTCATATATCCGCAAAAAGCGTCTGTCATGCAAGTTTTGGAGGAAATCTGTGTGCGCGAAAAGTCCAAGCTGGTGCAAGCAGACTTTTCAAAAGTAGAGGCACACCACCATGACTTTGACGGGCAAGTCTTTTCGTGGAATGGTCTTTCTGAACTTACCATGCCACTTTTGGGATCGCACCAGCTGAACAACGCCGCGGTTGCCCTGACAGCGATCTATGCCATGCGGGAAAAGGGATGGAGTGTCAGTGAAGCTGCCATTCGAAACGGGCTTTCCAACGTAAGTTGGCCCGGTCGCTTTGAGGTTTTGAGCAGAAATCCGGTGTATATCATGGATGGAGGACATAACCCCCAGTGCGTAGATGCCTTGGTGAACACGCTTCGAGATTACTGCCCCAATCGTAACATGACTTTTTTAGTTGGCGTTCTGGCCGACAAGGACTATGCAGGAATGTTTGAAAAAGTGGCCCCACTGGCAGAGCGGTTCATCACCGTCACGCCAAACAGCCCCAGAGCCCTCCCTGGGGAGGAACTTAAGCAGTATTTATCGCAGTATGGAAAGCCAACCATATTCTGCGAAAGCATGGAAGCGGGAGTTGAAACAGCCCTGGCAGAGGCTGGGCCTTCCGGTGTGATCTGTGCCTTTGGCTCCCTTTATATGGTCGGTGCCGCCCGGCATTACTTTCTAGACACCAGGAAGAATTGATGCAAAGCGTAGCCAGCTTGCCCAGCTATAAAGTGTCTGCTGTCAGCGTTTACCGCTTATTTCGCATGTTTTCACCACATGCAGACCAAATTATGCGCGGAAATGGATTGACAGGGATTTTGTCATATGATATGATCGCAATAGTTAGCACTTGCTAACCATTGCGATCATATGCAATTAAAGCTGGAATGCCCACTGGCATTCCTATTATAAAATTCAGCAGTTAGCCAACGCTAACCTTTGGGGAGGAATTTAATTGAGCATTATTATCATCGGGGGAAATGAATGTATGGAGCGGCTTTACGCCGACACATGCCGAGAGTACGGTTGCAAGGCCAAGGTTTTTACAAAGTTGAACGGTGAAATGAAGAAAAAGCTGGGAAGCGCCGATCTGTATATTCTTTTTACCAATACTGTCTCACATAAAATGGTGCAGTGCGCCTTATGCAGCGCGCGAAAAAGCAACGCCTATGTGGAACGGTGTCACAGCAGCAGTTTGTCGTCATTAAAGACGATATTAAACAGTCATTGTTTCAAATAAACGCTGCAAAGATAATACTTTTCAAGATGTCCCTTCCTCGCTAACCGCTATCTGATCTGTCCGGCAAATAACAATTACCCGTACTTCAGCGTCAGGTTAAGGCCATTTGTTGCGACATGGTCTGCAAGATTTCTTTTTCATAAACTGTAGTGCGTTGCGCAAAAAAATCGCATCCAAAAAAGTCGCATTTATTTAACCTGCAGAAGGCGCACCGGAAATGGTGCGCCTTCTGCAGGTTTATATACTGGCTGAAATACGATCCTCCGATACAATAAGTACCTCCTCAGCTTCGTCCTCTTCCAGAAATCCTTCTTCCGAACGTCGCTGCGCCTCAAGCAGCCGCCAGTAAAGCTTGATCAATTCCTCAGATACATCGGTAATTTCGTTAAACAAGACACTATACTCTTTTGTAATTCTCTTCATAGCGTGCTCCTTTCACCTTTACCAATTCTTCTTTCTGGGGTCACCTATATCATATCCAAGTTTTATGCAGAATTATGTCATATTCTGTTGAAAGGCTTAAATATTTTAGTTATTATGCACCATTTTTTATTATTTCAATTTTATTTGCTTGTAGTGTTTGCACATTTTAAGTATATTTAAAAACAGATGGTTGAAACCAGGCGAGGTCACCCAGTATTTCCTTGCGGTGGGCCCGTCATAAGAAATCGCCGCAAGGCCGCACTGCCATATTACTGTCAGACGCGTAGAAAACAGAAGCCACACTAACATGATCTTTGAATCTGCGTACCCAGCGCGTCATAACACTCCATCTGCAAGGGATTAATTCTATTGAAAAACGCTTGAATGCGGGCATCCGCTTGGACGGGGGACTGGATTCTTATTTTAATGTTATACGGCAGTGATTCCTTCCCCTTAAAAAAATCATAAAAAAGCTTGTAGTATAAAAACACATTGGTATACTGAATATAACGGCGCCGTAAATAAACTGAATAGGAGATTTATTTATGGAACAATTTACAGCAAAATCAATCGGGAAAGTGCGTTTAGACGAAAATGGCATGCGCATAGAACTGGAAAAAGAGTTTATCCCGGCTCTTACCAACCTTGAAGGATTTGGCTATATTAACGTCCTTTGGTGGTTTCATCAAAACGACAACGCAGACTCTCGCTCAAAACTCGTTGAGAAAAGTCCTTACAAAGGTTCCCCAGACACATTAGGCATATTTGCAACCCGTTCTCCGGAGCGTCCAAATCCAATCGCACTTACTTGTACTTACGTCACCTATCTGGATTGTGAAAACGGAATCATTGGTGTGGCTTTTATCGACGCAGAAGATGGGACTCCGGTGATAGATATCAAGCCTTACACCCCCAGCTTTGACAGAGTAGAAAATCCAATTGTTCCGAATTGGTGCGCTGATTGGCCTAAAGCGGTTGAAACCTCTGGGGACTTCGATTGGAGTACGATCTTTCATTTCTAGCCCTAATCCTAATCCTTACGAAAATGTTAAAAGGCTGGTTTCCGAGTTTAGGAAACCAGCCTTTTGATACAATACCGCGCGCTTTTAGAAATTTGCACTACCTACCAATATTTGTTGCATCAATTTGCGCGCTAGCGTCCATCAGGAAGTAAACAATGACCATACAGCCTATCGTGTGAATTAAACCCCCTGATCATCGATCCGCCACGCGCCGTCAGCGCTGTCTCTGATCAGAATCATCTGCCAATCGGGATAATACCCTTCAAAGGCATTGTCATTTTCTATGGTAAAGTTACAGAGCAGAACAATGACATTTCCCTCCGATACCCCGTTTGTTTTTCCATTGCCATACTGCATATAGGAAGCGATATTTTTAACACACGCGGCCTCGTCAAACCATAAATCGTTCAAAACGCGGGAAGTCGCCACTTCGGAAAAGTACTCTCTGACACATTCCCTTGCCGCCTCGATTTCTTCCTCTGTATACACAATATCTGTATTATCGGTTATCGGTTTAAGTCCCTGTCCACCACCGCCTGTGCCGATACTGACAATTTCATAAGCATACTTTCCGATGTTTCTAATTCTTATTTCAAGATAATTGTCCGGCCAGGTTCCTTTGCCCTTTGCGCCGCGTCCCGGATTGACGTAGCTGTCGTTGTCTGTCGTAAAATCATAATTGAGGGTAACACAGAATTCCTCAATACCGCCGGCCAGAACAGAAATATTGTTGATCTGATAGGATGCGATGCGGTCACTATCCGGCGTGTTGTCGCTCATGAACGTTGCCATATATTCGTCTAAGGCTATTCTGCCGATTTCCAACAGATCTGTTTCTGTGGTTTTGAACGCCGTTGGTTGCGCTGTCAGCGGGTCTTTTTCACGCGCACCGGTAAAGGCGTACCACTGTCCGTCCTTTTCATTATAAGTAAAAAATATCCCCTTTGTTTTGTCAACAGCAACAGTTTCATCTGTTTCGGCATCGGTCGGCTTTACACGAAACGTGTAGCACTCAAAATCAACGCCATTATGGATTGTTTGATCAGTCCCGGAGATTATACTGATTGCCGACGGATAATGCCCTTCGACAATCTTCTGTGCCTCGCTTTGGGTAAGCTCATCGCTCCTGGGGTTTGAAAGCAGCCCCAGGCTTACCACGCTTACAGCAATGACCGCCACCGCAATCACCCAAAATGCGGGCTTTTTGTAATTCAATACATTTTTTATTCTGCCCCCCACGTTGCCCTCACCAAAAGCAAGCGGGCTGCCGTTTATAATGCGTTTCCCCGTGGTCAGCGACAGAAGCGATGCGGAATAGGCTTTTTTGATCTCGCCGCCCATTTCCTTGATCACCCGTTCGTCACAGGAAAGCTCCATGTCCGTACCCATCAGGATAAAGGAAATCCATACCAGCGGATTGAACCAATGAATGCTCAGAACCAAAAAGGCAACGGGTTTTATAATATGGTCAAACCTGCGGATATGCGTCTGTTCATGCCGGATGATAAAGCTTTTTTCCTCGGCCGCCAGTCCCTCAGGAATGAAAATCCTCGGCCTGAATATGCCAAGCACAAAGGGCGTTTTCAAGTTATCGGCCTCGTAAATGTTCCCCTGCGTATTCTGCGCGCTTTTCAGGCGTTTTTTCAAAATCACTACCGAAACGATACTGTAAGCCAGCATCACCGCGATGCCAAAAAGCCACAAGAACGTAGCAATCGCCATCGGCGCTTCCAGCGGATCGGCAACTGTCTGCTCATCACCCTGTGGTAGGGTTTCATGGATGGCTTGGCTGATACCCGAAAGCGGTAAATCCACCTGCGGGTTTGCCGCGTGAACGATATCGGTTGGAATATAGGTAATGCTACTGTTTGTGACGGTTGGAGAATAGAAGACACCCAGCAGCGAAAAATCCGTAGAAAACGATACGGGGCAGATCAGCCGGAACAAAACGACCGTCCACATCACATAGGAAAACACTTTTGGTGCTTTTTTCAGCGGCAGACGGGCAAGCAGCACAAGGACAATAACCATCCCTGCGGTCACACTCATATTCAGGATGATAGAAAACAGCGTATAGCACCACATAAGCATTAACCTCTGTTCTCGTCGATCAGCTTTTTCAGTTCCTCTGCCTGACGGTCGCTAAGTTTCTTTCCTCCAATAAAGGCCGTCAGGAATTTGGGTAATGATCCCCCAAAAGCATCTTCCACAAAGCGTCGGCTCTGTCTTGCGTAAAACTCATCCTTTTTGATTAAGGCTGTAACGACTGTATTTTGATTCTGGAAAATCCCTTTTCCACATAGATTTTTTAGTACCGTATAAGTAGTGGATTTTTTCCAATTCAGTTCTTTTTCACATAACTTTACCAACTCGCCGGAGCTGATTGGCTCGTGTGTCCATACCAGTTCGGCGAATTTTGCTTCGCTATGGGATAATTTTGATTCTTTCACGGTAATCCTCCCTCGATTGGTCTATTTAGTATAGACCTACATTTTTAGTCTATTCTCCATAGACCGAATTGTCAAGAAGTTCAAGAATATTTTATTACAAAATTTTCACTTTCGCATTGAATCGCTAGGCATCGTCCGTCTCGCTCCATCAAATTTTTCAGGAAGCATTGCCTGTGTTGGTTTATCTTGCCGCGCAAATATTATTCCATGATCCGTACTTCTCTGTCGGCATGATTTTCCCTTTTTGCGGCATAACCATACCCCCAGACAAAACAGTGAGTTGTTTTTTCACTGTCCTATCTGGGGGTAGCATATCGGCTTAGAAAGCGGGTTGCAACTTGGTTGGTCGGCTCGGTTAAACTGATCCGTTTCTGGCTTTGCTCATTTTGTCGGGGCACAAATGTCATATAATCCCACTAAGCTTGTCACCGTGTATGTACTTTGAATTTCTGCAGAGCATTTTTGTGACGTCCTGTTGACCCAACAGGTATCAATCCCTGCCAGAAGGCCGCCTTTTATATCCGTATTCAATGAATCCCCGATCACAAGTGCTTCCTTTATATCAAAATTTTTAATATGACTCATGACATAACTGAAAAACTCTTTTGACGGCTTTTGAAATCCAACGCTTTGAGAATCAAAAATGTCTTCAAAAAATTTATATAGGCCCGCCTGCTTTATTCTCTTGCTCTGAGTTTCGGCAATCCCATTCGTGACAACAAACAGCCGGTGGGATACAGATAAGCTCTGACACACTTCTAACGCGCCTTCTATAAGCTGACATCCATTCCCCAAAAGTTCTCTGTACAGATTTTCCCATTCAATGCCATCCACCACTTTCCCCAGTCTTAACATCGTTTCTGAAAATCTTGAGTTTAGCACATCATCCAATGCAATCGTTCCATTTTCATAATCAGTCCATAATTGTTTGTTGACGGAGTTATAGACACGAAACAACTCATCCGAAAAAGTATATCCGTGTTGCTGAAATAACTTATTTAACGAATCGGCTTCATTAGCGCTGAAATCTAACAAGGTATCATCTAAATCAAATAGAAGAATTTTATAACTCATTTTTTCTCTCCTAGAATATTAGTAATCCACCATTCGGAATCCTTTTATCTGCAAGATGCAACAGCTTATCATATATCATATCATGCTGTGCCGCATCAAGAAAGAAATAGCTACCCGCTGGTAAAAGCTAGGTCTTTTCTGGAGTAATGGTGAAAAAAATCTTCAAATCAAATTGTCTTTCTTATCATCCCTGTGAGAAATTAAAATTTGTCCGTTTCATATTGTACCATCATGTTCAAAGTCAGCCCTTTTTCTTTTTGAGTGCTGTCACGCCAGCGCTGACGCATAGCCCCGTCAAGGACGGAATCGCCGAAGCAAGTGCCATTTTAAAATCAGGAATGTGCTGGTTTTGAAAGGTCAGCGTATTTGCTAAGTCGAAGGTCAGAAAACCCAGCATCATTGCCATGCAGCCAAAAAAGACCGGGGAAAGCCCCTTGATCCAAATGTTTTTGGTTCTCAAACCGCAGGATATAGCAAACGAAGAAATCGGAAGCACCAAATAGAAAGAAATAATGCTATAAGCCATAGCTCCATCAGGAGACAGTCCAATCCAAAACCAAAGTAAAAGCAAAACCCAGATTGCTATATACGGCACGTCGGAAAATTTTGTGTAATTGTAAAATCCCTTGATCAAGAATTTTAGCTTGTATCTGTGGGTTTGCTCTTGCAAATCAAGACTGTGGATTTTGCCTTCACTGCCCGTTTCCCCGGGAGCGGACACGGTATGCGCGCTTTGCGTGAATGCCGCGTCCGCCCAGGGGAACTCTATTTCAAGGTAAAATCAGACTGCGGCTCGCTCAGAAAACATCAGGTTGAGCTGGCTTAATACCATATCCCAGTTTCGACATCTGGACGTCCAGTGTTCGACAATTTTTTTAGATGCCAGATACAGCATCTTGCGCAGGGAGTCATCGCTGGTAAAGCTGGGTTTATTTTTGGTGATTTGCCGAAACTGGCGGTTAAGACCCTCAATGATGTTTGTCGTGTATATGATGCGCCGGATTTCGGCGGGGTATGCGAAAAAGGTGCTCAGAATGTCCCAGTTTTCTTCCCAGCTCTTGACGCAGGAGGGATACTGTTTACCCCACTTTTCACGGAATGCCATCAAATGCTCCAACGCTTCGTCTTCCGTGACGGCTTTATAGACCAGTTTCAAATCAGCCATGAGCGCCTTGATATCCTTGTAGCTCACATAGCGGGTGGAGCTGCGGATCTGATGGATGATGCAGCGTTGGATTTGCGCTTGGGGGTAAACGGCATTGATGGCCTCGCAGAAGCCCTTCAGCCCGTCCACACAGAACAGATAAACATCCAAAACACCCCTGCTTTTGAGGTCATTCAACACAGAAAGCCAAAACTTGCTGCTCTCATGTTCCCCGATCCAAACGCCAAGAATGTCCTTTCTGCCATCCATGGTGATGCCAAGTACCACATAGGAAGCCTTGGTGACATACTGGTGATTTTCCTTGACCTTGTAATGAATAGCGTCCAAAAATACAAATGGATAGACGGGTTCCAACGGTCTGTTCTGCCATGCCGAAACCTCCGGCATGATTTTCTCGCTGATCTTACTCACTAGCTCTGGGGAGATTTCCACATCATAAAGGCTCTTAATCTGCTCCGCTATATCCCGCTGACTCATGCCACAGGCATACAGGGAAAGAATCTTTTCCTCCATGCCGTCGGCGTTTCGGCTGTATCTTTCGATGATTTGAGGCTCATATTTTCCGTTGCGATCCCGGGGCACCTTGATCTCCACCTCGCCCAATTGCGTCTTGACTGTCTTTTGCGAATACCCATTTCGGTAATTCTTAGCTTCCGGTTCGACAGCGGTTTGCGACGCTCTTTCGCTTTTTTCGTAGCCCAGCTCCGAGTCCAGCTCGCTTTCCATGACCTGCTGAAGTACGTCACGAAACATTTCCTTCATGGCCCCCATAATCTCCATGGTGCTGCTAAACTTTTGGCTGTTCACGTATTCTCGCATCAGTTCTGCCGGTGCTTCCTTCATAAAAAACATCCTTTCAGTGTTGAATTGTTATTGCTCCAATTCTTGACCAAAAGGATGTCTCTCATTCACTTTTACACAAAATTTTTCGGGGTCTCCTATATACACAATGAAACCAATCGCTTGCTTAAAATTCTTCATAGCCTATCTCCTCATTGTATCAAAAATTTTCCGCTAAAATTATGTAATAAAACTTATTTAAGCTTCGTAATAACCTTAGAATTCATAATACCATATTTTTTCCCATAAAGAAAGACATAGCTCCCCGGAGGGAATCTATGCCTTACAGTTAGTATAATCTCTAATTAAGTTACATACTGAAAATTACAGTATTTTCTCCATGCAGACGGAATCTAGCATATCTTTGTATTGCCCGAAATTTTTAATTTTAAAATAACCAATGGTCCTGTATAATTTCATTGCGGCAATCAATGGCTCACCGGACTCCAGTACAAATTTTTTATAGCCTTGTTTCTTTGCGCTTTGCTCCAACAATTCCATCAATTTTTTTGAAATATCTTTTCCGCGATATTCTTCCCTAATGAATACGCGTTTTACCTCTGCCGTTACAACATCATAATGCTTAAAACTTGCACAACCTATAGGTTTATCCCCGTCGTAAACTATAACAACATCGTGAATATCGTCTAACTGATTATATGGAATATATTGCAAACGGTTTTCTTCTCCGCCAACCAATTTATTCAGAAATTCATCCAGTTCATGGCACAATAAAATAAAGTCTGGTTCAGACCCATTTGTATATTTATATCTCATATAGAAATTCCTCCGCAAGCTTCTGTTTGTCTAATGAAATAATAAACTCTGAATCCATAATACCATACTTTTTCCCATAAAGAAAGACATAGCTCCCCCGAGGGAAGCTATGTCTTTTTGGTGGCTCAAAGTGGAGCTTAAACGAACCTTAGCGGTGGCTGTCGCTTCTATGTTTTCGACGGCTGATACATCCAACGGGATTCTTATTGATTTTTTTATGCCAGGGCAACTGAATATAAGTTCCAGGTCGTCATCATACAAATAGACCCGTATAAGAAAAGTGTCAAATAGTAGCGCTTGATATTTCTTGTCGTGGATATCACCATCCCTCACCATTCCCATGCTACTGATAAGGTCCTCACGGTCAACCTGAACAATGTCGGCTTTATTGGCAGAGATTAATCCAGTAAGCTTCGATTGTTTCGCCTCCAGTTCCATAAGGTGCGCTCTGGTGCTTTCTGTGATGATTCCGGCATCAATGGCTTTGAGCGTATTCTTTATACTGCGCTGCGTGTCGGCCAGCTCATCCTCCAGCCCTTTGATGCGGTCGGTTTCAGACTGCCGCTTGAAATATCCCACGGTTTGGTCGGCGTACCATTCGATCAGCTCGTCGGTCAAGCAGTATTCCTTTATCGCCTTTGCAAGCTGCAACTCGATTTCGTCCCGCTTGACGTTCTTCTTTTCACATGACTTTTCCTGCCGCTTCTTTTGGCAAACATAGTAGTAATGTAAGTCCCCGGTTCGGCTGGTGCCGGAGATACCCGTCATGGGGCTTTTACAATGACCGCAGTATAGCTTCCCGGTGAGTAGATAATTCGCAGCATCGTTTCGATGACGGCCTCTGGCGTTCTTTTTCGTTTTTAACACCTCCTGCACCTTGTAGAACAGCTCGTCGCTGATAATTCGAGGAACGCCGCCCTCAATGCGGACATCCCCGTAAATGTATATCCCCAAGTACCGCTCATTTGACAGCAACTTATTGAAGCTGCTCCTGCCCCACTGATTCCCGAGCGAAGTCGTCAACCCCCGGCTGTTCAAATCCGTATAAATATCGACGATGGGCTCTCCGCAAGAAACGCGGGCATATATTTCCTGAACCACGGCAGCCTTTGGCTCGTCGAGTGTATACTTCAAATCCTCGTCGGCTTTGTATCCGTATGGGAGGTGTCCGTTTGCCACCTTGCAGTTTGCGGCGTTGTCGTAAAGACCGCGCTTTATGTCCTCGGCCATGTTTTCAGAATAAAACTGATTGACGTTCATCATGGAGCGGAGCGCAAAGCGGCCGGCCGCGGTGTCGTCGAAGTCCTCCTCCGTGTAGAGGACGCGGATTTCCAAGTCCTGAAGCCTCGCCTCGTTCATCATGGCCTGGAGCATATTCCGCCCCATGCGGTTTGACTTCCACGCGATGACATACTTGAATTTGCCTTTCTCGGCGTCGCGCATCATTCGCTGGAAGTCGGCACGCCGATCGGTCTTTCCGGAAATGGCGCGGTCAGAGTATGTTCCTACAATGTGTAGCCCGATTTCCCGAGCGTATTTTTCGCACTCCTCGACCTGCTGCTCAATAGATGCATCCTTTTGCGCGTGGCTGGAATACCGAGCGTAAATGACGCCGGGCTCCTGCTCTTGCGGATTTTTGGCCTGCTTTTTCTTTGCCGGCAATCGGCGTCACCTCTATTCTGAAATGCTTTTCAGTTTCCCGGCTCGAGCGTCCCGTATGTGTCAGCAATATACTCTGGGGTTGCGTCTGCTTTGAGAACATTGCGATTCAGTGTAGAATCCGTCAACAAACCCGTTAACAAGTCATCGCTGCTCCAGCACAAAATACCAGAGCGCCCGTCACTTCCGTTTTCTTTTATGTCGAAAATAACGCGGAATGTTGTCAGTTTCACATCTGCTTGTGATATTGCTTCTTCAGCCGCGGCCGATCCATAGACCACAAAATCAGAGAATGTTTCATCCAGCATTCCGCCAGACATTGTTAGGCCAATCACCACGCCACCATCTTTTTCTGTGACGGAGGTGGTATATTCATATATACCATCGAAAAGACCAGACATTGATTTTTTGATTTCTTGCAATGTTTCTTCTGGAATCACGTTCTCACTCGCCTCTGGAGACCCCGTTCCGTTGCTCTGCTCCGCCGATCCGGTTGCGTTGCCACACGCTACGCATGAAAGCAGTAATGCAATGACAGCAAAAAATAATACTATCCGTTTCATAAACGCCCTCCTTCACAACACAAATTCCCATATACAGGATATCACTGGTCGATGTCAGTCGAAAGTGATTAATTATCTTTTCGCTGCAAGAAATCTAAAACCGTGGTACACTAATTACACTGCCGGCAGAATAAAAGAAAGGATCGGCGAATATGGCATCAAGTAAGAAAGTCCTGGAACTACTGCGCCTTCTCGAAGATGTGCCGGCGGACAGCAAGTGTGCGCTATTTACATATCTTCGCTCTTTGCAAGATAACGAAGATAGCGAAGAGCCTCTGCCTTTTTATTCTGAGACAGAGATAAAATAATGCTGACAATTTCAGAATCAGCGTCATCCATCAGACCGCTCTCTATGTTGAGGGCGGTCTTTTTTGGGGACGAATTATCGATTAGATTAACATCCATATCATCAACCTCTGTAAGCAACGCAGACAGAGTCATCCCCATACCAGAAGCTATCTTCTTTAAGGCCGTAAGCGTGGGAGTTACAGGCAGCTTAGTCTTCGGATTTTCACCGCGTTCAATCATTGATATATAACCATTCGACATACCGCACGCTTCAGAAAACTGGCGCTGCGAAAGGCTGTGTTCAGACCTGTATTTAATTATAAAATTTCGCAAATCCATACGGAATTCCTCCTCGCTACGTTCAATCCATTATACATTCTTGCCCTTTGCTATGTCAATCGTATTTGTGAAATAAATTGAACACAATTTGTGCAATCCTCTTGACACGTAAAAATTTGCGATGTACTATGTGACTGTGCAGCCGATTAAACATTTCGAAAGGAGGTAACTACATGGGGTACAGAATCAAGGAAGTCAGGGTCGCCCTCAAAATGTCTCAGGAGGAACTCTGTGAAAAGAGCGGCATCAGCCGCGGCACGGTATCCGCCCTTGAAAACGGTACTAAAAGAGCAGTTTCTACCAAAACGCTGGTCAAACTTGCACAGGCCTTGAACACTACGGTGGACAAGATTTTTTTTGCCGACTGTGTTTAATCCGTTAAACACTATGGGAGGAGGCAGACATGGACACGACCTACATAGATATCGGCAAAATGCCGCAACCCGCCATTGACAGACTCGCGGCCGGAACGCTCGATCTGCTTAAAACCATCTTGGCTATGCCCGGTGGCCGTGAGGCCTTGGACGCCAAGACAGCGGCGCGGATGGCCAGAAAAGCGGCTGCAAGCGGAGAAGCTGAAAGCGATCACAGCGGCAAATAACAAAGCAACGGAGCCAGCCTAATGAAAGGAGCACACAAGATGAAAGGAGCTGTTATTAACCCCAAAGCGGGCGGTGCGATCACACAAAAGAAAGAGGCCGCGCTGCTGTCACAGACACGGCCCCGGGAAAATAAACCTATCGGCATCATATCAGTATCAAGCTCAGCTGTCAATCAGGAGAGGCGGTATAGCTGATGAACAACCTGAAAGAAACACTGTCGGCCGGAGGCATTGCGCCGAAGGAAGCCGTCCGCGTGGTCAAGGCCCGCTTCCCCAGCTTCGACAAGACGCTGCTTTCCAAGTGCTCAAAGCCGGAGAAATACGGCGTTGTACTCCATCCTGACGGCTATGAAGCATTGTTCGTGAAGTATCCCGCCGCGCAGCCTACGCAGCCTGCAGATCTTCCGCAGCAAGCCAATTCCGAACCAACCGCTAAAAAGCACAAATCCGGTGGTCATCGCCTGAAGTGCCGCATATCATGCCGCCTTGAGGATGATGAATATGAGCAGTTGCAACGCCTTGTGCGGTCCGATGGGTTTGATACCATGCAGGACTGGCTCACCCATCAGGTCAGGCAATGCATCGCAGATTTTGAACAAAGGAGAGGCGCAATATGCCAGGAAGAGAAGATTACGAAGAGCGCCGTCAAGCCAGGATAGACCGACTGAACGACGCAGCCTATAAGGCATCAAAAGAATCAGATGCGGCAAGCAAGAGAAGTTTCGATTTTGTGAAGGATATCCCGCTCGGGCAGCCAAACATCATCGGTCGGCCTGCACTTCCGAACCTTAGGGCCAAAAGCGCGAAGCTGATGGACAAGTCCGTTGGCCTGTCCGACAAAGCCGATTATTACGCTGAAAAAGCCGACGCCGCAGAGAGCAACAGCGCGATTTCTTCGGACGATCCGGCCGCGATTGAGAAGCTTCAGGAGAAGGTCGCAAAGCTGGAAACTGAGAGGGACCGGGTTAAGGCCTTCAACAAAGAGGCGAGGAAGAACGGAACCGAACCGGCGCCTTGGTACACCCTTCCGTATCTCGGCAGGGACATCAAGGCCGCGAAAGAGCGTATCGCAAATCTGGAACGCATCGACAACATGCCTGCGGAGCTGATCGAGTTTGACGGCGGTGAGATCGAGAGCGACCCCACCACCAACCGGGAATGATCCGCTTCGATGAACGCCAGGATGACGCCATGACGCAAAAGCTCAAATCATGCGGCTTTCGCTGGGCACCGTCGGTCAAGGCGTGGCAGCGGCTCCGCAACCAGAACGCACTGTATGCAGCTTGCCAGATCTGCGGGGTCAATTGGAAGGAACGCGGACAAGCATGAATCCGCATGATCTCCCGGATGATCCGATTGTGCAGAACTTAGAACGCACGGGCTACCCAGACGGAAAAGAGCCGAAATATCCTGTCTGCCCCATTTGCGGGGAAGAGACGGACACTTTTTACAAGAACAACGATGGCGATATCGTCGGCTGCGACAACTGCATCTCCACTGTCGATGCCTGGGACGAGACCGCCAACGAGAGGGGTCGAGAATGAATGATTGATCTGCATCCCACAACCTGCAACATCTGCGGAGGCAGGGTTATTTATACCTCAAACGCCGCAGTATATGGACGCGAATACGGAAGCGGTATGTGCTATCTCTGCACGCAGTGTGGGGCCTACGTCGGTACCCATGAACCGCAGCCAAAAGAGGCCCTTGGGATTCTCTCCAACAAGGAGATGCGAAACATGAAGATGGCTTGCCACAGCCTTTTTGACGCCAGGTGGAAAGGCAAGCCGAGTAAAGGCAGCAATCCCCGCCGCAAGGCTTATCACTGGCTGTCCGAGCGACTCGGTGTCCCGGAAGAAGAATGCCACTTCGGGTATTTTGATGTGGATATGCTTCAAAAAGCGTATTCGCTGCTGAAGGAGGGCCTCGCATGAAGAACCCCCGAAAGCTGACCAGAAGGCAGAAAATCCTTCTCAGCCAGATTGGGTATGAGCCCAAAGCCTATGCCATTGCACGGGAACTGGAGAACACCCTGATTCTGGTCCGCAAGGCCACCGGCGAAAGGCTCGTGGTTGAGAAATGATGAAGAGAGGATGACGTTATGAAAATACATACATCGGCGAAGGCCGAAGGCACCGATTCTCCGACTCCTATGGCCGCTCAAATGCGGAGACTGCGGAAGTCTCGGGGAAAAGCGCGCAGAGCCCAGGGCGCAATAGTCATCGCGGCGCTGGCGCTTTGTTCCGGCATAATCTTCGGCGGCTTTACAACGAATACGGAAGCGGAGTCAGATAAAGAAACCTTCACCCCGACCGCAGAAGCTGCTGCGCCATTGGTAAAGTGCATCACCACCCAGGCAGCACAGCCAACGGAGCCTATCGCTCCGGAGCTCCCCGCGCTCCTGTCCGGGATCGCGAGCCTTGATATCGATACCCAGCGACAGATCTACGAGGTGTGCGGAGAAGACGATCACTTGTTCTGCTGTGTCATGGCTATCGCCGACCAGGAGACCAAATACGATACGGAGGCCGTCGGCGACGGAGGCCGGAGCATCGGCCTCATGCAAATTAACACTGCCTGGCAGCAGGACAGGATTGAGCGGCTCGGAATCACGGACCTTACAGATCCCGCACAGAACGTGACCGTAGCCATTGATTACATAGCGTGGTTGACGGACCACCTTGATTTAGGTGAAACACCTTACGAGAGCCACGCCCTGTACATGGCCTACAACATGGGGCTAAAGGGCTCCAAGGATTGCGGCGCCACCCAGACGGAATATAGCGTCGCGGCTCTGGATCTTTACCATGCCTACCTCACAGAAATGGAGGCGGAAAAGTGAAAATCGCGCTCAAGGGAGATACCCTTATGATCCGCGAAGCGGATAATGTGCAGTTCACCATCATCAAGTCATGGAACAAGATGAAATGGAGCAAGCCCACCCAGACCCTGACCGGCGTCGCAGATCTCGAACTGTTGGACAAGCTATCCAGTATCGTAAAACTTCCCCCCGCAGTCGAGGCGCGACGGACGGAGCTCCACACCATCGCCGATGCGGTTGACCAAGAACGTATGACCGCCGATCCTGTCCCGTTCGTGCAATATCCGGTCAAGCTGCCCCTCTACCAGCACCAGGTGAGGGCCGCTAATATGTGCCTCCTCACCTTCGGATGGGAGACTCCCGAACAGGCGGTGATCAGCAATGAGTAAAAAGCAAAGCAAGCCCGGCGTTGGAATGGACTTCATTCTCTATCAGCTAAGCAGTCTTAAAGATAGCAGCGCCGCTTTCGCAGCTGCTCCGGACTCCGATTCCATATGGCGGGATGATGTAGCCGCATTGGAGACGGCAATCAGCATTTTCAGTGCACTGCAGGATGAAGGCTGCGGCAGTGCGGAGGAAGTCAAAGACATCCTGCACGATTACCGGCAGCAAGCCGAAGAGCTCAAGGCCCTGCATCAGAAATACGAAGTAGCCTCCCGCCCTGTCTATACCGATGAAGCTTGGCATTGCCCGGACTGCAACCACAGGATTGCACCGAGACACAGCTATTGCCATTGGTGCGGCAAAAAGATCGGAGGATGGTGAAAAATGCTTGAAATACTCGGAAATCTGAATTACACGGCGATCATTATCACGGTTCTTCTTTGCGTCACCATTCGCAAGGTTTCGGAGCAGGCCAGGTACATAGTCCGGTGCTGGTTGGAGGGCGTGAAGGTGGAGCTGGAAATTCAGAGAACCATTAACCAGAGGAGCGTGAAGTTCTGATGGGTAGCCAAAGAAAGGAGTGTGATTTAAAGAATGACAGAAAATGAAGCGGCCAGAAACGGGAAAGGCTTCGGTTTCCTTTTTGAAATGGGCTGCGGCAAAACCCTCACGGCCATAGCGGTGGCCGGCACTGGATACCAGATGGGCAAGATCAATAAGGTACTGATCGTGGCCCCGACTTCGGTCTGTGCCGTCTGGCCGAAGGAATTTCAGGAATACGCGGATTTCAAATACACCATAACCACCCTGCTTGGCGAAAAGAACAAGCGCATTAAGGCGCTGGACGATCTTGACCGATTTCCATTTAAGGCCATGAAGGTGGCGGTGATCAACTACGAATCCACGTGGAGGGACGGAATCTTCGAGCGCCTGCAGGAGTTTGACGCAGACCTTATCATTGCCGACGAGAGCCAGCGAATCAAAACGCATGATGCTTCGCAGAGCAAGGCAATACACAGGCTCGGTGATCAGGCCAGATACAAGATGATCCTTTCCGGTACGCCGGTACAGAACGAGGCAATCGACATATTCAGTCAGTATAGATTCCTCGACAGTACGATCTTCGGTCAGAACTTCTACTCCTTCAGAGGACGCTATGCCGTCATGGGCGGGTTCAACCGCAAGCAGGTGATCGGGTACCGGGATCTGGACGGCCTTATCAAGAAGGAACACAGCATTGCATACCGCGTGACCAAAAACGAGGCTTTGGACCTTCCGGAACAGACCTTTGAAACCCGCTACATACAGCTCAATCCCAAAGAGAAGCAGCTCTACGACCGGCTCAAGCGTGACAGCTTCGCGGATCTGGACGGCGGCGACAGGATCACGGCGACAACCGTCCTGACAAAGCTCCTTCGGCTCCAGCAGCTCACGGGCGGGTTTCTCGTGGGAGACGAGGCGAACCGTCCGCAGCTGGTCAGCACCGGGAAACTGGATGCGCTGGAAGATATTCTTAACGATTATGTCCTCGAAGGAAAAAAGAAGCTTGTGATCTTCGCCCGGTTCATTCCGGAGGTACATGAAATTATACGCCTCGCAGAGAAAACGCTCGGCAAAGCCGGAATGAAAACCGTTGGTATTTACGGCGACGTCAAAAAAGAGCTGAGGGGCGATATCATCAAGCAGTTTCAGGAAGACCCGAAGACGATGGTCTTCATCGGCCAGATCGACACGGCGGGTACCGGCATTACTCTGACGGCGGCCGACACCTGCGTGTATTACAGCGTGAACTTCAATTACGCCACCTACAGTCAGAGTCTGTCCCGGATACACAGAATCGGCCAGCATCATCCCTGCACCTACATTCACCTCATGGTAGAGGGAACCATTGATGAGATGCTTATGAAATCGCTGGCCAAAAAGGAGGACCTTGCAAAAACGGTGGTAGACACATGGAGGGAGTATTTCTGATGACGTGCAAAGAATTGATTGAATACCTGTCCGGGTTCGATCCGGAAGAAGGCGTGGCCGCTTTGATTTTAGATCTGGAAAACAGGCAAGCGTACAAGCCTAAAGCCTATCAGCTCCTATCCGACGCTGGATTCCCTGTACTCCTCTTCGAACTGGGCGAAGCGTCGCCGCTGGATGAAATGGTGGAGCAGGTCGAGGAAGGAGGCGAGCTGGATGCAGGGGCAGATGAAGCGTGAGGATTATAAGACCGTCAAGCACATGGACAAGGCGCAGCTCACGGCCTATCTGGCTCGGGTGTACCGGCGCGGCTATGAAGCCGGGGTAAAGGCTCTCGCATCCGAGATGAAGAACGCTCCTCAAGCCGAACGGGCGGATTCAGGCGGTGCTAAGTCATGAAACAGCTTATGCATCTCTGCTACAGCTGCGCCGAGCGTATGGCTGAAGGATTCAACGTAAAAAAGGCCTCGGACAGTTCGGTTGACGAGAAATGCGAGTTCTGCAAGAAACGGTCGTACCTGAATACCTACGAGGTCTCCTCCAAAAAAGGAGGCGGACAGGATGAATAAGCAGCCGCTGCCTTTTGCCATATACGACACGACCGACGCTGATCTTCCCACCCTGCAAGAGATAGGCGACGCGCTGGAAAACTACAAGCCTCATCCGACGCAATTCATAGCATCCATATGTGCCTGGGAGATCGCCAACGTCAAGCTGCTGGAGACGCCTATCCCGGCTAAGGGCAAGCAAAGACTCTGGAACTGGGGGGGGGCGGCATCTTAATGAAAAACAAGTTAACCGATTTGAACAATCATCTTTTCGCTCAACTTGAACGCCTCGGAGACGAGGACCTGACGGGAGAACAGCTTTCCGAAGAAATCTCCCGGTCAAAGGCCGTCACCGGTCTCGCTTCGCAGATTATTGCAAACGGAACGCTGGTCCTCAAGGCAGCGCAACTTACGCAAGAATACCCAGATGGGAATAAAGCTATGCCCAAGATGCTGACAGGTGAATCAGCTGATGACTAGATACACGCCGGAGCAGCATGCGTTCTTCCGTAAGGATGCTCCCGGCCACAGCCACAAGGAAATTCAGACGATATTCGCGGCCCGCTTCGGTATCGAGCTCACGGAGACGGCAGTTAAAAGCTATATGACAAACCACCGGCTCAAAACCGGGACATACCGCAAATATAGTCAGGAGCACATCGACTGGCTGAGGGAGAATATACAGGGCACACGGTTCAAAGACCTAACACGGATGTTCAATGAGCGCTTCGGCCTCAGCATCGGTATCGCGGCGATGATATCCCTCTGCGATAGGTTCGGCCTGCACAACGGCATTGATAGCCGATTCAATCCGGCCATGCTCACCGCCGGGGAGCCGTACAGGTTCCCCAAGGGCCACGTGCCGGCGAATAAGGGCAAGAAAGGTGTCAGCTATCCGGGCATGGAGGCCACGCAGTTCAAGAAAGGCAACATGCCGCAAACATGGAAACCCGTTGGTACCGAGACGATCCGCAGCGACGGCTACACATGGGTAAAAATTGCGGAGCCGAACAAATGGCGAGAGAAGCACCGTCTGATATGGGAAGCAGCCAACGGGCAGGTTCCAGCAGGCCATGCCGTGATATTTGCGGATGGGAACAAACAAAATATCACGCTGGAAAACCTGATTCTTATCACCCGCGCACAATTGGTCCGGCTTAACCAAAAGAATCTGATTGGTGGCAGCGCTGATCTGACACGCGTCGGGATACTAGTGGCGGACATCATGGCTAAGACGGCCGAGCGCCGCCGGGGGCCGAAGCGCAAAAAGGAGTGAACCATGAATACAATATCGATCAAAAATCTTTCAACCTTTGCGGACTGTTCAGCGGTAGCGAGAGTGGCCAGGCTCATGTCTGGAAATGAATACTATGCCACTCACGATGAGCGCGGCAATGAGGTGATCCGGATCACGCGCAGCGGGAACACCTACACCGTGCTTGATATGGAGGGCTGATCATGAACAGGTACATTTGCCCAGTCTGTGGCCGGTTTTCCTATTCTTCCGTTCCGCTGGAGGCGCAGGCTGACGATAGCTGCCCCTACCCTTTCTGCGAAGGGCATGTTATCCCAGCCCCTGAAGACCAAAAATGCCGTGTCTGCGGCTGCACATGGGATCACGCCTGCCCCGGCGGATGCTACTGGGTAGAACCCGACCTGTGCAGCCGGTGCGCTGGAAAGGCGGCCGGAAATGTGAGGAGTGTGCAAGAACATGGGTGCTGACGAGATCGTGAAGGCGCTGAGGTGCGACGTGGAGCAGGGCAACGAAGGCGGCTCACAGTGTTACCGTGAAGGCGAGGACTGCCGGGACTGCCCAAATAACTACGAGGGCGGTGACCACATCATGACTATTGATGAGATGATGCTTGCCGCCGCCGACGCGATCGAGAGCCTGCAGGCGCAGTTCGCTACCGAGCGTGCCAAATATGCCGAATTGAATCGGTATAACGTGGACTGCACCAAGCAGTGCAACGCATTGCTGGCGGAAAAGTTACAGCTTACCGACCGCGCTGAGAAAACCGAGTACAAAGTAACCTACACCTGCATGGAATGTGGATGGAGCGGTACGGTGCAGACAATCGGCCATACCGTGCGGTGTCCGCACTGCGGAACGGCTAACGAATGGTGGCAAGATGGCGAAGAGCCACCCGCTGCACATCAGATTAAGCAGTTGCAAGCCCAGCTTGCCACAAGCCAGCGGAGAGAGCGGGCGGCGGCGGCGGAAAGCTGCGAAACGTGCAAAATGCGCGATACAGACAGCTATCGGTACTACACTTACCCTTGCCGCGAATGTAAGCATCGTGCCCGTGACAGCTATGAGCCTATGGAGCGCAGCCCTCAGGAGGCCGAGAAAGGAGAGCCACAATGAAAAAAGGAAAACTGCAGGATATCTGCAACTTGCCCGTATTAACTGCAAAAGAAGCATTGGACTATTTGGGCTGGGAATACACGGAAGGAGAGCAGCGTTTTGATAATATCAAATGCTGCGGAGAACCAGTGGAATGCAGCGGTTATTTTGGTGGTACAGAGGATCTTGAATGCAAAAAATGCGGGAAAAAGATGCATGACCTTTTTGGCGTTACGCCTGTTTCAAATTCAACGGCTGCGATGCTAAATCCCAACGATTACGATTGTTCTGATAATCGGCATTGGGCCGCAATAATTCCAGAGGCCGGGGAGAGGAATCAAAATGCGATATGAATACCTTTACGATCATGAAATGTTCGACTTAAGCGCAAACGGACAATATTGCGGCGTTTTGGTCCCTACACATGTCATGAAAAAGTTTATGAAAATCTCCGCTAAGTGGAGTGCAGAAATTCGGCAGCTCTTCAATGAAAATAAGGACGAACTGCTTGTATCTGACTGGACAGGCGTTTTCCCAACTGACGAGAACGGGAAGACAGTCGGTCCGGAAATCGTGACCTATTCAAGCCCGGAAGACTTTAATAAACTGCAAGATCGGATTGCTCTATTTGTCCCACAGCCCCCTGTGCATAAAGATGTTTATATTTGTGAGAGGGAAACCGCAAAGCAGATTGCGCAGGAAATATGGGACGAAAAGCAGCAAGAAAGGACGGATGAGCGCGATGGAGAGTAAATGCCTCTGCCCGTTCAAGAAACGGGTCCACAAGGAAACGAATCCCATGACCGGCATAATCACAACTCATGAATGGTTCGAGGAATGTGCCAAAAAGCGGTGCATGGCTTACCGAAACGGCAGGTGCCTCCGCCTGGAGTGTGCAAATAACAGAAAGGATGGTTCACATGACCCTGCTTGACATGGTACGGGAGTACCAAACCCTGCTTGAGCGCAAGGACGAGCTTGCGGCTCAAACCAAAGACAACAATGCCGCCATCGAAGACCGCAAGGTAAAGATTGCACAGCAGATGGTTGATGATGACTGCCCCCGCATTTCCAGCGGCGGTTACTCGTTCAGCCTCGCGCAGAAGACTATCTACAGCAAGAGGTCGGAAGAGGAGATCAAGGATAACGACGTGGCCTTCTTCGATGTTCTGCGTGAAGAAGGCCTGGGCGACATCATCGTGGAGAAGGTTGATCCCCGTACCCTCCAGGCTACGATGAAATCCTACATAGAGGAAAACGGCGAGCTTTCCGAGGCGCTGGACAAGGTAGTCAAGGGCTTCGATACCGTCGACATTACCCGGCGAAAAGAGACAGTGAAAATTGGAGGTAAAAAATCATGAGCGACTATGAGCAGATGGAAATGGACATGACCCTCAAAGCGGATCTGGATATCAAGGAGAATATCCTGACGGCGATCCACTTCACCAAGAACAAAATCGTGGGAGGCGACACGCCCCCGGCCAAGGTTTGCAACCGGCACGAAGCTTACGGCATCGCTGCGGAAAACTTCTCCGCCCTGCAGGGGAGGGTCAAGGCAATCAAGGACAACATGGGCACTTTGCTCAATACCCTGCCCGATCCCAATTTCCCGGCGCTGGAGGCCGTCAGCGCCCTTTGCAACAGCACAGCTGATGCCGCTATTCAGGCGGTCCGCATGGCTGCCGAGATGCAGAGAACCCTGAATGACCTCTACATTGTGGAGCAGATGGGCAACGACAGCGCTACCCCAATGGACGAACTGGTCGCTTCCGCTGATGATGACTTTGCCGAGGCAGAACCCGCCGAAGCCGAAAACGAATAATAGGAGGATATGAAAATGGCTAAGAAAACGGAACTTGCTGTGATGGACAGCTTCAAAATCGCAAACCGCTTTGAGGGCATGGACCCGGAACTGATGGCGGAGCTTCAGGACCAGATGGAGGATCTGGACAGCGAAAGCGGCATTTCCTGCCGCATGGTCAAAATCCCCTCCGGCGGCGGTCTTGCCTACGAGGTGCAGGGCGACGATGAGGACGATGTCGAGTACATGAAGGAAGTCAGCGGCGTGATCGTCTTCACCCATCGCCTCAACGCTTACTGGGAAAAGGAGTACGGCTCCGGAGACGACGGCGACAAAATTCCGGTTTGCTCCAGCATGGACGGGAAGGTCGGCATTCGCAACGACACCGGCGAAGTCTGCGACTGCGAACATTGCCCCCTCAACGCTTACGGTACCGACATCAAGGGCGGTAAAGGCAAGGCCTGCAAGAATATGCGCCGCGTTTACATCATGATGGACAATGACCCGAACCTCTACCTTCTGACCGTCCCGCCCACGTCCATCAAGGATGTAAACAAGCAGCTCGCCCGGATCATGGGAACCAAGGGCATTCCCTACACCGGCCTGATCGTCTCCTTCAAGCTTGAAAAGGCGACTAACTCCGGCGGAATCGCCTACAGCAAGGTAACTATCGAAAAGAAAGGCATCCTTCCTCCTTCGGCTTCTGGGATGGCCAAGGAGCTACGTCGTCAGATCAAGGGCAAGTATACGGAAATGGCAATCACCTTGAACGACCATAACGCAGTGACGCCGTCTGCGCATGAAGCTGCCGCCGATCCGGAG
The DNA here is from genome assembly GCA_963666535.1 of Oscillospiraceae bacterium. Lineage (GTDB taxonomy): Bacteria > Bacillota > Clostridia > Oscillospirales > Oscillospiraceae. The sequence goes on along the minus strand of OY762913.1, from coordinate 1,574,546 downwards.
CAATCGGATGAGACGGCCGGCGAGGCCGAGTTTACCGAGGTTTCCCCGGCAGATGACCTGCCCTTCAAGGATTAACTGAGTAAGCGAAGAATTGCAATCGCGGGGGTACCGCAAGGTACCCCCGCATGACGGGAGCAGCCTATGGAAATATACAGCGAAAGGGCGGTGAGAGTGGATGACGGCAAGAAATGCGGTTGACCTGGACAGAATCGTCGATTATAAGGCGGAATACAGCGCCGTCATTGAGAAGCACAAGATCACCGGCGATAATCTCACCGGGTTATGTCCTTTTCATGAAGACAGAAACAACAGCTTCTCCGTTGACCTGAAGACCGGGCAATGGCACTGCTTCTCAGAGGACCGGGGCGGGAATTTCGTATCCTTTTGGGCGGAATATCACAAGGTGGACACCAAAGACGCCTACAAGGCTATTCTTGATAAATACGGCCTGAGCCAGGAGAGCCCCAAAGCGGCACGTCCTCAAAAGGCCAGTGAGGCAGATCCGGCCATGGTCTCTTATACCACCGAGCAGTATTCCTTTGAAAAGCGGCTGCCTGAAGACTTCCTGCAGGATACTTGCCATGTCAGCACGGGCAAGGAGCGGAACGGCACTACATTCCTCCGTATCCCGTACCTCGACATTAATGGAGAGGAATCCACCTTCAGAAAAAGGTTTGGAAACAAGGATTTCAGATGGAAGTATGGCTCCAGCGGGAAAATCTGTCTCTATGGAGAATGGCGCATCCCGGAAATCCGCAAGGTGGGTTATGCCGTCATGGTTGAGGGCGAATCAGACAGCCAAAGCCTCTGGTATATGGGTATTCCAGCCATCGGCGTGGCCGGAGCGTCCATGTTCAAGCCGCAGCAGGCGGATGTTCTGCAGGAGCTGAAGCTTTATATCCACAAAGAACCTGACAAGGGCGGGGAAACCTTTGTTGCAAAAGTCTGCAGCGGCTTAAAAGAGGGCGGATTTATCGGAGAGGCGTACCTTTGGAGTTGCGAACGGCTTGGTGTGAAAGACCCGTCCGATCTCTACATAAAGCACGGCAAGGAAGAAGCGGCAAGGATGATCCGGGAGGCACTCGACGGTGCCGAGAAGATCGATCTCGATAAGGATCTGGTCCCGGAGGCGATCACCGGCGCTCCAATCAATCTCCGGCAGCCCGAGGGCTGGATCTACTCAGAGAAGGGTATTAGCATAATCGACGAGAAGAAGTTCACGCCGGTCACTATCTGCAGAACACCGATCATCCTGACGCAGCGCCTGAAAAGTATGGAGACCGGCGATGAGAAGATGGAGATCGCATTCAAGCGGGACGATAAATGGAACACCGCTATATACCCACGCTCCACAATCTTTTCCAGCCGGGCGATCACAGCCCTTGCGGATCTGGGCTGCACCATCACCAGCGAGAACGCCAAGCAGGTGGTGCGGTTTCTTGGCTCACTGGAAGCGGAGAACATCGACATCATCCCGAAGGCCGACGCCACCGGCACCTTCGGCTGGCAGCCGGGCGGACGATTTCTTCCGGGCCGCGCGGAGGGGATCACACTGGATATAGACCCTTCACAGCGTGGCATGGCGGCGGCTTATTGTCAAAACGGCACCTTCGAGAAATGGATTGAGCACATGGCACCGCACAGGGCGAGGGACAAATTCAGGTTTATCCTGGCGGCCAGCTTCGCGGCTCCGCTTCTGCGGATCGTGAAGCAGCGGATCTTCTTTGTATATAACTGGGGCGGATCAAAGGGAGGTAAGACCGCCGCCCTGAAAGCGGCGCTCTCTGCATGGGGCGACCCGGAACGGCTGATGGTGAATTTCAACGCCACGCAGGTCGGCCTTGAGCGCACAGCGGCTTTTTATTGCGATCTCCCCCTCGGCATCGATGAGCGGCAGCTCGCGGGAAACAATCAGGGAACGCTGGAGAAAATCGTCTACATGATCGCGTCCGGCACCGGCAAAATCAGAGGTGCAAAGGGCGGCGGCCTTCAGACTACCCACCAATGGCGCACCATAGCGCTGGCAACCGGCGAAGAGCCGCTCAGTACGGATACAACGCAAACGGGCGTTAGCACCCGTGTGCTGGAGATATATGGCGGACCGTTTGATAATGAACAGGACGCCGGGCTGATGCATCAGCAGTCGGTCATGGACTGCGGCTGGGCCGGCCCTGCCTTTGTTGAGCGCATTATCGGACTTCATGAGCGGCAAATCTGTGAAGCATATGAAAAGATGCAGAGTTATGTCCGGGCAATCAGCGAGGGGAAGAACGGATCACACATTGCCGGGATCTCGACGGTCGCACTGGCCGACGCCCTTATTGACAGCTGGCTCTTCGGTGGCTCAAAAGATGAAACCCCCATTCAAAATTCAGAAGCGAATTCGGAAATTCTGGAGCCGTTGGGAATTACCATGGAATCTTGGGCCAGAGCAAAGCGCATGGCGGCGAATATCCTCATTGACCAGGTGGAGGGCAACTCTACGGACGTGAACGAAAACGCGACGCAGTTCATAGTGGACTGGATACTGTCAAACAAGGCTTACTTCGGCACAAGCGCCATAGGCACCTGTCTCGGCATGCTCTCCGAATCGGGGAACACGGTATACATATTCCCTTCGATGCTGAACCAGGCACTGACGAAGGCCGGGTACTCGCCGCGTAAAACCATGAAGTACCTATCCGAGCAGGGGTTAATTTCATCCACGACGGATAATTCCGGCAAGAAGACTTACTCTGTAATCCGCCGCTTTGGGAATAGAACCAGTCGGTTCGTTGAATTCTTCCTCGGGAATCTCTCTGAGAACAAAGATCCTATCGACGATATGGACGAAATGGACGAATCCGAAATCCCGGCAGGTTGGAAGCAGTCGGACAAGCAGACCTCGATCTCAGAGTTTACCGAGCTTGATAGCAATGATGAAGAGCTTCCATTTTAACCTCGAAAAAATGTTACACCTAAAATTAGGTGTAACATTAGGTGTAACATTTCAAACGATGCGCAAACCGCTGAGAAATCAAGGCTTTTAAGTACCTGTTACACCTGTTACACCTGTTACACCTATTTTTATTGCATTCTGCAAATGCTGCACGATTCACGATTTTTTGTAAGTTGTGTAAAATTTCTAAAAAGAAGGTGTGTTTCAAGAATTAGGTGTAACAGGATACGTGGAGCCGTAAAACTCCCGCTGTTTCAAATGGTTGCGCTGTTACACCTATTTTTGAGGATTAGGTGTAACAAGCCCAAAAACGGCTATGCAAAGGAGACGGAAACCATGGACAAAATCGCAGAGAAGATCGCAGCCTTCGAAAAGGCGCTGGAAAGGCTCAAGGCAAACCGGGAAAAGGTCTCTATCGAAGATCTCCGGACTAAATACGCCAAGTCATACAATCAGCTGGCGGCGGAGGTTGAGAGCCTCGGGGAGTGGTACTGCACCGAATATTTCAACACTTTGAAATTTCCCACGCATCCGGGCGACAAGGCCGGGAATGAGTGGCTGGAGAAGAAGATCGCCGCCATCAAGCAGGATGAGCGCCAGCCGGGCGGACTCTATGACCAGATGCGGTCCTCGCTTACCGATCGGCAGGACATGGATCAGTTCCAAGACCTGCTTGGTAAACTGTATGAGCGTCTCTACAATGAAGCCTTTGACCCATATTGGCAGCGCCACAACAGATGGACTGGCGATCTGGGCAACCGCTGGATTTATAACGACATCCTAAAGGCCTTCTGGCTTCCCGGAAAGGATAACCCGGAGTACGGCTACTGGATCGATAACAAATATAATCCCATCAATTACGCCTTCACGCCTCACATAGGGGACGACCCGCAGAAAGGAGAAAATGCAGAATGTTAAAGCTCGCATATCCAAATCAGGACGCTCTAAATAAAGCGTGGCAGGCCTGCGTATTTCAAGAGAAATATCAATTTTACAACGTCAGCAACTGGTGGGAATACAAGATCGAGCTCAACAGCGGCTCATGGGACAATATACAAATGGTCAGCGTCGGAGCGTCTGGCGAGATACTCGGATACTTCGGGGCTCACATTGACCGCCTATCTAACAAAGTATCAAACATAGGGGCGATAAATTTTGGAAAGGTCAATTTCGTTTTCTCGAAGGATTTCTACCAATTCCTCACCGAGCTCTTCACAAAGCATCACTTTCGCAAGGTCGAGTGGGTGGCCGTCGTCGGAAATCCGGCAGAGCATCTTTATGACAAACTAATCGCCAAGTATGGCGGGCGAATCGTGGGCATCCGACGCGACTCGGTGATCACGGCCGACGGCATCATGCGGGACGAAAAAGAGTACGAAATGTTCTATGAAGATTATTGTTCGAAGATCGAGAGCTCAGGACTTGGCTCACTTGCTCGAAAGCATACAAATCCAAGAAAAACAGTATGAAAGGGGAACAGAAAATGGATATCAAAACACTGATCGCACGATTCGAGGCGGAGATCGAGAAGGTTCAGCGCCCCGGTATTGATAAACTCATGGCCTACATCCGCAAAAGCGATTTTTACGAGGCCCCGGCCAGCACCAAGTATCACCTCTCCTGCGAGGGAGGACTCCTTCAGCACAGTCTCAATGTGCTGGATGCGCTGCGGGGTAGCATGACCCCCACACAAGACGGCCAGTGGGAATACCGGGCGGCCGGAACGGTAATTGACACGATCCCAGACGAGAGTGTACTCGTGATGGCCCTGCTGCACGACATTTGCAAGACCTATTTCTACACGGTGAGCCTCCGCAACGCGAAAAACGAGCAAACCGGCAAATGGGAAAAGGTCCCATACTTCTCGGTCAAGGACAGAATGCCGCTTGGCCACGGCGATAAGAGCGTCATGATCATTAAGCAGTACATAGAGCTGAGCAACCGGGAAATGTACGCCATCTGGTGGCACATGGGATACACCGACACGCAGGACACCTTGGCGCTCGGAAACGCCATCGAAATGTACCCGGCAGTCTGGGCGCTTCACAACGCCGACATGATGGCAAGCCGCATGATGGAGGACGATGCCGGCAACAAAGAGCCGTTCGCCCAGACCGATGTGGGACAGGCACCGGATGTAGATAACTCCTCCGCAGGCGATGCGGAGCCGGTCTTTGAAGAAGCACCGTCCTATGGTTCCTGACGTTATCGCCATCCGGCAGCAGAGCCGCCGTCTTTCCCGCTCGGAAATGCTGGATTGGATCAAAGAGGCATCCGGAAAGCCGATCAGCGCCGCGGACTTTGACAAGCTCATGCGGAAAGCGCTCCCCAAGGAGAACTACTACCAAACCGCCGTCATGAAGTGGATACAGGAAACCTACCCTTCGGCCTTCGTTTGGAAAGCAGCTGCAGGCCCATACAGCAGGCAGGGCATCCCGGATGTCTGCGCCATCATCGACGGCAGGTTTTACGGCTTCGAGATCAAGCGCCCCTTCATCGGGGAGCTATCCAAAATACAGGAGGAAACCATAAAGGCAATCCGGGAGGCCGGTGGGGTTGCCGCAGTGGTTTCCTTCCCGGAGCAGGCAAAGAAGGTAATTGACAATGGAAACCCACGGCTTAAATGCAGAAAGTAATTGGCTAAGGAGGATCAAAGCTGATGGCAAAAGATAAATCACAAGATTACATAATTCGCATGGCTGCCGAGGCAGGGACAAAGGCCGCCCTCGAGGCGTATGCAAAAGAAAAGGAAAAGGAAAAAAAGCGGCGCTCTGATCGGCGGTTGCGCGACACTAAGCGGCTGATGAAAAATTACCGGGAAATCAAGATCCACGCCAGCGATGCTGTCACATCTCTGGCAGAGGTAGAAAATGAGGATTACGATTTTTTCCGGAGGCTTATGGAGAACGAACATGATATCGATGTTGATGCTATCGTTTCATCAAAAGCCAAATCTGCCATTATGCTCGCTCACATTGATGCAATGCTGTCGGCTTATCAGACGATCTGCGTGTCTTCAAAAAGACCGGAGGACGAGCGAAGGTATCGCGTCCTCGAAGCAATGTACTTAGGCAACTATCCATCACCTGCGCCGGATATTGCAGAACGGGAAAATATTGACGTCCGAACGGTGTATAAGGACCTTGATGCCGCCTGTGAGAAAATGAGCGCCCTGCTTTTTGGCATCCAATGGATAGAGCGTGAGTAGCAGGGCAAAAAGTCGGCACTTGACCGCGAATACAAAGCTGTGGTTTAATAAGCTTGTAAAATTTTAATCATACGCCAGCCGTCCTCTGCTCTGCAGGGGACGGTTATTTCTATGGGCAGGAGGTTGTTTAACGACGGTCTCGCGTCGCTCCTTGCGCGGGATTCCCGGCTCGGGTTGTTCGTTCGCCACCGGACAGCAGCGGGTACGAAGTCTATGAGGAGCGCAAATCCATGGAAATAGTGAAAATGAAGCTCTCGGAGCTTCGGCCGGCACAGTATAATCCCCGTAAGGCGCTGCGCCCTGGCGATCCTGCGTATGAAAAATTGAAGAGTTCCATCCTTACTTTCGGCAATGTTGAGCCTATCGTATGGAACCGCACTACAGGGAATGTGGTCGGCGGTCACCAGCGGCTCAGCGTGCTGCTGGATCTCGGTATTGAGGAAAGCGAGGTCAGCGTGGTCGATCTGACTGAGGTCGAGGAAAAGCAGCTCAATATCGCACTGAACAAGATCACTGGCGAATGGGACGAGGAGAAGCTCGTCATTCTATTGTCGGACATCACCGGCGAGGGCGCGGACGCAATGGTTACCGGATTCGATGAAAAGGAGCTGGAGCTTCTGTTCGCAGAGCTGGCTGACGCAGATCCTGCCGAGGACAACTTTGACGTTGAAGCTGAGCTGCAGAAACTACCGATCACGAAGAGCGGGGATCTCTGGCTGTTAGGTCAGCACCGGCTTGTGTGTGGCGACAGCACGAAGAAAGAGACCTTCGATCTGCTGATGGATGGTAAACTGGCAAACCTTGTGGTCACCGATCCTCCGTACAATGTGGACTATGAGGGCGTTGCTGGCAAGTTCAAGAATGATCATATGGCAAGCGAAGCGTTCTATACCTTCCTGCTCGCGGCGTTCCAGAACACCGAAGCAGCGATGGCACAGGACGCTTCTATCTATGTATTTCATGCCGATACGGAAGGGCTGAACTTCCGGAGAGCGTTTGCCGACGCAGGGTTTTACCTGTCCGGCACATGCGTCTGGAAGAAGCAGAGCATTGTTATGGGGCGAAGCCCATATCAGTGGCAGCATGAGCCTGTGTTGTTCGGATGGAAGAGGAAGGGCAAGCACCAATGGTATTCAGACCGCAAGCAATCAACGATATGGGAGTTCGACAGACCAACCAAGAATCCGGATCACCCAACGATGAAGCCTGTGGATCTAATTGAACACCCGATTATCAATTCAAGCCTGACAAACTGCATTGTCCTTGACCCCTTTGGAGGCAGTGGCACAACACTGATCGCGTGCGAGCGTAAGAATAGAATCTGTTACACCATTGAACTCGAAGAGAAGTTCTGTGATGTGATCGTTAAGCGCTTCATTGAGCATGCCGGATCAGATCAGGAGGTCCGTGTGCTGCGCGATGGCAAGGAGCATAGCTGCCGCGAGGTGCAGGGGGCCAAGGTACTGTGACGGGGGGTACCCAAGGCGTGCGGGCTCGTCGACCCCGATTCTCGCGCAGTTTCCGGAAAATTTTTTTCCCGGACTTTACTTGTCGGGGCATAAATTCCCCCAAAAATTGAGGAAAAAGTAAAGCGGAACGGCCGCGAAGGCAACTGATATTTGTCTGATATCCACGCAGGAAGGAAGCGATTTTCTATGGCTACGCCGAAAAAGGAACCGGTTCAGGAAGAGCCTGGATACTGTAAAACGGCAGTATTAGCAAACCTTTTTGACATAACAAGTCAATGGGTAGGTCAGCTTACCCGCGACGGCGTGCTACGGAAACACCAGACGAAAGCCGGGCAGCGCTACAATGTGGTCGAAGCCACCAGAGCTTATTGCAATTACCTACGGAGCAAGGCGTCGGGGCGTGAGGATAAGGGTAACACGGAAGCGGAGAGCAGCAAGCTTGGCGCCGAGGTCAGACTGAAACAGGCCAAGGCGGATATTGCCGAGCTGGAAGTCAAGGAGCTGCAGGGCAAGATGCACCGCAGCGAGGACGTCGCCTCCATGACCGAAGATTTAATCTATTCCGTCCGTGGAATGCTGATCGCGCTGCCCGGCCGCCTGGCCGTCGACGTATCCAACATTTCCAGTCCTGCAGAAGCAGCCGACGTCATCCGCAAAGAGGTTTTCAAGATTATGGCGGAGCTGGCCAATTATCGCTATGATCCTAAAAAGTACGAGGAGCGCGTCCGGGAGCGGCAGAACTGGGATGTAATGAACGGGCGTGACGAGGATGACGAGTAACAACGACGCCCTTCGGCTGAATATCGCGATTGCAAAAGCTCTGGCCGGAATGAAGCCCCCTGAAGATTTGACCGTTACCGAATGGGCGGAGGATAACCGCCGCTTGTCCACCGAGAGCAGCGCCGAAACCGGGCCGTGGAGAGTCGACCGAACGCCGTACCTGCGCGATCCGCTGGATGCGTTCACTGATCCGAGGGTACGGCGCATCATCCTTGTTTCCTCTTCTCAGATCGGCAAGTCTGAATTTGAGAACAACATCATTGGTTACATCATCGACGAGGACCCGAGCAGCATTCTCTTTGTGCATCCTACAACCATCGACGCCAAGGAGTATTCAAAGCTCCGCATCGCGCCGATGATTCGGGACTGCCCTACGCTCCGCAGAAGGGTCGCCAATCCAAAGAGCAGGGACAGCAACAATACCATTCTTCAGAAAACATATCCCGGCGGCATCCTCACGATGTGCGGCTCCACCGAGGCCCACTCTCTGGCATCCAAGCCGATCCGTTATGTAATCGGCGACGAGCGGGACCGCTGGGCCATGTCGGCCGGCAAGGAGGGCGACCCGTGGAAGCTGGCCATGGCCCGGCAGATCACGTTTTATAACGCGAAAGCTGTGGAAGTGTCGACGCCTACCATCAAAGGCGCCAGCGCCATTGAAGATTCATTCGCCGAAGGCACGATGGAGCGCTGGTGTGTCCAGTGTCCGCATTGCGGCGGTTACCATGATATTCGCTTCGCTGATATTCGGTTTGAAAAAGAAGAGAAAATCATTAACCACAAGAAGCAATACAAGGTAACTGAGATCTGGTATGTCTGCCCGGAATGTGCCTGCGTATCCGAAGAACGGACAATGAAAAAGCAACCCGCCAAATGGATCGCGGAAAATCCGGACGCCTACGAACGGGGCGTCCGTTCTTTTTGGCTCAACTCCTTTATTAGTCCCTGGGCGTCCTGGGAATCAACCATTCTGGAGTATCTTTACGCCATCGGCAGCTCAGCAAAAATGCAGGTCGTTTACAATACGCGCTTTGGTGAACTGTGGGAGGACCGCGGCGATCTGGAAGACGAGGACAGCCTGATGGCTCGCCGGGAGGAATACTCAGCCGAGCTTCCGGATGGCGTCCTGGTTCTCACCGCCGGCGTGGATACGCAGGACGACCGGCTTGAATATGAGATTGTCGGACACGGACATTTTGGTGAGACCTGGGGCGTTAAGAAAGGGATCATCATGGGTCGCCCGGACAGCAGTGAAGTGTGGGAAGCATTAGACGACGTTGTCAACCACGAATACAACTATGCAGATGGGATCACGCTCCGCCCGTCAATTACTTTTGTGGATGAAGGCGGACACTTCACGCAGGACGTGCGTATGCGCTGCCGGGAGCGGTTCAGCAGAAAGGTCTTCTGCATCAAGGGCAGCAACGGCGGAGACGGCGTGCCTTATACGGCCCCACCGAAGAAGCAAAAAATAGTTGTGAACGGGAAAGCCATAGGCACTTGTTGGCAATACGCCATAGGTGTCGATGCTGGCAAGCAGCTCATCATGGACAATCTGCGGGTACAGGCCCCTGGATCAAAATACTGCCATTTCCCAAGGCGGGACGATTATGGCGGCACATATTTTTCCGGTTTACTCTCTGAACGGCTGGTATATAAGACAGATCGAAAGAACCCGTGGCAATGGGAGAAGATACCCGGTCACGAGCGGAACGAGCCTCTTGACTGCCGCAACTATGCGATGGCGGCGTTCAAGGCACTCTCTCCAGATCTTGACGCAGCAGACAGGCGACTGCAGATGGCCCGTGGTGAACAGACAAAGACAGTCGTTGCAACGGTTCCTGCGGTAAAGCAAAAACGCGCCCAGAAGCAAAACTCCCGGGCAAGCCGGTATTATGACGATTGGTAAGGAGGAAATCATATGGCAAGCACAACTGAGATCAAGGCGCGGCTGGCGTTCTGGCAATCTGCGCTCGAAAAGCTCCGCACCGCATATCTCGCTCTGGTGAGCGGCGGCGTGAAGAGCTACACCATCGACGACCGGCAACTCACCCGATTTGACATCCCGGACCTCACGGACGAGATCACGGCGGCCGAGGCAAAGGTCGACGAGCTGACCGCGGCGCTCGCAGGAAAGCGGCCGCGCAAGGCATTCGGCATTGTGCCAAGAGACTGGTAATCATGGGTATACGCCTGAGAGGGCTTTTACCACGGACCACCCGGCGGAGTTTGTTGCTCCTTTCGCCGCCGGGCGGTCCGTTTATATTTCACAAACAGGAGGCGATGAACGTTGAGCAAGAAGAGGTCCAGACGCAGCGGCGGCTCACCGCAGGCTAAGGGATACAGTGAAGCCGGAGCGAGTATCACCAGACGGGCGCTCAAGGGGTTTATCCCCAGCAGCGGATCGCCGAATGAAGATATCAATCGCAATAACAGCACACTTCGGCAGCGATCCCGGATGCTGTATATGGCTTCGCCCGTGGCAACGAGCGCGATCAACACCAACCGTACTAAAGTCGTAGGTACCGGCCTAACGTTAAAAAGCAGCATTGACCGAGACATTCTCAGCGTGTCCCCGGAGGCGGCTAAGACGTGGCAGAAAACAACCGAAGCGGAGTTCAGATTATGGGCCGGGAAAAAACAAAACTGCGATGCGCTGGCCGTTAACAACTTTTTCGGAATGCAGCAACTCGCCATAAAATCCTGGCTTATGAGTGGGGACGTGTTCGCAGTCGTAAAACGATACGAACCGACACCGCTCAATCCGTATTCTCTTCGCATCCATATGGTAGAGGCTGACCGCATCAGCACGCCGGCGGATTATGTCGGCGGAGCTGCTGTTTCCGGATTGACAGAAGGAACCGTCCCGGACGGAGAGCCGGGGGGCGGGCACAAAATTCACGACGGCGTGGAAGTCGATGTTAACGGTCGCATTGTTGCCTACTATGTGCGCAACACTTACCCGTACCAGTACGCGTCGGAGCAGACAAAATGGGAGCGGGTCGAGGCATATGGAACGCTGACCGGGATTCCGAATATCCTTCAGGTCATGGACAGCGAGCGTCCGGATCAGTACCGCGGCGTTCCGTATCTTGCCCAGGTCATAGAGCCACTGCTGCAGCTGCGCCGATATACGGAAAGCGAGCTGATGGCAGCACTTATCCAGAGCTTTTTCACGGCATGGATCGAGACAAAGACAGACACCACGGAGATCCCAACGAACGAAGTTGGCGCTGGAGATATTGGGGGCGTCCCAAGCGAGGACCCGGAGGACGATAACCGTTCTTTGAGCGCCAACGAATACGGAATGGGGCCAGGTACGGTTACGCACCTGGAAGACGGCGAAACGATTAAATTTGGAAACCCAAATATTCCGACAGCCGGATTTGATACCTTCGTCAAGCGAATCTGTCAGCTTGTGGGTTCGGCCCTGGAGCTGCCCTATGATGTTCTGATCAAGGAGTTTAATTCCAGCTACTCCGCCTCCCGCGGTGCTCTGCTTGAGGCGTGGGAAGCGTTCAAGATGCGGCGTGTCTGGTTCGTTGATGATTTCTGCCAGCCAGTCTACGAGCTGTTTCTTTCCGAGGCTGTGGCTCGCGGACGGATCAAAGCTCCCGGGTTCTTCGATGATCCGCGCCTGCGCGAGGCGTGGTGCGGCGCTCGCTGGATCGGCCCGGTACAGGGGCAGCTTGACCCAAAGAAAGAGGTCGAAGCCGCCATTCTGATGGCAGATCGCGGCATTAAAACTTATGAGCAGATCACTCGTGAGCTAGGCGGCGGGGACTGGGAGGATAACATCGAGCAATCGAAGCTCGAAAATGAAAAGATCAAGGAGGCTGGAGGCGGCGCATTCTCCGCCTCAAACGGCGATCCGTCCGACGACGATGATGAAGGAGGAGGCAAAAAAGAATGAGCATTCCGATGAAAAGGGCGTTCGGCAAGAAACCGGCCGCCGTCAATATCAAGCGAGATTTTTACACGATGGCATCGGTGAACGGCGACAGCGCCGAGATTACTATGTACGGCGACATCGTTGAAGAGCAGCCGAGGGACTGGTGGACTGACGAGCCTGTTGAGGGGCAGTACATCATAGAGAGCGAATTCCTCGAGGACCTGAATGCCGTCGCAGGGTGCAAGAAGTTGACGATCCGTATGGACAGTCTTGGCGGAGATGCCGGTGTGTCCATCCTGATCCACAACCGGCTTCGTGAACTGGCGGCGAATGGTACGGAGCTTATCTGTATCGTGGACGGCGTGGCCATGTCCGGCGGCTCTCTCATCATGTGCGCTTGTGACACGGTGCGCGTCAATCCGTCCAGCCTGGTTATGATCCACAAATGCTGGTGTATCGTCTGGGGTGGATATAACGCTGACGAGCTACGGCAAATGGCAAATTCAAACGACGCCTGGGACAAATCCCAGGTTGCAATCTATAAGCGGAAGTGCGGCCTCTCGGAGACCGTTATTGCCCACATGATGGCAGAGACAACCTACATGACCGGAAAGGAAGCCGTTGAGAAAGGCTTCGCCAACGAGCTCATGGAGGATGCTGAGCCTCTGAATATCGCAGCCAGTGCAGACGGGCGAAGCCTGTTTGTTCGTGGACGCGAGATGCACCTAACGCCCGGCATGTTTGTGCCGGACAACATTCCTACGGTCGAATCCGGGGCCGCAGCTCCGGTTAAGACAAATATAAATCAGCCGGCTCAGACCGGCGGTCATGAAGGAGGAAACACCATGGCAAAAACCCTTGAAGAGCTGCGGGCCGAAAACCCGGAGCTTGCTACCCAGCTGATGGCCGAGGCTCAGGCCGCCGCATCCGCAGAGGCCACCAGCACCAACACTGCCGCGGTTGAGGCAGAGCGCCAGCGCATCGCCGATATCGACGCGATCGCCGGACTGTTCGACGATGAGGCCGTACATGAGGCAAAGTACGGCGAACATCCCTGCACCGCCCAGGAGATGACTTACCGCGCGGCTCAGAAAGCCGCAAAGCAGGGATCTCAGTTCCTGAAGGACATGGCGGCAGACAATCAGGCTTCCGGCGCGCAGAAAGTTCCGGCCGCGCCTGGCGCCGAAACCGAGGTCGATGACAAGGATATGACCCCGAACCAGCGTATGACGAACGCACGGGCTGAGGTCGCTGACCTGCTCGGCAAGAAGAAGGAGGGCAAATAATGTCTACCAATCTCTATCGGAAGGTCGGCGAGATGGACTATGACGGTCTGCTCACTGATACCACGCCACCTGTTCAGGTTAGGGGCGGCACAATTGATCGGCTTGAAACCGCCGCGATTCTTGCGCGCGGCACGGTAATGGCAAAGGGAGCAACCACTGGGAAGCTTTTCGTGCTAGGTACTGCTGAAGCTTACCAGAAATCCCAGAAATTTTCCGGGGATGGAACAACGGATGACTTCACCGTGACGGATAAGCCTGCGACGCTTACCAAGGTTACCATTGGCGGTACTGCTACCACGGCGTATACCTATGTTGCGTCCACCGGTGTTATCACGTTCACTTCCGCGCCCGCATCTGGCACTAACAACGTCGAAGCATTCTATAACATGACCGACACCGGAACGGCGGATTGTATTCTCTGCGACGACACAGAAGTCGGCACGACCGCTGATGTAAATGCCGCCGTATACACTGCCGGTTGCTTTGACCCCAATAAGGTGACGGTGGCAGAAAGCTATACTATGACCGAAGCGGACATGAAGCAGCTGCGTGAATACGGCATCGTCTTCAAGGCTGCTTCCGCTGCAAACTGATTGGAGGGTATTAAATAATGGCAACTACCATTGATTTTTTTGATACCTATATGCTGCTGGCGATCACCGAGGAAATCGTCCCCCAGCCGTCCTTCTTCAAGGACAGGTATTTCCCCACCGGCGCGAATGACATTTTCGCCGCCGACAAGGTCCTCACTGAATACCGCAAGGGCGACCGCAAGATGGCCGCTTTCGTTTCTCCCCGCGCCGGCGATATCCCCATGGACCGCATCGGATATGCGATTCACGAGTATCAGCCCGCATTTATTGCGCCGTCCCGTTCTCTGACTCTGGACGACCTGCAGAAGCGCGGCTTCGGCGAAGCTCTATATCCGGGCATGACCGCCGCCCAGCGCGCCGCCCAGCTCCAGCTTCAGGACATGACAGACATGGATCTGCGCATTCGCCGCCGCGAGGAGTGGATGGCTGTGCAGACCATGATCAACAATGCCTGCACCATGCAGGAGTATGTTGACGCCAAGACTGTCGGCGATGAGCTGCACGTTCAGTTCTATGACACCACCAGCGATCACGCATACATCGTTGCAAAGAAATGGAACGCAAGCGACGGGGATTTCTTCGGCGACGTTAAGGCTATGTGCCGGCTGCTCTCACGCAGAGGCCTGCGTGCTGCGGACCTTGTGCTTGGCACCGATGCGGCCGACGCGGTTCTCGATCTTGAAAAGGTTCAGAAGCTCCTGGACAAGAACAGCGGTATCATCATCGGCCAGATTGAGCAGGGGCTCAGTCCCTACGACGGTGTGGTCTATATGGGTACGCTGAACTTCGGCGGCTTCAAGCTGAATCTGATCAGCTGCGACGAGACCTACGTGGACGACAATGACAGCGAACAGAAATATTTCCCTGCCACTTCTGCGATGGTCACTGCCCCCGGATGTGGGCACATGATGTATGGCCAGATCAGCCAGATTGACTATGGCAGTGAAAACTTTACCACGCACGCTGCGGCTCGCGTCCCAAAGTTCATTCTGGATCAGCCGCATGACCTCCGCAAGCTGCGTCTTGGTACTCGTCCGCTGGCCGCACCGAACAACTACTGCCCGTACATCTACGCCGCCAACGTGGTGTCCTGATTCAACGTGGAAAGGAGTAGGACATGAGAAAAGTACAAATCACGAGTGGAGCTTACGGCTACAGGCCGGAAGGTTCCCTGCGCGTTCGGCCGACTACCAGTAGAGACGGGCCTATCGAACTGGCCGACGAGGAGGCCGAAAGGCTTGTCAAGCTTGGCGTTGCCAGGTACACCGCCGACAGTTCGCTGGAAGCCCCTACCACGCCCGTTGCAACGCCAGAAGGAGGCGGGAGCGGCGGAAGGACGACCGAGAACCCGCCCGATGGTGAGGGCGGCTCTCAGGGGCCTGAGACGCCCAAAAATCACCTTGATCCCGAAGGCCTCATGAAGATGACCCGCCCGGAAATGGAAAAGCTGGCGGTGGACATGGGCGTTGACGTTAGCGGGGCGAAGAACAAGACCGAGATCGCGCAGCTGCTGGCGGCGGTGCCGGTAAGCGTTGACGAGGATGCGGACGGGGATGACGCTGGCGCTGGCGATGGCGAAGATCCGCCCGACCTTTCGCCGGAAGTGCCTGAGACATGAGCGGGTTCAGGGATATGGTGGCGGCCGATAGCAAAAACGTATTCATGAACGCGGACGAGTTTGCCGACATCCGCACCATTATTTACGACGGGAACACCTATACGGATATTACTGTTATTCTCTCCGGCATCAAGGAGAAGGACCGGCGGCAGCTCGTTTCCGCTTCCGATCACGCGCAGGGGCTTTACCTTGTATCCTCCGTTCTTCACTGCGCGGCGGCGGACCTGGGCGGGGTTACTCCGGAGAAGGGCCAGCGTATCAAAATTAACGACGAGGAGGGCGGCGGCGGATTCTTTCGGGAATTCTACGTCGCCTCCTCTGTCTGCAAGATCGGCATGCTGCGCGTTGAGCTGGAGGCGATTGATGAATGAGCACCGTATACTTCGACGAGGTCGGCGAGTACCATCTTGACCGCGTGACAAAGCTACTGGCCGGCATACCGGGCGGCGTTTACAAGGCTGTCGGCAGCGCGATCAAAAGGTCGGCGCAGCACGGTCTGACGGTCGGCATGAAGATCGTTTCGGAAGAATACGCCATCGGGCAAGGCGAACTCAAGAACCGCACGAAGCACATTAACACCGTTGTCAAAGACAGCGGCGGCTCCTACGAAGTAACCTTCGGATATCGTGGCAATGTGATCCCGCTGATTCACTTCGATACCAAGATTGATACCAGCGGCCGCATTGCCACGCGCGTTCTTCGGGGCAGTGCGCGGCAGCTTCTCGACCATGCGTTTACCGCCCATGTTGGAGCGCATACCGGCGTGTTTGAGCGCGAAACGAAGGAACGAACGCCGATCAAGGAGCTGTTCGGGCCGTCAGCCGTGCAGGCGTTCTACGCGCATGAGGAAACGGTGGACAAGATGGACAAAGAGATCGGCAAAACCTACGAAGCGCGCATTGAGCACGAGATCACGCGCGTCCTCAATGGATGGGGAGGGTAAACGATGACCAAAAACGCATTACTTGACGCACTGGCAGCCGTCACCGAAGAGGTGACCTGTGACCTGATCATGCCTGTCCGTATGCAAAAAGGCGATTTGGCACAGCAGTACAGAGCCGCCGAGGTTTATAAGATGCGCCTCCCGGACAGCAAGGCGGCCACCAAAAAGGCCCCGTATATCCTTCACCAGATCATCACAACCAAAGACGAGCAGCCACAGGGCGAAAGCGTGGCCGCGATAGCGACCGTCCGCTCCATCTTCTGCGTCTACAACGACGACGAGCAGGAAGGCGGCCTGATGTTGCTCAATCTGATGGAGCGGCTGCGCATCAGCCTGCTTCAGCGGGTCGTGATCGACGGGCGTTTTCAGCTTGACCTTCAGACGGGGCTTGAATCGCTCATCTATCCGGACGACACCGCACCATATTACGCCGGGGAAATGTCCTCCGTTTGGAGGATTCCGGCAGTCGAAAGAGAGGTGCCATCACTCAATGGCTACTAAGAAAGAAACCGAGCCTGCGGTCGTTGAGGCCGCAGAGGAAGAAACCGTTGTGGAAACCCGAAAGGCAGCTCCTCCAAAGGCCGCGAAAGCGACTGCGGAGAGCTGCCGTTTTAGCGTCTACCTCGGGCCTTCCATCCGAGGGGTGATCCAGCACGGTACCATTCTCAACGGCACAAAGGATGAGGCTCTTGCTTCTATTTCTTATGCCGTTGAGAAGTTCCCGCTGATCGCCTCCCTCGTGGTCTCTGACGAAACAATCGCCGAGGACCGCGTAAAGGTCAAAACGCCCGGCAACCTCCTGTACGTCAATTACAGGAAGCTGGCCTCTGGGCAGAAATCAAAATAAGGAGGAAATCTAAATGGCTAATCATGGCGTTTATGTGTCCGAGCAGGCAACGAGCGTCAGTACCCCCGTGGTTGCCGATTCCGGCATCCCATTTGTCATCGGTACCGCGCCTGTGCAAAGCGCCGAATCTCCCTCCTCCGCCGGTACTCCCGTTCTTTGCACGAGCTGGGATGAGGCAGTGGAAAAGCTCGGATACTCCGACAACTGGGAGAGCTACCAGCTTTGCGAATTTATGTATTCCCATTTCAAGCTGTATGGTTGCCAGCCGGTCATCTTCTGCAACATGCTCGACGTCTTGACGATGAAGTCCAGCGTTGCGGCTACGGATGTGACCGTTACCGACCACAAAGCCAAGTTGCCGATCGAGGCGATCAACGACAGCAACCTTGTCGTTAAGGCGTCCGGTGGCACCGGCTCTGCGTATGTGAAGGGTACCGATTACGATACCTACTTCTCCGGCGAGTACCTGATGATCGAAGTCTTGTCCGGCGGGAGCGCGTACAGCGCGTCCGCGCTGAATGTGGCCTACAACAAGGTCACCCCCGCATCCGTGACCGCCGCTATTGTCGCCTCCGGCATGGAGAACATCGAAAAATGCCTGACCACGCTGAACACGGTCCCCGACCTGATCTGCGCGCCCGGCTTTTCCGACGCTACCACGGTCGCCGCCGTTATGGCGACCAAGGCCGGCGGCATCAATGGTATGTTCAAGGCCAAGGCGGTCATCGATATCAGCTCTGCTGCCAGCGGCGGCGCTACGTCCTATGCCGCGGCGATGACAATGAAGTCCAGTAACAACCTTACCGATCCTGACGAAATCGTGTGCTGGCCGATGCTGAAGCTCGGGAGCTACAAGTTCCATATGAGCACACAGCTTGCCGGACTGATGGCGCAGGTTGATACCGACAACAGCGGCTGCCCTTACGAGAGCCCATCCAATAAGAACTTTCAGTGCGATTCTATGGTACTGGCGGACGGCACGGAGCTTGACCTGACCAAGAGCCAGGGCGATACCCTCAACGCAGCCGGGATCGTTACCGCGCTGAACTTCCTTGGCGGCTGGGTGTGCTGGGGCAACTACACGGCGTGCTACCCGACCAACACCGATGTGAAGGATTATTTCATTTCGGATTCCAGAATGTTTGACTGGGCTGGGAACACGGTCATCAAAACATTCTGGAGCAAGCTCGACAAACCGATGAACAGGCGTCTTATCGATACGATCATGGATACCTGCAATATTTGGCTGGATGGTCTGGTTGGCGCGGGGTACCTGCTTGGCGCTCGCGCCGAGTTCAAGGATGGCGAGAATGCGCAAACCGACCTTATGGCAGGCATTGTCAAGATCCACATCTACATGACTCCGCCCAGCCCGGCACAGGAGATCGACTTCGTACTTGAGTACGATGCCGACTATGTGACCTCGGCCCTGCAGAGCTAAGAAGGAGGGTTAAATTATGGATCAGAGCGTAATTGATTTTACTGCTTACGAAGACAGCGTGGAGCTGCTGGGATTGGTTAAGGCAGCGTTGCCTGATGTAACCTGGCTTACGCAGACCATTTCCGGCGCGGGGATTGCCGGCAACATCGAGGTTGTTATCCCTGGCCAAGTTGATGCAATGACCCTGACTCTGAATTTCCGCACCACCACAACTCAGAGCATCAAGCTCTCTGAGCCGCGCAGACACAATATTGACCTGCGCGCGCCGCAGCTGATCGAAGACACGGTGGCCGGTACGTTAAAGACTCAGCAGGTCAAACATGTTTTTGTGGTCATTCCCAAGACCGACAAAGGAGGCTCCATTGCTCCCGCGTCTTCTACGGATGGCTCCGGCGACTACGCCGTGCGCTATTGGGCTACCTACATCGACGGCGTGTTGTGCCGCAAGATTGACCCGCTGAACTACATCGCCTACGTCAATGGCACCGATTACCTTGCGGACGTCCGCAAGGCTCTCGGCAAGTAAGAAAACGCCCGGGGCGGAGAAATCCGTTCCGGGCATATCCGTATTTTGAAAGGAGTTTGCATCATGAGCAAGGAAATTACAAGCACTGAACCCGCCGCCATCATCGATGCGGAGGAATTCTCCGTCGCCGAAAAGAACGCGGAGGAAAGCGCGTACACATACGTCCATAAGTTCAGAACGCCGTTTACATACGAGGGAAAAGCCTACGAAGAGCTGACCTTCGACTGGGGCAAGCTCACCGGCGACGACGGTCTTACCATTGAGAATGAGATGCAGCAGCTTGGAAAGCCGGTCATCGTACCGACCTTCTCCGGTGAGTATCTGGTGCGCATGGCGGCCCGCGCCTGCAGCGAGCGCATCGGGCAGGACGTGATCCGGGCCATGCCCATTTCTGACTACAACAAGATCAGGAGCGCCGCACGCTCTTTTTTGCTGAAATCGGAGTTGTAATCGGCGACGGCGGAACATGGCTCCGGCGGCAGTGCCTGATTATGGCACAAACGAACAATACGCCCGTTCCATACTGGCTGTCCCTTCCGCTCTCCGATCTGGGAGCGTGGATCAGGGACAGCAACCGCATTGTGGCCGAGCGCAACTCCAGAAAATGACGCTTGGAAGGAGAACCAGCAATGGCGAACCAAAAAGAATATGATTTACTTTTCCGGCTGAGCGCTCAGCTCGGCGGGAACTACGGCAGCACCTTTAAATCCGCTCAAAGCGCCATTGCTTCCATGCAAAAGGAAATTGACGGGCTCAGCAAGACGCAGTCCGACATTGCCTCATACCAAAAGCAGCAGGGCGCAATCTCCTCTTCGGAGGAAAAACTGAAACGGCTCAACGCGGAGTATGCCGCCCTGCAGAAGCAGCTGACCGCGACGAAAGAGTACGGCACAAGCCTTACCTCCCAAATGCAGCAGCTGAAAAATACCACGGGTGCGGATGAGACCGAGAACGCGAAGCTCACGGCCCGGTACCAGGAGCTGGAGACGGAGTTGAAGAAGACCGGCGTCGAGAGCGCGAATCTTCAAAATAAGATGCTTTCCAAGCAGCAGCAGATCGACAAGACGTCCTCCTCTCTGGACCAGCAGACACAAAAGCTCGGCCAGATGGGCAAGGCGCTGAACGAGGCCGGCGTAGATACCGGCAGCCTCACAAAGGAAAGCGCGCGGCTGGGTACGGAGATCGACGAAGTAAAGCGGAAGCAGGAAGAGGCGGCGGATAAAGCCCAAAACTTTGGGTCCGCTGCCTCTCAGGCGTTCGGGGCAATCCAGCAGGCCATAGTCGCGGCGGGGATTACCGTGGCGCTGAAAAAAATCTATGACGCTTTCAATGACTGCGCCGACGCGTCGATCGATTTTGAGTCCGCCATGACCGGCGTTTCCAAAACCACGGACATGAGCGACGAAGAACTCGCCTCGATGTCCGAGACCGTCAAGGATCTGTCGACGGATATTCCAATTACAACGGATGAGCTTGCCGCCGTCGCGGAGACTGCCGGTCAGCTGGGTATTGCCAAAAGCGACCTGATCGACTTTTCCGAGGTCATGAGCATGCTGTCCACGGCCACCACGATGACGGCGGACGATGCGGCCACCATGCTTGCCCAGTTCGCCAACATTACGCAGATGAACCCGGCCTACTACTCGAATCTGGCCAGCGCCATCGTTGACCTCGGCAACAACTACGCCACGACGGAGCAGAAGATCACCGAAATGTCTCAGGGCATTGCCGCGAGCGCGTCGCTGGCCGGTATGTCTGAAGCTGATATGGTGGCCCTGTCGGCCGCCGTGACTTCCCTCGGCATCGAGACGCAGGCAGGCTCCACATCCATGTCGAAGCTTATTTCGGAGCTGATGACCGCGACGGAGACCGGAGAGAACCTGAACGAAATCGCCGGCATATCCAACATGACCGCCGATGAATTCAAGACGGCCTGGGGCGAGAACGCCGTTTCCGCCTTGCAGGCCTTTGTGACCGGTTTAAGCGACACGGAACGCAATGGAAAGAGCGCCACTGTGGCCCTCGACGATCTCGGCATCACAGAGGCCCGTGAGCAGCGCATGATTCTCTCGTTGTCTAACTCGGGAGATCTGCTTACGCGCACCGTCAACACCGCGAACACGGCCTGGTCTGAGAACACCGCGCTGACCGCAGAGGCCGAAAAGCGTTACGGCACGACCGCGAGCAAGGTAACCATGATGCAGAACGCCTACAACAATCTCAAGATTTCCGTAGGCGACGCGCTGACGCCGGAGCTGAGTAAGCTTTATGCCGTGGCGACGGAACTGCTGAAAGGCGTCACGAGCTTTATTGAAAAGAACCCGGCGCTGGTTAAGGCCGTCACCGCATTTGTCTTAGTGTTCGCTGCCGTTATTGCCGCCCTTACTGCCTATGCTGTTGTTGCAAAAGTGGCAGCCGCAGCATCGGCACTGCTCTCCGCCACTATCCCAGGCGTCAATATTGTTATGGCTGTCACCGCAGCAGTTGCCGGAATCACTGCAGGAATCGTCGCTTTGACCTCGGCTGCAGATGACGGCGTACCGTCGGTGAAGGAGCTGACCGAGGCCGCGCGCGGAATGTCCGATACGATGGACGAAGCCACGGCGACCTATGAAGAAACCACGTCAGCCACGCTTGCCGCCGCCAATGTCGCCGATACCTACATCGACAAGCTTGAGGAGATGGAGGCCGCCGGGATTGATACGAACGAGGAGCACAAGCAGTATCACAACACCCTCGCCCTCCTGTGCCAGGTGGTGCCGGATCTGGCCGATTCCATTGACCTCGAAACCGACACGATCAACGGCGGTACCGAAGCTCTCCGCACCAACACCGAGGAGTGGAAGCGCAACGCCATGCAGCAGGCCTACCAGGACCAGCTGACGAAGCTCTATGAAAGCTACTCATCCGTTTTGATTGAGGCCGAGGAAAACAGCATTAATTTGACCAAAGCGCAGGACGCGCAGAAAATCGCGTCTCAGGGCATGACCGATACATATAGTGCCCTGCTAAAGGCGCTTGGAATGACGGACGAACAGTTCCGCAACACATACTGGACTGTTCAGGATATACCATATCGCGCTGTTTCCGACGATGTGGCAGATCTGCGAAGTCAGTACATCCAATATTCAGATGACCTGCAAACCGTGCAGAAAGAAGAGAAAGCCTACCAGGAAGCCACCGAGGACGATAGCGAAGCCACCTCCGAAGCGGAAGAGCAGATTTCTCTGGCGGAGGAAGCGGTCAAAAATCTGACCGACGCCACCGAAGACGGAACCGACGCTGCGGGAGACGCTGCCGCCGGCGAGGATGAGCTGAACGATGCCATTGGCGACGTTACCGCACAGATCACCACGCTTACAGAATCCTACAACAAAGCTTACGATGCGGCGCTCGAAAGCATTCAGGGTCAATATGACCTTTGGGACGAGGCGGCCGACGTCGTTGCAACGAGCGCGGGCACGATCAATTCCAACCTTGAAAGCCAGATCACTTACTGGCAGCAGTATAATGACAACCTCGCAAAACTGACCGACCGAAGCGCCGATATTCAGGGTCTCAGTGATATGATTGCCAGTTTCGCCGACGGCAGCTCCGACAGCGTGAACGCGATTGCCGGCATGGCCTCCGCCAGCGACGGAGATCTTGCCGCCATGGTGACCAATTGGCAGGAACTCCAGACAGAGCAGAAAAATGCCTCGAGCAGTGTTGCGGACCTCAAGACGGACTTCACGGCCACCATGGATGAACTCCAGAAGGAACTTGCCGCGGATATCGACGCCATGGATCTCGGAACCGAAGCCGCCGAAAGCGGCAAGTCCACCATTCAGGGCTTCGTCAATGGGGCCGAGGGTATGATCCCATCCGTGCAGGCGGCTTATGCCCGCGTTGCGCAGGCGGCTATCGACGCCATCGACAAAAAGCTCGACATCCATAGCCCGTCCCGTGTGATGATGGAAAAGGCAAACATGACCTGGGCCGGATATATCAAAGAAACAGAGGCAATGGAACCGGATGTCCAGGAGGCCATGGCCGGAACGGCCGGAGCCGGAGCCGACGCCATTTCGGCGGAAGAAGCACAGATTGTGGCGTTGGCCCCTCAGCTGATCGCCGCGCTCGGAGCATACGGCAACGTTACCGCTGCATCCTCGGAAACGGCAGGCGCCATAAGCGCCACCCCCGGAACCTCTCCCGCATCTATACAGGTCGTATTCCAAATCGACGGAAACGCCACTCCGGAAGTCCTGTCAGAGCTCCAGCGGTACGGTGATGATTTTGCTGACAAGGTTCGTCAGGTGATGGAGGATGCCGGCATTGAGGCAGCAAGGAGGGGGTACCGATGAGCAAGACCTATACAACCGTCCAAGGTGATATGTGGGACAGCATCGCCTATTCCCAACTCGGTGATGTCGCCTACACGGATGATCTGATGAACGCGAACCGTGTTTATCTCAGCTACTACACCTTTCCTGCAGGAATCGTTCTCACGCTCCCGGACGTGGTTGAAGCCGTTTCCGACTCCCTGCCTCCATGGAAGAAGGCGAGCGGATGAGCGACAAAAATCTTGCCAGGCGCGCGGACTATGAGGTCTATGTGGCCGGTGAAAACATCACGACATCCATAAAGCAATACCTCACCGCGCTCGACTATACCGACAACGAGGCGGACGAGGCGGACGACCTGCAGATCAAGCTTGAGGACAGGGACTCCGTTTGGCTGTGCAAATGGCTCAACACCATCGTTCAGTCGGCGGCGTCCTCCACGTCTTCTACCAGCAGCGCATCGGGTGGAGGCTCGTCCTCCTCCCATGCGACCGTGCGTGTGGGCAGCAAGGGCAGCGACGTCGTTGCTCTGCAGCAGAAGCTTCTTTCACTCGGATACAGCCTGCCCGTTTACGGTGCGGACGGTTCTTTTGGAAGCGAAACGCTCGCTGCGGTCAGGGCGTTCCAGAAAAGCAAAGGATTGTCGGTCGACGGCGTATGCGGTCCCAAGACATGGGCGGCTCTTGAAGCGGCGCAGTCGTCCTCTTCCGCGGCATCTGGGACGAAAGGCCTAAGCATTCAGGCTGTCATTATTCGCAAAAACTGGACCGGCAACGGGAAGGACAAGGTGCTCGACTGTGGGCAATTTGAACTTGATTCCGTGGACGCCTCCGGTCCGCCGTCCGGTATCACTTTGAAAGCGACCGCACTGCCGTACAGTTCACAAATAAGGCAGACCAAGAAGAGCCGCTCCTGGGAAGCCTACAAGCTCTCCGGCATCGCCAATGAAATGGCTACGAAGAACGGAATGAGCTGTATGTATCTCTCTGAATACGATCCCAGCTATGAGCGCGTGGAACAGGCTAACGTCAGCGACATCTCTTTCCTGTCCACGCTTTGTAAGAATGCCGGGATCTCGCTCAAGGCCACGAACAATATCATTGTTCTGTTCGACCAGGCGACCTATGAGGCAAAACCGTCCGTGTTTACAATCACGAGAGGCGCCGGAGGATACGAGAAGTACCGCCTTTCCACCGGTGAGGCGGATACGGAGTATGCCGCCTGCCGGGTGAGCTATACTGACCCCAAAACCGGCAAGTCCATCGAAGGGACCGCCTATGTCGAGGATTACGATGCTGACGCCAAGAACAACCAATGTCTGGAGATTACGGCAAAGGTCGGCAGCATCGCGGAGGCAAAGACGCTCGCAGAGAAGCAATTGCGGCTCCACAACAAGTATGAAAAGACCTCCACGTTTACGCTGCCGGGGAATCCGGATCTTGTGGCCGGCGTGACCGTCACGCTTAAAGACTGGGGCATGTGGAGCGGAAAGTACATCATCAATCAGGCGAAACACAGCATCGGAAGCTCCGGCTATTCGACGCAGCTGAAGCTTCGCTGCGTACTGGAGGGATACTGATGGACGCCGAGAGCATTCTGAGCAACCTCGTTCGTGTCGGCACCGTCAGTTCTGTCGACAGCACGAACCGGAAAGTCCGTGTGATGTTCAAGGACATGGGTATCACTTCCGGCTGGCTGTACGTGTTGCAACACTATCAGGCGGGCGTTTACGTCGACCCTGACGGCAAGCATACGCACACTATCGCGGACACCTATACGGGCGGCGGCTCAGCCAGCACGGAACCGGATCACGACCACACAGGGACGCATCTGACATACTGGATGCCGAAGGTGAATGATCGGGTGCTCGCGCTTTACCTCCCTGTATTCAACGGGGACGGATTTGTGTTAGGGGGGATATAAGTGGCGCAGATTGGATGTCTCGGCGATATCGTGTTCACGGTATCCTCGAGAAAAATTGAGACCATTGACAACGTTCAGTGGGCCGGATCTGTCCAATACACGCAGCACCAGATACCATACGGAAACGCCCTGACGGAATTTACGGGGATCGACCCGGATACCATTTCCTTTGATATGGCGCTTTCCGCATATCTTGGCGTAGACGTGATGACGGAGCTGACAAAGATATGGACCTACGAGCGTCAGGGCCGCGCCGTCCCCTTCGTTGTCGGGAACAAGGTGTACGGGAAATACCGCTGGACGATTGAAAGCCACAAGATCAAATTTCAGACGTTTGATAAATGGGGAGATCTGACCAGTGCCACTGTTTCCGTAAGCCTGCTGGAATATCTGAAATAAGGGGATGATGGCAATGAGCTATAAAGTCAGCACAAAAGACCTTAGCAGCATTTCTCTCAACGAGAGCGACACCGTCAAATCCGTGCTTCAGAATGTGGCGGTCATTCTTTCAACCAGGCAGCAAAGTGTCCCCCTCTATCGGGGGTTCGGCCTTCCCATGAAATTTGTCGACAAGCCAATTCCAGTGGCACAGCCCATGCTTGTCGCGGAGATCAACGAAGCAATATCGGAATATGAGCCGCGCGCCTCTGTTGTGGCCGTCACCTTTGAGATCGACGAAAGCGTGCCGGGGAGGTTGATTCCGACCGTGGAGGTGGAAATAAGCGATGAGTAGAAACACAGAATATCAGTTCGTGAGCACAGACACGGAAACGCTCGTTTCGCAGATGGTGGCCGCCTATGAGACCATAACGAAGACGACCGTGCAGCCCGCCAGCCCGGAGAAGCTTTTCATTCAGTGGGTAGCAGACGTCATTGTCCAGGAGCGGGCACTGAACAACTATACAGGCAATCAGAATATTCCCAGCCGGGCTGAGGGAGAAAATCTCGACGCGCTGGGCGAATTGTTCCACGACAAGGAGCGCCCGGCGGCGCAGGCTGCCGTTTGTACCGTGCGCTTTCATATATCTGCGGCGCAGGAGACGTCAATTCTGATTCCGGCCGGAACGCGCGTTACCGACGCCAGCAATACGCTCATCTGGGTGACTGCGGCGGATGCCTATGTCGCCATTGGAAGCACGTATGTTGATGAGGAGGTACAATGCCGTACCACAGGAACGGTCGGAAACGGATGGACCGCAGGCCAGATCAACACTCTGGTGGATCTGTATGAATACTGCGACAGCTGCGAGAACACTACGGCCAGTGATGGCGGCTCCGATGAAGCGACCGACGATGAGTATTATGAGCTGATGCGGTCCGGTGAGGATGCATACAGTGACGCCGGAGCAAAGGGCGGCTATATCTATTTTGCAAAGCAGGTATCCACGGAGATCGCGGATGTCGTCGCAAACTCACCGAGTGCCGGGCAAGTCAACCTGTACGTTCTTATGGAAGGCGGAAGCATCGCGTCCTCCACCATCAAGGCGAAGGTACTGGCTGCCTGCAGCGCGGATAAGGTCCGGCCATTGACGGATTACGTCGTTGTGGCAGATCCGGAAATGGCGAGCTACAATATCACGTTTACCTACTACATCGCCTCTGATTCAAGCCTGAGCGCATCTGAAGTTGAAACGGCGGTACAGGACGCGGTCAATGAGTATGCCGAATGGCAATGCGCAAAGCTGGGACGGGATATTAACCCTTCGCACCTGATTGGGCTGCTTATGCAGACGGGCATCAAGCGCGTGGAGCTGACTTCCCCTGCGTATACGGCTCTGCGTGACGGAAGCGACAATACCGTGCCGCAGCTTGCCTCCAAGGGTACCGTATCTATCACGAATGGAGGGTATGAGAATGAGTAACGGTATCACCGCCGATAATCTGCTGCGGACGCTGCCATCTGTCCTTCAGAGCGACACAAGCATGCAGGCCCTCGCCTATTCCATCTCCAGCGTGCTGGCGGCACGCCCGGCCGAAATCGATCTGCTCCGGATCTACACGCAGATTGGTTCTCTCTCAGAAGAGCTTTTGGATATCCTCGCTTATGATTTCAAGATCGACTGGTGGGATGCAAACTATACGCTGGATGAAAAGCGGAAGACGCTCAAAGACAGTTGGAACGTACACCGAATCCTCGGCACGAAGGCTGCGGTGGAAAAGGCGATCTCCGCTATTTATTCGGACACCCAAGTTAACGAGTGGTTTGATTACGGAGGCGACCCATACCACTTCAAGCTGTTGATCGACGCAACCTATGAAAACGTTGACCCGGCGAAACATAAGCGGGTCCTTGACAGAGTCGCCTTTTATAAGAATCTGCGGTCGGTGCTGGACGAGGTCGAATATTTTGACATCGGCGGTACTGCAACCGCATACGCCGCCGCCGCTTATGTCGGCTGCTCCATCATTGACGGAGCCACGGCGGAGCGCTACTAAATGGAGGTGCTTTCATAATGGGAAAATGGACGGGCGTTGTCACCAACGGGGGCAGTACGCTCCTCGCTAACTGGATTGCCGGTACCACATTAAATTTCACTGGCTCCACCGCCGGAACCGGCACGGTCGCGGTTGCTGCTCTGCTGGCTCAGACCGCCCTCGTCAATCAGAAACAGACCGCGAGCGTTACCGGCTATGAGAAGGTCAGCAAGGGTGTCAAGATCAGAATTCAGATCGCCGCTCCTCAAACTGGCTACACTCTGAACCAATTCGGCGTGTGGGCCAATCTGAGCGGAAGCTCCGCAACGCTTCTGGCACTGTTTCAAAACGACGTAGGTGTTCCGATTCCAAGTCTTACGGATTCTCCGGATTTTGTTTACACGTTCTATGGCGTCATCGTTATGAACAACGAGGGAACCTTCACGGTGACCATCGACACCAGCGCCGTCGTGAGCATTGCCACCATGACTTCCGCCATAGCAACTGCGGTTGCAGCCAAGCAGGACAAGATTACAATCAGTGGCGTTCTGAAAGGTGATGGCGCCGGGAACATCACCGCCGCAACTGCTGGCAGCGACTATGGATTGCCGCTTGCAACGGGCTCTGGCGTTCCTTCAGACGCAACTGTGGGCATTGCAGGGCAGCACTACTACGACAGCTCCTCGGGCAAGGAATACGTCTGCAAGGGCGTTGACACTTCCGGGAAGTATATCTGGGCGCTGTCCGGGGCAAGCGATGCGGCTGACCTGACCTACAACGGAGGGTCTCTTGATACCGCCCTTGACAATATGGCGCAGGGCATCAGCGACCTTGGCGACGCTGTGAACGACAGCAAGACGCTTTCCGGCGCCACTGACCCGACCAGTTCAACAGCCGCCGCGGTCGGCCGGATGTACCTAAACACTTCCACGGGGGAAACCTTCATCTGCACTGCCATCAGCGGAAGTACCTACACATGGAAGCAGACGGGAGCGACGCCGGTATACCCGGAGATCGTTGCCACTGTTACCAGCGGCGCGGTGGTTACCTGCACCGACGGGACCACAACGCTCACGGCGACCAGCAACGGAAGCGTCAAGTTTGAGATCCCGAATTACGGCTCCTGGACGCTGCAGGCCACCTATGGAGGCCAGACTTCCGGAGCCGAGGTTATTGCCGTGGACAGCGTGAAGCAGTACGCTGTAACGCTTTCGTTCTTCTCGGCCACGCTGACGGTCACAGCAGAAGTGAACGCGGTCGTTACCGCCACTGACGGAACGCACAATTATTCAGGGACATGCGGCTCCGGCGGTACCTGCGCACTGACCGTTCGCTATGCCGGCACCTATACCATCACGGCAACGAAGAACAGCGCCACATCCTCGACGGCCAGTAAGAGCGTCACGACCAGCGGCAGCAGCTATACCTCCACGGTTACGTTCTGCACGCTGACAGTTACCATCGACAGCGGTTCGGCCGTGTCTGTGACTAACGGCACCACCACGCTCACCGGTACCAGTACCGGCACTGTAAAATTCTATCTTCCGAATACCGGGACGTGGACGGCAACAGCGACGCTGTCCGGTCAAACCGCTTCCGGCAGCGTTTCATGCAGCAGCTACACCGGCTACTCGCTGGAGCTGTCCTACGTCAAAGTGTTCGGCGTGTCCTGGAACTACGGCAGCAGTTCGACCGCCTTGACGCGCCTGCTGAAAAGCACCGACCCGAACAGCCTGGTCACCGTTGACGTTACCACAGAGCCGGTCCCGGCAGTCGGTACCGCTTCCGGAAGCTCTCCCTTCGACAACTATATGCCTTGGAGCGGGATGGATGAATTCAACGTCATCAGCAATGCACTCTCCTACCAAAAAGGGGCCACCGGATTTTCAAGAACAAGCTATGACACCGTCGTCCGGATACCAAAGTTCTACTACAAGATCGAGCAGGACACGACCAATTCCAAGTTCCGCTTTTATGTAGCCGACGGCTCGAAGGACGGCTTCTCGGTGCATCCGGCCTTTTCCAGAGGTGACGGCTCCGTGCGGGATTACATTTATACCGGCCGATACAATACCGGCAGCGGATACATTACGAAGTCCGGATACGCGCCGCTCGTCAGCATCACGCGAGCTACTGCGAGATCGGGCTCTCATGGGAAGGGAACTCCGTGGTGGCAATATGATTATGCTGCGTGGAGCGCCGCGTGGCTTTTGTATTTGGTCGAATTCGCAGACTGGAATTCGCAGACCAAGATCGGCCGTGGCTATGTAGACGGAAGCGCCGCGATCAATTCCGGCGGTACCGACAGCATGACCTATCATACCGGCCGCGCTTCCGGAACGGACGGGCTGACGGCGGTTCAATACCGCCACATCGAAAACCCGTGGGGCAATGTCTACGAATGGATCGACGGAATCAATTTTTCAGACCGGCTCGCTTACATCTGCCTCAATCCGGCCAACTTCGCAGACGATACCAGTACGAATTACACGAGCAGCGGCGTCACACTATGCGCATCCGGGTGGATCACCGGACTCACCAGATCCACTGCGTTCCCGTTCGCTTTCCTCCCCATGGCAAATGGAGGAAGTGAGACTACCTACATACCGGATTACGTGTACTCCAGCACCGGCTGGTACGTTCTTATGGTCGGCGGTGACTGGAGCTATGCCGGGGTTGCTGGGCTGTTCTACTTCGGCGCCAACAACTCCTCTTCGGGCGCGAGCGCGTACATTGGCGCGCGCCTCCTTTTCCTCCCCTAACGGGGGACCGGGGGCCGAAGCCCCCGGAGCTTTCCGGTTTGCAGAACGCCGCAGAAGAACGGCGTCTCTTACCGCGCGAAGCGCGGCCGCGTAAATTTTGGGAATAACGAAATGCGTTATTTTCTCACGTTTTCAGCATTTCTGCCCGGCGGCGCGGTATCATAACCGGGTGGAGCAAAATTGGGGACTTCTGCACAGAGCGCGCCGCTCTTTTTTCCGACGTGAACTCCAGCACCGGCTGGTACGTTCTTATGGTCGGCGGTAACTGGAGCAATGCCGGGAATGCTGGGCTGTTCTACTTCAACGCCAACAACTCCTCTTCGAACACGAACACGAACATTGGCGCGCGCCCCCTTGTTATTAAGGCCTCCATGTGCAGGAGCCTCCACACCGCTCGGTGAAAATATTGCCGCTCAGGACCGGGTTTAGTAGGTCGATTCTCGAAAGACCTGGCAGGCAAACAAGGACGGAGGCAAGGTAAATGCCAAAGCGAGTAGGACACCTGTATGAAGCCATGGTGGACAAGGCCATGATTCGAGCCGCGATTCTTTCCGGCGCGCACGGCAAGAGGAACCGCTGGGATGTGAAGGACGTTGTAGCCGACGTCGACGGACACGTCGACAAGCTATACGATATGCTTGCAGCCGGCGAATTCGTCCCCTCAATCCCAAGGGAAAAGGTTATCTTTGACACCTGCGGGCAGAAGAACCGCACAATCAATGTGGTCCCCTTTTTCCCGGACGGCGTGATGCACCAGCTCATGGTAATGGTGCTGCAGCCTGTGCTGATGCGAGGGATGTACTCATGGAGCTGCGCGTCCATACCAAACCGCGGAGGAAATCGCGCCATGAAGAAGATCACGCGCATCATAGGGCATGATCCGAAGGGGACGCGGTATGTCTGCAAAATGGACGTCAGAAAATTCTACCCGTCGATCAGTCACAAAAAGCTGATCTGGGCGCTGGCCCGGAAGGTCAAGGACAAGCGATTCCTGAAGCTCGTTTACGATGTAATCGAGACTTGCCAGCAAGGGCTGGCCATTGGTTACTATCTGTGCCAATGGCTCGCAAATTTCTATCTCGAACCGCTCGACAACTACATTATGACGCTCCCCGGTGTGAAGTACATGGTGCGCTATATGGATGATATCGTGTTGTTCGGGCCAAACAAGAAGCAGCTCCACAAAGGCCGCAGGCTCATTGAGAAATTCATGCTGGATCGCTTGGGCCTCCACATGAAAAAGAACTGGCAGGTGTTCCCGCTGAAAGCGCGGATGCTGGATTTCGTCGGGTATAAATTCGGACGGGATCATATCACGCTCCGGCGCCGGAACTTCCTGCGATTTACCCGGCAGTGCCGTAAGGCACAAAAGAAGATCCAGCGCAACCAGCAAATATCCTTCCAGCTCGCCGCGGGCCTACTCAGCCGGGCTGGTCAGCTCAAGCACTGCGACAGTCACAAAATCCGGGTGAAGTACCTGGACCCCATAGGGGTAAAAACTTTGAAGGAGGTCGTGCGATATGAAAGTAAGAGGCGACAAAGCGCCCTCCAATGCGTTCACGCTGGAGGAGCAGCCTAAGAAGCCGGGCTATGTCCTTGTCCGGCTTTTTGAAAACGTCGAGGCATTTTCGGAAACCAACGACGGCCTGACCATCAGCGGATATCAGTACGATGAGTACACGCTGGAGCTTGAAGATACGGACGGCCTTTCCGATGACATTCTTGGGAACTACGCCTCCTATCTGACGGAGGCAAAGCTGAAAGAGGCAGAGGAAAAGACCATCCCGACCCTAAAAGAAAGGGTAGCTCAGCTCGAGGGCGATAACAGCACGCTCACAACCAAGGTCAGCGGCCTCGAGGGCCAGGTCACAGAAGCGCAGTTGGCGCTTTGCGACGTGTACGAACAGGTCGTTGCAACGCAAACCGCCAGCACAACATAAGGGGTAAAGCTGTATGGAGAAAATTTATGCGGAACTGATCCGCAAAGGGCTGAAGACCATTGAGGACGTACCGGAATGCATCCGCGATAAGGTGCGGACCCTGCTTGAAGAGAATGGAGCTGAGGACAATGCTTAGTCCTCGGCTCTTTCTTTTATACATCCTTTTCGGAAAGGAGGTGCAGACCATGGCAATCGTGTATGTGACGCTTATCATCAAGGGGAAAAAGGCCCTTGACCAGGTCCCGGCAATTATCAAGTCTCAGGTTGAGCAGTTGCTGGAGGACTTGGAGATTACGGTCTGACGAGCGTTATTCTGCATTTCTGGCGCGCGCACAAGCGGCTGCCTTCGGGCGGCTGCTTTTTTGCGCGCATTTCGGGGCCGAGCGGGTTTCGGTCCGGTCGGGAAGGAGGAAATATCGTGCTCAAAATTCTGAATGCCATTATTACCCGCGTTCTCGGGAAAAAGCTGGATTTGCTGATAATGACTGAATCGAGGTGCCTTGACAGTGAGCTTTTCTGAAATCATCACCCTGATTATCGGCGTCATTCTCGGAGGTTCCGGTATCGGTGGAATCATCTTCTGGCTTATCAAGCGTTACATCGAAAAGCGTCTGAACATTGCCGAGGCGACAAGCAAAAAGCGCCAGGCGATGATGCAGGAAAAGCGAGAACTGGATCAAGAGTACGACCATGCGGTCGGGCGCTGCCTGTTTTGGCTTAATGATCAGGTTGTCCACAAAGACGCCGGGGAAGATCTCGAAAACGCCATGGCGAGGTTGAACGAGGTCGAGGAACGCAAGAAGAAACGAGAACGCGAAATAGTCGCCATTTACGAAGACCTTAAGGAGGGATAGATCATGGATAAGAGAAATTCAAAAAACGGTATCGGCATTGATCTCAGCAATGATGAGCAAGCGACCGCCGATACCGCCGACGAGCTTTCAAATGGAAAGGGGGACGATGAAGATGAGTAACAGTGCGCTTGTGAGCTACACCAAGCTCTCCCCAAACTGCACCTCACCGCGGACCCACGCGATAGACACCATTACGATCCACTGCATGGCGGGCAATCTGTCGGTGGAGAGCTGCGGCGCTCTGTTCGCACAGTCATCCAGGCAGGCGAGCAGCAATTACGGCATCGGCAGCGACGGCCGCATTGCTTTGTTTGTCGACGAGGGCAACCGTTCCTGGTGTTCCTCGTCGAAGACGAATGACCATCGCGCCGTTACCATTGAGGTGGCGAACACTGTAGCGGCAGATCCGTGGCCAGTCTCCGGCAAGGCCTATGCGGCGCTGCTGGATCTCGTTACCGATATCTGTCGGCGCAACGGCATCAAGCGGCTGCTGTGGCAGGGAGACAAAGACCTTATCGGCCAGGTGAGCAAACAGAACATGACTGTTCACCGCTGGTTCGCGGCAAAGGCATGCCCTGGCGATTACCTGTACAGCCGCCATGCCGAGATTGCTGCAGAAGTAAATAATCGACTAAACGGCGCAGCTGATGCTGCTGAAGAGGAGGACGACGATATGGACGGAAAAGAAATCTTTGAAAAGCTGAACAAGTATCTGGCAACGCTGCCGACTTCGGACTACGCCAAGGAATCAAGCGAGAAGGGTGTTGACAGCGGACTGTTTGCCGACGGGGACAAGGACGGGCTCGTTGACAACCCTCGGGGGATTCTGACGAGAGAACAGCTCGCCGTTGTTCTGAACCGGGCCGGATTGCTGGACAAATGACATGGGGCGGCGAGCTGCACAGCTTGCTGCAAGAGCGTTGCTCTTTTGTCTTCTCTCCGCCGCCCTGAGCTTCGCCGCCTGCTTTGTGCTCAGAACGTGGGGACTTAAAATCTTCATGGTCTGCGGAGCGATAGGAGCCGGATTCTTGCTCCTATGGGTGGCCTGCTGGCTGAATGACAAAGGCAAGCTTGACACAAGCAAGATCATTATTTTCATTCTCATTTACATCGGCGTAATCATGGCTGGGCTCTCCTACTACCTTGCCTACATAGGCCGCGAGGAGAT
The DNA here is from genome assembly GCA_963666535.1 of Oscillospiraceae bacterium. Taxonomy (GTDB): domain Bacteria; phylum Bacillota; class Clostridia; order Oscillospirales; family Oscillospiraceae. The sequence goes on along the minus strand of OY762913.1, from coordinate 1,539,621 downwards.
AGCGGAGAGCTTGTCGAAAGCCGCAATCACAGAACTGGTCGCTCCCTCAGTAGCGATATTGCTGAAATCCCTTGTAGAAAACCTATCCATAAACAACAGGTGGCCGGATAAGTCAAGTTCATCAGCCGATCAGACGCCGGATCGCGGGAAAAGCTCGGGAACTGATGCCAGAGACGACACGCCGCAGATATAGGAGGAAAACAGACTATGGGTCATGTTTATAATCTCAGGCATCAAGCGCCTGATACGCGAGACTTTAAACTCGCTCGCTTTGAAGAGGAGAAGATCCCGTCATGCGTGGATCACCGGGACCTCTGCCCTCCGGTGTTCGATCAGGGAGAACTCGGCAGCTGCACCGCCAACGCAGGCATCGCGGCCCGCATGATGCTCACCGGGATCTCGGCACCGCTTTCCCGGCTGTTCCTTTACTACCAGGAGCGGGTGATTGAGGGAACCGCATATCAGGACAGCGGCGCGGAAATGCGGGACATCTGCAAAGCTCTCACCGATGCCGGTGTGTGCGAAGAAAAGTATTTTCCGTATAACACCGCCCGTTTCGCAAAGAAGCCTTCCTGCATTGCGGCCAGAAACGCAATGAAATACAAAATCGGCTCCTACGCCACTTTTGACGGCGACAAGATCGATGATGTTAAGCAGATCAAGCAGTATCTTGCTCTGCGCGGCCCGTCAGTGCTCATTGGGATTGACGTCTATGAGAGCTTTGAAGGCGATGATGTTGCGAGGACAGGCGTAATGTCTATGCCGGATGTCAGCAAAGAGCAGCTGCTCGGAGGCCATGCGGTGCTTATCGTCGGGTACGATGACAGCAAAGAGACCCTTATTGTCCGCAACAGCTGGGGCGAAAGCTGGGGTGACAAGGGCTGCTTTTACATGCCTTACAATTACGTGGAAAAGGGCTACGCATTTGACAGTTGGACAATTTCGATATAAAAGAAAGGACTGAAAGCAATGAACACTACAACGATTTTTATTCTCGGCATTATGGCGGCGGTGATCCTGCTGGGCATCGTTTTCGTTATCCGAAAGTTCGGCGGCGTTGACATTGTGAATGTGACGAATAGTATCGTGACATTCATTCAGAGCGCGCTCATATCGGCAGGGATCACGACTGCGGACAGCTTATTCAGTACGATTGTCAATTACATAGTTGAAGCCCTGACAACCGTAGCTGCAGGCTGCTCTAACACTGTAACTACAGATGAAAAGGTCACACAGGCATTGTCCCTTATCAACGATTACGCCTCGGCGGCGGGGATTACATTCACAGACGTTCAGATCGCCACCATTAAGACCGTGCTGACCGTTGGATTTGAGTTTGTTGGCGCTCTGTCGATCAGCAGGAAAAAGCTTGCAGCCGTTAAAAGCAAGGCGCTGACTGAGCGAAAGCTTCTTGAAACTGAGCATAGACTCCTTCAAAAAATAGGTTAGCTGTAAAACCCCTCTTTCTCGGTTCACATCGGACCTGGAGAGAGGGGCTTTCTTTTTTTTGCCCATTACATCAGCGAGATTCCCCATTCAAATAGGGGCAGCGGCTTCCCGCACATGTCGCGGATAGCTTCATCCATGCCGCACTGATCGCAGATGTACACCTTCGCGTGGCGGCTCAGGGCGTTTGTTGCCAGATCTTCTTTCATGCGATATTGACCGCAGCGTGGGCATGGAAAGCTCGCATCTTGGACTTTTCCAAATTCCTCAATAAGAGTCTTTGCCTGGCCACTTGTTCTCGTTGCCATCCGTTTACACTCCCTTCCTGCTTAATGGCTGTTGCAACTCAACTCCGGGGCTTACAGAGGCATTCCCGTCCGAATTAATAATGTCGACAGACACGATCGTTTCAAAATCGTCATGCACTGCCCCGATGTTCATCTGCGAGCCAACTTTGTAATATGCTCGGACTGTCTCTTCGGTGGCGTTCATCCTTGTGGTGATTACGTCTCCGTTTCCGAAGGTCACCTTGACGGTCTTTGCCTTGCGTTCGAGGTCCGCGCAGAATTCCTCATAGCTCATGTGGCCTTCGGCCTTCATCGCGGCGCTGGCTGCCTGAAGCTCTGCAGGAGTCCAGTCTCTGCTCATGTCATCCGCTCCTTCCTTCAGATATCAAGATATCATTTCTTTTTCAAGGTACAATCTATCGTAAAAGGGGCGGCATATTATCCCCTGAGCCGACGGGTTCCCGCGACGCCCCGGAGGGCGTTTCGGCTGCTACCCGGGCAGCCATCATCAGGCGGGATCAGAAATCAAGCTCTGCAAAAACGGCGTCTATATCATCCGGATAGATACCCAGTTCGTCCAACCAGTCCAGTATTATATCTTTCATTCCGTCTGAGCAGTAACAGTCACCATCCTGACAGTTCTCGCAGTCTTCCCGCACAGTATCAATTTTACCTTGGGCGTCCTTCACTATACGCTTGATATGCTGTTCATCGGAAACGGATTTACCATACCTGCCATTCATGGAACGCTCCTTTCTGCCGGCCTATTGCCCGACCAGCGGGGCTGTGTGTTATTTGATTGCTACGGCATACGTGGCTAAGTCATTGCCGCCGTAAGTACCGCCGTTATAGCCGGTATTATAGATGTCATCGTCACGGTTGACGCAATGCCCCTCAAAACGTGCTACAGTTCGGCCCGTCTCGTCGTCAAAATAGTGCCGTACATTTTTTGCGGTCATTAGATGCCCCTGCACATATACCAAGTCGCCCTCCACTATTTCAGTTGCCTTTTTAATCTCAGTTGTCCTTGCCATTTTTTTACCCTCCTTGCCCTCGTGACCTCCGGGGCGGGTGGTGGTTAATCGAAGAACGGGCAAAGCGTGTCGTTCCAGACCTCGTAACACCAACGGGAAGTGTTGAACCTGATGTAATGGTAATCTGTGGCGCAGTAGACGGGGCGGCGGTCAATCTTCCGGCCGGTCCTTCGGCACTGGTGATGGCGGTTGACCTCTTCTTCGTCGACTTCATGTTGAATGGTGATTTTATCCCGGTCAAAGTCGAACTCGCTGCAAATCCAGTCCTTGGCTTCTTCGTCAGTCATGTAACTCGCGCCGTTCGGAACGCTGCTGGCGAGCCGTTCGTAATCGGCCTGCTTCACGTTGTGATCGCTTTCGTAGGGCTTCCACTCCTGTTCTCTTTCAAGCTGCACCTTTAGCCTTTCGACCTCTTTCTCAAGTCCGGAGATCGTCTTGGCAGTTTCCTTCTCGGCCTTATCAGATGCAATGATTTTTGTGATGCTGGCTTTCCGTGTGATGGCCTCGGCCATGCCGCTTTCGTTCTGCTTATAGGCCTTGCAGAAAACGTCTTTATCAAGATTGCTTTCCTTGTAAGCTTCTTCGATGAAGCTGTAAAGGTCTTGGCTGGGGAAGAAACCTGTGCGGCTTTCAAATTCCTGAATCATCATTGTTGCGTCCTCCTTATAATTATCAACTTGTTAGATGAAATTGTTTTGTTCTTGCATATACAAAATACCACTTGCGCATCAAGTTGTCAACTGTTTTTATTAAATAATCAATAAATAGTTTTGACAAGTTGAAAGTATTGTGTTATGGTACTTGCAAGGAGGTGTCTGCATGATTTCATATAAGCCGCTTTGGCATACGCTCATCGAGAAAGACGTAAAGAAAATGGCGCTCGTGAAGCTCACCGGCATGAGTAGTGGTACGCTGTCCAAGCTGAACAACGACGAGCCTGTAGCGCTCACGATTCTGGAGAAGATCTGCTTGGCACTCAATTGCCCTATTGAGGCCGTAGTCGAGATAAAAGGGCGTGGTGAGATCGGAACGCCAATTCCCAGCATGGAGGACATTGCCAAGGTCGACGGGGATAGGATGACGGACAAGACCGGAAAAGAGTGGGATGCGGGATTGGTAAAGATCAATGATGCCCTCGGCGGCGGCTATGAGCTTTGCCATGTGGAAGAGAAGCGCGCCCGAAAAAAGAAAGGCCCAGACGAATAATCGTCCGGGCCTTGGAGCTAAGCTCATCTCTTGATATGTATGTTGTTCCCGGCGCGAGTTTTTATCCTCGGCTCGCCATTCGGAACCCTTTTGATTATATCCGATATGTCGCAGTCAAGCGCCTCACATATCAAATCGAGATGCTCAAGGTTTACTCGCTCGGCGATCTCATGATAGAGGTCGTTAATCGTAGATGGGCGTATTCCCGTCATCCGGGCGAGATCGGCCTGCGTCCACCTTCGCTCGCCAAGCCTGGTGGACAGTAAAATTCTAATCATAGCCTTGCTCCTTTACGGTAGATTCTAACGACCATTTTAGAATTCCGCTGGCTTTTGTTAGAAAATAACGTATTTGGGTAGAGCAATTTAAGGCTATGGAATTGTAACGATAAGCAAAAAGAGGCCACCGTGAGGGGATTACCCCAAGCGATGACCTCTTTTTTATTCTGTTTCCAATAGGCATAAAGGAAGGGCCAGAACGAACACACCGTCGAGCATATAAATACTCGGCTCTGTGGTTCGTCTGGCTCTGCTTTGGTGGAACCGAGGGGAGTTGAACCGACAGAATTCTTCGTTTTTAGCTTGTTTTTCTGCCGAAATACGTCAAATTTTTCGGGTTTTCAGGTGAGCCAAGTTGCACAAATCTAGTGTTTAAGCCGCTTTTCTGGGATATGTGTAAAAAAATCTCCCGCGCAAGCGCAAAATCAGGCGATAAATTTTACTGTTGATGTTGGCGAATTTGCTACTCAGGTCTCTCAGCCCCGTCTCATCAAATTACATGGACGTATCAGCCGATCACATTTTCAATAAACCTCTGCAGCATGGCCGCGATCTGGGCGCGTGTGGCGGTGTCGTGCGGATATAGATTTGCGCCGTCTCCGGATACGATCCCCATGCCTACCGCCCAATTCATAGCGTCCTCCGCCCATACCGATACGCTGCCGGTGTCCGAATATCCGTCCAGAACGCCGCTGTCTGTCACAGTGACGTCAAGTCCCTTGTATTTCGCGTAGCTATACAGCATCACAGCGAGCTGTTCTCGGGACAGTGCTTTTTCGGGAGCAAAGCTGTTACCACCCACACCGCTTGCGATGCCGTTTGCCGAAGCCCAGGCCACTGCCTGTTCATACCACGCACCGGAATCCACGTCGGAAAAAGTGTTGTCAAAGCTCCCGGTATCCCCACTGAGGCGAAGCAGCACTGTGACCACCATCGCTCTTGTCATATCGCCATGGGGGCTAAACTGTTTGCCATCTCCGTTCATGAGACCTTTCCGGCTTACATAGCTTACGGAATTATAATACCAGGTGCTTTCTTCCACATCCGAATAAGGATTGATCCAGGCTTCGGCGTTTTCTTGTTCAACCTTTTCAAATGCCACCTTGATTGTTGTGTTCTTACTGACGCCCTTAATAGTGTAGCTTGAGACGGCACCCACCGAAACGCCGTTGATTAATACGTCGGCTATCCGATATCCCTCATCTGGAGTTATGGTGAGCGTAACACTTCCGCCCTGATTGACACTTGTTGCGGAAAGGGTGACTGTTCCGTTGGTGCTTGTAGCAGAGGATACCGAGTATTTTGTCGTTGAGCTTCCGCCGGAAGAAGCGCCATCGCCGGAACTACTTGTGCTCTTCCCTGTAAACCCGGACGTTGTGCCTTCGGTGAACGTCGTTACAGCAACCGCGTTACCTGCAGTATCCGTCACGCCGGTTCCAACGATAATGGTCGCACCGCTACCGACGGATATGGCCGTGCCGTAAGTCAGGGTGAGCGTGGTGGAACCGGCGGTATATCCTACGGTGGGCGTACCGGCTGTGCCTGTGAAGTTAGCGGCTATGGCGGTGGCAGCGTCGATTGCCTCGCTGAACGTCAGCGTTACCACCTTGCCGGTGGAATCTATGGATGTAAACGCCACGGTCGGCGCGGTTGTGTCAACGCGCGTAAACCCGGACGTTGTGCCTTCGGTGAACGTCGTTTCAGCGACCGCGTTACCTGCAGTATCCGTCACGCCGGTTCCAACGATAATGGTCGCACCGCTTCCGACAGATATGGCTGTGCCGTAAGTCAGGGTCAGCGTGGTGGAACCGGCAGTGTATCCGACGGTCGGCGTACCGGCTGAGCCTGTGAAGTTAGCGGCTATGGCGGTAGCAACATTGATGGCCTCGTTGAACGTCAGTGTCACAATTTTGCCGGTGGAATCTATGGATGTAAACGCTACGGTCGGCGCTGTTGTGTCAACGCCCGTAAACCCGGACGTTGTTCCTTCGGTGAACGTTGTTACAGCGGCGGGGTTACCCGCAGTATCCGTCACGCCGCTTCCGACGATGATGGTCGCGCCGCTTCCGGCGGATATGGCAGTGCCGTAAGTCAGGGTCAGCGTGGTGGAACTTGCGCTATATCCGATGGTGGGCGTACCGGCTGAACCTGTGAAGTTAGCGGCTATGGCGGTAGCGGCATTGATTGCCTCGCTGAATGTCAGCGTCACCACCTTGCCGGTGGAATCTATGGATGTAAACGCTACGGTCGGCGCGGTTGTGTCAACGCCCGTAAACCCGGACGTTGTGCCTTCGGTGAACGTCGTTACAGCAACCGCGTTACCTGCAGTATCCGTCACGCCGGTTCCAACGATAATGGTCGCACCGCTACCGACGGATATGGCCGTGCCGTAAGTCAGGGTGAGCGTGGTGGAACCGGCGGTATATCCTACGGTGGGCGTACCGGCTGTGCCTGTGAAGTTAGCGGCTATGGCGGTGGCAGCGTCGATTGCCTCGCTGAACGTCAGCGTTACCACCTTGCCGGTGGAATCTATGGATGTAAACGCCACGGTCGGCGCGGTTGTGTCAACGCCCGTAAAGCCGGAGGTTGTGCCTTCGGTGAACGTCGTTTCAGCGACCGCGTTACCTGCAGTATCCGTCACGCCGGTTCCAACGATAATGGTCGCACCGCTTCCGACAGATATGGCTGTGCCGTAAGTCAGGGTCAGCGTGGTGGAACCGGCAGTGTATCCGACGGTCGGCGTACCGGCTGAGCCTGTGAAGTTAGCGGCTATGGCGGTAGCAACATTGATGGCCTCGTTGAACGTCAGTGTCACAATTTTGCCGGTGGAATCTATGGATGTAAACGCTACGGTCGGCGCTGTTGTGTCAACGCCCGTAAACCCGGACGTTGTTCCTTCGGTGAACGTTGTTACAGCGGCGGCGTTACCGGTAGTATCCGTCACGCCGCTTCCGACGATGATGGTCGCACCGCTTCCGACGGATATGGCAGTGCCGTAAGTCAGGGTCAGCGTGGTCGAACCGGTGGTATATCCGACGCTGGGTGTACCGGCTGAGCCTGTGAAGTTAGCGGCTATGGCGGTGGCGGCGTTGATTGCCTCGCTGAATGTCAGCGTCACCACCTTGCCGGTGGAATCGATGGATGTAAACGCCACTGTCGGCGCTTCAGTTACAGTAACAGTCACAGAATCTGATTTTGTGTTGTCAACAGTAGAGGTAGCGGTGACCGTCAGTGTGCTTGCCGTTTCGTTCGAAGCTACCGTAAGTACACCAGAGCTGTTTATGCTCGTATCGGCAAGCCCGCCTGTAACACTCCATGTTACCTCCGTGAACGGGTAGTTCGTACCCAATACCGATACGCCGAAAGCCTGCGTATTTCCTTTCTCTACTTCAGGAGCTTCCGGTGTTACTGTTACGCTGGTTACAGTCATCGGCTTGGTGGTAATTGTGTTGGGGTCAGCACTTGAAGTAACCGTTTGTATGTTGCTAATTACTCTGTAATTCATGACGCCGCTTGTAATCGTAAAAGTACAGTTGCCCGCGGGGAGCCACAGATAAAGCTTGCCCGCGCTATCAGTGACGGCATTAAATACAACGCCGCTGGGCAACGTGCAAGAAATATCCGTGTCCGAAAGCGCACTTTCGCCCGAGTCTAAGACCGTAACGGTAGTGGGATGGACGTCGCTTGTGCCATTGGTGTAATTAAGCTCGTTCGACTTGACGGAGCCACCTCTGATGGTGGATATAGAGCTGGTGGAAACGCTACCACCTCCAATGCTGCCATCTACTGTCACCGTACCGCCGTTAATGATAATTTTGTTGCTACCGTCAACACTGCTTCCGCTTCCGCCGTAGCCGCCACCAATAGCAGCTGCGCCCGCTCTGCTAGTTGCATTGATCACACCACTATTAATGGTAATGTTTCCAGCGTTTGCGATGCCATCATAGCTCATACCGCCGATACCGGCACCTGCGCCATAGCCAGCGCCACCACCGCCACCACTTGCGTTAAGGGTACCGGCCCCATCAATGATAACAGCAGCGCCGGAGGGAACGTAAAGTCCCGCAAATCCAACCTCACCACTGCCGAGGGAAAGGGTGTTCACCGTGCCTGCCGCCAGAGTCAGGTTGACTGTTGAGCCGGGGGAGATTGAGAGCGGGGCATAGTTAACAATGGTTATACTGGCGTTACTAAGAGTAATGTTTGCTGTTGTTGCCGTAACTTTAACACGCGTAGGGTGCGATTCCTGACTAACCGTACCGGTGAGTATGTAATCTCTGGGATCGGTAATGGTCACAACATACTCTGTTTTGGCGTTAACAAGCTCCTCCGCATAGGTATAGCCGCTTCCGCTTGCGCTGACTGTGGAAAGGTCAATGGTCACGGGCTCTGCCGCCAGTGCCACTTGAGGCATTAGCCCGGTCAGCATTGCCAGCATCATCATAAGTGCAATTAGTTTTTTTGTTTTCATAAGTATTCTTCCTTTATGTTCAATTTATTTATTAGACGTTCAGCCCCTCAGTGAAAATAAAATATTGTCAACGCTGAGCCTTAATGGGAAATATTCAGGTTTGTTATCCGCAGCATCCCAATAGATCGATTTTTCGTCGAATTTGACGGTCTGAAAACTTGCTGGGTCATTCAGCCGCAAATATGGGAGAGTCTTGATCATTTTTTGCATATTAAAAATGATCTTGCTTCCGTCGTCAAAATCGATTAGAAGCTTATAATCATCGCTTGCATGAACATGTGCAATTTTGCTCATACTCCTGCCCCCTTTCTGTGATTAGAGTTAGTTCATCTTATTGTGCTTTTATTATAAAGACATTCTTAAATCCCGGGTATCTCCCAAAAGGGGTATTTTTGACAATATTTAAGCCATTTTTTAAATAATTTTGCCGGTCAGTTGTTCTTCTGCTATAATAAAAAACATTACACAGGCACGCTCCGTGTAATGTTTTTTGTTTTGCTATCAAGTTTTAGGGCAGGTGAATATACATTGAAAAAGATTGAACTATTTAAACGAGAGCGTATCAATAAAATCCTGTCAGCTATATATGATTATCCCCTTAGTATCGTAGAAGCACCCATGGGATTCGGTAAGACTACTGCCGTCAGAAGCTTTCTGAAATCACAAAAGAATCGTCCTCTTTGGATCACATTTTTGCATGCAGGTGAATCGGCTTCATTCTTTTGGGAAAAGTTTGCGTCTGAAATATGCAAGCTGGATGAACATGCCTCAGCAAAAATGAAGGCGCTTGGGTTTCCTGTTGATGTCCCGCAGGTAGAAAAGGTGTTATCATTATTAAATGATATCGAATTTCACGAGAAAACAGTTTTTGTGATTGATGATTTTCACCTTTCAGAGGAAATGCGCATTGACAAACTTCTCATGCAAATTGTTGCGGAGAGAATCGACAATCTCCATTTTGTAATCATTACGAGGGATACAACCAATGTTGATTTTGCCGAATTGCTTTCAAAAGGTCTGTGTTATGTCGTATCCCAGCAGAAATTAAAATTCACAGATAGTGAGGTCGAACACTATTGCCGGATGATGGCAGCCGATATTTCCGAAGCAGACTTAAGCAAACTGAACGAATATACCGAAGGCTGGATTTCGTTAATCTATATGATATTGCTTGGTTTGGAAAACGGAATTCCAGTAGGCATGAGCAATTCAATTGATGAGCTTGTTGAACAGGTACTGTTCAATGTTTATGATGAACGCATCAGGTTCTTTTTGCTGAAGCTTTCCGTCATGGATATTTTTACAGACAAACAAGCCTTGTTTGTCACGCAGGAAGAAAAAACAATTGAAATTCTGAAAAAGCTTCAAAAGGAGAATGCTTTTGTTTTTTTTGATCAGGTTAGCAAAACCTACAAAATCCATAATGTGCTCCTTGATTACCTGAGAATCAAACGGAGCTTTCAACAAGACGAGCTTCAGGGACTATATGGTCGCTTGGGTGAGTGGTATCTAAACGGCAATGATTTTCCATCCGCTTATTCAAATTTTAATCTTGCGGGAGAAACAGAACGTATTCTTTCTATACTCAACGATCCGAAAAATATCAGAAATGAACTCACTTTGTTTGAGGGTTCCTTAGAAATGTTTGAAAAAATCCCGCAGGAAATGCTGGATCAATATCCGATTGCCTATCTGCAGCATATCTTCATCACTATCGTATACGGCAATGAAGAAACGATTATGGAATGCGCGGGTAAACTGGAAGCTCTGAAAAAAGCCTATGAAGAAATGGAAGGGATCGATGAGGAATATCGAAACCGCATCATTGCTGAAATACTGATCATCAATAAGTTTACTATATTCAATTACATCGATCCGGACGACGAATACAACAGAAATATTCTGAGACTGCTCAAAGGAAAGCAATCTTATATCGCACAGCGGGAAAACGAATTTACCTTTGGATCTCCGCATCTTCTCTATGTTTATTTCAGAGAGCAGGGAACCTTTAGGGAAATATCACGGCAGGCAGGCATTTCTTTTACCTCCTATTCTCAGTTTGCCGACGGCTGCGGAATGGGTTCCGACTATCTGCTTGAAGCTGAGTACTGTCTGGAGACCTGTGACTTGACGGCAGCTGAACTAAATAGCTTTAGGGCCATATACAAAGCCAGAACGAAGGATCAAACCAGCATAATCATTTGTGCAAACTTTACTCTAATAAGGCTTTACATAGTGCAGGGAAAGGTGTCGGAAGCGATTGAAATGCTCAAGCAGCTGGAACAGGATATGACTGAAGCTAACAATTCCATCTATAATACGACCATTGATATGTGTAAGGGCTATGTTTACGCCTGCCTCGGCCAGCCGGAGAAAATACCCTATTGGCTGCAAACTGGTGATATGATTACTGCTGATCTTTTGTATCAGGGGGTAGCGTTCAACTATGTCGTCTATGGCAAGTCTTTGATGCTTTTAAAGAATTATGTCGCGCTTGAGGTTCTCACAGAAACCTTTCAAGAGCAGTTTTCCATATTCAGCAACCAACTGGGCATGATCCACAATTATATTTTCAAGGCAGTTGCGAAGTATTATTTGAATGGTGTAAGCGCAGGAGTAACCGAACTGGAAAACGCCCTGGCAATGGCACAGGGGGATGATATCATCATGCCCTTTGTGGAAAATGCTCCGTGCATTTTGGATATGCTGAAAATCGCAGCAAACAATGATTCTGAAAATGAATATATTAATAAAGTTGTCTTACTCAGCGAACAGTATATGGAAGTACTGAAGAACAGCCAGCCAAGCAAAGTCAGGCTATCCCAAAGAGAAGCAGAAGTGCTTTCGCTGGTTGCGGAAGGTCTGAAAAGAGAAGAAATTGCGTCCCGTCTTTTTCTGTCTGAGGGTACGGTAAAAACGCATTTAAAAAATATATATCAGAAGCTTGAGGTAAGCGGAAAGGTCTCGGCTATAAAGGTAGCACAGCTGCAGGGGCTTATTTAGAGAAAAGCAGGATTAGTTTCATGCGGCGACGCTCAACAATGGCTGCTTCAGGGGAGCACAGGCCATTGGGGAAGATACAAATGCATCCGCTGGGTTCCACACGGCAGGCGGAGCGGCCGTTCAGCAGAATCGGAAGCGTATTCCTATCCAGGGGCGCCGCCTCAATTCCGTTCATGGCGCGGACTTGGGTCAGTTCTTTGAAATATTTTTCACTCATATGGATCGGCTCGTTTCTGTTGAATTTTGGACGTAAAAAAAGCCGAGGTCTTATCGCTAAGACCTCGGCTAAAAATGGGGCTTGTATGATCTTCAAAAAAAGGCGCCACAGTGATATCAAGGGTTTCCCGGTTTTATTTTAAAAGGGTGCCACTTTTCTAAGGCCCACTGCGTGAAGAGCGGCAGCAGTCTTTTGCTATTGATACAGCGGTTATTTCTTCAACAGGTTATACAGAACCTGCGCCATCTGCGCGCGGGTAGTCGTTGCCGTGGGAGAAAGCTGACCGTTGCTGCCGCCGACGATTCCAGCCTTAACCAGATAGCTCATGGCCTCCTGGGCGTAGGCGGAGACACTTCCGCTATCCGTAAAATCGGAAAGCGTCTTACCGGAATCACCCTCAGGAAGCTGGTCGATTGCCTTCAGCGCGTTATAGAGCAGGGTGAACATATCCTGACGGGTGACGGCCTGCTCCGGGGCGAATTTGTTATCGCCCACGCCGCTGGAAATTCCAAGCCGCTTGGCTGCCGCCAGATATCCGGTGTAGTAGGTGTTTCCAGCGTCGGTGAAATTGTCGGCGGTGCTGTTATCCGCGTCGATGCCGTAAGCACGCAGGAGCAGGGTGATGAACTGTCCACGGGTCAGTGTCACATCGGGGCCGAACGTGGTTTCCGATGTCCCGCCGGTGATGCCCCGCGCCGCAAGGTAGCTGACTGCGTCGGCGTACCACGCGGTATCGGAAACGTCGCTGAACGCAACCTTGTTATAGCCCACCGCATACTGAGAGAAGTGGTCTGTGGTGAACACAAGAGCGCCCGCCTTAGCGTCATAATGGCAGTTTTGCATCAGTTCCGGTTTACCGTTTGCATTGATGAAATAGGCCACAATGGCGTTTGTGTCTTCGCCCGCCGCCGGGGCATAGGGCACGGAAACCGTTACGGAACCGCCAAACTGAGAGATCGTCCTGCCGCCGGAGGTGACGCTGAGGTTATACACAGGGCGGTCGCCCACGAGCTGCTGCGCCGCGCCTGAAAGGGTCCTGTTTTTCACATTGGATGCGGTGAACGCAACGTCTCCGGAGGCCGCGCCCGCAATGGCGGCAAGGGCCTTGGCGTCAAAGGTCATATCAGCCACGGGAGAGGAGAGTGTCATGGATTCCATCTTGCCGGTGACCATCGCCTGAACGGCAGCTTTCGGCAGGGTGGTTTCAGTGGCGCTTGCGTTGGATGCACCGCTGACCTGGATTTCCACCTTGGGAGCGGTGCCGTTGCTTTTTGCTGCTTTCTGCGCTTTTTCAATCGCGCTGTTCACTTGGGACTGCGTAACTGTGGCGGCTGCCGTGCCGTCGGAGCCGGTTTTCGCCGTCACTGTGGTCGTCGCGGTGGAACCGGAGACGGTGGGCGCGGGTGTCGCGGGTGTACTCGAACCGCCGCCGCCTGTGTCGCCGCTTGTGCCGCCGCCGTTATAGCTCCATGTGGCGTTCACCGTCAGATCGCCGGTGACATTGATAAAGGGTTTATCCCAACCAGTAAAGGTATAGCCGCTGCGGGTGAAGATGGGGGCAATTGCGCTACCGCCATTGTCTACCGTTTGTGTCAGTTCGCCGCCGCCCGTGCGGGTACCGCCGCTTAAGTTGAAGGTGACGGTATAGCCGCCGGCATAGCTCCATGTGGCGGTCACCGTCAGATCGCCGGTGACATTGGTAAAGTCTTTATCCCAGCCTGTAAAGGTATAGCCGCTGCGGGTGAAGATGGGGGCGGTTGCGCTCTCGCCAATTAGAATAGCCTGTGTCAGTTCGCCGCCGCCCGTACGGGTGCCGCCGCTTAAGTTAAAGGTAACGGAGCAGGTGCCCTTGGTGAACTGTGTGCCGTTCCACACGTAGTCTCCCGCTGTCAGGCCGGTCGCAACGACAGTACCATCCGCTGCGCGCACGGTAATGTTGCTGCGGGTAAGGACGGTACCACAGTCGCTGAAACGCCCGGAGACGCCAGACAGTTTAGCGCCCGCAATCAGGGTAATCTTGCTGCTTTGGTCCGCGGTAATTGTATTACCGCCATCAAAAGCCAGTCCGTAGTTGTTTTCATCGCTCTCGTCGGCCACGTAAGCTACGTTTATCGCCGAATCGCTCATAGTCAAAGTCTTAATACTCAGTCCAGCGTAGCCGGCTCGATTAATCGTAACGGTGCTGTTTTCAAAGCTGCTCATCAAGGAATCTATTCCGGTGTGGCTGCTGTCGATGATTACCGTGCTGTCTTTGAAGGCAGAGGTGCCGGATACATTAATTCCCCGCGTACTTTCTCCGGTATTGGAAATATTCACAGAACAGTTTTCGTCCACTGTCAGTGTACTACCAACCGAGCCACTGATGCCTGTACCGACCGAATTATTGACGTTCAACGTGCCGCCGTGGACCATCATCTGTGCCTCGGCACCCCACAGAGCAATTCCCGTCGTAGTAATACCGGTGCTGGTTTCAATGGTAATGCCGGTACCCTTGCTTTCCAGTGTGCCATAAACTGAAACGCCGGTATCAACGGTGCTGTTGACTTTCAGGGTACCATTTCCTGTCAATGTTAGGGTTTTGCCAGTCCCGATATACAGCTCGCTGGTGGCCCCAGTGGAAAGGGTATAGCCTTCCGGGATATTCAGCGTATGGTTTGCGCCCACTGAGATACCCTCTGCCATAGTGATATTCGCTGTGACATTTACGCTTCGGGGGTTGTTTATCACAAGTGCCGCTTTCAGCTCGCCGGCGGTGGAGACATCGATTGCAGTGTCCTCATAAGTTGCCGTTAGCTCCACCGTGCTTTCGGGCATAGTAAAGGTTGTGTTTGCCTCCTGCGCTGCCGGCGTTATATTGCCGCGGTCAATCTGCCACGCCAGAAACTGCTGACCGAACTGTGTGGCGGCGGTAATTCCGACGGTATCACCCTGCGCCGCAAAGGCTGCGTCTGCCGTGCCGTTATTGACGGTGACGGCGTAGGCTATCTTGCCGGTCATGGTGCCGCTGCTGGTCACGCTACCGTAAGTCCGAACGGCTACGTCGCCGGTTCCGTTTGCCTGCACCGCGCCGCTTGCGCCGATTGTTATGTTGTTTGCAGTATTGGCGGTGTTATCCATGTAGATAACCGGGTTCTCGGACACGGTTGCCGTGTTAGACACCGTGCCGCCGCTAATCGTTACGGTAGAGCTTGAACCATCAGCATAGATAGAGGTACCCCTGGTGGCGCTGACTGTTCCGCCGTTGACTGCTACGCCGCCGGAAGTTTTGATGGCACAGGCAGTACTGCCCTCCCCCTGTGCCAGAACCTGACCGGTGCCACTGACTGTTACGTTTTCCGCAGTATTGTTGGCGTTTGTCATATTAATTACCGAATATTCCTTGGTTGGAGCCGAATTGGACACTGTGCCGCCGCTGACGGTTACGGCGGAGCTTGCACCGATGGCCTTGATGGCGCTGTATAAACTGGAACTGACCGTGCCGCCGCTCACCGCCACGTTGCCGGCAGCCGTAATGGAAATGCCCTTTACGGCAAGGATTTGGGCGCTGTTTTTAACTTCCACATCGCCTTTTGCATCCACCGCTACATTAAAGCCGGCACCCGTCGCCTCCACTTGACAGTCACCGCTGAAGATAGTGGTGTTTGCATCTGTTTTAATCGCTACCGCTCCGCTGTTATTGTCAGCATAGGTGGTTTTTATCGTGCCGCCGCTGACCGTCAAATTTGAGGCGGTTGAATTTACATAGATGGTGTAATGCTGGTTGGCACTTGTAACGGTTCCTCCGGTAATTGTTACGTTGCCTGAGCCAGTAATAGCAGTACCCTTGGTGGCTGTGATTTCACCACTTTTCATCTCAAACGTACCGCTTGAGTTTAAATTGACTAAGACATCCTCATAATCTGCGGCCGCCGTAATGGACGCAGTCCAGACAACCGTCACTCCCTCGTCAATGCTGAGCATGAGCGTTGACGCCGCGTCCGTTACCGTTCCGGTGACGGTGACGGTGTCGCTGCTTACCGTTGCGGTCAGTGAGCCTGTGCCACCGGAGTAACCTTCAATGGTGCTTTTTAATGTGTTCGCGTCCGCCGCAAACGCCACCGTGGGCAGCATGGTCAGTACCATGCACAGCGCAAGAAGCGCGCTGCCGAGCTTTTTCCAAATTTGTTTCATGTTTGTATTGCCTCCTCAAATTTAATTGTTGTCCTGCCTGTTTAGCAAGGCCATGATTTCTTCCAACTTAAGCCTTGGGCCGTCCCGCCAGTAAACGCTTTGCCCATCGGTGCTTGGGCGGGGAAGCACCTCCAGTTTTCGCAGAACCGCATAAGCGGGGTTAGTCTCTGCAAGCCGCCGGGTATCAAACAGAATCAGGTGCCCGTTACTCAGCTCGATATCCAGCGTCCAGTCGTCCACAACGTCCGCCCTCGTGATTTGTAGCATACTGCCACCTCTTTTCCGCCATGAAAGATATACAAGTAGCGTAGCAGAAATAAATGGTCTTGTGTGGATGATCAAGAATTCTTGATCGCAAACGTAAAACTTTTTTGGGGCGTTTCATTTTCCGTAAAAATATGGTAGACTATGGCTGAAATAAACGGGGGTGACTGAATGAAAAAGGCAACGCTTTTGATGGTAGAGGACGAGGCCGACGTACTTGCCATTAACCGTGAATATTTCGAGGGCAAGGGCTACGAGGTCATCGGCGCGGATACCCTTGCACAGGCGCGGTTTCAATTGGAGGAGCACAGCCCCGACCTGATTCTGCTGGACGTGATGATGCCGGATGGCTCCGGTTTCGAGTTTTGCGCCGAGCTGCGGCAAAAAACAAACGCCCCCATCATCTTCCTGACTTGCAGGGATGAAAATGAGAGCGTTGTAAAAGGCTTGTTGCAGGGCGGGGACGATTATGTCACCAAGCCCTATGATTTAAATGTACTTGCCGCTCGGGTGGGGGCGCAGCTTCGCAGAACAGGTTTTATGACCGCCGGAAAAATCGAGCTTTTTCCTTTGTCTATCGACTTTCTGCTGGGCGAAGCGACCCTGGACGATGAGTGCATCCCCCTGACGCAAAAGGAGCTCCAGCTTTTAGGATGCTTTGCCCTGTTCGCCGGGCGGCGACTTAGCTATGACGAAATTTACAGCCGGGCGTGGGGCGGAAGCTCCCCCGGGGCAGCCCACACCGTCGCCGTGCATGTGGCAAATCTGCGTAAAAAGCTGGGGGCAGACGGCGGAGGTTGGTTTGAACTGTCCAACTCCGGCAAAGGAGAATACATCTTCAGCAAGGTGCGGTATTGACGCCTACAGGATGGGCAGGGTGAAAAATACGGAGGTTCCAAGGCCTTCCTCGCTTTCAATCCAGATGTTGCCACCATTCTGTTCCACAATATGCTTGCAGATATAGAGTCCCAATCCGGTGCCGGTATCCTGACCGCCGCCGGATTTTTCTTTGTGGCTGTACCGCTCAAAGATATGGGGAAGCCTGTCCGGGATGATGCCTGCGCCATTGTCGGCGACGCAGATCACAATCATTTTATCCGCTCTCTTTGTGGATATGGTAATCAGACCATTTGCGGTAAAGCGTACCGCGTTGGAAATCAGGTTAACAATCACCTGAGATATCCGCGCGGGGTCGGCGCTGACTGCGGGAAGTCCGGGCTCGATATGGATTTCCAGCCTGTTTGCGTTTTTATTCAGCATGGGGTAGTGGGTTTCAATGGCGGCGTGAATGATTTCATCGATGTGACAGGGGCGCTTTTCCATGTCCATGCGTCCTTCTTCCATACGAGTCACATCAAGGATTTGCCCCACCATCAGGGACAGCCGCTCCGCTTCGGAGGAAATGAGCTTCATTCTGCGGGAAACTTCGCTGCCGTCCAGCACGCCCGGACGCTCGGCCAGTTGCTTCGTGGTCTGCGCGTAACCGGACATCACAGTGAGCGGAGTTTTTAGTTCGTGGGAGACGTTGCCCAAAAATTCGGTTTTCAGACGGTTGAGGGTTTCCAGCGTGTCCTTTTCCGCCGCCAGTTTTTGCTCTGCCGCCTTTGATTCGGCAAGTACCCGGTTATTCATCAGAAACAGCGACACCGTCTGTGCAAGCACAAATATCAGCATGGCAGCTTCCGAAATCGGTTTCTTGGGGTGCTGATAGCCAAAAACATTGTTGTACATCAAAATGTCGGACACGGCGGCGAGAAAGAAGACCGCAATTCCGTACAGAGCGGCGGTTTGTTCCTTCGTTGGGCGGCGCATCGTCCAGAACAGCCCAGAAATACCCGGAACAATGCAGAGCACCAATAGCGCCTGATAGTATTGCAAAATTGAAGTATACAACACCGAATCGCAAAACAGCAGGCAAGTTCCGTAGCAAATTGACCCTGCGACCGCCGCATGTTGAACCGCGCGCAGGAATCTGCCCTTTGCATACTGCCCGAGATACAGAGCCAGAAAGATTGCAAGTAATACCACACTCATGTATTCCAGCAGAAAGGAGAGCTTCCCGTTTATCGGAAAGTATGTCCATGCCTGACTTTGAATGCACTCCCTCAGTGCCATGGCAAGACAGGCCAGGGCAAAGTACAAAGTCACCTTCGTATGCGATAAAAGCAGATAGATACACAGCAGAAGCGCCGTCGCGCACACAAACGCGCCCATGACAAGAAAACCCTTGGTTTCGTTGGTCAGGCCACCACTGGGGGCGGACGCCGTATTTTGGATGCTCAGGGTCGCCAGCCGCGCGCCGCTGCGGAAATGATAAAACTGCGCCGACTGTAAAACGATATCCAGTTTGCCGTCTTTGGGTGTGGCGTAACAGGTCAGGTTGTTTTCCCAGACCTCGGTGTCCTGCTTTGTGGTACCCGGCTGCCCGGACTGACCGACCAGTTCGCCGTTTACATAGACCCGCATGGCGTGGCGGCCCGACAAATTAAATGCCAGGGTATAGACGTCGCTGTTGGCAGGCAATTCAACCATAAACCGCTGGGAAAGATAGTCGGCACGCAGTGCGTCATATTGCTCTGTACTGACTGGATCAGCCAAATCGACGCTTTTCGGAGTCAACAGCGTATTGGGATAATACGTAGGGCTGGGTGGCAGGATGACCAGAACTTCCCCAGAATCTTCAATTCCGGTCAGGTCATAGACGCCGTTTACCTCCGCAATGGTAACACTTTCGGGTCCGCTGTTCATCATCCCCGGAAGCCTGACCAAGAGCATTAGGGCAGCGGTTGTTAGAAGCGCTGATAGGACGATCATTACCAATCTGTGTTTTTTCAGTAGATTCCGAATGTATATTACCTCCCTATAGCCAATCTGTATATGACCATTATATTGTTGAATTCGATTCGATTCAACAACAAATTCTCGAAACACAGGCAGCAATCGGCAATCGCGCGGTGTATGACTTTAATTTATTCATTTCCGAAAACAAAAAAAGCCAGAGAAAGGAGGCGCTTTTCACGCCCTGGTTCTCTGGCTCTTGGTGTTTTCATGTTCTGCTTTTGAGTGATCTAAAAAGGGCGCCAGTTTAGAAGGGCATTTCTGCCGTTTCAAAAAGGGCGCCGCTCTAATTTCGTATTGATTGCTGTTTTTCTTGGTTAATTCTGTCGTTTTGTCCTCTTGTGCGTTCAACTCCCTCCAGAATGAAGCTGGAGGGCTAATAAATCTAAGGAAAGAGGGTTTTTACTTTTTCAAGTAAAAACCCTCTCAAGGCGCATAGACTTTGACTTTTTCGGCCATAAATCTTTTTTGCCTGCCTTTTCTGGTACGGCAGGAGGGATTCGAACCCCCGACCTTTTGGTTCGTAGCCAAACACTCTATCCAACTGAGCTACTGCCGCATACTGCATCTGCTGTCTAAATGACAGCTTAATTATATTAGCACAGCGGCAAGCATTTTGCAAGCATTTTTTACTCTTTTCCGGCATTTTCTGCCCAAAGCCCAAGTTCTGTTTTCCAAATCAAAATTCGCACTACGGATTGTTCCAACTGTTCCCGGGAGATTTGCCCATCCTCCAGTGCCGCCAAGACAGCTGGGATCTGGGTTTCAAAATCCGAGCAGCACAGCAGATCATTCCCCGCCAACACCGCCAACACCGCTGCCTCTTCCCCATTC
This sequence comes from Oscillospiraceae bacterium, assembly GCA_963666535.1. Lineage (GTDB taxonomy): Bacteria > Bacillota > Clostridia > Oscillospirales > Oscillospiraceae. The sequence goes on along the minus strand of OY762913.1, from coordinate 1,519,573 downwards.
GTGTAATCAGTAATCGCATCCATTGCCAGATCGTCTGTCATAATAACCCCCGTGAACCCAAGGGTTTCCCGCAGCACACCATGTACCGCCGGAGACAACGAGGCGGGCAGGTCTTCGTCCATACAGGTAATCACATTATGGCTGACCAGAACACAGTCTGCGCCTGCTTTGATCCCCGCCTCAAATGGGATAAAATCCTGCAACTCAAAGGTGGAATATTCTCTTTGGTCTAACGCGATCCCAGTGTGGGTATCGGCATTATTCCCATAACCCGGGAAATGCTTAAGACAGCTTCCAATCCCCGCCGCTTTCATGGCGGTAACAACCGTTTCCACATACTCTGATGTTGCCGACGCATCACCCCCGAAAGAACGCTCGTAGATGAAATCTGCCGCATCGTCCGACAGGTCGCAGACGGGGGCCAAATTCACGTTAATCCCCAAGCGCAGCAAAAGTTCTGCCTTCTCCGTGGTATCCAACGCAATGCGCTCCATCCCCCCCGCTTTGTAAAGCACTCTGGGCGACTGGAATCTGCTGTCGCGGAATTGTGGATACCGACTTACGCGGGTAACCGTACCTCCCTCTTCATCCACGGCGATCAACATGGGGATGGCTGATGCATCCTGATAGCTTTGAATGGTATCTCTCACCTGGTCGGCAGACTTGTCCTTAAGGTCAGCGGCAAAAAGGACATAGCCGCCCAAATCATACTCCGCTGCGAGTTCTGCGGCATTTTCTTGAGGACAACGGGCCCAAAACATTTGCCCCACCAGTTCCTCCTCATTCATGGCGGCAGCCGTCTCCATGGCTGCCAATGTCTCCGGCGGTGTGGTGTCCGCAGGTTCGGTGGGCATTGTTTCCGTTACTTGGGGTGGCTCGCTCTCCTGCTGGGTTGTCTCAGCCCCGCTTTCTGAGCAAGCCGCCAGCAAAAGCAGACACACAATCAGCACTGAGATCATAAAACTTCGTTTCATCCCTGTCACTCCATTCTCATCAGAGGTTCTGCGGTGTGTGCTAGTATGCCCATCTTAACACAAAAGAAGAAGCGGAGCAAATGCTCCGCTTCTCTTTGCTTCAAGTACCGGTGTTTAGCAGCCACAACCGCCGCCGCAGCCACCACAGCCACCACCGCAGCCACCGCAACCACCGAAACCGAAACCGCTGCCACAGCAGCACCACAGAACTACGAGAATGATGATGATCCAGAGGCAGCTCCCGCCGCCCCCACAACCGTTATTGCATCCCATACAAAAGTACCTCCTGACTAAAATGGAGACACACTATTGTGCTCTCATTTCATCTTATGCCAGGTCTTCCGAAGGGTTCTAAAGTAGGGACTTAAAGTTTTGCAGCATTGCAGCCACCTGGGCACGGGTAGCCGTTCCCTTGGGGGAAATAGTAGTGGACGAAGTCCCTCCAATGATTCCTACATCCACCGCCCATGCCATGGCATCTTCCGCATAACTGGCGATCTGGGACGCATCGGTGAAACCGCTAAGGTCTGCCCTGCCGCTCACATCCAGTCCGGCAAAACCACCGGCATAGCTGTACAGCATACAGGCAATCTGCTCCCGCGTAATGCTCTTGGTGGGGGAAAAGTAATTCGTCCCCGTCCCCGCCGCGACCCCCACTGAGGTGGCCCAGGTCACCGGCCCCGCGTAATACGCGCTCTGGGCAACGTCGTAAAATTTGTTGCTGGCAGACGACGCCGGACTACCGGACAAGCTGTACAAAACCGTGACTACCATACCCCGGTTCATATCCATCCGTGGCGCAAAGGTGGTGGCGCTGGTCCCGGCAAATAATCCATGTTCAACGGCGTACTTCACATAGCTGTAATACCAGTCCGTGCTGCAGATATCGGTGTACGGCAACGTGTCATATTCACTATATGCCGCGGTATAGTATCCCTCCACAGCCGCCGTTGCCGCATCTGAAACGATGGTGAACACCGCCGTGGTATCCTCCCCCACCAGATAGCGGTGGTTCGCTGTTAGGCTTCCACCGGAGACAACCGTTGCCCCCGCCGTCACATCCACCACTGTCCCGGTGTGGGTCACCGCAGCACTACCGGTGATGAGCAGGAAACCAGCCCCCGTACTTTCCGTAAAGGCATCTCCCCGCTTCAGCGCAAGCTGTGAAAAGGCCGCGCTGTAGCTAAGGTCAGACGCGGCCTGATTCTCCCCAGTCTGCGCCAGATACGCCGCCGCCTTTTGCTCCAGCGTGGCCGCCGCCGTGGCGTAGGCTGCATTGGTGCTCGTGCTGATGGCGGTGTCCGCCTGGGCAAGAATATCAGGTTTCAGTGTTCCCGTGATATACCCCAGCGAAATCAGCGGGTCTGTGGAGCTTCCTCCCGTGGCCAAGGCAATTGCACCGCCTGTCAGCGCCAAAACAAGCGCCACAGCGGGAAACAATCGTTTTTTCAGGTGTGACACGTCAGAACCTCCGTCAATCGTCTTTTTCGGAAATCATGTAGCTCAGGGACAGCAGGCTGTCCGCAAAGTGAACATTTTCCACCACGACGTTGGGCTTTTTGACATCCAACTCGATGTTGGTAAAATTCCAGATACCGTGGGCGCCGTATTCCGCCGCACGGTCCGCCATCAGCGACGCGACCTTCTGCGGCACGGTCAGTACTACCACATCTGCGGGACGCTCGGCCATGAATTTTTCGAACTGATCAACATGATAGACCGGCACACCCGCGATGCTGGTCCCCACCAGCACATCATTGGAGTCAAACGCCGCCTTGAGCGTAAACCCATTCCAATCAAAATGAAAATTTTCAATCAGTGCGCGGCCCAGGTTACCGGCTCCAAGAATAACAGCGATATGCTCGTTATTCATACCCAGAATCTCCGCAATTTCGCTGCGCAGACTTATGATATTGTAACCGTAGCCCTGCTGGCCAAACTCGCCGAAACAGGACAGATCCTGCCGAATTTGCGAGGCCGTGAGTCCCATAGAATCACCCAAAGCACTGGATGAAATGCGAACCACGCCGCTTTTATGCAGTTCATCAAGGTGCCGGAAATACCGTGGCAGCCGACGAATCACCGCATTGGACACTTTACTTCTTTTCATTTCTGTTACACCCCCGACCAGAGCGGTCGTTTCATTTGCTTATTTTTTCTATCATACCATCGCAAATAGAACTTGTCAATTTTTTTAACAAAGTTTTGAAAGACTTTTTTTCTGACTCGTGGCTTGGTTTCTATGACATCCGCAGGATCTCTCTCCGCAGCCGCGCAATAATTCTCTTTTCCAGCCTGGATATGTAGGATTGCGAGATACCCATTAAATCAGCGACTTCCTTTTGGGTTTTTTCCGAACCGCCTGCCAGCCCAAACCGCATGGTAATAATCTGCTGCTCCCGCCGGTTGAGCTTTTCCACCGCAGACCAGAGCAGCATTCGGTCCACATCCGTCTCCAGCGGTTTCACCACCATGTCATTCTCCGTCCCAAGAATGTCGGACAACAGCAGCTCGTTCCCATCCCAGTCGATGTTAAGCGGTTCATCAAAGGAGATTTCTGTTTTTTGGTTTGATATCTTCCTCAGATACATTAATATCTCATTTTCGATACATCTGCTGGCATACGTGGCAAGCTTGATATTTTTCTCCGGCTTGTATGTTCCCACCGCCTTGATCAGTCCAATGGTGCCAATGGAAATCAAATCCTCAATCCCAACGCCGGTGTTTTCAAACCGCCGGGCAATGTATGCCACCAACCTCAGGTTCCGCTCAATCAGCTGCGCGCGGACGCTTTCGTTTCCTTCGCCCAGCTGCTCAATCAGCAGTTCCTCCTCTTCCCGCGTCAGCGGCGGCGGCAGCGCCTCGCTGCCACCAATGTACATGACCTTTCCCGGCAAGCACAGCCCAAGCTTCGCCAGAATTTTCCACCATACCGTCTGCAGCTTTCGTATCGCGCCCATTGTCATTCCATCCTTTCCTGCTTGTTACATTGTTCCTACAAGAGCGCTGTACGCTCCGCCGTCTGACAGCTTGTTTGGTGACAGTGCCACCAACAGTCCTTCACAGTCTTTGCCTGCCACGCATACCCGGTCTGTTCTCACCGCGAGCAGCAGCCCACATTCTACCCCCACCGTCTGGTACGGCACCAGCCGCAACCGCCCGCGCAGCGACCCGCGCGAGAGCCGTTCCATTGCCGTCACAGGAGAAAGCAATTCTCCCCGCGCCGGAAATTCTTCTGGGGAAAACAGCGTCGCCAGCCGCTCTCCCTCCGCCACCATGATTGGTCTGCCGTTCATAGGATCGGTCAAGGTGTTCCCTGTGTCTACCAGTGCGGTAAGCTGTACGCTTTTCCCTAAAAGTCGGATGGTGGCCGGCAAAAGCTCTCCCCGCTTCCCGCCGTGCTGACCCAATCGCCGAAATACCAGTGACAGCACCAAATAGCAGGCCGCTGCGGATACCAGCAGCAACTTCACATCCATCATGGAATAATAGATGCCGTTTTCCAGCGTCAGCCCTCTTCCGCCAAAAAGCTCAATGGCTAACACCCCACCCCCGAAGGCAGCCGACACGCCAAAAAAGATCAGCAGCAGCCGCAAAAGCCGCCTGCTTCCGCCGTATGCGATCAGTACCATTCCCACCGCCACCGCACCTTTGCAGAAAGGGTGCAGCAAAAATCCCATTCCCGGGAAAAAAACTGCCGCCGCATACAGCGCGCCTGCCGCCGCACCCGCCAGAAGCCGCCACCGCCGCAGCCATTCGGCTGCCAGCTTGCCGGTCGCCAGCAACAGCAGGTAATTGACGATCAAATTCAGCAAAAACAGGGAGTCAACATATACCACCGTCATTGTTCTCACCCCCATGTCCCTATTATAGGGGCCGTCCCACACAAAAAAAGTCAAAACGGGGACGCAGTAAAAAAAGTGCATGGCACCCTTTCAGGCGCCATGCACAAAAGCTGATTTGTTTTTCCCATGCTTTACGGAACCAATTCCGCCAGCGCCGCACACAGCGCATCCATCTCCTCATCGGTCCCCACCGTAATCCGAAGATAGTTTTCAATTCGGGGATCATTCCACCAACGCACCAGAATCCCGCGCGAGCGCAACCCGTCCAACAAAACCCGTCCGCTCGTGATGGGATGGGAGATAAACAAGAAATTGGACTGAGAGGGCAGCACCGAAAAGCCCTGCGCCGTCAGTTTTTCCGCCGTGCGATGGCGGGTGTCGGCAATTCTTTTGCAGGTAGCGCGGAAATATGGCTCGTCTTTCATGGAGGCTGTTGCACCCGCCATGGCCAACCGATCCACCGTATAGGAATTGATGGAATCCCTCACACACCGCAGCGCATCCATCATATTCTTCTGTCCCAGCGCCCAACCCACGCGCAAGCCGGCCAGCCCGCGGCCCTTGGACATGGTCTGCACCACCACCAGATTGGGATATTCTGCGATCAGCGAAACGGCGGACTCTGCTCCAAACCCCACATAGGCCTCGTCTACAATTACCGCCACCTCTGGATTGGCGTCCAGCACGCGGCGCACCGTATCCAGCCCCACGGCAATGCCGGTGGGCGCGTTGGGATTCGCCAGCACAACGCCCCCGTTGCCGCTGCACAGTTCCTCCACCGGAATAGAAAAATCATGGTTCATCAGAACAGTGCGTGCAGTCAGGCCAAAATAGTCAACATAGACCGGATAAAAGCTATATGACACCACGGGGAACACGATAGGCCGATCCGGGTCAAAAAAGGCCTGAAAGCAAAAGGCCAGTATCTCATCGGAACCGTTACCGGCAAACACCTCGTCCACGCCCAAGCCATAGTATTCCGCAATGGTTTGCCGCAGGGTCAGGCACTCCGGATCCGGGTACAGCCGCAGGGTGTCCTCCGGCACAGTTCGAACCGCCTCCATCACCCGGGGGGACGGCGGATAGGGACACTCGTTGGTGTTCAGCTTGATAAAAACGCGGTCACGTGGCTGCTCACCCGGCGTATAGGGCACGGCACCCCGAATCCGTTTGCTCCAGAATTCTTTCATCAGCAGTTGTTCACTCGCTCTCTTTGCGTTTGATTTTCTTAATGTTCTTTTCCGCTTTGCTGCGTGGGATCATCAGCTCATGCCCGCACCCCTCACAGCGGAGGCGAAAGTCCATGCCGGACCGCAGCACCTTCCATTCCTTGCTTCCGCAAGGATGGCTCTTCTTCATCTCTAAAATGTCGCCTACGCAAACGTCCATGTCTCCGCCTCCTATCCTTTCATTTATTATATGTTAGTCCCCGATGACTGTCAATTCCCTCTGTTTCCTCCCGCCAAGCTGAAACAGGAACAGCCCGGCCATAATGACCACGCCGCCAATCACCGTGGAAAATTCGATTCCCTCTTCCGCGATCAGCACCGCCAGCACGCTGGCCACCAGGGGGGTTAAGAACATATAACTGCTCACGTCGGAAGTTTTCCCCGCCTTTTCAAATGCCTTGGCCCAGGTGCAATAGGCCAATGCACTGGAAAGCACACCCAGAATCAGGATATACACCCACTGTATCGCCGGCGCCGTTTTCATCTCTGGTACCGCCGCGGGGAAAAAGAGCATCAGCATCACGGTACCCGCAAAGATGCTGTACGCCGAGGTCTGCACCGCGGAATAGTTTCTTGTCAGCCTTCTCTGCAACAGATTGTAAACGCTCAAAACCACTGCGGCCGCCAGCAGCCATAAAATACCGGCATTCATAGAAAGGTCTCCGCGAAGCACCGTCAGCAGCACCACTCCGCCAAAGGAAACCGCAGTCCCCAGCCATTGCACGGCAGCTAGTTTTTCCCCGTAAACAAAGCGGGCCAGCAGGGCTGTGATCACGGGTACCGTTGCAATCATCACACTACTGGTAGAGGCAGTGACCAATTCACATCCCTTGTTAAAGGTAATCATGTACAGGAAAAAGCCGCTCATTCCAGCCGCCAAAAACCATGCAGAGTCCCGCTTAGACGGTGGCCGCAGCTTCAGAATCAGCACCACAGCCAAAAGGGCGGCGCTTGCAACCAGATAGCGCAGCACCCCCAGGGCAAGGGCGGAAAAGTGCCGAACCGCCAGCCGTGTAAACACATAGGCCAGCGACCAGAACAGGATAGTCGTCAGTGCATAGGGATGATAGCTGTCTCTCCACCTCACCGCTTCTCATCTCCACTCTTCTTAATTTCCGCCCAGTATTTTCGCGCCGCCTGCTCCGTTTTGTTCTCCCCGTATTGATAATAGGAAACACCCCGCAACGTGTCCGGCAGGTACTGCTGGTTTACATAATGATTGGGGTAGTCATGGGGATACCGATACCCCTGCTCCCGCTCCATGCCTGCCGAATCTGCGTGAACGTTCTGCAAATGGCGGGGATAGTCCCCCGTCCTCCCCGCCCGCACATCAGCCAGAGCGGCATCCATGGCTTTGTATGCCGAATTGGACTTCGGTGCCGTGGCCATTAGCACTGCGGCATCCCCCAGGGGAATCCGTGCCTCCGGCAGCCCCAGCATATTGGCCGCGTCCACACAGGCCTTTACAATTGGGATGACTTGGGGATAGGCCAGCCCCACGTCTTCACAGGCAATCACCATCAACCGGCGGCAGGCGGAGATCAGGTCTCCCGCCTCCAACAGCCGGGCCAAATAGTGGACCGCGGCATCCGGATCGGAGCCGCGTATGGATTTTTGCAAGGCGGACAGGACATCAAAGTGGTCGTCTCCGTCTCGGTCGTACCGCATGGCAGAGCGCTGGGCCACGGTTTTCGCTTCATCCAGCGAAACCAGTTTTTCTCTGTCACACAGTTTGGCGGCATCGCTCAACAGCTCCACGGCGTTCAGCGCCTTGCGCACATCCCCTCCACAGGCGGCGGCGATGTGCTCCCGCACCCCGTCCTCACACTGGATGGGCACACCCAGGCGTTCCTCCATATGCAAAAAGCCCCTGTCGATGGCAGGCAGAACCTCCGCCGCCGTCACCGGCTTAAATTCAAATATGGTAGAGCGGCTTAAAATGGCGTTGAACACATAAAAAAACGGGTTTTCCGTGGTGGAGGCAATCAGCGTGATCTTTCCGCTTTCAATAAACTCCAGCAATGACTGCTGTTGTTTTTTGTTGAAGTACTGGATCTCGTCCAAATACAGCAAAATTCCATTGGGAGCCAGCATGGTCCCCACGTCGGCCATCACATCCTTGATGTCTGCCAAAGACGCGGTTGTGGCATTCAGCCGCCGCAGCGTGCGGTCGGTTTTTTGGGCAATGATGTTAGCCACCGTGGTCTTCCCTGTGCCGGAGGGGCCGTAAAAAACCATGTTGGGGACATTCCCCCCCGCAATGATGCGGCGGAGCATGCCGTCCCTGCCCAGAATATGCGGCTGGCCCACCACATCTTCCAGTGTATTCGGTCTGATTTCATCAGCCAAAGGTTGGTACCTCACGGTGCATCCCTCGTTTCAAGCAGAATGGAGAGGACAAAATGTCCTCTCCATTCTAACATACGTTCGATTAATCGTAAAGGGGATATTTGGCACAGAGCTTGTTGACCGCTGCCCGGATCTCGTCGCCCTTTTCCTCGAATTGGGTGGCTGTAAGCCAGATGAGCTTGCCAATCACCTTCATGTCCTCTTCCTGAAATCCACGGCTGGTAGCGGCGGGAGTTCCCAGGCGCACACCGCTGGTAATGAAGGGAGAGCGGGGATCCCCGGGAATGGCATTTTTGTTGGCGGTAATATACACCTCATCCAGCCGGTGCTCCAGTTCTTTTCCGGTAATCTCCATATTTCGCAAATCCAACAGCATCAGATGATTGTCGGTGCCGCCGGAAACCAGCTGGAACCCGCATTCGACCAGAGATGCGGCCAGTGCCGCTGCATTTTTGACGATCTGCTGCTGATAGGTCTTGAATTCCGGCTGCAGCGCTTCACCCAGCGCCACCGCCTTGGCCGCGATGATGTGCTCCAGCGGGCCGCCCTGACTACCGGGGAAAATCGCCTTGTCCATCTTTTTGGCCAATTCTTCGTCGTTGGTCAGGATCATGCCGCCGCGAGGCCCGCGCAGGGTCTTGTGGGTGGTCGTGGTCACCACGTCGGCATAGGGCACGGGGTTGGGATGCAGTCCCGCAGCCACCAGTCCCGCAATGTGCGCCATGTCTACCATGAGATAGGCGCCCACCTCGTGGGCGATGTCGGCAAACTTTTCAAAGTCTATTACGCGGGGATAAGCGGACGCGCCGGCGATCACCATCTTGGGCTTATGCTCCCGTGCCAGTGCCCGCAGGGCATCATAGTCGATGTATCCGGTGTTTTCGTCCACGCCGTAGGGCACAATGTTATAGTTCAGTCCGGAAAAATTGACCGGGGAACCGTGGGTCAGGTGTCCGCCGTGGTTGAGGTTCATCCCCAGCACCGTATCGCCGGTCTGGCAAAGCGCCTGATAGACAGCAAAATTTGCCTGTGCACCGCTGTGTGGCTGGACATTTGCAAATTTCGCACCAAACAGCTGGCAGGCGCGGTCCCGTGCCAGATTCTCCACCACATCCACACACTGGCAGCCGCCGTAATAGCGCTTGCCGGGATAGCCCTCGGCATATTTGTTGGTCAGCACGGTACCCGCCGCCGCCAGCACCGCCTCGCTGACAAAGTTTTCAGACGCGATCAGCTCAATGTTTCTCCGCTGACGGTCGTATTCCGCCCGTATCGCATTGCCCACCTCGGGATCGCTCTGGGTAATAAAGTCAATTGTCTGTGTTACCATGGTCGTTCCACCTTCCTAGTTCCATTTAGTCAGTGCATTTTTATGATTATACACGATCCGCAGGGGGAATACAATTGTCGATCAAGGAAAAACTATATCGTTTTTTCACCCTTCCTGTGGTATCATTGTATAAAGAGGTGATCTCGTGAAACCAAACCCTAATGTTACTGCCATTGTAGCCGGATTGAAGCAGGCTTATCCCAAAGCAATCTGTTCCCTTCAATATGAAAGGGATTACGAGCTTCTATTTGCCGTCCGGCTTTCCGCACAATGTACCGACGAACGGGTCAATCAGGTCGCTCCCGTTTTGTATGCCCGCTTCCCCACACTGCCGTCGCTGGCGGTGGCCGACGTGTCAGCGGTGGAGGAAATTGTCCACTCCTGCGGCTTTTTCCGCAGCAAGGCAAAGGACATCGTCCTCTCCGCCCAAATGCTGCTACAGGACTATAACGGCAGGGTTCCCGATACAATGGAGGAATTACTGCGCCTGCCCGGAGTCGGCCGCAAAACCGCCAATCTCATTCTGGGTGACCTTTATCAAAAGCCAGGCTGCGTGGTTGCCGATACCCATTGCATTCGCATCGGAGGCCGGCTGGGTCTGACCGACGGCACCAAAGATCCCGCCAAGGTGGAAGATCAACTGCGCAAGTGCCTCCCCCCGGAGGAATCCAATGATTTCTGCCACCGACTTGTTCTCCATGGCCGCGCCGTCTGCACGGCCCGCAGCCCCTCCTGTGCTACCTGTACCCTCCGGCCTGTCTGTGCCTTTGGCTCTGCGGCCGTCTAAATCACCCATGCCGCCTGCCGGCCAGAAGTCACTTTCCTTTCCCCAAGTTGGGTGGTTTGGTCACGGCTGCCTTTTTTATATCATTTTATACTCTTTATTATGGGAAGCAATGGAGGGGCGCTGATCAGCGCTCCTCCATTGCTTCCCATGGCTTTTTATCGCCTGTTTTTTCGCACTTGACAAACCATGTATCTTGCAATACAATATACGAAGTCTCTTGCATTACAAGATAGTGAAAGGGGGAGAAGCGTCTTGATTTCCTCACAAATGCTGAAGGGGACCCTGGAAGGCAGTATTCTGGCCATCATCGGCCAGCAAGAGATCTATGGATACGAGATCTCCCAGCAGCTGAACCAATTCGGCTTTGGTGATATTTCAGAAGGAACCATATACCCCCTGCTTCTGCGGCTGGAGAAGAACGGTTCCGTCACCTCCACCTACCGGGAATCAAACCAAGGTCCCAAGCGAAAATACTATGCGCTGTCTGTTTCCGGCCAAGAAGAACTGAACCGCTTCATCAGCAGCTTTGCCGAGCTGGAACGTGCGGTCCATCAATTATTAGGAAAGGAACTTCACCATGAATCGAAAGACAAAACAGCTGCTCCGGGAAAACAATGAATTTGAAAAGAACCTGTCTGCCGAGAGTAACACCGTCCTCACCGACATCGTTGTCTACCTGCGGGACTGCGACATTTCCGAGTATCACCAGGAGGAAGTCCGGCGCGACATTACGCACATGGTTGCCGAGGGGGAGGCCCGGGGTGACAGCATTCAAACCGTCATTGCCGAGGACTATAAGACATTCTGTGATGACATCGTCCGCGCCTTCCCGCCCCGCTCCAAAACGGAAAAACTGTTTTCCGGCCTCAGCCAAGGTTTTTTGTTCTTTTGCATTATGTGGACGATCTGGGGTCTCGACCACATGATTACCGCGCTGGTCAGCAAACGTTCTATTTGGACGCTGACCCTTACGCTCGGTCATTTTCTGGACGGCGTACTTGTCATTGCCGTTGCCGTTCTGTTCGTCAAATATGTCTGCAAAACCTCCCTATCTGCCAGACAGAAGTCCAACCGTATCATGACGTTTTTTGTGGCCTGGGTCATCCTTTTTGCGCTGATAGGGGGGTATTATCTGATTGGACATTTTATGACCTTCCCTCTTGCCTATCTCCCACTCCCTGTGGCTGCCATTATCGCAGCCGCCGCTTACCTACTCAGCTTTTTTTGTGGTAACTACTCTGCCGATTGACGCCATGCTCAAATTTTGAAAAAAAGTTCCAGTTAACTGGAACTTTTTTCTTTTCCGCTCGTCCATTTAGGATCGGGTTATGCCCAGTCCGCTTGATCCTGTTATGTTTCGTTTGAACCGGAAATAGTTGACAGTACTTCGGGTTCGGTATATATTATCTGTACTAGTACGATTAATACAGATCGCCATCCCGTACGCACCACTTTATTACAGGAGGAACTCACCATGTCAGAAACCGCTACAACAGAAACCCCGCAAATTACCCCACCACCTGCGCCACCTGCTCCGCCACGTAAAAAGCTTTCCAAAAAGAATAAGCGAATCCTAGTCGTTGCCATCGTCACCATTCTTCTCGCGATTGGGCTGGTTGCACTGTTCCGTTTCATCTTCGCCCCAAAAGAACAGGGCGACATTCTGACCGAGTTTGCCTCTTACTCTTCCATCCAAAGTATGGTAGAGGGCAGCGGCACCACCAGCGCCCAAACTTCCTCCACCATCACGCCCACGGTCGGCGGCAAGGTGCTGGAACTCTATGTGGCGGAAGGCGATTATGTGACCAAAGGTACCAAGCTTTACAGCATGGACGATTCCACCGCGCAGGATGCGTTGAAAACCGCGCAAAAAAACGCGGATAACTACGCTCTCGCACTGCAGGATCTGTACGACGCCCACGCTAAACTCAACATTACCGCTCCGTTCAGTGGCAAACTGCTGACGGTTGCCGAGCTTAAAGTCGGTGACGAAGTGGCCAAAGGCACAAAGATTGCCACGCTGGTCAGTGACAGCAAGCTGAAGCTCTCCCTGTATTACAGCTATGCCTATGAAGACAGCATTAAGGTCGGCCAGTCGGCCCAGATCTCGGTCCCCAGTGCCATGACCAACCTGACGGGCACGGTGTCTCAGATCAACAAAGTCAAGCGGGTCACCACCGAAGGCTCCATCCTGTTCGAGGTGATCTTTACCTTTGATAACCCCGGTGCCCTCACCGCCGACATGGCGGCCGCGGCCGTATTGACCGACAGCAGCGGCGTCTCCATCTATCCGTATGAAGACGGCAAGCTGGCCTATAATCAAACCAAAGAAATCACGGCCGAGGTGGCCGGTCCCGTAGAATCTATTAATTTGCTGAACTTCGCCAATGTCTCCGCCGGCACCACCCTTGTCCAACTTGGATCAAAGACCTATGAATCCGATGTGGCCGCCGCGGAACTAAACCTAAAATCGGCCCAGGAAAAGCTTGAAACAGCGCTGGAGGAATTTGAAAAATATAACGCCGTGGCCCCCATTGACGGAACGGTTATCTCCTGCACGCTGCTTGAGGGTGAGGACGTTGCCTCCGGCCAGGGCATTACCATCGCCGACACCACTGTGATGACCATCAAGATCAGTATTGACGAGCGCAATGTCAGCTATGTGAAGCCGGGTATGACCGTAGATATCAACCAATGGGACAACCACTTCATGGGTACCGTCCAGTCCGTCAGTATGACCGGCACCATGGCGGAAGGTGCCTCCACCTTCCCCGCCGTGGTGATCGTGGACAACACCGACGGGACGCTGATGACCAATATGTACGTTACTTACAGTCTCGTTGCCAGCGAATCCGACAACTGCCTTGTTATCCCCATTCAGTGCGTCAAAACCATCAGTCTGGAAGACGATTCCATTGGTTCCGTTGTCTTTTTGAAGGCAAGCCAGAAGCCGGATAACGCCTTGGAACTGGGTGACACCGTGGAGGTACCAGACGGTTTCTGGCCTGTCCCCGTTACCACAGGCATTTCCGATACCTATAACGTGGAAATCACCGACGGTTTGCAGGAGTCCGATGAGGTCTTCCTCAATTACACCACCACCGAAGGCAGTAACTGGTGAGGTGGATGAAATGCTGATCGACATACAGAACATTCGCAAAGTATATAACGAGGGCAGCGAAGGCGAAGTTCGGGCGCTGGATGGCGTTTCCTTGGCCATCGACCATGGCGAATTCGTTGCCATCGTCGGTTCCTCCGGCTCAGGTAAATCCACGCTGATGAATATGTTGGGCTGTCTGGATATCCCCACGAGTGGAGACTATCACCTGGATGGCACCGATGTCACCACCCTCACAGACAAGGAACTGGCACATATTCGCAACAAACAGATTGGGTTTATCTTTCAGGGCTTCAACCTCATTGCGGAGCTAAACGCGCTGGAAAACGTCACCCTCCCGCTCATTTATCAGGGTCTTCCCGCCGGCCAGCGGGAAGACCGCGGGCTGGAGGCGCTGGACCGCGTGGGTCTCACCGGGAGAACAGGCCATCGCCCTTCCGAAATGTCCGGCGGCCAGCAGCAGCGGGTGGCCATCGCCCGCGCCATCGCCACCCATCCCCCCATCATCATGGCGGACGAACCCACCGGCGCGTTGGATTCCAAGACCGGCGCCCATGTGCTGGAAATTTTGCAGGGCCTCAACCGTGACGGTTCCACCGTTCTGCTCATCACCCATGATAACGGCATTGCCGCCACCGCCCGCCGCGTGGTGCGGCTCTCGGACGGAAAGATCACGTCTGACGAGCAGCAGGAGGTGGATTGGCTGTGAATATTAGACAGGCCTTTAAAATGGCCATCAAATCCATCTCTGCTAAAAAAATGCGTTCCTTTCTCACCATGCTGGGCATTATCATCGGCGTTGCGTCGGTGGTCATCATGGTCTCGGTGGTGCAGGGCTCTAACAAAGCCACGCAGGAGTATTACGAGAGCATGGGCACCAATAAGATTACCGTGTATGCCAACAGCTGGAACAGCTCCGGCATGGCGGATGCCCTGTATGATTATTGCCTTCAGCTGGACGATCTGGTTCTGGGCGTCACCCCCAATGAATATGCGGGGTACACCGTTAAATACGGGGCCAAAAGTTCCGACACCATGGACTACTCTCCGGATGTGTATCTGGGCAGCAACCAGTGGTCGGCCTGTAACAATTTTCAGATTTCCCGTGGGCGCGACCTTTCCTTTTTGGATATTCAAAACTATAATCAGGTCTGTGTCCTCGGTTCCAAAGCCGCCGAAGCGTTTTTTAATTACGCAAATCCCATTGGTGAAACCATGACCATCAACAGCGTTCCCTTTACGGTTGTTGGGGTCTATGCCCAAAAGGACTTCACCGAAAACAACTGGTCTCTGGACAACGTTATGGTGATGCCCTACACCGCCAAGCGTGCGCTGGGCGGCGGATCCCAGCTGCAGGGACAATTTATCGTCAAGGCCAAGGACTCCGCCTCTACCACTGAGGCAATTACGCGTCTGTCCGGCTTTCTCGCAGGCTATTTTGGCGACGGTGACCAGGATTCCGGCAACTATTATGTCTACAGCGAAAATACCTGGATGGAGCAAGAGCAAAGCCAAAACCTGATGATGTCCCTGGTTTTGGGTGGCATCGCTGGCATCTCTCTTCTGGTGGGCGGTATCGGCATCATGAACATCATGCTGGTCACCGTCACCGAGCGCACCCGGGAAATCGGCATCCGCAAGGCCATTGGTGCCGAACGAAAAAGCATCATCACCCAGTTTCTTATTGAATCGGCCATGATTTGCGGCATCGGCGGCATCATCGGCATTATCATCGGCTTTTTGGGTACCCTTATCGCAGGTAAGCTCATCCTTCAAACCATTCTTTTGCCCAGTACCACCATCACCATCGGTGCCTTCTTCTTCTCTGTGGTGCTCGGCATTCTCTTCGGCATGTATCCCGCGGTCAAGGCCTCCGGTCTCCAGCCGGTTGTGGCCCTGCGGGCAGAATAAGTGAGGTAGATCATATGAAATTCAAACGTCTGACCGCAACCTTCCTGGTCATAGCCACCCTACTGTCCTACGGCACATCGACTCTTGCCGTCAATTCCTCGTTCAGCGATATTTCCGACAGCGCCACCGCTGTCAACGCGGATGTCCTTCGTCTTATGGGCGTGGTCACCGGCACAGGCTCTAATAGCTTTTCCCCCAACGCCACGCTCACCCGGGCCCAGTTCTGCGCCATGGTAGTGGCAGTTATGGGAAAAGCAGACGAAGCCGACGCCATGAAGCGCCGCACCATCTTCTCCGATGTCGGCGCCGCCCATTGGGCCCGGGGCTACATCAATCTTGCCGCCACCACCTCGCCGTCCGAAAAGGATACCGGTCGCCTGGTCTCCGGTGTCGGTAACGGTAAATTTCTGCCCGATAAATCCATCACTTATGGAGAGGCCGTCACCATCCTTATGCGGATGCTGTGCTATGCGCCCAGCGACGTGGGCGCCATTTGGCCGGATGACTTCATGAACGCCGCGGACTCCATCGGTCTTACGAACGGTCTATCTCTGTCGGCCTCGGCCATCGTTAACCGTGCCCAGGCTGCTCAGCTGTTTGTCAACCTGCTCAATACCGATCAAAAGGGCGGAACCCAATATGCCTCGACGTTGGGCACCCTTTCCTCCAATTGCGTTCTCCTCTCATCCAACGGTACTGATAGTACCGTGCTCACATCCTCCGGCAGCTATCTGGTGGCGGACGAACGCTCGGTCCCCAGCAGTCTGAACGGGCAGCGCGGAAGCCTTCTGCTCAATACCAAGGGCGAGCTCATCACTTTCCTGCCCAGCACAACCGCCCATAAAACCGTCACCGTCTCCAGCGCGGAAGCCACCTACGTCATGGCTGGCGGCACCAAATACACCATTCCCTCTGCTGCCGTTGCTTATCTCTCCAACGGGACTACCAGCACCTTTGGCACCGCTTATGTGAACGTCCTTTCCGGTTCGCAGCTGACCATCTACTATACCTCCGCCGGCAAGGTGGAATCTGTGTATATCAGCACCGGCAGTTCCGACTCCGTCGTCATTGCCCAGTCCGCCGGCACGGTCAGCTCCTTCTCCTCGCTGCTGGGTGGTGCCACGGGCTATACCATCATGAAAAACGGCGCCAAGATTTCTGAATCTGACATTGCCAAATACGATGTGATTTCCTATGACGCCGGTGCCAACATCATTTACGTCTCGGATAATAAGGTAACAGGTTATTATGAGTCGGCCTCCCCCAGCGCCAAGTCTCCCGCAAAAGTTCGCCTTCTGGGTCACGACTTCACTGTGCTGGATGCGGCTACCGATAATTTCTCTTCCCTCGCCTTAGGAGACACCATCACCCTGCTCCTCACACAGGACGGATCCGTGGCGGGTGCGGTCCCCTCCTCCACCGTCCGCTCCAAGTTGCCCGGCATCGTTACCGCCTGCTCGGCCAACAGCGCCACCGTCAAGCTGGCCAACGGCATTGAAGTCTCCGGCAATCCGGGACTGACGGACAGCTCCGCAGCCCAAAAACTTGGTCAGCTGGTCACTGTCTCCTCCGATTCCAGCGGCCGAATCTCTCTGGGCTCTATGACTTACACCAGTTCCAGCAGTGCTTTTGATGTCAAGAACCTCACCGTGGGTGGCACCTCTGTGGTTCCCTATGTCCGTATTTACGAGCGGGTTGGCACCAGTAAGGTGGCCGCCGTCTTCCTCTCCAAACTGGCACAGACCACCATTCCCGCCTCTCAAGTGCTGGCAGTCAGCAAGAATGCGGCCGGCAAGATCGACACCATCCTGCTCAGCAACGCCACGGGCGACCTGTTTACGTACGGTACCCTCAGCAACAGCGGCGGCAGCGGAACGGTCACCGTCACCAATGGCAGCGCTGCAACCACCAAAGACTGCAACTATTCCTATGCCAATGGTTCCTTTGGTGGCGTGGCAATCTCTGCCGACGACTCCGCTGTCATTGCCGTGGCTACCCTCACCGCTGTGAAGGGCGTCAGCCGCTCCGCCTTCAATGGAACGACCTCGGTCTCCGCCGGCAACCTGTCCCTGCCTATTTCCGACAAAGTCCAGTGCTATAACGCCACCACAAAAGCCTGGATCACCGGTGACAATGCGCTGGAGCAGGCAAGAGCCTTCTCCCAAACGCTCACGGTCTATTACGATCAGTGCGGCAAGGTCCGTATCGTCGCCACGGAATAACGTTTCAGAAAAAGGGCCTCCATACCCTGTGTACAGGTCCGTGAAAAACGGACTTTGAAGGAAAAGGAACGGCCAACATGCCGCAAATTGTCATAGATGAGATCGTAGCAAAGCACAAAACAGGGGCGGCACGCAGAGAACTTGCAGAAGAAGACGAATCCAAAAAAAATATCTCTTGCCATGAAACGACGAGGTTTTGCCGCCCAAATTACAGAAACTGCCCTCTTGGCAAATGCGATTTAAAAATCGCATTTGTTTGTAAGCATGTCTTAAAAAAGTTATTGACATATGCCAGAAACTATTTATAATAAGAATGGAAACCGGCATATGCGGGAAACCAAAAGAAACTGCTGCAACACTAAAAAAGAGTGCTGCAAAGCCAACTTGATGCAATTGATAAGCACTTAGAAAATTTGTAAAGCGCAACAGAACTAACCGGAGGACACTCTCGTTGGTTCTGTTGTGAACTGAGGTGAAACGTATTGCCAAGACCAAGAAAATGGAGAAATGTCTGCTGTCTGCCCGAAAGGAAACGATTTGGCCCCCTTGACTCCCCCACAGATGCGGAGAATGTGGTTAACATGACAGTGGACGAATATGAAACGGTAAGACTAATTGATTTGGAGGGTTTCACGCAGGAGGAATGCGCCGGTCAAATGAAGATCGCCCGCACTACCGTTCAGGGAATTTATAACGACGCACGGAAAAAACTGGCAGAATCTTTGGTCAATGGAAAAATCCTTTGGATTGAAGGCGGCGAATATAGGCTGTGCGATGGGCTTGAAGAATTCTGTGGCTGCGGCGGTTGCCGAAAACACAGAATGGCCTGCAAAAATAATAGCAATACTAAAATTGGAAGGAGCGTTTTAGATGAAAATAGCAATACCGGTGGATGAGCGCAACATTGAGACAACAGTATGTGTATCCTTTGGTCGTGCTCCCTATTTCCTGATTTACGACACGGAAACAGAAGAGAGCACATTCCTTGTTAACGGTGCCGCAGCCAGTCAGGGCGGCGCAGGAATCAAGGCGGCGCAAGCAATCGTAGACAGCCATGTCGCCACTCTGCTGACTCCACGTTGCGGAGAAAACGCAGCTGAGGTGATGAACGCCGCTGGGATCAAACTGTACAAGACGATAGCCGGGTCTGCGCTAGATAACATTCATGCACTCATCGACGGCAAGTTATCTTTGCTCGAAGAAATCCACACAGGTCTTCATAACCACGGGGGCAACTAGTATGAAAATAGCCGTGTTGAGCGGCAAAGGCGGCACTGGAAAAACGCTGGTATCCGTCAATTTGGCCGCAGCAGCGGAAGATTCTATCTATATTGATTGTGACGTAGAAGAGCCGAATGGGCATCTGTTTTTTAAACCCGAGGATGTTCACGAGGAAGAGATCACAATCAAAATTCCGGTTGTACACGAAGCACTCTGTAGCGGATGCCGCAAGTGCGTTGATTTTTGCAAGTTTAACGCACTTGCTTTTATCAAGAATAAACCTTTCGTTTTTGAGGAGGTATGCCATTCCTGCGGCGGTTGTATTTTGCTTTGCCCGCAACATGCGCTGACTGAAAAAGAAAAGGCAATCGGCAAAGTACAAAAAGGTATTTCCGGCCATACGACGGTTATCACAGGCATATTGAATACCGGCGAAGCATCCGGCATTCCGATCATCAAGAACCTGCTGGAGAAAAAACGTATTGAGAAAGAAACGCCCATTTTCATCGATTGTCCACCCGGAAGTGCCTGCATCGTCATGGAGAGCATTAGGGACGCGGACTACTGTGTCTTGGTAGCCGAACCAACCTTATTTGGGGTTCATAACCTTAACATGGTTTATGAACTGGTCAAGCTATTCCACAAGCCGTTTGGTGTCGTACTGAACAAATGTCTTGACGACGAGAACCCGGCTGAGCAATTCTGCATCGAGAATAAAATTCCCCTTCTCGGAAAAATTCCCTTTGACAAGGAGCTTGGATCGCTGAATTCAGACGCCAAAATAGCCGTCAAAGAAAATTCCAGGTACCATCAGCTGTTCTCTTCCCTGCTCCAAACAATCAGGAAGGAGGTGCAGCATGAAGCAGCTGTTAATCCTTAGCGGCAAGGGCGGTACCGGGAAAACAACCATTGCCAGCGCATTGATCAAACTTTCCGGCGCGAAGGCGTATGCCGATTGCGATGTAGATGCGCCCAACCTCCATCTCATTGTGGGACAGTCCTTTGAACCAAAGAAAACCGACTATTACGGGCTGCCAAAGGCTGTGATTAATTCTGAATTGTGCATACAATGCGGTCAGTGCAGACAAAACTGTCGGTTCGACGCAATCTCAGCGGGTATGGCTTATCAGGTGGACACTTTTGCCTGTGAAGGCTGCGGGGTTTGCGAAGCAGTTTGCCCTGCGGGCGCCGTCTCTTTGAATCCTGCCCCAGCCGGAACATTAATGCTGTATGCTGACGTCGACAGAGCGTTTTCAACGGCTCAGCTGAAAATGGGAAGCGGAACCTCTGGGATGCTTGTGACCGAGGTGAAGAAGCAACTGAAGATAGCATCTGCTCCGGATGCTGAACTGGCCATCATCGACGGCTCCCCAGGAATCGGCTGCCCGGTTATTGCCTCCTTAAGCGGTGTAGATATGGTTTTGATTGTAGCCGAGCCAACAATATCAGGCATCAGCGATATGGAACGGATCATCAAGACGGCGGCAACCTTTGGAACAAGGATAGCCGTCTGTATCAACAAGTATGACACCAATCCTGTCAATACCGAGCGCATTAGGGCATTCTGCAAAACGAGAGGCCTTCCCCTTACGGGAACAATTCCGTTTGACCCCATGGCTATGACGGCAATTAATATGGGACAGACGATTGTTGAAATTGACTGTCCCGCTGGAAACGCCGCAAGAGTGGTCTTTGAAAATACTATGAAATTGCTGCTACAAAAGAGCGGTGAAGGAACCTTGGACAGTGAGAATGGACTTGATCTCTAAATCGAAAAAACATTTTTTGTTTGACCTGGGAGCAAGTGCACTTATCTACATTTAAAATCTGTGATGGGTGAAGCGATTGAATATTTTTCAACCGGAAATCAAATAGTTTTATAAGGGGAGATCAACAATGAGCGAACCATGCAGCCAGAGCTGCAGTAGCTGTGGAGAGTCCTGTTCCGAAAGAAAAGAAACAAAAACCGATTTTTTGGAAAAGCCCCATGAGCTGAGCAGCATTAAAAAGGTAATCGGGGTAGTTAGTGGTAAGGGTGGTGTTGGGAAATCGCTCGTCGCATCCCTGCTAGCAGTTACGATGAACAGACTGGGCTATCATTCCGCCATTCTTGACGCGGACGTTACCGGCCCATCCATACCAAAAGCCTTCGGCATTTCCGATAAGGCCAAAGGAAATGAATTGGGCCTATACCCCATTCGGAGTAAAACCGGCATTGATATTATGTCCGTCAACCTGCTATTGGAAAATGATACCGACCCCGTGGTCTGGAGAGGCCCGGTCATCGGCAATACAGTCAAACAGTTCTGGACAGAGGTCATCTGGAGCGATGTTGATTTCATGTTCATCGATCTGCCGCCCGGTACCGGCGATGTACCGCTCACTGTATTTCAGTCCATTCCTGTGGACGGGATTATCATTGTCACTTCCCCGCAGGAGCTTGTCTCTATGATCGTGGCTAAGGCGGTTAAAATGGCAGAGATGATGAATATCCCCATTATCGGACTGGTTGAGAATATGTCCTATTTTAAATGTCCAGACAATGAGAAAGAATACCACATTTTCGGGGAGAGCCATATTGACGAAATCGCAAAAACACATGACTTAAAAGTTCTTGCCAAGCTGCCCATCAATCCAAAGTTCGCAGCAGCCTGCGACCGAGGCATGATTGAGCTCTTCGAGGGCACTTGGTTGGATCCTATTGGTCAAATACTTGTAAATGAGGAGAAAAATAATATGATTAAAATTGCAATCGCAAGCGAAAACGAGATGGTGACCGAGCATTTCGGACATTGCACCAACTTTAATATCTATGAAACCGAAAACGGTCAAATCGCAAAAAGTGAATCCATCCCCAATCCCGGACACAAGCCCGGTTTCCTGCCGAACTTCTTGAATGACATGGGTGTCAATGTAATCATTTCCGGCGGTATGGGCGGCGGAGCAATTGATATCTTTCATGAAAAGGGAATTGAAGTCATTACTGGAGCTGGAGGCAACGCAAAAGAAGCCGCAGAAGCATATTTGAAGGGCGCGTTGAAATCTACCGGTTCTGTTTGCCACGAGCACCAGCATCATGATGAATGCGGCGAATAGTAGCTGTTATTGCATATTCTGCTGAAAAATACCAAGTAGAGACGAACGGGAGCAACTGTATCAAAGGGCATTAAGCGAACAGTAAATTTCATCTTGGTAGCCCATAGTGATTGCCTCCTCTTTTGGGATGGATGTGTAAAAACTCCATTCTGTTACAATTGATTTACGACAAAAGGCACGGCTGCCAGCCGTGCCTTTTGTCATCTTGTTGCCTAAGCTGTAGAATGAGGGAGCATTTGGCCTGACGTCTTCATTCTAGGATTTATTACGTCCGCATGGTAGTCAGTCAGCCACCCTCTCATTTGCAGCGTTCGTTTTATGCAGGTAGCGCCACTGTCACCAGTGCGTTCGCGTCACCAAACAGATAGAATCGGCAACGAGTAAGGATGGTCCGTCAAATTGCAAATCAATTACAGAAGTGTATTTATGAATGCTGTAGGAATCGACGTTTCCAAGGGGAAAAGCATGGTTGCCGTTACTCGTCCTTTCGGCGAGGTGGTCACGAAACCTTTTGAGGTACGCCACACCACCAGCGAACTCAAGAGTTTGGCAGACTACTTGAAGAGTCTGGACGGTGAGACACGGGTCATCATGGAACATACTGGGCGGTACTATGAACCTGTCGCCCAGATGCTTCACGATTCCGGTCTCTTTGTCAGTGCGATTAATCCAAAACTCATCAAGGACTACGGCAACAATTCACTGCGTAAGGTTAAGACGGATAAGGCTGATTCCATGAAGATTGCCAGATACGGTCTCGACAACTGGATCGAGCTGCGTCAACATACTTCGATGGATACGATTCGTTACCAACTGAAAACAATGAACCGACAGTATGGCTTGTACACCAGAAACAAGACGGCCCTGAAGAACAATCTGATTTCGCTCCTGGATCAGACCTTCCCTGACGCAAACGCCCTTTTTGACAGCCGTGCTCGTTCAGATGGGAGCCAGAAGTGGGTTGACTTTGTTACGTCCTTTTGGCATGTAGACTGTGTGCGAACCATGAGCCAGACTGCCTTCACAGAACGCTACCACAAGTGGTGTGAACGGCATAGATATAACTTTAGCGCCACAAAAGCAGCTGAGATCCATGCAGAAGCAAAGAATCTGATTGCAATGCTGCCGAAAGATGCCTTGACAAAGCTCCTGATTCAAGAGGCCATTACCCAACTTAATGCAGCCTCCAGAACGGTTGAATTGCTCCGTGCCGAGATGAAGTACCTTGCCGAGCAGTTACCTGAATATCCCGTTGTGATGTCTATGTATGGAGTTGGCGATTCTTTAGGGCCGCAACTCATGGCTGAAATTGGCGATGTGAGCCGATTTGCGCGCAAGGGTTCCTTGACGGCCTTTGCCGGTGTTGACCCGGGAGCAAACCAGTCTGGTACCTATGAGGCCAAGAGCACACGGGCATCCAAGCACGGTTCCCCAGACCTGCGCAAGACGCTGTTTTTGGTTATGGATGTACTTATTAAGAGAGCACCACCTGATGATCCTGTGTTCTGCTTTATGGGAAAGAAACGTGCTGAGGGCAAGCCCTACTTCGTCTACATGACCGCTGGAGCCAACAAGTTCCTTCGCATCTACTATGGCAGAGCAAAAGAATACTTGGCTACATTGGACGCAACGAAATAACTCCTCTATCTCACTTTTTAGGTCAGCGCATTTTGCGGTGGCCAATTTGTGGTGCAAACTTTGCCGAGTCTAATTTTCTTTATTTTATCCTTGACTTTTTATTTGCAGGCTACCATGTGGAAACGTCACTATGGGCTTTTCTATTTCCACTTCGTCATAATTCTCGTCGGGGGGTGTCACCGGCGACGCCGTAATTGCAATCGCGGGCATAAGTCTTAACACCATTGTCAGTGTCAGAATTAACGCCATAAACTTTTTGCGTATTATTTTGTCCGCCAAAGTATCCGCCTTAAAACTACTGTTTCTGACTATTCTATGCTTTTGTTGCTGTTTCAGCCCTCCTGAAGTCCGTCAATCCCATTTTGAAGCTTAAAATTTCTTTTTTGTCTCCTCTGCCAGAAAAGCAACCACTTCTTCCGGCGTGGGTATATCACCTTGACAAGGTATCCGCTTCCAATATGCCTGCACGTTTGGGTCTTGGCTGCACAGGCCAATCAGCAGAGCTTTCTGTATTTCTTTTTTGACTTCTTCAACCGCTATACACTCGTGCATAGCGATTTGACTGAGCGCATTCTCCGCAATCCGCAGTTTCTTTCTATCCATCATGTTGCCTCCAAACACTTTTGAGTTAATTTTACCATGTGTGCACGCAAAGTCAACTCAATTGGGGTAATTGTTTCAACTCAAAATGGTTATTCTAAATTTAACCAATTTTAGTTAGGATGATGGATATGTCAATTGGCGCTGCAGTGAAGGAGCGAATCCTTCAGCTATGTAAGGAACGAGACATAACGACAAACAAACTTGGAACCATTAGCGGTGTAACCCAATCTACAATAAATAATATTGTAAGCGGCAGAAATAACAGCACGACAATTGCAACAATTAAAAAGCTGTGTGATGGGTTGGAAATATCAATAATTGAATTCTTTAACTCCGCTGTTTTCAGCAATTTGGAGCAGGAAATCAAATAGAAAACTACAAGCACATTTTATTTCATGGTTTTAATTTCATACAATTCACCAAGGGGGATTTGTATCGACTACGACTTGATCCTGATCCCCAGATTCGTGTTAAGCCAACCGGAAAAACGGCGCAGCCCCAGGGCTGCGCCGTTCTTCCGGTTGGCTTATTAAATACGATTTCACTAAGGCCGGCCTTTCGGCGCGCCTGATTTGTTCCGCCGTGTAAGCGGCAACTTTGCCCCATATTGGCTGGAGCACCTTTCCCAACAAGCTGCTTTCTGTCAAAGCTTCCGGCGGCCTGTGGCAGAGGGGATGTTCAGCGCCATTCTATATTTTGCTACCGTACGCCGCGACAGCTTGATATTCTCTCTTGCCATCAGCTCGCATAGCTGCTGATCTGAAAGCGGCCTTTTCTTATTTTCTTGTTCAATTAATCGGTAGAGAAGGTTTTTTGCGTCCTCTGGGGTTAAGTTATATTCTGTTCCTTCTCCCAAGTTTCGCGAGAAAAATCTACTGATTGGGAACACTCCGTACGAACACTGCAAATACTTGCCTCGTATCGCACGACTGACCGTTGACTCATGCACATTGACACGTACCGCCACGTCTTTTAACGTCATAGGGGTCAGCTTTTTCCCGGTCTGGAAAAAATTCAGCTGCAACTCCAAAATCACCTCAGCACAGCGCAAAACCGTGTTTTTTCGCTGGTCAATGCTTTGCACAAGCCATTTGGCCTGCCGAATCTTGTTGCCCAGATACTCCAGGACCTGAGCATCCGAAGACTCTTTCATGAGATGGCAGTAGTAGGTGTTTAGGTGCAGCGTGGGAACCTCGCTTTCTGCGAGGAATAATTCAAAGTGGTCGCCGGAATTAATTACAACAATATCGGGTTGAATATACTCCGCAGGCTCATCCATGTCAAATCCCGCACTTGGACGCGGATTCAGCATTCTGATTTCATTGCAGGCCATACGCACTTTTTCCTGCGAGACGCCGAGCCCCTTTGCAATTTGATTATAGTGATCCTTCCCCACTTCCTCCAAATACTTCTCAATAATATTCTTTGCAATGGTATGATCGCCCGCTAAGCGTTCAAGCTGCAGGAGCAGGCATTCAGTCAAGCCTGTCGCGCCCACGCCTGTTGGTTCCATGGTTTGTACCAATTGCAGCGCTTTTTTGATCAATTCCTGCCGAAACGGTTCGTCTTCAACTTGATGATCATACCAACCATTTTCGTCTAAGTTATCTATGATCCAATCGACGGCTGTCTCCATCTCTTGGGAAAGATGCAGGGCGTACATCTGGGCCTTTAAAAAAAAGCTCAGCGTTTCCTCCATATGGTATCTGGGCGCATGGTTTTCCAGCGAGTCTTCCTCCCGATCAGAGTCCCCGCTAGACTCTAACGGTTTCTCTTTCCCCCGTTTGGTGTTCTCTAACCACTCCAATTCACGGCGTATGGTTGTGATCTCATCGGGTACGACAGGATCATCCAGTTCAATGACCGGGTTTTCTTGTGCCATATTTTCCAGATATGTTTTCAGTTCAAGCGTGCTCATCTGGAGAATCTCCATCGATTGCGCCATTTGGGGGGATACCGTCTGGATCTGTTGCTGGGACATACTCAGTTCCATAAAGCTTCTCCCCCTTTTCCAACTTCAAAATAATACCGTGTCTTCTGAAAATTTGTGTGTCGTTATTATAACAAATTTGTGATTAACTTGCAATGAGCAGAAAAAGATCCATTGTCTATTGTTCATTTTCCCGAAGCGAAAGAAACGTGGAAATTGCATCCATTTCCTGGTTTGCCGTCGCGTTGGGCGGCTACCACGGTTCAACTGACAATTTTTGATCAACCATGGATGCTCATCCTGTATGATGTCACTTATCTCTTTTTGTCGCTGCCAATGTCGAAGGCTTGCTGCCGTAAGTAATTTCTTTTCCCAATTTGCGTAAATGGTTGATGCAAAATTTTTGAAGGAGAAAAAAGACCGCAGAACAATCGCCGCACACGCACCGGTCGAAAACTTTAAACCGCAAAAGGAAGCACGGGCGTACCGCAGTTGCGGTACACCCGTGCTTTGTAATTGCCGGGAATTAGTTCTTGTTTTTCTTGTCCTTTTCCACCTTATTCGCACCATGAATGCCCATGACGATGAAAACGAGCATAACGACAACAATGAAAGATTCCCAAAGAATGACTGCATTCATCTATTTAAGCTCCTTTCACATATCGTCTTCCGGCTCATGGAAGGCGTGAATGTTGGCGATGCCCGAGCCGATTACGGCAACCAGCATACAGGAAATGATGCCCTTGATGACAAACATGCCCAACAAGGACCAGTCTGTTAGGATACTCATAAAAATGCCTCCTTCAACTATTCAGTGTTTTTGCGACCAAAGATTTGTTTTTCTTGTACAGTGAGACCAGACTGGGCTTTGCGTTTTTGTCCATGGCTGTGGCAATAAGTCCGACAATCATCGTGAAAAACAGCATGACCAACGCATTGTTATTGGCCAGATTAAGCTTGGTGCCAAAGTCGCCAAATGTCCAGACACAGTTCGCAACCGCCGAAACAATAATCGTAATGTAAGCTGCCTTGGCAGAACGTTTCCAGTGCATGCCGAACACAAACATCCAGAAGGCGGGCAGCAGCCAGGCAAACAGCCACACCATGGAGGTATTGACGGAAGGCAGCAGGGTGGAAACCATGCAGGCAAGCCCCGCAAAAACGATGATTGCAATGCGCAAGTACTTCATATACTGCTTGTCAGTCATGTCCGGCTTGTAATAGGTCTTAACGATTGCATCGGTGAACACGGTGGAGATACCCAGCACGCATACGGCAATGGTAGACAGGATAGCAGCCGCGAAGCCGGCCAGCAGCCAAATAAGGACCCATGTGGGAAGCAGGTCAACCAGCATGGAAAAGGTAGCCAGCGGGGTACCGGCAAAAGCGGCGTACTGGGGGAGCGTATTGGCCGCCATACCGAACGCGATCATAAAGATACCGAAAATGCAGTTCAGCGGAACCGCCAGATATACAGAACGCTTTAAGGTACGTACATTCTTAGCCGAGATGGAGCATTGGCAGCCAGCCTGATTCATGGGAACGAAGAACAACTGACCGAGAACAGTTCCGATAATATAGTTTCGCCAAGTATCGCTGTTGGCCCAAAGGCTCAGCATCCAGTCATTTCCGCTGGAGGTGTAGTAGTCATTCACCGAAGCCCATCCGCCGTCAAGCGAAACACCGATGTAGATGGCGGCAATAATGATACCCACATACATAAAAATTGCATTAATCACGTTGACCCAGGCAACTTCCTTCATACCGGCGAACACCACATAGAGGATGGCGATCACGCCGCCCACCAGGCAGCAGGCTATAATGGGCCAGCCGGTCATCGCCCATAGCACAGTGCCTACACCCTGCATCTCAAGGGTAATCACGCCCCAGGTGCAGCCGGCAGTCATGCCGGCAAGGAGAATTGCAACTTTCGTGTCAAAGAGCTTTTCAAACAACTCCGCTACCGTGGTAACCCCTAAACGGTGATACCACGGGCCGACATAGCAGCAGACAATAACCATCATGATACCCGAGGAAAGGATGTACCAGTAGGTACCCACGCCGGTGAATGAGGCTTGACCGGGCATTCCGAGGATATGCCCGCCGCCCAGGGACGTGAGTGCCATTGTGGCCGCGACCGCCAGAACTGACATGTTACCGCTGGAGGAAACCATATCAGCACCGCTCAGTGCTCTTTTCTGACGCTTGTTCAGGATGGCGCTGACACCAATAATAACAATAAGCTCGTACAGGATTACACAGACAACGACTGTTAAATGCATAAAACCAACCCCTCCATTTTTCTTTATGAGAATGCTCGTTACCCTGACCGAAAACTGGTTGCCTAAAAACGATCTCCTCCCTCGCCGCTTTTTCTTTATTCGGTCTTTGATTGAATCAGCGTGTTCTGTAAACAGCGCCTGCCTGTTTGCAAAACTGCGATACTTATTCGCCGCTGAAGAACCGCTGGGGATTCGCAGTGATCATCTTTTGCGTTTGTTCCGAAGTAAGCCCCGCACTTTGAAGCTGTGGAATAAAGGTTTTAAAGATATAGTCCCACTGATAGCCGGGTAAGAACTTCTCAATGGGGTGAGCATCACGTCCAAGATCCATAAAGACCCTGTCGTGAGACAAACAAATTTTGTCGCCGTACCCGGAGGCCACAAGTCCGCAGATACAGGCCAAGCGCCGGCTGTCCAGCGGGCAGCCAAAAGCACCGTTCATACCCACCCTGTCAAAATTCAGATAAACGCCGGTCTCTGCAAGATTCATCAGTTCATTCATATCGGTACAGCCGTCAATGTGCCCAATTGCAATTTGACTGGCAGACACGCCGCGCTCAAGTAAGAATTTCGCCTGTTCCAGACCACAGGTCCCCTGTTCGGTATGTGTAATAATGCGTACGTCGGTATCATTTGAAGCCACATCTGCTGCAGCCTCAAAAAACATTTGCTCGTAGGGAGAAATTGCACCCAGACCAGATGCCAGTTTGATAACCCCTGCCTTGATTCCCGTGCGCTCAATTTCTACATGCAGCTCACGATTGAACAGCTCGGTGATGTACGGCACTGCATTTGCGCCCTTCATCTTAAAGTAAGGTGTACCGCCGCAGCCCTCATAGTAATAACCAGTGGAGCAGATGATGTTCAGCCCGGTGAGTTCAGCAATCTCTTTCATAAACAACGGGTCACGTGCCTGGTCATTGGGCGTTGCATCCACGATGGTGCACAGGCCGTATGGCCGGATTTGATCTAAAAAGTCGGTAAACTCTCGAATGAACTGCTCCTTGTCAAATGGTCCACAGGTCAAGTCGCCCTGATAACCCGGAAAACCGTAGATCAAGTGCTCATGAGAAAGGGTAACGCCAAGATCATCTGTGGAAATGGGACCAAGCACCGTATTGATCATGCGTGCCATAAGCAGCCTCCTTATACATTTAACTCCCATTCGGTCACATAAAGCAGCAACCGATCCCATCGCTCAGTGCCATGCGTCCCTCCAACGTGTAGCATATCCGGCTGGTCGGTATCAATTTGACACGCTCCGCCATAAGATCGGCCTTCTTGGCGACAGCATCGTCTTCTTGACCTTGCCACAAAACATTTAATCAGTTATACTGCAAGTAACATGCCAGGTTAACTCTTTTAAGCTGAATTTTTGCCTCCACCTGCTTCATACACCGAAATAAAAAATACTATCTTTCCCCACCCATTCGCCTCTTTCGCAGCATACCGCCTGCTGAATTATGGTATGCTTTTGGGAACAGGCCGCATCCAAGCGCTGCACACTGGGGGGACTTGCCTTATCTCACATCTTTTAAACCCTCTGCTCCCTGATCGGCATCGGCAGTTTCTCCTCTCCGCTTAAAGTAAGCCGCCTTGTTCTTCTTTGAATTGTTGCATAACTGCATTTCTATATGTTGCACCTACGCAACGAACAGAACATCCCATGAAACGCCGGCGTATGTGCAATTGTTATAATTAAAGTTCTCAATTCTTCCTGCTTTTCGCCAAATTGGCCATTGCAATACTGCAACGATTTTGAAGCTGCCGCTATATCGCCATGCGG
Organism: Oscillospiraceae bacterium; assembly: GCA_963666535.1. Taxonomy (GTDB): domain Bacteria; phylum Bacillota; class Clostridia; order Oscillospirales; family Oscillospiraceae. The sequence goes on along the minus strand of OY762913.1, from coordinate 1,489,252 downwards.
ATTTCTGCAAATGCGATCCTGACATCGCATTTGTTTCATAACCATTACGATAACAATTTTGACGAAAGATGGGGGGGTAAATTGTGTTCAAATCCTCATCTGGATTAAAATCTTGCTGGCCTCGTAGATAAATTGAAAAGTGCGCTCCCTTTGCCCAGGAGCGCACTTTTTATATCATATCTCTGAACAAAACAAAAACCTAATCAGATCAATCCTTCCAAGCTGTTTGTGCGTACTCGCGTTGCTTTACTTTGTGGCAGGTGTCGGAATTGCTGCCTGGATGGCCATCATTCTGCTGTTGGTCGGGATGGTCTCTTCAAACAGCGCGCATTCGGGTACGACAGCCAGACAGACCGTACTCGCTGGCAATGGTACGCACTCTCCCACCCCAACATGTGGATACATGGATTGGATCGTGCCGGAGGGTGCTTCGCACTCCACAATGGCTGCAATTTCAGCGCATATTTCCGAAACCCGATATTGGGCTGGTCCGACCACAGCCTTGCTAACTGACTGGATTCTGCGTTCGGAATTTACAAAGTGTCCATCAATTTCAGCATAGGTGGGCATGGGGATGACTAAATCCGCCTTTGCTGCTGTTTTGGTCAGATGGGTATCCACCACCACCAGGAATCCCACGTCGGAGAGATCTGCCTTGGGATCTTCCCCGAAAATCACCATGGCCTTGACCCCCCTGACGGCATCATATCCTTCGTCAACGCCCAGGTCCGCCACGGTTTGTGACCCGGCCTGGGGCCGCAGCATGACAATACCGTTTCTGGGCGAGTTGATGTGCCCGGACAGCACTGCAATATTGGCAATCTCAGCTGCACCAGCCGGTGACACCTCTGACATACTGAATACAATCATAGCGTGCTTGGCCTTCTGCAAGACCTGTGCCACACGCTTTGCCTCGTCCGAAGGGGTGATGGCTGCAAGGGCCCCTTTCAGTTCATCAAGACCCTCTGCCGATTTCGGTTGGCAGCCCAGGTCGATCAGTGCCTTGCTTACTTCTTTTAGGAAAGCAGTGGAATTGTTGACGGCAATCTTGTCGCAGTCCACATGAGCCTTTTTCCCGTCAGTGTCGAGATGGAATATTTTTGCGCCCCGCTCAGCAGCCTGGCGGAATTTATAGTTAATCACGGGATTTGTCACTGGTGTGCTGCCCACGGAAAGCAGTACTTCGCAGGAAGGAATCTCCTCAAAGGTATTGGGGGAGGCATCGTAACCTAAAACCTGCTTCACTCCGTTCCTGATGTGATTAAAGCTGAACGCATCTGCCCCCAGCGTACCTGCCAGGGCCACAATGGCGCCCCCATCCTCTACGGTAAAACAATGTCCCACTGAAACCGCAGTTTTTTCGCCCTTGACTTTCAGGCTTTTCAGCTTCTTCCCGATTTGTACAAAAGCATCGTACCAGGTAATTTCGATTAACTTACCGTTTTTACGCACCAATGGGCGAGTGAGCCGTCCATGTTCTGCAAAGGTTGTCACGCCAAAGCGTCCCATACCGCACATCAGAGCCGAGTTGATTCCTTCCGTTTTAGCGGGAATCGCCCTTACCAGCATATTGCCGGTGCTTTCCAGGCAGGTTTGACAACCTATGGAACAGAAGCCACAGGTGGTTTCTATTTTATTGGTGTCCAAAGGAACATTTTTATGGTTAATTGCACGTTCGCCCAGTGCGCCTGTGGGGCAGACACTGACGCACTGCCCACAGGAAATGCAGCCGGTCGCCGTAAGCGGTGCCTCCATCGCAGGCATCACCGTCGTGCCAAAACCGCGTCCCACAAGGCCAAGGGCTCCTACCCCCACCACCTCTTCGCATACCCGCGTACACAACCCACATAGAATGCACTTGTTCGGATCACGCACAATAAAGGGGTGCTCATTCTTATACTCAATGCGCGGGGTATCATCCAAAAAGCGCTCCGGATCCACATCAAACTGATGAGACATGGAAATCAGCTTGCACTCAAAATAGTCCTGGCAGCCACACTCCAAGCAGCGAGCGGCCTCCTTCTTGGCAGTCTCTGCGCTAAATCCACGAGTCAGCTCCATGAAGTTGTCCTTACGGTCTTCCGCCTTGCATGCGAAAAGCCGATAGCGATGCTCTTTCTTCTGGTCGGCAAAGTCCTCTTCCGTCAAGTCCTTGCGGGTGACGAAGTAGGGTGGTCGGTATTTTACCTCTTTTCCACTCAGATAACGGTCTACAGAAGCAGCCGCCATCTTGGCTTTGGCAATTGCTTCAATCGCGATGGATGCACCTCTGTTGCAGCAATCGCCAATGGCAAATACGCCCGGTGTACATGTGGCAAAGGTATTTTCATCGGCAACGATGGTGCGCCCTGTGGTCAGTTCAATATTGCTCATGCCGGAAGGATCAATTCCCTGTCCAACGGCCACGATAACGTTATCGACCGCAAGGATCTCCTCCGCTCCCTCCATGGGTTCGGGCCGACAACGTCCACTGGCATCTGGATCGCCCAGCTTCATTTTCTGCAGGCGCATTTTGCAGACTTTTCCGTCCTCATCGCTGATCAGTTCCAGAGGGCTTGCCAGGAACTTGAATTCCACTCCCTCTTCCTCCGCCTCGGTTATCTCCAGGTCTTCCGCGGGCATCTCGGCACGGGTACGGCGGTAAATATTGTAAACCTTTTTGGCCCCCAATCGGATCAGGGTCCTACACGCATCCATCGCGGTGTTTCCTCCGCCCACCACTGCGACAGTCTCGCCGATCTGGATCGGCTCATTTTGCACCACCCTGCGCAGGAAATCGATCCCGCCAAAGACACCGTCCAGATCGTTTCCTGTACAAGGCAGGGTGCTGCTGGTCCACGCCCCAATGGAGATAATGACTGCATCATGTTTTTTCCGGATTCTATCCATTGTCAAGTCGCGGCCAATCTTAGTGTTGCACACCAGCTCTACTCCCATTTTTGCAATCAGAGCAATTTCCTGGTCCAGAACCACCTTAGGCAGACGATACTCGGGGATACCGTAGCGGAGCATACCGCCCAGCTTGGGCATCGCATCATAAATGGTCACATGATAGCCCATTTGGCGCAGAAAATACGCTGCACTGAGACCGCTGGGTCCACCGCCGATGATAGCCACGCTCTTCCCCACCGCGGGCGCACACTCCGGGAGATAGGGATCGGCCTTGCCCAGATCCAAATCTGCCGCATAGCGCTTTAGATTGAGAATGGAAATAGGGTCATCCACCAGCTTGCGGCGGCAGGCACTCTCACAGGGATGCGGACACACCCGCCCGATCGATGCCGGCAGTGGAATCTGCTCCTTGATCAACCGGATTGCGGCATCGTTCTCGCCGTTTGCAATCAGCCCTACATAGCCCTGACAGTCGGTATGTGCAGGGCAAGCCAGAACGCAGGGGGGACGGCAGTCGCCACTGTGTCCAGAAAGGAGCAGCTCCAGGTTCGTTTTGCGGGATTCCAAGACTCGCCGGGTGTTGGTTTTGATGACCATTCCGTCCTCAATTTCGGTGGAGCAGGAACGGAGCAGCTTGGGAACACCCTCCGCCTCCACCAGGCAGATGCCGCAGGAGGCGTAAGCTTTGACGCGCTCATCATGACAAAGGGTTGGAATATGGATGCCGTTTTCCTCCGCAACCTGCAGAATCGTCTGCCCCTTATAACCCGTGACCTCTTTGCCGTCTATATTCAATCTGAGTTTATTCATAGCACTCCGCCCTTTTCTTATTCGACCGTAATTGCATGGAACCGACAAGCCTCTTCGCACTTGCCGCACTTGATGCAGATGTCGGGATTGATTGTATGAGGCTTTTTCACCTCGCCGTCTATGGCATTCACCGGGCAATTGCGGGCACAGCGCGTGCAGCCGGTGCATTTCTCCGCTTCAATCCGATAATGGATCAAGGCACGACAGCTTCTCGCGGTACATTTCTTTTTGTAGATATGATCCTCAAATTCATTGCGGAAGTATTTCAGCGCGGTCAGCACAGGGTTGGGTGCGGTCTGCCCAAGGGCACACAGCGAACCATCCCTGATTTTCTGCGCCAGCTCCTCCAGCAGTTCAATATCGCCGTCTTTTCCCTGCCCCTCCACAATGCGGTTTAAAATTTCCAGCATCCGTTTGGTGCCGATGCGGCAGTAATTGCACTTGCCGCAAGACTCCTCCTGGGTGAAATTAAGGAAAAAACGGGCCATATCGACCATGCAGGTGGTCTCGTCCATGACCACCATACCGCCGGAACCCATGATAGCGCCGGTTTGGGAAAGATCTTCATAGGTCACCCGTGTATCAATCAGAGACTTTGGAATACAGCCGCCTGACGGGCCGCCCATTTGCACTGCCTTAAATTCTCTGTCATTTTTGATGCCACCGCCGATGTCATAAATGACCTCTCTCAATGTCAGACCCATTGGAACCTCAACAAGGCCGCCATTTTTGATCTTGCCGGTCAGCGCGAACACCTTAGTACCCTTACTTCTCTCGGTACCCATTGCGGCAAATGCCTCACCGCCGTTATTGATAATCCAAGTGACATTGGCAAAGGTTTCGACGTTATTGATGTTGGTCGGCTTTTGCCAATATCCCTTCTGGGCGGGGAATGGGGGCTTTAGACGTGGCATGCCACGCTCTCCCTCCAGCGAAGCAATTAGTGCGGTTTCCTCGCCGCAAACGAAAGCGCCTGCACCAGCCTTAATGATAATGTCAAAGCTGAACTCTGTCCCAAACAGGTGCTCACCCAGGCATCCCGCCTTTCTGGCTTGCTCAATCGCAATGTTCAATCGTTTGATTGCCAGCGGATATTCTGCTCGGACATAGATAATTCCCTGATGGGCGCCCATGGTGTAGCCGCCGATCAGCATACCCTCCAGAACGGCATGGGGGTCGCCTTCTAAAACCGAACGGTCCATGAACGCGCCCGGGTCGCCCTCGTCCGCATTGCAGACAATATACTTTTCCGCTCCGGGAGACTGCATGGCGGCGTTCCACTTAAACCAGGTGGGGAAGCCGGCGCCGCCGCGCCCTGCCAAGCCGGACGTCTTAATCACACCAACCACATCTGCCGGAGACATGGTAGTAAGCACGTTCTTTGCGGCGGTGTAACCGCCCACCAAGAGATACTCATCCAAATTTTCCGGATTGATGGTACCGCAATTGCGCAGCGCGATCCGCTTTTGCTTTCCGAATTTCTTGCTGTCATCTTCGCTCATCTCCAGCTCACGGACCGGCTTGCCACCCTTGATGTGTTCTTTGACAATCCGCTGCGCCGCTTCGGGAGTGACGCAGACATAGGTGGTTCGTGTGCCGTCATCTGCAATCACTTCCGCAATGGGTTCCAGATAGCAAAGGCCGATACAGCCGGTCGTGACCAGCGCAGCGTCTACGCACTCCGTCTTGAGGGCTTCTTCAAACGCGTCCCATACTTTGCTCGCGCCTGCGGCGATGCCGCAGCTGCCTTTTCCGATCAATATCCTCATTTTTTTCCGCCCTCCTTCTCTGCCTGGGCACGCAGAGTTTTCAGCACGTCAATTGCTTTCTGCTTGGTCAGAGAGCCATAAGTCTCTCCATTGATCATCATCACGGGGGATAAGCTGCAACATCCCAGGCAGGCCACACTGTCAAGGGTAAAAAGGCCGTCCTCTGTTGTCTCACCCACGCTGATTCCCAACTCTTCCCCGACGGCTTCCAGAATCATCTTGGAGCCATTCACGTGGCAGGCAGTGCCCTGGCACAGCATGATGTGGTACTTCCCCATCGGTTGGAACCGAAACTGCGTATAAAATGTGGAAACGCCATAAATTTTGGCGGGCTTCACGCCGGTTTGTTCTGAGACGTACTGAATCACTTCACGTGGAAGATACCCGTAGATCTCCTGCGCATTCTGCAAAATCGTAATCACGCTGCCGGGGATGTTTCTGTATTGCTCCAGGATCGGCTCCAACGGCTTAAAGTCAAACTTCTGGTCTTTTCCAGCGCAATCAGACATTTTTTTACTCATATATTTCACACTCCTAGGAAACTTTTCCGCGCCTAGCAACATCTTAGGATCCGGTATTCTTGCAATGGATGACAGGTTCCGGCCCAATGAAATGCCGCTATCTTGCGATCAATCGCGCGAAACTCTGGAGTTCTGGTACACCGTTGCTTCGCTGTCAAATAAATTCAAAACCGCTTATTCGTGTGCGGTAAATTTAAGATATAACCCACCGGCTTAAGCCGGTGGGTTTGCAGGGGGGGTGGTGTGTATGTACATGTTAGGTCTCCCTAACGATGTAACTGGTGTGAATGCTCAGTTGTATTTGTGCCAGCCCTCGCCGGTCTTGCGGCCGTACTTCTTCTCCTCAATCAGCTTTTGAACGGACTTTGGAGTAGACCAGTCGGTAATAGGCAGACCCTGCAGCGTATCGCACACATGGGGGAACGTGTCAAGACCGGAAAGATCCATCATCTCGAACGGCCCCATGGGGTGATTCAGGCCCAGCTTAATCGCGGTGTCGATGTCGTCGGTGGACGCAACCCCGTCCTCATAGCAATGCACCGCCTCCAGCATAAAGGCAAACAGGCAACGGTTCACAATGAAGCCCGGCGTATCGGTTTTGCACTCAACAGCGGTCTTACCCAGACCGGCCGCTACTTCGTAAACAGCCTGAATGGTTTCGTCAGATGTCTCTTCTCCACGGATTACTTCAACCAATTTCATGGCAAGGACAGGGAAAAAGAAATGCATCCCCACGCCGCGCTGGGGGTTCTTCGTCTTGGACATGATCTCTGTGATCGACATTGAAGAGGTATTCGTGCAAAAGATGCAGTCGGGGCGGCAAATCTCGCCCAACTCCCGAAAAATATCCTGTTTGATATCCAGGCGCTCCACAGCAGCCTCAATGATCATATCGCAGTCCTTCAGGTCTTTCATATTTTCCGTGGTTGTAATGTTGCTTAAAGTGGCTTCCACTTCTTCCGGCGTAGACTTGCCCTTTGCAACGCGCTGGTCAAGACCGGCCTTCATCTTTTCTATTGCTTTGTCACAGAACTCCTGCTTGATATCACGCAGTACCACCTTGCAGTTGTGCGAGGCTGCAATCTGTGCAATGCCGGAACCCATCTGACCAGCGCCCAGGACGCCAATTGTTTTTATTTCCATGGCTGTTGTGTCTCCTTTTTATTCATGTTTTCGAACGGATTCACCGCTGCTCAGTCATTGGTAAAAACCGGACTGCGCCGTTCCAGCATCGCGGCCATGCCTTCCTTCTGGTCATGCGTATTGAACAGAAGGGTAAACTCCGTGGTCTCCGTTCCCTTGCCCGCCGCCACCGTCTCGGTAGCGGCTTTATTGATGGCGGCTTTGGCAGCTGCCAGCGCGCACGCCGGCTTCTCCCTCAGTTTTTTTGCGACTTCTACGGCTTTTGCGTAGATGGCATCATACTCTTTCTGTGCCGCCGCGTTTTCCGCCTCTTTCAACTTTTGTTTGGCCTCTGCAATTGCAGCGTCATCGCCCGCTTTTTTGGCGTCGGATACCGCTTTTTTCGCAGCGCTTGCCGCCCCATTCAGTTCCGCACACTCTGGGGCGTCTACATACCAGTTGAGCAGACCGATTTGATAGGCCTCTTCGCCGCAGACAATGGGCGTGAGCATGACCAGCTCTTTTGCCTTGGCAGCACCCACGAGCTCCGTCGCCCGGGCGCAGCCGTTGGCGCCCGGGATAATTCCCAGGCCAACCTCTGGAAAGGACATCTGCGTGCGTGGCCCGCCAACGCGAAAATCACAGGCCAGGGGCATCTCACAGCCACCGCCGAACGAATAGCCGGCCACCGCCGCAATGGTGGGAATGGGAAGGTTTTCAAGCGTATTGTTAATCGCAATGGCAAGACTGGAAAATGCGCGGGCATAGCGAGGTGTGGCCTCCGACATCTCCTTAATATCGGCGCCCGCCGCAAATGCGCGGAAGTCGCCGGTTATAATGAGGACGCGAATCAACGGATCGGCCTTCACCTCTTCCAAGGCGGCCGCAATATCCTGGTTAATCTCACTGTTGAGCGCATTGAGTGCCTGGGGCCGGTAGAGCTGAATGGTCGCGATCCCGTCCTCCACGCTGTACTTAATAAACTGATAGGCCATTTCCGTCTCCTATCTTCCGATGGTCTGTCCGCCATCGATCACGATGGCAGTTCCGGTCACATAGGAGAAGCAGTCGCAGGCGATGGCGGTCACCGGACCCGCTATTTCCTCGATCTCGCCCAGGCGGCGCACCGCCGTGTTCTTGGCCGACAGCTCATAGGTCTTCGTGTGATTGCCCTCGGCATCCAGGAAAAACTCCTCATTCAGCGGCGTGACCACATACCCGGGGCAGATGGCGACCACGTTGATGTTGTCACGGCCAAACTCATTTGCCATCGTCTTGGTCAAGCTGATCACACCGGCCTTCGACGCACCGTATGCCACCACGCCCGGGCCACCCACAAGCCCGCCGACCGATGCAATATTGATAATCTTTCCGCCTTTTCCCTGGGCCACAAACTGCTTTGCCGCGGAACGACCGAATAGAAACACGCCCTTCAGGTTGGTGTTGATCACCTTGGTAAAGTTATCTTCATTGCAGTCATCGGTCATGATTTTCGCGGTTTTGCCCGAAATGCCTGCATTGTTAACCAAAATATTCAGTTCGCCGAAGGCCTCAAGTGCCTTGGCGATCACATTGTCGATATCTTCCTGCTTGGAGGAGTCCGCCGGGACCCCAATGCATTTCCCGCCGGAACAATAAGTGTTGCTAATCTCCGCAGCCGCCGCTTCTACCTCTGCCGCCGTGCGGGCGGTGATGACAACATTCGCGCCAAAGTGCGCAAACGTAGTTGCAATGCCATAGCCGATCCCTTTTGTCGCACCGGTCACAATGGCAGTTTTCCCAGTCAAATTAAACTCGGGCATTTTAATGAGACGATTTGCCATGGGTACCACTCCTTCTATCAAATTACCAGAAAGGCACCGATGGGATCCTCCGAAGAGGAGTCCCATCGGCGGCAGCATTCATTATTTACCAGCTTTTTGAGCGGCTTCTTTTGCTGCCTTCGCCGCATCGAATTTCGCCAGCATGGCACGCGGCGTTGCGGTTTCCCGCTCATAACGCGGGCACTTTTCATATCCGGGCAGACCAGCCAGATATTTGGCAATTCCCTTCAGACCCTCCAGATCGTAACGGCCCATCAGGGTAATGGTCTCCATCAGCGGAGAACCGCCGCCGTGCACGCCGGCAACCGCCTGGGCGCCTTCAAACGCATCGCACAGCTTGTTCTCCATCATACGCATGACACGATGGGTATCCTCTGCGGAGTAGGCAGGGTTACGGACAATGTACTTGTTGCAGAGTTCCGCGGTCTCCGGCGCGTAGAAGGATTCCTCGGTGGGCAGGGATGCGCACACACCGCCGGTGAGATCCGCAAGGGTCTCATATTCGTGATAGATGTTGTGACCGGCAAGACGGCGTCCGGCGTTGGTCAGAATCTCATCGGGCACATACTGACCGGAGGGGAACTTCACGGCGCGGTACGCAGCGGCCTCGCCTGCCGCAAAGACCAACTCGGCGGTGCAGATAATGTCGCAGATTTTTTCGCGGACGTGGGACTCCTTCTCGATGTCGTTCACGTCAGCCACCAGAGCCGCCTGGGACGCAATGACTTCGGACACTGCGGTCTTGCAGCCGGTGTAGGAATGGCGGTGATAGTGAGCGAACATCAAGGCAAGATAGCCGGCATAACGGCAGACGCCCTCATGATCCAGACCATTCATGAAAACACGCTCGTTGGGAACGAAAACATCATCAAAGATGGTCAAGGATTCTACATCACCGACTTTGGCAAACGGTGCTTCCAGATGGGTTCTCTTGTGATGCAGCCCGGGCAATGCCATCAGCTTGACGCCGTCCCAGTCGGCAGGCAGCGCAAAGGAAACAGCGTAAGCGGAGTCGTCCGGACTCATGAACTTTGTGGGATTGACAATGATTTCATCCACATATGGCGCGTTGGAGTTGCAAATCTTGGCGCCGCGCACAATGATACCCTTACATGGCTTACCGTCCAGACCAATGCCGTCCACGTTGGTCTCGACCACATGCACAAACTGGTCGGGGTCCGGCTGCATGTGCGCACGCTTATACTTGGAATTGCGGGAGCCCTTGACGTCGGTCTGTGCACAGTTGACCACCAGATCGTTATTCTGGCAATACTCAATGTACTTCAGCAGGCGCTGGTGATACTCGGTGCCGCAAGCCTCGTCGCAGTCATAGGTAACGGAAAACAGAGCGTTCATCGCATCCGTGCCCATGCAGCGCTGCATGCAGCCACCCACGCGGTGGCAAATCAGGCGGGTCATCAGCTGCTTCTTCAGCAGATCGTCCACGGAGCTGTTAATGTGGGTGCAGCGGTTAATCGTGTTGCCGGTGATGGTGGAAGTAGCCTTGCAAACATCGGCATACTCGGGGTCGTTGGCCGCAAGATAGCACTGCTCCATCACGTAGGTCCCGCCGACAATCCAGCTTGCCAGATCCCGCTTGTCACCGGTCTCCCCGTTGGAACGGTCAATTTTCTTTCCATTCAGATAGACATTGGGCTTCATTTTAAGTAGCCGCTCTTTATACTGTTCGTAGGTTCCGATACAATTCTTAGACATTTTCATATTCCTCCATTTATTTTTCCAGGGCGGCAGACTGCCGCGTTTCTGCTCGTTTGAATGCCATGATAATCCGCAGCGCAACCGATCTTCTGTCAGTCTACTCTCACGCGACCGGAAACACCGCCGCTTACTTCCAGAACCTGGCCGGTAATAAAGCCAGATTGATCCGTTACCAAGAATTCCAGCGCATTTGCGCAATCCTCGGGTGTCCCGAAACGCTTGATGCTGGTACGGGAAAGAAATGTGTCCTCACCAGCCTGCTTATACTGCTCGATCAGGCGTCCGGTCGCCATGTAGCCGGGAGCAATGCAGTTAGCGTTGATATTATACTGCCCAAGCTCCGCCGCTAAATAGTGCGTGTAGTGAATGACCGCGGCTTTCGCCATCGCGTAGTGGGAATAGGAGCCGTCGCTGTTCGTTACCAGTCCTCCCACAGATGCCACCGTTACAATTTTTCCATACCGGTTTTTCTTCATCATTGGCGCAACTGCATTCACAGTATAGACTGTTCCGTGCAGGTTCCGGTTAATCACCGCATGATACATATCCCAATCCAGACTGCTGGCCTTGTTCCCATCGGGTGGCCCCATACCGCCCCCCGCATTGGTCACGACAATCGAAATGTCACCCAGCTCCGCCGCGATTTTATCCACGGCGCTGAATACCTGAATGCGATCCGTGATGTCCGCCTCAGCGCCCGCAGCTTTCACACCCATTGCCCGAAGCTCCTCCACCACATTCGCCGCGGTGAGCAGATCCGCCTCTCCTTTGTAGTCCTGAAACGACTGAAAATTGATGTCAATCACACCTACATCTGCACCCAGCGAGGCAAGGTGAAGGGCGTATTCGCGACCTAATCCACGGGCGGCACCGGTTACCAGCGCTACCTGCCCAGTAAGCTTTCCCATACTACATCCTCTTTTCTTTCTTACAGCGATTGGATTGCCTTGTACATCTTAATGATTTTCTGTGAGCGTTCCGTCAAAAATTGTTCCGCCGTCGTCTCACTGTAGTCGTACACGCCTTCTCCCGTTTTAACGCCAAGCTTCTGTTCCTTCACCAGCTTTTCCGTAAAACCAGAATCCGCCTCATTGCAAAGAGAGGCATAAACATCATGGCATCCGGTTAAGATCAAATCCCAACCAATCACATCGTTGAGTGCCATGGGGCCTTCAAAGGCGTAGCGTATTCCGCTGGTCGCGCGGATGGCATCATCAATTTCGCTTGCCGTTGTCCATCCCTGCATAATCATATAGCCTGCCTCGCGGCACAGCGCATTGGCCAAGCGGTTGACAATAAAGCCGGGAACATACTGGTTGAGAACACAGGGGTTTTTTCCAACACTCTGCAGCAGCTCCGTGACGTTTTTCACCACGTCGTCCGAAGTCTCCGGGCCACGCACCACTTCAACCAATTGCATGAGATAGGCAGGATTAAACCAATGTGTAATCAAAAAACGCTCCCCATGGGAAACCGTAACAAACTGAAAAACGTTGGATGCGGAGGTGTTGGAACAGAAAATGCAGTCGGCGCGGCAGTATTTGTCCATTTTGGCAAAAACAGCCTGTTTCACCGCAGGGTTTTCAAAAACGCTCTCCACCACAAGATCCGCCTTCTCCGCGACAGTTTCCATGTCCGCTTCCAGCACAAATTCGATCCCGCTTCTTGCGCGGGTTGCTTCCTCCGCCGTGTAGAGGCACTCCGATACCATCGTGCCTACATTGCCATCAATCATCTTCTTTGCGCGGTCCAGCAATGCTTCCGTCTGATCCACCAGAACTACTTTTCGCCCTTTGCACGCGATTGCCTGTGCAATGCTGGCCCCCATCATTCCCGCGCCTACGACCATTACTGTTTTGATTTCAGACACTTTATATCTCCTTTCCGGCTACCTTCGCCTGTATGATTTCTCTCAGATCAATTGAACCATCACCGAAAATCTTGCTGTCCATCAGCTTCACCTCATCCATGATGGGGGTAAACTCCATATGATCCAGAATGTCCTTCTGCAAATCAATTCCCGGCGCAATTTCCACCAGTTTCAGTCCATCTTTGGTCAGCTTCAGCACTGCGCGCTCGGTGACAAAGGTAATGTCCTGACCGGTTTCATTGGCAAAATCACCGGAGAACGTAATTTGTTCCACATTCTTCTTAAACTTAACGTGCTTGCCTTCCTGAAGGATGACCAGCTTGCCGTCCTTGCATTCGACCTCAAGGCCACCCGCAGTAAAGGTACCTAGGAAAACTACCTTTTTGGTCGCCTGTGTAATTTCAATGAAGCCGCCGCAGCCCATGATCGTCCCCTTAAATTTGGAAACATTCACATTTCCGGCAAAATCGGTCTCTGCCAGTCCCAAAAATGCAATGTCCAACCCTCCGCCGTCGTACAAGTCGAACATGCGGTCCTCATCCAAGTATCCCCATGCATTGGAGGTTGCACCAAAATCACTGCCTGGCAGCGGGCTGCCGCCGATCGCGCCGGCCTCCACGGTGAGGGTCATCATATCCTGGCACCCTTCCTCGGTTGCCACTGTTGCCACAAATTCCGGATTCCCAGTGCCCAGATTGACCACCCCATCTGGCATCAGCTCCATGGCGCTGCGCCGCGCCATAACTTTTCGTGCATCCAATGGCAGCTTCTTGTGAGCGTGACTTGTCGCCTTCAGATGTCCGGAATACATCGGGTTGTTCAAAGCGCCGGCTGTCTGCCGGTGCAAGTGCTCGGGATCGCTGCACACCACAACCCGGTCAACAAAAATGCCCGGAATGGCCACCATCTGAGAATCAATTGTTCCGCCCTGAACCAAATTCTTGACCTGGAATACCACGGTTCCCCCGTTCTGCTTGACGGCCATGGCCGCTACCTTCACCAAGGAAAAAACAGCCTCGTCTTCCAGTGAAATGTTGCCGTATTCATCGGCGGTTGTTCCACGCAAAATCGCAAAATTGGGCTTTGGAGTTGTAAAGTAGAGATACTCCTCTCCCATAAACTCAATAACCTTGATCCATTCACCAGTCGTGGGCGTATTGGTATTCCACCGACCGCCCTCCAACCGGGGGTCGACATACGTTTTCATGCCAATCTTGGTCATTTCACCGTTCTCGCCTTTTGCATAGTTCCGCAGCAGGTGGGAAATTACACCAAGCGGAAAGTTATACGCCTCAATTTTACCATCTTTTATCATCTCTTTAAACCGGTCGTTATGTCCGTAAAATCCAGAAAAAGTACGTACCAGGAGTCCATCGTGCGCAAGCTTGTTGAGCCCCGCATTTCCCCCTACAAAATGTTCACTGGCCGAAGCGCCATGTAAAAGAGTTAGATTCTTGGGGTGCCCCGTCTCAAGAAAACGCTTTTCGATGTTGTTTAACAGTTCCTCGGGCGCCATGGAACGAATAAAGCCACTCGGAATCAGTACATCCCCATCACGAATCAAGGCAACTGCCTCTTCTGCTGTGCACACTTTATGTTTCATTCATTTTTTCCTCCTTGACAATTGATCAAAACCTTTTACTGAATAATACTGCAATCATCGTGCCAGGTTATCGATTTCTTCCCAAATAAGTTTTAATGAAAAAACTGTCTTCCGCTTTCGCCACTTTTCCTCTTTTTTATTCCTTATGATATAATATGAAAAAAGCTTGTCAGACTTTGTCCATTCCCTTTCTCCTGCAACCTGTGTGGCAGTCCACTTGCCGCATGGCAGCATTTCCAAGCGGATCGTCCCCGTCCGATTGTTGAAGGCTGCTGTGGTTGCTCTCTCAGGACTTTTCCCTTCTCGTTTGGAGGAACCTTTCCCGTTCTTCTTTGCCTTGTTGCAAAACCACTCCTCACTGTGTTGCAGGCTTGCAACGTAGTGAGCATCTGTACTTTGATCGTTTTTATATGTACATTTCAACAATTTCCGACTACTTGTCCAAAACTGTTTAGCAATTTTCACGATTGCAAGGTTGCAACATTTTTGGGATTTTGGGGATACTTGCTTTTCCCCTGGCGTTGTCCAATCAAAATCGATCACAATTTTCATATGTCGCTTTTTGTCGTTCATTTCACTGTTTGTGATCTATTCTAATAATTTTTTTGTCCTATGATCCTGTTTTTTTGTACGTGACCACCAATTTGGCATGGGTATTGCAGTTAATATAGCTCATCGGGGTGTCGGCAAAATGCCTGCCCTTAAAAAATGAAGCGGAGGAAAAAGGAAAATGAAGAAGATGAAAAAACGCACCCTCGCCATTGCCTGCGTATTGGCAATGACCCTAAGCTTGACGCTCGCGTCTTGCGGAAGCGATTCCGGCAGTGCAAGCACAGACGACCCCAGCAGCAGCGGTTCCGGAAGTGTTTGGGATGGCACCAGCTATTCCATTGACCTGCAGTGTCACCAGAGTTCCACGGAGCAGCTGAAGAGCAGCTATGATCAAATGATCTCCTTGGTCAATCAAGTCACCAACGGTGCAGTGGAGATCAAGGCCTACGAATCCGGCTCTCTCTATTCCACTGCGGACTGTTTCAGCGCCGTTTCCAGTGGCGACCTGATCATGTGCGAGGCAGCCGAGGGATCTTGGTATGACAACGTCCCTGTGTCACTTATGGCTGCTGGTCTTCCCTTTGTATACAGCAGTAACGAGCAGGCCTACATGTTCATGGTCAACCGCGGCTTTGTTGACATCCTGAACGAGGCTTATGCAGCACAGAACATCCACATGATCCCCTATGAGTGCTATAGCACCAGTATCATTTCCAAAAATCCAATCACTACCGTGGATTCCATTAAGAGCATGAAGCTCCGCGCATCCGGCAGCATGGCTCTGTATGAGCAGCTGGTCGGCGCTGCGGTCACCAACGTCTCCGGCAGCGAGCTGTACAGTGCGCTTTCCACCGGCATTGTGGACGGCGCTTCCTGGGGCAGTGCTCAGGCCATGATTCAGATGAATCTGCAGGAAGTCGCTAAATATTACATGGACCCCGATCCCGTGTTTGGTCAGTGGAACTGCATCTATGTGAATTTGGACTGGTGGAATGCTCTGACGACAGACCAGCAGAATTCTCTGGAGGGTGCCATCCAAATCGCCGGCTATAACCGCACCGTTGCCACCGCTGCCAACAACGTGCTGGCCAAGGAACTGTTTACCACCCAGTATGGTGTGACCATCCAGACACTGGATCCCGACGCGATCGCAGCATTCTCGGAGTATGGCATGCAGCTGGTGGATACGTTCGCTAAGAACGATGATTACTCCGCCAAGGCTGTTACCGCACTGAAGGACTTCCTCGCAGAATATGACACCGGCGAGCTCGTGTATAATAATCAAATCAGCTTTAACTGATGTTACCAGTTGAACGCTGTTGGGGAAACGGGCTTCGTTTCCCCAACAGCGTTCAGAACAGGAGGTTTCCCTAATGTTAAAAAAAGTGCTTCACGGCATTGATAAGATGAATGAATACATCGGAAAGGCTGATGCTTTCATCCTTCTGATCATTATTTTCGCAACGTTTTATGAGGTTATCGTGCGCTATTTCCTGGATAGTCCCACCTCATGGTCTAACGAGCTGTGCTCCATGACTTTCGCAATTTATATGATGATGGGCGGTGCCTATGTCTATTTGAAAAAAGGGCATGTAGCCATGGACATCCTGTCCGGTCGTTTCTCTCCACGCACCAGGGCATTGGTCAATATACTTACCTATGTGATCGGATTCGCTTTCTTGTATGTCATGGTCTGGAAAGGTGGAGAGCGTGCTATCAACACAATTCTCACCAACGAACACTCTACCACTGTGTGGGCGCCGAGCATGATTCCGTTCCGTTTATGTCTGCCCGTGGGATGTGCGCTGTTCCTTCTTCAGACGTTAGCACAATTCGTGCGTGATCTTCTTGTCCTGGTAAAGGGGGATGCTTACATTGACTACTAGTATGATCGTCGCTTTGTTTTTTGCATTGCTCATCTTTTTCCTGATTCTGGGTGTTCCCCTGGTCTTTGTCATCGGCGGCCTTGCCACCATTGGTCTCTACCTTTTTGCGGGAGAAAGCAGCTTGGGAATGGTTACCTCTCAGGTTTACAATCAAATGAGCAGCTTCACTACCATAGCAATCCCTTGTTTCATTTTTCTCGGAACAGTCTTGGAAAAGACCGGAATCGCCGAGGAAGCATTTGATTTGATGTATAAGATCTTTGGCCGCATCCGCGGCGGCCTTGCGGTCAGTTCCATTATCGTCTGCACCATTTTTGGTGCTATGACGGGCACCGCAGCCGCCTCTGTCGTTACAATGGGCCTGATTGCACTGCCCGCCATGCTCAAGCATGGCTACAACAAGCAGATGGCTGTCGGTTCCGTAGCCGCGGGCGGCACCTTGGGAGTTATCATTCCTCCCAGCGTCCTGATGGTTTTGTATGGTCTGTTTACGGGCGAGTCCATCGGGCAAATGTTCGCAGGCGGCGTTTTTGCCGGTATCTTTATTTCGGCGCTGTTCTGCGTCTACATTTTGATCCGCTCTGCCATCCAAAAGGATTATGCTCCCGCCGTGCCGGTTGAGGAACGAGCCAGTTTCAAAGAGATCCTACATTCTTCCAGAGGCGTTATCGCCCCCATCATTTTAATTGTTATCGTTCTCGGCTCCATCTTTGGCGGAATCGCTACTCCCACCGAAGCTGCCGCCGTCGGCTGCGTCGGCGTTCTGGTCATCGCACTCATCCGCCGCTGCCTGACTTGGACGAGCTTTAAAAACACCTGCTTCCGCACGCTGGAGCTTTCCGCCATGGTGGTATGGATCATCTTCGCCAGCGCCTCATTCGCAGCATTTTTCAACAAGATTGGCGCGAACAAGGTGATCACGTCATTTGTCCTTGGTCTGGATGCCAGCCCCTATGTAATTCTGTTTGCTGTTATTATCCTGATGGTAATCCTGGGTATGTTCCTTGATCCCGGCGCGATTATCATGCTGACCATCCCCATCATCCAACCCATTATGGTCAATCTCGGCTTTAATTCGTTGTGGTTTGGCGTGCTCTTTATTGCTCTGATGTTGATTGGCTACATCTCCCCTCCTTTTGGTTTCAACCTCTTCTACATGAAGCAGATTGTTCCCAAGGATATCACGATGGCAGACATTTACAAGGGCGTTATTCCCTTTGTGTTCATTATGATCTTTGCCTGCATCGCTTTTATCGTTTTCCCGGGCCTGATCACTTGGCTGCCTGGGCTCATTTACGGGACCTGAGAAAAAGGAGAAACCACTGTCCCAATCAAGTTAAAAGACAGTGGTTCTCCCTTTTCATTTTGTTTTATTCGCGCTCCGCCCGATCGGGTAATTCGATATGATACTTCTTCGCTTTGCGGGATACAGTCGCCGGATCTACTCCAAGCACAATCGACGCTTTTCGTATCCCTCCTGTTTTTCGAATGACCTGCTCTAGGATGGATTTCTCATAGCTGCGCATGCTTTCATCCAGTGTTGGCAGTATGTTGTTCGTTGTAGAATATCCATCCACACCTAAAATGCGGAGCAACGGTTTCACATTGTTCAGGTAATCATCGTCGCCGCAGACAATCAGATATTCTACCACATTTCGCAGCTGGCGAATGTTTCCAGGCCAGTCATACCGCTCAAAAATCGTCATATGTTCATCCGAAAGCTGAACGTTGCGATGGTGGTGCTGCCCAAAGTAGTCCAAGTAGTAGCGGATTAAATCCGGAATATCGTCCCTGCGCTCTCTGAGCGGGGGGATGAGAATCGGAATCGTGGACAGGCGGTAATAGAGATCCTCTCGGAATTTCCCTTCCGCAATTTTTTTCTTCAAATCCGCATTGGTCGAGGCGATGATGCGCACATCCAACTTCAGTGGATTATTGCTGCCGATCCTTAGCAGCTCTTTCTGCTGGATCACACGAAGAAGCTTGGCCTGAAGATCAACGGACATGTCTCCGATTTCATCCAGAAGGATTGTCCCACCGTTTGCCCGTTCGAACAAGCCGACTTTCCCTTTGCTGTTTGCACCTGTAAACGCGCCACGCTCATAGCCAAACAGTTCCGACTCCAGCAGATTTGCCGGGATTGCCGTACAATTGACTTTTACAAACGGTTTGTCCCGCCGTGGGCTGTTCGTGCAGATAAAGTCCGCAACGCCTTCCTTTCCCACGCCTGACTCCCCGTAAATTAAAACGGTGGCATCGGTTCCCGCCACTCGCTTTGCAATCGCGTATACATCCTTTAGTGTCTTACTCGAACCTACCACCGGTTCCACGCCATCGGCCACCGGGCTCTCCCTGACACGTATGGGCGGTTCTACTGAGTTGTTCATGCTGGCAAACTCAGAGTAGCGGCCTTTCAGTCGTTCCGGATCATAAAGCGTGACCACTGCGTATCGGACCTCTTCATTGTCCGTCAGCACCGGACGAACAATGCAGTAGCCAAATATGTCCCGATCATCCACCGTCCGGATATAGCCAAGCAGGACTCTCGTCCGTTTGCTCTCAATTACCTCAGGGGTTGCGACACGCAGGAAAATGCCCTCTTCCACCAATTCCTGACTGGTTTTACCAATCACCTGCTCCGGTACAAGTTTGGTATGTTGCGTATAGGCCGGGTTGATATAGCGAATTATGGCTTTTTTATCCACAATATAGATGCCATCACTGCTGGTTTCTACAATAGCCTTAAAATCAATCTCGTTTTCACTGTCGGATCTCATTGTGGCTTCCAGTGCTTTCAATTCCTGGCGAATTTGCGCCGTTTTTTCTTCCGAGAGTGCACCCTCTAATTGCTGGGTTGCCCGCTTCAGCACAGCCGTGTAACGTCTCAACTGATCTTGCTCCATGGTCCTACCTCACTTTCCGTGTATAAGATCATTGTATCAGATTCCCGTTTTTTAGCAAGATTAAATAATTCCTTAAAAATTTCGAATCATTTTTTAGATGGTATTCGCAAAACGTCATACCACTTCATGGGGCGTTTAGGAGAATCTCTCAGGTATTTGAGCACACCCTTCCGCCATAACCGCATTGCCCCTCTGACGAAGAAACACTATTGAGTCAGTTATCATTACGTTCCCCAAAACAAAAAATCTATATGCATTATTAGGAGGTTATTCACTTATGAATCAAGCTGTCATTGTTGCCTATGGACGCAGCGCATGCTGCCGCGCCCGCAAGGGCGGTTTTGCCACCACCCATCCTGTGGATTTCGCAGCCGCCACTCTAAAAGGTGTCCTTGCCAAAGTTCCTGAGCTGAAACCCGAAAGAATTGACGACGTCATCACCGGCTGTGCCTTCCCTGTCAATGATCTGAACCTGAACGTCAGCCGTCTGATCGTCAACCGTGCGCAGCTCCCCGACAGCGTGCCCGCGCAGACGATAAACCGTTTCTGCTCCTCCAGCCTGCAGGCCATCGCCACAGCTGCAAACGCCATCATGGCTGGCCAGTATCATTGCGCAGTTGCCGGCGGTGTGGAGTACATGACCAAGATGCTCCCTCATCCGGAAGAGTATTGGAACGATTGGATCAAGAACAATTGCGAAGGTGCCTATATGTCCATGGGCGAAACGGCCGAGCGCGTTGCGGAGACATACAATATTTCTCGCCCTGATATGGAGCAAATGGCTCTGGAGTCCCATACCAAGGCTGCTGCCGCCCGGAAATACGGAAAATTCAAGAATTCCATTATCCCCATCGTCAATGCAGAGGGTCAGCTGATTTCCGAGGACGACGGCATCTTGGCGGATGCAGACGGCAACATGAAGACCAGCCTGGAGAAAATGGCCGGAATGAACCCCTGCTTCCGTCCAGACGGGCTTGTTACTGCAGCCACCTCCTCTCAGACCACCGACGCCGCTTCCTATGTGGTCGTGATGTCTGAGGATATGGCAAAGGAACTTGGCTTGAAGCCCATTGCAAAATTTGTCGGCTTTTCCGTCGCGGGCTGTGATTCGACTCTGATGGGAATCGGCCCAATCTATGCAATTCCCAAAGTAATGAAGCTGACCGGCATGTCCTTGGATCAGATGGATGTCATCGAGCTCAACGAAGCATTTGCGTCTCAGGCGCTCGCCTGTATCCGAACCTTAAATCTTGACACCTCAAAGATCAATCCTTACGGTGGCGCAATGGCTTTGGGCCATCCCATGGGCGCAACGGGTGCTTTCCTCACTTCCAAGGCGCTGGATTATCTACAGGATAACAACGGAAAATACGCTCTTGTGTCAATGTGCATCGGCGGCGGAATGGGCGCTGCGGGCATTTTTGAGCTTTGCAAATAAAACTGCTGTCTGAACGACGTTAACAGTGGTGCTGCGGATCCGGTACCACCGGATCCGCAGCTTTTTATTTGATTGGTTGCCGAAATAATCAGATCAATTGAAAGGATGTGATTGCATGCCGTTTCTCAGGCTTACCGCGCCCATCACAATCAATGGCATGCACCTGCGCAATCGCATGGTCATGCCTGCCATGCACCATTCTTATACCGATAACGGCTTTTGTACCGAACAATTTCGGGAATACTATTGGCGGCGCGCAGAAGGCGGACTTGGGCTTGTGATTACTGGCTCGTGCCGATTCGACGGTTATGGCTCAAAGATCAATTCCATGTCGCTTGCCTCCGATGAAACCATTCCCGGCTGGAAGGTCTTTACTGACGGCATACGAAAAAGGGGCTGCCGCGTGGCGGTACAGCTGTATCACGCCGGCCGTTATATTCCGAAGAAGGACGTGCCATGTGGAGGTGACGCTTTGTCTCCTTCCGCCACCTATTCTCCCTACACAAGGGAAACGGCGCGTGAGATGACACGGGAACAAATACAGGAAGTCCTGAACAATTATGCAGCCGGCGCTATCCGGGCAAAAAAAGCCGGATTTGACGCTGTGGAAATCTCCGGGTCCTCGGGCTACCTGCTCTGTCAGTTTCTGTCTCCCCTTACGAATTTGCGCACCGACGAATACGGTGGCTGCTTTGAAAATCGCTGCCGCTTCCCGCTGGAAGTAATCCGCACGGTGCGCGCCGCCGTTGGGCCTGATTATGCCCTTTTCTATCGCCTGTCCGCAGATGATCTGGTGCCAAACTCCAATACACTGAGGGATATCATGCAATATGCTCCGCTGGCCGAGGCTGCCGGGCTCGACTGCTTCAATGTCACCGGAGGATGGCACGAATCCCGAACGCCACAGCTAACCGGTGAAGTCCCCTGCGGAGGTCTTTCCTTTTTGGCCCGCGGCATCAAAAGTGTGGTCCAGATTCCAGTCATCCTATGCAACCGGATGAACGACCCCTATGCGGATGAACTAGCCCTTGCTCTTGGGGATGCAGATCTCATTGGCTTAGGCCGCCCGAGCATTGCCGACCCCGACTTTGCAAACAAAGTGACAGAAAATCGGCCCGAGGAGATTCGTCGCTGCATTGCCTGCAACCAGGGCTGTCTGGCAAATGCTTTTTTTGATAAACCCGTGCAATGTCTCGTTAATGGCCTATGTGGCAGGGAACACGAATTTCCATCTGTCAAAACAACCGATCCCAAAAATGTGCTTGTGGTGGGCGGGGGTCCTGCCGGGTGCGAGGCCGCTATTCGCGCGGCGCAGCGAGGACATTGCGTCACTTTGTGGGAAAAAACGAAACAGCTTGGCGGACAGCTAAATTTGGTATCGGTTCTTCCTGACCGTTATGAATTTCGAACCCTTCTCGCCTATTACAAAACCATGCTTTGCAAGTGTTCCGTTCATGTGGCCTTTGGCATGATTGGAACATTAGAAAATATCCGCGGATACGATAAAGTTATCCTGGCTGTTGGCGGTGCGTCTAACATAACGCAGCTTCCAACAAAACCGGATTCCGTCCCTGTTATGACTTCCACACAGGTATTGTCGGGAAACGAAATTCCCGGCCGACGCGTCGTCATCATCGGCGGCAGCTTTGTCGGGTGCGAAGTCGCCCGATATTTAAGCCGGGAAGCCTCGCTTACTGCAGATAAGCTGTTTTATATGACGGTTTATCATCTTCTCCCACAGGAGGATATTTCCACCATGCTTGCCACTTCTAAAAGAACTGTTACCATCCTGGAGCAGGGGCCCAAAATCGGATTCGGCTATGAGACTGGCACAAGCTGGCCCGTTCTGCAGGATCTGGATCGATTGGGCGTGACGCGTTTCAAACATGCATTCGTCACAAAGATTGACGCTGGGGGCGTTACAGCTTGTGTCACGGATCGGGCGCAGGAAAGTAGACAAATGTATTTCCCATGCGATACAGTCGTTGTTGCCTCCGGCGTACATTCGGACCATACCCTACAGGAACAGCTGCATACTTGCGGCGTTGATGTGGTTGCAGTCGGCAATGCCGCTCACCTTGGCAGGAGCATTGATGCGATTCAAAGTGCGGCAGAGATAGGCGCAGCCCTATGATTCCGCTTTTCTATACACCTAAGCACAGACAGGCGCTGCAAGGCGGCACCCATCGGAAGATAGCCACACGATATGTCCCCGCTACGGTTGAAACAAGGAAGGCTGCCTTTCTAAGGCTTCCCTGCAGACAAATATGCTTGTTTTGCCGATCGCAGTTTTTGGAAGGAAAAAACATTTTTAAGGAGTTAGAAATCGGTGTTGCACGCTGCATTCTGCGTTGCCTCCGGTATGCTGCTCATAGGGAGGAATTCTTATGTTAAAAAATCTTGATGATATTACCCCTGATATGTATGCCGACTTAAACGCGGAAATTGAAAAAACCTTTGAAGAGGGCTGCCACGGTCAGTGTTTCTCCTGCAAAAGCGGCTGCTCCGATCCGAAATTCCCGCGGTTTGCAAAGCGTCTTTACGCAGTGGCCGGCGGAAAGGGTGGAACCGGGAAATCAACCATTACCGCACTTTTAGCCGTCGCACTCGTGAAAAGGGGGCTGAAGGTAGGGATACTGGATGCAGATATACCGGGGGCTACACAGCCGCAGTTATTCGGGGCAAAAAATCAGGTCCATTCTGCCCAAAAAGACGGCAAAGACGTCCTGCGTCCGGTTGCTCTTCCGTGCGGGGTTAAGCTTTTATCCTTTAATCTGATTGCGGAAAACCTGATGGAACCCGTCATTTGGCCAGGTCAGGACATTTCTAATGTGGTGAGCTATCTGTACACGGGAAGCGACTGGAGTGGGCTGGATGTCATTCTGGTCGATATGCCTTCTGGCGCTGGGGATGTGCCCCTAAACCTGTATACATCCCTTCCGGTGGAGGGCGTCATTATTGTCGCGGAGCCTGGCGAACTGGGGGTTATCCCAACACAGCGGTATATTGCGCTCTGCGCCATGCTCATGTCGCCTCCAATCGCATTTGTGGAAAACAAGGCACTGACCGAGGATTGCGTGTCCGATCAGTTTTATACGCTTCCCCGCTGTGTCAAAGCGGCGGTTCCCCTCTCCCCTGATATCAGTGCGTACAGCTCCGACGGCAAACTTGATCAGTTAGAGGTTCCGTCTCTTTTTCCCATTGTTGATCTGATTGTAAAATCCGTAGAGACAAAAACAGGCAATGTCTCTGTATGATTTTCCAATCGCATGTTCCGAAAAGGCAATCCTTGCTCTTTCGGACGGCAAACCATTCCCCCAGAGAAGGAAGAGGGCGCCGCAGGAGAAAACACCTGCGGCGCCCTGCCTTTTCATGAATTGTTCCGAACCTAATGAAACAAGCCGTTACGAACAACCAGCGTGGAATGCGTGCCTTTTTCTCACGTTCTTGTGCACTCGCTTTGGCACATCCATGCTTCCTATGCCTGCGCAGCCACTTTTAAAATTCATCACTAATTACTTTGCTGTCAGCATGAAAATGCATCATGCACTTACCATGAGGTAAGAAAAACACCTTCATTTTATCAACATTGGAATCGTTAAATGCAATGTTTGCAAACTCACTTTGATTGAGTATTTTAACCTTGTCCTCGTTCTCATCACTAAATAGAATGCTGCCGCTGACTTTTACATAGTTGTAGTTTGCGTCTGTCGCGCAAAAACATATCTTGGGATTTGTCTTTAGTTGATTTGTTAGGTCTTCCTCGGAAGATGTGTAAAAAAACATTCCCTTGTCGCAGTAAAAAGCTAATTCAAATGGTCTTGTGTCGGGGTCGCCATGATTACAAGTCGCTAAACTTCCAAATTTGTTTTGATTTAAAAATGCAATAATGTCTTTCATATTTTAACTCCTTAAAGCTAATTTTCATACTTATTATTTGGTTTTTCTTTTGTAGTTATTCTCCGAAATTCCAATTCGTCATTGGGCAGGCTTATAGGGGTGGATCAATTGAGCCCCTTTGATGTACAAATGTTTTTGATTGACACATCGATCCAAATAGTATATTATTAAATTACAAATTTCGTCTTAAACGCTGAAAATATATCGATCTTCGAGCATTTGGGCCTAATTTCTTGGTGGCTCCTGTGCCAGAGTCGGCATCGCCGCTGACTCTTAGGGTGGCTTTGGAAACGAAACCGCCTTCCGTACGAAAAGGAGATTGGGTCATCGATGGCTTGTGCCACCGTTTCTTTGTGCTATGCTGCATACAGATACGCCCATATCCTTTTTGAGGATATGGGCGTTTTTTATTTGCCCGCTACAATTAAATATTAGCTTCCGAGCCTGTTCACCTAACGGATTTTTCCCCATGGTGGGCAGGCCTGAGTGGAAACACTCACAGGGCTGCGCCGGAAACGGCTCGACCTTCATTCTGAAAAGGAAGTGAGCATAGGGCTTTTATGCCCTTTTCTGCATTTCCTGCTGCTCGCTTTGACTTTTCAAAGCGAGCAGCTTTTTGCATTGGGCGCTACAGTAGAGGAGTCCTCAACAAAATAACGAAGTAAAAGGGGTTTACGATGCTGAATAGGAAATATGACCGTGGTTTTGCCGCAAAAATACTTTTGCTGTCGGCAGTGCTGATGCTCAGTTTCTTTGCCTCCTTTCTCGTAGGCCGATACGCTGTGTCGCCAGATGTGGTATGGGATATCATCCGTTCCAATTTTATGAAGGTGGACGCCTATTGGGACGACACCCTGGTTACCGTTGTGATGCAGGTGCGGCTGCCCCGAATCGTCGCGGCAATTTTAGTGGGCGGCGCGCTGTCCATTTCTGGTGCCTCCTACCAAACGCTGTTCAAAAACCCCATGGTATCCCCGGACATACTGGGCGTTTCGGCGGGCGCCGGCTTCGGTGCGGCACTTGCCATGCTGTATGGCAGCGGTTGGTGGCAGATCCAGGTTTCCGCCTTCGTATTCGGTATCATCGCCGTAGTAGCAGCTTATCTTATCGGCAATATTTTGGGGCGCCAAAATATCACTGTTCTTGTGCTGGCAGGTATCGTGGTGTCCGGTCTGTTTCAGGCGCTGTTATCCATTGTCAAGACGCTTGCGGATCCTGATGACGCGTTGCCCTCCATCACCTTCTGGCTGATGGGCAGTTTGGGCAAAGCCGCAAATTCCGACGTGATCGTGCTGCTGCCCGCCACGGCGTTCTCCTTGGCGCTGCTTTTCCTCTTCCGCAACCAGATCAACACGCTGGCTGCCGGGGAGGACGAAGCCACCGCTATGGGTGTAAATGTGCGGTTGGTGAAGCTGGTTGTCGTGGTCGCGTCCACACTGATGACGGTTTGCGCTGTCAGTATCTGCGGCATCATTGGCTGGGTGGGTATGGTGGTACCTCATATCGCACGGCTTCTGGTGGGGGCGAGCTACTCCCGCCTCTCGGTCACCTCGTTTCTCATCGGCGGTATTTTCCTGCTGCTGATCGACAACCTGATTCGCGGCGCTATGGGGGTGGATCTCCCCCTGGGGGTCATGACGGCTCTCATTGGAACACCCGTTTTCGTGGTGCTGTTGTCCCAGGCAAAAAAGGAGTGGTCCTGATGCTGGAAGTCAAAAATCTGCGCTATTGGTACCGGCCTGGAAGGGACGTCCTCAAAAACGTTTCCTTTCAAGTCGCCCGGGGGGAGATTCTCTGCCTGCTGGGTCCAAACGGGACCGGCAAGACCACGTTGTTACGCTGTCTGCTTGGATTGAACCATCAGAAGGGCGGGCAGGTACTGATGGAAGGGGCGGATCTGAGCACAGTTTCCAATCGCTGCAGGGCCAAAAAAATGGCCTATGTTCCCCAATCCACGACCATGGCCTTCCCCTATGAAGCGCGTGAGGTTGTGCTGATGGGCCGCGTAGCCCATCTGGCACCCGGCGCATCCCACTCCGCAAAAGATAAGCAAATCGCCATAGACGCTTTGGAACGGCTGCAGATGGGACACCTTGCCACGCGAAAATTTCAGGAACTTTCCGGCGGTGAGCGTCAGATGGTGTTGGTGGCGCGCGCACTGGCCCAGCAAGCGGACTATTTAATCATGGATGAACCGACCGCCAACCTGGATTACAGCAATCAGGTAAAAATCCTGAAAGTGATCCGCTTTTTAGCGGAACAGGGCTATGGCATCCTGATGACCTCTCACTATCCCGATCACGCGTTTCTGGCCTGCGGCAAGGCGGTGCTTATGCGGGACGGCACCGTGATGGGAGAGGGACCTGCGGATGAGGTCATTACCACGGAAAACCTAACCGCACTTTACCGCACCCCGGTGTGCGTCAGCGATGCTCCTGTGGAGGGCGGCTCCATCAAAGTGTGTATCCCCCTGCTAGAGCAGGGATGCAAATATAAGGAAAATGTTTCGTGAGGAGAACGAGAACAACATGAAGAAAAAACTGCTTGCTGTCCTACTGGCAGCCACCTTGCTGCTGGGTTGTCTGGCCGGCTGCGGAGCTCCCGCCGCCAATGAGCCATCCAGTGATACTCCCCCCGCAGCGACCGAGTCCGCTGTGACTGCACCTGCCCCAGAAAAGGTCGTCACTGACATGGCCGGTCG
Source organism: Oscillospiraceae bacterium (assembly GCA_963666535.1). GTDB lineage: Bacteria > Bacillota > Clostridia > Oscillospirales > Oscillospiraceae. The sequence goes on along the minus strand of OY762913.1, from coordinate 1,461,743 downwards.
CCAAGTTACCATTCCCGCAGAGATTAACACCATCGCCACCTTCGGTGCCATCGGTGTGCTCAATGCTTTTGTGGAACTGATGGGTGCCGGCAACAAAATCTGCAACGATATGTCCCCCACCTTTACCAAAAGCGACAAATGGGCCATGCAGTATCAGTTCGCCCCCCAGATCTCCGGCGCACCTGTGTTTGAAAATGCCGACCGCGAGATCCAGATTGAGGAAGTTCTTGCGGTTCATCCCGATTTGTGCATCACCATGACCCAGGCCACCGCCGAGTATCTCGCGGAAAACGGGCTAACCGTAATTTACCTGTCCTGGTCTGAGGTGAGTGATGTGAAGACGGCCGTCACCCTGATGGGTGAGGTGCTGGGTGCCGAGGACATCGCCGCAGATTACATCAGCTACTTTGACGCAACCGTTGCCAAGGCCGAAACCCTAGTGGCCGGTCTGGAGGACAGCGAGAAAAAGACCGTTTTGTACGGCGATGTGACCAGCCTGTCTCAACCCCACATGATTGCCGAGTGGTGGATTGGTGAGGCTGGCGGCATCAGTGTGACGGCCGAGGCCCACACCGAAGAGTCCCTGACCTACACCACCGAGGATCTGCTGGCCTGGGATCCCGACGTCATGTTCGTTACCTCCAAACAGGCCGAGGATCTGAAGGCCGACACCCAGCTGGCCGGTATTACAGCGATCCAGAACGATGCCATTTATTACGTCCCCACCGTGGCTCACGTCTGGGGCAACCGCACGGTGGAACAGCCTCTCACCATCCTGTGGGCGGTGAATAAACTGTATCCCCAGCTGCTGAGCACCGAGGAATTGTCTGACGAAATCAGTTATTTTTACAGTCACTTCTTCCTTTATGATATGAGCGACGAGCAGATTGCGGCTATCATTGGCTGATTAGGATCAGTTGCGTGCGGCGCGGGACAGATTTCCTTCCGCGTCGGTTGTGTCGGATGCGGCAGTAGTGCCGCAGTTGAAACGCCGGACAAGGGGGCAACCATCGTTCTCCGCAAGGCAAAAATCAAGCGGGCAGCGGCTTTTACCCAAACGGTGACGCTGTCCGCTTTTTAAAGGGTATCATGCAAAAACGTTTTGGAGGTGTACCACTATGAGCGAGGGACTGTCCTATTTTATTCCCCGCCACGGGCGGCCGAAGATCACGTTAAACGTTCCGGAAAGCCATTCTCTCCACGTCTGTCCCGCCGCCTGCGCCCGGCGCAATGGCATCCGGGCCATCAAAAACGGAGAGAAAAAGCAGATGTCATTCCTGTACATCACGGAGACGGATGTCATTTCCGGCTGCTATGAGCAGATCATCGGGGACGCGGTAGATACCCTTCTCACCGTGCTCGAGCCCCTACCCCACGTCTTTTTGATCTATGTTAACTGCATTGATGATTTTTTAGGGACGGATGAAAACGCCCTCGTCGAAGAGCTGGGCCAGCGGTTTCCACGCCAGCGGTTCACGGTCTGTCACATTGACCCGGTTGCCTCCAATGACAAGATTCCCCCCGGTATGAAGTTACACGACCGCCTGTATTCTTTTTTGGAGGATACAGGTAAGAAAGACGGCGGTATTAATCTGATTGGCAACTATGTCTCGCTAGACCCGGACAGTGAATTTTTCACGGTGCTGTCTGGCTGGGGCACCCGCCAGGTGCGGGAGATTATCTCCTGTACCACCTATAACCAGTTTGCCCACATGGCAGGCAGCCGTCTCAATCTCGTGCTGATGCAAATGGGGCAGTATGCCGCACAGCATATGGAAGAGAGGCTTGGCATTCCCTGGATTTTTCAGCCAACCTCCTACGATCTGGATGTGGTGGAACAGAACTACCGTGATCTGGCAAACGCGCTGGGGGAGATATGCCCGAGTTTAACCCTATACCGGCACAACGCTGAGGCAGAGATCGCCCAGACGCTTGCTTACATACGCGAGATCCCGATCTTGGTAGATTCCTCCGCCACTATGTTGCCCTTTGCCATGGCGGCGGCACTCTGCCGCTACGGGTTCCATGTTCGCGCTGTCTTTGCTGTCCACTGGAAGGAAGAGGACAGTGTTCAGCGGGATTGGCTGGCGCAGACACATCCCGAAATTCAGATTATTCACACTGAAAGCTATGAAACTGTTCTGGGCTATGAGCTGCCTCGAAACAGCATCGCCATTGGGTTTGACAGCGCCTATACGCTAAAGGCCGAACACTTTGTGGACATGCAGCACGATGAAAGCTTTATGGGCTTTCATGGCATCTGCAAGCTGATGCGGCAGATGCGGGAAGCGCTGGACGTTCTTGCGGATTGGAGCTAACTATGGGACAATTATCCATCTACCTGCCCCCGTTTTCCGGGGATTATGCCGGAGCGTGTCAGGTCTTGTTTGACCTGAACTGTCTGATGATTCTTAACGATGCCTCCTGCTGCACCCGCAACTACATTGACTACGACGAGCCCCGCTGGACTCGAACCAAAAAGACCGCGTTCTGCGCGCAGCTGCGCTCCATTGATGCGATTCTGGGCAATGACGAAAAGCTGATTGCCCGTGCCGTGGAAGCCGCGGAAACGTTGCGTCCGGACTTCATTGCCGTGTTGGGCAGTCCGGTGCCCGCGATCATCGGCACAGATATGAAGGGTATCGCCCATGAAGTAGAGGACCGCACCGGGCTGCCCGCGCTGGGGTTTGACACCACCGGCTTTTCCCACTATCACAAGGGGGCATCCGCCGCCCTTCTGGCGCTGCTGCGCCGCTTCACCTGTGACGATCTGCCACAGAAAAAACAAGGCGTAAATATCTTAGGGCTTACCCCTGCGGATTTCGGTGCCTGCGGCAACGCCGAAGCGCTGGAACGGCTGCTTGCCGAAAACGGCATACCCGTGGTGTGCAGGTTTTCCATGGGCTTTACGCTGGAACAGATTGGGCAGGCAGGCTCCGCCGCCGTCAATTTGGTGGTGGCACAGTCTGGTTTCGCTGCCGCCAGAGAATTACTACGCCGCTTTGGAATCCCTTATGTGGTGGGAAATCCCGTGGGAGCGGGCTTTTCAGAAACCGTACTCTCTGCTCTCAGGGCATCTGTCATTGACGGCGAAAACCGTGTTCTCTGCGGCGAGGCGCCGGCGAATTTGTCCGGGGCTCCCATCCTAATCGTGGGGGAGCAAGTTATTTCCAACGCTCTTCGCAGCGCGCTTTGGATGACTGGCTGCACCCGTCCTGTCACGGTAGCCAGCTTTTTTGGGATAGAGCCGTCCCTCTGCCGGGAAGGAGATCTGTTTTTGGAGGACGAGGCGCGACTAATCAAGCTGCTTAAAAGCGGCGCTTATAAAACCCTGATTGCCGACCCCCTTATTGGCGCAATGCCCTGCGCCCAAGGGATGACTGTCCACAGTGTGCCCCATCCCGCAATCTCCAGTCACCTTTACTGGAATCAAGTACCGGTATTTTCCGGCGAGGAAATAGAAGAAACCATCCGCCATTGGGTGGAACAAGATTGAGGAGCATATCATTATGAAATTTGTTTTGGAAGAGAGCGTGACCCGCAAGGACGCTCTGCAGCTTTTAAGGGAAAACTGGAAATTTACTGCGGAGACCGAGTTTGTCCCCTTGGCCCAAGCGGGCAGCCGTGTGACTGCACAGGATATCTATTCCGGCAACACCCTGCCCGTTTACCGGTCGTCCTGTTTTGACGGCTTTGCCGTGCGGTCTGCTGCCTTTGAAAACGGACTGCCCGATCCCGCTGGTTGGGTCAAGGGAACAGATTATGTTCCGGCCGATACCGGGGACGATTTTCCGGATGAATATGACACGATCATTGCCGTGGAGGATGTTTACTACGACGAGGCGGGTCATCTTCATTTCGTGGATGGATTTTCCTTCACCAAGGGGGATGCGGTCAATCCCGCCGGCAGTCTGGTAAAAGCGGGCGATCTGCTGGTTCCTGCGCATACCCGGCTGACCCCACCTTTACTAGCCGCCCTCGCCATGGGTGGCATCCATCAGGTACCGGTTGTTCGCCGCCCCCGGGTGGTTTACATCCCCACCGGCAGTGAATTGGTCCCTGCTGGTATCCAGCCCGAGCGGGGGCAGAACATCGAGGCCAATGGCCTTATGCTGTCAAGCTTTCTGGCCCAATGGGGCGCAGATCCAATCTGTTTCCCCATCGTAAAAGATGACAAAATTCGGCTGGAAGCCGCGCTGGACGAGGCGCTGAAAACGGCTGATCTTGTTCTGATCAACGGCGGTTCCTCACGTGGCGGAGAAGATTTTAATGCCACGCTTTTGCAGGAGAAGGCCTCCTTCTTCCGCCACGGTGTCCGGGCCGTCCCCGGTCGCCCTGTGGCCATCTCCATCGTGGCGGGAAAGCCGGTCATCAACGTCCCCGGCCCCGTTCTGGCCGCTTTCCTGGCGGCTGACTGGTGCGTATCCGGTCTGGTTCACCATTATCTGGGGCTGCCTACGCCCAAACGGCCCAGCGTCACCGCCAATTTGGCTGTTCCCCTAAACAAAAATCCAGATTTTGAAATGCTGCTGCGTGTCAATCTGGCCAAAACGGCCGAGGGCTTTTCGGTGGTTCCCTTCCCCCATGGCAGTGGCGTTCCCGCAGCCCTGCGTTGTGATGGGCTGCTCACCCTCCCGATTGGATCTACAGGCTGCGCCGTCGGGGACGAAGTAGCGGTCGAACTGCTGCGCGAGCTGGAGTGCTTGGAACAGTAAGCACCTCCAATTGAGAAAACGATAACTGTCGTCAACAGGTAGCCCACTCTTATATTACCCGCAATTACCACTTGCTGTCATGCTGTACCAGCTTTGTGCGGTGTTGCCTTAGTCCTGCCTGAAAGTGGATTGACAGGCTATCCAGATGGTGGTATACTTTGTAAAAATTGAATGTTTTCTCAGCTATTTGGTCTAAGGGAATCATCCTATGAGCAGTTAGCCGGAGTATTCTACTCCCGTGTCATGCCGGAAACGGTGTGGCTCTCCGTATTTGAGAAGAAAACAAAACACTGTTTATTGGGATGATTGCATACAATGCTATGTTCCGGTCTGTTTTGTTTATCAAAACAGACCGGTTTTTGTTTGCCTTAGGGAGTCTCGCGGAAGCAGATCAAACAGACACCGGCTAAGCGGGTAAGGCTAAGAAATTCAATAGGGCCATACCAACGGTAAAATGATAATTGTTCAAGCCACCCCCTTCAGGGGTGGTCTTGACTGTCGAATCCTGTATATTTTATTCAGAGAGGGGAAGGGACAATGAGAGGAAAAAAGATGGATGGTTTTACCTCAAGAGAGGGTGTTCTTGCCGACCTGTTTTCAAGGTGGACACCCGGCGTTGAACCGGAATTCGTTCCGCTTGACGAATCAATTGGGCGGATTACCGCGTGTGAGCTGTTTTCGGTGAATACGCTTCCTGTGTACAGAACATCCGGCTGCGACGGAATCGCCGTAAAATCGGAACTTTTCAAAAACGGTATGCCCGATTATAAAAGCTGGCGTGAAGGCGTGGAATTTGCAAGAGCAGATACCGGGGACGATTTTGACGACCGATACGATGCGATTATTATGATCGAGGAACTAGATCTGACACCCGATGGAAAGATCGAGTTTATGAGCGAGGATGTTCGTGTTAATCCCGGGACGAATACAATGGCAAGAGGTTCAAGCATCGCGTCGGGCGACCGTATTATGGATGCCAATATTCCAATACGTCCGTCTGACCTTGCGGCGCTTGCAATGGGTGGATGCCGCATGGTTCCTGTGCGGCGGAAGCCCAGAATCGCCTTTATCCCTACCGGCACCGAACTGATACCGCCGCAGATGAGGCCGGAACGTGGCCAAAATATTGACACCAACAGTCTCCTGATGCGAGAAACACTGCGGGTATTGGGGGCGGAACCTGTCATATTCCCAATTATTATCGATGACAATGATCTGCTTGAAAAAACATTTGATGATGCGCTCCGAACGGCGGATATCGTCGTGCTCAACGGAGGAATTGCAAAGGGTAGCGAGGATTATAACGTTGCACTTATTGAGCGCAGGGGGCAGCTTCTACATCATTATGTAGCTGCGGCTCCCGGCAGGCCGATGGCGATCGGCGTGGTAAAGGATAAGCCGGTCATCAACCTTCCCGGTCCCACGATTGCCGCGTTTTTCGGTGCAGACTGGTGTCTGAGCGCAATCGTTTGCCGGGCATTGCAGGTACCTGTGCCGCAGAAAGAACGCGTCGTTTGCACGCTCGCCGAGGACATCGCTTCCACCCCAACCATGGCAATACTTTGCCGTATGGAAGTTAAAAAAGGGAATGACGGTTATGTGGCCGAGCCGCGCTCGTTCCGCACCGGCACCATGCCATCCTGTCTTACCTCGAACGCAATGTATGTCTCCCCGGTGGGGGAAAGCGTCCGGAAGGCAGGTGAAAGGATCGAGGTAGAACTGCTGAGAGGACGTGAGTATATTCGCTGAACGCGCTTGCTGCGCAAAAGCGGACATTGCTATGGGAAATGACTGGAATCTTGAGAAAGAACCGGGCCTCTTTGCACGGTTGTGGGATGCTGACCGTTCCGTTTGAACGTACTTATGATGCTGTGGGAGGTAAGGACGCAGCTGCGACGGGATAGCTACGATCTTTCATCCTTCGTTTCTGAGGGAAACTGTCATACAAGTAAATATTTCTCTGAGCCTTTCCGCCTACGGTTTTACTATGGCGGTCTGGCCTGACGGGATTCCGTCACAGGGTAAATCTGGAAACGGGTTTGCCTTCCGTATTGAAAAAGAGATTCCGATCAGCGCTGGGTTCAGCGCTGGCGTAAGGCTCTGCTTTTTCAATGCAGAGCCTTTTCTATTTGTCAGCCGACGTTCCGGTTGTGAATGGAACCGCTATTTGTATTCGCTATTTTTCAAGAAGGAGCCTTAATATGAGTTTAAAACAGAGGGGAATTTTGGACGCGAATTGCAGCATTCAGGAACGTTTGGCGCCTCGCTGGCCGCTTTTTTTCGTATTTCTGATTCTCGCCTTTTTGGTTTCGGCCTCCATCGGAAAATACCAAATTCCCATCCCGGATATTCTCCAAACGCTGTACTACCACTATGCAGACCCATCCAAAATAGCAGATTCCAATATGGAGACGACGTTATTCAATATCCGCCTCCCCCGCGTCATTGCGGTGCTGGTAATTGGCGGGGGGCTGTCAATTGCGGGAGCCTCCTACCAGGGGATGTTCAAAAACCCCATGGTATCCCCGGATATTCTTGGCGCTTCCGCGGGCGCGGCCTTCGGGGCCTGCGTGGCAATGCTGATGGGGCTGAACACCTACCTAGTGCAGTTGTCCGGCTTCTGCACCGGCCTTGCTGCAGTTGCGCTGGCGACGAATGTGACGAGAAGGCTCAGTCACGATCCAATTCTTGGCCTTGTGTTGGGCGGAATTATGACAAGCACGCTGTGCTCGGCGGGAACCTCCATGGTAAAGCTGCTTGCGGACGCGGATGACCAGCTGCCGCAGATCACGTTTTGGCTCATGGGCGGATTTAATACAATTAACAAGGAACGCTTGATCAGCATTCTGGCACCCATGTTTTTGGGCTTTGTAATTTTGTTTCTTTCGGAATGGCAGCTCAATGTCATGTCCTTTGGCGAGGATGAGGCACGCAGTCTTGGTATCAAAACCAGGTGGGCCAGGGGAATGATCATTGTTGCGTCGACTTTGATTACAGCCTCCTCTGTTTCGGTTTGCGGACTGGTCGGCTGGGTGGGACTTGTCATCCCGCATATCGGGAGGGCCATTGTGGGGCCCAATTTCAGATACCTGCTCCCGACCAGCGCTATACTCGGCGCGACGTTCCTTGTCATCGTGGATGACGTGGCCCGGTGTGCCTTCAGCGTGGAGCTTCCGATCGGGATCCTGACTTCCTTTATCGGCGTCCCGTTTTTCTATTTCATACTCAGATACAACAGAGGGAAGGGACAGAGCGGTGATTGAGGTAAATAACATTCAATTCAGCTATGGTAAGCGCGCGGTACTGAAGGATCTGTCTTTCCGCATGGAAGACGGGGAATTTGTGTGTATTCTGGGCGCGAACGGCTGCGGCAAAACCACCCTTTTGAAAACCATGCTCGGATTGCTGCAGCCCCAAAGCGGCAGCGTTCTTTTGTACGGCGAGGATATTCATAAAATGGATGAACGAAAGCTCGCGCAAAAGGTAGCCTATATCCCCCAAAATCATGTTCCGCCGTTTCCATTCAGCGTTATGGATGTGGTTCTTATGGGGCGGACACCGCATATGAGCAAAACATATCGCCCGACCGCCAACGACAGGGACATTGCCATGGACGCATTGGACAGGCTTGGAATACGGTCGTATGCATCCAGAAAATACACCGAGCTCAGCGGCGGGCAACGTCAAATGGTCATCATTTCCAGAGCCATTGCGCAGCAAACCAAAATATTGATCATGGACGAGCCGACTGCCAGTTTGGACTTTGGCAATCAATATCTCATGCTTACCCAGATGCTCCGGCTTTCCAAACAAAAGATGAGCATACTTATGGTAACACACAATCCGGAACATGCGCTTTATTGTGCCGACCGCATTGTTGCGATGCAGGATGGGCGCGTCCTCTGTGAGGGCGGCGTCGGCGAAGTGATCAGCGAGTCTGTCCTGCGTGATATCTATGGGATGGATGTCAGAGTTCGCGACATAGATGTCGCGGCGGACAGGCACACGACAGTATGCATTCCATTGCCGGACCTTTCGGATCAGCCGCTTGGCCACGCGTGTTTATAAGCTCTCTGAGCTTTTTATATAAAATACTAATTTCTAAGTTGAAAGGAAGTAAAAAATGCGAAAGCACACCAACCTACTTGCGCTGATCCTTGCTATCGCAATGGCGTTGTCGCTGTCAGCCTGCTCACAGGGGGCGAATCCTGCCGACACTACGCCCGTGCAGCAGGAGTCACAGGGCGCGGCTGATAACCAAGATGCGAGTACAGTCGAATTTGTAGATGGGATCGGTAGAACAGTCACAATACCGACTCCGGAGAATCTGAAGCGAATCTATGCCGACGGCACCAACAGCTTCGCTCTCCTGTATATCCTCGCACCGGACATGATTACCGCATCGCCGTCCTCGTTTACGGAAAAAGACCTGCCGTATGTTCCCGAGGAAATGATCGGGCTGCCCTCCTACGGTACCCTTTCCGGAGCCAACGGCGTGTTGGATTATGAGGCGATGAAAGCGGCCGATGTCCAGCTGCTTATCAGTTCAGTTCAGGGCGAGCCGACGGAGAGTGATATTGAGACAGCCAATCAATTGCAGGAGCAGCTCGGTATCCCTGTCATCGTGTTCGGCACGCAGCTTGATCAGCTGCCGGAATCCTTTACCCTGCTTGGACAGGCTCTCGGCCATGAAGAGGAGGCGACTACGGTCGTCGACTACTTCAACGGCGTCGTGGATAAAGTCACGGCCGCGGTCGCCCAAGTCCCCGAGGACGAGCGTCCCACTCTCTACTATGCCGAGGGCAAAGACGGTCTGTCCACTGAGCCGGGAAACTCCAATCGTTCCATCGTGTTCAATATGTGCGGCGCAGAGAACGTTGCAACGGTGGAAGCGCTTGCCGGTTTCGGACAGTCTGCGGTTTCTATGGAGGCTATACTCAGCTGGAATCCTGACGTTATCGTTGTCCAGGGCGGCACAGGTGCGTATGATATTATCACGACAAGCCAGGATTGGGCATCCATTCAGGCTGTGAAGGACGGGAACGTCTTCGAGATGCCCAATAAGCCATTTGGTTGGGCGGACAGACCCCCAGGAGCAAACCGCTACATAGGCCTTTTGTGGCTTGCGGATCTGCTGTATCCAGACGAAATGAACATCGACTTTGTTGAGGAAGCGATCGATTACTATAAAGTCATCTATCACGTCGATGTAACGCGTGCGGATATTGAAAGCCTGTTAGTCAATTCCATGCCAAGCGAATAATGCAGCCATTTACGCACCTGGAACACAGCAAATTCCGACAGAAATGATGGAAGTTCTACTGCTTATCTTGTGGTGCCAAGGCTATATTGCCATATTAAAATAATGAAAGGCGCGGAAATCGAGTGGTTCGTATTGACCATCCGATTTCCGCGCTGTTATTTATATTTTTTAACGCCGCTACACATGAAAGAGAAAACAACCCGATGGCAAGAAGCCTTGACAGGACATTCGCGCCAGTAATGGTATTTCCCTGTCCACTTGACGGATAGCGCTTCCGTTGCCGAGCCTCCGTCTTTTACAGTTTACGCAGAGAGTACATTGCACAGCACCTGGGCCATTTCCGCGCGGGTAGCGGTGCCGGTCGGATTGAGCTTTCCGTCGCTGCCGGAGATGATCCCGGCTTTCACCAGAACATTCATCGCGTTCTGTGCGTAACTTGAAATTTTCCCGGCATCACTGAAATCGCCTGTCGTCTGGCTGCCGGTTGCCGTGGGGAGCTCGCCCAGCACATTCAGAGCGCAGTACAGGAGTGTGAACATATCCTGCCGTGTGATCTCGTTGTCGGGCGCAAAATTGTTGTTGCCTACACCGTTTGTAATGCCCAGCCGCTTCGCCGACGCCAGATAGTCCGTGTAGTAGGTATTCCCGGCATCGTAGAAGTTGTCTGTGTAATTCGTATCGGCTTCGATGCCGTAGGCACGCATCAGCATTACAATGAACTGGCCACGCGTCAGCGTCGCATCTGGACTGAACGCACCGCCGCCCGTTCCGGTGGTGATGGCTCGGGCCGCAAGGAAGGACACGGCGCTATCATACCAATCTGTTGAAACAACGTCGCTGAACGTAACCTTGTGATATCCAACCGCGTATTTTGAGAAGTGCGTGGTGGTGAATTCAACCATTCGGGCACTTGCGTTGTAATTGCCTCGAACCGTCTCCAGTTTACCTGCGTCACTGATGTAGTAGATGACGATTGCGTTGGGGTCCTCATCGGCAGACGCGGTATAGGGCAGGTTGATATATGTGCGTCCGCCGCCGAAGTTGGAAATTGTGTTGCTTCCGGACGTCACCGTGAAGTCGTAAACAGGCCTGTTTCCGACTTGTGCTTTTCCCTCGTCAGAGAGATCGGAGATGTCCGCTTTTGCCAAGCTAATTTTGATATCGCCGGAGGATACCGATGTGTTGATCGCGTCAACCGCAGCACTGTCAAAGGTTACGGTCCCGATGCCGGCATCCACCGTCAGATCAGCGTGTGTCCCCGTGGCAAGGCTGCTGAACGAATCCTTCGGGATTGTGATCTCCGCAGCCGTGGCCGATTTACCCCGCTCCAGTTGGATTTCCACGACGGCCTTGTTCCCTGACTTCTCTGCCGCCTTCGCGCCCGCTACCAGCGCAGAGGCGGTTTTGGCATCCACTCTGCCGGCGGTCTTACCCAAACTATTGGCGGACCCGGTTACGGTGCAGCCGGTGGTTGTTGTGCCACCCTGCGCATTACTCTCCACGTGAGGGGTGGTGGTTGTCGTATCGCCGCCTGTATTGCCGCTGGACGGTGCAGAGTAGGCTGGGATCGCGATTTTCAGCGCAGCGCTGGCATTGCCCGCGTTATCCTTAACCACGAGATAGATATCCTTCGCGCCCGACGAGCTGAGATCCACCAGCGAGATCGTCACAGTGGTATTGGCTGCGCAGTATATCCCCTGACCGGAAGTGTCGATTGCCGGGACAGATGCTCCTGCGGCTACAGCTCTGTAGAAATAAGTGCCGGCTTCATTGGAGGTAAACTTCACTGTCGCGGCGCTGGCGCTTGTGCGGCTTGCCGTACCCGCCGTCAGTGCCGGTGCTTCGGAGTCCTGGCTTTTTGTAATCGTATAGGTGTCTATCACCTCACTCGTATCCGTTCGATAAGTCGTAATGGTAAAGGAATTGTCACTTACGGCGATATTGGAATATGAGGGGGTGCGTCCCTGCCAGCGAACCGCTGCGTACTCCGTGTCCGCAGATTCCAGATCATAATATTTGCTGCCGCTGCCGGAGTTCGCGGTAATATAGAGCGTTCCTTTCGGGTCGACAACCGAGCTCTCCAAACCATTTTGCGCGATCCCGCCCTCCATCTGATAAGACCTGGTGTAGCAGTGATCGTGACCCATCAGCACAACGTCAATATCATGCTTGTCGAAGATCGGATACAGATCGCTCCTTCTGGAAAGGATATCGCCGTCTGTAGAATGGTCTGCGGAACTATAAATAGAGTGGTGGAACATCACGATTTCCCACTTGATTCCCGTTCCGGCGGCATCCATCGCCTGCTGCATGAACGCATCGTGGGAGGTGGCGCTTTGATTGTTGGAATTTAGTACCATATAGAGCGTATTGCCATAAACAAACGAATAGTCGCCTCCGGCTGAAGTGGTGCCGTATTCTGTTGATTCATTTGGCGAGTTAAAATGGCTGGCGTACAGCGCCGAATTGTCATGGTTGCCTATTGTGGGGACTACGGGAACCGTCTGCAATCCAGGTGGATAGAAGAAGCCCTCATACTGGCTTTCGTTCGTGGACTTGTCCACCTGGTCACCGGCACTCAGAATAAAACTGGTATCGGGGAATTGATTCAGCGAGTTGAGGACGGTGTAAAACCAGCCGGTGGTATCACTCGAAACACTACCGCTGGAGCCAATTTGGGGGTCGCCCACAAACAAGACATTGTACTTGGTTGCATCTTGCGTTGAAAAGCTGTTGACGCTGCTGAACGATGTCCCGTCGCCCAGACGGTAGACATACTCGGTCGATGGAGTAAGGCCTGTCACCGTGGCTTTATTTGTTTTGTATCCGTTGGACACTCCCAGCGTTCCCTTAAAGGTGACAGCGCTGCCAGCCGGGAATTCGGCACCCGTCATGTCGGACTTCAGCGCCACCTGTACTACGCTCTGTGTGGAGGTTGTAAGGTTGGAATACCAATTGAAGTTCATCTTTGATTCATCGTCACCCGGCTGGAACGTGACGTAGGTAGCGGCATACGGAACATATGCAGGAACGGTGATGGTTACAGCCGGGCTGGCGTTATAGCCCTCCTTAGCGGCGTATCTGACATCGTAGCTGCCTGCCGTAAGACCTGTTACAGCCATATCCGGGCAGACCGTATAGGATGTTTCGGAAGCGGAGGATGGCTTGTATTCCATCGAGGTCGTCGTGCCGGCAATCTGGCCGTCGTTTTTGTTCGCCGCCGTCGGGGCGATGCCGGTAAGGCCTGTCGCCGCGCTCTGGTTTGCTTTGCCGTTATAGGTGTAGGTCAGGTGCAGAACCGGTGCTTTTGCGCTGTCTCTATCATAGGAGTATGCAGATCTGATTCCAGATCCGGACATAATAAAGGTTACGGCATTGCCGGTTGCCCAGCCTTCTCTGTCGATAACCGCCTGTACCAGTGCGCTGACATCGCAGGTTCTTTGGCCCTCCCCCGCTGCGTCTATGGTTGACCAACCTGAGGTCAAAGTCCACGTGGCCTTTTGCGCCGTTCTGGCTCTGCCTGAAATGTCATACATCACCAAAGTTCCATTGTTTCCCTTATCCCAGTCGGTACTCCCGTTATTGAAGGTCACTGAATTGTCTGCATTCTCCGCATAGATGTCAATTGCAAACGGATTAGTACTTTTATCCTTATACGCCGTAAACTGGATATACGCGCCTGTTATGGTGGCGTTCTTCGGTATTGACAGGTTGGCAAAGCACAGACCGACGTACTGCGTAACCCCCACAATTTCCGAGCCGATTTCAATGGATCCGCTGTCGAGGTCCATCTTTCCAGGATTATCGCCGGTCATCCACTCCTCCATGTCATCCGTGTCGTTCCCAATGGACGCGGTAAGAGAATAAGAATTGCCCTCAGCATTTGTCGGAACCTTAACCGTTACGGAAATACTGGCATAATATTCTGCTGTTTGTGCGTAACGAACGTCGTAGCTGCCCGGCACCAGCCCTGTGACGGAGGGCGCCACGCATGTTGTCCACGTGGTATCGGCAGAAAGTTTGTACTCCATTGCGGCCGTTGTGCCGTTAATCATTCCGTTGTTATCCGCTTCCGTGGTCGGAGCAACACCAACAAGACCCGCAGGGGCCACCTGAGACTGTCTCACAATGCCGGACGGCGCAACTACGACAATAGCCGGAACGCTTTCGGATGAGCTGCCCACAGCGGCGTAGCGCACGGCGTAGGTGCCGGAAGGCAGGCCGATCGTCTCGTTGTCGGAGCAATCCGACCATACGGTATCAGCCGAAATTTTATACTCCATTGCGGTTGTCGTGCCGGTGATCTTTCCGTCGTTGTTGTCTACCGTTGTCGAAGCAACGCCCGCAAGGCCCGTTGGCGCGCCGGACTGATCCTTTGTAATCGTATAGGTATCGATTTGCGCATTGGTATCGGATCGGTATGTCGTAATTGTGAAGGTGCTGTCATTAACAATCACGTTTGAAAAGGATGGTGAATATTCCTGCCAGCGAACAGCCGCATATCCCGTGTCAGCTGACTTCAAGTCATAGTATTTACTGCCGCTGGCGGAGTTTGCGGTGATATATAGGGTGCCGGTGGGGTTGACCGCTGAGTTCTCCAGAGTGTTCTGGGCGACACCGCCCTCCATTTGATAGGATCTCGTATAGCAGTGGTCATGGCCCATGAGCACAACGTCCATATCATATTTATCAAACACTGGGTACAGGTCACTTCTTCTGGAGAGGATATCGCCATCTGTGGAATGTGTCGCGGAGCTGTAAATGGAATGGTGAAACATGACGATCTTCCACTGAATGCCCGTACCGGCAGCATTGATTGCCTGCTGCATGAACACGTCGTGGGAAGTGACGCTCTCATTGTTGGAGTTTAGCACCATGTAGAGCGTGTTGCCATAAACAAACGAGTAGTCGCCGCCGGCGGAAGTTGTGCCATATGTTGTTGATTCATTGGGGGAATTAAAGTGATAGGAATACAGGGCGGAGTTGTCATGGTTGCCTATCGTGGGGATCAGGGGGGTGGACAGCAACTGATCGGGGTCGAAAAAGCTCGAGTACTGAGCTTCGCTGCTCGATGTTTGAACCTGGTCGCCCGCGCTCAAGATAAAACTGGTGTTAGGGAATGAGGACAGGGCCTGATTGAGCGTGTTCTGCCAGCCGGCAGTATCGTTTGTGATGCTTCCGCTTGAGCCGATCTGCGGATCGCCCACAAAAATGGCGCTGTAGCTGCTGGCGTCATGAGTCGCAAAGCTACAGACGTCGCTGAAGGAAGTTCCGTCGCCCAGGCGGTAGACGTACTCAGTTGACGGTTGAAGTCCCGTTACGGTTCCCTCATTGGATTGAAAGCCATTGGAACCAGTAATCGTTCCAGTGAAGCTGGCACATGCGCCGACCGGGAAGTCGGAGCCGGTCATATCGGACTTGAGCGCGATCTGAATCACGCTTTGCGTGGAGGTTGTGCGATTGGAATACCATGCAAAATTCATCTCGGATTCATCACTACCGGGCTGGAACGTGACATTTGTCACAGCGTAAGGGGTATACGCTGGAACGATGACTGCGACAGCCGGGCTGGCGTTATACCCCTCCTTAGCGGCGTATCTGACATCGTAGCTGTCGGCCGCAAGACCTGTTACAGCCGTATCCGGGCAGACCGTATAGGCGGTATTGGGAGCGGAAGACACCTTGTACTCCATGTCCGCCGACGTGCCGGTGATTTGGCCATCGCTGCCGCCGTCTGTGGTCGGAGAGATGCCGCAAAGCCCTGCGGGCGCGCTCTGTTCTGCGTTTCCATCATAGGTATAAGTCAGGTTTAGTACCGCTGCCTGCGCGGGATCCCTGTCATAGGAAATTGCCGTTCTATTCCCGGTTCCGGACATAATGAAGGTCATGGCGTTGCCGGTCATCCAGCCGTCCCTGTTAATGACAGCCTGTACCAGCGTGCTGAGGTCGCACGTTCTCTGATCCGCTCCGGCTGTGCCGTCAACCGTCCAGGCCTGATCCTCGGTTAACGTCCAAGTGACGGATTCACTTGTTTTGGTTCTACTTGAAATATCGTATGGAATAACACTTGACGAAGCGTCACCATTGTTGAAGGTCACGGAACTGTCCGCATTCTCAGCATAAATGCTAATTGCAAACGGATCACTGTTTTTATTCTCATCGACCGCAAACTGAATATACGCGCTTGTAACTACTGCGCCTTTCGGAATCGCCAAATCAGCAAAGCGCAGGCCGATATACTGTGAATTTTCAGGACTGCCTCCGGGTGATTCCACGCCGAGCTCAAGGTCTGAGCTTTTATAATCCTGCTTTCCCGGATCGCTCCCGTCGATTGACTCTTCCATATCATCTGTGGCCGCTTTTATGCCGGAAGCCAGTGTATAGGTATCTCCTTCCATTGCTTGGGCCGAGGTTGCCGTAGGCAGCATACCGAAACAAATGCTTACGACAAGCAGCAGGGACAACATTCTTTTCATCGGGCTAATTCTCATAATACCTCTCCTTAACTTGACCAAAATTCCCAGTTTGATAGGGGGAATAGCAGCACGATTTAAAATGCTCGGAAGCGATAAGATAAAGCTTTCGTTTATCCCCCGCCAAACAGTATAAATCTAATCAGATTTTGTTGCGTCCAGCATTTGGTTAAGCTTGTGTAAAATTTAGGAAAAACCAAAATCTGCTTTCCCTCGAAAATCAATCTTTTTCATTTCATGAAACGTGAAAATTTACGATATTGGCCTCTCTTATATGGGCAAATCTCCAAAGGTGTTATGGCAAAAAAAGTCCGCCCTTTCATGAAGGGCAGACTTAAAATTATGAGCGCATTTAAAACACTTCCGGGGTTGTTTTTGACCTCCGAACAGATTCGACACGTTAGGCCCTTACTTCTTTTCTGACAATCATATTAGCCGTAATAATCGCGGTAATCGGGACCGTAAGGATTACGCCAAGACTCCCCGCCAGCGCTTGTGTGATTTCAATGGCAATTGTGTTCATGTTCATCAGTTGGTTCGCCTGTACGGAATAGGCATAGAGCAAGATCATTAAATTCAGCGAGGTGCCGGCAAAAGCGAGGATAAGAGTATTTGACATAGTGCCGATCATGTCTTTCCCGACATTCATGGCGGAGCGAATCAGCGCGCCTGTGTGGATATCGGGGATGTTCGCGTGAATCTCATGCATGGCCGAGACGATGGAGATAGCCACATCCATCACCGCTCCCAAGGAAGCGATCAGGATGCCGGAGAAAAGCAGGCCTTTGACCTGCAGACCGGTGGTATTGCCGATTAGCAGCAGCGCCTCCGCCTCATCGGTGCTGTAACCGGAAATATGCATCAGATATCCGAATAGGAAGAGAAGAATCCCGGAAAGAACGACGCCCGAAATTGTGCCGAGGATTGCGCACAGACTTTTTCTCGTCATGCCGTTGAGAAAAACCATCGTTGCGGACGTTATCATTATGACAATTAGAATTGCTGAAAAAGCAGGAGAATACCCGCGTAGAATCAGCGGTAGAAATATAAGGATGATACAGGCAAATGTATATGCCAGACCAAGTCCTGACATCACCCCCTTTTTACCACCGATGGAAGTCAGCACGGCAAAAAACAGAACTGCCATCAAGAGAATATAGGGGGCTCTGAAATAATTGTAAACCCGTACCTGGAATTCCCCCGTATCGAGTTCATCAAACACAACGACTACATACTTGCCTGTTTTCATTACAACACTGTTATATGTACTCAGCGCATTAGTGGCGGAAACTGTTTGGCCGCTGTGCTCCCCTGTGAGCATCCTGACTTGCATTTCCTGCGAGCCAACCATAAGTCCCTTCTGATGATCGCTGTCATTCAGGCTTTCAGCTGTAATCTGGGTGACTCTGGCAATTTCATAGTTTACAGAAGCACCAGACGTACCAGTCGAGTATGGATTGTATGGTAGCGCACCAATTAAAATCATGATTCCTATTGTGATCAATAATATTCCAAAAATTCCCCAGGCCAAACTGTGACTTTTTACCTGACTCCTTTTTCTTGTTTTAAGCAGAGATTTTTCAGCGCTTCTTTTTTTCTCGGATTTACTCATCTTCCATTCTCCCGTTAAACTCATTCCGTTTCCAGTCAATAGTAGTATTAATTTGAACGGTTATCAACCCTAACGCGCATATTTGGCATAATCTTTACTTGAAGTTTACGTATATTTATCGACCTGTTGAAAAAGTCGTCCGCAGGATGAGCTATCCCGAGCCGAAACCGCCACCGTTGTACTCTGCCTGCTTCGAAATTCGGGGCTGGTTGATGTGAGGAAATAGATTGGGTTGCCGGGCGATGGCTTTTATCATTCAGACTACCAGCAATCCCCCAGTTAAAGGGGCAGTCATTGAACCAAGGGGTGGCCAGTACGGGAAAACAAGAGAAGCAAGTATTCTATCACGATCATGTGAGCGAATGCTTGCTTTTCCCGTTGTTGAAACGTCACTTCCAAAAAATGCACTCTCCAGATACCCCTGAACACGGAGAAGACGCATCATGCCGGCAGGAGATAAGCGGCCTTTTCTGTAAGCAAAAATTATCTAAATCATTTGCAGTGTTTTCCCTCAACAAACTCGCTCTTGAGACGTTTTGAAGGCCGTTCGTTAAAGGGAAGGTCAGGTCTAGCAACAAAATATTTGGTCAGCATAAAATAGAATGATGAACAAAAAGGATCGTTCATTCTATCAATTTTAACAGGGATAGGTGTTAATATATGTACAATGAAATATGCCCGCCCAATGCAACACACCATGTTGTAAAGAGCGGCGACACCTTTTGGAGGCTCTCGCAGACTTACGGTGTCAGTGTCCAAAGCATGATCGACGCCAACCCGGGTGTCAACGCCAACAACCTACAGATTGGCTCGACACTCTGCGTTCCGTCAGCCCAGACCCCGATAGCTCCCCCGACTACGTTGACCCGGCCCGTCACCTGCCCGGAAGGGTCTTTCCCCCATTCTGTTCAGGCCGGCGACACCCTTTGGAGGCTCTCGCAGACTTACGGTGTCAGTGTCCAAAGTATTCTTGACCTCAACCCAGGTGTCAACCCGCAGAATATGCAGATCGGCTCCACCCTTTGTATCCCAGCTGCGCCGACTGCGCCGACACCGCCAGCTCCCCCGACTACGTTGACCCGGCCCGTCACCTGCCCGGAAGGGTCTTTCCCCCATTCTGTTCAGGCGGGCGACACCCTTTGGAGCCTCTCGCAGACTTACGGTGTCAGTGTCCAAAGTATTCTTGACCTCAACCCGGGTGTCAACCCGCAGAATTTGCAGATCGGCTCGACACTCTGCGTTCCGTCAGCCCAGCCCCCGCTAGCTCCCCCGACTACATTGACTCGGTCCGTCACCTGCCCGGAAGGGTCTTTCCCCCATTCTGTTCAGGCGGGCGACACCTTTTGGAGGCTCTCGCAGACTTACGGTGTCAGCGTCCAAAGTATAATCGACGCCAACCCGGGTGTCAACGCCAACAACCTACAGATTGGCTCGACACTCTGCGTTCCGTCAGCCCAGACCCCGATAGCTCCCCCGACTACGTTGACCCCGCCCGTCACCTGCCCGGAAGGGTCTTTCCCCCATTCTGTTCAGGCCGGCGACACCCTTTGGAGGCTCTCGCAGACTTACGGTATCAGTGTCCAAAGTATTCTTGACCTCAACCCGGGTGTCAACCCGCAGAATTTGCAGATCGGATCGACCCTTTGTATCCCGACTGCGCCCACTGCACCGACACCGCTAGCTCCCCCGACTACGTTGATCCCGCCCGTCACCTGCCCGGAAGGGGCTTTCCCCCATTCTGTTCAGACGGGCGACACCCTTTGGAGACTCTCGCAGACTTACGGTATCAGTGTCCAAAGTATTCTTGACCTCAACCCAGGCGTCAACCCGCAGAATTTGCAGATTGGCTCCACCCTTTGTATCCCAACTGCGCCCACTGCACCGACACCGCTAGCTCCCCCGACTACGTTGATCCCGCCCGTCACCTGCCCGGAAGGGTCTTTCCCCTATTCTGTTCAGGCGGGCGACACTCTTTGGAGGCTCTCACAGACTTACGGTGTCAGTGTCCAAAGTATTCTTGACCTCAACCCAGGTGTCAACCCGCAGAATTTGCAGATCGGCTCCACCCTTTGTATCCCAACTGCGCCGACTGCGCCTACACCGCTAGCTCCCCCGACTACGTTGACCCCGCCAGCTTCTCCGAGCGATTTTGCATACTTAATCAAAAGATGTGATTCCATATGCGGAATAGCCAGAAAATTCTATGTCAGCGTTGAAAGCATCTTGCAGAAAAACCCAGGGATCAATCCGAGATGCTTGCGTGCGGGGACATATATCTACGTGCCGATCAACTGCTGCGAGGGAAGTACGTGTCGCTATACTGTCAGGTCGGGAGATACGCTTAACAGAATCTCGAATCAATTCAATGTCTGTCCTTGGGATCTTATCGCGGCAAATCCAAATATAGATTTTCAACATTTAGTTAGGTGCCAGACCATTTGTATTCCCAACGCATAGTATCGGCTGCATAAGAAAAAAGTAAATAGAACGGAAAATAATGCAACCATCAATCGCAAAAGGCGGTTTGCTATTGCAATATAGAAAAGAGCTCGAAAAGCCATCGGTTTTTTGAGCTCTTTTCTATATAATGTCTGCCGAATAAATGAATGATGGTTAGAAAGTCTGACCGCGTCGGATATAATAACCAGCCCGGAAGACGGTGTTGAGTAATGCTGACCAGTTTTATGAACCGTGTAATTGGAGGCCGCCCTTAAGGCGGTTAAAATGGATCCAAAACACGCTTAGCATAAGCTTAGGGTGTTTTTATATGGTAATAATTTTAAGACAACGAAAATATTATAAATTATTAATGCGTTTTTCGATTCACAAACAGTAAGGAGTACAAATGCATGAATTTTATAAACAAGTGGATTTCATCGTTTGACAAAAACGAAGAGATGGCGGTTGTCTCCATCATAAATGGAATTGGCTCAATGCCAAGAGAAAACGGTGCCCAAATGCTTATTTCAAATTCAGGAACCATTGTGGATTCCATTGGAGGCGGGAAGCTGGAGTCAGACATCATTTCACGGTCAATACAAGTCACTTTAAATAAAACAACCATACTATATCATTTTGACATGACCGGAGACGATGTTGCACAGTCCGATCTTATTTGCGGCGGCAAAGGTGATGCCGTGATATACTACTCGCCAGAACAAGATATTTTTACTTTAAAATATATTGTCGGTTTAAGAAATCCGATGGGTTGGCTGATATTTCCTATAGATACAAAAACGGGGCTAAGCTTTTTTTCAGCAAACGGAGAACATATCGGTAATCTCCCTGATATGATCTTTGAGAATATATACAATAGGAAAGATATATTCATTTTTACAGACAGCCAAAATAGCCGTTATATGGTCCAGTGGATATTTCCGTCCGGAAGATTGCATATAATGGGAGCTGGACACATATCACGGGAGATTGCTAAAATAGCGGATATTATTGAAATGAAATGCACTGTTTATGATGACCGCTCTGATTTTGTCAACAAGGAGCGTTTTCCACATTCTGATTGCTTATTGCTTGATGATTTTTCCTCTCTTCCATATATTGAAATGGGATACAAAGATATGATTGTAATCGTAACGAGAGGTCATCTATATGATAGGAATGTTCTTGAATGGGCATTAAAAACGGATGCAGGTTATATTGGGATGATAGGAAGCCGAAGGAAAGTTGATATGATCCTAAATTCATTGATTAAAAAGGGATTCTCGGAAAAAAAGGTCTATCGTGTGCATACACCCATCGGTTTGGATATTGGAGCCAGGACACCTTCGGAAATCGCTGTTTCTATTATCGCACAGCTGATACAATTTAAATGGGAAGCTCGGTGAATTTAAAGAACCGATTAATATGGAACAGTTTAATGAAACCGAATGCAACTGCTCAACATCCTGTATTTATTCTTTCTTGCGCCTAATTGGATTGTGCGAATATTCGCTGCAGTTTATGCTGATATAAACTTAAAAAGCCGTTCTGTTTGAAGGACGGCTTTTTTGCACTCTTACGCAGGCGCATTGCAGATACGAGCGATCTCAACATTATCTTTTGTCCTGTCGTTCAGCTCCTGCACTGGGCCTGTCTGGGATTCGGCACGGTAATCCACATTATATTTTTGTTGGTGCTGAATAACGACATCATGGCTGGCGACGGTGTTTATATCATGATTGACGCGATTCTGATAAAAGAAGAATTCATGATCCTTTGGTAAATCAGATACAGGTATATAGTTTTCCCTATTCGCTGTGAGCTGAATTTGCTGACCGAGTACCTGCCTCACGTAATCCCGGGTATCATGGAATTGGAGCAGCTTTGGGAATGCACCCCCGGGGATTACCTGCTGCCAATCCTTGTTCTCATACTGCCTGAGAAGGTCAGCTGCTTTGTGCAGATGCGCTATCTCCTGTTGAAGATGCATTTCCCAAATAGACTTAACATTTACGTCCATTTCATCCTGATAGAAGGAATAATAAAGATAGCATTCCATATATTCGTGTAGCAGTAAATTCTCAAGCCATGTGCAGTTGGGGTCTAGAAGAGATCCATAATGACTGACATGCTGTTCCTCAATCATGGCAATCTCCAGATACAACTGTCTGCCCAGATCATTATAATAGGTGTTTCCAAGGTTCATATAGAAATTCATGGTTTGCTGTTCGCCTGAGGTAATAATCAGCGTATTCAGCTTAGTTCGAATATCTGCTGTTTTGAAATCAACTGGATTTTTTACAGAATCAAACGGAAACCGATGCTCTGCTATGGTAGGCCGTCCCGGAGTGATATCTACATAGCTTTTCACCAGTTTCTGCGCAGGAATTTGTGAATCCAAATCCATTAGATTAGAATAACGGTAAAGATGATCAAAGTCCTCCAGCAGTGCAAAATCCAAAGCCTGTTTGACATACGAATTTGGTTCGTTTTGAGCCAGCCATGCAGTCAGGTCAACCGCGACGTGCTCATATCCAATCGTTGTTTCCAATTGGGTTTCATCAATCGGTTTCAACCAGTTGATGTGTTTTTGCTGCTGCTGTTCGATACGGCGGGAAAGAGCAAGCTCCCTGCGCAGATCGTTGTTCTGGCAATTTCGATGAAACTGATGCTTAAACATCGTAGATTCAACCTCAATGCCATTCATTAAAATAATGCGGATTTTCGTATATGGATCGACAGTTTGCTTATTGTATGGCGTAGGATAAACGGCAGCCCAATCCATAAGGCCGTCTTCCATTTTCATTGGATTTTGCTCAAATGGGTTCATTTTCAGCTCTCCCTTCACGCTAGAATTATTTTCCTCAAATAACGTACTATTATTCTAAAACTTGGTTTATTTTCAATTAAAAGCTAATAATAAAAACGAATCGAACTTTATGGAGGGTAAAAATATGGGCGTAATTGGATGGATTGTTATTGGTGCATTGGCTGGCTGGATTGCAAGTATGATGACAGGCAATGACAAGAGGATGGGCGCCGGCATGAATATTCTGGTTGGTATCGTCGGAGGGATTATCGGTGGCATTGTGATGAATCTTCTTGGTGGATACGGCATTACCGGATTTAATCTGTGGAGCCTACTTGTAGCCACTGGAGGGGCTGTAATCTTGCTGTTAATTGTAAACGCAGTGAAGCGGAATCGCTAAGAAAATGATGGATTGGATTCCCCTTATTGTTTTAGTCATTTTTAGCCTAATAGAGTTGTTATTTTTAAAAGCATTTACTAAAAGAAAAAACAAAACTGCATCAAAATCAACGATTGCATCAATAGCTTTTTTGGCTTTGATGTATATTACGTCTTACTTTTTCGATCTTAAAGTACCCGACGCAGCTTATATTCTTATCTCAATCTCGTTGTTTTTTGACTCCTATTTTGGATATTACCGGAATTTGTACTATAGGTCTAGGAAATATGACCGAGCACAACATGCAATAGGATCATTTTCGTTTGCGATCTTTTTCTATTTCTTTCTTTCAAATATTTTTCAATATGGAGGCTCAAGATCGTTCAGGGCCTTCTACATTCTACTTTTAGGCGTTTTTTGGGGCTCGATTTATGAAATAATTGAGTTTATCAGTGATTTAAATAATAGGGAAAAAATGCAGAGAGGGTTAAGAGATACGAACTTTGACATGATTTCCAATGTCATCGGCTCACTATTTGCCGCCTTTCTTGCCTACTTCATTTTTTTATAGTCCGCTATCTGACGTGGGACGAGAGGACGTGTTTGTATCAATACCGCAATAGGGAAAAGCGTTCAACGTAAGGATGCGTGGGACAAGGTCACGGGCAGGGCCAAATATACCGATGATTTTCCGACTGCAGGTATTCTGACAGCCCGTCTGCTGACAAGTACCTGCGCACATGCCCGCATTTTAAATATTGACGTTTCCGGAGCTTTAGGCGTGAACGGGGTAAAAGCGGTTTTGACCGGTGCGGATTGCCCGGAACTTTTCGGCCCGCTTATGCAGGACCGCCCGGCACTAGCCCGGGGTGTTGTTCGCTACGCTGGAGAACCTGTAGCGCTTGTCGTAGCTGTGGACAAGCCCACGGCCGAAAAAGCGGTACGGCTCATTAAGGTGAATTATGAACCACTTCCCTTTGTCCTTACTGCCTCGCAAGCGATGGCTAAAGGTGCGCCTTTGGTCCATGAACAAGTGAACGGATACAAAAAGGTACTAACCGATATATATCCCGAAACCGGAACTAATGTCGCCAGCCGCTACCGTATGCGAAAAGGCAATCCGGAAGAAGCATGGAAACGCTGCAGCGCCATTGTTGAGCAGCGCTTTTTCTTGCCACCTTCCGATCACCTTGCAATGGAAGTACGAACGGCACGGGCTGAAATATCTTCTGACGGCGATGTGCTGATTACCACTTCCTCACAATCGCCCTATTCTGTTCGCAAGCAGCTTGCCGAAGCATTTCTGATTCCCTCCGGAAAAATTCAGGTCCGGGTTCCGTTCGTGGGCGGTGGATTCGGGGGCAAAGCACCTGTTACGTTTGAGATACTGGCCTTTTTGGCTTCGCGCAGTGTCGGGGGAAAAGCGGTGCGGCTGACTATTCCACGGGAACAGGATATGGCCACAGCCCCCTGCCGTATGGGGTTGGAGGCAAACATCAAGGTGGGGGCAGACGAAAACGGCCTGATTCAGGCCGCAGATTTAACCTATCAGCTGGACTGCGGAGCTTATACGGATATTTCGCCCTATATGACAAAAGCGATTGCAATGGACTGCACAGGTCCTTACCATATCGAAAACCTGTCATGTGACGCGTTATGTGTCTATACGAATCACACTTACGTCACGTCTTTCCGGGGCTTTTCCCACGAGACTTTTACGTTCTGCATAGAACGAGCACTGGATATCCTGGCACGCAAGTGTTCTTTTGATCCTCTGGAGTTTCGCATTCGCAACGCAATCCATCCCGGCAGTATGACCCCTTCGCAGGTGGAGTGTACCGCCAGTCTTATCGGTGATCTTACCCAATGTCTAAATAACATTAAAGGGCTATCTGGGTGGGATGGCGGAAACGCCGTTCCAATTAAGAAAAATACCGTTCGCGCAAAGGGTGTTTCCTGCTTTTGGAAAACTACCAATTCACCGACTAACGCCATATCAGGAGCGTTAGTTACCTTTAATCCTGATGGCAGCATAAATTTGCACACCGGTATTGTAGAAATGGGCTCTAACGGTCAAACTCATTTGGCTCAACTGCTTGCGGAAAAGCTGAAAATAGACGCGGATCAGGTGCATGTTGTGATACCCGTGGACACTAGAACAGCTCCCGAACACTGGAAAACGGTCGCCAGCATGACGGAATATATGGCAGGACATGCTGTTATGCGTGCTGCGGATGATTTGCTGGATCAACTTCGCAGTAATGGCTCCCAGGCTTTGGGGTGCTCAGTGGATAACATCGAAATAGCACACGGTCGAGTGTTTTCAAAAAAGAACCCCGAACAATTTATTGCCTTCAAAGACATTGTTCAGGGGTATCAGTCAACCTCAGGAGAATCGATCGGAGAACCCGTCCTGGGGAGGGGCGGCTTTATGCTGAAGGGCCTGTGTATGCTTGATCCGCAAACAGGCCAAGGGAAAACCGGCCCCGATTGGACCTTGGGCGCACAGGTTGTTGAGGTGGAAGCGGATTTAAAAACATACACGTATCGAATCCTTAACGCATCCACGGTAATTGATATTGGAAAGGTCATAAATCCGGAGTCTATGCGTGCGATGATCGCCGGCGGAATGGCGATGGGCATCGGCCTGTCCAGCCGCGAATGCTACGCCTATGATCAAAACGGCATTCCAAAGCTGCCCAATCTTCGCACCTATAAGCTACTGCATATCGGACAGGAACCAGATTATCGCGTGGGTTTTGTGGAAACACCGGATTGTCAGTCACCCTATGGCGTACGAAGCTTTGCCGAACATGGGGTAATCGGCATTCCCGCAGCACTGGGGAACGCATTGTCCGCAGCGATCGGAAAGCAGCTTGTGACCTTACCGCTTACGCCCGAGACAATATGGCGCACGCCTTCGGAGGATGCCCATGATACCATTTAATTTTATTTATTACCGCCCGGATACCCTGAAAGAGGCGGCTGATATTTTTTCTGCGCTGCAATCTCAGGGAAAAGCGGCCGTCTATTACGCGGGCGGCAGTGAAATCATTTCCATGTGCCGAACCGGTTCCATTCAGCCGGAAGCCGTAATTGATATCAAAAACATTCCTGAATGCAGGTTATTGTCCACTGATAAAGAAGTGCTGCATATCGGCTCCGTATGCACATTGAGCCAAATCAGTGAATCGAAGCTATTTCCGCTGATGAGGCTTGCCTGCGGGCGGATTGCGGACCACACCAATCAATGCCGGATTACGCTCGGGGGCAACCTGTGCGGCACCATTATTTATCGAGAAACAAGTCTGCCATTGCTGCTGTCTGACGCGGATATCACGCTATATGGCCCTGAGGGAGAACGTACCGTACCCTTTGGAAGCGTGTTCCATGAACGGATGCGCATGAAACCGGGCGAGATGATCGTGCAGGTTCATGCTCCCATCTGGGCGCTTTCCGCGCGTTACTTCCATGTTAAAAAAACTGCGAATGAGAAGATCGATTACCCGCTGGTCAGCATTGCGGCGCTATGGAAGGATGATAATTTGCGCATCGCGTTTTCCGGGGTATGTTCTTATCCTTTCCGGAGCGTACAGATAGAGAATGCTCTTAACGAGAGAACAAAACCCATTGAAAAAAGGATGAAACGAGCAGTGAGACTGCTCCCGGAACCGGCATATACCGATGTAGAGGGGGCGGGAGAATACCGGTTTTTTGTGCTTGAAAATGCGCTGGGTGAGCTTTTGGAGGACTGGGAAAATGGTGCGATATGAAGGGAAAGTCGTAATAACACTCCAGATAAATGGTGAAATACATGAAGTCATCGTGCGTCCTTCGGATTTGCTGCTCGACGTGCTCAGGGAACAACTTGGATTGACAGCGGCAAAGCCCGGCTGCCTGAACGGGGACTGTGGAGCATGTACGGTAATTGTGGACGGCTGGCCAATGAAATCCTGCCTGATGCTGGCGGTAGAGGCGGAAGGACATGTGATTTTGACCGTGGAGGGGCTGAACGGTATGGCTCCGATCCAAAAAGCGTTTGTTGACTCGGATGCTTTTCAATGCGGCTACTGTACTTCGGGTTTCTTGATGGTCTGCCATGCAATGATAACCCAAAATCCGGTCATGCCGGAAGAGTGCGTGATTGAAGAATGGCTGCAATCCAATCTATGCCGCTGTACCAGCTATCAGGAAATCCGCCGGGCCGTTCACGTAATGTACGAATTATCAAATGGTCAGAGGTGAACGTAATTGGAAACTGGAAAAATCATTAAGTATCAAGGTGCTTATCCCGCATGCCGTTCGTATGAGATGCCGATTTGAACATTTTTCATGTCGGTTTACAATACCCATCTGCACGTTTGATTATTTAATCCTTTTCTTCTCAACCAAATCAACAAAACCGAACCTTTTCCCAATCGGAGAGAGGTTCGGTTTTTGTATTTGATTTAAATTCGTTGTCACCGCTAAACTACAGGAAAGTCCGTCCAAATGTCTTGTCTAAGGAATTGTTCGATGCGTTTGTTTATACCGCTACCCTGCCTGAACATCAAATTCGCGAAGAAGTTGAAGCAGCTTTGAAGCGTGAAGAGCTTCCTCTTCAGCATATTTTGAAAAAAGAGCTGCCAAGCCCGCAGTACTCTGTCGCGCTTATTAATTGTAAATCCGTTCTTATCATCCATAAAAAGCACCTCCTGATTGTTACTCCTTACTCAAATATAACGACAACCTACTGGAAAAGTCATTTTTACAGTTACGGCAGACTGCCATAACAGAAACGGAGGATCCTTTTGAACGATAAAATTGAGCGCGTCAACAAGGGCATTGACAAAACCAAGGAAAAAATCAATGAATTTCAGGCCCGATTGCGGGAACTGGAAAAGCAGAAAACCGAGCTTGAAAATACGGAAATCGTGGAGGCCGTGCGCGGTACGAACATTCCGCTGGACGACCTTCCGGCTGTCATAAAAGCGCTCCGTGAGTAAAACGGGGCGCTTCTCACTTCGGGCCAACTTGGCCCGAGGTCAACCGATACCGACAAGGGGGATGACAAAGAATGAAGAAATTTCATAAGCTGGCGGCGCTCTGCGCCGCCCTCGTGCTGATGTGCTCCTTTACCACCGTAGCCTATGCCGCAGAAACGGATAAGTCGGCAGGCTCGACATCATCGTCAAGCTCGCCGTCGGCTTCCGCTTTGTCCTCTACGTCCGGCACTTCCAGCGCGTCCACCGTCTTTACGCCTGCCGGAACCGGTACGGTGGTCAACACCGCCACCGACAAGGACGGCAAGGAATTTTACACGATCACAACCCCGGACAAAAACGTGTTTTACCTTGTCATTGACCGGCAGCGGGATGGCGATAACGTGTATTTTCTCAACGCCGTGACGGAAAAAGACCTGTTGGCGCTGGCTGAAAAATCCGGTGGTTCTTCCGGCACGACCGCAAGCGAAAGCGCGACTGCCGCAGGTACTTCTTCCGGTTCCGCGCAGACAACGACATCCGGCACCGCGTCGCAAACCGTGACGGAAACCTCCGCGAAATCTCCCTCCGCACCGCAGAGCAGCAATATGGGAACGCTCCTGCTTGTGCTGGCGGTCGTGGTGATCGGCGGCGGGGCCGGATACTATTTCAAAATTTACCGTCCGAAGCATCAGCGGGCCGAGAGTGAAGACGATTTCGATTACGCCGACGAAAACGGCTCCAACGACGCGGAAGATTTGGGATCCGACGAGCTGCCCGAGAGCGAAAACGGGGACGGCAACAGCGAAAGCGGCGGGGGCGGTGAAGTATGAACTTCACCGACAGCCCCTTTGAACGGATGATGAAACAGGTTCCCCGGCCCTGCCGGGGACTGTTCGTAACCCCCGGTCGGTTCCCCTTGCCGGAGCTGCGAGTATTGGAACGGTGCGCCTTGCGTCGGCATCTGTTACCGGAAATTACTTCTTTCGCGGAGGGAGGCGACTTCGGGCCAAGTTGGTCCGAAGTGAAACATATGGAGACTGTTTTCCGCGAACTGACCCGCGACGAGCGCGCGAGCATCCGCAGGCAGGCGATGGGCATGTGCGCCAACTACGATTAGGAATACGGCTGTCTGCCGCTGGAATGCTCATGTTACATGCTCGGCAAATGCTGGACGGGCGCGTATTGCAGGTATTTTCAAAACGCCGTCCTTCCACTGGATTCCGCCTTGGAAGCCAAACTGATGGACAGCGCCGGTACAGTCACCCCAAAGATCTGCCCCGTCTGCGGGACGGCATATATCCCGGTCACAAATCGGGCGTATTGCTCGAAGGCTTGCCGTATGAAGGGAAAGCGCGAAGCAGATCGCAGACGCCAGCGGCGGCACAGACAAAACAGCAGGGATAAAGTGTCACGAAATTAGCCGGAAAAAGCCTGTATTGATGCCGCTTCCCGACCCCGGTTTCGGGGGAAATGGTATAAATCCCTTATCTCCCTGAAATTGTGGGTAATAGCGTGACATTTTCCCATATGAAACGGAGGCAAAAATGAGCAATATTCCATCCACGGAGAAAGTACATGGCTACGAGATAAAAAAATCAGTTCTGTTTGAGAACGATCGGGGCTTTTCCTTTGCCGAAAGTCCGAACGCACCCCAGCCCTTTGTCACATGGCAGTTTACCGAAAACGAGGGCGCGGGCGCGATTATTATTGGGGCCACTATACCCAAAACGCCGATTCGGCGGCAAAGGACTTTGACGCTCGCATTACCGAGTATCAAAAGGACTCCGGCGGTTCCGAAAAAGCAGCGTGTCCCGCGCCGGAAGTCTACAAATATTATTCCACGCAGCGGCCCGTGGACATCGGCACGTTTCCCAAAACAGAGAACGGCCCCGCCGAAATCGTCAATTTCGATCGGCGCGAGAGCGTGGAAAACGGGCGGTTTCAGGCGTGGGGCTATCTTCTGTATCACGCGCCGCTGACGGAAAAGCAGATGGCCGATTACGAGCTCCGGGTCGCATCCGGCAATTCTGATCAATTCCGGCTTACCCCGGAGCAGTTGGAGCAACAGGCACAGGTAGTCGGCAAATGGGAACAGGTGAAGCATATTCCCGACGCCAAACGGCTGACCTGAACCCGAAAAACTTCGTCAATAGGAATGTTAGTCACAATATGCTAGACTATGAAAAATGGAGTGATTGACATGAAGCAGCGATTTACAGAAGAACAGATCATCAAGCTTCTCAAGGAACATGCCGGAGGTAAACGGGCAGCGGATATTGTCCGCGAGTACAACATCACAGAGCAGACTTTCTATCGCTGGAAAAGCAAGTACGGCGGAATGGAAGTAAATGAGGCAAAATGATTGAAGCAGCTCGAGGAAGAAAACAGACGTCTCAAGGAGCTTGTAGCTGACCTCACGTTGGACAACCATATTCTAAAGGACGTACTCTCAAAAAACGCCTAAAGCCTGCCGAGAAGCGCAAGATTGCATGTGAGATACAGGAACAGTGCCTTCTCAGCGAGCGCCGCGCGTGCAGGCTTATCAACATATGCAGAAGCAGCAAGAGATACAATCCGAGTGACAAAAGCCAAGATGCCGCAATCACGGCTCGACTGACTGCGCTGGCTGCTCGGTGGAAACGGTTCGGCTATCGGCGATTGCATATTATGCTCCAGCGTGAAGAGATACATATCAACCACAAACGAACCTATCGGCTCTATTAAAGAGGCAGGTTTAGCCTTGAAGCGACGGAACAAGAAGAAAAAATACGAAAAGCGCGGCATGCCCGATCGGGCATGTCCGGAGTTCAATTCCCGCTGGTCGATGGACTTTGTCTGTGACCGCACCCGGTACGGTGGGCACATCCGAATTATGACATTGATAGATGAGGCCACAAGGCAATGCCTTGCTCTGGAGGTGGATTGCTCCATCACCGGGAGGAAAGTAGCCTCCGTGCTTAACAGAGTAGCCCTATTTCGCGGATTACCCAAAGAGATCCTGACTGACAACGGTTCTGAGTTCACAGGTAACGCTATGAATGCTTGGGGGCACGATCACGGAGTGGAACATATCTTTACCGATTCTGGCTGCCCAACGCAAAACGGATATATTGAAAGTTTCAATGGCAAGTTTAGAGATGAATGCCTTAATCAAAACTGGTTTGCACGTTTGTCAGAAGCAAAGAGCATTATTGAAGAATGGCGGCTGGAATACAACAAACTCAGGCCTCACTCATCTCTTGGCAACTTGACCCCAGAAGAATACGCCCTTAAAATCTCAGGTGAATACTAACATTCTTAGTGGTCGGATTTGGGGGGCAGGTCACCACCTCCATCCATTCCAACAAAGGTAGTACAAGAATATCTTATTCGTCCGCTTAATGTGTTAGCAAGCATTTCGTTTTCGAGGTATTTTCTCATTCGGCTCCATGAGCCCATCGCTTTAGCCATTTATACATTCCTTCACCGTCTTATAAATAGTCAAATTTTATAGCTTATGTATGTCATAAACAAACTGCGCAGCTCAAACGGCGTTCTTTGTTGCTTAGTGTGCTCATAATTGTCTCATAACGCGTAATTCATATTAGTCAAACGGAAGGCTTATAAAATGCTGATTCCAATTACTGCTTAACATATGTTCGATTGCTTTTTTCGCCTGTTCTAAATGCTTGGAATGCACGAGAAAGAAATAATCTCTAGTTGTCCCACGCACATATTTGACTCCGAAGGAACGAGCGTTACATAAACTCTCGCAATGGAAAAATGTTTGGAACCGATTAAGATAGGTTTTCTCATCTAGCCGGCAACGATGATTATAGAAAATTACGCTATGCCCAGCCAAATAATAGTCGATAACTTCTTCCTCAAGAACATATTTGATGCTTTTGCTGCTACCTTGAGCGACACTTCTGGGTAATAATCCGTTATCAGGATCGAGAAAAACTATATCTGTATCTTCAAGCTTTTTTAAGGCGTTTCCATGCCACTGATACCTGAATGCACTGCCGCCTGTTTGAGGAGGCAGCAATTCTTCATTGTAATAGGTAGCATTTGCAATGAGGTCCATATTTTCTATCGCAGACATGCTCCGCTGATTGCCGTAAACCATGCAACCAAGCTTTCCGAGCAATGCGTCATCGCAACCTACAAACTTTGGATCACGAAGATAACCTGTATGCTTCCCGTCATCATTATGTACCTCATCGAAGACAAGATACCAATTGACCCCGACTCTGAGATTGCTAGAAGAGAGACTGCGCAATATACCAATTTTTCCAAAGTCCCCCGCATCTCCTGCATATTTGTTTTGCATTCTTGGCGTTCTCCTTTAGCAGTATGTTTATCCTTTTCATCATAAATTTTTACGACCTGATTAATATCCATTTTTTCAATCTCTTCTAATGACGGCATAGATAATTTCTCCTAACTTTCAGGGTGAAAAAACGCAAAACCGAGAAACATGGTGTTCGTTCCCTCCATCAGATTGACTGCGTTGGGCAAATGGCAACCCTTACGAAAAAAGTTTTTCCTCCCGGTGCCAGTGTTGTCCCGTAAATTCTGTGGAAAGTTTTGGTGCTGCTAAAATTGCATATAACCAGATATTGACCAGAACTTACTGGGTTTCGCCTCTATTCCCACCGGGTAGCCATCCCCAACAACCGCATTCTCAAGATTGAAATGACTATCATGGGTGGTTTTGACTCATGTAAGCATTGTAACAATTTGTAAGAATATAAATATAATAAAATGAGTTTGAAATAATTAGAGAGGAAGGATAATATGAATCCACCGTTTATTAGCTATTCCACTTTTCACAGACTCGGGCTGACAGCAAGAAATTTAAATGCGCTTTTAAATAATACGACAGATGATTTTGAGCTGCATATTATCGACAATAATTCGCAGGATGGAACCTGGGATTATATTCAAAGCCTGACCGATAGTCGAATTAAGTCTAAAACGCGGTTTGATATGAATTACGGTCCTATCTATCCGCTGAATTACAATCTAGCGCGTCGAAAACCAGATCAATACTTTATTGTCCTCGAAAGCGACGTCAATTTCTATATCCCAGATTGGATAAGCCGTTTTATGAAAATCTTTGAGACGTTTCCGGAAGTTGGACTTCTCGGATTATCAAGAACCCCCCCATATCCAGTGTATTATCCACAGGTTGCACTTCATCAAAAAGACGGCGTAAATTACCTTGAGTTAACTCATACGGAGGTTGGAAATGTCTTGGATTTTGTGCCCGGGCAATGCCAAGTTTTAAGACCGGAAATGATTGACCTTATTGGTTATTGGAGTGAGGAAAATGGGTACGGTGATGCGGAACTGTCATTGAGAATTAATAAATATACACCGTTTAAAGCAGGGTATGCCATTGATATTCCCATTGATATGACTCAGTCAATCCCCTGCGAGACCTGTGAAGCCAGACAGTGGTGTAAAAATAATCCCCCCCCCTCATGTTTTGATATTTGGCGCAGCAAGCATAAAAATGAATCCTTTGTATTAACTCATGGTTGGAAATATTACGAATGTTTCAAAGAGCTCAGCGAAGGTAAGCGAACAGTTTATTGTGCATCAATTCATGACCCCGAATCCTACAACAATCATCTTTACCATAAAGAATGGGCTCAGGAGAATTTCGACTATTACGCTAATAATTCCAACTAATATGAATAAACGCTTACGTGGGAAAGGCTAGGCAAGTTGAATATGTCCGACAAAAAACTTGCCATTCTGGATGATTTTTTTCCAAATCTAACTACTGGCTTTAGAATAGCCGAATTTAACTACTATTTTGACAAGTTTCCGAACTGCGAAGCATATGTTCACCGGTATGACAACCATTATCCGGAATATGCCGCAACGTATCCCCAGTTTCAAGATAGAGTCAAGTCCTTCGATATGTTTGATTGGACCGGGAAATCCTATGATTTGTATTACACTGTTTTTCTGAGTAACGCTAACCACTTTAACTTCGCCTATGAACTGAATAATACACCATTTGTCTTTGAATTATATCCAGGCGGAGGGTTTTGGTTCGATGACGAAAAGATCGATGACTGCCTGAAAAAGGTTCTGAACTCTCCTTTATTCAGGAAAGTGATTGTCACGCAGAGATTAACCTACGATTATATAGTGAATCGGGGTTTCGTCACACCGGATAAAGTTGCCTATATCTATGGAATGGTAACTCACCCCGAGTATTTCCATCCAACCATCCAGAAACAATTCTACAAAAAAGACAAATACACGTTCGATATCTGTTTTGTGGCTCATAAATATATGTCAAAGGGCACCGATAAAGGGTTTCCGATTTTTATCGAGACCTATAAAAAATTGTCTAAAGCTGCAGACAATATCCGTTTTCATGTTGTAGGTAACTTTGAACCGGATGAAATTGAAATTGACACCAGTGAACTGGGTAACAGAATTATATTCTATGGTCAGAAAGATAAAAGATTCTTAGATGTTTTCTATTCAAAAATGGATATTATCGTTTCACCGAACAAACCTTTTATCCTCATACCTGGCAAAAGCTTTGACGGCTTCCCGACAGGCTGTTGCATCGATGCAGGGTTACACGGTGTTGGGGTTTTCTGTACCGACCTGCTCAATATGAATGAGCACTTCGAGCAGGAGAAGGAAATTTATATTATTGAACCGCATGCTGATGAAATCGCCGAAAGTATTTTGGAATACTATCATAACCCTGATGAACTATACCGGATGTCGGTACGCGGTCAGAAAAAATTTAAAGAAGTTTTCGACTTTAATACGCAAATGAAAGCTAGGGCTTCTGTTATAGAACAGTTTTTATAAATTATTACAAAGATGTGCCAATACGGTATTAGACTGTTGGTTTTTCTGTATTACGAATTAGGCGGTTGAAATTCCGAATAAAATGGTTCAATGAGAATTTAGGTTTTTCAGTTTCACAATATAACACGCAACCAAATAGCCCGCGAACAAAAACGAATTCGGGGTTTGTATGCTTAATGCTATGCTCCACGAAAAGATAAACTCCTACGATTGAATTACCAAAACAAGCAACGTGCCAAATGCAGTGCCAAATCAAAAACATAAATCCTGTATTGACCGTGGCTCTAAGGATACAGGCTGAAAACTTTGAGCTTCCCAAGCATTAGAGCAGGGCTTCATTCCTATTACCCGCGCAAGCAGAACGGCTATGTACCCATCGCCCAGCAATAGGTACATGGCTGCTTTTTTATCATTAATTGACCTTCTTGCGGCTTAGTCCAACCACCAACAAAAATACGGGAGCCGCAAAATAAAAGACTGCGGTGGGGTTCGTATTGGTTGAAAGTGGTGGAGCATAGCATTAAGCATACAAACCCCGAATTCGTTTTTGTTCGCGGGCTATTTGGTTGCGTGTTGTATCGCGAAACGGATAACCTTTAAAGTTCATCAAATTATTTCCCTCCGAGATAGCGTGCATCCTAAGCCAAACCGCGCCTTTGCGACGCTCTTTGTCCAGTACTTCGGTGCCCAAGATACCACATGGAACGGGTCAATACAGCGTTCAGTGTTAGGACAGTATTCCCCAATGCTGGAAGCAACCTAGCGAGCTCCATCAGCAGTAACGCACCGAATTGAAGCCCTCTGTACAGGGGTAAGCTGTTCAAAAAAGTGCTTTAGGGCTTCTTTCGCATAGCCTTCGGCGCACCAAACAACAGAATTGCTGTCATGGTTTTACGACCACGGTGATGTACTTATGGCCTTTCTTGCAGCTGGTTTCATCGATGCCCATGTGTTTACTAGGCCGTCAAATTAAGACGGTGCAGCGGCCTCAGGCGGGGACTCCAACTCTACTTCGTTGTGCTTTCACAGAGAGAAAAGACGCAAAACTGAGAAACAACCCACTACATCGCCAACTACCCTATTTTACTAAAATTTGATGCTGGCCGAAATTCTGATTATTAGTCCTATTTGAAATATCTTGAGCTTCGCATAATTGCTATCATCTGTATGTACTTGCTCACCCCTGTCAAATCTTCGCATAGGGGTGATAATATGCAGTCGAATAAAACTTGTCCCATTCTGGAGCAATACCTGGCTTATCTCATTACAATCAAGGGACGCAGTCAAAATACAATTCTCGAGTACAGAATGGACTTGCTTCCATTCTTTCGGTATGTTGCAGTCCAAAGGGGTATTCCTGTCCCCTGTTTTCAGTTCGCGGATGCGGATTTTATCCACTCTATACAATTAACCGATATGTACGGCTTCATTGCATATCATCAGGAAATACTCCATAATTCGCCTGGCACACGATGCAGAAAGATCGTCTCAATCCGGCAATTTTGGAAGTACCTCAAATTCAAGGCACATATCATAGATAATAACATTGCCAAAGAATTGGAAACACCAAAGCTGCCGGCACGTCGGAAAATTTTGTGTAATTGTAAAACCCCTTGATCAAGAATTTTAGCTTGTATCTGTGGGTTTGCTCTTGCAAATCAAGACTGTGGATTTTGCCTTCACTGCCCGTTTCCCCGGGAGCGGACACGGTATGCGCGCTTTGCGTGAATGCCGCGTCCGCCCAGGGGAACTCTATTTCAAGGTAAAATCAGACTGCGGCTCGCTCAGAAAACATCAGGTTGAGCTGGCTTAATACCATATCCCAGTTTCGACATCTGGACGTCCAGTGTTCGACAATTTTTTTAGATGCCAGATACAGCATCTTGCGCAGGGAGTCATCGCTGGTAAAGCTGGGTTTATTTTTGGTGATTTGCCGAAACTGGCGGTTAAGACCCTCAATGATGTTTGTCGTGTATATGATGCGCCGGATTTCGGCGGGGTATGCGAAAAAGGTGCTCAGAATGTCCCAGTTTTCTTCCCAGCTCTTGACGCAGGAGGGATACTGTTTACCCCACTTTTCACGGAATGCCATCAAATGCTCCAACGCTTCGTCTTCCGTGACGGCTTTATAGACCAGTTTCAAATCAGCCATGAGCGCCTTGATATCCTTGTAGCTCACATAGCGGGTGGAGCTGCGGATCTGATGGATGATGCAGCGTTGGATTTGCGCTTGGGGGTAAACGGCATTGATGGCCTCGCAGAAGCCCTTCAGCCCGTCCACACAGAACAGATAAACATCCAAAACACCCCTGCTTTTGAGGTCATTCAACACAGAAAGCCAAAACTTGCTGCTCTCATGTTCCCCGATCCAAACGCCAAGAATGTCCTTTCTGCCATCCATGGTGATGCCAAGTACCACATAGGAAGCCTTGGTGACATACTGGTGATTTTCCTTGACCTTGTAATGAATAGCGTCCAAAAATACAAATGGATAGACGGGTTCCAACGGTCTGTTCTGCCATGCCGAAACCTCCGGCATGATTTTCTCGCTGATCTTACTCACTAGCTCTGGGGAGATTTCCACATCATAAAGGCTCTTAATCTGCTCCGCTATATCCCGCTGACTCATGCCACAGGCATACAGGGAAAGAATCTTTTCCTCCATGCCGTCGGCGTTTCGGCTGTATCTTTCGATGATTTGAGGCTCATATTTTCCGTTGCGATCCCGGGGCACCTTGATCTCCACCTCGCCCAATTGCGTCTTGACTGTCTTTTGCGAATACCCATTTCGGTAATTCTTAGCTTCCGGTTCGACAGCGGTTTGCGACGCTCTTTCGCTTTTTTCGTAGCCCAGCTCCGAGTCCAGCTCGCTTTCCATGACCTGCTGAAGTACGTCACGAAACATTTCCTTCATGGCCCCCATAATCTCCATGGTACTGCTAAACTTTTGGCTGTTCACGTATTCTCGCATCAGTTCTGCCGGTGCTTCCTTCATAAAAAACATCCTTTCAGTGTTGAATTGTTATTGCTCCAATTCTTGACCAAAAGGATGTCTCTCATTCACTTTTACACAAAATTTTTCGGGGTCTCAAATCAGATATTTCATAGTGGTTATGTCCCGACTTTGACTTTTTGTACTTCCAACAAATAATGGCCTGATTCAAGTCTTTCCCAGGATTGTCTGCAAAAGAAGCACGAATGTAGGCGTTGTATTCGAACTGTTTATCTATTATGGTTGTCCTGCTTTTCTTTTCTGAAATAGTTTTTCGATAGACTTCTATTGCCTGCCTGTAGGTCTTTCCGGCATTAGATTTCAGCCATTTCTGAAATGCGACATTGAAAGAAAAGCTCTTTCCTATTTTATCCTTGAAAAAGGCACGTTGCTTTTCCCAACAAACGAAATTAGGTTCAATTACAGTATCTTCGGTAATGATGCCGCCGGAAGCTTTTTGTTTGTGCATGGGGACTGCGGACAATATTCCTCCTGTATAAAGGCAATGAGCGATTCTATCAGTTAATTCAATTTTCCCTCCTATGGAAGGTAGTCCGTTAGTCTTGCAGAAATCCACCAATTCTTCTTTCAAATAATAGAAGTCACGAAATGTTTTTTCGTTTAGCGCCTTATCCAAAATTGGTCTTCTATCATTCTTGGTTGCTCCTTTGTACCATGCGCTTAATATAAATAATGGGCTCCTAGATCTCAAGTATGTCTTAAACAAACTGTGAAGCTCACTACGGCTTACATCATATGGATAATGGGCATCTCAAGAGGAGAATCGAACTGCTGCGTTTGCCCAAACATATTTTGAGAAATTGCATCATCGGTTAGACCCCCTATGTTCTTAGTCTATCAGGTTCAGCAAGAAACCATATCCTTCGCGCTCCATGTACTCTTTAGGAATGAATCGCAAGGAAGCGCTGTTTATACAGTATCGTAAACCTCCTGTTTCATATGGGCCGTCGGCAAACACATGACCTAAATGGGCATTCCCAACCCTGCTTCTAATCTCAGTTCGCTTCATACCATGTGAGAGATCTGATTTTTCGTGAATCACTCGGGGATCAATCGGTTTTGAAAAGCTTGGCCAACCGCAGCCTGATTCAAATTTATCGCTCGACGAAAACAGAGGTTCGCCCGTTGTAATATCCACATAAATTCCGGGCGCAAACGTTTGGTAGAATTCATTTTTAAACGGCGACTCAGTAGCATTATTTTGTGTTACCTCATACTGCTCTTGAGTTAGAGTTTCTCGCAAGCCAGCCACGTCCGGAACGGAATATTCGGCTTGATTCACACGGGCTTTCGCCACCTTCTCAAATTGTGCTTTTCCGATATGACAATATCCGCCCGGATTCTTATCCAGATATTTTTGATGGTATTCTTCGGCTACGCTATAATTACGAAGTGGAAGCACTTCAATAGCAATAGGCTTGCTATAACAGCCTTGCAGTCTGGCAATGGAGTTCTTAATCGCGGGAACGTCTTCCTTGCTGACATAATAGATTCCGGTTCGATATTGATCACCTGAATCACCGCCCTGCCAATTGTGTGAAACCGGATCAATGGCTTCATAATATAAATCCAGAAGAAATTCCAGCGGAAGGGTGGCTGGATCATAGGTTACCTTAACTGTTTCTGCGTGTCCAGTGTTGTTATGGCAAACCTCTTCATAGGTGGGATGTTCGTTATTCCCGTTTGCATACCCCGCTTGAGTTGACTTAACTCCATGTACATAGGCAAGGTACTTTTCGAGTCCCCAAAAACATCCGCCCGCAAGATAAATCTCCGACATACTCCACCTCCTTGCATTTTGATAACAATAGGTTCGACAAAAACGCATACATTTATTCTTGATTCTGCAGATGTTTGTATTAAACATTACATGAAGCTCATCCACGGCTATAACGCTTGTAATAAAGCAAAGCATTCCAGTTATTGTTTTTCAATTAAGTTAAGCACCTTATGCAGCGCGTCCTCCGCTTCAATGTCCGGCACCGTGCCCATCTCCTGATTGCAGCTTCCATCCGCATTAAGGCAGTACTCCACGTCAAACTGAATCAAAAGATGGCTGTTAGGCAGCTCAAATAGAATTGGGCCACCGCTATCGGAGCCGCCCGTTGTCTGTCCAACCAAAGTAGCAAACCCCGTATCTTTGCAGAATACAGCAAATGCCTCGGCCGAGGAGTAGACCGCAGGCCCTACCAATACCCATATTTTCCCGTTAAATAGCTTCTCATCTTTTTCCGGCTCCGTGGTCTCTAATAATTCCCTTGCCAGTGTCAAATCCGCCATATCCTCTTTGGACAGCTCCCTAAATTTCGTATCGTTTTTGACTGCTTCCGGGCTTAATGTCGAGTCCTTGTACCCTAGCATGTAGAATTGCCGGGTCAATTCGGTGTCTTTCATTAGCCGTACTAGCCGTGAGCTGACGGGTTCGGCAATATTGGGACGGACAAAGGCATTCTCCCAGTAGTCAGTATTGCCGCCGCCATTCTCCTGAATGTCGATGATCAAATTTTTGTAATCCTTAACCTCCTCTAAAAAGGTTCGAATTTTTGGCAAATCGCCATCCATATATGAATCGTCGAAGGAATCCACCCTGATGTAAGCGGTTTTTGCTTCTTCAAGTATTTTTGTTGTCAGGTTTGTACTAGCAGATTTACTTTCTTCTTCCGGCTGTTCATTTGTTTTCTCATCATTGGATTCATCGCCGCTCTTATTTTCTATAGAAAGTGTCTGCAGATAATCGTAATATTTATAAAAGGAAATAACTTCCTTCTTTTCGATCACGTCAACCCACGGCTGTACCTCCGGCATTTCGTCAGCGTACTTCTTATAAACATCTAACCCTTGAAAATAGTTTGGATTGATAATACTCACATGTCCGACCGTACCGCACACCTCATATAGACTGTAGGCTACAATATATAAGAACTTTTCCATTGCCTCGTCGCTACCCACTTCGACGCGTTGAAGCTGCCCGCGATAATCGGAAATGACTGCATCATAGTAGTCTGGATCTTCCGGCTTGCTCCGTGCAAGCACTCCCCAAAAGGGATAGCTTTCTTTCATGGCTTTCCACATAGTATCATAATCCGAGAGCATTTGTTCATTAGTTAGCTGCGTATCTGCATATAGATCGCTTGAAGTGGAACTGCTCTTCCCCTCTTGGCTGCCTCTTTGCTCTGCGCACGCGAAGAGGGAAAAGCTCAGAGTAATGGCTAATATCCCTGCTGCTATTTTTCTTTTCATGTCTCCAAACCTTTCGTAATGACCTGTTACTCAACGTGCTTCGCATCATGGTACGAAGGTGCGATTTTCTAATTTCTGGTGCCATCTTGCTGTTTGCAAGTACTCCTTGGGCTTGTCCTGTATAAACAAACTGCGCAGTTTAAACCCGTCTACAGATAACGAATAATTATTTCATAGCACTTTTTCAAATCATAGTAATTGGTCCAGCTTTTATCTAACCCAAAATGCTTGTGTGCCCCTCCCGGGAGAATTTTAAATTGTTGATAATACACCGTCATAGGGCCGATATATACTGGAATATCACATTTCAACGGATTTTCATGATGCTTAAATTGATCTGCGGTAATGTCGATAACTAACCCATTTACTTTAAGCCAAGTATGAGCTTGAGTATCAAATGGTGTGTCGCCATAGTAAGTTCCGTTAATGTACGTGATTTCCCCGTATCCATTATCAATAAGGTATTGCGCTAACATATCGCTTGTTGTTCCACATTGTCCACTTGGAAATTTGCTGAAGTAATATCCGCTCTCACCATTTGCTTTGGCGCTCTCGATGGCATTACGGAAGTTGATTACAAGTTCATTGAGCCCCATTTTATCATTTCCTTAATAAAGAACAATTTTGTGAGTCATAAACACAATGGGAAGCTCATTAGCCTAGCATTTTGTCCCGGTATGCTCATTATATGCTTTATCGCTTTGGCATTTCAAAGCCGACAAGTGCTTTGTTCAAAAAAGTGTTAAATGGTTGCATGCGTATAAATATATCTTCCGCAAAGTTAATGAAAGAATCCTTTTGAAGTTGGTCGTCTGAAACGGGATATTCCAAATACCAAGACTTATTTTTTAAATATTCTGCTTGCGGGTGCATCGGATCGTAACCACGGGGAACGCTTTTCAAACATTCGCCTTTTACACTAAACATCTCGGAAAAAGATCTTTCGTTGAGTATACTCTCCCACTCAACACCATGTGCGGCAATGTAATCTCTAACCATGTTTGTTGCATCTTTAAACATGTCGGTAAACAATCCGCCACCTAAAAATGATCGATTACCCGGCTGAATTTTTATAAAGTAGCCAACCGGAATCGGTAGCTTTCCTTTTGCGGAAATATGAGCTCTGAAGGCCGGATTATAGGGTGACTTGTCATGGCTGAAGCGTGTATCGCGTACTAACTTGAAAGTTAAATCATGAGGGTTGTTATTGATTACACTTGAATCTGTTTTACCAATTTCCATAATAAGTTGCCACAACATATCAATAAACTCTGTATTTGCTTCTTGATATTGCGTTTTATGTGCATGGTACCATTCTCTCTCGTTATGTAGTTCCAAATCTGATAAGTACGATAAGATAGCAGTTGTATTCATACAATTACCTCGTTTATATATAATCTGATTATGCTATCAATGTGTGTCATAAACAAACTGTGAAGCTCACTACGGCTTACATCATATGGATAATGAGAAGCTCAAGTTTTCTGCTGGTTGCTTAAAACCGTGAAACTCCCGCATTGCATTCCCTGCAAATATAAAATTCAAGCCTTGTAGCTTCTGGAAACGGCGTTTCACCTAATAGTAATCCGTTATGCGTTTTGACATTGTTTTCAGTTATAATTAGGGGTAGCTTTTCTCCCGAAGGTAGCCACAATAGGCCACAATCTCTTCTACCATAAATAAAGCCTTTTTCCATCTCACTTCCACAAAAAGGACATTGCATTTTTCTTCACCTCGAAATAATTATAATATGTCACTATGGCAGAAAATTAAGAATTAATTCTTGGCTGTAGTTGCATAAACTTATAACACAATAAACATTATGCGAAGTTTAGATTTGCTTTATGATAGGTCATAGCATATCATTCTATAGAAGTTTTTGATTCCCATAATGTGTATAAATTTTCTTCTGAGTTTACTACAGAAAATTTCTCAATCGTATCTCCTAAATAGTTACATTCAACAAAACAATTATCTGACAATTTATAATAACAATACCATGTTTCTTCAACATTTGGCATTCCAATTTCATCTTTAAGTTGGCTTAAGTTGCTGCTCCTAGACGCAAATGATATGAAAAAATCTTCTGATAATTCCCTATCTATTTGCATGAAATAATAATAATCATTCATAATCTCGACAATATCATCAGCCATCCAAACCGTTTCTAAATTATTTTCCTCATCCGCGATGTAAATGGCAACAATAACATTTGGTCTTATTACCGCGCCCGAAGAATCTCGTGGGCGGACGGTATTAGTTTTATCCTCCACCTTGCACACGGCAAACAGACCATTTTCAAGTTCGTAGTAATAATATGCATAAACTGACCAAGAGCAATTCGGCTCACCAATAACGGAAACGAAGTTGTTAAAATCATCATCTTTTTCAACAACAGCCCTAAGATCGGCAGCAGATAGTATTCTATCATAATATGTATATTTCCACGACCTTCCATCAATCCATTTGATGTCATCGCGCTTTTCTGCTGAGTGCTGATAGTACAAACCCGGTCCATCATCTTCTTCGTTATAAAACGCATAATATTTGCTACTAATTGCCTCTTCGGTATCAAATTCCAGTATATGTATTCCTTCCGCTTCTTTGTTAAAGTCATCCCGCGAGTACATTTCCATACTTACATAATATCGTACACCGCCTGCAACAATAATAATATCGTATGAG
Source organism: Oscillospiraceae bacterium (assembly GCA_963666535.1). GTDB lineage: Bacteria > Bacillota > Clostridia > Oscillospirales > Oscillospiraceae. The sequence continues at coordinate 1,417,323 of OY762913.1, read as the reverse complement.
TTATGTAAAATAGTTTGTCGTTTACCATATTCAATTTTTTCCCCCCCAGAAGCCGAATAATTGATACTTTCGATTTCCATCGGGCCATTATACACTTGAAAAAAATCGTCTATTTGCTTTTTTAAATCGGGGTTTTCTGCAATAACGGTATTAGCAAAAAGATTTTTAAAACCTTCTTTATCTCCGCTGTCTAGTGCCACAAAAACCGCGTCCATCATTTCGTGAAAGGCTGTTTCATCACGGCTTGTAACATAGTCCAACATAGACACTCTTGAACAGCTGGATAGTAGAGATATCAAAATAATAAGGTAAATTATCACAGTTATACATTTACTCGAAATTCTCATAAAAAACCTATCCTATCCCATAATAGCTTCTGTGTTTGCACGTATTTTTCCAACGGCAAACCCAAATAATCTCTTAATCTGGATATTTTGATATTCCTGCTTATCTCCGAACTGCGCTTAATTGCTATAATATACATTAACCGAACTGTGTGTTATTTATAGTACCTAGCAAAAAACCACGCAGAAACGCTCTGCACGGTCTGGCCCAACACCTTCTACCAGACAAACAGGCGTTTAGGCCTTCATTTGTCTAATTATACCAGAATTTGCCGAATAATACAACTAATAAAAGCCGTGGAGTGAGGATGAAATCACCCTTCTCCACGGCTTTATATTTGACTGCATACCCAGTATCTCGCTTTTCCCTGCAAGACAGGATAAATCCGGCAGATCAACAGAATGTTCCGTTCCGGGCGACAGGGTTTCTGCGGCACGTCAAGCACACGGCTATTGTGGTAAGCCCATTGCGCTGATTGTCTATTTCAACATTCTTTGGACCACTTTTTCGTATTCTACTAAGGTTGGTCAGGCGGCACAGTTGTTGGCTCAGGTTAGCATTGTAAGTTTCTTTGGCCCTTGCCTCCTCTACATGGAATACATAGGCCTTTAAACTAATTATTGGCAATATAACGTATATAGGTTATATTGAAACAAAGCAGCAATTTATATGATAGATAGAGAGCACACCACAAGCCGGCTGTCGAACCTTCGCGCGCAGGCTGGTATAAGTCAAGGGGCTTTATCTAAAGCATCTGGAGTGCATGTTATGAAAATCAGCAAGATTGAACGCGGCGTCACAAAAATGGAGAACGTAACTCTTAAGAATGCCATTGCTCTGGCCGACGCACTTGAAATCATGGACCTGAGAGAGTTATTGTACGAAGAGGAAGAAAAGAAATAATTTCGGCGAATTCATTTATTTCTTGTAATCTTTCTCCGATGGCGGTAAAATGGCAACATCGCATTGGTAAATTGCGGTTAATACGCTGGCAATATTTACATCTCTTTAATCAGAACTATGCCGGCGTTTAACATATAGCCTGATAAAAGCAAAAGGCCCCTTCCTTGCGGAAAGAACCTCATGCTTCAGGCAGCTCTGCACCTTGAAAAAACTCTAAGGCACCCTAATATGATAATAGCTGTTAGCCCAGCTATTGTCTACAATTTAAACTGCATTTCTAAAAATGCACACGAATTTGGATTGGAATTGCTTTGGTGTATACAGCGAAGAGTTAGAACAAGACAGTGATCGGACTGTACCGACGAGGACGGCCAGCACTGGGAACACCGTCGCCACGCGAGGCGGCAGGATTCTCTGTTGTTTTCTCCTGAGCCACGATCATCCGATCAGGATGGGAACCAGGTCGAAAAACAATGAAGTTGCCATGAAACGATAGCTGATCATGATACTTCCTCACGGCCCCGCACAGACTTGACGGGGAGGCCTGCATTGGTGTGCAGACCTATGCGCCCTCGGGCGGTCTCTTCGCTGAAATTATAAACAGGCTGAGGGAAAGACACAATCTCTTGCGTCTTCCCCTGAACCTTTTTGGTCCGAGTGACAGGATTTGAACCTGCGGCCTCTTGACCCCCAGTCAAGCGCGATACCAAGCTTCGCCACACCCGGATTGCATGTCACACAAGTTATTTTACTCAAGCGACTTAAATATGTTACCATATCCGCTTATGTTTTGCAAGAGTTTTTTCTCCTTTATCTGCGGTTTTCTCTCAGCATTTTACGGGGGGCGCCACAATTGGCGCCCCCCGTAATGTTTCTCACATCCAGGGGATCCTTTTTCCCATCTGATTGGGAATTATTCCCTGTCGCTGGAGAATAGGCAGCAGCGCTTGGAGGAGTATGATCAGTAAAATTACCTCGGGCACCAACATTGCGCCGTTTTTGATTAAGCCCATCACCAAATAGTACAGATATCCCTTGCTGAACAGCATGGCACTCCATAACGAACCAAACAGAACATTAACAACCAGATTCACCGTGAGCTTTGCCAAAAAAATGCGCAAAATGCTGATACGCACCCGAAAAAAGAACAGGGCATACACCAACATGGCCAGCATGGTAGAAATGGTATATCCGAAAAAAAACGGGCCAGCCGGATGGATCATAAATCCAACGATGTCTTCCACAAATCCACATGTCAAAGCCATTTCAGGGCCACAGACCAGCGCACAGACTCCCAGAACCAAAAAACTAAAATAGATCCGATGCGTCTCCCCTACGGGAATGTAAAACGAAGAGATGACGATTGAAAGTGCTACCAGTAGAGCGGACGTCACCAGACAGCGCACGCTTTGAAAGGTCTGCGCAGATTCCTTCCAGTAACCAGGGGAAAGCGGAGACTTGAAAATTTGCATAATAATACCTCCATCTGTTTTTGGCAGTCCATAAATGGATTTGCCGCACAGAAGGAGACCCGCCCTCATGATGCGGCAGCGGGATGCGGAACACACACTGTAAGCAAATCTGCTTTTCGCCCGGCGGACAACTCCCCGTCCCGCCGATACTAGGTCTTTTCCAAGACTCTACACGTGTATTCCTACTCTGCCTTATGTTCTATAGTTTACATTTCTTCTTATAAAAAAGCAAGAAAAAGGGTGTCTTACGCCCCCGTATTTTTGCGGCGCGCACATGGGGATGGTACATACGAGTGCATTTTCTTTGCCATATCGCGTCTTGCGCGTGCCTTATTCTTTTCCCCATCTACTCCTGAATGGAAAAGACTATAAACGATTGACGCGGTCAGAAATGACTCCCTTAAAATCCGTGATGTTGTGCGTATACTCGGCATTCATATACGGCGACGTAATCAAAAAGTCTGCCGTTGCCTTGTTATTGGCAATGGGGATATCATACACTTGGGCAATGCGAAGCAGTGCTCTCACATCCGGATCATGGGGCTGTGCGGTAAGCGGATCAGAAAAAAAGATAATGAGATCTATTTCCCCTTCCACCACTTTTGAACCAATTTGAAGGTCCCCGCCAAGGGGACCACTGTTGTAGCCGCGCACGGGAAGGCCGGTTCGATCTGTGATCATTCTTGCCGTGGTACCGGTTCCACATAGGAAATGGCAACCCAACACTTCCTTATTTTCAAGGCACCAGTCGATCATCTCCTTCTTTTTACTATCGTGAGCAATAAGAGCAACGTGTTTTTGGGCTGCAAGCCTCTGCTCCATAAATCCGGTTTTGTTCATGTTCTATTCCTTTCTTTCTAAAGCGGATCGCCTGATGCACCAAGGCACCGCGCTGATTGTTTATCCCATTATTTTTTCTGAAGTTCTGCAAAAGGAACTTTTTCAGCACTTCGGGGCACAGCCGCCTACGCGCATAGCCTTCTTTTGTATTCTAGACTCTGTTCGTATGGATTTTATTCTCTTTTTGTAAAATCTGGGTGATTTTTCATAGAAATAAAAAAATTATACGATAGTTTCACAAAATTCGAATGGGGATTTTACAAGAGTGTGGTTTCATCATGTTATAGGCAAACAAAAGGAGGATGAACCATGGAGGAAATGAATGCAACGGCCCTGCAGGAACTGCTGGCTGAAATCATCCGAACAGAGGACATTAAACCGGTAGTTCAGCCTATCATATCTTTGCGTGACGGTTCGCTCTTGGGCTACGAGGTGCTGAGCAGAGACCCGGAAAATACCGAGCTGGAAAAGCCGTCGCCAATATTGGCGAGTTCAAGCAGAGTCATCAACCGTTATCTAAGGCGCTGATCCCGGTTTTTTACAAAGAAAAGGATGTGGAAAACGGATACATCATTGCTAAAAACCGCAGCGGTTTTTCCGAGCAGTTCCCGCTCCTCTCCCCATCCATCGCAGGGGTATTGACGGCGTGCAAAAGTTTCACAGATGTATACGGACTGACCGAGGAGGCAAGCAGAGTCAAAAAAGAATGTAAGCAGATCCCAGGCAGCGCGTTTATTGTTGTTTAAGCTGCTTTCCAGCCGCAAGCTGCCTGGGAGCTTCACCCCTCTGTACCTCACGCCCTGTCTGCCGTCATACTCGCATCGATTTTGAGCCTGCTAGCTATACTTGTAGATGTGTTTAATCACTTTATGGCCTTTGGACAATAAGCGGCAACTCGTTTTTCGCCCAATTTCTATGCAGATATTTACAGGGGTATGGCGTATGGCCGAATAAAGCTTTTTATCCTTTGTACGAACAAATGCCCAAAGTGCTTCCGCCTTGCAGCCAAGTGAATTTTCCTCAGACAGATAGATATGGAGAACGCTGGCCGCCACCATCATGGAGAGGTGCAAAATCATATAGCGCCTTAAATTTTGATATGGGATGGCACGAAAATCATCATATGCCTCAATCATCAGACGAGTCACTTTGAGCTGCTCATCAATTTGTCTGATCATAACCCGCGTGTTGACAGATTGGTCAGGCCTGCCGATGGAATAGTGGTAGGGTGAGCAGTCAAGGTAGATAAGGCTTTTCACAAAAGGAAGCGGCACACAGGTGAAGAGATTGTCCACATAAAATGTATGTTCAGGCAGCCTGATACCACACTGCCGCAGCAACGCTGTCCGATAATATAATGCGTGCATGTGCAATAATTGGTCAGAACGAAATCGCTTCATCTCTTCCCATGAAATGACTCTGGCTTGGGGAAAAACGTTGCGATACCGCATCACTTTTTGCTGTCTACGACAGGAGTATTCGTAGACGTAGTTTGCAATCAGTAAATCTGGGGTATCGGCACGCAATGCCGAAAGCACCTTCCTTAATTCCGGAATATCCAACCAGTCGTCGCTGTCGACAACCTTGAAATAGGCGCCCCTGGCCATCTCAAGCCCGCGATTGATGGCTGAGCCATGACCACCATTTTCTTTCTGCTCCAGACGAACCGTTTGCGGGAACCGTCTGCAATATTCCTGTGCGATCTCTGCCGTGCTGTCCGTGGACCCGTCGTCTACTATAATAACCTCCACCTCCGGTCCACCCTGCACCACAGTGTTAAGACAGTGACGAAGATAATCCTGGGAATTATAGGCTGGCACGACAACCGTTAAAAGTTTAAACCCATTCATATCTGACTTTCCTATTCCTTGTTTTTTTCCGATTCGATTTTAGCGTCCGGCTTCTTGCTCCCTCTCTTGTGCCACACACTTCTGAGCACATCACCATATTTCCCGTGAAGGGCGTGCATATAGAGGAAGACACCTAACGGCAAAAGTGCCACATATTGCATCAAGTGCAGCAGTAACCCCGCCGAAAGTGCCGTGGCCCGATCTACGCCCAGCCCGCTCAGGCCCAAGATGGTTCCATATTCAAACAAACCGATGGCTCCCGGTGAGGCAGGTATGAAATTAATAATATTGGTTGCGGCAAACACTGCAAGGGACAGTCGTATGGCCCCGACTGCGTCAAATCCAAAGGCAACGAGCCCAAGCCACGTTGAAACGAGCAAAAACAGCCACGATAGTATGACCCAAGCCATCATTTTAGCAAGTGACCAATTGAAATATTCATAAAAATAGCCATGTAGTTTGGGAACAAAAACAGCAAGAGCGGCAATCAAAATGCAAGCGCCGATACAGATCAGCGACAGGATCCAGATCGCCTTTAATAGATTCGGATCGCTAAACCGGACAAAAGGAACTGAAATCGCGGAGATGAGCATAATCGCAATCAAATCTGCAAACGCAGGGATGATCAGCAGCTTTGTCCTGCGAAGGGCGCTGTAGCCACTGGGGAAGAATGCCGCCCGTATTCCTTCGCCGGCGTGGAGGGGCAATACCATATTTAAGGTATGTCCTATTCCCACGATTTCAAACGCCGTCATATGATCTATCTCTGGGTCAATACCATGTGTATAAGCAAGACCACGTACATAATTGGCATAGATATAGATCATCATGGAAACTGCAGCAAATCCCCAGTTAATATCCCAGTGAAAAACCACGCTCAGCTCCAGGTCGCGCAGAAGCTTTGCTGTGTAATAAAAAATTACTGCCGTAACAATTACGCCAACCAGCAACTGTATTTTCGTTTTTTGGTGCATTTATTTTCTTCCTACTCCTAATGTTTCTTCTGCCGGGGATCAAACAAGCACAGTCATTTCTATTTCTTTTTCTAAGTCCCGCTTCCCTATAATTCGCATGCATTGTGCAGCATTGGCACTGACTGTAATCTTACCGCTCCTGATTCGAAGGCAGGCGATTGGCCGCCTGCCAGTCTCCCCATTTTTTGTATGAATGGCCGCATTTATTCGCAAGATGATATTGATAAAATGGCAAGTCCTCTTTTGCACATTCTGAGCCATGGCACGAGGGGCTGTAACCCTTCACCACCGAGCCCCAGCAAGTCCGTTCGATATATACCAACATAAAGACAAAACGCTTCCCTCAGCTATCGCAGCAGGGAAGCGTTTTGTCTTTTTCAATATGTTCGATTGTGTTGATTTCTAAATTTTATTGTTTGATCAGACTGGATTGCAGCAGCGCGGCGTGGCGCCCGGAATCTCATTCCACCGTGACAGATTTCGCCAAATTCCGCGGCTTATCAATATCACAGCCGCGCATCAGCGCCACATAATAGGAAAACAGCTGCAGCGGTATCACGTCCAGCGACGGCAAAAACATGGGATGCGTATCGGGCACCAGAATGGTGGAATCCACGGTTTTTTTCATTTCCTCGCCCAAGCTCTGGGTGGTAAGCCCCACCACATCAGCGCCGCGCGCCTTGACCTCTACCACGTTGCTCATCAGCTTTTCAAACAGCGCTTTCCAGCTTGCCAGCGCAATGACTAGGGTGCCGTCCTCAATTAGGGAAATGGTACCGTGCTTCAACTCGCCGGCGGCGTAGGCCTCGGAATGGATGTAGGAAATTTCCTTGAGCTTCAAAGAGCCCTCCATCCCCACTGCGTAGTCAATATTCCGTCCGATAAAAAACACGGAATCGTGGTTGAAATAGATCGAGGCATAATACTGAATACTTTCCTTGTTCTCCAAAATGGTCTCCACCTTGGAGGGGAGCAGACGCAGCTCCTCCACCATTTGGCTGTACTCCTCGTCGCTGACGGTCTCCAGTTGCTTGGCAAAGCACAAGCCAATGAGGTAGATCACGGCAAGCTGCGTGGAATACGCTTTCGTGGTCGCCACTGCGATTTCCGGCCCCGCCCAGGTGTAAAGTACATGGTCGGATTCCCTTGCAATGGTACTACCGACTACGTTGACGATAGAAATCACCCGTGCGCCCAGGCGCTTTGCTTCCCGCATGGCCGCCAGCGTATCAATGGTCTCGCCCGACTGGCTGATCACCAGCACCAAAGTCTGATCGCTGACAATGGGACTGCAATAGCGGAATTCCGAGGCCAGCGTCACCTCCACCGGCTTGCGAAGCAGTCGCTCCAGCGTATACTTTGCCACCATTCCCACATGGTAAGAGGAGCCGCAGGCAATGATATAGATTTTTTCCATACCCCGCAGATATTCCGTGGTAACCGTGAGATCATCCAGTACCACCTGCCCCTCCCGCAGCCGGGGAAAGATGGTGTCGCGCAAAGCCTTGGGCTGCTCCATGATTTCTTTGAACATGAAATGCTCATAGCCACCCTTTTCCGCGGCCGAGATCTCCCAGTCCACATGGGACGTAGGCTTTTCCACCGGCTGGAGCAGTTGATTGTAGATTTGGACACCATCCGTAGTCAGCACTGCCACCTCGCCGTCGTCCAGATAGCATACCTCGCGCGTATACTTGATGACGGCCGTCACGTCTGAGGCCAGGAAATTAAAGCCGTCGCCGTATCCCAGAATGAGCGGGCTGTCTTTTCTGACTGCCACCAGCTTGTCGGGATCATCCGCGCAAATGATGCCAAGCCCGTAAGCGCCTTCAATACGATGAAGCGCCTTGTCCACAGCCTCCAGAATGTTCCCCTCATAAAAATATTCGATCAGCTGCGCCACTACCTCGGTATCGGTCTCGGAGAGGAAGGTTACCCCCTTGGAAACGAGAAATTCCTTTAGCTTTACATAGTTTTCTATGATCCCGTTATGTACCACCGCAATCCTGCCGGACTGGCTGACCTGGGGGTGAGAATTCACGTCGGACGGCGCTCCGTGGGTCGCCCAGCGGGTGTGTCCCACGCCCAGCGTGCCACGAACCGATTTCCCCTCGTCAATGAGATCGGCCAGCACCTTCAGCCGCCCCTTTGCCTTCGACACCTGCAATCCTTTTTCGGGCGAGAACACGGCCACGCCGGCGGAGTCATACCCCCTGTATTCCAGTCGAGAAAGACCGTCCAGCAAAATGGGCGCAGCCTCCTCTTTTCCAATATATCCAACAATACCGCACATAGTAAAAACCTCCAATTGGTTTAACGCAGCAACCTAAATTTCTATCATGACCCGTACCGCAGCCACAGTGCATTCTATGTGTATTCTGCGGGATCATACATCGGTCATTATACCATCCTGCCCGAACCGGTGCAAGGCAGTTTAAAAACTATTCAAAACTATTCAAAAAGGACAGCCCATATCCGCATATGGGCTGTCCTGCTCTTATGAGAATTGGTGAGCTAAAATCAAAGATTTGTATATCCCATCAGGTATTCGTCAACCTCACGGGCGGCTCCTCTGCCCTCGGCAATGGCCCAAACCACCAGCGACTGGCCGCGGTGCATATCACCCGCGACAAACACCTTGTCCGCACCGGTTCTATATTTCTCGGACGCGGTCTTGACATTGCTCCGCCCGTCCCGTTCCAGTGCGAAGGCGGCGGGAACATAGTCTTCCGGTCCCAGGAACCCTGCGGCGATGAGCAGCAAATCACAGTCCATGGTCTCCTCGCTGCCCGCCACTTCGGTCATGACCGTGCGGCCGTTATCGTCCTTCTTTGGCTCCAGCTTTACAATGACCACGGATTTCAGATTCCCCTTGCTGTCGGGAATCAGTTCCTTGACCGTCGTCTGATAGATCCGGGGATCATGTCCAAACACGGCGATGGCTTCTTCCTGCCCGTAATCGGTCTTGCAGACAAAGGGCCATTCCGGCCACGGATTGTTTTCCGCACGGGCATCCGGGGACTTGGGCATCATCTCAATCTGCACCACCGATTTGCACCCGTGGCGGATTGAAGTACCCACACAGTCGTTGCCGGTATCACCGCCGCCAATGATGACCACGTTCTTGTTCTTGGCATCGATGTATTTTTTGTCCTTCAGGTCGGAGTCCAGCAGACTTTTTGTGGTGGCAGCCAGAAAATCAACTGCAAAGTAAATTCCCTTTGCCTCTCTTCCGCTCACTGCCAAATCCCGGGGCTTCTTCGCGCCGCAGCACAACACCACAGCGTCGTATTCCTGGGTCAGTTCCTGAGCGCTCATGTCTTTTCCCACATCCACACCGGTGTGGAAGGTCACGCCCTCGGCCTCCATGAGCGCCACGCGGCGGTCAATAATTTTCTTTTCCAGCTTCATATTAGGGATGCCGTACATCAGTAGGCCGCCCACCCGGTCGTCCCGCTCGTAAACACAAACGCTGTGTCCGCGGCGATTGAGCTGATCGGCAGCAGCAAGTCCCGCAGGGCCCGCGCCAACCACCGCCACACGCTTGCCGGTGCGCACTTTGGGCGGCACCGCGTGAATCAGTCCGGCGGCGTAGGCGTCCTCGATAATGCCCAGTTCGTTTTCTTTCACCGTCACCGCGTCGCCGTGCAGGCCGCAGGTGCAGGCTGCTTCACACAGCGCGGGGCAGACTCTGCCGGTAAACTCGGGGAAATTGCTGGTTTTGCGCAGCCGCTCCAGGGCGTGCCCAAAGTTGCCGGAATAAACGAGATCGTTCCACTCGGGGATCAGGTTGTGCAGCGGACAGCCCGACACGGCTCCCCCCAGCAACACCTTGCCCGATTGGCAGAAGGGCACGCCGCATTCCATGCAGCGCCCACCCTGCTCCTGCCGCACCTCGCGGGGGAGCAGGGGGTGAAATTCATTCCAGTGCTTGATTCGCTTCAGCGGTTCCTCGGCAGGATTGCCCTGCCGCTTATATTCCAAGAATCCAGTGGGTTTTCCCATGGTTGCTCCCCTCCCTTACTTCGTGTTGGCGTAGAATGCTTCGATCTGCGCCTGTTCCTGTGTCATGCCCTTTTCCTCAAACTGTGCAATGGAGCGGAGCATCTTGTCAAAATCCCGCGGCAGTATCTTCTTGAAGCTTTCGGCGTTTTCCTCCAAATGCTCCAGGATCTCCTTCGCCTTTTCTGATCCGGTGGCCGCAATGTGCTCGGTCAGCATGGCGCGGATCTCCTCCACATCGTGTTTTTCTGTGACGGGGTCCAGATAAACCAGTTCCTTGTTCACACGCAGATACAAGGTCCGGTCGGCGTCCCAGACATAAGCGATACCGCCGGACATACCGGCTGCAAAGTTTTTGCCCGTGGGGCCAAGCACCACCACGCAGCCGCCGGTCATGTATTCGCAGCCGTGATCGCCCACGCCTTCTACAACGGCATATGCGCCGGAGTTACGCACAGCGAACCGCTCTCCCGCCACGCCGTTGATAAACGCTTTGCCTGAGGTAGCGCCGTACAGTGCCACATTGCCGATGATAATATTGTCCTCGGCCTTGTATTTTGCGGTTTTGGGCGGATAAACGATCAGCTTTCCGCCAGACAGTCCCTTGCCAAAATAGTCGTTACTGTCGCCCTCCAGCACCATGGTAAGTCCCTTGGGGATAAATGCACCAAAAGACTGACCGCCGCCGCCCTCGCACTGAATTGTGAAGGTATCGTCAGGCAGGTTCTCTCCATGCAGACGGGTGATATCAGAGCCGACAATGGTTCCCAGTGTGCGGTCGGTGCTGGAAATTTGGACGGAAACCGTCTTTTTCTCGCCCTTCTCCAGTGCGCCGTGAAGCTTCTTCAGCAGCACCTTCAGATCCATGGTGTCTTCCAGTTTGAAATCGTAGATGTCCGCACGATCGAAATGAGTCTTGCAGTCTGTGCCGATATAGGGGTTGTCCAAGACAGCGGAAAGATCCACCGTGGCGGCGCGCTCATTCACCGCATGGGGGCGCACACTCAGCAGATCGGTACGTCCCACCATCTCGTCAATGGTCCTCATGCCAAGCTTCGCCATGTGCTCGCGCAGTTCCTCTGCCACAAAACGCATGAAATTCATCACATATTCCGGCTTGCCGGTAAAGCGCTTACGCAGTTCGGGATTCTGTGTGGCAATCCCCACGGGGCAGGTATCCAGATTGCACACACGCATCATAACGCAGCCCATGGTGATCAGCGGCGCTGTGGCAAATCCGAATTCCTCTGCGCCCAGCATACAGGCGATGGCCACGTCCCGGCCGCTCATCAGTTTGCCGTCGGCTTCTACCACCACGCGGGAGCGCAAATCGTTTTGGATCAAGGTCTGGTGGGTCTCGGCTACGCCAAGCTCCCAGGGCAGTCCGGCATTATGAATGGAGTTGTGCGGCGCCGCACCGGTTCCGCCGTCATAGCCGGAAATCAGCACAACCTGAGCGCCCGCCTTGGCAACACCGGCGGCGATGGTACCGACCCCTGCCTCAGAAACCAGCTTGACCGAAATTCTGGCCTGACGATTGGCGTTTTTCAAATCATAGATCAGCTGGGCCAAATCCTCAATCGAATAAATGTCATGGTGGGGCGGCGGAGAAATCAAGGTGACACCCGGGGTGGAGTAACGGGTTTTTGCAATCCAGGGATACACCTTTTTGCCGGGCAAATGGCCGCCCTCGCCGGGCTTTGCGCCCTGAGCCATTTTAATCTGGATTTCCTGGGAATTGACCAAGTATTCCGAGGTAACGCCGAAGCGGCCGGACGCCACCTGCTTGATGGCGGAGCACCGCTCGGAATGCAGGCGCTCAGGCTGTTCGCCGCCTTCGCCGGTGTTGGACTTTCCGCCCAGCCGGTTCATGGCGATGGCCATGCACTCATGGGACTCCTGGGAAATGGATCCATAGCTCATCGCGCCGGTCTTAAAGCGTTTCACGATGGAATCCACGCTCTCCACCTCATCCAGGGGAATGGGCGTGTCGAGGTATTTCATCTCCATCAGGCCGCGCAGGGTATGCGGCTTTGTCTCATCGTCTACCAAGGCAGTATACTGCTTGAAGATGCCATAGTCGCCTCTGCGGGTGGCCTCCTGCAGCAGATGAATGGTCTGGGGGTTGTACATATGGTCTTCCTGGTCAGACCGGGATCTGTGTTCGCCCCGGCTGTCCAGTGTCGCGTCAACACTAAGACCAAGGGGATCAAATGCCTTGGAGTGGTTTTGGTCCACTAGGTCCTCAATCTCCGCAAGGCCGATGCCGCCCACCCGGCTAACCGTGTTGGTAAAGTACTCCTCCACCACTTCTTTGTTGATCCCAACCGCCTCGAATATCTGGGCGGACTGATAAGACTGGATGGTAGAGATACCCATTTTGGACGCAATCTTCACAATACCATGCAGAATGGCGTTATTATAATCATCCACCGCCGCATAGAACTCCTTATCCAAAAGCCGCTCGTCGATCAGCTCTGAAATGGTCTCCTGCGCCAGATAGGGGTTGATGGCCCGTGCGCCATAGCCCAACAGGGTGGCAAAATGATGGACATCCCGTGGCTCGGCACTCTCCAAAATCAGAGAAACCGCCGTGCGCTTTTTCGTCCGCACCAAATACTGCTCCATAGCGGACACAGCAAGCAGGGATGGGATCGCCACATGGTTTTCATCCACGCCCCGGTCAGACATGATAATGATATTTGCCCCGTTGCGGTAAGCGCGGTCGGCCGCCACGAACAGGTGGTCCAGGGCGCGCTTGAGCGGGGTGTTTTTGTAGTAGAGCATGGAGATGGTCTCTACATGAAAGCCCGGCTTGTTCATCGCCCGGATCTTCATCAGATCAGTAGAGGTCAGAATGGGATTTCGGATCTGGATCACCCGACAGTTATCCGCCTTCTCCTCCAGCAGATTGCCGTCGTCGCCCACATAGACAGTGGTATCGGTGACGACTTCCTCTCGGATGGCGTCAATGGGCGGATTGGTGACCTGGGCAAAGTGCTGCTTAAAGTAGTTAAACAGCGGCTGGTCATGGTCGGACAGGACCGCCAAGGGGATATCAATCCCCATCGCTTCTGTGGGTTCTGCCCCGGCCTTCGCCATGGGCAGAATGCACTTGCGTACATCCTCATAGGTATAGCCGAACGCTTTTTGAAGCCGGACCCGCTGCTCTTTGGTGCTCATCTCCACCCTGCGGTTGGGAATGGACAGTTCCTTCAGCTTGACCATATAGCGATCCAGCCACTCGCCGTAAGGCTGGCGGGACGCAAAAGTCTCCTTCAGCTCGGTATCGTCGATAATGCGGCCCTTGACCATATCCACCAACAACATTTTGCCCGGCTCAAGACGGGACTTTTTTATAATATGGGCGGGATCAATCTCCAGCACTCCCACCTCAGAGGACAGGATCAGCTGATCATCATCGGTCACATAGTAGCGGGAGGGGCGCAGTCCGTTGCGGTCCAGAACCGCACCCACGCTGTCGCCGTCGGAAAACAGGATGGAGGCCGGGCCATCCCATGGCTCCATCAAAACCGAATAATACTGGTACAGGTCCCGCTTGGCACGGCTGATGCTTTCACTGTGGCCCCAAGGCTCGGGGATGCAAACCATCACCGCTAGAGGCAGCTCCATGCCGCTCATCACCAAAAACTCCAGCGTGTTGTCCAGCATGGCGGAATCAGAGCCCTTGCCGTTAATCACGGGGAACACTTTGTCAAGATCCTTTTTCAGCGCCTGACAGGACATGGTCTCCTCCCGGGCAAGCATACGGTCGGCGTTGCCCCGGATGGTGTTAATCTCGCCGTTGTGGCAGATAAAGCGGTTGGGATGCGCACGCTCCCAAGAGGGATTGGTATTGGTGGAAAAACGGGAATGGACGCAGGCCACGGCGGACTCATAGTCCGCATCCTGCAGATCAAGATAGAAATTGCGCAGTTCCCCCACCAGGAACATACCCTTATAGACAATGGTACGACTGGAAAAGGACACCACATACGTGTTGTCATTGGACTGCTCAAACAAACGGCGCGCCACATAGAGCTTGCGGTCAAATGCCAGGCCGCTTTCCACATTGCCGGGGCGCTTGACAAACGCCTGCTCAATACAGGGCATTTTCGCCAATGCCTTTTGACCCAGGATCCCCGGGCAGACGGGAACGGCACGCCAGCCCAAAAGCTCCATGCCCTCCCGTTCTACCACCAGCTCCAGCATTTTTTTCGCCTGATTCCGCTTTAAGGTATCCTGCGGAAAGAAAAACATACCCACGCCGTAGTCGCGCTCATCGCCGATGGCAAAGCCGCAGCTGTCTGTCACCTTTTTAAAAAAGCGGTGAGAAATCTGCAGAAGAATCCCAACGCCGTCACCGGTTTTGCCCTCGGCATCCTTACCGGCCCGGTGTTCCAGCTTCTCCACGATTTTCAGTGCGTTATCCACGGTCTGATGTGTTTTGACACCCTTTATGTTGACCACCGCGCCAATGCCGCAGGCATCGTGCTCAAAAGAAGGATGGTACAAACCAGGCTGTCGCTTGTTGACTCTCAATTCTTCCATTTGTAGGGGCCCCTTTCGTTTGGGAATCTGTGTTTACAGAACCTTTTTGATGCGCTCCACCGCCTCGGCGGTGTCTTTCGCATCGCCAAAGGAAGTCAAACGGATGTATCCTTCACCGCTGGGGCCAAAACCGGCACCGGGTGTCGTGTAGACATTTGCTTTTTTCAGCAGCAAGTCGAAGAATTCCCACGAGCCCATCCCATCAGGGGTCTTGACCCAGATGTAGGGGGCGTTGATCCCGCCGGAAACAGACAGCCCCGCCTGCTTCAATCCCTGCATGATGACCTGCGCGTTCTTCTGGTAATAGGAAATGGTTTCCCTGATTTGCTTCTTCCCCTCAGCCGAATAAACGGCCTCGGCCCCGCGCTGTATCACATAGGGCACACCATTGAACTTCGTGCATTGACGGCGATTCCACAAGTCACGGAGACTTGCACCATTCCGCACAAGCTCCTTGGGCACCACGGTGTATGCGCAGCGGTTGCCCGTAAAGCCGGCCGTTTTGGAAAAGGAGTGAAATTCGATGGCACAAGTGCGGGCGCCGGCAATCTCATAGATAGTATGGGGAATATCCTCGGTAATAAACGCTTCATAGGCGGAATCATACAGAATCACCGCATCGTTTTTGTTGGCATAGTCCACCCACTGTTCCAGCTGCTCACGGCTGGCTACCGAACCGGTGGGGTTATTGGGAAAGCACAGATAAATGATGTCCACCTTGGTATCCGGAATCTGCGGCGCAAACCCGTTTTTCGCCAGGCAAGGCATATAGACGAGCTTAGACCACTTCCCCGTTTTTTCGTTATAGTCGCCGGCGCGGCCTGCCATTGCATTGGTATCCACATACACGGGATACACAGGGTCGCACACCGCCACCACATTGTCAAGACCAAAAATATCGCCGATGTTGCCGCAGTCGCTTTTTGCGCCATCTGAGACAAATATCTCATTCGGATCAATGGTAACGCCCCTGGCCGCGTAATCATGTTCGGCGATGGCGTTACGCAGGAAATCATAGCCCTGCTCGGGACCATACCCACGAAAGGTATCCCCGTTTCCCATTTCGTCCACCGCAGCGTGCATCGCGCGAATCACGGCGGGAACCAGCGGGCGGGTTACATCACCAATCCCAAGCCGAATGATCTCCGCCTCGGGATGCTCGACGCAATAATTCGTCAGGCGGCGGGCAGTCTCAGAGAAGAGATAGCTGCCGGGAAGCTTTAAAAAGTTTTCATTAATATTTGCCATTCCACCATGTTCCTTTTCATTAGAATGCCCGCAGGCGTTTTTATCAGCCGACTTCCCCGTCGGCGCTGATCGTTCCTTCGTAAACGGTAACGGCAGGGCCGGACATCATGATGTGTCCGCTCCGTTCGTCCCAGCGAATGTTCAATGCTCCGCCCGGCAATTGCACGGTGGCCGCACGCCCGCAAAACTGGTTGTCGGCAGCGGCCACAAGCGCCGCGCAGGCCCCGGTACCGCAGGCCATGGTCTCACCGCTGCCACGCTCCCACACCCGCATAGAAAGGCTTTCCGGGGAACGCACTTCCACAAACTCAGCGTTCAATCCATCCGGAAATATTCCGCAGTGCTCCACCGCCGGGCCAATTTCCTGCAAATCCAGATTTTCTGGATTCCTGCAAAAAATTACTCCATGCGGATTGCCAACACAGACCGGATACAGCGTATGGGTTTCACCCTTTACGTCTATTTGGATGGGGGTGCTGATTCTTGGGATGCCCATATCCACATCTACACCGGATACCCGCTCCCCCACGGTGCGAATCTGCAGCTCCCGCACACCGGCCAGTGTTTCTATGGCTAAGCACTTTTTATCCGTCATTCCTTTGTCGTACACGAATTTTGCCAGGCATCGAATTCCATTCCCGCACATTTCAGCCTGAGACCCGTCAGCGTTAAAGATCGTCATGCGAAAGTCGGCGGATGACGACGCGCCCACGCAGATTAATCCGTCCGCACCGATTCCGCAATGGCGGTCAGACCAACGTTTTGCCAGCTCCGGCAGGTTTTCCGGTACCGTCTTTGTTGTGTCCAGGTAAATGTAGTCGTTGCCCAACCCATGCATTTTGGTAAACTGCACGCTGCACTCCTCCTAAGGATGGAAAGTGCCGCCGGAAAAACCAGCGGCCCACTTCCATGTTTATGCGGGAAGCACGTATGCAGATACCATCCATGTAGAAAAAGTGGCGGCAGTCAGTTTTCAGGTCGACCACCGCCACAAAGGGCTTTATGACCTCTTCGTCAAACAGGTTCTTTTGTTTATTGGTTGTGCAGCACAAGCTGTGCCGTTTGGATCATTTTTGATCCTGTATCCATACTCCGTTTTTGTAAAAAACGATGAGCCTGTTCCTCTGTCATGCCATTTCGGCCAATCAAAACGGCTTTTGCCTGATTAATGACAGTCTGTTCTTCCTCATTGCGCTGGGGCTTGATAAATTTCTCCATGCGGTGTCCAAACTGGAGCAGCATCCGCACTGAGGCAATCATATCCCCCTTGCTGGCCGGCGTAGGCAGCTGGAAAATGTTTTCGTCTCCGCACATTTCCAGTTGATCCTGATTTGCCATGATCAGCATAGCGCACTGATCAGGGAGATCCCCAAACAGGGACTCAGCCACGCAGTCTGTCAGCTTAAACCCACAGACGACAGTGGTAATGTGCAGCTTTTGAACCTGCCTTTTCACCTCTGCGCCAGAGCGGCACACAATGCATTCAGCAGTTTGGCTGCTCTCTAAAATGTCGCGGACCCGGGCACAGTTTTTATCGCTTTCAAATGCGATGATTACTTTATCCATACAAGTCCACTCACTTTCGCCGGAGATGTGGAATCAATAAGCGATGATATATTTATCTCGTTCCCAGTTAGAAACACGGGTACGATACTCGTCCCACTCTTCCATTTTGCCTTCAATATAGTTCTCGGTAATGTGCTCGCCCAGTGTATCCGTGACCAGCGTGTCTTTCTGCATCTCCTTCAGTGCCTCTTCCAAAGAGCCGGGCAGATTATCAATGCCCTGAGCGGCACGCGTGGCATTATCCATAGCAAAAATATTTTCCGTGATTTCAGTGGGGGGCGTCATCCCCTTTTCAATGCCGTCCAGGCCGGCAGCCAAGCAAACGGCCAGTGCCAGATAGGGGTTGCAGGAGGGATCCGGGCAACGCAGCTCTACACGGGTAGACTGACCGCGGGATGCGGGAATCCGAATCAGCGCAGAACGATTGGATGCGGACCATGCCAAGTAGCAGGGTGCCTCATAGCCGGGAACCAAGCGCTTGTAAGAGTTGACCAATGGGTTCGTGATCGCTGCGAAGCCTTTTACGTGTGCCAGCAAACCGGCGATGAACGAATATGCTTCTTTGGACAGCTGCTTCTCCCCTGTCTCCTCAAAGAATACGTTCTTGCCGTTTTTGAACAAAGACATGTTGACATGCATCCCGGAACCGTTGATGCCAAAGATAGGCTTAGGCATAAAGGTAGCGTGCAGACCGTTCTTCTGTGCCAACGTCTTGACCGCCAGCTTAAAGGTCATGATCTTATCGGCGCTGTCCATAGCCGCAGCATACTTAAAGTCGATCTCGTGCTGCCCGGCAGCCACCTCGTGGTGAGAGGCTTCAATTTCAAAGCCCATCTCCTCCAGGGTCAGGCAAATCTCGCGGCGGGTGGACTCGCCATGATCCAAGGGGCCAAGGTCAAAATAACCAGCTTCGTCATTGGTCTTGGTGGTGGGATTGCCTTCCTCATCCGTCTGGAACAGGAAGAATTCGCACTCCGGGCCGACATTGAATGCGTCATAGCCCATGTCAGCGGCCTTTTTGATCACGCGGCGCAGTGCGCCGCGGGGATCGCCCACAAAGGGTGTGCCATCGGGATTATAAACATCGCAAATCATACGAGCAACCTTGCCATGCTGGGGACGCCAGGGGAAAACCACAAAGGTACTCAGATCCGGATACAGATACTGGTCAGATTCATTGATGCGAACAAATCCCTCAATAGAGGAGCCGTCCAGCATGATCTGGTTGTTGACTGCCTTTTCAATCTGGGAAGCGGTAATGGCAACGTTCTTCAACTGACCAAAAATGTCCACAAACTGCATACGGATGAACTTAACGTCCTCTTCTCTGACGATGCGGATAATATCTTCTTTACTATAAGACATGATGGGGTTCCCCTTTCACACTTAGGTTCTACAATTTTCTATGAAAAAGAGGATACTCCGTCCCACTGGTCGGAACACCCTCGTTCTCAACTAATAAACTGAGTATACGGGTTTTTCATTTGCCTGTCAAGTCGTTATTTGAAGGGTTTTAATTTTTTGTTGCAAATATCGCGGGATAGCACCCAGTCAGCACCGTGTTTTATGCAACTTACGCATAAGTTTCATGCAAAACTGGCGTTTTCCATCTCTTACCGCACCTCAATTGGGTACTGTTCTGTAAAGCAGCCCTCGCAAAAACCGCACTGTGCGTCCGGCGCTATTTGATGCAGGGCCTCCAGGCTAAGGTAACCCAGACTGTCCGCCCCCGCCATGCGGCCGATTTCATCCACACTGTGGTGGCAGGCAACAAGCTTCTCCTTATCCGGAATGTCCGTTCCAAAATAGCACGGCGCAATAAAAGGAGGTGCTGAAACTCTCATATGAACCTGGGTAGCACCCGCGTCACGCAGCAAATTGATAATGGCGCTGCAGGTCGTTCCCCGCACAATAGAATCGTCGATCATGACAACTCGCTTCCCCTCCACCTGACTACGAAGGGCGCCCAGCTTGATGCGCACGGCATTTTCCCGGCTCTGCTGATCCGGCGTGATGAACGTGCGGCCGATATAGCGGTTTTTGACAAAGCCTTCTCCATATGGAATGCCTGACTCTTCCGCATACCCGATGGCCGCGTCCAGCCCGGAATCAGGTACGCCAATCACTACATCAGCCTCCACCGGATGCTCCCGCGCCAACAACCGCCCGGCCATAACCCGCGCCTCATGGACACTTTGCCCCGCGATCACAGAATCGGGCCGTGCAAAGTAAATGTATTCGAAGATACACATATGGGACTTGCCCTGACAGTTGTCGCGGATGGAACGCAGCTCGCCGTCCTCCACCACAATAACCTCACCGGGTTCTACCTCCCGCTCCACCGTTCCGCCTACGCCCTCAATCGCGCAGGACTCGGATGCGAAAAAGACTGCGTCTCCCTTTCTGCCCATACACAGTGGACGAAAGCCCCATGGGTCACGCGCCGCAATCAGCTTGCGGGGAGACATAACAATCAAAGAATACGCGCCGCGAAGCTGCTTCATCGCGTCCACCACGGCGGCCTCGGCCGACGGCCCGTGAAGTCTGGCCTGCGCAATTGCATAGGCGATCAGCTCAGAGTCGCTTGTCGTTTGAAAAATTGCCCCACGATACTCAAAGTCGGTACGCAGCGCGTCAATATCCACCAAATTTCCGTTGTGCACCACGGCCAGCGTTCCCTTTACATATTTTAAGGTAAGGGGCTGGGCATTCTCGCGCTTTCCCGCGCCGGTGGTCGCGTACCGCACATGGCCCACTGCCATGGTCCCATTCAAATCATCCAAAATATCTTCCGAGAACACATCCCCCACAAGCCCGACGTCTTTATAGTGGGAAAGTTCGCGGTCGTTGATTGTGGCGATGCCACATGCCTCCTGCCCGCGGTGTTGAAGGGCATACAGGCCATAATAGGTCGTACGGGCACAGTCGCCAGCTGGATCGTAGATGCCAAAGACGCCGCACTCTTCATGGATTGCCAAGCAAAATCACATCCTTTGTCTGCGGGCAAACAGCCTTGATTCCCGCTCGTTTCTAAACACCGTGTTACAGGTGTTATGTTGCCGCTGTATTGGTGTTACTGCCTGTGTCTCTTAGTCTCCTTGCGCTATCTTGTCTTCCCTGAAAAATGACACGCAGGGCGGATCAAAACACTGCTTTAGTATAACACATTTAAAGCAGCGGTAAAAGAGCAACTTCCCTCTGTGTTATGCTGGTTGCCGCTGCTTCCTTCCGTTTCTGAGCTTCGCCATCGTCATTGACGCCACGCTTGTTGCCGATATTTCTCAGGTGTGTATCAATTCGCTTTTCGTCGGTCCACTCCCGCTGTCGAAAAGCGCCTGACCGTATTGTTCAAAACGATCATTAAAAACAGCCGCATAGGTTAACCGCTTTCCCTGTTTATCGGCATACATTCGGTCGTCTGCCTCTTTCATGATCTCATTCATCACACGGTCAACCCCAATGTCTCCCACTGACATTCCAATTGATATGCTAATGGGCTTTCTCCTGCTCACGCTGTTGTGCTCCTCTATTCCGCTGCGGATTCGTTCGCACATGGTTTGGACGGCTTGCGCATCGCTTAGCGCCATGATCACGGCAAATTCATCGCCGCCATTGCGCACGGCTATGCCGCTTTCGCCGGAAGATGCGCTAATAATCCGACTGACAGCAATGAGCAAATTATCCCCCGCGTTGTGTCCAAGATTATCATTTACCAGCTTAAGCCCATCCACGTCAATGGAAATAAATCCGACCGGATTAAACCTGCCGGTATCCATGCGAAGGATTACATCGGCCATGTAAGCGCGATTATATAAGCCAGTCAAGGTGTCATAAAAACTGGTTTTTCTAAGCTTCTCTTCTATTTTTTTGCGCTCGGTCAGGTCGTCAAACAAAATAACGGTACCTTCGAACTTATTGCTGATATCCATCATGCGATGGAATTTTATAAATAAATACCTTTCCCCCAGTGTTGGCGAGACAAAGCACTTTTCAATCGAAGATTCCAGCGCACCGCCCTTGTAAAAAACCATAAATTCATCATATACCCAAGGCAGCACTTCGCTCAAATGGGGTCGCACGGAAGACTTGGAATAGTACATTTTCCCCGGCGACTGCGCGGTTTCCTGCAAAATCTGCTGGGCCACATAATTCATATTAACACAGCGATGCTCCGTATCCAAAATAACGGCTGGGGCAGGCATGCTTTCAAAGATGGTTAAGTACTTGTTCTTTTCATTGGTAAGGTTCCGATTGGTCATTTGCAGCTCTTGCAGCATTTTTTCTCCGGGTATTGCGGCCCACTCTGCACAAAAGGCAATTTCATTATGGTCAAAATACCGGTTTACCCATAGCAAATAGAAATCCTGCTGCTGCAGATCTTGAATGGATTGTGTGATCAAATCGATATAAGCCTGGCGGTAATACTTCATAAGCGACAAAAACATCTCAAGCGTAACCCCCCGCCGACGGTGTCTTTTTGCTTCTAAAACCCCAAAAGATGAGATTGCGTTATTTGTGAAATCATGATCCACTTCAATTTCGGGAATTTGGGAGTCATTCAAAAGAGCCTTGATCAAGGCTTCAGACAGACCGAGGATGGATGCTGTCCACGCCTCCTCCAAAGTAGAAGTATATTTTACATAACCGTTCACTTTTGCATATTCCAACGTTCGCTTGACCAGGAAGGCTTGGTTTTGATCGATTAGTTCTATGAGCATTTGCATCTTTTCAACGACCTCCTTTCCATTACAAGGCGTGTCATTCCTATCTTTGACCAAACTGCAGATACGAGCAAATCTGAATTTCGACTTTTTTCGCATACATTATTATAACAAGTATATCTGCAGTTTACAAGGAGGGGATGTACGGGAAATCATGCTTAATATTTGCCGCCTTCTCTGCGGGAAAGCGCCATCAAGCAGTACCCCGGCCTGCGTCACGCCGGGGTACTGCTTTGCGTATTTAGTGGGCCTTCCCTGTTTCAGGTATGGAAATCGTCGTTGCGTTGGCCGGCATTCCGCGCCGGTCGGGGCAGTGTCTTCAAACCTCTGGTTTTCAACGGCCTCATGATCTTCTCCGTTTTCAAGCCGGATCGGAATGCTTACGTTCCACGCTCTCCTTCTTTGATCATAATTACATTTCCTTCTTCGTGCCGCTTTTCCATAATGCGCCTTGCCTTTCGATTTTCCACGCTGTCAAACAGGATGGAAAAATCATAATCTTCCGGGTAAAGCTCGCTGGCGGGCACATGCAGCTTGATTCGTTTGTGATTTACGGTTCTCTTTTCCCCCTTCACCTGAACGCCGACCTCTCCCCTTTCATTCTCGCAAGCATAAACAATGCCTATTTCCTTTTTGGGGTAGACGTATACGCTGTCTCCAATCCCAAACAGGCTGGTGTGGCGCTGTATTTTAGTCTCTCGCTCCTTCTGTTTCACAATTTTGGGCGGCGGAGCGATATTTTCATGATCAGAAGAGGCCGCACCTGCAGCAATATCCCATTTTCCTTGATCCCCATATGCGGCCATGTGCGCGCGTTTTAATATCCTTGCGGGCATACCCAGCCTTTCTGCAATATACATCGCACAGCTTTCGCCGGCCTTCCCCAGTTCAAGCTGATAGAGCGGCATGAGACTGTTCTTGTCAAACGCCATTCGTGCATTCACAAGTCCGGGCATGTTAGAAGCGTACTCTTTCACCTCTGGATAGTGCGTTGTGACAACAAACATGCATCCTTTTTCGCACAGCGCATCCAACACGCCGATTGCAATCCCCATGCCTTCCGCAGGGTCTGTTCCAGAACCAAGTTCGTCTAACAAGACGAGTGATTCATCACTAATTTGCCGAAGTATTGTAATTATGTTTTTCATATGCGATGAAAAAGTAGAAAGGTTTTCCGCTATACTCTGTCCGTCACCAATGTCGCAAAGGACCCTATTGTGCATGCAAAAACTGCTGCTGCAGTCGGCTGGGACATGCAGACCGCTTTGTGCCATCAAGGAGAGAAGCCCTACTGTTTTTAAGGCAACGGTTTTCCCCCCGGTATTCGGGCCGGTAATCACAACTCCCTTGTTTTGGCTGCTGATTTCAAAATCCATCGGAACGGCTGTATCCTGATTGAGCAAGGGATGCCTTGCGCTCCTCATAGAAATATTCCGATCAGAGTGAAGCGTAACGGGCGACGCTTTCATGGAAATGCTCAGTTTTCCCTTTGCAAAGAGAAAATCAAGAGCCTCCATTGCCTCCATATTCCGTTTTAACGTCCCCAGGGTATCGTTGATCCGTGCTGTCAGGGTATATAGAACATGCCTGACTTCACTTTCTTCTTCCACCTTCAGCGCGTTCATTTTCAGTTGCAGCTTTCCAACGGAAGAAGGTTCGATAAAACAAGTCCCTCCCTTATTGGAAATTTCGATCACAGTGCCGGATACATCATTCTTGTGTTCACGCTTTACCGGCAGCGTAGAGTGACCGTTCCGAACGGAGATGAAGCTCTCTGAAAACCAGGCTTTGTTTTTGCGTAGAAGTTCATCCAGCTTCTCTTTGCTCTGATCGGCGGTAACGGCAATTTGCCGTCGAATGCGATAAAGCTCGGTCGAGGCCTTATCGACCACAACCCCATTCAATATGCACTGCTTGATTTCAAGTTCAAGTTCATGCAGTTCCTCTATCGATCTGCCGTACAGCGCAATAGAGGCCCCTGTCGCCTCCGCCTTCGTGAGATATTCCTTCATTCTCCGGCAGGAAACAAGAAACGTCAGTACATGCTCGATCTGATCCGGCATTAGGATCGCTTCTATCTTGATTAAGTCAATGATCTTTGAGAGGTCAGTCATTGGGGAAAGCGGTGGGGTCCCTATTTGTTCTATCATCCATTTTGCCTGTGTCGTTTCCTCCATCCAACGCCTCACCTCAGTCTCACTTAAGGAAGGTTCCAGCGAAAGGCAGCGGGCTTTTGCCGGTTCGGACAATGCGCCTTCTGCCAATTTTTCAAGTATAATGGAAAACTCAAGCGTATGATAAGTGTTCATGGTTTGCCAACCTTTCAATTTGAAAATGAAATGCCCGCAAAGACACACCACACCTGTAAAAGTGCAGAATGCTCCCTGCGGGCAAAAATCTCAATATAAAAACAGCGTGATAAGTACACCTTACCACGCATCACTTATGATTGAAGCAGTCTGTTAGGTATGTCTTTCAAAGGGCACGATAAATAAGGAGCTTCTCCCCTTAAACAGTGCGCCCTTCTCAACTATATTTAGTTATGTGTCACCATAACAAACAGAACAGACATCAATACACACCTCTCAAGTTTTCTAAATTTTATCACCGCTTCATTCATTTGTCAACTATTCATGATTGCGGCATACGCTTCAGCAGGACAGCAAAGCGCTTACGCCGACAAGAAGGAGCACCCAGCAGCGGCCCTGTTGAGTGCTCCTTTCCTTTCTTGGATCAAAACTGCAAGCTATTACCCAGTTTTTCGATGGTAGTGGCAATCTGCTCCGCTGTTGGCATCTCATCAAAATTGATGTAAACAATCCGATTGCCCCAACAGAGGATGTACTCATCCATTTCCTCATCTTGCATATAAAGCTGATAAACCGCATCGGCCTGCCACACTGGGTCATCGGTCTTCTGAAAATATCTTTGATCCGCTTCCGACATATCCCATTCATAATGATACTGGTTTAAATAATCATCCAGGCAAAGATCAAACAATGCGGACAGTTTCACCTTCACAATCGCATAGTTCAGTTCAGGAGCGAGCTGTCCGTCGGGAAAAGAGTTCTGTCTTGCGACATACTGAGCGATCAAAAAAGATTCTCTTGCCGTCCACTCATAAGAATAGTGGTCATACTCCGTATCCTGTAAATCCTCAACCTTCAAAGGCAGCGGATCGTGGTAAATATCCCAGGTATACGTGCTGCCGTTCGACTGTATGGTCGTATAGGTCTCATCTGGTTGATTGCCAAACCATCCGGCATTCATTCCCCTGACAATGCCCCAAGTCATAGCGCCAGTTAAAATGACGGATAGAATGACACAGGAAACCACTGTGACGGTCAGATTGACTGTTCTGGAAACCTCTGCCCGTTTGAGTACGTTCTTGATCGTAAACACCAGGGCAAGTAAAACCGTCATATTTGCAATTCCGAAAATTCCAATCCATGCAAACTGCTGTGTTGCCATAAAAAGCGCAGCCACGACGATAACAATCCCTGTCAAGGCCCTCAAGAAATACGACGTTTTTTGAAGACCACTGCTTTCCATGCAGGCGCCTCCAGCGTCAACAGCTTTTTTGGATTTTCGATACCAGACTACATAGCCAATTAAGCTCCATGTCATTTGAATAAAAAGAACACCCCAAATGACCGCCAAGGATAGGCAGGAACCCATTGACAGCTGGTAGACCGGGTCAGATGTAATCATGTGAAGTTGAAAAAAAATCTGAAATAGGGCTAGCAGCAGTACCAGCACACTGCTGGGCAGGAAATTTTTCTTCATGGACCTATGAATTGCTTTCAGTTTTACCGATTCGTCTGTTTCAATCGGAATAGAATTTTCCCTCTCCGAGCAGAAAATCTGCATCTGCGCCCACTCTGCCACGAGGCTCCATCCGGCATCCTTGCAGTATTCATGGAAAGTCCGCTGATTTTCCGTAGGATAAGGATTAAATTCCGAGGCTTCGGAGAAATAAGTAACGGTATAGGTTCGTTTTTGTGGTTCAACGTTGTGGTATTCCCAATAAAGACGCGTAATTTTATGGAGTTGCCATCCCTTTAAAGCCATTCTTTCAAGATGCTGTTCAATACCTGTATAGTCATAGAACAAAAACTGTTCCAATCTACGTTTTGTCGCCTTCATTAGAAATGTCCCCTTTCCCCACCACACAGTTCCGATAGTCAGCCGTCACCGCCATCAACCGCTGATACTCCGCCTCAAGCGCCTGCATGCCTGCATCGGTAATTAAATAACTTCGCCTGCGGCCTTCGACCTTTGTTTCGCAGATCATGCCTGCTTTCACAAAACTTTCCAAAAGATGATAGAGAGTACCGGGGCCAACCGAAATCCGCTCGTTGGTCATGGTACAAACCTTTTCCATAATGTCCATACCATAGCATTCTGACCGCAAACAGAGAAGGATGTAAAACATCTGCTCGGTCAATGTTTGAAATTTCTCTCTTGCCACGCCCATCCCTCCTGTGTATTATCGAATATCGTTCATTCTTGTTACAGTATATGATCGAATATCGATAATGTCAACAAAAAAATCTCCGTGGAGATGATCTCCACGGAGATTCCATTTGTCCCACATAATCTCTGCTGATCAAATTGGTACTCCAGATTCTCGAAACGACGCAAACTAATTGCGCGAATGCAGGAGTGATCCCCTACATTCTTTCTTTGCGTTTGGCTCCAATCAGCGTCCTTACTCGGCTTACATACCAAGCAGCACTAACCCCAGCCCATGCAGTGCAACTCAATCAGCCTGGTTTACAAACGCGTTAAATCGCTCCACCACGCACTCGTCGCCGATGATCAGAACGCGGTCGCCTTCGGCAAATTCGAAGTATGGGCCCGGAGAAATAATCACACGGTTTTTCTGTATGACTCCCAAAATCGTTGCCCCGGTGTTATGCCACACCTGAAGGGCTCCAATGCTCTTCCCGATGACATAAGAATGCTCCGGGAGTGCAATTTCCACCGGCGTAATCAGGTCCGAGCGCTTATATTTATACATATCCACAATCTGCTTGGTGATGGATGAGATTTCTTCATCCATCTCTTTCCTTTTTTCAATCAGGCTTGCTAACGTTGCATTCATCTTGGATATAATTTCATCATCTTTAAAACTCTTTACAAATTCAACCGCTTTTTCGCGGGACAATACTACAATGCCGCTTCCAGCGTTAATCGCCACGACTTTTTTGTCGGACAGTAACGACATGGAGCGCCGGATCGTTTCCGGTGATACGTTATATTCCGTTGACAGGATCGAGCGTCCCTTCAGCTTTTCCCCTTCCGCCAGTTTTCCTGAGGCAATCCTCGCTGCAATGTCCGTGGCAATTTTCAAATACCTTGCAATTGTATTCTGTTCTTGATTATCCATATCTCTCATCCTATTCAAATCATTGTGATCCCTCTTGCTATGGCAATTATAGCATAAATTTCAAAATATTCATCAAAAATAAAAGCAGCCGAAACGCAGGTCCTATCCACCTACTTTTCGGGTTAGCAGACCACTAAAAGCAAAGCGACAGCCGCGGAATGTGCCTAGCGTAACAGCCGGCTTCCTTGACATCCGACAACTTCAATGTTATTATTGAATTGTCTGTTTGGTTTGATCCATGATCTAAGGATCAATTCCAACGTCTAATTTTTTAACGGAGGTACCTTTGGATGAAAAAAAAGCTATTAACCATGATGCTATGTGTCGCCTCGCTGATTTGTATCAGCGCATGTGGTACAAAGGAAACTGCCACGGTAGTTTTCGGAGATGCAGGCTGGGACAGCATGAAATTTCATAATGCAGTCGCCATGTTCGTCGCGGAATCGGCATACGATCTTGAAACAGAGGAAGTATCCGGTTCCACCGCGATTACTTACGGTGGCCTGAAAACGGGTGATATTCAGGTCTATATGGAAACCTGGACGGATGGTCTTCCCACTTACAACGATGATATTGCAGACGGCTCCATTGTTGAATTATCCGTCAATTATGACGACAACATACAGGGCTTGTACGTGCCCCGGTATGTGATTGAAGGCGATGCGGAAAAAGGGATTGAGGCATTAGCACCCGGCCTGAAGTCGGTGGAAGACCTGAAAAATTATGCCGACCTCTTTACCGATCCGGATGATCCCTCTATGGGAAGACTCTATGGTTGTATTTCCGGTTGGGAAACAGATAAAGTAGTGCGGAATAAATATGCGTATTACGGTCTGGACGAGTTTTATAATTACATGGACCCGGGCTCTGACTCCGCCCTTGCCGCCGCGATAGCTGGCGCTTATGAAAAGGGCGAGCCTATCGTCGCTTACTATTGGGAGCCTACTTGGATTACCGGAAAATACGACCTTGTTCTGCTGGAAGATGCCCCATATGATGCCGACTTGTACGATGCCGGGCAGTGCGCTTTCCCGTCCATGCGCGTAACGGTATGCGTCCATTCAGATTTCAAAGAGAGTAATCCGGACTTCTGTGAATTTCTCGCCAAATACGAAACATCAAGTATCCTGACGTCCGAGGCTCTGTCGTATATACAGGTGAATGATGCAAGCTATGAGGATGCGGCAAAATGGTTTCTGTCGGAACACAGCGAGCTGATTGACCAATGGCTTCCTGCAGACAAAGCCGACCTGGTACGCAGTGCGCTTTAACGGAAGGAGGTGGACCTATTGCCAGAATGGCTATTAGCATTCCCGGAAAATATTTTTGTAGACATTATTAGTCCTATTGACCATGCACTTGACTATATGCTTCATAATTGGGAGCCTTTTTTCGACGGTGTTTCCCGTGGGCTCAGAACGCTTTTATCCGGCGTGGGCAGCGTGGTCAACATCATCCCATGGTGGCTGCTTCTAATCGCAGTCTTTTTCGCCACATTAAAAACAAGCAAAAAGCCTGGCCGCGCGCTGCTGTACACGCTGCTGCTGTTTTTCATTGGAGCCATCGGCTATTGGGACCTGATGAACCAGACGCTTACCATTGTCATCACGTCCGTACTGATCGCCCTTTTAATCGGTCTGCCCATCGGCATTCTAATCGCGTCAAGCCGAAAAGCAAATGCGATTGCAAGACCCATTCTGGATACCATGCAGACCATGCCCATCTTCGTTTATCTGATTCCGGCCGCGATGCTTTTGGGGATTGGCAATGTTCCGGCCGTGATCGCTACAACTATATATGCAGTACCACCGGTCATTCGCCTAACCAGTCTGGGTATCCAGCAGGTGGACATTGAGGTCGTAGAGGCGGCGAAAGCCTTCGGTGCTACCAAAGCGCAAACCCTGTTCAAGGTTCAAATCCCCCAAGCTATGCCAACGATCATGACCGGTGTGAACCAAACCATTATGATGGCAATTTCCATGGTTGTCACCTGCTCCATGATTGGTGCCACCGGACTGGGTTCGGAAGTGATCAAGGCCATAAACCGACTGGAGGGCGGACGGGGATTCGCGGCCGGCACTGCCATTGTGATCGTCGCTATTATTTTGGACAGATTGACACAGGGAGCATTCAAGAAGGAGCGTGACGCCCTATGACAGAAGCGAGTAATATAATATTAAGGGCGGAACACATCACGAAGCTGTTTGGCGCTAAAAAAGCCGCCGCCACAGAGCTTCTTAAAAAAGGACTCACCAAAGAAGAAATATTGAAGCAAACCGGCGTTACCGTTGCGGTAGATGATGTCTCCTTCGAGGTGGAACGCGGAACGATATTTGC
Source organism: Oscillospiraceae bacterium (assembly GCA_963666535.1). Taxonomy (GTDB): domain Bacteria; phylum Bacillota; class Clostridia; order Oscillospirales; family Oscillospiraceae. The sequence continues at coordinate 1,387,122 of OY762913.1, read as the reverse complement.
GCTGATCGGATTATCCGGTTCCGGAAAATCTACGGTCGTGCGCTGCTTAAACATGCTCCAGCCCGCAACGTCGGGCAAGGTCTTTTTTGAAGATCAGGCCGTGGATCAATTCAGCAAACAAGAACTGCTCAACTATCGGCGCAATAAAATTTCCATGGTGTTTCAAAGCTTTGGTCTGTTGTCCCACAAAAACGTGTTGGAGAACGTGGCGTTTGGGCTGGAAATCCGGGGGATAAAAAGAGAAGAACGCATGGAAACGGCGATGCAGATGATATCCATGGTCGGCTTGAGTGGATGGGAGCAGCAAAGCATCTCCAGCCTCAGCGGCGGTATGCGGCAGCGTGTTGGAATTGCAAGAGCTTTGGCCTGCAACTCCGACATTCTGCTGATGGACGAACCGTTTTCCGCTCTTGACCCCCTTGTGCGGCGGGACATGCAATTTGAACTGCTGTCCATCCAGGAAAAGCTGAACAAAACCATTATTTTCATCACCCATGACATTAACGAGGCGTTCAAGCTGGGCAATACCGTTGCGATCATGAAAGATGGCAAAATCATTCAAACTGACACGCCGGAAGGCATGGCCTCCAATCCGGCCAACGAATATGTCCGGAATTTCATCGACAGTGCAGATAAATCTCAAATTTACTTTGTCAGAAACATTATGCAGACTCCCTCCTGTCTGATCCATTCACGAGACGGCGTTCACAACGCGCTAAAACAGATGCGTGACAACGGGGTATCCAGCGCCTATGTGGTGGGACCCAAAATGCAGCTAAACGGCATTCTCACATTGGAACGTGCCCTAAAGGTAAGAGCGGGAGAGCTGTCTTTTCAGGATGCGCTTATTTCCGATCTGCCAACGACTACATCAGACACCCAAATTTCTGATCTGATGCCGGTTGCGGCGGAGGCCTTGTATCCCATTGCCGTCGTGGACGATCAAAATCGCCTTGAGGGAATTGTGACAAAGGCCGCTGTCCTGGCCTCCTTGATTTAATGGTAAGCCACAGGATTCGGCAGACATGACTGACCGTACCTGATTTCAAAAATACTGACTTCGCAAAACCCGGATGTCGGCTTGCGGTGAATCCTTCCATCACCACAAGCCGACATCCGGGTTTTATCTTTTTTGCGTTCAAGGCCGCCGCTTACATCGTCAGCGTTCCGTTCTCATCCTCCAACAGGATGAGTATCTTTTCCTCCGCCCCCGTGGCTGCATTGACATAGACAATATAGTGCTTGCCCTCCGGGTTCTGGCATTTAAATTCATAACACTGCACTTCGTATTCCCCATCCGTTGGAATCACCGCAAGCTGCACCGCCAAAATCTCAAGCTGGGTAGATACGATTCCCCTTGCCTGCTCCTCCGTCACTGCGGGGGATTGTAACACCCGGTCCGTGTGGTTAACATAATATCCATTCGCTTCAAATCCAACCACCTCGCCCGTATCCAGCGCGACCCTCACCTTCACCAGATCGGTGTAGCATATCGCATTGCTTTTCACCGGCGCAAAGTTAATGGTACATACGCTGCTCTGGATGACATAATAACTCTGTTTCATTTCCGCAAATCCTTGCATCGTTAAAAACTCCAGGGCTTTCCCCACCGCGTCCTCTCCGGTCAGCGTTGCCTCTCCGGCCGCATAGGCGGAAAAATAGTCCAGCACACATCCGCCCTGCTTTGTGACCTCAATATAAGTCTCTCCCTGATCCGTTTCTGCAGAAAAGTCAAAAGTGGGCAGGTTCCCTGCTCCCGCCGAAACAAGCGTCAGCGTCTCTTCTCCGATTGCAAGGAACGTGGCCGCCGCCTTTCGCGCGGTGGCTTCGTCCACCTCCGCCAGCCCTTCCAGTGCTTTCGGCGTTTTTCCCTCTAGGTGCTGAGAAAACGGCCCGTCGTAGATCAGCGTGGGTACCTCGGGAAATTCCGCCTCCATGGTCTTAAAGGACGACCCGGCCACATTGCTTGTGCCGTCTTCCGTGGCCGCGGAAAGACGCTTCGTGGCCGCGTCAAGATCTTCTAGTGTCACCGTGCCTTCGCCGATATCAATCTGCAGTGTGAGCAGGGTTTGGGCGAGACTGCTCGTCGCCACCGAAAGTCCCGCCAGATTATTCGTCTCCTCGGCACTGCACGAGCCCCGTTCCACCGTAATTTCCGCCACCGAGGAGGCGTAGTCTCCGATTTTTGAAATAAGGGTGGCCGTCTGCTCCAATTCTACGTTAGCATAGGGCAGCTCACCCAATGCCATTTGTGCGGCTTGGCAGTTTCCATTAATTTCGATGCAGAGCGAAGTCAGCATTGCGGGAGTCGTGGCATATACGCTTTTTTGCAGTCCCTTATCCAGTTCCGTCACAGCAATGGTCAGCTCGGCAAATGCATGCTGATAGTGGTTACTGATCTGCTGTTCATGCTGCTCCGCTGTCCACCACCATTTTCCTGCGGTTCCGGCCAGCGTCAGTATGACTGCTATTAGATAGCTGACAGCACGCACCTGTCCGGCGCTCCACCGTTTTCTCATAAAAACGCCCCCTTTTGGCGGTATTTTTACCAAAAGGGAGCGCTTTTATCCGTTTTCCAATCCAGTCTGCATTTTGACCCGGATTTACGTGTTTTCGACTGACTTGATCCGTTTTTTCTAGTTTGAAAGCTTTTCTATGCCCTTTTTGATGCGGAGAACACATTCGTCCCTGCCAAGGATATACGCGATTTCCACCGCGCCGCCCGGCGTAACGGTTCTGCCTGCAAGGGCAATTCGCACCGGCCACATCAATGTGGCATTCTTCACCCCAAGCTGTTCTGCAAGCCCCATAAGCGCATCGTGGATTTTCTCCTGCTCCCAGGAGGGCATGCCCTCCAGTACAGGGAGCGTTTGTTTCAGCATTTCAAGGGATACCACGTGATCTGTCTTAGACTTTTTATTGGTGTAAATCTCTGTATCATACTCCGGCAAAGCATCAAAAAAGTCCACTTTTTCCGGGATATCAGTCAGCTTTTCGCACCGGGCCTGCAGCAGCGGCGCGATGTGGGCTGGGTCAGTAGCGGGATTTTTCACGCTCTGTCTGATATAGGGTTCAGCCACCTGGGCAAATTCTTCTGCCGTCATCCCCCGCAGATAGTTGGCGTTGAAATAGTTCAGTTTCTCAAGGTCAAAAATGGCAGGGGACTTAGAAATGCCTGCAACATCAAAGCTTTCCGCCAGTTCCTGCAGGGAGAAAAATTCCTGCTCCACCTTGTCGCCACGAGGGCTCCAGCCCAAAAGCGCGACATAATTGAGCACAGCCTGGGTAAGATAACCTTGGCTGATTAGATCTTCATAGGAGGGGTCTCCGTGGCGCTTTGACATTTTGTTCTGCGCGTCGCGCATCACGGGGGAACAGTGGATATAGGTCGGCACTTCCCAGCCAAACGCCTCATACAGTAAATTATACTTTGGGGCGGAAGAAAGGTACTCGCTGCCGCGCACCACATGGGTGATGCCCATCAGGTGGTCATCCACCACGTTGGCAAAGTTGTACGTAGGCAGGCCGTCAGATTTCAGCAGCACCTGATCGTCCAGAGAATCATTTTCCACTGCAATATCGCCATACACGGCATCGTGGAACGTAGTGAAACCTTCTCTGGGGATCTTCTGCCGAATCACATAAGGCTTTCCCGCGGCAAGATTTGCGTCAATCTCTGCCTGAGACAGACGGGAACAGCGGCCGTCGTACTTATGGATGGAAACGCCAGCGGCAACATCCACCTCCTTCGCATCCTCCTTGTTGCAGAAGCAGCGGTAAGCGGCTCCCTTCTCCACCAAAAGCGCGGCATAGTTGGCATATAGATCCCGGCGCTGCGTCTGGATGTAGGGGCCAACGGGACCGCCCACATCCGGCCCTTCGTCATGGGTAAGACCGCACTCGGCCAGAGTCTTGTAAATAACCTCCACAGCGCCCTCTACCAGACGACTTTGATCCGTATCTTCGATGCGGAGAATAAAGGTGCCGCCTGCATTGCGGGCGATCAGCCAAGTATACAGCGCCGTGCGAAGATTGCCAACATGCATATATCCGGTGGGGCTGGGGGCAAAGCGGGTGCGCACCTTTCCCTTGGGGATACGTGTTTCCATATCGTCAAACCATTTTTGATCCATGGTGATTCCTCCCATTCTAAAAGCGGACGCCAACCTGCCCGCTTTTGACATTCTATTATTTTTAACGGTATGCTGTCAAGCTATATTGCCAATTATCTCTGCCTATGGTATGATATTGAAGTATATTTGCGCGGTGGTATATCACCGCTTAGAAGGACTGTTTTAATGATGGAAGAGACCAAACAAACCATATTCAGCGGCACCCAGCCCAGCGGCAAAATCACGCTTGGCAACTATTTGGGTGCCTTGCGAAACTGGGTCGCTCTGCAGGACGATTACAACTGCATTTACTGCGTAGTGGACGAACATGCCATCACTGTGCGGCAGGATCCCGCCGCCCTCCGCCGCCAGACCCTTGAACTGTTTGCCCAGTTCATTGCCTGCGGCCTTGATCCGCAAAAAAGCACAATTTTTATCCAGAGCCATGTTCCCCAACACGCGGAACTTGCCTGGGTACTCAATTGCTATACCATGTTCGGCGAGCTGTCCCGCATGACGCAGTTCAAGGACAAGTCCGCCACCCACGCCGACAACGTTAATGCAGGTCTGTTTACCTATCCCGCCCTGATGGCGGCGGACATTCTGCTTTATCAGGCAAATCTTGTCCCCGTGGGCAGCGACCAGAAGCAGCACGTTGAGATTGCCCGCGACATCGCCCAACGCTTCAATGGCATCCACGGCAATGTGTTTGCCATTCCCGAGCCCTACATTCCCAAGGTGGGGGCCCGCATTATGTCCCTGAGCGAGCCGGAGAAAAAAATGAGCAAATCCAGTGAAAATGAAAACTCTTTTATTCTTGTCATGGACAAGCCAGAAGATATTATGCGCAAATTTAAACGCGCGGTCACCGACAGCGACGCCCGTGTGATAAAAAGCCCGGAGAAGCCGGGTGTGTCCAATCTCATCGACATTTACGCGGTTGCCACCGGCAAGACCACGGAAGAGGTAGAGCGTGAATTTGACGGAAGAGGCTATGGCGACTTTAAGCCTGCCGTGGGCGAGGCCGTGATAGAACTGCTGCGGCCCATCCGGGAAGAAACCCAGCGCCTGCTGACCGACAAAGGCGAGCTGGAAGCCCTATACCGGCAAGGGGCGGAGAAAGCTTCCCGTCAGGCAAGCCGCACCCTTACCAAAGTGCATAAAAAGGTTGGTTTTCTTCCCCGCTGATGCGCACACGGCCCAATGACGGGTCTTTATACCACAAAGGAGCTATCCTAATGACAATTGAATTAACCATTTTCGGCCTTGTAGCCGCGTCTCTTTTGGTGGCCCTCCTGATTGCGTTCATCACAACGCCCGTGGTCAAATCTTTGGCACAAAAAATGGGTGCTGTCGATGTCCCCAAGGATGGGCGGCGAATGCACGATCACCCCATCCCCCGGATGGGCGGTCTGGCCATTTTCTTTGGCTTTTTGTTCAGTGTTTTGCTGTTTGTCCCACTCACACAGCAGATTCGTGGAATGCTGCTGGGCGCCGTAGTCATCGTAATCCTTGGTATATTTGACGATATTTATGCGCTCTCCGCGCGACTGAAATTTGTGGTGCAGATTGTTGCCGCACTGATTGCGGTCAGCCAGGGAAATGTGATCCACACCTTTTCCAATCCCAACGTTTTCAGCGAGAATCCCTATTGGAATCTCGGCCTTCTTGCCATTCCTATTTCGGTGTTTTGGATCGTTGCCATCACCAACGCCGTCAATCTCATCGACGGACTGGACGGACTGGCGGTGGGCGTTTCTACCATAAGCTCCATGACAATGCTGATCATTGCCCTACTGGTATCGGAAAGCGGGGTCGCGATCCTTATGGCGGCGCTAGCTGGCAGCTGCATCGGTTTTTTGCCCTATAACCTTAACCCAGCCAAAATCTTTATGGGTGACACCGGCTCCACCTTCCTCGGTTTTATTTTGGCCGTTGTCTCCATACAGGGACTGTTCAAATTTTACACGATCATTTCCTTCGCCGTTCCCTTCCTCATGTTGGGTCTGCCCATCTTCGATACCTGCTTTGCCATCATCCGGCGCATTTCAAAAGGGCAAAGCCCCATGTCTCCTGACCGAAGCCACGTTCACCACAAGCTCATCGACATGGGCTTTTCCCAGAAACAAGCCGTTGCCGTTTTGTATGTCATCAGCGCCATTTTGGGCCTGTCCGCAGTGGTGCTTACCGCCAGCGGAGAACTCAAAGCCATGGTGTTCCTTCTGGCCTTGTGCGCCGCTGCCGCTGTTGCCGGCCATATCTTCCTGGGCAACAACAAGAACGGGAATCATGAATCGCCAAACAACACGCCCCCGCAAACCCCCGTGGAAAAACCACAGCAGCAAGAAAATGAGGTGGATAAGCCGTGAAAAAGTGTAAAGTCATGACCATATTTGGTACTAGGCCAGAGGCGATTAAAATGGCGCCTTTGGTACTGGAGCTGTCCAGCCGTCCGGAACTGGAAAGCATTTGCTGCGTGACCGCTCAGCACCGTGAGATGTTGGATTCCGTATTGTCCATCTTCCGCATCACGCCGGATTATGACCTGGATATTATGGAACCAAATCAAACGCTTTCTACCATCACCAGCAAATGCCTTGCCGGTATGGACAAGGTGCTTCAGGACGCGAAGCCGGATTTGGTGCTTGTCCATGGAGATACCTCCACCACCTTTTCCGGGGCGCTGTCCGCTTTCTATCATCAGATCGCTGTCGGCCATGTGGAGGCCGGACTTCGCACCTATGACAAGTATTCTCCCTATCCTGAAGAGATGAACCGGAAAATGGTTGGGGCCATTGCCGACCTTCATTTCTGCCCGACGGTGGCAAACCGGGATAATTTGGCGCGGGAAAACATAACAGGCGGCGTTTTTCTCACCGGTAACACTGTCATTGATGCCCTAAACACCACCGTCGTACCGCACTATCGATTCACAACCCCTCTTCTGAACGAGTTGGACTACAAAAACCGAAAAATCATATTGGTCACCTGCCATCGGCGGGAGAATTATGGTGAGCCAATGACACACATCATGACCGCGCTGCGGCGAGTAGCAGACGCTCACCCCGACGTGGAACTGGTTTATCCCGTGCACCTTTCTCCCGTAGTGCAGACGGCCGCTAACACCTATCTGGCGGAACATGACCGCATTCACCTGATCCCCCCCCTTTCCGCGGACGAAATGCACAATCTCATGGCACGGTGCTATCTGGTGATGACCGATTCCGGCGGTCTGCAGGAAGAGGCTCCGGCACTGGGAAAGCCAGTGCTTGTCCTCCGCCGCGAGACCGAGCGCCCTGAGGCTGTGGCTGCCGGCACCGTCAAGATTGCCGGCACCGACGAGGCGGAAATCTTCAACATGGCCCACACGCTGCTCACGGACAGTTGCGCTTATGACCAGATGGCTAAGGCAGTCAATCCATATGGTGACGGCCACGCGTGTGAACGCATCACAGACGCCATTCTGTGGCACTTCGGCCTAGTAGACAAAAAACCGCAGGACTTTTGCGGCACCATAGCCCCCTAACCCGCGGGAGACATGTTTAGCGCAACGGAGGTGAGTCTTACTTATGGAACAAAAAAAACGCAGAACGCTGGCGCTGCTGATTGCTGCAATCATTATCATGGCCGTTTTTTCCAGCTTTACGTTTAACTTTCTGCTGAATAAAACACCACAAGTAACCCTCCCCAGCGTTACCACGGGGACCACTGGGGGCGACAGTTCTGCCCCTGGCTCCGAGGGGGATGGCTCTATCATGGTTGATGTCACCCCTCAGACTGTCCAGAGCATTATTGCCACACTTAGCCGGGCTTCCAGCTACTCCCGCACCTTTACCATCGAGCGGTTTTGGGGAGAGGACGATTCTTCCCTCACCGCAGTCAAGGTCTGGGCAGACAGCGGTTACACACGCATTGAATCCACCCTGCTTGCTGGGCGCGTTCAGTATGTACTGGTGAATGACTCCAGCTTCTATCTCTGGTACAGCGGTAGTGGCAACAGCTATCTCAGTGGGCCGGCGGACGAGCTGTCCGCCGACCTCGCCCAAAGCATCCCCACCTATGAGGACGTGCTGAAACTGGATCCGGACACAATCTCATCCACCGACTGCGAGGAGAAGGATGGTTTTCCCTGTATTTATGTAGAGGTTAATGAGGATGAGTTTGGTTATCTGGTGCGCTATTGGATTGACCTGAAGAGCGGACTTCTAGTCTATTCCGAAACGTTGAAGAATGGCACGGTGGTCTATCGCATGTCTGGCTGTTCCGCCATTGAATCCCCGTGCCCCAGCAGCGCCTCCTTTGCCCTGCCTGACGGTACGAAGCTGCACGAAATGGCTGGCTAATTCTTTTCTTCCGAGCCGAGGATCAGCATAAGCCCCAAGGTGATCACCAGTTCCAGATTATCTCCCTCCACCATCAGCAGCAGCATAAGCACCAGCAGAAGGATGTCACCGGTATCCAGATCTTCTATCCCGAAAGCCTTTAAAATGCCGGCCAGTCCGGCATTTTCTTTTTCCTCGCCGCCGCGGTTCGGAGGTGAAACAGGCCGCGGCGCCACAGGTTGTTCCCGACTTTGAGCCTGTCTGTACCCAATCGGCTCCGGCTCTGGCTGTCGGTTTCGCGCTGCCCGTTCATCCGCCGCAGGAACATAGACGCTTCCCCTTGGGATGTACTGATTATACAAGGGTACCGCCTCCGTTCCCTCCAAAGGTCTCCATGGCCGCCCGCGCTACCCGCGTCAGACGGGCAATCCGCACCGCCTTATCCATTTTTGCCTGCCGTTCCTCCTTCAAGAAGGGACGCAGCGCCGCCAGCAAAGCCACATTTTTATCATCCACCCGGTTGTATTCCGACAGCAGCTGCATCCCGATTTTGATCAGCCGTGGATCAATACTCGGTAGTTCCGCCGCAGAACCTCCTGTCCCTGACGTCCCCCCGCCTAATACGCCGCTCAGCATTCCAATCATGGCGCTTAGATCAGGCTGCGCACGCTCTGGCGGCGGTTGCACCCGTTCCATATTTGGCTCTGGTTTTGGCTGCGACGGTTGCTCTTCGCCACCAATGCTGCGGGCGATCGACATGATCTGCTGCATGATGTCTCCGTTACTCAAGACTGCATTCAGCTTTTCCTCCATTTCGCTCACCAAATATCCCTCCTCTCCGCCGCAGGGCTACTGCTATTCCTCCAGGTCCGGCGCATTCTTGCTAATGCGCCCCACAACCTCGGACCCCTCTTGGCTCGACATGACGGCTTGCACCAACTTCTGAAGACTTGCCGTGTCTCCCCGCATTGCCGCCTGTGCTGCATCCTTAAGGTTTCCGCCCGCATTTTGCTCCAGCATTTCCATCAGCTTTTTTGTATCCGGGGACTGCAGCATTTCCCGCATCGCCTGCTGATTGTTCATAAAATCGGCTGCTCCTGACGGAATTCCGCTTTTATTTCCTCTGGCCATCCCTTTCACTCCTACCCAATTTAGTTTTTCCTTCAAGAGTATTCTATGCACTCTGCCCCAGATGGTGAACTTCAATCAACAAGGACGGATCGTCTATGAAACTTTTGGTTCTCTCCGATTCCCACCACAATATCAGCCATATGATTACCGCAGTGGAGCAACAATCACCCGACAGGATCCTGCATCTGGGCGATCACTTTCACGACGCGGAAGCCTTACTCGCTTTCTTTCCAGCAGTGCCGCTAACTGCCGTCCCCGGAAACTGCGACAGCTGGACCGGTCAACCGCCTGAGCAGCTGCTGGAGTTAGAGGGACGACGGATTCTGCTCTCTCACGGCCATCTCTGGCACGTGAAGTCCGGCTTTGAAACCGCTCTGCAGGCCGCCCGGGCAGCCCAAGCGGATATTGTTTTGTTCGGGCACACCCACAATGCATACTGCCGGCAGGAGTCCGATGGGCTGTGGGTCATGAATCCAGGCTCGGCTGGAAATGGGACTTATGGAATAATTAGACTGGAAAACAGCCAAATAGTATGCTATACTGACCGAGTTAATTAATCGGGAGGGATTCCTATGCTACTTGCAATTGACGTTGGAAACACCAATATGGTGTTTGGTATCTTTAGTGGGGATGAATTGTTGGGAACATTTCGCCTGATGACTGACACCAACCGCACCTCGGACGAAATCGGTTTATCCGCTTATGAGTATTTTCTGCGCTTCGGCATGAGTGTGGACGATGTAACGGATGTTATTATCGCCTCGGTTGTGCCTCAGGTGATGTATTCCCTCACCAGCGCTATGATAAAATATTTTAACCGCACACCCCTCATCATTGATGATGGTATTGATCCCGGTTTGCCCTACGAGGGGGACGAACGGTTGGGTGCGGATCGTGCCGTAGCTTGCGTCTCTGCGATGGAGAAATACGGTAGACCCCTCATCGTGTTGGACTTCGGTACAGCCACCACGGTGGACGCCCTTTCCCACAGCGGCGAGTACTTGGGCGGCTGCATTACGGCAGGTGTGCGTATTTCCACCGAAGCGCTGTTTTCTAAGGCTGCGTTGCTGCCCCGGGTGGAGCTGGTAAAACCGCCAACCGTACTGGGGCGGACAGCAGCCGGCCAGATCCAGGCAGGCGCCGTATGCGGCTATATTGGGGCCATGGAGTATCTCATTCAGGAAACAAAACGAGAAATGGGCTATGGCGATGGGGTCAAGGTCGTCGCCACCGGCGGACTTGCCCGCATGGTTTCCGACAACAGTCCCATGATTGATGTGGTGGATCCACAGCTTATTCTGGATGGTCTGCTGCTGATCTACAAGCGGTACAAGGGCTAACCCGCATCGGCGCTGCGGGCAAAGTACGCCGGCGTTTGAAACGCCGGCGTACTTTTACATGGATTTCATATCTTCCCCCCGTGTATAATGTCTGCTGAATCTTATCGAGCACAAAGCAAGCCGCCCCTGCGCAGTCTCACTGCGCAGGGGCGGCTTGCTCGTATCAGGCTTGCTCGTCGGGGAAGGAGGTCTCGTCCCGATCAAAAGGCGGCGCATCCTCTTCCGCTGCTCCGCCCTGCGGCGTGTCCATCTCCGCATCGGGGGCGGTATCCACCATACCCTGACGAAACTGCATCTCTTGCCACTGCGCCTTGGTGATGAGCAGCTGCCGTGGCTTGGACCCCTCAAAGGGGCCAACGATCCCCTTTTCCTCCATCTGATCCACCAGTCGGGCCGCACGGGAATAGCCCAGCTTCAAACGGCGCTGGAGCATGGAAACCGAAGCTTGTCCGGTATCTACCACCACGTCAATGGCAGCGGGCAGCAGATCATCGTAATCGTTATCCGCCGTTTCAGACACGGTTCCGCCCGTGCTTTTTGTCCCCTTCTCCCGCTCGGCGACATGGTGCTCGATCTCCTGCAGAACCGCTTCAGAGTAGTTTGCCGTGCTGCTTTTCTTAACGAATTCCACAACGGAGGAGACTTCCTTATCCGTAATCAGGCAACCCTGCACACGCATGGGTTTTCCTGCACCCAGTGGGAACCAGAGCATATCCCCGTGTCCCACCAGCTTTTCGGCGCCCTGCGTATCCAGAATAATGCGGGATTCCAAGGCAGAGGCAACGGCAAAGGCAATGCGGGATGGGATATTTGCCTTCATTAAACCGGTAATGACATCTGCGGAGGGTCGCTGGGTGGCAATGACCAGGTGCATGCCCGAGGCGCGGCCCATCTGCGCCACGCGGCAGATGGATTCCTCCACATCCTTGGCGGCAACCAACATCAGGTCGGCTAGCTCGTCAATAACCACCACCACCTGGGGCATTTTCTCCATCCCCTCCGTCTTGACGGCAAGAGCATTATAGGAAGAAAGATCGCGCACACCAGCCTCGGAAAAAGCGCGATAGCGCTTCATCATTTCCGCCACGGCCCATTGAAGGGCGCCGGCGGCCTTTTTGGGGTCGGTGACCACAGGAATGAGCAAATGCGGAATGCCGTTATAGATCCCGAGCTCCACCATCTTGGGGTCGACCATGATGAGGCGAACCTCTTCCGGTGTTGCCTTGTAGAGAAGCGAAATGATTAGGGAGTTGGTACAAACCGACTTACCGGAACCGGTGGTTCCCGCAATGAGCATGTGGGGCAGCTTTGCAATGTCACCCACAATGTTATTGCCCGCGATGTCCTTGCCCACGGCAAAGGCCACCTTAGAGCGATGATCACAGAATTCTTTTCCGCCCACCACATCGTGGATGGGAACGGTGGAGACCAGCTTGTTAGGCACCTCAATCCCCACGGTAGAACTTTTATTGGGAATGGGGGCGATACGCACACCGGTAGCGCCCAGTGCCAAGGCAATGTCATCTGACAAATTGGTCAGCTTATTCAGCCGCACCCCCTGATCCAACTCCACCTCGTACCGCGCCACGGAGGGTCCTCGGGTAACGTGTGTAATAGACGCGGTAATCCCAAAGGAGCGAATGGTATCGGTCAGTCTTTCCTGATTGGCCTGCAGCTCGTCCAGCGCACCGCTGCCCACCTCGCTGCTGCCCTCTATCAGCAGAGACAGGGGAGGATATTGATAGGCACACGGCTCGGTCGAGGCCCCGATCTCCTGGACAATTTCCTGCACCACAGCCGTTTTTTCCTGCTCGGACATTTTTTTAACCGCCGGCTCCCGCACAATCTCAGGCAGGGGTACCGTAGGAGCCGCAACCGGCTCCGCAAAGGGCGTCACCGGTTCTTCAAAGGGGGCTGACACCGTGTCCTCCCCCTCCGTACACACACCGGTCAAGACCTGATCCGGTGTTGGAACGTTTGGTTTTCGGTTGAAAAACCCATCACTTTTCGGCAATTCCACGATAGGCGCGGCGGGGGCCGTAGGCGTGGACGGCTGTCGCACCTCACCCTCCACAGGGATATCAATCATTGCCTTGCGCCTTGCCGGAATGATAGCCGGGGCCGGTTCAGGCTTTCTTTCCGGCTGGACATAGTCCTCAGGATCATAAGTACTGCGTTCTTTCCGGGGGCGGCTGCGAACCGCGTCCACAAGATCCACCACCGTGCGGTTACAGGCTGCCAGAAGCATCAGCAAGCCGCCTGTAATAAACACAACGGCAGAACCGATCTTGCTGAATATCTGAACAAATCCCGTGGCCACGATACCGCCAACCACACCGCCGCAGTGCAAGCTTTGTCCGTCTGCCCACAGGGTTTTGACCGCAGCCAGACTTAAGGGATAGGGATTGGCAAGGAACAGATGAAGAATGGAGCCAAAAACCAGCGGCAACAGCATGGCGCACCACATGCGCAGACGCACGGGTCGACCCCGATGAAAAAACAGGATGTAGCTTGCCAGCAACAGCATGGGAGACAACATCCAGAAGCCATATCCCGCCACGCCCTTGGCTACACCGCAAAACCAATTGATAAACAGTGCATCCACTTTGAAGTAGCCAAACGCGCTGAAAAACGCCAACAGTAGGCAAATCACAGCCCCCACTTCGCGGTAGATGGGACGGCTGGCCTTACTCCTGTTTTTTGAACCTGTGCTTTTTTTCTTTCCGCGGGATCCGCTGCCGGAACTTTTCCGTCCCCCCGATGAGGCAGTGGCCTTTGTACCGCGGCCGGTTGTCTTTTTCTGTGTTGTTGCCATAAAGGTCAGTCCTTTCTCAGGGAAGTTAAGATTGCCGAAGCTCGCTTACGCCATCAGGCTTGCGATCACAGCAATGAGTCCGACAGCCCAGCAGTAATAAGCAAATTTCCCGAATTTCCCCTTGTCGGCCAGCAAATTCACCAGACGAATGGCAAAGTAACCCGACACGGCGGCAACCACCATTCCGACAAGGTAAACGGGGATCATGGTCATGTCGATCCCCGCCTTCACCGCATCGGTAGTTTCCAGAATCGTGGCCCCCAAAACGGCAGGAATGGATAAAATGAAGGAATACCGCACCGCGAATTTGCGGTCATAGCCCCGCAGAAGACCTGCGGAAATTGTGCTGCCGGAGCGGGACAGGCCCGGGACGATGGCAAATGCTTGGGCCACGCCCACAAGCACCGCATCCAACACGGTGGCGCTGCGCTCTGTTTTTTTCCCTTTTTGAACGCGGTCGGAGAAAAACAACAGGCAACCGGTCGCGATCAGTGCGCATCCGATAAAGGTGGTGTTGGAGCTGAGTGTCTCTACGTAGTCGTTAAACAGAAGCGCCACAAACAGCGGCAGGGTGGAAATAATGATGAGCAGAACCATGCGGCGGGCCGGCGGAGTCTGCTGCATCCCATTCCCCCGCCTGGAAAACAGCGCCGCGATCCCCCGGAAAAATTCCAATACCATCTCCACAATCTCGTTCCAATAAACGATAAAAATTGCAATCAAAGTGCCAAAGTGCAACAGCACATCGAAAAAGAGGTTGCCGTCTGCTGCCGCCTTCACATCTAGCAGGTTTTGCATCAGAGCCAAATGGCCTGAACTTGAAATCGGAAGGAATTCCGCAATTCCCTGCACCAGTCCTAAAAACGCGGACATTAAGTAACTCATATATGTACCCCCGAACATCATAATACTCTTATCATATTAACACACTGGCAGAAAAATTTCCATTCTTTTTTACGGCGTTATGTAAACGGGCAAACGCCCGTTTTGCGGCCATCTTACGCGGGGTCGTCCGTCGGCTGTTTCTCCTGCGCGGCCTGTTCCTCTTTATACTCTGCAATGCGCTTGTGCAGGCAGGAAAGTGCCGGGGCTAACCCGCCAATGTGGTCAATGAGCCCGATAGCCACCGCCTCCTCGCCATAGACGACGCTGCCCACATCGGCCGCAAGCTCTTCGGTCTGCAGCATCATGCGGGTAAATTGCTGCCGCTCTACCCGGCTGTTATCAGTAACGAATTTAATAATACGCTCCTGAATGCGCTCAAAGTAATTAAAGGTCTGCGCCACACCGATGACCAAACCGTTCAGTCGAACGGGATGGATGGTCATAGCCGCCGACGGCGCAATAAAAGATTCCTTGGCGGACACCGCCAGCGGAACCCCAATGGAATGACCCCCGCCCAGCACCAGGGACACGGTTGGTTTTTTCATGCTGGCAATCAGTTCTGCGATGCCAAGTCCAGCTTCAATATCACCGCCCATCGTGTTCAGCAGGATCAGAAGTCCGTCAATTTCCTCGCTCTCCTCTATCAAAGCCAGCAGCGGCATAACATGCTCATATTTTGTGCTTTTGCACGTGGGCGGCAACACTTGATGCCCCTCAATCTGCCCCACAATAGTCAGGGTATGAATGGTCGCCCCTTTGGTCTTAATGGTGGAGGATGCCATATCGATAATCTGCTGCTGTCTACTTTTTAAATCATCGCTTTCCTCCGGCTTTGTTTCGGTGGTCTCGGTGGTCTCGTCCATTTTTTCCGCCTCCTTTCCGCTATTTTGTGCGAAAGGGGCAAAAATAACCGGGAGAGCAGAGTCTTTGAACTGCTCTCCCGGTTCCTGCGCATTATTCCTGTGACTCAAAAATCGCCTTGATGGCCTTAAATGTCATATAGCAGTCCAGCTTGGACACGGTCTCAAAGGGAGAATGCATGGACAGCACGGGTACGCCCGCATCCAGTGTGTCGATGTTCCGCACCGCCATATAGGCGGCCACCGTGCCGCCGCCGCCCTGATCGACCTTGCCCAGCTCGCCCAGCTGCCAAATCACGCCCGCCTCATCCAGGATGCGGCGCACATATGCAACCAATTCGGCAGAGGCGTCGGAGGCGCCGGATTTCCCTCTGGACCCCGTGTATTTACACACGCCGATGCCGTAGTTGATCCGCGTGCTATTGCGTTTTTCATACGCCTCCGCAAAATTGGGGTCAAAGGCCGCCGTCACATCGGCAGACAGGCAGAAGGAGTTTTCATAGCACTCCTTCAATTGGACGCTCTTCGTATCGCACAAGTCGGAAATAAAGGCATCAAAAGCATGGGATTGCATCCCCGAAACACCCTCGGAACCGATCTCCTCCTTGTCTGCCAGCATACACACCGCTGTTCTGTGGGGGGTGTTCTGCTGCAGGATGGCATGGAGCGCCGCGAACGCACACACCCGGTCATCGTGACCGTAAGCGCCGATCAGGGAGCGGTCAAATCCAACGTCAGAGGCGCGGAAGCCGGGAACAAGAGACAGCTCGGCAGAGAGGAAATCCTCCTCAACCATGCCGTATTTTTGATTCAGCAACTCTATAATTGCCAGTTTAATCCGGTCAGAACCTTCGTCATCTTTGAAGGGGCGACTGCCCACCACCACGTTCAAACTTTCGGCGGAGATCGCCTCGCCCAACGGCTTTTTGCTCTGTTCGCCAGCCAAATGAGGCAGCAGATCGTCAATGGTGAACACGGGGTCACCCGCCCCGTTGCCAATGGCGACATTGATGGTATCCCCATTCTTTTTCACCACCACGCCATGCAGCTCCAGTGGAATGGTCACCCACTGATATTTGCGGACGCCACCGTAATAGTGGGTCTTTAAAAACGCAATTTCGCCATCCTCATACAAAGGGTTTGGCTTCAGGTCCAGCCGTGGGGAATCGATATGGGCGGCGGCAATATTGATCCCCTGGTCAAATGGCTCGGTGCCGATCACCGCAAGCATGAGCGCCTTACCCCGGTTGGTCGCATAGACCTTATCGCCTGCTGCCAGCGCCCGACCTCTGGAATAGGGGCGAAATCCCTTCGCCTCCGCCAGCGCGATGGCATAATCCACGCACTCCCGCTCCGTCTTGCCATTGTCCAGAAAGCGTTTATACTCCTCACAATAGGCGCCAAGCGCCTTTTCCTCTTCGGCAGGCAGCTTGTCATACCCGTTTTTCTGTGTGTAGAACAGTTCCTCTCGCTTCAGCTCCCCGGCTGTTTTTTTCTTTTCTTCCATGATGTCAGTCCTCCTTCAGTAATTTGGAAAACAGAGCCTTCGCTTCGCCGCCAAATGCAGCGCCGTCGTCTCCGTTGTTTTCTAACGTATAATCACAGTTTTCCCGGAAAAAACGGTCGGGCTTTTGCGCCTCCACCCGTGCGCGGGCATAGTCCTCGCCGATCCCTTCCCGGTTCATGATGCGTCTGATCCGCAGCTCCGCCGGAGCGATCACCGCCACGGTAGCGTCGCACCGCGTTGCCAGTCCGCTTTCCAGCAGGGCGATGGCATCAACGGCCACACCGGGTCTGCCCCCCGCCTTTGCGTGTGCAATCTCACGGTCCACCCGCTCCGCCACATAGCGGTGGGTGATAACGTTGAGATCCTCCAACGCTTTTTCGTCCCCGAAAACCACGGCGCCAAGCTTTTTGCGGTCCAACATTCCGTCTGGCAGGATCACATCGCCGTAGCGTGCGCCCAGTTCTTGCCGCAAAGACTCGTTGGTCTGTAGCAAGTCGTGGTAAATCTCGTCGCAGTCAAGAATGACAGCACCCAGCGCGGCCATCTCCCGCAGGGCAGTGGTTTTCCCGGCCCCGGTGGGCCCGGTGATCCCAATAATTTTCATATGCGCCCCTACTTTCCAAAGCCCAGATCCACCACATGAAAGCCCGCCGCTTTTTTCAGGCGATTTGCCACGGCAAGTCCTATGCCATCCTCGGTGGGACACTGGGCGTAAATCTCGGTCACATCGGTTTCGTCAAAGGCGCGAAGGGCGTCAAAAATATGGCGGGCCTGCTCCGCCTGCTCCGTGGAGCCGCCGATGGTCTCCACAGAATGGCCTTGAAACAAAAAGGCGTATTCGCTGAAACAAATGACACCGGTACCGGTTGTCAGATGCTCCCGGATATACTGTGCCGCCCGCTCCGGCCAGCCACAGACTACGGTCACTGGCGCCTTAGGCGCATAATGACGGTATTTCATCCCCGGGGCGCGGGGCTGCTCTCCCGCGGACAGCATTTGGGTCACGGCCTTGTCCACTGTCACCTCGCCCAGAACCTCGCGCAGCTGCTCCAGGGTCACCCCGCCGGGCCGCAGCAGACGCGGGGGGGTAACGGTCAGGTCAAGGATGGTGGATTCCACGCCCACGGAACAGCTCCCCCCATCCATAATCCCCTCAATTTTCCCGTCCATATCCTTGATCACATGGGCAGCAGTGGTGGGACTGGGGCTGCCCGAGATATTTGCGGAGGGCGCGGCCACAGGGACCCCTGCCTTTTCAATGATCTCCCGGGTCACAGGATGATCGGGGCAGCGCATCCCCACAGTATCCAGTCCGGCGGTCACCGCATTGGGCACGATGGGGTTCCGCTTGAGAATGATGGTCAAAGGCCCGGGCCAGAACCGGTCCGACAGCAGATAGGCCGTTTCGGGAATCTCCCGGCAATAGCGGGGCAGCCAGCTTGCGGCGGGCACATGGAGGATCAGGGGATTATCCTGCGGCCTTCCCTTTGCCTGGAAAATGCGGTGCACCGCGGCTTCGTTCAGCCCGTCTGCGCCAAGCCCGTACACCGTTTCGGTGGGAATCGCCAGCAGACCGCCCTCCCGCAGGAGTGCGGCGGCTTCTTCCGTTTCACTGGTTGAAAAAATACGGGTTTCCACTGTTATCCCTCGCTCGCTTTCAATCGTTCCGCCTGCTCCGCGGTGACGAGACTATCGATGATCTCGTCCAGCTCACCGTCCATCACGTGATCCAGTTTATAGAGTGTCAGTCCGACGCGGTGATCGGTCAATCTCCCCTGGGGGAAATTATAGGTGCGGATGCGCTCGTTTCGCATCCCGCTGCCCACCTGGCTGCGCCGCTGCCCGGCAATTTCACTCTCCTGCTGCCGCACCTTTTCCTCATACAGCCGGGAGCGGAGGATTTGGAGAGCCCGATCCTTATTTTTAAACTGGCTGCGTTCGTCCTGACACTCCACCACCGTGCCGGTGGGGAGATGAGTCACGCGGATGGCAGAAGAGGTTTTATTGATATGCTGCCCGCCCGCACCGGAGGAGCGGAAGGTATCGATCTTAAGATCGTTCATGTCCAGTTCAAATTCCACAGCGTCTACCTCCGGCAGTACCGCCACGGTGACTGTGGAGGTATGGATGCGGCCGCCGGACTCGGTTTCCGGCACACGCTGCACCCGGTGGACGCCACTTTCAAATTTCAGCCGGGAATAGGCGCCGTCCCCCTCGATGACAAAGGAAATTTCCTTCACGCCGCCCAGCTCGGTTTCATTGAGGTTTGCAACCTCTGTCTGCCAACCCATGCGCTCGGCATACATGGTATACATCCGGTGCAGCGAATGGGCAAACAGCGCCGCCTCTTCTCCGCCCACGCCGGCGCGGATCTCCACGATGACGCTGCGTTCGTCATTGGGGTCCCTCGGCAGCAGAAGCAGCTTTAACGCATGGCTCAATCGCTCCTGATCCGCCTTTGCCACGGACAGTTCCTCCTGCGCCAGCTCTTTGAACTCCGGGTCGGAAAGGAGCGCCAGCGCCTCCCGCTCCGCCGTCACGGCACCGGTATAGGCGCGGAACGCTTCTACCACCGGAGCAAGCTCACGTTGCTCTTTGTTTAGCTTTGCCACCAGCTGGGGGTCGTTATAGGTTTCAGGCGCACCCAGCTGCGCCTGAATATTCTCGAAACGATATTCAATTGCCTTCAGCTTATCCAGCATAGTCTCTCCTTAATCAAGCAAAAATGATTTGATCAGCGCCAGCGGCTCCCGCGCATAGCTTTTCAGCCGGGACGGCAAATGGGACGAAGGGGCGGCAAGGCAGTCGGCGTCCATCCCATAGCGTGCCGCCAGCATCCGCACCCGGAACAGGTGGAAGCCGTTGGAGACAATGATCGTCTCCTGCGTGGTGTCCTCGCCCGCCTGCTCCAGCAGCGCCTTGGAATTGAGCAGGTTCTGGCTGGTATTGTGAGACTGGTCTTCCATGAGGATGCGGTCGCCGTCGATCCCGCTTGCGATCAGGTAATTATACATACATTGGGCTTCGCTCATGGGTTCGTCGCTTCCCTGTCCCCCGCTGACCACGATACGGATATCCTCGTCCACTTCCAGATAGGCAAGTGCTTTGTCCAGCCGATCCTGCAGCAACACCGATGGCCCAAAGGATTTGACCTGGGCGCCCAAAATGATCATCACCCCGGGATTTTCCACCCCGTCATCATGATTGCCGGAAAGGACAAGTCCCTCCAGAACCGCAGCAAACAAAATGCACAGCAGGACCAGCGCAAGAACGATCCGCTTTCCCCCGGGGCGTCTGCCTGTGTAATTCTTCATCCCTGCACCTCCTCCAACTCTCCAGCCAGCCTCTCCCATCGGGTATACAGGCGGGCAATTTCAAATTCCATTTTTTCTCTCTGCCCATATAGCTCCTGCAGCTTTAAGTAATCGCTCGCCGCTTCTTCCATCGCCAGGGTCAGGTCGTACATTTGCTCTTCGGCCCGGGCAACCTCGCGCTCGGCGGCGGCAACTTCTTTTTCCAGCTGTTTGGTGCCGCCGGTACGCTTTGGTTTTTCTTTTTTCGGTTCCGGCTCCGCCTTTGGAGGGGGCTGGGACAAATTCTTTTCTTTTTTCGCCCGGTATTCCGCGAACGTGCCCTTGAAATCCGTGACACCGCCGTTTTCCAAGTCCCACACGCGGGTGGCAAAACGGCTGATAAAATAACGGTCATGGGAAACGAAAAGCAGGTTCCCCACATAGCGTTCAACCGCTTCCTCAATCCACTCCCGGGAGGCTACATCCAAGTGGTTTGTCGGCTCGTCCAGGATGAGCAAATTGATCTTCTCATCCATGAGCATACAAAGCCGCAGCCGGCTCTGTTCGCCGCCGGAGAGGGCGGAAACAGACTTGAACACATCCTCCCCCCGAAACCGGAACGCCGCCAGGCGGTTTCGGGCGGTCTGGGGCGTGCAGTCCAGTTCATACAGCATGGTATCCAAAAGGCTGCGCTCGGGATGACTGAATTTCACGATTTGAGGCAGATAGCCGATCTTCACGGTGGGGCCAAGGCGCAGTTTTCCGCAGTCCGGTATTTCCTCCCCCATGATCATTTTCAAAAGGGTGGACTTTCCGGTGCCGTTATCGCCGATCAAGGCAATGCGTTCCCCTCCGGTCACTTCTAAATCTACGCCGGAAAACAATTGACGCCCCTCAAAACTTTTGGAAAGACTTTTCGCGGTCAGCACTTCGTCACCACGGAAATCCCCCTCTGCAAAGCGGACATCCATTCGTTTCTCTTTGGTGGGCTTGTCCAGGGTATGCAGCCGCTCCATCCGCTTCTCCATGGAAAAGGCGCGCTTATGCAGCTTGTCATTGCCCATAAACGCCCAAAGGTGCAGCTTTTCCGACGCTTCCTGCAATTGGGCGATCTTGGCCTGCTCTTTTTCGTACTGCTTCAGCTTTTCTAAGTAGCGGGCCTCTTTTTCCATGACATAGAAGCTGTAGTTGCCGCTGTAATGCTCTGCTTTTCCTTCGCACACTTCCACAATGCGGGTCACCACCCGATCTAAAAAATAGCGGTCGTGAGAGATGGTAAGCACGGTACCCTTAAACTGATCCAGATACTCCTCCAGCCACTCGGTGGCGCGTAGGTCCAGGTGGTTTGTAGGCTCGTCCAGCAGGAGGATATCCGTATCCTCCAGAATAAGGCGGCCCAGGTTGACCCGTGTCTTTTCCCCGCCGGAGAGGTCCGCAAACTGCTGCTGACGCATGGCGGGCGGTATCGTAAGGCCGTTGCAAATTTTGTTCTTCTTCATTTCGGCATCGTAACCGCCGCCTGCCTCAAACGCTGCGGTCAGGGCATCATACTTTTTCAGCAGGACCTTGTCGCTGCTGTGCTCCATCCGGCACGCCAGCTCGACCATCTCGGCTTCCATGGCGTGCAGACGAGCAAACGCCGTGTCCAACACGTTTTCCACCGTATAGCCCGCAGGATAAACGGGAATTTGGGATATAAGACCCACCCGCTTGCTTGGCGCAACAGTCACGTTGCCCTCGTCCCACTCCAGCTGCCCGGTGAGCATTTTAAACACAGTGGTCTTGCCGGCTCCGTTTTTGCCCAGCAGTCCCACCCGTTCGCCGCTGTCCACCTGGAAGGACAGTCCATTTAAAATTGGATTTCCGACCTCAAATTCTTTGACGAGCCCGGAGACAGAAATATCGATCATTCGTTTACTCCCGCAATTACTTGTGATATGCTGTAAGGACATGATTTTTTGCTTAGAGGTGTTGTTATGGACGCGATACGCTGGCAAGGCGACCGCCTCGCCCTGTTGGATCAAAGGAAGCTGCCCTGCGCGGAGGTGTGGAGCAACTATGCTCATCACAAAGACGTGGCGGAGGCGATTCGCACCCTGACGGTGCGGGGTGCGCCCGCCATCGGCATTTCCGCCGGATATGCTTATTGTCTGGCAGCCATGGAATACAAAGCGCTGCCTCCGGCGGAATTTTCTGCGGCAATGACGGCGGCAAAGGCAGTCCTTGCCGCCAGCCGCCCCACCGCGGTTAACCTATTCTGGGCTTTGGAGCGGATGGAGCGCTGCCTTGCGGCAAACGGCGGCACCGCCGCCTGCATCCCCGCCTTGATCGCCGAAGCGGAGGCCATCCATCGGGAGGACACCGCCATGAATCTGGCCATGAGTGAATTCGGCGCACCGCTGGTGCCGGAACATGCCGCCATCCTGACCCACTGCAACGCGGGGCCCATCGCCACCAGCGGACGCGGTACCGCGCTGGGCGTGATCTTTGCCGCCCATGCGCAAGGCAAGTTAAGCATGGTTTACGCGGACGAGACGCGTCCCCTGCTGCAGGGTGCGCGGCTGACCGCCTGGGAGCTGGTAAACGCGGGGGTTCCCACCACGTTGATCTGCGACAGCATGGCAGGCGCCCTCATGGCGGCAGGCAAGATTGACATGGTCATCGTGGGCTGCGACCGCATGGCCGCAAACGGTGACTTCGCCAATAAAATCGGCACCTATTCTCTGGCCGTGCTGGCGAAACACCACGGTGTTCCCTTTTACACGGCGCTGCCCTCCTCCACCATCGACCTGTCACTTCCCGACGGCAGCGGCATCGTTGTGGAGGAGCGGGACGGGCGGGAAATTACCCATTTTGCCGGGGTGCAGACCGCACCGCTCGCGGTTTCGACTTACAACCCGGCCTTTGACGTGACGCCACACGCGCTGCTTACCGCCGCCATCACGGAACGTGGTGTGATTCGCGCTCCCTTTCCCGAAACTCTTGCCGCCTTGTTCGGCTAAACTTCCTCTGTGACGGACAGCAGATAATCAACAATTTCTTCCATCCCCATACCGCGGGAGGCCTTGACCAAAACCGTTTCGCTTTCGTGTACCAGCGTTTCGAGCACGGTCTTGGCCTCCTCTTTTGTGGAGCAGTGGTGACGTTCCGGCACACAGCTCGCAGCGTCATAGATATATTTTGCCAGCTCTCCCACGGCCACCAGACAATCAATGCCGGAACGGTTCAGACAGTCTCCGATGCCCGCGTGAAGCATGGGGGCAAGGCTGCCCAGTTCGAACATATCGCCCAGAACGGCAATCTTTCGCTCGTTTTTATAGGTATCCAGCACTTCAATCGCCGCGCGCATGGACTGGGGATTGGCGTTGTAGGTATCGTTTAAAATGGTCACGCCATTTTTCCGCTCTAAAATATTCATACGCATCTTGGTGGGGGCAAACCGCAAAACGCCCTGTGCAATCTCGTCTTTTGTCAGGCCGAAGTGATCTCCCACTGCCGCCGCCATCAGCGCCGGATAAATCATGTGGCTCCCCATGGCCGGAATCTCCAGATCATATTCCTCCCGGGGTGTTTTCACCTTGCACAGGATGCGGTTTTTCTGATCGCTCTGCACCTCCGGCGCCTGGTAATCCGTGCCGTCCCCCATCCCGCAGAACACGGTTTTACAGGGCAGCGTACCCCGCAGCGTAGTCAGCAGGCTGTCGTCTCCATTAAGCACCGCAAAGCCGTCGGGTCCCATGTGATTGAAAACCTCACATTTTGCCTTTAAAATATTTTCCCGACTGCCCAAATTTTCAATGTGGGCATCGCCGATATTGGTGATAACAGCCACATCCGGCTCCGCTATACTGGACAGCGCCTCAATCTCTCCCGGCTGATTCATCCCCATTTCCAGCACGCAGATCTCATGGGTGTTGTTCAGCCGCAGAACGGTGAGCGGCAGACCGATGGTATTATTAAAATTGCCGTCGGTTTTCAGCACCTTGTACTTCATCCCCAGCACAGCGGCAAGCATATCCTTTGTGGTCGTCTTACCCACGCTGCCGGTGACCGCGATGAAGGGAATGGAGAATCTTCGACGGTAGAATCGGGCCAGATCCCACAGCGCTTTCTGCGTATTGGCAACCTTGATATAAAACTTTCCGTCCTGATATCCCTCCCGATCCCGAGCGGTCAGACAGCCTGCTGCGCCGCTGTCCAGTGCGGTATTGATGTAGGCGTGACCGTCGAACCGCTCCCCAACCAGGGGAATAAACAGGGAGCCTTCCTGGATGGCGCGGCTATCGGTATCAACTCCGGTAATTACAGCCCCACCGTCAACACCCGCGCTCAACAGCTTCCCGTGGACAGCTTCTACAATTTCATTTATGGTAACAGGTTCCATGATAAAGTCCTTTCCGGCTGTTCAGCCGCGCCCGTTCTGCCGCTGCTGCAGGGATGCGGATATGATGCGTTCACACAGCTCACCATAAGAAATGCCCAGAACGGCCGCCTCCTGCGGGACCAGGCTGGTGGGGGTCATGCCCGGAAGGGTATTGACTTCAAGACAATACACCTCGCCCGCCTTGTCGATCATAAAATCGCAGCGGGAATAGGCGGCAAGGCCAAGGGCGCGATGTACTACAAGAGCCATGTCCTGCATTTTCTGTTCCAGTTCCGGACTGACCCTGCCCGGGCAGATCTCCATGGTGGCACCGGGCTGATACTTGCTTTCGTAATCATAGAACTCCACCTGGGGTACGATCTCCACGGAAGGGAGCGCTCGGTCTTCCAGCACGCCGCAGGTAAATTCCCCCCCGTCAATATACGCCTCAATCACCACGGTATTGTCCATGGTAAGCGCACTTTCCAGTGCAGAGGGGAGCTGCTGCCGCTCTTTCACAATGGTCACGCCGATGGAGGACCCACCACGGGGCACCTTGACTACGCAGGGAACGGCAGTCCGGGCTGCAAGGGCGGGAATATCCTTTTTCTCATAGGTCACCGTGGTCCATTCCGGCGTTTTGATCCCGTGGGCCTTCATTACGTCCTTGGTCAAGGCCTTATCCATGGCAACGGCAGACCCGCGATAACCGGAGCCGGTATAGGCAATCCCCATCAGATCAAAGGCCGCCTGGATGCGCCCGTCCTCGCCGCATTCCCCATGAAGCGCCAAAAACACCACATCAGCGGCACGGCACAGATCCAGTACTCCTTCGCCAAAGAAATCGGGGCTCTGCAATTTGCGGCTTTTTTTCACCGCGTCCAAATCGGGCGCCGTGTGAGACACCGCCATCGGTGCCAATTCCGGAAGTTCCTCAAACAGGCGCTCTGGGGGGCAGGTCTGTCCCTCCAGCCCCATATAGGCATCAATCAGCACCGCTTTGTGCCCACGTTCGCGCAAAGCCGAACACACCATTGTGCCGGAAACCAGCGACACGTTACGCTCGGTACTCAGTCCGCCAGCTAAAACAACAATCTTCATTCCCTATAATCTCCCTCATAGTGAAGTCGTTCTCAAGATATGCATCAATAGTGTATTGTACCATAGTTTTCCCGTTACCTCAACGATAATTATGCACAGTTTTCCACTGCAACCCCACAGCGTCACAGGGCATTCGTCCTGTTTCGTTCTTTTTTACACTGTGATCAGCACAGCACAAAAGCAGCACCGGAAGGTGCTGCTTTTGTGCGGAAAACGAGATTACCAGATGAACCAAGAAGAACTCTCCCGCGTCTCCATCACGTCCAGCGCGGCGGACAACATTTCTGCCACTTCGCCACGG
Organism: Oscillospiraceae bacterium; assembly: GCA_963666535.1. GTDB lineage: Bacteria > Bacillota > Clostridia > Oscillospirales > Oscillospiraceae. Next base: position 1,361,092 of record OY762913.1, on the reverse strand, counting down.
GTAAGCTGAGAACTGAGCGCGAGCGCGCCGCTGTTGTCGGTTTCAATCACCCCAACCGTTTCCAGATTCACTGCCGCCTGATAGGCCCAGACAGGGGCGAGTGTACTATCGCTATACTGTCCATTGTCGGAAACGTCAGCGATCTGAAGGGCACCGTTGAGAAGGACGGAGGCCTCCGCTCGGGTGATGTTGGAATCTCCATTCCAGACGATCTGTCCGTCGTCCGCCAAGGAGCCCTGAATCAGACCGGTCTTCAGCGCGGAGGAGACATAGCCCTTTGCCCACACCGGAATTGACAGATCGTCGGAAAAACCGGTCGTTGTGATATCTTCCAGGGGCTGCATATCGGTCAGATCCATAACCATGGTCAGGAACTCACTGCGAGAGACGGGTGTGTCAGGCTCAAAATAGTAGGTCCCCCCCATGCTAGCCCCCACAAAGACGCCTTCTCCGGCCAGGCGGAGGGCGGCCTTGTAGGACGGCACACCGTCCATATCAGCATAGGTGATCTTGGTACAGGGCTTCTCAATTTTAATCTTAACCGTCGCTTCATTGGAGCGATTTCCGACCGCGTCAATGGCGATATAGGTGAAGCTGTCTTTCCCTGTTTTGTTTTCATAGGGCGTGTAAACAAATTGACCGGAACCATCATCGGTAAACGTAACGCTGCCCCGGGCGGATTTCTTCACCAACTGATAGGTCAGCAAATCCCCTTCGGGGTCTGTGGCAGGAAAGCGCTCTGTGATGGCGACGTTTTTATAGGTGCTCAGCTCCATGTTTTCAGCCATTGGAGCGCTGTTTTCCTCCGCCAAAACGGATACCGTTTCTCCGGTATCGTCAGTCAGCAGTGCGGTGATGGGAACGCTGAGGGAAAAAATCAGTGCGGTAACCAGAGATATTGTTAAAAAACGAGAGTGCAACACACGCTTTTCCATAGAAAATCCTCCTAAATTAGTGGTAGACTCATTGTGTCCTGCAGAGGAAAAACTATGTATCCCCGGGAAAAAACGACACTCTCCACGACATTTTCGTGGAGAGTGTCTAAAAACTGCAGATGGTCAAAGCTGATTTCTATCCTTAAGCCAGTCAGGAAGGGATCGCATTTTGATGCCCGAAACGATCCCCATGGAGGCAAACATCGTGATAATGGAAGACCCGCCATAGCTAAAAAACGGAAGGGTCAGCCCAACGACAGGCATCACAAACAAACACATGCCGATGTTGAGCAGCATCTGGAACAGCAGCATACCGGCAAAGCCCATGGCAACGAAGGCCGACAGGTGGCTGTGCGCCCGGCGGGAAACAGAGACACAGCGAACAATGATGGCCGCCAGCAGAAGAATCACCGCGATGCAGCCGATGATGCCGAATTCCTCGCCGCAGACGGCGAAAATAAAGTCGGTGTGCCGATCCGGCAGCGCCGAGCTATAAGTGGACTGGGTCTGGATTCCGTGTAGATACCCTTGCCCGAACAGCTGACCCGAACCAATGGCAAGAATCGATCGCATCTGATGGAAGCCGACGCCCTGGGGGTCCAGCGTGTGGTCAAAGATCACCCGAAAACGCATGATCTGGTAGTTGGTATCCCAAATATCCATCGTCGGCAAGAATAGAAGAGCCAGTCCCACAGCAAGCAGGATGAGGAACCCTGCGGCGGCAAACCACCGCAGCTTCACACCGGAAGTCCAAGCAAGAATGCAGAAAATTGCCACATAGATCAGCGCCATGCCAAAATCGCTGGACACCGCGACAATCAGTCCCACCATAAAAAAAGCATGGCCGCCAATGCGCATGATGGAGAACATCGAGCTGATGTCCTTATGCTCTTGTATCCTGACAATTTGCCAAGACAGCAGAAGGATAAAGGACAACTTCACAATCTCCGCGGGCTGGATATTCATGGGCAAACCCAGATCCAGCCAGCTGCGGTTACCTCCTACATCCTTGCCCAGCGGCGTTAGGATCAGAAGGATAAAGAGAATGTTAAACGCCATTAGCCACTTCCACATTTTTTCCACGAAGTACTCGATATCCAAAAAAGAGAGAACGATATACAAAACAACACCCAAACAGATCGCTATAGCCTGAACAATCACATAGCGGTTATAATTCAGGTATCGGGTCGCGCTGTAAATAAGGACAAGGCCGAACAGGCTTGCCACAAGGCAAAGCAGCAGCAACAGCACATCACCCTTGCGGAAAAACTCACGGATGGGATCCAGAATACGCAACCGTCCCCCCTCCTTTCTTCTGGGTTTTTATTGACAAATAATTTTACCACCAAAGGGGACAAAGGTAAACAACTTTTCCCTTAATTCCAAAAATGTCTTTTCCCCCAAACTGTTTCACCTTTCTTTCTCTGCGGGCGGATCTTTTTTGCAGAGAATTTAGAGATATCGAATAGCGTGATAGCGTTTTTTATGGTACAATATCTAAAAATGAGAGGGGAAACCACCGTGCAGTTTACTTCAAACAGTGAAAAGGAAACCCTCCTGTTGGGCGAGACGCTAGCCGGCAAGCTGTGCGGCGGCGAATTAATTGCCTTTACCGGCGACCTGGGTGCGGGCAAAACCGCCTTTACCCGCGGGCTGGCCCGCGGACTGGGCATTACCGACCGGGTGACCAGCCCAACCTTTACCATTGTCAATGAATACGAGGGACGAATTCCACTGTTCCACTTCGACCTGTACCGATTGGGCGGGGAGGACGAACTGTTTGACATTGGCTGGGAGGACTATTTGAACCGGGGTGGCGTTTGTGCCGTAGAGTGGAGCGAAAACATCGCGGGCGCGCTGGATGGCACCTGCATCCGCGTGGATCTGCGGCAGGGGATAACCAATCATCAACGAATCATCACCATCACAGGAGGGGGCATGGAGCATGAAAATTTTAGCAATTGAAACCTCAGCCGTGGCCGCCTCCGTGGCGCTGTGTGAGGACGAGACGCTGCTCGCCCAGTCTTTTCAGCGCAACGGACTGACGCACAGCCGAACCCTTATGCCCATGCTGGACGGGATGCTGGACAACTTCGGCATCACCCTCCACGACGTGGAGGTCATCGCCGTGGCGGTGGGACCTGGCTCTTTTACCGGTTTACGCATTGGCGTTTCTGCCGCAAAAGGGCTGGCTTGGCCGGAAAACAAACCCTGCGCCGCCGTGTCCACGCTGGAGGCGATGGCCTGGACCGTCGCCTGCATGGACGGGATCATTGTCGCCGCCATGGACGCCCGCAGGGAGCAGGTCTACAACGCGGTGTTCCGCGCATCGGGCGGCGTTTTAACAAGGCTAACGCCAGACCGCGCCATCGGTTTGGATACGCTTGCTTCAGAGCTTGAAAAAATGCCGGAAAAACCACAGATTATCGTTGGAGATGGCGCACAGTTGTGCTATAATAGCCTAAAACCATACGGGTTGCCTGTGCAGCTTGCACCGCCGCATCTGATCCAGCAAAGCGCATGGGGGGTTGCCCGGGGCGCTTTGGAACAGATCAGGGCAAATACATTGACCGACAGCGCCAATCTTGCCCCGGTATACCACCGGTTGTCACAGGCTGAGCGCGAACGCAGCAATCGAGAAAACATAAAGGGGTAATCACCATGGATAACAAAGTACACATTTTGGATCATCCGCTTTTGCAGCACAAGCTGAGCATTCTCCGGGACGAGAGAACCGGCGTGAAGGAATTCCGCGAAATCGTGGCCGAGATCGCCACACTGGAGTGCTATGAGGCTACCCGCGACCTCCCCTTGGAAACGGTTGAGATCAAAACCCCCGTGGCTACCGGCAGTTTCAAGACGCTGACCGGTAAAAAACTGGCCATCGTTCCCATCCTCCGCGCCGGTCTTGGCATGGTGGACGGTATTCTTACGCTGATTCCTTCCGCCAAAGTGGGCCACATCGGACTGTATCGCGACCCCGAAACGTTGGCTCCGGTGGAATATTACTGCAAGATGCCCCCGGACATCGCCGAGCGGGACGTGATCGTACTGGATCCCATGCTGGCCACCGGTGGCTCTGCATCCGCAGCCATTCAGTTTCTTAAAAATTACGACTGCAAAAGCATTAAGCTAATGAATATTTTGGCCGCGCCCGCAGGAATCGAAAAAATTCGCAAGGATCATCCCGATGTGGACATTTACTGCGCCGCCGTGGATGAAAAGCTCAATGACCACGGCTATATCGTTCCCGGTCTGGGCGACGCGGGTGACCGCATTTTTGGCACCAAGTAATGAAACCAAAAATCGGCAGCGCTATGCAGCTAAAACTGCATGGCGCTGCCGATTTTTTTGCTCCTCAAGGTCAAATTTACATCCTGCCCCCACGGGTATTCCCCCGTCTATTTTACCCGCAGCTTTTTGACCAGACTCTCGTCCGGCGTGACAAACAGAGTTTTGCAGGTCGTATAGATCACCATACCCGGCCTTGCCCCATTTGGCTTTTTTACAAACTTCACCGGTGTGTAATCCACAGGCACATTGCTACTCTCCCGCCCTTGGGAAAACCACGCCGCGAGGGTGGCCGCCTCCCACACGCTTTCTTCGTCAGCCTCGCCGCCCTCGGTACGCAGGATCACATGAGAGCCGTGTATTTTCTGCGTATGGAACCACAGGTCACTTTTAAAAGCCTGTTTCGTGGTCAGTTCGTCATTCTGTGTGTTGTTTTTCCCCACAGAAATACGAAGACCGGCAGAGGAGCGAAATTCCATGGGCTTGGACACCACTTTTTTCTCCCGCGCCCGCCCTTTGGACGCCCCGTGCATATAACCGGTCCCCAGCAGTTCTTGTCGAATTTCCTGCAGGTCGCGTTCCCCCTCCGCCAGGGTGATATTTTCCAGCACGCTATTGAGATAGGCAAGCTCCCGGTGTCCCTTTTCCAGCTGTTCGGTGAGCATGCTCTCTGCCGTTTTTGCTTTATTGTATTCCTTATAGTACCTTGCGGCATTTTGCTGCGGCGTAAGCAAGGGGTTTAGTTTTATGTCAACCTCTCGATTGTCCACATCGTAATAATCCGAGGTGCGGAACACACGCATACCCCGCTGCATGGCATAGAGATTGGAGGTAAGCAAATCGCCCAGCTCCCGCAGCCGCTCCCTGTCTTTGGTTGTCTCCAGTTCTTTTTTCTGAGTTTCCAGTTTGCGCGCCACGCGATCCCTGGCATTGGTGACGGTACGAATCAGGTCATGTCCCCGCTGCCGCACCCGCTCCAGGTTTTCCTTTGTTTCGTAAAACTCGTCCAGCATTGCGGAGAAGGACGGCATCTGCCGCAGCTCCGCGCCAAAGCCGTATTGCAAAACAGGCAGGAAGGAGAAGTCCATAGGCTTACCGTCCTTCACCAGCATAAAGGGCGAAAATCGTTTTTCTCCCACATCCTCCATCAACTTTTTCAGTTCAGCTAACAGCTTACTGCGGCCTGTTTCGTCCAGTTCACACAGGCGTCCGTCCGTCTGCCCACAGGCGCGAAAGGCAATTTCCCGGCAGATCAGGGGCGATAAGCCGCCAAAGGTATTAAGCAGCCATTTGTCCGCTGCCGCTTCCTCCCCCGCGGCAGTCAGTAAGGCGGACAGTTCTTCCGCCGTGGCCGTCATGGGGTTCACCTTCTCCTGGGTGGGCGGCAGATGATAGAACATTCCGGGCAGCAGTTGTCGCCGGGCCGACATATCGGCATCCACGCGCCGCAGGCAATCCATAATGCGGCCTTCCCCATCCACTAGAATGAGGTTGGAGTGGTTTCCCATGGCCTCCAGCACAAGGTGGCGCTCCACCCGGTCTCCCAGCTCATCGGTCGCTTCAATTTTCATGTCAACCACTCGTTCCATAGGCGGCTGATCAATGGACAGAACCCGCCCATTGGTCAGGTGTTTCCGAAGCAGCATACAGAACATGGGCGGCGCGTCGGGGTTTTCCCGGCTGATCGCCGTCAGCTGCACCCGAGGATGGTTAGGGCTGGCCGACAGAAGAAGCCGCGTGTTTTTCACCGGGCCACGAATCGCCAGCACTACCTCATGCCTGGCAGGCTGATAGATTTTATCCACTTTCCCGCCCAAAACCGCCTCTCTCAGTTCGTGAGCCAAGGCGGTCAGGCATATTGCGTCTAAGGGCATCGGTCAGTCTCCCATCATAATCGAAAATAGCTCGTTGAGCCGCTGGGTCTTACCCTGCAGATACAAGTATCCAAATAGCGCCTCTAACGCCGTGGCTGTTTGGTATTCTCCCCGGCTCGACGCCTGGGGGATCGAGTGGGGCTTGGTATTTCTTCCCCGGCGGAAGACATCTGCCTCCTCCGGCGTCAGCGCGGGCACGATCCGCTCGGACATCGCCGCCTGCGCCGGTGCGCTGACGTACTTCAGCTTTTCTTTATGTAAACCTTTCGGTGTCGCCTTGCCGTGGAGACACAGCCAGGAGCGCACCATCAGTTCATACACACCATCGCCCAAATGGGCAAGCCCAAGATTGCTGATTGCGCGGAGATCATCCGGCATGGCAGACAGGTGGAAATAATCGATCAAGGAAAGGACCCCTTTCATTTGTTACCTCCATTGTAACCGAAACAGGCTGCACGGTCAAGGCAGACGTGGCAAACAAAGAACCGGTGGGACACAGGTCGTAACCCTCTGCGTCCCACCGGCTGGTTTCTTATCGTTCGGTTTGCATCAAACCGGCTGGTTGTTGGAAAACTTCTGATAGGCCTGGCTGATCTTTTGAGTAGGAGCCTGCTCAACCTGATACCATCCCTTAGTCTGGGCTTTCTGGAACAAATCGCTCTGAATCTGATGTCCTTTATCCAGAATATTTAGGAAATCATTGCGCAGCGGGACGTTTACGCACTCCGAGGCATACAGGTCATAATTGTTGCTCATCTTCTTTTCACTGCAAAGAAAATCTGTCATACGTTCCTGATCGTTCATATTCGTTGCTCCTTATCTCAAATAATTCAGCAGGCAGGTATAGTTCTGCTTGTGCTGGTCGGCATACTGCCGGAAGGCGTTCTGCAAGTCCTGATCAGTGCTCTCCTGCGCCGCTGCCTGATACTTGCAGTGCAGAACCTTTTCAAACCCCAGTTGGTCCTCCAGTGCACTCAACTCTTTGCTTGTGATATTTGCCATGGTATGTTCCTCCTTTTCTTGATTTGCAAACCTATTATTTCCACAGTATGAGGTCTTATGCGGGAAAAATAGGATTTCCGCTTCCGTCAAAGGAAAAAATCACATACTCCGCTCCCTCCACAGACTCCGTACGCGCGAAACAAAAGATCGGCAACAGCGGAAATGCTTTTTTTATGTCAAATGGAAACGCAAGCTGCCGCACGCCGCCCCGCTGCCGGGACAGCACCCCTGAAAATTCCGGACCCTCTCGGTTGGGATACACCTTTTCCAAAAAGCGTTGAGGCGCGTTTTCCTGCGCCCAAGACGGGGCAGCTGCTTGGAGCGGACGAAAGGCAAACACACACCGCGCCTCCGCCCGTTCCGGGGGCCAGCAACCGGATGCCACCAGTTCCACCATGGGCACAGCGCGGCGAAACCGCAGGAAGTCTCCCTCCGGCACTAAGCTGCCCAGTGGCATGTCCCGCCCTGCGGACAGGATGTAAACTTTGTAAATTCCGCTGCCGTTGTTTCTGCCCTCGGCCTCAAACATAACCGCACCGCTGCGTTCCTGCCAGCGCAGCAGCCCATTTACCCCGCGCAAAACAAGTTCTCCTTCCATTCGCGTCACCTCCTTCGATTATTCTATGCGGGGCGGTTGACTTTCTGACGTGAAACCCATACAATAATGTCACTGAATAAAGGAAAACACTGGGAGGACGTGATTTCTTGAACTGGAAGTTCATCATCGTCGGCATCGTCCTGGCACTGTCTGGCCTTGCAAACCTTTTTTCTCCCAATGAAAAAAGGCGAACCCAATGGATGGACCGCTTCGGCAAGGCAGGCAGTACACTAGGCGGCGCTTTTGCTCTGTTTTTCGGGATTGCCTTCCTTCTCGCGGGCCTGATTTCGGGCACCTGACACGCGAGTTTACTCCATCAACCGATCGGGGGTAGAACATGGCACACTATGAAGAGATGACCTGTACGACGGCCTGTAACCATTTAAAAAGGAAATTCCCCTTTGCATGGGATCTGAACCTGTACCGGGGCTGCGAGCACGGCTGCCAATACTGCTATGCCATGTACTCCCATGACTATTTAGGCTCTCAGCAGTTTTTTGACCATATCTACATCAAAACCAATCTTGTCGAACAGTTGGAAAAACAGCTTTCCAGTCCGTCGTGGAAACGGGAGGTAGTGAACATCGGCGGTGTAACCGACAGCTATCAGCCTGCGGAAGCGCAGTACAAGCTGATGCCCGACATCCTGCGGCTGATGATCAAATACCGCACCCCCTGTATCATTTCCACAAAATCGGATTTGATTTTGCGGGATTACGAGCTCATCGCCGAGCTGTCTCGGCTCACCTATGTCAATGTGGCGGCCACCATCACCTGCATGGAGGAATCCATCCGACAGAAAATCGAGCCGGGCGGCGTCCCTTCCGTAAGGCGTTTTTCGGTGCTGCGGTCTTTTGCGGACACCAACGCATCCACCGGGCTGCATGTGATGCCCATCATCCCTTATTTGACAGACACGAGAGAAAATATAGAGCTTTTATACGCTGCTGCGAAGGACTGTGAGGTGGATTATGTTTTGCCCGGCGTTCTATACCTCCGAGGCAAGACACGGCGGGTATTCTTCGATTTTATACAGACTGAATTCCCTGCGCTAGATGCTCCGCTTCACGCCCTTTACCGAACCGGCGGAGCTGGGAAAGCGTACAAAGATACCCTGTATCCCATGGTAAATGAAATAAAAGAAAAATACGGCCTTTCCGGCAGCTATACCAAACCCATGAAGGAAAAACTGCACCAGGCGGAAGGGATGCAGCTCACCCTATTTGGTGACGAATAACGGGACGCCGGTACATGATGTACCGGCGTCCCGTTGTCTCTTGGTTTATTCCAAATCCTGAATGCTCATTTTATTCAGCTGATCCTTTTTTCGCACATCGGCCCGCGCCGCGCCGTAAATCCCCAGCAGAATCACGGTGGGGATATTGAATAACAGGAATGGGGGTAGCACTGTCCCAATCACCTCGGCCGTCGTGGCAAAGTGCTCGTTATGCTGCCCCCCTATCACAACGCCGTTTCCATCGGTCAGCACAGTGGATGTATTACCGGTGAATACGACTAAGTTGCAGACGATCAAAAGAGAGAACATTAAGCAAATTGTCGGTAAAATCAGCCCCAGCCACTTGCCCCGCTTAGAGAGATAGATTTGCAGCAGAATTCCCACGGGCAACAGCAACCCGCTGAGGATTAAAATCGGTATGATTGCCATTATTCTTCCACCTTCTTGGTTTTTTTATATTCGGAGATTAAGATTTTGGCTGTATCGAAATCCAGCTTTTCATTGACAGCCAGGCGCTTAACCAGCGCGATGTACGGCTCCTGCGCGCCGTCCTCATGAAGCTTGATTTTCTGAATCAAACGATCCAGGCGCAGCCGCACCGTGGGGTAGGTCACCCCATATAGTCCCGCGACCTCTTTTAATGAGCCGGACGCCAGAATGAACTTTTTGAGGAAGGTTACATCCTCTTCATCCAAATTTACCATCCACTCCGGTACCACTTCAATCGCCATTGCTTCGCCCCCACGCTTTAACTATATTAAATATATCATTTCATAATATTCAAGTCAATACTTATTTTTCCCCTACATAAAATAAAAGCGGAGACTTTAAGAAGTCTCCGCTTTTAGGGATCTGCATTGGAATCTCACCCAAGCTCTGCGATTGATTGCTCCATCTTTTCAATTAGGGATTTGAGTTTTTCGCCCCGCTCGCGCTCAGCAGCTACCACGGCTTCCGGCGCCTTCTCCACAAATGCGGGGTTAGCTAGCTTACTTTCAAGGGACACAAGACCATTTTGGGCCTTTTCCAGTTCCTTTTTCATACGCGCCTTTTCCTGGGCCAAATCCACCAACTCCGCCATGGGAATGTAGACGTGGGCTTCCGCTGTGACCACCGTGACCATGCCGGACAAGTCGGCGGGCGCTTTGGAAACGATCTCAACCTGATCGGCAGATGCAAGGCGCAGCAGGAACGCCCGCCCACTTTCGAAAACGGCGGTACTTTCTGCCACCAGCGTCAGCGACGTCTTTTTCGAGGGAGGCACGTTCATTTCCGCCCGCTTGGTGCGAATGGCCCCGATGACCTCCATGATCTTTTCCATGGCGTTTTCCTCGGCCGGAAAGGAAAGATCCTTGCGATACTCAGGCCATTTTGCGGTGATGAGGAACTGCCCATCATGGGGCAGAGCCTGCCAGATTTCCTCGGTGATGAAGGGCATGAATGGGTGCAGCAGCTTCAGCACCTCGGTCAGGACATAACACAGGACCTGCTGGGCACGGGTCTTGCTGTCCTGATCCTCGCCCTGCAGGCGTGTCTTGGTCAGCTCGATGTACCAGTCGCAATAGCTGTCCCAAATGAAATCATAGACCTTTTGCGCGGCAACCCCCAGCTCGTACTTGTCCATGTTGTCAGTCATCTCGGGGATCAGACTGTTCAGCTTGGACAGGATCCACTTGTCCTCCAGCTCCAGCTTTTCAGGGAGCCCGCACTCCTCAATGGTCAAATTCATCATTAAAAAGCGGCTGGCATTCCAGATCTTATTGGCAAAGTTGCGCATCGCCTCTAACCGCTCGGTGTAGAACCGGGTATCGTTTCCGGGACTGGTGCCGGTGATCAGGTTGAAGCGCAGGGCATCGGCGCCGTATTGATTCGCCATCTCCAAGGGGTCAATGCCGTTACCAAGACTCTTGGACATTTTGCGGCCCTTATCATCCCGCACCAGGCCGTGGATGAACACGGTGTGAAACGGCGTTTTTTTCATGTGCTCACAGCCGGAGAAGATCATCCGCGCCACCCAGAAAAAGATAATATCATAGCCGGTCACCAAAACGTCGGTGGGATAGAAATAATCCAAATCGGCACTGCTTTCGGGCCACCCCAGCGTGGAGAAGGGCCACAGGGCGGAGGAAAACCAGGTGTCCAGCACATCCTCGTCCCGGGTGACGTTCTTGCTGTGACAATGGGCGCATTCGGTGGCATCCTCTCGGGAAACGGTGATTTTGCCGCAATCCGCGCAATACCACGCGGGGATCTGGTGACCCCACCAAAGCTGGCGGGAAATGCACCAGTCATGGACGTTTTCCATCCAATTGGTGTAGATTTTCGAAAAACGCTCTGGGACGAATTTGGTCTCACCCTCGTTCACCACCCGCAGCGCTTCTTTCGCCAGCGGCTCCATCCGGACGAACCACTGGGCGGAAATGATTGGCTCCACATCGGTGCCGCAACGATAGCAGGTGCCTACATTGTGCTGGTGCTCCTCAATCTTTTCCACCAAATCCAGCGCTTCCAGATCGGCAACAATGGCCTTTCTGGCTTCGTAACGATCCAGCCCCTGATATTTACCGCCCAGCTCGTTCACCGCGCCGTGATCGTCCAGCACGCGAATGGTCTCCAGATGATGGCGCAGACCAACCTCAAAGTCATTGGGGTCATGGGCGGGAGTCATCTTCACGCAGCCGGTGCCAAACTCCATATCCACATACTCGTCGGCAACAATGGGAATCTCGCGGTTCACCAGGGGGAGCATACAAGTCTTTCCCACGATGCTTTGATAGCGATCATCGTTGGGGTTCACGGCAACGCCGGTATCCCCCAACATGGTCTCGGGCCGGGTGGTGGCGACGATGACATAACCGCTGCCATCGGTCAGCGGATAGCGCAGGTGCCACAGCTTACCGGGCTTGTCTTTATACTCCACCTCGGCATCTGACAGTGCGGTGGTACAGTGGGGGCACCAGTTGATGATGCGGCTGCCCTTATAGATGAGGTCCTTTTCGTACAGCGAAACAAACACCTCACGCACGGCTTTGGAGCAGCCCTCGTCCATGGTAAAGCGTGCCCTGTTCCAATCGCAGGATGCGCCCATCTTCTTCTGCTGTTCCACAATGCGGTTGCCGTACTTGTTCTTCCAGTCCCACACACGCTCCAAAAACTTCTCTCTGCCGAGATCGTAGCGGGTGAGATGCTCTTCCTTGCGCAGCGCCTCCTCTACCTTAATCTGGGTGGCTATGCCGGCGTGGTCGGTGCCGGGGATCCACAGGGCGGCAAACCCCTGCATCCGTTTGAATCGAATCAGTGCGTCCTGCATGGTGCAGTCCATGGCGTGACCCATATGGAGCTGCCCCGTCACGTTGGGGGGCGGCATGACAATGGTAAATGGCTTTTTATCCGGATCACGATGCCCGGTAAAGCAGCCGCCATCCTCCCACATTTGGTAAATTCGGCCCTCCACCTCCTGGGGTTCGTAGACCTTGTTCAGTTCTTTGTTCATTGGTTTCACTCCTCAAAAATGAAAACGCCCCGAGCATTTCTGCTCAGGGCGAACGAATGTCCGTGGTACCACCTGAATTCGGGAAAGCTCCCGCGCTCAAACGCCGATAACGGGGCGACCGCCGACCTCTACTGCAAGTTCAAGGCCAGTGCTCCAAGACGACTTCCGCGTTTTCCGGGAGGACTTACACCAACCGCCCTCTCTCTGTGCCGGGGTATCCGCGTACTGCTTCTTTTCTTCGCATTGCAATATCTTTGTTAGTATACGCAAAAAGAAAGAAAATGTCAAGGGAAACACGGGAAGATCCGTTTGACACGCCCTTATTGCAACAGCTTGGCTCTAAGGATCCGCAGATGCTCCGCCGCGTCGGTCATACGCTGGACCAAGTTGCGATTTGCCGTAATCTCCCACGGCGTTGATTCACAGGCATTCTCCAACTCCAATGCCAGCTGTCCAAGACGAATGGCCACCTGTTTTTTCCCATTGGTCTGATCACTCATGTCGGCTCCTCCTCACGCACGGGTGCTGTAGAGGTGAGCATCCTCTGCATCCCGCTGATCACTGACTTCCACCAAATCTTTTCCAATTGCCGCAAGTTCGGCTTCCAATGCCTTCAGCTCGCCGGCGAATTCGGATTCACCGCAGGCAGAAAGCTGGGTGGCCAAAGCGGCGCACTGGGCCCCTAAATTCTCTACCTGATGGCCCTGCTTGCGTCCCTCGTCATAATCCACCAAAATAACAGACATTATAAATCATCCTCTTCTCCCGTGCTCTGCCGGCAGATGCCAAAGGCAGTCCCGTATCACAACAATTTAGTTGCCGCACTCAACAGAAATCTCATTAAACACCTTAAGGAGCGCATCAATGGAATAATCCTCCTTGTGCCCGCCCTGAGTATCAATCACGGCCTTACCGCCATGCATCATCACCAGCCGGTTGCCATACTGAACAGCAAAGCGGAGGTTGTGGGTGACCATCAGCGCGGTCAGCTTTTTCTCCTCAATCACGCGGAGGGTCAGCTCCATCACGTTTTCAGAGGATTTTGGGTCCAGCGCCGCCGTGTGTTCATCCAGCACCAGCAGGTCGATGGGCGTCATGGTGGCAATGAGCAGGGCCAGCGCCTGACGCTGACCGCCGGAGAGCGCTCCCACGGAGATGTTCAGCTTGTCTTCCAGCCCCAGCCGAAGCAGTTCCAGCTGCGATTTATAAAAATCCGTCCGCTTTTTGTTCACACCGATCCTCAGTCCGAAGGACTTTCCCTTGTTATCGGCCAAGGACATGTTCTCCAAAATCGTCAGTTCAGGGCAGGTGCCTTTTGAAGGGTCCTGAAACACTCGCCCGATACGGGCCGCACGCCTGTATTCCGGCATTTTTGTAATGTTCTGCTCCCCGAGAAAAATTTGTCCGCCGTCCAACGAAAGACTGCCGCAGATGAGGTTGAGCATGGTGGTCTTGCCAGAACCATTGGACCCCACCACAGAGACAAACTCCCCGGGATTCACCGAAAAGTTAAAATCATGGAAAACCATAGTTTCGTTTACCGTACCGGAATGAAAGCATTTATCAATGTGTTCCATCCGCACCAGAGGCATATTACTGTTTTGCAACTTGTCTGCCCCCCTTCGGTTTGATCCGCTCGGAAACGATGGCCAGCGTCAGCAGAACGGCCATCAGCAGCTTCAGATAGCTGTTGGGCAGACCCAGCTCCAACGCGACCATCAGACAGGCCTTATAAACGACAGCACCCAAAACAGCCATGGTGACAAACTTGACAAAGGACAGGCGGCGAAACACGCTGATGCCGATGATAACGGCAGCCAGTGCCATCACCACCATACCCTTGCCGGAATTGACATCGGCGTTTTCATTCAGCTGGGCCAGCACACAGCCAGCCAGCGCGGTGCAGCCATTTCCGATGGCAAGTCCCAGTATCTTCATGGCGCCGGGGTCACGGCCAAGGCTTGTCACATACTGACTGTTATTGCCCGAAGCCCGCAGGAGAAGTCCGTTTTTTGTGGACAGATACCAGTCTAACAGGAACTTCACGATGACCGCCATAAGGAAGACCATAAGGACCTGCCGGTGTGCGTAAATCCCCTCTGGCAGCAGCTTGACAAGCCCTGAATTAAAGATGGTATCGCAGTTGAAAAACTGCTTAATGGCGGTGCCGCCGGTAATAATCAGATTCACCGACCACATGGCGGTCATGACCAAGATGCCGGACAGCAGATCGGTGATCCCCAGTTTTACATGAAGCAGCCCTGTCACGCAGCCCGCCGCGCAGCCCGCCAGGAACGCGCACAAACAGGCAACCCAGGGGTTCACCCCCGCAGAGATGAGCGCCGCAGCAACGCAGGCGCCCAGCGGGAAGGTGCCGTCCACGGACAAATCCGGGAAGTTCAGGATCTTATAGGTAATGTAAACACCCATGGCCATAATGCCATAAATGAAACCCTCCCGCAGGACGGTCTCCACAAGACCCAGGAAAACCGAAAACGTCATGAATAGCACTCCTCAACGCAGGCCACCCGAACAGGAGTTTCTCCTGTCCGGGTGCTGCAAAATCTTAAAAACGAAGGCGGGTTTTAGTCCATTGCCCGGGCGCTGGCGTATGCCTCGGGAACGGTCATGCCAAACTGAGCAAGGTTTGCGGCAGAGTACACCGGCTCGGAATCGGTCACCACGGAAACAGCCATGGTGTTGATATCCGCACCGCCTAGAACGGCAGCCGCCATTTCGCCGGTGGTGACGCCAAGCGCCACATAGTCCAGCGTTTCAGACGCCACACAGCCGTACTTGGCAACCTGCTCCTCCTCGGAGCCATAGCAAGGGATGCCTGCGGCATCGGTCGCCGCAGTAACGACGGAGAAGTTATTAACAACGTTATTATCCGTCAAATTGTTGATGCAGTCAACCCCTTTTGCCACCAGAGCGGCAGCGCCGGAAGCCACTTCGGAAGCATCGGTAATACCCTGAGAGACAATGGTAAAGCCGTAATCGGCGGCAATGGACTCGTAATTGGCAAGCTGGGCCAGTGAATTTGCCTCGGAGGTGGTATACAGAATACCGATGGTTTCGGCGTCCGGCTGATAGGCGCGGATCATCTCCAGCTGACCGGCATAGTTCAAGCCGTCGCTGGTGCCGGTAGCACCGGTATTGGGGGCATCCAGCGTTTCCACCAGGCCAGCCCCCAGAGGATCGGACACCGCGGAGAAAATGACGGGAATCCCGGCGTCCTTGGCCGCAGAGTAGGCGGCCATAGCCGAGGGGGTTGCGATGGCAATGATGATATCATATTCGTTGTTAACAAAGCTGGCCGCAGCAAGGGCGTTTGTCTCGCTCTCACCCTGCCCGTCGATGTACTCGATGGTGCAGGTTTCCCCGTCCACATAGCCGGCATTCTTAAGGCCATCCATAATTCCAAGATAGCAGTTATACAAGGATGCATGGGTGGCATATTGCAGAATGCCGATCTTCACCAGATCGGTGGCAGCAGAGTCATTCCCGGCAGAAGCATCCGCCGTGTCGGCGGGGGCGGCGGTGTTGCCGCAGGCGGTCAGGGACAGGGTCAGCGCAAAGGCTGCCGTCATGGCTAGGAGCTTTTTGAGTGTGTGCTTTTTCATTTTGGGTTTCCTCCAATAAAGTTATTTAGGTGGCAGATGAACTGAATTGTTGCCGTCAATCCAGAAATTTGGGAACAAAAAAATGGCCACTTATCCCACACATGGGACAAGAGCCAAACTCCTGCGATACCACCCAAATTGACGCCGTAGCGTCCACTCGCTTCACGCACCATCATGCGTGTCCTCATGATAACGGGTAGGATCCCCCGTCGGCATCTACTGAGAGGAACCCTCTGTTCAAGCCGCCCTCCGAAGTCCATTCGTCCGGTTCCGACTGCTGCGATTACACCGTCCGCAGCTCTCTTCCAGTCGGGAAACTCGGAGTACTTCTCTCCGTCAATGGTTTTCGTTCTGATGAACTTATGTATTATTATATGCAACATAAAGATTGTTGTCAACCCCTTGTTTGCACCTACGCGGCTGCGGCAATGCCCCTCCGCAGCCGCGTTATCCGTTTCCACAACGGTTTCTGATAAAAACAAAGCATTTATCCCTGTACCAGACTGAAGCAGTTTCCGTGAAACAGGCGCTGGCTTACGGACGATACCGAATTACTCCTCTTTTGGTTTCACCCTGAACTTAAATTTTGTCTCTGAGCAAATGATGGACAGGAAAATACATCCAAACCCCAACAGCATTTGTACCGTGGGCCGCTCGTGATAGAACAGCATGGAAAACAGCACCCCGAACGGTGCCTCCAGCGCCAGCAGAACCGCCGCCGCCGCAGGAGCGGTGTATTTCTGCCCAATGTTTTGGAACAGCAGGGCCAGCCCCGTTGCCGCAATGGTGAGATAGAGCAAGCTGCCCAGCGCGGGGCGGGACAGCTCTACGCCAACGAAGCCCCCGGTGACAAGCCCGCCAACCGCTGATAGGATACCTGCCGCGGCAAATTGCAGAACGGTCAGTAAAAATATATCCCTCCCCTGGGAAAATTTAGACACGCAAATGATGTGCAGGGCAAAGAACAGCCCCCCCAGCAAGGTCAGCGCGTCACCGTAACAAATGCTGAAATCCTCGGAAAGAGACACAAGCCCGATCCCGGTCACACACAGGAACGCCGCCGCTATGTGATAGCGGTCGGGCGGCAGACGATAGACCGCCCAATAAAGGAAAGGGACGATCACGCAGTAGCATGCCGTCAAGAAGGCGTTCTTTCCCGGCGTGGTTCCCATAAGGCCATAGGTTTGAGCCGAATAAGCACAAAACAAAAAAAGCCCCATCACGCCCCCGCAGAGAAGGTAGCTTTTGTCCATCCCCTTCCAGCGTTTGTGAAACGCCACGGCCAGCAGACCTGCTGCCAGGGCGAATCGGAAGGTCAATAAAAAATAAACCGGCACCTCGTCCAGTGTATCCTTCATGATAAAAAAGGTGGTACCCCAAATCAGGGTGGCAAGAACAATCAGCGGCTTTGCCAGCCGCTTGAGCGCAGTTTCATTCATGGGTTGCAATTGCTCCTTTGTATGAAATATGGTACGATTGGGTATCAAACCCAGGGGGTGCTTCTATGCAACCACTACCGCGCCAATTCTTTCTGCAGGACACCATCACGGTCTCTCGCGCGCTTTTGGGAAAACATCTGGTTCGGGAAATAAACGGACAACGGCTTGTCTGCCGCATTACGGAGACCGAGGCATATATTGCCGCGAGTGACAAGGCCTGCCACGCCTACAACTATAAGCGAACCCCTCGCACCGAGTCGATGTTTGCCTTAGGCGGAACCGCTTATATCTATCTGATCTACGGCATGTATACCTGCCTTAATCTGGTCACGGAGCCGGAGGGAGAGCCGTGCGCCGTACTGATCCGAAGTGCAGAGCCAGTGGAGGGCGGGGATCTCATCGCCCGTAATCGGTTTGGCTGCAACATGGCGGATATGACCGCTTATCAAAAAAAGAATTTTCTCAACGGGCCGGGCAAACTATGTAAAGGTCTTTCTATCACCCGGCAGGAAAACGGGCTGGACCTCACCGCCGGCCGCGCACTTTACATCACAGAGGGAGACCTGGTCGACCGCATCCAGGTCGGCAAGCGCATCGGCATTGACTACGCCGAGGAAGCGCGAGATTTTTTATGGAGGTTTTGGATTTGAAATTTTTCGATCTTGACGGCACACTCATTGATTCCAACGGGGTTTGGGTGCAACTGGACCTGGATTTTCTCGCCTCCCGCGGGCTAACCATTACACAGGAATACACGGAGTTTGTCACGCACAACACGTATGACCAGGCTGCGGCATACACAAAGGAATACTACGCGCTGCCGGATTCGGTGGATGAAATTATGCGGGAGTGGGGGGAGATGGTATATGCCGCCTATTCCCGCACCATCCCACTGAAAGAAGGGGTCTTGGATTACTTGCTCCGTCAAAAGCAGGCGGGCGAGCAGTTAGGGGTCATCACCTCATGTATGGATCATCTCTGCCACGCGGTGCTGGAACGAACCGGTGTGCTCCCGCTGCTCACCAGTATTACCACGGTGAAAGAGGTGGCTCGGGACAAAAAGTTTCCAGACATCTACTTGCTGGCGGCGGAAAAATCCGGCTTATCTCCCGCCGACTGCATCATGTTTGAAGATTCTCCCACCGCCATCCACGGGGCAAAAGACGCGGGATTCTCCGTCATAGGCGTTTACGACCCGTTTTTTGCCGACAGAGAGGATGAAATGCGGCAGCACTGTGACCGCTATATCCACTCCTTTACCGATCTGTGATCACTGCCCGCTCCTGGGCCAGTTCCTTTTTAAATATTCTTTCACTGGCAAGCACCGCAAGAGGCATCGCCAGTGCACCGGCCACCACCTTGGCCATGATCATGGGCACCATCATATTCTCATCTGTGGCCGACACATAGCCTAAATGTGCACCGAACACATTGGACAGGGAAGCGGTGGTGGCTGCAATGACCACCTTGCTACGGATGTTCACTTCCTTAAAATTGGTAAACGCCGGAATAAAGCTGGACAGTGACATCAGCATACAGCTGATTGCCAGTTCATCCACCCCGGTACGCCGGGAAATCGCCGTGAGTGGTTTCCCGGCCACTTTGCGGAAAAACCAAATGAAGGGCAACGCTCCGGCCAGCGTAATGGTGACGTTTCCCACAATGGTAAACCCATTTTCAATGGGATTCATACCCGGAAGAATCACGAGCCCCGTGGTTTTAGTAATCACGCCAAGTGCAAGACCAACCGCCACCAAGATAAGCAGGAATTTTGAGAAAACGCGAAACCCTTTGATCATCTGCCCCGGAATAAAGACCAGGCCTGCAGCGATAAGAAGCGAAAAAATCACCACCGGCACCAGATTGTGCAGCACAACGGAAACCGGCAGGCCCATTATCAGACCCCCGACAAAGCACCCGATGGGGTCCACCACAAAACCCGTGAGGATACCGATTGCCAGATATCTGGTATCCTCTTTTTCCAAAATGCCACAGGCCACCGGGATCGTAAAGGAGATGACGGATCCCACTGTGGCCGCAACCACAAGTCCGCTGAAGGAGGCGATACGCGGGTCGGCGGCCAGTTCCGTGGCCACCGCGTACCCACCGCAGTCCGGCGACAGGAGAAGGCCGGGAAACATGGCTGCATCGGCACCCAGCATACCACAAATGCTGACCGCCGCGGGCTTAATGGCATTGGCCACCACGGGTGCAATACAGGTAAACCCAAGTACATTCAGAGCAATGGTCCCCATAAGAGAAAAGCCGCGCTCCAATTCCACCCCCATACCGATGCGGTTACCCAAGCTCCGGTCAATGGCCCCAAGGGTAAAAAACACCGCGACAATTGCCATGATGACCTGATTTACATTCATACCTGCCCCTTCTTCCTCTTACAGCTTTTTCATATGCTGTGCCGCTGATTTCATCATCAGCCGCTTGGTGCCCACAGTATCAAATGCGATTTCAATCAGTGCATCTCCACCCATGGGCTGGATGGAAAGTACCATTCCCTTGCCAAACGCCTTATGCTCCAGCATATCGCCCTTGCGGAATTCAGGAAGCCGAACAGCACCTGCCGATTTCACGCCGCCGGAAGCAGAGCGGGGCAATGCAGACGCAGCAATGCGAGGGGTGGAATGCACAGTGCCCGCGGGGGCGCTTTTTTGCCCCCAGCCGCTCGGAGATGCCCTGCGGGGAGCAGCACCGCTTTCCGGTGTGGAGGAGGAGCTCCAGAACCCTTGGTCCTCTTCCATGGCGGCACGACGGCTGTGCCCGCTTTTTTCCACCAACTGCTGAGGAATTTCCTCCAGAAACCGGGAGGGAAGGTTGTTGCTGGTACGGCCAAACAGCATTCGCTGGGCGGCGCAGGTCATATACAGCTTTTCCTTTGCCCGGGTCATGGCGACATAGCACAAACGGCGCTCTTCCTCCATCTCCTCCTGCTCGCCGATGGCGCGGATACCGGGGAAGATGCCCTCCTCTGTTCCCACGACATAGACCACGGGAAATTCCAGCCCCTTGGCCGAGTGCATGGTCATCATCACCACACAGTTCTCCCCCGCCTCGGTGCTGTCAAGGTCGGTATACAGCGCAATCTCATCCAGGAAACCAGCCAGGGATGGCTCCTCTCCCGCGTTTTCCAGATATCCCTTGATGGAGGTAAGCAGCTCCCGCACGTTTTCCAGACGAGTTCTGTCCTCCACCGTATTCTTGGCCTCCAGCATAACGGCATAGCCGGTTCTTGCCACCAATTCCTCGTAAAAATCAGGCAGCGGCAGTGTGGCGGCCAACGTCCGCAAATTTTCCATCATATCAGTAAACTGGGCGAGCTTGCCCGCCGCTTTTTGCAGCTCGGGGTAAAGGGTCGCCTGTCTGACCACCTGATACAAGGACAAGTTTTCTTCCCGCGCGATGGTCTGTGCGGCATCCAGTGTGGTTTTGCCGATCCCACGGGCGGGAACGTTAATGATGCGGGACAAGCGCAGATCGTCGGTGGAATTGTTCAGTACGCACAGATAGGCCACCATATCCTTCACCTCGGCGCGATCAAAAAACCGGGTGCCGCCAATGATACGGTAAGGAATTGCGTTTTGCTTAAAGGCCCGCTCCAGCTGGTTAGACTGCGCATTCATGCGGTAGAGCACGGCGTTGTCCTTCCAGGCGCGGCCCTGCCGGTATCCCTCCATGACCTGTCCGGCCACATACTGGGCTTCCTCATTCTCATTCATGGCAGTGTAAAGCTGTACCATTTCTCCCGCGCCGTGTTGGGTCCACAGTTCTTTTCCTTTGCGTCCCTGATTGTTGCGGATGACGGCGTTCGCGGAATTGAGGATATTGCCGGTAGACCGATAATTTTGCTCCAACCGAATCACCCGTGCACCCTGATACTGCTTTTCAAAGGACAAAATATTCTCAATGGTAGCGCCTCGGAACCGGTAGATGGACTGATCGTCGTCACCCACCACGCAAAAATTCTCCCACTTACCCGCCAGCGTGGAGGCGAAGAGATACTGTAGGTTATTGGTGTCCTGATATTCGTCGATCAGAACGTAGCGGAACTTATTCTGGTAATAGGACCGCACTTCTTCAAAACCCAGAAGCAAGCGGACGGTATGCAGGATGATATCGTCAAAATCCAGGGCATTGGCCTCCCACAGCCGTTTCTGATACTCCGCATAGAGCATGGCAATTTTCTTTAAACGGAAGTCCCCGCTCTTATCGCACTCCGCCTGATAATCCGCCGCCAGCTTCATGGAGTCCTTTGCCCGGGAAATGTACCCCATCACGGTTTTGGCTGGAAACTGTTTGTCGTCTATATTCTGATCCTTTAAAATGTCTTTGACAACCCGCTCGCTGTCCGCGGAATCATAGATCGTGAAGGAGCTGGAAAATCCCAGTTTTTCAATGTCACGGCGCAGAATTCGGACACAGGCGGAGTGGAAGGTAGATGCCCAGATATCCAGCGCGGCTGGGCCCAGCATTCTCTGCAGCCGGTCCTTCATCTCACCCGCTGCCTTATTGGTAAAGGTAATGGCCAGAATCGACCACGGCACGGCGGGGTCCTGTCTGCACAGCTTTTCTGCCCGGAGTTTCTGCGGCGGATCAGGAGACTTAGCGTAGTCCGCTAAAAACGCGACGTCTTCCTCTGTGATCCAGTCGGGTACTTCATCGCTGTCGGAACCGCGTCCGTATTTCATCAGATTTGCGATACGGCTGATCAGCACTGTTGTCTTACCGCTGCCCGCACCGGCAAGCAGAAGGAGCGGTCCCTCCGTTGCTAAAACAGCCTTCTGCTGCTCGGGGTTCAGCGTTCCAAACTCCAATGCGATCACTGTGCGCCGCGCCGCACAAAACTGTTGTTGCTGCTTTTCCTCCAACATATCCGCTTTCCATTCCCTTCGCCATTAAAAAAAGAGGGTTTCCCCCTGCTTTCCAACTGATTCGATTTTATTCATTCTACCTTAAAAGTGCTTTGGGGTCAATGAAAACGGAATTAAATTAGTTTGTAACAAAACGGTGACATTGTGTCATTTCCCGTAATGATGTGTTACCGTTTTTTCACTATACCGTAATGAAAAAAGCAAGTATTTAAACATGCCTGCATAGTATACTGGGTACAAGAAGGAAGGAAGGGAGTTCTACCGATGAAAAAGCTGTTTATCTCCTTAATGATTGTTTCTTTGATTCTGGTTCCCACCTCTGGCGTTGTCGCAGCTGCCAACGGGCAGTCTCCCGCCGCCGCGGTCACCACGACCATTTCGGTTCCCGCCAATACCATAAGTTTCGACGCAGCGGTTCCGGCCGTCGATTCTCTGGTGATGTGCATGCTGGAACGCGGCTATTCCTACCGTCCCAACTCTGAAGAATTTTTCTGGGCCGCTCTCTACTATATGCTGGGCATTTACGGGGAAGCCGACAGCCGCGCCGTTCTGACGGACGGAACGCTTACCCTCCCTGCTGAAACCGTGCGCGACTACGCCGCATCCCTGTTCACCGATTACACTGGTCTGCCTGCCATTCCGGCTGAACTGAGCGACAGCATTACCTATGATCCAGACGCCGATACTTATGTTCTCGCCCGGGGCGACGCTGGACTAACACAAACTGTTTTGGGTGGCTATGTTGCCTGCGGCGACGATTCCTACTTGATCTCCGGTTCTCTTGTCTCGCTGGCTGACGGAACCGTTCTCTGCAACTTTGAAGCAATTCTCACCGCAAGTGAAGGAATGTTTTCCTACACCACGACTGATTTGCTTATTCTGTGATATTCCTCCCTCCTTTCTGCATACTAAAAAAATCGGGCCTATCCGGCCCGATTTTTCGCAGCCTTCCTTTCCAGAGTACCGCTGCTTCCAGTTTTTCGATGCGGCTGTTGCCCAGGTGCTCCCGGCGGGCACTCAAAAGAAGGAGAATTCCTCACGTCCACCTACACCGTAGATTTTACCACCACAGTCTGCGCCATCACGGTCATCGAGTATCCGCATTTTGATCGAGAAAAAAGGCGTGTCCCCTCAAGGGACACGCCTTTTATCAACTCGATCAATAGAATTTCTTTTTATTCTTGCGGGCAGCTTCGGACTTCTTGCGGCGCTTA
The DNA here is from genome assembly GCA_963666535.1 of Oscillospiraceae bacterium. Lineage (GTDB taxonomy): Bacteria > Bacillota > Clostridia > Oscillospirales > Oscillospiraceae. The sequence continues at coordinate 1,337,503 of OY762913.1, read as the reverse complement.
ACGCTCGGGCTCTCATAATGCTCACGCTTACGGACCTCAGCAAGAACACCGGATTTTGCACAGCTACGCTTAAAACGTTTCAATGCATTTTCCAGAGATTCGCCATCTTTTACGCGGACTTCGGACATATATTTCCCTCCCTCCAGATGCGACGGGACTCCGCCACTCAAGGGCCATGATTATGGCTTTAACAGTAGTATTATATGCATTTTTTCCTGCATTGTCAAGAACGTTTGCGATGATTTTGAATATTTTTTATTTCTTGGTCGTTCATACCAGATAGCCCATCCGCGGCCACTGCCTAAAACAAGTGCATCGTCGACCGACCACCAATCACGGGCTTACGCCTTTGGTTTAAAAATGAGATTGATCAGCTTGTTTTTGACAAGAATCGTCTTAACGAGCTCCATTCCCTCAGAAAACTTTTCCACCTTGGGGTCTGCGAGTGCGACAGCCAGCACAGCTTCTTCATCGCTGTCCAGTGCCACAGTAATGGTGGCCCGGAGTTTACCGCCCACCTGCACCGCCATCTGGACGGTAGCGGAGACGGTTTTACTGTGGTCATACTCGGGCCAGGACTGCTGGCAGGCCATTCCAAGGTCGGCGAAACCAAGCATCGCCCACAATTCCTCGGCCATGTGGGGTGCAAAGGGAGCCAGCATCAGCAGCAAGGCCTTCATATCCCCGCGAGAAGCGCCGTTGGCATAAAAGTCATTCACCAAAGCCATAAGCGTGGCGATGGCGGTGTTAAACTTCATCGCCTCGATATCCTGACTGACCTTGTGAATGGCCTTGTGGACTGCCGCCTCGTTGGCTGGGGAGTACGCTTCTCCGCTGTGCTCGGTCTCCCCCAGGTTCCACACCCGGTCCAAAAATCGCTTGCAGCCCCGCACCGCATTGGTGGACCAGGCTGCCGCCTTCTCAAAGTCGCCGATAAACATGATGTACATCCGCATGGTATCGGCACCAAACTGTGCCACAATATCGTTTGGATTCACCACGTTGCCGCGGGATTTGGACATCTTCTCGCCGCCCTCGCCCAAGATCATGCCGTGGCTGGTGCGCTTGTGGTAAGGTTCCTTGGTGGGGACAACCCCAATGTCATAAAGAAATTTATGCCAAAAGCGGCTGTACAGCAAATGCAGGGTCGTATGCTCCATACCACCGTTGTACCAATCCACAGGAGACCAATAATCCATTGCCTGTTTCGAAGCTAATGCGTCGGGATTATGGGGGTCCATATAGCGCAGAAAATACCAAGAGGACCCTGCCCATTGGGGCATGGTATCCGTCTCCCGCTGGGCCTTACCGCCGCACTGGGGACAAGTGCAATTCACCCAGTCGGTCATTTTGGAAATGGGGGACTCGCCAGTGTCTGTGGGTTCATAACTTTCCACCTCAGGCAGCAGCAGGGGCAGCTCGCTTTCCGGCAGTGGCACCCAACCGCATTTGGCGCATTGGATCATGGGAATGGGCTCCCCCCAATATCGCTGGCGGGAGAACACCCAGTCACGGAGCTTGTAGTTAACCTTCGCCTCGCCAATTCCCTGTTTGGTCAAGTATTCGGTGATGGTTTTCTTTGCCTGTGATACTTCCAGCCCATCCAGAAATCCAGAATTGACCATGACGCCTGCGGCTACATCGGTAAAGGCGGCCTGCTGCACATCTCCGCCCTGAACCACCTCTACGATCGGCAGTCCGAACTTCTTGGCAAAATCCCAGTCGCGGGTATCATGGGCGGGAACGGCCATGATAGCGCCGGTGCCATAAGTAGACAGGACGTAATCGGAAATAAAGATGGGGATTTCCTTGCCAGTCACGGGATTGACGGCGCGAACGCCCTTGAGTTCTACGCCGGTTTTGTCCTTTACCAGTTCGGTACGCTCGAAGTCCGATTTGCGTGCCGCTTCCGCCACGTAAGCCTTTACTTCATCCAGATTGGTCAGCTTGTCCGCCCACTTGGTCACGCACGCATGCTCGGGCGCAATGACCATGTAGGTAGCGCCAAACAAGGTGTCGGGGCGTGTGGTATAAACCCGCAGCTTGTCTGCCTCAGTCGTCGCAAAATCAACCTCAGTCCCGGTGGAGCGGCCAATCCAGTTCTTCTGCTGAATTTTGACGCGCTCAATAAAGTCCAGGTCATCCAAATCGTCAATCAGGCGCTGGGCGTACGCGGTGATCTTCAGCATCCACTGGCTCTTTTCCTTGCGGACGACAGGAGCACCGCAACGCTCGCACACGCCCTCTACGACCTCTTCATTCGCCAGCACGCACTTACAAGAGGTACACCAGTTAACCGGCATCGTGGTTTTATAGGCCAGTCCTTTTTGATAAAGCTGCAGGAAAATCCACTGCGTCCACTTGTAATAAGCAGGGTCTGTGGTGTTAACCTCGCGCTCCCAGTCAAAGGAATAGCCCAGCATGATCAGCTGTTTGCGGAATGCCTGAATATTATCGTGGGTCACCTTGGCAGGATGAATGTGGTTTTTAATGGCATAGTTCTCTGTGGGCAAGCCAAAGGCGTCGTATCCCATGGGAAACAGAACATTAAAGCCATCCATTCGTTTTTTCCGCGCCACCACGTCCATGGCCGTATAGGGTCGCGCGTGACCTACATGAAGGCCCTGTCCAGAGGGATAGGGGAATTCCACCAAGGCATAAAACTTTGGCTTATTGCCTTCGCTTTTACATTGGTATGTTTTTTCATCCAACCACTTTTTTTGCCATTTTTTCTCAATGGATGCAAAATCGTACTTCACTGTCTATCACTACTTCCTCAGTTTTCAGGGGCAATGCGTCACGCCTGACTCATTCCGTCAGGATGCCGCTTAAATCCACCAGAGCGGCATCATTCCACAGGCGCTCCAGGTTATAAAACTCCCGGGCTTCCTCTGTAAAAACGTGAACGACCACAGCGGAAAAATCCAACAACGTCCAGGTTCCGCCGCGATGCCCTTCGATGTGATGCGCAGGCTCACCTAAATTTTTTGCAGTTTCCTCTGCAACGTCGCACAAAGCCTTAACCTGTGTGGTAGAGGTGGCAGAACATAGCACAAAATATTCAGCCAGCGTAGTCAGCGGCCCAGTCTCCAGCACCTTGATCGCCATACCCTTCTTGCTGTCAAGGCTTTTCGCCAGTTCCAGTGCCAGTGTTTTTGGTTCAAGCATCATTCTATCTCCTTTATTTATGGCTGTACATTCTCAGGTACGTCCTGCACCGGCGGCTCTTTGGTAACCACGGGAGGATCCGTCACGATGGGGGGGGGCGTAACAACAGGCTCATCTGTCACTGTGGGCTCGGGGGTTTCCGTTGCGACGGGGGTCTCCGTGGGTGTCACTGTTTCCACAGGTGGCTCGGTTTCAACGGGCTCATCTGTTTCAACTGGCTCCTCCACCGGTTTTTTCGTTACCGTCGGCGCAACGGCCGCTGAAGGATCAGCCAGCGAACCGGAGGTCACAGAAAGCGATCCGTCTTTATTTTTCACCATAATCTGCAGGTCGGAAGCTACGATATCACGCAGGTAAGGGTTAAATTTCTCGTTCACCACAGTCAGTATTTCGCTTTCAATCGGGTAAACATAGGAAAGATTTCTGTAACTGCCGTTCATATTGGCGGGAAGGGTGCAGAAAGTCAGATCTTGCGTGGTATCCATCCCCATTGCCTGCTGTCCAAACCAAACCAGATTGCCAACAGTCAGATCAGTCTCAACATTATCGGTAAAAATCTCAGACAATTTACTTACTTTTGTAATGTTCTTCATCTGGAGACATTCCTTAGCCACTGCGGCCAGGAATCCTTGCTGAATTTCCATACGCCCGGTATCGCCGATGGAAACCTTACTCCCGTCGTTATTTTTCCTCCAGCGGATCACCTGCATCGCGGTATCGCCATCCAGATGCTGTAAGCCCTTGTCCACATGAATATATAAATCCTGGGCTGGATCGTCGTAATTCATTTTGTACGGCACGTCAAAATCCACGCCACCGATGGCATCCACCAATTTGCCAACGGCTTCCCACTCAATGATAACGTAGAAGTCTGGCGTAACGCCGGTGAGTTTGCCCACATGGGTCTGCAGGCCTTCCATCCCAAGCACGCCATAGACTGAATTGATCTTTTTGGTGCTCCACTTCACATTCACCATAGTATCCCGCGGGATGCTCATCACATTCATCACGTTTTCATTCACGTCATAGGTTGCGAGCAACATGGTGTCGGTATTTCCTCCGCCGCCGGTATCCCGTCCACAAACCAGGAACGTGTAAAACCCATCCTTGCGGCCTGCAACAGAAGGCGGCTCTTCCCCGTCCAGCGTGACATCATCCTCGGGGTTCGCGTCCACGTTGTCCACAGGAAGCGTGGGTGCCTTTACGTTAAACGCATAGATCAGGCCAAGCGTAATCACCACAACGGAAACACCGGATGCTACGGTGAGAACCCGCCGTAAAATTCGCTCTTTGGGCGTCATGCTTGCAAGCCATTGCGTCCGCTTTGCCCGCCACCGGGTGAATATGTTTGTATCGTTGGGCCCATCGCCCCAGTTGTTTTGGCTATCTCGACTCATTGCAATGTTCCTTTCAGCCAGTCGCGTCCTTGCACGGTGTTAGGGTGCACCGGGTTGCCGCGCTGCTCCATCTCGCTGATACTCATTTCAAAGCCCAGTAAAAGCGTCCGATCCAAATCCTCAAAGGCCAACTGGCGCATTTGCTCCACGCCGTCAAATTCGCGGGTGGGTTCCATGTAATCAGCAAGGTAAATTATTTTTTCCAGCAACGTCATATCCGCTTTCCCCGTGGTATGCCAGAAAATGGCGTCATACACCTCGTCCGGCTCGCCAAAGAGATAACGAGCCGCTCCGGCTCCTGTTTTCGCGTGGAGCAGCTTCACAGCACGTTGCTCAAGTGCATCAAGAAGGATACCATATTTGCGGCACAAATTCAACTGCTCCTCCAAACCAAGATATTTGGTGCAATCGTGTAAAATGGCCGCCCGCTGGGCCAGCGCAACATCTGCGCCCCACCGCTGGGCTAACTTCACCGCCGCCTGTTCTGTTCCTTCAATATGGGGAATCCGCTTGGCCTTAATCATGGAATAGGATACGGCGCGCAGCGCGGGGATATCCAAATGCTTCAGATCAGCGCATACTCCATATAGTTTTTCCCGCAGAATATATCCATACACGCTGGGCGGCAGAAATTCCTGCCCCTTCCCCGCCACCAGAAGCGAGCGCAGCTGGGTCGATGATATTTCCGTAATCTCGTCAAGCCGGAGCATCCTGACCCGGGCGTCAAAGTTCTTTTGCAAATACTGTGCCTGATGCTCAAGCTTTTCTTCGCAGTCCGAGTAGCTGCGGGCAAAAGGGACGATGGTGGCAAGGGACATAATTCGCTCTGGTCGATACCAATGTTCCAGAGTCAGGAACATATCGGTTCCTAACAAAAGGAACAGTTCATCCAGCGGAAATTGTTCATGGAGTGTCTCCAGTGTATCGGCGGTATAGCTCTTCCCATCGCGCTCAAACTCCAAGTCGGATACCTCGGCAAGGCCTTTCAGCCCCATGCTGTCCGCCGCAATTTCGGTCATGACGAGACGGTGTTTGGCTTCCGGTGTCTGATTCGACAGTTGCTTGTGCGGAGGGATAGACGCGGGAATGAAAAGCAGCTTATCCAGACCAAGCGACTCCACCGCCAATCGCGCGGCAGCAAGGTGTCCCAAATGGGGTGGATTAAAGGTCCCGCCAAAAACGCCGATTTTCATGGATTCACGTTCCTTTCCTCAGAGCAGCTGCCTGCGCTTTTCTGGGCAAACTGGATTCGCCCGGATCAAGCTTCAGCTTACGCTAGAAGGTTGCATGGTGCTTTGCGTGTACCGTCCCCCGCCGGGAATCCGGCAAACCTCATTCACTTTTATTCTTCGCAGGCTTAACCAGTTGGATTTTGTCCTTTTTCTCCTTATCATGGCTTTGACGATAAAGGACGAATTTTGTTCCGATTACCTGCACCTGCTCACTGCGGGTAACTTTGGACAATTGGTCACAGGCCTCCCGTGCCGTATACATGGAGTTATCCAGCACACGGCACTTAATCAACTCTCTGGCCTCCAATGCGTCATTGGCCTGTCTGATCAGGTTTTCACCGATGCCGTCCTTACCAATGTGGACAATGGTGTCGATTCCGTTGGCCAGTGAGCGCAGCTGTGCACGCTGTTTACTTGTTAATTCCATTCAGATAATTCTCCAATTTCATTTGAAATATTTTCAGGGCGTTCCCTCTGTGGGAGATGGCGTTCTTTTCTTCTGGCGCCATTTGAGCAAAGGTCTTTTTCTGTTCCGGCACAAAGAAAATGGGGTCATAGCCAAAATTTCCGTCTCCCATTGGGGTAAAGGCAACTGTCCCCTTGCATTCCCCACGAGCGGAGATAGTATCCCCACCCGGGAAGCAGCAGGTGATCACCGAAACGAAGCGGCAGGTACGCGGCATCTGTCCCCGCATATTTTCCAAGAGCAAACGGCAACGGCCCATATCGTCCAGTTCACCGCCGCCATAACGGGCGGAGTAAATGCCAGGAGCGCCGCTGAGTGCGTCCACGCACAAGCCGGAATCGTCCGCGATCGCGGGCATCCCTGTGGCTTCCATCACCGCCTTTGCCTTGAGCATGGAGTTTTCTTCAAAGGTCGTTCCCGTTTCTTCCACCTCTACATCCACGCCAAGCGCGGATTGAAGCACAAGCTCAACCCCCGTTTCCCCCAGCATCATCCGCATTTCCGCCAGCTTATGCTCGTTCTTACTTGCCAATACCATTTTCACGGCTTAGCCCTCCAGAATGCTTTTTTGCATCGCCTGCAGCTCACGGATTCCCTTCTGGCACAGCACCACCAGCTGGCGCTGCTCCTCCACAGTAAAAGGGCGGCCTTCGCCAGTGCCCTGAATTTCCACCAGGTCACCCTGGCCGGTCATGACGCAGTTAAAATCCACCATAGCGGAGGAATCCTCCTCATAGCACAGATCCAGCAGCGCCTCATCCGCCACGATACCGGCGGATACCGCCGCCACGTAGGTGGTAAGGGGCATCTTTTCGATCACGCCCTCCTCCACCAGCTTTTTGCAGGCCAAGGCCAATGCCACATATCCACCGGTCACCGATGCGGTACGCGTGCCGCCGTCGCCCTGCAGCACATCACAGTCAATGGTGATGCTGCGCTCACCCAGGGCTTTCATATCCACCGCCGCACGGAGAGCCCGGCCTACCAGGCGCTGGATTTCGGCGCTGCGGGGGGATAGCTTCAGCTTGGAAACATCCCTTCGGCTGCGCTCGCGGTTGGCCCGGGGCAGCATGGAATATTCCGCGGTCACCCAGCCCTCGCCAAGGGGGACGTGGGGCGGGGTTCGCTCCTCTACCGAGGCGGTGCACAGCACATGGGTGTTCCCACAGCGGATCAGGCAGCTACCCTCTGCAAACAGGTTGACATTTGGAATGATTTCCACAGAACGAAGCTCGTCAAATTTTCTTCCGTCAATGCGATTCATAGTTTCTCCTCTTTCTTACATCATCAGCGCGGCAATGATGATAACAGCGCCCAATAATATTCCCATCGCACCGCTCAGGCGCGTCATTTTCAAACCATGCTCGTTAGGTTCCATTTTTTTCAGATGGTTAAAGGTAAAGCCAATATCCGGTCTGATGGCACAAATAAGCGACATCACACAGATAAAAGTACCCAGCAGCACTGCGATGAAACGTTCCATTCTGTTTCTCCTTTAAATGATGGCCTCGGCAAACTGTGCCGGGTCGAACGGACGGAGATCTTCGATTCCCTCTCCCAGTCCCACATACTTCACAGGGATTTGCAGTTCCCTGGCAATGGCAAAGACGATGCCGCCCTTTGCCGTACCATCCAGCTTGGTCAAGACAATGCCGGTAATGCCGGCCGTTTCCTTAAACTGCTTGGCCTGGATCAATCCGTTTTGCCCTGTTGTGGCGTCCAGGACGAGCAGGGTCTCTCTGGCGCAGTCAGGCAGTTCCCGGTCGATGATGCGACTCATTTTATTCAGCTCGTTCATCAGATTCTGCTTGTTATGCAGCCGGCCTGCGGTGTCTACCAGCACGACATCGCAGCGTCTGGCCTTGGCCGCGGACAGCGCATCAAACACAACGGAAGCCGGGTCGGAGCCCTCCGCCTGCTTGACAATCTCCAGTCCGCCCCGCTCGGCCCAAATGGTCAACTGCTCGGCGGCCGCGGCGCGAAAGGTATCGGCGGCGGCCAGCAAAACATATTTTCCTTCCCGCTTGAGTGCAGAACCCAGCTTACCGATGGTGGTGGTCTTACCCACGCCATTCACACCGATAAACAGCACGACTGATGGCTTGGTGGACAGGTTCATTCTCCCGTCTCCTACCTCCATCATTTCACGCAGGATTTCCCGCATGCAAGCTCTCGCGCCGTCCATGTCCTTGATGTGCCGTTCTTTCACCCGTTTGCGCAGGGCCTCCACGGTCTCAAGCGTGGTGTCCATGCCCGTGTCGGCAAGGATCAGGCTCTCTTCCAGTTCATCGTAAAAATCGTCTGTCAGCTCGGAAAACCCGTTAAATATTGCTATTTTTTTGATCTTATCAAAAAATCCCATGTGGTATTGGCTCCTTTGTCGTGCCTGTTTTCAGGCGCTCCTGCTTCTTATTGTTTGCGTGATCTCAGCGTTCCCCGTCGATCCGTTTCACGCTTCTACTTAATCTTCAATTCCTTCTCCACATCGTTGAGATTGATGGTCAGCACTCTCGACACGCCCTGCTCCTGCATGGTAATGCCGTAAAGCACGTCGGCTTCCTCCATCGTGCCACGGCGGTGCGTAATGACGATAAACTGCGTCTTGCCGCTCATGCCGCGCAGGTAATGGGCATAGCGCACCACGTTGGCGTCATCCAGCGCCGCCTCAATTTCGTCCATCACACAGAAGGGCGTGGGTCTTACCTTGAGGATGGCGAAATACAGAGCAATGGCGACAAATGCCTTTTCCCCGCCGGAAAGCAGAGTGATAATCTTCAGCGCTTTACCCGGCGGCTGGACCTTAATTTCAATGCCACAATTCAGGATGTCCTCCTCGTCTTCCAACTCCAATGTCGCCTTGCCGCCACCAAACAGCTCCTGAAAAGTTACGCCGAAAGCCTCATTGATAATCTGAAACTGCGTGGCAAAAATGTTTTGCATCTCGCCGGTAATCCCAGTGATAATGCTCTCCAATTCGCGCTTGGCATGTTCCACGTCGTCCCGCTGGTCGGTGAGATAGGTGTAGCGCTCATTGACGCGCTGAAATTCCTCAATAGCGCCGACATTGATGTTGCCAAGATCCGTGATCCCCCGTTTAAGTTCGCCGATCCTGCGGGTCGCCTTTTGCACCGATTCCAATTCAATACGCTGCGCCTTCGCCGCCTCGTGAGACAGCTCATAGGTATCCCACAGCCTGTCCAGAAGCTGCTTCTCCTCCATGGCAGTGGACAGCTTCTTCTGTTCCAAAACAGAAACCTCACGTTCCATGGACAGCAGTTCGGTATTCTTGTCCCGGCTGTCCTTATCCGCCTTCACGCGCTGGGCTTCCAAGGTAATCTTTTCTTCATTCAGTCGGCGGATATCGTCGGTTTGGTTCTGGTTTGCCGCGCGAATGGTTTGCAGCTGCTGGCCCCTTTCCAATATCTCGGCCTTAATTGCATCATTTTTCGCCTCATACTCGCCAATGAGCGCAAGCCGTTGTTCCCGGTCGCCGCTCATCTCCCGGTGCAGACCTTCTAATTCCTCCAGACTCTGGCGTGAGGTATTCCGTTCTGCTTCCAGCGCGGCGATGCGCACATTCAGCTCGGCCACTTCCCGTCCGGCCTCTGCCGCGCGGCTGTGCAGGTCGGTCTGCCCCTGCAGCTTTCCCTCCGCTTCACTGCGAGCGGCCTCAGCGGCCCCCTCCAGCTCTTCAATGCGGTTTCTTGCGGCAGTCGTATCGTTCTCCACCTGAACGGAACGAGCCATAATCTGCTCCAGCTCTGTCCGCAGTGCATCCCGCTGCCGCTCCAGATCGGTCTCCATATTGGTCAGGCTAGTGCAGCGCTCCTCCAGCTTAAGAACGGCATCCTCGCTCTGGCGGCGCTGGGCCAGCGCGGTCTCCATCTCATACTCGGCTGCCGTGACTTCGCGGTTGAGCTCTTCCGCACTTTTGACAGCCGCGCTGAGCGACTGTTGAACACCGGCAATCTGCTCCCCCAGCCGCTCCAGTTCGTTTGCCCGGCTGAGGATGCCTGCGCTGCGATTGGCAGAGCCGCCGGTCATGGACCCGCCGGCATTGAACACCTGCCCATCCAGTGTCACGATACGGAATCGATACCCAAATTTTCGTGCCATGGCGATGGCGGCATCTATATCCTCTGCCACCACCACACGGCCCAGCAAATTGGCAAAAACCGCGCGGTATTTTGGGTCATACTCAATCAGATCACTGGCAATGCCGATAAAGCCCTTCTCCCGCGCCACTTCTTTCTCGCGCAGGTCGCTGGGCTGAATGGAGGATAGGGGCAAAAAGGTGGCCCGCCCCGCGTCTCTGCGCTTGAGATAATGAATCGCGGCCTTTCCGTCCTCTTCCCGCTCCACCACCACGTTTTGCATGGCGCCGCCCAGTGCGATCTCCACCGCCACGGTGTAGCGCTCCGGCACGTGAATAAGGCCCGCCACGGGGCCGTGAATGTTCTGCAGTCCGCCCCGCTCGGCTTCTCCCATCACCAGCTTGACCGCCTTAGAAAAGCCCTCGTGCATCTTCTCCATCTCGGTCAGCATGTGAATGCGGGACTTAAGTGCATTCTCCTCCATTTGGAGGTTGACGCGTTTTTCCTCTGCCTCCCTGGCTTTTTTCCGGCGGCTTTCCAGGCGCAGGCTGTATCCGCTTATCATATTAGCAATGGAATCCCGCTCTTCGCAGGCGTCGCTTCTGGCTTTCGTGACTCTGGCCAGTTCGTTTTTGGCCTCTGTGACCCGTTCTTCCCCAACAGCCAATTCCCGCCGCACGGCTTCATCCCGGTCCAGCAGTTCCTGCGCGGCGGCAGCCAGTGCGGAAAAAAGAGCCTTGGCTTCTGCCGCGGAAGCAGTTTCTACCGCTTGCTTTTGCCGCAAACGCTCCAACTCCTGGGTAATGCTGCCCGCGGAGCGGTTCATCTCGTCGGCCTGCACCTGCTTTTGGGCAAGCTGTGCCCGCAGGGTCTCCTGCTGCTGTAAGATTGCTTCCAGTCGTTCCCGGCGTTCTGCAATCTGCCCGGTGATGCTGCCTGCGCGGCCGTCCTGTTGTTCCAGCTCGTCCCGAATGCGCTGGGCATTATCCAGATTGTTCTGAACATTGGTGTTCAGCACTGCCACCGCGCTTTCCAGTTCGCTTACCGTTGCCTCACCGGAAGACATGGAAAAACGGATGCGGTCGATCTCCATGTCCTTTTCCCGCATCTGCTCGGCGTACTGTTCGGCAGCCGCATACAACTCCTCCACAGTTTTCTGTGTGTTCTCCTTGTGGCGAACGGCATTTTCATAATCTGAAAGGGTCTTCATCCCGCTTTGCCGGACCTTTTCCAGGTTTTCCAGCCACACAGAAATCTCAAGCCCCCGCAGCTCGTCCCGCAGAACCAGGAACTTCTTGGCCTTTTCCGCCTGTTCCCGCAGCGGCCCCACCTGCAGTTCTAACTCATCAATCTTATCGTTGATACGAATCAGATTCTCCTCGGTATGCTGCAGCTTGCGCTCGGACTCCTCCTTGCGGTGCCGGAAGCGGGAAATTCCCGCCGCTTCTTCAAACACTTCGCGGCGATCCGCGCTTTTCACGGATAGGATTTCGTCGATCCGGCCCTGTCCGATAATGGAGTATCCCTCTCTGCCCAAACCAGTATCCATAAACAGCTCATTGACGTCTTTGAGACGGACGGAACGCCGGTTGATGTAGTATTCACTTTCACCCGAACGGTAATACCGGCGGGTAACCATAACTTCGCTTTCCTCCATGTCAAAGATATGTTCCGTATTGTCCAGCACCAGCGAAACTTCGGCAAAACCCAGCTGATTTCGCTTTTGCGTACCGCCAAAAATAACATCCTCCATCTTGCCTCCGCGCAGGGCTCGGGTGGACTGTTCCCCCATCACCCACCGGATCGCGTCGGAAATATTTGATTTCCCGCTGCCGTTTGGACCCACGATTGCGGTGATGTCCTCGCCAAAAGTGAGGACGGTCTTATCTGGAAACGATTTAAAACCCTGTATTTCCAGTGCTTTTAAATACAAATGGCACACCTCACATCTCAACTGGGCAAACACATACATAGTAATAAATTATTATACCAATCTGCACCGTGTTTTGCAAACGTTTTCCACCAAAAAGTGGAGCAACGCAAAGGAGCGCCGCACAAGCGGCGCCCTTTTCCTCTTCCTTATTTCAGCTGTCCGATGGCAACCTGTGCCGCCGCCTGCTCCGCCTCTTTCTTGCTGCGTCCCTCGCCGGAGCCAATCACGTTGCCATTGAGACACACCTCTACCAGAAACACTTTGGCGTGATCAGGACCGTGCTCGCCTACAAGCTGGTAGGTCAGGACCTGGCCGTTTTCCCGTTGTACTACTTCCTGCAGGGCAGTCTTATAGTCGCGGTTGGATGCAATGTCTGCACTACTGCGGCTTAAAATAAAACGGCTGATGATCTTCCGGGCACTTCCAATGCCGCCGTCCAGATACACCGCAGCCAAAACGGCCTCCACAGCGTCTGCCTGGATGGAAGGTCGGTTGCGTCCGCCGCCGATTTCCTCGCCCTTGCCCAGCTTCAAGAAGCTGCCTAAATCCAGTTCGTGTGCCACCACCACAAGGCTGCCCTCGCATACCAGCGCCGCACGGGTTCGGGTCAGCTCTCCCTCGGGCATATCCGGGCAATTGCGAAACAAATAATCCGCCACCACCATACCAAGGATCGCATCGCCCAAAAATTCCAGGCGTTCGTTGCTGGATATGCATTTTGCTTTGTTCTCGTTGGCGTAAGAGCTGTGGTGCAACGCGCTTTCCAACAAACCCTTGTCCTGAAAAACGTAGCCCAGCCGTTCCTCCAATGTATCCATGTCAGATCCTCATTTCAAAAACAAAGTCTCGCCGTGAGCGAGACTTTGTCTGTTTTTATTCGCCTACCCGGTTCTGGAGGTACTTGACCAAGTCTCCTACCGTTACAATGGTTCCAATGTCTTCTTCGCTCATCTCTTCAATGCCGAATTTGTCTTCCAATGCCATAGACAGTTCCACAATATCCAGAGAGTCCGCGCCCAGATCATCCGCAAATGTCGTATCCATCGTGATAGAGCCTTCCTCCACACTGAACTGTTCTGCGATCATAGCGCTCAGTTTCTCCAAAATCATTTGAAATCGCTCCTTCGTAACTCGTATTCTACAACAAATAATAGGCACATTCACCCAGACTGTCAATAGGCTTTTCATAAATTCACAGCCAAATTAGCCGCAGCGAGTGCTTACTGCTCCCCGTTCGGCTTCACCGGCAAACGCATGTATTCAATATTCTCCGCAATATTCTCAATCATACCACAATCGGCAAATTGCATGGCCTGATGAATCGCGTTTTTGATTGCATAGGCATCGGAAGAGCCGTGGGCCTTAATCACTGGCTTTGAAATACCCAGCAAAGCCGTTCCCCCCACCTCGCCAGAATCCATAATCTTCTTAAAATTCCGAATTCCATCCTTTACCAGCAGTGCCGCCAGCTTGGTAAACAAATTCTTTTTGAACATGTTCTTGATTTCCCTGGCAAGGAACAACCCTGTTCCCTCCATGGTTTTTAGGAATATATTTCCAGAATACCCATCGGCAACAATGACCTCTACGCTGCCTTCCACGGCCTCCCGCGCCTCCACATTGCCCGCAAAATGCAGCCGTCCCTCTGCGTCTGCTTTTTTCAGCAACACATAGGCCTCCCGTTGCAGCTGTGTCCCCTTGCTCTCTTCCGTGCCGATATTCAATAAGCCCACCCGGGGCTCGGGACAGCCAAGAATCCGTTCGGCGTAATAGGTCCCCATAAACGCGAACTGGAGCAGATATTCCGGTGTGCACTCAACATTGGCGCCGCAATCAATCAGAATTGCGCCCCCCTTCCCGGTGGGAACGATGGGCGCCAGCGCCGCACGCCGGATGCCCTTAACGCGCTTGATCATCAGTGTCGCAGCAGACAGCAGCGCCCCTGTGCTGCCTGCGGAGACAAAGGCGTTGCCCGTGCCATCCTTCAACAGATTCAGTCCCACGGTCAGTGACGAGTCTTTTTTCTCTTTGAATGCTGTGGCGGGATTGTCGCACATTTCCACCACCTGGTCGGCATGGGCGATCTCCAGTCCTGCCGGAAGATCCCCGATCCCATTTTCCCGCAAAACGTTTAAAATTTCCTCGCCCCGTCCGACCAGAATGACCTCCACGCCATATTCCGCTACCGCTTCCAGCGCGCCCTTTACCGGCGCGGTTGGTGCGTTATCTCCGCCCATTGCATCCACAATGATTCTCATGTCTTGAAGCACTTCCTCTCGATCGTTGCATTCCTATGTCAAATCCAGCTGTGCCAACATTTCCAGCGCTCTTTTGGACAGCTCCGCGTTTTTCTCCCGCTTCCCCTTTCCCTTGTAGTCAAGGGGTGGGATAATGCCGAAATTCACATTCATCGGCTGAAATTGGGTCACGCTTTCATTGCTGACATACTGTGCCAGCGCGCCGATGGCCGTCTCCTGAGGGAAATCCACCGGAGCCTTACCCCGCAGCCGGTTTGCAAGCTCCACGGCAGCCAGAAAGCCGGAGGCGGTGGATTCCACATAGCCTTCCACACCAGTTACCTGTCCCGCAAACGCAATACGCGGCTGCTTCCGCACCCTGTAATAACGGTCCAGCAAACGCGGTGAATCCAAATAGGTATTGCGGTGCATAACGCCGTAACGGACAAATTCCGCATTGTGAAGAGCCGGAATCATGGAAAAGACCCTTTTCTGCTCGGGAAATTTCAGGTGAGTCTGGAAGCCCACCAGATTGTAAATGCTTCCCTCGTCATTGTCCCGCCGAAGCTGCACCACAGCGTAGGGCTCCTTCCCCGTTTTGGGATCGCGCAAGCCCTTTGGCTTCAGCGGCCCGTAGCATAACGTCTGAATCCCCCGCCGCGCCATCACCTCCACGGGCATGCAGCCCTCAAACACGTTTTTGTCTTCAAACCCGTGTACCTCTGCCTGCTGCGCGGCGCAAAGTTCGGTCCAGAAGGCATGGTACTCTTCTTCGGTCATGGCGCAATTAATGTAATCAGCGGTTCCCTTGTCATAGCGGGAAGCAAACCATGCCTTTTCCATGTCCACGCTTTCAAAGGTCACAAGCGGGGCCGCTGCGTCATAAAAATTTAAATATTCGCTCTCTGGAAAAAAGGCGCTGATGTTGTCCGCCAGCGCATCAGAGGTCAAGGGGCCTGTTGCCACAATCACCTCTCCCTCGGCAGGCAATTGCATCACTTCGCCCTCTACCACAGTGATGCCGCTACAGCTTCTGATCTGTTCTGTGATGGCGCGGGCAAACCCCCACCGATCCACAGCCAGTGCGCCCCCTGCTTCCACGCGGTGCTCGTCGGCGCAGGCCAAAACCAAGCTGCCGCTCCGCCGCAGTTCCTCCTTGAGCAGTCCCACCGCATTTTCCAATTGGTCAGAGCGCAGGGAGTTGGAGCACACCAACTCTCCAAACAGTTCAGAGTGATGCGCGGGGGTCATTTTCTGGGGTTTCATTTCCCGCAAAACCACGGGAATCCCCCTTTGAGCCAACTGCCAGGCGGCCTCGCAGCCCGCCAGCCCAGCGCCAATTACAGTCACAGGTTCCATTTGTTCCTTCCGTTTCTATCTTTCTGGCCACCACGCCCCAAAAGGCCGTTTTGACTTATTCTGTCGTTGCCTTCTTGTCTGTTTTTTTCTTTTGGGCCGGTTTTTTAGCCCCAGCCGTCTTAGCTGTCGGTTTCTTGGCCGCAGCCGTCTTAGCGGCCGGTTTCTTGGCTGCGGCCTTTTTAGCGGCCGGTTTCTTGGCTGCGGCCTTTTTAGCGGCCGGTTTCTTGGCCGCAGCCGTCTTAGCGGCCGGTTTCTTCGCCTCAGCCTTCTTCGCAGCCGCTTTCTTGGTTGCAGCCTCCTTGTCCGGTTTCCCTTCGTTCGGTGTTTCACCCTTGTCTTCTGCAGAAGTGGCATCCGTCTTTTTCTTGTAGCCACCCCGCTTTTCCTCGGGAGTAAAGTTGGGGCAATCTTCATGAATGCAGAATGGTTTTTTAAACCCTCTGCCCGATTTTTTAAACATAGTCTGTCCGCACTCGGGGCAAGTTTCCTTCACAGGAACGTCCCACGTCATAAAGTCACAGGGTTTTCCGTTCTTCTCATTATTATGCTCACAGCCGTAGTACGCATAACCCTTCCGGGAGGTCTTTTTCAAGATTCGGCTGCCGCATTTGGGGCATTTCCCTGGCATTTCCAACACAAGGGGCTTGGTAAAGGTGCAGTCAGGGTAACCGGGGCAAGCCAAAAAGCGCCCAAATTTGCCCGATTTGATCACCAGATTGCGTCCGCATAGGTCACAAATTTCCTCGGAAACCTCATCCGGAATCTTAATCCGTTCGCCATCCAAATCAGTCTCCGCCTGCTTCAGTTCCTTTTGAAAGCCCTTGTAGAACTTGGCAAGCACGGCCTTCCACTCCGTTTTGCCGGACTCAACCTGGTCCAGCTCATTTTCCATTTGTGCGGTAAAGGCAGGCTCTACAATGTCGGTAAATTTATCCTTCATCAGTCCCGTGACCACCTCACCAAGCGGCGTGGTGCGCAGGTACTTTCCCTCCTTCACCACATACTCCCGATCCATGATGGTGGAGATGGTAGGGGCATAGGTGGATGGGCGACCAATCCCCTTTTCTTCCAAGGCTCGGATGAGCGTGGCCTCAGTGTATCGGGCGGGGGGCTGTGTAAAATGCTGCTGTTTATCCAGCTGATTCAGCGTGAGCGCCTCGCCCTCCTTCAGGTCGGGCAGCGGAGACTGCTTCTCCTCGTCATCATCATCCCGACCCTCTTCATACACAGAGGTAAAACCTGCAAACTTAATGCTGGAATGGGTGGCATGGAAGGTATATCCAGCGCTGACGACCTCAACAGAAATACTGTCATAGATGGCAGACGCCATTTGGCTTGCCAAAAAGCGGCTCCAGATCAGCTTATAAAGGCGATATTGCTCACTGGTCAGATCTTTTTTAATACTCTCCGGCGTCAGCGTAATGTCCGAGGGGCGAATGGCTTCATGGGCGTCCTGGGCGCCTGCCTTGGTCTTGTAGTGACGGGACTCCTCCGGATAGTAGTCCTTGCCGTAGCGGGAGGTAATAAAGGTTTTGGCGTCGGCAATGGCCTCCTCAGAAATGCGGAGGGAGTCGGTCCTCATGTATGTGATCAAACCAACTGTACCCTCGTCTGCGATATCCACCCCTTCGTAAATCTGCTGGGCGATGGACATGGTGCGGCGGGGCGTCATATTCAGCTTGCGGGACGCCTCCTGCTGCAGCGTGGAGGTAATAAAAGGAGGTGCAGGAGCGCGGCGTTTGTCCTGCCTCTTCACATTCTGCACGGAAAATGGCTCATTGGAAACGGCTTCTACTACGGCGTTCACTTCGTCTTCGCTGTGCAGCTCCATCTTCTTTTCTCTGCCGTAAAACTGCGCTTTCAGGGCCCCAAGATTGGGACGAACCCGCTCCATTTCCACAGCAAGAGACCAGTATTCCTCCGGTATGAAAGCCCGGATATCCTCTTCGCGCTCGGTCACCAAACGGGTGGCCACAGACTGCACGCGTCCCGCCGAAAGGCCGCGTTTAATCTTTTTCCACAAGAGGGGCGACAGCTGATAGCCCACGATGCGATCCAAAATGCGCCTTGCCTGCTGCGCGTCCACCAGATTTTGATCAATGATACGGGGGGCCGCAATGCTCTCGCTGACGACCTTTTTGGTAATCTCATTGAACGTCACGCGATAGGTCTTATCATCGGGTATGTTTAAAAGCTCCTTTAGATGCCAGGAAATGGCCTCTCCCTCGCGATCCGGGTCGGTGGCAAGAAAGACTTTGTCACTGGACTTAGCAGCCTTTTTCAAGTCGGCAATGGTATCTTCCTTGCCTTTGATGGGCTGGTAATCAGGGATAAAGCCACCCTCGATATCCACCCCGATCTTACTTTTGGGCAAATCACGGACGTGGCCCATGGAAGCTTTCACCTTGTAATTGGGGCCAAGATATTTCCCGATTGTCTTTGCCTTAGCGGGTGACTCAACGATAACCAGATTGGTTTTTGCCATAAGGTTGCCCTCCAAATTTGTGGTATTGCCGCGCGCGCGGCCACTTCAGTCTTCCGTCAAGCGGATCTGGGTCTCAAACCGTCTGCCCTTCCCCTCTGTCACATAGCCGCGCACCTGCAGCATGGTCAGCGCCGACAGGACGCGGCGGGCGGGGATTTGGGTTTCTTCAATCACATCATCCGCACACATGCTTTTCTCCATCAACGCGTACAGAATCTCCTTTTCATCATCCGTAAAAAGTTCGGGCTGACTTTTCAGTGAGATACAGGTTTTCCCCGCATGCGTTTCCTCCACTTTTTGGGCAGCTTGCACGGTGGAACGCTTTTCTGCTCCCACAGCGGACAGACGGCTGTTTGCTTCCTCTTCCGCCAATGGCTTCTGCCGCTGGATCTTGCTGGGAAACAGTGCCTCATACTCCCGCAACACATCTCCGGCTCGGGTCACCAGTAGCGCACCGCCCTCCTGAATTAGTCGGTTGGTTCCCCGGCTCATCTCTGCGTCCACGTTGCCGGGCACAGCAAAAATATCCCGGTCCTGCTCCAATGCCAGCCGCGCTGTGATCAGGGTTCCGCTGCGTTCTGCCCCCTCCACTGCCACAACACCCAAAGAAAGGCCGCTGATAATGCGGTTCCGAATGGGAAAATGCTCCCCCTTATGGACTGTTCCAGGGGGGTATTCACTCATAAGAGCGCCTACCGCAGCAACGTCCTCATAGAGGAACCGGTTCTCCTTGGGATAAATGACATCCACACCGCCCGCTAAAACCGACACCACCGGGCCGCCTCCCGCCAGAGCGCCGCGGATCACCGCGGCATCAATGCCCTGTGCGATACCAGACACCACAAGCGCCCCTGCCCGGGCAAGCTCCAGCCCAAACTTTCCAGCAGTCTGGATCCCGTACCCTGTGGCATTTCGGGCGCCGACTACGCCGATTGCCACCTCCTCATCAAAGGCGAACACGCGGCCCTTGATGTACAAAACAGCAGGCGCATCCGCAAGCTGGCGTAATCGTTCCGGATAGTCCGCGTCCTGCAGCGTCATAATTCGGAGTCCCAGCTTCTCACTGTCGGAAAGGATCTGCTCCGCCCCGGTTAAAGACTTGTCCAGCAAGCTGTTCTTTACGACCATGGACAGGTTTGGGATCAGTTCATATTCTCCGGGATCGGCAAAGTAGGCGCTCTCCGGCGTACCAAACCGCTCCAGCAGCTGGCAGGTAAGCACGCCGCCCAGACCGCGTCGCTGGGTAAGCCACAGCCAGTATTTCAGGGAAGCCATCAAGAGCACCTCCTTCTGTCCTTATTGATTCCGGCACATTTCCCACAAAACCACCGATGCCGCCACCGCCGCATTGAGGGATTCGCAGCGCTCTGCCATGGGAATTTTTATCGTTTTCCCACAGCGGGCCAGCATTTCTTGGGACACGCCGTGTCCCTCGCTGCCGATGAGGACAGCGGCACGGGTCAATTTCACCTGACGCACATCCTCGGTATCCTCCCGCAGGGCGGTGGCATACAGAGGAATGTCCGCCTTTCCCAAGCTTTCCGAGAGGACATCCGGTTCGGTTTCCCATAAGGGCAGGCGAAACACCGCCCCCATGGTCGCCCGCACCGTCTTTGCGTTGTAGGGATCAACACAGTGGTTGACCAGAAAGATGCCGTCACAACCGAACGCATCCGCTGTCCGCCAGATTGTTCCCACATTACCGGGATCCTGCAGGCCATCCAAAACCAGATAATGGGCACCTGATAGCCTGTCCGGCACAAACGGTACGGGAAATCGGCACAGGAATAACACACCCTGCGGCGTCTCTGTCTGTGCAAGCGACTTGAGAAGTTCCGCCGGAACCTCTACCCTTCGCACGCCATCTGGCAGTCTTGGCAGGGGCAGCTCTTCCGCTGCCACCACTGTGGTCAGCTCCGCTCCCCAGTGCAGTGCCTCCTCCAGCATTTTGGGACCTTCACACAGGAATTCGCCTTGCTCTCGGCGGTAACTCCGGTCGCGGCCCAGCTTGCGGATGTGGCTGACCAGAGGATTTGCACGGCTTACGATTCGTTCTGTCATAACGTAAGCAACCGGTCGGTATCCTCATTCTTGCCAAGAATCACAAGAATGTCTCCTTTTTGAAACCCATATTCTCCGCCGGGTGACACCTGCAACTCGCCGCTGTCTTCCCTGCGAATCGCGATCACGTTTACATGGTAGGCCGCACGTACGTTAAGCTCTGCAATGCTTTTTTTCTCCCAGGTGGTGGGCAGCGGCAGCTCCACGATCCCACAACTGTCGGATAGCTCAATGTAGTTGAGGATATTGGAATGGACCAGACCCTGTGCCAGTTTGATGCCCATCTCATGCTCAGGAAACACCACCCGGTCAGCACCGATCCGCATCAGCACTTTCTTGTGGGTATGGTTGCGGGCTTTGCACACGATTTCCGCAATTCCCATTTCCTTTAACAGCATAGTCACCAGCGCACTGTTTCCAATGTCGTCACTCATCGCAACCACGGCACAGTCATAAGCCTGTGGGTCCAGTGACCGCAGTACCGCGGGGTCGCATGCGTCGCCCGTTACGGCATGGGTAACCTTGTCGGCGATTGCCTGCACTTTTTCACTATGCTTATCCACTGCCAGCACCTCATATCCCAGGTCGAACAGCTCTCTGGCGACAGCGGTACCAAATCGTCCCAGTCCAATGACAATAAAATTTTTCATTGCAATCACCTAACCAATCATAACAGTAAACGTGGGATAGTGTAGCTTATCCGTTGTTTGGCTCCGGATCAAAAACGCAATGGAGAACGATAGGATTCCAACCCGTCCGATAAACATCAGGCAAATCACCAGCAACCGGGAAAAGGCAGTAAGCGTCGGCGTAACCCCCATGGATAAGCCGACCGTTCCCATTGCCGAGGCCGTTTCAAAGGCGGCAGCTAAAAAAGGAATCCCGTCCACCGTTGCAATGACCATAGATGCTGCAATAAACAAAGCGCCCACCATCACGGTCAGTGTCAGCGCATTCATCACTCGATAGTGGGGAATGCTCCGGCCACGGATATACACTTCTTCCCGCCCGGTCATACTTGCCCGGATCGCCAATGCCAAAACCGTCACCGTCATCACCTTAAGCCCGCCCGCCGTGGAACCCGAGCCGCCGCCGATGAGCATAAACAGGATGGACAACACTTGCCCGTTTTCGCTCAATACGCTTTGATCCAGCGTATTAAACCCCGCCGTGCGGAGGGTTACTGACTGAAACGCCGCATTCAGCGTCTTTTCCCAAATCGGCATTGCGCCAAGGGTTCCCCCGTTATTCCACTCGCCCACAAGGAAACAGAGGGTACCAGACAAAAGCAGAAATGCGGTTACGGCAATAACCAGTTTGGAATACAGATCAAGTTTTCTCCAACAGCGCTTCTTCCACAGGTCCTCCCATACAAAAAAACCAAGGCCGCCTACGATGATCAGCAGCATTACAGTAAGCAGGACGGCAGGACGGTCGGCATAGGTGGTAAGCCCGGTAAAGGCCCCGCCGCTGCCCATTAGGTCAAAGCCGGCGTTGCAAAAGGCGGATACAGAATGGAACAATCCCCGCCAGATGCCGCCCCGCCAGCCAAAATCCGGGATAAAGCAAATGGACAGGATCACCGCGCCTACCCCCTCCATGATGGCAGTCCCAGCCAAAACATGGCGCACCAAGCCAGCCAAGCCACTCATATCGTTCAGGTTAAAGGTTGACATAATAATTAGCCGCTCTGACAAACCAATCCGCCGGTGGAGAACGATGGAAAACAACGAAATGATCGTAATAAAACCCAATCCGCCAAACTGGATCATCACCAGAATAACGCTCTGTCCAAACAGCGACCATTGCATCCATGTGTCCACAACGACAAGACCGGTGACACAGGTGGCGGAGGTAGCCGTAAACAACGCGGTCAAAAACCCGGCACTCTCTCCACTTTTGGACGCAACGGGCAACGCCAGCAGCAAAGTGCCAACCAGAATAATCGCTCCAAAAGAGACCACAACCACCCGGGTCGGATTGACATTCCTTCCCATGAGCAGTCGCCGGACAAATCTTCGCAGCACAGTTCCCACTTCCTTTTTGCAGATGCACAGAAGCGCAACAGCATACCGGCAGTCTTTCCTGTCGGTATGCTGCTTTGTTTAGTCCAATGGTTTCATAGTGGGGAACAAAATTACGTCCCGAATGGAGGAACTGTCAGTCAAAAGCATCACACAGCGGTCAATCCCGATCCCCAGTCCACCCGTGGGGGGCAGCCCGTATTCCAGCGCGGTAACATAGTCGTCATCCATCATGCCCGCCTCGTCATCCCCTTTTTCCCGCAGTTCAACCTGCTTGCGGAACCGCTCCTTTTGGTCAATGGGGTCATTCAGCTCGGAGAAGGCGTTGCCCATCTCGCTGCGGCAGATAAACAACTCAAACCGCTCGGTCAGCCGCGGGTCAGCGGGGGAGCGCTTCGCCAGAGGAGAAACATCCACAGGATGCATGGTAATAAACGTAGGCTGCACCAGCTTTTCCTCTACACGCTGATCAAAGCACTCGTACAGGGCGTTACCCCAGGTCTGGGCTTTCCCATCCATGTCCACGCCCTTTGCCTTGGCGGCCGAAACAGCCTGGGCATCGTCTGTGATGGTCATGAAGTCAATCCCCAAATGTTCCTGAACGGCTTCCGCCATAGTCATGCGCTTAAAACCGGGCGCCAGACTCACTTGCTCGCCCTGCCACTGTACGTCATAGGTACCCAAAATCTTCATGGCAGCGGAGGACAGCAATTCCTCAAACAGATCCATCATGTCGTTGAAATCAGCGAAAGCCTCGTAAAGCTCCACGGTGGTGAATTCAGGATTGTGGCGGGTATCCATACCTTCATTGCGGAAAATGCGGCCGATTTCATACACCCGCTCCAAGCCGCCCACCACCAGACGCTTCAGATGCAGCTCGGTGGCAATCCGCATATACATGTCAATATCTAAAGTGTTATGATGTGTAATAAAGGGGCGGGCGGTTGCGCCGCCGGAAATGGTATTCAAAACCGGCGTCTCCACCTCCATATAGCCGCGACCGTCCAGATAGTCTCTGACATACTTGATAAATTTGGAGCGAATCTCGAAATTTCGGCGCACCTCGGGGTTGACGATCAGGTCGACATATCGCTGCCGATACCGCAGTTCGGTATTGGTCAGGCCATGGAATTTTTCAGGCAATGGCAACAGGGATTTTGACAGCAGCGTTACCTCCTCCGCACGAACGGAGATTTCGCCCCGCTGGGTCAAAAACGCGATGCCCTTTACGCCGACAATATCGCCGATATCCGTCTTTTTAAAACGGTTATACGGCTCCTCGCCCATCTCGTCCTTTCGGATATAAAGCTGGATACGACCCGCCCCGTCCTGTAGATCACAAAAGCTTACCTTGCCCATACCACGCTTAGAAACAATACGACCGGCAACCGAGACAGGCTTTCCCTCCATCTCGGCAAAATCTTCCTTAATTTCCATGCTTTTGGCTGTGACTTCATATTTGGTGATCTGAAAGGGGTCGTTACCGGTCTCCTGTAACTCCTGCAGCTTTTCCCGCCGAATTTTCAGCAGTTCTGACAGCTCTGCCTCCGGCTGCTGATTGTCACTGTTTTTCTCTTCGCTCATTGCGTTTCCGTCCTTATCTCGTTACACTCAAAATCTTGTATTTGATGGTGCCAACCGGTGCTTCCACAATCACTTCGTCGCCCTGGTTTTTCCCGACAATGGCCCTGCCAAAGGGAGAATCCTCAGAGATGGTACCATTGATGGGGTCCGCCTCCTGAGAGCCGACAATTTTATACGTCAGCTTCTCATCAAACTCTTCGTCCAGAACCTCTACTGTGGAGCCCATGCGGATATGCATACCGTCATCGGTGTCCTCTACAATCACGCAGTTTGCAAGGATCTCCTCCACCTCCGCAATGCGGGAGTAAAGCTTACCCTGCTCGTTTTTCGCTTCGTCATACTCGCTGTTCTCGGACAAATCGCCGAAGGAACGCGCCTCCTTAATCAGTTCGGCCACTTCCTTCTCGCGGGTGGTTTTCAGGTAATTCAGTTCCTCTTTCAGCTTCTCGCAGCGCTCCGGGCTGAGCTTATATTCTTTTGCCATGTTATGTTTGCACACCTTTCATTCATGGATACACATTTAATAAAAGAATTGGGTATACCGATACATTGTAGCCTATTATAGATAGTTTGCCCCACCCTGTCAAGGAAAATCTACCCTCACCGTCCCAGGCGCAAGACGGCCCATTTCCCACAGCGCCGCCGTCAATGCAAGGCAATCGCAGTTTTCCGGCAAGGTAATCCCCGTAACTTCCGTTTTAAAACCTCGAGGCGGCAATTCTGTTCCGCCAAGGAATATGGTTTGACATTCGGCTCCCGCAGAGCAATCGGAAAAATGGACTGCAAGATCACAAATCCGCCGGTCTTCTACAATGGGCATACCATATTCCCGCCACAAATGTTCTGCTAGCGCCGCGCCGCCGGCGGCCGATACTGCCAGCCGCCGTACAAAAGGACAAAGCTCCTCCGCGGTGCGATACATGGCGGCGTCCGCCCGGTCCCCGCGCAGGATCACCGCACAGTCCTCCGGCCTTCTCCCCTTCTGTTCCAGCGCCGTCAGGGCCATGGTTCCGGCCATCGCTCGACAAAATGCCCCCGTGTCCACCCTGCTGAGTCCTTGACCGCGCAGAATATCCCACCGTCCAAATCCAGGCGGCGTCACCACCCGCGTCACCCCATGTGCCGCCAAGAGGCGAGCCCCGCGTGCCAAGCGGTGCTTCCCGAGCCAGCCATTGCCGGGTATCTCTGCCCGCAGAAAGACAAGTCCTCCAATTTCTTCCCGCTCCAGCCGTATTCTCCATCCGTTTTCCGCCGTTACAATCCGCCCCAGCACGCCCTTCACCTCACGCTTTTCTATGCCGAATGGAGCACGGCTATGCCAACACCAATGGGAAAATGCGGCACAGAGTGTTTCCATCCCTGTGCCGCATAAACAATTTTTTTTACTGCCCCCGCAGCACTTCAAGTGCTGTTTGCATCTGTAGGTCATCATTGATTTTCAAAATGCCGGAAGCCAAAAGCTTGGCGTTCTCCTCGGTCAGATCCACCGGGTAATCCAGCGAAAGCCCCGTCCCGATCAAAGAGACTCCTTCTCCCGTTCGGTACACGCCGGTAGACAGGGCCAGCGCGCCGCCCGTGGGCAGCGCAAAGGTCACCTGTGAATACCCTTTCCCACTGGTCTCGCTGCCCACAATGGCGGCCCAGCCCTGCTCCTGCAGCTCCGCCGCAAAAAACTCCGCCGCGCTATACGTGTTCTCATTCACCAGCACCGCCATGGGAAGCTCCACGCACGCTTCATCTGACTGGACCACTGTTTCACGCCCGCTTTTTGTCGTGCTGCGAAAAATGGGTCCCTCGGGCAGCAGATCATCCAGTATCTCGGTCAGTTCGGTCACATACCCACCCGAATTATTGCGCATGTCAAAGATCAGTGCGGCTGCCCCCTGTGCTCGCAGTTCTTCCACCGCAGCCTGCATCTGTCTGGCACTGTCGGTGTAGAAATTTTTGACCTTGATCAGTCCGATCCCGTCCTCAACCATTTCGTAACTGACTGAACTGGACGACAGTTTGATCCTGGTCACTGTCACCGTGCGCGTACTGCCGTCTTCCGCCAGCAGCGTCAGCTCAACGGTGGTTCCCGCCTCGCCCAGAATCAGGGATGTCCCGTTTTCCTTTGCCTCACCCGCAATTGAGGTCCCGTCCACAGCCGTAATGACCTCACCTGCCAGAACCCCGACCTGTCCGGCCGGTCCATCTTCGGTGACCGACATAATCAGCAGGCCTTCCTCTCGCTCGTAGGATACCGTAACGCCGATTCCCACATAGGAATTTGCCCGTTTCTCCTGCTGTACCTCATATCGGTCTGGCGTCAGGTAATAGCTCCAGCGGTCACCCAAACTGTCAACCAGTTCGGTCATCACAGAATCTGTTACCGTATCCTGATCATACTCTCCCACAAAGCGGGTATTGACCAGCGCAAATCCCTCTACCATAGCAAGACCTGTGGGCCCCATGATCAGCCAACCGGCCAGACCCAGCGCGCCCACAGTGCCCAAAAACGTCAGCAACACCGCCAATATGAGGTGCAGCGGTGTAAACCGCCTTTTATCCATAGCGTTTTTTCCCCTTCTTTTGCTTGAGCGGGAGACAGCGCCACACGGCGCCGTCTCCCGCTTGGTTGTTAGATCGGACTCAATTGAGGGCCGCACCTTTATAGGTCAGACCGGAATAGCAGGTAACCGGATCGATTCTGATGTTGTTGACTCGAACCTCGAAGTGCAGATGATTGCCGGTGGAGCGGCCTGTTGTGCCTATATATCCAACCACCTGTCCCTGGGTCACAATGGCCCCCTCCTCCACCGCCCGAGAGGTCATATGGGCATACAGGGTAGAGTCGCCGTTACCGTGACTGATTGCTACATAGTTTCCATACCCCCGCCTATTATAGGTGGATGTAATGACAATGCCGCTTTTTGCCGCCTTAATGGGCGTATTTTTTGGGGCGGGGACGTCGATGCCGGTATGCGTGGCTGGTTTTCCCGTAAAGGGATCAATCCGCCCGGCGTATAGGGAGGATAAATTGCTATATCCAGGAAGGGGCCACAAATAGCCGGCTTCACTCTTGATTCCCGCTCCCGCAAGCTGCGCTTCCAGCTGCTTCTGCTTGGCCGCAATCTCCTTATCCAGCTGGGCAGCCTGTGCCTCCAGTTCCTCAATGGATTCCTCCACCAAGTCCTGCTGCACGCTGATCTGGGCCACCAACGCATCCACAGAGGCCTCTTGCGTTTTCAGCTCATCCTTCGCACTTTGCTGCTGCACCCTGGCAGCCTCTTGCTCCTCTCGCGCCGTTTCCAGCTCGGCTTTGTCGGTGATAATTTGCTGCCGGATAGCAATCAGCTTGTCCATCACAGCGTTGTCGTATTCCATCACCTCGTTGACAAAAACGAATCGATCCAGCAAATCCGAGAAATCCGCGGCGTTAAACAGGATGCTCCAATAGGAAACCTCACCGTCCTCTTCCATTGTACGCACCCGGTCGCAGAACAGCTCGTACTGCGCAGCCTCGTCCGCCTCGGCCTGCACCAGCTCCGCCTCTTTCTGGGCGATCAGCCCGTCATACTTTTCAATCTGCTCTGTGATGTTGTTGATCTGTTCCTGAATCACATTGATCTGCTGCTCCAGCAGGGACTTTTGTTCCAACGCCTGGGAACGATCCGCCGCAATGGCCTTCATCTGGCTTGCCAGATCGTCCTTCTGGCTTTCCAGATCATCTGCATTGTTCTTCAGTGCGTCGATCTCTGCCTGTGTCACTGCGTCGGCGGGGGTGGTCATCAGCAAGATCAGCGGCATGGCCAGGAAAAAGGTAAGCACGCACACAAGCAGTGCTGCTGCCCATTTTCTCTCCCTATTCTGTTGTTCCACAAAAGCTCTCATTTTATTAATACCCTATAATCATAGTAATCATAGGAAGAAGCATAAGCAGTACCATTAGTCCCGCCAAAATTGCAAACACAATTTTCTGCCCTTTTTTTTGCTTCATAGTGCAACACCTCTTAACAAACAAAATGATGTACCGTTTAAGTCAACCTGTCTTAAACCAGCAAGAATTTCCGGATCGCCAGCAGCGACCCCCCAACGCCAATGGCAAAGCCGCTTCCGACGAAAACCAGAAGCACCCGCTGGGCCAGATCCGCAAAGGGGACAATGGTAATCAAACTGATTCCACCGGACTGAGTAACGGACTGCAAAACAAGGGAATAAACGCCCCATTGGAGAAAAAAAGCCACCACTGCGCCGGCAAGTCCCAAAAGCAACCCCTCAAATACAAACGGCCATTGCACGAAGCTGTTGGTGGCACCGCACATCTTCATAATTGCGATCTCTTCCCGCCGGGTAAAGGTGGCCAGCTTGATGGTATTTGAGATGATAAACAGAGATATGATAAACAAAATAACCGTTAAAATGGCTGCGATACCGCTTGCCACGTTACGGACCACCACAAAACCCTGGGCAATCTCCAACGCAGCCGACACCTTGGCTATGCCAGCGACCTGCTCTACCATATCCACGGTAGACGACATCTGCTCAATATCATCCACATGAATGCAGTAGCGGTGACGCAACACCTCCGCTGGCAAATCATCCAGCAATTCGTTGCTCTCCCGGCCTTCTAAGAAGGCCTTCAGGGCCTCCTCACGGCTGACAAAGGCTGCAGATGCCACATTGGGGATCGCTTCCAATTTTGTCTGCAGGGCTTTCGCCTGCTCAACGGTTAGAGATTCATCCACATAGGCCAAAAACTCGTTTTCCTTTTCCAACTCACCCAGCATACTGCTGATATTTACGGCGAGCAGCGAGAAAGAACCCATGATCAGCAGGCACGCTATGATCATACACACGGCGGCAAAGGACATCATTCCATGGGTGAAAATGCTATGTACGCCCTCATCAAAGTAATATCGAACGTCAAATCGGCTTTTCATGGTAATACCCACCTGTTCCGTCGCTGATGATACGACCGTTTTCAATGGCCACCACCCGCTTTGCAAAGCGGTTGACCAATTCCTTTTCGTGGGTGACCACCAGGATCGTGGTACCAAGCTCATTGATGCGCTCCAATAGCATCATGATCTCGAGTGACCGCTGGGGGTCCAAATTTCCCGTAGGCTCATCGGCAATGACCATACTGGGGTTGTTGACCAGCGCCCTAGCAATGGCGACCCGCTGCTGCTCTCCGCCGGAAATCTCAGTCGGCAGGCGGTTACCTTTTCCGTTGAGCCCCACCAACTCCAGCACATATGGAATCCTTTTTTTAATGTCGCGGGAAGAAGCTCCCACCACGCGCATAGCAAAGGAGAGGTTTTCATACACCGTCTTTTTCTCGATGAGCCGAAAATCTTGAAAAATAACACCAAGGGTCCGCCGCATATAGGGAACCTGAGATCGTTTCACATTGTTTAAATTATAACCGTTGACCATCAGCCGTCCCTCCGACGGCAAAATTTCGCCGGTAATCAGCTTAATGACGGTGGACTTTCCCGAACCTGACGGTCCCACCAAAAACACGAATTCGCCATCATCAATCCGCATGGAAAATCCACGAAGCGCATGCGCTCCGTTGTCGTAATCTTTCTTCACATCAATGAAACGAATCATGGATCTAGCTCCTTTGCTGGAATTACTTTCACTGAATGCCTGCTGAGAAAATCAAAAATACGGCACTTGCAATGATTCGACGGCATTTTTGACTTACTCAGTGAGCATTCCTTACGTCACGACCCCGTTTGGGGGCGAAGGGACGCCGAAGATCGGCGTCCCTTCGATTTGTCAGGACTCTATGCCTCGGGAAATAAGATATTTTTTGACCATCAGCGCAACCTTGAACGTAATGGCATCGTCAAACTCACGCAGATCAAGTCCGGTCAGCTTTTTGATCTTTTCCAGACGATACACCAGCGTGTTACGGTGTACAAACAGCTTGCGTGCTGTCTCCGAAACGTTCAGGTTGTTCTCAAAGAATTTGTTGATGGTAAACAATGTCTCCTGATTCAACGCATCAATGGGATTCTTTTTAAACACCTCTTGTAAAAACATTTCGCACAAGGTCGTCGGTAGCTGATAGATCAGTCGCCCAATTCCCAGATTCTCATAATTGATCACTGTGCGCTCTGTATCGAACACGCGCCCCACGTCGATGGCCACGCCGGCTTCTTTATACGCCCGAGCCAAGTCGCGCGCATGACTGACCAGCGTACCAACGCCGATCACCACACGGACATTCAGTTCTTTCGCCAGCGTCTCTTCCACGTGTTTCGCCAGTTTCTGCATTTCCTTGGTTTCGGTTGCCTCGCTCACCTGCTTGACAAGCACGATGTCGTTTTCGCTCACAGGCAGGACGAAATCATTCTGCCTGTCGGGAAACATGGTCGAAACAACGTCGATCGCCGACATATCGGGTGTGCCAAGCTGACGAATCAGGAATACAGCACGGGAAGCTTCTGAAACAAAATGCAGTTCCTTGGCCCGCACATAGATATCCCCGAGCAGGATATTATCGCTGATAATGTTTTTCACGAAGGTCGTCTTATCATGCTTTTCCTCATAGTAAGACTTTGCTCCGTTGAGAGCCACTGCGGCCAAGGAACAGATCAGCTTTGCCTGCTCGTCCTCTCCCATAACGAACGCGGCATAGTCGAACTGGGAATTCCATCCCGTGAGCGCCTTAAATGTTTTTCCCTCTGCGGTAATGACTCCATCCTCTTCGGTATTGATCCTCTCCACGACGCTGGCCCACTTCTCTCCAATGCAGGTCAACTCATTGCAAGCAACCACAGTTCCCTCTCCGTCAATAACTCCGATTGCACGGTTTGCACTGTCCTTCAGCTGGAGTACAACACTTTGAAAAACTCTGCTGGACATGAAAAAACCTCCCCAACACATACTTTGTAACAGTTTGTAATCATTATACTGTGTTTTCTGGTTCATTTCAATAGGGAAATGAATTTTTTTTGTGAAAAACGCCGAAAATTATATTTTTTCTCCCCCGCAGCCCCGCAGTACATCTATTTCGTCTTCCGTAAGAGGTCTCCACTCACCTGCCCGCAGCGTCGAGTCCAGTTTAACCCGGCCCATCGACAATCGCTTCAAGGATAAAACCGGGGCGTTCCGCGCGGCCAGCATCCGCTTCACTTGATGAAATTTCCCCTCTCGCAGCGTAACGCAGCAAGCCCTGCCCTGCTCCAATAGCTCCAGTCCGGCCGGCTGACATTCCAGCCCGTCTCCCAATTTCATACCCGCCAAAAAGGCCTCCACATCAACCTGGGTAAGCGTACCGTCTACACGGGCGTAATAGACCTTATCCACATGGTATTTGGGCGACAGCAGCTGATGCGCCAGCGCGCCGTCATTGGTCAGCAGCAGAAGGCCTTCTGTGTCTTTATCCAGCCGCCCCACCGGGAACAGTTCCCGCTTGCGCAAATGCCCCGGCAGTAGGTCTAACACGGTTTTTTGCCGCTTGTCCTCGGTGGCAGAAAGCAGTCCGGCCGGCTTATTCAGCATCAGATAAGTAAACGTTTCGCAACAAATAGACTTACCATCCACAGTAATCACGTCGCTCTCACCGCACTTGCCGTCTGCCTTACAGGCCGTGACTCCGTTCACTGCCACGCGCCCTGCCTTTACCAATCCTCCGACCTCTCTGCGAGACCACAGTCCGGTCGCCGCAAGCCGTTTATCCAGCCGTTCCATTTTTCCGCCCCCCTTCTCTATACAACAGTCTATCATAACTTTTCCATCGTGAACATAGAAATAGAGCAAAAAGAGGGAAGGAGTGAATCCTATGTTTATCGTCACCACAAAGCTGCATCGCAAAAGAGCTGTTTTGGGAGTGGTTGCCATTGTGCTCTGCTGTGCCGCCTTTGCGGCGGCGCAATTAAACGGAAATCCCGACGCCATTTCCTCTTCCGCGACCGGGGTCAGCACAAAAGGTATCCGCACAAATGAAGACCGCATCTCCTATCTTGGCAGCTATGGCTGGGAGGTTGCTGAGGAACCAAATGCCACGGAGGAGCTGCAGTTACCCGAGGAGTTTGATGAGACCTACACCGCGTATCTGGATATCCAGTCACAGCAAGGCTTTGATCTAACGACTTACTGCGGCAAGCGCGTCAAACGCTATACCTACCAAATTACCAACTATCCAACCGGAGAAACCGGCGTTCTTGTCAATTTACTGATCTATAAAAACACCGTCATTGGCGGCGAGGTACTCTCCACCCAATTGGACGGCTTCATGCATGGTCTGGCAATGCCCCAATAGCAGCTTAGCAGGAGAAAGGATGGCTCTGTCGCTGACGGAGCCATCCTTTCTAATTCAGTTTTCTTTGATATGCACGTTCAGGTGATTGTAAGTCATCTCGATCCCTTCCCGATCAAAAGCATCTTTTATTTCTTCCAGAAGATCAAAATAAACCGCCAGATAATCCGCATTTTCGCACCACACCCGCACCACATATTCAATTGCGCTATCGCCGTAACGGTTCACCCGCACCTGGGGCGCAGGATCGCTCAGTGTTTTCTCGTGATTTTCGATCACAGACATCACGGCGGCCCGCACCTTTTGAATTGGAGCTTCGTAAGAGGCCGAAATGAGTAAATCCACTCTCCGGTTTGGCTCCGCAGAGTAATTGATGATCTTCGATGACGCGATCTCACTGTTTGGTATTTGAACCAGCTTGTTGTCAACCGTTGTCATTTTGGTGTAGAACACGCCAATCTCAATGATCGTTCCGGACACACCAGCCGTTTCCACATAATCTCCGGTATTAAACGGTTTTATTGACATAAGCTGCAGTCCCGACGCCACATTAGAAAGGGTATTTTGGATCGACAAAGAAACCGCCAAGCCGGCTACTGACAACACTGCTACCAGCGAAGTTACCTCAATATCCAGCGAACCCATAATGATCAGAAGTAGAATAAACATCAGCAGCACTTTAATGGCTGTACGGGCAAAACTTGTTAAACTTCGATCCAAATTTGCCTTTTTCAGTGCACGCTCAGATAGATGCAACAGTACTTTAATCACGATCAGACCGACCAGCAGTACAATCACCGCCTTAAACAGGTCGCCGACGTTGGCGTTATCACCGATGGGGATCGGGATGGCAAGAAGTGCTGAAAATGTCATAGTACTTTCCTCTCTCTTTTGCATCGTTTTCGCAACACAGTGTACCATATTTTCTGCAGAATGAAAAGGGAAACTTGGGTTTGCGGCTTCACCCACACGAAAAAAGGGCGCCATCCAACTTGGATGGCGCCCTTGAATGCTTTGCTGATGAAAAAATTATACGTTGATCTCAGTGACAACGCCGGAACCCACGGTACGTCCACCCTCACGGATAGCAAAACGCAGACCGGGCTCAATGGCGATAGGAGTAATCAGCTCGACATCAATGGTGACATGGTCGCCAGGCATACACATCTCAGTGCCCTCAGGCAGAGTGATGACGCCGGTCACGTCAGTGGTACGGAAATAGAACTGAGGACGATAGTTGTTGAAGAAGGGGGTATGACGTCCGCCCTCGTCCTTGGACAGGACATAGACCTGACCCTTGAACTTGGTGTGGGGATGAATGGAGCCGGGCTTTGCCAGCACCTGACCACGCTCGATGTCGGTCTTGTTGATACCGCGCAGCAAGGTGCCGATGTTGTCGCCAGCCTCAGCGTAATCCAGCAGTTTGCGGAACATTTCAATGCCGGTAACGGTAGTCTTCCGGGGGTCTTCCATCAAACCAACGATCTCGACTTCCTCACCCATCTTGACCTGACCACGCTCAACACGACCGGTAGCAACGGTGCCGCGGCCAGTGATGGTGAACACGTCCTCAACAGGCATCAGGAAAGGCAGGTCAGCCTTACGCTCGGGAGTGGGGATGTAGCTATCGACAGCATCCATCAGTTCCTTGATGCAGGCATATGCAGGATCGTCCATGCCACCCTCGCAGGAGAGAGCGTTCAGTGCGGAACCCTTGATGATGGGGATATCATCGCCGGGGAACTCGTACTTAGACAGAGTCTCACGGATCTCCATCTCAACCAGCTCCAGCAGTTCCTCGTCGTCGACCTGGTCAACCTTGTTCATGAACACAACGATGGCGGGCACGCCAACCTGGCGAGCCAGCAGGATGTGCTCCTTGGTCTGAGCCATAGGGCCGTCGGTAGCAGCGATGACCAGAATAGCACCGTCCATCTGGGCAGCACCGGTGATCATGTTCTTGATATAGTCGGCGTGGCCCGGGCAGTCAACGTGAGCATAGTGACGGGCGTCCGTCTGATACTCAACATGAGCAGTATTGATGGTGATGCCGCGCTCGCGCTCTTCGGGGGCCTTGTCGATGTCGGCATAGCCCTCAAACTTAGCATAGCCCTTCAGAGCCAGGTATTTGG
The DNA here is from genome assembly GCA_963666535.1 of Oscillospiraceae bacterium. Taxonomy (GTDB): domain Bacteria; phylum Bacillota; class Clostridia; order Oscillospirales; family Oscillospiraceae. The sequence goes on along the minus strand of OY762913.1, from coordinate 1,303,077 downwards.
TGATCGCAGCGGTCAGCGTTGTCTTGCCGTGGTCGACGTGACCAATGGTGCCGATGTTGACATGGGGTTTTGTTCTTTCAAATTTAGCCTTAGCCATGTTACATAATCCTCCTTAAAATACATATACAAATATGTTTAAAATAAGCACAGCCATTTTATAGCATTGTTTTCAAAAAATCAACACCAAAAATCTGTGGGGCTGAATCCTCAGCCGTCGTCCTTGCTCACTCTGCCAGCAATGATCTTGTCGGCAATATTCTTAGGGATCTCCACATAGCTGTGGGGCTCCATGGAATACTGTCCGCGGCCCTGCGTGCGGGACCGCAAATCGGTGGAATAACCAAACATTTCAGACAGGGGAACCTGTGCGTCGATCTGCTCTGCGCCGGGGCGGGACTGCATCCCTAGAATCTGTCCACGACGGGAATTCAGATCGCCGATCACGTCGCCCATATAGTCGGAGGGAACGGTAACATCCACCTTCATGATGGGCTCCATTAGAATGGCATTTGCCTTGCGGCAGGCCTCTTTGAACGCCATGGAACCGGCGATCTTAAACGCCATTTCAGAGGAGTCAACCTCGTGGTAGGAGCCGAAGGTCAGTGTAACCTTGACATCCACAACGGGATAACCGGCGAGAACACCGGCCTGCAGCGCGCCCTGAATACCGGCATCAACCGCGGGGATATACTCCTTGGGAATTACGCCGCCGGTGATGGCGTTGACGAACTCATAGCCCTTGCCGGACTCGTTCGGCTCCACCGTGATGCGGACGTGGCCGTACTGACCCTTACCGCCGGACTGACGGGCGTACTTGGTATCCTGCTCGACCTTTTTCTTGATGGTTTCCTTGTAAGCAACCTGGGGTGCGCCGACGTTTGCTTCCACCTTGAATTCGCGAAGCAGACGGTCAACGATGATCTCCAGATGCAGCTCGCCCATACCGGCAATGATCGTCTGGCCGGTCTCTTCATCGGTCCAGGTTTTAAACGTGGGGTCTTCCTCGGCCAGCTTCACCAGCGCAAGGCCCATTTTCTCCTGACCAGCTTTGGTCTTGGGTTCAATGGCCACGCGGATCACGGGATCCGGGAACTCCATGGACTCCAGAATAATGGGAGCCTTCTCGTTGCAGAGCGTATCACCGGTTGTGGTGTTCTTCAGGCCAACAGCAGCGGCAATATCACCGGCATAAACCTTTTCGATATCCTCGCGGTGATTGGCGTGCATCTGCAGAATACGGCCGATACGTTCCCTTTGGTTCTTGGTGCTGTTCAGCACGGCGGAGCCGGTGTCCAGCGTACCGGAATAGACACGGAAGAAGGACAAGCGACCAACAAAGGGGTCGGTCATGATCTTAAATGCCAGCGCGGCAAAAGGCTCTTCATCGGAGGAGGGGCGCTCCTCCTCTTCCTCGGTCTCAGGATTGATGCCCTTAATGGCGGGAACGTCGACGGGCGCGGGCATATAATCCACGATGGCATCCAGCAATTTCTGGACACCCTTATTCTTGTAGGAAGTACCGCAGGTAACAGGAATGATCTTGTTATCAATGGTACCCTGACGAATTGCCTTGCGGATCAATTCGGCAGGAATCTCCTTCTCTTCCAGCGCCAGCTCCATGACCTCATCGGACAAATTGGAAACCGCATCAATCAGATTAATGCGCCACTCCTGCGCCAGCTCCAGCAGATCGGCGGGAATCTCTTCCACGCGCATATCTTTGCCCATGTCGTCATAATAGACATCGGCATTCATCTCCACCAGATCAATGATGCCCTTAAAGGTATCCTCTGCGCCGATGGGAAGCTGAATGGGCACTGCGTTGCACTTAAGCCGGTCGTGGACCATGTTCAGTACATTGAAAAAGTCCGCACCCATGATGTCCATCTTATTGACGTAAATCATACGGGGAACATGATAGTGGTCAGCCTGGCGCCAAACGGTCTCAGACTGAGGCTCAACACCGCCCTTTGCGCACATGACGGTCACAGAGCCGTCCAGCACGCGCAGGGAACGCTCCACCTCAACGGTAAAATCAACGTGGCCCGGGGTATCGATGATGTTAATGCGGTGTTCTTTCCAGAAACAAGTGGTGGCGGCTGAGGTAATGGTAATACCACGCTCTTGCTCCTGCGCCATCCAGTCCATGGTAGCGGCACCCTCGTGCACTTCACCGATCTTATAGGTTACACCGGTGTAGTACAGGATACGCTCGGTCGTTGTTGTCTTGCCGGCGTCGATATGAGCCATGATACCAATGTTTCTGGTCTTTTCCAGAGAAACTTTTCTAGGCATATTTTGCTCCTTCTCTTACCAGCGATAGTGTGCGAAGGCCTTGTTGGACTCTGCCATCTTGTGTGTGTCCTCACGCTTTTTCACGGCGGAGCCAAGGTTGTTGGCTGCATCCATGAGTTCGCCGGCCAAGCGTTCTTTCATTGTCTTCTCACTGCGATTGCGGGAATAATTCGTCAACCAGCGCAGACCAAGGGTCTGACGACGCTCGGGGCGAACTTCAATGGGGACCTGATACGTTGCGCCGCCGACACGACGAGCCTTAACCTCCAGAGACGGCATGATATTCTCAATTGCCGTGGTGAAGACGTCAAGGGGATCTTTGCCGGTTTTTTCTTTGATGATGTCAAAAGCGCCATACACGACCTTCTGAGCGATGCCCTTTTTGCCGTCCAGCATAATGCTATTGACGAGCTTGGTAACCAGTATGGAGTTATACAGCGGATCAGGCAAAACCTCTCGCTTGGGTACATTTCCTCTTCTGGGCACTTTGCTTCCCTCCTTCATAAAATGATTTCATAGGTACTCGAAAACCGAATCGGTTTCCGTGTTGAGACAAGTGCCAGCTTGTCCAGTGCCTGCCAGAGGTCTACCCATATCATATAGATAAACGCCTCTTGGCAAGGCTTGCGCCTTGCGCTTAGCGCGCAAAATCGCTTTTTTGTTGCGGTTAGATTACTTCTTAGCGGCAGTCTTGCCAGCCTTGGGCTTTTTGGTGCCGTACTTGGAACGAGACTGCATACGACCGTTCACGCCCTGAGTATCCAAAGAACCGCGGATGATGTGGTAACGCACACCGGGAAGATCCTTTACACGGCCGCCACGGATCATGACGACGGAGTGCTCCTGCAGGTTGTGGCCGACACCGGGGATATACGCGGTGACTTCATAGCCGTTGGTCAGACGCACACGGGCAATTTTACGCAGTGCAGAGTTCGGCTTCTTCGGGGTGGACGTACGAACAGCAGTGCAGACGCCGCGCTTTTGCGGAGAAGACAGATCCGTCTCCTTATTTTTCAGTGTGTTCAGACCGTACTGCATTGCGGGAGAAGTGGACTTATAGGTCACCTTCTCTCTTCCTTTGCGAACCAGCTGATTAAACGTAGGCATAGTTTTCCTCCTTTCACCATTATTATTTATTTTAACAAAACAACCCATGCTGTCCTGTCAAAAACAAAATAAAATGCGGGGTCAGTCCTTTAAAAGCGCCGCTACCGCGGCACCCACTGCGATTTCGCAGGCCCGGCCCAGTTCCTTCATGTCGGTCACATCTTCCACCGGCACGTTTTTCTCTCCGCACAGCGTACGGATAGGCTCTGTCACATGAGGATCAGCATTCCCTGCTAAAAAAACGCAGCGCACACTTTCTTCCTTCAGTGCGCGACCGGTCTGCTTCGCCCCCACGACCTTCGTTCCTGTCTTGAGCTGGTCGATCATGGTGGTCCTCCCTGTTGCTTGAGTTCTATGGGGTGACAGCCGATTTTACGGCTGTACGCTCCCGCAGGCCTGCATACCTGCGCAATTTGGCATTATATCACGGAACAGGCGTCTCGTCAAGCAGAATTTAGCAAAGTTTTGCGGCTTTTTTTACTGTGTGCCAGGGGTGCCATAACATGCAAAAAGACAGACAGCGCATGGCGCTGTCTGTCAGGAATTCTGCAGCCGTTATGTGTGGAGTTTACTCAGAGAAGTTGGAAGAAATCAGCTCTGTCAAAGCCTCCACAGCTTCTTTCTCATCCGCGCCATCTGCGATGAGATTGATGGCGGTACCTTTCACGATACCCAAAGAGAGGACGCCCAGCAAGCTCTTAGCGTTGACGCGGCGTTCTTCTTTTTCCACCCAAATAGAACTCTTGAATTCGTTGGCCTTCTGGATAAAGAATGTTGCGGGTCTGGCGTGGAGACCGACCTGATTGTTAACAACGGCTTCTTTAATATACATAAATATATGCCTCCTGTTTCATAGAAGTTCTACTTCTCTCCATAGAATAGCAAATTTAAAGCTCACCGTCAATGGCATTTCCCACAAAATATTGAAACATCCCATCGGAAAAATATCTGTGCGCTCCGAATTTACTTCAGTTCCACAATGGTGACGCCGTCTCCCCCCTCGCCATAGCGGCCAAGGCGGTAGCTTTTGACATACCTGCTGTGCTTCAAGTTCTGCTGTACTGCGCTGCGCACCGCACCCGTACCGCGCCCGTGGATGACAGTGACGGAGGGAAGTTTCGCCAGCATAGCGTTGTCCAGAAACAGATCCAGCACACCAACGGCTTCATCCGTGGTCATCCCTCTCAGATCCAGTTCTGAAGACGCGCCGACACTACGGAACTCATGTTGTGCACGGGCAGTCTGCTTCTGCACCTGCTTTGGGGTGCTGTCCGCCCCCTCCACCACGCATACCTCTTCCTGCCGGGCGGAGATCTTCAAGATCCCCGCCTGCAGTTGGAGGGTTCCGTCCTTGCCCACAGCAAGGACGGATGCTTTCGTGCCAATAGACCTCAGCTCCACCGTGTCTCCCGCCACGGCGGGCCGGGTAGGCGGCGAAGGAGGGGTACTTTCTTCTGTCCCACTCAGTTTGTGTTCCGTTTCGTTGAGAAGTCGCCTAGCTTCAGCCCGTCGGTCGTTCACCTGCTGCCAATTCTGCTCTTTGTTTTTCTGCTTTTCCATTTCCCTCAGTTCGGAAAACACAAGGTCGGATGCATCGCGTGCTTCTTGAATAATGGCACGCGCTTCGGTCTGCGCCTTTTCCACCACTTTTTCCCGTTCTTGTTCCAGACGATCTCGGTATTCCCGGGCCGTTTTAGCGGACTGTTCCATTTCCAGACGAAGCTTGGCGGCTTCCAGCTTTTCCTTTTCCATCGCCTGCCGCTGCCCATCCAGCTGGGTCAATACGTCTTCAAAGCGAACATTTTCCGCATCCAAGCGGACGGCGGCCCTCTGAATAATTTCTTCCGGCAAGCCCAGCCGTCTGGAAATGGCAAAGGCGTTGGATTTCCCGGGGATTCCCACGATCAGGCGATAGGTGGGGGCCAGTGTCTCCACGTTGAATTCACAGGACGCGTTTTCAACGCCCGGTGTCGTCATGGCGTAAACCTTCAACTCGGCATAATGGGTCGTTGCAGCCACCAAGGCCCCTATCTGGCGGGCACTTTCAATGATGGCCGCTGCCAGTGCCGCGCCCTCCACCGGATCGGTGCCCGCACCCAGCTCGTCGAATAAAATCAACGTGTTGTCGTCCGCTTCCCCCAGAATTCCCACAATGTTCACCATATGGGAGGAGAACGTGGACAGCGACTGCTCAATCGACTGCTCATCCCCCACATCGGCCAACACCCGGCTGAATACCCGCACCGTACTGTCGTCCCGGGCGGGAATTTGCAATCCGCACTGGGCCATCAGTGTCAGCAGTCCTAATGTCTTCAGCGTAACGGTCTTGCCGCCGGTGTTAGGGCCGGTAATCACCAGCGTATCATATTCGTCCCCCAAAGAAAGATGGTTTGCCACAGCGGTCTTTTGATCCAGCAGGGGATGCCGTGCCCCCTTGATATCCAGCAGCCGGTCAGACAGATTGGGCTGCGTCCCGTGCAGCCGCAGGGACAGTGCCCCCCTGGCAAAAATACCGTCCAACAGGACCAGCAGCATATAGTCCTGCAAAATATCGTCTTTGTGGGCCGCTGCCTCGGCAGACAGCTCCGCGAGGATGCGCTCGATCTCCTTCTTCTCCTTGGCCATCAGCTCACGCAGCTCGTTGTTGGCCTTTACCACTGCCATGGGCTCGATAAAAAAGGTTCCTCCGCTGGAAGATACGTCATGGACAAGGCCAGGTATCTCGTTTTTGAATTCTGACTTAACCGGCACCACATAGCGGTCAGAGCGCTGGGTGATGATGGTCTCCTGCAAATATTTCGATTGGTTTGAGGAAATGATCTTCTGCAGGATATCCCGCACGCGACTGCCTGTTGTGCGCATGTGGCGGCGGATGGTCGCAAGCTCGCTGCTGGCTGCGTCTGCAATTTCATCCTCCCCCACGATGGAGCCTGTGATCCTGTCCTCTAAAAATTTATTGGGCTGCAGGGACGCAAACAGATGGTCGATGCAGGTTTTCTCTCCCGCGTTCCCGCCGGCGTATTCCCCCACACTGCGGGCGGCACGCAGCACCCCCGCGACATCCAGCAATTCCCGCGTGTTCAGACTGCCGCCCATATCCGCCCGCTGAAGGGACGCGCCCACGGGCCTGACCCCGGACAAAGCCGGTGTGCCGTGCAGGGTAAGCATCTTCACCGCGGCAGCCGTTTCCGCCTGGGCTGTTGCCACATCATCGGTATCGGTCATCGGCCGCAGGGCAAGCGCGCGCTGCTTGCCCTCCTCCGTCACGGCCTCGTCGGCCAGCATCTTCAAAACGCGGGGCAGTTCCAGCGTCTGTATGGTCTTTTCAAACAGGTCGGTCATAGGACTGCTCCTTGTTCGTGCCAATAATAGGTGGCGGCGATCAGCACCGCCGCACCCACCACGCGGATCAGCAGCAGCACGGACATCGGCGCTTTCAGATCTTCTTTTTTCTGCAAGCTGCCATAAATACCAACCCAAAGCTGCGGCGCAATGGCTGCGGCAGCACTTAAAATCATTACAATGTAATATAAAACAGTCATAGTGGTCCTTTCTCTTTATGGTTCCATCAAAAGCAGCCGCTTATAAAAATCCAGCGTGCGAAATCCGCGCTCCAGTTGGGTCACCAGATAAGCCTCACACACATCAGAAATGCTCTGTTGTGCCTTTTCTTCCAGCTGAAAGGAAAACAGCCGCTTGGGATCTCCGTAAACAATGTGCCGCATGGCTTCCAGCGTTCCGGGTGCAAGGGGCATGGAGATTCCATCCCCCACGCTGTCCCTGCAGGTAACACAGTGGAGCACCCCGGCGGATAGATGAAGGCAGGAAGGCTCCCCTTCGGCCGCGCATACCGTGCAGCCGTCCAGACGGGGCTCATACCCCACAAGGCACATCAGCTTCAGTTCAAAGGCCGCCTTGACCAGTTCTTGGGGCTTATTCAGCTTGTCCAGCGCGTACATGGAATTCAGCAGCAGCGACAGCAGTTCCGGCTGGGGAACCCCCTCTTCCGCCACCAATTCGGTCACCTCGGCAAAATAGGAGCAGAGCGCCAAAAGCTCCATACTCTGGCGCACACCCCAAAACTGCTCCAGCGAATCCGCCTCATTTAAGTGATGGCGATCCCGGTATTCAAACAGCGTCATATCGGAATACACCAGAAGCTGCGCGGCGGCAGCCAGGCGGCTTCCCTTCCGGCGGCAACCGGACGCTTTCACCGTTCGTTTCCCGCCCTCAGCCGTGAGAACAGTCAATATTTTGTCCGCTTCTTTATAGTTTGTCTCCCGCAGGACGACGCCTTGGGTCTTAATATGCGCCATTTTGTCCTCATCTCTCTATGTAGTGTCCACTGAAATCAATAAAATTTACGAATCTCATTTGCAAACGTCAGCATCATGCGGGCGTTCGGCGGCAAAGCACACCTGTTTTGCCGCTTCAGACACATTGATTGCCCTCCTGCTCGGAGCTAAACCCTCTGTTTCAACTCCAACATGCATGGGCTTTTATGCTTTCCATAAAAGCCCATGCATCTGAATCTACCAAAAATACCGCCAAACCCTTGCTGTTGTTGTCTTCTTAATTTGTCCAGCAAGCATTTTGCAAGGTGCCGCCTCAGACTTGCCGGGGCGGCGGCGACTCGGCTTTTTTCTGTTCTGTTCCGGGGTGCTGACGTTTGGCCGCCCCGAAGCAGGCATAAGCCTCGGGCAAACCGGTTTTCGCGAATAACGTCCAAAAAGGTTTCGTATCCATACTCGCATCCCCTCCACGGTTAGCATGGGCGATAAAGACTCCGTTTATAAGCGGTAATTTTTCTCTGTACCCGCTCCCGGCCGGACGAAGACGCTTGTTCATGACATCTGACAAGCTGCTACCCAAAGCGGACACCCGCGCTGCACCCGCCTGATCACTCGTTCTTATATCCGAAATTTCGAATCAGATTCGAGTTGTCGCGCCAATTCTCTTTTACCTTTACCCAAGTGGTGAGGTAAATTTTGGTGCCCATGAATTTTTCCATATCCACCCGTGCAAGGCTGGATATTTTCTTCAGCATGGCGCCCTGCTTGCCGATGATAATTCCCTTGTGGCTGGTCTTTTCACAGTAAATAGTGGCTTCCACATCAATCATGCCGTTTTCCCGCTCGGAAAACTTCATGATTTCTACCGCCGTTCCGTGGGGGATCTCCTTGTCCAAAGAAAGCAGCAGCTTCTCCCTTAGGATTTCCGCCATAATCTGGCGCTCTGGTTGATCGGTGATCATATCCTCCGGAAACAGTCTTGGTCCCTCGGGCAAGAACTTGCTTAAAATATCCAGCAGTTCCTCCACGCCCTCGCCCTTTCGGGCGGAGATCGGTACAATCGCGCTGAACTCGCAGGCCGCGCCGTAGGTCTCGATCACCGCCAGCAGTTCCTCTTTCTTCACCGTGTCAATCTTATTGATACACAGCACCGCGGGTACCTTGATGGCCTTGATGCGATCAATCAGCTGCTGCTCCGGTTCGCCGACATTCGCAATCGGTTCCACCAACAAAAGAATCGCGTCCACATCAGCCACGCTCTCCTGAATGACCTTGACCATGTATTCGCCAAGCTGGGTGCGCGCGCGGTGCAGACCGGGCGTATCCATAAAGACAAATTGGCTCTCTCCCCGCTCCAAAATCGCGCAGATGCGGTTGCGGGTGGTCTGCGGCTTATTGGTGACAATCGCCACTTTCTCGCCCACCAGTGCGTTTGTCAGCGTGGATTTTCCCACGTTAGGCCGCCCGCAGATGGTGATGATGCCGCTCTTTTTAATCTCCATATTGCTTCCTCAATTCTTTCCGGCCCTATCAGGCCCATCGGAGTCTCTCCCCGTCAAACAAGTGCCTACTTAGCCGCTGAAGCTCACATAGAACGCCATTAGAAAGGCCAGCACCGCAATTCCCATGTTCATCACTGTCAGCATTTTGTATGCCTTATTTTTATCCATTTTTTCCTGCTCTGCCTTGGTCGCAAGAATGTAATCCGGCAGTAGAATCGGTCCCTTCTTCTTCGCTGTAAAGATCCCATAAACAAGAAACAGCACCCCCGGCAGGGAAAACGCAAGGGCTGTGATCAGCTTTATTTGTATCTCTGGCGTCATATCGCGTCAACTCCCAATTCTCTGGTCATGCCAAGTCTGCTTAAAATGGCCTCCTCCCGACCACGCATCTGTGTTTTCTGCTCCCCCTCGTCCATGTGGTCGTAGCCCAGCAAATGCAGGACGGAGTGGACCGCGAGATAGGCCAGCTCCCGCTGGGTGGAATGGCCGAATTCCTCCGCTTGGGACATCGCCCGCTCCAGAGAAATCACGATGTCTCCCAATGGCAGCAAACCGGTTTCCGGATCCAGCTCACGCTCGTCCGCAGGAGGCACACCGGGCGTCAGTTCAAACATGGGAAAGGACAGCACATCGGTGGGCATGTCCACATTTCTCTGCTCCCGGTTAATTTCGCGCATCCCCGCATCGTCGGTAATCAGCATGTCCACCTCGCAGGAAAAGGACACCCCCTCGGCGTCCAGCGCCGCGGCAATCACTTCCCGCAGCAGGTCACGAAACGGAAACTCTTCGGCAAGATCGGTACTTAAGATGATGGTATGCTTCATTTTTTTATTTCCTTCCTGCTCTCGTCCGTTTCATAAGCCTTGATAATCCGCTGCACCAGCACATGGCGCACCACGTCGCTTTCCCCCAGCCGACAGATTTCGATGCCCTCCACCCCTTTGAGCACCCGCATCGCTTCCTTCAGGCCGCTAACCTTGTCCGCAGGAAGATCAATTTGGGTGATATCGCCGGTAATCACGATTTTAGAGCCAAAGCCAAGCCGCGTCAGAAACATCTTCATCTGTTCCCGTGAGGTGTTCTGGGCCTCATCCAGAATGATAAAGCTGTCATCCAGCGTCCGGCCGCGCATATAGGCGAGGGGCGCCACCTCAATGTTGCCCCGCTCCAGATATTTATTATAAGTCTCTGCCCCCAACATATCAAACAGCGCATCATACAAAGGCCGCAAATAGGGGTCCACCTTGCTTTGCAGATCCCCCGGCAAAAAGCCCAGCCGTTCCCCCGCCTCCACCGCCGGCCGGGTGAGTATAATGCGGTTGACTGTCTTATCCCGGAACGCGGCCACGGCGGCGGCCACAGCCAGATAGGTCTTTCCTGTACCGGCAGGGCCGACGCCCAGCGTCACCACGTTGTTCTGAATTGCCTCTACATATTTTTTCTGTCCGATGGTCTTGGCCTTGACAGGCTTCCCCTTGGTCGTAATACACAACACGTCTCCCGCCAGCTCGGCAATTTTATCCTCGTTGCCCGAACGCACAAGCTGGATGATATACCGCACATTTTGTTCGTTAATTGCTTCTCCCCGGGCAGAGAGAGACAACAGTGCCTGGACGGCCTTTACGCCAAACATGACGTTTTCCGCCTCGCCCGAAATTTTCAGTTCCGAATCCCGACTGACCACAGTGACGGACAATTCCCGTTCCAGAATGCGGATATTCTCATCAAAAGAACCGAATACGTTAATCGCCTGCTCCATACGCTCTATGCTGATGGTCTGTTCTGTCATTTGTCTTTATCTCCTATCCTTGGTCCATCGGCACCTCGATGCCAATCTGCTCATAGCACTCAGCCTGCGCGCACACGGTAAGAAAGCCCCCTTCGGTTTCCGCCCCGTAACAGACCGAGACGACTTCGCCCGTCTCTCCCACCAGCGCGGAAAGCTCATCCAGCAGTCGCTGCTCCAGCAGTTTTTTGGCTTCTTCCTCATTCACCGTGAATGTCACGGGTGTATATTCGCGGCAGGTTTCCACCGTCAGCACCGCCGGCAGCGTCATCCCGTCGGAAAGCTCCGGCGTTTTTGTTTCTCTTATTTTATCATACCTTGCAAAAGAAATTCCAGCTTTTCCGTAAAAATTGATGCGCCGGCCCAAAACGGTCATGGAAAACCGAATTTTTTCCCGTCCCGAATAGTCCTTCCCTTGCGCTTCCAGCGGCATGATGGCCGTCACGGCACGCCACGTTCTCGCCCAAACGTTGCCTGCGGCGTGAACGGTGTACTCCCCCAGCTCCAGCTCGCTAAACTCCGGCGCCTCTACCGGCACAAGGCCGGAAATAATGGTGTCGCCCTCAATCACGGTGTCTCCTTCCGACACCAAAGCCTTTCCGCTCAAAACCTCCATCCGGTCAATAATGCCGGTGGCTGAGGCCACCACGTCATAGCGCCCCACTTCCTCAATCACTTCCGGCGGCTCCACACTCTCGCGTACGATGATCTCTGCACGCGTGCCATGCAGATTAATGGCCATAAAGGACAGCTCTGGCATCGCCAGCAATGCCTCCTGCGTCGTCTGCGCCGTATCCATCCCCGGCCCGTAAACGCCGGGGTAAAGCCCCAACCGGCGCAATTCGGTCAGGATCTGCGCCGTGGGAACGGTCTCATTCCCGGAAACATCCACGGAAAGAACAAATCCCGACAGCGTGCAAACGGTAATCACGGACAGAAACAGCCCTACCAGAAAGGCGTACCGCCGCCGAAAGCGCGCCAGAAAAAAGGGGACCCCTGTTTGATTCCCCTCTGTCAAATCACACTGGACGCGCTCTGCCAGTTTTTTGACTAAGGTCAGATCATGCCGCATCACCCGAAACCGGAATTCTGTAGGTGACTGCCATTCTACCGACCAGAACAAAACGCGCCGTTGGGCGCACAGATTGAGCAGGCGTTCCGGAAACGCTCCCTCTACGGCCAGCGTCACGCTGCCCCGAATAAAGTGGATCATTTTCTGCATGACTTCACTCCAATTCCACCGAGAGGATTCGCCCAGTAATGAGCAGCTCCAGCCCATTCATCGCACGCAGTTCCAGCCCGTCTCCCCGCACTTTTATGGTGAGTTTACCGCCCGCTACGCGGATCTCCTCCGGTCCATAGAAAAGGATTCCCTTATGGTTTTCCAATCGCAGCTGGCGGTCACCCGTCAGTTCCAGCCGCGGCAGACCTGCCAAAATGTCTGCCGGCAAATCAAACACCTCAGCCGTCTTTTCCAGCAGCCCTTCTTTTCTTGCTTTCCCGTCCATGTCCGCCCTCCTCTCCCCGTATTTCTATGAGTGGCCGAGCAAAAAAATACAGCCGTCCCGGCATATGCATCGCGTCTTTTCTCTGGACTTGGTCGATCCTCACCGTTTTCCCGGAGAATCTCTTGTTGCGGGACGTGCAAGGAAACGAAGCATCCTGCATACTCTTTTTCGTGGAGGTGATCATGTTGTCAAGGCTACTGCTTCGCCCGTGGGCACGGGACGCCGCACTGGGCGCAGGTCTATTTTGCGCTGTGCTGGCGCTGCTGCTGTGGCCGGAAGAGGGGATGGATGCGGCAAAGACCGGGCTGACCCTGTGCTGGAACGTCATTATCCCATCGCTCTTTCCCTTTTTCGTTCTCTCCTCTCTGATTGTCGAGCTTGGCTTTGCCCAATACCTTGGCCGTGCGCTGGAAGGAATCATGCGCCCGCTCTTCCATGTAGGGGGAGCGTGCGCCTCCGCCGTGGCCCTTGGCTTTATCGGCGGCTACCCCGTGGGTGCACGTACCGCCATCAATCTATATGAAAATGGTCTTTGCTCTAAAACCGAAGCGGAACGGCTGCTGGCCTTCTGCAACAACTCCGGTCCCGCCTTTATTTTGGGCGTAGTGGGCGCTGGGATTTTTTCCAGTGGGCAGATCGGTTTACTGCTTTATCTGACTCATATTTTTGCCTCGCTGTGTGTTGGATTCCTATTTCGGTTTTACAAAGCGGGGGAAGAGCCGCACCGTCGCCGTTCTCCCTCGCAATTTCAGACCGCGCGCTTCTCCGCTGCCCTTACCAATTGCGTTAAAAACTCTTTTTCTGCCACCCTCAACATTTGCGCCTTTGTCATATTTTTCGCCGTGGTCATCCGCATGCTGTTCCTGTCCGGCATTTTACCAGGGATCGCCGCGCTTTTGGGCACACTGCTTGCGCCTGTTGGCTTTACCTCGGCGTGGGCCGAGCGGATGCTCACCGGATTGTTGGAAATATCCTCCGGCGTCGCCTCTCTGCGCGGACCCGGCGAGCTGGCGGGTCGGATTTCCATGGCGTCCTTCCTGCTGGGCTGGGCTGGGTTTTCCGTTCACTGTCAAGTGCTGTCCTTTTTGGGAAACAGCGGTCTTTCCATGCGTACCTATTTCGTGGGCAAAATGCTCCACGCCTGCCTGTCTGCGCTGTTTATCGGGTTGGTAACCCAGCTGATCCCCCTTCAGGCTCCTGTCTCCCTCTATCTGAACGAGCAGGCGGAAGGCCTTGCGGACTTGGATTTCACCAGCGCTCTCACCTGTTCCATTGTCACGGCATGGCTGGTCTGGCTGGTCTGCTTTTTTCTGTCCGCTTATGTCGTGCGAAAAAACAGTGGAAAAACGGCAAAGAACGTAGTATAATGAAACGCAACCATTCTAAAGGAGGCGTTCTATGTCTGCGCTGTTCGACAAAAAAATTGAGCCGCGCTGTGTTTACTGCGCCCGCGGCAGCGCCCTTGGGGAGCACGGCGTCGTGTGCCCGAAAAAAGGGATTGTACCCGTTGGCTCTCATTGCCGCTGCTTCCGCTACGACCCACTCAAGCGTATTCCGCCGCTTCCCTCCAAGCCGGATTTCAGCCACCTAAAAGATGAGGACTTTGCCCTATGATGAAACCAAAGAATATTTTTCTGTTTTTTGCGCTGCTGCTGTTTGTGGTCATTCTGGCTACTGCCATTCGCAATTACGCCATTGACAGGCTGGCGGGAAACGCTGGGGCTGATACCGAAGTAACCGAACCCCAAAACACGGTCGTTTATAACAACACCACCCTTCCCGTGGAAGATGACGTTGCCGTGAACGGCTATGATGAAAGCTGTTTTTCTACCGACGAAAGCGGCTTTGTCCACTATGATTCTGAGACGGTCAAGCATGCCACAGGCATTGACGTGTCCTCTCACCAAGGGGAAATTGACTGGCAGGCCGTAGCCGACGCGGGTGTGGAGTTTGCCATCATCCGGGGCGGCTACCGCGGATACTCCACCGGGGCGGTAAAGGAAGACGACGCGTTCCAAACAAACATTCAGGGCGCACTGAACGCTGGCCTTGCGGTCGGCGCTTATTTTTATTCTCAGGCTGTCACAGCTGGCGAAGCCATGGAAGAGGCCGAGTTTCTTCTTGCCCTGCTGGCCGACTATCAAGTGAGCGGCCCCATCGTTTTCGATTGGGAAGAAATCACCTATGATGACGCCCGCACCGACGGACTCTCCTCCACACTGCTGACCCAGTGCGCCGCCGCCTTCTGCGACACAATAGCAAATGCCGGTTATGAGCCCATGGTCTATTTTTACCGTGAAATCGCGTATCTCCAGTACTGTCTCGCTGATCTGACCGACTACGGTTTTTGGCTGGCTGAATACGATGAAACACCCAGTTTTTATTACAACTTTAAACTGTGGCAGTATTCCTGTACCGGTTCCGTCCCTGGCATCAGCGGCGGCGTAGATCTTGATCTTATGTTCCTGCCCCGACAGTGACGTTTTGGCACAAATTCACATTTTGTTCACACAATGTTTCACTTCTATTTAAGTATAACTAAGCTTGACTTGCTATAATTACCCAATATTGGTTTTCATAATTTCAGCCTTGAAAGGAACATCCGTCTATGAGCGAACAATCCAACACCACCACTGCCCCCAAGGAAAAAGCACCATCCAAAGTCAAATCCTTTTTCCGTGCACTCCGGGGCAAGCTCCCAAAGTGGAAGAATTTTTCCAAAAAGAAAAAAATCCTGACCATTATTTTGGTCGTGGTCATTCTCCTTGTCCTCAACGTTGTCCGCGGCATGTTTAGCGGCAATAACAATGCCGCCCTGCTTACATACACGACTGAGGCAGTAACCCGTTGCGACATCACGAACTCCCTCACGGGAAGTGGTACGCTGGCGGCTGCTGATTCTTACTCCGTAACGACTTTGCTTGAGGGTGAAGTTTTGTCCGCCAACTTTGAGGAAGGCGACATCGTCACGAAGGATACTGCACTTTACGAGATTGACAGTTCCAAGGTTACCACAAGTCTTGGGAAGTCCGAACTTTCTCTGTCTCAGGCCCAAACCAGTTATAACAACAAACTGAAGGATTTGGAAAACCTTACCCCCTCTGCTCCCTGCGCAGGCAAAGTGGTATCTATTAATGTAAAGGTGGGCGACGACGTATCCGTCGGTCAGACCATTGCCACAGTCCGAAATGACTCTGTGATGCGTCTTATTCTTCCCTTCCCCGCCAGCGAGGCTGCCGCCATCTCTGTGGGCAGTTCTGCTACAGCCACACTCGATGGTTCTTTTGACACACTAGCCGGTACCGTTACCGAAGTCAGCGGTGTTGATATCATTCAGACAGGTAATGTGGTGGTTCGCAATGTGACCATTGAGGTCAATAATCCCGGTGCAATCTCCACATCCCAGGTGGCCACTGCGGTAGTAGGCAGCGCATCCTGCGCAGCCTCGGGAACGTTCGCCTACAAGGATGAGAAGGTTATTACAGCAAAAGTGTCCGGCAAGGTCTCCTCAATCTATGTCTCCGAGGGTACCGCGGTCTCCAAGGGGCAGTCCCTCCTGCTGCTCTCCAGCGATTCTCTGGAGGAAGAGGTTCAGAGTGCGGCCAACGCTTTGCATTCCGCCGAGCTGGACATGAACAGTCAGCATGATACGCTGGATAACTATACGATCACTTCTCCTATTGAGGGTACTATCGTTGATAAAACCTACAAGGCGGGTGATACCGTTGCGTCAGGTAAGACTCTATGCACCATCTACGACCTGTCTTATCTCACGCTGACCATGTCCATCGATGAGCTGGACATCAGCCAGCTCTCTGTGGGCCAAACCGTTTCCATCACCGCCGATGCGGTGGAGGGATCGACCTATGAGGGCGTCATCACCAAGGTCAGCGTGGCCGGTACCACCACAAATGGTGTGACTTCCTATCCCGTCACCGTACGTATTGACAAGACAGACGGGCTTCTGCCCGGCATGAATGTGGACGCAAAGATCGTATTGGAACACAGCACCGATGTTCTCATGGTTCCTGCCGAAGCAATTTCCCGCGGCAACGTGGTTCTTGTAACCCAGGATTCTCCCAGCGCCGTAAATGCTGTGGCGGATATGGAAGCACCAGAGGGCTACGTCTACGTCAACGTCACCGTTGGCATCAGCGACGACAACAACGTGGAAATCACAGCTGGTCTGCAGGAAGGCGACACCATTGCCTACATTGAGTCCCTTCCAACTGCTATCGATGCGTACACCATGATGATGGAAGAGGATGAGCAGTCGGCGCCTGAGGGCGGTCCCAGCGATGGGGGCTCCAGCGGCGGCGGTCCCGACGGCGGCGGCACTTCCGGAGGATATTAACCATGGAAGAGGAAATCCTTATCGAATTTCAAGATGTATGTAAGATCTATGAAATGGGTGACACCGTAGTCCGTGCCGCCGATCACATTTCCATGCAGATTCACCGGGGCGAATTCGTTGCCATCGTGGGCCAGTCCGGCTCCGGTAAATCCACCTGCATGAACATTATTGGCTGCTTAGATGTCCCCACCACGGGCACCTACTTGCTGGCCGGTCGAGACGTGGGCAAGATGGGTAAGAACGAGCTGGCCGAAATTCGCAACGAACTTTTGGGGTTTATCTTCCAGCAATACAACCTGCTTGCCAAGCTGACTGTGCTGGAAAATGTAGAGGTTCCCCTCATGTACGCCGGCGTTCCCAAGTCAGAACGGGCGGAGCGGGCCAAAGTTGCCATCGACATTGTGGGTCTGTCCAGCAAAATTCATCACCGACCCAACCAACTCTCCGGTGGTCAGCAGCAGCGTGTGTCCGTGGCCCGCGCTTTGGTCGGTGAACCGGCGGTTATTCTGGCCGACGAACCCACCGGCGCCTTGGATTCCAAAACCGGCCGCGAGGTTCTGTCTATGCTGCAGCACCTGCACGAGGCGGGCAACACGGTGGTGCTCATTACCCATGATAATTCCATTGCCGTACAGGCCCAGCGTATTATCCGCCTAGAGGACGGCCATGTCATTTATGACGGCCCTTCCACCGCTCCTGAGGCCGTGGTCACCCCCAGTCTCGCAGGGGCAGAAGGAGCGACACATGAATCTTTCTGAATCTTTTGCTCTTGCCATTAAGAACATATGGTCCAGCAAAATGCGTTCCTTTCTCACCATGTTGGGCATCATCATTGGTGTTGCCGCAGTCATCATCATCGTGGGACTGGGCAACGGAATGCAAAACTATGTAACAGGAGAATTTGCCAGTCTGGGCACCAACACCATCACCGTATCCATCCGTGGACGCGGTGCTTCCACCACCCGCAGTGTCTCCGTAGAGGACATGTATGATCTGGCCCACAAAAATTCCGACTACTTTTGCAAAATATCTCCCACGGTATCTATGAGCGGCAAAATTAAAATCGGCAACGAAACCATTTCCACCACTACGGCCGCCGGTATCTCCGAGGACTACCTTACCATCAAGGATTACCCCGTTGAGAGCGGGCGAGGAATTCAATATATAGATGTCTACCAACGCAAGCAGGTATGCGTGATCGGCAGCTATCTGGAGGATACCTACTTCAATGGAAATGCTCTTGGGCAAACGATTAAGATAGGCGGCAACACTGTGACCATTGTGGGTGTTCTGAAACAAATTGATGACAAGCCGGACAAAAGCGGCTCCGACGACGTAATTTTCATGCCCTACAGCACCGCCGCCCGCATGTCCTACACCGGCACCATCAGCAACTTCACCCTCATGCTGGTGGACGAAAACCAAGCTGATGCAGCTGTTGAGATCATAAATAAAGCACTGTATGACATCTTTGATGATGAAGACTATTACTCCGTTTTCAGCATGTCCGCCATGCTCGATACCATGACCAGCATGATTAATGTCATGATCACCATTCTCACCGTTATCGCGGGTATCTCCCTTGTGGTCGGCGGCATCGGCATTATGAACATCATGCTTGTCTCCGTCACCGAGCGCACTCGGGAGATCGGCATCCGAAAGGCACTTGGCGCAAAAGAACGCTATATCATGCAGCAATTCGTCATTGAGGCCGCCACTACCAGCGCAATTGGTGGCGTGATAGGCATTGCCATCGGCTACCTAATCTCCTCGGTGGCAACCGTGGTTGTCTCTGCCGTGCTGCAAACCGACCTTGCCGTCACCCCGTCCATTGGCTCTGTCATCGTAGCCTTTGGGATCTCTGCGGGTATTGGCATTCTGTTCGGCTATCTGCCCGCCAAAAAAGCAGCTAGACTCAATCCCATTGACGCGCTGCATTATGATTAACGCTTGAAGGAGATTAGAAAATGAAACGTATTATTTCCCTGCTCCTCGCGGCCTGTCTGTCTGTTTCCATGCTTGCGGTTGGCGTCTCGGCCACCGCCGCAGTGGACGAGGGCACCGTGGAGCAAACCGTCAAAGCACTGGGCATCATGGCCGGCGACTCCAGCGGTAACATGAATCTTTCCTCCGCCGTCACCCGAGCGGAATTTGCCACTATGCTGGTCGCCGCGTCCACCTATAAAGATAGTGTGGGCAATGATACCAGCTACTCGCTGTTTCCTGACGTCACCAGCTCCCACTGGGCTGTGGAATATGTAAAACTCGCTGTAGATAACGGCTGGTTTACCGGCTATTCCGACGGCACCTTCGGCCCCAGCAAAAATATTACGCTGGAGGCCGCTTGCACCACCGTTTTGAATATTTTGGGCTATACCTCCAGCACGCTAAAGGGCAGTTTTCCCTCCGCCCAGCTTTCCAAGGCCAGCGCCTTGGGTCTTCGGGATAACATCAGCAAAACCAAGGGGCAGGCTCTCACCCGTAAGGACTGCATGTACCTGTTCTACAACATGCTTTCCGCCAAAACCATCAACAACAGCGTCTACGCCACCACCCTGGGCTATTCGGTTAACTCCGCCGGTAAGGTGAACTATGCCAGCCTGGTCAGCGCCAATATGGTCGGTCCCGTTGTGGCCGCCAGCAGCGCACCAGCCCTCTCCTTTACCCCCACGACCGTGTACCGCAACGGGATTGTCTCTTCGCTGTCCGCCATCACACAGTATGACGTCTACTACTATCATACCGGATTGAAGACAGTTTGGGCTTACAGCGACCGCGTGGCAGGCACGCTGACCGCACGCTCCTCCGACTCCGCACCCACGACCGCTACCGTTGGCGGCAATAGCTACACTCTGGGCACCTCCACCGCCACTTATAAGCTCTCCGCCATGGGCGGCGCGTCCTTGGGCGACACCGTAACCCTGCTGCTGGGCATGGACGGTTCAGTGGCGGATGTGCTCACCGGCACCGCCAGCAATTCGACCTACTATGGCGTGGTCATTTCTTACTCCCATGAAACCTCCACTGTCAGTGGGGCAACCTCAGTTCGCACACTCGTAAAAGTCGCCTGCACCGATGGGCAGACTCATACCTTTACCATCAATTCCTCCGCAACCTTCTCCACCGGCAGAATTGTTGTGGCAACCATCGCCAACGGCACTACCACGGTAAAGGGCCTCACTGATAAAACCATCAGTGGCCGAGTCAATACGGCAGGAACCAAGCTAGGCGACCTGACCTTTGCCGACAACGTGCAGATTTTGGATTCCAACGAAAAGGGTGGCTACGCTGTCACCTATGTTTCCCGCTTGAAGGGCGTTACCCTGTCCGCCAGCGATGTGCGGTACTATGCGCTGGATGCCTCCGGTAACATCAGCTATCTCATTCTGGACGACGTCACCGGTGATATTTGGACCTACTGTGTGTTTACTTCAGTGAATGAATCCAGCTCCAGTGGTCCTGTAAGCTATCAGTACATGAAAAATGGTACTTCCAGCTCGATGAGCAGCGAGGTTGCCTCTGGAATTAAAACCGGTGCCGGTGCCATTCTTTACGCAGAAACTTCGGTCGCCAACATAAAAAATCTGACCGGCATTTCATTGGCCGCCCTCTCCTCCCTCACCGCCACTGCCACTTCTGGAGGAACCTTTGACGTGGATGATGACGTTCAAGTCTATATTGGGTCCAATGGATCATACTATGCAACGACGATCAGTGCTATCTCCGACACCAGCACCTACCGACTGACTGGTTATTACGATGACTTCGGCTGCACGGCCGGGAAACAAATCCGCGTCATTGTTGCCACAGCAAACTAATCAGTTTGACACAGCCTGCGGGGCGAGGAATGATTCCCCGCCCCGCAGATTTTTAATTTCAGCCATATTTTAAGGTAAATTTTAGCTTTCTTTGCTATTATAATCACATTGTAAGAACATGTATTCTCTTTTGCCTGCTTTTCCGGCGGAGCTCCATTGGAAAGGATGTATCGCATGATCCAAATCAACAAAAAACAGTCCAGGCTCTGCGCCGCACTGCTGACCGCCGCCGTGCTCCTCACGCTTGTTCCCATGGCCTATGCCGCACAGACTGACGCAGACCCCACCTTAGCCTCCTACGAGCTATCTGACTATGAGAATGGCGAGGTGCTTGCTTTCTTTGCCGATGGTTCTTCTTCCGTGTACTCCTACGACACGCAGGACGCGCTTGCCGCCGGAATCGAAGCGCTTTCTTCCCGTTCTGACGTCACGTGGGTGCAGCCCAACTTTTCCTATGAGGATACGGGGGAAGCGGTGAACGACACCCTTTACAGCGAGCAATGGGCGCTGAATAACGACGGCAGTTTCACCTTTCAGCCCCAGCAAAACGATTACCCCGTGTATGACGATCCCTTTGAGTCTCCCGCTGCCCCCGGTGAGTGGACCATGCCGGGCGCAGGCAACGTCTCGCGCAGGAGCGGCAGCACTTCCAGCACCGTCACCTCCGTGGCTGGTATCGACGTAAACGCCGAGGAAGCCTGGTCGCTTTACTCTGCCAATGAAGACAGCAGCAAGGTAGTCGTTGCTCTGATTGACACTGGCGTGGACTACTCTCACGATGAGCTGACCGACTCCATCTGGATCAACTCGGATGAGATTGCCGGCAACGGACTGGATGACGACGGAAACGGGTATATCGACGACAGATACGGTTGGAATTTTTACGGTGACAGCAACGAAGTCTACGTTGGCAGCGAGGATGACCATGGCACGCACTGTGCCGGAACCATCGTTGCTTCCTCTGACAACAGCGCGGGCATCGCGGGTATCGCAGGTGCCACGGACAACATCGAGCTCATGTCCTGCAAGGTGCTGGGCAGCTCCGAAGGAACCGGCACCACCGCCGATATCATCGAGGCCATCGCATACGCCGAGGCGAACGGCGCGGCCATCGCCAACCTCAGTCTTGGCACCAGCACGTTTGACTACGGGCTGTACCTCGCCATGAAAGAATCGGACATGCTCTTTGTCGTTGCCTCGGGCAATGACGGGACCAACAGTGATACCACCGCAACCTATCCCGCCTCCTACAACCTGTCCAACATCATTTCGGTGGCTAATCTCCAGTCTGACGGCACACTAGCCTCCAGTTCCAATTATGGAAAAACCTCGGTAGATATCGCTGCCCCAGGCAGCTATATTCTCAGTACCACCACGGAAAACACCTTCAGTTACATGACCGGCACCTCCATGGCCGCTCCCATGGTCACCGCAGTGGCCGCTCTGGTGTATTCCTATTACGACGACCTCACGCTGGATCAAACGCGACAAATCATCCTTGGCTCCGCCGCCCCTCTGACTGTGCTGGACGGCGTAGTGGCCACAGGCGGCATGCTGGACGCGGCCGCGGCTCTCAGCTATGATTTGACCACGCTCACCGATACGGCGGAAACAACAGACAACAGCGGCTCCGCGCCAGTTCTCTCTTATAATACCTATACCCAGAACGGCTCGACCTACCTCACTCTGACCATTGCCGACGCGGATAGCGATGTCTGTCTGCTGTGCTATGCCAATGGCACCCAGACCACCTCGTATTTTAACGACGGCAGCGTCGGCACACAGGTCTCTCTCTCTTCCGCCACTGTCACCTTCCGGGTCTACAGCAGTGGCACGTTCACCTTCTATGCCGCCGATCTGACAGGGAATGAGACCACTCTTACCGTTACTGTTTCCGCACCGTCTAGCAGCACCTCCTCTGGCTCAACCTCCGGTGGGCAACAAGCGCCCTCCTACGGTGCGCCACGACAGGGCGGCCGGAATTTCCGGTGAAAATAAGCAAGCTGGCATACGCGAAATCCACCCATACCGCAAATCAGCGGTTAGAGGGAGATGGCTTTGGCCACCTCCCTCTGCCCGTTTTTGACCAGTTACTTATGCATGGACTGCCCCTTCCCGTGAACGCACATTCCAGTACATCTTCCCTTCCCCTTTCATATAATAAAAGGAACGAGGGTGTTTTTTGAAGAAACGCCCTTATTCTTATGAAGGTTTAACAGACCTGGCGTGAAATCTACGGGAAAGGAACATACGTTTTATGTGTGGTATTGCGGGAGTTGTTGATTTTGGGGGAGTAAGTGGGATTGAATCCTGTTTCAGCGGTATGGTAAACATTCTTAAAAACAGGGGGCCAGACCAGAACGACGTTTATCGTTCCGATTGCGCGGCACTGATCCACACGCGGCTTTGCGTGGTTGATCTTGAACACGGACGACAGCCCATGGTTTTTTCTGCCGGCGGCAGAGAACTTTGCCTTGTGTATAATGGAGAACTGTATAACACCGAAGAACTCAGGGAAAGGCTTCTACGCCGCGGATATACATTTACTGGTCACTCTGACACCGAAGTATTGTTAAAATCGTACGCTGAGTGGGGCCAGGGCTGTGTGGATCTGTTCAACGGCATTTTTGCCTTTGCTGTTTGGGACAAAACAAACGGAAGCCTTTTTATGGCCCGCGACCGCATGGGGGTAAAGCCGTTTTTCTATACCATTGTAAACGGGGAATTTGTGTTTGCTTCCGAACTTAAAGCTATTTTTCAGCATCCCCGCATAAGGCCGGAGCTCACCGCCGAGTCAATTGCGGAGGTGATGCTGATGGGTCCCGGAAGAACACCGGGCTGTGGTGTGTTTAAAAACATAAAGGAACTCAGAGCAGGCTGCTGCGGTGTCTTTGATCAAAGCGGGCTGAAATTGAGCGAATACTGGACACTTGCAGACAGAGAGCATACCGACAATTTTGACCAAACGGCTGAACAGGTACGCTTTTTGGTGACTGACGCCATTGAGCGGCAGCTTGTTTCCGATGTGCCGATCTGTACCTTTTTGTCCGGCGGACTAGACTCAAGCATCATATCGGCAATTGCCGCAAAGCGCCTTAGTCAGCAAGGCGAGCGGCTGCACACTTTTTCCGTCCACTATCAAGATAATGACAAATACTTTAAGTCCAGCAAATTCCAGCCCGACAGCGATGATACTTATATCGACATGATGCAAAAAAGCATCGGTTCCGAGCACCACAGGGTAATCATCGACACGCCTCAGCTTGTAAACGGTCTGTTTGCTGCCGTGGACGCAAGGGATTTGCCCGGCATGGCAGATGTGGACTCGTCACTTTTGCTGTTTTGTCAGGAGATTAAACAGCATGCCACCGTGGCGCTGTCTGGAGAATGCGCTGACGAAATATTCTGCGGTTACCCATGGTACCGCGATGAAAGCATCCGAATGGCCGACGGCTTTCCCTGGGCACAGTCGACCAAATTCCGGGCTTCGTTTTTAAAGGACGAGTTTGCAGCCGGGCTGAATGCCGAACAATACGTTCATGACCGCTACCTCGCCACGGTGGAAAAAAGCTCTAAACTTCCCGCCCTTTCGCCGCTGGAGTCGCGTATGAAAGAAATGGTAAATCTGAATGTAAGCTGGTTTATGCAAACGTTGCTGGACCGAAAAGATCGCTGCAGTATGTATTCCGGTCTGGAGGTCAGAGTGCCGTTTTGCGATTACCGGATCGCCGAATACCTATATTCTGTGCCGTGGAATTTAAAGGACTATCAAGGCCGGGAAAAGGGTCTGCTGCGATACGCCATGGATGGGCTTCTGCCGGACGAAGTGCAGTGGCGCAAAAAAAGCCCATACCCCAAAACCCATAATCCATCATATCTCAAGGCGGTTTCAGCACTGCTGCGTGAGATCATCAACGAGCCATCCGCTCCCCTTTTGCAGATCGCGAAAAAATCAGAGCTTGAAAAATTGCTTTCCTCCGACAGCCCCATTCCATGGTACGGGCAGCTTATGACCACGCCACAGACCATAGCTTACTTTATTCAGATCAACTATTGGATGGAAAAGTATCAAATCAAGGTTGCATGACAACCACATATCCGCAAAAAGAGTTAAAATGCAGAAACCTGACCTCCATATTAAGTCGAAACAGCCAAAAAATGAACAACAGCGCTTTTTCTGATTTTATTTAGCCGCTGTTTGTGCTAAAATCAGGTAAGCGTCAATTTCAACGCTGGTTGATCGACTTTTTTAATTGAGGTGCGAAATGAAAATTCCCAAGTTAGACATGAACGGTTTAGTTGCAACAATTCCAATTATACAAGGCGGCATGGGTGTTGGCGTATCCGCCAGCAAACTGGCATCTGCGGTTGCAAACCAAGGCGGCGTGGGGGTAATTGCCGGCGTGAATATTGGATATCAAGAGCCTGACTTTAAAACCAATACCCTGAATGCCAATTTGCGTGCGTTAAAAAACGAAATCAAAAAAGCAAAAGCGCTGGCACCCAATGGCATTATTGGTGTGAATCTTATGGTTGCGCTGAATCATTACGCGGAACTGGTTCATGCCGCTGTAGAAGAAGGAATTGACCTGATTATATCCGGCGCAGGGCTGCCCACAAAGCTGCCAGAGCTTGTCAGTGGTTCTAGCACGCGAATAGCGCCTATTGTATCTTCTGCCAAGGCCGCAAAGGTTATATTAAAACTTTGGGATTTGCATTACGGCCGGACCGCAGATTTGATCGTCGTGGAAGGACCGGAGGCGGGTGGGCATCTTGGCTTTTCGTTAGAAGAGCTCAGTGATCAAAAGCTATGTCTCATGGATATTACAAAAGAAGTCTTGGACGCGGTCAAACCGTTTGAAGAGAAATTTAAACGGAAAATTCCTGTTGTGGCAGCCGGTGGAATCTTTACCGGCGAAGACATCGCTGCGTACCTGAAGGCCGGGGCAAGCGGTGTTCAAATGGCAACGCGTTTTGTGGCGACAGACGAATGTGATGCAGATATCAAATATAAAGAAGCGTATGTCAACGCTAAAAAAGAGGACATTGTCATTATTAAAAGCCCGGTGGGTATGCCGGGAAGAGCGCTGAACAATCCTTTTATAAAACGAGTGACGGAATACGGAGATGAAATAAAGGGATGCTTCCAGTGCCTAAAGGGCTGTACGCCCAAAGTCGCGCCCTATTGTATTTCAGTTGCGCTCAACAACGCCGTCATAGGCGATACCGATCATGGACTCATTTTTGTGGGAAGCAATGCCTGCCGGGTTGAAAAAATAGTCCCGGTGAAAGAATTAATGGAAGAGTTGATCCATGACACCGAGCTTGCGCTGCCCTAATCAGCACCACCCTCGCCCATCTGGAACAACCCGCAGAATCAAGGGACGGACTTCTCATTTATTTGAGAAACCCGTCCCTTTTGTCATCTTATTCTGTTTTCGCTGGCGCGCCTTGCGAATAGCGAGCCTTGCAGCCGCGCAAACATCCCCGACTCGTTTACTCTTTTTTCAGCACAACCTTTTTAACGAAATGAACCCCCAGCAGCACCATGGGAATCACCAGCCCAAACGTCATAATAAGCGCAGGATACACCGCGCCGACATAATTCGCCTGGTATACCGTATCCGGGAATGCCACCTGAGACATCACAAATATAATCAGCCCAATGGGTATCACGATTCTTTTGTAATCCTTAAGCCCCAACAGTTCAGCTAGGCCTACAATCCCCGCATAAGCATATAAGGTTCCGACTGTAAACTGCGATATGATCCATATAATAGAAATCGCATGTTCCAGCCTGGTCAGAACTGCTCCAATGGTGATTTCTTTAAACAGCACTAACGTGGGATAAGACAGTTTTGCGCTCAGAGTGGGTCCAAGTACCAAAGTCGACATCAGAATGGCTGAAAACGCCACCAGACTGGTAAATAGAAAGCCTTTTAGCATTGCCTTTTCTCCCCGCTGAATATCCTCCACATTGATGGGATAGATCATCATGATCACAACAACGGGAAATACCGTGAAATTCATGATGAGAACGGCCCCCTTCAGCACAGGGACAACACCGCTTTCCAGCACAGGCTGTAAGTTTTGCAAGTTGACACTGGGCAACACAAAAATCATTGCTCCAAAAAAAACAACGCCGATAAAGGTTAAAAATAGCTCGACGGCACGTCCGATTGTTTCAATGCCGTATAATATGGCAATCACAATCGCGATGACCGTCAGCAGCTCAATTGCATATTGGGGCGTTTCATGCATGGTATAGGTGGTATAATTTGCGATATACCACGGTAGGTGCGTAGCGGTCTTCAACGTAAAAAAAACGTACCCGATGCAAACCGCAAGACCGACCCATTTCCCTAAAATCTTTTTTGAGATTCCGATCAACGTCAGTCCTGGATATTGGCTGCCCAAATAGCAGAAAACCCATATCACTGCCAGCCCCAAAATGCTGGCAACCAGTGCGGAAAGCCAAGCGTCCTGCTTTGCAACGCCTGCAACAGAAGCGGAAATAACCAAAATAGAACCGCCCAACGCCATACTCGCGGTAAGTGCATAGAGTTGATGAGATGATATTTTATTGTTCTCCAAGGTGTCCGGTCCCCCCTATTTCAGCAGTGCTTTTGTGAAACCCTCCAGCGGAGAGTATACCCATTTCAAAAAATCAGAAGGATTCGGGATGTTCACATTGAGAGATTGTAATATAACAAGCACGGTTCCCAGCAAAAGAATCAAGGAAAAGGTCACTAGCTCTTTTTTCTGATCACATTGCAGCATTTGGGGAACTTCCACCAAGCATAGCACGGTGTCAAATACCACGATAGCCAAAATGGAGATTACAGCCATGTCAGCTCTCCTCCTTTGTAAAGAGATAGTCTGAAAGGCCTCCGGTATTCGATATTTCAGCCTTCACTGTGATATCAACGGGGACATCAGGAAATTCTTCGTTCCATTTTTCTTTTACTGTTTTCCAGTATTCGGGATCCGTTCTGTGAACTGCCTCACCAAACCCAAAAATGTCAGTTTTAAGCTCCTTCGCCTTTGTGACGGACGCCTCACAGATCTGCTTCACTTGATTGGATACGCTTTCATCCAAAGCATCTTTCATTTCCGGTTTTGTTGGGTCAAATTCACCCTGAATCGACTGGATGCTATAGTCAAGCTCAATGGATACCGTTACCTTTGGCTTTCCGTCTTCCACCGTTGCCTTCATTTTTGCTTTTGCTTTCATGACATTGTATGTGATTTCCGCATCTTCGCCGCAAGAAACGGATTGACATGCGTTTTTGACTTCATCTGTGATGAAATTATACCCCAGGGTTTCCTCCGGGCTGATCCAGCTCACGAACTGATCGCCGTTAAATGCGGCCGAATCGGTGAATTCCAATCTGCTGCCCACATCGGTGCTGTCTAACGCCTTAGTGGAGCCTGCATCTTCGCTGTCGCCAACAATTTCAATGCCGGCCATGACCGGGCTTACACCTTCGGAGAGAATGGAATTTACCACTTCGACAATCTTCGCCGCTTTTGTCGTCCCCAATTCTTTGTTGGATAGTTCAAGCTTTTTGTACAGATCAATTCCTGGAATGGATTCCATGGGCGTCAACACACTCAGAATTTCTTTGGCGGAAGAACCTTTGGCTACAGCGAAATAGAAATCAGTGCGAAAATCGTGATTGCGTAAAAAATAGTCAAAAATTTCTTCGATCCCGCTTTTTGCCGCTTCCTCGCTTAAAATCACCAATCTCATTTGCGAGTGATATAATCTTCTGGAAGACACTGTGGTTAAGCTTGCAATTGCAACTTCCAGCGATTCCCCTTCGGCCGTGTATAATACAACCGGGGCTCCAACTGCCGATTTTTGAGAGGCAACCGTTTTGGGGTTTACAACTTGCTCAGTCACAAGAAATCCGTTCTCCGTCTGATCAATCCCGATACACATACTGATGGCAATTTCGCTCTCATCGCTAGAACTCCAGCAGCCGGACAGAAAAACCGTGGAAAGGGCCATGGCCACACATAGTAGTTTCTTTATTTTCATAATTTTCTACCTGAACTCCGCCTTTCCTTTTGAACTTGGGTCTGTGGTTTCTTGCCCGCTTGTTCTTGGCGAATGGGCCGCGCTGATTCCATAAGGCCGGTATTTCATGGTAAATAGAGGAAACCGGAAGATCGTATCTTTGTTCCCTCCTTTGAGTCTGGGCGCAATGGGAGATAAATAGGGCACGCCGGCGGTTTTTAAGCTGCACAAATGAAGAACCATGACGATCAGTCCCATTACTACACCATACAGTCCCAATATCGTCGCCAAAATAATCAAAACAAACCGAAGCAGCCTTATGGCATTTGACATTCCGTAATTTGTAATCGCAAAGCTTGCGATTGCGGTAATGGACACCACAATTACAACGGCTGCCGATATTAGACCTGCTTCTACCGAAGCCTGTCCCAGCACCAAGGCGCCTACAATGGAAATTGCCGAGCCAATTGCTTGTGGCATTCTGATGCCGGCCTCCCGCAAGATTTCAAACGTGAGTTCCATCAGCACAACTTCAAAAAACAGAGGGAACGGCACCCCTTCGCGCTGTGCCGCAATGCTGATCAGCAGCGGTGTGGGAACAATTTCATGATGAAACGTTGTAATGGCAATGAATAATGCCGGCACTAACAGCGTAAGAAGCAAGGAGGTGTATCTTAACAAACGTATCAACGATGAAATCGCAAAGTGATGGTAGTAATCCTCGCTTGCCTGTAAAAATTCCACCATAAGTGCGGGTGCTGTCAGCACATACGGGGTTCCGTCTACCAGCACTGCCACTTTCCCTTCCAGCAGTGCCGCAACCACGGCATCGGGCCGTTCCGAATTCATGGCGGTTGGAAAAATGGAATAGCGGTTTGTCTTGATAAATTCCTCGATATAGTTGCTGTCAAGTACGCTGTCATAGTCGACTCTTTGCAGTCTGCTGCGAATATCTTCCACGACATCTTCTTTTGCAATTCCATGGAGATAAACCATCTTAATATTTGTATGGGTCACGGTGCCGGTGGTTATACTTTCAAGCCTCAAATTTCTATTTCTCAGCCTTTTGCGAATCAAATAAATGTTGATTTCAAGACTTTCCGTAAACGCGTCTTTTGGCCCTTTGATCGTAGTTTGGGAAGTAGGCTCAGAAATCGCTCTGCCCTCGTTGGAATTGGTGGCAATTACAAAGAACTTATCACACCCGTCAACTAAAAAAGCCGTATTTCCCCCCAGTACTTCCCGGTACAGGGTATCATAGTCTTGCGCTTCTTTCATCGCACGCAATCCGGAAAAGCAGTTTTTGAGCAGTTCAAAAATTGCTTCTGGCTTTGCCGTACCCAGCTCATGCTTACAATGAGAAAGCTCCAAGGATAGCCCGCTTATCGTTTTACCGTCCGCCATCCCTTTGATGAAAATGCTGGCGCAGTTCAAATCGGCTTTGGATCCAAACGGAAAGTTGTTGATAATAAGGTCGCTGCTATGGCCAAAGCCGTTTTTGATTTTCTTTATGTTCTCCTTCAAATCCTTGCTCAAAAAGGCTGTTTTTTCTTGTTCCCCCACGCCGCTATCTTTCGCAGGCACATTCTTACTAAAATTCATTGCGGCATCCTCCCTAACTGCACTATGATTTAAGTGCTCGGACCATAGAACACTACTTATTCTCTGTGGTTTGTACGGCTAAGCCTGACGCGCAAACCCATTCATGGTTTTGTTCCGCAGACACAATTTATAGTTTGGAATAGCTTTCCCGATGAGACCAAATATATTTGCCTTTCAAGGCAGATAAAAACGAAAACCCTTGCACATTGTATTTGCAGCGTGTGTCTACAAATCCAAACAGACAGTCATCTATGTATCTCAAGCAGCAAAGCGGATCTGTTTTGCCGCCCAAAAGGGCAGAAACTGTCCTTTTGGCAAATGTGACACGAAAATCACATTTGTTCAGTGGACATTACGGAAAAATTCTCTGGCAGATTTTCGGAACGAGCGGATGAAAAAATAAGCACGAGCTTTTCTGTCAATGAGAAAGCCCGTGTTTTTTAAGTTCAAACTACGCAGGGGAGCTTGATAGGCATCAATAAGGGCCACCATCCCACTGTTGTAATACTGTCAAATGATCCGGCTAAACAGGTCAAGGATGAGGATGCTCTGGACATTTTCGGGGTATACGCTTCTCGAAAGCCTTGGCAGTGGCAATCGTGCAGCACAACATATTATGAAACAATTAGGCTATCCCTTTCGGAGTGAAAGGGATAGCCTAATGTTGTATTCATCTGTCCATATTGGCCGCAGCCGCTCTCACGCATCCAATCCGGTTAACGCTGCTCTTTCAGTCGCGTTAGAACAAAACTTGCGGTTGCGCTACATGTAATAAGGTTGTAAGCAGGCGGAGGCAGCCAACTGACTACCATGCACATAGCAAAAACACAGTGACCGCTTGATGCCATCCACTTCACTCATGTGTTGATACTATGGTTTCCTGCGGCGAACATCTCAAACTCGGCCACTGAATTGTGGTTGATCTGCGTCCAGCCGACATTTCGTTTTAATGCGGCAAATGTAATGGGAATATAGGTCGCCATGAAAATTGGAAAGGCCCAAATATATTGTATCTTCTGCCAGGTAGTTGCTTTGATCCGTTTCCACTCGCACGCGACTGTGAGCGCCCCGTAAATCACCAGACCGATGTAGTAGTTAAAAACTGCAAGCGCAAGATAACGCGAAGCTTGCGCTGCAATCAGGTGCATTAAGTAATGCGGCTGAAAGGCAAAGCCCACAAGGACCAGCAAATTGAAAACGATGGCAAATACTGCCAAAAACACGCAGGGCGCTACCGTCATCAAGAAGTCATAGCAGGACATTTTTGCATTTTTGGAAGTAAAAATGCCCTTAATAAGATGAAGTAGGTACTTTTTGTCAACCTGGAAAAAACCTTTGGCCCAGCGCAACCGCTGACTCCAGGACTGGCTAAACGATGTTGGCTGTTCATCGTATACGATCGCCCGGTCGCAATAACCGATCTTATGTCCGCTGATGACGCAGTTCACCGAAAATTGAATATCTTCCGTAAGTAAATGAAACGGCCACCCGTTATTTTCGTCTATCACACTCTGGGACACGAAGAAGCCTGTGCCCGAAACCGCGCACGAGTTTCCAAGAAGCATCCTTGGATAATTCAGGAATCTGGCTTCGCGCAGAAACCAGATTGAGTATCCGGCTGTAATCCAGTTGGCACCGAAATTTTTGGAATTGCGGTAGCAGGTAATGGCTTCGTAACCTCTGTCAAACGTCTTATTCATCTCGGCAACAAAGTCCGGGTCGACAATATTGTCGGCGTCAAAGATGAAATAACCGTCGTAAGCGCCTTTTCCTTTATCGTCTTTGATTTTGGAGAGCAGGTTGTCAAGCGCGTAGCCTTTGCCGATATGCGCCTGGTTATAACGCTCATAGACATTTGCGCCAGCTTCCCTGGCGGCGCGCGCTGTGTGATCGGTACAGTTGTCTGCTAAAACATAGATATCAAGCTGTTGGCTAGGATAATTCTGTTTTTTTAGACTGTCAATCAGTTCTCCGATTACGCCCTCTTCGTTTCGGGCACAAATAAGAGCCGCAAACTTATGGGGCTTGGATGCCTCCTTTTCCGGCTTGGCTTTTCTGAAAATCAATCCAATCATTGTATAAATATACTGATAAAAGTATGCAGCTGTCATTAACACAACAATCGCAATATTGACATTAATAACAAATTTTAATGTTTGCAATGGGAAAGCCTCCTTGGCAAGTCTCTTTAAATTTTAGTCCGTGTGCCGATCTCAACTTAGCCTTAAATCAGGCAACAAATGCAAAACCGGTCAAAGTAACGATTCAGGATGCGACGATCAAAACGCTACCTGCCCCCTCTTCCGAATGCAAAGATTTCACCTTTCATTCCGATCCCCGTTGGGCCTGTGTATCCTACCGCTATATGGGATGACGGAAACCATTTTTGCGACGAAGGAACCTTGGTAGAAATCAATGGCGGATGATTGCTTTCCTTCCGGGATTCACTCTCTCCAGCCCCGTGTGATCTTCGCGGCCAGAGGCATATATTTTCCATTGCTTGCCCCTGCATACCGCACCGCAAATGAGGCTCAATTCCCTTTTTTTACATCCATTGCAAAACAAAACACAGATGACAACGTCATCTGCGTTCAGAAGAGTCATATCTATAGGTCTTGTGGGAACGCCGAAAAATATCCCCTAAGATGGCATGATATAGATTCTGAGCGGTTCAGTAAAGAATAACTGTTAATTATATTGACTGTTCTACAATATCATGCCCCTAGACTCAATGTTTAAGCAATCATCAAATTTAGTCTCTCACTCAATTTGCAATGTAAGGAACCACAAGCGAATTCTAGCACTTCTGTCATGTCCTGTCAAGAAGAACCTGAATGCTTTTATACTGATTGAAAACACAGCTTTTAGGGTGGTTTAAATGAGAAAAAATAGCTAAAAAGCAACACAGCTAGCCATGCTTTTATTTATCAAAAGTACCAAATGAGTCCCAAAACAGGAGACGCCATTCGATTTGCGTGAGACCAGATTTAGGTTAAGGCAAATCCGCCATATAAAGTTATTTTTCCATAAATATACTTGACAGGGAAAGGTTATTCATGTAAACTTTTCAAAAAGACCACTCTAGTAAACTTTTTAGGAGGATACAATGAACAAACTTGCCGGTAAAATACAGGATTCAGAGCTTGAAGTGATGCGTGTACTTTGGGAAGCTGGAGACGCCTTGCCGCTCATTGAAATACGCCGTGTGCTTTCCGACCGCTGCGGATGGGAAGATTCCACGATCAAGACGCTTCTTCGCAGGCTGCATACAAAGGACATTGTCAAGTTGGAAAAGCGCGGAGTATACAGTGCGGTGGTGACCGAGGAAGAATACAATCAATGGTCCACGCATGCGTTTGTGAACAAGATATTCGCGGGCAGCGCGAAAAAGCTGGTAGCGTCGCTGGTTTCGGACGGGCAGCTGGACGAAAAGGATGTTGCGGCGCTTTCCGCGATGTTCAATGCGGGAGATCACCATGAATAGCGGGGTCATTACGATCTTATCTCTTTCCGCATCCGGCTCAATATTGGCACTGGTATTGCTTATGGGAAAGCCCCTCCTGAAAAACAGAGTGTCGAAAGCTTTTTCATATTACATTTGGCTTTTGGTTTTGTTGCGCTTGATTGTGCCGTTGAGCGCACCCATCAACATTATGGAAACACGGTTTTACTCGGAGCAGCCAAGTGCGAGCGATGTCCTACCGAAGCAAACTGACCGTCCGATGGGAAATAATACAGACCAGATTGTCGGATTACCCGCCGCGGCGCAGCATACGCAGTCAGGGTCTTCACAGGAACAGCAAAATACCGCAGCCGTCCATACACAAACACCTTTAGAGCCGCAGCCGTCGTTCGACCTGTGGGGCTTTGTTCAAAGCAATCTGCTAAGGCTGTGGCTGACTGGAGCAATTGTCAGTATCGGGTGGTTCTCCATCGCATACGCCATTTTTTCGCGGCGCATACGCCACTCCTGCACAGTTCCCCATAGCGACGATGTTGCGGTATTTGAGCGCCTGCGCGGGGACAGGCACGTCCGGCTGTTTTGCAGCAGCTGCGTTACCACGCCGATGTTCATCGGCGTTCTGTGCCCGGTTATTGTCCTGCCTCAGCGCACCTATGTCCGCAATGGTATGGGAGAAGAACTCAACCATATCCTGCGCCACGAGCTGACCCACTACAGGCGAAAAGATGTGCTTTATAAATGGCTGATCGTCGCGGTAACGTCGCTTCACTGGTTTAATCCTCTCATGATACTGATTCGGAGAGAAGTAAGCCGGGCCTGTGAACTATCCTGCGATGAAGTGGTCATTAGAAATATGTCCGCAGATGAAAAACGGTTTTATGGGAATATGCTTCTTTCTCTTGCCGCGAACCAGAAGCTGCCGGCAGGCAGCCCCACCACAACCTTGTGTGAGGAGAAAAAGGCACTGAAAGAACGTCTGATGGGAATTAAGAATTATAAAAAGAAACCGGCGTGGACGGTTGCTCTGATGCTGGTTTTGGCACTTCTGCTTACAGGCTGCGCCGCGGTGTTAGGCGTTGCGAGCGGACTAAACGGTGTGACACCGCTAAGAACGACAGGCAATTATGAAGGGCAGCAGGACAAAGCTGCTGTACAAGCGAGTAATTTGCATGCACTAAATACGCAGAATCGGTATGCAGATGGCAAAATGTTTGAAGCCGTTCCAGTGGATTTCGTAAATTCTTTTCAGGATAAAGTGGCGGCGTTGACCATACCGGATGCCAGAAAAGGCGAAAGCGCTGTCGACATTCAGCAAGGAAGCGAAAGCTGGAGTGATAGCAGCATATTATTTCTGGATTCCATCCCGGATCAGAATATATATCTTTATGGGTATTACGATGCAGATTGTCCTGATTGCGGGCTTATTCTGGATGTCGGCCAAGAGCAGCATATTTATACCTTCCCTTACCGCTATATGACGAATACGGCGCTGGCGCCGGATTTGAGCACAAGCAGTGATGGAAGTAAGATATACGTCTCCTGTCATACCGGAAGCGGCACAGGGGTATCGGTGTCTGAACTGTATGTTTTTCAGGTCAGCAGCAATCAAATGGAGCCTTACTATGTGGACATCAATGATTTAGCCGATTGCCTGAGCAGTAAAATTGCGATGTCGTATGATGCGGAAAGTAAAAAGGTGACGGTCTATTCAGGTGGTCGACAGATTATGACGGATAGCCTGACTTCTTTTATCGGCACCGTTGACAGCGAGAATATAACACCGGGCTGCTTCTACTGTGGAGATCAGATCAGCTATATCTTAGACGGAGACTCCGTCAGAGTATCCTGGGTGCCGACGCTTTATGCGCAGGAACAGACAGGGGTGCAAAGCTATTTGGAGAACATGATATCCCTGAAAGCGGATATGAACTTCGCGTATGACAACAATGGAAATATCAAAGGCTTCGATCTGGGTGAAGCAGTGGTAAATGTAACCCTCACGGCTCAAGGTGATTTTAATGGTGACGGCTTTACGGATTACGTGATCATGGAAAGCGGCATAGATGAGGCTA
Source organism: Oscillospiraceae bacterium (assembly GCA_963666535.1). Lineage (GTDB taxonomy): Bacteria > Bacillota > Clostridia > Oscillospirales > Oscillospiraceae. The sequence continues at coordinate 1,267,255 of OY762913.1, read as the reverse complement.
AATTCACCGTTAATTTTGGAGACAAAACTGTTTTCACCAAATCCATTGAAGGCTCCGATGTTTCTTGGATGACCCCATCCCGTGATGCATTGATGGCAGGTGATTTTGACGGAGATGGAAAAGACGAGCTTGTTTTTGCACCGGAAATTTACGGGAGCAACTATGGTGGCAAGGACCTCTATATCCTTCACGCGGAAGAGGATAAACTTACCGCCATGCCGCTGAACTGCGTAAAAAATACCGCGATAGCATACCAACAGCCGGAAAGCCTTAATGAAGATTATATGTGCGTAGGCACAGCGGTGATTGATACGGACGATGGGCAGCTTCTACGCGTACGGCGGTTGATTAACGCGCTGGAAGACAGCGCATGGTATGTGGATGTCCACTGGAACGGCGAAGGCTGGCAAATTGAAAACGTCAGCCCTGGTTCCGCCTACGGTGAGGAGGCCGTTTATCAGTATACCGGAAATATCTCCGTTGCCGGCAAGCGGGAAACATGCAACATCATTGTTCAAAAAGGTCAAGAAGCCACCGATAACTACAGTATGGAGCTCACGTTTATCAATGCGGATTCAGGAGAGAAATTGCAGCAGCTTCAATACAAGTTCCCAGATGATTTCATGCCCAGCACCATTCAGGACGGCAGCCGGATCGTTGATTTGAATTATGACGGAAATGACGATATTATGCTGGACTTAGGGGTATATGGCTGGGCACGGCTTTACGAATGCTTTGTCTATGATTCGTCCCTCGATGCGTTCCTCCAGGTTCCTGGTTTTGAAGAGCATCCTTTTCCAGACGTGTTGAGTGACGAAGGAATTGTCCTGTTCCACTGGAAAGACGGTGCCGCCACATATGGGGTAGACAAATATAAGGTCGAGGGAAATCAGCTTCGTATGCTTGGACGTCTTACGAAAATCTTTGGTCAATCCGGTGTACGATACACAGAGGAAACCATGATTGACGGAGCCTTGGTTCAAATAAAAAAGGATGTGACAGCGGAAAAAATCGACCATTTTGATGCGTGGCACATGTGGACCTAAAAGATGACAATTTAATAAAGAAAAGCAGACAGTTTCTCACATAATAGTGAAAGGCTGTCTGCTTTTCTTGTTACCCCTTACCGGTTACCCCTCAGTTCAATTACTGTCCCCATGGGTGGTAACACTTGAGGTTACTTGGTTTGTATGGAGCTGGTAAGGTGACTCGAACACCCGACCTGCTGATTACGAATCAGCTGCTCTACCGGCTGAGCTACACCAGCATATGAAAAGATGCGTTTTGTGATACACTGCATTTCATCAAAATTGTCAATACAGCAAGAGTTATTATATCATCTACCGCGTTTCCCGTCAAGATGATTGCGACTACTTTTCATGCTTTTGTTAGACATTACTATTTGTATTTGCTGCCACACCCATTCCCAAGTTTCCCTACAGAAACATGTTGCCGGTCTGGACAGATACGCAAGTCCTTGTGGTATCTTGCGGTAATGTTACCATTTTTTTGGTGCATTTTATTGACATAAATCTTATGTGAAATTAATTTTACGTATAGTTATCCACATTTTCAACATCTTTTTCAACACGTAGTTTCCCTTTATTTTTCAACGTCTACGCGTGTTTTTCCCAATGAATCACGTTCCCTACAATAAAATTCTCGCTCCCTGTTTTCATCCGTTCAGTTTTACATAACACCGTTTTTCGCTCTAAAACTTTACATTGCACTCCAAACCGTTTTCAAATACATTGGACGGGCCGTTTAGCCCCGTCCAATGTCCCGTGTCGCGTATGCGTTCAGTGTCAAATCAGCGGTTTTTCCAGCCTGGAATTCGTAAAATCCCTGACAGCCGATCATAGCCGCATTATCTCCGCAAAGTTTCAATTCCGGAAGATAGAGCTTTTCTCCTGTCTTTTCGCAGGCCAACGTCAAATCAGCGCGCAAACGGCTGTTCGCCGCCACCCCCCCCGCGATGGCCACCTTGCCATAGCCTTTCTTGCGGGAGGCCAGCATGGTGCGCGTCACCAAGGTATCGCTCACTGCCGCGCCAAAGGACGCCGCAAGTCCCGGCAAATTAATTGCTTCGCCCTTTTGCTCGGCATGATGCACCAAGTTGAGAACCGCTGTTTTCAGGCCGGAAAATGACAGATCCAGTTCTGCTCCCTCCACATGGGCGCGAGGCAGCCGATACATGGCGTCATCGCCGCCCTGTGCCAGCCTGTCCATAGGCCCGCCGCCAGGATACCCAATCCCCAATACGCGCGCCACTTTATCAAAGCACTCCCCCGCGGCGTCATCCCGCGTTCCTCCCATGAGTTCCATCTCCGTATAGCTACGCACGTCCACAATGATGGTATTGCCGCCGGAAACGCACAGGCATACGAAGGGTGGCCTCAGATCGGGATGGGTCATGTAATTCGCCGCGATATGTCCCCGCACATGATGGACCGGGATCAGGGGTACGCCCAGCGCATAGGCCACCGACTTTGCAAAATTGACGCCCACCAACACCGCGCCAATTAGTCCCGGGGCGTATGTGACTGCCACAGCGTCGATATCTGCCATGGCAACGCCGGAACACCGAAGCACCTCATCCGCCAACTGCGTGATCACTTCTACATGCTTGCGCGAAGCAATTTCGGGCACCACTCCGCCGTAAAGCGAGTGCATTTCGATTTGGGATGAAATGCAATCGGCCAGCACCGTCCGCCCGTCCCGCACCACCGCAACGGCGGTCTCGTCGCAGGAGGATTCCACCGCCAAAATGTTCATAATTTTTCCTCCCGAAAGGTCCGCGTCATAAGGATTGCGTCCTCATCCGGCAGCTTGTAGTAATTTTTGCGCCGCCCGACCTCTGAAAAACCGTGCTTTTCATATAAATGAATGGCCGCAAGATTGGACTGGCGTACCTCCAGCGTAAGGAACGCCAACTTCTCTTCTCCGAACCGGCAGAATAGATTCACCATCGCATCGGCAACCCCTAAGTGGCGGCATCCCTCCTGCACGGCTACATTGTCGATATAGCCCTCATCCAGCACCACATGGACGCCCGCATACCCCAGAACACTGCCGTCCTCCCCCTCTGCCACAATGAAGCAGGCGGCAGGATTATACAGTTCCTCTTCCAGCATACTTTCCGTCCATGGGGTCACAAAGCAGATGCGCTCCAGCTTAGCAATCTCGGCCAAATGGCCCCTATCCATGGGAACAAGGCTATAATGGGCTCCCTCTTCCATCATTTCACTCATGCTTTTACCTCCTGTGTGTATCTTCCAATCAGTGCGCTTGCGCCCAGCTTTTTCCCGCTGCCGCCTCTGCGATCAGAGGAACGGAGAGTGCCATCACGCCTTCCATTTCCCGGGTAAGCAGTGCCCTGACCTGCTCGCTCTCCTCCGGTGGACACTCTACAATCAGTTCATCGTGGACCTGCAGCACCAGACGTGCTTGCAGCTTTTCCTGCTTGAGCCTGTCGTGCACGCGGATCATCGCAAGCTTGATCACGTCCGCCGCCGTGCCCTGGATGGGCATATTCAGCGCGACCCGCTCCCCAAAGGAGCGAAGGTTAAAGTTTGCGGAGTTCAGTTCCGGCAGCCAGCGGCGGCGTCCCATTAAGGTGGCCACATAGCCGTCCTTCTTTGCCTGCTCCACCACGTCGCTCATATAGGCGTGCACCCCGGCGTACTTTTCAAAGTACCGCTGCATATATTCCTTTGCCTCCCACCGGGTCACGCCGATGTCCTGACTGAGAGAAAACTCGGAAATACCGTATACGATGCCAAAATTCACTGCTTTGGCGCTGCGCCGCTGGTTGGGCGTGACATCCTTCGGATCAACGCCGAACACCTTAGACGCAGTGATGGTATGGATATCTTCTCCCGTAAGGAAGGCCTGCTGCATATGCTGGTCGCCCGCGATATGGGCCAGTAAGCGCAGCTCAATTTGGGAGTAGTCAGCGTCCACCAGCACCCAGTCTTTCTGTGCCACGAACATCTCCCGCAGCTTTGCGCCCAGTTCGGTGCGCACCGGGATGTTCTGCAAATTCGGCTCGGTGGAGGACAGCCGCCCCGTCGCCGTCACCGTGTTTTGAAAGCAGGTATGGATGCGTCCATCGGGGGCAATGACCTTACTGAGACCCTCCACATAGGTAGAGTTGAGTTTGGTCAATTGCCGGTAGTCCAAAATTACGTCAATGATAGCATGCTCACCCTGCAGCTTTTCCAGCACCTCTGCGTTGGTGGAGTATCCCGTTTTGGTTTTTTTGACTGGGGGCAGTCCCAGCTTATCGAATAGAATTGTTCCCAGCTGCTGGGTGGAATTGATGTTGAATTCCTCTCCCGCAAGGGCGTAGATGGAGTCACGGTCGGATGCAATGCGCTCTGTCAGCATCAGACCAAAGGCACCCAGCGCCTTGCGATCCACCAGAAAACCCGTCTGTTCCATTTCAGCCAGCACCGGGCACAGGGGCAGCTCCACCGTGTCAAACAGCTTCCGCAACGAGCAATCCTCCAGCCGCTGGGACAGTTCCTCCTCCAGGGCAGCCACGGCCGCGGTGTGGCTCATCAGCGCAGCAATGGCCGTGGTGTGATCGGCCAGTGGGGAAAAAGCTTCCGCATCCAGATACGCCTTCGCTGGCGGCAGCTTCTGGTTGAAATAGGTGAGAAACAGCTTGTCCAGCTCATAGCTGCCGTCGGTGGGCGCCAGCAAATAGGCGGCGATGGCTGTGTCGAACACAAACCCGTCGGTAGAAAGCCCTTCGGCCAGCAAGCGCCCCATCAGCGTCTTTATGTCGTGGCTGATCTTCCTCACGCCGGGCGCAAAAAAGCCATTGAGAAAAGACTTGTAGCTCTCTCCCAAAACATCCGCCCGGAACAAATAGCCCTGGGTCTTATCACACACCGCCACGGCATCCAGCGTGGGCAGCGCCAGGCAGCTGACTGCGGGCCTATTCCGCCACGTTGCAAGCAGGTCCTGTGCCCGCTCAGGCATTTCAACGATTTCTAAGGTGCTGCATTCCACACTCACGTTTCCCCGCGGGGTAACGGCAGCTCCGGAAAGGCCAAACTTTTCAATGAATTTATTGAATTCAAGCCGCAGGAAAAGCTGATACAACGCCTCGTGATCCACGGGTCTGCGCAGCGCATCCTCCGGTTTAAACCCGATGGGCGCATCGGTATGAATGGTTGCAAGGCCATAGCACATCCGAGCCATTTCGCCGCCCTCGGTCAGCTTTTTCAGCACCCCCGGCTTTACCTCCAGCGTGTCCAGCTTGGCATAGATCTCCTCGATGGTGCCATACCGCTGCACCAAATCCATGGCGGTCTTTTCTCCAATGCCGGCAACACCCGGAATATTATCCGACGGGTCACCCATCAGCCCCTTCAGGTCGACCATCTTACTGGGTTCAAAGCCATAAGTCTCAAAAAATGTTTCCGGTGTCATTTCCTTCGTGGTGGTCTGCCCCATCCGGGTCGTCACCAAAAGCACATGGGTTTGTTCCGTCAACAATTGCAGACTGTCCTTGTCCCCGGTCACCACGGCGCACTCCCAGCCGCTCTCCTCGCAGATTCTGGAGATCGTGCCAATGAGATCGTCCGCCTCCCATCCCTCCTGCTCGTAGCGGGGGATGTTCATGGCATCCAGCACTTCCTTGAGAACGGGCATCTGAGCCACCAGTTCCTCGGGCATCGTCTTCCGCTGCGCTTTGTATGCCTCAAATTCTATGTGGCGGAAGGTAGGCGCGTGCAGATCAAAGGTGACGCACAGGGCGTCCGGCTTATGGTCGTCTAGCAGCTTCTGCAAAATGGTAAGAAATCCAAACACCGCGTTGGTCGGCTGTCCATCTCGGGTATTCAGCATCCGCACGCCGTAAAACGCACGGTTCACGATGGAGTTGCCGTCGATGACCATCAGCTTCATTGGATGCGCCCCCTCTAAAATATAAAATAAGTTTCTTAGTATTGTATCAGTTTTCCCCACGTTCAGCAACAAAAATGCTCCCCCTATTGCAAAATAGAGGGAGCATTTTCCGTGTTTTTAGGACAAAAGCAATTTGTCATCCGCCTCATCGCTGCCGCTGACCTTGCTAAACTGTGCCAGCAGATCTTCCACGGTCAGCTTTTTCTTCTCGGCACCCGACACGTCAATGGCGATCTTTCCGTCATACATCATGATCAGCCGGTTCCCGTGGGCGATGGCGTCACGCATGTTGTGGGTGACCATCAGCGTGGTCAGACCGTTTTCCGCTACGATCTTGTCGGAAAGCTCCAGCACCTTGGCCGCCGTTTTCGGGTCCAGTGCAGCGGTATGCTCATCCAGCAGCAACAGCTTGGGCTTTTGCAGGGTGGCCATCAGCAAGGTCAGGGCCTGCCGCTGTCCGCCTGAAAGCAGTCCCACCTTAGAGGTCAAGCGATTCTCCAGCCCCAGATCAAGGGTTTTGAGCAGTTCGCGGTAGCGCTCTCGCTCGGTCTTGGTAATGCCGGCACGGAGCGTGCGGCGGGCACCTCTGCGGGCGGCAAGGGCCAAATTTTCTTCAATCCCCATCGTGGCGGCGGTTCCCATCATGGGATCCTGGAACACGCGCCCGATATACGCCGCGCGCTCATGCTCAGGCAGATGCGTGACATTATGTCCGTCAATGGTAATGGCACCCTCGTCCACGCCAAATACACCGGCCACTGCATTGAGCATGGTCGACTTTCCGGCGCCGTTTCCGCCGATGACAGTCACGAAATCCCCCTCATGCAGGGAGAGGGAAACACCGTTCAAGGCGCGCTTTTCGTTTACGGTATTCGCGTTAAACGTCTTATAGAGATCAGTCAGCTCAAGCATTGGCGTTGCCTCCTCTCTTAACGGGCTTTGCAAAGTATTTGGCTTTCCAATAAGGGATGCCTAGGAACAGGGCCACCACCAGCGCGGAGAGCAGCTTCAGATCGTCGGCGCGCAGTCCCATCCACAAAACCGCCTGAATCACAATGTAGTAAATAATGGCACCGATCCCGACCCCAAGTAGCTTCAGGGCGAAATTGCGGAAGATTTTGCTGAAGATGACATCGCCGATAATGACCGCCGCCAAGCCGATTACGATGGCCCCACGCCCCATATTGATATCCGCAAACCCCTGGTATTGCGCCAGCAGCGCACCAGCAAGGGCCACAAAACCATTGGAGAGCATAAGTCCCAGCACCTTATTAAAGTTGGTATTGATTCCTTGCGCCCGCGCCATATTGGCGTTTGCACCGGTGGCCCGAAGGGAGCTGCCCAACTCGGTTCCAAAAAACCAGTACAGCACAGCAATGATAATAACAAGGAACACAGCCCCCACAAAAATGGGGTTTTTGTAAAAGGGCATACCCTCAGTGGTCAGATACCGCAAGGAAACCAGCAGATCGTACTTATCCACATTAATGGCTTGGTTTGCCTTACCCATGATACGCAGATTGACGGAGTACAGCGCAAGCTGCGTCAGGATTCCAGCTAACAATGCGGGGATGCCAAAGGCGGTGTGAAAAACCCCGGTCACAAGCCCTGCCGCCATACCGGCCAAAAAGGCACACAATAACGCCATCCAAAGCTGAGCACCATTGAGCATCATCATAATGCACACCGCGCCTCCGGTGCATATGCTGCCATCTACGGTAAGATCCGCAATGTCTAAAATTTTATAGGTAATATAGACGCCGATCGCCATCATGCCCCAAATAAGGCCCTGAGCCGTAGCGCCGGGCAAGGCGTTAAAAAGTGCCAGGATATTCACGTTCATTCCCCCATACGGTATACAAGTCCATAACTTTAACTGTAACAGTATAACGCAAAGCAGCGAGAAAGGGAAGTCCCTTTCTCGCTGCTTCTTTGCATTTTAGATAAAATTTCGACTCACTGGCCGATAGCGACATAATCGTCGGGAATCGTAATTCCCAATGTCTGGCACAACTCTGCATTGTACTTTTTAGTAAACTGGGGCGCAAACTGAATTTCCATCGTCGCGGGATCGGCGCCGTTCACCAGGATTTCATATGCCATCTTACCGGTGGCGTAGCCCAGATCGTAGTAACTGATGGACAGGGTGGCAACACCGCAGCCGGCGCAGATGCCCTCTTCACCGGCAACCACGGGAATGCCGGCGGGAACGCAGATGTTTTTAATAATTTCGGTATTGGAAGCGGCCGTGTTATCGGTGGGGACATAGATCACGTCGCTGCTGTTGCAGGCACTGGTCACAACCGAAGCAGCGTCGTTGGAATCCACAAAGCTGTACTCGCTGCAGGTGTAGCCCATCTCCTCCAGATACCCCTTAATAGTGCTGATCTGATAGGCAGAGTTGGGTTCGGCGGAGCAGTACAGCAGGCCAATATTGACCGCGTCGGGGAAGAGTTCCTGAATCATCGCAGCCTGGCCGTCCAGCGGTGCCAGATCAGACGTGCCGGAAACATTGGTGCCGGTCGTGCCGGTCCAGTTGTCGATATCAAGCGCGGTGCCGTAGTCAGTGACAGAGGTGCCCAGAATGGGGATGCTGCCTGTACCGGCAGCAGCGGCCTGCAGCGCGGAAGTCGCGTTTGCCATAATCAAGTCCACATCGGCGGAAACAAAGCCATTGACGATGGTGGCACAGGTGGGGGAATCGCCGGAAGCATTCTGCAGATCAATGGTAACGTTGTCTCCCAGCAGTTCGGTCATCGCATCCTGGAATCCCAAAGTTGCAGCATCCAGAGCCTCGTGCTGCACCAGCTGGCAAATGCCGATGCTGTAAACTTGTTCCGGCGCAGTGGTGTCATCCGCCGCAGGGGTCTCAGCTGCAGCGCCAGAGCCGCCGCAGGCAGTCAAGCTTATTGCCATGGCAAGTGCCAATACAAGGCAGGTCGATTTTGCAAGTTTTTTCATTTCATTTTCCTCCAAACTAGTTATGCCGCTTTAATGCGTTTATGCATTAAAGCGCCGCCGCAATAAAAAAGTGCCTGGCGGCATTGCTTCTTTTCATTATAATCTCCCCCCACTAAATGTCAACCCCTCTTTCCCGTTTTCCGCATTTCCGGGCGCTTTCCCGTGGACTTTTTCCGGGTGCTGTGGTATACTAGCCGAAAAGCGGCTAGTATACCAGGCTTACGGCACGATTTGCTCCCGCCCTTCGGGCGAAACTGCAAACGAGGCCATTCTACCGCAACCCGCTTTGCGGTTGGGGTAGATACGCCGAAAAGCGGCTAGTATACCAAGTTTACGGCACGATTTGCTCCCGCCCTTCTGGCGAAACTGCAAACGAGGCCAATCTACCGCAAACCGCTTTGCGGTTGGGGTAGATCAGCCGAAAAGCGGCTAGTATACCAGGCTTATGGCACGATTTGCTCCCGCCCTTCTGGCGAAACCGCAAACGAGGCCATTCTACCGCAAACCGCTTTGCGGTTGGGGTAGATACGCCGAAAACGATAAAGTTGGGAGGTTCACTTCCTTGAAAATAGAGATACAGGGCGTTTTCTTTGATAACCTGACGCTTACCGAGGCGATCGCCTCCGGTGCCACACTGGCTCGGACCACCGGGTTCCATTATGTGGTCACGCCGAATCCTGAATTTGTTATGATGGCGGAAAAGAACGAGGCTTTCCGCACCTTGCTCAACAATGCCGACCTCACCATCCCGGATGGGATTGGCATCATTCACGCCGCGAAGATTTTGGGCCGCCCCTTGAAAGAACGTGTACCGGGCATCGACTTTGCATCCGGCGTGATGGAGAAGCTGTCCAAGACAGGCGGACGAGTTTATCTGCTGGGCTCCAAGCCCGGTGTTGCGGAAACCGCCATGAAAAACCTTGCCACAAAGTATCCCGTCCTTACCTTTTGTGGCTGCCATGACGGGTATTTTAAAGACCCCATTCCCGTAGCGGCCGAAATCAAAGCCGTGGCGCCCGACCTTTTGTTTGTCTGTCTGGGCGCGCCCAAGCAGGAAACCTGGATGGCGACCTTTGGCCCCGCCACCGGTGTGCATCTGGCGGTTGGCTTGGGTGGTGCTCTGGATGTTTATGCGGGAATGGTGGAGCGCGCGCCGGAACAATGGCAAAGACTAGGACTTGAATGGCTCTATCGCTTGGCAAAAGAGCCCAAACGCTTTGGCCGCATGGCGAAGCTGCCCTTATTTTTGATCTCGGCCATGAGCACACGGATCCGGGGCAAGTAAGTATCTACGGAAAAGGTGATAGTATGTCCGGCAAACTGATCGTTTTTGAGGGCACCGACGGCTCTGGGAAATCCACACAGTTTCAATTGCTGTGTGATGCGTATGCCGCCTCTGGAGTTTCCTTTCAAAAGCTGGTATTCCCCCAGTATCAAGAGCCCTCTTCCGCCCTCATCCGCATGTATCTGGGCGGCGAATTTGGCTCTCACCCCTCCGACGTAAATGCCTACGCCGCTTCCACCTTTTACGCCGTCGACCGCTACGCTTCCTATCGCAAGGTCTGGGGCGAATGTTATCAGGCGGGCGGGCTGATCCTGTCCGACCGCTACACCACCTCCAATGCCATCCATCAAGCCAGCAAGGTTCCTCTGAATCAGCGGGAAGATTTTTTCCGGTGGCTGGCCGATTTCGAATATGACAAGCTGGGGCTGCCCCGCCCTGATCTGGTGCTTTGGATGGATATGCCCATTGAGCAAGCCATCCGGAATCTTCGTTCCCGCGAGGCGGCTACCAACACCTCTGCCGACATTCACGAGTTGGACACGTCCTATCTTTCCACCTGCTATGAGACGGCGCGGCAGGCGGCGGATTTCTATGGTTGGCAACGAATATCCTGTATCAGCAGCACCGGTACCCCCCGCCCTATCCGTGAGATTCATAACGAGATCAAAAAACTGATTGAGAGGTAATGAGACATGGTATACTTACTTCTGGCAGATGGATTTGAGGAAGCGGAAGCGTTAGTCACCACAGATCTGCTCCGCCGCGGCGGCGCGACTGTCTCTCTGATCGGCCTGGATGACCTGGTTGTCACCGGCGCCCACGGCATTGAAGTGAGAGCGGACGCAACACTGGAAGATCTGAACATCAACAATATGGAAATGCTGATTCTCCCCGGCGGCACGGCGGGTGTGGAACATATCCAGATGAATCTGTTTGCTCTGGCGCTGATCCAAAAAGTCGCCGACCAGGGCATTTACATCGCCGCCATCTGCGCCGCACCCACCATTCTGGCCCAGCTCGGACTTCTGGACCGTCGCCGTGCCGTCTGCTACCCGGGCATGGAGGACGCAATGGGTTCCGCCGTCATTCAGCAGGAGCAGCCCGTGGTTATAGACGGGCGCTTGATCACTGCCGAGGCCGCGGGTTCGGTGTTTGAGTTTGCGCTCAAGCTGGTGGAAATTCTTTGCGGCTCCGCCGCCGCCCTTGAGGTGCGCCATGCCATCCACTTCCGTCGCTGAGGAAAAGGTGGAGCTGCGCAAAAAGCTGTGCAGTCTGACCGATCGTCTGTCGCCCCGGCAGCACGCGGACAGCGACGCCGCGCTCTTTTCCCATTTTTTATCCCTTCCCCAGCTTGCCGATCACGAGACCATTCTGCTGTATTACGGCGTTGGACCGGAACCGGATACATCCCTGCTTTTTCCGCAGCTTCTGGCTATGGGCAAGCAGATCGCGCTTCCACGATGTTTGCCAAAACGCAAAATGGAGTTACGACTCTATTGTCCCGACACCCCGCTTATTCCAAGCAGCTACCATATACCGGAGCCGTCCCCGGACTGCCCCCTTGTTGACAAGTCAAAGCTCGGCCTTGCGCTGATTCCCGCCTTGTGTTTTGATCGTTCCGGGCACCGGTTGGGCCACGGCGGAGGCTACTATGACCGGTGGCTTTCCGATTTCACCGGCTTCACCGTCGGTCTTTGCCGCAACTGCCTGCTTGCTGACCGGCTTCCCACTGATTGCCATGACCTTGCGGTGGACACTGTGATCACCGAAACACACTTATTTTCCCGTGAATAGCGCAAAAAAATGCGGAGCCCTTTTCAAGGCTCCGCCTCATGTGCGCTAAGTACCCACATTATCCACAGTTGCAGCCATTCCCGCAGCCGCAGCCGCAGCCATCACCGCACCCGCAACCATCACCGCAGCCGAAGATGTTTCCGACACAGCTCAAACCGCCGCACGCACATAGAATAATGAGGATCAAGATGATCCAAATGCAGCTTCCCCCACAATTGTTCCCGCAATTGTTCCCGCAAAACATAATTTTTCACCTCACTTGCTTCATCTGCACCATTCTATGGCATGAAACGGTTCCTGGTGACAGACCCCAAAAAAGATTGTTTTGGCAAAGCATTATGAGTGTTCCCCTCCCTGCTTGCCCACGAAAAGGAGTGTAATCCATGTCTCAAGAATTCACACATGATAACCGCAAACAGCCGCCTGTCCGCCGCAAAAAGCACCGCCGATCTGCAAGCGGCGCAAACGCCCTGCTCTACGTTCTTTTTGTCATCGGCGTCTCCCTGCTTTTGGCCTGTCTGACCTGGATCGCCGCCAACGATATTCTGGCTTTGAACAAGGCCGAGCATTCCGCCGTTATCGTTGTAGAAACGGATGAGTCTTTTGGAGACGTAGTTTCCGATCTGAAAGAAAACGGCATCATCGAACACAAACTGCTGTTCCGGCTATTTGCAGTTTTCACCCACGGGGCCAGCAAAATTTCCGACGGAACATATGAGTTGAATACCAACATGGACTACCGCGCCATCATTACAAACCTCGGCTCCAGTTCCACCACCATGCTCTCCACCACCGTCACCATCCCCGAGGGCTACACCGCCGCTCAAATATTCCAGCTTTTGGATGACAAGGGCGTCACCGACGTTGCGTCGCTGGAGGATGCAGCGGCCAACCACGACTACGACTTCTCCTTCCTGTCCGATATTCCGCTGGGCGAGCCCAACCGACTGGAAGGCTACCTGTTCCCCGACACCTATGAATTCTACATGGGGCAGGACGCACTGTACGTCATCAATAAAATGCTCCAAAATTTCGACTCGAAGTTTACCGACGAGATGCGGCAAACCATAGCTGACAGCGGCATGAACATCCACGATATTGTTACAATTGCCTCCCTGATTGAAAAGGAGACGGACGGTGATGACCAGCAAAATATCTCGTCGGTCATCTACAACCGCATCAATAACGTGAGCGGCCCCACCGTTGGCCTGCTGCAACTCGACTCCACCATTCAGTATGTATTGGATGAGCGCAAGGAGAAATTGTCCGAAGCGGATCTTGCGATCGACTCTCCTTACAACACCTATCTCCACAAGGGTCTTCCTGCCGGCCCCATTGCCAACCCCGGCATGACCGCCATTTACGCCGCTATGAATCCCAACGACACCAGCTATTATTATTTCCTGACCGGTTCCGACGGCACCACGCAGTTCTTCAAGACCTACAATTCTTTCCTGTCCGCAAAGGCCGCCCTGTCCGATGACTGAGCGCAAAATTGAGCTGCTGGCTCCGGCCGGTGATATGGAGCGCCTGCAAATGTCCCTTGCCTATGGCGCAGACGCGGTTTATCTGGCGGGTACCGCCTTTGGAATGCGCTCCTTCGCGGGAAATTTCACCCCTGATGAGCTAAAGGCGGCGGTCGCTCTGTGCCGCAAGCACGGCGCAAGGCTTCACGTCACCTGCAACACCATGCCCCGTAACGACGAAGTATCCCGCCTGCCGGAATGGCTGGAATACCTGCAGGAGGTCGGCGTGGACGCTGCCATCGTGGCGGACGTGGGCGTCCTGTCCCTGCTAAAAAAGCACGCCCCCGGGGTGCAGGCGCACATCAGCACCCAAGCCAGCATCGTGAACTACGAAGCCGCGCGGGCGTGGTATGAATTGGGCGCTTCCCGCGTGATTCTGGCACGGGAACTGTCACTGGACGAGATTGTGACCATCCGCTCGAAAGCCCCCCATGACCTGGAGCTGGAAGTCTTTGTTCACGGAGCCATGTGCATGTCCTATTCCGGCCGATGCCTCCTGTCTAGCTATATGACAGGGCGGGATCCCAACCGCGGTGCCTGCACCCAGCCCTGCCGGTATCAGTACGCGCTCGTGGAGGAAAAGCGCCCCGGCCAGTATTTTCCCATTGAGGAGGACGAGCAGGGCACTTACATCATGAATTCCAGGGATATGTGCATGATCGACTATATCCCCGCGCTGATCGAGGCAGGTCTGAATTCTTTGAAGATAGAAGGCCGAGCCAAATCCGCCTACTACGCCGGCATTGCAACCTCTGCCTACCGGCATGCCATCGACGCCGCGACAGCGGGGCAGCCGCTTGCCACCATCTGGCGAGATGAGGTGGAAAAGATCAGTCACCGCCACTATTCCACGGGCTTTTTTTTCGGTCAGCCGGGCCAGCATACAGCGGATTCCCGCTATATCCGCAACCGACAGATAGTAGCCCTTGTCACCGCGTGCGACGGAAATGGCACTGCTACCCTGTCTCTGCGAAACAAGTTTGCCGCAGGCGCACAACTGGAATTGGTGGGCCCCAATATTGCGCCTGTTTCCTTCACCGCAGGCGCTATGACGGACGAGTACGGACTCACGCTGGAAGAAGTGCGGAACCCACAGATGGTCTTTCAAATGAAGCTACCATGTGCCGTGCCGCCGTGGTCCCTCTTGCGCCGCCAGGTAGACTCCGCCCTGTGACAGCTTTAAAAATATCATGCGACACTCTACCACGCCCGGCAGATCGACATTTGACCAACCGGATCAATGTCCATCTGCCGGGCGATTTTTTGCCGTTCTTTCTCGCTAGGTAAAAAAATGTATTGTGCGTATATACGCTAAATTGTGTTGACATCTGAATCTCCTTATGTTGTAATTTAAATATGTTTGTTAACCATTTAACAGTTAGAGTTTAGCAGTTCAACCCACGCAAATTGAAGGAGGTTTTCAGGTACATGTCAAGCACCAAAGCAGCAATCCCTTTCGCTGGCACAAAGGAGCAGGAGCAACGACTCCTTCAGCTTATCGACGCTCATAGGGAGCAAAAAGGCGCGCTTATGCCGATCCTGCAGGGCGCGCAGGACATCTATGGCTATCTACCGATTGAGGTGCAGAAAACGATCTCCGCCGGCATGCAAATCCCGCTGGAAGAGATCTATGGCGTTGTCACCTTCTATTCTCAGTTCACCCTGAACCCAAAGGGCAAATATCAGATTTCCGTCTGCCTGGGCACCGCGTGCTATGTCAACGGCGCTGGGGACATCATGGAAAAAATCTCGCAAAAACTGGGCATCAAAAGCGGCAGCTGCACGCCGGACGGCAAATTCAGTCTGGATGCCTGCCGCTGCGTGGGCGCATGCGGACTGTCTCCTGTCCTGCTGGTCAACGACGAGGTCTACGGCAGGGTAACGCTCAACGATATTGATACGATTTTAGAAAAGTACATGGCATGAATGATCCTCAAGTCATGTAAGCGCAAGGGCGCATTGTGAATGGAGTGACAGTATAACGATGAAGAGTTTAGCAGAGCTTCAGGCTTTGAAAAAGCAAGCGCAAAATGAAATGTGGACCTGCACCGACGGTACGGCAAATACCCGGGTATTGGTTGGCATGGCGACCTGTGGCATCGCTGCAGGCGCCGCCCCGGTTTTTCAGGCATTTACCGACGAACTTGCCAGACGCGGCGTGAAAAACGTTTCGGTCATCCGCACCGGCTGTATTGGCATCTGCCAGTATGAGCCGGTGGTCGAAATTGCAGCCTTGGGCAAGGAAAAAGTAACCTATGTGAAAATGGACGCTGACAAGGCCGTCCGCGTTGTATTAGAGCACCTGATCAACGGAAACGCCGTGACGGAATACACCATCGGGGCTGCAACAAAGCAAGACGGGGGGAAGGCATGATGTATCATTCCCACCATGTATTGATTACCAGTGGTGCAGACAGCGCATCCGCTGACACCCAGCAACTCATGGCATCCTTTGCGTCAGAACTGAAGGCAGCTCAGCTGCAGGACAAGGTCAGCGTTCTGCAGGCAACCAGTCCGGAACTCACCGGCAGCACCCCACTGGTAATCGTATACCCAGAGGGCGCCTGTTACAATGCTGTGACCACGGAAGATGTCAAAGAAATTGTCGTCCAGCATCTGCTGAACGGGCACATTGTTAAGGGCCTACTCCGGCAAAACGATGAAACTGCCATCACTTCTTTGGATCATACCGTGTTTTATAAAAAGCAGACCCGGGTGGCCCTGCGCAACTGCGGCGTGATTGATCCCGAAAACATCAACGAGTACATCGCCCGTGACGGCTATCAGGCGCTGGGCAAGGTTCTGACCGAATTGTGTCCTGACGACGTCATCAGCATTATGAAAGCCTCCGGCCTGCGCGGCCGTGGCGGTGCAGGCTTCCCAACAGGACTTAAGTGGAGCTTTGCCGCAGGCAACCGTGGCAACGTGCAGAAATATGTCTGCTGTAATGCCGACGAAGGTGACCCCGGCGCATTCATGGACCGCTCCGTGCTGGAAGGCGACCCCCATGCGGTACTGGAGGCAATGGCCATCGCCGGCTACGCCATCGGGTCTGATCAAGGCTATATCTATGTCCGCGCAGAATATCCCGTGGCGGTTCAGCGGCTGGAATTGGCCATCGTCGATGCCCGGAAATTGGGCCTTTTGGGAAAAAATATTTTTAACAGCGGTTTTGATTTTGACATCGAACTCCGTCTGGGTGCGGGCGCCTTTGTCTGCGGTGAGGAAACGGCCCTAATGACATCGATTGAGGGCAAGCGCGGCGAGCCCCGCCCCCGCCCGCCCTTCCCCGCCGTGAAAGGCCTGTTTGGACAACCCTCTATTCTCAACAATGTGGAAACCTGGGCCAATGTTCCTCAAATCATTCTCAACGGCGCGGACTGGTTTGCCTCCATGGGCACCGAAAAATCCAACGGCACCAAGGTCTTCGCTTTGGGCGGAAAAATCAACAACACCGGTCTGGTGGAAATCCCCATGGGTACCCCTTTGCGAGAGATCATTGAAGAGATTGGCGGCGGCATCCCGGGCGGCAAAAAGTTCAAGGCCGCCCAGACCGGCGGACCTTCCGGCGGCTGTATCCCCGCCTCCCTCATTGACACCCCAATTGACTATGATAACCTCATTGCCATTGGCTCCATGATGGGCTCCGGCGGACTGATCGTCATGGACGAGGACAATTGTATGGTTGACATCGCAAAATTCTTTTTGGAATTTACCGTCGATGAATCCTGCGGCAAGTGTACCCCCTGCCGCATCGGCACCAAACGTCTGTATGAAATTTTGGATAAGATCACCAGCGGCCAAGGTGAAATGGAAGACCTTGATAATCTTGAAGTTTTATGTCATTACATCAAAGAAAACGCCCTATGCGGACTGGGCCAGACTGCACCCAACCCGGTGCTGTCCACCCTGCGGTATTTCCGGGATGAGTACGAAGCGCACATCCTTGAAAAGCGCTGTCCCGCCGGGGTCTGCAAGAAACTGCTGTCCTATACTATTTTAAAAGATGTCTGTAAGGGCTGCACCCTTTGTGCCAAGCAGTGCCCCGCTGATGCCATCAGCGGCAAGGTGAAGGAGCCCTTCTTCATTGATACCAGCAAATGCATCAAGTGCGGCGTGTGCATCGATACTTGCAGATTCGGTGCCATCGTAAGAAAATAAGAAAGGAGTGTACCTAACCATGGAAACAGTCAACATCCGCATCAACGGTACGCCCCTAACCGTACCGAAGGACATCACGATCTTAGAAGCCGCGCGTACCGCCGGCATCGCCATCCCTACCCTTTGCTACTTGAAGGAAATTAACGAGATCGGCGCCTGCCGCATCTGCGTTGTGGAGGTAAAGGGCGCGCGCACCCTTGTTTCGGCTTGTGTCTATCCGGTCAGCGAGGGCATGGAGATCGTTACCAACTCCAACCGAGTGTTTGAAGCCCGAAAAACTGCGCTGGAATTGATCCTGTCCACCCACAAAAAGGAGTGCCTCACCTGTGTGCGGGCCGATAATTGCGAACTTCAGAAACTGTGTCACGACTTTAAAGTGGGCGATCAGGACAGATTTGCGGGCAGCAACCCCTCCTATACCGTGGACGACTCCGCCGTTCATATGTTCCGCGACGACAACAAGTGTATCCTCTGCCGCCGCTGTGTGGCCGCCTGCACAAAGTGGCAGGGCATCGGCGTCATCGGCGCCAACGATCGCGGGTTCAACACCCACATTGGCTGCGCCTTCGAGCAAAATCTGGACGAGGTGGCCTGTGTTTCCTGCGGACAGTGCATCGTTGCCTGCCCCACCGGCGCCATTGCGGAAAAGGACCAGACGCAAGAGGTTTGGGACGCACTGGGTGACCCGACCAAGCATGTCATTGTACAAACTGCGCCCTCTATCCGCGCCACGCTGGGCGAAGATTTTGGATACCCCATTGGCACCAATGTGGAGGGCAAAATGATTGCTGCCCTGCGCCGCATTGGCTTTGAAAAGGTTTTTGACACTGATCTTGCCGCGGATATGACCATTGTGGAGGAGGCACACGAGCTGATTGAGCGCGTGACGCAAAACGGGGTTCTGCCCATGATTACCTCCTGTTCTCCCGGTTGGGTCAGCTACTGCGAACACTATTATCCAGAAATGATTCCCAATCTTTCCACCTGCAAATCACCCCAGCAAATGTTCGGTGCCACCATCAAAACCTGGTATGCCGAGAAGATGGGCTGGGACCCCAAGGATATCTTCATGGTGGGCATCATGCCCTGCACGGCGAAAAAGTTTGAAGTACGGCGCCCCAAGGAAAGCGCGGGCGGGGTCCCCGATGTGGATGTGTCCTTAACCACCCGCGAATTTTCCCGCATGATCAAACGTGCCGGCATTTTGTTTGATGCACTGCCAGCAGAGCAGTTTGACGACCCAATGGGCCAAAGCACAGGCGCCGCCGTTATTTTCGGTGCCACCGGCGGCGTGATGGAAGCCGCCCTGCGAACCGCCGCTGAGTGGATCGGCGGAAAACCCCTTGACAAGCTGGAATTCACCGAGGTGCGAGGCATCGAAGGCGTGAAAGAGGCTAGCTATCAGATTGGCGATTTGACTCTCAACGTGGCGGTGGCCTCCGGTCTTGCCAATGCCAAAACTGTGCTGGAGCGAGTCAAGTCCGGCCAGGCAAATTATCATTTCATTGAGATTATGGCGTGTCCCGGTGGCTGTGTCAATGGCGGTGGACAGCCCGTACAGCCTGCCAGCGTACGCAACTTCACCGATCTGCGCGCCCTGCGTGCCAAGGCTTTGTATCAGGCGGATAACACCAGCGCCATCCGTAAAAGCCATGAAAATCCAGCCCTGCTTCAGATTTACAAGGAGTACTTTGGGGAATTCGGTTCCCACAAAGCCCATACCATCCTGCACACCAGCTATATTGAGCGCTCCTGCTTCTAACCTCAAAAACAGCAAGGCGCATCCCACTGGGATGCGCCTTGCTGTTTTTTCACCACTGTCTGGTCTTCAGCCAAACCATCAGTGTGCTCTTTTCATTTGCATCTGGGTGCTCCAGCACATGCTCCAGCAAAGCTCGCTGTGCTGCCCCGATCGCCTGTCCCGTGTACCCCAGCACCTGCAGCTCGCCGCCGGACAAGGCAAGCCCGCGCACCTGGTAACAAGGGTTCTGCTCCAAGACACGGCTAAGCAGGGTATCCCCCTCCACCGTGGCGGCAGCCTCAGCCGCGGCTTTCCCATGGGTTGCTAATCTTCTGCGCCAATCCAATTCCGTTTTAGGGACACCGTCCTGCAGAATTTCCACTGCCGCCGCCGCCGTCCGCTCTGTCTCTCCGTCCAACCTCAGCTGATGCAAAAAAGCGTCCGTATGGGTAATGCTCCCGCCTCGCAGCAGGTCAAAAGCCAACGCCGTCCATGCGTGCAGCGGCTCGGAATAGCACCGTCCCAAATGGGGCAGCGACGGAACAGCCGCGGTCTCGGTCCAGCGGCGCAGTAATCCGAATTCGAAGAACCACCCTGCCCGCTCCGGATGGGGGGAACACAGCGTTTTTTCCAGTTCTGTCCGCACACGCTCTGCTGAAAGAAGCATAGCGCGATGGGCGCAATCTAGTATGGCCCGCCTTGTGTGCACTTCTAATTCAAATCCAAGCTGAGCAGAAAAACGCACTCCCCGAAGCATCCGCAGCGCGTCCTCCCCAAACCGCTTTTCTGGCTCTCCCACGCAGCGGAGAAGTCGGTTTTTCAGATCCTTTGCCCCGTCAAAGGGATCAATCAGCTTGCCCGTGCGGTCCAGCGCCATGGCGTTGACGGTAAAATCCCGACGGGCCAGATCCCCCGTCAAACTGCCGCCAAAGCACACCTGGGCCGGATGGCGGCCGTCCGTATAATCTCCGTCACTGCGAAAGGTCGTTACCTCAATGGATTGTTTCTCCAGTCGAACGGTAACCGTCCCGTGGGCAAGCCCCGTTGGAATGGTGTGTTCAAACAATGCCTGTACCTGCCACGGCAGGGCAGAGGTTGTCACATCCCAATCCCCGGGTTCCCGCCCCAGCAGGACATCCCGTACACAGCCCCCAACCGGGTACGCTTCATACCCCACCGCCCATAAGCGCTCACAACATTCTTCGACAAAGCTTGGCACCTCGCACCATTGCATTTTTATCACCAGCTTTCGAGGGATTTCCCGTTGCTATTCCTTGCACGGGGGCATATAATATCTTTGGCCCTGTTATCATACGGATGGAATATTCAAAAACGCCAGCACGCCAGCGGTCAATGATTAGCATGAACTGCTACCTATCGCGTTGCCCTCATGTCTGGATCACTGAAAACGTTCCTTTTCCGTCATTGATTTTGTAACCACTATTATAAACTTCTAATAAAGGTGTGTAAACCCATGGCACTTCATAATATACAAGATTACATCAAACCCGGTCGCCGCGCCCATCTGGTGGGAATCGGCGGCGTTTCTATGGCCCCCCTGGCAGAGGTGCTTCATGGCATGGGTATGGCTATCACCGGCTCCGACATGAACGAAAGCTCCTCCGTGTGCCACCTGCGCAGTCTCGGTATCCCCGTGGCCATCGGCCACAGCGCGGAAAACATTGGGAATGCAGAACTTTTGATCCGCACTGCCGCCGTTCACGATGAAAATCCTGAGATTGCAGCGGCAATCGACAAGGGACTGCCGGTCTTTGCCCGTGCGGAAGCGTGGGGGGCGCTGATGCGCTCCTATCAGAACGCGCTGTGTATCTCCGGCACCCATGGAAAAACCACAACCACCTCCATGTGCACCCACATCATCATGGCCGCCCAACTGGATCCCACTGTGATGATCGGCGGCACATTGCCTCTTTTGGGCGCCGGACATCGGGTGGGCAAGGGAAACACCATTATATTGGAGTCCTGCGAATACTGCAATTCTTTTCTTTCCTTCTTCCCCACTGTGGCCGTTGTGCTGAATATTGAAGCCGACCATCTGGATTTCTTCAAGGATCTGGAAGATGTGGAGCATTCCTTTCGTCGCTTTGCCGGCTTGGTACCGGAAGACGGCGTCATCATCGCCAATGCAGAGGATCAAAACACCATGGAAGCACTCACGCCGCTTAACCGCCCTATGCTTACCTTCGGACTGGAAAAAGGCGATGTCCGCGCCGAAAACCTTGTCTGGGAAAACGGTTTCCCTTCCTTTGATGTGCAGTATCAGGGCGCCTGCTTCACGCATGTGGAACTGCAGATCCCCGGTGTTCATAATGTAAAAAACGCGCTGGCTGCCACTGCCGCTGCCATCGCGCTTCACATCCCCGCTGCCGCCGTGTCCGAGGGGCTGGCCGCCTTCCACGGTGCGGGCCGCCGCTTTGAGCGGAAGGGGACCTGCAACGGCGCTGACGTTTTTGACGACTATGCCCACCACCCCGGCGAGCTGGCGGCGCTGTTTAATGCCGCCAATGGCTTTGACTACAAGCGCATTCTCTGCGCATTTCAGCCTCACACCTATTCCCGCACCAAGGCTCTGTTTCCAGACTTTGTGGAGCAATTACGCCGGCCTGACATCACCGTGCTGGCAGAGATTTATGCCGCTCGGGAGAAGAACACGTTGGGGATTTCTTCCCGGGATTTGTCGGAGCAGATCCCCGGTTCCCACTATTTCCCAACCCTAACTGAGGTAACCGCCTTTCTGCGGGCAAATGCCCAACCCGGTGATCTGATTCTCACCGTGGGTGCCGGTGATATTTACACCGTGGGAGAAGCACTGGTGGACTAATCTGACAATTTCCCCCTGCATTGAAATTAAAAAGGAACTGGCCGATCCCGGTCAGTTCCTTTTTGTTGGTTTTTTCATCAGTGCATCTGCTTGCGACGAGAGAGATTCATGGTGCCGTCCTGCATATCGTTCAAAGATTCCAGCGAGTTGCCGCAGCCATAGGCAACGCAGGAGATGGCATCGTCGGCGACACGGGTCTCGATCCCGGTGTGGGATTCGATCAGCTTGTCAAACCCCCAGACAAGGCTGCCACCGCCGGTCATAATAATGCCATTGGTGGAAATATCGGCCACGAGCTCGGGGGGCGTACGCTCCAAAACACTGTGGATCGCCTCCAGAATGCGACCTGAAACCTCCTCAAATGCCTCAATCATCTCCGAGGATGTCACTGTAAACACGCGGGGCAGGCCGGTCATCAGGCAGCGGCCTTTAACCTCCATGGAGACTTCCTCCGGGCGGGGGAACACGCAGCCAATGGACATTTTCAGTTCTTCCGCGGTCCGTTCGCCGATCAGCACATTGTGCTTGCGCCGTATGTATTTTACAACGGCCTCGTTGAACTGGTCACCCGCGATTTTAATTGAGGTAGATTCCACCACGCCGGACAGAGAAATAACCGCAATATCTGCTGTGCCGCCGCCGATATCCACCACCATGTGCCCGTCCGGTTGGGTAATGTCGATGCCGGCTCCGATGGCCGCAGCCACAGGCTCCTCAATCAAATAAACGCGGCGAGCACCCGCCTGAATGCCTGCGTCGATCACGGCGCGCTCCTCAACCTCAGTGATGCCGGAGGGGACGCAGATGACGACACGTGGCTTGAAAATATGGCTGTTGCTCACCTTTTTGATAAATTCCTTCAGCATACGCTCGGTCATATCATAGTCGGAAATAACGCCCTCTCGCAGAGGCCGGATCGCAATAATGTTACCCGGTGTACGGCCCAGCATCTGCTGGGCTTCGGTGCCAACCTTCAGGAGCTTTCCGGTGTTCTTATCCAAGGCCACCACGGAAGGTTCGCGCAGAACAACGCCCTTTCCTTTTACAAATACCAAAATTGAAGCTGTTCCCAGATCAATACCGATGTCTTTCGTGAACATACCCATGTTTATCATTCCTATTCTTCGTTGTTCTCAAGTTATTTTAGCCCGGCACGACACAGCTTATCCCTGTATTGCCGCAATGTAATCAAAATATAAATCATTATATACAATCCAGCGGCCGTTTTCAACGTTAAACTGCAAACATTTCGGTTTTTCTCACTTTCTGGCGCGTGCCAGTGTGGCGCAAACCACCTCAGCCGCCCCACCCGTCCGCAGGGACCGGGCACATTCGGACAGCGTGGACCCCGTGGTCACCACATCATCCACCAACAGGATGCGCCGATTGGTGATCAGTTCCCGGTCAATCACCTCATAAACGCCCAGTACGTTTGCGCGGCGGGCACTTTGCTCGGCAAGTCGGGATTGGGTTTCGGTCTCCCTCGCTTTGCACAGTGTTTCCACCGCTACGTTGTCTAATTCCAGCGCCACCGCCATAGCAAGCAGCATAGCCTGGTCGTAGCCCCGCTTTTTCAGACTTTTACGGCTGAGCGGCACCCAGGTGATCAGGTCATACCGCCCATCCAAGTGATCCCGGATGCATTGCGCCATCAAGGTGCCGTACGCGGTGGCATATCCCTGCCGCCCGGAAAACTTATACCGCAGAAAGGATTTACGCACCTCCCCCTGATACCAAAGGGTGGACACGCACAGGGCAAAAAATTCGCCGGTCTGTTCCGCATCTGCTCCCACAATCCAGGGCAGTTCCTTCTGGCAGCCGCCGCATAGCAACCGCTCCCGCTTTTTGAGCAGGTGCTGACAAAACGGACAGCGCGGTGGGAAAAGCAGATCCAACAGGTAAGAGAAAAATCCTTTCGTCATGACGCTCCTCCTCCTTATTTGCAGACAACGAGTTTCTTCTCCGATCATCCTCTTTTCCCTAGTATATCACAGATTTCCGCATAATGGAAGCTATCTGTATCCTGTCATACGGGCCCTCAGTCCGCTGTATCTTCTTGTCTGACGGTCATTGGCGGTCATGCGTTCCACCACATCCGCCTCCCCGACAATAATAAGCAGTTCCCTCGCCCGGGTGATCGCTGTATACAGCACCCCTCTGGTCAGCAGCATGGGAGGGCCACTCATTCCAGACAGGATCACCGTGCGGTACTCGCTGCCTTGTGCCTTATGGACGGTGACCGCATAGGCAGGTTCCAGCTCGTTGAGCATATCAGTGGTATAATCCACTTCCCGTCCCTCGAAATCCACTTTGACCGTTCCGGCTTTGTTGTCCACGGTACTTACCCGACCGATATCTCCGTTAAAAATACCCATACCGCCCTGCAAGCTGGCCGGTTCACGCCACAAAACATCGTAATTATTCTTTACCTGCATCACGCGGTCGCCCTCGCGGAACACATAGTCGCCGAAGATGCGCTCTCCCTTTCCCTCCGCCGGTGGATTCAGGGCCGCTTGCAGCGCCCGGTTCAGTGCCACGGTACCGCAGGGGCCGCGGCGCGTGGGAGAGAGTACCTGAATCTGCTCAGCTGGAATACCCATATTTTGGGGCAGACGGGTCCGGCAAAGTTCCACAATGGTCTCCACCGCCTGTTCTTGACTGCGGCGGCCAAGAAAAAAGAAATCCCCCTTATTATCCTGCAAATCGGGTACGATTCCGCTGTTGACGCTGTGAGCGTTCCGGACGATCGCACTTTCTGCGGCCTGGCGAAATATCTCTGTCAGGCAAACTGCTGGTACGGCTGCGCTGCGCAGTAAATCGGACAGCAGATTACCTGGGCCGACGGAGGGCAGCTGATCGGGGTCTCCCACTAAGATCAGCCGACAGTCGCTGCGCAACGCGCCCAGCAGTGCACGCATCAAGTGAATATCCACCATGGAGGTCTCGTCCACAATCACGGCATCCGCCGGCAGCGGATCGCTTTCATCGTGGGCAAACACAAGCTGTCCCGACACCGCATCGAACTGGGTCTCCAGCAGGCGGTGGATGGTGGCGGCATCCGTACCGCACAATTCTCCCAGCCGCTTGGCCGCCCGGCCGGTCGGCGCCGCCAGCGCCGTGTTCAGCCCAAGGTGGTCGAACAGAGCAAGGACCCCCCGCAGCGAGGTAGTCTTTCCGGTGCCCGGCCCACCCGTCAGCAGCATCACCTGGCGGCATGCTGCCAGCTGGATCGCCTGCTTCTGCTGTGGGGCGTAGGTAATTCCGTTCTCCTTTTGAATGCGAACCATCAGCTTGTCCAGGTCGTGAGGGGGCAGCAGCTCCGCCCCGCTCATTTCAGCCAGCCGGTCCGCTACATAGCACTCCGCACCGTGGATCGGGGCAAGGTACACCGCATCCTCGCCCGCCACTGCCTCCTCTACAAGCTCGTTGCGCCCAAGCAAAGCATCCAGTGCGCTTTCCAGACACTCGCGCTCCATACTCAGCAGTCTCGCCGTGGCCTCCAGCAGCTTGTGACGTGGCAAAAACGTATGCCCGTTGCTAAGATTATGTACCAATTCATAGGTCAGCCCCGCCTCCAGACGCAGAGGATCGTCCCCTTCAATGTGCAGAGACAGGGCCAGCCGGTCGGCGGTAGAAAAAGGAACATTTAATTCCTCATCCACCAGCAAATACGGATTTGCCTTGACCACCACCAGCGCCGAATCGCCATAGCGTCGAAACAGCGGCACTCCAAGCTGTGCGGGCAGTGAATGAGCCGTCAAAAACTCCAACAGATGCCGCATTCCCATCTGTTTGCGGAACGCATCGCTAATCGACCGCGCCCGCTTAAGGGTAACCCCCTTGAGGCGGGTTAGCTTCTCAGGCTCCTCTTCCAGTACCGTCAGAGCCTCTGCCCCAAATTCATCCACCAAGCGGCGGGCGGTCGCGGTGCCGATCCCCCGGATGACCCCAGAGGCCAGATACTCAAACACAGCCCTGGTTCCCTCCGGCAGGCGGCGTTCCACCACCTCGGCCTTGAACTGGCGTCCATAAGCGGCGTGATTGGTCCATTTCCCCTGCAGGAGCAACCGCTCACCGGGCGCGATGCCGGGCATACAGCCTACGGCCGTGATCTCTTCTTCCGCCACCGTCATACGTAAAACGGTGTACCCATTTTCCTCGTTCTGATAGATGACAGAAGCGGCTGTCCCCTCTATCTGGTTTTCAAGCACGGGATTTTCCACAGCCCCGCCTCCCGTCACTTTGATCGCATCTTCGTACAAAGCTCCTCCATGGGGCAAAAAACAACGCCGCTGCGCTGTGCCAGTCGCGCGGCAATGTCACGTCCCTCTTCGCTCAGTCCGTCATCGGCAATGACCACCAAAAAACGTGTCGTTTCCCCGCTTTTCTGCCACAAAAGGCCTTTGACCGTCTGTTCCAGCAGCGCCCCGTCGCCGGAGGCTGGAACGACGGCGTACACCTCCGTCTGGCTGATTGGCATAAGCAGCCGCCCAAACAGAAACCATCCTAGGGAAATAAGCCCAATCACTGCCATAGTCGCCAGCAAAACCTCAAAAAAGGCCAGCATGAGCGCCACCTCCATCCGGTATATCCTATGCCGGAGGAATGCCCTCGGTGCCGCAGTTATTGGATCAAAAACACAAATCCATAAGTGATCCCGCTCACCAAAAAACCTGCGATCAGCACGCCCGCCGCAATAGAGGGGATGGCCTTTTTCATGCGGATATCCAACAGGGCCGCCACCAAAGAGCCTGTCCACGCGCCGGTTCCCGGCAGGGGGATGGCCACCAGCAGACACAAGCCGATGGTGCTGTATTTCTGCATAATGCGACCCTTTGTGTGCGCCTTCCGTTCCATTCGGTCTACCAAATTGTTAAACCGCGGCATATGCGTTCGCATCCACCAAAAAATGCGCCGAATGAACATCAAAATAAATGGTACGGGGAATAGATTTCCCGCCACGCTGGCAAAAAAAGCCCCCCAATGAGAAAGTCCCAGTGCCACGCCAAAGGGGATTCCACCCCGCAGTTCTATCACAGGTACCATTGACACTAAGAATGTAGCGACGTATTTCCCAAATTCCGTGGCCGTAAGCCAGTCCATAAATGCCAACCATATCGCCGCCTTCCTGTCGTCTTCAATTTTAATTGTAGCACACACGACTGGATGTGACAAATGAAGATTCCGTTAATTTTTTCCCGTTTTGGAATCTATTACTCCAGCATCTTCTTCAGATACCGTCCCGTGTAGGAATTCTCGCACGCCGCAACCTCTTCCGGGGTCCCGACGCAGACGATGCTGCCACCGCCATCGCCGCCTTCCGGTCCAAGATCCACCACATAGTCAGCGGTCTTGATCACATCCAGATTGTGCTCAATGACCACCACTGTGCTCCCTGTCTCCACCAGCCGCTGCAGCACCTCAACAAGGCGGTGCACATCATAGCTGTGCAGACCCGTGGTCGGCTCGTCCAAAATATAGATGGTGGACCCGGTGGATCGTTTTGACAGCTCGGTGGCCAGCTTCACCCGCTGTGCCTCTCCACCCGACAGCGTGGTAGACGGCTGGCCCAGCCGAACATAGGACAATCCAACATCATTCAGCGTTTTAAGTTTGCCGTAAATTTTAGGCAGGTTTTCGAAAAACGGCAGTGCCTCTTCCACCGTCATGTCCAGCACTTCATAGATGTTCTTACCCTTATACCGGACCTCCAGCGTTTCCCTGTTGTACCGCTTTCCTTTGCACACCTCGCAGGGAACGTAAATATCGGGCAGAAAGTGCATTTCGATTTTGATCAGGCCGTCACCGGCACAGGCCTCGCACCGGCCCCCCCGCACATTGAAGGAGAACCGTCCCGATGCGTAACCTCTCGCCTTGGCTTCCTGTGTGGCTGCGAAGAGATCCCGGATGTCGTTGAATAATCCTGTGTAGGTTGCTGGGTTAGACCGGGGGGTACGCCCGATGGGGGACTGATCAATGTCGATCACTTTGTCCAGATACTCTTCGCCCTCTATGGCGTCATGCTTGCCGGCACGAGCTTTCGCACGATTGAGGTCAGCAGCCAGTCTTTGGTACAGAATCTCATTGACCAAGCTGGACTTGCCGGAACCTGAAACACCGGTCACACAGGTGAATGTTCCCAGCGGAAACTCCACGTCAATCCCCTGCAAATTGTTCTCTGCCGCACCCCGAATGACAAGCTTTTTCCCGCTTCCCTTCCGCCGCACGGTGGGAACTGGTATCTTCCTTCGTCCGGAAAGGTAGTCGCCGGTAATCGAGCCCGGTGTGTTCATTACTTCCTCGGCAGTCCCTAGGGCCACAACCTCGCCGCCATTGATACCGGCGCCGGGGCCAATGTCCACGATGTAGTCGGCAGCGCGCATGGTGTCCTCGTCATGCTCCACCACCAGCAGCGTGTTCCCCAGATCCCGCAGCTTTTTCAATGTGGCAAGCAGCATGTCATTGTCCCGCTGGTGCAAACCGATGGAGGGCTCGTCCAAAATATACAGCACCCCCATGAGGGAGGAGCCGATCTGGGTCGCAAGGCGGATGCGCTGGCTCTCTCCGCCGGACAGACTGCCCGCCTGCCGTCCCAGCGTCAGGTATTGTAACCCAACGCTGTTCAAAAAGCCCAGCCGCTCTCTAATTTCCTTCAAGATGCGCTCTGCAATCAAAACCTGCGTTTTTTCCATTTTCAATTCGTCCAGAAAGCGCAGTGCATCCGTCACCGGTTTCTGGCAGAATTCAAAAATGCTGATGCCGCCCACGGTCACCGCCAGGGATTCCCGGCGCAGACGCTTACCCCCGCAGTCCGGGCAGGGGCTTTCGGTCATGCACTCCTCCAGCTCCCGCCGCACCGCGTCCGATTGGGTCTCGTGATAGCGCCGCTCCAAATTGTTGACAATTCCCTCAAACGGTTGATTTAGCGTCCCCTGTCCGCGCACTTGATCGTAATGCAGCGTAAGTTTTTCTCCCTTGGTGCCATAGAGAATCACATCCATCACTGACTTCGGCAGTTCCTTCACGGGAACGCTCAGAGAAAACTTATATTTTTTGGACAGCGCCTCGAAATACATGCGGGAAATCCCATCACTTTTGATGTTGTTCCATCCCGAGGCTGTAATGGCTCCCTCCAGGATGGACAGGTTTTCATTTGGAACAATCAGCCCGGGGTCCACTTTTAACTGACTGCCCAGCCCGGTGCAGGTGGGGCAGGCGCCCTGTGGATTGTTAAAGGAAAACATGCGGGGAGCCAGTTCCTCCATGGACACGCCGCAGTCCTCGCAGGCGTAGTTCTGGGAAAACAGGATATCCCGATCCTCTCCCACGATATTGATAATCACAAGTCCCCCCGCGAGCGCCGAGGCGGTCTCCACGGAATCGGCAAGCCGTCTGCCAATATCCTCCCGGATCACCAGCCGGTCCACCACGATCTCAATGTCGTGCTTCAGGTTTTTGTCCAGCTTAATCTCCTCGGACAGCTCATAGGCGGAGCCGTCCACCCGGCATCGGACATAGCCGGATTTCCGTGCATCTTCAAACACTTTTTGGTATTCGCCCTTGCGCCCGCGCACCACCGGCGCCATCACCTGGATCTTTGTGCCCTCCGGCAGCCGCAGTACCTGGTCGATAATCTGGTCGATGGTCTGCTGGCGAATCTCTTTGCCGCACACCGGACAGTGCGGAATTCCCACCCGCGCCCACAAAAGGCGCAGATAGTCATAGATCTCGGTCACCGTACCCACGGTGGACCGGGGGTTTTTCGAGGTCGTTTTCTGATCGATGGAAATCGCGGGAGACAAGCCCTCGATATAGTCTACATCCGGCTTCTCCATCTGCCCCAAAAACTGCCGGGCGTAGGAAGACAGCGACTCCACATACCGCCGCTGTCCCTCAGCATAGATCGTGTCAAAAGCCAGCGAAGACTTGCCCGAACCGGACAGCCCGGTGAGCACCACCAATTTGTCTCTGGGTATCTTCACGTCAATATTCTTCAGGTTGTTTTCTCTTGCGCCTTTGATAAAAATGTGATCGATCATTGCCAATTCCCCGCTATATCTTCATTTTGTGGATGTATTCGCCGTGCCGGTGACCGGACTACTATGATCCTCTCAGTGAGATGAGCTTATCTCTTAGCGCCGCGGCATATTCAAACTCCAGCATCTTAGCCGCTTGCTTCATATCTTTTTCCAGCTTGTCAATCGCGGCGGCTTTTTCCTGTTTGGTCATAGCGCTTCCGCTCTTGGGCAGCTCTTCCGCCGCAGATTTGGATATTTCAATCAGGTCACGAACCGATTTAATGATGGTCTTTGGCTCGATCCCGTGTTCCTTGTTATACTGGCTTTGCAGCGCCCGACGCCGCTCGGTTTCGGAAATGGCCCGATCCATCGACGGTGTCCGCTTATCCGCATACATAATCACCTTGCCGTCAGCGTTACGTGCCGCCCGGCCGATGGTCTGGATCAGCGCGGTCTCGGAGCGCAGAAAGCCCTCCTTGTCCGCATCCAGAATCGCCACCAACGACACCTCCGGCAAATCAAGGCCCTCTCGCAGCAGATTGATCCCCACCAATACATCAAAAACGCCAAGACGGAGATCACGAAGAATCTCCATCCGCTCAATGGTATCTATATCATGGTGCATATACCGTACACGGATGCCTGCCCCTTGTAAGTATCCGGTCAGATCCTCCGCCATTTTTTTGGTCAGCGTGGTGACCAAAACCCGTTCTTTCCGGGCGGCGCGCTGGTTGATTTCTCCGATCAGATCGTCGATCTGCCCTTCCACAGGACGGATCTCGATCACCGGGTCCAGCAATCCGGTGGGCCGAATCACCTGCTCCACAATCTGTCCCGAGCGAGTCCGCTCATAGTCCGCCGGCGTGGCCGACACATAGATAGCCTGGTGGATACGTTCCTGAAATTCCTCGAATTTCAGCGGACGGTTGTCAAAGGCACAGGGAAGCCGAAACCCGTAATCCACCAAGGTGGTTTTCCGCGCCCGGTCACCGTTATACATCGCCCTCACCTGGGGCAGGGTAACGTGACTCTCGTCCACAAACAGGATAAAATCCTTGGGGAAATAATCAATCAGCGTCAAAGGTGGGGAGCCTTCGGGGCGGCTGGAGATCACGCGGCTGTAATTCTCAATGCCGCTGCAATAGCCAAGCTCCTGCATCATCTCAATGTCATACATCACGCGTTGTTTCAGCCGCTGGGCCTCCACCAGCTGATTATTCTGCGTGAAAAACGCCACCCGTTCCTCCATCTCCTGATAAATCTCTGCAATGGCGGCGTCCATTTTTTCCTTTGTCGTCACATAGTGAGAGGCAGGGTAAATAGCCACATGCTCCAATACCCGTGTGGACACGCCGGTCACCACATTGATTTCGGAAATACGGTCAATCTCGTCTCCAAAAAACTCCACGCGAATGGCGTGATCCTTTGCGTAAACTGGGAAAATCTCCACCGTGTCGCCCCGCACGCGGAACATATTGCGGTCAAAGGCGATATCGTTTCGCTCGTACCGGATTTCCACCAGTTTTTTCAAAAACTCATCCCGTTTTCTCTCCTGCCCGGTTCGAAGCGAGATGACCATCTTTTGATAATCAATCGGGTCTCCCAGTCCGTAAATGCAGGAAACCGAAGATACCACAATAACATCCCTTCGCTCGAACAAAGCCGAGGTGGCAGAATGGCGAAGGCGCTCGATCTCGTCATTAATGGCAGAGTCTTTTTCAATAAAGGTGTCGGTGTGGGGGATGTACGCCTCCGGCTGATAGTAATCGTAATAGGACACGAAATACTCCACCGCGTTGTGCGGGAAAAACTCCCGAAATTCCGAACACAGCTGCGCTGCCAGGGTCTTATTGTGCGCCAGCACCAGCGCGGGCCGCTGGAGCTTTTCAATAATCTTGGCCATGGTAAACGTCTTGCCGGAGCCGGTAACGCCCAGCAGTGTCTGCTCATCCAACCCGTTTTCTATTCCTGTGGCTAGTGCGGCAATGGCCTCCGGCTGGTCGCCTGATGGTTCATACTCACTGACCACTTCAAATTTTTGCATCGCCCGCACCCCCTTCGCACATTTCTTTCAGTATATCAGAACGTCTGTTCTATTGCAAGAGATTTTTCTTTTGTCATAGTTTTCCCCGACCTATGGCATCGTAATCCTCTTCCAATGACAGCGCAGGATTGCACTGGCGCGTTCCGCCAGTTGCTTCATGCTTCTTGTTGTCACGCACGCGCCTTCCGCCCCGTGAAATAAGTACGGCCTCCGCCGAAAATGCCGTATGCCTGCGGCATACCTGTTTTTCGGTCTTTGGCCTATCTTATTTCCCTGCTCCCGGGCGCTTTGCGCTTCTATCTGTCACGCACGGCGGCTACGCCACGGTCAACTGCTCACCCCTGCGCGAAAAATACCGTTGGCCTTCGGCCAACCTGTTTTTTTGTCTTCGGGGCTCGCTGTTTCCCTGCTCCGCCGCCTTAGCGCTTCTACATGAAAAATCCGCTGTCCCGCAGGGATACCATATCGTCATCGCAGAATATGAAGTGATCCCGCAGTTCCACGTCCACCCGCGCCAATATCTGGCGCAGATAGGAGGTGGTGGCCCTGTCTGCGTCGGATGGAAGTGCCAACCCACTCGTATGATTATGCGCCAACAGGACAATACTCGCATTGAGGGACAGCGCGTTCTCCATCACCTTGCGAGTGGTGACCTCCGCAGAATTCACGCTCCCCTCGCCCACTTTCCGTACGCCCAGCAGCTTGTACTTGGCGTCTAGGCAAGCAAGGTAGATCATCTCATTTCGCGCCCCGAAAAAGTAGGGTGTCAGCAGTTCCCTCGCCCTGGAAGTGCTATCGATGATCTCCTCCGTGTCGCTGCGAGAGGCAAGATACTTCCCCCCCAGGGCCGGGATCATGTGCAGCAGCGTAGCCGTGTGCCTTCCCACGCCGGACACCCGCTCCAGTTCCTCCACCGCAGCGTCCATCACGCCGGAAAGCGACCCAAACCGCTGGATCAGCACATGGGCCAATTCATTGGTGTCCCCTTGCGGGATCGCATAGTAAAGCAGCAGTTCCAGTGCCTTGTGGTCAGGAAATGCGGTAAGACCCCCGGTGCGAAATTCCTCCTTCACCCGATCGCGGTGTCCGGCATGGATATTATTTTTCCCCAAGGGTCCCAGCCTCCTTCTCCGCCGTTTCGCCTAAACTTATGCTATGGGGCCGTATTCCCGCAAATAATCCTCCATGCGTGCCTTCATCTCGTCATTAATGTATACCTTGCCGTCCACAGGCCGATTATGCATAAACGCAATCACTTCTCGCACCGTGACAATGGGGCAAACCTGAATGCCATGCTCCTCACGCAGCTCGTCCAGCGTGGTGCAGTTTTTGGTGCCCCGTTCCATGCGGTCAACCGAGACGATAAGCGCTTTGATCTTCACCTTGGCCACGCTCTTGAACAGTTCAATCGACTCCCGCACGGCGGTTCCGGCGGTTACCACGTCCTCGACGATCACAACGCTATCGCCATTCTGGGGCTGATAGCCCACCATAGAACCACCCTCTCCGTGATCTTTAACCTCCTTGCGGTTGAAGCAGTAGGGGAGGTCCCGGTCATAGTTGCGGTACAGGGACGAGGCCGCAGCCACCGCCAGTGGAATCCCCTTGTAGGCGGGGCCAAACAGGCAGGTGATGCCCTCGGGCAGCTTCTCCTGAATACAGGCGGCGTAATAGTCGCCCAGGCGGGCGGCTTGCGCGCCGGTTTTATAGTTGCCGGTGTTAATGAAATAGGGTGTTTTGCGTCCGCTTTTGGTGGTAAAATCTCCGAACGTCAGAACCCCGGCCTGCACCATAAAGGTGATAAATTCTTCTTGATACGTCATAAGAACGACCTCTTTTTCCTAGTTTAGTCTAAATATTGTATCATCTTCCCACCACTTATACAAGTGCGAATCAGCCCAGAAAAATCCGCCGGGGACAGACACGTCCCCGGCGGATCACGGAAGAAAATTAGACCTTAAAGTTAACCGAAGTATCGCCCTGCTGATCGGCACCGAACTCATAGTCCTTGCCGGGTAGGATGGCGTTGAGCGCAATACCCACAATCGCGGCAACGGCCAGTCCGGACAGGGAAATGGTCACGCCGCCCACCGCAAAGGCAATGGAACCGGTCTTGGAGTAGCTGACGCCGATGGATAGCACCAAAATCAGCGCCGCGATAATGACGTTGCGGCTTTTGGTAAAGTCCACCTTGTTCTCTACGATGTTACGAACACCCACGGCGGAGATCATGCCGTACAGCACCAGGGACACACCGCCGATGGTGGCAACGGGCATCGCAGAAATCAGGGCCGCAAATTTTGGACAGAAGGAGAACACGATGGCAAACACGGCCGCCAAACGAATGACGCGGGGATCATACACCTTAGACAGTGCCAGCACTCCTGTGTTCTCGCCATAAGTCGTGTTGGCGGGGGCGCCAAACAGAGAGGCTAGCATCGTGGCCAACCCGTCGCCCAGCAGGGTGCGATGCAGACCAGGATCCTGCAGATAGTTTCGCTCGCAGGTAGAGGAGATGGCACACATATCGCCGATATGTTCCACCATCGTGGCGATAGCCAATG
Organism: Oscillospiraceae bacterium; assembly: GCA_963666535.1. Taxonomy (GTDB): domain Bacteria; phylum Bacillota; class Clostridia; order Oscillospirales; family Oscillospiraceae. The sequence continues at coordinate 1,232,400 of OY762913.1, read as the reverse complement.
GAACAATGGTGATGACCGCTGTGATCATCAGGGATGCATCGGGGTTTGCAAAAACATGGAACACTGTATTCTCATAATGAATGGGAATGCCGAGCCAGTCGGCAGACGCCACGCCGGAAAAGTCCACGTTACTGGTCATCGCCGCCACCGCATAGGAAACTACCACGCCCATCAGAATAGGGATGATTTTAATCATGCCCTTGCCCCAAATGTTGCAGATGATGACCACCGCGATGGCGAGCACCGCGATCCACCAGTTGGAGGAGCAGTTGACGACGGCGGAGGAGGACAGGGTCAGGCCGATGGCGATGATGATGGGGCCGGTGACAATGGGCGGGAAGAACCGCATAACCTTCTGTACCCCGAAACCCTTCATCAGTGCCGACAGGATGATGTACAAAACGCCGGAGCAGGCAACGCCAAAGCAGGCATAGGGCAGCAGTTCGACATTGGCAACATCAAAAGTACCCGGATTTGCAGGATTCTCCAGCATAGGCGCGATGGCCCAGTAGCCAGCCAGAAACGCGAAGGAAGACCCCAGAAACGCAGGAACTTTTCCCTTTGCCAGCAGATGGAACAGCAGCGTACCCAACCCTGCAAACAGCAGTGTGGTGGAAACGCTCAGCCCGGTGAGCGTGGGAACCAGAACGGTTGCGCCAAACATGGCGAACATGTGTTGAAACCCAAGAATAACCATCTTGGGTTTTCCGAGTACCCGTGCGTCGTAGATACCTTCACTGTTTGGATTTTTGCTCATGAAATACTCTCCTCTCAAAAAGAAAGGCAATCACGCTCCCAGAACGGGAAGTGATTGCCTAACACCAACAAAAACAGGAATAAAAGGATGACACATCTGCCAGGGTCCACACATACACCGCTCGCAGAATCTCCATGTCTATCTCTCCCTTCCCATTTTCTTAAACATGATACCAAAAAACCAATCGTTTCGCAAGAGGAAATACGGGAGAATTGCCGTTTTTTGCGAAAAGGGAGGGTCGGATGATTGACAAAGACCCCTTCGTCTTATAATATGAAAGTTGAATTTTAACACTTTTTCGTCCTCTTCCGGGCGAAAGGCCGCTGAAAAAGGAGTACCTGCCCATGAAAAAACCATTCGCCACCCTAGCCCAGCTGGAGGCCATCGCCGCCCAATATCCCACTCCCTTCTACCTTTATGACGAAAAGGGAATCCGGGAAACCGCCCGCGCGCTCAATGCCGCCTTCGCCTGGAACCCCGGCTTCCGGGAATGTTTTGCTGTCAAAGCCACCCCAAATCCCCAAATTTTAAAGCTGTTGCGGGAAGAGGGCTGCGGCACTGACTGTTCTTCCCTCACCGAGCTGATGCTTTCTGAAAAATGCGGCTTCTCCGGCGAGGAAATCATGTTTTCCTCCAATGATACGCCCGCAGAGGAATATGTGCTTGCTGCTAAGCTGGGCGCCACCATCAATCTGGACGACTTCACGCACATCGACTTTTTGAAGGACACGCTGGGCTATATCCCCGAAACAATCTCCTGCCGCTACAATCCCGGCGGCACCTTCTCTCTCGGGGAATCCAAGGAAGGATTCCAGGTTATGGACAACCCCGGCGACGCCAAGTACGGCTTCACCCACGACCAGCTCATAGAAGGGTTTCAAAAGCTGAAGGCCATGGGCGCAAAGGAATTCGGCATCCATGCCTTTCTGGCCTCCAACACCATCTCCAACGAGTATTATCCCGCGCTGGCCGCCATTCTGTTCAGGCTGGCTGTGGAGCTGAAGGAAAAAACCGGTTGCGAAATTACCGTTGTCAACCTCTCCGGCGGCGTAGGCATCCCCTATCAGCCGGAGCAGTCTGCAAACGATATTGCCGTCATCGGTGCCGGTGTGCGCAAGGCTTACGAGGAGATTTTGGTTCCCGCCGGTCTGGGCAACGTCTCCATCCATACCGAGCTTGGCCGTTTCATGCTTGGCCCCCATGGCGCACTGGTCACCCGCGTGCTCCATGAAAAACACATTTATAAGGAATATATCGGCGTGGATGCCTGCGCTGCCAACCTGATGCGTCCCGCCATTTATGGCGCTTATCATCACATCACCGTCATGGGTAAGGAATCCGCCCCCTGCGACCACAAGTATGATGTCACCGGCTCCCTGTGCGAAAACAACGACAAGTTTGCCGTGGATCGCATGCTTCCTAAAATTGACAGGGGCGACCTGCTGTTTATCCACGATGCCGGCGCCCACGGCCACGCCATGGGGTATCAGTACAATGGAAGGCTCCGCTCCGCGGAGCTGCTGCTCTGCGAGGATGGCTCCACCCGCCTCATTCGCCGTGCCGAGACCCCGGACGACTATTTCGCCACCGCCATTTTTTGACCGCAGACCCCGCTAACGCATCCCGTGCAGAACTGTACGCAAGAACAAGCGCACCACTAGCGGTGCGCTTGTTCTTTTTCTTCCGATGTGATAGACTTTTTCCAAAAGGTGGCTGCAACATGAGAAGAAAAGACCGTGAGATCACAGATCCCAATCAGATCCTTGCAATCATGAAAAAATGTGATAGCTGTAGCGTGGCTTTTTTGAATGAGCCTTATCCCTATGTCATTCCGCTCAATTTTGGTGTCCGCCTGCAGAATGACCGCTTCGAATTGTTCTTTCACAGCGCCACCGTCGGCACCAAGCTTGACCTGATCCGAAAAAACAACCATGTCGCATTTGAAATGAGCTGTTCCCACAGGCTGCTGCTTGGCAAAACAGCCTGCGCATCCACGATGGAATACGAAAGCGTATGCGGTGTTGGCCTTGTAGAAGAGCTCGAAGGGCAGGCCAAGCTGGATGCGCTGTCTGTTCTGATGGATCAATATCAGCATGACAGGGCCCCGGAGTTTGAGGAAAGCGCAGTCCGCGCAACCGTTTTGCTCCAACTAAATGTCACTGAAATTTCAGGCAAACGGCTGGGTTAGCGTACAGCAGGGTTTGTTGTTCCTCCCTTTTGAGCCCCACTATTTTCTTTGCATTTTTGCGCAATCTCACAATCCTGCGCATCGCTTGTTTCTGTGTTCCATTTCACGCCGTTCTATCTGGTTTATGGTGGATTTTTGCATGGGTTTGCAGCTTTTTGGCTTGTAACGTTGTAAACAGGATCGGAATAGGATAGAAAGGAATTCTAATGCGAAAAATGTGAAAGAGGTCGAAATCAGTGGATACAGTTTATTCTCAGGACTATCCTCCCACCCGGGAGACAGAAACCGGCCAGGTCGGTCTTTTCAATCAGCAGCACGGTTATTTTGATTATGGCTGCGGGCGGACGCTCCCCTATGTGAATGCTTTTGCCCCGTCCTATCAAAATAATCAAATGCAGACAAATAGGCAAACATGCGGACGGCTCAGTGCCAGAAACCAGCTCAGCGGCATTGTCACCAGGGTTACCGAGGGGGCAGTCAATGCCATCGTTGAACTGGATATTGGCGGCGGCAATACCATTACATCGGTGATTACCATGGCATCGCTCAACGATCTGGGCATCCGCGTTGGTTCCATGGCAACAGCCATTATAAAGTCCTCAGATGTCATTTTGATGGCATAACCGCAGCGTATTATTATAAGCCCTGCAACCTTGCGGTTGCAGGGCTTATAATAATACGCTGCTCAATTCACAAAATGGCTGCATGGCCTTTCTGGCGGTTTGAGGCAGTTCGATACTGTCCACTGAACAAATTTGATTTTCGTATCGCATTTGCCAAAAGGACAGTTTTTGTCCTTTTGGCGGCAGAACGGCTCCGTTTTGCTGCTTCAGATACATTGATGATTGTCTGTTTGGATTTGCAGACACACGCTGCAAATTCAATGTGCAAGGGTTTTGGCTGATTTCAGCAAAAGCCCTTGCACATGAACAGAACAAAAATGGCTTGGAAGAATTGATCTGATTAGGATTCTGTTTTGTTCAGCAGATATTACGATAGGAAAATCGCGCGGCCTTTTTCTTCGCTTATAAAGTCATAATTGCCGCCTAGCACATTATTTGTGTCGGCTGAAAATACGCATGATGTCGTCATAGTCAGAGTTATTCAGGCCGCTATCCACCTTTTTCTCCGGCTCTTCAGCAGCAGCAGGCTTCTGCTCCTGCTCAATCCGTTCGGTCGCTGCCGTAAAGGGCTTGTCCGGCATGAAGCCGGCATTCTCATCAAAGCCAGTTGCGATCACTGTGACCCGAATCTCATCCTCCAACCCCTCGTCAAAGGATGCCCCGAAAATGATAAGTGCTTCTGGATGTGCAGACTGCTGTACGAGGTTTGCGGCAGTTTCCACTTCCTCCAACCCCATATCCATCGAGCCGGTTACATTGACCAGAACACCCTTTGCCCCACTGATGGAAGTCTCGAGCAGGGGGCTGGAAATAGCAAGTTTTGCCGCCTCCTCTGCTTTTCCCTTGCCCGCCGCGCGACCAACGCCCATGTGGGCCATACCCGCGTCCTTCATCACAGCAGACACATCGGCAAAGTCCAGGTTGATGAAGCCGGTGTTCTTAATCAGATCGGAAATGGACACAACTGCCTGCCGCAGCACATCGTCTGCAATCTCAAAGGCGTTGGCCAGCGTGATCTTCTGGTCGGTCGCGTACTTCAATCGCTCATTGGGAATGATGACCAGCGAATCCACCTTGTTCTTCAGCTCATTAATTCCGCTCTCCGCCAACGCCATGCGACGACGCCCCTCAAAAGAGAAGGGTTTTGTAACCACACCAATGGTCAGCACATCCATCTCCTTGGCGATGTCGGCCACAATGGGCGCCGCTCCTGTGCCTGTGCCGCCGCCCATACCGGCGGTGATGAATACCATATCAGCATCTTCCAGACTCTTCGCAATCTGAGAACGGTTTTCCTCAGCAGACTTGCGTCCTATTTCTGGATCAGAGCCTGCGCCCTGTCCGCTGGTCAGCTTCTCGCCGATCTGAATTTTCTGCGTAGCGCTGGACACCGCCAGCGCCTGCTTATCCGTGTTCACTGCAATAAAATCAACACTTTTCGTGCCGGACTTCACCATGCGGTTGACAACATTATTGCCGCCGCCGCCCACTCCGATCACCTTAATGGTAACAACATTGTCAGGCCCCGTATCCAATCCAAAAGCCATTGTGGGTTCCTCCTATGTAAAAAAAGTAGAAAAAGCTCAAAAAACAAGCTATTGCCTTTTCATGGGTTATTCGAAACTATATCTTGTAATATTGTATCGCTCTTTTCCTCTGCGGTCAAGTATAGATCAGGATTTCAGCAAACTTTTGCTGGGATTTATTTGGGGATAATATGGGTTCCGTCGTCATAGGTCAAGTCAATGATGCAGCTCTGCCCGTCCTCCAAATAATCCAATGCGCTGATCAGAGCCTTCGCCTTGTATTCAAAATCGGCCTTTAAGGGAACCCGCACGGTAAGACGCCCGTCATACTCCATCGTCATCCGTGTGTCAGAGGACAGATCGATGGAATCAATGTGCTCGAGCAGCTGCCTGCCTTCCAGCGCAGTTAATAACCCCACCAAACTGGTGAATTTCGCACGCTCCTCCTCTCCCACTGCCAGGGGCATACCCGTGGCAGTTTCCAGCGGCGTGATGCCCGTAACCTGTGGCAGCTCTGTTTCCGTGGCTGTTTCCAGCACCTTGCCACCGCTGTTGAACAGAATCCATCCGCCCGCTGTTTCGATGCAGGCGGCCGCTTCACATTCGGTCACAGCGATGCTCAAGGTATCTGGCAACCGGCGCTGAACGGACACTTCGCTGATATACGGCAATCCCCGCATGATCTTTTGCGCAATGTTGTACCGATTCAATCCGAATAAATTGTCTCCCATGCTCACCTCAGCGGCCGCGATGACTTCCGCTGCGGTGTATCTCGCATTTCCCTCCACCTCGACCTGTGCGACACGAAAAAAAACGGTACAGCCCATGATGATCGCTGCCAGAATGACCACAAAAGACAACAGCTTTGCAAGGGCGCCAAAACGCCCCTTTTTCCGTCTGTTTCGGTTGCTTCGTCTCTGCGCCATTTCTCTCTCCCGTTCCGTAATTCTCTCTAGTACTCTGTAACATCTAAAATTATAATATAGTGGCGAGACTGTTTTGCGTAAGACAAGGTAGAGGATTGAGGAATACTGTATGTATTCCAATTGACGACAACGCAGTATTGCGCCAAACAGGCCGTCAATATAGATAAGGATTAGGTGTTACAGAGTACTAGTTCAATCTAATAATCTGCGCACCCAGCAGCCCAAGATTTCCAGCCAAATCCTCATAGCCCCGATCAATATGATGCAGACCCGTCACCGTACTCTCACCTTCCGCTCCCACCGCCGCCACCACAAGCGCCGCCCCGCCGCGCAAGTCATCACATCGGAGGGGTGCGCCACTGAGTTTTGGAACGCCACAGACCACAGCCACTCGATCCTCTACCCGGATCTCCGCTCCCATGCGGCACAACTCACCCACATGACGGTACCGGCTGCTGAACATATTTTCAACAAACACCGTCGTTCCTTCCGCGCCCGCCATGGCTGCCATTAGAAGCGCCTGTGCGTCAGTCGGAAAGCCTGGATACGGTGAGGTGCGAATGGGACGCACTGCCCGCAAACGGTTGTCACTTCGGATGCAGATCCGCTCGGGATCACTGCAGATTATGCAGCCCGCTTCGCACAAAGTTGCCGTCACGGTGGACAGATGCCTGTAATCCACCCCCACCAGTTCGGCCTCCCCCCCCGCCAGCGCTACCGCTGCAAGGCATGTGGCGGCCACGATACGGTCGCCCATCACCGTGTACTCTCCGGGATGAAGGGGGCCCCCCCCTTCCACCGTGATGGTCGAACTGCCGGCGCCCCGGATGTTCGCGCCCATGCTCTGCAAAAAACCCTGCAAATCCGCAATCTCCGGCTCCCGGGCCGCATTTGTAATCGTTGTGGTTCCCTGTGCGCCGCAAGCCGCAAGCATGGCGTTTTCCGTGGCCCCCACACTGGGCGTGGACAGACTGATCTCACAGCCCACAAGTCGATGTGCCGTGCACCGCAGGCTTCCGCCGCTCTCCTCCACCGTGCCGCCCATGGCGCGCAAAGCCGCCAAATGCAGGTCGATGGGACGCGGTCCCAGTTCGCAGCCACCGGGATAGCACATGACACACTCTCCCGTCCGCGCCAAAATGGCGCCAAGGAAAATGACTGAAGAGCGCATCTCCCGCATCAGCTTATCCGGCACTTCTCCGCAGTCAAGGTTGGTGGCATCTACCATCACAGTGTCTGCCTCCCACGTCACACGGCAGCCCAGGTGGCGCAGGATGGCGATGGATGCCCGCACATCCTCGATGTGGGGGCAGTGGTGTATTATGCTGACTCCGCGGCCCAAAACAGCCGCAGCAAGAATAGGAAGCACGCTATTTTTCGCTCCGTGAATGGAAACTGCACCGTGCAGACGACTTCCGCCGATCACCCGGTATGTACTCATGAAAGGCCCTCCCCGTAATAAGGTTCAGACCATACTATGCCAAGAGGAAAGTTCGCGTTCTTATTTGAGGATCGACCTGATTGTCTCGTAGATACGCTCTCCTGCATCCGGGATCGCCATATCCCTGAGCGCCTGCGCCATGCTGCCCCGTTTTTCTTCTCCGTTCAACAGTTGGGACGCAATCTCATACAGCCGTCCGCCGGAGCAATCTGCCTCAGTCACTACAACCGCGCCCCCGGCGTGCTCTAAAATACGGGCGTTCTTTTCCTGATGATTTGCCGTCACATTGGGCGACGGCACCAAGATGGATGGCTTTGCGATCGCCGCCAGCTCCGAGACGGTGGAGGCTCCCGCTCGGCAGATCACCAGATCAGCGGCGGCCATCACCAGGGGCATATCATAGATGTATTCCCGCACCTCAAGTCCGGTGCCATCAGCGGCAAGGCCCCTCCGTCTCAGTTCTTCCTTCAGCCCGGCGTAATCCCGCCCCGCACCGTGGATATGGAAAAAGGGGAACTTGTCCTTCTGTTCCAGCTCTATAAAATCTACCATTTGACGGTTCATGGCGCTGGCCCCCAAAGACCCCCAATAGCTCAAAAGCAGCGGGCGGTCATCTGTAAGACCCAGCTTATCCCTGGCTTCCCTGCGGGTGTACTGAAAAAAATCGCCCCGCACCGGCGTGCCGGTCAGCACCACCTTTTCCGCCGCCTCATAAAAACTGCGGCTTTCCTCAAAGCCTACCATCACACGATCCACCACTTTGGACAGAGCCTTCGTGGTCATTCCGGGCACTGCATTGGACTCATGCACGGCAGTGGGGATGCCGCGCCGCACCGCCTCCCGCACCACGGGATAAGACGCATAGCCGCCGGTTCCCACCACCAGGTCCGGCCGAAATTCATCCAAAATTGCCGCGGCCTGCTTTTGGGACCGATTCAAATTGCGCAGGGTGGCCAGATTGTGTCTCACTGCGGGCAGGGAAAGGGAGCGGCGGAAATTAGTGATGGTAACAGTCCTTATCTCATACCCCTCTTTGGGTACCAATCGCGTTTCCATTCCACCATCCGCGCCGACAAAAAGGATCTGGCACCCCGGTTCCCGTTCTTGAAAGATACTTGCCAAAGCCACGGCGGGATTCACATGACCCGCCGTCCCTCCACAGGTGAAGAGGATGTTCATACTTCTGCCTCCTGCTGTACCAGCTGCGCCGTGCCTCTTGCCGGTCTGCCGTCACTTACGGCACGGCGCTGTACAGGTAATCATATCGGTTTACCGTTTTCGTTAATCTGCTTTGGGTGCCGGGATCTGTCTGGAAACACTGAGCACCATTCCCATTTCCGCCAGCTGTATCATCAGCGCCGTACCGCCTGAGCTGAAAAGCGGCAGAGAAATGCCGGTGTTCGGCAAAAGGTTGGTCACCACGGCAATGTTGAGGAACACCTGCACCGCCAGCAAGGTTGTAATGCCCACTGTGACCAGTGCGCCAAAGCGGTCTCTGGAATGAATTGCAAGCCAGTAGCCACGAATGATGAGCAGCGCGAACAGGATCAGTACGATGGCGCCGCCGATAAAACCCAGCTCCTCCACCACAATGGAAAAGATGAAGTCATTCTCCGGCTCGGGCAAATACAAAAACTTTTGGCGGCTCTCTCCCAGCCCAAGGCCCATGAGGCCGCCGGAACCAATAGCATAAAGGGACTGAATGGTCTGGTAGCCTTTCCCCTGCGCGTCAATCCACGGGTCCTTCCAAAGTGCGATACGGCTGGTCATATATGGCGTCATTTTGATGATCACCCACAGCCCTGCCGTGGCGACCGCTCCTCCGAGCAAAAACCAGTACAGCTTCACACCGGCGGCAAACAGCACGGCCGCTCCCGCGGCAAGAATCAGGATGGTCCCCGACATGTGCGGCTCCTTCAGCATCAACAGTGCCACCATCACCAAGATAACGCCATAGGGCAAAAGCTCCAAAAATCCGATTTGATCCAGCACAGCAAGCATCCGCCCAGCGCTCGTGCGGCGGCTCCATTTTTTCTTTTTTTCAGCATCCCGCTTGCAAAGCCGGGCGGAGAAAAACAGAATAACGCCTATTTTAGCCACCTCAGAGGGCTGGAATTCCAGGAAACCAATCCCCAGCCAGCGCTGGGCGTCGTTGTGGGAAATACCCAGCGGAGTCAGCACCAAGACGAGTAGCACAAGCGCCGCGATGATCAGTGGCATGGAGAGCAAACGGAACCGCTGATAATTGATGCGGGAAATCGCCAGCATTGCCGCCACGCCGCCGATGGCAAAAATCACCTGCCGCTGCGCGTAATACAGCGGCGTACCGCTGTCGTAATAGGCAGTTGCGTAGGAGGCGGAAAACACCATGATAAGCCCGATCCCCAGCAGCAGCAGCGTTAGCATGAGAAATGGAAAATCAATCGGGCCCCTTGCCAGCTGCTCTTCCATTGTCAGGTCGCGCTTTGCCTTCGCCATGGTTTTCTCCCCTTTCTTCCCCCTTAAATACTATACGGGGTAGCGATTCACCACACCAAAAAAGGCCAACAGGCAAAATGCCACCGTAATGACGGAAAAAACACAAAATAGTTTTTCCTCGCTCCAACCGCCCATCTCAAAATGATGGTGGAGCGGCGCCATGCGAAAAATGCGTTTGCCATGAGTGGCTTTGAAATAAACGATTTGGATAATGTCAGACATCGTCTCAGCAATGTAGATAATCCCCACCAGGATCAGCACCAGTGGAATATCCAGCGCAAAGGCCATGCCGCAAACCGTTCCGCCAAGGAATAAGGAGCCGGTATCCCCCATAAACACCTTTGCGGGATGGAAATTGTAAATCAAAAATGCACATAGGGATCCAAACAACGCCGCCGAAAAAATACCGAAGCTCGTATAACCCCAATAAGCGGCCACGGCTGTGTAGAACAGCGTGACGGGCATGGTAACGCCGGTGGCAAGGCCATCCACCCCGTCGGTAATGTTAACCGCGTTCACCGTTGCCACGATCACAAAGGCCGCAAACACCATGTAAGCTGTCCACGGCAGGTGGATACTCACATTCAAGAACGGGAGATACAGATCTGGAGAAAGATAGCCCATATGCCGCAGCAAAACCGTGAACACGATGGCCGCCGCCAGCTGGAGAAGAAATTTCTGGGGAGCTGTCAGCCCCGTATTTTCATGCTTTTTGACCTTCTCATAGTCGTCCACAAAGCCGATGATCCCAAATACAAGGGCAAACAGGAACACGACAAGTGCGCCGTAATCGCCCGCCACAAGCTCCGGAAGTCCTATGGTAAAGATCGCCGCGGCAGTTCCCACAACAAATAGGATGCCGCCCATTGTGGGTGTCCCCTGCTTGGCGCTGTGCCAAACCGGGCCGATTGTTTTGATCGACTGCCCCGCCTTAAGCGCTCGAAGCGCCGGAATCAGGAAGCGCCCCACCAGCATGGTGACAGCAAACGCCACCAAAAAGCTCAAAATGTGTCTCATCTTTTCCCCTCCCACCGGGATTTTTTCTTTTGCAATACAGCTCGTTCCATCCCCCCATGCGGGGTTCCGGTGCAATCAGGTAAGTTTATCACGGGAGCACCGCTCATTTCCACCGTAATTACTCACAAATCCCAGTGTCCAAAGCCGCTGTTCTTTTGCTCTTTTCGGGGTAAAAAAAGGCTGCAATCTCTTCCCGTTCATCCAAGTGAATCCGCTCCCCATTTTTTTCCTGATAGGTTTCATGCCCTTTTCCCGCCAAAACGACCACATCGCCCGCCTTTGCTGCTGCAAGGGTATATCGGATTGCCGCGCGCCGGTCCGGCTCCACATGATATGGCGTTCTGCTCTCCTCCATCCCCTGTCGGATGTCCTGTATGATTGCCTCAGGTTGCTCCGTGCGAGGATTATCAGAAGTCACAACCACAAAGTCAGCCAAATCCGCTGCGATAGCCCCCATAATGGGGCGCTTTGTCCTGTCCCGATCTCCGCCGCACCCGAACAAGCAAATGAGCCGTCCTTGGGTAAAGGCCCGCGCCGTCATCAAAATATTTTCCAGCGCGTTCGGCGTGTGGGCATAATCAATCAGGACGGTATAATCAGCTGGTATCTGCACAACTTCTATCCGACCCTTTACCCCTTCCGCCCGGCGCAGCGCTGCCGAAATTGCATTTAATCCGATTCCCAGCTGCAAGCTGCAGGCAATTACTCCCAGCGCATTGTATATGGTAAATCCGCCCGGGATGGGCAAATGCATCCGGCAAATTGACTCCGTCATCACCGCTTCAAACTCCACATAGGTGGGAAACAGCCGGATGTTCCGCGCAAAGAGATCTGCCTCAGATTTGTTTTCGGAATAAGTAAACACGGGGCAGGGCGCTGTCTCTTTGTAATGCAGCCCCGCTTCGTCGTCCAGATTCAAAATGGCCAGTTCTGACTGCTCGAACAGCTTCCCCTTCGCCGCCCGGTATGCCTCCATGGTGCCATGGAAATCCAGGTGATCTTGGGTCAAATTGGTAAAGATGCCCACTCGAAACCGGATCGCATCGGTTCTATGAAGGGCCAGTGCGTGAGAGGACACCTCCATCACCACATGGGTGCAGCCACTGTCCGCCATGCGCCGCAAAAGCCCCTGCAGCTCGCAGGCCTCTGGGGTGGTCCGATGAGCGGGAATTTCTTCGTCGCCAATCAAATTGCGATTGGTCCCGATCAGTCCCACCTTGGCCCCCACCGCATGTTCCAGAACTGCCTTGAGCAAATAGGTGGTGGTGGTTTTGCCGTTGGTTCCCGTTACCCCGATCACCGTCATTTCCTCTGCCGGATGTCCATACCAGTTGGCGGCAATGACTGCCAACGCGGCGCGGGGATTTTCTGTTTCCAGATACGGCCCGGCTCCCGCCGGTCTTTTTCCGCACAGGACTGCCACCGCCCCTTTTTCCAGTGCCTGGGCAATGTAGCAATGGCCGTCGGTCTTATAACCGGGCAGCGCCACAAACAGTTCTCCCGGCTTTGTTTCCCGACTGTCGTAGGACACTCCCAGTATTTCTTTCTCCGGTATTTCCTCCGCTTTGATCAGCGTCACGCCGCGCAGTAACTCTGTCAGCTTCAATGTGCAGCCCCCCTTGGAAAAGATTTATTCTCTCTAAATCGTTTCCGCCCGATCAATCGTAGATGTTGTTGTTCACAAAACGAACTTCCACCACGCTGCCCTGCGCCAGAGAACTTCCAGCCTCTCTGGACTGTTCGCCGGCAACTGTTGTATCGCTGTAATAAGTGCTGACGCCGGTGGCTTTCATATACAGTCCCACCTTCGCCAGTGCGGCCCGCGCATTTGACAGGGTAAGCCCGGTAACGTCTGGGACCGTGACCGGCTCAGTGGGCACATCTTCGCCCAGATAGAGCACGATCTGGCTTCCACTGGGAATCGAAGCCCCAGCCGCCGGAATTTGCCCGGTGACCGTAGAGCCATCCCCCACGGTGCGATAGGTGAACTTTTTCCCCTCCAGAGTACTGATCGCACTGCTCGCCGTCTGGCCGGTCACGCTGGGCACCGTGGTATCCACGCCGTTCGCCTCCGCCTCGCTGTATTCCCGCTCCACCCCCATATACTCCAGAATATTGCCGATTAGCTCACCCGCCATGGGAGCTGCCATCTGGCCGCCGCTGATGTAGTAGCCGGTGGTGCTGTAGTTGCTCCCGGCATAGTTGACTTGCGGTGTGTCATAGGCCAGCAGCACAATAACCTGAGGATCGTCCGCAGGCGCAAAGCCGACAAAGGAAACGACATATTGGTCATCTACCGAGGTCTCGGCGGTGCCGGTCTTGCCGCCCACACGATAACCCGTCACATAGGCGTTCCCGCCCGTACCTTCCGACACGACCTTTTCCAGAATGGAAGCCACCTTTTCACTCACACCCTGGCTCACCACTTGACGCACAACCGTAGTTTCCCTGTTTTCCACTACATTTCCGGTGCAGTCCGTGATTCTCTGCACAACGTATGGTTCCACAAGCTTTCCGCCGTTGATGGTGGCCGCAAAAGCCGTTATCATTTGAATGGGCGTCACGGTAAACCGCTGCCCAAACGATGCGGTGGCCAGGGATAAATAGCCCTCGGGACTGGTAATATAGTCCCGCTTCCAGATCGTACCGAGCGCTTCGCCCTGCAGGTCGATGCCGGTGGTCTTGGTCAGACCAAATGCGGTAAAGTAGTCATAAAATTTCTCGGCACCCAGTTTCTGTCCGATTTGCATAAAGGCGGGGTTGCAAGAGTTTTCCACCGCCTCGGTCAGGGTTTGCGAGCCGTGTCCCGCGTGTTTCCAGCAGCGTATGGTAACGCCGTTGACTACATAGGATCCGTTGCAGTAAAAGGTGTCGTTTTCAGACACGGCGCCCTCCTCCAGTGCGGCAGAAAGTACCACGGATTTAAACGTGGAACCAGGCTCGTAAGTGTCATTGAGGGCCTTGCTGCGCCATTGGGCATTGCGGGCGGCCGTCACCGCCGCGCTGTACGCTTCTTCAGTCGTATTGGGATCACCCTTCAGTGCGGCCAGCGAGGCGGAAAGGCTGGTGTCGATCACAAGGCTCGGATCATTCAAATCATAATCGGGAATGGATACCATACCCAGAATAGCGCCTGTGTTGGGATCCATCACGATACACATGCCGCCGTTTTGGATGGCGTACTTTTCAATCCCCTCGCGCACGGTTTGCTCCGCGTAACACTGTATTGTCGTATCAATGGTCAGTGTCAGGTCATCCCCGTTTGCCGCGTCAATATAATCAGAATAGCTGTTGAGCATTTCGGTACCGGCGGCGTTTTTCGCGGTAACCACGCGCCCCGTAGTACCCTCCAGCTTGTCATCATAAATGGCCTCAATTCCATAGGCACCGCCGTTGTCATTGACAAACCCAATCACCTGAGATGCCAAACTGGAATAAGGGTAGTAACGCGTGGTCGTGGGACTGAGGTACAGGCTCACCGACAGCTTATTTTCGGCAATAAACTCCCGCAGCGTGGTGGCAGTCTCATCTTCCAGTTCTTTGGCCAGAATCTCGTATGCGGAGTTCGTTTTCCCAATGCGTTTCTCCACCGTTTCCCGGTCCAGATCCGGCAGCAGCTGGCATACACCATCCACAATCAGCTTTTGCTTGGCCGCCACCGCCGCCTCATAGGCCGCGTCTGTTTCGTAATCATCGGCGGACACGCTGGCAACCACGTCTCTGGGCGAAAGAATGAGATTGTACACCGTGGCCGACATGGCCAGGATATTACCCTTGGCGTCATAGATGGTTCCCCGCATGGCTGAGACTGACACGTCTCTGGTCTGCTGATCAATGGCAGCCTGCTCGTAGGTGTCGTGATTGGTGATGGAGATGTTCCACAGCTTCCACAGAAGTGGAAGGAACATCACAATGCCGAACATGCAGAGCATAAAAATACTCCGCCAAAGGATTGTGCGGTTGGCACGCCCCTCATTCTTGGTTTTCTGCTGCTGTTCCATCGGTTCCACCCCCTCATCGCTCAACATGTACAAAAGGGCGCAAGAAAATCATGTTTTCTTACGCCCTCATTTTTCTATTGAGGTCCTGTAAAACTGTATGACCCACTTATTAGAAGTATGCAAGGATATTTCTCAAAATCTCCTTTACGCTCTCTGCCGCCCCGCTTACCCCGGACTTGGTATCCTTCTGCTGGTAAAGGGTCACGCTGTCACCTTCGGACAAATCCACATAAACATACTGGTCAGCGTTGGGCCGGGACATGTAATTGCCCACGGCAGCCTGCAGGCTGTCCTCATCAAATATTTTCTCATACTGTGCGGTCAGCATGACATGTTCGGTCTGCATTTGAGAAAGTGAACTGCGCAGAGATACCGCCTGATCCGCCAGTTCCGTCAGCTGCACATAGCTGACCAAAACCAGCGCCGCAAACAATGCCGATGCCATAAATCCAATCACAGCCATGGGTGAAACAACGCCGGCTTCCCTTACCTGAACCTTGGGGCGGGACACCGTCCGTTCTCTGGTTCGGACTTGAGGACGAGGCTCATATTCTGGCGTGCGGGACGGTGCACGGACGGCAGAACCATCATAGGCAGGGGCATAGGCCACATTACCGAAGGTAGAATATGCGGTTGTACGGCGACGGGCCACATATGCCATGAGATCTCACTTCCTCTTTTTTGCTCACCCTTGGGCGTTAAAGCTTTTCTCCCACACGCAGCTTGGCGCTGCGCGCGCGGGGATTCTCGCTCAATTCTTCCGTCGTAGAAATAATTGGCTTTTTATTGACTAGGCGGATCACCGGTTTCTTTCCACACACGCACACGGGAAAATCCGGGGGACATGTACAGCCTTTGGCGAATGAGGCAAGTCCGGTCTTGACTATGCGGTCCTCCAGCGAATGGAACGAAATAACCGCCAGTCTCCCGCCGGGATTTAGCCCGGGCACTGCCTGCTGAATCATGGTGTCCACCGCAGACAGTTCATCGTTCACCGCAATGCGGATGGCCTGAAACGTTCGTTTTGCCGGGTGCTGTTTTTCCCGCAGCGCCGCAGCCGGCATTGCGCTTTTTATGATCTCTACAAGCTGCAGCGTGGTCTGAATGGGAGCCTGCTCTCTGGCCCGCTCAATGGCGGCAGAAATGGCGGGGGCATAGCGCTCTTCGCCGTATTGATAAATAATGCGCCGCAGTTCCTCCCGGGGCCACTGGTTCACAACCACAGCAGCGCTGAGTACGTCAGAGCAATCCATCCGCATGTCCAGCGGTGCGTCGTTCCGATAGGAAAAGCCGCGTTGGGGGTCATCCAGCTGGGGAGAGGATACGCCCAGGTCAAACAGCATCCCGTCCACGCCGGAAATTTGCAAATTCTTCAAAATTGCACTCAAATCGGAAAAATTCCCGTGTACTAAGGTTACCTTATCCATGTGATCTGCCAGCTTGTCCTCGGCTTCATCCAGCGCCGTCTGATCCCGATCCACGCAGATCAATCTACCGGTGGTGAGCCGTTTTGCGATTTCCAATGAATGCCCTGCCCTGCCAAGTGTCCCGTCCAGATAGGTCCCATCCGGGCGGATGGAAAGTGCTTCTATGCATTCCTGCAACAGCACCGGACGGTGGGTATATTCACCACTCATATCAGAACCCCAGCTCTGCCATGCAGGCAGACATCTTTTCGGGCGTCATTTCCTCTTCCTCCTGGGCGTTCCACTGCTCAGCACTCCAGATTTCGGCCCGGTCATTCACACCGATGATCACAACATCCTTGCTCAGATTGGCATACTGTCTCAGCTTTTGTGGGATCACAATTCGGCCCTGGGCATCCGGCTCGCACTTTGCCGCGTTGGCAAATAGTGGCCGCATGGCCTTGGACTGGCTCATGGGGAGAGACGCAAATTTTTCAGTGAAGCGATTCCATGTTTCCTGAGGATAGATGGCAAGGCAGGCATCCACACCCATGGCAAGGTAGAACGTAACGCCCAGTTCCTCCCGGAGCTTAGCTGGAATAAAGAGACGACCCTTAGCGTCTACGCCATGCTCATAGGTCCCGGTCATCTCCTCATCTCCTCCACTTTAATATCTATTCGCTCTATCTTGCTCCATTTCGCTCCACTTTGTAGGATCAGTATAACTGTTATGTAAACAAATTGCAAGACTTTTTTTGAATAAAATTAGAGGAAAATCTAGTGTTCTCAGTGCTTTGATATTTCCCAGTGTCGGAAATGAACGTATTCTAAGGGTATTTGGTTACAAACGGTTACATTTCGCCTTTCGTCTGTTTTGTTTTCCTCAATTTATGGTGCGCGGTTTTTTTTCGCCCACAATATATAGGTTTTTTAAAAAAAGAGGTGGGAGCAGCCTAAAAAGCTGCTCCCACCTTGGAATGAATCATTTTTTCCTGTTTGCCGGGTCAGGTGTGTATCAACAGGCGCCCAATTTGGCGCGAACCGCCTCGTTGATCAGTTTGGGGTCGGCCTTGCCTTTTAGTTCCTTCATGGTCTGCCCCACCAGGAACCCAAATGCCTTTTCCTTTCCCGCCTTATAATCCTCTACCGACTTCTCGTTGGCGGCAAATACCCTCTCCACCATCTCGACAACAAGTCCCGCATCGGATACCTGCTCCAGCCCGTTTGCCTTCACGTACGCATCCACGTCGCCGTCATCGTCAAACACGGCGTCAAACACCTTGACAGCGGTGTTGCGGTTGAGCTTACCCTCAGCCACCAGCGCAATCAGCCGGGCCAGTGTTTTCGGAGATAGCGCCATGTCTTTGCCCTCCAGCCCTTTGGAAGAAAGCTGACGCATCACCTGCCCCATCATCCAGTTGGATATCTCTTTCGCCGGGGCTCCCAGGGAAACGGCAGTCTCGAAAAAGCCCGCCAGCGCTGGCTGTCCGGTCAGCATCCGCGCATCATATTCCGGCAGGGCAAATTCCTTCTGATAGCGAAGTACCTTATCTTCTGCCATTTCCGGCTGTTGTGCCTTCAGTGCGGCCAGATAGGCATCGGACAGCTCCATGGGTGGGATGTCAGGCTCTGGAAAATATCGATAATCCTGCGCATTTTCCTTGGAGCGCATGGAGAACGTCGCATCCTTGTTCTCATCCCAGCGCCGGGTCTCCTGCACGATGCGCTTGCCTTCCTCGATACACTCGATTTGCCGTTTAAACTCATACTCAATGGCCCGGGAAATGGCCTTGAAGGAGTTCAGGTTCTTCATTTCAGTGCGGGTGCCCAATGTCTCGCTCCCAACCGGGCGAACCGAAAGGTTCACGTCGCAGCGCAGGGATCCCTCCTGCATCTTACAGTCGGAAACGCCCAGGTATTCCAGCGTGGACTTCAGCTTTTCCAAATAGGCGATTACCTCGTCCGCCGCGCGAAAATCAGGTTCGGTGACGATTTCGATCAGCGGAACGCCGCAGCGGTTGTAGTCAGCCCTTGTTTGGTCGATCCAAGGGTCGTGGATCAGCTTTCCGGCATCCTCCTCCATATGCAGCTCGTGGATGCGGATGGTCTTTTCCGTTCCGCCCTCGGTGCGGATCGGTACCTTACCATCCCGACAGATGGGGAGATATAACTGGGATACCTGATATGCCTTGGGCAAATCGGGGTAAAAATAGTTCTTGCGGTCAAACTTGCAGTTCTGGGTAATCGTGCAGTTCAGCGCCAGCCCGGCTTTTGCCGCAAACTCCACCACCTTTTCATTGACTACAGGCAGGGTTCCGGGCATCCCGGTGCAAACCGGGCAGCAGTGGGTGTTGGGTGCCCCGCCAAACTCTGTGGTACAGGAGCAAAAAATCTTTGTTTTGGTGGCAAGTTCCACATGGGTCTCCAGACCAATCACCATTTCCCAACTCATTCAGCGCGCCCCCTTTTTGTGATATTGGGTCTCCAGCTGGAACGCATGGGCGGCAGCCAGCACCTTTTTCTCTCCCAGCGCGGGGCCGATCAACTGTGCGCCGATGGGCATACCGCTTTTGTCAAAGCCGCAGGGCACCGAGATGCCGGGAAGTCCCGCCAAATTGACGGAAACCGTGTAAATATCCGACAGATACATCTGCAGTGGGTCGGACAGGGATGTCCCCAGCTTGGGCGCCGTGGTGGGTGCCACGGGGGTCAGCAGAAGATCGTATTTGGAAAATGCCTCATCAAACGCCTTCTTCACGACCGCCTTCACCTGCAGCGCCTTTTTATAGTAAGCGTCGTAGTAGCCAGTGGATAAAACGAAGGTTCCCAGCAAAATGCGTCGCTTCACCTCAAGGCCAAAGCCCTCGGTGCGTGTCTTGTTGTACAGGTCGGTCAAATCCCCGTACCCTTCCGCACGCCAGCCGTACTTCACGCCGTCAAACCGGGACAGGTTGGAGGATGCCTCTGCCGCCGCAATAATATAATAGGTAGGCACCACATATTCCATCACTGGCAGGGCACATTCCTCCACAATTGCGCCGCGGCTTTTCAGCACTTCGGCCACAGCAAGCACAGATTGGGCCACCTCTGCATCCAGCCCCTCGCCAAAGCAGTCGGTGGGGATACCGATTCTCATGTCCTTCACATCACCGGTCAGCGTCGCCAGCAGATCGCCGCAGGGAGCCTCCAGACTAGTCCCGTCCCGCTGATCCTTTCCCTGGATCAGGTCGAGTACAGCCGCGCAGTCGGCGGCATCCCGGCACAGCGGTCCCATCTGGTCAAGGGAGGATGCGTAAGCAATCAGGCCATACCGGGAAACCGTGCCATAGGTGGGCTTCATGCCGGTGACCCCGCAGTAGGACGCCGGCTGGCGAATGGATCCGCCGGTGTCCGAGCCAATGGCGTACCACCCCATTCCCGCCGCCACAGCGGCGGCGGCGCCCCCGGAAGACCCGCCTGGAACGCAGGTAAGGTCCCACGGGTTTTTGGTCGCCCCGTAATAGGAAGTTTCCGAGGTGCTGCCCATGGCAAATTCGTCCATGTTCAGCTTCCCCAGCAAAATGCCTCCCGCTCCCTCGGTCAGCTTTTTCACCACAGTGGCATCATACGGTGGCTGAAACTCTCCTAAAATCTTTGAGGCGCAGGTAGTTTTCACCCCCTGGGTACAAATGTTATCCTTGATTGCCATGGGAACGCCCCACAGCGGAGACGCGTCTCCCGGCACGCCGGTCTTTTCCAGTCCCTTCGCCCGCTCCACCGCCTGTTCTTCCAGCACGGTAATATAGGCGTTGTTTCCGCCATTTTTCTCCTTGATTCGACTCAATGCGGCAGCGGCGGCCTGGGTCACACTCACTTCTCCGGCTTTTATCTTGGCGCCCAGTTGAAGGGCGGTCAATTCCATTAATTCCATGTCCGCTCCTCCTTATTCTACTGTTTTGGGGACAAGGAACGCTTCCTCATCCGGAATCGGCGCGTTTTTCAGCAACAATGCTCGGTCAAAGGACGGCTCCACCACGTCGGGGCGCAACACGTTTTTCACGGGAAACACATGGCTCATCGGCTCGATATCGGCCGTATCCAGTGCATTAAGTGTATCCATATAGTCCAGAATTCGTTCCAGCTCCCCCTGCATGCCCGCCTTTTCCTCTTGGGGCAGACTCAGGCGGGAGAGTACCGAAACATATTCCACCATTTCCTGGGTAATTTTCATAGTTATCCTCCTTTAGGGTTCCAGCCGGCTGAGATCCCGTGGGAACAGACAGGTCTGGCGTACATTCTCCATCCCGCACAGCTTCATGGTCAGGCGTTCCAGCCCAATCCCCAGTCCGCCGTGGGGCGGCATGCCGTGCTTATGGATCATCAGGTAGTTTTCAAATTCCTCCGGATGCATGTCCTTGGACAACATTTTGGCCACCTGCGTCTCATAATCGTGGATGCGCTGCCCGCCTGTGGTGATTTCCATACCGCGGAACAGCAGGTCAAAGGAAAGAGTGTACTTGGGGTCTGCTGGGTCATCCATGGCGTAGAACGGGCGTTTTTTTGTCGGATAATGGGTTACAAACACAAAATCGCTGCCGTATTCCTCCTGGAAATAACGGCCGATGTTCTGCTCTTCCTCCGGCTCCAGGTCGTAGGGATCGCGGATGGGCCTGTTATACTTTTCAGCCGCGAGGCGCTTGGCCTCGTCAAAGCGAACGGTGGGGATCTTAGAAACATCGGGAACCTTCACTTCCAAACGCTTCAGGTCGGCGGCATACTCGGTTTTCAGCAGCTCCATGGCGTACTGTAAATACCCGGTTTCCATTTCCATAATGTCCGTAAAGGAATCAATATAGCCCATCTCAAAGTCAAGCGAAGTATATTCGTTCAGGTGCCGCTGGGTGGAATGCTTTTCTGCGCGGAACACCGGTGCCACCTCAAAGACCCGCTCGTATACCCCCACCATGGTCTGCTTGTAAAACTGCGGTGACTGGGCCAGAAACGCCTTGCGGTCGAAGTAGTCCAGCCGGAATATGTTGGATCCACCCTCGGCGCCGGCATGGACAATTTTGGGGGTGTGGATCTCGGTAAACCCCTGTTCATGCAGGTATTCACGAAACGCTCTTCCAAGTGCCTCCTGAATTTTAAACGCACTGCGGATGCGCAGATTGCGCAGCACCACGGGGCGGAGGGACAGCTCGGTGTCCATATTCAGCTTTAGCTTCCATTTGGACACCGGCACGGGCATTGCCTCGGCTGGGGTAGAAAGCACCTCCAGCTGCTGTGCCGCAATTTCGTATCCGCCGGGGGCGCGTTCTTCCTCCCGGACAGTACCGGTGACCACCACGGTGGATTCCTCCGGCACGGCGGTCAGGTCAATTTCTTTTCCGCATACACACTGCAGCACGCCATCCCGCTTGCGCAGCATCAGAAAGGTCACGCCGCCCATGTCGCGCTTTGTGTGAACGGCTCCGTGAACCGCAACCCTCTGGCCACAGCTGGCTGCCATATCTGCCAGCTCGACCCGCGCTGTCTGTGTTTTTCCTGTTGCAAATTCCATAGGTCATCTCTCCTTTGGGATCGGCTTAGGTGCAAAAAATCCCAAGCCAAAAAATTTGGCTTGGGACGAAACTAATTCCGTGGTACCACCCAAGTTGTCACATTTTTCTATGTGACCACTCAATTACCTTTAACGCAGGCGGCGGATACACCTACCCCTCAACCGAGACTCGGTGCATCGGCTCAAAAGTGTTACGCTACTCCGTCCTGTCCAACCGGGCTTTCAGTCGGTGGCCCGATCTCTCTGTTGACTGCCGTGGGGAGCGGTCTTTCTCATTGCCTTTCAGCATGCAAGTATTTTATCTTTCTCCTGCAGTTTTGTCAACACTTTTTTCATTATGCCCCAAAATAGCGTTACTTCTCCGTTTGCCATTCGAAATCTGGCCTTTTTTTAAAAAACATGATACAATAGCAGCTATTGTATGCGCCTAGGGGCGCTCTGTACCCCTAAGCTGAAATCACAGCCACGGCGTGGGATGCGTCGTGATACCATATGCCATGCAGCTGCGTTACATGGATGGGAAAGAGGATGATCTGATATGGAAATGGAACAATGGGAGGCGCTGCGCGCCGAATGCCTCTCCTGCCGAAAATGTGCGCTGGCAGACACCCGCACACACGTAGTATTCGGCGTGGGCAATCCGGAGGCTGAGGTGCTGTTCATCGGCGAGGGGCCGGGCGAAAACGAAGATCTCACCGGTGAGCCCTTTGTGGGCCGGGGTGGAAAGCTACTGGATGAAATGCTGTCCATCATTGATCTGGACCGCAGAAAAAATATTTTCATTGCCAATATTGTCAAGTGCCGTCCGCCTCAAAACCGCGACCCGCTGAACACCGAGCAAGTTGCCTGCTGGAATTACCTTGAACGGCAGATTGCCCTGCTCCAGCCAAAAATCATCGTCTGTTTGGGCCGTATCGCCGCCATGAAGCTCATCAAGGAAGATTTTAAGATCACCCAGGAGCACGGCCAATGGTTCCAGAAAGACGGCATACAGAGGATGGCGTTGTATCATCCTGCCGCTCTGCTGCGGGACCCCCGCCGCAAACCTGAAACCTTTGACGACCTGAAGACACTGGAAAAGAAAATCAAGGAATTGTGCAGCCACACACTCTGAATACGTCCCTGCGAATCAGGCAAAAAGCTCCCCCACATCCCAGTCCGCATTTTTTGCGGCGGGCCATGCGGGGGAACTTCTACATTTCAGGGGTTGCAACAATGGTAAGATTCCAAGAATTGGAGTCGGCACTTAAATCCACCGTGCTTCCGTCCATGAATCGGATGACCGGTCTGAGGGGATTTGTGCAATTCTTGACTACGATTGCCTCCCGCCCATCGGAGATACGTACAATACTTCCCCTTGGATACACCGGCACAAATTTCAAGAAGGCCTCTACCACCCGCTGACTGAACAATGTACCGCAGCCGCCCATTAGGTATTCAATCGCTTCTGAAATCGCGATTGGGTCCTTATACGGCCGTCTGGAGGTCAATGCATCATACACATCCGTCACGTGAATGATCTTGGCAAAGATGTGGATCTTATCCCCGTGCAGATTTGCGGGATAGCCCGTGCCATCCTCGTTTTCGTGGTGGAACAGCACCCCCACCTTGGTGGCAGCGGATATATTGATTCGATCCTTGATCAGCTCATAAGAAAGGCGGGAATGTTCCTTTACATTTTTATATTCTTCCGGCGTTAACTTGCCCGGCTTATTCAGGATTTTGGGATCAATCATCAGCTTTCCCATATCGTGCAGCAAGGCTGCCGCACTCAGCTTAACCAATTCATCTTCCTTGAGCCGCATCCGCATTCCAAGCACTGTGGACAACGTACACACCTTGACGCAATGGCGATAAGTATAGTCATCAAAAGAGCGCAAATCCCGAAGGTCAAGACAAATCTCCTTGCTACTGAGTAATTGATTGACAATATCCTTCGCCACATTCAAGACCACGTCGGGATTGCCGCCCTGCAGTGCCTCAATACTTCGGCGCTGCAGCTCAACAGGGAGGGTATCCTCAATGAAAATATCCTCCGAGAGATCGTCCTCAATATAAACGCCGGAAAAACCGCGGCGCTCCAATTTCTGAATCTGTGGAAGCGTCAGCGGCGAATGTGTCCCTAGCAGGAAATTATTATATTCGTCCATGATCGGGCGAGCCAACAGCATACCCGGAGTCAATCGATTAATTGGAATATATCGCATTAAGCTTTCCTCCGGATCAAAACTGGTGTTACGAATCAGTAACAGTAATATGATAGCATATTTTTTGTTCATTTCAACTATCTTTCGACGCTTTTTCCCATTTCGGCGAAAAATTGACCCTCGTAACCTTCGATTGGCGCCCAACCCACACATCATTAGCCGCCCTGCGTTAGCCTTCAGCTTCTCCCTATGGGCATAGCAACCCCGTTCGATCTGGTGCAACGAAAGCAAAATTGCGGTCCCTTTTGTCCTACGCCGACCATTTCGTAAGCGCTCAACCTTATGGCGCATGGCCCCACAAAAGTCCGTGGGGCTGTGGCTTCACGGACTTTTCATTTCATCATTTCTATTCTGGAACCATGCTGGAAGCGCAGACGACCACAGCAGAAATGGAACACCCACGTTCCCAACAAGATGCAGCAGGATGCCTCCGACAAAATGGGCGGCTTCATGGACACGGCCATCTCTTAGAAAAGCGAGTGCCAGATCATACCGTTCGGGAAAGCCGTGTGAGGGCATGAGAGCAAGGAAAGAGGGACAGCATTGCCTGTCCCTCTTTCCTTGCTTCTTATCAGTTTGCCATTTTTATTTTGTACGCCGTCATTTTACGCCACGGAGAAAACACCAAATAAAATACTTATTGTCATATATCCTTCCTAGAACGCAATCTGTTCATTTCGCAAAAATACTGGTAGAAATCAGTTGCAGCTTCGCCCGCTTCAGTATTCTCGTCTGTTTGCGTTAGGTCAAACAGCATCTGATTCATGACCTGATTGGAAAAATATTTGATCGCTGCATTTCCCCAACGCGGCTGGGTGTTTTCACCAAAATATTTCCAAAACAGAAAGGTCTTATTTTCCGGTACAATGATACGATGCTTGCCGTGTGACTCAATGACTCCGGTATGGCACTCATTGCCAAAGAAATCCTCTTTGACCATAAATGCACCGATAATTTTACGTTCACTTTCGGGCATTCCCTTTTCGCACACGGTCAGAAGACAGGCCGAATTGGGCTTTAATCTGTCCGGGATGCGCGGCATGCCTTTGGAATAACCGCTCAGATAGCATCCTGTAGGTACAGTCCATGTTGAATATACCTGCGATACTTCTTCCATCGCGATGTTGAATACGGCTTGGGAATTGGCGCTTACAGTAAAATGAAGCGATTTTCGCTTTCGATCCAGTGCTTTTTCCTCCTGCAAACGCCTTTCCTGCTCTTCTTTTTCCTCGTTTTCGATCATCAAAGAAAGCGCTTCTTGTGACTGTGCATTTTTTAGTATAAGAAAACTCTTAAAGGCATCCGGATATAGGAACTTTTTTTCGCCTGCCGCAAAGCAGACGGTTATGGTGCCTCCCGTGACAGCGGTCACGATCCCACTGCCAAAAGCCTTATGTTTGATTGCCTGACCTGTTATGTCCATTGTTTTCTCCTTTCATAATACCAGCGAAAGAGTTCCTCCTGTTTTGAATGATTGAAAATCAATACGCGATTGATTTTGACAAGATTGAAAAAAGAAGGGCTTTTCATACGACACCACACGGTGCAATACCAAAAGCCCTTCTTATTAGACGGTTCTTTTTTAATTAATTTTGTTTAGTATACCACAAGTGCAGATAAAAAGCAAGCCTCAAGACAGAAGCGTATGTATGTCCATATTTGGTTTGTCGCCTTCTTTGAAGATGTCGGAAAATAGGCAAGGAAGCAAGGCAAGACACTGCAAAAAATGATCCGTCAAACAGCAACTCATACCCCTAGGGGAGCCATTTTGTCTGCTGATATTTAATGCATTAAAGAGTTGCTTTTTTGTGCTGTTGCCGTATTAGCTGACAGGGGGAGCGATGTCCGCTCCCCCCTGTTTTTATTAGCCCTTACCGTTGATAATTTCCTGTGATACTTCCCTGCTGAAGGATATGTCCGTTCATCGCATCAAGTAAATTCGTTTTTTTGGCGCTGCTGTCTAACTCCAAAAAACAATCAAGCACGTAGAACCGGAAGATATAACGATGGCTATTTCTGACGAATGCAGGCTGTTTCGGGCCTCTGTACCGGTTGCGGCCATAACCTACCCCTTGCTTAGCATTCCCGATTGAAGGAACCACCGAGCCATATGGGATGTTTTCCGGGATAGCCTCTAATTTTGGGATATTCCAGATAAGCCAGTGATTTAACGACTTGATGATTGGAATATCCAGGTCGTCCATGATAATTGCAATCGATACGGCTTCCGGCGAGAGATTTGAAAGCTGAAAAGCCGGCGAAATGTCCTCTCCGAACCCGGTGTGCTTTCTGGGAATAGACCCGCCATTTTCAATGGATGGACTTGTAATTTGAATATTTTCTTGATGATACATGATTATCCCTTTCATTAAACCAGAATGCTTAGTTTCCTGGACAGGCGCGGACACTCTCATGTCCACAAATGAATCTCTCGATCTCATTGTTAACTTCTATGTAATTATCCACGTTTGAATTGTGCGCGGCGTTTTTGATAATGTGCAATGGACAATTTTCACCTTCATGCCACTTTTCACAGTATTGCCTGACCTTTCCGGTCCTGTCATATTCTCCAACCAGGATCAGCACCGGGCAGTCAATTTTTATATCTCTGTTTTCTTTTGCAAAACTTGCGTATCCCATGCCCATCAGCCGACACAATTCCCTTTTCGAATAAGATTTTAGGGCTTCAAGCATGTTTCGCCGGGCGTACTCCGTCGTGGAAACGGATTTTGCGATGCTGTTTACCAGCACTTTATGCGGATAACAGCGGGACATCCACTCAATCTGCCGAAGCCACCACAAATCAGATTTTGAGTAATACTTAAGTCCGAAGGGACAGGTGTCTATGCCGATAAAGGCCTTCACCATTTTCCGATACTTCAGCAAAAACGCCTGAATAAAATACCCGCCCATCGACTGACCCACCATGAAAGAGGCATCAATGCCTTCCGCAGTCAAAATCGCCCTGATGTCTTCCGCCCCGTTTGCGTATGTAAAATCACGGTATGGTCTGGATTTTCCGTGGGCCGGGGCGTCCCATACAATCACCGTGTAGGAATTAAAAAAGTGCTCGATCTGCTTATCAAACAGCGTGTGATCCGCGGTCAATCCATGCAGGAAGAAAATGCACCCGGCCGAAGGGTCTTCGCTCTTCCCGATCCAGTAGAACACTTTGCCGCGAGAGGATTCCACATATTTTTGAATCATATTTGCAGGCATTTGATTTCCACCTTTCAAGCATCATAACGGCGGATGGCTTTTCTTTATATTCCTTCCGCAATCTCGCACAGGCGCGTCACCACACTCAGCTTACGGGTGGTGGTTGTGATGCCGAGACGCTTTTCGTGATACCCGCTGTAAAGCACCCGGCGCGCAACGCCGCGGGGTAAGTAGAGGTAAAAACACGCTCTGCCGCGAATGAGCTTCTCACACTCAAAATCCGTTTCCTCGATTTGGCGGACCTTACGCTCGTCCATCGGATCATTTGTGAAGGTCAGGTGAATACGGGAAACGTCGTATCCCTCGCCGAAAAGATTCTCCGCCGCGGCGACAGCAAGCTGTTCCCGAATTTTGAGGATGAAGGATAAGTCCGCGCCGATCTGGTTCAAAATTACGTCGTGAATTTTCACCGCAGCTTCCTCGCGGGAAAGGTCGGTTTCGAATAAAATGTTCCCGCTTTGAATGTACGTCCGCACACCGTGAAAGCCTGCGCCAGTTAAAATTTCCGCAAGATACGCCATACTGGGGATTCGATTTTTCCCGGTGGGTGTCACGCCCCTGAGTAACGCGATGAGTTGCATTGTTTATCTCTCCCCTAAGATTTCCCGCTGCATTTTCTTCGTGAGCTTTCCAAATACCAATTCGTAGGAGCGGCCGCACAGATCAAGCAGCACGTCTTCGGGCACTGCGCCGACGAGAAAAATAGAATTCCTGCAGCGCTTGTCCATGTAAAAGCGGGGATGATATCGGGGTATTCCGTCAGCAAAAGCTCCGCCAGCATCGGCTCGCACTTGAGACTCATAAGCTCCCGGCAGTCTTAGCCCTTGTATTGCCCACCCGGCTGATAGGTAGCGGCGAACAGCTTGCCGCCCACTTGATAGCGCTGCCAACCCCATTCTGGCTTATAATCCTTCGTAGCGCCCGGCTTGGGAAGCAAGTATTCGTCGAGCCATTCGTAGTTGTTCATTGCGCACCTTGTTTCAAATGTTCTCCCGCTCCCACGCCGCCAGCACCTGAAGCTGCTCCGGTGTGTGGAACCAGTGCTCGCCGTCTTCCGTGATGGTAAGCGCGGCGCGATGCGCCTTAGTGAACACCTCCACTGTTTGGCGGGAGGTAAGGTTATCCTGCCCGGCATACAAAATTGCAGTGGAACAGCGCCAGTTTTCAATTGGATGCTCCCGCACCCAGCAAAGATACCGCCACGAGAGCGTCTCACCGAAGTCCGTCGGGATTTCACCCTTCTCGCGCAGCTCGGCATCCGTCACACCCGCCCAGTTCATCATGTCGCTGATTAGTTTCTCCATGTCCACAATGGGGGAAACGAGCAGCGCCTTGTGAAGCTCCGCATCACCGAACGCCAGCATGGAGAAATACGCGCCGATGCTGTTCGCGTGAAGCGACACTTCGTTCCAACGTGTTTTCATGTACGCCATGACGGACCGCAGTTCCGATACCACCGTCCATGGGTTGAACGCATCTCGCATTTCTTTCCTTGCCCCGTGCTCCGGAAGGTCGACGGCAAGTACCTGTATCCCCGTGGGGCAGGCAATGGCTTCAAAAGTCTCCGCCTCCTCCTTGAAGCCAAGCTTTCCGTGAACGAAAAGATACGCTTTCTCGCTCGGCTCTCCGTATAAAATTGCGGGGATACCTCGAATTTCAAATTGTTCTGTTGTCATAGTCAATCGTACTCCCACCGCAAATTCCTTAGGATATCGTTACAGCCACACCGCCCAGTCGCCGTAATCAAAGGTTCCGCTGCCATGGTGAAGCTTGCCGTCGGCCTTGAGCTTTCGAAACGCATCCCGCATCCGGACCAGAATCTCCGGCTGAATGTCCAGCGTGTGGTGTGCGGGAAGCACGCGCTTCGTCGGCAGCGCCGTCACCTGTTCAAGCGAAGCAAGATATGCCTCCGGGTCGGTGGAGGGGTAATAGGCAAACAGCGTGTCCTTGTAAACCAGATCACCGGTAAAGAGATACCCGCGCGCGGCCTCCCAGAAGCACAGATGCCCCGGTGAATGGCCGGGCGTGTGCAGCACCTCGATGCTGCGCCCGCCAAGGTCGATCACTTCGCCGCCCTTCAAAACCCGCGTGGGCGTTCCCTGAAAGAATTCATAGGTGCTGACATCATAGCCCTCCGGAAAATCGCAGCGGTCGGCCACCATTTCCCTGATGGTTTTCATAGACAGTGGAAAGCCGCCGCAAAGCCAGTCCAGTTCCGATTCGTGGGCATAAAAGTCCGGATAGTATTTGTGCCCGCCGATATGATCCCAGTGGATATGCGTTGCGATGGCCGTGACGGGCTCCGCCGTCAGCTTTTTTACTTCCTCCGAGATATTGCAGATACCGAGCCCCGTGTCGATCAGCAGGCTGCGCTCTGTGCCGCAGAGCAGATAACAGTGCGTTTCTTCCCAGTGCCGATATTCGCTGATGATGTAAGAATTTTCATCGAGCCGGTCAATGGTAAACCACCCGTTTTTGGATTTCATTATGATCTCTTCCCTTCCATATCAGCCTGGACTCCATATTGGCTTTTTGCCTTCTGCGTATACCGGCGCACAAATTCGGTTTTCGCGTTTGTATAGCCGTCCCGGTCATGCTCAAATTGTTTCCAAAGCACCAGTTTTATGTGCCCGTTGTTGTATTGTTCCAATGCGATGGTGAGCAAATCGGCCCGCCGGGCGTAGCCCTGATACCATGCGTCAAACCCGTGCGATGCAATATAGTTGCAGGTGCGCTCCTTTACGCGGCCGGTATTCAGGTCGCTGAAATCGCCCATCTTGCCCAGCTTCATGCACGGAAAGCCTTCGCACGCTCCGCAATGGGAACGCTTTTTCTCCCGGCAGCAGTGGTGTGCCTTGCAGGGCTTCGTATCGTAGCCGTCGTGGGAGCAGCCGGGACATCCGCTCTTTCCCTCCGTCCGGTAACGGGTGCACAGAGCGCATGGCATCCCGCAGTAGCCGTAAGCGTATTCAGTCATGCGCTCCTCTCCGGCGTCTTTCCTGTCTTTACAAATCATAGAGCCAACCCCTCGGTATTTTGACAATCATATCATGTTTTTCTGGCTTTGGACAGCCGGTTTTGCTCCGAATATTTGGAGCTAATGCTCTGACTGCGATGGAGGCGGAGAATGATATGGACGCCGCCGAAGGACTCAGCTGCCTGCCCATGATTCTGCGATGTAAAAGGCCGTTCAGGCAATACTTGGCCCGACAGGCTACCGGTGATACTGGTAACTGTCGGGCCAAGGTATTAAACTTTATGAAGTTGTGATCGTTGATATCTTTAGATTCTTACGACGCCTTCTCAAACTGGCTGTTATACAACTCAGCGTAAAAGCCGCCCTTGGCGAGAAGCTCCTGATGATTGCCGCTTTCAATAATGTCGCCGTTCTTCATCACCAGAATGATATCCGCGTTTTTGATCGTTGAGAGGCGATGGGCGATGACAAATGACGTCCTGCCTTCCATCAACTTATCCATAGCCTGCTGAATCAGCACCTCGGTGCGGGTATCGACAGAGCTTGTTGCCTCGTCGAGAATGAGCATCGGCGCATTTTTGATCATGGCGCGCGCGATAGTGAGCTGCTGTTTTTGACCGGCCGAGAGGCTGGAGGACTCATTTAAAACCGTGTCATAGCCTTTGGGCAGCGTTTTGATAAAATGGTGGATTCCCACCGCTTTGCAGGCCTGCACCACCTCGCCGTCACTGACGCCTTCTTTGCAGTAAACGACGTTTTCCCTGATCGTTCCCTCAAACAGCCATGTGTCCTGAAGCACCATACAGAATAAGTCGTGCACGTTCTCGCGCGTAAGTTCACTGATCGGTGTCCCGTCTATGAGGATTTCGCCGTCTTTGATTTCATGAAAGCGCATGAGCAGATTGACCATTGTCGTCTTGCCCGCGCCTGTCGGCCCGACGATTGCGATTTTCTGCCCCGGTTTTGCCTTAGCCGAAAAATCATGAATGACCGTCGCATCGGAATCCTCATAGCCGAAGCGCACATTGCGGAATTCCACCTCGCCCTCCGCGGTTGCAAGATACGCTTGTTTTTTGCTTTCGTCTTCCATTTCGTCCTGCCCTAAAAATTCAAATACGCGCTCGCTGGCTGCGGCCGTGGACTGAAGGCTCGTCGCGACCTGCGCGAGCTGGGCAAGTGGCTGGGTGAACAGCCTGATATAGAGCATAAATGCGACGATCACGCCGAATGAGATTGTGCCATTTATGGCGAGTACCGCACCTACGACGCAAACGGCCACGTAACCGAAGTTGCCGATGAAGGTCATGATTGGCATCATCAGGCCCGACAGGAACTGGGACTTAAACGCGCTGTCACAGAGCTGATCGTTAATTGCACTGAAGGTCTCCTTTGCCGCCTTCTCACCGTTATACAGCTTCACGACGTTGTGCCCGGCGTAAATTTCTTCCACATGGCCATTCATCGCGCCCAAATTACGCTGCTGCGTGTTAAAATACTTTTGGGATTTTGACATAATCATCATCATAAGCACAAATCCGATGATGGTCGCGGCAACCGCCGCCAGCGTCATGACGACATTGGTGATCAGCATCATGATGAGCGAACCAAGGAACAGAGTCGCTGATGATACGAGGGTGCCAATGCTCTGATTCAAGGTCTGGCCTATGGCATCCACATCATTGGTAACGCGGCTGAGCACATCGCCGTGGGTTGTTTTATTGTAATACCAGATGGGCAGCCGATTGATTTTGGAAGAGACATCGGAGCGCAGACGCTTGGAAACCTTTTGTGTGACCGTTGCCATGATATACCCCTGAGAAAATGACAGCAGCGCGCCTATCGCATAGATCAACACAAGCGTGGCGCAGATTTTTACAATGGCATTCAGGTCGATCCCCGTCATAAACCCGGCTGTAATGAGGTTGGTGACCTCGCTGAGCTTGTTTGGTCCTACAAGCGTCAGTGTCGAGCCGACCGCCGCGCATAATATCGCTATGATTATGGCCGGCAGCTGAGACCTGCAGTACATGATCAATTCTGCCAGCGTTTTTTTAAAGTTTTTTGCCTTTCCCCCCGTCGCGCGCGCCCCTCCCATTGGGCCACCGGGGCCTGCGTGGCTTCTGGTCTGCGTGTTCTTATTTTCACCGATGACGTAATCGTTCTTAGCCATTATGCCAGTTCCTCCTTTGAAAGCTGCGAAAGCGCAATCTCCTGATAGACCTTACAATTTTTCATAAGCGCATCATGCGTGCCAATATCAACCACGGCGCCTTCATCCAGCACCACGATTTTGTCCGCGTCTTTAATCGTGCCGATCCGCTGCGCAACAATGAGCGTTGTGGTATCAGCCGTTTCTTTTTTCAAAACTGAACGCAGAATCCGGTCTGTTTTATAATCAAGCGCGGAGAAGGAGTCGTCGAATATGTAAATTTCCGGTTTTCTGCAAACCGCGCGCGCGATGGACAGGCGCTGCTTCTGCCCGCCGGACAAATTCGTTCCGCCCTGCGCCACAATGCCGTTGTACTGATCAGGCAGGTTCTCAACAAACTCACTGCTCTGGGCGATTTCAACCGCCTTTTTCACATCGTCTTCCGTATAAACAGTCCTTCCGTTATCGCCGTAGGCGACATTGGATGCGACAGTGCCGGAAAACATCACGGCTCTTTGCGGAACATATCCGAGCTTGTTGTAAAGCCTTTTCTGCGTGTATTCACGGACATTGACGCCGTCAATCAGCACCTCACCCTCGGTTGCGTCATAGAAGCGGGGGACAAGGTTAATCAGCGTACTCTTTCCGCTGCCTGTCGACCCGATAAACGCGACCGTTTCGCCCTTGTGCGCCGTGAAGCTCACATCGTGCAGAACGTATTCCGACGCATCGGGATATTGAAAGCTTACATTGCGAAATTCCACTTCGCCCGACACGTTTTCGGGCGGCTCGGTCCCCGCACCATCAAGTATTGTTGGCTTTGTTTCAATGACTTCAGCAATGCGCTTAGCTGCTACGGAGGCGCGGGGCAGCATGATGAAAACCATGCTGACCATCATAAAGGACATGACGACCTGTACGGCGTAGGACATGAACACAACCATGTTTGAAAATAAATCAATTTTATCCATCATTCCCGCAGAATTGATCAGGTAGGCTCCAATCCAGTAAATTGCGAGGCTGAGACCGCTCATGATCGCTGTCATACCCGGCATCATAATCGCCATCACACGGTTTGCGAAAAGGTTTGTGCTTGTAAGCTCGTTGTTTGCAAGCTCGAATTTATTCTCCTGATATTTTTCGGCGTTATACGCTCTCACCACACAAAGGCCCGTCAGATTTTCTCTTGTGACGCGGTTCAGATTGTCTGTAAGGCCCTGAATCTTTTTGAACTTCGGAATGGCAAAGACGATAATGACGCTGATCATGATCACAAGCACAAATACCGCAACCGCGGTTGCCGTTGTCCACTCCCAGCCCTTATTTGCAATCTTGGTGACCGCCCATACAGCGGTGATCGGCGCTTTTATCATTGCCTGCAAACCCATGGCGATAATCATCTGTACCTGTGTGATATCGTTTGTCGAACGGGTGATCAGGCTGGCCGTGGAAAAGCCGTTTATCTCTTCCATGGAAAAGGCCTCGACCCTGTCGAACTGCAGTGCGCGCAGCTCTTTGCATAGGTTTGCCGCAACCCGCGCCGCAAAACCCGCGACGATAATGGACGCCGCAAGGCTTCCAAGCGCGCACAGTAGCATCCATCCGCCCGCTGAGAGAATTTCGCTCATTTGGCTGCCCTGGCTCTGCACAAGCTGCGTGATTTGCGACATATAGTCCGGCAGCTTCAAATCAAGGAATACCTGTGCAACGATAAACACAAGGCTGCACAGAACCAGAATCCACTCTTTCTTTTTTATATACTTGAATATTTTGATCATAACACCCATCCTGCTCGTTAAAATTATTTGGTATTTTGCGTTATGGGCATCATAAATCCGGTTTGTTAACTGAAAAGAAACTTGATGGTTTTCCTTCGGTTCATTTTATGTGATATAATAACTGCAAAAGCAGTTATTATATGCGCATAGGGGCACTTCGTGCCCCTGCACTGGGATTTCAGCCACGGCGCGGAACGCGCCGATGGCATATTATATCATAATATCGGATTATGATATAATAACTGCAAAAGCAGTTATTATATGCGCATAGGGGCACTTCGTGCCCCTGCGCTAGGATTACAGCCACGGCGCGGGACGCGCCGATGGCATATTATATCATAATATCGGATTATGATATAATAACTGCAAAAGCAGTTATTATATGCGCATAGGGGCACTTCGTGCCCCTGCGCTAGGATTACAGCCACGGCGCGGGACGCGCCGCATGGCCGTTATATCATAGCCGCAGGCTACGATATAATTTGGCTAACGGAGGTGACGCGGGATGTTTCATATCATGATCGTTGAAGATAACAAGAACACAAGAAAATTGATGGAGGCCGTGCTGAAAAGGGACGGCTATTCGGTCTGCACCGCCGAGAATGGTACAGCTGCGCTTGAACTTATGGACGTACAGCATGTCGACCTGATTGTGCTTGATATCATGATGCCGGGCATGGACGGCTATGAATTTACCAAAGAGCTTCGGGATGTCGGCTGTACGCTTCCAATTCTCATGGTAACGGCAAAGCAGCTTCCTGCGGATAAAAAGCAGGGCTTTCTCGTCGGAACGGACGATTATATGACCAAGCCCGTAGATAATGAAGAAATGCTTTTGCGGATCAAAGCTCTGCTCCGGCGTTCGCAGATCGTCAGCCAGCATAAGCTCACAATTGGACAGGTGACACTGGATTACGATGCATTAACTGTTGTTCGCGGAGAGGACAAGCAGACCCTCCCGCAAAAGGAATTCATGCTGCTCTATAAGCTGCTGTCCTATCCGGATCACATTTTCACCCGAATCCAGCTTATGGATGAAATATGGGGCATGGAGTCGGAGAGCACGGACACAACCGTCAATGTACACATCAACCGTCTGCGCAGGCGATTTGAGGACTATCCTGAATTTGAGCTGGTCTCCGTGCGGGGCCTTGGGTATAAGGCGGTGAAAAAGGTATGAAGCATGGGCGGCAAATCAGGAGAGCCTTTCGGAATGAACTGCGGAACGGAAATGAACCACAACGCAGGCTTAGGCACAGGATCGGTCTCCCCATGTTTTTTTCAATTTTTGTCTTTATAAACTTTGCGGTTACCGCGCTGATCGTCGCGGGCATCAGTTTCGTCGCAATCCATACGGGACTCGTCGGAAATACCGAAATGCCGAGCCTTTTTGTCATGATCGTCATCGCCCTGGTGTCGAGCGTTATTGTAGGCACCGCCGTGTCCTTTGTCATCGGCAGAATACCCCTGCGGCCGATACGGAAGGTAATCGCCTCCACCAATCAGCTTGCAAACGGCGATTTCTCAGCCCGTCTTGACATCTCGCATCCGCCGGAGTTTCACGAACTGGCCGACAGCTTCAACCGTATGGCCGAAGAGCTCGGCGGTATCGAGCTGTTGCGCAAGGATTTCGTCAATAACTTTTCCCACGAGTTTAAGACACCAATTGTTTCCATCAAGGGTTTTGCGGAAATGCTGAAATATAACGATCTGCCACCTGAGGAACGGGATGAATACCTTGACATCGTGATCGGTGAATCGGGCAGGCTGGCTTCGCTTGCCACGAATGTGCTCAACCTGTCCAAGGTGGAAAACCAGAGAATTCTCTCTGATAAACATTTATTTAATCTTGGAGAGCAGGTGCGGCGCAGTATTTTGTTGTTGGAACCCAAGTGGGAGCAGAAAAAGCTTTCCTTCTCAGCGGATATTCTGGATGTCCGCTGCGTCGGCAACGAGGAGCTTTTAAGCCAGGTTTGGTTGAACCTGATCGACAACGCAGTGAAATTTACCCCGGAGGGCGGCAAAATCAGCGTAACACTCAGGCAGGAGAACGATAGTGTAAAATTCGTAATTCTCGACAGCGGAGCGGGTATTAGTCCTGATTCGGTCGCTCGTATATTCAATAAATTTTACCAGGCGGA
Organism: Oscillospiraceae bacterium; assembly: GCA_963666535.1. Taxonomy (GTDB): domain Bacteria; phylum Bacillota; class Clostridia; order Oscillospirales; family Oscillospiraceae. The sequence goes on along the minus strand of OY762913.1, from coordinate 1,196,027 downwards.
CGAGTCCCGCGCCACGGAAGGCAACGGGCTCGGACTGACCTTGGCGGAAAAAATCATCAATCTGCATGGCGGCAGCATCGACTGCAAAAGCGAGCCCGGAGAAGGAACCAAATTCACGGTAATACTGCCGATGAAGTAACTACAGTATCTCCGGGCACACCGACATATGCTGAAAGCCCGGATTGCAAGGCTTGCCTTCGCGGCAATCTCTTTGCGCCATGATGGCGTCAATCGCTCTGGCTACTACAAATGGGTCAGCCGCAAGGGAACGCTTAATCGCTATGAGCAAAACCATATTATTCCAATAGAAAAGCTCCCATCATCTAAATCAGCGCAGCCAAATCGGATTTTTCATAACGGTGATGCCCCGGCATTGCCCTTTTGTATTTCCAGCAAATAATTGCCTGATTCAAAGCTTTGCCGGGATTATCTGCGAAAAAAGCGCGGATATAGGTGTTATATTCAAACTGTTTATCTATTACAGTTGTATTGCTTTTCTTCTCTGCAATAATATCTCGATAGGCTTCTATTGCCTGACTGTAGGTTTTTCCGGTATTGGATTTCAGCCATTTTTGAAACGCGACATTAAAAGAAAAACTCTTCCCTATTTTATCCCTAAAAAAGGCACGGTGCTTTTCCGAACAAACAAAATCAGGCTCGATTGTAGTATCTTCCGTAATTGTGTCGCCGGAAACTTTCGGCTTGTGGATTGAGATCAGGGGCACTATTTCTCTTGTATTGAGGTAATGAGCAATTCTGTCCGTTAATTCAATTTTTCCACCTGAAGAAGGTAAGCCATTTGCCTTGCAAAAATCTATCAATTCCTCTTTCAAATAATAAAAATCACGAAATGTCTTTTCGTCTAACTTTGTATCCAAATTTGGTCTTTCCTTCATTGCTCTTATCACTCCAAATTATCTGCATCACTAAATAATGCAATAAACATTAAGCGAAGTTCGTATGGGTGCCATAAGTAGGCCCGACGCTCTGAAGCCTTAGGGCTTCTCCTATGGATAATGTTTAGATGGATATCCATACTATCAAAGTATACCATTTAAGATTGACTATGGTCCGTTAGGAGATTCAAAATGAATATAAGCTTTGATGCCGTTTATTACGAACCGGATGCGCTGTACTACGAGTTGGGAAAGATGCTTCAGTCCACATATGCAAACTTGCCTTGGGTAAAAATTGAGAATCACAACCACATACCTGAACTGACAGCAGCGGATAACCGGGATTTCCCAAAGTTAAAAAGTCATCTCATCATTGGAGTTAGAAAGACACACAAATACGGACCAAACCATAAGGTCTCCGACTGGCTGGTACCATATACATCTTCAGGCTGCAGAGCTATGTGCCTGTATTGTTATCTGGTATGTAGCTACAACAAATGCGCTTATCTCCGCCTGTTTGTCAACCGGGAACAAATGCTGGACGGGCTGCTTAGAAAGGCTGATGCTGCTCCCTTCCCGCAAACGTTTGAGATTGGCAGCAACAGCGATTTAGTGCTGGAAAACACAATAACAGACAACTTGCGCTATACAATTGAGCGGTTTGGGTGCGAAGGTCGCGGGCATCTAACGTTTCCAACGAAATTTGATATGGTTCATTCGCTACTGAATCTTGATCACAGGGGTAAAACAATATTTCGTATGAGCGTGAACCCGCAGGATATCATACGCCGCATAGAACTTGGTACCTCGCCACTACACGCACGAATTCAAGCGCTTAACAATATGGCGAGTGCAGGCTATCCAGTGGGGCTGTTAATAGCCCCCGTAATCCTGCTTCCGGATTGGAAACAGTTATATCGTGAATTGATTGAGCAGCTTGCCGATGAACTTAGCGAAAAGGTCAAGCAAACCGGATTTATCGAGATCATACTGATGACCTATAGTTTCGTACAGAATGCAATCAATACAGATGCGTTTCCCGGTGCCGTACAACTCTTAAATCGGGAGTCAATGACCGGACGAGGACGCGGCAAATACTGCTACCGAAATGATATACGCTTAGAGGCCGAGTCCTTTTTGCGCCAAGAACTGTCACACCAATTAGAAACTATGCCAATATTGTATATTTCCTAGCTGTAAACGATGGCGATACAGATGATGCATCATCCCAGACGGTATGCTGTGGCCGACAGGGGCAAGGCCTGCTGTTCATTGATTATACCTAAACAAGGTATTAATTTCAATGTAAATGTCCAAGAGAGGCGTATGATTGCCGATTTCACGTCCGTTAGGGACAAATTATGGATTTTGGCAAAATCGCCGACGGAATGACTCCGTCGCCGAGCATCTTTTTCTTTCCCTGATTGCAAAATCAATTGGAGCTGCACTCATGAACTCAGAACATTTAACGCAGAAGAACCGCCGAATTCGGCGGTTCTTCTGACATTTCTGGTCGGAGTGACACGATTCGAATGTGCGATCTCCTGTCCCAAAGCGTAGCCAAAAACTTTTCTAGCTCATTTCTGACCGTTTTTAGACGTTCTGCTCGTATTTATTTCCTATCTAGACCTCTTTGACCACATATTCTCCGCTTATTCCGCGGTGGTCTGTGGCTGAAAATGTGGTCAGGAAAACGCTTTCCGAATGCGGCAGAGCCGTGACCGGGAAGCGTTTTCCTATCCGCATTGTAACTCTACCCCAGCAAATCGTCAGGTTCTCTCTACCCCTCCGTAGTACGCAGAATTTGCGTTGCTGTAATCAAAGAAAAACGGCAAGATGGCAAAGATGCTCTTCGCAAAAACAAAAAATTAAAAATCCACATTTCGATACGCATTGATGAAGTGAAGCTCGGTATCACACCTTCAGTTATCTGCTGTGGATGTTTTTGCCCATTCGCAGCCTGTTTATTTCGTTATTTGCCGCTGTTTTGCCAAAGGAGCGCAACACCGTCAGTACTGAAATTGAGCGCAAGGTGCTGAACCTGCAGGCCGAGCAGATCATGGACGACTACGGCAGCCGCATCCTACGGCTTTCCTATTCGTATCTGCACAACAGGAGCGATGCCGAAGAGGTGCTTCAGGACACACTGATCCAGTTCCTAAAAACAGCCCCGTTTTTTACAAAAGAGGAACACAAAAAAGCGTGGCTGCTGCGTGTGGCCGGGAATCTCAGCAAAAACCGCATCAACTATAACAAAGTCCGCAACGCCGACGAGCTCAACGAGGAACTTGCCCCCGATCATCGGGAAGATCTGTCTTTTGTGTGGATTGCGGTGAAATCTCTGCCGGTCAAGTATCGCGAAGTCGTCCACCTGTTTTACTACGAGGGCTGCCCAACGGCGCAGATTGCGTCTATGCTACATGAAAACGAAGCCACCGTGCGCTCCCACTTGGCCCGGGGCAGGGCAAAGCTGAAAGAAGTTTTGAAGGAGGCGTATGACTTTGAGTGAAAAATACGACGAGATCATGGATAAAATCGAAGTAACGGAAGACATGCGCAGCCGCGTGATGGAACATGTCCGCAAGGCTGATCTAACCAGGGAGCACACGGTTATTCGCTTTCCAAATATACGGCGCTATACGGCCCTTGCCGCCTGTCTTGCTGTGGTGTTGATCGGCGTAATTGTCGGGCCGAAGCTATTTCAGCAGGCACAATCACCCGTTGAGAATGTGGGCGGGATCGTCGAATGTGTCTCTCCTGAGGAACTTTCCAAAGCGGTGGGTTTCCCCGTGTCCGATGTAACGACGCTGCCGTTTGATATAACAGAAACCGTATATGTTTCCAACTGGGGCGAGATGGCCGAGATTGACTATACCGGACCGGACGGGCAGAGCGCCGTATACCGCAAGTCGGTGGGCACGGACGACAATTCCGGCGATTCGAGCACCTACGATTCCACGCAGGATATCATGGTCGGCTCGATGACTGCCGAACCGAAAGGAAACGGCGAGAGTTACACGCGGGCCTGCTGGACAGACGGTACCTACGCCTATTTCGTCAGGTGTTGATGCCGCAACGTGGAGTACAATAATCGAAGGCATCAATATTTACACCTAAAGATCGAATAATTTAAGCTCTCGTTGAGGGCGTTCCATGAAAAAGGGACGCCCTTTTGCTATTTCAGGAGGTGAAAAACCAATGACCAATGTAATTGCCATTGCCAACCAAAAAGGCGGCGGCGGCAAGACAACCACCTCTGCCAATCTCGGCATCGGGCCGGTGCAGGAAGGGAAAAATGTGCTTTTGGTGGACAGCGATCGGCAAGGCTCTTTAACTATCAGTTTAGGCAACCATCAGCCTGACCAACTGCCCGTGATGCTGGCAACTGTAATGGGTAAGGTGCTCAATGAGGAAACCATCGACCCCGGTGAGGACCTTTTGCACCACGACGAGGGCGTTGATCTCATGCCCGCCAACATCGAACTTTCGGGCATGGAGCTTTCGCTTGTCAACGCCATGAACCGTGAAAAATCCTGCCGAGCGAACGGGCGAAAGCATACAAAATGAAGCTGGCTGCCATAAAGCGGCAAGGCGCGAGGACTGATCTAACTTCGCCGCAAGTTGCGGCGAAGTTCCGCAGCGACGATAACGCAGCGTGTCCGCTTTGCGCAGTGCCGCAAAGATATCCGCCCGCAGATCGGGTTTTGCCGACGTAAGCACGGGCAGGCTTTGGATGAACTGCTGCGCTGTAATCGGCTCGGGGCTGGTGATGTGCGACAGAATTTAATTAATGTTTTCATCGATCAGATAACCGGTATCCCATCGGGCGTTGGCCACGATTAACAGCAGTCCTCGGGTACGGACATAGGAATTGTCACGGCACAGCCATCCAACGGCTTTTTTACCGTGAGCTGAGCCACCAGATCTTCTATATGCACCATCCTCTACCCCTCACTTTTTCAGGATTCTCTCCAAATAGGCGGCATCCAGCAAATTGACGGTTTCAAATTTCCCCTTATAAAACACGGCCCAATTATTGAAAACGCAGGGCAATTCCTTTGCTTTTTGCAGTGTATCCACCTGAATCAAAGATACCGGAACCGCCTTTGCTTCACAATACCGCCTGATCATCTCAATGTTTTGGGAAATATAGGGGCATTGCAGATCATAATAGACGGTCAGCTCTTTGCCTTCGATTTCTTCTTTTTTGGCGTTCCGCGCAAACCGCGGTGCCGTCCCGTCAAAAGAGAGCGCCAGTAATTCATAGCCACTCGCGGTCGTATCCACAACCTCGAAGCCGAACCTCTTCGCAAAGGATTGGTCAGAAAGCCAGGTTTTCTGTTTTTTTGCTCCCAGCATACAGACGCCGGATTTCCCTCTTTCCTTGGCATCCGCCAAACAATACTCCATGAGCGTCTTCCCGTACCCATTTCCTTTGCAATCGCCGGAAACCCACAGGCAATAAATATAAACGTAGTTGTCGCCAGCTATGGGAACCCACGCCGTTTCAAGAGGAGCATATTCAATAAAAACCGTAGCCTTTGCATTGAGCTTCCGAAAGACGTGCCCTTCCCCCAGCCGGTCGGAAAGCCATTGCCGCTTCGCTTCAACCCCCTGATGGGGCTTTTTGCTGCGGATAATGCAGCATAAATGCTCAGCGGCAAGGTTTTCCGCTGTTAAGTTAACAAAATCAGGTCCCATGTTTTCATTCTCACTTTCTTTCCCGCACAAACAGCCCTTTGCAGTCGCGGTTCAGTTCTTTGGACTTTGCGGTAATCATCCCTTCTTCCAGGGAAAAAACAAACGCCGCGGCGCACACGAGAATACCAGCAGATGTTAAGCCAAACACGCTAAAGAGGATGGGAAGATTTTTGATGATGGCACCCCCCTCATCACTTTCGTTTTAACTATATCGTATAGCCTGACAAATCCGGATTTATCTCAAGCTTACTGATCCAACAAGTATTTAATCATTTGGTCTGGTCTATCTATAAACTGTTTTGTAATTTGATAGTGATCGGTATCTTTGTAGGATACTCTTTGGATGCTGGTTTCCGTCAACTGCAAGATTTCTGCATTGGGGTATGCCATCAAAATAGGAGAATGTGTGGCAATTAGTAGTTGCGAGTTTTTCTTTACCAATTCGTCAATAGCTACAATCAGTGTCATCAATCTCTGTGGTGACAGCGCAGCTTCGGGTTCATCCAATATATATAGTCCATTTCCTTCAAAACGGTTTGTAACAAGAGAAAGAAATGACTCCCCATGTGACTGCTCATGAAGAGAAATGCCTCCATATCGAAGCAAGGTACTATTTTCGTCCAAATAGCTTGCAGTATTATAGAAACTTTCGGCTCGGAGAAAAAAGCCATCTCTTGGAGAAAGCGTCTTGATCGTTGTTAAATATTGATAAAGCGCCGAATGAGATACTTTCGTCGAAAATGTAAAATCTCGCGAACCGCCTTCTGGATTGAACCCCATTGCAACTGCGATTCCTTCTAGCAAAGTTGACTTCCCAGTGCCGTTTTCACCCACAAAAAATGTGACGGGCATCGTAAAGTTGAGTTGATCAACAGAGTGAAGATACTTCACAACAGACAATGCAGAAAGATAAGAGGAGGCATCTGGCATTTCCCGCAGCTTAATTCCTGTTAGGTAATTCATTGGTTTACCTCCTACAAATCTCAATTTGTCACGCTGATTTTGTCCTGTCAACCGTCACGCTCAGATCATAATCCCGTCACAGTGATCGATTTCATGCTGGATGATCTCTGCCGTGAAGCCGGTGAAGGTCTTGAGCCGAATCTGAAAATACCGATTCTGATACCGCACCTTAACAGACTTCCATCGCTTTGTCTTTCGGGGACCGTCAAGGGACAGGCACCCCTCCTCCGCCTCGTAAGGCCCGGACTTTTTGATCACCTCTGGGTTGAACATCACCATATATTCGCCGTCGCCCACGAAGGCAACCATGCGTTTCTTCACGCCGATCATATTGGCCGCCATACCTACGCAGCCGTCCTTGTGGGCTTCCAGCGTTTCCAGCAGATCGTCGGCAACAGGCAAGTCCGCTGGTGTCGCCGGTTCCGCCCGCAGCGAAAGAAACGCAGTATCCCTCATAATTTCCCGAACCATAGCGCCGAGCCTTCTGGATTTTATTTTTTACGATAACATAATTCTATTATAAATCGCCTTCGGGCATTTGTACAGTCATCGGATGGATGATATAATTCTCACGGGCAATACCGGCAAAGAAGAAAAAGTTCAAAACCCTATTGACCTTCACGCTGCGTCATAGAGTATAGTCGTCCTATCAGGAGAAGGAGGCCGGATGGTATGAAAACGGTCAAGGAAGTGTCGGAACTCACCGGCATCAGCGCGCGCACACTTCACTATTACGATGAGATCGGATTGTTTCCGCCCTCAGAAAAAAGTGAAGCGGGATACCGGCTTTATGACGATAAAGCTCTGGAAATATTACAGCAAATCCTGTTCTTTCGTGAGTTTGACATTCCGCTCAAGGAAATCAAAACCGTCATGGAAAACCCGTCTCTTGACCGGAACCGGATTCTGCGCATGCAGAGAGAAATGCTGGTGGCAAAAAAGGAGCGCATGGAGCGCCTGATCGCCAGCGTGGATGACGCCTTGAAAGGAGACAACAGAATGGATTTTACAGTGTTCAGCAAAACAGAGATCGAGAAAATGTTCCAGCTTATGTTTAACAGCATGACGGAGGAAATGCGCCAGGCAGCCATCGGCGACTTTGGCAGTGTAGAACAGTGGAAAACGCATTATATGGAGGTCGTATCCTCGGAGGATATGCAAAAACGCTACGCCAAAGTAGTCGAGTGGTATGGCGGGAAGGATGCCTATTTGGACACCCTCGAGCATCCAATCAGCAAGGAGGTCGCTGAAAGCTATCAAAGGCGGGAAGATGCGATTCGCCAAAAGCTGCTTGCCAAACGCGGCTGTGATCTCAATTCCTTTGAAGTGAAGCAAATTATCGGTGAATACGGCTTCGTCATGAAGCAGGTCTGCCAGATGAAAGAAGAAAAGAGCCTGATGTTGGCGGTAGCACAGTCCTACCGGGACAAGCAATACCGGCAGGCAATCGACCGGCAGTATGGGGACGGCGCGGCAGAGTTTTTCGCCCAAGCGATTGAAGCGTTCTATCAGGATTGAAACGTCCGTTTGCCGGCGGATGAGATTGATGCCTATGCACGAGGTGGTCAGACCGACGGGCTTGACCACCCTTCTCTTCAGAAAGCAAATTCTTTCAGTAGCTATCTCTCTCTTTGCCACACCGCCTCTTGCTTTCTCAAACCCATGGCACTATAATGAAGTCGTGATGAGGCTCAAAGCCTAATCAAATATAACATTTAGGAGACTGCTGTTTGAAAAACAACACCTTGGAGATTGTCGGCTGACCGGGAGGTTTGCTGAACACATCTCGAACCTCCCTGAATTGAAACCCATCAATCTTAGGAGGAAAAACCATGCAAAACGAATATACCATCCGTTTGGAAACAACAGGCGATTACCGCGAAGCTGAAAATCTGACGCGCGAGGCGTTTTGGAATGTCTACCGCCCCGGGTGTCTGGAGCATTATGTCCTGCACACCTATCGCGGCAAGCCGGATTTTGTTCCGGAGCTGGATTTCGTGATGGAGCGCCGTGGTAGACTGATCGGCCATGTGATGTATGTCCGCTCTGAGATCCACGCCGATGACGGCAGAACCATTCCCATCATGACCTTCGGCCCCATCAGCATTGCGCCGGAATGGAAACGTCAGGGCTACGGCACGATATTATTGCGTCACTCCATGAACGAGGCCAAAAAGCTGGGCGCGGGCGCGCTGGCCATCACCGGCAACATCGACTTCTACGGCAAGTCCGGTTTCGTGATGGCAAGCACGAAGGGCATCCACTACTTTTCCGAGCCACACGACGCCGAGGTTCCCTATTTCCTGGTCTGCGAACTAAATCCAGACTTTTTGGACGGAATCTCCGGCACCTACAAGGACCCGGAGGGATACTTCGTGGACGAAAAAGGAGCCGAAGCCTTCGACACACAGTTTCCGCCCAAGGAAAAGCAGAATCTGCCGGGGCAGCTGGTGTAACCCAATTTCATATCACGCGCGCGGAGCGGTCACCGACCGCTCCGCGCTTTTTTCTCATATAATCGCCTCCTTTGCAACACCAACATATACCGCAGAAACGAGGGCATAGCTACTGAAACCGCTCATCTTTTTTGCCTGTTTGCTCAATAATCCACTCCATAATTTTGTCTCTGGGGACGATGATAGCGACATTGACCGCATCCTCTATTCCCGTGGGCAGGAGGGCGATATGGACCCGGACGAGCTGTATGCGTTGTTTCAGACCTCTGATCCGGAGCGTGTTTCCGCCCTGCGTCAGGCCCTTTCGCAGCGGAATTGGCACTTCATGAGCGAGGATAAACGGGAGTCATTTCTTATAGAGTGGTACGATCTGTTCTCCGACTTTCACTGCAGCGGTGCAAAACTCCTAGGTGATTTGGTTTGCGATGTGGACGATGAGAATGCCGCCCATGAGCGCAAGGCGCTTTTCCGTGAAACGGATTCCGCAGCGTTCTCTGCCATGATGAAGGCTTATGCAGACCACTCCTTCTCGAAATACTACCGAGAGGCCGTTGCCGAGGAGTGCCGCGTCCAGCTCGACAAAATTGTGAAGCCTGTTTTAGCTGTGCGGTATGTGGAGACACTGGGCAAACGGAAGCTGCTGTTCGATCTGCGGTACGACGCGATGGAGAAAAATGTTGTGGAGGTGCGCCATGCTCAATGAGTGGCAGGAGTTCCAAAGGCACATTGAGACGCCGGTCTACGCTTCTGCCGGAAAGACTGACCACAGTTATCTGGGCCGCTTCACCTTTGAGATGTTTGCCGAATGCACGGGGCTGACCCGTGTGCTGACGGTTCTCGCACGGGGATATTTATTCCATGACGCAGACGGCGCAATCTTGGCGGCAGATCCGCGGGATCGAATCGGGACGGCTTGGCGTGCGCTGTGTGCCTGGTGCAGCGTACCGGATAATGGGACGTCCGACCCGAAAAATGATTGGAAGCTCAAATTCGACTTTACTGAGTTTCACGGAGAATTTCCGGAGCTTGTGGATGAGCGGGGCGGCGACTGGTATTACCGCCATGTTTATGGGGTCATTGCGTATATGCAGGCGCACCCGGATTCCGTCATGGAATCTACCCTGAACAGCTGCCGCAAGCTGGATGAGACCTTTGACGCGGCGTGGAAGAGTAAGGCGGTACAGTGCCAGATCCCGCCTCTTGCGCCGACAACAAAGACGCAGTGGCTTTTGTACTTTACGGAGATTCTCTCCAACGCGCTGGAGCTTGGCCCGCTGCGGAAGGAGATTGCAGAACTTCCGTCAGCACTTTTGGAAAAGCTGGAGTGTATGCGTCCGCCGAAAATCCCACGGGAGTTGAGGGTGCTGCCGACTTTGATTTCCTATTACATCGTCATCCGCCAGCCGGATACCGATTGGGTCGTTCTGCCCGTGGTGAATTTCGACGCTTACTTCGTGACGGCCAGCTTCGGCAAAAAATATCTGAGCCTCATCCCGACGGAGATCGTCGAGCGCTCCCCGCAGCACAGCGGCATATCCCGTTACCGGGTACTGCCGGAATGCCTGCCCGAGGCCTTGGCGTAAACATGATAAAATATCCGCCGCTTTGACATCACACCGCACGGGAAATCATGAAGGCGCGGGCAAAGTGCGATAGAATCACAGCATACGGAAGGAGATCGAGCGATGGATTGGATTACGGGGATTCAGCGGGCGCTGGATTATGCGGAGGCACATCTGACTGGAGAGATCGACTACGAGGCGGCAGCGAAGGCGGCCTGTTCATCGCCGTTTCATTTCCAGCGGATGTTCACCATGCTCTGCGGCTTCACGCTGGGTGACTATATCCGGATGCGCCGCCTTGCCCTTGCCGCCGAGGACCTGATGCAGACTCACGACAAGGTCATCGACATTGCGTACAAGTACGGTTACGACACCCCCGAGAGCTTTTCCCGTGCCTTTAACCGGTTTCACGGCGTCACGCCCACCCAGGCGCGTCGCGGCGAAACAGTCAAATCCTTCTCACGGCTCTCCGTAAAACTGATTTTATCGGGAGGCAGTACCATGGATTACAGAATTGAAAAGAAAGACGCATTCAAAATCATCTGCAAGAAGATTCAGGTAAACAAGCCCCAGGGCGACACCGCCACGGCGGACATCTCTGCGTTCTGGAACAAGTGCAGCACGGACGGCACGATAGAGCAGATTTGCAAGTATGGCAAGTTTGACAGTCTGCACGGCGTTCTGGGCATCTGTTTTTCCGACGAGCTGGCGGGCTCCGGCTTCCCCTACGGCATCGGTGCGGAGTACAACGGAGCGCCCCTGAACAGTGAGAAGCTGGACATTTTGGAGATTCCGGCTTACACGTATGCGGTGTTCACCTGCCGGGGCAAGATGCCTGACTCGTTCAATGACACCTACCAGAAGATCTGCACGGAGTTCTTCCCCCAGAGCAACTATGACTACGGCCATGGCATGGAGCTGGAGGTTTACCCTTCGGCGGACGTGCAGGACCCAAACTACTCCTGCGAGATCTGGGTCGCGGTGAAAGCGAAACAGTAAGCAAATACGGAAATACGCCGCCGAAGCAACCAGCTCCGGTGGCGTATTTCCGTTCACGTTATTCCATGATTCCCACCTGATTGCCGTTTTCGTGCATGGTGTAATCCTCGGAGTAGACATCATTGGGGTAAACATCAGTGTGGTACGGGTCGGTGGTGTCGGTGGATGCGGAAATTGTCGTGGTGGTGACCACTGTCTGCTGAGGTTCAGTTGGCTCTGGCTCGGGGGCCGCCGACGTAGCCTCATCCCGTGTATCATCCGCCAGTTGCTCCTCGCCTGTCGGCAGTTTTTCTTTTTCTGTCGTTATTGCTGTCATGTCAGTCGCTGGTACGGTGGGCGTGGAATCAGGTGCCTCGGCTACTTCTACACATTCGGCTGACATCGCGCTCACGGTGCTTTCGGCAGGTACTTTCCCGCCCTTGCTACTTTGGTGCCACACAGGGGCGCTCAGCGCCGCACATGCGATGATTGTGAGGGCTGCCGCAGCATCATCTTTTTCATACAAATTCTCCTTCCTCGGATGCAAAACGGGCCCTCCGCTCGACCTCATCGGCCAGATCGATAGTATCTGTGACGCCGAAATACTGGAACGGACACAGCAGCTTGCGGTCAATGGCCTCCGGCAGCCGGATCTCCGCCGCGATGCGCCCGCCGAAATAGTCCAGAATGCTCTTGCCGTCCATGCGCTCCGGTGTGGCGGTCAGACCCAGCAGGATTTTCGGTCGGTAGTATTCCAGCAGCTTTTGATAGGTGGGTGCGGCGGCGTGATGGAACTCGTCCACCACGATGTAATCGTAAAAATCCGGCGCGGTTTTGGCGGTAAATTCCTGCGCATTGAAGGTCTGGACGGAGAGAAACAGGTTTTCAATGCTGTCGGGCTTATAGTTTCCCACAAACATCTGGCCGAAGTTGGCGTCTTTCAGCACGTCGCGGAAGGTGTATAGGCTTTGCTTTAAGATTTCCTCCCGGTGCGCCACGAACAGCAGGCGGCATGGCCTGCCCGGGTTCTGCTTAAGGAAGCGCTTTAATCCAGTGCGGAAATCACGGTCTTGCCGGTACCGGTGTCGGCTACCACCAGATTGCGGGTGTAGCCGCGGACAGTGCGCTCGGCCTCCAGCTTGTCCAGAATTTCCTGCTGATAGGAATAGGGCGCAATATCCATGGTGTAGAGCTCGGTGTTGTTGGCGTCAAAGTATTTCTCTTCCTTCAGCACTCTGGCTAAGCGCTCTTTCTGTTCCTCGGAATAGCACTCAAACTCATTGGAATTCCAGTAACTCTCAAAGGTTGCAGCAATCTTGTCGATGGTCTCCGGCAGGTCCTTTTTCAGCTCCGTGTACATCTGTGGCTCGTGGATGGCGCGGGTGAACAGGCTGCTCTGCGAATAGAGGTCTCGGGGCGCTCCACTGCGGCGGCGGTTTTTCCCACGGCCAGTCGCGGGTCGTTTTCCCGCAAAAGCGCAAGAAGCTGCTCTGCTCGCCTGTCTACAGACATAGCGGCAAAGTCAGCTTCTTGGGTGACGTGTTCCACGATGCACACGATTTCGTTGGTCAGCCCGATTGGGGCGGAAATATCCCCACCGTTGTCCAGCACATTATCCAGGCCCTTTTGAACCACATCTGTGAGATATTGCGCCAAAACCTTGGACGCTTCCGCCTTGTCAATGGGCGCAGTGGATTGCTGGGCTGCTGGAATATCCGACAGTTCGGTGCTGATCTCGCGGTTGATGACTTGCTCGTATAGGCCGAGATGTAGCATAGAGGAAATCTCCTTTATAACGCGATTGCTTTTCTTACATTATCTCACGGTAAATGTCCTATTTAATGTCCACTGAACAAATGTGATTTTCGTATCGCATTTGCCAAAAGGACAGTTTCTGTCCTTTTGGGCGGCAAAACAGCCCGTTTTGCTGCTTCAGATACATTGATGCCTGTCTGTTTGGATTTGCAGACATACGCTGCAAATCCAATGTGTAAGGGTTTTTGCTGAAATCAGCCAAAACCCTTGCACATGAACAAAACAAAAACAGCTTGGAAGCGTTGATATTATTTAACCGGCTTTCCCTTTCTCGCGTCTGTCGGTTTCACGGCGTCCTTCGGAATCGCCCAGGCCTTGCCGAACTTCGTCAGGCCCGGAATGCGGCCTTCGTTGCACAACACCTGCACGCGGCGGCGGGTAATGCCCTATTTTTCTGCGGCTTCGGCGATTGAAATGTAATCCATAATTCACCTCATATAAGCATATAAAAACAGCCCTGCATTTTGCAGGGCTCTCCGTTCTACACAGCTGGCTACCATCCAAAACGGTACAGGCCCTCGTAGCTTTGCGTTGCCGTCTTTCGACGACTTTGCTGATTCTTTTATCATTTATGACGAGTATATACTTTTTGACGAATAGTTGCGACCTGTGATTCGTAAAATTATTCCATTTCTTCGAGGGGAAGCAGCGAAAGAACGTGCAAGTTGCTATGCTTGCTTCGACACGATATAATAATTGCAGCGCAATTATTATATTTAATTTAAGTCGTTTTTCTCGCCGCTTACGCGGCAACTGAAAAAACATGACCCATGACAGCACGCCCGATTTGCAGTCATGCTATCATGAGACCACCATCTTGCCTGAAGGAGTGAGCACCGGTGCCTGCCCGCATTGCTGTATTATCCGATATCCACGGTCTGCTGCGGCCGGAGGTGCTGCGCATTGTGCGTACCTGCGACTGCATTCTCCACGGCGGGGACGTCAATCAACCCGAAATTATGGACGAGCTGCGGACGATTGCGCCGCTGTATGTGGTGCGCGGGAACAACGACAAGGACTGGGCGCAAGCCCTGCCTCAAAGCCTGTCGGTAACGCTTGAAGGCGTATCCTTTTTCATGGTGCACAACAAGAAAGATGTGCCTCCGGAGCTTGGTGCGGCGCAAATTGTGGTGTTCGGCCATTCACACAAGTATTTTGAGCAGGAGCTGGATGGCCGCCTGTGGCTGAATCCCGGAAGCTGCGGCCCGCGCCGCTTTGACCACCCCATCACCATGGCGGTGATTGAGGCGAAACAGGGGCGATACCATACAGAAAAAATTACAATCCCGCCGGATGAGAGCGGCGGACGGAGGAGAATAGCCAAATGACAGCAAAGATTCCGGCTGAAAAACAAAGACTTATCCACATTGCGCGGCTGTTTGCCGGGTGGGATGAAACCATGATTTTCTCCTGCCTTGCAGGGTATATGGGTTATGCAATCACGGATGATGAGGGGCATTCCACGGCGGCGCAGATTGTGGTGGGAGATTTTTGCTTCTTTGCCGGTGAGCCAAGCGAAACACTGGCCGCTCAGGCGGCAGCGCCAATTCTGACGCCGCAGAATGAGGCATGGTGCCGCGTGATTGAACGCGTCTGGGAAAACCGTGTCGGCAAACACACCCGATATGCCATCAAGAAAGAACCCGGCGTATTCGACGGTTCAAAGCTGACCTTTTACGCGTCTTCGCTGCCGCTGGAATATACGCTTGCGCCCATTGACGAAGCAATTTATGCGCAGGCCGCACAGGAAAAGTGGTCGGAGGACCTTGTTTCTCAATTCCTAAATGGGGCAGATTACTGTCTTCGCGGGCTGGGAGCGGCGGTTCTTTGGAACGGGCAGTTGGTGGCGGGCGCGTCCTCCTATACGATCTATCCAGGCGGCATTGAAATTGAGATTGACACCAAATCGGAATATCAGGGCCGGGGGCTGGCAACAGCCTGTGGGGCGGCGCTGATTCTCGAATGCCTGCGGCGCGGACTTTAACCCAGCTGGGACGCTCACGATCTGCGTAGCGTGGCGCTGGCGGAAAAGCTTGGCTACCACCGAGATCATCCATATCCGGTTTATGTGAAGCTCTGACACAGAGAAAAAAGCGGTATGGAGTCTGGGCTCCATGCCGCTGTAATCATTTTTTATATGGGGATTTGTCGTTGCTTACGCCAAGAATATAATCTATGCTTGTCTTGTAATATTTTGCGTGCTTGATGAGCACCTGCGTCGGAATGTCGTTTTCTCCGGTCTCGTACTTGGAATATCCGGTCTGCGACATCCCTAAATACTGAGCAATCTGTGTTTGATTGAGGTCTGCATCCTCACGCAAATCCCGCAGCCTGTTGTCCATAGGAATCACCTCATGAATAGTATCTCATAACCTAAAACAGATTATTTATTTATAACCTATTTTAGGTTAATGTATGCCCTTGTGATGAATATTTATGCTGGATTATAAAGAGATGTATCTAAAGTAGTTCCGCGCCTCGGAGGAGGCGGTGAATGTGCTGATCGCTGCTCAGCGGGAATGTGAGGAACTTTATATCTCCACACCGGAGCCGGAACTGAAGGTCATTACGCTGTCGGAGCAGGGCGTCGGGGACGAAGGGGAGTTGAAAAATCATCCGCAGATCAAAAAGAAGGGCTCAGACTGATTGCATCAGCCTGAGCCTTTTGCTTAAGCCTTTTTCACCGCACGGAGCTCGATATAGCCTCGCTTGCCGATGGGCTCCAGCTGGATGCGCGGGTTCGCGTCATCCCACGCATACCCGATTACCGATGGTTCGTATTTGTCCATGGCCGCCTGTAGCGAATCGATGGCCTTGCAATAGTCCTCTTCGGGGAAGGGCTCGCTCTGGAACATCAGATAGGTTGCGGTGGGCAGGTCAATGACGTCGAAGCCGTCAGGCACCGGGCCGTCATAATCCGATGCGGCCTCCACGCCCTGCACATACTCAGAGGTGCCGGATTTGCGGTACTGTTCCGGCAGCCACAGGCATACCGGCTCCTCACTGAGAGATTTCATGCTGGTGAGCACGCCCCACACGTCGCAGCCCACCTCCTCACAGTAGGCAAAGTAGTCTGCGGCGGCGATTCCGCGCTTGATGACAACTTTCCGCGCGGGCTTTTCCATCACCTGAATAAATACACTTTTTTCGTTCGCCATGTCTGTACGCTCCTTTTTCCAAAATTCTCGGAATTTGACTCCGTAGGCGGTGAACAGCGGCAGAGGAACCGGGCGCAGGGCGTATTCCTTGGGGTTGCAGCCGAACTCTCGCCGAAACGCCCGCTGGTAGCCGTCCACGCTCTCAAAGCCCAGGTCGTAGGCCACATCAATGACCTTGACTTGCTCGTCCCGCAGCCGCAGAACCGATTTGGAAAGCCGCAGCCGCCGGATATAGTCGGCGGGGGCGAGGCCGGTGAGCTCTTTGAACATGCGGGCGGCATACCACGGGGAGAACCGGGCCGCACCGGCCAGTTCTGCCAGAGTGACAGTTTCGGTCAGGTGGCTTTCGATATAGTCCTGCATCCGCTGGACGGCAAGGATTTTATCATTCACGCTGTTCACCTCCTCACAAAAGGATCGTACCACAACCGGCGGCTGATATTCTCGACGCTGCTTGCGTAGTTGCGGCAACAGAAAAACAATTCTGCCAACAGTGTATCATAGCTTGGCATGCTGCAGCAAAGTGTTTGCTGTATTTTGAACCCAATCATGCTATACTGATAAGAGAATTGTTTTTGTGTGCGGAGGTGGAAGGCAAATGAGCAAATATGAGCCGCTTTGGGAGGCAATCGGGAAACGGATAGAGGGCAGCTTTACGCTGACTTACGCCGAGATTGAGCAGATTCTAGGCTTCCCCATCGACCATTCGTTTCTGAACTTTAAGAAAGAGCTTCCAGCTTATAGCTACGAGGTTGGTAAGATTTCCATGAAGGTGCAGACAGTGGTGTTCCGCCGGATCGATATTTGACATTGCGCCGTCATTCTGTTATGATCTGCTCCGGACTTCCATGAAAGGAGCACAGATATGGAAAAGTTTATTCCCTCTGAAAAGCTCTCCAAGAAAAAGCAGCGGGAGCAAAATGCCAAACGGCGCGGCAGTTGGTACGGGCTGAACCCCGTGACCCGCAAACCCCAAAATTCAAGAGCCTACAACAGACGAAAGGCACGGAAATGGAGTGAGGATTCCATGACCGTGCCTTTTGCTATGCCCAGTGGAAGGGTTTCATCAGAATTTCATTCTTCCGTCCGCTTTGAACGGCCTCCTCGACGGATTGCCCTCCACGCGGTAAAAGCGCAAATTTTTCACGTCGTAGACCGCCGACCAGACTGTATCTGCATTTGTTTTCCGGTCGTATTGGCAGATGAAGCCGTATTTTCCACACAGAACATCCTCACAGAAATCCAGCGAATACGCACCGTCATGTTCCGCCAGAGCGTTCCGTGCCGTATCGTACCGCTCCTCCGCACGCCAGCTGTCCACATCGGGAGGGGTGCGGTATTCTTTCATCACTTCGGAATGGAAGCAGTTCGCCGCGGCGACAAAATGCGCGCCCGGCTCCGGCCGGATCACTTTGAGCTTTGCGGGGTTGCATTCGACTACGGCAATCTTTCCGCTTCTATCGGCCAGCGTAATCGTCTGCGCGGAGGCGATGGGCAGATTTTTCAGCGCGCTGATTGCGTCCTCTGTCGTCGCGCATTTTTCCAGAATATATCGCGTCAGCATCCCGGCGTTCAGCCCTGGCTTTCGGATATGCGGGTAGAGGAAGGTCAGCGCGGCGGCAAGTCCTTTTTCATTCATGCCGTCTTCAATCTGGATGAACGCTGTGGTATTGCCGCTGAATGCATAGGCTTCGGACAGCTCGTAAAGGCAGTTCATATAGAGCTTTTCGAGGCTCACAAGGAAATCGCTGTTTTTGCCGAGCAGGATATTCTTCCCGTCGGCGACCGCAAAGGCCGTGCAGTGATGCTCTGGCTCAAAGCAGTACATGGGAAGCAGCAGATTTGCAATATTCTCAAGCGGGCTGCCCTGGCCATCGGCCATGCCCTGTATCTCCTCCAGAACTTCGGGATAATATTCCCGATAGACCGGCAGGCAGCTCTTTCCGAACGCTTTCAGCTCGTCTGTGATCGTAAAAGTTGGGCTGCCGCTGATCATCGTTCCGTGGTTTTTCAGCAGCGTTCCGAATTTAAACCCTGCCTCATAGTGCGACCCCTTAAATCTTCCGTGATACATATTCACTTCAACTCCATTTTTGTGATTGGAGCGTGACGTCATCTCTGAAAACAAGGGTAAATCAATAAAAAATTCTTGTCAACAGCTATATAAATTTCGTTAGTCAGGACCACCCATATAACGGGTGGCCTGCACTAGCCCTATAAGGGCTTTTTACTATCACGCATAGGCATAGCCTTTTTGCTACCACAGGCATAGCTCGTGGTTTACACGTGATAACACAAGAAAAATCCCTCTGAAAGCATTGATTTCAGAGGGATTTTGGTCCGAGTGACACGATTCAGACGTGCGATCTCCTGCTCCCAAATTGCTTTCCAAACTTTTTTCCACTCGTTTATAGCCATTTATAGCCGTTTCCGCTCGGTTTTCCTTACTCTTTGGCACTCTTTGAAGCATTGTTTCCACGTGTTCCAAAGCTGTCTGTGGTAATCTATGTGGTCAAAACGCTTCCTGTCCGAGACTGGAAAGCGTTTTTCTTTTCGCATGGTAACTCTGCTCCAGCGAATCGTCAAGTCCTTTCTACACATCCATAGTACGCATAATTTGCGTCGCTGTAATCAAAGAAAAACGGCATGCTTGAAAAGACAGCGTTTTTTTAATTAACAAATATCAAAATATTGGGTATCAAATTTTTATATAAGTGTGGGAGGGACAGCCGTGGATTATATACAGAAATTTAAGAAATATTGCCCAAAAAAACATTCCGTCACAGGCCATCCTGCAGAATTAATTGATATCTCCACTGGCGAATAAATTACGCACAACGCTGCATGCTTTACCTTCTCTGAAATATTTGATGATAGTCAGTCCTTCGACCTGTGGGTGTAAAATATTGAGACTGTTATGGCGAAAAAGGTGAAGACAATTGGATTAACAGTGACAAGAATGTATGAAACATAAAATACTGACGGCTGACAGGCAGGGTGCAAATGAGAACAAGGCGTACCGCTTTAACGGCGGTACGCCTTGTTTGTTTCTCTTCCAAAAAGTAAAATCCTGTTTTCCGTCCTGCGCTTTGCCCAATTTTTCTCAGCAGGCCGTTTTTTTAATTTTAAATTTAGATCAGTCCTGATTTCTGCAGCAACCGCTGCACCATCACGGCGACTTCGGCGCGGCTGATGGCAGCCTTCGGCGAAATCGTCGCATTGCCAGTACCGGAGGTAATTCCAGTCTTGAGGCAGACCGCTATGCTGGCTTTCGCATAATTCGAGGCGGATGCCACGTCCTTGTAAGCTCCAAGCAGCGCACTGACCTCGCTGTCGGTCAGTCCGTTGTCAAGCCCGGTAATTCTCATCGCCCGTGCAATCATCGTCATGGCTTGCTCTCTTGTGATTGTGTCCTTCGGGCCGAAATTTCCATTGTCATAGCCCCCTACAATTCCATAGGACGCGGCAGTCTTAATGTAGCCGCTGCACCAGTCTGTGGAAGCAACGTCCCCAAAGCCGCTCGCGCCGGTTCCCGGTTCAAGCCCCAAAGCCCGGACCATAATGGTCGCAAACTCCGCGCGCGTCATGTTCCTGTTGGGTGCGTAATGGTTGTTTCCAACCCCTGCCACGACCATTTTGGATCCCATGTTGTTGATGGCGTCTTTTGCCCAGTGGTTAGCCACGTCGGAAAACTCAATAGGATTCCAAACGACGGAATAGGTGCTGTTGGTCAGACTGTTAATCACCGCATAGTATTTGCCGCTGATGACCGCGATACGCGTTGGCACATGGTGCACGGTCCCGTCGGGGTCAACCACCACGCCGGTAGTGATTTTTGTCGGGTCAATACCATCCGGTATGGCAATTGTTCTTTCCACATAGGCGTTGAAGCGGCTGACGTTTACCGTCTGGCTGCCGTGGGTGCAGGTGATGGTATAATCCACCGCCGGAATCATGATCGTGAAGCCGCCAGCCTGCGCGGCGTTTTCAGCAACCCGTGTCATGGAAGCTGACGGCTCGGAAATACTGACGGTTACCTTAATATCCGAAAGGGACACGTTTGCGCCAAGCTGCTGTGACACTGCGTCGATGTTAATCTCCGAAGCCGGCAGGGTGTACGTGCCTGAACTCGTCTGCACGACCAGCGTCGCGTCCTTGTTTTCCATACTCTTAACCATGGTGCCGGTAAGGGTGCCGACGGCAACGTTGGAATTGCCCGTAATCGGGATGGTCACCGTCGCGCCAGTGCTCTCGGACGCCAGAATGTTCTCCAGCTTGTTCGAGTCAACAGTAACGGTTGTGACTGACTGGCCGCTGGAGTTGGTGGTGGTTTGCGCGGTGCCTGCGGTTTTGGATACACCGTTGACGATAACAGCCGCGCTGTTAGTACTGCTTGAACCAGATGAGCTTCCTCCGCCGGAAGATGCCCATGCTGTTATAGCTTTTCCGGTGCTGTTAGTCGCAAGTTCGTTACCTGCCATGTCGTCGATCGTGCCGTTGCCGCCCGTCGCATATGTAACTGTGACGCCAGATGATCCCGCAGTTCCCATATTGGCTACCGTCAGCACAACGTGGCTGCTGTCCGTACCCTGAGCCGTCGCGCCTACCGCGTAGGTCGTCGCCGTACCTGTCTTTGTCACGGTGAACCCGCCGTCATTTGCTTTCGCGAGGTTCTGGCAAGCCTCGCTCAGCGTTACCGTGATCTGCGTGTCGCTGTTTCTGATTGCGTCGGAAATCGTCGGAGCGACAGCGTCCACCAGAACTGCGGCAGTTGTCGGCGCCGCATATGTCAAAGCGGATCCGTTGCCCGCCGCATCCCTGACTGCCGCACCGACGGGCAGAGTAATTTCGGCGGCGCACGCGATTCCGTCCGTATCCAAATCGCCTGATAACGCCGTGTACTGAAAGGTAATCGATGTTGTTCCGGTGCCGCTCACATATGCGGCATTTACTGCGACCCCGCCTATCGTCAGCACGATATACGGCGTCCCGATGACGGTGACGGCTTCACTGAAAGTGGCTGTGAAAGTCAGGTTGTCTCCGGCTGTATATGTTCCGGCTGACGGCCCCGCTACTCCGGTTACCGTCGGGGCAACGGCATCCACCAGAACGCCCACCGCCGTTGAGCCCGTGAACGCAAGCGTCGCGTCGTTGCCGGCAGCGTCTTTCATCGTCCCGCCGTTAAGCGTAATGTTGCTGCTTAAAGCAATGCCGTTTGCATCCGCATCGTTTGAACCGACTGTATATCGGAACACAAGCGACGTTGTTCCGGTGCCGCTCACGTATACGGCATGAACCGCGCTCGTGCCTATCGTCAGCGTCAGATACGGTGTTCCGCCCGTTGTGATAACGGTTACCGCTTCGCTGAAGCTGACCGTATAATTCAGATTCTGTCCCGTGACATACGTTGCGTCGGAAGGCGCGGAAACACCGGAAACCGTCGGAATCGCCGTGCCAACAGAGTAATTGCCAGAGTCTGTTGTGCCGCTGCCGGAGTTTCCCGCCGCGTCAAGCACCCCTGTGTTATCCAAAGTGATCACATTGGTTGCGGCTGTAGCACTCGCCGTGGGAGTGAACGTCGCAGTCCAGGTAACCCCTCCGTCAGATGAACTGACGGAGCTCAAAGTACCGTTTGCGACGGTCAGGTCGGCATTGGTAAAGCCGGTTACCGCCTCGGAGAAAGTAATGGTTACCAAGGATGTTTCTCCCGCATTTAAAGCAGTATCCGCCAAAACAATCGTTGCCGTCGGGCGTAGCGTGTCAACTGCGTAATTATTGGAGTCTGTTGTGCCGGTGCCAGAGTTTCCCGCTGCATTTTGTATCCCTGTGTTGTCCAGAGTAATCACATTGCTTGCGGCTGTAATACTCGCCGTGGGAGTGAACGTCGCAGTCCAGGTAACCCCTCCGTCAGATGAACTGACGGAGCTCAAAGTGCCGTTTGCAACGGTCAGGTCGGCATTGGTAAAGCCGGTCACCGCCTCCGAGAAGGTAATGGTCACCAGGGATGTTTCACCGACTGCTAAAGCGTTATCCACCATAACAATCGTCGCCGTTGGGCGTAGCGTGTCAATTGCGTAAATATTGGAGTTTGTGGTGCCGCTACCGGAGTTTCCCGCCGCATCTGCAACCCCTGTGTTATCCAACGTGATCACATTGGTGGCGGCTGTAACACTCGCCGTGGGAGTGAACGTCGCAGTCCAGGTAATCCCTCCGTCAGATGAACTGACGGGGGTTAGGGAACCGTTGGCAATGGCCAGGTCGGCACTGGTAAAGCCGGTCACCGCCTCGGAGAAGGTAATGGTTACCAAGGATGTTTCTCCCGCTTTCAAAGCAGGATTCGCCACAACAATCGTTGCCATCGGGCGTAACGTGTCAACAACGTAATTGCTCGAGACTGTGATGCCGGTGCCAGAGTTTCCCGCCGCATCTTGTATCCCTGTGTTGTCCAGAGTAATTAAATTGCTGGCGTCTGTAATACTCGCCGTGGGAGTGAACGTCGCAGTCCAGGTAATCCCTCCGTCAGATGAACTGACGTTGCTCAAGGTACCGTTGGCGACGGTCAGGTCGGCATTGGCAAAGCCGGTCACCGCCTCTGAAAAGGTAATGGTTACCAAGGATGTTTCGCCGACTGCTAAGGTAGTATCCGCCACAACAATCGTCGCCGTGGGAGCGTCCGTGTCCCACGCCGCTATGGTCTGTCCTGTGCCGTCGGTTGCGAGGGCGTTACCCGCGGTGTCGGCGATCGTCCCGTTCACCCCCGCCGTGTATGTAACCGTGACGCCCGATGCTCCCGCCGTTCCCATGTCAGCTACAGTCAGCACCACATGGCTGCTGCCCGTGCCCTGAGCCGTCGCGCTTACCGCGTAGGTCGTCGCCATGCCGGTTTTGGTTACTGTGAACCCGCCGTCGTTCGCTTTTGCGAGATTCTGGCACGCTTCACTCAGGGTCACTGTGATCTGCGTGTTGCTGTTTTTTGCTGCGCCGAATATCGTCGGCGGAGTTATATCGGTCGAAAAGGTCATATCAGAGCCATTTGTCGTACCTGCAGAATTGACAGCTATGACCCTGTAATGATAGGTCGTATCGGGAGTCAAACCGGTCAGGGCAGAGCTAACCGTTGTGGCGCTTGTACCGGCCGCAGGGCTCGGTGTCGCCGTTACGGTCGAGCCATAAGCCGTGTCCGTACCGTATTCGAAGGTCACCGTCGTGCTGTCGTTGTTAGCGTTTACCGTGCCGTTCAGCGTGGCGGCTGTTGATGTAACGCTGCTTGCCGCGCTTGTGGCCGCCGTCGGTAAAGCTACATTGACTGCAATGCCGTTGCCGGTTAAGTCGGCAACATCTACAACCGCATCGGCGCCTGCCGCCCAGTCTTCCGCTGCCGCAAGATTATACGTCGTACCGCCCGTTGAGCTTGTGCCGTATTTGTTCAAAATCTGGTTCACAGCCGCTTTGTCGGTATCGCTCAGCGTAACTGAAAACGCTGTGCTGCTGGTAAGCTCAACATTCCCCGAATCGGTCAGCGTGTAGTGTACTCCACCCTCACCTGTTAACATCAGCATTGATACGTCAATATCGTTTGTCGCACCATTCAGCTTCAAAAAACCGGCGCCGGTGACGACCAGCGTGCCGGTACCTGCGTTATATCCTGCACTTGTGATTGTCGGCACAGGAACACTACTCACCGTGATACCGTTGTCTGTCAGATCGGCAACAACTACAGCCGTATCAGCGCCCGCCGCCCAGTCTTCCGCCGCCGCAAGATTATACGGCATACCGCCCGTTGAACTTGTGCCGAGTTTGTTCAGAATCTGGTTCACAGCCGCTTTGTCGGCTGCGCTCAGCGTGACCGCAAATGCGGTGCCTGACGTTATTTCGACACCGGAGGAGGTCAGCGTGTAGAGTGCGCCACCCTCACCCGTTAACGTCAGCTTTAATACGTCTATATCGTTTGCCGCACCATTCAGCGTCGAAAAACCAGTGCCGTTGACGACCAATGTGCCGGTACCCGCGTTATATGCTGCACTCGTGATAGTCGGCACGGGAACAATACTCACCGTGATGCCGTTGCCTGTCGTGTCAGCAATGCTGACGCCCGTGATTGGGCCGTTCCAGTCATCAGCCGCCGCAAGATTATAAGTCGTACTGCCCGTTGAGCTTATGCCTATTTTATTCAAAATCTGGTTCACGCCCGCTTTGTCGGTATCGCTCAGCGTAACTGAAAACGCTGTACCGCTGGTAAGCGCAACATCCGCCGAATCGGTGAGCGTGTAGGTTGCTCCGCCTTCACCCGTTAACATCAGCTTTGATACGTCTATATCATTCGTCGCGCCGAACTGTTTTACCATATTTGTGCCGGTCACGGCAAGTACACCCGCTGCGGCATCGTAGGTTGCGGATGTAATGGCAGGTGTCTGCACGTTAGAAACCGTGATGCCGTTGCCTGTCAGATCGGCGGGTGCGCTTTGGGTTGCATCCCAGCCGGCCGCGCCGGCGAGATTATAGGTTGTCGAGTTCGCTGAACTTGTGCCATCCTTATTCAGCAAACCTGCGACATTAAGTGCATCGGCCTCGTTCAGCGTCACCGAAAAAGAGGTTGCGCTGCTGGCGGTTACATTGGCGGAGGTAAGGGTATAGGTGTTTCCGCCCTCGCCTGTCAACGTGAGCTTCGTGACGTCAATGGCGTCACCTATGGTCATACCGGTACCTGTGACCGCAAGAACGTTAGTACTGGCGTTGTAGGTGGCGCTGCTGATGGTGATGGATGGCACAGCGTCTTCAAAATCCAGATCATCCAGAGATAAGCAAAGTCCAGTGCCGGAAAAGGTTACGCTGGTGATGTTTTCAAAATCGGTATTGCCAGATACATCTACGGGATCTACCACAATAATACTCCCATTGCTGTGATATGTTAAGTGCGTCCCGCTGCTGGGTGAAATGGTAACATCACCCTCCGCGTGAATGTCCATGGCGAAACCGTTTAGTCTAAAATTACTTCTATCTTGGGCTTCGATTTTAACAGTATCGGCAGAGATGAAAATGTAATAATCTTCATTATCATCGCCTAGTGCTGAACCATCTGGAGCACCTTGATTTATAACCTCAGTATAAGGTGTGCCAGTTACGCGTGTCAGGGTATACTTAATTCCGTCCAAGATAATTTCAGAGGCAGTGCTGGTAAAGCCATGGTTGTCATTATAATTCTCGTTGGGGGGAGCCGCCGCGCTCGCCATAATCGTCAATGCCGGTACAAGGCTTAACACCATTGCCAGTGTCAGAATGACCGCCATGAATTTCTTTCGAATCATCTTTGTCATTTCGCATTCTCCTTAATGTTTTGTTTTTAATATAATTATGGCAGTCAGCTGCACAGGTTGTCGCGGTCCTTATCCTTAATCAAGTTTTTGCTTGATCCCGCGTTCTGCTCATACCCGATTCGTTGACAGGTATCCCGAATTTCCGTTTTCATTCGATAAAATATACCTCTTTTCAGCATATTACCTATCTAAGTCTTATCATATAGATGTCGGGATAATCTGTCAATCTGTCAACATACTATTTCTGAATAATCCATAGGTCCATAGCCCTTCCACGTCCGTCCGGCCTCACGTTGTTGGGAGAGCATCACGTTCATTACGTTCCGGCAGGACGCGGAGCAGCAAACCATCTTTGCCTTGCCGGGCATGAAATCAAATGTATCATGTTGTGGGTGCTTTTGAAGCAGTTCGTAAAGCTGCGAGCCGTAGATTCCGTACCACTCCACCTTGTGGCTGAGTTCAAAAAAACGCAGCCCCGCGCTTTCAGTTTAGATTTTCAGCAGCCGCTCATACTCCGCCTGCGTAAGAGTTTCCTTTTCCGCCTGCTCGCGCAGCTCCACCGCATATCGTGACCACTGATCAAATTGAGCGGTGGTCATTTTCTTTTTCAGGTATCGGGCATAGTGCGCTTTATAGGCCCGGTTGTAGGCAAGCCAAATCGGATCGGTTTTGCACTTGTCGTCATACCGCTTGCGAGCGCCGATATCGCGGCAGGTTTTATCCGGGTCATTCTGCAGCGGACGCTTGCAGTAATTTGAGTACTTGCCGGCAGGCAGTAAAAAATACTGTCCGCAGTTTTCGCAGCGCTTTGGAAGATAGCAGCGGTTCAGTCCCCGGAAGAAATCCACATAGAGAAACGCGCCCAGACGATCAAAGGTGTAGGCCTCGCACAGTCTTTCCTTGCCGTCCTCCTGGCGAAACACCTCATAGCTCATCTGCATGGAGCCGGAGGAGGCCACCCATTCCAGACTCCCTTTTTTCGCGGTCAATTGCAAATAGCGGACAAAGCATTCCGCAGTTTCGCTGTCGGTGAGAAATTTCCGTTTACTGTGGATGTGCTTGTCCATAAGGCCAATGTAGACCGTATTCTTGGCAACGGCGAACTCAAAGCGGACATAGAAAAAGGACATGACCGGCAGTAAATTGTCATGTCCAATAAGCGTTCGCAGAACGCGCAGCCGCACAATTTATTGTGCGTTCAAAGGGGTTCGGGGATGCTTCCCCCGACAAGCAACAGGCGGCTTCACGGAAGTGAAACCGCCTGTCCTGCAAGTGTTTGTATAAACACTTGCCCTGCTTGCTATTTGTATCAAAAATTCCGAATACATTAAAAAATGAACAATCTAAGATTAGTTGTCGAAGTTTTGACTTTTTTCTTTTAATATAGTGTAATATATCTGTTCTAATTAATTATGGTACGGACGATGACCTGAATATCGGGATATATAGCTGCGTTATTGGCTACATTCTTAGACATTTGAGTAATTCATGTGCAATGAGAACATTTTAAAACGAGGTGAGCTATATGAGTCATAAAATCATGGTTATTGATGATGAAAAGATGATTTTAGATATGCTGCGGGATCAATTTGAGTTAGAGCAATATGTTGTTATCACGGCAAGAAGCAGCGAAGAAGCGCTTTCGAAACTATCCATGCAGCCGGATGTTATTTTATTGGACATCAATATGCCCGGTATGGATGGTATTTCTCTATGCCAGAAAATACGGGATCATGTAAGCTGCCCAATTTTGTTTTTAACTGCCCGGATTGAGGAAGCGGATCGCGTCGCCGGACTTCATGCCGGAGGGGACGATTACATTATAAAACCCTTTAGCCTTGCGGAGTTAACCGCTCGTGTGGAGGCGCATCTACGCCGTGAAGCGCGTATCCAACAAACAGTTACCGCGCGGATATTTGACGATCTGACCATAGACTATGCGGCCAGGACAGTAAACTTGGATGGAAAGCGTATAGAGCTTGCGAAGATAGAATTTGACATTTTGGAACTGGTATCGCTCCATCCGGGACAAGTATTTAGCAGAGAGACCATTTATGAACGGGTACGCGGATTGGATGGAATGGCGGACAGTGCAGTGATCAAAGAGCATATCCGGCGTATCAGAAATAAGCTGGGGAAACATGAGTATATTGAAACGGTTTGGGGGTGCGGCTATAAATGGGGAAAATAGAAAACTGGCTGCGTTCTATGCCACTCCGTAAGGCGTTTGTTTCGTTCGTGCTGGTTATGGCGGTTCTCGTTGCCGGAATCTCCGTTGCTGCAATTTATGCCTGTCTTACTACACAGCAGCGCTTGTTGGATTCCGTAACTGTTATTACAAAGACGCCGGCTCAGGCAGATCAGGATGAATACAATATTATCATCGCGGATGAAAATCAAGTTACTGATGGGCAGAACGGAGAATTGGTGCTTCTGTCTACAGAGTATCGATTCGAAAACTTGACCGATCACCAGCGCATAATATATTACGTTGCAAAAATCGCTGTCGTTGCCATTCCGTTTTTGCTGTTTGTCGTCGGGACCGTCCTCTGCGCATGGCTGTTTTACTCGATTAAACTAAAACAGCCGCTCGCCTTGCTTTTGCAGAGTTCTGTGCGGATTTCTCAATACGAATTGGATTTTATCATAGACTACCACGCATCAGATGAAATGGGCGAATTGTGTAAGGCGATGGATTCGATGCGCTCGGCGCTGCAAAAGAATAATGAGGATATGTGGAGCATGATGGAAGAGCGCAGAAAACTGAACGCTTCCATCTCTCACGATTTAAGAACCCCTATCACGATTTTAAAAGGCTATACCGAATACCTGTCCCACAATGTTCCATTAGGCAGAATCAGCCAGAGCAAGCTAGTGGATACTTTAGAAAATCTTTCAAAGGCCACTGGGCGGTTAGAGAGGTATGTCAATCAAGTCCGGGATGTGCAGGCATTGGATGCTCTTCCGGTAAAACAAACTGAATGTAAACTGCGGTTTTTATTCTTAGATCAGCAGGCAGAATTTTCACTGCTAACAAATGAACATCAAAAGTTTTTTTCTATGAACATCGAGGAAATTCCTGATATAGCAGTTGATCTTGACCTGACTCTTACGCAGAGAATGATTGAAAATGCGATTTCCAATGCGTTACGCTATGCCAAGCAAAAAGTTTTCTTGACAGCGGCATGGTCTGAAAATGTGCTGTCTATTCGCATACAGGATGACGGCCCCGGCTTCTCTGAGGAAGCACTAAAATCTGCGGCGCAACCGTTTTATAAGGAAAATTCCGAAAGTGATCACTTCGGTTTGGGTTTGTCCATTTGCAATACCCTTTGTCAGAAGCAGGGCGGCACATTGAAACTGAGCAATCAAACATCAGGCGGCGGCTGTGTAGACATGCAAATCTGGGCGCACGGAATTTCTTAGCCAAGTTGCCTGATTATAGACTTTCCCTTTGTATACTCTCTTTATTAAACAATGAGGAGAGTATTTTTTTATGCGAAAGTTTTTACAACAATTTTCTGTTTTTATGGCGCTAGTCTGCCTTCTGTCGGGGTGCAGCAATTCAGGAAGTACAGGGCAGGATGACACTGCATCGGACGATTTGAGCATTGAGTTTGAGAATAATTCTGACACTCATGAAGTTGGATCTGTTGACTTTGGTTTCCCAGATCCGATGGATACGATTTACACCTATACTGGCAAACCACTGAAAATTCCTTTCTACATTACTGGCACAGCAGAAGATACGAAATCCGAAGTTGGCGTACTGCTATTTGTAAATGGAATTGCCCAGCCTTATACAGCTGTCTATGAAGACGGCACGGAATTAAAAGCTACTTATATGCAGACTTTTGCGCTGGACAGTGGTAAGAAAGATACATTCACGATGTCATTCCAGCCCGTAACTGGAAAATCGGGTGATAATCTGTCGGTGATAGCCGTTACCATATTAAAACCAAGTTATTTGCCGGAAAGCGCGGAGAATCCCAGTTATGGAAATTACCACGCTGATTCTGCCACGATTGCCAGACATATTTCCTTCGAAGCGGATTGCGCAGCACAAGAACTGGTTGTACAAACCACGGAGTATGAGATTACCGATATACCAAAGGAAGAAATTGATCGCCTGACTGCTTGGAGTGGCCTGGATGCACTGGATACAACGGTGCAACTGTCGCTTGTTACCGATCAAGATAAAATCATTCACGGCGATGGCAAAACAGCCACTGTCACTGTGAACCTTTACGGAGGGCAGGAGGCAAACTTCAATATCACACTTTTTGTCAATCACCAGCCGGTGCAGTTGAATGAAGCGGACTATCTTGCAATTCACACGGAGAAAAACAAGATGGCTACTGCTACATTTACCATCGACACATCCAGCCTTGGTGAACTGAATACGATCTATGCCGTCGCCGCAGCCAGCGGTGATGATGATAAATTGGAGATCAACAATCCCATTAAATCAACATCTATCCTTTTAGTGAATAAGGAGGGCTGACATAATGAAAAGAAAGCTAAATATTGCGGTAATTCTGGTGTTGTGCCTGCTGATACTCCCTGCCTGCGAAAATAATGCAAATCAAGGCTCAGTGAATGGAGAAAATCCGTCTGACGCTGTAAACAGGATCCAGACACCCGGCGGCACAGAGCTGGACGCTGATGCAGAAGGCCGCAGCCAAGCCGACCTTTTGCAACCTGAGTATGACTATGATGCCAATATACTTTCTGTGCGCGATCTGTCCACAGGAGACCTGACCGCAACTTATACCTTTGATACAACCCAATCCCCAATATTGACCGCAAAAAATAATAAAGGATTTTTCGTGCTCGCCAATCAGGGAGAGGCCGACATTCAGAATGCAAACGAAATTTCGATCGTCAAAGGGGATAGCTCCTCGGATACCATATACTGCTGGCAGTTCGACTATAATTTAAAGCTGCTCCACAGCTATACTCTGACTGACCCGGCTCTGCTGGAAAGTTTACAGGGCTGCCCACTCAGCGTTTCACCGGACGGGAAGGAGTTGATTTACGCACAGGTTGACTGTCTTTATCGGTATATTTTTGAAACTAAAGCATCAGAACAAATCCCACTGGAGCTGGAGAAAACGGTATATTTTGAGGCTATTGGTTTTAGTGGAAGCGGCAAGTATTTAGCCTACTACGGCAGTCTTGCAGATCAGGAAGGAACGGCATACGGCTGCATAGAGTTGACATCTGGTAAGGGCAAGGTTTCGTTTGCGGACGGCTTTACGGGAATGTCTTTGCTGGTGAACGGCGAATACGCTGCGATTGCCAATGTGGTACTGCCAGCCAGTATGGGTGGGCCGGCTGAAACAGGAAGTGTTCTGTTTATCGATATGATCAAGATGCAGGGCAAAAAAATCCAGGTTGAGAGCGGCGAGGAAAGCGGCCGAGTTTCTGTTTCTGCTGATGGCAAATATATGATTACCAGTCGGAATACTGGCGCGGACAGCGGCATCCTGCGCTGCTATAATGCAAGCGATGGGGTGAAAATAACAGAACAGCCCTACACGATGGAGGTAAACTGCAAGTCATACACGATATTTGTAAGCGGCACCTCTGCGTATGCGGGATTGTCTACCGATGATGGCAATGCAATCTCTCCCGCTATCGTCCTTCCATGAGGAATACTTATGAAACTGGAACTTAAGAGCATCACCAAGTATTATGGGAAATATCCAGCACTACAAAATGTGTCCGCCACCTTGAGCGAGGGCGTTTACGGTCTTCTGGGTCCAAATGGTACCGGAAAAACCACGCTCATCAACATACTAATCGGAATTTTAGCGGCCAGCGACGGTGAGGTATTTCTTGATGGCGAAAATACGGCAAAAATGGGCGGTCGTTATTTTGATCAAATCGGCTATATGCCACAATACCCACAATTCTATGCCAACTTCACCGTATGGGAATTTCTGTCCTATATGTGCAGAATAAAGAATGTTAAGAAGCCGGAGAAACGCATGGAGGAAGTCCTTGTGTTCGTGAACCTGTACGAAAACCGCTGCAAACGAATTGGTGCGCTGTCAGGCGGTATGCGCCAGCGGCTAGGTATCGCACAGGCTATCTTGAATGACCCCAAATTGCTGGTACTGGATGAACCGACTGCCGGACTTGATCCCGGCGAACGTATCCGCTTCCGCAATCTGATCTCCAGGCTGGCGCAGGGACGTATTATATTGATGGCTACTCATATTGTATCCGATGTGGAGTGTATTGCCCGCGAAATTCTCCTGCTTCGGAAAGGATCGCTGGTCATGCAAGGAACGCCTGCCAAGCTCGAACAGAGCATCCGAGGAAAGGTATGGGAACTGACGGCCAGCACCAAGGAGGCCGCGTTGTTGAGCGACACCTATTGTGTCAGTAACATGAAGCAGCAGGAAGAGAATTTCGGTTTAAGAATCGTTCATGATACGTCTCCGCTCTCCAGCGCAATTCCTGTGGAACCGAATCTTGAGGATGTGTTTCTGTACACCTTCTTCCATCCCCAAGAGGAATTGCAATGAAAATTCTATATTTTGAGGCTAGGAAAGGTATCCTGCGCCGATATGTCATGGCGGCGCTTGCTCTGTTTCTGTGCCTGAACACACTGAAGATCTATACCGACTATCGTGCTGGTGAAATCCGGGAGGTAGCGGCCAACACAGCCGGGATGCAAATCGCCTATGCCAAGCTTTATGACCGTGTCAAGGGGCAAATGACGTCAGATACTGTCGGTTTTATCGTGTCGGAGGAGGAACGACTATCGGCTCTTATGGCAGACGGAACGTACAGCCGGGAGTGGCAGGATGACACATACAGCGGTTATTATTTCGGGGACTATTTTCTCATTCATAAATACTTTTATGCTCCAATGTCTTACTGCGTCCATTATCCGAAGACTATGAATACTACGCTGGAACAAGTCCAAGATAACCTTACGCTGTACGAAGCAAGCGGCAATCGACAGAATGCCGTTGAGAGCCGTTACATTTTGGATCATTATACAGGTAGGACCATATCGGAATTTTACTGCTATGACGCTTGGGAAAAGCTGCTGGCTTACGATTTTTCCGACTTATTGATCCTGCTTCTGCTCGTTTTGGGGATTGCCCCAATTTTCACGCGGGAAAAGGAAAACGGGATGACCCTGATCCTTTATTCCAGCAAGCGAGGCAAATGGCCGCTTATTTTGTCTAAATGTGGAACGGCGATGCTATTCGCCTTCCTGCTGACAGCACTGTTTGCGCTTGCCAATGTCCTGACTTTTGGCGGCCTCTGTGGGTTTGAGGGAAGCCAAAGCCCTCTATATGCCATTGAAGCCTATCAAAATACGCCTTTTCCCGTCACGATTTCAACCTTCTTTCTGCTGTGTGTCTTTGCAAAAGCAATCGGTTTCGGTGTTATGGCGCTCTTATTGGCGTTGTTGTCCGCCTGCTGTCAAAAGGCCCTGATTCCATGCCTGATTGGGCTTGTGCTTAGCGTGATTCTGAGCTTTATAAGCGGATGGGCTGCCTCTGCTGTATGGTGGAAAGAGTCGCTTTCCGCTCTTTCTCCGCTTACGCTCACACAAGGTTGGGAACTGATGACCGGACTTTATGGCAGGACTGTGTGCGGAACATATCTGCTCCGTATCCAGATCGTTTTCATCGTTCAAATTGTTTTAGCCGGGATGTTGATTCCGGCAATTGGGAGGAAATCATGCTTCGGGCTGAATTGAAAAAAATATTTCTTTATCAAAAAGGGGCTTTGATTCTCCTGCTTGCTCTGCTGGCCTATGCCGCACTTTGTATGCTAAATGGCTATGACAGCGGTTATGTGATTGACCACAACGAGGCGGCATATTTGTCCTATATCCAGCGGTGGCAGGGTCAACTCACCGAACAATCTGCCGAGGAGTTGGATGCAGAGTATGCCGCAGTCAATCATGCGGGGGCGGCTATAGAGCAAGTGGAAGCTGATTATACCACCGGAAAACTGAGCAAATCGGAATATCAGGCCAAGTTACGTGAGCAGTCACAGCTTCAGCAAAATAAAGGGGTATTATCGGTCGTCTATAATCAATATTTCTATGTAAAAGACAACCCAGCCCACCGATTTCTAATGGATGAACGGGGCTGGAATACACTGCTGACCCATGATAGTATTAATTTCATCCTGATCCTATGCTTACTGGCACTCGTTGTCCCGGTGTTCTGCGGAGAATATCAGTGCGGCATGGATCAGATCCTGCGTTCTTGCCGAAACGGAAGAAGCAGATTGGCAATAATAAAACTATTTATGGTGATGTTACTTGCAATTTGCGTATCCTTACTGTTTCAGCTTATTCAATATGCTATTATTTCATGTTCAGTCGGATTAAACGGATTCACTTATCCCCTTCAGAGCCTGTCCTTTTTTAAGAGTTCACCTTATGGTGTCACTATCGGCGAGGCATACGGAATTGTTTTGCTGTGCCGCTGCATTGGCGC
Organism: Oscillospiraceae bacterium; assembly: GCA_963666535.1. Taxonomy (GTDB): domain Bacteria; phylum Bacillota; class Clostridia; order Oscillospirales; family Oscillospiraceae. Next base: position 1,161,704 of record OY762913.1, on the reverse strand, counting down.
AGCTTGGTTTACTGTAATGATCGCTCTTCTCTCGACCTTGTTTAAAAGGATTGTATTGACGGCCTTTGCAGGAGTTGCTTTTGCTGTACTTCCGCACCTGCTCGGAAGCAGCTTTCTCAAATACGTACTGCCTTTGCCGGCCGGTTTGCTTTCCGGCACTGGCTATATTTGGGGAAAACTGACGACAGCGGGTTATGATTCGAACTGGAATATGACAGATGTCGTGACATTCCCGGGAATAGACCCTGCGCTCCTTGGCTTGCTGCTTGCCGGATATACCATTCTGTGCGGTTTTTTATTCTATCTTTGCCAGCACCGCTATGTTGGGAGTAAAAGGAAATCGCGGCGTAGTCATATACTTGCTGGGATTGTTGTTCTTGCCGTAGCCTTTTGCATGACAGGCTGCTCCGCAAGCACAAAATCCAATCTATCCTTCGATTTTCTTGCAGAAGCAGATCAAGGTGTTTCTGAAGACTACGAAGTCAGACTGGATGCGGCAGAAAATAAAATTTATGCAACTGATCGGCAAAGCGGTGAAACACTATTGCTTTTCCGTGAGCCTTTTGCGACGAATACACAGATTGCATCAATTTTTGTGACTGAGCAAGACTGCTATTATTTACTCAAGAGTGAAATTGCAGCAGGATTTCAGATTTATTGTATTGATTTGACAAATTTTTCGGAACAGCTATTTTTTAGTAATACGGACGATAATACTGCAGACTTTTGGGAGCTGTATCAGAAAGAACTGACCGTGGACGAAATTCTTTCAAACAGCGGCACAATATCTTCGTTCATGGTAAGCGGCCCATATATCTATTATGTGCAAGACGGTCAACTCCGACGTATATATCGGCTTACCGGTCATGATAAGACTTTACTTATCAATCTTCAGGGCGCTGATACTCTGCGATATGATAATGACGAGATCATATATAAAAATCAGTTAGATGAGTGGGAAAAAACATATGAATAAACAGACAACGATAGAGTCTTATAAATGAAACTTGCTATGCTGGAGAGTGTCAGCATGACAAAACGGCAGATGCGCAGGATGCTCATGTTGGAGGGGCTAGGTTATGCCGGTATTACGACGCTTTTAGTCGGAACTTTAGGCAGCGCCATAACCTATGGCATATTTAAATTGTTTCAACAACAGGCAGACTATGCTGTTTTTACTTTTCCCTTTATTCAGATGCTGATTGCTGCGGCCGCGCAGTATGACCGCGACCGCATGAAGGATCATATTCTCCAACTGTACAAGATTCCCGCGTTTCGCTTCACTACAAACGGCAGCGGAGAAATTGAAAAAATAGCACAAGCGTTGGACGCATACGCGCAAACGAAATAATCATATCGGCGTATGCACCAAGTGACTTATAATGCCTGGCCGTGTTGCGGCAAACGCCTTGAAAAATTGAACTATCCGGAAATTCCAAATCGTTCAAATGAGCGGTGAGATATTGCCACCCGCACGGCGGTATCCTGCGAAAGTGACTTTTAAAGTGAGTTTCCGAAATCTGCGTCTCTATAAACAAAGAAAACGCTAGGAGGCTCACATCGCCGCCAGTTGCCTGCGCAAATCCTCGTCGCTCAGCTCGCCGTGCTCTGCCTGCTCCTTCAGCTCCTGCGCTTTAGCGACGGCAGTGTTCCACTCATCCACGGTGATTTTGCCTCTCTGCTTTCTGGCCTTCAGGCGATCGTACGCCTTTGCATATTCCTTCTGCGCAGGAGTGGCGGTGACGCGCTCCTGCGCTTCTTTTTTGTGTGCGCCCACCTTGCGGCAGGTGCGAGCTGTCTCGCCGGGGGCTAGGTTGTTGCAGTAGCAGGTGTTGTAGCCGGCGGTCAGCAGAAAATAGGTCCCGCAGTTGTGGCAGCGGCGGGGTGCGTTGCCCACCATCAGCCCACGGTAAAATTCCGTGTACAGGAAATGCGTGAGATAGGAGAACTGTGCCCTCTCTGCCAAGAGTGCCTTTCCCTTTTCCGTCGGGTGCGCCATGGGCACGAACCGGTTCTCCATGGGGAAGCTCTGCTCAAACGGGCCATCGCCAAAGATCCCTTCCACCGACTTCATCTCACCGTAATACCGGGCAAATGCTTCGGCGTAGGCATCGATGCTCCTGCGGGCGAGCGGCTCAAAATACAGCTCCAGCATGCCGGCAACCTGCCCCCGAAAGTTGCGGAGACTCTCTGGAAAATACTCCAGCCCTTCCATGAGCTTGTGAAATATGGCGTGTCCCTCCGAGGTTGCGTCCTGCACCTCGGCCCACTTCTCCGGATCGGAAAGCAGCAGCGGTAAAAGGTTGTTGGCAGTCCATATGTCCATGTTCAAATCCCGATACACCGGAAAAGAAAAGACCAGATCCCAGACAGCGCTGAGCAGCTCCTGCGCGGAGCGTGCGGCGCTGTCTGTTTTTTCGCTGTACAGGCTTTTGACAGCGGGCATCAGCTTCGCAATGCGCCGGTCAAGCTCCGCCAGCACCTCGCTGTCTAAGTTCAAAAAGTCAGTGGTGCACTGACCCAGCGGAAAAGTTTTGCCGTTTATAAACACCTCGCCCTTTCCAAAAAGGACGGAAAAACAATCAAATGAGTCTGCCATAGTATTGCTCCCCCTGTATCCGATGAAGATTTGGAATTTCCCCGATCAAGCCCACGTCTATTGAAATACAATTTTCTTTCTGTTAGTCTTACTGTACCAGATAAAGAAACTAAAATCAATCGCAAGGAGGTAATAAAGTGAAAGAGTCCATCTACAAAAGCTATGACGAGCTGCCGCTGTTCCTGAACGCGGAGACGGTGGCGAAGGTGCTGGGGGTATCGCCCTCCAGCGGGTATGAGCTGATGCACGAAAATGATTTCCCCGCGCTAAAAATTGGGAGCCGCATCGTGGTTCCCAAGGAAAAGTTTATTGCGTGGGTCGAACAGAACACCGGAGGTGCCGAATGAAGTACAGACACTATCCCAGGCGCGACGCAATCAAAAATTATTTTCCTTTACCCAATGAAATCTTTATGCTCGGGCTCAACGCCGGTGAAATTTCGGTTTATTCGTATCTGCTCTATCGAGAAAACCGAAAAACATTTCAGTGCTGGCCCAGCTACAAGACCATCGGCAAAGCGGTGGACATGAGTCAGAACACGGTGCGGAAGTATGTGCTGAGCCTTGAGGACAAGGTGCTCATCACCACCGAGCCGACGACCGTCTACACCAAGTCCGGCATGAAACGCAACGGCAGTCTGCTCTACACCATCCGTCCCATTCAGGAGGCGCTGGATCTGTTCTACGCCCGACAGATGGCGCGGGTTGATGAGGATGTGGCAAAACAGCGCGCGGCGGCAAAGCTGGCAAAGCTCGCCCCTGTTGCCCCCTGTGAGCCGCTGTGTGGGGCTTTGGAACCAGGGACAGGAACAGACCCCGCCAAGAATAGTTTGGACGGAATTGAGGCCGTTTCGGACGAGGAACGGAGGACGAAAGAAAAAGCAGGATAAAGGACTGGCGTCGCCAGCGCCGCCCGCCCGGTCACAACTGCCCGCAGTGCGGGCAGTTGCGAGAGATTTTCGGGTGCCGCAAATGGGATCAAAATCGCAGAAGAAACGGCTTGCTGGGGTCATCAGGCTGAAACATCACGGCGGAGCAAGGCTTTGAACGGGGTCAGAGCCGGAAAGAGAGGCAGAGATGGAGAAAACTCAAAAATTCGCAGCCTATTTTACTGAGGATCAGAAAGACAAGATTGACCGTTGCCAGGACTTGGATGGGAGCCGGAGCGCAGCGGAAGTTGTACGGAGAGCGGTGGATTTTTACCATGGGTACCTGACTGCAGGTGATGCCGGGATGTTCCTTCCGCAAGCCGTCCAGTCATATCTGGACGGCCGGCTCGGAATGTTCGAGGATCGCATGGCAAGTCTGCTCTACAAGCAGTCGGTGGAGATCGACATGACCAACGGGATCATCGCCACCGCTTATGACATCGGCGAAGATGCGCTGCGCCGCATGCGGACACAGAGCGTCAGAAATGTGAAGGAGACAAACGGGCGCATCTCTTTCGAGCAGCGCATGCGCGATGCGGGTGACGAGTGATGGCGAAGCTGATCGTCAAAAGTCCTTATCTCAAATGCGGCGGTGCTGAGAAGGTCAGCGGGTACCTGCACTACATCGGTACCCGAGAACATGTTCAAAAGCTCACCGATAACCGTCCTCCGACCAAGAAGCAGGAGCAGCTCATCACCAAGCTCACAAGAGATTTCGCTGGCGTAAAAAAGTTGGTTGAGTACGAGGACTATACCTTGCACAAAACGAAGGTTAACGCCTCCGCGCTCATCACCGTGGCGCTGGAAGAAAACTGGTCGGCGGTCAGTCAGACGGACGGCTACATGAAGTACATTGCCACTCGCCCTCGGGCAGAGCGGCTCAGCACCCACGGCCTGTTCGGCGACGCGGACAATGTGGATCTCTATGCGGCGATGGTGGAATTAGATTCCTATACCGGCAATGTGTGGACGCACATCATATCACTCAAGCGTGAAGATGCGGCTCGTCTGGGCTACGACAATGCCAATGCGTGGCGCAATCTCATTCGCGCCCACCGCAACGACATCGCGGCGGCGATGAAAATACCGCCCAAGGACTTTCGTTGGTACGCAGCCTACCACGACGAGGGCGATCACCCGCACATCCACATGATGGCGTGGTCGGCAAAGCCGGGTCAGGCGTATCTCTCCCGCGAGGGTATCCGGCAGATCAAGTCGCAGCTCACCAACGATATTTTCAAGCAGGAGTTGTTGCACGTCTACGAGCAAAAAAGCGAAAGCCGCGATGAGGTGGTGCACGAAGCGCGGGATGCTCTGCTGGAGCTGACTCGGCAGATGCAAACCGGCATCTGTAATCACCCGGAGGTAGAAGGTCTGATGCAGCAGCTTTCGCAAGCGCTGGCTTCCGTCACCGGCAAAAAGTCCTATGGCTATCTACCGAAGCCCATCAAAAAAAACGTGGACGAGATCGTCGATCAGATGGAACGTCTGCCTGTCGTATCTGATTGCTATGACCGCTGGCTGGAGCTGCAGGATCAGGTGGGCAGTTACTACGGCGGCGACGAGCGGAAACGCCTGCCGCTGTCTCAGCAAAAAGAGTTCCGCGCCATCAAGAACGCCGTCATTCAGGAAGCCGAGCACATCCGACTTGGCGAGATCACCTTCGAGGACGCAGCCATGGAGCAGCGGGACGAGCCGGAGGACGATCTTCGGGCCGACCGCAGCCTGTGGCAAATCGTCGACGATGTCTATGACGATACCCTGCCCCTTGCTGAGCGCGACAAGGCTGTGGAGGATTTAAGGGCATGGGCGGAGGACGGCGATGCGACCGCACAGTATTTTCTCGGCAAGCTCTACCGCGACGGCAGGCTGCTGATTCCAAACTCTGAGCTTGCACGGGATTGGTTCTATAAGGCGGCGCGACAGGATGTTGTGGTGGCGCAGTATGCGCTGGGCAGGTTGTTCCTCTCTGACGATCTGCTGGTGCGGGACACCACGCTTGGCATGGAGTGGCTGGAATATGCAGCGCAAAAAGGCAGTCACTATGCCGCCTACCGTGTTGGCAAAGAATATCTCAAAGGCGGGATTGTGAAAAAAAATATGGCCAGGGCGCTGGGGTATCTGACCGACGCCGCCAACGCCGAAAACCAGTACGCCCAATATCTGCTGGGCAAGCTGTGCCTCATGGGGCGCGAGGTGAAATATGACAAGGAGCTGGCACTCTACTGGCTGACCCGCGCCGCCGATCAGGGCAACGAGTACGCACAATTCTTTCTCGATCGCGCGGACAGTCTGCACCCTCCATCCGCCATGCTGGCGGCAACCCGACTGCTCCACCACATGGGTCGCATTTTCCAGGACAACTCTCTGCCTAAGACCGGCCCCGCGGGGATGCGGATTGACCGCAAGCGTCTGCAAACGCTCAGGGAGAAGAAGATCGCCATGGGCCACAAGCCGGACGACCATGAGGAATACACCGGCCCCACACTGTCCATGTAAACCGTCAATCCATTGGAAACACTGCATTTTTTAATAGCTTTGTGCCGACTGTTGTGGTATAAGTGTTGTCTTGAACAGGAGGCGATTCCATGTACGACTACATGAAAACCCTGCACCGGCAGTTCTTCCGGGAACCGGAGTGCAGTGAATTGCGCAGGGAAATCGAGCAGACCCGTCAGGCACTGCGAGACGGGATGGACAAAGAAAGCCGCAGGCGGCTGCTGTATCTGACAGATTGTCAGTCGGCGCTTCGGGAGGAGGTCTCCCTCCAGAGCTTCCTCGCTGGCTACCGTCTGGCCTGCGGAATTTACCGGGAGCTGCTGCAGGAGCCGACCCACTCCTTCGATCGAGAGGAGGAAAAGCGGTCGGATGAAATTTACCAAATTGAGAAGAAAGCGGCGGCGGCCGCTTGTTCCGGGAAGGAGGACTGATCCATGGCAAAACGACGCCCATCCGGTGACGGCATGGTGCGAAAACGGGAGGACGGCCGCTGGGAAGGCCGCATCGTGGTGGGGCACAAGAAAAATGGAGACTTCATCTTCCGCCATGTCTACGCCAAGACGCAGAAGGAGCTGATGGACAGGCTCCACCGCAATATTGAGGACTACCACGATGTGGATCTGACCGAGGACAGCCGCATGACCCTGGGCGAGTGGCTGGATCGCTGGCTTGCCGAATACAAGGAGGATACCGTTCGCCCCGGTACCATACGAAGTTACCGCACCGTGATCGAACAGTACATTAAGCCGCAGTTGGGCGACAAACAGATCTCCCTGATCACCCCGCAGGACATTCAGCGGATGTATCGCCGGCTGAAAAAAGAAGGGCGCGTCAACGAACACCCGGAGAAAGGCACCCAGCTTGCCGACAACACTGTGTGCGGCATCCACTGCGTGCTCCATCTGGCCATGCAGGATGCCGTGCAGGCACACCTCATCGCCAGCAATCCAACGGAGGGCGCTACCATCCCCCGGCAGGGCGACAGCAAAAAGCAGGTGCTGAACGACCAGGAGCTGGACGCCTTCCTTGCCGTCATCGAGGGGGACAAGATGTGGCACGATTTCTTCTATACCGATCTGACCACCGGTCTGCGGCGAGGTGAGATCTGCGGCCTTATGTGGCGGGACTTCGATGTGAAAAGCAGTACGTTGAAAGTGTGCCGTACCCTCCACAGCAAAAAGCTGGGTGTATTCTCTCTGGGCGACACTAAAACGGGAATGGGTATGCGCACCATTGTTCTACCGCAGAGCACGGCGGAACTTCTGCGCCGGCGCAAGAAGAATTCGATCAGCCAGTGGATTTTTCCAAATCCCATCAAGCCGGAACTGCCTGTGTCGCCCAACTCCGCCTACAACCACCTGAAAACCTTGCTGAAGACGGCAGAGCTGCCGAGCATCCGGTTTCATGATCTCAGACACACGTTCGCAACCCACGCCCTCGCCAGCGGCGTGGACGCCAAGACGCTCTCCGGCATCCTCGGCCACACCAACGCAAGCTTCACGCTGGACACCTACACCCATGTGACGTCAGATATGCAGAAAACCGCCAGCGGCATCGTGGGCGGTTTCATGGAAGATATCTTCGGGAAGGAGCTGAAACCGTGGCAAGAAAGCGGAAAAACGGAGATGGAACCGTAAGACTTCGCAAGGACGGGCGCTGGGAGGGCCGCATCGTCATTGACTACGATGACAACGGCTATCCCAAAACCAAAAATGTTCTCGCCAAGACAAAAAGTGAGTGTCTGGAAAAGCTCCAGGCACTCAGGGAAACCTGCGGCGGGTCGAAGTCCGAAAGGTTGCGTCCCGAAATGCCCTTCGGGGACTGGCTGGGATACTGGTATGAAAATCACTCCAAGCCAAAGCTCCGTCCCACCACCCAGGCAAACTATGAAAGCCGCATCCGCCTGCACATCGTGCCAGAGATCGGCAAAATCCCTCTGAACAAGCTGACGCAAAACGACCTGCAGCAGTTTTACGCACGGCTCAAAAAGACCGGCCGCCTGCGCTTCGCCGACCAATACGGTGACGGGCTGTCCGACCGAATGGTGAGAATGTGCCACGCGGTCTGCCGCACCGCGCTGGAAAAGGCGATGCAGGAGGGCCTCATCCGCACCAACCCCGCCATCGGCTGTAAGCTGCCGCCCAAGAAAGCGCGGGAGATGCAGGTGCTGGATCGAGAAGAACTCCAGCGGTTTCTCATTCAGCCCAAGGCGGAGGGCTACTATGAACTCTTCCTTCTGGATCTCGCCACTGGTCTGCGCCGCGGTGAGCTGATGGCGCTACAATGGGACGATCTGGACTTCAAGACCGGGGTGCTGAATATAAACAAGCAGATCTATGATGTGAAGGGCGAGCTGCAGCTGAGCGCGCCGAAAACCAAAACCTCCATCCGCCAGCTGGCGCTCCCACCGGCGGTGGCGGCGGTGCTAAAGGAGTACCGGAAGACCACTGACTCCCGGTGGATGTTCCCCTCCCCGGTAAAGGCGGACTGCCCCATGACGCCCTGTGCGGTGCGCAAGCGGCTCCAGAAAATTTTGGAGCACGCAGAATGCAAGCATGTGCGATTCCATGATTTGCGCCATACCTTCGCTACACTCTCTCTGCAAAGCGGCATGGATGTAAAGACGCTCTCTGCCATGCTTGGTCACGTGTCGGCCGCCACAACGCTGGACATTTACACCCATATTACGGATGATATGCGTCATTCTGCCGCCGCCAACATCGACCGTGGCATCGGCAGGGTGGAGCCACAGCAGGAAAATCCGGCGACTACCCCTGCTCAGCCAGAAGCGCCGAGAATGACCGACTTCAAGCCCTACCAAGGCACCAATCGCAAGCCCGGCACCGGCTGCATCAGCGAGATCAACGACCACCTGTTTGAAGGGCGGTACTCACCGATGTGGCCGGATGGTAAGAAGCATGCCAGGAATGTATACGCCAAAACCCGCGAGGAGTGCGAGGAAAAATTGAAAAAACTGATCATGCAGATGAAAAAGGAGATTGCGGAGGCCAAAACGGCTAAAGAAAAATAGTAAAAATTGTGTGTTGGGCCCTGCACCTTGACGCACTGTGCGAATGGAGTAAAATGGAAATTATAAAGATAAAACACGTCCCGGTAAAGATGCCGAGGGGCTTGCCGCTTATTTTCCTTCGATAAATCCTGATCTGAAGCGCAATTACATTCCAACTAGGCACGTCGGAAAATTTTGTGTAATTGTAAAATCCCTTGATCAAGAATTTTAGCTTGTATCTGTGGGTTTGCTCTTGCAAATCAAGACTGTGGATTTTGCCTTCACTGCCCGTTTCCCCGGGAGCGGACACGGTATGCGCGCTTTGCGTGAATGCCGCGTCCGCCCAGGGGAACTCTATTTCAAGGTAAAATCAGACTGCGGCTCGCTCAGAAAACATCAGGTTGAGCTGGCTTAATACCATATCCCAGTTTCGACATCTGGACGTCCAGTGTTCGACAATTTTTTTAGATGCCAGATACAGCATCTTGCGCAGGGAGTCATCGCTGGTAAAGCTGGGTTTATTTTTGGTGATTTGCCGAAACTGGCGGTTAAGACCCTCAATGATGTTTGTCGTGTATATGATGCGCCGGATTTCGGCGGGGTATGCGAAAAAGGTGCTCAGAATGTCCCAGTTTTCTTCCCAGCTCTTGACGCAGGAGGGATACTGTTTACCCCACTTTTCACGGAATGCCATCAAATGCTCCAACGCTTCGTCTTCCGTGACGGCTTTATAGACCAGTTTCAAATCAGCCATGAGCGCCTTGATATCCTTGTAGCTCACATAGCGGGTGGAGCTGCGGATCTGATGGATGATGCAGCGTTGGATTTGCGCTTGGGGGTAAACGGCATTGATGGCCTCGCAGAAGCCCTTCAGCCCGTCCACACAGAACAGATAAACATCCAAAACACCCCTGCTTTTGAGGTCATTCAACACAGAAAGCCAAAACTTGCTGCTCTCATGTTCCCCGATCCAAACGCCAAGAATGTCCTTTCTGCCATCCATGGTGATGCCAAGTACCACATAGGAAGCCTTGGTGACATACTGGTGATTTTCCTTGACCTTGTAATGAATAGCGTCCAAAAATACAAATGGATAGACGGGTTCCAACGGTCTGTTCTGCCATGCCGAAACCTCCGGCATGATTTTCTCGCTGATCTTACTCACTAGCTCTGGGGAGATTTCCACATCATAAAGGCTCTTAATCTGCTCCGCTATATCCCGCTGACTCATGCCACAGGCATACAGGGAAAGAATCTTTTCCTCCATGCCGTCGGCGTTTCGGCTGTATCTTTCGATGATTTGAGGCTCATATTTTCCGTTGCGATCCCGGGGCACCTTGATCTCCACCTCGCCCAATTGCGTCTTGACTGTCTTTTGCGAATACCCATTTCGGTAATTCTTAGCTTCCGGTTCGACAGCGGTTTGCGACGCTCTTTCGCTTTTTTCGTAGCCCAGCTCCGAGTCCAGCTCGCTTTCCATGACCTGCTGAAGTACGTCACGAAACATTTCCTTCATGGCCCCCATAATCTCCATGGTGCTGCTAAACTTTTGGCTGTTCACGTATTCTCGCATCAGTTCTGCCGGTGCTTCCTTCATAAAAAACATCCTTTCAGTGTTGAATTGTTATTGCTCCAATTCTTGACCAAAAGGATGTCTCTCATTCACTTTTACACAAAATTTTTCGGGGTCTCTCCAACTATCTTTTTGACGGTATTTGCGGTTCTTATTGTCAGTTTCTTGCTGATACTTGTGCTTGCTGTCTTTGACCACCAATTTGTTTTTTGATAATCTTTTCGGCTGAAAGACCAGAATACCGCTTCTTTGTAGTCCTTTATCTTTTCTAATTCTTCCTTGGGTTCTCCAATTTCGTTGAATACCTCGGCAAATGTAGCCGGAGGGATAATAAAAATCAGGTTATCATAGATTTCCTTATTTTCATTGCCCCACCAGTCGGGCGCATTTCGTAAGATGTCCTCAAGCTCTTCTTTTGATATAACAAAAACCGGAATATCCAAACCGAATTGATTTTTTATCATAGCCTCAATCTGGTTTGTAAAACTCCTTACATCATCCCCATCACTTGAAAAAATTACATTGCCGCTGTTTAGATAGGTCTTAACTTCTTGAAAGCCGAGTACTTCAAAACCTTCCTTTAATTCTACCATTGGAACCTTGTTTTTACCGCTTACATTGATGCCACGCAAAAGCGCAATCTGTCTTTTCATATTCGCAAATTCCCCCACACAAATTCAGTTTATCTCTCGCTCACTGACGATCAGATTATAATTCCCTCGCAGTGGTCGATCTCGTGCTGGATGATCTGCGCCGTCCAGCCGGTGAAGGTCTTAAAGCGCTCCTGAAATGCGGGGTTCTGATACCGCACTTTAATGGACTTCCAGCGCTTCGCTTTTCGGGTGCCAGTGAGGGACAGGCAACCCTCCTCCGCATCATACGGACCGGACTTTTTCACAATCTCAGGGTTGAACATCACTATGTGCGCCCCGTCGTTGTCGAAGGCGATGATGCGCTTGTTCACGCCAATCATGTTCGCCGCCATGCCCACACAACCGTCCTTGTGGGCGATCAGCGTTTCCAACAAGTCTTCCGCCACCGACAGATCCGCCTCGGTTGCCGCTTCCGCCTTCTGCGCGAGGAAGACCTCGTCCCTGCAAATCTCTCGAACCATATCTAAAATCCTCCGGATATTCTTTTTCTCATGATACCACGATTTTCCCTTGAAAAACAGCCTCCTTACCGCGGATATGATACAAGATCCGCAGTACCTTTTTCCGAACTTCGTAGTATCCCTCTGCGGTGAGCGCGGTTACATCAAGCTGAAAGCGGTTAAAAAGGCCTAAGAAAACGGCTCGGACTGTAAAAATCAATCTGAGCCGTCTTTTTTTGTTTCGCCGTTCTGCTGCGGCATTGCAACAACCTTTAACTCCGGTTCTGGCGCGGTAATGTAGAGCTCCTCGCATGCCTGCTGGGCGTCGATGAGCAGATTGACCGCTTCCTCCGTGGCACGAAACAATTTTAAATACATCTCTTTATAATCCGGCATTCGCAATCACCCCCAACAGGGTATAGTTTAGAACAATACGTTCATAATTTCAGGTGAACTAAAATAACAAGTGCAACAGAGTAAAAAATCACAGGATATGTCCTCCTGTGGTACAGTGGAGTTGTCGAGACAACACTGTCAGGAGGGATACCTTGTGAGCTACCATCATCTTACGCTGGAAGAACGAAAAAAGCTATCTCAATTGTCGGAAAACTGTTATGGAATACGCGCTATCGCGCAGGAATTAGGCCGCAGCCCCAGCACGATCAGCCGTGAGCTGAAGCGCAATGCGTGTTTTCAGGTGGGAATGGGGCGGGCTTATCGTTTTTTACCAGCGGACGAGCTGTACCGCAGCAGAATTCACAGGAGGCGTGCCGGGAAGTATGGAAATGCCGAATTGTCCGACTACGTCAGAAGGCATCTGCTGCAAACCTGGTCGCCGGAGCAGGTAGCCGGTCGTATTAGGCTGGATTATCCTAACGATCGCCGAATGCGCATCAGCCATTCCACAATCTATCGTTGGCTTTGCCTGGGACGTCTGGAGCAGGCCGCTGCCGTTACGCTTCGGCACAAAGGACGGTCAAGAGGACGGCATCACAGCCATTTTCCGGGGATTAAGCTGCTGAAAAAACGCTGCATAGAGGCATATAGGCGTCATCGTATCGGTGACTGGGAACTGGATACGATCGTTTCGGCAAATTACAGCCATTCCGGCCTTCTTTCAATGTGCGACAGAAAAAGCCGATACTGCATGCTGTTCTTTCTGCGTAATGCAAAGAGTAACTGGGCTGTATACAAAATTTTGGCAGCCGTATCTGAAACGATGCCGTGCCTGACCTTTACCGCCGACCAGGGCGTTGAATTCGATTGCTATAGACAGGTAGAAGATGAACTGAATATCCCATTTTACTTCTGCTCCCCGCACAGCCCGTGGCAAAAAGGCTCCGTTGAGAATCTGAACAGTCTTGTGCGTGAATTCTTCCCCAGAGGAACGGACTTCAGAGACATCAGCAAGGAAGAAGTCGCCGACGCAATGAACATTCTAAATAACCGGCCAAGAAAATGCCTCGGCTGGGCAACGCCCGCCGAAGTACTCGCAAACTCCACTTTTTGACATTGTTGCGCTTCTGTTGACAATTCACCTGTCAAGTAGAACAATTTGTTCTACTATACTAAGTGTGGTGATGCAGATGGAGAAACACCCAAGAATCCGCAATTTGCGGGAAGATTCTGATTTAACACAGCAGCAGGTCGGCACGGCAATCAACGTGCCACAGCGAACCTATGCCTATTATGAGAGCGGCCAGAGAATGGTGCCTCCTCACGTATTATGTGCACTCGCTGATTTTTACAAGGTGAGCGTGGATTATCTGCTGGGGCGGACAGACACCAAAAATTGAATAGACAACGAGGCGGTATCCTGTAATTTTCAGGATACCGCCTTTGTGTTGCGGGCGAACACCGTCTCCCTTACTTTTTCTCCTTGACCGCAATCCAGATCTCGCAGGAATAATCCGGGTTCTGCACGTCTGCCGAGGGGTAGACCTCCAGCTCCACGCCCTGCCCGTACTCATAGTTGCTCTGAGGGAAAAACTCCGTGCAGATGCGCTTGTAGGTGTCCTTGAAGGCGTCGGGCATCTTGCCGCGGCAGGTAAACACCGCGTAGGTGTAGGCCGAAATCTCCACGATGTCCAGCCCCGCATCGGTCAGGGGCGCGCCGTTATACTCTGCGCCGATCCCGTAGGGGAAGCCGGAGTCCGCCAACTCATCGCTGAAGCAGATGCCCAGAACACCGTGCAGACTGTCAAACTTGCCGTACTTGCAGATTTTATCCATCGTGCCGTCGGTTCTGACCTCATTCCAGAACGCGGAGATGTCCGCCGTGGCGGTGTCGCCCTGGGGCTTCGTGACCTGCTTCTTTTTGCAGATGAGCTTGAATGCGTCTTTCTTTTCGATCCTGTAATCCATGGTCGTTCCTCCCGATAAAATCAGTTTTACGGAGAGTCTGGAAAAGGATTTGACGCTCCCGCCGTGTCGCGCCTGGGTCGGGCTAACGCCGTGAAAGCGGGTAAATGCGCGGGAAAAGCTCTCGGGCGTGTCGTAGCCATATCGGTACGCGATGTCAATGACCTTGTCGTCCGTGCGCATCAAGTCCTCGGCAGCAAGAGCCAGGCGGCGCATCCGGATGTAGTCGCCCAGCGTAAAGCCGCAGAGCATGGTGAACATCCGCTGGAAATGAAATGCCGACGAGCAGGCCTCTCTCGCCGCCTCTTCATAGTCCACCTCGCCTGTGAGGTGCGCCTCGGTATAGTCCAGCGCCCGCTGGATTCCCGTGATCCAATCCATTCTTCAGCCTCCTTCCGTATGCTGTCATTCTATCGCAGGTCGCCGGCGGTCTCATGACTTTCCGTGCGGAGTTGTGTCAGGGCGTTGTGGAATCGTTCAAGCGTACAGCGCAGCGATCTCTTGAATTCTTTGTTTTAGTTCCGCGCGGACATGGGGCGGCTCCAGGCACTCGCATTTATCCCCAAAACTCAGAAGAATATCATAGTAATATTCATTTTCAATGAAGGGAAAGTCCACAATGAAATGTTCGTCACCGTCGGGCGAGAAATCTTCATAAGCGCAATAATCGAGCATCCTGTCCATGACGGACTTGTGGATACGAATTTTGATTCTCGTCTGCATGGTTTCCAGAATATCATCAAAATCCAACTGCGGCTTTTCATAATCCCGCGGCGTGAAAAGTTCCTCTTTCATTTGCAGGTTTGACATGCGGGACAGCTTGAATAAGCGGAAATCGTTTCTTTTATGGCAATACCCCTGCAAGTACCAGTGGTTGCTTTTTAATACAAGCTGATACGGCTCGGCTGTTCGCACGGTTTTATTTCCATGGCGATCCGTGTATTCAAAAGAAAGCAGTCTGCTTTGCTGCAAAGCGGTTTTGATGCGTTCCAAATACGGCTGGATCGTTCGGTTGCCCATCCACGGGCTTAAATCAATGTAGATCTGATTTGCTTTTAATTCAATATCTTTTGCCCTGTCGGCAGGAATAAAGCTCTTGACCTTCGCCAGCGCGTTTACCAGTTCATCCCCGCGCATTACACTGGAAAGATTGGAAAGTCCCATCAGGATGGCGGAAAGGTCGGCAGTGGAAAAAACATTTCTTTCAAGCTTGTATTTCTGCATGATTTCAAAGCCGCCGCCCACGCCTGAGGTGGAGCAGACAGGAATCCCCGCCATATTGATCGCGTCGATGTCGCGGTAGATTGTGCGGGGAGAGACTTCAAACATCTCTGCCAATTCCTGTGCGCCGACCCGCTCTTTTTCAAGGAGTATCATAATGATGCTCACAAGCCTGTCTACCTTCATCGGACGACCGCCCTTCAAAATTTCTCTTTTTTTATTGCAGATTGTTGCCATGATGTTGTCAGTAATTATATGGTACTATAACAAAGCAAACAAATCAATAAAGCAATGAAAATGGAGGAAATTTATGTTTACAATCTATGTTTACGTTCAGGATACGTTAGCCGACTGGGAGCTGGGTCATATTACTTCGGAGCTACATTCCGGTCGATTTTTCAAAAAGGACGCACCGCAAATCTCGCTGAAAACGGTCAGTGATTCTAAAAAGCTGATTCATACGATGGGCGGGCTGACGGTGGTACCCGATTGCCAGATTGACGATATTGTTGTGGCTGAAACCAACGTGCTGCTGTTGCCCGGTGCAGATACATGGAACGCCCCAAAGCATGGCGCGATCATCGAAAAAGCAAGCGAGCTTCTCTTGGCAGACGCTACGGTGTGTGCGATATGCGGGGCTACCGCTGCGCTTGCGAACTTTGGACTACTGGATAAGCGTCCGCATACCAGTAATGGAGCGGGATTCCTTGAAATGTTTGCTCCTGGCTATCAGGGCCAAGACTTTTATGTGGATCAGCCGTCTGTGGCGGACGACAATCTGATTACCGCAGGCTCCACCGGTGGTTTGCTGTGGGCCAAGCAGATCATCGAGCGCTTGGGCGTTTTTCAGGCCGACACGCTGGATGCCTGGTATGCCTACTTCACCACCGGCAAGCCCGAACATTTCTATGCCCTCATGCAAACACTGCCAGCTTCCAATTCTGCGCCGCAATAAACAAAGAAAAAGCCGGTTTTGAGAGCTCTCGAAACTGGCGGCAGGCGTAGATGCAAAATCTGAACTTTTCAAAGAAAAAGTCCACTGAAATCAACGATTTCAGTGGACTTTTGGTCCGAGTGACACGATTCGAACGTGCGATCTCCTGCTCCCAAAGCAGGCGCGGTACCAGCTCCGCTACACCCGGATATTTGATTTTTTCATTGTAGCACAAACCCTGTACAATTCAAAGGTTTTCACTGTCTGTGGTCAAAGCTGTGGTCAAATGCAATTTCGGGGTACTTTTCAATGGACGGTTAAACCCCGCAAACGCCCGTGTTCCAAGGGCTTCCGGCGTTTCGGTTTCACTCGGCTCGGATACCGGCACGGCACTCCCAAAAGTGGCGCGGTACCAACTCCGCTACACCTCGATAAAGAACTTATTTATTATAATATATACGGAGAGAGATTGCAAGGAAAAAGCATCTATGTTATGATAAATTGACATTTTGACAAGGTGAGGATACCCAATGAGAATGAGAAAAAAGCCGAATCTTTTGCCACGGATGGAACGCTGCGCCACGGTGCAGGTCAAGCAGCCCCAAGCTTATCGGGGCATCTGGCGGCAGCTGATGCCGCAGGCACGAGAGCTGAGGTTGGAACTGGGCTGCGGCAAGGGACGGTTTACCGCAGAGACGGCGGCGGCTGAGCCCGATGTTTTGTTTATCGCGGTGGAACGCGTTCCCGACGCCATGATTATCGCTATGGAGCGAGTGATGGAGCAGGAACTGAAAAATGTGTTTTTTGTGGATGGAGACGCGGCAAAACTGAAGGAATACTTCACACCGGGCGAGGTGGACCGGGTCTACATCAACTTCTGCGACCCCTGGCCCGCTAATCGACAGGCAAAGCGTCGGCTGACGCACGAGGGGTTCCTGAAAAGTTACCGGGAGGTACTGCGGGACCAGGGAGAGATCCACTTGAAAACGGACAACCATGACCTGTTTGAATTCTCTCTGCTACAGTTCCCCAAGGCGGGCTATGCCCTTTCGCAGGTGACAAGAAATCTTCACAAGGATGGGGTTTGCGGGGTCATGACGGATTACGAAGCTAAGTTCCACGGCATGGGCGTTCTGATCAATCGCTGCGTTGGCACGAAGCTGCCCTCCTGCCGGAATGACGGCGATGCCCAGCGGAGAGAAGCCAAGGAACCGGAAACCGAATAAGGACAGCGCCCCGGGTGGAAAATTCCGCCCGGGGCGCTGTTTTCGATGGATTACAAGAAGGCAACGACCTGATACATGAGCATAAAGTGAAACAGGCTGCCCAGAACGATGAATACATGGAAAATCTCATGGCAGCCGAAGCGGGGATTGTTGCGGCCCGGCCATTTGAGCGCGTACAGCACGCCGCCTAAGGTATACAGAATGCCGCCGCCGATGAGCCAGAAAAAGCCCAAAGGGGGAAGCGATTGAGAAAGCGGCACAAACGCAATCAGCGCCAGCCAGCCCATGAAGATATAGATGCCGGCGGTCAGGGCGCGGGGAGCCATAATCCAAACCATGGCCAGTACCAAACCGACCAGCGCAAGCCCCCAGATAACCCCGAACAGGGACCAGCCCCACACGCCGGACAAAGCAACCAGACAAATGGGGGTATACGTACCGGCAATGAGAAAGTAGATGGAGACGTGGTCATATTTTCGCAGCGCCACCCGTCCGCGAACCGAGGCGTTTACGCTGTGGTAAAGCGTGCTGGCGGTATAAAGACCAATCATGGACGCGCCGTAAACACTAAAGGAAACGATGTGCCACATGCTGCCTATGGAAACACCCCTCAGCAGAAGAAGGATTGTTCCAATGACAGCAAGAACAATGCCGACACCGTGGGTGATGGCCGACCAAGGGCGCAGACCATCGTAGGGATCTCGCCCCTGTTCCCCACGCACTTTGCGGGTAGAGGATCCTTCCGGAGTGGGCGGGTTATTTTGCGGGTTTTGACCATAGACGTTTTCGTTCATTTCAATCACCTAGAGATAGTATAATACGTAAATTCCAAAATATCAATATAAAAAACCATAAAATGTGATAATAAAAATTAGATTAAGGTTTGTGGAGCAGGGCGACCCGTTCCATGCAAGGGAACGCAAAAATATCCCGCCCTGTATTTTTTTACAGAGCGGGATATTTTACTGGAAAATGGGTTAAGCAGACTGTGTTTTGGACAGCTCGGCCTTGGCCAGTTCGATCAGCTGAGTGAAGGCGGCCTTGTCGTTGATGGCCATCTCAGAAAGCATTTTGCGGTTGATCTGAATATCGGCCATCTTCAGACCGTGCATCAAGGTGGAGTAGTTCATGCCGTTGGCCTTGGCTCCGGCGTTAATGCGGGCGATCCACAGCTGACGGAAGTCGCGTTTCTTCAGGCGACGGCCGGTGTAAGCATAGGTCAGGGATTTCATGACAGCCTGGTTGGCCATCTTGAAATGCTTGGACTTGGCGCCCCAATAGCCCTTGGCCAGTTTCAAAATTTTATTTCTTCTCTTGCGCGTCATCATTGCGCCTTTAACTCTTGCCATTGTAAAAGCCTCCTATATATTGAGTAATCAGATGTTATTTATAAGGAATCATGCGCTTGATGGCCGACACGTTGGTGCTATCTGCATAAGCGCCGGCGCGGAGGCTTCTCTTGCGCTTGGTGGTTTTACCATGACCGTTCAACAGGTGAGACTTGTTGGCATGGGCGCGCTTGACTTTTCCGGTTTTGGTGAGTTTGAAGCGCTTTTTTGCACCACTGTGAGTTTTGATCTTAATCTTAGGCATAGTAGCTAACTCCTTTTATGATTACTTTTTGGTTTCTTTGGTTACAACCTTTGCGGATAAAAAGATGGACATATGACGGCCATCCAGCTTGGGGTCTTTGTCCATGATAGCGGTTTCAGCACATTCTGCCGCAAATTTGAGCAGAAGTTCCTTTCCGATATCGGTATGAGCCATTTCACGGCCGCGGAAACGGACGGTGACCTTGACACGGTCGCCCTCGCCCAAAAACTTTTGAGCGTTGCGCAGCTTGACATTAAAGTCGTTCACGTCGATACCGGGAGACATGCGAACCTCTTTAATCTCAACAATGTGTTGATTTTTGCGGGCTTCTTTTTCGCGCTTTGTCTGCTCAAATCGGAATTTACCATAGTCCATGATCTTACAGACGGGCGGAATGGCGCTGGGGGAAATCTTAACCAGATCCAGGCCCTGCTCCATAGCCATGTCCATCGCTTCCTGCGCGGACAGGATACCCAACTGCTCCCCTTCGGCGGAAATCAGCCGAACCTCTTTGTCACGAATGTCTTCATTAATTTGATGACCTGTGTTACTGATAAGAAAGCACCTCCAATGCAAAAAATAAAAATACGGATACCTGAACAGGTACCCGCATCACATAAAGCAGACTGCCGCAAAGGCAGCGAGATGATCCATGTTGACCCTTTGACGCTTGTCTGGGGTGAGGACGGGGGTACCGTTCCTTCTTTGTTGTGCTTTGACAGTATAGCAGAGCGGCGGACCGTTGTCAACAAAAATTACTCTACGGGCAGCCACGCCTCGAAATAACCGGTAAGGGGCTGAAAATTTGGGTCGCTGTTGTCCAGCGCGCTGATGAGCAGATTGCCCCGCACATCCCCACAGAGGGTAAGCCCGTTTTCTTTCAGGTAAGTCAGGGCGTTGTTCAACAGACGGGGTGAGAATGAGTTGCCCACACTGGAGAATGTGGTATAAACCGACTTATGCGCGGGGACATGAATCACAGGCGGGAGAGATTTAGCACCGAGAATCTCGGCGTATTCCATCGATAGGGAAAACCCCCACTGAAAGGTAGCATCGGTCGCCGGATTCACCAGTTCCGCCCGCGGCACACAGAAAGAACGCTTGGAGAAAGGAAAGTATTTCAGCCAGTCCCTGGCGACGCGCTGCAACCGGGGATCGGACGAAAACTCCTGATTGAGCCGGTTGGCATAATAGATGCAGGGCGGGCATTCCGTGATGGTGCACTGCCCTAAATTCTGCGTGATGTCTTCAATAGAATCACGGTACTCCTCGCTGCGCTGCAGAAGCATCTGACTGTGCAGGATAAGCTGTTTCAGAGCGTCTTCATTGGAGCGGAAGCGTGCGTCCATATCCGAAACGGTGCATTGCCGTACCATTTCAGCTGTCTGCTCCACGGAAAAGCCGAAGCTTTTGTAGAACAGACAGTCAATCAGAAAATTGGTGTCCCAGACATCATAATAGCGGTAGTCGTTGCTCTGATCCTTGACCGGATGGACGACTCCCTTTTTTTCATAGTAGCGGAGCAAATCAGGGGAGATGCCCAACATTTTTGATACATCGCCGATTTTGTAACGCATGGTGCGCGCCTCCAGTTCCATGAAATGTAGTCAGTTTGAATGACATATACCTACATTATAAGCGAAAAAGGCCGCTCAGGCAAGCGAAATCGGCCAGAAAAGGAGTTTGGGAACATTTTATTTCGGAAAAAATGTGTCGATTACTTGACATTGGTACTGTTCCAAGGTTTAAACTTCACTGTGCAAAATAGTCTGGCAACAGACAAACTTTAAGGAGGAACTTAACCATGGCTTATATGCCGCTCGACAAAAGCAAGCTGTTTCTGGATGACTCCAAGATGGTGAAGATCTATGATCTGTCCAACCCCTGGGGCATCGACACTCCCCTGTGGCCCTTCCCCGGCGCACGTCAGGATCTGATCTTCCCCCGTGGCCAGTATCTGGGCCGCTTCCACAAGCGCACCTGCACGTACACCGGCACCTTGCATGCCGGCACCCATATGGACGCTCCTAACCATGTTCTGCATGAGGAAGAGGTCGATCGTGAGGCCAACGGCTATTCTCTGGACGAAATCAAGCTGGAGCGCTGCATCGGTTCCGGTATTATTGTCGATATGCGCTATCTAGCCGACGAGTTTGAGGCGAAATTCAACGCCGCCAACGGCGATCCCGCAAAGATGGGCGAAATTTGGCATGAGATTAAGCCCGAAGAGGTTGAGGCTGCCTGCAAGAAGGACGGTCTGGAAATTCGTGAAAACGATTGGGTTGTCATCAATACCGGATTCCAGCGCTATTGGCGTAAGAACAACGACAAGTACTACAACTACTATCCCGGCGAGGGCCCCGATCTGGCTAACTACCTGACCTATACCAAGCACATCAAGGGTATTGCCGGCACTTGGGGCGCTACCGATGGTCCCCTGTGGCATCATCCCCTCAAGGAGCAGATGCCTTGGCTGGACACCGCTTATCGTACTGCTACTGGCAAGGATCCCACGGTTGAGTATCCCGACTACGAGCCCTGCCACCGCATTTATATGCAGGCTGGCGTGTGCACCGTCGAGAACGCCGGCGGCAACATTGATGAAGTTACCGGCAAGCGCATGACCATTGCTGCATTCCCCTTCCGCTGCGAGGCTGCTGACGGCGGCTTTGTCCGTCTGGTCGCGTGGGAAGAGGGCTCTTTCTAATCACTGCACCCAATTTCAAAATGTAGAGACAGGGGACGCTGGAAACGGCGCCCCCTGTCATAAAACTTTTCTATGAAGGAAGAGAAAAATTATGAAAACACTTGCCGATGTCAAAAAGATCGCAGTGCTGGGTGCCGGTACGATGGGCCCTGGCATTGCCCAAACCTACGCCATGGGTGGTTACCAGGTCACGATGTGGACCCGCTCCGAGTCTACCCGTGAGAAGGCGAAAGCCGCCCTGCACAGCAGCTTGGTGACCTTTGCCGAGGAAGGCGAGATTGCCAAGGCTGACGTGGAGACCATCTTCAACCGTGTCAGCTTCGCTTTGACCGTTGAGGAGGCCGTTGCCGGCGCCAATTTCATCCAGGAGACCATCGTAGAAAACCGCGACGCCAAGGTTGAACTGTACGCGCAGCTGGCTGCCTGTGTTCCCGCTGATGTGATCATCGCGTCCAACACCTCTGCCATGAATATCTTTGAGGTGATCCCCGAGAAGCTGCTGCCCCAGCAGGTAATTGCGCACTGGTATGCACCTCCTCAGCTGATCCCCCTGGTCGAAGTTGTGAAGAGCGAGCAAGCGCCCCAGGCGTATGCCGACATCACCCTGGAGCTGCTGCAGAAGTGCGGCAAGACCGCTGTTCTGATGAAGAAGTTCGTTAAGGGCTATATCGTCAACCGCCTGCAGCAGTGCCTGAACCGCGAGGTGTTCTATCTGCTGGATAACGAATACTGCGACGCGGCGGCAATCGATCTGGCGGCCAAGGCTTCCTTCATCCCCCGCGCCTGCGTGCTGGGACTGTGCAAACGCGCCGACTTCGGCGGTTTGGACATGACGGCGAACAACTATAAGAACAAGTCCTACACCATGCCTGTCAACGGCGACGAACTGCCTAAGAGCCTGGAAGCGCTGGTCGAGGCCGGCAATTTGGGCATCAAGAGCGGCAAGGGCTTCTACGATTACACCGGCGTGGACATGGACGCACTGAAGGCCAAACGCGACAAGCAGCTGTTCGAAATCTTCCGTGTGACCAAGAAGCTGATGGAAGATCCCGTCTAAACAATCAATTTTTGCATACACCAAGACGGAGCGCCGCAAGGCGCTCCGTCTTTTCAGCCTGTCAAAAAAGTCCTTGGACTTTTCCGACAGGCTGACAGCACTTTTTGAAACACCGTAAAAAGTTTCAAAAAGTGTGTTGATTGGACGCGAAAGAGAACCCTGACAGTTCCCTTTCACACTATCCTTCCCTCCGAGACCTTTGGTTGGATGGTTTTTTGACAGCCTGCAAGCCGGAACGCCGCAAGGCGTTCCGGCTTTTTTCATGGAAGGCGCTTTATTGAATCAAAAAGCTGGGGGGTTGCTCTCTGGTTTCCTTTCCTGTATAATGAGAGAACATCAAGAAAATTAAACGGAGGCTCTCCTATGGAAAATGAGAAGATTCAGCCGGAACAGGACCAGCCGGAACAGAATATCCAAATTGGAACGATGGAAAAAGACGGAGAAAAGATGCTGGAATCCATTGAGAAGGAAAACATGGTGGCAATCCTGTCCAAAAACGAGATTATGTACGTTTTTGAACTGCACCAAGCCTATCAGTGCTTTATCCATCCCATTGATGCGCCAGAGGGTCGGAGAAAGACGCTGGAAAAGACGGAAAAGGACCGTGCAATTTTAAAGCAGCTTGCAACTATGTGCGATCAGCTGTTTGAAATCGAGCATGACCGGGATCTGGATCTGATGGGAGTCATGGTGGCGGCAGAGCAAGCGATCGTTCGTCTTTTGGACCAAATGGGCTGTCTGCCTGCAGATGACTATGATTTTATGGAAGCAATGGATGGGGAACATGGGAAGCACGAAACAGGAAACTCCCAATTCTAATATTTGTTGAAAATGGAAAAGCAGGGGGGATCTTGCACACTGTGCAAAATCCCCCCTGCTTTTTACAATTAAAATGCCGGAAATGGCTTACCTTTGACGGATCAGGGCGTATCACAATGCCAATAAAGGGAAAACGAACGAAAAAGGTTCCTTGCAACAAAAAGAATGTTGACATTGGTATTGTTCCATAGTTTAATATATTCGAGTGTGGGATGGTATGGACTCCTTGCTTTTTGGCGCGCCTTTTTGACGGGCTACTTCCAGAAAAGCGAGTAAATCATACCGCAAATTGAGCGAAAAATGCAAGAATAGCTGTAAAAAGGAGGACTGCGCAATGAATCTTACGATTCATGTTCCTGAGGGCATCAAAACTGTTACTCAGGAGGAAATTTCCGCCATGGTCAAGGCTGCACTGGACAAGTGTCCCAGCGAGATCACCTGTGCCTATCGGATCTGGTACGAGGACTTCGATGGTTATGGACGCCCCACCCCGGATGCGGTCGAGGCAATTGAGAAGGGAATCCTTGCCGCTGGTGGCTGGACACCGATGGGCAGGACGCGCTTTGAGAAGTTTGGTCTGGTGAACGGTTTTAAAAACCAGAACTTTGCCAACGCGATCAAGGCTGTGGGCGATGATATCATGCCCCTGCATATGTTCCACCTGGGTAAGCATTATCAAGGACCCGATGGCAAGATCTTTTGGTTTGCCGTCATTGAGGTGTTTGACATCCGCTGCTTTGAGTGGAAGGATGGCAAGTATATCGGCGAAATGGTGGAGATCGATCCCAAGTCCGACTACGCCAAGCAGATGGTAGAAGTTGCCGTGTAATCCTACTTTTTGGAATCAATCTTGAGAGCACTTGGCTGTCAGATCCAAGAAGAAAAATGTTTATGTCATAATTGTTGCAAAACAATCAAGGAGGTAGAACAATGGCTGAGAAAATCACGCACAGCATTTGCGTGGGCGGCCCACTAACCGTTCATGTTGTTGACGGTAAAATCCGCCGCGTCAGACCTATCGTCCTGACGGACGATGATACCCAGGGCTGGGTGATCCATGCCCGTGGAAAAGATTATACTCCGCTGCGTAAGACCACGCTGTCTCTCCTCGGCTTTACCGAGAAGGATCGCACCTATTCCTATGACCGCAATAAGTATCCCATGATCCGTGAGGATTTTGTGGAGACTCCCGATGGCAAAAACCGCAACGCCGAAAACCGTGGCAAGTCCGGCTATCGCCGCGCTTCCTGGGATGAGGTTTTGAGCCTGATTGCCCGTGAAATTAACAGACTTCAGGAGACCTATGGCAAGGAGACCATCACTGCCATCACGTCCTCCCACCACTCTTGGGGACTGGTCGGTTATAAGATCAGCCTGTTTAAGCGCTTCTTCAGTATGATGGGCTATACCAGGATCATGGATAACCCTGATTCTTGGGAAGGCTTTACCTGGGGCACGCCCCACACCTATGGCTACTATTGGCGATTGGGCGGACCCGAGCCCTTTGATATGCTGGTTGATGGCATGAAGAATGTCGAGACCATGATCATGTGGTCCCACGACCCCGACTCCACCCGCGGCGGCTATTCCGCACAGGAGTCCACGCTGTGGCGCCACTGGATGAGAGAGATGGGCGTTCAGTTCATCTACATTGATCCCTTCAACAACTTCTCCTCTGTCAAGCAGGCGGACAAGTGGTTTGGCCCCCGTATGGGCACCGATGCCGCTCTGGCTGAGGCAATTGCCTATGTGTGGATCAAAGAGGGCACCTATGACAAGGAATACGTTGCCAAGCATGGTCACCGCTTCGAAGAGTGGGCCGCACACATTCTGGGTAATGGATTCGATGCTACCGCTAAAACTCCCGAGTGGGCGGAAGAGCTGACGGGCATTAAGGCTGCCGATATCAAGGCGCTGGCACGCCGCTGGGCTTCCACCAAGACCATGGGTGGTTCCGGTATGCGCGGCGGCTTCGGCGGTGCCTGCCGTACCGTTGGCGGCACCGATTACTCCCGTACCTTGGTAACCTTGTTTGCCCTTCAGGGCATGGGCAAGGCCGGCCGAAATCTTTGGACCGGCACTTGCGGCGCCCCCATGAACTACAACTTCTGGTTCGGCGGTTATTCCGATCCTCTGGCTTCTATCGCCAATGCACCTGTTGCAGATATCCCCGCGATTAACGAGGTTCAGCAGACGCTGTATCGTACCAACCTGCCTGACGCAATCTTGGACGGTCACTTCGAGTGGCTGGGCGAGGGCTTCTGCGGCGGCGGTTTGGACATGGAGTTCACCCGTCATGTGTACCCGATGCCCGGTTACAACAAAGTACACTGCTTCTGGCGTTACGGCGGCTCCTTCATGGGCACCATGCTGGATACCAACAAGTGGGTCAAGATGTATCAGAGCCCCGAGCTGGAGTTCGTCATCAACCAGGATATCCACATGAACCCCGAGGCCCGTATGGCCGACGTGATTTTGCCCGCTTGCACCAACTTGGAGCGTACAGATATCGGCGAGGTCGGCAACTCCGGCAACGGCGGTTACTGCTCTCACTCTCAGACCGGCAACAGCTGGCAGGTGATCGTGTATCAGGAGAAGGCAATTGAGCCCATGTGGGATTCCCGCTCTGACTACTGGATCTTCGCTCAGGTCGCCGCCCGCCTTGGCTGGGGCGAAAAGTTCACCGAGGGCCGCACCGAGGAAGACTGGTGTAAGCGTTTCTGGCAGTTCTCCGATCTGTCCAAGCATACGACGTGGGAAGGCTTCAAGAAGAAGGGCTACTATATCGTTCCCGTTTCCTACAAGAAGGAGAATGTGGAGGCGAAAACCGGCCTGATCGAGAAGTGGGACGAGTATCCCGGCTTCCAGTGGTTTGCAGACGAGCGCCCCTGCGATACGCCCAACCACAAGATATTCCAGGAGGAGTGCAAGCTGGGTACGCTCACCGGCAAGTGGGAGTTCGTTTCCGAGTCCATGCTTTACTGGGCTCCCGACGACGAGATCCGTACCCCCATCGCCCAGTATAAAGACGCATGGGAGGGCCACAAGTCCCTTACCGCTGACGTGTATCCGTACGGCATGATCTCTCCCCACCCCCGTTTCGACTATCACACCCATTACAATCAGCACGCTCAGTGGCTGTGGGAAATCCCCGAGAACCGCGTGTATATCAACGGCAACCCCTATCTCATCTGCCGCATCAACCCTGTCGTGGCAGAGAAGAAGGGCATCAAGGACGGCGATGTTGTCCGTCTGTTCAACGCCCGCGGCAGTGTTCTGTGCGTGGTGCGTGTGACCCGCCGCGTGAACCCCGAGACCATTCACGCTTACACCTCTTCCGGCATTTATAACCCCGTCGATTATGGCGAGGTTGGCAGTGTGGATAAGGGTGGCTGCGTGAACCTGCTGACCCCCGGCCGTCTGATGGGCGACTATATCCCCGCCATGGTACCCAACTCCTGCAACATTGATGTGGAGAAAGCGGAAGCCGATCCTAATTTTGGTCAGGGCTTTGAGTTTAACCTGGAGCGGATTGATGCCCGCATTGCCGCGGTTAACGGCGTCATTAAGACTTCTGAGGAAGCCGACATTCTCTTCAGTGAGAAAAAGAAGGAGGCTTAACAAACATGAAATACGGTATTGCAATTAATTCGGCCCGGTGCATGGCTTGCTACGCCTGCTTCATGGCATGCAAGGACGAGCATTGCGGCTGGGAAACTCCTGTTTCTGCCCCTCAGCCCCACATGGGTCAGTTCTGGATGAACATCAAGGAGTGGGAGCGCGGCGACAGCGAGCGCCACATTAAGACCGCTACCGTTCCCATTCCCTGCTCCCACTGCGAGAACCCTGCCTGTATGAAGGCGGCCAAGAACGGTGCTGTCTATAAACGTGACGACGGCATTGTCATCATTGATCCTGTGAAGGCGAAAGGCCAGAAGCAGATTGTTGATGCCTGCCCCGTGGGCGCCATTTTCTGGAACGAGGAGCTTGAGCTTCCCCAGAAATGTACCATGTGCGCACATTTGCTGGACGAAGGCTACAAAGAGCCCCGTTGCGTTGAGGCCTGCCCCAATGAGGCACTGATCTTCGGCGATCTGGATGATCCCAACAGTGAGGTCTCCAAGAAAATCGCCGAGGGCAAGGTTACTCAGCTGGAGTGCCTGGGCGACCAGAAATCCAACGTTGTGCATCTGAATATCCCCACCGCTTTCCTCGCCGGCACGGTTTATATGCCCGCGGAGGAGGAAGAGGTTTGTATCGGCGCTCATGTCAAGATCACCTGCCAGGAGTGCAAAAAGGCCTATGAGATGGACACCAATTACTTCGGCGATTGGGAATTTGAAGATTTGCCCAAGAACAAAACCTTCGACATTGAGATTACCATGTCCGGCTTTAAGCCTGTGAAGTACACCGCTAAGACGGATACCGATCACTATGTGGCAATGACCTACCTGGAGAAGGCGTAAACATTCACATTAGGGAGGGGGCAGCTAAGCAGCTGCTCCCCCCCTTGTGAGGTTGTAGGGGTGGCAGGCCATGACAAACACACTGCTAGCCGTGTCTGGTCGTGGGCCGCGACCCCTATAGCAACTATATATTTTTTGAATGGAGCGAATTTATCAATGGAAAACGTAGTCATCGTAGACGGCTGCCGTACTGCGGTCGGGAAAATGGGTGGCGCCCTGAAGCCCTTGAGCGCTTATGATCTTGCTTGTACCGTTATGAAGGGAATTTTGGACCGCACCAAGATCGATGCTTCTATTATTGACGAGGTCGCCATGGGTCAGTGCCGTCAGACTTCTGACGAGCCTAACATTGCCCGTGTTGCCGCACTGAAGGTTGGTATTCCCGATACCGTCCCCGCCTACACGGTTATGCGTCAGTGCGCTTCCGCTATGACCGCTGTGCAGAACGGCGCGCAGAGCATTATGGCTGGCGTGAACGATGTTGTTCTGGCCGGTGGTACCGAGTCCATGTCCAACGCTGTTTTCTATGTTCGCAATGCCCGCTGGGGTGTTGGCACCGGCAACACCGAGTTTGTCGATGCTCTGACCGAGGGTCAGTTCCGCAGTCAGCCTATGGAGATGTACGGTAAGTACAACATGGGCTGCACCGCAGAGAACATTGCCGAGACGATGGGCATCACCCGCGAGGAGCAGGACGCTTTCTCTCTCGAGTCTCAGCGCCGCGCCATTGCTGCAATCGACTCCGGTCGCTTTCAGGACGAGATTGTCCCCGTTGTTGTGCCGCAGGGACGCAAAAAGGATCCCATCATGTTTGATACGGATGAGTTCCCCAACCGTGCTACCAACGAGGAGAAGATGGCAAAGCTGAAGCCCTGCTTTAACATCAAGAAGACCGATGACGGCCTGATGTGGAATTCCAAGGATCTGACCGGCTCCGTGACCGCAGGTTCTTCCTCCGGCCGCAATGATGGCGCTTCGGCCGTTCTGATGATGAGCGAGACCAAGGCCAAAGAGCTTGGCGTTAAACCCATCTGCAAGATCATTGGCCAGGGTACGGCAGGCTGCGATCCCCGTCTGATGGGTCTTGGCCCTGTGTACGCTGTGCCCAAGGCACTGAAGAACGCCGGCATCACCATGGATGACATCGGCCTGATCGAGCTGAACGAGGCCTTTGCCGCACAGTCTCTGGGCTGCATCAAGGAACTCCATTTGGAAGACAAGATGGATATTATCAACGTCAACGGCGGCGCCGTGGCGCTGGGCCATCCCGTTGGTTCTTCCGGCTGCCGTATCATTGTCACCCTGATGCACGAGATGAAAAAGCGCGGCGTAAAGTACGGCCTTGCTTCTTTGTGCATCGCCGGCGGCATGGGCCAGGCCACTGTTCTGGAGCTGTGCGACTAAAATCCGGTCGCCCACTGTTCTACCAAAAGCCCCATTAAGTTTTGTTAGCAATTCACCTTTAAATACATGTAATCTGAAAGGAAGTTATAACAATGGCAAAGACTAACAAGGTTATTATTTCTGCTTGCCTGTGCGGCGCAGGTACTCGCAAGGAGCAGGCTCCCACCGTTCCTTACACCCCCGAGGAAATTGCCCACCAGGTTGTGGATGTCGCTAAGGCTGGCGCTTCCATCGCTCACATCCATGTCCGTAAGGATAAGGTCAACGAAGACGGCACTGTGATCGAGGGCTTTAAGTCCATGGATCTGGGCATGTTCACTGAGGCTGTGCAGCTGTCCCGCAAATACTGCAAAGAAGCTGGCGTGGATATTGTCGTGAACTTGACCACCTCTGGCGGCGAGTATGAGGATTACAAGCGCCTGCAGCATCTGGGCGCTTTGAAGCCCGAAATGTGCTCCTTTGACCCGGGCACCCTGAACTGGGCCAACAGCTACATTTTTGAGAACAGCCCCCGCTTCCTGAACCAGCTGGGCGAGGAAGTTGTCAAGCAGGATGTCAAGCCCGAGTTCGAGGTCTTTGATACCGGCCACATCGACAGTGTCATGTACTACTGCAAGAAGTGGAACATCCCCCAGCCTCCGCACATCCAGTTCATCATGGGTGTTGGCGGCGCTATGCCTGGCACTGGCGGCAACCTGGCTTTCCTGGTTGACAAGCTGCCCACAGGCGCTACCTGGTCTGTTTCCGGCATTGGCCGTGCTCACATGCCCATGATGCTGGCTGGTCTGGCACTGGGCTGCGATGGTCTGCGCGTGGGTCTGGAAGATAACATCATGTTCTCTAAGGGTGTTGTCGCAACCAACGTTCAGCTGGTGGAGCGTGCCGTTGATCTGTGCAAGATGGCTGGCCGCGAGATTGCTACTGCTCAGGATGCTCGCGAGATTCTGGGTATTACTCGCAACTGCCTGCGCGACGAGGGTTAATTTTCTCCAAAAACGGGAATTGCCGGAGGTCGATCCGGCCTGTGCAAGCAGGCCGGATCCCTCTGTACAGACCTTTTGCATGGTTGTTGTCTTTTACCGAGCATGGAAGCATGACCGATTATAGCGCGCAATTTGCGATCCATTCGGTAGAAGCTGATAATAGGATGAACTAATATTACCCTCCGCATATTTTTTGATTTATGCACTGAAAGGAACGAAACAAAATGGCTAATAAGACTCCCAAGTCTAAGGTTGTCACCATGGACCAGGCAATGGAGCACGTCAAGAGCGGTATGACCATTATGATCCCCGGCTTCGTCAACTGTGGCGTCCCCGAGACCCTCATTAAGGCTATGATTGCCAAGGGCGTGACTGATCTGGACGTGATTTCCAACAACACCAGCGTAAAAGGCCGTGGCATTGGTCTGCTGGTTCAGGAGAACCGCATCAAGCACATTACCTGCTCCCACATCGGCAACAACACCGAAACTGTTGAGAAGGCCGTGAAAAAGGAGATTAATGTTACCTTTACCCCCCAGGGAACCCTGTGCGAGCGTATGCGCGCCGGCGGTGCGGGCCTGGGCGGCGTTCTGACTCCTACCGGCCTGGACACCAAGATGGAAGAGGGCAAGCAGATCATCGAGGTCAACGGCAAGCGTTACATTCTTGAGCTGCCCTTGCACGCTGATGTGGCGATCATCCATGCCTGGAAGGCTGACAAGATGGGCAACCTGATTTATCGCAACGCTGCCCGTAACTTTAACCCCATCATGGCGACTGCTGCAGATTACGTGATCGTCGAGGCTGAGAGCATTGTTGAAGTTGGCGAGCTGGATCCCAACTATATCATGACCCCTGGCTGCTGCGTCAACGCTATCGTCCCCATCGAAGCGTAAGGAGGTAAACGAAAATGACTGAGATGAATAAGCAAGAAAAGAAAGTTTTCATCGCCACCCGCGCTGCAAAGTTTTTTAAGGACGGCGATCTGGTTAATCTGGGCATCGGCATCCCCACTATGGTCGCTGACTATATCCCTGAGGATGTGGACGTTTGGATTGATTCCGAGAACGGCGTCATTGGCTTGAACGGTGCACCTGATGAGGCTAACAGAGACGAGGATCTGGTGGACGCCAGTGGTGCCTACACCACTTTGCGTAAGGGCGGCTGTTTCTTCAGCAGCTTTGAGTCCTTTGGTCTGATCCGCGGCGGCCATGTGGACGCAACCGTTCTGGGCGCGTTCCAGGTTGATCAGGAAGGCAATCTGGCCAACTGGGCTGTGCCCGGCAAGACGGTTGCCGGCATGGGCGGTGCAATGGACCTGGTTTCCGGCGCTAAGATGATTATCATCACCATGGAGCATTGTGACAAGACCGGCACTTCCAAGATCATGAAGAAGTGCGACCTGCCCCTGACTGCTGCCAAGAAAGTGACCTACATTGTCACCGAGCTGTGTGTGCTGCACTGCACGGACAAGGGTCTGATTCTGGAGGAGCTGGCTCCCGGCGTTACCGTTGAGGACGTTGTTTCCCGTACTGATGCTGACCTCATCATTCCTGAGAAGATCGGATGCATGGCATAACCTGTTTTTGACAGGAGATGCCGCTTACCACGTTTTCACCAAATGCGGGGAGTTGTTGTGTGCTCCTCGCATTTGATAGCGTTTAGAAAGACGCTTTGCTAATTCCCGTACATCTTGTGCGATGCACGGATCGTTACTTGTTGTGTTGTTTCCCATTTGTGGGTTAAAAAGGCAAAGGGGCCGGACGGAAGCCCGATACTCCCTGGCCAAAGTTTTACAGGAGGTCTATTCGTGAACATTCAATTAATCATCATTATTCTTTACTTTGTCGCGACTGTGGCAATTGCCTTTGTTGCACAGAGAAAGAACACCGGTGCGGAGTCCTTTACCGGCGCAGGACTGGGCGTTATCATGTGCGTGGCCGCAGGTACCGGCGAGTGGCTGGGCGGCACGTCCACCACTGGCGTTTCCGAGTACGGTTTTGACTATGGTATTTCCGGTTCCTGGTATACCCTTGCCAACGGTATCGGCATCATTTTCCTGGCCCTGCTGTTCGCCAAGCTGTACCGCAGCATGGAGACCGTCACCGTTCCCGGCATCATTGGTAAATTCCTGGGCTGCAATGCCCGTACCGTGTCCAGTGTGTTCCTGACCTTTGTCATGATCGCAGTTGGTATTTCCCAGATGATCGCAGCAGGCAGCCTTGGCGTTTCCCTGCTGGGTCTGGATTTTAACCTTGTGGTTGTTGTTTTTGCAATTATCTTCATTGTGTATACCTTGGCGGGCGGCATGACCGCCGTTGCCTACACCAATATCATGCATCTGTGCTTCATGTACGGCGGCGTGATTCTGGCAATTATCCTGTCCCTGAAGATGATCGGCGGCTTTGGCACGCTGACCACCACGCTGGACAGCTCCTACTTCAACATGACTTCCATCGGTATGCCTAAGGTGTCCTCCTGGATCATCGCCTCTTTGCTTGGCGCATGCACCGCGCAGGCCGGCATTCAGCCCATTTTGGCTGCCAAGGACATGCATGTTGCGAAAAAGGCGGCCATCATTACCGCTTTTGTCGCCGCTCCCTTCGGCCTGTTCACGGCTGTGCTGGGTATGGTTGCAAAGTCCATGTCCCTCAACGGTACATTGACTGACACTGCCGGGGCAGTTGTCACCAGCGGCAAGCTGGCACTGCCCACCCTGATGATGCATCTGCCCCCCGTTGCCGGTGGCATTGTGCTGGCTTCCATTCTGGCTGCCGTCCTGTCCACCGTGTCTCCCCTGATCCTGGCTTCCGGCACCATGATGACCAAGGATATCTATCAGGGCGTTCTGAAGCCCAATGCGACTGACGCTCAGGTTCTGCTGATGTCCCGTATCACCACCGCTGTTTCCGGCATCATCTGCGCTGCGGTCGCCATCGTGCTGAACAAATCCGGCGTCCGCGTGCTGGATATCGTTTACTTTGCTTATTCCATGCGCGGCGCTTTGTTCGTCGTGGTGCTGCTGGGTATCTACTGGAAGAAGACCTCTGAGAAGGGCGCAATCTGCGGCATGATCTGCACCGCTGTTGTGGGCGGCGCTTGGGTTGTTTTCAACGGGGTTACCGGGCATTACCCCATTCCCGGCGTGACCGAAACCTATGCTGCTGTGGTTGTGGCTCTGGTCACTACTGTTGTCTTCACTCTGATTTTCCCCAAGAAGGAAAAGTAAGATAGCGAGAAGAACTCTGCGTTGACGCCCCCCCACCTCCAACATCCGTTGGGAGTGGGGGGCTTTTTAAAGCAAGAGGATTTCCTTTTGCTTTTTGGAGAAAAGAAGATCCCTTTCTTGGTAAGTGCTCAGCCCTATTCGCCCCGCACCACACAGTGGGGCAGAATCGCTCTTGGGGCAGAACAAAGGCGCTGCCTGGTCGGGCAGCGCCTTTGCTTTTTTGTTTCAACAGACAGTATCCGTGATTTCTCAGATTGCTGCCAGCGCCTGCTCCAGATCGGCAATCAGATCACTCTTATCCTCAATACCGCAGGAGAAGCGGACCAAGTCGGGCGTAATCCCAGCATTGGCCAATTCCTCGTCATTCATCTGACGATGGGTGGCGCTGGCAGGGTGCAGACAGCAGGTGCGGGCATCGGCCACATGGGTCTCAATCGCCGCAAGCTTAAGATGCTTCATAAAGTTCTCCACCGCCGCACGGCCGCCCTTCACGCCAAAGGATACCACACCGCAGGAGCCCTTAGGCAAGTACTTTTGGGCCAGCTGGTGGTACTTGTTGTTGGGCAAACCGCAATAGGTCACCCATGCGATTTTGGGGTGGGTCTGCAGATACTCGGCCACGGCCTGCCCGTTTTCGCAATGACGAGCCATGCGGACATGCAGGCTTTCCAACCCTAAATTCAGCAAAAACGCATTTTGCGGGGACTGAATGGAGCCAAAGTCGCGCATCAGTTGAACGGTGGCTTTTGTAATAAACGCACCAGCAAGGCCAAATCGCTCGGTATAGATCACGCCGTGATAGCTGTCGTCTGGTACGCACAGGCCCGGGAATTTGTCAGGGTATTTAGTCCAGTCGAATTTGCCGGAATCCACAATGCAGCCACCCACGCCGGCCCCATGTCCATCCATATACTTGGTGGTGGAGTGGGTAACGATATCGGCACCCCACTCGAAGGGGCGGCAGTTGATGGGTGTGGCAAAGGTGTTGTCAATGATCAGCGGCACACCGTGTGCATGGGCAATTCGGGCATACTTTTCGAGATCCAGTACGGAGAGCGCGGGATTTGCTATGGTCTCCCCGAACACGGCCTTGGTATTGGGCCGGAAGGCGGCGTTTAACTCCTCCTCGGAACAATCAGGCTCCACAAAGGTAAACTCGATCCCCATGCGCTTCATGGTAACGGCAAACAGGTTATAGGTGCCGCCATAAATGGTAGAGCTGGAAACCACATGGTCACCGCAGGACGCAATATTGAACACCGAATAAAAATTTGCCGCCTGGCCAGAGGAGGTAAGCATAGCGGCTGTTCCGCCCTCCATCCCGCAGATCTTGGCCGCCACCATGTCGTTGGTAGGGTTTTGCAACCGGGTGTAGAAATAGCCTGGGACTTCCAGGTCGAAGAGCTTCCCCATCTCTTCGCTGGTATCATATCGGAAGGTCGTGCTCTGAATGATCGGGATCTGGCGCGGCTCACCGTTTTTCGGCGTGTACCCGCCTTGGACGCATTTTGTATCAATCGTATAATCGCTCATGGTAGTTGCTCCTTTATACTTTCTCTCCTAGTCCATTACAGCAATGAATGTTTCCTGAACAAATGGACGTTTAAATCGCATTTGTCAAAGTCCACATGTTACGGATTGCGGACTTTGGCGGCAAAGGATATTTTTACCGCTTCAGATCCATTGCTTGACTGCCTGTTTGGCCTTGTTTCGCGGATATTAATTAATACTTCATTATATACATATTTTCAAATTATTCAAGCCCTGTTTTTTGGATTCCTTCCCCGCCGTCCACCAGCAGATCCCCCGGGGCAAGCACCTGTTTGCCCCGGTCTGGCAGTTCCTTGTCCTTGACGGTGATGTGCACTGCCTCCACATCGGAAAGCTGGCACATGGTCATGGTGACGCAATAATCCGCCACCGTAAGGTCTATCTCGGACAGACCGCCATAATCCTCGGAAAAGTCCAGGTACAGCACCCCCTTTTCCGTCCGCCAAGAGCGCAGATAGATATTAGATGGAAATGGTGATTCCAAATTTCCCGAGGAAGGTCCGTCAAACAGCGCTGTAATCATCGTTTTCACGCCGGTCGTGCCGGTATACTCCTCGGTTCCCAGGGCAAAACCGGTGGCCGATTCTCCCTCGGCAAGGGGGAAATACAGCAGCAGCGCATTGTCCTCGGTCTGCTGCTGAACCGCGCAGCCCGAAGCGATCAGCACGAACAGCAGGGGAAGCAACCAGAGCTTTTTCATGCTTCTTCCTCCTTTTTGGGAAACGTCACAATAAAGATGCTACCCTCCGGCTCTCTGGGCCGCACCGTGATCGTGCCGCCATAGAGCATGACGGTATCACTCACGATGGACAGGCCTAACCCCGTTCCGCCCGCGGCGCGGGAACGAGCCTTATCCACCCGGTAAAACCGACGGAAAATGCGGGACTGATCCTCCTCTGGGATCCCAACGCCGGTATCTGCCACGGTCAAAATCACCGAATCCTGTACAGAAGAGGCACCCACCATCACCCGCCCACCAGGGAGATTGTACTTCACCGCATTTTCAATCAAATTGAACGATATCTGATATAAATCGTCCTCCGTACAGGAAATAACGCAGTCACGTTCCAGTTCGGTTTCAATTTTAATCTCCCCCGCCTGCGCCAATGGTGCCAGCATATGCACTACCTTTTCCAGCACGGTTTTCACATCCACAGGCTCGTCCTCTCGCTCAGTATGAAAGGTCAAGTCGTTATCCAAACGGGTGAGCGTCAGCAGCTTCTCCGTAATTCGGGTCAGGCGCTCGGCTTCGTCTCCGATATCGGCAACGAATTCACGGGTAGTTCCCTCGTCAATATGCTCGCTTTGGAGGATGGAATCCGTCAGCAGGCGAATGGAGGCCAGCGGCGTTTTCAGTTCGTGAGATGCGTCTGACACAAAACGGCGGCGGATTTGCTCTGTCGTCTGAAGCCGATCCGTCAACTCATTAAATTCCTCAGCAAGCTGGGTCAGCTCGTCGCTGCCGGACAAGCGTGCGCGGTGGCTGTATTCGCCCTCCCGAACGCTGCGGATAGCACGCAGCAAAGCGGCGATCCGGGTAGTAAGTGCCTTGGAAAACACCCAGCTCATGATCAATACCACCACGGTGATCACCACTGAAATGGAGCGCAGATTGGATTGCACCCCCTGCACCAGCGCCGCTTGCTCTGAATCCTGCTCATAAATATACACAGCGCCGATGGTCATATTGCGATAAATGATGGGGGCGGCGGCTGCACAGCAAAACGCGTTTGTCTGATAGTTTGAAGTAAACACGTCTTTTCCGTGCAACGCCAGCGTCACCTCCCGAATCAGCGCATACTGTCTAACAGCTGCCGAGGTGTCTGTCTCGTCCGCATCCTCCGCCAGTGCCGTGGAGTCATACAGAATCAGCCCCGCTGGATCCGTGATCAGCACCCGGGTCAGACTCATGTTACCCAGCACCTCCATCACCTGTGCAACACGCTCGGAGGTGAGGTTTTCCTGCTCAGAAAGGGCGGAGACAATCACCGTGGCCTGGTTTTGAAGGGAGGTTTGCTTGGATTTAAACACCAAGTCTTGGGACACCAAAACAGGATAGGTGTTGAGCAACACAAGAACGGCGGCAATCACCACGATATAGGTCATCGCATACTTTACCTGTACCGACTGGAAAAAGTGCATTTTCTTCTGGTCCTCGTTCCGTGGTTCCACAGGCTTTGCTCCTCTCCTCTGTACTGCTGCCACTTAATCCCGTACGTTCTTCAGATAATAGCCAACGCCCCATTTTGTACGAATGAATTCTGGGTTTGCGGGGTCCATCTCCAGTTTTTCACGTAGGCGGCGAACATGGACATCCACCGTGCGGTAATCACCCATGTATTCATACCCCCACACCACGTTAAGCAGATTTTCCCGACTATATACCCGCCCGGGATTGCGCATAAGCAGTTCCATCAGATCGAATTCCTTGGCCGTCAGCTCCACTGACACGCCGGAGCGCCATGCGGCACGCGCGCCGGTATCCAGCTCAATATAGCCTTGGGTCAAACTCCCCCCGCCCTGTTTTTTCTCCTCAAGGCCGGAACGGCGGAGCAAAGCCCGAATGCGGGCCTTCAGCTCTAAAATATTAAACGGTTTGGTAATGTAATCGTCAGCGCCGTACTCAAACCCAATGATTTTATCGGTATCCTCGCTGCGGGCTGTCAGCATGATAATGGGAACGTTGGAAAACTCGCGGATCCGCATACACGCCTGCAGGCCGTCAATTTTCGGCATCATCAAATCCAGGATAATCAGATCAAATGCGCCGCCGCGGGCAAGTTCCACGGCTTCTTCCCCGTCATAGCCCACTTCAACCTTATAACCTTCGCTCTCCAGATTAAATTTGATCCCTTTTACCAGTACCTTTTCGTCGTCCACCACTAAAACCTTCGGCATGACTCAATCCTCCACTGCAACATATTCTATCATCTGTGCCAGCAGCTTTTCCCCGATACCCGATACTTGAGTTAGCTGCTCTGGTGTATCAAAAGGACCGTTTTCCTCCCGCCATGTGATGATGGCGGCCGCCCTGGCCTCTCCAATACCCGGCAGCCGCTCCAGTTCTGCCTGGGATGCGGTATTAATATTAATGGTCTCGCCGGGTGAAAGAGAAGAAACTGAGCCTTCCGTAACGCTCTCATCTGCCATATCTGTCGCGGCGGTAGCCGTTTCCACTTTCCAGCCGTCGGCCGAGGCGTGGCTGCCAGCCCAATAGCTGCCCGCCCCCACCAGAAAAACGACTGCCATTGCCAAAACCACTTTGTCGAATTTTGTTAGCTCTGGCATCACTTTCCCCTCCCAACGCTTGCAGGTTTACACTTTTTTTGTTATAATAAAATTCGTTAAACAAATTGCCCCTGTGATTTGTTCCCGCTCCTGTGTGGTCAACGCGCTTAACGAGGATCTTTTTCCTGCTTTTAGTAGGCATACTTATATTTGAAACAGGCGCACTGTGCGCTTGCGGCACGTGGTGCCGTTTTCTTTTGTATCAAAAAAATGTCGATCATCAGGTTTTTATGCCGCCGCTTGCACTGCGTGGGGCTTTTCCGGATCATTGTACCACAATAATGAGGTTTTTTCTATGAAAAAAATGCGTCTGTTCTCTGCGATCCTCTCCCTATGCCTGTTGTCTGTTTCCCTTCTTTCCGTTCCCGCCTGCGCCGTTGCGGACATCGATATAGCCGCCACCCACACCCTGCTGATAGACGTGGAGCATGACGAGGTGCTTTATGCACAAGCCGCTGACGAAAAGGCATACCCTGCCAGCATTACCAAAGTGATGACCGCCCTGCTCGTGCTGGAGGCCGTTGACCGGGGCGAGCTGTCTCTGGATACCGTCATCACCGCCAGCGGCACCTTCCACACGGGTCTGACCTCTGACGGCTCCACGCAAAATATCCAGACCGGGGAAACGCTGTCCGTACGGAATCTGCTCTACTGTCTTCTGCTCCCCTCTGCTAACGAGGCAGCTAACATCCTCGCAGAAACGGTTTCGGGTTCTGTGAGGGACTTTGTCAAACTGATGAATGTGCGGGCGGAGGAATTGGGCTGTACCGGCACACACTTTACGAACGCCACCGGCCTACATGATGACGATCACTACACGACCGCCCACGATATTTACCGTTTCGCCAAGGAAGCCATGACACATGATACCTTTCGCCAAATCGTCTCCACCAGCGAATACTATGTTCCGGCTACCAATCTTTCTGAGCAGCGGCACCTGATTAACACCAACGCACTGCTTTCCAATCTGAAATACCGTGGCTATGTCTATCAGTATGCCATCGGCATCAAAACCGGAAGCACGGACGAGGCCGGTGTATGCCTGGTTGCCGCAGCAGAAAAGGACGACATCACCCTCATCTCTGTGGTTCTGGGCGCTCAAAACGTCACGCGGGAAGACGGTACGATGGAGCGGCAGAATTATTCCGAGTCCAAGCGGCTGCTGCAGTGGGGCTTTGATAACTTTACCTATCAGACGATTCTGGACAGCAATCTCCCCTTGGCCGAGGTTGCCGTGACCCTTTCCAAGCAGGCCGATTATGTGGTGGTGGAAACCGCCCAGGCGCTGTCATGTATGCTGCCCAAAGATCTTGATCCCACTGCGTTTGAGCAAAACATCCAGCTGATCAGTGATTCGGTGGAAGCCCCTGTGGAGGAGGGACAGATCATGGGAACGGTTACGATCTCCTATGACGGTGTGGAGTATGGCACCGTAGATCTGGTCGCCGTTAACAGCGTAGAACGCTCCAACCTACTTTACCGGACAGACCGGCTGCGCACCTTCTTAACGCAGTCATGGGTGTCTGTGATTATGGCGACCGTGTTCCTCTTTGCAGCTATCATTGTTTTTCGCCTGATCGCTTTTCGGAAAAGACGCCGATACAGCAGCCGTCCCACCCGCCGGGGTCGCTATACAGGCCGAAAGCGTTGACACACCCCAACACAAAAATAAAGCGCTGCCGTATTCCCATCAAGGGAGATGCGGTGGCGCTTTCTCACGGTACGAATGTCACTGTCTGGGCGCGTGCTCCATGCTGTCACAGAGCATACAGCAGGTCTGCGCCAGCCGCCCAAACACGTCATAGTCGATCTGCTCTACCGCGTCCTTGACTTGCCCGTACAAAACCTGAAGATCTGTCTTTGTAAAGTCAAATTTGTCCAGTTCGGCCATGGCCGTCTCGGCCTCATCCAAATCATAGGCCTGTGCGCAATCCGCAATCCGCTTAAACTGCACCCTCATTTCGTCAATGGTAACCTGGATCTTTTCTGTTTCTGGAAAAACGCTTTGCAGATACGGCGTCATGATCTCTCGAAACACTTCACACTGCAGCAGCAGTTTTGGCGTTTCCTTTTCCAAAACACGAAAATTCCCAGCCCGACCCTCATTTTCAAGCTTTTCTGCAGCCTGGGCAATCTCGTACGCGCCAACAAATCGAGCTGAACTTTTCATGGCGTGCACTCCGGTCATATAATCATTGATATCCTGCTGCTGCGCCACGCGGAGAGCCTCCATCCTTTCGCTCAAACCACGAACAAAGCATCTTAACACCCTCAAATACGCTTCGGCATTTCCTCCCTGATAATTCAGCCCAGCCAATGCATCAAACCCCGCAAGCCCTGGAATCCGATCCAGTTCATCCTCCCAGCAGATAGCGTCCATATCGGCCACCCTCCTTCTTACTCATCCTTGGCAAAAACATCATTTAAGCGACCCAGTAAATCGTTTTTGCTGGTGCTTTTCAAAATATAACCGTTAGCACCGTGTCTCACACAATCCAAAACCAGATCGGTATCGTTAACGCCTGTCAGGAAGATCACTGGAATAGCCTTATACTTTTCATGGTCGCGCAGAATATTCAAAAACACCTTTCCGTTACATACCGGCATGACATAGTCCAACAGGATGAGATCCACAGACTGTTTGTCGAGCAATTTGAGCGCATCCACACTGGAGGCAACAATGGAAATCCGGTAATAATCCTGCAAAAGTGAGCGCATACTGCGCAGCGCAACCAAGTCGTCATCCACAATCAGGATGTGCCTGCGACGTCTTTCCTCGCTCAGTTCAAGCTGCTGCTCGAACTGTAAATCAAATACCTTTTCGATCATACTGATTTGATGGGGCGGGGTAAATACTTGAATTCCGCTATTCACCATCTTTTCACACGCAGCAATTCCCAGATTGGTCACCAATGCTATAATGGCCATGCTTTTGCTGTGTGCAAATTCACACAGTGCGTCTGCCACGGCCTGTACCCCCTGCTTTTCCCCATCCAGCTGAGCCAGCACCATAACCGGTCTTTTCTCCCCAATAATATGAACCGCATTGGCATCCGCTTTGATGGCTGCCACTTCAAACTCTGCCCCGACGTGCTGCCGAACACGTGACTCATCCCATATGCCGTTTCCAACGACAACAACCTGTTCCATTTCTGTTCATTCCTTTCTTTACTCCTCCGCCACACATTTTTCTCACAATGTGGTCTTTATGAGATGCGTCAGCAGCTTTTTTGCTGTGTCATAGTCCAATTCTTCCAGCGCTTTCGCCACATCACTCAGTGTATTCAGTTCTTCCGGTTTCCAATTTGCCATTCGTACAGTCCTCAGCTGTTCCATTGCCGCAAAGCCCTCATACTGCTCCACCTGATCTAACAGCAGCGCTACCTGATGGTTTTTCTCCGTTGGTGTCCAGAATAAAATCCCTTGCGTTCCCTCACATTCGCCGAGACAACCTTCCAGTGCGTTAATAAGTTGCCGTATCTCCCCCAACAGTTCTGGTGTATTGCTCAG
The DNA here is from genome assembly GCA_963666535.1 of Oscillospiraceae bacterium. Taxonomy (GTDB): domain Bacteria; phylum Bacillota; class Clostridia; order Oscillospirales; family Oscillospiraceae. The sequence continues at coordinate 1,119,653 of OY762913.1, read as the reverse complement.
AACCCAATCGCTGTTATATGCCTGTGCCTGCTGCTCATGTCGCTCAGCCATGACCGCAATTTTCTTTGCGCCAATATTGTTTGCCACGCTTTTCAGCGCGTGCGTACTGATCGACCATGCATCCATGTCTTTTCCGTTTAGAATTTTTTGCGCCTCGTCATCAAGCTGCTTCCAATCGCTCATGACATAGTGCAGCAGTTCCAGATAGAGTTCGCACTGCATATTGTTATGGCGCAGGCCTCCGTCCACATCCAGTCCTTTGATTTCTTCCAGGTTCTGGATTTGCCGCTGCAGGACTAAATTGGCGCCCTCATCTGTTTTGCTCTGCACCATCTGAATGTACGACGCTGGCAACAGTCGCCGAACCTGGGCAGCCAACAGATCCATACGGATTGGCTTTGAAATATAGCCTTGAAAGCCTGCCATGATCAGTTCCTGCTCCACACCGGTAATGGCGTTAGCTGTCAGTGCGATCACCGGCACGGTCCTGCAATAGCTGTCATCAATGGAGCGAAGCATTTCCAGCGTCTCCCGGCCATCCATATCCGGCATCATATAATCCATAAGAATCAGATCATATGGATTCTTCTTGCGTTGCTCCATAATCTTACGGATACAGTCCACACCGCCAATGGCCATGTCCAATTTCATTCTATAGTGTGCCAGCAGGCCATACGCTACCTTCAAATTAATGGAGTTATCATCCACAAGGAGCACATGGGCCTTAGGTGCGACAAAACTGACCTGATAAGCCTGCTCATCCACCGGCTTCTCCGTATATTTCCCTGTTGGCGTTTGATCAATAATTTTCTGCCGTACGATACAGATGAACTCGCTGCCTTCGCCATACGTGCTTTTGAGCTGGATATCACCACCCATGAGCCATGCCAGCTGTTTGGAAATAGCAAGTCCAAGGCCGGTTCCCTCAATCGCCTTTGTATCTGCCACGGCAGAGCGCTGAAATTCACCAAAAACAAAGGTCTGTTCCTCGTCCTTGATGCCAATCCCGGTATCAAGGACGCTCAGCGTAAGTTCGGCTTCCCCTTCGATCTCCTTCCACGTAACACGGACGCAGACGCTACCTTCATTGGTAAACTTAATTGCATTGTTACTCAAATTGATCAGAATTTGTTGCATTCTGGTCTTGTCGCCCAGCAAAAGTTTTGGAATGGACTCATCCACCTGCGTGCAAAGTTCCAGGCCTTTGTTCCGCGCTTTGATCTCCAAAATCGTCGCCACCTGGGCAACTATTTCCGCCGCGCAGTAGGGGCTTTCGCTTAAAGTCATTTCGCCCGATTCAATTTTTGAAAAATCCAGAATATCATCAATCAAGGTCAGCAATGCACCGCCTGCAGCCTTAATGGTATTCAGCTGCTCCCTCATCTCTTCTGACTGTTCCTCCATCAGCATGATGTCGGTCATGCCTATTACAGAATGCATAGGCGTTCTAATTTCATGAGACATATTGGCCAAGAAACGGCTTTTTGCATAGTTTGCAGCGTTGGCTTCTTCCTGTGCAAGATTCAGTTCTTTCTTCTGCTCCTCATTTTTTTCCCATTCTCTGCGGAACATTTCAATCTGCACATAGAACATGATGCCGATCAGCAGCCCAACAACGACCATAGAACACGTGATATCCAGTGTGACTTTCCATCCTGCTGCGGGGGCACTGACGCTCATGGGGTTGCTGTAGGCATAAAGAAACAAACCAGTGCAGACAATTGCCCCTGCACAGGAAAGCACAACCAGCGTTTTCCCCTTCAGCAGCATAAAGTTCATAAACAGTCCTAACAGCAGAAACGTTGGCGCTCCGCTATGAATTCCCCCTGCCATAAAGAATACGGTTGGGAAAACGACCACGTTGGAAAAAATGGCCAAAAACAAACGACTGGCTGACAGATGACCGCCATGATTCGCATACCCAAAAAGCCCGATGATCACCAGTTCAACTAAGATGCAACAAAGCACCTGGCTTAGCCGGGTACCTGTGATCATACCAATGCCCACTCTGGCTGCAACACCAGCCATGCAGACCACCGAAAGGATATTAAATGACCGGAGCTGAAAATCCATGTCGGAACCAAAGTATTCACTTTTTATGGTCAGCCAGTTTTTCATACGTATCCCTCAACGGTGTTTTGCCGTCACTTTCTCGGCAGGCAGACTGGTTCTTTACCCACCTGGACTGCGCAGCTCGCGCAGCAAGAACTGCGCTGTATCATAATCCAGTTCGCTGATTGAGGTGTCAATTCGATCCAGGGCAGCCCGTTTCCCCATATCCCAACTAGCTGACCGGATGATCTTAAGCCGCTCCAGTGCGGCAAACCCTTCATATTCTGACAATTCACCTTCCAGTAATTCCAGCTGCAACTGCCACTCGTTTTCGGTCCAGCGAAGATCTTCCAAATCGTCAGACTCCAGCCTATCCAGCCTTTCTCCAATCTCATTCATCAGGATTTTGATCGTATGAAATAGCCCCTGACAGTTGGCACGCACCCAGCCACCCATGCCCTCTAACGCTTGCCTCTCATGTCGTTCCGCCAGGGCAGCCAGCTGAACGGCCCCCATATTGTTCGCTACGCTTTTTATCGCGTGGGCCTCAATTGCATAGCGCTTAATATCTCCAGTTTCCAATGCACGACGCATTTCGGAAATTCTTTTGTCCCCATGCGCTGTGACATAACGAAGCAGTTCCAGGTAAAGCTCACACTGCATGTTGTTCCGCTTAAGCCCTGTCTCCACATCCAGTCCCGGAATGTCTATCACGACCTCGAGCGCCTCTCGATTTTCGGGCATCGTTTTCCCGCGCTTATCTGCTTTGGGGCGAATATAGGCGGTTGGTAGCTGACGCTCGATTTCCTTGGTCAGCAGCTCCATTCTGATGGGCTTAGAAACGTAACCCTGAAATCCCGCCGTCAGGAGTTCCCGCTCTACACCGGTCACCGCGTTGGCTGTAAGTGCAATGATAGGCAAATTTTGATAATATTCGCCGTCCAGCCCGCGAATGCATTCCATGGTTTGCTGTCCATCCATGTCCGGCATCATATAGTCCATCAAGACCAAGTCGTAGGGGTCCTGGTTCCTGTTCTCAGTCAATTTTTTGATGCACTGTTCGCCGGAGCCTGCTGTATCAATCCGCATTTGGTAGGGTTTAAGCAGACCGCAGACAACACGGAGGTTCAGTTCGTTATCATCGGTAATCAGGATGTGGGCGTCGGGTGCGGTGAAATAGGCGGAAAATACGTCTCTGGGTTCCTCTTTGGCATGATAGCTGCATTGCCCCAACGGCTCTTCATTGGCAACCCGCTGTGGAACAATACAGGTAAAATCGCTGCCTGCGCCATAGGTACTGGTAGCATGCACATCGCCACCCATGAGTCGCGCCAGTTGAAGGGTCAGTGCGAGACCAAGCCCCGTTCCTCTGATCTTTTTCATTTCCACGGCATCAGCCCGTTGAAATTCTCCGAATACAGCGCCCATTTCCTGTGGTTTAATCCCAATTCCAGTGTCAATCACGCTGATTTTCAGTCGGCTGCTTTCTTTGTCCCAGGTCAGCCGAATTACAATGCTGCCCCTGTTTGTAAATTTAACGGCGTTGCTTACAAGGTTTGTCAATATCTGCTGAAGACGCCCTACATCGCCTATCAGCAGGGATGGCATCGCCTCATCTATCTCCACATGCAAATCAAGCCCCTTACGTCTCACCTGCACATCAAAAGTGGTCAACACTTTACTCACGATTTCAGCCGCACAATAGGGGGCTTCGCTCAGGGAAAGCCGCCCAGCCTCCAGCTTGGAGTAATCCAAAATGTCGTTAATTAAATTCAGCAGTTCCGAGCCCGCTGTCCGAATCACGGCCAACTGCTCCTGTGTTTCCTCCAATTGTTCATCGGCGAGCAGAATATCGGTCATACCGATAATGGTGTTCATCGGGGTCCTGATCTCGTGAGACATATTAGCCAAGAATTGGCTTTTTGCCCGATTTGCCGCATTTGCGTCTTCTCTTGATCGTTTCAGTGTCAGTTTCTGCTTTTCGCTGATTTCCCTCTCACTGCTATACAGCTTTACCTGCATATAATATGCCACACCCAGAAGAATACCGACAATCAGCACACCAGCCAAAATATCCAGTGTGATTAACCACTCTGAGGCAAGGGAGGTAGCCCGATCCGGGCATGTGTATACCGTCCACATGGCCCACAGAAAAATCATAATCTCCGCAAGTGCAATTGCAACCAGCATCTTCCCTCGGAGTAGGATAAAGGTTAGCACAATTCCCAGTATGATTGTCATCGGCATACTGCTGCTCAGGCCGCCGCCTGCGAAAAACATCTGTGGCAGCAAAAAAATATTGATAATCACTACCGTGATTAGACTGCCCATGCGATAATTGCCGCTGCGGTTTGTATATAGTGTAACGGAAATTCCTGCCATCAGCAGGGCGGCTTTCCAAATAAAAGTTTCTCCCGACAGGTCCATAATCAATGTCAAGAGGATTGCAATACCCAGTGCAGTTAACCCCACGCCGGCAACAACATTATAGATACGAACGTTGAAACTTACCGGTTGGTTCTGATTCGGTCTGCACACAAAACACTCCGGTCTGTTCTTTTTCATTCGTGCACCTCCCTGCCCACCATGCCGTGCTAGCAAAGCACGACTTCGTCTGGCTCCGTCAGTTTGCCGTATCTCCGCCTGTACTCCGCCAGTTGCAGGTGCATATTGATCCGGTGCAACAGGCTGCTTTTTTCAAAGGGCTTTAACACAAAGTCAGCCGCCCCAACGGAGAACGCCCGTGCTTCTACCTCGCTGTCAAACGTAGCCGTCAAAAATAGAATGGGTGTTTGTTCCAGTGTTTCCATCTTCTTGAGGCGCTCCAGCGTTTCAAATCCATCCATATCCGGCATTTTTATGTCCAGCAGGATGAGGTCGGGCTGCTGCCGCTGGCAAATGTCAATTGCCTGCTGTCCGGATTTTGCAATGCTCACCTTTAGGTCTTCCTTCAGCAGGTTGGCTACATGTTTCAAGTTGATCAGACTGTCATCCACAACTAGAATCCGTTTCATAAACTGCCTCCACTCCTAAAAACCCCAAAAACGGCTATGCTCTTGTCCAAGCAAGAACACAGCCGTTCTTTCACCCTTTTGCCATGGGCAAGAATCATGGTTATGCTTTGGGTTTTTCCTTCAAGCACTGCTTCAGCATGCTTTCTGCGGGAATCTTTCCGAAGTTTGAACGTGCTGCCATGCGGTTTTCAAGTCGGGTCTCGGCAAGCAGTTCCTCCCGAAACACCCGCTTGCTTTCTGGCGCTTCAATCCCAACCCGCACCTTATCGCCATCAATCCCGACAATCGAAATCTTGATATCGTCACCGATATATAGACTTTCGCCTGCTTTCCTCGTCAACACCAGCATATTAGTTCCCCACTGCAATTGCTTCGTCGATCAGATCCGCCACGCGAGCCTTGATCTTGTAGCATTTGTCATTCAGAAATATTTGCTGCCCCTGCCGGCTTTTCATATTAATAATGATCGGGGCCGAGAGGTTGATGGTCATTTCATTAACATCCTGTGGAATCACAAGAACATTGAGCACACACACATCCTGAACGTCTTTGATCCCCAGATCATCCACATCGGAGTCCGTGATGTCAAATGCGTAGGAAGGACAGACCAAAAACGGATTGAGTACCGGCAGCGCGATCTCCGGATGGACAAGAGACTGCAACCAGCAAACAGGTTCGCTGTCTGCCTGAGACAGAAGGGCAAACTCCGTTTCCTCTTCCAGTCCGGGTAGCCCATTGGCAAAGCTAAGTTTCCGCGTTTCGTCAAAGGTCACTTCGCCAAAATGCACAGTTTGAATTATCATAGAAAAGACACCATCCTCATTTTTCCGTAATCGTCATCCCTTGACATCAATCGTCTGCCCAGTCTCCGCCGGAATCGTCTCTTCCACCAAAGTACACTCTATTTGTGCCCTTTGCGCCAAATCTACGTTGACAGAAGCCTTTGGCTGTACCGCAACCGTCGGACGTTGCAGTTCGTCCCAGATGATACTCACATCATGTCTGGACCAGTCGATACTAAAATCTCCAGGGACACCCTGCATTTTTACACCCATGTCAGGAACGCTGCTGCGTCCATAGGTAGGCAGATCCACCTGCAGCATTTTTTGCCGTTCCAACGCACCGCGGGTATTGCCGGTGTTGGGCAGCTTACCCATATAATTCCCATCGTCTGCAATTTCCTTGATTCCCTCGGTCGCGCTGGCTTTCGCCTTTTCCGCACACTGCCGCTGCAGGGTTAATGGACTCCGTCGTGCAGTATTATTCTCGATAGAGGTATGATCCAGATTCACTTTACCCGCTTCATTGCTGACAGACATTTCTGCCGGCGTTGACTCAACCTGCATGTGCCGCTGGGAATACCGCACCTGCAGCGCGGCCCGCTGGCTATCAATCTGAATCTTGGCCATTTTCTGGTCTACCTGCAGTCGCAGTACTTTCATGTCCATCCCTTCCTAGCATCATAGTGCAATGGTACAATCGCACTATGATTTGAATTAATATCTGCTGAACAAAACAAAAATCTAATCATATTAACGCTTCCAAGCTCTTTTTGTTTTGTTCCTGTGCACGGGTTTTGGCTGATTTCAGCAAAACCCCTTGCGCATTGGATTTGCAGCGTGTGTCTGCAAATCCAAACAGACAGCCATCTGTATCTGAAGCAGCAAAACGGAGCTGTTTTGTCGCCCAAAAGGGCAGAAACTGTCCTTTTGGCAAATGCGATACGAAAGTTGCCTTTCTTCAGTGGACATTAATTAGTTGAGGAAATCAAGTAGAGAGGTCTGAATAATAGATGCGCCCGCGCTCAATGCGGCATTATACACCGTTTTTGCAGTCGTAAAAGCTGTATATGCCTCTGCCATATCGGCATCCTCGGCGTCGGATTTCATCGTCGTGTAAGTCAAGTTGCTGCTGGTATATCGATCAGAGATCATGTCCAGCCGATTACGGGACGTACCGATTTTAGTCTGCAGACTCAGCACACCGCTCTGGGAATCCTGCAAAACACTGGAGAGGTCTTTGAGCAGGTCTTTCCCCAACTTTGTATCGGTCAGCGCGGTGGTATCAGCCAGGGTGCTATCCAGTTTTCCGCTCAAAATGCTGGCACACTTATCCAGTACATGATACAGATTTGAGGCGCCAGAACCCAAAAGCTGCACGCCGTTCATGGTGATCTCCATTGTCTGCGTGCTTCCAATTTGCAGCACGGTAGAAGCATTTTTTTCCGTTGCCAGCTTGGCTTGGTCGGCTGTAACATCCAGTTGTGTACCAACCGCTAAAATCGCGGCGTCCATTTTGTTCTTGAACGTGGGAGCCGCCGTGTCGGTCAGCGTCGTCAACTTACTGAGGCAGCCGGAAATACTGAACGGGTTTTCCGTACTGCCTAGCCCCTTGCTCATCTCGTTTTCCAGATTTTCTTTCATTGTTGTCAGGTTATTGACCACATCCACCAGCCCTGTGGTATCCACATTGCCAAACTGCTCGGCACTCAGGATGGCGTTTTTCCCGTTGGTAATCATATCTTTCAAGGAACTGACAATCTTGGGACAAACGGTATTTTTGGCATAATAATCTGTTGTACTAGAATTCCCCAAGGTGCCGATGGCCGTCATCACATCAGTGTACCCCGAGGTCATTTTATCGGTGCTGGAGGTATATTCCTCCTTCAGCGAAAGAGCCGTCATATCAATCCCGTTATACATGAGATGTCCAGTTGCGTTGTCAACGGAAAATGGCGGAGTCCCAGTTCCCCCACTGGACGTACCCACCGTATTGGCTCCGCCAAACAGATAAGTGGTTCCCATGGTGGAATTTGCGATGGACAGCACCTCATCCCGAAGATTAGTAAGTTCCTGGCTGATGGTAGCCAAATTAGTGTCCGTTTTTGAGCCGCTGTTAGCAGAAACAATGAGCTCGTAGGCAGACTGTACGGCAGTATTCAAGCTGCTGACTGAGCTTTCTGCCTCCGCCAAATAGCTGTCGGAAGTTTTGATGCTGCTTTGATAATCTGCCAGCGTGCTAAGCTTGTTTCGAGCCTTCAGCGCACTGATGGTGGCCATGGGATCATCCGCAATATTGCTGATTCTCTTTGTCGAGTCCACCACTGATTGTGCATTGGCAAGTCGGTTCAGACTGCCATTCGCATCATTCAGGAACTGGCTGACCATCATACCGTTGGTTATTCTCATTTTAATTTCCGCCCTTCGTCACGGCTTACAGACCTACACGGCCCGTTCCATTGATCAGTGTACTAATCATATCATCGATGGTGGTAAGTAACCGCGATGCCGCGTTATAGCTCTGCTTGAACATGATCAAATTGCTTGCTTCCTCGTCTATCGACACGCCGGAGAGCGCCGAGCGCTGGGTATCCACGCTGTCCACCAAAGATTCGCTGGTATCCAGCAGGCCTTTCGTCGTCTTGGCCGCAATGGCCAAGTGCCCTACCATGGTATTCAGGGGACTGTAAAAAGTATCGCCGTTTGCCAGGGAATAAATTTTTTGCAGCACGTCAACGTTACCTGCATTGGTGGATTCTGCGGAAAGGTCTATCTGCGCAGAGGATGCCGCAATATTCCAGACGCTTGCCAAAACCTCGTCGCTGACGGAGAAATTTCCGCCTGTGATTTTGGAATAGTCGCCGGCATCAACCTGAAAGAAATTCACGCCCGTCTTGCTCACATTGGTACCATCGGGATAGGTATAGCCCGTGGAATGGATGTCATTCACGGCCTTTGCAACCTGCTGCGCGAAGGAATTCAACTGAGAAATATAGTAAGGAATCCCGGCGTCTTTTGACGTATCGTTGTTCACCAACTCCATATGTCCATAAAGCTCACCGCTGGTGATCAGGGGATTACTACCCGTGGTTTCCAGCGCGGTGCCATTGAGCGAAAGGGTATAGTAATTCAGGCCGGTATATGTGTTGACATCGGCACTCGTGCCAACTTGAATGGATTCAAAGGTATTGCCGGTTACAAGGTTCTCTCCGCCAATCTGCACATCCACCATGCTCCCATCGGTTGTGTTTGTGCTGTAGGTAATATTGACAAGTCCAGCCAGCTGATCCAGCAGTAAATTGCGGGAATCCCGCAAATCATTGGCCTTCTGCCCAGTCCTTTCGTAGCTGGAAATAGACTGATTCAGTGTTGAAATCTGCTCCGCAATCGAATTGATTTCCTGCCCCACGGTACTAACGCTCTCGTTCTGGCCTTTCCAAAGATCGACCATTTCGTTATAGACATAGTTTACCGTCTTCGTCAGTGTAGCGGCATTCTGCTGCACATTCAACCGATATTCCTCACTGGTGGGGTCTTTCACCAGCGTGGATAGCGCGGTGGAGAAATTATCCAGACAAATGTTGACACTGCTGTTGTCCGATAGTTCGTTCATCACACCGGTCAGATAAGTCATCCCCTGCGCTCTGTATTCATAATAATTGTAATTGGAATTCAAATCACGGTACTGCTGATCCAGATAATCACTGCGGATCTGCTGCACGCCATCCACAGAAACACCCTGCCCAACCATTTTCGTATAGGTTTGCTCCACGACATAAATCGAATTGGACGACTTAGCGGAGGTCACCGTGCGTTGACGCGTATAGCCTGCCGTATTGGCATTCGAAATGTTCTGACCGGTCACATCGATATTGATACTTGCGGCCGTTAAGCCCGATTTTGCTGTTTCCAGACCGCGAAAGGTCGAACTCATACTGTCACCTCCACCTGTTAAATCAGCACTTCGTACATGCCGCGGGTCTCCCCTTTTTCCTGTACCACTTCGCCGCGGTTATCATAACTGCGATTGTTGCTGTTGCTGTCATGGCTGCCCGCAAGTATTTCTAACATCAAATCTGCATAATCACTCTTCAGTGTTAGTATTTCATCCACCGTGGCATTCTTGCGCTGCAGCTCCCCCACTACTTCAGCAAGGGTGTTACCCGCCTCGTTAAGTCCGGCGGCAACCGGATTGGCCGGAAGTATTTCTACGATCTCACGCAAAGAGATTCCCTGCTGTGTAATCCCATGCTTTTGGAGTAATTGAAGGGTCACAGCCTGACGAGCCATCTCCATTTTCTGAAAAACCAGGCAGATTTCTTCTTCCTTCTCCAGCACCTGCTTCAAGGTGTCCAGTTCGCCGTCCATCAACGCCTTCCGCTTTTCCTCCGCACATTGGATCAGCTGCTGTGCAAGCCCCTTTTGGCGGTTCAGCGCAATGGTCAGTTTTTGGGCCAAATCATAATTTTCCATACGCCGTTAAGAGTATGAGGGCATGTCGCCCGCACCTGTCAGCATTTCCAATACGCTGTCCGTGGAAACGCTGTATGTCCCGCTGTTTATCTGCTCCATGATTTCATTGGCGCGGGTGTCCTCGTTGGTCTCCGAGGTCTCCAGTGCCCCACGCGCATCCTTGATCAGCTGGGCATAATTCTGCGCCCCGGTAGACAACTCCACACTGTCATTGGAAACGGTGCGAGTACTCTCTACCTTCTGCGGCACGTTGGTCGCGCTGTTCATATAGCGCGATACGATATCGCTTTGCTGAACGGAATTGATCTTCATGTTATTACCTCCTGCTAAAACCTTGCTGTAATCTTATCGTTTGCCCCAAGTCGCCATGGGCTGCGAACCGGCGGATGACCGCCCCGGTTGCTGCTTCTTTTCCGGCGGATTGTTTTCCCGCACGCTGCTGTTAAATTTGGCGCTGCATGCTTCACACAGCTGTGCCCCGGTAGTAGGCGCACCGCAAACCCTGCATTTTCGGCTGCTTCCCGGCGCAGAACCGTTTAAAATGATCCTGTTCTGCTTGATCAAATAATCCAGCACTTTTTCGGAAACGCCTAGCTTTTCCACAATTTCAGGTGCTGTTACCGGTTCTTTAGACGCATACAGATAGGCTCGCACCTTTACGAACGCATCATCTAAAATTCCTTTGCACTCCATGCATTCCTTGCCCATTGCATCGTTAAACAGCTTACCACAAAACGCACACTGGCTTAGTGCCATAGAAAACCTCTCCTTAAATCAGCACGCTTTATCTGATGTTATTGGCCAAACCATCCATATCATCCGCTGTCTGCAGTGCTTTGCTTGCCATTGCATAGGCGCGCTGCGCACGCATCAGGAGGGTTAATTCGCTGGCCAGATCAACGTTGGCGTTTTCCAGATACCCCTGCTGCAGTTGAGGGTCCTCCGCCGTATAGCCTTCACCGGACGCAGCGGTGGTCTGGTAACAGGACCCACCCACGGCGCTTAACCCCTCTTTATTCTCAAAATCAGTGATACCTAAAGTGGCAAGCTCATCGTCTTCACTGCTTAAAACAGCGCCAGAAGAAAGACTTACCTTAGCCCCAGCTGGGAGTTCAATCCGCTCACCGCCATCATCGAGCACATAGTACCCCTGGGCATTGACCAGATAATTGCTTCCGTCTTCTTCTGAAACCGTAAAATTTCCATTTCTTGTATAGACGGTATCCCCCGCGCTGTTTTCCAGGGAGAAAAAGCCGTCGCCCACAATGGCAAAATCTAATGCTCCGTCAGTGGCCACCCTGGCCCCATCGGTAAAGTCCTGTCCAATGGCGTTTATAACAGTACCAGAGCCTTTTAGTAGATTGCTGCCCATGGCATCGCCCATGGGCGTTCTCATGCTGGTGTAAAGTGCATCCTTAAAATCAACCCGGGAGGACTTATAACCGGTTGTATTTACATTGGAAACATTGGAGGAAACCGTCTCAAGACGAGTCTGCTGCGCCTTCATCCCCGCGGCTGCGGTGCTCACTGCCTGCATCATACTCTGTTATACCCCCAGTCTTCCCAGTTTGTTGACCGCTAGTCCAAGCGTTTGGTCGTTCATGGTAACGGCCTTTTGGTTTGCTTCATACTTGCGGTATACCGTGATCATATCCACCATCTCTTCCGCGATATCGACATTGGAGCTTTCCTGCATCCCCTGCCGCACGGTACTGGCCTCAGACTCAATGGGTTGCTCCCCGTTGTAGGTGTAATATAGGCTATTTCCCTGTTTGCGAAGATTCTCGGGGTTTCCAAACGTCACGAGGCGCAGCTTATCTTCCTCAGCAAGTTGGCCCGTGATGGTCCCGTCATTGGCTACGGTAAAATCCTGAGACCCCACATAAATTCTTCCGTTTTCACCCAGAAGGTAATTGCCATCTCCGGTCATAAGATACCCCTCGGCATTGACCGAAAAGTTTCCGCCTCTGGTATAGCGCTCCCCATCCGCAGTCTCAACTGCGAAGAACCCATCGCCCACAATGGCAAGGTCGGTACTTTTCCCGGTCTCTTCCAGGTCGCCCCCAGTGAAATCGGTTATGACCTCTTGTGCATAGCTTCCATAACTGTATTCGCCCACATCGGTTCTTCCAAGCAGGGTAAGATTAGGATCGCCCGTGCGCTCCAGCATAACAGCATCAAAGGCCGAGGACATCAGGTTGTCCTTTTTGAACCCTGTTGTCTCTGCGTTGACGATGTTATTGGTCAGCACATTCATTTTATTGCGCTGCACCATCATTCCCGTTGTGGCAGTATATAGTCCGCGAATCATAGCAATTCCTCCATGCACGGGTGAAGGACGGCACTCGAAACAAGCTTCTTAACCATTCGGCTATTTTCTTGTACACGATCCTACACAATGTTTATCGTTTATTCCTGATAAAACTTTACTGATATTTAATTCTTTTACAATAGATCCTATCCTTATTTTCTCCGGTCTACAAAATCACACGGAAAAAACTCGACATCTCCGTCACGCAGACGAAAGGTGGCTTTTCGGATCGGGTCTCCCGACACGGCGTAATTGACACCGGAAAAGGATAGAATCGCACCAGGGTAAACCGCATCCAGAACGTGGATGATACCGCCATCCATTTTTTCCAGCTTCGACTGCAGCTGCTCAAACTCTTTTTCCAATTCCTGAACTGTCTGAATGTAATTCATCTTTGTGGCGAATGCCTGTCGAAGCTTCTCCCGCATCTCGTCGGTTCCGTCCATTCTGGCGCTGAGGTAATCGCATATCTTTTTCAGGTCTTCTAATTTTTTTCTATTTGTTTCCAGCAGGGTTTCCACGGTCTTGCACCGCATGGCGGCTTTTGGGTCCACACCTGTCTCAACCTTCGTTTTTGGGTGGTTGAGGGCGCCAATGGTCTTGGCCGCCACCATATTGTACGTCCGTATCACGCCACCCACGATACATCCGCATTTTCCGCTCACGATCACATCGCCGCCGCAATTGACTTCACTGTAAATGATTTCGTCTGCCCGCACAGCATCTTTCGCCCTAATTTTGCTGCGCTCTGCAAATTTGACCGTCAACGTGCCGCCTGCTATGACTGTTCCAGTGTCCTTCCCCTGCATCCCGTGCATGATGGTCACATCTCCGCCAGCCTCCAGCACAGAGTCCTGCACCCCTCCATAGACGGTAATCGAATTTGTGGCCTTAATGTTCAGCCCCGAGCCTACGTTACCATGTACCACCACGTCTCCGTCAAATTCCACGTTGCCGACGGACATATCTAAATCTCCTTGGATCTCATATACGTTGGAAACCTGCACTGTGTCATTTTTATACTCTACGCAGCCGGTGGCAGCAGCAAATATCTCCGTGCGGGACTCGTTATACCGCACTTTCTGTCCCTTTGGAATTTTGCATTCCTTTCCACGCCTTGGCACCAGTTCCTTTTTTCGCACTGTGTAGCCTATTTCGCCTGGAGTTGCAAGTGTTCTGGATACCAGCAATTGTCCTTCTGTCACTTTTTCAATCCAGTCCAGATTTTTAAAATCAACCTTTCCACTTTCTGCATCCTCATGGGGTATCCCCTTTCGGTCCCGGTTAAAATGAAAGGTCAATTCTCCGTCAACGCCCTCTACGGGCGCAAGTCCAATTGCAATTGGTACATATTCATCGTATCGTTTTTCCGTCAGTATGGCATTGATCACATCCCAGTCCACACCATAGGAAATATTCTCCGCCTGAAGTGCCTTTCCTACATCTTCCTTGGTAAGCTCTTTCCCGCCCGGTTCCATGGGCTGAAGCATCATCTCAGCGGACATCTCATCCGCCGCTATCGTAAGCTTCAACCGCTCATTCAGTGGCTGCTCCTCCTGGGCCGGCGCAATTTGTTCATAACCGTACCCCCTTGCAGCCAGTTCCTTCAGTGATTCAAGCTTAAGATTTGAAATGCCTTTTGCGCTGATGTACTCCATCATTTTTTGGACGTCCAGCGGTTTACCGCCGCCTTGGTGCGGTAGCACTTCAAGGAATACCCCGTCCGGCAAATAATACAGATGTGCTTCCGTATCCATGTTTTTGTACTGCTCCCAAAGTTCGATTGGGCACAGAATTGCATCAATTCCCCGCGCTGTCATGCCGAAATCAATTCGTTTTAGTTTGTCCATCGGACACTGGAATACTTTTTCAGCTTCAAGCGCCAGCGCTTCTTCACTTTCAGCACGGAAAAATCCAGGTCTTGCTACCATAATGTGTTCTCCTATCTCTTGGTCAATTGTCTGTCATGCAGACTCCATGGTCCGTCTCATTTTCAGTAAGACTTTGGAATGGATTTGTGATACTCTAGACTCAGACACACCCAATATCTTCGCAATACTTTTCATGGTCATTCCCTCGTAGTAGTGCAGAACAATTACCATCCGCTCTTTTTCGGGCAGCCCATTGATCACCTGGTGCAGTGCGCCGTTCATTTCCATGTTCTCTACGACTTGATACGGATCATGCTGCACCGCAACCAAAGCGTCCTCAAACCCTTTTTCATACACCATTGCTTCAAAATTGATGACGTTGAACATCTGGCTTTTTTGCAGTGCGGAGCCAAGCTCATGCTCACTCATACCCAGATGTTCCGCTATCTCCCGATCCGTTGGTGCCCGATTTAACTCACGCTCCAGCGTCTCGCCGGCCCGTTGTATACTGTTGAGCTTCCGGCGCAAACCGGTAGATGCCCAATCCTGTTTTCTTAAATAGTCAATCACGGCGCCGCGGATGCGGATGGAGGCGTAGGTCTGAAACTTCACATCAAAAGACTGATCAAACTTTTCCACGGCATCAATAAGTCCAAGCACGCCGCTGCTGATCAGGTCATCCTTGTCACAGTATTCTCGATACTGCGGCATCATCCGTTTGACAACGCCAACCACAAGATAAATGTAATGTGTTAGAATCTGGTTTTTCACGTCCACATTGGGACTTTCAAAGAATTCTGTCCATAGAACGTCAATCTCTTCTTTGCGCTGGTCTGTCATGGCCTTATCATCACCTTTCCCGCGCTCGGTGGCAGCTTACCAGCGGATACTGTTTCGCTGACTGAGCATAGTCAGTTTAAGCAGGGTATCCTTTGCCTTTGGCTCAATCTCACTGAAACATATCCCACAGGAGTTTTCCTTGGTTCCATCCTGTATCGGGATAGCCCGCACAATAACACCCGTCGTCATCGGCATGACGGTGCAGAGTCCGAATTTATTGATGCTGATTACAAATTGCACGACATCGCCCTTTGTAAAGCGCCCGGGAAGCCGCATCCGCATTCCCATCTCGCTGATGTCCAGGGTTTTCCCCTGGATCCATTCTTCAATTTCCTGCTTGCCGTGCGCTTTTTTTCTAATTCTGACATCCAGTAGGATCTCACAGCGATACGCACCACGCCGCTGTATTTTATAATAATTTCCGACCTGTCTGAGTTGGAAAAGCGTGATCGAACCGTATTCCTCGGTGCCGACGATCTCCACATCAAAGTAATGGATACCGACACTCTTTACACAAATAGCCCGATAAGAAACGCCCTCCTGCATAGAAAGGTGATGCTTTTTGTTTGATGGTCGAAGAACAGAAAAATGCTGTTCGTCTAACACCTCGTCAACGGTGGTCACGTATTCCACGCCACCATCCACGATCACGATTTTATCCCCGGTTCCCAGTATTTTTTTGCAGTTCAATCGGCCTCACCTCAATTTCGCAAACACGGTCAGCTTGCTTTTTTCTCCATCCTGATCATTCCATCAATATGAATTTCATAATTCTGCTCTACTTCGCTGTATGACAAAACGGTCAATTCTGGCAGCGTTGGTTCCACCAGCCGCTTAAATCTTGCCCGCACCATGGGTGAGGTTAAGACGACTGCTCGTTTGCCCATCATGGTAGTTTTTTCTACCGTCTCTCTGGTGCCGATTAAAAGCTGCTTGAGCTGCGCCGGCTCCAAAACCGTGACTGGCCCGCCCTCGGTTTTTCTGGTGCGCTCCACGATCATTTGCTCAATTTCGGCATCCAAGGTAATAATCGCCACTTCATCACTATTGAGAAAGCGCTCGGTAATCACACGATTCAGGTTCTGCCGGACGCGCTCCACCAATTCGTCGGTATTATGTGTCATGCCGCTGTTGTCGGCCAGTGTCTCCACAATGATCGCCAGGTTTTTAATGGGTACGCCCTCTTTCAGCAATCGGGCAAGGATTTTCTGCACCTCTCCATAGGAAAACACCTTTGGAATTACTTCCTCCACCAGGGTGGGCTGCTGCTTTGCCAGATTCTCCAGCAGCATCTGTACCTGCTGCCGGTTCATCAGCTCATAAGCATGCTTCTTTATCACCTCAATCAGATGGGTGGTAATCACCGAGGGCGGGTCAATGGTGGTATACCCGAGCATCTCTGCTTTTTCCCGCTGCTTCTTTGCAATCCAAAGGGCAGGCAGTCCAAAGGTTGGCTCCACGGTCTCAATGCCACTAATGGTTTCCTCTACGCCTTCCGAGTTGATGGCAAGGTAGTGGTCGGTCATAACCGATCCCCGGGCTACCTCCGTTCCCTGTATCTTCAGTATGTATTCATTGGTATTCAGCCGCACGTTGTCGCGCAGTCGAATGGATGGAACCACAATACCAAGGTCGATGGCGCATTGTCTGCGGATCATGATAATGCGGTCTAGCAGATCGCCGCCCAAGCTTTTGTCCACCATGGGAACCAAACCATAACCAAACTCCAGTTCCATCTGCTCCACCTGCAGCAGATTGAGAACGTTTTCCGGCTTTCGTTTTTCCTCTGCCTGCTTTTCCGCTTCGTTGGTCTGCTTGACTACAGTTTCGGCTATCTCTTTCTTGTCCTTGTTCCTGGAGTAGAATCCAACGCCGATCAAAACAGCGGCAATGATGTAAATTTGAAGCTTTGGAAGCCCAGGCACCAGACCAATGACCAGCAGGATATAACCACAAAGCATCATAACGTTGGGGTTTGCCAGCAGCTGGTTCACCAGGTTGGTACCAAAACTGGTGCCGGAATTGGCACGGGTCACCACAATACCGGTGGAGGTGGAGATCAAAAGAGCCGGGATCTGACCCACCAGGCCGTCGCCCACCGTCGCCAACGTATAAACGCTAATCGCATCGGACATCTCCATACCGCCGAGCACAACGCCGACAATCAGTCCGCCCACAATGTTGACCACTGTAATAATGATGCTGATGATGGCATCGCCCTTAATAAACTTACTTGCGCCATCCATAGCGCCGTAAAAATCAGCTTCCTTTTGAATGTCACTGCGGCGTTTTCTGGCGGTTGCCTCATCAATCGCTCCGGTATTCAAGTCGGCATCAATGGCCATTTGCTTGCCTGGCATTGCATCCAGTGTGAATCGCGCCGCTACTTCTGATACACGCTCGGCGCCCTTTGTAATTACGATAAACTGAATGGCCACGATAATAATGAAAACGACGACGCCAACAACTAGGCTGCCCCCGATCACAAAGTTGCCAAAGGTCTCGATCACGGTGCCCGCCTTGCCGCCGTTGCCCAAAATCAGCTTTGTCGAGGATAGGTTCAGTGACAGTCGAAACAGGGTTGTGATCAGCAATAACGTGGGCAGCACAGAAAATTCCAGTGTCTCTTTGATATACAAAGTGGCCAGCATAATAAAAATGGAAATTGTAATATTTAGAATCAACAAGGTGTCTAGTAGCCATGGTTTTATTGGTACAATGATAAGCATGATAACGGCAAGAATCAAGCCACTGATTGAAATGTCAGCCAATTTCATTCAAATACAATACCTTTCGTCGCACTTTATCGGTCATCTGGAAGCTTATTGGTCAGTTTATAGACATAAATCAGAATGTCCGCGATGGCCTGATACATATCCGGCGGAACTGTCTGCCCGATTTCGCATGCCGCATAGAGGGCACGGGCTACGGGCTTGTTCTCTACAATGGTAACGTTGTTTTCCTTGGCAAGTTTTTTAATGCGCTGCGCCAAAAAGTCCTGCCCCTTGGCAACGATGACCGGTGCAGCGTCGTTCTTCTCGTCATAGCGCAGTGCCACCGCAAAATGGGTAGGGTTCGTCACGACAACATCGGCGGTCTTTACGTTCTGCATCATGCGCATGGCGCTCATTCGCCGTTGTTTTTGCCGAATCTTACCCTTAATTTGGGGATCGCCCTCGGTCTGCTTGTTTTCTTCCTTGACCTCTTGCTTGGTCATCTTCAAGTCTTTTTCGTATTTCCACCACTGATAGAAGATATCGACTACAGCAAAAATGAGAAGTGCAATGCCGATCCGCAAGCCCATATCGGCGGCCCAACCTATGATCATAGAAAACGCGGCACCCACGTTCAAGTACATCATGTTACGAAACGTGTCCATTTGGGGTAAAAAGGCTCTGAAAATAATATACCCCAGAATAGCAACCTTGACAATGGATTTTACCATTTCCATGAGCGTCACGGTAGAAAAAATGCGTTTAAAGCCCTGAATGGGATTAATTTTGTTGAAATTCGGCTTTATTTTTTGAAACGACAGCATAGGCCCGACCTGCACCACATGAAGCATCACACCGGTTAGCATGACGATCAGCATCAGCGGCAGGACGATGGGCAGCACCTCCTGCAGCGTATCCAAATACGCACCCGTCAGCCTTCCAGTGCTCAGGTTTTCGCTTTGCGTCAAAACGTAATCACTGGAGAGATGTTCCTTTAAAAATCCTCCAGAGCTTTCTGCAAAACTGCTGTAGCCGTTGCGCAGGGCAGAAAACACCACCACCATCGACACCGCGGACACGAAATCCTGGCTTTTGTGTACCTCACCTTTTTTTCGAGCGTCACGTTTCTTTTTCGGGGAGGCTTTTTCTGTTTTCTCTCCGCTGGATTGCTGACTCATACCCCACCTCTGAAATACTGGAACATCGTCTCAATATAGCCGAACATCTGGTCCGTAATCTCTCTGGAAAAACCAACGAAGATGGCGAAGGTACCCATCAATACGATCAGTCCCACCACAATTTTCAGCGGGATGCCCACAACGAACATATTCATCTGCGGCACAGTGCGGATAATGATACCAAGACCAATCTCCAACAGCAGTCCGGCCGCTACCACAGGCATGGCCATCATGGTGCTCAGTGCAAAAGAGGAGCTCATGACCTCTGCTGCCACCCAGGCAATATCCCCTGCAATCATCGCTGATCCGATGGGGATCTCGGAAATGGTCGCATACAAGATATCGATGAGCCGCAAATGCCCATCCATACCAAAGAAAAGAATGATCAGCATGATGTTGAACGTGCTGCCGGAAATAGGCAGCTGTGTGTTGTCCTGCGGATCATAGATATTGACCATGCTAAAACCGATCTGCAGATCCATCATGCTGCCGGCCGTGATCACCAGATTGAACATCGCCGTCATGACAAAGCCCATGGCCAAGCCAAACATCAGCTCTCGGATACAGGTAAGCGCATACCCCATGATATGGGTATAGACCGGATAGCTTTCCGGGATCGGCAATGCCGTAGCAAAGACGAGCGTCAGGATAAAGCAAAATCCGATCTTCAACATACCGGGCACATTTTTGCGCCCAAATATGGGGTTTCCGATCAGCAGCCCGCTCACCCGCAGGAAGAGCAGCATCAGATAATCAAAATGCTCGCTTATTTGCGTCATGATCGTCATAGCTATGCCAGTATAATCTCAATGGATTGATACAATTGCGTGGTGAAATCGGTAAGATTGTTTAAAATCCATCCTCCAAATACCAACAGAGAAAGCAGAATGCAGATGATTTTCGGCACAAAGGCCAGCGTCTGTTCGTTGATTTGGGTGGTTGCCTGGAAGATGGAAATCAGCACACCGACTACCAACGCGGCCAGCAGCATGGGCATGGAAGACATTAAAACGGTAAAAATTGCGCTTTTCATTACAGTTAGTATTTCAACCTGCGAAAGCATATTCTGTCACCCTTCCTGGCTACCCGCCAAAGCTGTTGATCAATGTTCCAATGGTCAGTTGCCACCCGTCCACCAGCACGAACAGCATGATTTTAAACGGCATAGAGATCGTGGCCGGCGGCAGCATCATCATGCCCATCGCCATCAGCGTGCTGGCTACCACCATGTCAATGACAATAAAGGGAATGTAAATGAAAAAACCGATGGCAAAGGCATGCTTGAGTTCGCTTGTGACAAAGGCTGTAATCACCACATGATGGGGAATCTCATCCAGATTCTCCACTTCTCCGCCATCGCCCACGCCGGCCAAATTGCAAAAATAGTTCAGATCACTTTGATAGGTCTGTTTGAGCATAAAGTCACGCAAGGGAGCCATAGCCAAATCGGCAAACTCCTGGTACCCGATCTGCTCGTCCAAATAGGGTTCAAGCGCCGTGTCGGAGATCTGTGTCAGCGCAGGACTCATCACGAAATATGTAATAAACAGCGACAGGCCGATAATCACCATATTGGGCGGCATGTTCTGCAAACCAATGGCGTTGCGAACCATAGACAGTACAATGACGATCCGTGTAAAGCCCGTCAACATGATCAGCATGGTTGGTACCAGTGCAATCAGGGTCAGCTGGATGATAATCCGCAGTGCCTGGGAATCGTTATTCAGCAGGGACTCGACAATATCCACGGGAGCACACAACGCAGTGGTGGACAGCAGGCTGGTCAGAACGACAAGCATGAGAAGCACTCTGGTTACTCGGCGGGGTTTTAACCGCCTGTCGCGTGGGACAGCGGCCTCCGTCTCTGGCAAGGCGCCTATCTTGCTTTGGTTGTCTTCCATCTTCTACGTCCCACCTTAGCCATTTAATTCAATGCGCTCACCCGAGATCATGGGCCTTTATAGGTCCCTCTCAGCCGCTCCAGAAATTCCTGCCTGAAATTGATTCCCACCTGCTTATCCTCTTCCGGGTCCCGCCGGAGTTGTTCATCCAGCACAGCGCGGTCAAGCTTATCCACCAGCTCCACATGCTGTGAAGTGACCCCCAAAATGTACGCTTGCTCCCCAATTTCTGCGATCACCAGTTGCTTGTCTTTTCCCAGCGGAAGCGAACTACGCAGCTTGATGTCTGGATTGCTGCGTCCAACACCGACAAACCCCCGTGTGGCAACAAATTTTGTTACGTAGTAGGCCCCCACGATGATTACGATGATCAGGACTGTCGCCTTAACATACTCCATTGCATCAGACCTGCATACTCATGATCTGGGTATAGGCATCCATGGCTTTGTTTCGAATTTGAGCCGTCAAACTTAGCGCAATCTCAGACTTTTCCGAAGCAATGAGGATGCTGGACAAGTTGTCTGCATTACCAGTGAGCAGATCCAGTGTGGAGAGGTTGCTGTCTACATTCAGCTCCTCGGAGTTTGCAATGGTATCTTTGAGTATACTGGCAAAGCTGACACCTTCGCCCTCACCGGAGGAAGTCTGTTTTCCCGCTGCCTCCAGTACTCTATTGATGGTATCCATGGACAAAGAACTGATTCCTGCCATCTTGTTTTTCTCCCCTTTCTCTAATGCAGATTAACGTTGCATCAGCCTTAATCAGGTCCCGATCTCAAAGGACTTAACCGCCATGTCCTTGTACGCGCCAAATGCTGTAACGTTTGCCTCATAGGAACGATAGGCAGAGAGAAGGTCCACCATTTCCTCGGTGATGTCCACGTTTGGCATCTGCACATATCCATCCTCGTTGGCATCCGGATTGGTAGGATCGTACTTCAGGTCATACTCGGTGGGGTCCTTGCCAATCTCCGCCACCTGCACACCGCCACTGCTGCTGTTCCCCTGGCTGCTTTTCAGCACACTGGCAAAGTCGCTGTTGCGCTCCTCAAGCACGACGTATTTCCGCGTATACGGCGTTCCTTCCTCTGTACGGGTGGTATCCACATTGGCAATATTCTCTGAAATTACATCCATTCGCATACGCTGGGCCGACAGGCCCGACGCGCTGATATCCATTCCACCTAAAAATGACATACTCATCTCTCCTTATCCGGCATATGCCGCTTGCTACTCATGCGTTTCATCAGGTTACGTTAATTGCCGTGTTTAGCTTATTAAATTCGGAATTCATCTTGCTCACCAATGCGTAATACTCAATGGTGTTTTTAGCCAAATTCACCATTTCGTTCTCAGCGTCTACATTGTTTTCGTCATAGCGGATGGAAGTGTCCTCGGCCGTATAAACCTGTCCCTTCAGCGCATCCAGATCAGACTCTCCCCCCGTTGTGATATGGCTCTCATCCGTGGCAGCTAGCGCTGCTTTTCCCGAAATGTGCTTTTCATCGGTGGTAACCAGAACATCGGATGCATTACTGCTCTGGCTAAGCGCCTGGGCAAAAACACTTTCAAAGTTCACGGAAGAAGCCTTAAACCCCGCGGTTTCCGCATTTGCTATATTATTGCTGATGACGTCGTTACGCAGCCAGGTCGCGTCCACCCCCTTTTCCAAAAGGTTGACAGATCCAAACAGGTTATCCCACACAGGCAAGTCCTCCTTTCCCAGATTAAATCAGTTCGTATGCTTCCTGCAACGCATCGATATAGTATTTAGAAATCAAATCTTTGGGGATATGGAACTGCTCTGCCAGCTCGCTGGCCTTGTCCCACTCGGCATGCTCGTAATAGATCATAATTTGAAGAATATCCGCCAATTCGCCCTCGCCAGTGACCAGCGGAATCGTAATTTCATCCCCTAAGTTGGTCTGACTGAGAATTTCATCCATTGGCGCTTCCATCAGCACATCCGCCATGGAAAACAGACCGAACAGGAAAAATGTCTCCTTGTCCCTTTTCCGCTTGATGGGGACTGTGATCTTTTCCATAAAGAGGCCCCGCATCAACGCCATTCGGCTGAGTTCCTGCTCATTGTCTCCCGCGCAGTCCGCCAGGACTGTGAAGGAAATCCATTTCTTGGTCCCCCCGGTTCCGAGGATTGTCAACGCATGTAGGATGCTGCTGACAAAAAAGCTTAGCCCATAGTGCGCGGAATTGACAATTCGAAGCAGCTTATGAGATAGCACCACATCCCGCTTGATGATTTCTGCCATCGCGTTGAAATCCAGCTCCTCTGCCTGCAGGTTTTTCAGCAGCTGCAACCGGCTGAGCTTCATGGGGCTGAGATGGTGTCCGGCGTGGAGCTTTGGTCTACTAAAGAAAAAGCCTTGAAACAGCGTAAACCCCAGCGTTTTTGCAAGTTCGAAATCCTCTTCCGTCTCCACTTTTTCTGCCAGCAGCACCTTAACGCCAAGCTTGCTGATCTGTCGGATCAGCTTTTTCAGTTCAAAGTGGTCCTCGTACTGCAAAAAGTCAATTTTGATGATATCCGCCAGTTTAACCAGTTCATCGTGCGCCGGCGTGTAGTTAAAATCATCCAAGGCAATGATGTACCCGTTCGTTTTCAGCCGTCGGCACGCCTCCACATTGTCTGGGGAGGGATCCACACTCTCCAGAACCTCCACCACCAGAACATCTTTGGAATAGAGCATGGGAATATCACTTTCGAGCAATGCGGCTGGAAAATTGACAAAAGTTCTTCGGCCACCGGTTATCTTTTGAATCCCGATATCTCCAAAGGCCGTGGCCAGCAGTTCCCTGGTTGCGGTAACACCGTCTTCCGCGTCATAGCCAGCGCTTTCCATGCTGGTTCGGTACAGCAGTTCATATCCAAACACACGTTTTCTTGTGTTTAAAATCGGCTGACAGGCAACACAACCCACCTTAAGTCACCCTCTCCCTACGGCGGTTTGTCAGTCTCTGAGCAGTTCATCAATGCAGGCAACCAGTCTTACAATGTCTGGTTTGGACAGCTGTGCGTTGGCGCCCACTTCAGTACACTTACGGCTGTTGTTATCATCAATCATAGATGAGAACACAATCACTGGGATTTTGCTTAGCTGGGGGTCATCCTTAATTCGCTTTGTCAGTGCCAAACCATCCAGCTGTGGCATTTCAATATCAGTGATGATGCAGGCAGCCGTCTGACTGATTTTATCCGGTGTCTCCCGCAACTTAGAAAGGATCTCCCACGCCTCCTGTCCGTTGGCCGCTGCGGTAATGTTCTTGAATCCGGCTCCCGTCAGGCACTCCAGAATAAGCTTGCGCAGGAATGGGGAGTCCTCTACCATGAGAATCGGTATTTTCCCATGCGCGCTGGTTTCGATTTTATTCATGGATTTTTCATCCATGCCAATGGAGGGATTGATCTCAAACAGCATCTTTTCAAAGTCCAGGATCAGGATCATCTCATTGTTGTCCAGCTTCGCGATGCCGGTAATCAGTCCATTCTGGCCACCCTCAAGCACCTTATCAGGCTCTTGGATGTCCGTCCAGCACAGATGATGAATCATCTTGATCTCGTCTACACGGAACGCGACGCTGACTTGGTTAAAGTGCGTAATGAGAAAAATATCCTTCTCATGTTTTTCCTGCAGGTGCAGATACTTTGCCAAATTAATCGCAGTATAGACGTTTCCCCGGCGACGGAACACGCCCTCCACACAGGGCTGCACAGATGGAACTTCTCGGATCTCGCAGCTTCCGATGATCTCTTCCACCTTTGCCACGTTAATCCCATAGCTGTTTCCACCAACCAAAAATTCTAGGATCTCAAGCTCATTTGTGCCACTTTCCAGCAAAATGTTCGTAGCCATATCGCTTCCTCTTTTCCTGTTTTATTGGTCTAATACCACCGTTGGCTTTAAGTGATCTCAATTTTTAAATTGCTGAATATTTCATTGATTCGAATCCCATAGTTTTCATCAATGACCACGACCTCGCCTTTGGCAATCCGCTTTCCATTTACAATAATATCCACCGGCTCTCCCGCCAAACGGTCCAGCACAACAATGGAACCTGTGCCGAACCCCATCACGTCCTGCAAACTTTTCGTCGTTCTGCCCAGTTCTACCGTTACCTGAAGCGGAATATCACTGATCAGCCCAAGGTTTCCAGCATCCACCAGCATGCTTGCGCTTTTCCCGTGAGGGCCTTCCTCAAAGCTGGGATATTCCGCCTGCTTGACCGAAACCATTTCGCGCTGCTCGCTCTCCCTCTTTACCACCGAGGATGGGATTGGACTAGCAGGTGCCGCGGCGGGTGGCGGGGCAGGCGTTGTGATCGGTGCAGGAGCAGGCGTAGACATCGGTGTCGGAATCGGGGCGGAAACAGGAGCTTCCGGAGTGGGAAGTAGCTCCGCCGTTTTCCCGTAAAGTTGGGTGTTTACCAATTCCTTGGCTAGCTCAATGGGCATTAACTGCAATAGTTTGCTATTGAGCACTCCTTCTATTTCCATGTCAAAACTGATGCGGATCAGCAGATTCGAGCCATCCAAAAATTTGGATACGTCCTCGTTAATATCAATACTGGCCGCTTCTGGTGGTGAAATGTTAACCGCAATGCCCAGCATGTTGGACATAGCCGTGGCAGAGGAGCCTACCATCTGATTCATAATTTCACTGATCGCGCTCAAATGGATTTCCGTCAGCGCAGTCTCGCTGGTATCCACGTTGCCATCACCGCCCATCATCAGGTCGGTAATCTGCATTGCGTCGCTATCCTTCAAAATGAGAAGGTTTTTTCCGAAGATACCTTCCACATATCCAACGCTCACTGCCAAAAACGGACACCCGTACGCTGCTAAGGCATTTTCAGGTCTGAGCAATCTGACCTTGGGTGTGGTAATCAACACTCTGTGTCCTAATATGGCTGACATGGTGGTGGCAGAGGTTCCCATGCAAATGTTTCCGATTTCACCCAGCGCATCTACCTCCACCGGCGAAAAATATACAGAGATATCCTCGAACACTTCGTCCAGTTCCCCTGTTTCCGCAGCCATTGCTGTACCGGTTTCCATCGCCGCCAGATCATATCCATTCACCGGTTCCTCATTGGCATAGCTGGCCAAATCAATTTCTCCACTTGACATGTCGTTGCCTGTATCAATTTCTTCCCCGCGAAGCAAGGCATCAATTGCCTCTTGCGACAGCTCACCCATTTTGTTCATCCCCCTTGTAAATGCCTTCAATCTTAATGGCACAGTTGTTTCTATATTTCCCGTAGGATGCAAAGAACTTGGGCGTATGCTGTACAGAAACGACCAGCGGATCATCCACCATGTGGTCGAGCTTTATTACATCGCCTGGCTGTAACCTGATTACATCCTCCACCCGAGCAACGGTTGTGTGAAAGGTAGCGCTGAGTTCCACGAAGGTATTACTGAGCGAACGCATCATATGATCGGGGTGCGTCTCTATGTTCTTATCTCCCTCTCTCGCGTACCACTGCTTGGGACTGAGTTTTTTCAGCTGGGATGTCAACGTCTTGCGGGGTAGGCAAAAGGTAATCAATCCACTTTCCCCTCCCAGCTGAATATTGAGTGGCACAACAAGAACTGCCTCATTGGCATCCACGATCTGCGCGAATTGCATGCTAGTCTCAATTCGTTCCACATTTGTGGTAACGGTGACCATCTTACTCCACGCGTCGTCGTAGTACTTTAGGGTCTGCCAAATGACCCGCTCCATGATCGCCATCTCAATTTCGGTAAATTGCCGATTATCGGCGGAAACGCTCTGGCTGCCACCTAACACGCGGGAAATAACAGAACATGCAGTCTCCTTGGAAATTTGGAAAATAGCCGATCCGTGCATCTGTATCATATTAATCACAGAGATGATGGAGGGGTATGGCATAGAATTGGTCACTTCATTAAAGGACATCTCTTCCAATGCCAAAACATCAATCTCACAGGACGTATGTAGCATTCCTACAAAATAATTGGACAGAAGGTAAGCAAAATTTTTGAACACTGCTTCAATGGTTCGGATGTGCTCTTTGGTAAACCGGTTAGCGGTGCGAAAATCATACGGTCGCGCACTGCCCGACTCCTGTTTCGTTGTTTCCCCCGGCTGGCCAAACTGCATGGAATTGACCAGTGAATCGATTTCCGATTGAGATAGTACATCCAACATTTCATTGCCCTCCCTTCCCTTTTATTTTTGCGCCACCGTTTACTGCATGACAAAATCAGTGAAGTAAACGTTGACGATATTGTCAATTTCAAGTGTCTGATTTAACGCTGTCACCAGTGTGCTCCGAAGGGAATCCTGTACCGTCGTGCTGCTGATATCCTCCTCGGTGAGGTTTCGCAACTGGAACAGGACGGTATCCCGCAAGACAAATTGCTTTTCCTTGAGCAGCTCGGCCAAATCTTTGTCGTCCGCCACAACGATCACAGTCGCTTTAAACAGCTTCTCACTGTCTTTCACATTGGTCACAAAGGAATCGCCAAGCTCATAGGTGTAGTACACTGGCGATCCTTCCTTTGCGCCGGTATCCTGCAGGACGAAAAAGTATACGCCTCCGGCAATGCCCAGCACTGCGATCAGCGCAACAAGAATGATGACTATTTTTTTCATTGCTCTTCACTTCCATCTCAATGAGTCGGCCTACCCGTGTTGCTTCCGTCAGTTGCAGCCGCTTAGTTTTCGATATCCACTCGTTCAATCACGAAATCCACTCGGCGGTTATGGGCACGTCCCTCCGTCGTACTGTTCGTGTCGATGGGCTGATACTCTCCGTAACCGGCTGCCGCCAGCTTCGTGGGGTCGATCACGTCGTACTCCAGCACTCTGCGCAATGTATTTGTCGCCCGTGCCACAGAAAGATCCCAGTTATCGGAAAAATCCCGGTTATTAATGGGAACATTATCCGTATTCCCTTCAATGGTAATTCTTTTAACGGCAGAACTATTCTCGCTGGTAATCTGCATGATATGCGCCAGTGCCGCTTCTCCGCTGCTGAGCAGCGTAGCTTTTCCCGAATCGAACAGGAACACCTCGCCGAATCGAAGGATAATAGTATCCTCCGTCCGGGTGACGCTCAACTGTCCTTCCAAGCCGTGTTCCGCAATGTAGTTTTTAATGTTCTGGTAAAGCTGGTCAAACTCGTCGGCCGCATCGGTGGTCGTAACATTGGCGGAATCGCGATTGTCATAGTTGACCATGGGATCAATGGCGGGGATTGGATCTGCCTTGGCTGTGCTGATATCAAGGGATTGGATGGCGGATGGACTTGACGAGCCGGCAAACGCGCCAATCAACTGCTGCCACTTCTCCGCATCAATGGTGGAAAAGGAATACAGCAACACGAAGAAACACAGCAGCAGGGTGACCATATCGCCATAGGTATCCATCCAGTTATAGCCGCTGCCTTCTTCCTCCGGTTCTTGGCTCCGTCTTCTTGCCATGCTCATTCTCCCCCTTGCTTACTTCGCTTCCGCTGGTTCGGCCTCTTTCTTCTTTTTCCCATCGCTCTGCCCCTCGCGAGCCAGGAAGGAATTCAGCTTTTCTCTGATCACGCGGGGGTTCTCTCCATTCTGAATGGAGAGAACTCCCTCAATGACAAGTTCTTTTTGTAAATACTCCTCTGATCCGACTGTCTTTAGTCGCTTGGCCAAGGGGCTGAAGACCAGGTTGGCAAGGATCGATCCGTAAAATGTCGTAACCAGCGCAACTGACATGTTGGCGCCCAACGAGTCCATGTCGGCCAGATTCCTCAACATATTAACGAGTCCAATCAGGGTTCCCACCATGCCAAAAGCGGGTGAATAAGCACTCATTGCTTCCAAAACAGCCCGGTTATCCGCGTGTCTTGACTTGGTGATCGCCAGCTCGGTTTCCAGAACACTTTGAATTAGTTCCGGGTCTGAGCCGTCCACCACCAGCATAATCGCCTTGGTCAAAAACGGATCTTTCATATCGTCCGTCATTTCTTCCAGTGCCAGCAAACCGTCCCGGCGGGCAACATTGGCGATGGTAATAATGTTTTCAATGTCAGCATTTAGGTCCACCGTGCTTTTATGAAAGGCAAACTTGACTGCGGCAATGGTCCGCTTCAGCCGATCCGTGGAAAAGGATGCAATGGTTGCCCCCAAGGTGCCG
Source organism: Oscillospiraceae bacterium (assembly GCA_963666535.1). Lineage (GTDB taxonomy): Bacteria > Bacillota > Clostridia > Oscillospirales > Oscillospiraceae. The sequence continues at coordinate 1,090,358 of OY762913.1, read as the reverse complement.
CCGATCACCACAAAAATGGAACCCGGGTCGAAAAAATCGATGATGTTTCCCGTGGTCAAAATACTGATGACGATGCACGCAAAACCGCCGACTATGCCTAAAATTGTAACAATATTCACTCGCCGCTCACTCCAATAGCCATGTTCCGTATCATCTGCCGCCTGATTCCAGCGTCAGCCCTGCGGACCTGATTTATGTTATTTCTCTATCTCTATCGGTCTCGTGGCTCCGATGGCGCCGGGACTCATTGGTCGGTTCCTGTTCGCCATCTCCGCCACCTGCACGGCGGATTCCGCTACAACGACCTTTCTTCCTGTTGTCATGGTAAGGATCGTGTCAGGCGTCTCTTCCATGAATTCAATCAGATTCTCGTTGACCCAAAATCTGTCCTGTCGATTTAGCCGCGTTACCTCAATCAAGATGTTCACCTCTATCGTATATCGGCATAATTCGGAAAAAATTTACCGTTTCAAGTTGACTAATTCTTCAAGCATGGTATCCGAGGTGGTGATGACACGGGAATTGGCCTGGAACCCGCGCTGAACAATGATCATATTGGTTAATTCGGTTGCCAGAGAAACGTTGGACATTTCCAGCTGCCCGGACTGGATTTCACCGCAATCCTTGTTGACAAAGTTGGTCGTGGCGGCGCCGCTGTTGGCCGAGGTGGTATACAAGCCGCCCCCGATGGAGTCTAATCCCCCGGGGTTATTAAAGGTGGACAGCACCACGCGCCCCACGATAATGTTTGAGGGGGGGCTTCCTGACACAGTTTGGTTGCAGGTAATCACGCCGTTGGTGTCGATGGCGTAGCTGTTGTTATAATGGGTCGAGTCCACTTTTCCAATAATTTGAATTTTTGTTAAATCGGTGTCAACAAATGTCTTGTCGTTGGCAATGTTAGTCCCGGTGGCATCGGTGGACTTCACCGCCATGACATAATCACCGTTGGCCGTAACCAGATAGCCGTCGTTGTCCGTGGTGAAATTACCGTTTCTGGTATAGTAGTGGGAACCGTCGGAGCACTGGACCACAAAGTATCCCTCGCCGCCGATGGAAAAATCCAGCGTGCTGTCGGTGGACTGGGTGCTGCCCTCGGTAATGTTTTTGGCGATAGTGGAAATTGACACGCCCAGACCAACCTGCTTGGAGTTCCGCCCGCCGGTGGTGGTGGTAGAGCCGGAAGCCGCACTGAGTGTCTGGCTGACAATGTTCTGGAAAATGACCGTGCTTGCCTTATACGCGGGAGAGTTGACGTTTGCGACGTTATTGCCGATTACATCCATGGCCGTCTGGTGGCTCTTCAGTCCGGATACGCCGGAAAACAGTGATCTCATCATAATGTGTTTCGCTCCTTTTTCTTTCTATTTATTCTGTTTTCGTGGCATCCGTGCCGGTATCGGCGGAATCATCCTGACCCGCCGTTGCTACTGTACCTGTGTCCGTGGCAGCTGCTGATTTATCTGTGTCTGTGGCCGGTGCTGTACTTGCGGCTTTTTCTGCCGCGCTGCCCACTGCCATAATATCGTCAATGGCGATGGCGTAACCGTCCACCACCACATAGGCGGTGTCGTTTTTCATGACCACGCTCTCCACCGTACCGTAATAGACATCTATCATACCGGTTTTCGAGTTGAGTATCTCCGCATAAATGCTTTGTCCCACGATCCCAATCGCTTTGGAGGCGCCAAGGGAACTGTTCATCAGCTGCATCTGCGTCAGTGAGTTCATCTGAGCCAGCTGCGCTACAAAGTCGGCATTACTCTGCGGCTCCAGCGGATCCTGGTACTGCATCTGGGCGACAATCAGCTTCAGGAAGGTACCAGTGCTCACGTTCTCTCCACTGTCCTTCGTTTTTTTAGCCGATTCGACATAGTGTACCGAACTAATGGAATCCAGTAAATCTGACATGGTTTTTCCTCCTAAATTCTGTACTCAACGCTTTGCCCCACGCCGTCTTCCGCCGCGTAGCTTCCCGCTGTACTCTCATAGGTATTCACGGCTTCCGCTCGGTCAACCTCCACCAATTCTGTCCGTTGGAAGTACAGGTTCTGACCACGCCCGCTTTCCTGCTGGGCGTTTTGTCCGCTCTGCTGGTCAAAGCTCTGCTGGTTCATTTGGCTGTATACCACGTCCAGTTCTTCTACCCGGACGCCCTTTTCCTCCATGCGCTGCAACAACCGCTGGGTTTGCTCGCCAATGAGATTGGCCGCCTGTGCGTTATCCGTCTGAATTCTAGCCTTAATTCCGTTTTCTGTGGCAGTCAACGTGATGAGCAGTGAGCCTAACTCATCCGGGTCCAGTGCAATTTGCACCGTTTTACCATCGCTCTCAACGCCTTTAAAATCAAGCGCAAATCGATCAAGCGCCGTGTCAACCGCCTGGGTCAGCTCTTCGGTCTCCCCCGCTTTCCCACCCTGTTCCAAGGAGGATGTCTGCCCAACGGCAGACTGCGCCGACGCAGTCTCGCCCACTTCTGTGGCCGCTTCGGGTTCCTGCTGGGAAAGTCCAGCCTCAGATTCGCCGGTATCTGCGGCATTTCCCTGGGCATCAGAAGTGGCCTTAACCGCTGTTTGTTCCTCCGTGGTTTCGGCAACCGCTTGGAACTGCTCGGTAAGGTTGCCCTGCGCCTCTACCATTTTCTCCGCCGAATGCGCCGGACGGTTTTCTGAGGCAACGGCGGTCTGTGCTGCCGTAACAGCAGTCTCTGTGCTCACTGCAGGTGCTTCGGCGGTTCCTGTAGAGATCTGCGACTGCGCGGCAGCCTGACTGCCTACTGCAGGGATCTGGTCTATGTGCTCAGGCGCGTCCTGCGCGGCGGATGCCGTCTGCACGGTCGCGCTCTGTGTCAAGCTGCCTTTTTGCTCTGTGCCGACAACCGCCGCGGACTTCCCCTCCGTTTTGTCCAGTGGAGGACCCGATAGCACTGCTTCTGGAGTTTCCACTGAAGATTTTGCTGCCGCGCCCAACTCCGCGCGAAATTCTCTGCCGCTTTCCTCCAACAGTCCGGTGACCGTTTGTACAAACGCGGTGTCTGTCATGGGTTCTGCCTGTTCGGCCGCCAAGGTCACTGCGGGGGACATTCCGGTCTGGTTCTCTGCCACATCCCCCGTGACCAACTCCGCCGCCGTTTGCAGCTCCTGCACCGTAACCGGAATCCCCACCGATGCCAGGAGCAGCGCAGTTTCAAGCTCCGCCTGCTCCTGCTCAGTCAGCACTCCATCACCGCTTGATCGCTTGCTGTCCTTCCGTGCGCCCTGAGTCTGACCGCCCTGGTTCCCCATTGTTTTTTCCAAAACTCGGGTGAACAGTCCCGCATCGCCGCTGTCCTGCCGGGTATCGGCCGCTGCACTGCTTGCATCTGCCATGGCGGTCATATCAAGCATCGCTACATTTGCCATTGTCTCTCACCTGCATTTCTTTCGGATTTTATCAAGGGGTCATTTCATGATGACCGCTGTGATCTCGGCCGCCTGTTCCGCCGTCATCTCCGCCAGGATGGGAGCGGAAGCGTTCGGCTGCATATAGTAAATAATCATCGCCGTTCGGTCTTCATCCTTGATCTCCAAAAGGGCTTCGGCCGCAGCTGCGGCATCCATCTTTGCATAGATATTGCTGACCTTTTGGATATCCGCCAGCTCGTCCTCTGTTTTCCCCGCAATCCGCTGGCTAAAGGTCAGATTTGCGGACTCGGCTTTGAGAAGCGCCGCTTCCCGTTCGTCCAGCTCAGATTCCCGCTTATTCAACTCGGCTTCCTTGTCTGTCAGCACGCCGGACCAGATGGTGAGGTCAGATTCCTTGCTCCCCAGTTGGGCCTGCCACTGCTCCATCGTCATGGTCGCCTCATCCGGTTCCAGTCCCAGTAGAGAAGACAGCGTCCCCGTAAAGTAAAGTGCCGCAACACCGCCTGCGATCAAAATGAGCAGCACCATAAAAATGATACCTTTTTTCCCTTTTTTCTTTTTTGGCTTTCCGTTCTGGATTCCCTGCTCGTTCTGGCCTTTTGCATTTGACTTTTTAGGTTTCATCTGCTGCTTAAACTCTTCGTCTTCCTCTGCCGCTCGGTTCTTCTCTTTCACCGCCACCGCGTCTCACCTCCTTTTGCTTTCCATCTCGCCAGCGTTATGCAATGCTTTCTCTTTGTCCAGGACCAGCCATCTTACCCATCAAAATGTCTTCCATCTCTTTGCTTTCTTTCAGCGCCTGCTCTTTTCGGAATAGAAGGCGCTGCTCTTCACAGATGCGCTCCAGTGCCTTTTTATCCCTGTATATCTCATGCAGAGCCTCCCGCTTTTTCTCGGCCTCGGCTCTGGCCTTGCTCGCATCTTCCTCGAATGCTTTGGCCTGTTTTTCTAATCCGTCCAGATAGTCGCTGGCATTTTGAAAATCGCTGGCCGAAATGCCCTTTTGGGCCGTTTTTTCAAGTCGGTCCCGCGTCTGTCCAATTTGTTGCCTGCAGCATCTTACTTGCTCTTCCATCCGCTCCAGCACTTCTCTTGCCGCCGCATAGTTCACCTGCGCCTGCTTTTCGGTGGCCACCTTCACATCGTAAAGCGATTGCATGGAAAATTCGAACTTTTTCATTTCACGTTACCCCTCACTGATCGCCATCAAGTCTTCCAGCATTTCATTGAAGTTGGGCGCTTCCTCGGTAGACTGGCACAAGAACTGATTGATCTTCGGCTCCAAAATGATTGCCCGGTCCACATTGGGGTCGGCACCCCGTTTATAGGCTCCGATCTGGATCAGATCTTTGGAATCGCGGTAGGTTGCCATCGCGTTGCGAAGATAGGCGGCCTTTTCCCTGTGTTCCGGCGTCGCAATGCCGCTCATCAGACGGCTCACACTCTGCAGTACATCGATGGCGGGATAATGGTTGGCGCTGGCCAGATCACGGGAGAGCACGATGTGTCCATCCAGAATCCCTCGTGCCGTGTCGGCAATGGGTTCATTCATATCGTCCCCCTCCACCAGCACTGTGTACAAGCCGGTAATGGTACCCTTGTCGGAAGCGCCGGAGCGCTCCAGCAGTTTGGGCAGTACCGAGTAAACCGACGGGGTAAAGCCTCTCGAAATGGGGGGTTCGCCCACCGCCATCCCCACCTCGCGCTGGGCCATGGCAAATCGCGTCAGCGAATCCATCAGTAACAGGACGTTGTATCCCTTGTCTCGGAAGTATTCCGCGATGCTCGTGCCTACCAAGGGGGCTTTCAGCCGAAGCAGCGCCGGCTGATCAGAGGTGGCAATAACCAGAACGGACTTTTTCAGTCCCTCCGGCCCCAGGTCGTGCTCAATAAAGTCATTGACCTCGCGCCCACGTTCCCCCACCAGCACAATTACGTTCATATCGGCCACAGCGTTGCGGGCAATCATGCCCAGCAAGGTACTTTTCCCCACGCCGCTTCCTGCAAAAATACCCAGGCGCTGTCCGCGACCCACGGTAATCAGTCCGTCAATGGCCCGGACGCCCAGCGGGAACACCTCGCCGATGCGCTTGCGGGCCAGTGGGTTAGGCGACTTGTTGTCCACGGGATAAAAATCCGTGGCAGTCAGTTCACCCTTGCCGTCCATCGGCCTGCCCAGAGCATCCAACACACGGCCCACCAATTCATCGCAGGCGGGAACGCTCAGCGTCTGTTTGGTTGCCACCACACGACTGCCAAACCCGATCCCGGTCATGTCGCCGAACGGCATCAGCTGCACCCTTTGATCTTTGAACCCTACGACCTCGGCCTCAACAAAGTGCTCTCCGGACGGGGGGTAGATGTGGCAAATATCGCCTAGATTAACCACTGGACCGCTGGACTCTACGGTGAGACCCACGACCTTCACGACTTTCCCGCTGTATTCGATCAAATTTGCCTTGCGGATCATCTTGCGGTATCGCTCCAGCGCCTTCTCCATTACGTCGCCTCGTCCTCCCTATTTTCACGCAGCACTTGCTTCAAGCGCTCTATCTGCCCGGGAACTCCGCAGTCAATGAGTTCATTTTCCGTCTCAATTACACAGTCTCCCTTTTGAAGGGAGGTATCCTCAAAAACCGCGGCTTCAGAGCGTTTCCCGCTGGGTATCACACTGGCGTTATCCGCTCCAAAGTATCTATGATAGTCTTCTGTACTGACGTAAACCGCAATATCGTCGCGCTGTCTCATCTGCGTCATCACACCGGTGATCACATTCAAAAACGCCTCATCCGACTCGTCCAGCTTCATGTTGATAATCTTTTCCGCAACCTCTGCCGCCAGATCCATTACACTGGAACGCAGGACGGTAAAGTGGCGCTCGCTCTCCTGCCGAATGGTCTGCACCATTCGTGTGTACTCCTCAAGCTCTCGGGATTTCCGGTGGGAGGCCTCCATTTCGGCCATTTCCAGACCTTCCTGATACCCCCGCTTCTTTTCCCGTTCATACAGCGCTAGAACTTGCCGCTGCGCTTCCTGCACCGTCTTGGTGCACTCATCCCGCGCCTGGGCCAAAAGCTGCTCCGCCTCGCGTTTGGTGTCTTCCTGCATTTTGCGGGCGCATTCCTGCGCTTCCTCCACGCATTTCTGCTGATCCGGCGGCAGGTTTTTGTTCTTGGCCCGTCCGTCGCGGTTTGATCCCTTGTCCGACGAATGGGAGCTGACGACTGTTTCCTCCAGAGGGAAGAAGGTAACCCGCTGCCGTTCCACCCTAAATGATGACATCGTTTCCATCTCCTCGCGACACAATGATCTCGCCGCTGTCGTCCAGCATACGCACCACATTGACGATCTTTTGCTGCGCCTCCTCGACATCGCGAACCTTCAACGGACCCATAACCTCCAAATCGTCTGCAATCATCTCCTGCTGGCGCTTGCTCAGGTTGCTCATAATAAAGCCCTTCACCTCGGGTGTAGCGCCCTTCAGCGCAACCGTCAGCTCGTGCTGATCCACGTCCTTGAGCACGCGCTGCATAGACTGCGGCGTAAGCTTGATGATGTCCTCGAAAACAAACATATTTTTGCGAATCTCATCCGCCAGGTCCACGTTGGTCATATCCAAACTTTCCAAAATGTTGCGCTCGGTGCCGCGATCCACGCAGTTGATAATTCCAACCACCGATTGGATGCCGCCCACAATGGTCTGATCACTACTTCCCATCTGGCCCAGTCTCTGCTCCAGTACGGATTCCGCCTCTTTAATGAACTCTGGGATGACGCTTTCCATATTGGCCATACGCGTCACCACGTCCACCTGTACTTCGCTGGGCAGATCCACCAGCACCAGCGCCGCCTTGGCGGGTTCCAGATACGACAGCAACAGCGCGATGGTCTGCGGGTTTTCTCCGGACACCAAATGCACCAGCTGCGTCACGTCCGCCCGCCGGGCGAATTCAAAGGGCCGCACCTGCAGGGAATCGGTCAGCTTTGCCAGAATTTCACTGGCCTTTTCTTCCCCCAGCGCCCGGTTCAGCACCCCCCTGGCATAATCAAGGCCGCCTTCGGTGATGAACTTCTGCGCCACACAGGTCTCGTAGAACTCGGTCATAACCGCGTTTTTTTCCTCCTGCGCGACCTGTTTGGTGGTTGTAATTGCAAGCGTCAGCGTAGCAATCTCGTCCTCAGTCAGAGATTTATAAATCTGTGCGGCATGGTTTTTCCCCATTCCGATCAGCAGGATAGCAGCCTTTTCCCGTTTGGAAAGCTTTGTGGCCAATCAAATCTCTTCCCTTCTTCAATAATCCTCTGCCAACCAGGTCCGCAGAAGCTGCACCGCAGCATCAGGATAATTTTCAATGAGTTTTTCCACTTTATCCACTTCGCTGGACTTCTCTCGCATCATCTGTTCCAGCATATCTTCTGTCAACTCTTCATTGGTTCCATCCAACGTAATATCCAGCTTAGAAGCATTGGCGTATTCTTCCGCAGCGGCAAGCTGTCGTTCGAGATCCTGTTCGCGGCGTTTTTTCAGGAAGCCCAGTACCAGTACCACAGCCAGCAGGATACCACCGCAAATCACAGCGGTCTTAATCAGCTGATTGCGCGCAAGCGCATCCAGATTCTGTTGGTTCAGCGCTGCGTAATCGCCAAAACTCATACCGCTGTCAGAAGATTCCACAAAGGGCAACGACGCCACGCTGATGTAATTGCTGTCCACCCCAATCGCGTTTGCCACAAGGCCGTTGATCTCGTCCAGCGCGGCGGTGGCGCCGTCGGCGTCGCTGTTGATAAGAACGGAAACCGACAAATCGCTGATGTTGCCCTGCGCCTTTTCAATCTGGGTCTGTACTTCGTTCAGCTCGTAATTATAGATCTTCGACGTTTTGGCGCTGGACGTTCCGGTGGCTGAGCCGTCCGTGGTGATATAGGACACGCCGTTGCTGTCCACACCGGCGGGACTGGCACCATCGGCGCCTTGATTGGATGCGTCGCTGGTCTCCTCAGAACTGCGGAGCAAACCATCCGCTTCTCCTTCAATAGGAGGATCAAACTCCACACTGTTCACCGTTGTCTTGTCAAAATCCATCTTCAGGTTCACGGAAACAGCCACGTTGCCGCTGCCCAGCGCGGGCTCAAGCACGCGCAGAACCTGCCCGGACAGGACTTCCTTCATCTGTTCCATCAAGTCCTGCTGGCTGGTAGAGAAGGTTTCGCTGTCCGTGGCGTTCTCGCTGAGATCATAGCTCTTCATGTCAGAATCGACAATGCTGATATTTTCGATTTTCAGCCCGGCCACACTCTTCATCACGAACTCGGCGATGGCTCGCGCCTCTGCATTGGTCAGCGTTTCGCCCTTATCGATATCTACCATAACCGCGGCCGTCGCCTCAGAGGTCTTGCTGGAAACCACGTAAGAAGACGTGGTCGCCAGATTGACGATCACGATACTGTCATTAATCTTGTTCATGTTACTGATTGTGGTTCTCAGATTCTCCTGCAACGTATACTGCAGACGCGTTCTGGTCTCCAAATCAGTGGACCCGAAGTCAGAGGAGTTGGTAAACATTTCATAGTCAAGTCCCGAGTCCATATATCCGTCCGCCGCCAAGGTGACACGCAGGGAGTCCACTTTGTCTTCCGGCACCAGGATGGTACTCGTCCCGCTCATCTTGACGTCCACGCCCTGCTCTTCCAGCGCGGAGTAAATTTCCCCCGCCTTGCTGGCTTCCAGCCCTGCATAGAGCGTTGCATATTCCACACGATTCATGTAGATGCCCAGCCAAATGCAAGCTCCCACCACAGCCAATGCAATAACAGCAACCAAAATCTTCGTCTTTCGTTCCATATTCTGGACGTATTCAGTTGTCCGCTTCCCCAGCGTTGCCACAAAGTCGCCCATACTCTTCCTTGCCTCTGTTCTGGTATAATTACGGCCGTTTTGGGATACTTTTTCAAAAAGCCCCGCCGCGGTCGTTCGATCCATTTCACTCTTTCTTGCTCAAAAATCGTATAATTCAACAAAAATCGACAAAAAAATAACTTAGATAACACGAATATTATCTAAGTTACATATTATCGGTAAATTTTAGAAAAATATTCCCGAATTGGGTGATATTTTGTCCGATTCTGGTCTTATCCTCTAATAACCTGCTTGCGCAGCTGCAGCGGGGTCACGCCGCACTCCTTTTTAATGGCGGCGCCGAACTGCCCCTGGCTGGCATACCCGCATCGAAATGCGATTTCTCCCACAGGCAGACTGGTACCCAGCAGCAGGTCCATTGCCTTGACCAATTTCATTTTGCGGAAATACTGATACACCGGGATACCATATATAAATTTAAAGCCTTTTTTCAGCTTGGTCTCGTTGATGCCAAATTCTTTTGCCATTTGTGGGATGGTGGGCGGTTCCAGCAGATTACTGGCCATGCGCTCGGGAATTTTGCTGATCATCTGCAGTTCATACTCATCCAGCCGCACATCGGTGCCGCAGTCCTGCAGCATGACCTCCAGCACATAGGCCATGCTTTCCCACAGGCGGCTTTCCAGGATAAGGCGGCACGCCGCCTGATCCTTCAGCGGTTTCCCCCTCAGGCGGACAAACACCTTTTCCAATTCCGGCAGGGATTCAATTTTGGTCATGCATACATGACCACCGCAAATTTGATGCAGCCGTTCCTGCAGCCGCATGTTTTCCTCGGCATTGAAGCAGCGGAAAAACCGATTCGCCGAAAAAAAGAACCCCGCACACTCAAACGGCACCCCGGCCCGCAGCGTGATCTGCATGGTCATTTGGTCGTGCGCATCCTTTAAAGAGGCGGCCGCAACCAGCACATTTCCTTTTTTTATGGTTTCTTCCCACGCTTCGTCGCTGCCCACAAGCTTCACCTGCATGCTGCCCTGCATACAGTCGATGATCCACATCCGTTCCTCCGCGCGAAAGGTCACCACGCTGTCATGGTGCGGGCAAATATCGAATACAGCCAAACCGGCGTCTTTCCCGATTTTGGTAACGGTCAGGGAGCCATGTCCAAAGTGGGGATCGATCGCATTTTTTGTGGTGATGCTGTCCTCGCTCGTGCTCTGTGCGCAGATGATTTCCCGCACGCAAGCGTTCAGACTGATCGGCTCTTCGGCATCCGCCGTCTGGTGGGCCGTTTCGTGTTCCATTGACGCGTTCTCCCCTTCTGCAAACTTGATACCTTGCATGGGATTTTTTCAAGGCTTCGGTTTGTTTTCCTGCTAAATACTGTGGACGATTGCAGAGTTTTGCTAACCTACATACTATACCTTGTTTTTATGCTTTGTCGCAATCAAATTTTTACACAGGTTTTTTACTCTTTTTTGTCGTCTTTGGCAAATTTTCGCTAATGTTTTTGAAAACCCGGACGATAAAGCATGTTGAAAGGGAAAACAGGCCTGCCGGGCGCCCAGCACGGTCTGCCTCCCCGTCCATTTCACACACGCAGGGGCACGGATGCCGCTGCGGGAAACATCAAGGAGGAAAAAACCATGCGTATTAACACTAACATCACCGCAATGAACACCTTTGCTTCCTACTCCAAGAACAACAACAAGATTGCCGACTCCGTGGCAAAGCTCTCTTCCGGCTACGCCATCAACTCCGCCGCCGACAACGCGGCCGGCCTCGCCATTTCCGAGAAGATGCGTGCCCAGATCCGCGGCTTGGATCAGGCCTCCTCCAACTCCCAGGACGCCATCTCCCTGGTGCAGACGGCCGAGGGTTCTCTGGGCGAGTCCACCGAGATTCTGCAGAGAATGCGCGAGCTGTCCGTCCAGTCCTCCAACGACACCAACAACAACAGTGTCGACCGCGAGGCCCTGCAGGACGAGTTCTCCCAGCTGCAGGAAGAGCTGGACGACATTTCCAGCACCACTTCCTTCAACAAGAAAAGCCTGCTGGACGGCTCTTTGGCCACTTCCACTGCCAAGCTGAGCAACGTCGATCTGGCCAAGTCCGGTCTGTCCGTCGAACTGGGCAACGTCGCCTCCGGCAGCTACAACTTCAGCGTCGGTGTCAAGCAGGAGTCTGCCGCTATCACCGGTGTGAAGTCCACCTTTACTGCAGACAGTTCTTCCGATTCTTTCACTGTCGGCGCTGTCACCAACAACATCGCTGCTTCTTCTCTGGCTAACGGCAACTATACCATCACTGCGGCGTATGACACGGCCAACGACAAGATGGTCTTTACGGCCAAGGGCGACAACAACCAGACATTTGAAGCTACGCTGAACTCCACTCAGTTGGCTGCCAGCTTTGGTTCGACTCCGGGCACCGACGCCACACTGAACTTCTCCAATGGCGAGTCCACCGCGTTCTCCTTCACCGTGGATGCTACCGCCACCTATACCACCACCAGCGATGACACCATGGAATCCCTGGCCTCCAGCCTGACCGATGCCCTCAGCCTGTCCGCTTCCAAGGGTGTGGACGCGCAGGATGCTACCTATGGCCTGTACGCCAGCATGACCGGTGCCGAAGATGTCAAACTGTCTGCCAACATGGATTCCGTCACCTTCTCCAACGGTGCCAAGGTCAACTTTGACAAGCTGACCACCACCGACGTCAAGACGGCCAATACCGCAGTGATGACAGATTTGGATGTTGGCGCAGCACACAATTTCGATGCAACTGCTTTTACTAACCTCAAGGTCAATGATGATTGCGACATCGCAAACGGCCTCGCCACTGGTACTATGACAATGGCGGCAACCTCTGCGACTCGGCTGACGGCTAGCGTCGGTACTACAGACTACACTTGCGACATTAGTGCTTCTGCTCTAGCAGCTATGCAGGCAACGGCTACTACCGACACAACTACTACTTTGACCTTCAATGACGCTGACGGCAATGCCGCATTTACACTCGATTTGACTTTGGCCTCCACTGATGGCACAAATCCTACCGCTATGGTTGTGGCCGATCTGGCTACCAGCACCGGCGGTGCGATCACAGGTGCGGGTTACAATTCCGAAACCATCTTCGGCACGGAAGCCTCCACCTTCGACGTGACCAACAAAGCTGGCGAGGGCCTGACCTTCCAGGTGGGCGCCAACACCGGGGATGAGCTGACCATCAACATCGATAAGATGGATGCCAACTATCTCGGCGTTGCCTCCTTGGACATCTCCTCGCAGGACGGCGCAACAGCAGCCATCGACGCTGTGGACGACGCGATTAACCAGGTTTCCAGCCAGCGCGCTTATCTCGGCGCCATCCAGAACCGTCTGACCCACAAGATTGCAAACCTGGACACCTCCTCCGAGAACCTGACCGCCGCCGAAAGCCAGATCCGCGACGTGGATATGGCCGAAGAGATGACCAAGTTCACCAACGCGAACATCCTGTCTCAGGCTGCCACCGCCATGCTGGCCCAGGCCAACAGCCTGCCCCAGAACGTGCTGTCCCTGATCGGCTAATCCCCGATTCCTTCCCTCTCTTTTCTCACGCATTTGATACGGCGGCAGCGGGAAATTTCCCGCTGCCGCCGTATCCGCTTGTCAAGAAAGGATCAAAAGGGCAACAGCTTGGCCAACTTTCCGCCGCCCACGGCGAAACGCAAATTCAATCCTAACATCTGGATCGAGCTATTGGTATATCCCCCGCCGGAGGCGGGGGATATACCAATAGCTCAAGTTGTTAACATTGCTTTTTCGACAATAAAACTCCCCCCTGCATCCATGATGCAGGGGGGAGTTAGCTTTTTATTTTTTGTTCGCGTATTCCACCAGATAGTTTGGGATGTCCCCCAGTGCCATTTGCTTGCGCACCGCGCCCAGTTCAAAGGCGACCTTTGGCATGCCGTACACCAAGGCCGTGGCGGCGTCCTGCCCGATGGTATCCGCGCCGGTCTCCCGCAGCTCTGCCAGGCCCCGCGCGCCGTCGTCCCCCATTCCGGTCAGGATCACGCCCAGGGCGTTTTTTCCCGCGCTTTTCGCCACCGAGCGGAACAGCACATCCACCGATGGCTTGTGTCCGCTGACCCGCTCGCCGTCGCTGATGCGGATAAAATAATACCCGTCCGGCGAATTGCAAATCGTCATTTGCTGCTCGCCGGGTGCGATATAGGCCGTTCCCGCAACAATTTTCTGGTTGTTTTCGGCCTGCACCACCTTCAGCTTGCAGCACAAATCCATCCGTTTGGCAAACATATCGGTAAATCCCTTTGGCATGTGCTGCACCACCACGATCCCCGGCATATCCGCCGGCAGCTGCCCCAGCACGCAGCCCACTGCCTCCACCCCGCCCATCGACGCGCCGATGGCAATCAGCTTCCGTTTGTCAAATGTTTTCCCGCCCAGCGGTGCGGCAGCGCCGGGTTCTGCCGCCGGATTGTGGGGCAGCTGGGGGTGTTCCTCCCGATGCTGCGCCTCGCTGGTCATGCGGCTGGCCACCGTCTGGTTCGCCGCCAGCCGCACTTTGATGCCAATGTCGCGCACAACGGTCGCGGCGGCGTCGGTCGCAGCCAGCGGATAATGCTGAACCAGCTTTTCCGTCGCTGCAAATTCCGCAGAATTAAAGCCATTTTCGCACAGCAGGACAAACGGAATTCCTTCCTTTTCCGCGATGCGCCTGATCCAGCTTTTCAGCATCAGCGGCAGCGTCTTTGAAAACACAAGAATCACATGGGGACGCTTCTGCCCAATCATATCGGCCGCCTGCACCGGGTTTAGTCCCAGCCTGCGGATGTTGTAATGGGGGTCTTGCTCCAACAGGGCGCAAATATTCGTATGTTGCGGGTTGTCCTCCAGCATGGTCAACACCGAATATATTACGGTTCCCAAGCTCATCTCTCCTTTTGAAAAATGGATGGCCGAATCATTTTAAACCCTGTCTCCGCAGCGGGGATGGTTTCCGTCAGCCCAATAAACAGATACCCGCCGGGATTGAGCGCATTGCAATACTTCTTTGCCAGCGCTTTCCGTGTTTCCGCCGTGAAGTAAATCATAACGTTGCGGCAAAAAATGATATCAAAACCCGAAAACCCCATGGGAAACATGGTCATCAGATTCAGCTTTGAGAATTTGACCATGCTGGTGATTTCGGGTGCGATCGCCCACTTGCCATCTTCCGTTTTGGTGAAGTACTTCGTACGATATGCAGCCGGCAGATTTTTTATGCTGTCTTCGACATAAATACCCGCTTTGGCCGAACGCAGCATATCATCTGAAATGTCCGTGGCGTAGATAGAACAGGAGGAAATGGTTCTGTCTCTTGCCAAAAAGTCCTGCAAGTGCATCGCGGCTGTGTACGCCTCGTCCCCGGAGGAGCAGCCCGCGCTCCAGATTTTCAGGGCGTTTTTCCGCGGGGACTCCTTTATAATCGCGGGAATTGCCTGCTTTACCATGAAATCATAGTGCAGGTCCTCCCGGGAAAAAAAGGTGTAGTTTGTGGTCAGCCTGGTCACCATTTCCTGTTGCAGGGAGGTGCTTTTCAATACGGCTTGTACATAATCGTGGTAGTTTTCAAACCCATTTATTACAATCAGTTGTTTCAGGCGGCCTTCGACCAGCACCCGCTTTTTTTCAAGATTGATCCCATATCCCTTCAGCATAAAGTCTTTTACCTGGTCAAAATCCTTTTGGTCAATATTCACGCTTACCGTACTCCTTTTTCAGGACAGAAGGATTTGACTTCATGATGCCCCTTGCTCGATGTCAAACAACTTGTTGACATCGAGGATCTGCTTGATCGTTCCGTTGACATTCGCAATTTTGCTTGCGATGCAGCGTTTTTGCGATGCGTCGCCCTTCACCGGCGATTCCTGCAGGCTCTCCGGGCGAATTTGGATCACATCCTGCACCTTATCAACGATCACGCCAATGCGCTCGCCGTCGATCATCACAACGATAATGCAGGCGCATTCGTCATACACCACGGCTGCCATTCCCATCTTCAGCCGCATATCCAAAACGGGCACAATGGTACCGCGAATGTTGATCACGCCTTTGCAAAACGGTTTTGCACTGGGGATGGGGGAAACCTCCTGTATTCCGATGATTTCCTGCACCAGTTCGATCTCGATCCCATAGTCGGTCCCATCCACCGAGAAGAAAAGAAATCTCTGGCTTTCCACCACGGCATTCTTGTTGGTTGCTTCCTTTTTTTCTTCCATCATTGATACCCTCTCTCTCGCAATGGTTCCTCATTGCAATTAGGTTTTCGAGCCCATCATATTCGCGTCCAGAATCAGGTTAATGGTCCCGTCACCCAGAACGGCGCAGCCGCTGATTCCATCCAGCTTTGTGGCGCATTTGCTCAGATAGTTGGGCAGCGACTTCGCCACTACTTGATACTCGCCGTCCAAGTGATCAAACAGGATGCAGTATTCCCTGCCTTCCGAGGTCAGGTGCATCACCATTCCTTCTTCAGGATTTGTCACAGCGTTTTTAATATCAAACAATTCGCTCATGCGCAGCACCGAGTAGCACTCACCCAGCAGCATCATCATTTCGTTGCCCTCCGGGTCAATGAAAATGTCCTCAGCCGAAGGCTGAATTGCCGTTTTCACAGAAGCGGTGGGGACAATGAAGCTGATCCCGCCCACGTCGAATTTCATGCCGTCCACAATGGTCAGTGTCAGCGGAATGCGGATAATGTGCGTCGTCCCCTGACCCGGCTCGCTTTCTACCGTCAGCGAACCGCCAATCTGATTGATGTTACGCCGCACCACATCCATGCCGACACCGCGGCCGGAAAACTCCGTGACCGCCTCTTTGGTGGAGAAGCCGGGCAGGAAAATCAGAGAATAAACCTCTTTATCCGACATTTCGCTCTCCGGCTTGCTGAGCAGTCCCTTTTCTCTGGCCTTTTTCAGGATCTTCTCGCGGCTGAGTCCGCCGCCGTCGTCAGAAACCGTAACAATAACATCGCTGCCTGTGGTATGCGCCTCCAACACGATTTTTCCCTTTTTGGACTTTCCGGCCTTCAAGCGTGTGGCAGCGTCCTCAATGCCGTGGTCGGCCGAGTTGCGGATAATGTGCATCAGGGGGTCCGAGAGACTGTCGATGACGTTTTTATCCACCTCGGTTTCCTCGCCCACCAGAACCAGCTCAATATCCTTGTCCACTTTTTTCGCCATATCGCGAACCAGTCGGCGCATTTTTTGAAATACCGTGGAAATGGGCAGCATGCGGATGGACATCACAATGTCCTGCAGCTCGTTAATTAAGGTATGCAGCTGCTTAGTTGCCGCATCAAAGTTATCATGCCGCGCGTCGCCAAAATCAGCGTTATTGATCACCATGGACTGGGCGGTAACGATCTCTCCCACCATGTCCAGCAGACTGTCCAACTTGTTTACGTTAACGCTGATAAAGTTCTGCTTTGCAAGCGACCCTTCGCCGGCAGCCGACGCGCCATCGCCTGCTTCGGCGGCGGGCCGTTCGGCTGCAACGGCGGCCTGTATGGCTGCTGGCGCTGCAACGGTTTCTGATTCCTCGACGGCGACAAGCCGGATGGAGGCCGGAACTTCTTCATCCGTCCCGTCAATCATCAGAACGGAGTATTTTTCCACGAATAGCGTCTTGTCCATAACGCCTTTAATCTCATCGGGGTTTTCAGTGGTCTGGACGAATACGCACAAACCGCCTTCCACAATGGTCTTTTCCGCGTCGGCAGCGTTCAAATCTTCCGGCACGGTGGCAACTTGTGTACAGATCGCGCTCAGCTGCTGCTGGATGCCCAGCGCACGCACGGCCTCCATATGGCAATTCTCCTGAAAACTCACTTTAATTTTGTAGTATGGAATGTGTCCGTCTCCGCCCGTCCAGGCTGTCGCGGGCGCGCTTTTGCTCTCTTGTGCCGCAGAAGCAACGGGCTGCTGCGGGGTTGGCTGACCTTTCATAACCGCCAGCTGACGGTGCAGTTCATCGATCAATGCAACATCGGTTCCGTCCGGCTTTCCGGTTTTTTGAATTTTCGACAACTCGCCGTTAAAAAACGACACCGCGCGAAACACCATGTCAAAAACGGGTGGCCAATGTTCGTCCTTTGCCCCGAATTCGCGAATCTGTGCGAACACATCTTCCACCGCATGGGCAAGCATCGCGATGTCATCAAACTCCATCATGGAGGAAGCTCCCTTGATGGTATGCATCACACGAAACACTTCATTGATTTGATCCGCCGTCAGCGTCTTAGCGCTTTCGCCTTCCAGCAGCACATCGTCCAAATTTTGGAGCAGCTCCTGCGTTTCATAGATGTATACATCAAGCATGGATTCTTCTGCACTCATGGCAACCACCCTTTTCGAATATTTTGCTTAAATTGACTCGTCAGACAAGCTTAGAGATCGCGGATAGAATTCCGTCCTCTTTGAATGGCTTCACGATAAAACCCTTGGCGCCGTTGAGTACCGCATCGCGCACCATGGTCTCCTGTCCCATTGCGGAAACCATGATAATCCGCGCGTTGGGGTCTTCCCTGCGAATTGCCTTCAGTGCCTCCAGTCCATCCATCTCGGGCATAGTGATATCCATCGTCACAATATCCGGATGGAGTTCGCGGTATTTTTCTACGGCAACCCTGCCGTTTTCCGCCTCGCCAACTACCTCATGTTCACTTTTTTGCAACATATTCTTGATGGTAATCCGCATGAAAGCCGCATCATCTACAATCATTATTCTTGCCATTTTCATTTCCTCCTGTTAATTGACTTCCTTGTTTTCTGTCCTACATCTATATTACACGTTCTTCGCCGCTGATCTTCTTTACACTGAGCAAATTCTTCTCGGGATCAAAATAGATTGACCGCCCAAGATTGCCGCCCAGATCTTTTCCTTCCACCGCGATACGCAGCTCGGAAAGTGCCTTCAGGCAAGCCTCGCCGTTCCGCTGTCCAACTCCTGCGCCAGTGCCCATGTTCTGTTTGAAGGTCAGTACTGCGGCCCCGCCCGCCAGCTTTGCTCTCAGGCTTGCCCGTCTGCCCCCCGCCTTTACAACAACATCTGCCAACTCCCGGATCCCGGTATCGGCAAACTTCGTTTTTCCCTCCTCTGTCACGTCTTCCCCAGACTCCGGAAGCAGTACATGGATCATTCCGCAGACCCTGGTATCAGGGTCATACAGCACAACACCAACACATGATCCAAGTCCCAGTGCACACAGAACATCGGGTGGGCGTACCGTTTTAATCTGCGCAATATTCACCATTATTGTCGGCACTCTATTCACACCCTAAAGATTTTAAAAATGTTGTGTAAGTCTTTTTGTCGGGGATCAGTAGTAGATCACCCATAAATCCGGCGCTGCCACTAATAAGCGCTGATTTGAAATACAGCACATAGTCGCTGTCCTGCCCCGCCTCCGCGAGCACAACACCCATAATGGAACCCAGCATATCCAGCGCCGCAAAAGGCGTGCTGGGAATCAGCTCCAGTCCTGTCATCTGAGAAAGCGCCGTTAGATAGGAGCCGCCCATAATATTTACCGTCTCATTCAGTGCCGATTCGTCCATGGGAGAAAACACCATCCCCTCGGGCGGCGCCTCCACCGGTTGGTTCCGGATCAGCTCAATGATATGCTTGGCCTGCTCCGGTTCCATAATTGCAATAATATACCCGTTCACATCACCGGACAGGCACATGCCCGCGCCTACAACGATGCGCTCGGCACCGCCCAGCAAGTCTGTCATATCTCCCAGCCGCACCAACTCCACGACCGGCACCGCCTGTTCCACAGGACACTCCAGCATCATGGACAGCGCAGTGGACGCATGCCCTGCTCCAATGTTTGCAATTTCCCGGAATACGTCTTCCTTCATCGCGTCAAACGTTTCTTCCGAATTATGCACCAATGATCACCTCTCTTCCCATCAATGTTCTTATTACAGTAGGAAAGCCGTCCGTCTTTGCGCGGGCAGCTTTTCCTACATGAATAGATCCATAATTAAACCGCGTATTTCATCCACCCGGCTGATCAAATCCAGCTGCGCACCGTTTTGTGCGATCAGTTCATTTCCCATCTGCTCCAAGCGCTCGTCCACCACTGTAACCATTGCGTAAACACGCTGATGTCCGCTTCCGTCCCGCACTTTTTCCGGCTGAAACAGGTACGCATGCTGCAGAATCTCCCGCATGAGACCGCTGATCTTTTTGCGGTAGACTTCAAACTGTGTCAGATCCGCTCTTTTTAGGATCTCTTGCGCATTTTCAGTGATCTCCTGGAAAATCTCCTCCAACTGCTCCTGGTATTTTCGCTTTTCCTGGTTATTCATCTCCTGCTGGAAGGATTGAGAAAAGCCCTGCTCACTCCCCTTGGAGCCGACCGCTGCAACGTAAGGTCTGTTCACCCCGGTACTTCTCGTAATTTCAAGATTCAAGGTCTTTCTCTCTCCTTCCTGCATCGACTTCCAGATCAGGTATGATCAGTTATTCTTCAGTTTGAAGTTTTCAACCATCTTCTGTAGGTTGTTCGCATGGTTTGCCAGCTCATGGCTCACCGCAGCGCTCTCCTCTGCAGTGGCGGAGTTAGACTGGACAACCGTGGAAACCTGATCCAGTCCCTGCACCACCTGGTTGATGGAAATGGACTCTTCGGCGGAAGCGTCGGAAATCTGGGCAACCAGCTTCGCCATATCGTCCATCGCTCCAACAACGCCGGCAAGCAGGTCAGCGGTTTCCGTGGAAATACCCATGCCGCGATCTACGGCTTCGATGGTGTTTTTAATCAGATTGGTGGTATCCTCGGCTGCCGCGGCACTCTTGGTCGCCAGGTTTTTCACCTCGTCAGCCACCACGGCAAAGCTTTTGCCGTTCACGCCGGCCCGCGCTGCTTCCACCGCCGCATTCAGCGCCAAAATATTGGTCTGGAACGCAATATCCTCAATGAGCTTCACGATCTTGGCCACCTGGTTTGAGGTGCTGCTGATGTCACCCATGGCACCGATTAGTGTCTGCATCTGTTCGTTGCTGCGGGTAATTTCGCTCCGCACCGCAACTGCCTTTTCATTGGCTTGTTCCGCATTTCCGGCCGTGTGGCCGACCTGATCTGAAATGCCATTGATGGTGGCCAGCAGCTCCTCCACGGCGCTTGCCTGCTCGGTGGCGCCCTGAGCCAGTGTCTGAGCAGTGGAAGATACCTGCTCAGATGCATTGAGCACATCCTCGGAGATGTGGCTCATCCTGCGGATGGTCTCATTCAACGAATTGATGATCAGCACCATGGAATCCTTGATTTTTTCAAAATCACCGATGTATTCCTGGTCAATTTCAACATTCAGGTCATTTTCAGACAAGCTGCTCAGCGTTCGGTTGATGTCGGAAATGTAGATATTGAGCATGTCCACAGTTTCCTTTTCCGCTCTGCCCAGGGTTTCCATTTCCTTGATTCTCAGCGGCTTTGGCTGATAGGGGGTCAGTTGGCCGTTCCGCATCATGACCAAGCGGTCGCTAATCCTGCTAATGGGCCAGGTAAGTGTCTTGGTGATACGCAGTGCAACCAGAATCGCGATCAAAATTGCGACAATTGCGATGGGACAGCCGATCAGTACTGCCGTTTTAAAGCTGCTCATCATTTCAGCTTTATCCGCATTCACAGCCAAGATCCAGCCATCTGTCCCATCTATCGTGGTGTAGGCACAATACTGGGTCTTGCCGCTTGCATCCCTCGTTTCAATATAACCTTCTTGGTTCTCCAGCATCTTCTGCGTGGCGGTAGCTCTCTCTGCGTAAGAGTTGTCTGTCTCCGCAAGCGTAATATAGTTTGCAAAGCCTGTGACAAGGGTTTCATCTTCATTGGCAACCATTGTCCCGGTGCTGTCAATGATATACCCATCACCATTTTCGCCAATGGTAACACCCTCAACAATCGTATTGAAAGTACTCACCGGTACCTCCACCACCAGAACACCACCGTAATCGGTTCCGTTGTCCACCGCGGTGGCAACATAGATAATAATTGTATCATAAAGCTTGTGCTTGACGGGAGCGGAAATATAGGTCTCCCCCGCCACGGCCTTCTGGAAATAGGTCTCACTAGAAAGGTCCAGTTGATCATTATCAAACAGGCAGCCAGTCTTAGTGAGGAAAAACACATCGCCCAAACCATAATCAGATTTAAATCCATCTCGCAGGGTGTTTAATTCCTCCACGGTCGCCTCCGGCGTGATGCGGGCATCTTTCGCCATACTCTCGGCATACGCCTTATAAATTCCGATTTTGTTCGTGATGGCCTGAGAATATGCTTTCGCTGCAATGGCTGTGCTGTCCGCCATACGGCTTCTGGCCTGGGCATATGTAATAACAAGACAAGTGGATGCAAGTACCATAACAATAGCGCAGGAAAGTGCCACGATGTTGAACATAAGGTTGCGGGACAGGGAAACAGCACCTTTCCCGTTTTCCTTGAGCAAGGAACGGTTTCTTTTTGTAACCATTTTTTTGTCCTCCTTGGCCGGATCTGATTGCAACAGTGCTTTCCCTCTGGCAGACATACAGAAGCAGGTCGTAACCATCTCTACCTAAATTTATCATTTTCCAATTTTTTTACGGACCACTTACCTGCCCGCTTGTCCCATCTTTTGGTCTGTCTTTCTTTGTTCTGCTACCCAGTCTCCTTTGCGTCACTGTCTATTTCAGTTTAAACGCAGCCACCATTTTTTGCAAATCATTTGCATGGTTTGCCAGCTCATGGCTCACTGCCGCGCTTTCCTCTGCCGTGGCGGAGTTAGACTGGACAACGGTGGAAACCTGATCCAACCCCTGCACGACCTGATTGATGGACACCGCTTCCGCTGCGGACGCATCGGAAATCCGGGAAACGAGGCCTGCCATATCGTCTACCGCCCCCACCGTGCCGGAGAGCAGCTCTGCCGTCTCTGTGGAAATACTCATGCCGCGGTTGACTGCTTCAATGGTATTCTTGATCAGGTTGGTGGTATCCTCTGCGGCGGACGCGCTCTTGGTGGCCAAATTTTTCACCTCGTCCGCTACCACAGCAAAGCTCTTTCCGCTTGCACCGGCTCGGGCCGCTTCCACGGCCGCGTTCAGCGCAAGAATATTGGTCTGGAACGCAATATCTTCAATCAGCTTGACAATTTTGGCAACCTGATTCGAGCTTTTGCTGATGTCATCCATGGCTCCAATTAAATGCTGCATCTGCTCGTTGCTGCGGGTAATCTCACCACGTACAGCCGACGCCTTTTCATTGGCGTTTTCAGCGTGACACGCGGTATCGCTGACCTGACTGGAAATGCTGTTAATCGTAGACAGCAGTTCCTCTACGGCACTTGCCTGTTCGGTCGCGCCCTGCGCCAATGCCTGCGCGGTGGAGGACGTCTGCTCAGAAGCGTTCAGTACATCCTCGGAAACCCGGCCCAGTCTGGAAATGGTCTGGTTGAGGGCTCCAATGATCTTGTTCATCGATTCCTTGATCGCCCCAAAATCACCTGCGTAATCTTGCGTCACGGCAAGGTCAAGATTATTCTCAGACAGGGCCGAGAGCGTATCGTCTATGTTGGTGACATATCCATTGAGATTGTCCACTGTATTTTTCAGTGCCCAACCCAGCGTGTTCAGTTCTTCGATCTTAAGACCGTTATGCGAATAGGTATACAGCTGGCCGGCCTGCAGTTCCTGCAGACGGCTGGCCATTTTCTGTATGGGCGACGCTAAGTCTTTTGCAATCTTTCTAGCGACAAAGATAGCAATGACTACCGTACCAAACAAGTCAAGAAAAACAATCCCAACCGCCAGCGGGAAGGTACTCATCATCTCGTTCCGATCTGCCACAACGCCCATTATCCATCCATCGGTACCGCTGATGGGACAATAGCTGCAATAAGAAGTAGTTCCCTCGTCAAATTCCTTGGTGGTAAAGGCCCCCTCCTGCTGCGTGAGCATCCGGGTCACATCCTCAGCCAGTCCTTCATAGGCGGAATCCGTTTCTGCCAGTGTAATATAGTTGGTAAATGTGCTGGCAAGCTCCGCATTTTCATGGGCAATAAATGTACCCTGGTTATCCATGATGAAGCCATAGCCAGAGTCTCCAATTTCAACGCCGCTAATAATTTCATTAAAATCATCCAGAGATATTTCAATCGTAATAACCCCGAAGTTAGTTCCATTGTTCACTGGAGTAGATGCCATGACGCACACACTGGAGTCGCCATCCCTCACCTTTGCAAAGGGCGAAGAGATATAGGTCTCTCCCGCTGTGGCCCGTTTGAAGTACTCCCGCTCAGACAGATCCAACGTATTGTTGTCAAAGGGGACGCCGTTAGAATAGATGAAAAGCACCGTGCCAAGCGCGTATTTATCCTGGAAAAAGGTACGCAGCTCGGTCAGTTCCTCCACCGTGGCATCCGGGCGCAGCTGCGGATCCATTGCCATCATTTGCAGTGCGGTCTTATAGGTATCAAGGTAGTTTTCAGCCGCCTTGGCATACGCTTCAGCCGCAATGTGCGAGCTGTCCTCCATCCGATGCTGCGCCAGCATATAAATCAGTGACGTACTGATGATTGCAAGACAGCAAATCGAAATGATCACCAGTCGCAAAATATGACCGATCAGGCTTCGTGACAGCTTGACCGTTTTGTTCTCTTTATCGACAATTACGCCCTCTTTCTTCTTCCCCTTGGAAATACCCATTCTTATCGACCTTCCTCGCCTAAATCTCATGTCGGCAGCAGCAACCTTGCTTCAACCGATTATGGCATGCGAAATGTTCAAGCAGGAAATCCCGCTTTATACCTTATTTGCTGGAACTGCCGCTGATATGTCGCCGTTTTTTGACTTAAAAGCGTACCGAAAACTTCATCGCGCATGATTCCCCGTTCCAATTCGGCACGGATGTTTGTGTGCAGTTCCCTGACCTGACGGAAGCACTCATCGTCTCTCCCTTCCTCAAGCCCCAGTTCTTTTTCCAGTAAATCCGCCTTTTCAAACAATTCTTGTAGTTGGTCCAGCATTTGTCCCCGTTCCTCGACATAGGAAAGCATCCTGCCTTCCTCGCAGGCCGGATTGGTGACACGGATACCAGTCTCCTCGCAGTATCTGCCAAATTGCAGGGCAACTGCCTGTGCAGCAATCAGTGTTGATAAGAGCTCGTTTCTAACCTCGCTCTCACTTCTGATCATACGCACGCCTCCTTGCTGCTGGAGGAGTTGATGTGCTTTGCAACCTGCTCCCAAGTTTCTCGCTGCGTTGCTATGATGTTAAGGACAGCAGGCAATTCGCTGAGATTCTTTGTTGCATTCATGGTCCGGATACTACGCAATAGATAATCATAAATCGGCAGCAACTGCTTTGACAGCTCAAAACTCATGTCTAGCGTTGCAATCAGTTCTAATATAATTTTCTGCGCTTTCAGCAAGTGCTGATTGGCTTTTAGGTAGTCAGGCCGGTCTTCCAACGCATATTCCGCCAGTTTTAAATTTTTGTTACACGCGTCAAACAACATCACCACCAGTTCTGCCGGGCTTGCAGTCATAACGCTCTGTTTTAAATACTCTTGTTTCAGATTCTTTTTGTATTCCACAACAATCACCTCAGTATTATTTCTTATCCACCTGCTCTGTGGCGGATGAATCAATCAAAAAACAGTTGTTTCAAATATTCGGATTGCATGTTAAATGCATCCAACGCATCATTCATCGCGACAAATTTTTCATAATACCGTTCGGACAGTTCCCTCAATTTGTTTTCCAGTGTAGCGGAGGGCGGTGTTTCTCGGTTTTTTTCTTCCTGTTCCGATTTAACTCCTGCCGGAATCCCAATGCACCATAAGATAGACTCTTTGACCCTGTGCACAATGCCCGCGTGCTCACCGCCACGCCAGGTAAACATGTTCGCAACTTCCTCCGCGTCGTTTTCCAGGGCCTGAAGCAGCCGCTGCCTGTCCATACAAATGGCGTTTCGCTCTGCGTCATAAAATATGCCGATGTCGTCTAATCTTTTTTCTGTCCCTCCTGCCGGTTGAGAAAAGGCATTTCTGATGGTATCCAACAGCTTCTCATCTTTCTCATCCGCCGGTGCGGCTGATGGGATCCCCGCAATCAAATTATTTAAGGATTCAACAAACTTGGCAATTGCATTGGCTGGCCGCTCGCAGTTGCGCACCACCACGAACTTATGGATTTCGTCGGAAGTTCCCTCGGTAACATCGCCGAAGTGGAATGTAATGCCGCCCATGGTAAAGCTGTTGCTGTCACACTTCACCTCAATGTCATTGATCACAGACAAGCAGTCACTTCCGTTGGCCGTAACTCCCATGTCAATCCCCAGTGCACTGTCCAACCCGAACGTATTGCCCGCCATATTTTCAATCACAATCTTGCTGGCGGCTCCCCCTGAGTCGGCGCTCATTTGAATAGAGTCGCTGGATGCGCTGTACATCATCGTGACATTTGCATCAACATCGGCCGTGATACTGCTGATCATAGACTGTAGCGTGGTATCGGCAGAAAATGAAAACAGTTTCCCGTTTATCGCAAATGATACCCTGCCGTCTTGGTCAAAGGAAAACTTGTTGTTAAGCGGAAGCTCCCTCAGCTCTGCCTGTGTATCAAGCGGCATTTGATCCGGCTGCGAAATCTTCGATTTACTGGCAACCACTGTGTTTTTTGCTAATCTGCAAACAACAACGGTAATCTCTCCAAGTATTGCGGTACTTCCCACGAAAATCGCAACTGCGTCACCCTTGTTGTGCGAGATCACATCATATGCGTGGTACGTCCCCGTCCGGAGCATACTGGATGTACTCAAAACACTGCAGTAGGTATCAACAAATCGTTTCAGTTTTACCTTGGTTTCCCCTTTGATCGACTGCTCTCCGCAGCTTTTCCCCGGCACAGATCTTCACCTTCTTATCTTACTCACTCACTCGAACATCGCCTCAAAATCTCACTTTGTTTGCGCCTTTGTTACATATATCGGTCGCCGCCGACAAAACTTTACGGAATTCTCCCGAATTCTTCCCTATGTTTTTAATAATTTTTTTGTATTTTACTCAAGTTTATTGATTTGGCACCGATACAGTGTGTATAGAAAAATGTTTGGCCGCATCACAGTTCACTTCCATTCTCTGGTTGCCGTGCCATAATCATGTATGTTTTTGTGCGGAGGTGCAATTATGTCAAGTGTGAATTCTTTATACAGCAGTTCTTCCCGCGTCACCGGTATGCTTTCCAATATGGACACCGATTCCATCGTCGAGAGCATGTGTTCCGGTCAGCAAAGCAAGGTTGATAAGAAATATCAGGAAAAAACCATTTTCCAATGGAAAGATGCGACGCTCACTGACATTTCGGACGACGTGAAAGAGTTTACCAACACCTACTGCAGTGTGCTGGGTTCTTCCAGCATGCTCAAAGCCTCCACCTATGTGACGTACAGTGCCAGCACCAGCGACACCAGCGGGGCCGTGAGTATCACGGCGGGCACAAATGCTTCCGTTGGCAGCGTTTCAGTCTCGGTGCAGCAGCTGGCGGAAAACTCATCCGTCTCCAGTTCCTCAAAAGTCTCCAGCAGCGGCGAGCTTGCTTCTAAAACCTCCGTTGCGCTGGACAAACTGGATTTTTCTACCGCACTGAAATTTAACAGCGACAAAAAGATTTCCTTTTCCATTAACGGGAAAGCGTTTACCTTCTCCTCCGACACCACCTTGCAATCCATGATCAGCACCATCAATGCCGACTCTGATGCCAATGTGACCATGAAATACAGCCGGCTGTCCGATAAATTTACCATTACCGCGGATAGCGGCGGCAAAGACAGTGCAGTCACCATTCAAAACATCTCCGGCAACGCCTTCGGCGCGGATGGAGCCTTTGGCATCGACAATGGGAAAATCGTCAATGGCCAAAATGCGTGGGTCACGATTGACGGCACCACAATAGAGCGGAACAGCAACAACTTCGAGATCGATGGTTTGACCTATAATATCAATGCTGTCACCTCAACCAAGGCGGCAAGTACGGATACTGACACGACAACCATAAATGGCGTTGAATATTCTTCCTTGGGGAGCATTATTTTTGACGTAAAGCACGACTACAGCTCGACGGTGAAATCTGTTGAGACCTTTGTTTCCGCGTTGAATGATTTAATTACTAAAATCACCAGCGCCACCACTGCCAAGGATTACTCCGCCGACTACCCTCCCTTGACCGAGAAGCAGAAGGAAGACATGACCGAGAAGCAAATTGAAAAATGGGAATCCAAAGCTAAAAACGGCGTTCTCCGCTATGATTCCACGCTGGAAACGCTGGTTTCCGGTCTGAAAAACGCATTTTTCTCCTCCGCCGGCGGCACCGGGCTCACTGCGGCCTCCATCGGCATCAGCACCGCCAGCTACTTCGGGGACAATGCCGGTCTGCTAGAGGTGGATGCCACAGCGCTCACCGCAGCACTGGAGTCCAACCCTGATTCTGTGCTTTCTATTTTCACCGGCGGCAATTCTACATCGACCAGTGACAACATGGGCGTCCTTTATAAAATTAAAGCTGGCGTATCCACTTATTCCAGCACTACGAAAAAAACGCTGAAGTCTATGGACACCAAGATGGATGCTATTGATAAGGAAACCAAGACACTGAAAAGCAAGCTGTCAGATTTGGCAGCTAAGTATTACAAGAAATTTTCCGCCATGGAAACGGCACTTTCCAAGCTGAACAGCACCTCCAGCTATGTTTCCTCCCTGTTCAGCAAGTAAAGCCCCCTCTACCGATATATTTTGATTCGAGGTATTGCACATGATTGCTGAAGGCGTGGATTACTTCTCCTGCAAAGTCAAACTGTTACATCAGGCCGACCGCCTGTCCAAGGCATTATGCACCTTTTCCATCGACAATGCACCAGGGCTGGCCACTTCGGACGATGCGGATATTCTCGCCTACGTTTCCCGACATACCGCCGCGCTGGAACAACTAGAGCGCCTTGAAGCCCAGCTTACTTCCCTGGATCCCTACCCTTTAACCCAGTCGCAAACGGAACAGTGTGAGCAACTGCGGCACTCCATTCGCGCCAATCTTGACGCGATCACGGAATACGATGTGCTGTGCCGCACCGTTGTAGAGGATAAAGTAGAATTCTATCGCAAAAAGTTGCTGCAGGCGCAGCAGAAAAAAAATATGACATCCTATGTCCGTTCTTCAATGATTGGGCTATCTACGCATAAATTCGACTCCAAAAAGTAAGTTGCCCATCAGAAAGGTCGGAACCAACATGAACGCATACCGAAACATCATGGAAGAAATCGTTTTACAACACGTTGACCACGTATTGGAAGAATGTCATTGCTGCCCCTGTAATGTCTGCCGTACGGATGTGATTACCTACGCGCTCAATCGGCTTCCGCCTAAATATGTCTCCACCTTTAAGGGCGAGCTTTTGGCCTCGATCGACTCTCATGTGGCGCAAAACGCCACGGATATTATTTTTGTTCTGACCCAGGGTGCCATGCAAATCAAGGATCACCCCAGCCATCCACAACCTCTTTCCGACTAGTGTTCCATAATTACAAAAAAGCATGGCGCGTGAAACCAGTCACGCGCCATGCTTTCCTTTTATCTTCACCGCCGGGGTTCGGCCTCCAGTTCCTTTGCCAGCTTCACAATGCGGCTGGTACCCAACCGATCGGCGCCCAATGCGATAAAGTCCTCCGCATCCTGCAGGGTGGTGATCCCGCCGGCAGCCTTAATTTTCACATGGGGCGCAAGGTGTTCCCTGAACAGCGCCACATCCTCCCGCGTGGCCCCGCCCTCAGAGAACCCCGTGGAAGTCTTGATATAATCCGCGCCGGACTGGGACACGATCCCACATAATGCTATCTTCTCCGCCTGCGTCAGCAAACATGTCTCCACAATGACCTTCAAGACATAACCCCGACTCGCCGCGCGAACCGCCTTAATTTCCTGTAGGACGCCGTCCCAGTCGCCCACCTTTGCCATACCAATGTTGATCACCATGTCGATTTCGTCCGCACCATTCTGCAGCGCATCCTTGGTCTCAAACACCTTGACCGGCGTAGTCATATAGCCATTTGGGAATCCAATTACGGTACACACCGGCAGCTTCCCTGCGAAATACTCAGCCGCCCGATGCACAAAGCTGGCTGGGATGCATACACTGGCGCATCCGTACTTCACCCCTTCGTCGCACACCTGCCGAATCTGCTCCCATGTGGCATCCGGCTTCAGCAACGTGTGATCTGCCCTTTTTAAAATTTCGGTCAGTTCCACTCCACAGCTCACTCCTTTTCGGTTCATTTTACCCTTGCACCTATGATTTGTAAAGAGACAGCCCGCTGTACCGAGTCTCAATCCTTTTTCTCCTCAATTGAAAAGTTAAATTCCACCCAGTTTTTGAACTGGGTGGAATTTAGTCATGCAAAGGGGCAAGTGGAATTTAATCTTGCAAATCAGGAGATCCCAAAATACTCCGTTCTATCTTAGATTGTGCCGGCAATCAGATTCTCCATCTGTTTCCTGCTCAATCGCGCTTATGTGCAAATATCTCTTTTTACAGTGCGTTTACTTGAGTATAACTTTTTGACATAACCAAGCCTCCTGCCGTAGTTTTTACGACAGGAGGCCATTGGCTGCCATGCGCCTTTTCCCGTTTGAAGCAGAGTGGCCCTGCTTATGCTGATTTACACCTCAGTAATACACAGTTGAGGTGCTTTGAAACAGTTCTTCCAGTTTCGCCAAATCAAGGGCACCCTCGGCAAAATAGCTGACTCGCCCCCCCACAGTCTTAATGACGGCAGGCAGCTTAGATACATCAAATACGCTTGCCGCACCTAAGTCAATCTCTGTGTCATAGTGGTACACTATGACATTGTATTTCCCCGCCAAAGTGCGAATTCTCGGGAATTGTTCATCCTCTTTACTGCCCAAATAATAAATATGAGGGCTTCTATCCGAAGTGAGTTCTGCCACCCTATCCGCCGTCACGCTTGCGATAAATCTCTTCCCCCCATACGAGTCGAACTGGTCGGGCAACGCATACGCAATCTGCGTCAGCAGGATGCATCCAACCACGCCCACCAAAAAAATGGGGGTGGTTACGTGCAAATAGCGGGTGGCTTTCGATACACACCACAAAATAAGGTTTGCGGCGGTCAAAACTGTAAGAACCCCCAGTACAAAGACCGTGCCGTTGGGCGCAAAGCGCCCGTCCTCCATATCAAAAGCTAATTTAGCCCGGTAGATCAGACTCACAAAAAAAGCGGGCAGCAAAAAGATCTGAAAGGCCTCTAACACGATGCTTTCTTTTCCCTGACTTTTCACGGCATCAACTCCTAAAGGGTAAGTTTATAATACGCTGGAAAAATATTGCTCAATGGATTGCTTAAAACTACAGTCGAATCACCTACACGCCGTAAGTTTTGTCTTCTTAATCGCTTATCTTTCTATGGCGAAAATACAGGAAAATCCGGATAGCCCCATAGTATGCTGCCATTAATAACACAACATTCCAAAGGACAATGCCCTTATGGAGAAAGTAATTCGTGCCAAGCAAATTCAGTTCTCCCGTTGGAGTGATTACGACATAATAGGTAGCGACAAAATCCTGCAATTTAACTGACGTACCAAGATCCTCAATTGGAACAGGTGGCCATGCAATGGAATACCGGTCAAAAAAAGGTGTCTTGATCAGGAAGGTAAAGCATGGTTTGTTG
The DNA here is from genome assembly GCA_963666535.1 of Oscillospiraceae bacterium. GTDB lineage: Bacteria > Bacillota > Clostridia > Oscillospirales > Oscillospiraceae. The sequence continues at coordinate 1,059,317 of OY762913.1, read as the reverse complement.
TCCATGTTAAAAAGAACCACCTTACTGATTCCCAAAGGCTTTATGTCTGTCACTTCGGCTCCACTCCATTGTGCGGGGATTGCTGTTTCAATTTCTGAAGACCGAATATTTTGATTAAGAAAATAGTTGAGGTAGACTGCAAGAAGCCAGATAGAAATCACTAGAATACAGCCAAGTACTTTTTTGAAGGTGACAGATTTTTGTTGGCATTGACTAGGCTCAATTGTAGTAATATTCACCAGGGCATCAGCTCCTAACGGGTAAGTTACTAATAATTTGTCCTTTATTCAGTATGCATGATTAATTAAATAGAGTAAAGCCATATTGCTGTAAATCTACGGAATTAAATGAGCCAAGGTATGGGTCAAAGTAATACAATATGGTTTTCTGTCCCTCAAAGGCCATGGTATAATAGCGTGTGGGAATCATGCCGCTATCTGTTGTACCCGTAAAAAGAGTTCTATAGCGCCGGGGGGAAATCAATTTCACCCCCTCATCCATGGATTGTGCGTTTTTCACTCGCTCAACCGCCTGATAGTAAGTATACGTGGGAAGTGACATCGTATAAAATACGCCAAAGGCCAAATAGATCACAATCAATAGGATCGCGGCAGCTTTACTGACTTTAGTGTTTCTCCCTTTGTGGCGGCCGTAACACAACAAGAATATGCACCAAAAAGCAAGGTTAATGAGGAAAAATTTGTTGCCGCGAACCTGTTCATATATCAGTTCAATCGCGTATACAGCGACACTTGAAATAAGCATTAACATTAATAGGATGCGGCATCCCGTTGTGTTCGCAAACATTTTTCGGATATTCATATTATGATTCCTCACTAAAAATAAGAGAGCCAAAAGAATAGAGCTTACCACCGAGCATATTTAAATTACATCGGGTAAGCAAGAGTCAAGCCATAAAACTAGACTATGTATGTCATCGGGAAGGACAAATCCGGATTTGAGCCTGAAATATACTTTTCATTGAAGCGATTTGCTTCATAGGCACAAACAGTATTGGCAAAACTGAGGACAATATCATATCCATAATAATCATCTGAGTATTGCACACCGCTAAGCCTTCATTCATTACAGCGTCTATGATCGACCTGTGGAATTATTGTCTCATGCCATGTAAATGTTGTCCAGTAAATCTTCTATTTACTGGACTCCAGTCTTGACCAAGTGGGAGGTCCTTCTCCAGCCCCTACATACGTACCATTCTCTAGTATCCCTTCGGTTTGTATATACCTGCAATAGTTTCTGTTATCATCAAAAATCAGATATTCTCCTCCACCAGGTAAATCGAAATCTGTACAGTAGGTCCCTTTTAGGCGAAAGAATACTGACACTCCTCTGTATTGGAATATATTCAATATTAAAGAAAAGAAAAACAATACGGTTATTATTGCAATACTGCGGCGTGTGATTTTTTTCGTACTATTAGCTTACTGCTTTTGCATAGCGCCGCCTAAATTCCAAGCAAAACGAAGAAGTCTTTAATTCCATTGGGTTCGGTCGTTCCGTTGCAAACTATTTTCAACATTGCTTAGCTCTCTGACGCGACGCTTCCCTTATATAACGAGCTATAGTCCCCTTTGCTGACAGAATTTTAATAATTCTTTTAGAATATTTTCCTCCCGCTTTTCCCGGATACCACTTTGTGGAACTGCCTGCACATAAAAGTACCGCCACCAATTGTATGGTGGCGGTACTTGCATGATAACAGCAGAGTTGGTCTGTGCGCTTGACCGCTTAGAGCATACTGCAATTTACGATCCAGTAAAGGACAGAATTTCCCTTTGTAAAAAAGAAAGTCATTTTTTCACCTGTGGGTGTGATCCGATTTTGCCCCTCATATAACCGTTTGGTAGGCTTTTCCTGGCGCCCCATTGTACTTTCAGACCTCCGTCTTTTGGATGAGGTCTTTTTTCTTCCCTTATGGAGGAAATACTGGAATTCAATCTCCCAAATAGGATGCCAGTTTTTTCGTTCACCCTCAATCCTTTCTTTCACGTAACTACAATTAAATTTGCTTGCAAAAACGACAAAATTGGTGTATAGTTACATTGTTAAATTATTATCGATGTCGTGACTTAAGTAGTTCAGTAGTCCCTGTGGCTATTGCTATTTTTTATTTGAGTTTGTTTGTTAATTAACTAACATATTAAATTGCAGGAGGAATTGTGCATGGAGCTGATTAAGCTGGAACAGCAGGGCCACATCGGGATACTCACCATCAATCGCCCTGAGGCGCTCAACGCCCTCAATGTCGAGGTTTTAAGTGCGTTAGACTCTGCCATCACTTCGGTAGAAGCCAATGATACCATTTACGTGGTGGTTCTCACCGGCGAGGGCCGGTCCTTTGTGGCCGGTGCCGACATCGCTCAAATGATGGATTTGAACGCGGTAGAAGCCAAACGATTCGGCGACTTTGGCAACCAAATTTTTATTCGTCTGGAAAACATGTCTAAACCTGTAATTGCAGCCATTAATGGCTTTGCTCTGGGTGGCGGCTGTGAACTGGCGCTGGCCTGTGACATCCGCATTGCCAGCGAAAAAGCTAAATTTGGCCAGCCGGAAACCGGTCTTGGCATCACGCCCGGCTTCGGCGGAACCCAGCGCATGGCTCGTATTGTCGGTGTGTCTAACGCCATGGAGTTAATTCTCTCTGCCAAAGTCATCGGCGCGGCCGAGGCCAAGGAAATTGGCTTAGTCAGTCAGGTGGTCCCGCCCGAGGAACTGATGAACACCGCTCTCGCGCTGGCAGGCTCCATTGCCGCCAATGCCCAGATTGCCGTGCGGCAGTCAAAGCGCTGCATCCGCCGGGGGCTTCAAACCGACATATACACCGGAATCGCCTACGAGGCGGAGGCTTTTGGCCTTTGCTTCTCCACCGAGGATCAAAAGGATGCCATGCGCGCCTTTGTAGGCAAAGAAAAACTGGTCGAATTTAAAAACAAGTAATTACATATACGCTCCCTATGGGCAGAAGGCACATGAACTGCATTAGCACCAAAGGATTCCCCGCACGGCAATGCCGGGCGGGGAATCCCCACAGCCATGGCTGTCAAACCAAGCGTGTCAAACAAATTTAAGATATTCACCAAAATCTAACACAATCGGGAGGAACTCATCATGAAAAAAATCGCTGTGATCGGCGGCGGCACAATGGGACTGGGCATTGCACAGGTCTTTGCCAACAAGAACTTTGACGTCACCGTACAGGACATTTCCGACCAAATTATTCAATCCGCTGCCTCAAAACTGGAAGCCGCGCTGGCAAAGGATGTGTCTAAGGGACGCATGGACGAGGCCGCCAAGGCCGCGCTGCTGGCACACATTACCTTTACCACCGAACCCAAGGATCTGTCAGATGCCGATCTAGTGGTCGAGGCCATTGCAGAACGCCCTGACGTGAAAAAAAATGTGTTTGGACATTTGGATGAGATCTGCAAACCGGAAACTATCTTCGCTTCGAATACCTCTTCCATTTCGGTCACAGACATCGCTTCTGCTACAAAACGCCCCCAGCAAGTCATTGGGATGCATTTCTTCAATCCCGCCCCGGTCATGAAACTGGTGGAGGTGATCCGCGGTGTGAATACCGCGCAGTCTACCTTTGACAGCATCAACGCGCTGTCCATTGAAATTGGCAAGGAGCCTGTGGAAGTCGCCGAAGCCCCAGGCTTTGTGGTCAACCGCCTGCTGCTGCCCATGATCAACGACGCCATTAATCTCTACGAAATGGGCGTGGCTTCGGTGGAAGGCATCGACAAGGCCATGATGCTGGGCGCAAACCATCCCATGGGTCCGTTGGCTCTGGGTGATTTTATCGGGCTGGACATCTGCCTGTCCATCATGGATACGCTGCATGCGGAAACCGGCGATCCCAAGTACCACGCCGCCTTGTTGCTGCGCAAGATGGTGCGCGGCGGTCTGTTGGGCAAAAAGACCGGCAAGGGTTTTTACGACTATTCTAAAAAGTGATATAGGAGGAAGGAAGAATGGATTTTAAGCTGTCAAAAGAACACGAGCTCGTCCGCAAAATGTACCGTGAGTTTGCGGAAAACGAGGTGAAGCCTCTTGCCGAAGCGGTGGATGAGGAAGAGCGCTTTCCTGAGGAGACCGTTCAGAAAATGGCCAAACTCGGCATGATGGGTATTTATTTTCCAAAGGAATACGGCGGTGCCGGCGGCGACGTATTGTCCTACGCCATGGCTGTGGAGGAGCTTTCCAAGGTCTGCGGTACCACCGGCGTAATTGTATCCGCTCACACATCCCTGTGCTGCGCGCCCATCTATGAGCATGGCACCGAGGCGCAGAAAATGAAATATTTGCCCAAGTTATGCTCAGGCGAATGGGTCGGTGCCTTCGGTCTCACCGAGCCGGGTGCCGGCACCGACGCTTCGGGTCAGCAGACCACTGCGGTACTGGAGGGAGATCACTACATACTCAACGGTTCCAAAATCTTTATCACCAACGCAGGGTTTGCAAATGTGTTCGTTATCTTTGCCATGACGGATAAAAAGCTGGGCAACCATGGCATTTCTGCATTTATTGTGGAGCGGGACTTCCCCGGTTTCTCCATCGGAAAGCACGAAAAGAAGATGGGCATCAAGGGCTCCTCCACCTGCGAGCTGGTGATGGAAGACTGCATCGTTCCCGCAGAGAATCTGCTTGGTAAAGTAGGCAAAGGCTTTAAGATCGCCATGCAGACGCTGGACGGCGGCCGGATCGGCATTGCCGCCCAGGCGCTGGGTCTGGGCGAGGGCGCTGTGGATGAGGCGATCAAATATACCAAGGAGCGCGTACAGTTCGGCCGCCGCATTTCACAGTTCCAGAACACCCAGTTCCAGATCGCCGATATGCACACCCGGATGCAGGCCGCCCAGCATTTGGTTTATGCCGCAGCCATGAAGAAAAACGCCCATGAACCCTATTCCATGGATGCCGCCATGGCAAAACTCTTTGCCGCCGAGGCGGCAAGCGATGTTACCCGCCGCGCAGTCCAGCTGTTCGGTGGCTATGGCTACACCCGTGAATACCCTGTGGAGCGCATGATGCGCGACGCGAAGATCACCGAGATCTACGAAGGCACGTCTGAGGTCCAGCGCATGGTCATCGCTGGCGCTCTGGGTGTGAAGTAAATAAGGAGGTATAGGTAAAATGAAAATCATCGTATGTGTCAAGCAGGTCCCCGATACCTCCGGCAAGGTGGCCGTAAACGAGGATGGCACCCTGAACCGCGCATCCATGGCAACCATCACAAACCCTGACGATATGAACGCCCTGGAAGCTGCACTGCAGCTGAAGGAATCCACAGGCTGCAAGGTCATTGTGGTTACCATGGGGCCTCCCCCCGCAGAGGGTATGCTAAGAGAGCTGATTGCCCGCGGCGCTGACGAAGGTGTGCTCATCACCGCCCGGGAATTCGGCGGCTCAGATACCTTCGCCACTTCCCAAATCATCGCCGCCGCCATCAAAAAGATCGGTTTCGAGGCAGAGGACATCATTATGTGCGGCCGTCAGGCTATTGACGGCGACACCGCGCAGGTGGGCGCTCAGATCGCCGAAAAACTGGGTCTGCCGCAGGTCTCCTACGTCGCAGAGATTCAAAAGGATGGCAACACCATTACTTGCAAGCGTATGCTGGAGGACGGCTACATGACCATCAAGGTCAAAACGCCCTGCCTGCTCACCTGCATTAAGGAGCTCAACGCTCCCCGTTACATGAGCGTACCTGGCATCTTTGAGTGCTACAGTAAGCCCCTGACCATTCTGGACTACAACGCGCTGAAAGAGGATCCCCTGATTGAGCTGGACACCATCGGCCTGAAAGGTTCTCCCACCAACATCTTCAAATCCTTCACCCCGCCCCAAAAGGGCGTTGGCATGATGCTGGAGGGCACCGACAAAGCCACCTGCGAAAATCTGGCCGGTATTCTGGCTGCCAAGCACATCATCTGAGAAAGGGGAGTAGAAAAAAATGGCTAAATTTGATAGTACCGATATTGCTGCTTTCAAGGATGTATGGGTCTTCTGCGAGCAGCGCCAGGGCAAGCTGATGCCCACTGACTTTGAACTGATCTCTGAAGCACGCAAGCTGGCTGACGAGCGCGGTGTGCAGGTGTGCGGCCTGCTGCTGGGTGACAACGTGGAGGGGATCGCCAAGGAGCTTGGCGGCTACGGTGCCGACAAGGTGCTGGTCTGTGAGTCCCCCCTGTTGAAGCTGTACACCACAGACGCTTATACCAAGGTGATCTGCGACGTATGCAAGGAATATAAGCCCGAGGTTCTGCTGTTCGGCGCCTCCAACATCGGCCGGGATCTGGGTCCCCGCTGCGCCGCCCGGCTGCGTACCGGCCTGACCGCAGACTGCACCCACCTGGATATCGACATGGACAATTACATCAACTTCCTGGACACCAGTTCCACCCTTGACCTGTCTAGCATGAAGTTTAATATGGAAGACCGCAACTTGAAAATGACCCGTCCCGCCTTCGGTGGACATTTGATGGCCACCATTATCTGCCCCCGGTTCCGTCCATGCATGTCCACGGTCCGCCCCGGTGTCATGAAGAAAAATGAGTTTGACTTGAAGAAGGCAGACGCGGTGGAGATCGTAAGGCCCGCCTTCACGCTCACCGCCAGCGACATCAGCACCGAGGTGGTGGAGGTCGTCAAGGCAGCCAAGAAGATCGTTGACCTCATCGGCGCCGAGGTGGTAGTCTCTGTGGGCCGCGGCATCAGCAAGGACGTGGAAAAGGGCATCCAGCTGGCCGAAGAGCTGGCCGAGGTTCTGGGCGGCGTCGTGGGCGGCTCCCGCGCCGTGATCGACAGTGGCTGGCTTTCCTCGGATCATCAGGTGGGACAAACCGGAAAAACCGTCCACCCCAAAATCTATGTTGCTTTGGGTATCTCGGGTGCCATTCAGCACAAGGCCGGCATGCAGGATTCCGAGTGCATCATTGCTGTGAATAAAAATGACACGGCGCCGATCTTCGAGGTTGCCGATTACGGCATCTGCGGTGATGTGTTCAAGGTCGCCCCTATGCTAATCGACGCAATTAAGGCTGCAAAAGCTGCAAAATAAGAAGATTCCTCTTCCCACGGGGAGACTCCGAACTGGCAACACAGTTCAAAGTCTCCCCGTGTGTTTTTGCGCTGTTCTGCATGGGTATTGCGTTTATCTACTCCTGTGCCCCGCCGCACCAAAACGCACTGATGTCCCACCGGCAACCACCTCACCCCATTTTCCGCAGGAAGATCTGAACTGCAGATTCCGTGTGCTCGGCCTCACCATGCGGAAAACAGAGGTTGCCTGCTGCGTTTGTAAAGGACTGAGCAATCGGGAGATCGCCGAAGAGCTGTATCTTCCCTAACCCACTATCAAAAAGCACATTCTAAATATTTTTAACAAACTGGGTCTGCAAAAACGGGATTAATTGGCTTCTCTCGTTCGCCAGAACGTGGATTCTTGCCGTGAATGAAATGGCCGTGGGCCAAACCAAGTTGGTCCACGGCCGTTCTGCACTCCGGCAGTATTGCCAACACCATACTTTTCGGCAAAAACGCGGGGCTGCCCCAAAGCAATTTTGTATGTTAAGTACAACCGGAACGATTGACAAAGCGGCCTGAAAGGGGTAAAATAATTCACTATACATTCCACCATTCAGACCCGTTTTAAAATAGAATCTTACTGTGTAGGAGGCAGATCACATGGCAAAAATTTTTGAAGAACCATCTCATACGTTCAGTGAATACTTGCTGGTACCGGGTTACTCAAGCTGCGAATGCGTCCCAGACCGCGTCAGCCTGAAAACCCCTTTGGTCAAATTCCGCAAAGGGGAAGATCCAGCCATTTCCATGAATATCCCCATGACCTCTGCCATTATGCAGTCGGTCTCCAACGACACGTTAGCGGTGGCCCTTGCGAAAGAGGGCGGTGTCGCCTTCATTTACGGCTCCCAAACCATTGAAAGCGAAGCTGCCATGGTAGCGCGAGTCAAGGGCTATAAAGCCGGTTTTGTGGTCAGTGACAGTAACCTCTCCCCGGAAAGCACACTAACGGATATTCTGGCGCTCAAGGAGCGCACCGGCCACTCCACGGTCGCCATTACCGCAGACGGCACGGCAGAGGGCAAACTCGTGGGCATGGTCACCAGCCGCGACTACCGTGTCAGCCGCATGGCCCCCGACCTGAAGGTAAAGGAGTTCATGACACCGCTGGACAAGCTCGTGGTCGCCCCGAAAGAAACGACGCTGAAGGAAGCCAACGACATCATTTGGGATCACAAGCTGAACAGCCTGCCCATCGTGGGTGAAGCGGGCAAACTGCTGTACATGGTCTTTCGGAAAGATTATTCCTCCCACAAGGCCTCCCCACTGGAACTGCTGGACAGCAAGAAACGCTATGTGGTTGGCGCCGGCATCAACACCCGCGACTATGCCGAGCGGGTTCCTGCCCTGCTTGAGGCCGGTGCGGATGTTCTGTGCATTGACTCCTCTGAAGGCTTTTCCGAGTGGCAAAAGCTGACTTTGGCTTGGGTCCGCGAGCATTACGGCGACACGGTCAAAGTGGGCGCAGGCAATGTTGTGGATGGGGACGGGTTCCGCTTTTTGGCCGACTGCGGCGCAGATTTCATTAAGGTCGGCATCGGCGGCGGCTCTATCTGTATTACCCGTGAGCAAAAGGGCATCGGCCGCGGGCAGGCCACCTCGCTGATCGACGTATGCAAGGCCCGCGATGAATATTTCGAGGAAACTGGCGTATACATTCCCATCTGCTCCGACGGCGGCATCGTCCACGACTATCACGTCACGCTGGCGCTCGCCATGGGCGCGGACTTCATGATGCTGGGCCGCTACTTTGCCCGTTTTGACGAAAGCCCAACCAACCGCGTCAGCGTCAACGGCAGCTATGTGAAAGAATATTGGGGCGAGGGCAGCGCCCGTGCCCGCAACTGGCAGCGCTATGATATGGGCGGCGCACAGAAGCTGAGCTTTGTCGAGGGTGTGGATTCCTACGTCCCCTACGCCGGCAGCCTGAAGGAAAACATGGGCGTGACTCTGAGCAAAATCCGTCATACCATGTGTAACTGCGGCTCTATGACCATCCCCGACCTGCAGCGCGACGCAAAGCTGACACTCGTTTCCGCCACCTCCATTATTGAGGGCGGCGCGCACGATGTCATGCTGAAGGATAGCACTCCTGCTGGTGTCAACAAGTAATCGTGGTTTTTCCACCTGTTTCGACGCAGTGCATGGCATGCCCCTTTTCATAATCTAAAGATAAAGGCAGCCCCCGGCCGGTGACACACCGACGCGGGGGCTGCCTTTTTATGGTGTGGAGATCAAGATATGCTTCCTGCAGGCCGATGCCTGTTCACGGTTTGTACTTGTCCGTGGAACAATCCGTGAAGTGACCGCCCGCCGGCAATGTGCTACACTGCATGGGTAGGATCATATGAAACCGAAGGGCACTCATTTGGAAAAAACATTCTGATTTTATCAGCTGCAAAGCCGCGTACAGCCTGCTTTGACATCTCACTGGGTCGTTCTATCTCAAATTGATTCAACGACCCAATACAGTGGTTTTTCGGAAAATCTCGCTCCCCCGCACTTAAGATCAATCAAAAAGTTGAAACACTGCAAACGCCCGTTGCTTTTCAATAAATAGAGTCGTGAATATAATAACCGTATCGGTAATGTTGCACAAGTTTTTCCCCAAACAAACCAATCGGAATTCGCTCAAGTCCATACCGCTTTTCCAGAACCGAAGAAGTACGGAAACCGAACCAATATAACGACGAAAAGCGCAGCTATCCCCCTTGGATGTCATTGCACCGATTGGCTGACGCCATGAGCGCTCCAAAAAGTAGTTTTAATGTGCTACCCCCCGCAAGCCCAACACAATTGTGCTTCGCGTTTCGCAACCCACGGAACCAGCCAAGGGTTCCCGCCCCCCTGCGGGAGCCCCGTCGGTTCCTCTGCCCACATGAATTACCTGTGCAATTCCAGCACACAGGAAGAGAAAGGAGCATCTTTCCATGAATGGATTTGGAAAATACCCCGACGTATTTAAGCCAATCAAGGTCGGTGGTGTACTTTTAAAGAATCGAATTCAATTTCCGCCTATGGTTTGCTGCCACTCCAGCGCCACGGGTGAGGTAACCCAGCAGTACGAGGACTTTATCCGCATGCAGGCACGCACCGGGGCCGCCCTGATCACCATCGGTGCCACCCCCGTGGACAATGACACAGGTCAGGATTTTCGCGGTGAGCTGAACATTGCCGACGATGCCATGCTGCCGGGTCTTGCCCGTATCGCGGCAACCGCCCACGACTACGGAGCGAAACTGTCGGTGGAAATGTGTCACGGCGGACGCGGTGCCGCGCCCGAGCTGCTGAAAACTCCTTACGCTCTGGCTCCCTCTGCTTTCCCGCTGCCTGATCACAACCGCTATATCAAGGAAATGGATCAGCTGGACATCGACCACATCATCAACCAGTACGCCGACTGTGCCGACCGGCTGGCCCGGGCTGGCTTTGATCTGTGCATGATTCACGGCGCCCATGGTAATCTCCTCGGACAATTCATGTCCCCCAACACCAATCACCGTACCGACTGGTACGGCGGCAGTTTTGAAAACAGGATGCGGTTTGCTCTGCAGGTTATGGAGGCTATGCGGGCCAAAGTGGGCAGTCGTATTGCCATTGAAATGCGCATCAGCGCCGACGAGATGATCCCCTCTGGTATGCATCTGGACGAGGTTTTGCGCTTCCTGCCCATGGCACAGCAATACATAGATCTCATTAACGTCTCCCGGGGTCTCATCGTGGACTCCAATTACTGCTTCTATCCCCAGCCCCCCTACTATCACGAGTATTGCCACAACGTGAAATACGCCGCGGAAATCAAAAAGGTCGTGGATATCCCCGTGTCGGTGGTGGGCTCTATCAAAACACTGGCGGACGCGCAGGAGATCATCTCCACCGGCAAGGCCGACATGGTATCCATGTGCCGCCAATTAATGGCCGATCCCGACACCATCAAAAAGTCCATCCGCTGCGAGGAGGACACCATCCGCCCCTGCCTGCGCTGTATGCAGGTATGCAACAAAAATGTGGACGCGGGTCGGCCAGTCCGCTGTGCTGTCAACCCCTCTGTCGGGCAGGAAGCACAATATTCCGAGATTCAGCCTGCTCTCAGGCGCAAAAAGGTCGTGGTGGTCGGCGGCGGCTGCGCGGGCATGATGGCCGCACAGACTTTACTGCGGCGCGGCCACGATGTGGTGCTCTTTGAAGCGCGGGACACGCTGGGCGGCCACCTGCCGGACATCAGCCGTCTGCCTTTCAAGGACGACCTCAGGCAATACACCGCATGGGATATCCGCACCACGATGGCCTGCGGCGCAGACATCCGCCTCAACACGAAGGCCACCCCTGCCATGGTATCCACGGAAAAACCAGATGCCGTGATTCTTGCCATCGGTTCCCGCCTGATCACCCCACCCATCCCCGGCATCCAGGGTCCCAATGTGATTGACGTAATCGCGGCCGACAGCGGCGAAGCAACAATCGGCCAGCGGGTTGTGGTCTGCGGTGGCGGAATGAGCGGACTTGAGTGCGCCCTGGGCCTCGCCATGCAGGGGAAGCAGGTTTCTGTCGTAGATCAGCTGCCTGCTGAGCAATTTGCAAAAGAAATTGTTCGTTTTACCCGCAATATGCTGCTGAAGCTGCTGGGCGAGCACGGTGTGCAGCTCGTCGGAGAACAGCGGATACAGAAAATCACGGAAAACGGTGTGGAAACCTTAGATCGCAATTGGAAACGCGGTTTTTTCGAGGCTGACACCGTGGTCACCGCATTCGGTCTTGCTCCCAATACGGAAGATCTGGATGCCTTCTTGACCACCGCGCCAGAGGTTTATCCCGTGGGCGACTGCTGGTATTGTGCCAAAACCATCGGCGACGCCAATTTATCTGCCTTCACCTTCTCCATGGAAGTATAAATCGACAAATGGAGTTCCCCAAGGGCATCCCTCCTTGCGGCGGAAGAGGATCTTGCAAATACCAGTGGCGCCGCCTTCTTCTGCAATATATTCAAGCGGTTCCCGGATTCCAGTCTCGTGGTGTGCGGTGACAAGATGAACGCCATGGTGTTCCAAGTCGGCTAGCCATGGGATTGGACCGAAGCATAACGCGTTTTCCCTCCTCCCTTTGAAAAGCGGTCTCCCGTGTCAAGCCACGAGAGACCGCTTTTCTTTCTACTCTTACAACCCCTGTATAATGTCTCGGTATTGCAGCAGAACATGCTCAAATGCCCGCGCCTCTGGGGAAAGCTTGGCATTTTTCAACTTGATTAAGTAAGCATTCCACATCATGGATGGTTCCTCAAAGGGAATAATGCGGATATTGGGTCGATCGAGCCGCTTCGCCAGAAGAAGGGCGGAAACGCCCGCACACTGATTGATGCTGACCAAATGGTAGATTAAAAGGATATCGTCCACCAAAGTGCTGATCGTAGGTTCAAACCCCGCCTGCCTGCACAGGGAACACAGCGAAGCCGACGAGCGGGTGGTAAACCGTTGAATGGCGAGGGGAACATCCTTTAGCTCAGCGGCGGAAATAGAGGTTCGGTTGGCCAGCGGGTGTTTTTCGTTTACCAAAAGGGCATTGCGGCTGGATAACAGCAGGGTAGTATCAAACTTTTTTTCATCCGCAGGTAATCCCACGCACAGCCCCAACTCCACCTCCTGGTTCTTCACCGCTTCATCACAGGTGATGTCAAACCCCTCCTGTACATCCAGGGCAATATTGGGGTATTTCTCGTGAAAACGGGCAATGGGTTTACTAGCAAACTCTTCAACGGTTCCCAGCGCGAACATCACCGACAATTTTCGGCCCTTTTTCACCTCGTCAGAAAAATAGCCTTCGCATTCTTCGATCAGGCCAACCACCTGTTCCGCACGAGGCAGCAAGTATTTCCCCTGCTCGGTTAGGAGAATCCCCCTGGGTGTCCGCTTAAACAGCTTATAGCTCAGCTCATCCTCCAGCCGGGTGATTGCCATGCTGATCCCTTGGGATGAGATGTAGCACGCCTCTGCAGCCTGAGAAAAACTATTGCATTTGCAAATTTCCACAAAATACTTCAATTGTCTGATTTCCATAAAAACACCGCCTATTCTTCCTCCTCTATAATCTACCACAAAAAGGCAGTCAAGTGTGAGTCCTTTTTCTCAAAAGCACCATTTTTTCTGCTAATTTGAATGAATCATCTTATCAAGATGGCAGAAAAACAAAAAAGTGCGATTCGCATGAGTACCGTTGAATCTTTCTTGAATTTTTGATAAAATAGCAAGTGCAAAGGTAAAAACACAGTTCCCGTTGGTAGTCGGGACGCGGCGCAAGCCGTTAGTAACCTGCCTCCCTTGGTTGTCCATCCTTTGCATGGCACATTTTAAGGGGGAGATTATCATGAGCAATGCAAAGGCAAAACTGACGGTGCTTTTCCAAGATCCGTTTTGGGTGGGCTTGTATGAGCGCGAGTGGGATCGGCAGTATGAAGTATGCAAGGTCACCTTTGGTGCCGAGCCAAAGGATTACGAGGTATACCAATACTTTCTGACACATTGGCGTCAACTGCGGTTTAGCGCTTCCATCGCGTCCACATCCATGGACGAACAGCGCAAAAACCCCAAACGGATGCAGCGGGAAGCGAAGAAGGCGACACAGAACACCGGCATTGGAACCAAGGCCCAACAAGCCCTCCAGCTTCAGCAGGCGCAAGGGGCGCTGGCCCGCAAAACGCGAACCAAAGCACTTCGTGAGGCCGAAGCAGACCATCAATTTGCTTTGCGGCAAGAAAAACGCAAAGAGAAGCACAGAGGCCATTAAGGCCTCTGTGCTTCCCTTTGCATCGCGTTTTATCACCCAAGACACGGTTCAAGCGCCGCAATGAAACGGAAAAAAGAACGCGTCGGTCTTTCCGTCTTGCAAGCGGCACCTATCTCCGCCGTTCAGGAAAGTCTGGTTTTGAAATCCTCGTAGCCAAACCTTTTGATCAGCTTATATTCGCCATAGCAATCCCTCAAAACAAGATCCGGCAGCCTCATGCCGTTGAAGGTGTTGTTCTTTACCATAGAGTAGATGGCCATATCTTCGAAGATCAGCCTGTCACCCACCTGCAAAGGGTACGCAAACGAGTAATCGCCTATTACATCGCCAGCCAGACAGGTCGGCCCTCCCAAGCGATAGGTATATGCCTGTTCTCCCGGTAATCCCGCGCCCTTAAGTGGCGGCCGGTAGGGCATCTCCAACACATCCGGCATGTGGCATGCTGCCGAGGTATCGACAATGGCAAGCTCCATCCCGTTCTGCACGACGTCCAGCACCGACGTAACAAGCACCCCGGCGTTTAATGCCACCGCTTCTCCCGGTTCCAGATACACCGTCAGTCCGTATTTCTTCTGAAAACGGCGGATACCGCGCTCCAGACGGGCAATATCGTAGCCCTCTTTGGTAATATGATGTCCGCCCCCGAAATTGATCCATTCCATCTCCTGCAGATATGGTCCAAACTTGGCTTCCACCGCGTCCAGAGTCTGCTCCAGCGCATCGGAGTTCTGCTCACACAGGGTATGAAAATGAAGTCCGCTTATCCCCTCCAGCCGCGCCCCGACAAACTGGCTTGCGGGAATGCCCAGTCTGGAATTTTCAGCGCAGGGGTCATAAATCGCGTGCTCCTGGGTAGAACATTCGGGGTTTATCCGCAGGCCCAGCTTTTTCCCCGGAGCAAGCCGCTTATACTTCTCAAACTGGGCAAAGGAATTGAATACGATGTGGTCGCATACGGCGGCAATTTCCGGAAATTCATCCTCCCGATAGGCCGCCGAGTAAACGTGGGTCTCGCCCCCCAGTTCCTCTTTTCCCAGCCGCGCCTCATACAATCCGCTGGCCGTCGTCCCGTCAAGGTATTGCCCAATGAGCGGATAGACGGAGAACATGGAAAATGCTTTCTGTGCCAGCAGGATCTTTGCGCCGGTGGACTCCGCCACCCCGCGAAGAATCTTCAAATTTTGTTCCAGCCGCTGCTGATCCACCACATAGCAGGGCGTGGTCAAGTCTTCCAGCCGCATGTCAGTCCACCATAGTGGGGGCAAAGTTTTCGTTCCAGGGCAGCCCGTTCAGGCTCAGTTCCTTCAGAAAGGGGTCGGGATCAAGCTCTTCCAAATTGAACACACCAGCCCCTGTCCAGGTTCCCGTTAGCAGCATTTTAGCCCCGACCATAGCCGGCACGCCGGTCGTGTACGCAATGGCCTGAGAACCGACCTCGCGGTAGCTCTCCTCATGGTCACAGATATTATAGATATAATAGGTGCGCTCCTGGCCGTCTTTCTTCCCTTTGAACATGCAGCCGATGTTGGTTTTTCCCTTGGTTCGGGGGCCGAGGGACGCCGGGTCGGGCAACAGGGCCTTCAAGAACTGGATGGGCACAATTTTTTGCCCTTCGAACATAATGGGTGCGGTGGACAGCAGCCCCACGTTTTCCAGACACTTCATATGGGTGAGATATGACTGTCCAAAGGTCATAAAAAAGCGGATCCGCTTTACGCCGGGTATGTTCCGGGCAAGGGATTCGATCTCCTCATGGTGAAGCAGATACATCTCCTTTTCCCCCACGCCTTCGAACACATACTCCCGCTTAATTTCCATGGGTTCTGTCTCCACCCAGTGTCCGTTCTCCCAATAGGAGCCGGGGGCGGAAACCTCCCGCAGGTTGATTTCGGGATTGAAATTGGTTGCAAAGGGGTACCCGTGATCGCCGCCATTGCAGTCCAAAATGTCGATTTCCTCAATCTCATCAAAATAATGCTTTTGGGCATAGGCGCAGAAAACGCTGGTCACGCCGGGGTCAAATCCACTGCCGAGAAGGGCCATAATCCCCGCCTCACGGAATTTTTCCTGATAGGCCCATTGCCAGGAATAATCGAAATAGGCCGAGAACCCCTCCTCCCGGCAGCGCTTTTCATAAATTTCTCTCCATGTGGGGTCTTCAGTATCCTCAGGTTCGTAGTTCGCCGTATCCATATAATTCACCTTGCAGGCAAGGCAGGCATCCATAATGGACAGATCCTGATAGGGCAGAGCAATATTCATCACAAGGTCGGGCTTGACCCGCCGGATCAGGGCGATCAGCTCCTCCTGGCTGTCGGCATTGACCTGTTCTGTGGTGATTTTTGTCTTTGTTGTTCCCTGCAGCTTTTCCTTCAGGGCATCGCATTTTTCCTTTGTTCTGCTGGCAATACAAATTTCCTCAAAAACATCGCTGTTCTTGCAGCATTTTGAAATGGCGACGGAGGCGACACCGCCGCAGCCGATCACGAGTGCTTTTCCCATGTTAGGTCCTCCTTATTCTTGGTTTAATGCAAGCAGCATCTCCCGTACGATTTTCCCGGCCACAGCCGTAGAAGCTCCGCTCATGTCATAGGCGGGACTCAGTTCGGTCACGTCGCAGCCGACAACGGTGCAGGTTTGGCATACCGCCGTGACCGCCTTTCGCAGTTCGTCAAAGCAAATCCCACCGGCCTCCGGCGTCCCTGTGCCAGGGAAGACAGAGGGATCCAGAACGTCCAAATCCACCGTTAGGTATACCGGAACGTCTGAAAGCGAACCAATGACGTCAGAAAGACCCGCAGTGTCAAACAGGTGCATGTGAGTGTGTCCCTCATGGCTCCACTGAAATTCGCTCCGATCACCGGAGCGGATGCCAAACTGAAAAATGCGGCCGTCCCCCACAAGGTCATGGCAGCGGCGAATGACAGACGCATGGGACAGCGTTTCGCCCAAATATTCTTCCCGCAGGTCGGCGTGGGCGTCAAAATGGATCAGCCGTACACCCGGATATTTCTCCGCGACCGCGCGAAATGCGCCCAGCGTTACAAGGTGCTCCCCCCCAAGCAGAAACGGGAGCTTACCGTCCTTTAAAATTGTATTGGTCCTGCACTCAATGTCATCCAGCACCCGTTTAGGGTTCCCAAAGCACAGTTCAATATCACCGCTGTCAAAGATGGCCAAATCGGAAAGATCTCTGTCCAGATAGGGACTGTACGATTCCAGTCCAAAGGACTCCCGCCGGATAGCCGCCGGGCCAAAGCGGGTGCCCGGACGAAACGAGGTGGTCCCGTCAAAAGGCGCGCCGAACAGCACGATGGAAGCCCCCTCATATTCGCTGTCGCAGCAAAGAAAGGTTTCGGTATTTTTATTCAACATCTCTCAGCATATCCTCCACATAGGTTGGCAGGCAGAAACAGCCCACATGCAGTTTGGTGTTGTAGTAAGCTGTGGAAATTCCAAGGGCATCCCAGTCCCCCCCGCGCAGATCTTCTGTGGGATGGTACGTTTTTGACGCGAAGCCGAACAGCCAATGCCCGGAAGGATAAGTCGGGATGTGCGCCTGATAGACACGGCTGATGGGAAAGCTCTCCACGATCCGTTTGTGCGCGCGCTGCATGGCCGCGGCATCCTCGGGATAAAACGGGCTTTCATGCTGATTGACCATAATCCCGTCGTCCCGCAGGGCATGGAAGCAGCTTCCGTAAAACTCCTTGGTAAAAAGTCCTTCTCCGGGTCCAAACGGGTCTGTGGAATCCACAATGATCAGGTCATACTCGGCCTGCCGCTGCCGGACGAATTTCACCCCATCCACATAATGGATATGCACTCTCGGGTCGTCCAACCGGCATGCCGTGAACGGCAGATACTCCTTGCAAACCTCCACCACCGTGGCATCAATCTCCACCAGATCAATGGATTCCACCGATTGATACCTTGTAAGCTCGCGCACAACGCCGCCATCGCCGCCCCCAATGACCAAAATCCTTTTGGGGTTGGGATGTACCGCCATCGGGACATGGGTCATCATTTCGTGGTAAATGAACTCATCCTTTTCCGTCAGCATCATATAGCCGTCCAAGGTCAGAAACCGTCCGAATTCCTTCGACTCGAACACGTCGATCCGTTGCAAGTCGCTCTGCCCGCTGTAAATTTGCCGGTCAACGCTGATCGAAAAATTGACGTTGGGCGTGTGTTTTTCGGTAAACCAAAGTTCCATATCAGTTTCCTTTCCATACGTTAAGCCGTTCCAGCTGCAGGTCTTCCGGGCCGGTCATCGAGCATCCCTTTCCTTTGGCGTATTCAATATATTCCACAATTTCTTTTGTGACCATTTCACCCGGCGCCAAAATTGGAATTCCCGGGGGATAACACATGACAAACTCGGTGCAGATGCGGCCGGGAGTCTCCTTCAGGGGAAGGGAGCACTTTTCGGCATAAAAGGCTTCTTGCGGGGATTTTACCACCACCGGATTGATATATTCCTGTGACAGCATGCCGGCCTTGGGGCGCTTCAGGCGGCGGCGGATTTCAGAAAGTGAGCTGACCAGTCGCTCAATATCCCGATTTCGATCCCCCACGGAAATATAAGCCAAAATGTTTCCGATATCCCCAAATTCAATCTGAATGTCGTATTCGTCACGGAGGATGTCGTACACCTCGATCCCCGCCAAACCAATGTCCAGGGTGTGAATGGAAAGCTTCGTCCGATCAAAATCGAAGATGCTGTCCCCGTTGATCAGCTCAGACGAAAAGGCGTAATAATCGCCGATTTCGTTGATTTCATTTCGTGCATACTCAGAAAACTCCAGTACGCGCCCAAAAATATCCTTCCCGTGTAGCGCCAAGTTCCGCCGGGAGATATCCAGTCCGGACATCAGCAAATAGGAGGCGCTGGTGGTCTGTGTCAGATTGATAATCTGCCGCAGATAGCCTTCGTGTACCGATGGCCCCGCCAGCAAAAGCGAGCTTTGGGTCAGACTGCCGCCGGATTTATGCATGCCCACCGAGGCCAGATCAGCGCCGACGTGCATGGCGGCCTCTGGCAGTCCCTCTCCAAAGGAGAAATGGGTTCCGTGGGCTTCATCGGCCAGCACCAGCATACCATGATTGTGCGCCAAACGAACAATCGTGCGCAAATCGGAGCAGATGCCATAATAGGTGGGATTGTTGACTAATACCGCCTTGGCATCGGGGTTGTCATTCATGGCCTGTTCCACCTGGGCCACCGACATCCCCAAAGAGATTCCTATTTGGGGATTTACCTCGGGATTGACATAGACCGGTATGGCGCCGCAAAGCACCAGTGCATTAATCGTGCTTCGATGCACGTTGCGCGGTAAAATAATTTTGTCGCCCCGTTTGCAGGCATAAAGAATCATGCTTTGCACGGCAGAGGTTGTGCCATTGACCATAAAGAAGGCGTTTGCCGCCCCGAACGCTTCCGCGGCCAGTTCTTCCGCCTGTTTGATCACCGAAACGGGATGGCAAAGGTTGTCCAGCGGCTTCATAGAATTGACGTCGATGTCCACACACTTTTCACCAAGAAAGCTGGCAAGCTCTGGGTTGCCGCGGCCCCTTTTGTGCCCCGGGACATCAAACGGGACCACCCGCATCTTGCGAAATTTCTCCAGCGCTTCAAAAACCGGTGCAGTGTTCTGGGAAATATGCTCCATCAGTATATGTTCCTTCCGCTAAAAATCTCGATCATTTCCCGGCGAAGGCCCGATATGATATCAAGGCGAAGCTCAGGCGGCAGCTCATAAACGTCCTTATTGAACAAATAGTTTTGAAGATCAATTTCTTTAATCAGCATTTTGGTATGGAATAGATTCGCCTGGTATACGTTGATGTCCACCGCATCGTAACGGCGCAGCGTACTCTTATCAATATAGTCCTGAATCGAGGCAATGTGATGATCGATAAAAAGCTTTTCACCGCTTACGTTGCGGGTAAACCCCCGCACGCGGTAATCCATGGTGATGATGTCGGAATCAAAGCTGCCAATCAGATAGTCAAGGGTAGACAACGGGGTAATTTCGCCGCAGGTCGCCACATCAATGTCCACCCGGAAGGTAGCAATGCTGGTATCAGGATGGTATTCCGGATAAGTATGAACGGTCACGTGGCTTTTATCCAGGTGGGCAACCATCTCCTCACCGCCCATGGGAACCATGGAGCTTTCGGCAATCAGAAACGTCACCGAGGCCCCCTGGGGATCATAATCCTGTTTGGACACACTCAGCACCCTGGCCCCGATCATTTCCGTCAGGTCGGTCATGATCTTCGTCAGGCGCTCAGAATTATACTGCTCGTCGATATACGCGATATAGTTTTTCTGCTCTCGCGGTGTTTTCGCATAACACACATCGTAAATGTTGAAGCTCAACGATTTGGTCAAATTATTAAAGCCATAGAGCGAGATTTTATTTTCCATTTTTTACCTCCCTGACATGAAAAAAACAAGCGATGTGCAACACATCACTTGTTGAAATGGAATCCAAGTTGAATACCATATGGCAATTCATAGAATTACCCTGTTGGCATGCAGATTCGGACGACATAAAAGGCTTTACAGAGTCTATAGCAAAAATTACTTTTTTACTCTTACTGACCGTTTCACAAGTTGATGCGCGCTATAAAAACGCTGCGGTTATGAAGTAACCAACTTATAAAATTTGAGCTTTTAACTCAATCAATAAGGCAACAGAAGTTGCCCCTGTCTCTTCAACAGGTTTTCGGCATTTGACCCGGCCGTCCGTGTAGCCTTAACCTCTCTAAGGTGGTCAATAATATTTGCTTCGAAAGACTCTGATTCTTGCTTTTTTCTCCCGAACTTGCGTTAGCTTACCACAGTGGGGGCCAAATGTCAACCTTTCTCTTTCCTGTGTATTTTCCCCGTCTTTTCTGCAATCATTCTGATTATGCAAAAACATTCCGTCAGGCTTACCTTAAACAGCAATTAACGCTTCAAACTACCGTCATGAGTACTTTTAGAACGGAAACGCAACATGCAGCTTCACGGCCCGACATGTTGCGTTTCATTTATAAAAACACACTGACAAATTGCAGTGTGACTGGAGCTGCTTCGATAGGTGCCTCTTCTACCGTTAAAACAAGGCGGCCTTCCTCAACAAGATAATTGGCACTGGGCTGAATGACACCGTTGACAAAAAGAGTTTGATACGAACTTTGCCTGGGATCAGGGATTCCGTTATGACCATACATCTTTAATTCGTCTTCATTTGTATAGACTTTATTTCCGTGGGAGTAGGCGTTATATTGATTAACCTCCCCCTTCAGCAGTTCATCGTCCGAGTCCTTTATGATCAGGAATTCGAGGATCATGGTGGCTCCTTTGGGCGGAATATCAGTCGTGGTCAGTTCCAGAAATCCTTTTTTCACCATATAGTTTGCGTTTGGCTGCAGCACGCCGTTGACAAAAAGATGATAAAAAGAAACCTCATTGGGATCTAAAATGCCCTGATCCCCATACTCCTTTCGTTCATCTTCGTTCGTATATTCCCTTTTTTCTCCATTGGATATGGCATTGTAATGATAATTTGTAGCGTATATTTCTTGATTTCCAACGCTTTCAAAGGTAACGAACGTAATAATAATCGGCTCGCCCTTGGGCGGCACATCCTCTGTCTCCAGTTCTAAATTTCCTTGCGATATGGTGTAATTTACTTTTGGCTGCAAAACACCATTTACAAACAGATTGAAATAGGAAACCGCTTCCGGCGAAAGAATGCCTCTATCTCCGTATTGCGTCATTTCATCTTCGTTGGTATAGTTCTTCTTTTCTCCGTCGGAAAGCGCGTTATACTGATAAACCTGCGCCCTTAACCGTGTTTTGAAGATCACGCATGTTTTACTTTGAAGATGAACAGAATCAAAAATTCGATTTGCACGGATGCACACCCGATTGATCACAGAAAAGGTAGAATCTACTTCGGGAATCAGCAGATCAGTGTTCTTTTGGGAATAGACCGTTGTGTCAATATTGAGCAGCACCTTCACTTGCTGCATTTTCAGCTTTCCCTCTGAAAACACAGGCATTGCGCGACAAACGAACCCTGTCGTTTCAAAACTTAATAGGGTACTTTTCGGTGCAAATAGGCAGATACTTCTGATCATGCAAAAAGGAATGGGGGGAGACAGGCTTCTCCCTTCCGCAAAAATGGTTATGTAGCCCTCAATTGCAATGGTTGCCATGTTTTGAATCACTGCTTTTCCCGTTTGGCATTCCGCTTCTATTTGCGGGCGGTTTTCAAGCAAAAACAGTTCTGTATATGTAATGGCATTTGGCTCGTATGGATTTAGAACCGTTCCTTTTTGATCGGTTAAATAACAAATCACAACTGGTAAAACGCTTTTTTGCACAACAGTCACCCCGGCATTGTAGCAAGTATTCAGTAAACATATTTTATATCCATGATAACTTGGGCGTACTTCTATGATTTCACAGCAAGATTTAAGGCAATAACTCGCAGATACAACGCTATGTAATGTCCACTGAACAAATGCGATTTTCGTTATCACATTTGCCAAAAGGACAGTTTCTGTCCTTTTGTGCAGCAAAACAGCTTCGTTTTTCTGCTTCAGATACATTGATGACTGTCTGTTCGGATTTGCAGACACACGCTGCAAATCCAATGTGCAAGCGTTTTTGCTGAAATCATCCAAAACCCTTGCATATGAACAAAACAAAAACAGCTTGGAAGCATTAATATAATCATGTTCTTGTTTTGTTCAGCAGATATTATGTAGCAACAACTTCGAGCATGTGATCACACCTGAAGCTGTTGCTTTCAGTTTCTACTGGCTGAAAGCCAGGCTGTTTTGTGCAGCTATGATTAGCTGGTCACAGTCGGCGCTGTCGTTTCCGGATCAAAATTAGTGACTACCAATGCGATTATTTTGCCTTCTTCAATGGTAGTTGATGCCGCAAATGTGATGGTAACAGCGGTGGCTGTAACCGAAGTCACAACATTGCCCTCCTGCAACGCACCATTAATAAACAGCAAATAATACCCATTATTGGCTGCGGCGGGAGTAAGGCCGCCTGCCGCTACCGCAGTTCCGCTATCGTCGATCCAGTCGACGTCGTCGATGGTATAGGTTGCGGCGCCGGTGTACCCTCCCGTGGGGGCTGTGTTAAAAAATTTTAATGCTGTTGGTTGCGCTGTGGTGGTCGGCTGTGACGCCGTCATGGTCAGCTTCAATAATGACGTAGGCACATTATATCCTTCTTTCATGAGATCTCAACGCCAATGGTGAAATCCGTTGGTATCAAGTCAATACTATTCTATGGTAAACGCACCATCTTGTGTCTGTTGCAGCGTCCCATGCGTCACAGCCCATGCTCATCCATCCATTGCATCATTCCAAACTCAGGCTGCACCTACAACCACCCAGCTTATTCAAAAACAGGATAAAAAACAGCGGAGGCACCTTAAACAGGTGCCTCCGCTGTTTTTAACTTCCGCAGCCCTGCTGCAGCATTTTACCCAGAGAGGGGGACGGCGTCGTCGCGTGTTCCTTCTGCATGCATCCGGCAAGTTCCTGATAAAGTCGGATAGCCCCGGACCGATCACCGCGATTGAGATGCAGCTCCATCAGGCGCGAGACAACATCCTGGCTGCAGGGTGCTTCCTTGAGCAACGCATTCAACATCTCTTCTGCCGCACTCAGGTCCCCCTTGGCCAAAAGCTGATCCGCAAGAGAAAGCCGCTCAGCGGGATTATCATGCTCCTGTGACATAGAAAAACCTCCTTTCCTATCATCGGCGCATCCGCGCCGTGGATACAAAACCTGTCACCGCCGTTGTTTCAAGCCCTGCGACCCCGTCCATGTTCCGCGTCGCCTGCAAAAAGCAGATGGGATATTTTTATCAGTACGGGAAACTCCTTCATAAACAAGGCTGCATCCCAGATGTTCCGAATTAGTATCCTTCAAAATCACGAAGGAGAAAGGCGATTCTAATCATTATTTTTCAGATGTTTGAAATTAACGCGACACAGCAAATATATTGTTTCCCAATGGGAAAGCTATTTCAAACTATTCGCTTTGTGCAGCAGCGAATTGACATACCTTGATAGGTTGGCAAGAATTCGTCCGCACTGGGAGGAGGATCGTCCTTGGAAAAAAACAAAATATCCGATCATCAGCTTTTTGCCTTAACCGCACTTACGTCACTGGGCGGATCCGTTCTGGTTATTTCCACCCCCGTTGCCGGTGTTGCTAAGCAGGACGGCTGGATTTCCGCACTGATTGCAGCCATTTTTGGTCTTCTTATGGTATGGATGTTCTGTTATTTGAGCAGCCAATATCCCGGCCTGACCTTTATTGGATTGATGAAACGGATTTTAGGGAAATGGGTCGGATCTGTCGTCGGCATCGGTTTTGTGTTTTTCTGCCTGCACACCGCTGCAACTGTACCGTGGTACATTTCAAGTTATGCCACGTTTACCATGCATGAAACGCCGCAATCAGTGCCTTTGGCAGTCGTAATCATTGCGATTGTCGTTGCTCTGTTGTATGGCATTGAAGTGATGGGGCGTATTTCCGAGCTGTTTTGGCTATTTTTTACTGTTATGTTTTTTGGCGCAATTCTCTTTTTATTGCCCCACATCAAACTGGAAAATGTGCAACCCATCCTGGAAAATGGCATAGTCCCAGTGTTGAAGGGGAGCGTTTTAATCTCAAATTTTACGGTATTCCACCTCGTCAACCTGATGATGGTTTACCCAATTAATATAGACGATACTCATCAGGCAAAAAAGGCAATGCTGAAAGGCTCTCTTTGGGCAAACTTTGTTGTGTTTATTTCCATTCTTATGTCCATCTTGGTACTTGGTTCCGCCATTACCGCACACCTTACCTATCCAACTTTAGTTCTTTTCAAAGAAATCACCATTGGGGATGTGCTTACCAGCCTTGAACATGTGATCTCCATCATTTGGCTTCTCTCCGAGTTTGTGATCACGACCTCGCTTGCTTATTCAGGCACTCTAGCGCTATCTGAATTACTGGGGATTACCGATTATAAAAGAATAGTCATCCCTATGGGGCTGGTAATAGGCGCACTGGTGCTGGTAATGTCCCCAAACGCTATTTATCAGGCAGCTTTTATTAGTACCCAATGGCCCCCATTCAGTATCACGTTCGGATTTGTATTGCCCATTCTATTACTTCTTGTCTATCTCATCAAAAAGGCTGTTTTTAAAAAAACCTAAACTAAAAAGAGACTGTTCCGTTATTGCTTCACTCAATGTGAATATGATTGTTAATATGATCCATACAGTAACAATAATAACCGTTGCATTTCGAGCAATACCGAAACTCCATATCAGGATACTCCGCATCGGTTTTTCCACACACCGCACACTTGTGCATATAGCCGTTGGCTTTGGCGTTTTTCTGTGCCTGCTTCTGCGCTTTTTTAAAGTTAATGGTCTGTCCCGAAGTCCGGTATTTTACCCGTCCGAACAGGCGGGCAAAATCCTCGTAGAAAAAGACGAAGTAGTTCAAAACCGCCACAACAGGGATCAGCGCGTACAGAAAATGCCCGCCCAACAGGTTTCTGGCAATGATGAACAAGAAATAAGCAGCATCGACCCATGCCAGCCACTTTGCTTTGACCGGAATCACAAAAAACAACAAAAATTGCAGATTGGGATACAGCGTTGCAAAGGCGAAAAACATTGACATATTCACAAAAAACATGCTGGTCGTACCAACCACCATGCCGACAACAATATTCAGCACAATGCCGAACAGGTAAAACACAGTGAAGCGCCCGGCACCCCACTCCCGCTCCAGCGCGTTGCCGATAAAGTAATAGAAATACAGGGTGATAGCAAAGCCCACCATTCCCCATCCGGTGGCTTGCGGCACAAACACAAAGGTCACCAGCCGCCACAGCTCCCCCTGCAGGATTTCAGCGCGTGAAAACGCCAGCAAGGACGAAAGGCTGGGGCCCGTGCTGACCCAATCCATCAGATAGACAGCGGCAGTGCCAATAATGATGTACCGCATCAGATTCGGGATGCCGAATCCGGGGTGCTTTCGGCAAAAGCGATCGATCGCATTGTTGAGGGAATTCAAAAAAGAGACCTCCCATTTCGAGCAATTATAAAATGTGTGATAAATGATGCAAAGATATTTTATCCGTTTTTTCCAAAAAAGTCTATCACAAAAGTGTAAACAATTATTTTCGTCCGCCCTATTGACAAACCACTGTCTGAATAATAGACTGTTTGTGTAAAATTGAATAGCCTTATCAAGAGTGGTGGAGGGAACGGCCCGATGAAACCCGGCAACCTGCGTTGATCGCAAGGTGCTAAATCCGGCGGTAGTAATCGAAAGATGAGGGGCACAGATGTCTGTACGCTCCGCATTTTGCGGGGCGCATTTTTTATGTGTCCGAAGAAAGGATTGATTTTTCATGGCAAAGCGTTTATTTACATCCGAATCCGTTACCGAGGGGCATCCCGACAAAATTTGCGACCAAATTTCCGACGCCGTACTGGATGATATCCTCGCCCACGACCCCAACGCCCATGTTGCCTGCGAAACCATTACCACCACGGGTATGATCATGGTGATGGGCGAGATCTCCACCACCCACTATACCGATATTTCCGCGATTGCGCGTAAAACGGTGGCTCGCATCGGCTACACCGACCCGGAATATGGTTTCGACTCCCGCAGCTGCGCGGTGATGACCTCCATCGACGAGCAGTCTCCCGATATCGCGATGGGTGTCAACGAGTCTTACGAGGCCCAAAACGGGGCCGCGGACGAGGCCGATCTGATCGGTGCCGGCGACCAGGGCATGATGTTCGGGTATGCCTGCACCGAAACCGCCGAGCTGATGCCCGCTCCCATCTCCATGGCGCACCAATTGGCGCACAAGCTCACCGATGCCCGCAAAAGCGGCCAGCTCAGCTGGCTGCGGCCCGACGGCAAAAGCCAGGTCACCGTGGAATATGACGAAAACGGCAACGTGCTGCGCTGCCCCGCCATCGTCATCTCCACCCAGCACAACCCTGACATTTTATTGAAAGATCTGCGCGAAGCGGTGGTAGAAACCATCATCAAGCCCACCATTCCCGCCGCGTATATTGACAGGGAAACCAAGTTTTATGTCAATCCAACCGGTCGTTTTGTCATTGGCGGACCCGTGGGCGACACCGGTCTGACCGGCCGCAAAATCATTGTCGATACTTACGGTGGTTCCGCTGCCCACGGCGGCGGCTGCTTCTCCGGCAAAGACCCCACCAAGGTGGACCGTTCTGCCGCCTATATGGCCCGCCATGTGGCCAAAAACCTTGTGGCTGCCGGTTTGGCAGAAAAATGCCAAATTGAAGTGGCTTACGCCATTGGCGTGGCGCACCCTGTTTCCATTTTGGTCGATACTTATGGCACCGGTAAGCTTTCCGATGACAAGCTGGCGGACATCGTGGGCGATTGCTTTGATCTGCGTCCAGCCAAGATCATTTCCTATCTGGATCTGCGCCGGCCCATCTATGAGCAGACTGCGGCCTACGGTCATTTTGGCCGTCCTGACTTGGATCTTCCTTGGGAGCGTACCAACATGGTGGAAAAATTAAAGACCTATCTATAAGAAATGTCTGTTGAACGGTTGCGTTCACTTGATGCCGCAGTTTTAGTGGTTTGTGTCATTGCGTTCAGCGTGAACATAACCTTTTCGATCTCCCGCCTGCCCTCCAAAACGGTTTTAAAGGGGCTCCCCTCTGCCTTCACGCTGGAGCTCCGCCCTATCACCGTCCCCGGGTTGTGCAGCTGATGGTGCGGTCGCTGCTGGAGCGCACGCTGTTTATTCTGGTGGCTTTTCTTCTGCCCGTCCCCGCCATCGAACCTCTGTTGCCGCTGGCCCTAATGACGTATCTCTCCGGCCGCGTTCTGGCGGAGACCTTGGGCCTGTTGTCCCTCCGTTTCCTCTTCACAGCCAATGGCTGGACGGGGACAACGGCCATATGCACGGTTTTGTTTCCCCTGCTGCATTGGCCCTGCTGCACCACGTGCATTACCATTGCCAAGAGACACACTCTCTTCGATGGGAGGCATTGTCCATGGCACTCCCCACCGCATTTGGCGTATTGATGTGCCTGCTGTTCGCTTTTTTTCGTATTATCCCTTTTTTGAAAAACTGCTCTTGTCATACCGGCTGCGGTAGTGTATAATACATAATGCTCCCACTTGCCGGTGTGATGGAATTGGTAGACGTAGTGGACTCAAAATCCACCGCTGTTAAAGGCGTGCCGGTTCGAGTCCGGCCACCGGCACCATAGTAGACAAAACCACTTGTAATTATTGTTATAAGTGGTTTTTCTCATATTTAAGCTGTATTTTAACCGTAACGTTCAAAAATTTGGCGTAATATTGTGGATATTAACAAGTCGATATAACTCTCTCACGAGAAAAACATTATATATTCTTATGTTTTAGAGGCGGTAATCGGAGGATCATTTTTTGATCCCGGATTAC
Organism: Oscillospiraceae bacterium; assembly: GCA_963666535.1. Taxonomy (GTDB): domain Bacteria; phylum Bacillota; class Clostridia; order Oscillospirales; family Oscillospiraceae. Next base: position 1,030,907 of record OY762913.1, on the reverse strand, counting down.
CGCCTATTTGTTTGTCATGAACTCACTTAAATAATCTTTTTTATAAAATGGAGGAATTGCCATGAAACGCTTTTATGGGTACACATTAACAGTCAGAGGTCTTGGCTATGTAAATCAGGAGGAAGCAGAAGTTGTTTGCTTTATCTACGACAGTTATCTGAAGTGCTACAGCTTGGGCGGCATTTCCAAGCTCCTTCAACAAAGAGGGATCTCTTCCCCTACCGGAAACGAAGTATGGGGGCGAGCCGCTATCGACAAGATGCTCTCTAATCCCAAGTATGTTCACTTTATTGTGGATGCAGAAGTGTACAAAGCCGTTCAGGTCGAGAAAGCAAGGCGTACCAATATAGAAACCTCCTCAGATACCCTAAAGAGGAAATCTACACACTATAGTTCCAAAGCAATCCCGAGGATATAGGAGTGTCTAAATTTACAAGAATAACTTTCTTTATGAGGATATATTTGTTACAATAAAAGTCAAAGAATGTTAAAGGTTGGGCGCCACCATGGAGCAATACATCAGTCTGTCCGCTATTGCAGGAAGGTTCAGCGAACTTTCACCAGGATATGTTGTACAAAGCTGGCTGCGGGATCGCAGCACGCTGGAATTCCTCATGCAATGGGAGAGCAAGCATAATTCAGAGTTTGACAAACATGCTTATGGGGCGCTCGTGGAAAAAACAAAAGAAAACGGATTTACTCTGACACCCAAGCTGTGGATTGAGCAGACAAAGGCGGTTGGTATGACTTCCAAGCAAGGAAGGAACGGTGGTACTTTTGCCTGTCCGGCTATCGCTTGTGAGTTTATGATGTGGCTGTCACCACGGTATCGCCTGATGATGGTGGAAACCTTCCTGCTCTCAGAGGAGGGGGATGACCTCTTGTGAAAAAAGAAGTAATCGTTCTGGAGCCGGAGCCACGTCCGAATGAATCCGACTGGTCTGAAAGGCAGCTGCGCGTTGCCGCGTTTCTACCGACGACGTGGAGCAGTTAACCAGCTATGAGGCTCAAAAGGAATACTATACGGCAAAAATCATGGAAAATCGGGAATGGATTATGGCTGGCATTTATGCCTATGAAGGCATCAGCGGTACGTCGGCGAAGAAGCGTCCTGAATTTCAGAAGATGCTCCGGAAATGTAAGCAGGGAAAAATTGACCTGATCCTGACAAAGTCAGTCAGCCGCTTTGCTCGTAATACACTGGATTGCATCAGTATCGCCAGAGAACTGAAAAATTTAGGAGTCGCATTTATTTCGAAAAAGAAAGTATAAATACGATGGAAGAGGACAGCGAATTTGTTCTCACCATCTTTGGACGTATGGCGCAATCGGAGAGCGAGAGCATCAGCCGAAACGTTGCCTTGGGCAAACGTCAATCTATGAAAACAGGAAAGCAGTAATAGCGGAGGTGAAATTATGCTGGAGATTGCTATCTGCGACGATGAGCCGCAGGAAATAGAAACTGCAAACCGGAACATACAGTCATATCTGTCCTCGCATCCCGAACTGAACGCTGATATTTCTGTGTTTACCTCTGCAATGGAGCTGCTTTATCAGATGGAGAAAAAGGTTAACTTTGATATATTGCTTTTGGATATATGTATGCCTGGAATCCTCGGAATCGAAGCGGCACAGCAACTACGGAAGGACGGGAACGGCAGTCGGATCATATTTCTGACCACATCCCGCGAATATGCGGTTGAAGCCTTTTCCGTGAATGCCGTCCACTATCTTTTAAAGCCTTATTCCGCCTCGGATTTCAGCGAAGCGATGGATAAGGCCGTCCGAATGACCGAAAAAAGCTCCGAGCAGCATCTGAGCGTCAAAAGCCGCGGCAGTGTTTATATGCTCAAGCTAAAAACTCTCTTATATGTGGAGGCAATCAATCACAGTCAGTTTCTTTACAGCGCTGCGGAAGCGCCTGTCGAGCTTCGGATGACTATTAACGAGCTGCATGAAATGCTGTCCGAAACTGATTACGACTTCTATCGTGTCGGCGCGGCCTATATTGTAAACCTCAAGCAAATCCGGCAGTTATCCGCAAAAGAGATGGTGATGAACGGCGGCAGGCATCTCCCTGTTCCGCGCGGGGCATTTGCCGAGCTGAAAAAAGCCCATATGCGCGCGCTGTTTAAGGAGGTAGGCAATTAATGTCAAACCTGTATATGTTCATCCGCTCCTTTGAAACTGCGATCGGCGTTTTCGGATTGCTCCTTGCCTTGGCCAAGCACCATAAGGATTTCAAGACCCGCTCTCTTATATTTGGCATTGTCAGTATTATTATCTGCGGATTACTGACCCTTGCGTTTGCATATACGAATCAATATATTGCGGAGCGAATCTCGCTTCCGATTCTAATTCTTGTCATGCTGTTCGGACTAATCTACACCACAACCGACAGATGGAAAGTTCGGCTGTTCAACCTTTTTTCTGGGTTGAGCGTTTATATGATGATTTCATTTCTCAGTGGCTCGCTGGCGTTTTTTGCGCCTGAGGAGAGCGGTGACGGCAGATATTTGCTTTACCGCGCCGTCCTCTTCGCGGCTGCGATTTTTATTGAATACAGATATGTGCGGAAGCCTTTCCGCCGCATGGTGGACATTGTCCAAAGCGAATGGAATATTGTCAATGTTGTTGCGGGAGTGTTCTTGATTCTCAACGTGCTTTTAAATATTTATCCCGATATGTACTACCGCCGTCCCGCCTATGCCTATGTTCAGATTGCCGCAGCGTATATCCTTATGGTGGCGGTTTATTGTTGCATCTATGTCGTTTTGCATAATGTTGTTCTGCGGTATGGGAAGGAACAGACAGACGCGACTGTCCGACTGAAGGTTGACGCTCTGGAGCGTCAGATTGAGCTGCAAAAAAGCGCTGCGGAGGCGGTCCGAAGGACGCGTCACGATCTGCGCCATAACTGTCTGGTCGCGATAGGGCAGATAACAGGGGGCAACTATGAAGAAGCCGTCGAATATCTAAGGCAGTTTACCGACCTTATCGAGCAGTACTCGATTAAGAACTACTGCAGCAACAGCTCCGTTAACTGTATCCTGTCAGCCCTTTCGGAACGGGCCGAAAATGTTGGAATCATAGTTGAAATAAAGGCAAATGTTCCCGATAAGCTTTTGAAGATTGACGAGGTTGAGTTAGCTTCCTTGTTTGCCAACGCCTTTGAGAACGCCGTTGAGGGCTGTATAAGCGCGGAAGCAGAAACTGCGTTTGTTGCTTTTACGGCAGATTATTCGGATAATAGGGTGTTGCTCTCTGTCAAAAACCCCTGCGGTGAAGTAGAATTTGCTGACGGCCTTCCTGTCAGCACTAAACCCGGAGGCGGTACTGGAACGAGAAGCATCAAATACATCGCTGAAAAATATCACGGAATGGCTGAATTTTCCAAAGCGGATAGCGTATTCTCCTTACAGGCTTATCTGCTGGACGAATAGAGACGTAACACTATGCTATATATACGCCCGAGCCTTTAAGGTTCGGGCGTATTTTGTATTTAAAGTGCGTTTTACGCAAAAATAGCGCGATTTACGTCGCGGACGGAAACGCCCCCAAAAAGATGGTAGATTATAACTGTCGTAATATACCTGCGAGGGGGATGAAGTTCAATGTTACAGAGCACTGACCATTCAGAAGAGATAACGCTGCGCCGCTTGCCCTTGTCTGTCGCATCCATAGACCGTTGCGAGCATTTTGAGCTAAGGCTCAATACGCTCTTTAACGGACATGACTGCTGGCATTGCAAATACGGCGAATTTGGAATTAACTCAGACACTCCGACAGAAGAGGGACTCTGCAAATACAGGGAACGAAGTGAAGAAAAGGAAGCTAAACTTTTTGGGGGAAAACGATTATGAAAAAGAAAATTCTAAGTATTGTTTTGACACTGTGCATGGTGCTGAGCCTTATGCCTGCCATAAGTGTCACGGCGAGTGCGGTGGACACATGGGACTATCCTTCAAGCGTACCAGGAACGCCGTTTTCAAGCGGCAGCGGCACAGTTGGTGACCCATACGAAATTGACACCCCACAGGAATTGGCGAATATGTCTTATCTAATAAACAATAGTGCGTCAGGATATAGTGCTACGACTGTTTATTATGAGCTTACCGCCAACATTGTTCTCTATGCGGGAACAATCGACGCAAGCAGCACGACCGCAAAAGCGTGGACACCCATCGGAACGTTTGAAGGAACATTTGACGGCGCTGGCCATACCGTCAGTGGTATCTATATCAACAGTTCGGCTCAAAATAGCGGACTGTTCGGCGCTTTATTCGGTACGGTAAAAAACGTTGGCGTGATAAATTCGTACCTTCACGGGACATCTGAGAACGTAGGCGGCGTAGTGGGCTACGTCTACAACGGCACAGTGAGCAATTGCTACAATACCGGCACGGTCAGCAGTGAACTGTATTCCGGCGGTGTGGTGGGAAATGCTCGTGAGGCTACCATAACAAATTGTTACAATTCCGGCACAATCAACGGTGGCGGTTATGTCGGCGGCGTGGTGGGAACAGCAGGATCATGCACCATAAGGAATTGCTACAATACCGGCGCAGTTAGCGGAACCGGAGAGAGAACCGGCGGTGTGGTGGGTAGTAATGACGGCAGTAGCACGATGCGCAACTGCTATAATACCGGTTTAGTCAGCGGCACTTCCAAGGTTGGTGGCGTGGCGGGATATAACACCAATACGATGTACAACTGCTACAACACCGGTTCCGTCAGCGGCTCTACCGAGGTTGGTGGCGTGGCGGGATATAACACCAATATGGTGAGCAACTGCTACTGGCTAGACAGCTCAGCGACCGGCGGCATTGGAAGCGGTAGCGTTAGCGGTACTAACTGCTATTCTTTCTCCGGCAGCGGCACTACATGGGCGCTTTCAAGCAGCGCCATGGGAACGACAGACCTCCTCGCCGCCCTCAACGCATGGGTAACCACGGAGGGCAGTATCGACTATCTGACTTGGGATACAGGTGATGGCTACCCCGTTTTCGGTGCGGCATATGCGCCCATATCTTGCGCAGTCAGTGCATCGACAAATGCAGTGGTAGCAAATGGTGTGACAGCGACGGCAACCTTTGGGTCTTCTCCATATGTAGCAGGGGCAACCGCAACGGTAACCATTACCCTGTCAGGCACGGCAGCGGCGGCCGGAACGCATTTTATTGGGTTAACCAGTACAAAAGCAGGAACAATAACACCTCCGGCAACTGTTACCAGAACGGTAACAGCAGAAGAAACACAGTCAGATACATTTTCATTTACCTTTGCCATGCCTGCATATGCAGTTGATGATCTGGTTGTAACACATATCTTCGTGACGAAGAATGAAAACTATATCTGCGCCAACGGTAATGCGCTCATTCTTGCGGCGGGCTCACCCACATCGACGAATACAGTTATTTACATAGACACAGACCGCGACGGTGTAATAGACAGCGGAGAGCCCATATTCAGTGCAGGGCTGACAGACAGCACTAACGCCGGAAACGACTTGAGCGGGTGTAGCATCTACGGGGGGACACACTCCGTGGCACTCACCGGCGACACCCAAATTACAATGCTCGGCGGCAAAGTCTATAGAATTGTTGGCGGTTGTTATTCTGGCGGAATTACAGGCAACACCAACATTGCCATCTCGGGTGGCGCGGTCTGTCAAGAAATCGTAGGCGGAAGTCATAACATTGGTGTTACAAGTATCACCAGTGTTACAGGCAACACCAATATCGCCATCTCCGGCGGAACTGTTTCCAAAGTTTTCGGCAGCGGTAGTGCTGGTGATGAAATTAGTGGCAGCTCCAATATTACCATCACCGGGGGCACGGTCACGGGTGGGGTCACCGGTGGATTAGAGAATACCGGCACCGGCACAAAGAGTATCACAATCAAAGGCGGCAGCATACGCGGCGGTGTGAGCAACTATTCTACTAATATGCTGACAAACGGCACGGCTCCCGTCTACAAAACCACGCTGACGCTTCCCATTGCTGCCGAAACGGTGATAAGCGGGCTGACACTCGGTGGAGGCGCTTTGAATTATGGCTTGACCGACGCTAAAACAACGACTGGCGGCATGCTGACTTTCTATCTGCCCGTCGGTATTGCGACAGCGGCATACAACTCAGATAATTATGCTGTTACTGTAAAGGGTGTTATTGGCAATGTCTTTGCTGTTACAACACAGGAGACAACGCCGGTTGCTTCTATTGACTTCGCAAACGAGCAGTTAACGGGGCTTATCGCAAGCGCTTTGTATACAGTAAACGCAGCAACCAGAACTGCTGATGCCAGCGGGAAATTGGCAATTGAAAGTGGTTGGCTGGGTACGACCATAAATATTGTAAAGAAAGCCACCGACGGTACAAAAGCAGATAGCGTGGCACAGGACCTTGCTGTTCCTTCAAGACCGGCAGCACCTTCCGCTTCTGCGCTTAACCCAACGACCATCGGGGACACCGGTGGCATCAGCGATGTGAATGATACCATGGAATACGGCACCGACGGAACAAGCTGGACCTCCGTTACCCTCTCTGCCACCTCCGTCAGCGGACTTGCGGCAGGAACATACCACGTACGGGTTAAGGCGGGCGGCAGTAGCTTTGCGGGAACAAATGCAACAGTGATGATTACTGCCTTTGCGGGGACTCAGGAAACCACGCCGAACGCCTCTATTGACTTCGCAAACGAGCAGTTAACGGGCCTTACCGCAAGCGCTTTGTATACAGTAAACGCAGCAGCCAGAACTGCCGACGGCAGCGGGAATCTGGCCATAGAAAGCGGCTGGCTGGGGACAAGCATCAGCATTGTAAAAAAGGGCAACAACACCACAACAACAGACAGCGTCGCACAGGACCTTGCTGTTCCCACCAAAGCGACAAGGCCGCTTGCAGGGGCGTTTACCATTACTCAACCGTCCAGCATAGGCGGCAAAGGCACAATTGCAGGAGTTACTTCCGCCATGGAGTATAGTACTAACGGTGGCAGCGCATGGAATGCAGGAGGAAGCACGATTTCGGATATCACCGGTGGCACTACCTACCTTGTCAGAGTGAAAGCCACCGGCACAGTGCTTGCCAGCGACAACTACAGCATCACCATTACTACCTTCACGTCCTCGGACAGCGGCGGCACCTCACCAACACCTTCAAAAGTAGTTGAAGTCAACGGGCAGAAGCAGGATGCTGGAACGTCAAGCACCGCAACAAGTGGCGGACAGACAACGACGACGATAAAAGTCGATGACACAAAGCTAGACAAGCTGCTTGAGAAAAGCGGCGAGAAGCCGACAGTTACATTACCGAGTACGGGCTCAGATTTTGTTACTGGCGAACTGAACGGACAGACAGTCAAAAACATGGAGCAAAAGCAAGCTACTCTCGAAATCAAGACCGGAACGGTGACTTACACACTGCCCGCGTCTGAGATAAACATCGACGCGGTATCGCTGCAGCTTGGCTTACAGGTCGAGCTTAAGGATATCAAGGTTAGCGTAACGATAGCAGAGCCTTCCGCAGACACGGTGAAAGTAGCTCTGGACACAACGAACAAGGGCAATTACCAGCTCGTTGTAAAGCCTGTTGAGTTCACAATTACCTGCACAAGCGGTGACAATACGGTCGATGTAAGCCGATTCAACGGCTACGTCGAGAGAACGGTCGAAATTCCCGATGGCATTGACCCCGGCAGGATAACAACTGGCATAGTGCTTAACAGCGACGGGACTGTTCGGCACGTGCCGACAAGGATTACCATTGTTGCCGGCAAGTATTACGCGGTCATCAACAGCCTAACTAACAGCACCTACGCGGTGATATACAATCCTGTCGAATTCGCGGACGTTTCCTCACATTGGGCGGAGGACGCAATCAACGACATGGGTTCAAGGCTGATAGTAACCGGCGTAGGAAGCAGTACCTATGAGCCTGACAGAAGCATTACCCGCGCAGAGTTTGCGGCAGTCGTTGTAAGTGCAATGGGCATTGAGCAAGGATCAACGGAGAGTGGCTTCGGTGACGTAACTCTGAGCGATTGGTTCAACGGTTATGTAGATACAGCCACCGCATACTCACTAATAACCGGTTATGACAGCACTTCCTTTGGCCCAAATGATACGATAACGCGTGAGCAAGCAATGGCAATAATTGCGCGAGCGATGAAAATAACCGGACTGAGCGTAAGCTTGACTGACAGCGAAGTAAGTGCGCTTCTGTCGACGTACATTGACGGAGCAAGCGTATCAAGCTACGCAAAGGAAAGCGTGGCGGCGTGCCTCAAGTCAGGAATCGTAACAGGAACGAGCGTGACGACGATTTCTCCCAAGGCCTATGTGACCCGCGCAGAAGTAGCGGTAATGGTGCAGCAATTGCTTCATAAATCAGATTTAATTTGAATTGAGAATAGCAAAAATAACATGTTTATCATTTTAGGGGGCACGTCGGAAAATTTTGTGTAATTGTAAAACCCCTTGATCAAGAATTTTAGCTTGTATCTGTGGGTTTGCTCTTGCAAATCAAGACTGTGGATTTTGCCTTCACTGCCCGTTTCCCCGGGAGCGGACACGGTATGCGCGCTTTGCGTGAATGCCGCGTCCGCCCAGGGGAACTCTATTTCAAGGTAAAATCAGACTGCGGCTCGCTCAGAAAACATCAGGTTGAGCTGGCTTAATACCATATCCCAGTTTCGACATCTGGACATCCAGTGTTCGACAATTTTTTTAGATGCCAGATACAGCATCTTGCGCAGAGACTCATCGCTGGTGAAGCTGGGTTTATTTTTGGTGATCTGCCGAAACTGTCTGTTAAGCCCCTCAATGATGTTTGTCGTGTATATGATGCGCCGGATTTCGGCGGGGTATGCGAAAAAGGTGCTCAGAATGTCCCAGTTTTCTTCCCAGCTCTTGACGCAGGAGGGATACTGTTTACCCCACTTTTCACGGAATGCCATCAAATGCTCCAACGCTTCGTCTTCCGTGACGGCTTTATAGACCAGTTTCAAATCAGCCATGAGCGCCTTGATATCCTTGTAGCTTACATAGCGGGTGGAGCTGCGGATCTGATGGATGATGCAGCGTTGGATTTGCGCTTGGGGGTAAACGGCATTGATGGCCTCGCAGAAGCCCCTCAGCCCGTCCACACAGAACAGATAAACATCCAAAACACCCCTGCTTTTGAGGTCATTCAACACAGAAAGCCAAAACTTGCTGCTCTCATGTTCCCCGATCCAAACGCCAAGAATGTCCTTTCTGCCATCCATGGTGATGCCAAGTACCACATAGGAAGCCTTGGTGACATACTGGTGATTTTCCTTGACCTTGTAATGAATAGCGTCCAAAAATACAAATGGATAGACGGGTTCCAACGGTCTGTTCTGCCATGCCGAAACCTCCGGCATGATTTTCTCGCTGATCTTACTCACTAGCTCTGGGGAGATTTCCACATCATAAAGGCTCTTAATCTGCTCCGCTATATCCCGCTGACTCATGCCACAGGCATACAGGGAAAGAATCTTTTCTTCCATGCCGTCGGCGTTTCGGCTGTATCTTTCGATGATTTGAGGCTCATATTTTCCGTTGCGATCCCGGGGCACCTTGATCTCCACCTCGCCCAATTGCGTCTTGACTGTCTTTTGCGAATACCCATTTCGGTAATTCTTAGCTTCCGGTTCGACAGCGGTTTGCGACGCTCTTTCGCTTTTTTCGTAGCCCAGCTCCGAGTCCAGCTCGCTTTCCATGACCTGCTGAAGTACGTCACGAAACATTTCCTTCATGGCCCCCATAATCTCCATGGTGCTGCTAAACTTTTGGCTGTTCACGTATTCTCGCATCAGTTCTGCCGGTGCTTCCTTCATAAAAAACATCCTTTCAGTGTTGAATTGTTATTGCTCCAACTCTTGACCAAAAGGATGTCTCTCATTCACTTTTACACAAAATTTTTCGGGGTCTCTTTTAGGGTATTCTGCTTACTTCTTTTCCGCTCATTAAGATCTTGTAACGCTTTTGAGGGGATAAGCGGCGAGAATCTGGTACGGTAGCTGGATATCTGCAGACGCGTCCTGACAACACATATGCGTAAAATCAGCAATGAGTTTGATAATCAAACTTGCCATCTCTGGCTCCGTTCATTGTTAGAAACACGATCAAGCGGATATGTAAATATGTAAGAGATAGTTCGAATCCACTGCAAAAATCCAAAGATATCGATTTCGGTAATAAAACACAAAAGAAGTCCATGTGTCAGGATTCAAACTGACACATGGACTTCTTTATATTGTTTTAGTAAGCTTTTTGCTATAATGGCTTCAGATCATTTATATAATCGTAGAGAGCAGTATACTCAAAAACGGCCAGGAGGGATGGAAATGCTACTTGCTATTCATCTGATAATGACAGGATATTTGTTATTTTAGGAATTATCTTTTCTTGTGGCAAGGGTTCCGGATTGATTGATGGGTATAACACATCCCCTGCCATAGAAAAAGCAAAATATGATAAAAGAAAGCTTTGCAAGTATATGGGTAAGTTAATGTTTGCATTGGCTGCATGCTGGCTTGTAATAGCATCCAGTGAGGTGTTCATAACAATGGCACTTCTGTGGATTGGATTAGGTCTGTTTATGATTGTTGTTTTTGCTGGTGTAACCTATATGAACACCAGAAATAGTTTTCAGATTTTTGAAGGTGAGGCCATGCGCATCTATTTTGGTAATAAAATACAAATCCAGAAGTATTGAGATTGAACTGCCCCCAAAAAGTCAGACAAATATTTTATTAAGCAGCCAGAAGGGCTTGTTGTCTGTGTATTACGGGCGGCAAGCCCTTCAGCTTTGCCTTACTTCGGCGATTATTGTAGTAATCGAGATAATCAATCAACTCTGACTAGAAATGCTCCATTGATTCAAACTTTTGCAGATACAGCAGCTCGCTTTTAAGTAAGCCGAAGAAGTTCTCTATTACGGCATTGTCCAAGCAGTTTCCCTTGCGGCTCATACTCAGTCGGACGCCTTTCTCTTTCAGCATCTGCTGATATTTCTTATGATGGTATTGCCATCCTTGGTCGGAGTGAAGAATGATATATGTTCCGTACGGAATCTTAGCAAAGGCTTTTTCCAGCATTTTCGTCACCATTGATAAAACCAGCTTGTCGAAGAAGGTATAGCTGACAATGTCACGGCTGCACAGGTCTAGGATCGGTGACAGATAGAGCTTCTGCCCAAACAGGCTGAACTCCGTCACGTCGGCGACCCATTTTTGGTTGGGCCTCTCAGCTTCAAAGTTGCGTTCCAGCAGGTTCGGCGCAGTTTTGCCCACTTTACCCTTATAAGAACGGTACTTCTTCATCCGAACCTTACAGACAATACCGAGCAGTTTTATAAGCCGTTGTACGGTTTTGTGATTGATATTAAATCCTCGTTTGCGCAGTTCTGAAGTGATACGCCAGTAGCCATATCGCCCCTTGTTTTCGCGATAGATCGCTGTAATTTCCGCATTGATTACATCGTATTTATTCGGCTTGGCTTACATAATGAAACATACCGATCTCAGCCTGAAAGAATACCGGGAAGATGTGGGTAAGGCTGTGATTAATAAGGTTGTGGTTTTATTCGCCGACCGCATCCGGATTACCTTCAACGGGAATACGGAAATGGAACAAGAGCTGCCGGGTGAATAAAAACAGCTGGAGAAGCCGCCACAAACTGGCGGTTTGAGTTGACCCTATGAAGCACTGTCGCTGGTAGACCTTTCAAAAGGTATCCGGTCTAAAAGTTACTCTTGATCCGGTAATCGGATGGCTGTCAACAGCAGATTGGCAACTTCCTCAGGTGATTTCTGCATCCCGTCGCTTGCCCACTGCCAAAGGATGTTTAAAAGTCCACCTACACTATAGGAAAGAGCATATTTCATTGCCTCTGATTGCTTAGCCAAAGGATAATTGCCTTTTCCCATCAGGTACACTTCATGAAAAAGGTGGTTATACTCTTGCAGTAACAGCGATATCATATCGTTGCGATAAAGCAAAAGAGCCAGCTCCTTATGCTCATACCAAAGCTCCAGATACCAACGGATCGTATGAAAATAGCTATGATCTTCATCAGCAGAAAGCTGTAGTGCTGCTGTACGCCAAATTGTCTCCAGATGAAAGCAAATCACTTCTTCTTTCGAGGAAAAAGAACGATAGAAAGTTCTGCGGGATAAATCGGCTTTCTCCGCAATCTCTGAAATATTGATTTCCCGAAATGGTTTGTTTTTCATCAACTCTAAAAGGGCATTCGTCAACCATTCCCTGGAACGTAAAGCAATTGGATTTTGTGTATCTTTCATATCGGCTCCTTTAAATGTCGCAAAAATGACCAGATGTAGCACTAGTCTCTGAAATCTTGAATTACTGTTATTGACTCATTATAATAAAAATATTGAACTGCTACAAGTGTGACATTTGGGAATGTGAGGTAACTTTATGAAAAATATAATTTACTATTTTACAGGGACAGGAAACAGTCTTCGCGCCGCACAAGTCATTGCTGAGCAACTAGGTGATACAGAAATCATCTCCATGCGATGCGATCCAAAGGATGTTCCGTCAGAGGGCGCAGAAAGGATCGGTTTTGTTTTTCCGGTGTATCACTGGACAATGCCAGAGCATGCGATCCATTTTGTAGAACAAGTAAAGCTGGACCCAAAGGCATACATATTTGCAGTCTCCACGCCAGGGTTGATCAATGGAGGCTGTCAGGATAAACTAGCGGAACTGCTGCAAGAAAAGCATTGCACACTTTCCTATGGAGAGAAAGTGTACAGCGTTGCCAATTATGTGGCTATGTATCCGCCGTTTCCTGATCCTGAAAAGCGCGTTCCCAAAACAGAAGTACAACTTGCTTCTATTGCACAGGAGATTGTTGAAAAGAAGCTGAGGAATCATCCTCACGCAAATGCGATGACGCGATGGCTTGCACCACGGAAGATGCAGAAATTTATTGCGCATTGCCCGTCAAACGACAAATACTTTTCCGTTTGGGATGACTGTACTTCCTGCGGTCTGTGCGTCAAGGTCTGCCCCTGCCATAATATCAGTTTTAAAAATGGCAAGCCAACGTTTCTCCATCAATGCAGCCAGTGTATGGCCTGTATTTCTTTCTGTCCAAAGCAGGCAATCAATTTCCCAAAATATACACGGGAACGGAAAAAATATCACAATCCACATGTCACAGTAACAGATGTCGCTTCAGACAGGAAGCTGTATCCTTCAAACGACTGATTGGAAAACAATGAATGTTGTGATAAAGCAAAGTTGTAATACCGCTTCCGCATAGAGGAAATACAGAAATGGAACAGGAGTTGCCGTGTGAATGAGAAGGAAAACCGCCAGTGGTTTCTGGCCGTCCACCTCTTGAACTGTAAACGCATAGCTGGTATATTTATTTTGCAATAGCGGCTCAGATGTATCGTGTTTTTGCCTTAAACCCTTGATTTAAGCCCAAAACATGGTGCATCTATTTTGTACTAATGACACATGAAAACAACCCCATTTTTATCGTAGAGATAAGAATGGGGTTGTTTTTCGCTAAAATAAAAAGATGATTATTAATATTAGACGCAATTTTCCTCTGACGGACAAAGCATGCAGCTGGATATGCGGATAAGAATGGAGTCAAGTATTATGTATACAAAGCTTTTAAAATATTTGAAACGTAAACCATCGGAAGTCGGCTTCCATGCAGCATTCCTTTATAACCGCCGCTGCAAATTGGATTGCAAGTCAGGTGGAAAATCCAAACGAATGCAACTTCGGTGGACAGCCTTTTTAAAAATATTTTAAAAATTACCAATAAAACCACTTGCTATATCCGTCATATTTGTGAAGGGAAGTCGCAACGGTGATCGGACAGCTTGTGAAAAAATCTAAACCGCGATTAGAACCTTATTGTTGGTTGATTGTCAAAAGGTATGGCAATTGCTTTCGTTAGCTGCGTTTCGCTATTTGTAGGTTTTCTAGGCTTAACACAGTGGAAAATAATTCCCTTATGTTCCGAATTGCTTGAAGTTTCGGATGTTTGCCAGCTTTCGGATGGCTGAATAGCATATCATCTTAATGTAACTGATGATCGGGACCTGCACTTTATTGAATTTACTTCCTGCTACATCGGGCCTAAAGAGGAAGGTCTTTTAATTGGGGAAAAGGATATAGATCTGCCCCCCGCAAGCGAAGAAATGGAAAAGATGCTCGTACACAACAAATAAATTCATCCTGCTATGGGGATTTCGCGCTATGGAAGCATAGTATCTGAATGGGGCAAATGAGACTGCCAGAGCAGTCAGGTTTGGCTGCTCTGGCTTCTTCTATCAGTTGAATTACCCCGCTTTTATCTAAAGCACACTTGGAATTTTCATGGTAATTTTATTTTTTCAAATATTCTTATTGACTTTGTGGTCATATGGCTGTAACATAAAAGAGCACACCACACAAGGTGCAGCTGATTAAAAGAGGTATTTCATGTACAACGACAAGACACTGGTCTGCAAAGATTGCGGACAAGAATTCACTTTCACTGCTAGCGAGCAGGAGTTTTATGCGGAAAAAGGTTTTACTAATGAGCCCCAGCGCTGCAAGTCCTGCCGCAACGCTCGCAAGGACAGCTCCCGCGGTGGATCTGGCGCCCGCCAGATGTACGACGCGGTATGCGCTGAGTGCGGAAAACCCTGCAAAGTTCCTTTCGAGCCCCGCAACGATCGCCCTGTGTATTGCAGCGATTGCTTCAGAAAGTAATAAAGTGAGCTTTAACGAGGTGCGTTCTTCAAAGAACGCACCTCGTATTTTATGACTTTATTTGGTTTTTGGGGGTTACAACTACTTGTGATTTCCTTTCCTGATTTTGCGCGCTGTTGCAAAAATACTCACACCATAAAAGGACGCAGGCACAATACCATGCTTGCGTCCTTTTGCTTTATAAATCAGGCATATCGTTTCCATGAACCCGCCAGACTGAAGCGCAATGGCCCTATTTTAATGCCCTTGCCAAATACGCAATTTTCTTTTGGTCGGGGATCTCCCAATCCTCGCGGCGTTTGCTCCATATCAATGCCGTAAAGCTGCTTGATCAGGCGAACCGCATCCGGGTTGATGCAATCCTTCAATTCCGTTCCTGCGGAATAGCTTTCAAACACATCAGCAGCAAGATAATTCCCAGGCGCTTCGGCTATCTGGCTTCTGCAGGAGTTGTGTACGCAGATAAAAGCCACCTTTGGTTTACTCATATGGAAACCATCCTTTCACGCTGTCAGCTATTCTGACATGGAACAGCATTTGTTGCAATCTGAACCACCGTGTAGACGACAGTATCCTTTGTCAGGTGGCTCCAGGCGAACACCGCGGCCTTATACAATCCCGACAGAACCTTTCGGATCAGCACTCCGGCGGTCATACACAGAACCACCCACAGCGTCAGGTACTTTTCAAAAAAGCCGATTTCTGTGTTTCTGTCCTTTTACATAACGGGGCTCCTCCAACGGCACTATCTGATCTTTTGCAGAATTTTCATAACCTCATCGGTTTTAAGTACTTTTCCGTAGGACACCACTTTACCGTCCACCACCAGTGCCGGGGTAGACATCACGCCGTATGCCGCAATTTGTGTAAAATCGGTCACATGGTCAATTGCCCCATCCATGCCAAGCTGCTCAAGCGCCGCTTTCGTTGCCGCTTCCAACTGGTTGCATTTGGCGCAGCCGCTTCCCAGCACTTTAACGCTCGCGCCCCCGGTTGTTGCGTTCTCTGCCTTTTTCATGCTCTCCTCGTCACAGCTGCCGCCACAGCAGCCTGCGCTTGCTTCCTTTTTCTTTCCAAAGTTTAACAATGACATATTCGTATTCTCCTTTATTCGATCTTGATCTTGATCAACAGCAGCCTCCGCAGGAGCAGGACGACTTACTGTTTTTCCCCCCATAAAATGTTTTCAGATTGTCCGGCAGCGTATACCCGCCGCAGGAAGAGCCACCGTCTGCAAAATGGCGGCGGCAAGCATTTCTTTGGGCGGCACCTCATAGCGTTCCCCGTGATACTCAAATACACGACAGTCCACATTGGATCCGCTGATTTCGCTGCAGCAGCCACAGCTGTTTTCGGCGACTGATTGGCAGATATCCCGACCGTTCACGCGGATCGTCGGTGAGGAAAGGAACCGGTGCCGCTCAGCAAGCTCTTCCGTTTCCATCTCAATTTTACGATACTCCACCTCAAATCCCGCAATCCGCAAAGCGGGGGTAATGGTCATCATTACCTCGTCAAGCACATGGTCGGTTCCGATGCAGCGGTCGCAGGTGTGCAGATCCAAATACAGGTATTCCACCCGCACTTTATGTTCAACGGTCTCCTCGCATCCGCAGCAGCAGCTGGCTTCTTTGGCCTCAACGCTGCCGTTTGGCGGCGTCCAGCCCGTGTCGTCACCGACATAAGTGATAGCGCCAACGGGGCAGCGGTTGCCGCATCCGTGGCAATGGTCGATGCAGGCTTCTGCATTTTGGACAATGGGCGAGGGTGCTTTTGTTGCGTCGTAAACCCCATGTGGGCATTTTACAATACAAGTACCGCAGTCTGCACAAGTCAAATAATTGATCACGGGATACCAGGTTTTCGCCATCATTTCTTCCCGCCTATACGATTAGCGCCTGAAAAGCATTGAACAGATAACCGACAATGGTGATTCCTATGGTACATATGGCAATGAATAGCGCGAGCAATTTGGGTTTTACCGCTTTGCGGAGCATGATCATAGACGGCAAGGACAGCGTGGTAACGGCCATCATGAAGGCCAGTATGGTTCCGAGTTTCGCGCCCTTATAAAACAGAGCCTCCGCAATCGGAATGGTTCCGAAGATATCGGCATACATCGGAACGCCGATAAGTGTTGCCAATATCACGCCAAAGGGGTTTTTGCTGCCAAGCACCATCGATACCCAGCTTTCTGGAATCCAATTGTGGATGACTGCACCAATTCCTACGCCGACCAGGATATACGGGAACACCTTCTTGAACGTAGAGAGCATCTGCTCCTTCGCATAAATCAGACGATCCTTTCTCGTCAGATCGGGCGATTCAATATCCACACTGCCCGCTGTCAGGATAAAACTCTCCACGTGCTTCTCCATATGCAGCTTCTCAATCAGCGTACCGCCAATAACAGCGATGATCAGACCGACTATCACATAGAGAACGGCTACCTTCGCGCCGAATATACTCATCAGGAGAACAAGGGAGCCGAGATCCACCATAGGAGAGGAAATCAGGAATGAGAAAGTAACGCCGACCGGCAGCCCCGCCGATGTAAATCCGATAAACAGTGGAATGGAAGAACAGGAGCAGAATGGCGTCACCGTGCCCAGAAGTGCCGCAACGCAGTTGGCCCAGACGCCATGAAAATGCCCAAGTATTTTTTTGCTGCGTTCCGGCGGAAAGTAACTTTGGATGTAGCTGATCATGAAAATCAGAAAACATAGCAACACCACGATCTTTATAACGTCATACAGAAAAAATTGAATGCTCCCACCCCAGCGGCTGCCAAAATCCAGCCCCAGGGCCGACAAGCCGCTACCAATGGCGCTGTTCAGCCATTTCATCCCCAGTATTTGCCCTTGGAAAAAATCCCAAATTACTTTCATGATTTGCATACTACGAAATATCTCACTTTAAATAAAGGACAATCATATCAAAAAAAATTTATGTGTTGTGCCGGTAAAAAGCCACCGCTTGGATGGCTTTATCTTTTGCAGCAGTTTTTTTCTTCAATCAAAGTATTTGGCGTTGTCAGTGCCTTTAACAGCTTCAGTGCGTAACAGCTGCCGTTTGGACTGATTTTATAGTGCGTCCATTTGCCTTCCTGCCTGCTTTCCACCACGCCCGACTCGACCAATATCTTCATATGATAGGACAGTGCCGACTGCCCAATGTCCAGCTGGTCGATCAAAACACAAGCACATTTTTCGCCCCCGCGCAGTAACTCAAGGATTCGCAAACGCTTATCATCGCAAAATGCCTTGAACACTTTTGCATGTTCCTCATGTACCGTCTCCAAACCATCACCTCATATCAAAATTATTTGATATGATATTAATATATGCGCCGAATTAAATTTTGTCAAGACGAACAACTCAAAAACACAAAAATAGTCTCGCTGTTCTTTTCCGGCGCTCCTGCCCGCTTCATGCTGTCCCTGTGCAATCCGTGGCCTGACAGGCCGCCTTTCTCTGTCAAAGCCGCGCCGCCTGCAGTTGACCACTTTTCCCTCCAACCGGAAATGCGCAGCCGCAAAACGTCTCATTTCCCGCCCTTTCGCTTCGTTTTGAGTTCCGCACGCTTTTTCTTGTCCCGCGAATCCTGGGCAGCGCCAATGGCGACTCCTATTGCCAGCCCAAGGCACAGGCCGATGGAAAGGCTATCCAGCGCCGTACCGAAGCATAATCCCAAGCACATCCCGATGCCGATGTACATGCTTGTGTACGATGCCACTGGCTTTTCAAGCTCGAAACGGGGGCCTTCCTCTCCATCGCCGGCAGGCATAAAACCCAGCTTTTCAAGTACACGCAGGGAGGGCGCGTTGTCGGCCTCAGCCTCAGCCATAACGAAGTATACGCCATCCTGGGAGAATGCCCAGTCCGTCATCGCTTTCGCGGCTTGCGTGGCGTACCCCTTGTTTTGGAAGATATCGGTTATGCCGTAGCCCAGCTCCACCTCGCCGTTTTCGTGGGGTGGCCCCTTAAAGCCGATCCCCCCGATGTCCTCGCCGGTTTCTTTCAGGGTAATCTTCCAGCCCGTGTACCACAGCCGATCCTGCGGGTGCTCACGGCAATGGAACAGCATCTCTCCATAGGCTTCGCGCATATGCTCCTCCTGCTCATAGGCCATGCTATCTTCAAGCTCCGCATCGGAGCGCGGTGTGACGCGCAGACATTTCGTTTTAAGGTTCCTCATGCCTATGTCCCCTCTTTTCTCTGTACTTCCAGGCACAGAATTGATGAAATTGCTTCTTTTCGCACAAACAGCAGCGTATAGCTTTTCCCATTTTCAGTCATTTGGAATGCAGCTGTAGCGCATAACTTTCAGAAAAATTTTTTTATTCCAACACACTAAGTTGGCTGTGGGATCATAGTCTTCTTTTTCGGTTGCCCCGCAAGGGGCGAAAAGAAAAATGGTTTAAAGTATACTCCCCGTACTTCGGTTGTGGTATACTGGCATCGCTTGCGGTCTCGCCCGAAGGACGTTATTAAATCATGCCATAAGCCTGGTACGAGCCACTGTGCGGCTAGTATACCATAATTTTCTGAAATGTGCGTATGATTTTCCGCTCCGCAATCATGTGATGGGTTGATCCACATGCTCAGTATCCGCATCCTCACGCCCCCGCTCCAATCAAGTAGCGCTAATGATTTGCCGATTTTATCCGATATGAAAAATGACTGATTTTGGAACGGAGGAATTTATGAGTATCTACCTACAGGTGGCCATTTGCTTTGCGGCCATTGGAATGTCAGCGTTTGTGGCCGAAAAAACCGGTCTTTTCTTCGCCCCTTTCTATATTATTGCCGGCTTCCTGCTGGGGCCGGGTGCGCTCAATATGGTAAATGAAACCGAAGTGATCTCCCTTTTGGGTGAAATCGGTGTGGTCTTCCTGTTGTTTTTTCTGGGTCTGGAATTTTCATTGCATACTCTGCTGAAGCAAAAAAAGGCGATGATCTCTGCCGGGCTGATCGACTTTGTGGTTAATTTCGGTTTGGGCTTTGGCCTGGGTCTCCTACTGGGCCTTACCCTATTTCATAGTCTGGTACTTGCCGGCGCTCTTTACATGAGCAGTTCTGGCATCATTACAAAAAGCTTGTTGGAGCTGCAGGTCAACAAAAATCCTGAGGGACACCTTATTATGGGCATTATGGTCTTTGAAGACTTGGCCATGATCTTTTTCCTTGCCTTTGTCTCCTCCGGCTTCGCCTCCGGATCCCAGTTTCAATTGGGACCCATGCTGCTTCAGCTGGGAAAATCCTTATTTTTCTGTGCCGCAATTCTGGTCTTTGCAAAAACCGGGAAACCCCTTTTGGACAAGCTGTTAAATATTAAAAAGGCAGAGCTTCTGCTGCTGGTGTTCTTCGGTCTGGTTCTGCTGGTCACGGCCGTGGGGGAAGTATTTGGTGTTTCTGCGGGTCTGTGTGCATTCTTTCTGGGCATGGCCTTTTCAAACACAGAGAATGTGAAGAACATTGAGCATACGACCATCGTTTTCAGGGACTTGTTCGGCAGCGTGTTCTTCTTCTCCTTTGGCATGATGCTCAAGCTGGGCGATATCGCGGCCTATTGGGACGTTTTGCTTTACTGCGCCCTGCTTGCGGTGGTCGGCAAGCTTATTTCAAGCTTCCTCATCACAAAACTGCACAAATGCGACCACAACATGTCTCTGTTCATCGGATTTATCACGATCCCTAGGGGGGAATTTTCCTTAGTTGTTTCCGGAATGGCCGGGGCAGCGATCCCCTTCCTGGGTCCTGTGGTGGTTGTGATCGTCATGCTAACCACACTGATCAGCTCCCTTGTGCTAAAGTTTTCCAAACTGCTGTGCAGCGTTTACAACATCTGTATTATCTATCCCAGAAGCAGACTCAGAAGCGGGGACAGCGACTGGGGCGAAGTGGATTAGCTCTGCGCCAAGGAGTTTGAGCTTCCTGTTTCCCATTTCTCCCTTTTTGAATCCACGGAATATGCGGGAGGTACCAAGACAGAGCGTTCTTGGCGGAACTCCCTATCGAATCAGTCCACGCAAGCGCTATGCTTGCGTGGACTGATAAAATCATTGGCAGAGATGGATATATTTTCTCATATATCCATCTATTGACATCATCCACGCATTCACGTAAAATAAAGAATGAAGCTAGCTTTGCAAAAGCGCAACACGAAGGGCTTGTCCCATGAAAATGGTAACCAGCTGCTTATGCTGGCGCTAACTCCTACTATTTCATGGTAGGAGTATTTTTCCCCCATCGCACGCATCGGGACATGGATCCATACCAAAAGTCTGGGAGAACATGGAGTATCAAACAAGGACCATCCAAACTGACCGATTTCAATGGATGCAGTGTGTGGCCAGCGTCTATTAAAACAGCAAGTGCTAGATACGATAAAAAAGTTTAAAGGGCATGGAGTGATGAAGTATGGCAATTGTTGACGTTGTAAAGTACAACGGAACACCAGATGTATTTGCATGGAAGTATCCCAGCGAAGAATTAGGCACCTGGACGCAGCTTGTCGTCAATGAATCCCAGGAGGCCGTATTGTATAAGAGTGGCAAAGCATTGGACGTGTTTGAGAGTGGTCGGCACACGCTTGATACCGCCAACATCCCCTTGTTGAACAACATTGTCAATTTACCATTCGGCGGGCGTTCTCCGTTTGCAGCCGAAGTCTGGTTTATTAACAAAGTCAATTCCTTAGATGTCAAGTGGGGAACTGCCTCACCCATTCAGCTTCAGGACCCCAAATACGGAATTTTTGTGCCAGTGCGCTCTTTTGGCCAATTTGGAATTCGCATTGATGATTCCAAACGGTTTCTTCTGAAGCTTGTGGGCACATTGCCGCAGTTTGACAAAGACACCCTTCTAAAATATTTTCGTGGCCTGTACATTACTAAGGTTAAAGATACCATCTCCACTTACTTAATCAGTAAGAAGATCAGCGTATTGGAAATTAACGCCTACCTGAACGAACTTTCGGATTACATGAAAGAGCAGATTGAGCCAACGATGTCTGAATATGGCATCACGCTAGTCAACTTCTATGTTAACGACATTAACATACCGGAAGATGATTCGGCGGTCGTCAAACTGAAAGCTGCACTGGCTAAGCGCGCTGAGATGAATATTATCGGCTACAACTATCAGCAAGAGCGATCTTTCGATACGCTGGAGGGTGCCGCGACAAACCAAGGTTCTGCGGCATCCGGCCTGATGGGCGCAGGGTTGGGACTTGGCATGGGCGTTGCTGCTGGCGGAGCCATCGGCGGGCAGTTCGGCGGCATCTCAAATGTTCTGGATACGAGCGCAAGTCAGGCAATGATTGAATGCCCCAAATGTCATGCCAAGGTAACTGCTGAAAAACGCTTTTGTCCCGACTGTGGATATGCCTTAACAAACGCGGAAAATGGAAAGAAGAGCGAGATCAAGTGTAGCGGCTGTGGTGCGGTCTTACATAAAAATGTAAAATTTTGTCCAGAATGCGGCCTGAAGTATAATCCTTGCCCGGCTTGCGGAATGGATATGCCGGAAGGCGCAACAGCTTGTTCCGCATGTGGTTTCAAATTGCCGCAGCCATGCCCGAAGTGCGGCAGGCCGCTCCCCGGTGAAAATGCGAAATTTTGCCCGGAATGCGGTGCCCGTTTAGTCAAGTCTTGCCCAAAATGCGGGGTAGAGATCAAGGGTAATCCTAAATTTTGCCCGGAATGCGGCGAAAAATTGGAAGGGGAGACATAATCGATGAGCAACAGAAAAAATATCATCGGTGTAATTGGAATTCTTGTTTTAGTTGCTTCCTTTTTGATTTTCTTGCTGATATCAGGCCCCCGCGAGGCCATTGACTGGACCGGATTGGCATTTGTCTTTTTGGCGGAAATCATCTTCTTTGGCGGCATTTCTTTTATCGATCAAATTGCTTCTAAAACCAGTGGTGTCTTCCTGCGTGCCGGTGCCTTCTCGATCCTTACCATTTATGGTGTGCTATCGGTTATCCTTTCCCTGGTATTTGTTCAGTTCTTTCGCAGTGATCTAAGGCTGCTTGTTACGATACAGCTTCTCCTTTTGCTCGTTTGTATGATCATTCTAATTGTTTTAACCGCAAGCAGCAAGGGAATTGACCGGCGCAATCTCGCAACCGAATGTGCTGTCGCCAATATGCAGGCACTGCACGACTTCGCCGTGAAACTGGAACGGGACCCCGCCAACCAGCAGTTCGCTGCTCCATTACGCCGCATCGCTGAGGCAATTCACTTTTCCGATTTTGCATCCGTTTCCGTCAAGGACGCGGAACTACAGGAAAAGCTGACTGCGCTTCAATCCCTGCTGGAACGCGATACGGCGGAAAAGGAAACCCTGATTGACCAGCACGTCAAAGAACTGCTTTTCGTCATTGATCAGCGGAACCGAGATGTAAAAAGCATGAAAGCGGGGCAAATATAATGGGCAAGAAAAATGGTAAATCCGCTGTTCTCATTGGCACAATTTTATCCAAATTGCAATTTATTTTAGGATCATTTCTCACCTTCTTCTGTGGTCTAATGCTTCTGGTCGGAGCGACGATGTATGCCCCCGGGGACGGGCCCGCGATTATCTTTCTCCTGGTCATCCTTGCCCTGGGGATAGGTATGATCCTTCGTGGGCGAAAGAGCGGCAAGTTAATTCAATTGTTTAAATCATACGTCGCCGCCCTTTCCGCCGACCCCCACCATTGTCTGGACTGCGTCGCATCCGCCACAAACTCGTCTGTGGATGTTGTGCGGGCCAATATGGAGCAGATGCTCAAAAAAGGATACTTCGCCGGTGCATACATTGACAACCAGACCAACTGTCTGGTCCTTCCTTCCGAGGTTGTGGCTGCCACGTCCCAAACCATCTCCTTCCATTCCGCTTCCGACTCCGCCACGTATCAAACCGTGGTCTGCAAAGGCTGTGGAGCGACCAACAAAATTGCCGCAGATTCTATCGGAGAATGTGAATTTTGTGGTTCCCAACTGCGGGCGTAGGGAGTGTGAACTATGTCAGACAGTAATCAAACCACCACGCCATCAAAGTTCACCTGGGGTGCCGTCATCGCTGCCTACCTTTGCATCCCCCCCCTCGGTATCATCTTTCTTCTGATAAAAATAAGCACCGAACGCGCCTCTGTTTACAAGCACGGCGTGATCCTCACCATCTGTTCAAGTTATTTTGCCTTTTGGACATATCTTTCCATGTGCTGCCTTGGGGATGAACTAAGAATGACCACAGGCGCTCCTTCACTGCAGTACACTTACATAATCTCTACGCTGTTCTTTGCGTCAGGTACATTACTGATGCTGCTCCTCGGAATCAGTAAGATCAAGCAGGGACGCAAGTATCAAAAGTACCTCGATTGCATCGTCTATGATGATTTCGGCTCACCCGATGCTCTTGCGGATAAATTCTCCCGCCCTATTGACCAGGTGGAGGCCGACTTGAAAAGAATGCGTCGGGCAGGCTATTTCGACGGCATACGCTTTCCCTATACCAATTCCGAAGTCGTGGTGCAACCAACCCAAGTCATTCATGTGGAAACGCGCCTGATCTTTGACGATATCCCCGACACACCACAACCCGTCATCTGCAAAAACTGTGGCGCCCAATGTACAGGCAATGGTGATGGCACCGGCGAATGTGAATATTGCGGCTCCCCACTCAAGTAATAAAAATCGCCGCCTTGCATCATGAATGAAAATCTGGGTCCTTGAACTTGAAAACAGCGTATCGCAAATGCGATACGCTGTTTTCCTTGTCCTTTGTCTGGAGTTTGCGCTTTTTTGACAAATAAACACGAAACATAGTACTGGAAATTATTCGTACCATCCTTTATAATAAATTTGTTGTATCATTACCATTTTGCTGTTATTGTTCCATTTTTTGTAAATTCCGCACAAAGGGGGTCGCTTCCGTTGTCTCGTGTCAAAATCTTCACCAATTCTGCCGCCGATCTCACGCCCGCGCAGCTGGAGAAGCTGGGCGTCTCCATGATCCCAGACATTTTGCTGTTCGGGGAAACGCCCTACCGCAACGCCGTGGACATCGATCCCCCCACCCTTTATCAAAAACTGGCAGAGGAAACGGTGCTGCCCACCACATCCCACCCGAACATTGCCGCGTTCCAGGCTTATTTCCGCACCGCCCAGGATTACGACGAAATTATCTGCATTAACCTGACCAGTAAAATGTCCGGCGCGCACAGCACCGCCTGCATCGCCCGAGATATGCTGGTGGAAGAGGGGTTTTCCCCAAAACTTTATCTCTATGACTCTCTGCAGGTCTCCTATGGGCTTGCTCTGTTGGTGCAGGAAGCCGCCCGTCTTGCGGGTGAGGGTATGGATGCCCCCGCCATCCTTGCCGGACTGGACGAAATGAAGGAGCATATCGGTGTCTATTTTTTGCTGGAGTCCCTTCAAAACGCGAAAAAGGGCGGTCGCGTGGGTGCCATCCGGGTGCTGGCGGCTGACCTTTTGGGAGTAAAGCCGGTTCTGATGTTTCGCGACGGGCTGGTGCGTGACACCGGCATTGTCCGCGGATTTGATGAGGGACTAAGCAAGGTCATTGACCATTATCGAACCGAGGCCCGCCGGGGCGGTGAGGTCTTTGTCTTCCACGCAGACCGCGAGAAACTGGCCCATCAGGTGGCGGAAACCATCCTGACGATTGACCCTGACGCAACGGTCCACATCGGCTGGGTGGGTGCTGTCATCGGCATCTACACCGGCACCGGTTGCGTCGGCATCGCCTTTCGGGAGGAAAATGCATGATTGCCCTCCTCATCGGCTGTCTGGCCTTTCTTCCCTTCGCCTTGTCTGACTTGGTGAAACTGCGGGGCAACGGTCGATTGGGGGCCATTGCCTTTGCCTGTGGTGGGATGATGCTGGCCGGCGCCACCCTTGCCCTGCTTTTGAATGCGGGCCCCTTTCAACAGTTATTGGCGTTTCCCGTCTTAAAAACCGCACAGCTGCTCGGCTGCTTCGGGGCACTGTCGTTTTTGGTGTACACACTATTTTTTGCGCTGCCGCTGTCCGCTTCCTACGCCACCGGCAAGGAACACGCTTTGGTCAGCAGTGGCATTTATGCGCTGTGCCGCCATCCCGGCGTATGGTGCCTGGCTCTGTTTTACTTATTCTTCTGGCTGTTATGCGGAACTTCAGTCTCCTTTCTGGCGTTTCTTCTGTTCACGGCGCTGGATCTTCTCTACGTCATATGGCAGGACGGTTATGTGTTCCCCCGCTCCATTGTGGACTATAAGGTCTATCAAGCCACCACGCCTTTCCTGCTTCCAACCCGCACAAGTCTGCGCGCTTGTTTTCACAAGCAGTAATCCCTGCGGTTCCATTTTAACCGGGAAAGAGATGAGCGGTATGAACTTCGAGACAAAACTCAAAAAGTGCCCAGCGGGAGAAATATGGCAGGAGTACTGTGGCTTTTTGGATATGTCTATGGACGAGTATGCGCAAACGCAAAACCGGCTTTTAATGGAGCAAATTTTGCTGCTCTCCAAATGTGAGCTGGGCAATCGGCTGTTCAACGGAACTGTCCCGCAAAGCCCCGATGAATTCCGCCGCCAAGTCCCTTTGACCACATTCAACGACTATGCCGACATCCTCCTCCTGAAACGGGGGGATATGCTGCCCGCGCCCCCTGTTGTCTGGCTGAAAACCACCTGGGAGGGCGGCGACTTCCCCTCCAAATGGGCCCCCTACTCCCAGGGCATGCTGGATGCTTACACCACAAATATTCTGGCCGCCATGCTGCTGTCCACCAGCAACCAAAAGGGCCACTTCAACGTAAAATCGGGCATCCGCTGTCTGTATAGTCTGGCTCCCATGCCCTATGCGACCGGGCTGTTTCCCGACCTGATCGCGCCGGAATTTAAACTGCGGTTTCTCCCCTCCCTCCAAGAGGCCCGCAAGCTCTCCTTCAGCCAGCAAAGCAAGCGCGGCTATGAACTGGGCCTGAAGGGAGGCATGAATCTCTTCTTCGGCATGAGCAGCGTGCTGTATGGCGCAAGCCGTAATTTAACCTCTCTTGGTGCCGGTGCGTCCCACCAGAAAAAAGGCTCTCACCTGTCCGGTATGTCTGTCACCATGCTCTTCCGCCTGCTGTCCGCTCTGTACCGCGCCCACCGGGATGGCACTCAGATCCTTCCCCGGGATCTGTTCAAGCTGGATGGTTTCGTCTGCGTCGGAACCGACAGCGCCTTGTACAAGGACGAGTTGGAGTCCATGTGGGGCCGCCGCCCGCTGGAGCTTTCCGGCGGTACCGAGCCTTCCTGCATGGGCACCGAAACCTGGAGTCGTGACGGACTGGTGCTGTTCCCCGACGCCAATTTCTACGAGTTCATTCCCGAAACCGAGATGCGCCGCAACCTGCAAGACCCTTCCTATGTGCCACACACCTATTTGATGAACGAACTGGTCCCCAACCAAAACTACGAGCTTGTCATCACCTCGCTTAAGGGCGGCGCGTTCGCGCGCTATCGTGTGGGCGATGTATACCGGTGCCTGCGTCTGAAAAACCCCAATGATGGGCTTGATGTCCCTCAGTTTCAGTATGTGGATCGCGTCCCCACCATCATCGACATCGCCGGCTTCACCCGCATTACCGAGCGGGAGATTCGCAATGTGATCGAGCTTTCCTGTCTGCCCGTCCACGACTGGTTCGCGCTGAAGGAATACGACGAGAACAACCACTCTTACCTCCATCTTTATGTGGAGCTGGAGCCCAGCGCCCGCCAAAATGCCGTTGCCAGCCGGGAGATCATTGAGCAGCACCTGAGCATCTATTTCCGTTATCACGACGGCGATTATACCGATCTGAAAAAGCTGTTGGGCGTAGATCCGCTGCAGGTCACCGTGCTCAAAGCCGGAGTGATTGAGGAATACAAAACCATCTCCGGCGATTACTTCCCCCGCATCAACCCCCCCAAAGAACGGGTTCTCAACCTCCTTCGCTGCCGGGATGGCTGCTTATTGGCGGGAGGTGGCATCTGCACATGACCGAGCTGCTCAACGCCAAGCTATTTATCGTCGTCCCCCTATTGTCCATGCTGTGCAATATTTTCCTGTTTCTCACCTGCCTGAGCGCTAAAAAGGACAAGGTTATTAATTCCTTTCTGCACCTGCTGGCCATCTTTATTGCCTGGACAGCTGGCTCTCTGTTCATGCGCATGGGCATGCTGCCCGGCGCGGATTTCTGGTACGAAGTCTCCATCACTGCAATTTTCCTGGTTCCGTTTTTCCTCTACAATTTTGTAGATCGGTTTTGCAGCGCCAACCGTGTCTTCACCCGCATCTCTCTGCTCATCGCCTGGGTGATCGTTGCCGCGCTCAACCTTATGCATGTTTTTATCAAAAACCCTCGGGTTACTATGGTGCACGGGCATCCCTTCTTTGACTTTCAGGCATCTTGGTGGTCCGTGATCCCCATTGTGCTTGCCGTTTTGACCCTGGTTCTGGCCTTTCGCATCTGCAGCCACAGCATCAAAAAGGAGCTGATTCCGCTCGATCACTTCCTGCCGCTGTTTATCGGCGTGTGCATCATGTTTCTGGGTGTAACCATATCCGTTCTGCCCTCTATGGTCTCGTTGCCGACCGACACCTTTGCCTGCGGCATCAACGCTATTTTTCTATATTACGCTCTGTACCGGAAGCGAATCATTACACTGACACAAATGGCATCTAACAGTTCCTCTTATCTGCTGGCTGCGATTTTCACCACCTGCATTCTGCTCAGTGCCTATTCCGGTGTGGATTATTTCTTCACCGCCCTGTTTCCGGATTACCTTGCGTATAAGACCATTGTGATCGCCGTGGCATTTTCCCTGCTGACCTCTTTGGTCTACACCATCACCCGCAAGCTCATGAACAGTCTGTTCGTCAAGCGGCAGGAAGTACAGGATGCCCATCTGAAAGATTTCAGCAACCACATCAGCCGGACACTGGACACCACTGAAATTCTAACCGTCTACCGGGAGTTTCTTTCTGATAACAGCACCTCTCGTCTGGCATATATTCTGCTGTATCAGCCAAAAACCGAACTTTACGAGGTGTCCGCCTGCACCCAAACCCTTAGGGATCGTTCCTTCTCTCTGAGCAGACAGCACCCCCTGGTGCAGTGGCTGGCGGGCAATGATCGGGGCATCTACTACCGTGACTTCCAGAAAACGCGGCTGTACAAGTCCATGTGGGAGGAAGAAAAGCGCGCCATCACGGCGCTAAAGGTGGACTTCATTCTTCCGCTGAAATGCGACGACACGCTGGCCGGTATCACCATGTTTTCCGCACCCGATAAAAGCGACTCCTTCCCCGTGTCTGAAATCACGCTGTTGGAGTCCGCCGCCGCCATTTTGTCCATCGCACTGAAAAACGCCTCGCTCTAC
Organism: Oscillospiraceae bacterium; assembly: GCA_963666535.1. GTDB lineage: Bacteria > Bacillota > Clostridia > Oscillospirales > Oscillospiraceae. The sequence continues at coordinate 1,001,734 of OY762913.1, read as the reverse complement.
ACTGATATGCAGAACAAGGCCAGGCAGGACAGTCTCACCGGTCTGTGGAACCGTGGTTATTTTCACGAGCGCATCCGCGAGGCTTTTGAACTGTCAAAGCATGACTGCGCCACCCTTATCTTGTTCAGCTTGGACGACTTCCGCCTTTATAATGAGCTATATGGCTCTCTGGAGGGGGACACCGCGCTCGGGGCCTTTGCCGACGCGCTCCGTGCCCACATCGGCTCCCGGGGCATCATCGCCCGCTACGGTGGAAAAGAGTTCGCGGTGTTCTATCCCATGGGCAGCGCCCATACCGCTTGTGACGATGCCGCCGCCATTCGGAACTGGATTGCGGTGTCCGCCCCCTCAGCCGGCACCCGGGTGCTGACGGTCAGCGCAGGGGTTTGTGCCTACCCCTCCTCTGCCTCCACGCTGGACGAGCTGATTACCTATGCCAACATGGCCGTTTACAGCGCGAAAAAATCCGGTAAGAATCGTATCGTCACCTATTCCCCCATGCTGGCGCAGCCCGACCGCAACGCCGCCTTTTATGACAAACATCAGCTGGGTGAAAACTCGCTGCCCACCATTTATGCCCTCACCGCCGCCATCGATGCCAAGGATCACTACACCTTCAGTCATTCCAGCAACGTGGCAACCTATGCCGCCGTTCTGGCAGAGAGCATCCCCTTGGATGCCGAACATGTGGAGATCATCCGGCAGGCCGGTCTGCTGCATGACATCGGCAAAATCGGCATCCCGGAAGCCATCCTTACCAAGGCCGCCCCACTGACTCCCGAGGAGTATGCGATCATGAAAGAACACGTTCAGCTTTCCATCTCCATGATCCGCTATCTCCCCTCTCTTACTTACGTCATCCCATCCGCCATCGGACACCACGAGCGCTGGGACGGCATGGGCTATCCCCGGCATCTGGCGGGAGAAAGCATTCCAATCGGCGCCCGCTGTCTCTGTCTGGCCGACTCTTTTGATGCCATGACCTCCCACCGCGCCTATCGGGACGCCATGTCTGTGGAGCAGGCCCTGGATGAAATCCGGCGTAATCTCGGCACTCAATTTGATCCAAAGTTGGGCCAGCTTTTCATTCATTTGGTGGAACAAGGAAAAATTTTACCCAACGCCCCTCCACCGGAGCAGGGTCGCGGGAGTAATGCCCCCGTCCCCGCCGCCTCCGCCGGGGACGGGATCATCCCGCCTGAATATGCCATGCGATAAGTAACGGCGTTCCATCAGCAGTGCAGCAGATCTCCCCGCCGACTGTCTGGTTCACCCTATCACCGGGCAGATGCTGGTTCAACCGCATTCCCGCTGTCAGGAGCAAGCACTTCCGGAAAAACATCCACCCGGTTTGCGTTAGACTGTGCGTTTCCATCAAGCAAGGCGGAGCCCGGCTTTCTTCCCGGTCTCCGCCTTTTTCTCACCTTGTTTTAGCACTCGTTTTGTCAGAGTGCTAAAATTCACATTTTGTTCATACAAAGCGCAAAAATTTTTCATAATACCGAGGTAGAGTGTACCTATCGAAAGAGAACACAGCAACCCCTTCCCCAGTCACAACCCACGTAACGCCAATTAGTAGTTCCCTATCCGGCGTGCGGGCACATTGCCCCCGCCACTACAAACCCCAACAAAATTTTTTTAAATGGAGGAATTCATATGTTCGATCTTATGCCCTTTGACCGCAGGACCACTGTTTCAGCGTACAATCCGTTCCGTGATCTCGACAACTTTGAAAAAGCCTTCTTCGGCCGCAGCCCTTTGTCCGAATTCAAAACCGACATCAAGGATATCGGTGATGCTTACACGCTGGAGGCTGATCTGCCCGGTTTCAAGAAAGAGGACATCAACCTTGCGCTTGACGGGGATCTCCTCACCATCACCGCCCAGCGCAATGAAGAGCACGAAGAGCGGGACGACAGCACCAATTACGTCCGCAGGGAGCGGTCCTACGGCTGCTTCACACGAAGCTTTGATGTGTCCGCCATCCAGACCGACGCCATTGCCGCCGATTATGCCGACGGTGTCTTGAAGCTGACCCTACCCAAGAAAAGCCAAGCTACTCCCACCACCCGCACCATCGCCATCAACTGATTTTGCCTGCGGGCTCAAGAACTCGCGCCGCAGGATGATGCCACCCGGCGCTGTATATAGATAAGAAGCCGTGTTCCATTTGGAACACGGCTTCTCCATGCTGTCAAAAAACCATCCAACCAAATGTCTCGGAGGGAAGGATAGTGTGAAAGGGAACCGTCAGGGTTCTCTTTCGCGTCCAATCAACACACTTTTTGAAACTTTTTACGGTGTTTCAAAAAGAACACGGCTTCTCTTTTTATTCCCAGCCCAAAAGCTGCTTGCCATCATCATTCAGATAGGGTGCCAGCCATGCGCGGCTTAGGGTAAATACCTGTGGACCCGCCGCATAGGATGCCAATTCATAGGCGGAAAAGGCGACCGTCATTCCGTTTTCATCGAACGCAACGGCATAGTCCGGCCACTGGGCGACGATCTCTTCACAATTTTGCCAGTAGTATTCCGTCAGAGAAAGACCGGCCTCCGTTGCCGTAGCTTCCATCTGGCTGATTATCTCAGCGCTGACCGCCTGAGTCAGCCCGGGGCCGTCGTCAGAAAGCTCGGTGGCTTTGATCATCGTACCGGTGGTCAGATCATAATTCCAGCTGAGCAAAACACTGTTGGGATGCGCCCCGCCAGAGTAGGAGTAAAAGTCCCCCGCAACGCTGACCAGCCGGTCTGTCAGATAAACATCGGTGCTGAGCTCGCTGTCATATGTAATCCCCCACTCCATATCGGACTCTAAATACCACGCATAGTCAGCTTTCGCCGCCTCGACTGTCTGTTGGAATTCATCTTCCTGCCAGTTTTCAAATGCCTTGTTAAAGTTGTTGGCCACAAGCAGCGCTGCGGCATCCTCTGCCGTGCCGCCCTCCGTGATGGCGGTTCCGTCGCGACTGGCCACCAACCGCGGAATTTCATAAGAGTATTCCGCCACTAAGGTCCCATCATCTGCATACGCTTGATCCGTCAGGGTGTCCTTTTCTATGGTATAGGTAATGACCCCTGCCGCATCCGGCGTTTCCGGCGTATGTTCCGTTTCCGTGACATCCAGCGGTTCCGTTGTGTCCGGCGTTCCCGCCGCAGTCCCACAGGCCGTAAGCAAAAGGAATGCTGCCGCAAACGGCAGTATCAATGTCTTTTTCATCGTTTCTCCTCCAAAATGACAGGCCCGGTGATCCACTCACTACCGCCTGTGTTTCCTGTTAATTCTCGCCTGCACATCTGCCACAGATCGGTATTCCTGCATTCCAGCTGGAACAGCCGCCGCCCTGCCTCGTCCAGCTTTTTGGCGTGTGCAGGTTTCGTCACGATGGGCAGTTTGCCTTTTTTCTTCATTTCCCGCAGTAGTGTCTGCCCCCGTCCATTCAGCCCCAGCACCCGAAGATAAGGCACCTTCTCGGCCCTGTCTGCCGCAGTAAGGCCCAGATACGCCCATATTGCCATGCGCCGAATACGGGCGTGGGCATACCGTTTGGTTTTGACTGCTTCATAAAACTCCGGCAGCGTGTTTGCTTGCTGCGCCGCCGCCCACAGGCGATGTTCCAAGCCTTCGGTACAGTCTGGCAGTGCCGCAAAATCCGCCGCCGTCATCCCACGCAGTTTAGTCAAAACCCCTCGCTCGTTAAACGCCAGTGCCGCGGGATTTTTGATCGCTCCGCCCCCGGCCAGGATCTTCTCCCGCAGAGCGGAGGCTGACGGATACGTACTCTCGTCCCGGCTGTCGTGTCCCGCGCCCTGCCGGGGCACAGTAAAGGGCTCCATGTCAGCACCCAGCCGTTTGATCGCCCTTAGGTATTCAAAGCCTAGAATATTGTTGGGCAGGGCCAGGCAATCCCCCTCTGCCCCAATCAGCGCATTTACGGCGCGCTGCCGGGCGGCGGCAAAGGACTGCCCCCGCGCCAGCTCTTGCCGCAGAAGCGCCGGATACTCCTCGCACTCCAAACAGTCTGCAGCCTTTTGCAGGGCTGTGAGTTCCCCCGCCTCGCTCCCAAAACACAACGCATCCACAACGCCGGTGGCCTGCAGCACAGAAACACCCCCCAGGGCAAAGCGTTCGGCAGAGGAAACCGCCCACACCGTGGGCAACTCCAGTACCAGATCCACGCCGCCCCGCAGCGCCAAGCCCGCCCGTGACCACTTGTCGGTGATCGCAGCGTCGCCTCTCTGTACCCAATTGCCGCTCATCACGGCGACCACGGCGCAGTCTTCGGTGCGCTTGCGCAGTTCCGTTATCTGCCACGCATGGCCGCTATGAAATGGATTGTATTCTGCCACGACGCCCCAAACAGGCAAAAAACCCCCTCCTTTTTTGGGAATAAGCCTTCTAATTTCAAAAAAACAGTTGTTCTTTCTTATAAAAGGGCATAAAATAGTATACGCTATTTTACCGCTAATGAGCGGTCAAATCAACAACAAATATCAAAGGAGACAGTTTCACCATGAATATCCTCGTCATCAACGCCGGCAGTTCTTCTCTGAAGTATCAGCTGATGGACCCCACCACCAACGTCGTTCTGGCCAAGGGCCTGTGTGAGCGCATCGGCATCGACGGCCGCCTCACGCACAAGATCCCCTCCAAGGATTACAAGGGCGAGTTCGAAATCGCCATGCCCACCCATGCCGAGGCCATTGCCGCTGTTCTAGATGCCTTGACCTCCAAAGAGCACGGTGTCATTTCCTCCATGAAAGAGATCGACGCGGTCGGTCACCGCGTGGTCCACGGCGGTGAGGCGTTTAACAAGTCCGTCCTCATTGACGAGAATGTCATGAAAGCGCTGGAGGACTGCATCCCCCTGGCTCCTCTGCACAACCCCGCCAACATCACCGGCATCAAGGCTTGTGAAGCTGTTATGGGCAAGAACGTGCCGCAGGTCGCCGTGTTCGACACCGCGTTCCACCAGACCATGCCCGCCAAGGCCTTTACTTATGCGTTGCCCCACGAGTATTACAAGGAAGATAAAGTTCGCCGCTACGGCTTCCACGGCACTTCCCACAAATATGTCGCCGGCCGCGCCGCCGCTATGCTGGGCAAGCCCATCGAGCAGCTAAAGCTCATCTCCTGCCATCTGGGCAACGGCTCCTCCGTCACCGCGATTGACGGCGGCAAGAGCGTTGACACCTCCATGGGTTTCACCCCCCTGGCCGGTCTGCCCATGGGTACCCGCTCCGGCGATCTGGACGCCGGCATTCTGGAGTACCTGATGAACAAGCACAACCTGAGCATCGCCGAGATGCTGGACATTCTCAACAAAAAGTCCGGCGTGCTGGGCATTTCCGAAATCTCTTCCGATTTCCGCGATCTGGACGAGGCCGCTGCCAAGGGCAACAAGCAGGCCGCCCTGGCTGTTGAATGCTTCAACTATGACGTAAAAAAGCTCATCGGTTCCTATGCTGCCGCTATGGGCGGGGTGGACGCCGTGATCTTTACCGCGGGCATCGGCGAGAACTCCGCCGATATGCGCATGGAAATCACCTCCGGCCTGGAGTACATGGGCATCAAGGTCGATGCAGAAAAGAACAACTGCCGTGGCAAGGAAGTGGACGTGTCCGCTGCCGGCGCCACTGTTCATACATTGGTTATCCCCACTGACGAGGAACTGATGATCGCGTTGGACACCGAAACCATCGTGGGCAAGAAATAATTCCGTTTTCACGCAGCGCCAGCGGCCGAGCTCTCGGTCGCTGGCTTTTTTTCCGCCTTCGTGATAAGATATTACGAAACGAACAAACCGTTTCTCGGTTTGTTCCCGCAGCAAACGCTATGCAACTGATCGAAAACAAGTTATTTTCAATTAGCGCAGCGCTTTTGATGTCTTACTGAACCGGCTCTTCCAAACCAAGTGCCGCCGTAAATGCAATTACTTTTCGAACAATCCGCAAAAAGCCCTGCACCGGAAAAAATTAATCACTCATTCAATCTCTGGCATACTTCAGTATTCTGTGATTTTCTCTTGTGATTGATTTGTGCAGCTGGCATTGAAATGAGGACACTTTACAAAACGAAAGAGGTTTCGCCATGCTTCGCATCAGCAACATCCCTCTGTCTGTGGACGAGGACATTACCCAGCTCAAAGCAAAGGCCGCCCGTATCCTTGGCATCGGCCTCGATGCAATACAGGAGTTTTCTCTCCTGCGCCAGTCCATCGACGCCCGCAAGAAAAGCGACGTGCACTATGTCTGCACGGTGCAGGTCTCCGCTGATCAGGAGGAAGCACTGGCGCAGAAATGCGGCGGCAGCGTAACCTTGTTTGCCCCGACGCAGTATGCATTCCCGCCTGTCAGGCGCACCTCCTCCCTGCCGCCGGTGGTCGTGGGCATGGGTCCTGCCGGGCTGTTCTCCGCTCTTTCCCTGGCGCGGGCGGGTATCCCCTGCATCATTCTGGAGCGTGGGCAGGATGTGGACACCCGGGCGGCGGATGTGGAGCAGTTTTGGAACACCGGTGCTCTCAATGTCTCCTCCAATGTGCAATTTGGCGAAGGCGGAGCCGGTACCTTCTCTGACGGCAAGCTTAACACCGGTACGAATGATGAGCGCATTTCCTTTGTATTTGACACCTTTGTAAAAAACGGCGCCCCTGCTGACATTCTGTATCAGCACAGGCCCCACATTGGCACCGACCTACTGCGGAGCATTGTAAAAAGCATGCGGCAGGAATTGCTGCGTCTTGGGTGCGACATCCGCTTCGGGCACACGCTGACCGGTCTGGATGCCCCCCAGGACGCTTTGCGCGGCATTACCGTCACCGCGGAAGGCGCTTCCTATTCCATCCCCTGCGACGCACTCATCCTTGCCCCCGGCCATTCGGCCCGGGACACTTTTTCCATGCTGTTGGAAGCGGGCCTGCCTATGGAGCAAAAACCGTTTGCCATCGGCGTGCGTATCGAACACAGCCAGGCCTCGCTCTCTTCCACGCAATATGGGCCACTTTGGGAACAGCTCCCACCTGCCGATTATAAGCTCTCCTGTCACCTCCCCAATGGCCGTTCGGCTTTTTCCTTCTGCGTCTGCCCGGGCGGACAGGTGGTGGCCGCAGCGTCTGAACCAGGCCGCGTGGTCACAAACGGCATGAGTTTGCGCTCCCGTGCTGGGACAAATTGCAACGGCGGATTCCTGGTTGGGGTCACGCCCGCCGATTTTGGCGGCAATCATCCCTTGCAGGGCATGGAATTCCAAGCGATATGGGAGGAAAAAGCCTTTCGTTTGGGCGGCGGCAATTTCTGCGCCCCCTGCCAAACGGTGCGAGATTTTTGGGCCGGAAAGGCCTCTCACACGATTGCCGCAGTCGCTCCCACCTATCGCCCCGGTGTCGTCCCCAGTAATTTACGGCTTTGCCTGCCCGATTATGTCACGGACACACTGGCAGGTGCTTTGCCACTGTTTGCGCGCAAGCTGCCCGGCTTTTCCGATCCCAACGCGCTTCTCACCGGTGTGGAGACGCGCTCCTCCTCTCCTGTTCGCATTCTGCGGGACGAGGGCTTCGAGTCCGCTGTGCGCGGCGTGTACCCTTGCGGAGAAGGCGCCGGCTATGCCGGTGGAATCACAAGCGCCGCGGTGGACGGCATCAAGGTGGCGGAGGCCGTTGCCGCGAAAAACTGACACGCAGTCTGTGAGCAGCATATCGCTCTACGCAAACCTCCCTCTAAGCCGAAGACTGCGGACAATTTCAAAAAACGCTCCATCCAAGTGAATGGAGCGTTTCTTCGTTCAGGACTCCTCGGGGAAAATTTGTTTCTGTGTTGCAGAGATAATTCCACTGGCACTCATGGCGAGCAGCACGCCGAACAAAAACAGCATCGCCAAATTCCAGCTTCCGGTCACGTCAAAAATCTTGCCCATCAGCACAGGTCCGATGGCCGCTAACAGATAGCCGCCACTTTGCGCCATGCCGGACAGCGCCGCTGTCTGTTCCGCCGTTTGGGTGCGCAGGGCGAAAAACAAAAAGCAAAAGCTAAATCCAGAGCCCATTCCGATGGATAGAATGATGATCGAAACATACGTAAGTACGGTGGAAAACGGGAAAAAATAAAATAGAAGCGCCCCGCCTAAAAACATAAAGCTGAATAGGATCACCATTTTTCGGGGCTGGAATTTTTCCGCCAAAAGGGGGACCAAAAGCGTGGATGGAAGGCTAGCCAGCTGCAGAACCGTGGCGGCCGTGGCCGCCGCCGCCACAGAAAATCCTCGGCTTTGAAGAATGGAAGGCACCCATGCTGTGATGCAGTAAAATGCCATAGATTGCGTCCCCATAAATACCATCAGGCACCATGCCGACGGCTGCTTGTAAAGTATTTTCATGAGGCTTGTTTGGGGCCCTTCCCTTGCCGCAACACCGTAGTTTTCCGGCTTGTTTGCCTGCGGCAACCAAAGCAGAAAACTCGCTGCGGCAACCACGGCCCAAATCCCCAGCGCGCCTCTCCACCCCAATCCCAATGTTTTCGCCAGTGGCACACTGCCTCCGATGGCTAAACAGGCCGTTACCGCCATGGTGGTAGTCACAATGCTGGTCATAATGCCGGGCTGATCGGGAAACCGCTGTTTGACAAGTCCCATAACCAATACGTTTTCAATCGCGATCCCCACAGAGAGGACGGCGGTGCCTAGAAGCAGGCCCGCCTCGCCGCCCCAGGAGCGGATCAATTCGCCACACAGGATAAACCCAAGCGCAGCAAGGAGCATACGTCCCATTCCTACCTTACGCGCGATGGGTGCGCTCAGCGGGCACACCACTGCAAACACCAGCAGCGGGATCGTGGAAATCATCCCCGCCCATGCGTTAGAAATATCCAGATCCTCCCGGATCATACTGACGATGGCTCCAACCCCGGTAAAAGGTGCACGCATATTGCACGCAAGCATAATAAACATCAGTACCATAAATATGCTGCTTTTTGGTTTCATTTAAAAGTCCACCTTTCCTGTGCGCTGCTCTGGGTATGGTCGCAAAGCAGTGCCCGCCCGTAACTTCGACATTGCGATGGCGACGCGCGCAAACGCACCGTAGATGCCGGCCGCAGACTGAACAAAATCTTTTCTGGCGCTTTGGCGGCACAGCGGCTGGCGGAAATCAAAGTTTTGATTGGTTCTACAAACATTAGTATAACGGAAAGCGGTCAGAACGGCAAGCTTTTCCACCCCCACTGCCTGACAGAAGAAGAGAGGGCGGCTCTCTCGAGTCGCCCTCTCTTCAAAAATGGGTCTTTGCTTACTTCATGCCGTTCTCGTAAGCGGAAATCATCTTTTTAGACATGTGACCCGTACGACTTCTAAGATTTGCAAGGTATTTCGATGTTGTTTCCCCGGTAAATATCTTGATTTCCAGCCGCAAACCACCATTCTCCGGTGTCATAAAGATCTTATCAATATACTTGTCCACAAACTCCTTGTTGATGATCCCCTGCGCCGCGTCCCGCTCTGCCTGCTTCAGCACATGGCGGATGGTATCAATGTGCTTTTTAAATTCGGCTTTGGAATTTTGCTGCTCTTCCAGTTCCGCAAGGGAGTGTTCCGCATCTTCGATTTCTTGGATGCACTGGCGGTTCATGGCGAGAAAATCTTTGTCTGAAAGCTCCCCCATGGCGTTGTAGCCCAGCAGCTTGCTTTTCTTTTTCGATGCCGTTTCAATGACCTTCTCCTGGGCGGCGATCTTTTTGGGCAGCTCCCCGTCCTCGTCAAGAGACTTGTACATCCGAACATAGTCCTCAACCAATGCATTGGCGTCCGCCTCGGTCTCGCGGAACACTTCAAAAAGCAAAGGCTTCAGCTCTTCCTCGTAGACGGCAAAGGACTCGCAGGAGTCGCTGCCGTTATTCATTTTGCCGGAGCACACCCATTTGCTGTTTTTGTTCCCCTGCCTGTCCCGGGATTCCCGACGATAATAGGGGGTACCGCAGGCGGTACAGAACAGCTTACCGGTCAGCAGGTTGTCGTGATTGCAGATTCCCTGCCGTGCCTTGACGTCATCGCTGCGCTTCTGTAACACGGCATTTGCTTTGTCCCACAGCTGCTCGGAAACAATGGCCGGCACAATCTCCCCCGTCTCGTCCTTAAACATCACCCATTCCTCCGGGGGGAGGAATTTCTGCTTCTTGGTGAACATATCCACAACCTTGACCTTGTTGCCGACATAGTAACCTTTATATTTTGGGTTCGCGATAATATTCGCCATGGTGGAGTGGGCAATTTTGTTACCGTTGTAGTTGCGATACCCCTTGTTCCAAAATAAACGTTCCAGTTCCTTCATGCTGTATTCGCTGGTGGAGTACAGCTCGTAAAGCTCCCGCACCATGATCGCCTGTTCCTCGTCAATGACAAGCCGCTTGTCCAGCTTCACGTAGCCAAAAATGCGGCTGTTTCCCAGCACCACGCTGTTCTTAATTGCCTGCTTATGTCCGAATTTGATACGGGAAGACAGCTTGCGCAGCTCGTCCTGCGCAATGCCCGACATGATGGTCAGGCGTAGCTCCGAATCCTCATCCAGCGTATTGATATTATCATTCTGAAAGAATACACCGATCCCGGCGGCAAGCAAATCCCGGGTAAAGGAAATGGAGTCCAGCGTATTACGGGCAAATCGCGAGATCTCTTTGGTAATGACCAGGTCAAACTTGCCTCTTTTCCCGTCATCCACCATGCGGTGGAAGTTTTCACGCTTCTTTGTGGAGATGCCGGAAAGGCCCTCGTCGATATACCCATCCACAAACGTCCACGAGGAACTCTTACGGATGAGATCCTCATAGTAGGAAATCTGGTTTCCCAGTGAATTCAGCTGCTCGTCGCTCTCGCTGGACACACGGGCATAAAACGTCACCCGCAGCGGGATGTCGTAAATCGTTTTGGTTTTCATCTGCTGGCGCACGCTATGTATGTCCATAAGAGAGCCCTCCGTTTTGTTTCGTTGTATCATGACTATATTACATTACAATTTCGATAAATGCAACATAAATACAGAGCGGCCTTGCTCCATCTCGAACGACAAAAGCCGGGAGCCTACCAAAATGGTAAGCCCCCGGCCGCTGTGTCTGGTATTCCGTTAAGTCGTCGATGTGACGTCAGTTGCGGTAGTACCGTCTGCAATTGTGCTCACGGCCTCCTGTGTAGCCGTCACCGCGGCAGAAACACTTGCCGCATCCACTTTCCCCTCCGTGATGATGTAGGTCGCGGCGGAAACAAGCGCGGTCACAGCGCCGGCCACGGTTGTCACCTCAGAAGCCGTGCCCCCCAAGGCGATAAAAATTCCTGTTGCCACACCCGCAATGGCCATCCAAAGTTTGCGGCTTGTCAGTTTAGTAATCAGTGCGCTCATCATGGTTCCTCCTAAATTATAAGTCTCGCTTTACGGCTGTTTCGTATGTAATTCCACCCTGGGTGTTTTCGGCCTTTGACTTGTTGAAATACGCGCCTAAAATAACGGCAGTAGAAGCCTGTAACGCACCAATCAGGGTGGTAAGATACGGCAGCGCCCCGGTGAAGCTGTTCGTGATGGACAGATAGCAGAACCAGAGAACGGCATAGGTGGCCGTCCCGTCCAGAAACAGGATGCCATAGGCAATCTTTTTGCTGGTTGCCACTTTCCGTTTCACGCGTCCACCGTCAAAGCTTTCCGTTTAGGATTGAGGCCAGGGCCTCCCGGGTCACGGGATCCTGCCAGTTGTAATTGCCGGTTCCGTCGCCGTAAAACAGCCCGGTGGCCTTGGCATTTTCGCAGGCGTCTTTCGCCCAGGCGGAAGGCTCGTCCCCCTTCTTTTCTGCGATCATTTCCTGGTACAGCGCCTTAAACCCTTCCAGTGTCATTTCGTCGTCCTCCTCGCTTTCTGTTTCTGTCTCGGTTTCCGTCAGTCTTGCTTGAAACGCCGTGAACAGGCTCTCGTCTGCCACCCACGGGGCCGGACAGTTCTTCCCGGTCACATCATAGTGCCGGATCACATGATCAGCATTGATGCTGTAGGCGGCCATGAGAGACTTGACCAACTCCACGGTGTTGCTCACGGTATCGTCCGTGATCAGATAGGCCTCGTTCTTATAGTCGCTGCACATCTCCACGCCAATGCTGTTCGCGTTCAGGCAAATGCCGTGGAAGGTGTGCCCGCCGCTGCCCTGCAAGCTGCCGCCGCAATGCCACGCGGTGTCCTCGTCCTGCACCGACTGGACAACCTCTGTCTCGTCCACAAAATAGTGGGCGGAGGCCTTCCGGTCGGCGTTATTGGCAAAATAATTGCCGTTTGCTTTTGCGGTATCGCCCTTGTTCGCCGTGTAGTGCATGACGATGTAAGCAATGTCTTTTGTCCGGCCCGCTTTGTAGTTGTCCCTGTTGCACGGAATAAAATCGCTAGTCATGCGTCCGCCTCCTCCATATCCCGCATAGATCCCATCAGCCTAGTGATGATTTCATTTCCTCAAGGTTAGGGTCTGTGTGTATAGGTCTCAACCTTCTTAATGCTGTGCAGGGAACTGTTGCCCCGACCTGCGTAGTGGTAATAAGACTGCACCAGCCTGGAGCAGGGCACGGTTTGCTTTTGTCACGCAGCTCATGTGGTTAACCCCGAGCCGTAGTCAATAATGATGGCCTTGAGCTCCGCTTTACTAGCACAAGCCTTGATCAGAACCTCAAGCTCCTGCTGTTTGGAAACAAAGGGCTGAACATACGCACCAATAGCAAGGGCGAGTGCGGCAAGGTCAGCATACGCCCATTCAGTACACTCTTCGCCCGTACTGTTCCACCTAAGCGTGTAGGTACCACCCGCAGAAACGGAAACAGAGTAGAGCGCAAGCTGGGAGGTCAAAAGAGATTGCTTTTCCTGTGTAACGGAATACTGCTTTCCATCCGTCCCTGTCATCGGGTGACTTGCGAGATAAGTAGCAAGGGCTGTTTTGGACTCTGCCACCTTTGTGGACTTCATTCCGTCAAGGGTGCGTTCAGGTGGGCAGTTCGGATTCTCCACAAATTCGCCGTTGACATAGAGATAGTCCTGAGTCGTGACATAATCAGGAATGGTCTCCATCTCAATAACCTCTGTCACAAGCATTTGGGCAATAGCAAGAGTGCCATTGTCCACAAGGACATTCCCATTCTCCTGATACCCGATGGTATCACTGATGTAGATGATTACGTTTCCTTCGCCTAAAATAATGTGTTTTGCCATTTTACTGCACCTCTTTCTTAAATATTGGGGACGGTTATCTGAACTATGTCACCATAGTTTCCACTGTCTTTTGCAACCCCTGCTATGCTATTACCTGTGTCACGGAATCGTGTTACCCTGTCCCTAACCTTAATAAGTTTTCGGAAGTCAAAGAATTTAAGGGTATCTCCATTTGTGGATATGGGGGAAACATAAGGAGCAAACAAAGCTGCGTAGGATGAAACACCATAGTCAAACAGAGTGAAAGGCTCACTAGTGGTATAGAGAGAGGTATCCTCTCCATAGCATATGAGGGTGAACAGGGGAACTCCGCTTGCATCCACGGTAACATTATAAAGGGCATGAGGGAATCCCTCGGTGCTGTTCCACCTAGTTCTGTAGGTGTACAAGTGATTATCCTCTACATACTTAATAGAGTGATAGAGACTAAATCCTGAGGGGGAAGTTATTGACCTAGGACTAGTGTAGGTAAACGTTGTACCTGAAACAGTTAGCACTTGAGTAAGGAGCGCCCATTTCCCATCAATCTTTGCCCCCCACCCTACAAAGAGTTTCCCTGCGGATAATTTAGTCACGAACCCATATAGCTCTACAGCACTTGTAAATGTGGCCACATTTACAGTAGGGTAAGCATCAACAGTAGTTGGGGTAACTTTAACCAAAGTCTCCTTGAGGATATAAGCATTATCCGAACTCTGTAGGATTACGTTTCCATTATCATCACTTCCTGTGGAACGCCACCCATTAAATGCGCTTGCTATTAAAGGGTCAGTAAAAGTAATTACCATGTTTCTAGTGACTGTTACCACCCCGTCTACTACAGTGGCAACCCCTAATTGCACATACATGGTGTTGGTGGAGGTATTAGTGTCTGAGTCATACCTGAGACAGAGTAAAAACACCCCCGGACTTGCTTGTATGCAGTCAAAGTTATAAACTCGATAGCAAGAAGTTACCGTGGTTGAGGACACAGCCACAGTGTCCCCAACTACAGTAAACTTGTCAATATAAAGGGAGTTGCTGACAGTCTCGAAATCCCCTTGCCTATGACATCTTGCATTAATAATAATGCCCTCAGAGGTGTAGTGAAGTCTTCCTCGATTGTGCCAGACAGGGGTGGTAGCAGTAGTCAAGAGAACAGGAACACCTTGTGTTATTGTGCCATTATCCACATGTAATACCTGTGCATAGGAATTATAAAGGGTTTGTTCACCTAAGTAGGTGCAAACATCATACAGAATAAGAACTTTCCCATAAGAGTCGGCTTTGCAACCACGAAAGTTGAATGCATAAGTACCTGTGCCTACATAAGATGCCAAAGTGCTTACTGCTCCACTCCAATCAGAAGTGGGAAGACTCTCCACAAACTCCACAAAATCCCCTGCTGATATAGGGCTATCGGCAGAAACAGCATAGTGATCTATGATTCCTTGAATAGTAAATCCACCTGAGCCACCACATTTATTTTTTAATGGCATTTTAATACACCTCCTTATATGTTAGGAACTACAACACCTGTTGTTGCTCCTTCAGCACAATTGGCTTTTGAAATGCCAAAAATGCTGTCCTTTGATGTACACTTTTTAATGCCCTCTGTGAAAGTTAACTTGTAGGCCATAAGTGAGCGGTTGGAACTGGAACGAAATGCTGCATTACCTCCTGACAGCGTTACCATGCAGTTAACCTTTGCAGTTTCAATTGCTGAATGCAGCAAGGTATTTCCTAGAGTGTATATACATCCCCTACCCACTCTAAGGATTGTGGCATAAATGTTGTGGTAGTAGTAGGCATAAGTGGAGACACCATTACCACCATGTAGTACACAATAAACCCCATTTCCTACACTGTGGACAGAAGGGTATGTGGCGGATTTCTGAATAGTGCTTAACATGGTGTCCTTTGCAGAAATGGATACTGCATAGTCGGAAACAGTAAGAACCATACCCATTAGAAAAGTTCCTGAATATTCTGAAGCATGAGTTATCAGAATGTCACCTGAATCAAGAAGAAGACCCCCTATATGGGTTCCAGCTTGTTCAGCAAGGCACAGTGGATATTCTGTACCTATTGATTGAACACCCCCACCATAGAGGGAGATCACCAAACCGTGCAAGTGACGGTAGGAACCGTACTGGTGAACTATCAAAACTCTGGTTTCAGATAAAAGAAAGGTTTTAAGAGCCGACCCTGAGTAAGACATACCACACAGCTTAGTGACAAAATGGCTTAATACTGCGTTTCCTGTCTCAGAAATGACACAAAAGCAAGCATACAATTCATAATTGTTATTGGTTCCCGATTGACAAAAAGTAATCAACACTTTGGTTGAGCTAACTACAACAGCATCTATTCCCCCTGCCATATTGTCATTTAATACCGTGTTATCCCCTAGTATAAATGTCCCCTTCAGTGTAAGGGTGGTTTCAGAAACAGTTACTAGTGTTCCAACAAGGTAAGTGGAAGTATCTGTCCTATTATGAGCAATGAACAGCTTGCCATCTCCTAAATAAACAGGGGCTAAATAGTTGCCAGAGTTATAGCTACTATCCAGTACCAACTGAACCCCTGAAATAATAGAAGCACCAGAGAAAGTTACTATTCTTCCCATCAGTCCCCCACTACCACCACTGGCATTAGCAACGGCATCCGCACAAACAACAAAGGCACGGGTTTCATCAATAACAATAGCCTTTGCGTAAGCTGCCGTGTTTGCTGTTACAGTAAGGGAGGTAGTGGATGAAGTAGATAAGGAGGATACATACTCCACAAAATCTCCTGCGGATAGGCACGTCGGAAAATTTTGTGTAATTGTAAAATCCCTTGATCAAGAATTTTAGCTTGTATCTGTGGGTTTGCTCTTGCAAATCAAGACTGTGGATTTTGCCTTCACTGCCCGTTTCCCCGGGAGCGGACACGGTATGCGCGCTTTGCGTGAATGCCGCGTCCGCCCAGGGGAACTCTATTTCAAGGTAAAATCAGACTGCGGCTCGCTCAGAAAACATCAGGTTGAGCTGGCTTAATACCATATCCCAGTTTCGACATCTGGACGTCCAGTGTTCGACAATTTTTTTAGATGCCAGATACAGCATCTTGCGCAGGGAGTCATCGCTGGTAAAGCTGGGTTTATTTTTGGTGATTTGCCGAAACTGGCGGTTAAGACCCTCAATGATGTTTGTCGTGTATATGATGCGCCGGATTTCGGCGGGGTATGCGAAAAAGGTGCTCAGAATGTCCCAGTTTTCTTCCCAGCTCTTGACGCAGGAGGGATACTGTTTACCCCACTTTTCACGGAATGCCATCAAATGCTCCAACGCTTCGTCTTCCGTGACGGCTTTATAGACCAGTTTCAAATCAGCCATGAGCGCCTTGATATCCTTGTAGCTCACATAGCGGGTGGAGCTGCGGATCTGATGGATGATGCAGCGTTGGATTTGCGCTTGGGGGTAAACGGCATTGATGGCCTCGCAGAAGCCCTTCAGCCCGTCCACACAGAACAGATAAACATCCAAAACACCCCTGCTTTTGAGGTCATTCAACACAGAAAGCCAAAACTTGCTGCTCTCATGTTCCCCGATCCAAACGCCAAGAATGTCCTTTCTGCCATCCATGGTGATGCCAAGTACCACATAGGAAGCCTTGGTGACATACTGGTGATTTTCCTTGACCTTGTAATGAATAGCGTCCAAAAATACAAATGGATAGACGGGTTCCAACGGTCTGTTCTGCCATGCCGAAACCTCCGGCATGATTTTCTCGCTGATCTTACTCACTAGCTCTGGGGAGATTTCCACATCATAAAGGCTCTTAATCTGCTCCGCTATATCCCGCTGACTCATGCCACAGGCATACAGGGAAAGAATCTTTTCCTCCATGCCGTCGGCGTTTCGGCTGTATCTTTCGATGATTTGAGGCTCATATTTTCCGTTGCGATCCCGGGGCACCTTGATCTCCACCTCGCCCAATTGCGTCTTGACTGTCTTTTGCGAATACCCATTTCGGTAATTCTTAGCTTCCGGTTCGACAGCGGTTTGCGACGCTCTTTCGCTTTTTTCGTAGCCCAGCTCCGAGTCCAGCTCGCTTTCCATGACCTGCTGAAGTACGTCACGAAACATTTCCTTCATGGCCCCCATAATCTCCATGGTGCTGCTAAACTTTTGGCTGTTCACGTATTCTCGCATCAGTTCTGCCGGTGCTTCCTTCATAAAAAACATCCTTTCAGTGTTGAATTGTTATTGCTCCAATTCTTGACCAAAAGGATGTCTCTCATTCACTTTTACACAAAATTTTTCGGGGTCTCTGCGGATACATTACCGCTTACTACTTTGTAGTTCTCAATAATGCCATTTATCTTGTCTCCCCCACCGCCGCTTTTCCAATCTAGTGGCATTACAAATCACCTCTAAGCACAAGAGTAACGGGGATATTAATTGTGGGCACATCACCCATAGCAACTAGGGTTATGGAACCCGCCGCTTGAGTACCACCTATAATATTTGCACCTTGCATTGCCGCAAGCTGTTCTGCTGTGATACCAACAGCAGGGTACAACTCTACCACATTGGTTGCCGTGATACCCGCATTGGTCAGTGTGTACTGACCCGAAGACCATGAAGCGGCTAAAAGGGTCACGCTTGCAGAATGAGACTTATCCGACTTGCCTTCGCTCAGATCATGGATTAACTCGTCAATAATATCCGCGTTACCATTAAAATCAGTTATATTATAGAAATCACTTTCATCAGGCTTTGTAAGCCTGTAATTTGTCGTATTGGTTGCCATCAGGAAATCGCCTCATTTCTCAATTCGTTGTGTGTGAATGCCGCCAGCCGGGTATGGGGAAAGGCGGTAAGGAGAGAATACTGGTTGTAGAGAAGGGATAGATCCACAATCAGATTGGCCGGCGCCATTCGATCAAGCAGGGCCTCCACCTCATTGTAATACCCCTTTGCCGTTAGCGCGACTCTCACCGTTAGGGCATAGTCGGCGGGGACAAGAGTTACGCTGTAGCCGTCCGCCCCACAGAGGGTAGCCAGTTTTTCCTTCAGGGTTGCGATGGTATACGGCGTCTGCTCATTGAGCTTGGTGAGGATTCGGAAGCGTCTGACCCCCAGTGTGTCGGTGCCCTTGGGCGCGATGCCCAAAAGTGCCTCCCAGCGGGCGGCTCCATGCTCCGTCAGCGTTGCCAAAAACAGGTCGTCGGCAACGCCACCCATCGCGGTGTTGACGCTGTTAAACTGTGCCTGCTCTGCGTCTGCAATCTGAATAAAGTCGCCGACCCCCTGCAAAACGGGCGGCAGGTATTGAATAATATTCATACCGCCGTCACCGTCCCCAACACAGGAATGTACCCCGCGCCAAGCACAAGGTTAGCCGCCGTGCCGTTCAGGGTCGTATTCTGGATGTCCTCAATCCCGGTTACCGTCAGCACCGCCGACTCAATGCGGCTGATGCGGACATAAAGTTGCGCGCTGTCTTCCCATCCCTTGGCAAGCTCGGCAAAATACTCTGTAATGGCTGTCTTAAGATAGCCAGATACGTCTGTCCAGGTATACCCAGAAGCAAGGGTAAGCTCCGCCGCGATATTCACCGTGGTGCTCTCGACCCCCGCCACCGTCACCACATGCCCGATGGGGGCAAAGCCATAGCCGAGGCCCGCGTTCACCGTGGGGTCTACCGCAGTCTGCACCAAGGCAATCAGTTCGGCAGACGGCACGCCGTATCCCGACGAAAGAATCGTCAGCTTCACCGTTCCCCCGCCATTCCAGGCCGGGGTGACTTTTACGCCGCCCACGCCGGTAATGGCATTGACCTTTTCCTTGTAGTCGGCAAGGTTACCGCCGAAGGACTGGGAGGAAATGTTGGCATAATACCGCGCCCGGAGGGCCGCGTCCGTCTCCTCATCTTCCCCGGCGATCAGCACATCAGCCAGGGTGGCTCTTCCCAATCCGGAACTATATTCCATGGGTAGCAGGGTTCCGAAATAGGTGTTCCCGTCTTCCCCCACCGTTTCGCAGGTGAGCTTAAACGCACCGGTTTCCATTCGTTCTGTGGCGGAGAACACCAGCCCCCCGCCGGAAAAACGCTTTCCCAGGCTCACGTCCATCACCACGCCTGCGGCATTCAAAAATGTGCCCTTACGTACCGCACAGGTCGCCGCTGTTCGGGTAAACCCGCGCTCTGCTGCCTTTTTGTCAAGATCATCGCCCGCTGCCGTGTCCACAAAGCCCCGGTCTGCTGTCGCGTCCAAGGCGATGTAAACCTGCGCCAGCTGCGCGGCGGCGGGGGCGAGGGCGTTATAGATGACCGAACCCTCCCGCTTGTCCCAGCCGTCATCCACCGCTGCCAGCATATCCGCCAAAATCGCATCAAATGTCATCGTTTCATACATTCGTGTTCACCTCCATAATCACCGTGCCGTCATTGCTCGTGACCGTAAACATCGCCGTCATGCTGTCCCCGCTTTGAGTCGCATGAAAGTCACTGATTCCGCTGATCCTGCTATCCACACTCAGCGCGTCCTCAATGGCCGACTGCAGCTGGCGGCGAACAAGATCGTAGTTTCCCCCAGCGAGATTTTTGGTCTCTACACCATAATTCCAGCTGTAGATTACATGCTCGTACCGCTGGGCATTCAGGCATAAAAACACGGCCTGCCGCAACGCGTCCAGCCCGTCAATGGTTCCCGTTATTTTCTTTTTTTCAAAATCAATCTTCCACGTCTTTGACGGCTGCCTAACGGCCGTCGCTGCTGTGGTTACAGGTGTCAGCTGCATATCACACCACCCTGTCCAAAATCAGATAATCGCTGTTTCCCATGCTGATTAGCACGACCTTATCTCCAGCCGCCAGGCCGGGTCTGATGACAATCGTTTCATAGGTGACTGCTTTTAACTCCCAGTCAACGCCGGCTTTTTCATAGGTAAGCTCCGTGAGGCTTTCCGCAGTGGCGAGGAACGCAGCGGTTAACGTAAATCTCTGATTCACCTTCACGCTCAGCGGATCTGCAGAAAGCACCGTGCCGTAATACAGCTTTTTTTCATGTGTCTTTGCTACTTCTTCCGAAATCTGCTTCATCTGCCTGTAAAGTTCCATCAATCCACCACCTTTAGCGTTAAGCTCATGGAATAATCATTCCCGTCGAAGGAATGGTCGGCACTTTCAATCACATAATATTGTGCGACACCGAGGGACGATATTCCTACATAAACCGTCTTTCCCGCCCGGCAAGTCACGTCCCCGCGGGCATCCAGCTTAAATGTCTTTTCCAGCCGATTGTTCAGATCAAACAAGCTTTTCGCGCGCGCTTTGATCATGGCGTCGTTATATCCGCTGTCCACCGATGCAAAGTATTGCAGGATCCCCCATTTTGCGATGTTTTCCGTACTTCCCCCGTCTTCCTCGTTGGGATAGATATAAAATCTGGTGCTTCCGCTGTCGCTGTCGCCGATCTGCAGCTTGATCACGTTATAGGTGTTGCTGTCAATGCTTTCCTTATAATTGTAATCGGTTAGCATGCTGTCATTACCCAGCGCAATGTTCAGCCTCATATCCGCAATATCGGTCAGCGTCATTGCTCCGCACTTGTCGTACAAAACATAGTATCGGCCGGTGTTATAATTGGTCTCTGCCAGCGCTTCGCTGATCATGTCCAGCAGTTTCTTGTTGTCCTGGGCAAGCTTGGGAATCACGTAGCCTGTGTCGGCTATCGTCCCCAGTGTAATGCCGAAATCCCCGGCAATCTGCTTGATAATTTCGGTTGCCGTCTTACCGGTGAACACATAGGTGTCACTGTACATGAGATACCGCACCTGGTCATATGCTGTCCCCGAAAAGGTTTCGCCGCCGCTGTTTTCCACGGTAAATACATATCCGTAAAACAGGATCTGGCCGCTTACCTCCAGCCGGATAATATCCCCGGCATTCAATTCGAACGTTTTGTCAGAAAACTTGTCCCCGCCCACGAATTCAAACTCCAGACTGCCTGCCCGGTCCGTCCGCTGTGTCTTCCACGTTGCAGAGGTGACCGGCAGTTCAAACACGCCGCCCTTTTTATTATCAACGAGGATCTGGTACTCAATGGGTCTTAAATTAGAAGCACCCATGCTCCCCCTCCTAACTCAGCCGTACGACTTGCCCGACGAACAAAACTGTCCCCACGGTCAGGCCGTTCAGTGCTGCAAGCCGGGAAGCCTTGCTTCCATCCCCGAGATATTTCTTTGCCAGCAGCCAAAAGGTATCCTCATTTTGTCGGACAGTAATGGTTGTTGGCGTGACCTTGTCGGACGCGCGCGTGCTTGCCGTCGTTGCCGTGTCACCGATAATCGTCACCGCTGCGGGGCCGTAGAACAGATATTTTTTCAGACTGAGCTTATATTGTATCTCTCCGACGGCACCCCCCTCTTCGGTGTATTCAAAGTCCTCGATGGACACCGCCCAGCTCAGTTCTATGGTACCCGTCATGGTCAGCCGAATGGGCCGCAGGGTAGCGGCCCACTTCTGCAGCTTTTCCACATAGTACATCGGCGTATAAACCGTGCCCGCCGTCACATGGATGTCGTCCGTGGGGAAATACCCTTCCAGGTCAAGCTCGGGAAGTCCCAACCCCTTAATCACATTGATCTGCCCGGTGTTCAGAATATCGTATGTCTGATTGCCCCCGCTTTGCTGAAAGGTGATCTTTTCAGGCAGCACGGGCAGCTCAATCACTTCCTGCAAGTTGTTAAAGCTCAGATAAATATGGTAATCCCCCACTTACGCCACCCCCAAAATCTGTGAGCTGGACGCCGCAATCTCAACGGTCAGCGCATTTTGTATTTTCGTCACGATATCGTTAACGTCAACCGTGCTGTTCAGGTCTCCGGTGGTCACCTGCACCGTGGGCGTCAGCGACACAAAGTTCTGGATACTTTCCATCTCGGCCAGCTCCCGCAGGGTTTCCAGGTCTTCACTGGAGAGCTCCACGCTGTCTGCGATATCGCTGGTGTTGCCCTCAATGTTCGACACGCTGTCCGCAATGGCCGCCGTATTGCCATCACCGCCGAGCAGACTTTCGAAATCAGTGGTATCTCCTGCTTGCAAAGCTCCCCCTAACAGGTCGCCTGCGCCATTACTTAAACCATCCATAATATCTAATGCACTAGCCGCCCATGAATCGCCAAGCTCACTGCCATCAATTTCTTCCATACGTTCTATTTGAATTTTATTGTCCTCGACGTAGTCGGCCCTAAGCTCTAAAAGTTTTGTTTTCATGCCATCCACAGTACTTTGAAAATTTGTTCCAAAAATCGCGTCAAGTGCTGAGGCAACCTTCCCAATGGCGTCAACAACTTCGCTGAGAAAATCAAAAAATATATTTTTAGCCGCCGTGACCGGATCATTGAATACGTTAGCAAAAAACTCAGCAAAAGAGGCAAAGAAATTATAGAGTGAAACGAACAGATTATAGACAGTGGCATATATTCCCGCAAAAACGTGCGCTACACCTGTAATAACCTGTGTGATGGTGCCTCCAGCCGCAAGAAAACCGGCAACCGCAGCAATCACCAGGCTAATTAAAAGTATAATGGGCAGATTGGCAAGAAACCATGCTGCAGCAGTCAAAAGGGCCGCCCCTACCGCAATGGCGGCAAGTACCGCAATCGTGCCGATGATGAGGGCGCTGTTCTGCTGAATAAACTGCACAACAAGGCCAAAAGCATCGATCACATTCAGCACGATCCCGCTCAAAAAAGACAGGGCAGTGCCAACCCCGGTTAAAAAGGCTTGGAACTGATCACTGTTTACTATCTCCGAAAGTTTCTCAAGCACAGGCGCAAACGCATGAAGTGCCATGTTTTGAAACGAAGTCCAAACCTGAGAAAATGTTGCTGGCGTGCTGGCAAACTGACTGTTTATTTCATCCGTATAGCTAAGCAAAGCGTTCTTCATCACGCCCGATGAAATTATGCCTTCATCCGCCATCTCTGAAAGCGTCTTACCGCTGCTGTTTTGATATTCCTGCGTATAGGCATTAAGCGCATCGTAAATGCCGGGGGCGCTGGAGCTCAGGCCGGCAAGGTAATCGCTCCCAAGCGTTCCGCCCGCCATTGCTGTTTGCATCTCTCCCATGGCGCTTTCCACTCCAGAGGTATCCATTCCTGCACTTGCAAATCCCTTTTGCATATTCTCTGTAAACTGGATCGCCTCATCATTACTGCCAAACAGGTCTCCGGTCTGGGCCTGCAGGTTCGCCACCGTGTCCGCCATGCCGGTATAACTGCCTCTTGACCGCTGTGCTGCTTCATAGATTTTATTCTGCAAGTCTTCCGTTGTCTGCGAACCGTCATTTACTGAATTCAGTTTACTTTCCATGGTGGTCAGACTGTCGCTTGCACTTAAAACTGCTTTTACATTGTCAATGGTAAAAAAGTCAGAAGCAAAGCCGGCCGCCGCGCTATTTACGCTCTGCAATGAAGTGTAACAGCTCTTTATGGCAGCAGCCTGCATATTCAGCAAAGCTTTGCTCCGTGCTACGGCTTTTGTAAAACGCCCCTGTTCTTTCGTCTGTTCTTCTACTGATTCGGCAGGGATTGTACGTGAAATCGACTTTTCTATTGCTTCTAACGATTTCATGATGGGCGATGTATCTACCTTTGCAATTGAAACAGATACTTTGTTGTACGTACTTACGCTATTTAGTAAGGTTACCATTCATTCTCCCCCTTCCCGGGCATAGGAAAAGCACCTGCGGCTACAGCGAGGTGCTTTTCCTTCTGTCCCCCACCGCATCGTATTATTTCCGCCCATTGATCCTAAAATTGATTGCCAATCAATCGGCATTGCTGCTACCTTTTCCTTTTTGCCCTTGCCGCTTCCCGCTTTTCCTGCTTGACGTGCAGGTCGATAGAGGCGTAAATGAACGCGCGCTCACGGGTGGGCAATCCCATGAGCGCGCCTGGTGTCAGCTTTAATCTGTGGAGGGCGTAGTGAGCGTAATTGGCCTCACCGTCGCCCTCCTCAATTAGTTTTTTGCCTCATCCACCAGTTCATTCATATCCTTGTCAAAGCCGTTGATCTCCTGCACCTTTTCCAGCAGGGCGGCATACTCCCCGGCGGTGAGCATTTTTTTCAGCAGCGTGTCCGCACCCATCACACCGTAACTGTTCTGCAACTCGGGATCCTTCAGGTCGGGATACACCACGCACGCGACAACGAGCTTGCCCACATATTGGCTGGTATCTGTTTTCTCCGCTTCGCCGCGCTTGCTTCTGACAATCTTGGTGCAGCTTTTCCGCAGCGCCTCGTTCTCCGATTCGGACAGGCCGCGCAGCTCCCAGAGCATAGGCTTACCATCCTTATCCCGGAACCTGTCTGAAATTGGGGTTCTCCGGTTTTCTACAGGCAGGGCGTTCCCCGCCAAAAATGCATTCAGTCCGCTCATAGCGCACCTCCGTTATTTAATTGCCGCTCAGGGTCGGCGCGGTAAAGCTGTCGAGGATATCCATGTCCTCAAAGGTAAAGTCAACGTCCTCCTCCAGCGGGTCTTCACTGTCCAGATCCAGCTTTGCAATGATTACGCTGTCCAGATTCACACGGCGAAGGATCATGGTCTGCGTGCCGCAGGAACTGGTCGGGTCCTGGTTAACAATCTGCACGTCAAAGTAGGTGTCGACGCCCTTCTTCATGTACTCAAGCATCTGCTTGCGGAACATGGTGGTGGCATAATAGAGCGTGGCGCTGCCGCTGCCGCTCCAGCCTGTGGCTTTGTGCTGGGTGCCGCGCTTCCCCAGCGTCTTGCCCTCGGACTTATCCTTTTCCACCTTGGCTTCAATGCTTTTGAGATAAAACATTTCTTCCCGGGTTCCGTCGATAATGGTATAGGCGCGCCCTTCCGCGCCGTTGATGGTATCGGCATAATTCAAATAGCTCATCTGTTATTCCTCCCCGACTGTAATGGTTGTGTAAATCTTTTCCACGCTGTCCACCGGCTGCAAAGCCACAGTCAGCACAACAGCGTCGATCTCGGTCCCCGTGCTGACGGTGATGTCGCTTTCAGAATCAAAGTTCTGCAAAGCACCCTCGTCCTGATACGCGGTGGCCAGCTTAATGGCGTAGGCCTTAATGGTATTGCGCCCGTCGGCGTCGTTGCCCACCTTGCCGATGTAGTACAGCGCGCAGGCCTCCTGCAAATCGTTGCAGAAGCCGTCGATGGCGCGCAGCGCCCTGTTTTTGGACAGTGCGTAACTCTTGGTGTCGCCATAAGTCACCAGCGTGTTAATGTCTTTTTCAACCACAATCCGCCCGTAAGTTTCGGAAAACAGGAACTCACCGGCCTTGAGTGCAGCTTCGATTTCACTGTTGGTGTACACCGTGCCTACCGACACCGCGTCGTCATACTCCGTGTAAGTGAGCGATTCAGCAACCCCCGCGCGGGCGGTGGCACCGCCCACCCAAGCCGTGGCCTGCGCGGCGCTAAGCTCCGTGCCGTCGGAAAGAATCACGCCGTTTTTGACCGAGATAACGCCCTCGTAATCAGCCGACGGATCATTTGCAAGCACCACCTGGATCTTCTTTCCCTCGTCCTCGCGCATGCTCTTTGCAAAGGCGACGACGAGTGCCTTAATGGCGTCGTCGCTGACGGGGACCGCCATCGCGTCGAAATCCGAGGCGGCAGCCAGTTCCAGATAGGCGGTGTAATTTGCCGCAACCGCGGTGCCGTCAGTGCCTGCTGCAAGGGCCGTGCCGGCCGAAGCAGTGGGCGCTCCTGTGCCGGAAAAGACAACAAAGTTATTGGAGATCAGATCTCCCAGCACCGATATGGTCTGTGTCTCGTATTCCTTCTCCCCCACATAGGTGGTCACGTCATACTTGCTTTGGTTGTCGACGTTCACGGCAACGGCGATTTTGATGTCATTGCCCCTTACCCCCGCGTATTTCGCTGTCGCGGTCAGGGTGCCGATGGTTGCCGCCGCCTTGACGCCGCCGCTGTTCACGCGATAGAGCAGGATGGTCTGCGCGCGCTTGAATGCCTCGCGCAGCAGCAGGATCTTCTCCGCATCATACCCCAGCACGCTGAAGGTGTCTTCCCCGGCTGTCAGCTTAATCAGAGTATTCTCTGCGCCCCAGCTCAGGGGCAGCGGCATTGTCAGCACGCCGCGGTCGCCGATCGTGTTCGTCTCCTGTTCGGCCGCAACGTTAATATAAACGCCCGGTCTTACCTTGTTTTGCTTGTTCCATGTTCCGCCTGCCATTTAAAGCACTTCCTTTTTCTTAAATTGTTCGATTGCGGCGTTTGCCTCCGCAATCGTATAAGTTTCGCCGGGGTTGAGCACTGTTTTCAGTACGCTCTTTTCCACCAGCGTAAACCGCTTAGACCCGATTAGCTGTGTCAGCATGAATTTTGCCGCTGTGTCAGCGGCCTTAGTTTCTGCGTTTGCCTTGGTCATTTAGAATACCTCCACATCAACTTTTGCTATATGTTCAGCCTTCTCCGTGTCAGCCAGCGCAAACCACTGGAAGGTGAGATAGCAGTGCAGCACCGCGCCCGTGATCTCATACCTTGCGCTGATCGGCCGCAGCAGGGCCTCATCCGTGCTCACATACTCAAACTTTTCCAGCAGAGCTTCCCCCACCGTATACAAGGTGTCATTCTGCGTTGCGCTGTCGGCCGGAAGATACTGAATGTCAAATTCAGCGCTTCGTCTGCGCCTGCGGTTAAGTTCCTTCGTGGAAGAAGACGCCGTTGCGCGCACATAAAATGCGGGCGCTTCCAGCCCCGAGGTAAGACCTTCCCCGTATACCGGCACAGTTTGATAAACGGCCGAAAGCATCCTCATGATGCTGTTTTTAATCTGTAGCACTGTCATAGAAACACCTCCCTCCTATCCCGGTCATCTCCGGGTAACTCCGGCTGATTTTCCCCCACCCTTCGCTTCCGCCGTCTGGACGCCTTGTCCCCCAACTTGTCCGCCCCACAACGCGGAACGGCCTGCCCCTTAATAAGCGGGCAAGCCGTTCTTTCAGTTTTTCATGTTGGCGGGCAGTTTGCAGACGGTTATGTATCCACCACTTCCAGGGTTCGCATGTCTTCCACCAGTTTTGTAATCGTGCCGTTCCCACCCAAGTTAAAGTACTGCCTGTACATGGCCTCCACATTCTCCAGCCCGTGCAGTGAGATATTGCCCCGATCTGCGTAGTGGTAATAGGACTGCACCAGCCTGTCCCGCAGCAGGGCTTGTATCCCCAATTCGGTGGCCCGTTGCCGTTTCCACAACAAGCGGATGATCCACACAAAGCCACCGGCAATGATCCCGCACAGCCACTTGATCCACCATTCTGCAATGATTGCTTCCATTCCTATGTACCGCCTCCCGTTATGCCGCCGTTGCAGCGGTAAGCATCTCACACAGCGCGGTATATTCGTCCGTGGTCAGGCGGTCGTTGGCAAGGTATACGTCCAGCTTGATTTGCAGTCCGTCTGTCCTGCCCAGTTCGATCAGTTTCTTGCAAAGGTTAAAAATAGTCGTCATATGTAATTGTCCTTCCCGCTATGTGGTTAATTAGTTTCGGTAATGCCCATCTCCAATAGGGATAGACGGTATTCCTGATTAAGCGTGGTTTCAAGGATTTCAGATTGAGTTGTGTACTGTTGTGCAATCTGCGCCGTGGCCTCTTCCAGCGTGGGCGGATCGTAGGTGTCGCCAATGGACGCTCCGTCATACCATGCCAGAGCGCCAATTGAGGCCGCAAATTCAGTGTCAGCTTCAATGATGTTGGTAATAATGGAGTTTTCAACGATTAAGCAACTCATGCTGCGTACCTCCATCTAAGGAACATAACACCCTGATACCCAGCACCGGAGGTTGCAGAGGCCGCAGTAGAACTAAAGCATTTGTTGCTTGCACCACCACCGCCACCACCGTATTTGGTACCGGAACTTGCCATAATGGACGTGGCATACCCTCTCATGGCCATTCCATTTCCGCCGCCGCCACTACCACCAGAGCCCGAATAGGCAGATCCGGAAGAGAAATTAATGCTTGTTCCGCCACCGCCGCCGCTGTACAACTCTCCACTTTCCTCCCCCCAAAGCCTTGTAGTGGTCCCCTGTCCGGAACCACCGTTGTTGCCATACACACTTGCATTGTTGCTACCTAAGTTCGCGCTGGTACCATTGCTACCGTCCGAGCCGCCGTTTGGGGCAGTTTGCACATCGCCCAAATTGGCAAAGCCGCCTCCGCCACCACTGCCACCAGCGCCACCGTTTGCAGCTGCCCCGTACGCGTCATTGTATTCACCGCACGCACCGCCACCACTACCTCCGAAGGCAAACGCAAATGTGGCGGTTTGGCCGTTTAGCGTTCTGTTTAATTGGGTCGTTCCACCAGCAGAACCGGATACCGCACTAGTGTAAACATTTCCATCTGTAACGCTGGCTAATACTGCATTCCCCTTGCTTCCGATGATGGCCGAATAAGATGCGCCAGCAGCGGCACTTATCGACAACTGCATGGAGGTTCTGCCACCACCGCCACCACCAGCCGCAGGGGAACCTACCGCCGCTCCGCCGCTCCCACCACCGCCAATGGAAAAAACGTCAAACGATGCCACCTTGGGTGAAAATTTGAACGTCTTACTACTGGCAATCGTAGTCTCTTTGTATGCAGTGTACGCCATGACCAACGTTACCCTTTTAACAACTCCAGTTCCATGCGTTACCGTTTGGCTTACGCTCAATAAATCAATGAACGGTGTGGTAATTGCCAGTGTCACGCTTGATGTAGTTGCCACCCCAAGCACATAGCCGTCAGAATTCGTTACCGCAGTGCCACCGGCCAGTGTTTTAATACCAGTGACTGTAACACCAGAAAGCGGCACCCCGTCCGATGTAGTCACTGTTACCGCATAGGCGTAATTCCCAGCACCCAGCACCAATTTTTGAAATGCGTCATTTGGTACCGCCGTGTTGTCCAGCGCCAGCAAGGCGCAGGTATCATCATCAAGCAGATTTGCCTTAGTAGGCGCATCCCCCAACTGTGTCGGCTCGTCCGCCATCACCATGTCATAGGTATTTTCCTGACCCGCTACGGGCGTAAGTGTTACCCTGCCCGGATAGGTGGGGATTCTGTCTTTCATATTGTCATTGCCTCCTTTGCAAATAGGCCGGTGTAGGCCGTTCCAGTGGCCCAGCTTGTGGATACATTACTTTGCATGTTGATAATCAGTCTCTCCACGTCCAGCAGTATTGCCTCCACATCGTTTGCACTTTGGTAATCCAAATGCTCCATGGATGCGGGAACGCCGGGCGTACTGCTCCACACCGTCA
This sequence comes from Oscillospiraceae bacterium, assembly GCA_963666535.1. Taxonomy (GTDB): domain Bacteria; phylum Bacillota; class Clostridia; order Oscillospirales; family Oscillospiraceae. The sequence continues at coordinate 972,219 of OY762913.1, read as the reverse complement.
GTGCGGCCCGGATCGTGGCCACATTTCTCACAAGTCGTTTCATATCGTCCGGCGTTGGAAAATCCGCCGCTGTCCAATCGGCTTTGGTGTCCACGGCGCAGTAGATGCCGGCACCGCGAAGGGCATCTGCCAGCGTCTGGACGGCTGATTCTACACGGTTTTGGTCTGTGTAGTTATACGCACCCTTCAGCCCCGAGAGAAACGCCGTCTTCTCGCTTGCGGTCAGGCTCCCCCACCCGCCGGACGTATACTTGCTTTTCAGGCGGTTTGCCGTCTGCACGTCATATTCCGTGCGGTTCGTCACCAGTGTTAAGCTCATCCCCGCACCTCCAGTTTTGCAGTAAAGCCGCCGGAAAGATCCATGTCCATGCTCGTAATCACTCCTGTTTTTCTGGCGTTTAACATCGTGTCCACATCCACATTGTCGCCAAGCTCCTCATCCTCCACGGCGATTTCGAAGGACTGCACAATGCGCCGCTGGTAATCGTCATAGACGAACTGCGCCACAGCTTCCGCATTGGACGGGCCGATGAGATAGATGCTGTCCACCGTGGCCTGCGACCGCTTGGCATCCGTCAGTCCAGCCGCTTCAATGGTGTAGGTGGCTGTCGATGATTCGTACTGGTATCCCGTTATCGTGACCGTTCCAGCCGTTGTGACGCTGACTGTGGCGTAATTCACGCCGCTTGCTTTGATCGTGCCGCCTGAAATAGTCAAGCCGGTTGCGGGTGTGGAAAATGTAATGTCATAGGTTCCGGTGGTCAAGGCTGCGCTGTAAAGCTGACTGGAATCAGACGATGCCGCCCAGGTGTAGGCGGTCACCGCAACAGAATTGACCAGACTATTCTGCGTAATATCCTGGGACCCCATTTTCTGCGCTTTCTCAATGGTGCTCGCCGCCGCGCCTGACGGCAGCCGCGTGATCCAAATGGAACCGTCGCGCTTTGCAATCACGGACGCGCGAAGGGCAAAACAGACCTGTTGGAGCGCCTCCCGCACGGTCACGATTGGAAGATAACCGCTTAATTTTAGAGAAGCCAGTCCAGAATCAACCGTGTACTTTGTCCATCCCGCCGCAGCCATAATATTTGCGATGATCGTGCTTGCCGGTGTGCTTGACCACATGGCGCTGGTTTTATAGGTCATGCCGTCAAACAACCCCACCGCGTCAAAGGCTTCGAATTCACACGTAACGGAAGAGGTGTTTTTCCAGGTATCCAGGTAATAAAATCCCATTTTGTTGGGAATTCCGTTGATGTATTCCGTCACCCTGAATTGCTGTTTTTGCTGGAGGTAGGCGTAGATCCCGTTGGGATTGAGCATGTTGAAGTCGGAATTTTCATCCTGAATCTCCAGGCTCAGCGTGTTGATGGTCAGCTCCTCGCTGGTCAAATTGACTTCCTCCACGGCATTCGCGCTGACAATCGCATCCGAAGTCCAGACAAAAATCTCGCCGTAGTCGATTTCTGCGATTTTCACCCGGCGATAAGGGACATCGGTCCCCACAAACACAATCACGATCTTGTTAAACCCATTGACGGCCCGGTCGATCAGATGGGTAAAGCCCGTGACTTCATCCGTCTGCGCCGCCAAAACCGTTGTCCCGGAGTACCACGTTGTGACGGTCTGCTTGGGCCAGGTGTCGCCGCAAAACGAAACGGTAAACCCGGTTGTGGAGTAGCTGTTCGTGGTCTTGGCAGTCAACACAGGGTTGCTTGTAAACGCCCCCGCTGCGTCTGACACCGCCGCGGACCACACGCCCCACCGCAGGGAGCGGGAATTGTCCACCAGCGATTTTGTTCCGTCAAGCGTCCACATATTAAGCTCCAGCGAGTTAATATCATCCACGGTGTAATCGTCATCCCGAATGGATTCCAGATTGGAATAGTTGGTCACATTGGGCATAGAAAGAGCGGCTTCCGCCTTTGCCGTATCGTCCGCCACTCGAAGGGATAGTTCCGTTCTTGTTTTCCTGCTCATTCCATCACCCGCTTACGGGAGATTTTGCGATAAACGAGGCAGACAGTTCTCCCCATCTGTGGTTACCGTCTGCCCGATACTTTTTCAGTTTATCCGACACATCGGATATGTAGGCGGTATAGGTAAATGTGCCTGTTGTGCCGGGGACGACGATCGTGTGATAATCCTGATCTTCCACCAGTTTTTGAAACAGGGCCTCATACTCATCCGGGTCGCTGATCTCGCCAAATGTCATAGAATAGTTGTGGTAAATGCCCAGAATTTCACGGCTCATCACGCCCGATTCCGTTCTGGTGGCATACTTGTCCACTATGTCAATCTCTCGGGACACTTCCACCACTCCAACATGGTAGGTCACCCCGTCTATGGAAAATACACTCATACTGCACCAACCTTTACCATGCTCGTTCCAATCCTGCTCTGCTCGACTTTAATGGCGGGGTTTAGTACCCGGGCCAGCTGGGCAAGTGTTCCCGAAAATTCGACATTTACATTGGTGGCCGATTGATTTTTTGCAAGGGCATCATTCACGATATCACGAATAAGCCCCTCTGGTGCCTCCAAATTTCTGCCGTTTCTGTTATCACCCAGCACGGCCAAGAACTCACGGTTTGGCGGGATCACCGCACCCCGCGCAAGGCGGGGAATCGCAACCGGACTTAAGGGCTGAAGACAAAATCCAAAAGAGGAAATCCCGGTCAGCTCTTCCATCCAATCAGGGACATCAATTTGCAGGGAGTTCAACGCCCCAATCACCGTGTTGACTCCGTTTATAATGCCGTTTGCAAATCCTTCAATGCCGCCTATCATGGTATTTATAATGTTTTTGATACTCGTGCTTAATTCTGTCCAGATACCAACGATACTGTCTTTTAACGTTGTGAAAAACCCACCAAAGGTTTCAAAAACAGCGCTCAGCGGCGTGACCACAGTATCCGTAAACCATGTGACAACATTGCCCCATACCTCTTGAATGCCTTCCCATACAGAAGCTGCCTTCTCTTTTAACGTTGCAAAAAAGGCGCTAAAGGTTTCAAAAACAGCACCCAGCGGCGTGACCACAGTATCCGTAAACCATGCGACAACATTCCCCCAAACTTCTTGGATAACTTCTACTGCTGTAGCGGCGGCAGCTTTTACGGCATCCCAATTCGTCACAAGAGCATAAATGATTGCAATCAAAGCCCCGAGTGCTACAATAATTAAGGTAATCGGAAAAGTTGCAAATGCAACAACTGCAAAAGCCGCTGATGCAATGGCCGCCAAATTCTGTGCTATGGTAAAAGCAACAATAGCAGCTGTTAGCGTTCCTATAGCAATCCCGACGATTGTAGCAGCCGTTTGATTTTCCGGATCCGTAAGCCAGGCGAACAGGTCGGCAAGCGCAATGGCTGCCGGCTGTATCCCCTCGGTGTAGAACGCGATCAGCGCGTTTTCCCCCTCGTTAATAATGGCGTTAAACCGTTCGCTCACGGTGGATGCGACCCTGTCGGCAGACTCCCCCACCACATCAGTTTCCGTGCTCATAGCCGCCAGGTTTTCGCTATAGGTTGCCGCATTCTCACCGGTCAGCTGCAGGGCCGCTTGTACTGCTTCTTGGGAGCCCACCAAGTCATCCATGGATACGCCTGTGTCGTCCGCATAATCCGCCAGCAACTGCATAATATCGGACACGTTATACCCGTTCTCCAGCAATTCCGAGAAGGAAAGCGAGGAACCAAACGCGGCTTCCGTTGCCGCGGCCAAGCTTTCGCTTGTGGTTGAGCTGGTATTCGACAGTTCCTCGAACAGGCTGTTCAGGCTGGCGGTGGCTTCCTCACTTGATGCGCCCTGTGCCGCCATAGTCGCGATTGACGCGCCCACCTCATCAAATCCAATGCCCAGCGCCGCTGCCGTTGGCGTGACATTAGACAAGCTTTGCGCCAACTCGTCAACCGCTACTCCGCCTTTGTTTTGGGTTTGAATCAGCACCTTTTGGATTCCGTCAACATCTTCCAGGCACATACCGTAATCGTTCATAACCGATGTGCTGACATCCACGGCGGTTTCCATATCGGTAAAGCCGCCTTTGGCCAGTTCCGCGCTCTGCTCTAAAAAGGCAAGCGCCTGGCTCATGTCATCACCGGCCGGTACACCGGCCGCCAGCGCCTGATAAAGCGCCGCCCCCATTTCGTCAGCCGCAACACCGGTTTCTGTGGATACCTTTAGCAAGCCATCCCCGATTGAATCAATACTTGCGGTGCTTCCCGCTGTCAGCGTTGAAATTTTCGCAACGCTATCCTCAAATTGAGTTCCCAGGTCCACCGCTGTGGTCGCCGCTTGCTGCAATGCCTCTACCGCTTTCGAAGAAAATTTATTCAAGCTTTCCGTTAACGTAGATAGCCCTTTATCTGCCGGTTCTGTATCAAGTTTAATCTCTATCCTAATTGTTCCCCCACTTGTCGCTGCCATTTGATCACCACCTTTTAAATGGAAAAACCACGCTATATTAGCGCGGCTTCATATTTATTTCTTATAAGTCTGCCTTGCTTGGTATTATCCAGCAAGGAAGCCGTAAGCCTATTTTAAATTGCGGAAAAAATTATCTACAATGCTTTGCTCCTCTTGATTGAGGCGGTCTGGCAACGCAACATTCTCCTGCGCCCTTATGATTTTTGCCCTTGCTTTTGAATCTTTCACTTTTGACAGGTCGTAATTGCGAAGATCCCGGACGCGATTTAAGGCACAATCATCACTCAACCCCTGCAATAGTTCGCAAAACTCCCACCAGTGCATGTCAGTCCTACTCAAGTCAATGGAATAGTCAGACCGAAAACTCGACCGAATATAATGCATGTCATATTCGAAATCCATATCCGCCTTCTCGGCACTTGGTTTTGGCTCTCTTCCGCATTGCAGATATTTTACAGCAAGCCGCAATGCTTCGCTTATATCGTCCGGCTCTTCCTTGTATAAAAGCCCGATGACCCCGTAAGCGCGTTCATAATCGCTGATTCCTATATCGTTTATGCATTCAAAGCAGGCCAGAGCATAACGATAGTCCGTATTTATTTCGTAGTCCACACCATTGACTGTGATCAGATCCGGATAGCCATTCATGTTAAAGTCCGCCTTGTCTCTCGATTGGGCGAATGCTTTTTGACTGCGTTGGCTTTGAGTTTCTGCGCGCTAAGGCCCATTTTTTCAAAATGTGGCTTCAACTGTTGGGTCAAATCCTCAAACATGGTGTAGTAGTTTTTATCTCCAAAAATTTTTTGACATGCGCCCTCTCCCAAAAAAATATCCAACGCAGCCCTGGCATCCCGGTAATAATCGTCCATCATTTTTGTGCCGTCATACTGATTTTGGGTAATAAGCGTTTTATGCTCCATCGTTCCGTCCTCATGTTCCACTTCGACGGTAGAACGCGGCTTATCTTCTCTGGCATCTAGTTCAGCCGCTTTTACTTCGTATTCCCTTGCCAGCTTGTCAAGCTGATCGAAGGTGTCATAAAGGCGACTTGTCAAGCCTATGTCAGATGTGTCAAAACTGATGGTATCCCCATTGTCGTTTACCTCAATGACATACTCCGTGTTTGAGTGGACTCGAATGCTATTTGACATTTGTCATTCTCCTTTACGGAAGGGGGCGGCTTTCGCCGCCCCCGCTATTTGTTAAGATGCGGTAAACACCGGAACGCCATCGGTTACTACAGCTGTCCCGAGTACTGGGTTGCCGTTTGCGTTCAGCGTGTAGTTGATCACAACAGGAGAACCACCATCCCCGCCGAAATCATCAATCTGGATCACCACGTTATTTTTCTCCGCCTTATAGGGGGTTGTGGTATAAAGATACACAAGCAACAGTTCGGTTGCCGCAGCGTCTCCGATTGCGCGAGACTGGCGCAGCGCGTCAATGTAATCAAAGATAATTTCTCCGGCATAGCAAGTCTGGGGAGTTGCAATATTCACCTGATAGCTGTTCAGCGAAGTGGTCGCGCTGTCCTCGTGAATATAAGTCTCGGTGGTTACCTGCGGGTTGTAGCTAATCGTCTGTCCGGTGATGCCTTTTCCCATCAGCGACCACACGGGGGCTGCTTTGGTGCCGGTGTTCAGGAATGCTGCCACTTGACTGCGTTTAATTTTGGTTTCTGCCATTTGTTTTTCCTCCTTATTTTGCGTCTTCGTCGTAAGTGAATGAGAATACGCTAAAAATTTCTGTGTTTCCGTCGTCGTCCTGACCGTGTAAATCGGTAGGGCCCTGAATGGTTTTGATTTGGTTCGGTGTTTGTCTGTCGCCCAAAACTAGGCCAGTCGTACCGTTTTCATGGAACCACGCGGCAAGATCGTTCAGCGGCTTAAAAATTTGCCCCGCACTGTCGGGGGTGTTGTTTGTCAGATAGTAGATGCTAAATGTTCCCTCTGCACTAAGCCCACCCGTAATGTCCTCGTCTGTAATGATGCCGCCATTACACTTGATGCAGAATGTATTCACACCGTTGTAATACTCCCGATATAACGTCGAAGGCAGTATGCCAAGTCCGTTAATCCATTCTTGCAGAGCCACCATTGCTTGTGTTGTGTCGGCCGCATCCAGTGCTTTATATTCTTCTGCCAAATTTACCGCCTCCTATGGCCATTGCGTCACGAACCCAGTTTCCTGTTTCGCGGTCGTTGCCAGCTCCCATCCTGCCCGCTTGATTCCCTGCCGCGGTTTTCATTTCCTTGCCGGCCATTGCTTTTTCGTAGTACGGATTTCTAACGTAAAAGTTGTTCCAAATCACCTCGCCTGAGCCTAGTGCTGCTCCGGTATCCTGCTTGTTCCAGCCTGCGGGCAAGAACCGGGATACCGGAAGCGCCGTCTGGTCACATCTCATGATCGAGCCCTTTTTCAGTTACCTTCCTCGCGGCGCCGTCTTTCCGTCGTGTCAGTGGTTGTACTTCCCACATTGTCCCATGGAAGGAATCGAACCTTCTGCAAACACCGAGCTAGGGACGTATGAAGCGCGGTATTATTGCACCGCCGCGCCATCGGATAAAATTGATCTTTTTGTCATATCTGGCATGATACTAGTTTACGACTGTTTTTTGGCTCTTAACTATCAAGATCCATTAAGCCGTCATTTTTTGATGCCTGCTCGTAAAACCTCCGTAGCGTCTCCACGCAGTAGTAGCGGTATTACTGCACTGCCATACATCCAATGGCAGCGGCTGTTTTTCTCATATCTGGGATGATACTAGTTTACGACGGCTTTTTGGCTCTTAACTATCAAGATCCATTAACCCGTAATTTTTTGCTACCTGCTTAATGAAATCTCCGTGGTATCTCCATGCTGTAGCAATGGAGCACGGCACGAGCAGCGCGGCTCCCTCCAATGTATGGCTCTGCTTCCATAACACCATACTGACAACGGCCAGCCTATCCCTTCCGTTTTTATACCGCTCTGTTATTTCGATGGCGCGCCGCACCGCCTCATATTCGCGCTGTGCTGTGCTAGGTAGCTCTCTGAGTGCCACCGCTTCTACAACACGTGATGCGCCACTATAGTGCGGCATACCAGAATAAGTTGGGGTCATGCTCTGATTATGTAGTTCATCATACTGTTCTTTTAGTGCCGGATATCGCCGGATTATCCCTTTGACATAAGGCCACCAGTCATATCTTGGTTTACTCATTCGCGTCCTCCATGCTATCCATATTTTTGTACTTCTCCCACCCGTATATCTCCCACATAATCTTCTCGCTCCCGTCTGGTATCCATGGCAATTTATCATGCCTACCCATCGATATTTTACAAAACTAAAAAGATGCTCCATCTCCATTTCAGCGTGTAAACAAACTCCTCGCTGCTCACTATGCCAAATTTAATGGTCATATATTATGCTTCGCCATCCAGCAAACTCTCCCACCGCTCCATAGCCGCTGTGACAGCCCGGCTGTAGCAGCTAGTGTAAACACCGACGGAGAAATAGTTTCTGTATGCCCCTTGCTCTCCGCAGTTGTAACAGACTAGCGCCATGTGGGTATCTCCATACCGCTCAAGTAGCGCGCCAAAAAACTCCAGCCCGCACTCCATGTTCTCTGCCGGGGTTAGTCCGGATGGAAAGTACCTTGGATTGAGTTGCATAAACCCGTAACAGCCACTCGAACTCATTGCGTCCGGCTGAAAATTACTCTCAATCTCGATTACGCCAAGAGCCAGCGAAAGCGGCACGCCATGTGCCGCGCAGGATTTAATGAGGGCGGTTTGTAGATCAGCATCAAGCGGAATGCAGTAATAATATGTAGAACTATTTTTTATCGCCACAGGCTCTATGTACTCAGCAGTATTCGTATATATCGTAATAGGTTCCGTCGGTGTGCAGGTTGTCTCCGACTGCGTGAACAATGCCTGCATCGCAACCGCAAGGCACGCTGCAATGACCACGCTCCTTACCACAAAATTCGCTATGTAGTATTTACGATTGTGCTCGTGCTCCACACGGCAGCGGCATTTGCGCGGAAACGTCTTATCACTTGCGATCGTATCAGGGCTAACCCCAAAAATGCGAAGAGGTATTTTTATCCCTGTTCCCTCCCTGTTGGATAGCCGGTTGGTATATTTCTCAAGAGCACAACGAAAGTTTTTCTTTTCTATGGGCATCACTGGTTCTCTTTTCTCGCACAACTCTACATTTTTCATTGTTTTTTCTCTTAGATTTTCAGTTTCAAGCAGGATGTGCCTGTTCTTTTCTAGAAGAATCTGTGCACCAAAGGCTGTCGGATCTTGCGGTTTTTGGATGCCTGGGAACACTCTACTGTTATCATTTGGCTTACAGCTCTCATTTGTCGCCCCCTTCATATGGTACGACATACGTACCACCATCTGCAAAAAAAATATGCCCGGGATCATCTATGTTGAGTAGGATGACCATTGCCTCAATCTCATCACTTCCAAATATTCCGCTTTTCATCTTTGAGTAGAACGTATTTGAGGATACTCCAATGGATTGAGCAACCTGTCTTTGCGATTTTCCCCGCTCGGCAATGATTCCCTTAAGTTTATTCGTGTCAATCATTTCGTCACCTCCTCATTGCAACCAGGTGCGCCATATGTACCAAATTTAGCATAGTCGTTGGTGCAAGTCAAGGAATTTTTTTACAGCAATCCAAAAAATGTTGCTTTCTACGTAACATCAAGATATAATGCCTTGAAAGGAGTTGAATGTTATGACAAAAGGGCAGCGAATAAGGTGCCGACGAAAAGAAAAAGGGTATACACTTGAGTATGTAGCCAACATTTTAAATTTAACCCGCCAAACCCTAAGTAGGTATGAGACTGGTGTCATACCAAACATACCATCTAACGCAATAGAAGGTATTTCCAAAGTGCTAGACACAACTCCGGCTTATATTATGGGTTGGAACGATACCGCAGAAAAAGTGGGCAGTTGTGGTATATCCTTAGAAACGCGTCCCAGCCAAACAAATATGCCAGCAAACAAGGTTACGTTAAATCAAAAAGATTCACCTGTCATCCTTGTGAACAGTGAACCCTCGGCAGATCGTCAGTATTTGGTCGACACGGTGATGTCAGCACCGGATGATACGGTCCACCGTCTGCGTGTAATTGTAGAGCAGGTTCTTGGAGAAAGAGCACAATAACGCGTTGCACTTCTTCTTCCGTGAGTTCCATGATAAACTTCATAATTTGTTCTCGTTCATCGTGCATTGCTTTGTCCTTTCCAACGGCCCTGTTAGTGAGGCCAGTATAGAACAAGTGTTCTGATCCGTCAATAGAAAATCCAGAAAAATTTTGGAAATTTTAGTTAGTGTTCCATATACCGGACTCTTATTAAATTGGGCAACCAAGTGTTCTGCATAAAATGCCATGTCCGCAGGGCGGCTTACACAATGCCGCACAAGCAAATGTTAGAAATCTAGAACTTTTTATATGAAATATACGGCATCAAATAAAGGATTTGTTGAAAAACAAGTCCTTTTCTGCTATATCTAACATCTACTTCCGGACCAAAGAATATTGCCCCAATCAATAGAAGACAGAATTTCACCGTCTGTTTTCTGTTTATTGGGGCAATATTCTTAAGGCTCCGAGTGAGCATTGCATGAAGCATTTTTTCAGTCTTTCAACATGTCCAACCATTGACGCTACCCATGCCCTTTATCCCATCACTAGCCGTTCAAAACTATGATTAGTGTAGGAAGGTCTGCTTCGCTTTCCTTCCTACTTTTCTGATTTGGCGGGCATTTGCCGATTTGCTATCAATAAGATCATTCGGTTGCGCTCTCGCTCGGTAATAATGCCTTTTTCATATAAAATACGGTTGAAATATCCAAGCCAAATTTCTTCCGCCGCTTGCTTTTTCAAATTTCTGTCGGTCAAGTGCCCACCTCCCTGTCTCTTGATTTTGCTCGGTTTTCCGGCAGAATATACTTAATCTGTAATATAATGTCCTGCAATTACGTCGATCCGATTGTGGTCCAGTGCCCTGCTGACAATCAGCATGGCCCTCCGATCCCAATGCGTACCTACCAGATCGCCCCGGCAATCGTAGCGTTCGCTGCCGGGGATCTTTTTGATATCCCGTGCGAACATGGCGTACATTGTTCTGGCATAGGTCCGTCGGTAGCTATGGATATCGGCATTACTGGGTACCTTAGGCCATACCCGCCCTTTGCCCGCTGCCATAACACGTGCCACGATGTCCTCTGTGTGAGAGCCAATGATAGGCGCGTCACGCCACTTACCGCCTTTACCCTTGACGTGCAATACCGGCTTTCCGTCGATATAGCTCAGGGCATTGCCCTCCAACATAGTCACCTCACGACGACGCAAACCAGTCCCCCGGCAAAAATCCACAAAATCCTTGTTTTTTTCCTCTGAAAAATGTTTGTCGCGCTCCGCTACACCACGACTGCGTTTGATATCCGCTCTTCGACGTATTGGTGTCGGCGCAAAAGCCTTTTTCCCACAACCATACAGTTTTCCGACCGCTGATGCGCGCATCGCAATTGTAGTAGCGCTCGCTCCACTTTCATGCATATGCTGCAACCACTCATCGACATAAGGGCGAGCTTCATTCAGTGTTTTGCAGCCATACGTTTTACGCGCCCAGCGCGCAAATTGAATGCATTCTTTTTTATACGTTCTATAAGTTTGGTAAGAATGTATCCCTCTTGTTTCGCCTTGCTGTTTGGCGATATGCCTGCTTTCGCCGATACAAAGCATTTCTTTGAGGCAATCCACTACCTGCTGCACCATTGATTTTATTTTTCTTCCCATAATACCGTCGTCCCTTTCTTGCTTTTAATTTTTTGCGTTTATTTTTTGTTAAGGAATCAAACCCTTTTTTATCCGGTGCTGGGTATGCACCGAGCCGCTGTATCTGCGGCCGCAATATTGGCCAGGCACAGCTATGCTGTGCCTGGCCTCTCTGGTACTATGGCTTGTTTTAGCGGGTATAGCTACCCGTACTTGTCGTGTAACATCATCAGTCTTCTCCTTTCAAACTTGGACAAAAAATACCCGCGGGCATTGAAGCTCTCGGGCGCGTAAAATCTATATAAACCAGGCATAATCACTTGCAAAAACGCCTGATGAAATCTCCAAAAAACACAAAAACCGCGTCAAAATGCCGCACAAGTGACGGCAATCAGACACGGTAGATTCAAGGGTTATAGAAACAATCCGGTAAAAACCACCGGTAGCAGAAACATCCGCAGCGTGAAACATGCGGTAAAAGTAACTTTATGGTTATATATTATCACCTAATTTTCTGCCTGTGAAGCATTTTGTAATAATCACTTAAAATTTTTCCCCACTTTCATTGGCAATGAAAAACGCTTCATAAGTACAGTCCAGCGCTCCGGCAATTTCAATCAATTCCTTTTCAGAGAAATTGTCCCGGGTCATCTTATTGGAAAGGTTCTGGCGAGATTGATGCGTTTTTTCTGCCAGCTGCGCCAGTGTCATGTTTCGCTGCTTGAGCATAATGGTAATCTTTTCTCCCATCGTAAGGTTCATCATAATCCACTCCATTTTTTTCAATTATACACTTTTAATTGCCCGCTGTGTCCGAAGCCATGGGTCTGTTCGCCGGGATGATTTCCTTCTCACCATCCAATCGCTTATTCTGAATCATGAATTGATTATGGAGAAGGAAAATGTTTACCTGCCCATTGATTTTGACTGTGAAAAGACCGCAGCGCAAGCACTCTGTTCCCTCTCCAGTTTGTCTCAGCCTCTATATATTCCTGATATTGATCGGCTGATTTCCTCCACGGAAAGCCGCCTACGGCTTACTCTTTCCCCTTCTCAAAGGCAAGCACTCTCCCTGGCATTCAACCACCCATTCTTTATCATCACCGGCGGCCCCGGCACTGGAAAGACCTTGCTGATCAAAGCGCTCTACAGCATTTATTGTCGTATTTTTCCTGCAAACCGCATTCTTCTTACCTCCCCTACTGGAAAGGCGTGCCGCCGAATAGAAGAGTCCACTGCGCTTAAAGCCAAGACTCTTCATAGCGCGCTACAGATTTTCAACGAAGCAGATCTTTTGCAACCCGCCTTCGCCCTCAGCGCAGATCTGATTATTGTCGACGAGGCGTCCATGGTAAGTATCCGTCTGGCGGCAGCTTTGTTCAGCCGATTGCAACCCCATCAGCGCGTCATTCTGATCGGTGACTCCGACCAACTGCCGGCAGTTGGTCCGGGGAACTTTCTGTCAGATGCTATTCAGTCCGGAGTTCCACATATCGCACTGAAAGAAAATCACCGTTTGGACAGTTCCGCTCAAACGATATTGTCTAACCTTTCGTCAATCAAGCAAGGAAAAAGTTGCTTTACTTATGATCATTCATTTCAACTCCATCCTGTCTCTTCAGCCAAGGAAGCCGCAGCGGTGATCAGCCAGATATATTGTAATATTTACCGAAAAGCACCAAGGGAAGACATTCAGGTCCTCACCCCGTTCCGCGATAGAAGCTACGCGTCCGCCAGTTCTCTGAACGCATTGATTCGCAACACGGTGAATCCCTTAGCTCCCGACATTCCGGATTTCTCTTTCCCTGACAAAACTTTTCGCATTGGTGACCGTGTCATGCAACTGAAAAACACCCGCACAGCATCCAATGGTGACATTGGGTACATTTCGTGCAACAGAAAATGGCGTAGCACCAGCTTTCTCAGCGTTATGTTCCGCAACGGGGCGGAAGTTGTTTATCCGCAAGACAAACTCAGATCATTGGAGCTGGCATATGCAATTACAGTACACAAAGCTCAAGGCTCAGAATACGACACCATCATTCTCCCGGTTTTGCAGGGACAGGAGTTCATGCTGACGCGCAGCTTTCTCTACACGGCTGTCTCACGCGCCCGAAAGCGTGTCATCCTTGTCGGGCAGGAAAGTGTGCTTCAACATGCGGTCAATAATCTTGGATGTAGTAGAAACTCTGCTCTTATGGAGCGCATTGAAGCCAACCGTCAGTCTGTATCTCCCCGTGTTGTATTGTCATCTGCATAAATTCCATCAATCATCTTTAATTGCAATAGAAAGAGGGCTTATTATGTGCAACTATCTCGACATCTATCTGGCCGACCTGCCAATCATTCCGGAAAGTTCGGTTCAACATGGAAAAAGGCCGGTCATCATCGTATCAAACGACTATGCGAATAAATTCAGCCCAACAGTCAATGTGGTTCCGTTGACTGCGCGAATGTGCAAAAAGCATCTGCCAACACATGTATTTGTCTCGGAACAGGGCCTGCGCCGCTCCAGCATCGCCCTGTGTGAGCAACTGCTTGCGCTGGATCAAAGAAGTCTCATGGAACGGATAGGTTCTGTGAACGATTGGTTCACGAAACTTGCCCTGCGGCACGCACTTGCTATCCAGCTGAACCTGCCCGCATAACGCGTAAGTGAGCTGTCTATGTATAAAGAACTTTATGCGCAAAAAATTCTTGAAGCCAACATGGCGAAAATAGCACTTTTAAAAACTCTGTTCAGCGACCAGCAGGCTGCATTTAGAAAAGCTGTACAGCTCATGGAAACAGCACAAAGTTTTAGCGAAGCGGCAGCCTTTTGTGACGGATATGCACTTGCCACCACGCTATTCTGAGCTAGAAAGTAATAAACATCAATTATAAGTCATATACCGGCTATCACTTCTCCAAAGTAATGGGGTTGCCGTATGAAAACAAATACACAATGCAGCCGGTTTTTACCCCTAAATCCCGATATAGCCGTTTACTCGTTCATTTTTATCCTATTTTGTAAATTTCAGTTTTAACAATGCGGCACTTTTTCACTTACTTTGCAGCAAAATAAACGAGTAAACGTCTATACCGCCAACTAAAAATCTGCCACAAATCCTCCCCCTTTTTAACTGCAAGTTGGCTTCCATTTCGAGCAAGCCTCTGCGCTCAAACCCAGTTGCTGAACATAGAGGAGAACCGTTTAGGAACACAAAAGTTCCAGGCAGCCGCGTTCCTATGCGGCTGCCTGGAGCAATTAAGCAAATTCAATTCCTGTAAGCGCGATAATTTTCTTTTTTGACCACTCTTTGGAAGGATAAAAAAAACACTCATCTTTGCGTTTTTTAAAGATTCTAACCGGCAAAACGGTATTGTCATAGATATGGCAAACATCGCATATTTGTATGAATTGCGGCACATTTTCCAAGGACTTAACATAGCGAGAATAGATTTTATCACGAGGAACATCATGCCCCCCATATTCCACTCTTGCGCGAACACGATCCGCATTGATTTTGGGGGATACTGTTAATACGAAGTAACCTCGGATGAAATAGCCTTCCTCTTTTGCCTGTCGCAGCAGATCGAGCTTCGCACTCGTTGACAAGACAGTCTCAAAGGTAAATCCCTCGCTGTTCTTGATACAATCCTCGCGGCGAAGATCAGCCAAAGTGGCTGCTTCCTGATCCGTACAACCGGTCGCCTTTTTGATTTCGTCGGCATTGATATAGGGCAGAATAATAGTGGCGGCCTCTGTTATTGTGCTTTTGCCCGATCCATTTGGGCCAGCGAACACAATGATCTCAGGTCGTTTTATCATCGTTGTAGACCTTTCGCCCATCGGCATAAAGGAAATATGTCTTTTTAAGCTTTCTGTCATACTTTGCTACGGGGCATCCCCTTACAAGAGCCTTTTTCATATTCAGACGAACGATAGCAACCATGCGTTCGTCCATCTCTCGATCACTTTGGGTGATGGGGTCGTCATTGACAATCAGTTTCATATCAGGCATAATTCACCCCTCCGTTAACAGTATACGCATTGGACGATTGTTTTACAACTTACATGCTAATTGTAACACAAAATTTGTTGGGGCGCAATTGGAAGAACAGGTCATTACCTTGTCTGCACCAAGTTGTTGCGGAATACCGGAAAAGGTGTTACTGTTGTAGCAAGCTCACTTTTGCCGCTTCTATAAAACAAGTTAATGCAGCAGGGAAAATGGGGTGACCTTCAACGTGCTCAATAGTAGAAAACAGAAAACGACCAGCACCTTGCAGAGGAGGCATATTTTATGAGTGACTTTCGTAAACATTTGGAAGATCAGCTCCAAGATAAGGACTTTAAAAAAGAATACGATTCCATGCGCTTAGAATATGACCATCTTCAAGCAATCATTGCGGCAAAAGCTGAGCAAAATATAGCTCAAAAAAGATCGTCAGAGAAATTGCAAATTACAAAAACAGAGCGCTCCCGGAAATGCAGGTAAAATGGTGAGATGCGATGGATGCCCCCGGGAGCGCGTGAGCGTTTGACTCTACCCGGTATAACGCAAGTTAAACGCTGTTTACATCACATCTCCCAGCCTATCTCATCTCCGACCACAGAAGAGATACGATGTGCAGTAACCGCCCCTTCCCGGTTAAAAGTGGCTAAATGGGTGATTGCTTCCTTGCCTTTGGCAATGGTTCTTTCACATCTGTCCTACCTAAAATATAATCCGTTGTTGTATCATGAAAATCTGCAAGCTTGATTAATATTTGCGTTGGAACATCTATATCCCCACGCTCGTAATTGCTGTAAACGCGTTGACTGCAACTTAAAATTTCCGCCATATCTTTTTGAACTAAATCCTTGTCCTCACGTAAATTTCGGATTCTTTCATACATTGAAAACCACCTCAAGATAAGTATACCTTAGCGGAATATTCGCTATTGACAGGTGAATTGTCAACAGAAGCGCAACAATGTCAAAAAGTGGAGTTTGCGAGTACTTCGGCGGGCGTTGCCCAGCCGAGGCATTTTCTTGGCCGGTTATTTAGAATGTTCATTGCGTCGGCGACTTCTTCCTTGCTGATGTCTCTGAAGTCCGTTCCTCTGGGGAAGAATTCACGCACAAGACTGTTCAGATTCTCAACGGAGCCTTTTTGCCACGGGCTGTGCGGGGAGCAGAAGTAAAATGGGATATTCAGTTCATCTTCTACCTGTCTATAGCAATCGAATTCAACGCCCTGGTCGGCGGTAAAGGTCAGGCACGGCATCGTTTCAGATACGGCTGCCAAAATTTTGTATACAGCCCAGTTACTCTTTGCATTACGCAGAAAGAACAGCATGCAGTATCGGCTTTTTCTGTCGCACATTGAAAGAAGGCCGGAATGGCTGTAATTTGCCGAAACGATCGTATCCAGTTCCCAGTCACCGATACGATGACGCCTATATGCCTCTATGCAGCGTTTTTTCAGCAGCTTAATCCCCGGAAAATGGCTGTGATGCCGTCCTCTTGACCGTCCTTTGTGCCGAAGCGTAACGGCAGCGGCCTGCTCCAGACGTCCCAGGCAAAGCCAACGATAGATTGTGGAATGGCTGATGCGCATTCGGCGATCGTTAGGATAATCCAGCCTAATACGACCGGCTACCTGCTCCGGCGACCAGGTTTGCAGCAGATGCCTTCTGACGTAGTCGGACAATTCGGCATTTCCATACTTCCCGGCACGCCTCCTGTGAATTCTGCTGCGGTACAGCTCGTCCGCTGGTAAAAAACGATAAGCCCGCCCCATTCCCACCTGAAAACACGCATTGCGCTTCAGCTCACGGCTGATCGTGCTGGGGCTGCGGCCTAATTCCTGCGCGATAGCGCGTATTCCATAACAGTTTTCCGACAATTGAGATAGCTTTTTTCGTTCTTCCAGCGTAAGATGATGGTAGCTCACAAGGTATCCCTCCTGACAGTGTTGTCTCGACAACTCCACTGTACCACAGGAGGACATATCCTGTGATTTTTTACTCTGTTGCACTTGTTATTTTAATTCACCGACATTCAGCGAAAAATTCGCTAAAATGTGCTTGAGGTGAACAAAATGCCGGACTATAAAGCTATGTATTATAAATTGTTTAGCAGGGTTACCGATGCAATCAACATCTTACAGAAAGCACAGATTGAAGGCGAGGACACATACATAAGAAACGATGATGCGCCGATTTTGATTCCCCTTGTATCCCCACCTGATAATAACGACAATAAGAAGTAATGAAAACATTGTACCGGCTCATCTGTAAGCAGATAAGCCAGCATAAAAGCTATATTACTCCTTCTTTGCTGATGTCATAATTAGCATCTGAAATCCTGGTCTCTAAAAATGGTGGTTCCCTTGGTATTTTCTTCTCAACGATCAGGCAGTTTCTCTTCGCTTAGCACAATGGAAACAGGTGTATCATCGGCCTCAATGACAAGGTCTTCGCACTCCTGCTGCGCGTCTTTCAAAAGGGCAGATGCCTGTTCAATGAGCTGCTGCGCATCTGTGATGGCATTAAAAGTCTTGTAATACATTGTTTTATAATTCGGCATATTCGTCCCTGCTTATACGTTATTTTATTACTACTATACCTCAAAAATTACTCCTATGCAATATAAAATTACTCATATAGTCGCATCATCTTTTCACCATATGAATTAACAATTTTTGTTGTTAGAATGGTCAAAAGAGGTGACGTAGCAATGATACGAATCAAGCTATCCGACATGTTAGGCAAGCATAAAATGACGCAAAAATCGCTTTCAGATGCAACGGGTATTCGCCCTGCGACCATCTCCAAAATGTACTACGAGGAAATAAAGCGGATTGAGATTGCTCAAATTGACAGCCTCTGCAAAACGTTCCAATGCTCCGTAGAAGATTTGTTTGAGTATATTGAGGATTGAATAACAGCCGCCGGGTAAAAACCCAGCGGCTGTTATCATTTTCTTTACTTTCCAGATAATCTTCCTGATTGCACCTGATGTATGATGTCAAAACCAATTGGGGCCACCCATAAGTATCCCGGCACCTCTCACATCGTGTTTATTCATTATTTACCGTGACGACAGCAATGGTTGCATTGCCGTCAACAACGTAGAGGGAGACAACATCGCCTGTGCTTAGTATGCTGTCATCGCTCTGTTCATATACTACTCCGTTTTTTACGTAGACATGGGTAGTCGAGAGGATACTGCAGCTTCCATTTTCTGTTGCAAGTGTGCCACTTACATAGGAACTGACGGTTCCACTGAGGCAGTTGTCATTGGAAGCAGGAGTGCATTCACTGATGCCGTCTGAGTACAAGACATAGGAGTAAAACCCTGCTGTAAGCTCTGTACGGGAATTAATAGTAGTAAATTCGCCTCCTGAAGTTATGACAGAATATCGATAGGCCGTCACACCATCTATAATTTCATTGCCTTGTGCTTGATAAACATAGCTGTATCCTGTTGGAATAGATGTGTCCTCAATCACCAGCACATAACTTGCAACTCCCGATGCATTCGCCAGATAATAGGCATCGGTTGCATAGGCGGTTGCCGTAGGCACCTTGTCTATGCCCGTATAAATCTGATAACTTCCATTGGAGTAAAACAGAAATGTCGTGTTGGCATCGGCATTAACCGCATTGCCGTCGAACGTACCCACTTGTGCGGTTCCGGTTGTAATGGCATCGTCGAAGGAATTGCCGATGGCCGTTACCGTCATGACATCGTTATCAATAACTGCATTAACTAGCACAGGCTTGTCGCTTCCCGAAGGGTTGTTGCAGGCATCAAAGGCACTGCTGTTCAGGGCATTCCCCGTGCTTAATGTGAAGGGCCGAGAACTGAAATAAGAAGTGGTTACGGTGTATATTCCACTATTCTCCGAAGCGCTCGTGAGAACGTAATCACCGCTTGACGATACCGATACCGAGTCCGCATCTATGGCCACGATACAATCAAAGGGATCCAGGTATACAGCACAGTTGTACTTCGGCATAATATCATAGGTGGAAAATGTGGGAAGGGCGGAAGCATTCGTGCATCCGGAGGTGCTGTATCGGGTTTCGCCTATGAATGCAGCGGTGATCTTGTGCGACGGCCCAGCTGTTGCGGATACATTCCCGGAAACCAGAGTGGCTTTTTTAATCTGGTAGGCTGGGCCGCTTCCTGTATAGTTAATATAATCTCCCAGGGAGACAGCTTCCCAACCGTCAATCTTGTCAAAGGAAATAGCTTCGCTTATGCCAGACATCTGAAGTGTTCGGGCAGAGGAATCATAAGCCGTAACCTTAGAAAACGTAGCAGGCAGTTCACTCATGGATAGATTGACGCCTGAAGTGGTCCCACCCGCCGTTACCGATGCCGTTGCGGCTGCGTTGGTATAACCGAATTTTGAAGCGGTAACCGAGTAATCTGTCCCGAAGGGAACGTTTGCGATGGAATACGTCCCAGCCGAACCAGTCGTAGCAGAATAGGTGGTTCCGCTGACAGAAAGGGAGATTGAGGCCCCCTTCACAGGAATCCCTCCGCTTGTAACCGTTCCCGTGACAGTCCCGACCGAGGCCACGGGACCACCGCCGCTACTGCCACCGCTGAAGCCGCTACCTCCGCCGATGGTGCCGGAGGCGGAGATCGTAACGGCATTTGCCCCTGCACCGCTGATACTGCCGGGTTTGATTTCCATCGTAGTACCGCTGCCGGCTTCTGTAGCAACATTTGCCGTTGTGATTTTGCCGTTGCCTGTGATTGCTGCTTTTCTATTTAAATTCAGCGTTCCAACCTGTGCGTCAGACAACACGATTTTAGCTCCGGCATAGTTGTTGGTAACGGCATTAAACTTACCGATCAATTTAATGGCGCCGCCTGCCGCAGATTCCGGGGGTATGGTCACCTGTTCAATGCCGCCCCCGGTCAACTCTTTGGTCATCAGGATTGCACCGGACTCCAGGACAACGGCGCTAATATTGCTCCCGCCGGATACCACGATACGAACCGTGCCGTTGTCGTCACGATCCACGGAAACCGTGCCGCTTACGGTAACGTCATTGAAGTATACCGAATTTTCACCGCCGCCGTTCACAAGAATATTGCCCGCAACGGTAACACCGCTGAGCGTTGCCTCGCCGGACCCGACTGCTTTTGTGATGGTAAGATTGCCCGTTACGTTATAATTTTGCAGGGTCACGCCCGATGCAGCTATCACAACATTTGATACCGTGCTCGTCCCCGTTTCCGGCCCGAAGGTACCGGGAACGCTAAAAATACGGGAGTTGGTCCTGACCCGGTCTAAAAGGGTGACGGCCTCTGCACGAGTCAGGGACGAGGATGCGTTCAGCTTGCCGCCACTACCCGTAAAAAGACCGTTGCTGATCACACATGCCAAGGGTTTTTTCGCCCAGGCCGATATTGCCGACGCGTCGGTGAAGTTTTTAAGAACTCCCGTATCCGCCGAAGCAGTATTGAGCTTTGCTATATTGGCAATGATCATAGCCGCCTGTTGTTTTGAAATCGGCTGATCTGGTGACATCTTTCCTATGCTTGTCCCTGTTATGTATCCGGCGGATAATGCCTTTGCGACATCGGAATAGTACCATTTGTTCTTTGAAACATCTGTATACCCCTTGATGGAATCACTCATCTGGGAATAGCCCATAGCCCGGTTGACAAGTGCCATAAACTGGGCGCGGGGTATGATCTTGTCCGGATAGTAATTGCCGTTTCCATCACCGGTTAAAAGACCGAGGTCGGCCCATTCGCGTATGGATGCCTCTGCCCAGTGACCTGCTATATCGCCGCCGGTATTGCCTTGTGCGAATGCTGGGCCTGCCAGACTGAAAGCAAAAGCGATTCCTAGTGCAAAAGATAACAACTTATTAAATTTAAGATTCAATTGATAGATCTCCTTCCAATGCGTTTCCAAACAACATATATAAAATATTACATAATCAGAATAAGATTGTCAACAATTCCCTTTCGTTTTTGTACAAGCTGTTAGGATCACCAACGCCGCACCAGATTACAGAGGGTGTGTGGTAAATGACGACGGTCATGTATTTGTGATCCTTCTTATAGCTGGTTTCATCAATCCCTAGATTCACCAGCCCTTCAAAACTTGAGGTGAACCGCCCTTCAATCTCCTTGTAAGCGCAGTTGCAGATGCCACCAACCGCATACCACTCAGCCCAAAGCTTTAACCAGTTTTATGCCCCACACATCCTAACGAAGAGCCTCATTTTCACTTATAGTTCCTCCTTATAATTTTGTTGCTTTTCTCTTGTTAATTTCTTTCTGCGCCTGTAGTTTAGCAGATCGCTTTTATGTTTTCTATAAAACGGCGAGATTAGACGTTTTCAGGGTGATTTTCGACATATTCAGCCCTACCCAGCAAAAGATGAGGCGGCACCTGTTTGATATGCTACCCCCAGAGTCAATGTCATTAAGATACGCAGGAAACGGTGGGAGCGCTTAATCAAAGCGCTCCCACCGTTTCCTACAGGTCGTTGTTATCTATATATAATTTTACGGAGCTTATACGCTCTGTACGCTTCTTAATCCGCTTGACTTTTCTCCATCAGAACACTCTGTTTGGATTGAATTTATGTTTTCTCTATTAAGACGACCGATATCCGATAGAACATTTCATTCGGGAAATAGCCTAACTCAACCATATAAATAGTATCTGTATAAATTGAAGTTCTTGAGAAAAACACTATACCCATCATCGCTCTCGGTTATGATCTCCGAGAGATTGAACATTGCTTTTACATTGTCACTGTAATAGTCAAATGGAATCATGTATGTATGGCTCTGGCCTCCAGTCAAGACGGTGATTTCTCCATCATCGATAGTGCTGATATCTCCTCCCGAAAATACTTTGTCCGCATATTCTGTGCTTTGGGAATAAAACATTGCAAAATCCTCGGGAGGCTCTGCGCTTGTATCCAGCATAGAGCATATCTTAAGATTGTTTACTGCATCTGCGGACCAATATTCATTGAAATCCCCCAATGTTGGAGCAATCTTGCTTTGTGATGCATCGGTATCAAAATCGGTCAGTCCTTGCTCAGAAGCTATGGATTCGGTTGCCTCTATGGTGGTCTGCTTAATGTCCTCAAAGGCATAATAATATTTTGAGCTATAATAAGCATAGTTGCCATCAGTTGGATCCAAGCCCTTTTCTGTCGCAATGGCATCTCCCTCGTCACTGTTTGCTTTTTGACACATCATATTTGCGGTTGTAATGACTTTTCGGTATACACAGTCAAGTATTTGTGCATTGTCCTCTTCGTTTGTCCCGTCTGTCCGGCCAAGACTTATATTATAATTCAAAATATCGGTATAGGTCTGCTTGATGCAACTTTCAACATCCTCTAAGCTGCAACTGCCGTTCATATAGTTGCCAATTGTATCCTCGAGACTGCTGACTATAGTGGAAACTTCCGGCGTTTTACTCTCAAAATAGTTAAATACTGAAGCCGGCAACTCAGTATTATTTAAGGTCGTATCTAATGATTTCCACTGGTTCTTATAAGTCGTGTAACAGCTCTCAGTATCCTCTGATTCCGAGGAAGAAGTATACTCATCACAGCTGCAACTTAAGGTAGCATCTGTTGCTGTTTCCGTACTTGCCGTTGACGAATCACTCTGAGATTTAGAAGCATCAGTAGTAGAAGTATAACAAGAACTTAATGCATCGCTTTTGCTGCCGCTTAAAGAAGCTACGTCCATTTTAGTCTCTCCTTTGTCTTATCGGTTTATATCAATTTAATCGCCCATTTCATATTGGTAATAGAATTTGAGTCCGGGCTTACAGGTTATTGAGCCAGCGGAAGCTTACCTTATTCATTGCAGGCCTCCGCCCTATTTCCGAGAAAGCCAAGAACAATCATTCCGGAGAGTACTAAGTCTGCAACTGTGACTACTGTTGCGACCTCAGCCTTGCCATTTATGAGTGAAACAAAAAAGATTCCCCAATGCAAAATCAAGATAATCCGGCTTTGTTTTCGATATACCGCATATTCAGTTGAGTCCAAAGGTTTGTTTGGGTTGTCTACTGGTGCAAAAAAAACAATTACGATGCTTGCAGCGAAGAAAATTAAAGGTAGTGCAGCAATTATTATTCTAATGTGTTCAATGCTATAGATTGAGAAAAGCGCAGTACACAGGAGTATGGTAGAGATAACATAGCAGCGAAGCTCGGTTTTTGCATGATATCCACCTGCAAATTTTCTCAGCGGAATATAGACAGCCAGGAACAGGATCCCTTCGCACAACATGCCAGTCAATAGCCCAATTGCTATTGCGGTAGCCAGGTTCAAAAGGGTTACCCAAAACTGGTGTAGTCCGTATATGTAAAGTGATTTGTCTTCGGCTGGCACAACGTTATCCTCTGCCAGAATATCTACTATCAGTTCCGACGGTAATTTCATCAAAACTTACGGAGCTTACGGGCACCCTTGGGAAGCTCTGGTTGATATCCAACCCAAGAGCACGTAGTATTAACGCCGACCGTAGTAATAAACAAAGCGAGGGCTGCCAACATTGGACCGAATTTACGAATGATAATTTTCACTTGTATTTCCTCCTTATAATTTTGCTGCTTCTCCCTTGTTAATTTCTTCCTGCGCCTGTAGTTTAACAGATCGCTTTTATGTTTTCTATAAAACGGCGAGATTAGACGTTTTCAGGGTGATTTTCGACATATTCAGCCTTGCCCAGCAAAAGATGAGGCGGCACCTTTCAGGTGCCGCCTCATCTCGCGATAACTATGGGAGATAGAGCATGATATCAACTGCAAACTGCTGCCCGGTATTGTCTATATCGATAATACCATCATACTTTTCGACCGTATGAACCACACTAGAAAGACCAATTCCATGCATTTCCTTTTGTTCCTTCTGCGTTAAGTATATGGTGTCCCCTCCATGGGTGATCTTCTTCACTTCTCCGCTGTAGGTATTTGATATGTGAATAAATAGCACACCACGATCTACATGCATCCTTACTTCTAGCCGCTTGACCGGACTCTTATCCATGGCTTCGTTTGCATTATCCAAAAGATTCCCCAGAATAACACTGATGTCAAACGCCGCTATCGTCCATTGTGTGGGAATCATAACCTCAGTTTCCATTTCGGCGCCTATGGATTCCGCAGTACTCAATTTGTAATTCAGCATACTGTCGACTTCAGGATTTCCAGAAGACACATATTCACCTTTTACTGTAAAGTTTCCAAAATCAGCTAAGTATACATCTAATTCCTCTAGCTTCCGGCTCTTAAGCAGTTGTTTGATGGCGGTAATATGGTTTTTAAAGTCGTGCCGCATCAACCGGCTCGCTTCGTCGGTCTTCCGGATGATTTCAAATTCATTTACATAGGCTTCGTTTTGCTGCTGAAGCAGATTGCGCTCATAATTGGAAAAGTAGTACTGATGTAAAAGCTCATATAAGCGAAAAGCTAGGATGTTCACCATAATGAGGATTGTTACAATGGCCAAATTGCTGATTGCGCTATATCCGCTGCTATAAACCAATGCGGTTATTACAATGCTACCGATTGGAAGCGCAATAATTGCCAGCCAATATTCAACTTTCAGTGCCTTCTGTATTCTTTCTTCCTTTGCTTTCTTATAGATAAGTTCTATCGAAAAGAGCAACATATTGGCCGCCATATTTACTACTACTGGCACATAAACAGCTAAGCCTATCCCCGAAAATTGCAGAATACTAAATGTAAGGCTTTCCAGCAGCATTGACGCACCATATACAAAAATGCTGATCAAAAGTTTTGTTTTTGTCTCACCACGGTATAAGAAGGTAAGGGCAACCAGAGGCAATATGCTGGTTGCCAAATTTAAAAATGGATTCTCCGCAGCCAGAAACATCGCGCTGTTAACCAAGTAGAACACAAAAAAACCGAGCATCTCTATGCGTCTGTCATATTTGCTGACACCGAAAAAAATACGGTAGGCCAGGAAGAACAAGTAAACATGAAATGAATTTATGACCAAATACAAGATAGTATCTATTATATCCATTATTGTGCCTCTTCCTGCCGAACTAAAAGTGCGCGAACACGGTCTCTTACTTCTTTGCGGTATGGATAGCTAATCGTAATTTCCACACCGTTGTCCAATTTAAGCTGTTGGTAACTCAACCGCTCAATGTAATCATAATTAACAAGAAATGACTGGTGTACTTGGATCATATTCGGTGGAAGGAAATCCGACCGCATGATCTCTGAAAGCTGCCCTGTCACTATCTCCTCTCCGGAGACGGTATGGATGAGTACAGTCTTGTTCTTACTTTCAAAGTAACGGATATCTCGATATGCTACCCTGTGCAAAATCTTTTTGTGTTTGTACTCAAAGCAGGGCGCGTTCCTTTCGGCTAAATAGACAGCCTGCCTAAGACATTCGTGGACCTTTTTCTCCCCCAACGGTTTCGTCAAAAAGTTCAGTGGCCGCAGATCAAACAACTGCATGGCATATTCCTGCTTGCCCGATATGTACAGAAGCTGGGCCGCAGTTTGGCCCAACTCCTTACGGAGTTTCCATCCGACCTTAACCCCGTTAATATGCCGAAGCTCAATGTCCAGTATGAACAAGTCGAATGGCTCCCCCTGATCTACAGCCTTACATAGCTCTTCACCGGAACAAAACGTCTTTATATTTAATTCAGGCACGCCATCACAGCTCTCAAGCATCCCCTTCAGCAGCCAACAGATCTCAGGTTCGTCGTCACATAATGCAATTCGATACAAAGCGCGCACCTCCTAACATAGATTTTTCTTGTTATGTCAATCGCTTTTTTCTATTACTATCCACAACTACCTTTTTATTACATAATATTGTTTTATTCTACCATGTATTTCAATCAATTCCAACCAAAAGCAGCGTCCAACCAAGAAAAATTCAACATTGGGCTTACCAACCTTAGCTGCAATCTGTGCAGCTATAAATTCTGTACAGACCAAAGAAGGTTGTGGGCTAATTTGGATCAGATTCAGGGAAGACCCCGAAGCAAGGTCGTTTAAACCTTGAAAATACTGCCTCAATTCTCACTGAAGTCAAGTGGGGGCTATGAGACGGCATTTCTCAAAGTTATCTTAAGGAATCGACAATTCCGCAGACGTCAAAAGTGAACCTGCTGGTCATCAGCAGGTCCACTTGTAATTCACTCTTTTGCTGTGGTGCGCGGCAACCTTCCGAAGCGTTGACGGACAGTAGACTCAGCTAATCCATCACCTCTCCCTGAGTTTCTCTGAGAAGGAATTAAAGAGAGCACGGCACTACCATCCGGTTGCTATGACACTAATGAACAGGAATATCTCACCTCTTGCTTGTGTCCCAGCATAATGCGGTTATCTCGCTCGTAACTCACGCTTCGTATGGTAGTCATCTTTTTGACCATCTGGCCACCCACGGAACCGGCCTGCTGGGAAGTCAGGTCGCCATTATAACCCTGCTTCAGGTTGACGCCAACCTCGCTAGCAGCTTCCATCTTGAACTTGTTCAGTGCCTCGCGGGCATTGGGAATCAGTGTCTTAGACATAAAATCGCATCTCCTTGTTTTATATTTGTGGATTGAGAATCCAGCCATAGTTTGTGCGGCAGACAAACCGTTATACCGCAATTTAACGTCCAATTTTTTAGCTATTTGGTATGTTATTTCCAACCCGGCTTCATTTTTCCCACTTGAAGTGGTCAAGTAAAACAGGTTCTTTATATAAATATTTGAGCATTATCGAATTTAACCAGCCCAACGCAAGTTGAATTTTCTTTTCTATAGAATGTCTGCTATCAAAAAAATGTTTTTACAAAGCGGTCTTAAAGACATTTTTCATTGTTCGGGGCACATCTGTCAGTAATGAATCTCGGTCTTTTCCACAATATCTTTTCGAAAAAGATTGGTCTTATCTTGCCCATTTTCATTTGAACTCCACGCAGAAGTTTTAAAAGCCTTCCCTTGGGTGCTGAGTTCTGCTTGGCCTGTTCTATTGCCTTTTCCACAAAATATTTCTGGCAGTAAAAGAACTTCAAATTTGGCACGAAGCTCCATCAGTACCGTGACGTGCTTCCCATTTTCCGCCGCAGACTGCAGAAGTTCCGCAAGGTTTGACTGCTTGTCGATCCTGTATAAGCATATAATGTAAAATTGGCTGCCATTGTCTTGTTAATTCATTATAAAATCTTGCACAGGCAGAGCAATCATACCGAAACTTACTAAAGCCAGTGGGACAAACTGCGTTCTGTAAGACAGTTTGCCTTTCGCGTTTACATTGGTACCCACTTCCCAATTCTATTTCTACCAATCTGTTTTCTGTGCAAAACCCCAGGGTGCCCCTAAAACACATTTTGAAATCACAGTTCATACGATGGTGTATAGGTAGGAAAAAGGAGCTGAGCAAACATGAATTGGAACTGCCCCTGCCCATACGGCATGAATGCAAACAACCCTGTGTTATCAGATCGTGGGCCACATCCGCTTGTCATCAACATTGATCAAGAGACGAAGGAAAATTGTGCATTTCGCACCGCACTTTGGACGGGAACCCATTTGCAGTTAACCTTGATGAGCATTCAGGTCGGAGAGGAGATCGGGCTGGAGAATCACCCCGATCTTGACCAATTTATACGGCTTGAGCAAGGTTGTGGACTTGTAAAGATGGGCAATACTCGGGACAACTTATCTTTCCAACGAAAAGTTTCTGACGGGTATGCGTTCATTATACCTGCCGGGACATGGCACAACCTGGTCAATTTGGGTAATGTCCCAATAAAGCTGTATTCCATTTACGCGCCGCCACAGCACCCAAAGGGTACCGTTCATAAAACAAAAGCAGACGCTGAGGCTGCACACAATCACTAAACCGAGAGGTTATCCGTGTGTCGAAGCAAAAGCAGGCATTCTTTCACGATGATGAACGGATGTCTGCTTTTTGAATCCCTGCTGTTGCATCGGTTTCATCGGCACTGGTCCTGCCTTCTTTTTTGCTTTTCCACCTTTGGCGCTCCCACGTTTTTAAGTGCTCTATTTGGGGCTGCAGCCTTTTTTCTGTCCAAGAAGCCCAAATGGGACGCACCAAACGGCACGTCCCATTACAAAATTATTGAAAGATCGCATCGCGCGAAGCATCACCCATCGACTTCCATTTCCATCCCTCCAAAACCTGTACTACTATAGTATAGCAGCAAAATATAAATTTGGTTACAGTTGCTTTGAAAACTGCCATGCAAACTTATATTTATGTAAAAATAGAGGTTTTTTCTTTTGCATGATAAATTGTCTTGTTTGTATATTGCAGCTTTCTGACAGCACCGCATATTCTGAATTCCCGATCAAGCACTCTTTTGTTACGTAATCAAGTTTTATGTTGTTTGGAATATTAAGTTCCATTTTTAAATTTTTTGTGGGGTTATTTGTATTGTATTGCATTTCCGGAATGGAGGTGTGATTTGCATCAAATAAGTCAATCGCCAATTCCACCTCAACGTTTTCATTTCTCTTTATTATCCGCGGAAATTGAATGAGATATTCCTCAAATCCATTATTATTTTTTAACTTTTCTAAAATATAGCCATTTGTAACTGATTTTATGCTGTAGCTGCTTCCCTGCCATTTAAAGGCAAAATTATCGCTATTCATACTGCTTCTTGTATTTTTATATTTAAACTTAATATTACACTGAATTGTCTCCTGGTCGATGAACGTCATCGTATAATTGTAATAGTCATAAACCCGCTTGATTTCATTTTTCACTAAATATATTGTATAGTAAAACACTTTTCGCTTGCCAAAATCAAACAACAGGAACGTAAATAGCAAGACAAACGCGGATGCGATCATCATGTTATCACTAAAAATTTCAGATAAAAATTGCTTCATGACTGGAATAAGATTGATAACCGCAGTTACAACAATGGATACAACAATATTTGTTATGATAGAATCAATCATACCCATCAGCTTCACCTTAAGATTGTCCATCTTTATCACATCCTGTTATTATTATTCCACTCTATCTATATGCACTTGCCCTACAAATATTATCATAATAAATGGGCGGAAAACACTCCCTGCATCAGATGTGCGGCAGGTACTGATCTGCACGGTTTCCTAGGCTAACTCACTTTTCCTTCCCAAAAAGCCATTGACAATTATACCGTATCCCGATATAATATATATCGGGATACGGTATAACGTTTAACGATATGATTGGAGCAGCTATTATGCCAACTACAAGCATCGCACTGACGGAAGCGGTTTTTTACATTCTGCTTTCGCTCTATTCCCCTCTGCATGGATATGGGATTATGCAAAATGTCGAGGCGCTTTCCAAAGGGCGTGTAAACTTGGCGGCAGGAACTCTATACGGGGCAATCAATACATTGCTTCAAAAGGGCTGGATCCGCGCTTTGCCAAATGAAGATGCGAACAGGAAAAAAGAATATGAGATAACCGAGCAAGGGAAGCAGACCGTCAGCAATGAAATCGCTCGGTTGGAAGAACTCATCCAAAACGGGAAAGCGATCGCAGAGGGGGCGCAGATATGAGAAGAACCGTTTACAGGGGTTTCTGGGTTTGGAATTTTGATCAAGAAGAAAAATGGCTCAATGAAATGGCTTCAAAGGGATTGCAGCTTGTCAGTGTGGGCTGGTGCCGGTATGTATTTGAAGAAGGGGATCCAGGTGAATATACCTATCGTCTTGAATTGCTCGAAAATCTGCCCACCCATGCAGAAAGCCTGCAATACATCCGGTTTCTGGAGGATACCGGGGCAAAATACATCGGAAATGTACTAAGATGGAGCTATTTCAAAAAAAAGGTTACCGATGGGGCGTTTGATTTGTTTTCCGATATTGATTCTCGGATCAAACATCTGAACAGGATTTCCCTGCTCATTTTGCCCTTTTTCATCATGGATCTTGCCTTTGGTCTGAGTAATCTATCCTTATTTTTCAGTCGCAGAATACTGGGCGGAAATTTAGAAATCGGAATTTCTTGTCTGATGCTAGGCTTATTGATGGGTTTTGGCTTTTTTAAAACTTGTTCAAAGGCAAAAAAACTGAAAAAAGAGCGCATTTTGTATGAATGATGATTCTTTCAGCCGCGACAGGCAAACAAAAGCTCGGCAGATTATCATAATCAGCCGAGCCAGAACCTGCTAATCCATTCTTTTTGCAGGCCGGTTTTTAAGCGGTTTTTTGCCCGGTCGTGGAACATGGTATAAATCCGTATATGATTTTGCATCCGCGCCACAGACTGGGGCCGTGGGTATAAGCCCTGTGCAATCGGTAGATGAGACCACAATATTTTGGTCCAGGCTATCCTCTTCCAGTGGATAATACAGGTTTTCGTCGTTCAAAGCAATTTCCCCTTTCAGCGAAACATGGCGGTGGCGGAGCATCCGTCATGGAGCCAATTCCAGCATTTCACAGCGCTGATAGTATAACCCACAGCTTCAGCAAACATGCGGCATCCGGCAAAAACAGAAGAAGTCGGCTAAACAAGAATGCAAGAAGCCTGTCCCCCGGAGAGATCGTCGGCGATTCAAACAGGCCGTTTCCTGGCAAAAAGGCTCCTGGGCATTGTGTCAATGCCCAGGAGCCTTTTTTTCTTGCACTTATATTACCACAAATTAGACAAAAATTCAAGCCTTGTAATCCCATCGTGTAATGCGTATGCTATAGGGAGGAGGCGGTTTGATGGAAAACAATTTTTCTCTTTCCCTGATCGGCATGCAAAAAATGCAGGCGGAGGAAGAATTACGGGCATGCAATGAACTGACGGCAGGATATGGCCTTTTCCTTTCCGAGCAGCAGATCCATTCGCTGGTGGAACGCCGCTTTGCGGCACTGACCAACACCGGACGCATTGAATTTGGGCCGGGCATCTTGAACATGCTGGTTACCGCTTTTTGCGACTCCCCCTACCTGACGCGGGAAAACTACGAGGATGCAGTCCTAACGCTGCAGGACGCCTTTTACTACTTTAAAAACGAATCGGAGGACAAGATTCCAGACGATGAATTAATCGCTTTTATGAAAAAGAGCTTTGATGGATGCTGCCAGGGTTCGCTGGACTATTTGCTGGGCACGACTCTTGAGGAGCTGTGCCGGAACACACGGTATGGATATGAGACGGACGATACCGACCGGTACGGCCGTCCCTTTTAGGAGGATTTATGGAGGAAAGTGAAGCCTACCTTGCCCGCCTCACGAACGGAGCGTTGCAAGACGGCACATTCAGCAGTGAAGACCTTACTCTGATCCAGCGACGGCTATGGCTGCTGCTGGGACAGCGCACCCAGCGGTACACCATGGGAGACAGCACCTCGGTCCCCATAGAAACGGCCCAGGAATTGCTGAAATCGATTTGCTTTTCCATTGGGCTGTATCTGAAGACAAGCGGAAAGCCTGACATGCTGAAGACCGATACGATGCAGGCACTGCTGGACGCTGGCCGAGGCGTTATTCAGCAGCAGGTGGAAGCCGGAAAGCTGCTTTTAGAACAGGCGCTGCGCAGTGCCCCGGACATCGACAATGTTTCTTACCGTGATACGCTGGACGAAATCGGCTCCTTTTTCAAGCACTATGACCCCCTCTTTTTCGCCCATGAGGTCCCCTGCAGCATCGATTACCAGCTTTGCATCCCGGTGTCAGAACAGCTGCAGGGCATCGAATATATCTGCCAGTACCTGCAACATTTGGTGCTGGAAAATGCTTTTTGCCATCACTTCGATTCCCAGCGGATGATTCTGCTGCTGCAAAGCTACTGTCCGGACTACCGTGAGCTGCTGATCAACCTGTACGAGCCGGTGGCGGTCAATGCGGTGGGCTGTGCCCTGCTGCAGCAGGACATTACCGGTCTTGACCTCACCGCCGCAGAGCAGGAGGAATTACTCTTTCGTTTTCAAGGCTGCACCGCGGAAGACATTTTGCTGCAATTGACCCAGGGCTGCGGCGCGTTATCCTGCGCCTTGGGCATCACAGAGAACGCGGAACAGCAATATTTGCTGGATGCCATGCTCCAATTGGCACCACGGATCGAGACCGCGTCAAAAAGTGGAAGTCTGAGCGGCATATTTTTATCCCTGCACTGCCCGGCGGAACCCAGCGGATCCGTTTCCCAGTTTATAGACGGGCCCATGCTTTGCGATGAGGCGCTGCGGGCGCTGATCCAGGAAATTTCCGATTGCCGGTTCCTTTCAGACAAGATTGCCATGGTCAAGCGGCACATACACAGTCTGTTTGATTTGGCAGAAGTGTTAAACACTTGCTTTTGGGGCGACGACAGTCTGGCACTGTTTTCCGCCCTTGGCGGCACGGAGCGCGCGCTGCTGCGGCACTATTTGCAGCAGCGCCCTGACGGATGGGTCTCTGACTCCGGATGGGAGGCTCAGCTGTTGTCTTTTCCCAGTGATCCTTGACGCCGGTTTTGCCCTCCAGCTTCTCCACCCAAAAAGCATCTACCCTTTCGGCCTGTCTGCTTTCGCCTTCCCTGTTTTGACAGCAGCCCTGCTGCCTTGTGCTATCATGCGCAAAAAAGGCCCGGCAAAGAGCCACCTTCGGTGCTCTTTGTCGGGCCTTTTCTCATTCAATCGGGACATTCGTGGCAGTTGTGTCTATGGCTTTAAAACAGGCCGGTAATCTTCCCATTTTCATCCACGTCAATGCTTTCCGCCGCCGGTATTTTGGGGAGTCCCGGCATGGTCATGATATCGCCGGTCAGGGCAACCACGAAGCCTGCCCCGGCGGAAACCTTCACTTTGCCCACCGTAATACGGAACCCCGTCGGGGCGCCCAGCTTGGTCGCATCGTCCGTGAGCGAATACTGGGTCTTTGCCATACAGACAGGCAGCTTACCGTAACCCAGTTCCTGCAGACGACCCAGTTCCTTCTCGGCGGCGGCGGAGAAATTGACGCCGTCGGCGCCGTAGATCTTCGTTGCAATTGCCTCTATTTTCTCCTTGAGGGTAGCATCCAGCTCGTAGGCAAACCGGAAGTCATTCTTCTCCTCATCCATGACGCGCAGGACTTCCCGGGCAAGGTCTTCACCGCCGGCGCCGCCCTTGGCCCACACCTGAGACAGGGCCACATTCACACCGCTTTTGGCGCATTCCCTGCTGATCAGCTCCAACTCGGCGGCGCTATCATGATCAAACCGGTTGATGGCAACCACCGCGGGAAGTCCAAACACCCGGGTGATATTCTCCACATGCCTGAGCAGGTTGGGAATCCCCTTTTTCAGCGCCGCCACATTTTCCTTGCCCAGCTCGGCCTTGGGTACGCCGCCATTATATTTCAGCGCCTTGACAGTCGCCACAATCACCACGGCGTCGGGGCGGAACCCAGCGGCGCGGCACTTAATATCCAAAAACTTTTCGGCGCCCAGATCGGCACCAAAGCCAGCCTCGGTCACCACATAGTCGGCCAACTTCATGGCGGTATCTGTGGCGGAAATGGAGTTGCATCCATGGGCGATGTTGGCGAAGGGGCCACCGTGAATCAGCGCCGGATTGTTTTCCAAGGTCTGCACCAAGTTGGGCTTGATCGCATCCTTCAAAAGTGCGGCCATGGCGCCCTGCGCCTTCAGGTCGGCAGCCGTCACCGGCTTGTCTTCATAGGTATAGGCAACCACCATACGGGAGAGACGTTCCTTCAGGTCTTTCAGCCCGGAGGACAGGCACAGCACTGCCATGATTTCGGATGCCACGGTGATGTCAAAGCCATCCTCCCGCGGGACGCCCTGCATCCGCCCGCCGAGACCATCAATGACGTTTCGCAGCTGCCTGTCGTTCATATCCATGCAGCGCCGCCAGGTGATCTTCTTCACGTCAATCCCCAGCGCATTCCCCTGCTGAATGTGATTGTCCAGCAGTGCGGCCAGCAGATTGTTCGCCGCACCGATGGCGTGGAAATCCCCGGTGAAGTGGAGATTGATATCCTCCATGGGTACCACCTGGGACATACCGCCGCCGGCAGCCCCGCCCTTGACGCCAAACACAGGACCGAGTGACGGCTCGCGCAGGCAAAGCATGGTGTTCTTCCCCAGCTTGGACAATGCGTCGGCCAGGCCAACGCTGGTGGTGGTTTTCCCCTCGCCCGCAGGCGTGGGGTTGATGGCGGTAACTAAAATCAGTTTTCCGCGGCGGGGCTTATCCCGCAGGGAGGTAATGTCGATCTTTGCTTTCACTCTGCCGTAATACTCCAGCAGACTTTCGTCAATCCCCGCCTTTTCCGCAATGGCCGAGATGGGAAGCATCGTCGCGCTCTGGGCAATTTCGATATCGGTTTTCATGATAAAACAGCTCCTTTTGTACCGCATATTTTAGCACCGCTTGCTTTTTTGGAAAGAAAAAAGCGCACCATAATACGGCGCGCCCAGACGGTCGGCATTTAAGGTCATACTCCACGTGGTCATCCCACTTCCGTCAGTCATATAACCGCTCTTAACGATACCATGGAAGAAGCGGGATGTCAAGCCTTCCAGCACACACCATCCGTCCCGCCCGCGCATAATTTGAAAGTGGAAAACACATAGTTTGGAGGGCACATCATGGCTGAACAACCACAGATTAAATATTTTCTAGGCGCCAATTCTCCTACGGGCTTTTTTTCTCTTTACGATCAACTGATTCACCCCGCCAGCGCTTCGGCCATTTACATTCTGAAGGGCGGCCCCGGCTGCGGGAAATCCTCCCTAATCCGACGCGTGGGATGTGCCGCAGAGAAGGCCGGCTTCGCCACCGAGTACATCCTATGCTCCGGAGACCTTACCTCGCTGGACGGCATCGTCATTCCGGCGCTTGGCACCGCGATCGTGGACGGCACCGCGCCCCACGTGGTGGAGCCAACCTGTCCCGGCGTTGTCGAGCGTTATGTAAACCTAGGGTCGTGCTACAACACCCCAGCACTGGTTCCGCTGCGGCGAGAGATCACTGCCTGCCTATCTGCGGGTTCCGACTGCTACACGCGGGCTTACCGCTGCCTGGGTGCGGCCGCTGAAATTCGGGAAAATATGCGCAGCATCCTGCTGACGGACACCTTGAAATCTCGCTTTGTGAAGCGTGCCAACGGAATCTTGGGCAGGGAAATCAGGCGGCGCGGCGACACCATAGGGCGGGTAAAGCAGTGTTTCTTAGGCGCCGTGACGCACGGGGGCACCCAGTGCCTGTTCGACACGGCAGACGCCCAATGCCGCAAAATTTACGAGTTGTGGGATAGTTACGGGCTTTCCGATGTTATGTTGATCGGTTTGCTGACCGGCGCGATAGAGAGTGGGTACGATGTGGTGGCCTGCATGGATCCCATGTCGCCTGCGCGGCTGGAGCATTTGCTGATTCCGGAGTTGTCTCTCGGATTTGTGACCAGCAACCCCACGCAGGAATACAGCGGCAGGCCCTATCGCCGCATCCGCATTGATTCCATGGCAGACAAGGAACTGGTACGTCACAGCCGCCCAAGGCTCCGCTTCGGGAGCAAGGTGTCCGGCGCGCTGGTGGGCGAGGCGGTGGAATCCCTGGCGCAGGCCAAGGAGCTTCACGACAAGCTTGAGGCACTTTATAACCCCCATGTGGATTTTACCCGGGTCTACCGCATCGCCGACGAACTCTCCGCCGAAATTCTGAGCGGAAAGCTCTGAACGTAAGGAAACCGCGGCAAGCTGCCGCGGTTTCCCCCTGCAAAAGTCAGACTTTTTTCCATTTGATCCCCTGAGGGGTATCCATGAGTTCAATGCCCATTTCTTTTAGTTCGTCCCGGATTCGGTCGGCCGCGGCAAAATCCTTGTTTTTGCGGGCCGCCTGACGGGCCTCGATCAATCCCTCCACCTTGCTGTCCAAATCCTCACTCGCTCCGTTATAAAGCAGGCCCAAGACCTCAGTAAATTCATGGAGCATATTCAGGCACGCCTCGGCAAGTGCGCGAGTAGGCATATGATCCGCCGCGGTGGCGGCATTCATTGCGCGTACCAGCTCGAAGAGAACGCCGATGGCGTCTGCGGTATTCAGGTCGTCGTCCATCGCCTGGTCAAAGCGGCTGCGGTATCCGGCGAAGGTCTGGATAAATGCGGCCTCCTCAGCGGACATGGCACCGGGCACGCCGTTCTTTGTCAAGAACTCCAGGTTGGCCTTGGCTGTGTACAGCCGTTCCAACGCGGCCTGTGCCTGCTCCAACGATTCTCTGGAGTAGTTGAGCGGGCTGCGGTAATGAGCGGAGAGCATGAAGAAACGAATCGGCTCGTAACCGTAAACCTGTGCCGCATCCCGCACCGTAAAGAAATTGCCCTCTGACTTTGACATTTTCTTATTGTCAATATTCAAAAAGCCGTTGTGCATCCAATAGCGGACAAATTCGCAGCCGTTTGCCGCCTCGGACTGCGCAATTTCATTCTCATGATGGGGAAACTGAAGGTCCTGTCCGCCACAGTGGATATCAATGGTCTTGCCCAGATAGCGGTTACTCATTGCCGAGCACTCGATATGCCAGCCGGGTCGTCCCGGTCCCCAAGGCGACTCCCAGTAGGGTTCGCCCGGCTTAGCCGCTTTCCAGACCGCGAAGTCCAGCGGGTTCTCCTTGCTGTCGCTGATCTCCACCCGTGCGCCGGACTGGAGGTCGTCAATGGGTTGGTGGGATAGCTTTCCGTATCCCTCAAATTTCAGGGTGCGATAGTAAACATCACCGTTTGCCTCGTAGGCGTAGCCTTTTTCCATCAAGGTCTGCACCAACGCGATGATTTCCGCTATGTTTTCCGTGGCCTTGGGATGAATCGTGGCAGGACGGACGCCAAGCCCTTGGGCGTCTGTAAAGTACTCCTTGATATACTTCTCCGCAACCTGCTGGGAGGAAACGCCCTCCTCGTTGGCCTTTCTGATGATTTTATCATCCACATCGGTAAAATTTTGCACAAAGGTCACCTGATTGCCGCGATACTCAAAATAGCGGCGCAGCACGTCAAACAGGATAATGGGCCGGGCGTTGCCAACGTGGATATAGTTATACACGGTGGGACCGCAGCAATAAATCTTGACCTCCCCCGGGGTAATGGGAACAAATTCTTCCTTCTTGCGGGACATGGAATTGAACACTTTCATCTTAAGTTTCCTCCAATTTTTTCTCCAGGGCTTCAATTTGCTGGGCCATGCTGGCAAGCTGCTGCTGGATGGGATCAGTGACATGGATCTGATCTACCTCCGTGACATAATTCACCTTCTGTCCCCCAATGCGGACAATGCGCGCGGGCACGCCCACGGCAGTGGCGTCCTCCGGCACCTCGTCAAGTACAACCGCATTTGCCGCGATACGCGCTCCATCCCCCACTTTGAAGGGGCCAAGCACTTTTGCTCCATTCGAAATCAAAACGTTGTTGCCGATGGTGGGGTGCCGCTTCCCTTGGTCTTTGCCGGTACCGCCCAGTGTCACGCCGTGGTAAAGCAGCACATCATCCCCTACCTCGGCTGTTTCACCGATCACAATGCCCATACCGTGGTCAATCACAAAGCGCCGACCGATGACGGCACCCGGATGGATCTCAATCCCGGTCCAAAATCGGCTCCACTGAGAAAGGAAGCGGGCCAGGAAGAACCAATGATGTCGATACAAAAAGTGCGCCATGCGGTGGTTAATGAGGGCATGCACGCCCGGATACAGAAGAAATACCTCTAGCTTACTGCGGGCGGCAGGGTCACGCTGCTGATACGCCCCCAGTGTTTCGTATAAACGTTTGAACATAACTACCCTCCTCCAGAAACGAAAAACGCCCCTCATACCCAACGGTATGAGAGGCGATCACATCGCGGTTCCACTCTCGTTTTCACTCGAAAACCTGTAACGCGGTCATACGGGGGACATTACTCCCCATGCTCCTGGACGCACTTTGCACACACTTACGCCAGACGCGCTTTCAGCCGATGACGCGTCCTCTCTGCTGCGCTTGCGGGTGCTACTCTTTCCAATCATCGCAAGGCTATATGGCAGTATATTATCACGGTCAGCCAGTTGTGTCAAGCCGCAGAAGCGGTCTTGTCCGCGCCACGGTCAAACAGGCCCTGCCCGGATGGGCGGAGCCTGTTCAACCTGTCAAAAAAGTCCTTGGACTTTTTTGACAGGTTGAAAGCACTTTTTGAAACACCGTAAAAAGTTTCAAAAAGTGTGTTGATTGGACGCGAAAGAGAACCCTGACGGTTCCCTTTCACACTATCCTTCCCTCCGAGCCCTTTGGTTGGATGGTTTTTTGACAGTCTGAACAGGCTTGTCGCAAGGCTGGGGGCAGAAAACACCAGGGTCAATTGCTGCCTCGGGAATAATCGTAGGGCGTGACGGCCCATTTGATGCAGCCATCCTTCTTATTGCCAAACACATCGTAACCCTCCAGGATATCATTCAGGGGCTTGCTGTGGGTGATGAGAGGGGTAAGATCCAGCCTGCCGCGCTCAATCAACATCAGCAGCTTGTGGATATTGTTGGTATTCACGCAGCCAACCTTCAGGCTGACATTGCGCATCCAAAGATCATTGAGATCAATCGGATAGGGCAGTGCAGAAAAGCCAATGACAGAGACATTTCCCGCCTTGCGGACCGTTTGGAAGGCCAGATCAAGTGTCCCCTTTGCCCCGGCTGCTTCGATGGTGACATCAGCGCCGCGGCCCTTGGTGAGGGACTTTATCTTCTCCATCACGTCTTCCTTTAAGGGATTGATGATCACATCGCAAAGGCCCTGCTCCAGCGCAAAGGCCAGGCGGCTCTCTACCGTATCCACTGCGATCAGGATAGACGGACCATACAGCCGGGCCGTTGCCAGGGCGCACATGCCGACAGGTCCGCAGCCCATCACCGCAACCACATCACCGTTTTCAATGTCGCCGTTTTCCGCACCAAAATAGCCGGTGGACAAAATGTCACCCACAAAAAGCGCCGCCTCGTCCGAAACAGTGTTCGGGATTTTGTACAGGCCCGCCATGGCATGTGGGATGCGAACATACTCCGCCTGGCAGCCATCCAGTTCGGACGTACAGCCAAAGTAGAGCAGTGAGTCGTTCTCCTCACAGTGGGCCGTTACTCCCTTACGACAGAAAAAGCAGTTTCCGCAGGACACGCTGCAGGCCGCCGCCACCCGGTCGCCAACTCTAAGACGCGCCTGGTTCACCATCGGCCCAACTGCCACGACTTCGCCCACGAACTCATGACCGATGATTGTTCCCGGTCCCACCGCAGGGACATAGCCCTCCCGAATGTGCAAGTCAGAACCGCAGATTGTGGAGAGGGTCACTCTTACAATCGCATCATCAGGCGCGACGAGTTCGGGCATGGGGACATCGTCCAGTCTGAGATCATGCACCCCGTGAAAAACAAGCGCCTTCATTGTATTCTTTTCCATTATTTTTCCTCCTAATATTCGACTCATTATCGTTAAAATCGTTTGTATATATTCACTATAAATATTTTAATTTTAAATGTCAATGCTTTTGAAATAATCTATTTTTTAACATCATCGTTAATACTTTATCGTTATTTTTCCTACAATTTCTTTGCTTTTCTCTGTTTTTTGTCTTTCTCTTTATTTGTAATTGTTTTGTGCTATTTGCACAACATAAAATTATTTTTCCCGCACTTATTGACTCTCATTTTAATACCCACTTCGCTTCGTCAGCACCACATTTGGGTCGCTAATTCCACTAATATCTCCCTTCACGCCATGCAAAAGGAGCTCCCCGGAGGCATTGCCTCCGGGGAGCTCCTTTCTTCAGCTAATCGGTCTTACTGATTCCAATCCACGATGTCCCGATTTTTCACGAAATACTCCACGCCGGAATAGAGGGTGGTCACGACGATGACTGCCACACAAACCATATTCAGAAGCTTTGGGATGGGCAACAGCATCAGTACCACGCACACCATCGTGGAGGCGGTCTTCACCTTGCCGGACCAGCCGGCCGCAATAACCCGGCCTCTGTCGGATGCAATCATCCGCAAACCGCTGACGGCAAATTCCCGTAACACCACAATCAGTACCGCCCAAGCGGGCATCTGTCCGTTCTCCACAAACCAAAGCATGGCGGCCAGAACCAGCACCTTATCAGCCAGCGGATCCATAAACTTGCCAAAATCGGTGACCTGATTGTAATGCCGGGCAATATACCCGTCGAGCAGGTCGGTCAGGCTGGCAATCACAAAGATAGCCAGCCCCACATAGCTGCCGCCCGGGAAGTCGGCATACAGCACCAAAAGAAACGCGGGAATCATAAGCACCCGCAGCATTGTCAGTTTATTGGCAGTGTTCATTGGTCATTCCTCCACTTCGCCAGTCATGTCTCCATCGGAAACGCCGGTTATTTTCACCCTTACAAAGGTACCTGCGGGGACAAGCCCCGCGGCCGTGAAGTATACCTTCCCATCAATATCGGGGGAGTCTGCATAAGAGCGCCCGGCATAGCAGCCCGCGTCATGGTCAAAACCCTCGCACAGGATTTCCAACACTTCGCCCTGGCAGGATTCGTTATATGCGTCCATCACCCGGGACTGAAGGTCAATTAAAAGCTCCACCCGGCGCTTGGCAACTTCCTCGGGCACCTGATCGGGCAACTGGGCTGCCACAGTCCCCTCTTCCGGCGAAAATGCGAACACACCGGCACGCTGAATTCCCTCTTCCGTCAGGAAGTCGCACAATTCCTCGAATTCCTTCTCCGTTTCTCCGGGCAGGCCGCAGATGATCGAGGTACGGATGACCACATCGGGCATGGCCTTTCGCAGCTTGTGGAGCAATGTTGTAATCTCCGCCTTTGTACCGCGGCGGTTCATCGCCACAAGGATGCGGTCATTGATGTGCTGGATGGGGAGGTCCAGATAGCGCAGGATCTTGGGCTGTTCGGCTATGGTTCGTATCAGAGCATCATCCAGCTCGTCAGGATAGAGATAGTGCAAACGAATCCAGTGAAAATCAAGGGCGCACAGCTGCGAAAGCAGTTCTCCCAGTGCACGTTTTCCGTACAGGTCGGTGCCATAGCGGGTGATATCCTGGGCGATGACGATCAGTTCTTTCACGCCGTTTTCCGCAAGCCCTTTCGCCTCTTCCACCAGTGCCTCCATAGTCCTGCTGCGGTATTTACCGCGAAGCGATGGGATCACGCAGTAGGAACAGCGGTTATCACAGCCTTCGGCAATCTTCAAATAGGCGGTGTATGGCGGCGTACTTACCACCCGTGGCCCATCTTCCAGCGTACTGTCGATATTGCCGAAGAAGGTGGGGACATCGCCCTCTGCCATGCTCTCCAGTGCGGGAACAATATCAGTATAGCTTCCGGTGCCGAGCAGCCCGTCCACCTCGGGCAGCTCGTCCAAGATGTCACGGCCGTATCGCTGAGACAGACAGCCGGCTACCAGCAGCTTCTGCGGTCTGCCGGTCCGTTTCAGCTCCGCCAGCTCCAAAATATTGTCGATGGCTTCCGCCTTGGCGGAGTCGATAAAACCGCAGGTGTTCAAAACCACTGCGTCGGCATCGGCTGGATTGGATACGACAGCATAGCCCACCGCCCGAACAAGAGCCATCATTTGCTCGGTATTGACTAAATTTTTGGCACAGCCAAGGGATACAAAGGCAACATTCAAGAACGTGCCCTCCTTACACAATGAGATAGCGCCCCTCACGGCGAGGGGGCATTTTGGGTTCTGCGTCCGGGTAGCCCAGCGTCACTGCCGCATAAAACGCCCCTTGATCAGGTGCAAAGCGGCTTTGCAGCTCCGGACCAAACCCCATGCTAAGAGGCGCGGTGAGCCAACAGGAGCCCAGTCCCTTGTCGTAAGCGGTCAGCAGTATATTCTCCAGTGCCGCCGCAACGCTTTGCATTACCCCTTCCTTTTCTTGTTCCGGGTACTCCGGTTTGAGGAGGAATGCCAGCACACAGACCGGTGCACCACCCAGGCCGGACAAAAACTGTCCCGTTTCCTCCACGACCTCCGGGTGCGTGGCAAACCGCTTTTCGAGGATAGGCCGGAACTTTCCAAACACATTCCCCATCACGGAAACCAACTCCTGGCGCTTCTCGGGGCTTTGTACCACCACAAAGTACCAGGGCTGCAAATTGATGGCGGACGGCGCCATCAGCCCGGCCTCTATCACCTCCCGGAGCACATCTTCCGGAATCGGGGTGCTCTTGTATTTGCGAATGCTTCTCCTGCCAAAGATTGCTTCTTTCGTTTCCATGTTCAGTCCTCCAGTTCTGCCCCGTAACGCCGAAGGGCACTGCTGATGTCGTTCCAGCGGTAGCCCCGGCGCGCCAAGGCGTCAGATACTTTTTTTAATTCCTTGCGGTCGGGCGTCGCTGATTTCAGCTTTTGCCGCAGCAACGCCTCAATCGCGTCAGCAGGGTCTTCCGCCTGAGGCAGCGCATCCTCCCAGTATTCTTTGGGTACCCCTCTGCGGTACAGCTCGTCCTTAATTTTGAATTCGCCATAGCCTTTGGCCGCATAATGCCGTGCCACCTGCCGGGCATATTCCCCATCATTCAAGAGACCCAGTTCGGTCAGCCGGTCGGCAATGACGTCCGCCTCGCTGGGCGTGGCCTCCTTCGCCAACAGCTTCTGCACAAGCTCCCGGCGGGAAAGAGACCGGACAGAGAGCAGGTTCATGGCGTAGCTTTTCAATGTGCCAGCGCGGGTGGCATCGGTCAGCTTCGCAAGCTGTTCGTCGGTCAGCTCGGCGCCCGAATAAAGGGAAAACGAGACTATCTCGTTTTCCCCTACTCGCAGAATGCTGCCATCCTCCATATGGAGGAGAAAACGGCCTTTCTTGTGCTTGGAAGGCTCCAGCTTATTGATCTTCATCTTTGAAGTCATCGGCAGCGACATCTACCGCGCGGCCTGCCGCGACAGCGGCTATTTTGGACTGGCCGCTCATCAGCTGATAGGAATTTTTACGGATATCAGCCTCAAGCTGCTCCGCCAGCTCATGGTTTTCCTTTAAATACTGCTTGGCCGCATCACGGCCTTGCCCAACCCTCAGCTCTCCAATCGAGAACCAGGAGCCGCTCTTCTGCACCAGATTCAGACGCACGCCAAGGTCGATGAGCTCCCCCATTTTGGAAATACCTTCGCCATACATGACGTCGAATTCCGCCTCGCGGAAGGGAGGCGCGACTTTGTTCTTTACGATCTTGGCGCGGGTACGGCTGCCGATAATTTCGGTGCCGTTTTTCAGCGCCTCGATCCGGCGCACGTCGATCCGCACGGAGGAATAAAACTTCAGGGCGCGGCCGCCGGTGGTCACCTCAGGGTTTCCGTATACCACGCCGACCTTTTCCCGCAATTGGTTAATAAAAATGACGATGCAGTTGGTTTTCGAGATGGATCCGGCCAGCTTGCGGAGTGCCTGACTCATCAGCCGGGCCAGCAGACCGACATGGGAATCACCCATGTCCCCCTCAATTTCCGCCCGAGGCACCAGCGCAGCCACAGAGTCCACCACCACCACATCAATGGCACCGGAGCGCACAAGCGCCTCGGTAATTTCAAGTCCCTGCTCACCCGTATCCGGCTGAGAGACCAGCATGGAATCAATATCCACGCCCAAAGCCCGCGCATAGGTGGGGTCCAATGCGTGCTCGGCGTCCACGAACGCAACCTCGCCGCCACGCTTCTGCGCCTCAGCCACGATATGCAGGGCCAGTGTAGTTTTACCGGAGGATTCCGGCCCGTAGATCTCGATGATGCGCCCCCGGGGTACACCACCAATGCCCAGCGCCAAATCCAGGGATAGGGATCCCGTGGGAATGGAATCCACCAGAATATCCAGGTTTTCACCCAGACGCATAATGGAACCCTTGCCGTATGCCTTCTCAATTTGGGCCATTGCGGTATCCAGCGCCTTTTTCTTGTCGGATGCCGGAGCCGCCGGCTCCACGGTCATTTTCTTTTTGTCCGCCATCTTCCCATTCCTCCGTATTCTCATTCCATATAGGGCAGTTCAATGTCCGCCACAGTCTGGATTCTAGTTCTTTCCCTGTCCGTTATTCAGGACTTAGCCCCGTGGGGACAACCCCCGAGACGACCCGCCAAATATTTTGCGTATCCGGATAGGTTGTGATATTCTCAAATC
Organism: Oscillospiraceae bacterium; assembly: GCA_963666535.1. Classification (GTDB taxonomy): domain Bacteria; phylum Bacillota; class Clostridia; order Oscillospirales; family Oscillospiraceae. The sequence goes on along the minus strand of OY762913.1, from coordinate 927,913 downwards.
CATTTTTTATCAAAAGCTGCTCCACGGCGGGAGCCTGACCTATGCCGACTTCGAATAGAAGCGTCCCCCCCAGGCGGAGCGCGTTCCCCCATTTGGAAGTGATCGCACGATAAAAGTCCAATCCGTCCCCGCCGCCGTCCAACGCCATGCGGGGTTCGTACTCCTTTACATCGGTCTCCAACCCGTCGATATCGCCGGATGGGATGTAAGGCGGGTTGCAGGCAATCACATCAAAGTCCCACAGGGTGGAGACCGGTGCTTCCATGGCATTGACGCGAACACAGGAAACGCGCCCAGACAGACCGTTGCGACGGACATTTTGTTTGCATACCCGCAGTGCCTCTTCAGACAGATCGGCCAGCACCACGCGACACTGGGGGGCATAGGCGGCCACAGCGATCCCAACGCAGCCGCTGCCGGCGCATAGGTCCAACACCCGGGCGCCCTCCCCCGCTTCTCCGGCAAGCCGGATTGCCTGCTCAGCCAGAACCTCGGTATCCATGCGCGGAACCAAAACCTCTCGGGAAATGTCCAGCGGCAAACCGTAAAACTCCCACTCGCCGATGATATAGGCCACCGGTTCCCCCAGCAGACGGCGTCCCACAAGCTCGTCCACCCGGTGCTCGAGCTCGGCGGGGACATACAGACTCATGTCGCGCAAAAACTCGTCCTTGGTTTTATCGGCGGCGTAGCAGACAAGCTCTCTGGCTTCCAGCTGCGCCCCCTCAACCCCCGCCGCGCGGAGGCGGAGGCGGGTATCCAAATAAAGATTATTATACGTGGTTGCCAATGTTTCTCACCTCGCTTGTTCCGCTGAGACCGGGCTTTGCTCAGCCACCCCAGACATCCTCGCCCTCTTTTTCGGGAAGGACCAATTCAAGCGCCTTGATCCCAACTTCCATCATGGAGTCATCCGGTTCACTGGTGGTCCAGTTCTGAAGCCAAAGGCCGGGTGCAGTCATAAAGCGGGTAAATTGGTTGTCGTGCTTGCCGACATAGCGGTTGAACTCATAGCTGATGCCCACCACAACAGGCAGAAGCAGCAAACGAAGCAGCAGGCGAACCCACACGTTGCTCCACTGCACAACCGAAAAAATGAGGATGGAGATGATCATAACCGAAAACAAAAAACTGGTGCCGCAGCGCGGGTGGTGTTTTGGCTGCTGGCGGACGTTTTCCACCGTGAGGGGCAGTCCGGCTTCATAGCAGAAAATGGTTTTGTGCTCGGCCCCATGGTAGCGGAACACCCGCTGGATGTCCTTCATACGGGAGCAAAAAATCAAATAGGACATGAAAATGAGGATGCGCAGCGCCCCCTCAATGAGGTTGCGGAGAAAATAGGACTGCACATACTGGAACAGAAATCCGGCCAGCACCGTGGGCAGCAGGATAAACAGGCCGATGGAAAGCCCCACGCCCAGAAATACCGAAAGGGCGATCACCAAGCTGGTGATTTTTTCGCTGCCCAGCTTATCCTCCAGCCAGACCTCAAATTTGGAAGGCTTTTCATCGGCGGCCGCCTCATCTTCAGGATAATACTCCGCCGAAAACATCAGAGCCTTGACGCCGTTTATCATGGAATCCATAAAGTTGACGGTACCGCGGATGAAGGGAACCCCAAGGATGGGATATTTGTCTTTGACGAATTTCAGCTCGGTCTCCTGAATTTCCAAATCGCCATCCGGCTTGCGAACCACAACGGCTTGCTTATGCGGGCCACGCATCATGATCCCCTCAATCAGCGCCTGGCCACCGCACATGGTTTTAAAGTTTGTGCTGCGACACTGCGCAGATTCTTTCTCTTTGTTTGACATGAATGGGGTTGTTCTCCTTTGCTGTCGCCGTAAGGCCGTATTGTGAGGCCGCCATAGCCCAACGTGGCCATGGCAACCTCCCTTTAGTCCTCTTTTTCGGTTGCCTCCGGCAGGTCAAAAAAAGGGCCGAGATCAAAGTGAAATAACTGCTTGTGCCGTTATTCTATCAGAGTCGGGGACGGTTTGCAATACCCTTATAGAACTTATGTTCTAATCGGCAGGTAAATGGTGGTCATGCATCCCCCGCCCGGCGCATTGCCTACGTCCAGCACGCCCTCGTGCCGGGTGATGATCTCCTCACATACGGCAAGGCCGATCCCGCTGCCCCGCGCGCGGGAACTGCCCTTGTAAAACTTTTTCTTGACATAAGGCAGTTCATCCGTGGGAATGCCGGGGCCATAATCTCGAATGCGAATGACGGCATAGTCGCCCTCCCGCCAAATGGCGGTGTCGATTTTTTTGCCAATGCCGCCGTGCTTGGCGGCATTGTCCAGTAGGTTGCAAAACACCTGCCGCAGGCGCTCGGGATCACCATTGATGGGCGGGAACTCCTCCGCACAGTCCGTGTGGGTAAGGGTAATGCCATCCCTGCGAAAAAACTCTTTATACGTGTAGACAGCGTCTTCCAGCTCCGCCTTAATGTCCATCGGTTCTACAGACAGGGTAAACCTCCCGTCCTCAATGCGGGAGAACTCCAACAGTTCTTCCACCATGTTGGTCAGTCTTCTCGCCTCGCTGACAATAATGCCCATTCCCTTTTTCACATCCGCCTCGTCCTGCAGTTCGCCATTCATGATGGTCTCCGCCCAGCCGTTGATCGCTGTGAGGGGGGTACGAAGTTCATGAGACACCGAGGAGATAAATTCCGATTGGACTTTTTCCGACTGCTGAATCTTCATGGACATATCGTTGATGGTGTCGGTCAATTCGCCAATCTCATCGTCATATTGCTTGTCGATTTGAATCCCGTAGCTGCCATCGGCAATGCGCTTGGCCGTTTCGGTAATGCCGGCCAGCGGGTCCACGATAGAGCGGATAAAGTAAAGATTGGAAGAATAGACGATGGCGACAATCGCCCCGCCCACCGCCAATGCAATGCACACAATGGTCAGCAGCTGCTGGTCCACTCCCTCGAGGGATGTGATGTATCGCACGACGCCAACCACCGCGCCGTTGTAAACCACGGGGGCGGAAACCGCCATAATGCGCTCATTGGTATGGGGGTCCTCCCCGGACCAGGTGGAAACGACACTGGTCTCCACCGACGTTACAATATCCGGGGTTGCTGGCATAGTGCCCGCTGTCAGGCCATAGGAGGAGTACTTGATATAGCCCTCGGGAGTCAGAAACTGCACATCCATGCTATTCTGCTCGCTGAAGGTAGCGATATAGTTTTGCGCCGCCTGATTATACTCGCTTTCGGTATACTTGCGGAAATAGGATGCCGCTTCCGAAGCGCGGGTTTCCAAGCCGCTGCGCATGGTGGAATAGTAATAGCTGGAAATGGCCACGGAAAAGGACACGACCGCCAAGAGCACAATGAGCAGCACCGCAGTAATACTGTTGAATATCCACCGTTTCCGAATACCACGCAGCTTCTTTTGGCTGATTGGCATGGCCATCTCCTCCTTTCAAAATATTGAGAATTGGGGGTTGCCCGAAGCGCCTGCCGTGCCTTAAAATCCCCACTTGTAGCCGTATCCCCACACCGTGGTGATATAGGCCGGGTTTGTGGCGTCATCCTCAATCTTAATGCGAAGACGACGAACGTTAACATCCACGATTTTCAGCTCACCGAAATACTCTTTTCCCCAAACGGCGTCCAGCACCTCTTCTCGGGAAAGGGCCTTTCCCGGGTTTTCCATAAACAGCTTCATGATGGAATATTCCACCTGAGTAAGCTTGACGCGCTGCCCACTTTTTTCCAGCGTCCGGTTGCGGGTGTTGAGCAGAAATGGATCATGCCGAATCTCGCCGTCACTATCGGTTGCGTCACCGCCCACCCGGCGGAACAGCGCGTCGATACGAGCGGTCAACTCCGCAGGAGAAAAAGGCTTTGTCATATAGTCGTCGGCCCCGGTCATCAGCCCGGTGACCTTATCCATTTCCTGCGTGCGGGCCGTGAGCATAATAATACCAATCTTATTATCTGTGGCGCGGATACGGCGGCAAACCTCGAAGCCGTCAATATCTGGAAGCATAATATCCAGAAGCGCGACCTTGATGTCGGAATTGCGTTTGAGCTGCGCAATCGCTTCCTCTCCCGTGCTGGCCTCAATTGCCTCGTAGCCTGCGCGCTTAAGATTGATCACCACGAAACTTCGAATGTTTTCTTCGTCCTCCAGAACCAAAACCTTTTTCATGAATTTCCTCCTTCACCACTCGGTTTTGATGAACTTAAACTGCTCGAGCAGCGTGTCGTTATTCAGCCCGCAGTCCCAAGTGCCAGTAAACTCTGCGGCATAAATCGTGCTGCTCTCTTCCATGAGAACAAACCGTTCCCCTCGTTTAGCCCTCACGCTTCGGTTGGTGCCGGTGAGCTTATAGATGGTAAGGAACGCCTCCGGCTCACCGGAACTGCCATCGATGTGATAGAAGGTGATGGAACGTTCGCCCAGCGTCACGTTGTCGGTGCGGGTGACGGACAGCGATTCCAGCCATTCGTCGGGCAGAATAAGATACCAACCATCCTTATCGTTGTAGTAGGTGGTGTAAATCGGTGTTTTTTGACCAGCCACGCTATACTGCACCCATGTGATGGCATAAAAGTTTTCGCTCTCCGCCCCGTAATCCGGCAGGCTTTTGAGTTCTGGCATCTCCATAATCGAGTCGTTATTGATGTCGGTGCCATAGACCTCTTTGCTTCGCCTTGTGCTCCTGCTGATGCCTGTGTCATCCAGCGTAATATTGGTAAGCAGTCCATTCCGGCACGCAAAAATATCCGTGACCAGACTTCCGTCTTCCATGGTCCAGGTCACAAAAAGCGCGGGGATCATATCCTGAAGATAACCGATGGTCTGTTTGTTCACCGTCTCCACCCCGGCGGAGACCGGCGCGGTGTTTTTGACCGTCAATTCATCGTCACTGTCACTATAATCGTAGTATTCCACTCCATTTTCGTCGTTAGCGGCATCGGTCTGAACGACGAGGATCTCCGCCTGGCCATCCCGGTCAATATCTGAAATCTGATACCCGGTATAGTTGGTCATAAGCAGCTCGGACGCGGTGTTTAACCCAACCGAATAGGCGGCAAGGAAATGGACGCCATCGCTGATCTGCCAGCTGACGATAATCTCCTTACTGCCAACGCCATCCAAATCCGCATACGCGATGGACGTAATGGCAGATCCGTCGCCCTCAATCACCGCATAAACCTCATATGTCTCGTCTGGCTGCTGGCGGAAGATATAAATTTTCAACGGGTTTTCCGCACCACTGACCCGGAAAAAGGCTACCGCAAAGTCTTTCGTGCCGGAGTCGTTCAGATCCAGCAACTGCACCGTCTGTGTGTTCTCACCGGATAGGGGGACGGCATATTCCACCGTGGTGGAATATTGGGTGCCCAACTGCTGCTGCACTTCTTCCAGCGCATTTTGCAGATACTGATAGGCCTCGGGTGCCTCGGGAAGCGTATACAGATCGTCAATGGATTTAAAATAGCAGCCCGTCAGCAGCAATGTCATAGACATTGCCAGCAGCACGAGCGTCAGCATTCGTTTCATGATGTGGTTTCACCGCCTTTTCGGGTGCATTTCTCACGCCATACAGCGCAGTGTATTAATCCAAAACATCATATCATAATCCCAAAGAATTTGGTATTCTTTTTTTCATTTTTGCAGCTCTCTTTGGTAACGCCCAACGTGACACAGCACGAACCGTTTCTAACTGCGAGAAATCCCACCCGCATCGGCCATCACACAGTTGGCTGGCTTTGGCGCCAATCATGGAAAACAGCCTGATACTCTTGGGCAAACAGACTGCCCGTGCGCCAGAGGAAGGTCATCTCATGACTGACGTTCCAGTCGTCCAGCGCAATGCGGCGCAGGGTTCCTTTCTTCAATTCAGCTGCCACCGCAGCCTCGTACAAAAAAGCAATGCCGCAGTTTTCCTCCGCCAACGCCTTGATAATATTGATGCTGGCAATCTCCGTGCGGAGCGGGAAATCGTATACCGTCAGATTCCGGGCCGCCAGTGCGTGCTCCAGCACAGCACGGGTTCCGGAACCGGGTTCCCGCAAGAGAAGCCGTTGGGACAGCAGCGCCTCCAGCGTGCATGGCTCATCTTCAAATTGATACGTTGCGCCGCAAACCGGAAAAAATCGCTCGGTGCGGTAAACAAGGCAGTCGTATTCCTGTTTGTCAAAAAAGCCCTCTACCAGTGCAAAGTCAATTTCGCCCCGATCCAGGTGTTCCAGCAGGGCATCGGTGTCCGCCACCACCATCCGCAGTCCGGCGCGGGGGTTTTCCTTGAGATAGCGTGCTACCGGCGGCACGGCCAAATATTCCCCCGCGGTCAGCGTCACGCCGAAGTTCAGCCGGCGTGCTCCCGCCGCCGCCATTTTGTCCCGCAGACTGCGCTGATCGTGGGCGATGGATAACGCCGCACTGCGCAAAAGCTTCCCCTGCTCGGTCAACGAAAGCTTTTTCCCCCCATATGCAAACAGCCGCGCCCCGTAAAAGCGTTCCAAATAGCGAATGTGCTGAGACACGGCCGGCTGCGTCAGATTCAGCTCCTCCGCCGCTCGGGTGTAATTCATCGTACGGCACACCGCAAGGAAGGTCTCCATTCGAAAATCCTGCATAAGCGCCCTCCGTTTCAATCACAAGTCCCTGCCAGCCCAAGGTTGTTCGGCAGAAATTAATTATAACCCAAATTTATAGATAAATAAAGATTTATCATTTTCTTTTTTGGCTGTGAAGGGGTAAACTGAAAAAAACAGCAAAGAGGGCGTAACTCATATGACATGGATCACGGAAAAGGGACGGGGCATGCTCCTGTGCCTTTGCATCGCTGCACCAGCCTACTTATTGGGCACTCTCCTGCCCGTCATCGGCGGGCCGGTGTTCGCCATTCTTATGGGAATGGCCATCGCTCAGCTGCCGTTAAATCGAGGAAAATATCAGGCAGGCATCGCATTTACCTCCAAAAAAATTTTGCAGTATGCCGTCATCCTGCTTGGCTTCGGCATGAATTTGACTGACATACTGGCAAAAGGAAGGCAGTCGCTACCCATCATTATCGCAACCATCTCCACGTCCCTGATCACAGCCTTCCTTTTGTGCAAGGTCATGAGAATTCCGGGGAAAATCTCGGTGCTGATCGGCGTTGGCTCCTCCATCTGCGGAGGTTCCGCTATCTCTGCCACAGCCCCAGTCATCGACGCGGATGACGATGAAATCGCCCAATCCATTTCGGTCATTTTCCTGTTTAACATATTGGCAGCGCTGATCTTTCCTACGCTGGGCGGTTTGCTGGGCCTTTCTAATGAAGGGTTTGGGCTGTTTGCAGGTACCGCAATCAACGATACCTCCTCCGTCACAGCGGCGGCGGCGGCATGGGACGGCATCCACGGCAGCAGCACCCTGGATGACGCCATTATCGTCAAGCTTACGCGGACGCTGGGCATTATCCCGATCACGCTGGCGCTTGCACTTTACCGCACAGTAAAAGCCAGAAAATCCGGAGGAGATGGGACCCGTGTCGATTTTAAAAAAGTGTTTCCGTTTTTCATCCTCTTCTTCCTGTTGGCAGCGGTGATCACCACGGTGTTTTCTCTTCCCATAGCTGTGACTTCGCCCATGAAAGCCCTCAGTAAATTTTTCATTATAATGGCCATGGGCGCCATTGGGCTGAACACCGATCCGGTGAAGCTGGTCAAAACCGGTGGAAAACCACTGCTGATGGGTTTTTGCTGCTGGGTTCTCATTGCTTGCGTCAGTTTGGGGATGCAGCAGGTTCTGCGCATCTGGTAATGGGACAAGCCGCCACAGAAACGATATAAAAAGAAAGGCAGACACCATAATTTGGATGTCTGCCTTTCTTTTTCTTGAAATTCCTTTAGCGGACCAATCCCCAAAACGCCATAGAAACCCAGTCCGGAACAATCTTTGTCCCCAAACGCTGGATCAGCGTATGGGGCGCACAGGTGGCAACGGCAAGATGCGCGCTGTTGGCCGCAAAAGATGCCTTCACAACAGTTTCCGGCTTCAGCATAAGGGGAAATTTACGCACAGCCCGGCGGTTTTTTGTATCCTGTGCCACCGAAATGAACTCTGTCTTGATCCATCCGGGACACACCGCCGTGACAAGAATGCCCCTGCCATGCAGTTCCCACCGCAGGGCGCGGGTGTAGCGCAGAACAAATGCCTTGGAGGCCGCATATACGTTCAAGCCGGGCAGTGGCTGAAACGACGCGCTGGAGGCGATTTGGAACAGACGGCCGCCCCGGCTCATATAAGGCAGCACTGCCACTGTTACATTGACCAGCGCGCGGATGTTAACGTCAATCATGCCGTCGTTTTCCGCCTGTGTCAAATCGGAGTAATTGCCGATCTTGCCGAACCCTGCCGCGTTGACCAGCACACGCACATCCGGCAGCTCTTCGGCAAGAAGGCTGGCAATCACCGCCGTACTGTCCCCCTGGGCAAGATCCAGCGTTATTTTCCGTACCGGCGTGTGCAGGCTTGCGGCCAGCTCGTCCAAGCGGTTCTCCCGCCGAGCCACGGCCCATATCTCGTCCACAAGGCCCCGCCGGTCAATTTCCGCGGCAAAGGTACGTCCCAGGCCCGAGGATGCGCCCGTAATAATCGCGACTTTCATGGTGAATTTCCCTCCTGTGCAGTCTTGGCCGTTCCACGATGCCCCCCAACCAAAAAATCTGATCGGCTTGGCCAATCGGGGTATGTGCCAGAGTCAATGTGTGAATTGTCGTACCTGATTTTATGCCGCATGACACCGAAAGTCAATAACTCGCCCCTTTGCCGTCACGTTTCCACGTCCAGCTCATAGTCTGGTTAAGGGGGGATTGAACTTGACAGATCACTATTTATTCGAAAACACACCATTGCCGTACAGCTACAACGCACTGGAGCCGTACATCGACGCACAGACAATGATGCTGCATCACGATCGGCATTTACAAACCTATATTGACAATTTAAATACCGCTTTGACAGACCATCCACGTCTGCAATGCCTCACGCTGGAACAGCTGATATGCATTGCCGGAAGACTGCCGGAAGCGATCGGTACGCCCGTCGCCCGAAATGCCGGCGGCGTGTATAATCACCGGTTTTACTTTGATGGGATGAGTCCGTGTTTTGATCAGTTTCCAGCGGGCGCGCTAGGGGATGCGATTGATTTGACCTATGGTGGGTTTGATACGTTTGTCGATCAGTTTAAAACTGCGGCACTGTCAGTGTTCGGGTCTGGATACGCTTGGCTGGTCGCCGACAGATGCGGCCGTCTCAAGATTGTCACAACCGGAAATCAGGATACGCCGCTGACATTGAGGCTGTACCCGGTCATGACCATTGACGTGTGGGAGCATGCTTACTATCTCAAGCATTATAACAAACGCGCCGAATACATCGGCGACTGGTTCCATACGGTAAATTGGCAGATTGCTGACCAAAAATATACGGATTGCGTCAATTGCTGTCGGCTTTAAATAATATCTGCTGAACAAAACAAAAGCCTAATCATATCAATGCTTCAAATTTGTTTTTGTTTTGTTCATAAGGGTTTTGGCTGATTTCAGAAAAAAACCTTGCACATTGAATTTATAGCGTGTTTCTGCAAATCCAAACAGGCAGGCATCAATGTATCTAAAGCCGCAAAACGGAACTGTTTTGTAGCCCAAAAGGACAGTTTCTGTCCTTTTGGCGAATGCGATACGAAAATCGCATTTGTTCAGTGGACATTAAATAGTCTCTATCACCTCAGGGCATCAACACATTGTCCTGAGGTGGTGCAGTAACAGCGTCAGTTACTCTTCCCGGCGCTGTTTCCGCCGGTGAGGGAGATACCCAGTCTGCTGGCGGTACTCTTTTCCACGATCCCGCCCGCCGTCAGACCGTTATCCACCTGATCAAATAACCATCCAGAAGAGCAAGTTACTCTTTGCTGAATGACACGATGTCGATATCATCATCGGTCTTCATTCTTGGTATGCTGATTTTGGTATCCCTATTTACGCAGAGTTTGTTGTAGGTATCCACATCAAGATAATGACAGGAATATGCTTGCCAAAAAATAAATATTTAAAAAAGGATTCGACATAACGGCAGGCCCGGCCCTCTGTATAATAAAGCTCCGTCAGGTAGTCAAAAACCCCCAAAATGCTGATTTCATCCACGAAACAATTTCCAAACTTGCCGCAGAGGTGATTGTTCCAAAGGCTCACCATAAAAGCAGCCCCGGAGCTATGCTTCGGGGCTGCTTTTATGGTTTTCCTCGTTACCCCACGACCAATTCACCGTTGCGGTAATCCACTGTCAGCGTGTCGCCCGGCGCAACCTGATCGGCGATAATTCGCCGGCTGATGGCCGTTTCCACCGTGTGCTGGACAAATCGGCGGAGCGGGCGCGCACCATAGATGGGGTCATAGGCACTGTCGATCACATAGCGCTTTGCCGCCTCCGTGAGCGTCACCGTTAGTTCCTTATCCGCAAGCCGTCCATTCAGGTCAACCAGCAGCAGGTCGATGATGTGCGTAATATTCTCCCGCGTCAGCGGTTTGTAGAACACAATCTCGTCCAAGCGGTTGAGAAATTCCGGACGGAAGGAATGCTTCAGCAGGTCGCTGACCTGTTCCTTTGCCTGGGCCATAATTTCGCCGTTTTGATCAATCCCATCCAGCAGATACTGACTGCCAAGATTGGAGGTCAGGATAATGACGGTGTTTTTAAAGTCAACGGTTCTCCCTTGACTATCTGTAATACGACCATCATCCAATACCTGCAGTAATATATTAAACACATCGGGATGGGCCTTTTCCACCTCGTCAAACAGCACCACGGAATAGGGCTGGCGGCGTACCGCTTCGGTTAGCTGGCCCCCCTCTTCATATCCTACATAGCCGGGTGGTGCGCCAATGAGGCGGGAGACGGAAAACTTCTCCATATACTCGCTCATGTCAATCCGCACCAGATTTTTCTCGCTGTCAAACAGCGCCTCGGCAAGCGTTTTGGCAAGCTCGGTTTTACCCACGCCGGTGGGCCCCAGGAACAAAAAAGAACCAATGGGTTTATCGGGATCTGCAATCCCAGCACGGGAGCGCAGGATGGCATCGGAAACCAGCCGCACGGCCTCCTCCTGTCCCACCACGCGCTTGTGAAGGATATCCTCCAGATGCAGAAGCTTTTCCCGCTCCCCTTCCATCAGCCGCGCCACGGGAATTCCTGTCCAGCGCTGAATGATGCGGGCAATCTCCTCTTCTGTCACCTTATCCCGCAGTAAAGACGCCGCCTTGCCTTGGGCGGCAATGGCCTCCTCCGCCTCCAGCTGCTTGTTGAGTTCCGGAATCTTCCCGTATTTCAGTTCGGCGGCGCGGTTTAAGTCGTACTCCCGTTCCGCTTTTTCCATTTCGGCGTTGGCACTCTCCAGTTCTTCCCGAAGCTTCTGCACCTTGCCGATGGCGTTCTTCTCATTCTCCCACTGGGTCTTTTTCGCCTTAAAGTCCTCCCGCAGCTCGGCCAATTCCTTGCGGATTTCGGCTAAATGTTCCTGAGAGACATGATCCGTCTCTTTTTTCAGCGCGGCTTCTTCAATCTCATACTGGATGATCTTGCGGGAAACGACATCCAGCTCAATGGGCATAGAATCCATCTCCGTGCGAATCATAGCGCACGCCTCATCCACCAAATCAATGGCTTTATCAGGCAGAAACCGCTCCGTGATATAGCGGTTACTCAGGGTGGCGGCGGCAATGATCGCGCCGTCCTGGATCTTTACGCCGTGAAACACCTCATAGCGCTCCTTCAGTCCGCGCAAAATCGCAATGGTGTCCTCCACCGTGGGTTCGGCCACCATAACGGGCTGAAACCGGCGCTCCAGCGCTGCGTCCTTTTCGATATACTGGCGGTACTCGTTCAGGGTCGTAGCGCCGATGCAGTGCAGCTCTCCCCGGGCCAGCATGGGCTTCAGAATGTTGCCCGCATCCATCGCGCCCTCGCTCTTGCCCGCACCAACAATGGTATGCAGCTCATCGATAAAGAGGAGGATGCGGCCTTCGGACTTTTTCACCTCGGTCAGCACTGCTTTCAGCCGCTCTTCAAATTCACCGCGGTATTTCGCGCCTGCTACCAAGCTCCCCATATCCAGCGAAAACACCGTTTTATTCTTCAGGGAAACCGGGACATCCCCCTTGACAATGCGTTGGGCCAGCCCCTCGGCGATGGCGGTTTTCCCCACGCCGGGCTCACCGATCAGCACCGGGTTGTTCTTTGTTTTGCGGGAGAGGATACGGATTACGTTGCGAATCTCATCGTCCCGACCGATCACTGGGTCAAGCTGATTGGCTCTCGCCCGCTCGACCAGATCAGTGCCGTATTTTTTCAGCGCGTCGTAAGTCTCCTCCGGATTGTCGGACGTCACGCGCTGGTTTCCCCGCACCGTGGCCAGCGCCTGCAGTACGGCTTCCTTTTTTATGTTGTACGTGTGAAATAGCGGTCTTAGTGCGCCGTCCGCCGCCTCCAGCAAACCCAGCAGCAAGTGCTCCACGGAAACATACTCGTCCTTCATGCTCTGTGCTGTGGACAAAGCCCGCTGAATTGCCTGATCCAGTTCCGCCGTAATGTAGACTTTTCCGGCTTCACGGCTGCCGCCGGAAACCCGGGGCAGCTTCTCCACCTCGGCCTTCACTGCCGCCGCAAAGCTGGGCAGCGTCAGCCCCATATTGGTCAGCAGCTGAGGCACAAGCCCCTCCCCGTCCTGCAGCAGTGCCCACAGCAAATGCCCCTGCTCTACCTGCGGGTTGCCATATTCCAGCGCAATGTCCTGCGCCCCTTGGATGGCTGCCAACGATTTTTGTGTAAATTTTTGCATGTCCATCATCCTTAACCTCCTTTACCGCTCAAGTCGTATGGTTTGACTTGCGTCGTTTCTGATTGTTTTAGCACTCTACGTCATTGAGTGCTAAAACAACTATACCTCTTTTCCCAAACGTTTGCAAGGGGGTTTTTTATTTTCTCGCACCTGTGGCAATTTGCCGCCGCAGGATCAGTATTTTCCCCTCTGCCCGGCAGAAAAACAGGAAAAAGCCTTTACTTCACCATGCTAATGTGGTACTATGTCGGGGTTAGGAATGACCGGATATTCAACATTTTGGAGGAACTATTGATGAAAAAATTTCTTGTTCTCATGCTTGCTCTGTGCATGAGCCTTACCCTTGCCGCCTGCGGCAGCAGCACTCCCGCAGAGGACACCGCAACTCCTGCCGAGGACACCGCTACCCCCTCCCCCGCTGTGGAGACCGATGACGACTGGGCCTATGTGCAGGACAAGGGCACGTTGGTGATCGGCATCACCGAATATGACCCCATGAACTATTACGACTCCACCGGCAAGCTGGTTGGCTTTGACACCGAGTTTGCCGAAGCCGTCTGCGCCAAGCTGGGCGTTACTCCTGAATTTGTGATCATTGATTGGGACAGCAAGGAACTGGAGCTGTCTTCCAAGAACATTGACTGCATCTGGAACGGTCTTACCGTGAGAGAGGAACTCAAGGCCAGCATGGATTTCTCCCAGTCCTACCTGACCAACCAGCAGGTGGTTGTCATCCGCGCGGCCGACGCCGCCGTTTACACCGATCTGGGCACTCTGGCCCGCGCTTCCGTTGTCGCTGAAGAGGGCTCTGCCGGCGAAACCGCCGTTCTTTCCAGCCTGACCGACAGCGCGTACACCCCCGTTTCCGGCCAGACCGACGCGCTGCTTGAAGTCAAGTCCGGCACTGCCGACATTGCGGTTGTGGATTACACGACTGCCAACGCCATGACCGGCGCGGGTACCAGTTACTCCGATCTGATGATTCTGGAGGGCGTGGCCCTGACTGATGAGGAATACGCCATTGGGTTCCGCAAGGACAGCAACATCACCGAGCAGGTGAACACCGTGATTGACACCCTGATGGCCGACGGCACACTGGCCGCAATAGCTGAAACCTATGGTCTGTCCGACCTGCTGATGGCCGACTGATCGCACTGATTTCGCACAGGGGAGGGCGGGGGTAAGCCCCCGCCCTCCCCGACTTTGAAAGAGATAAGGGGACTCCATCATGCTTGCAACCGTAACATTGACGCTGCTCAATGGATTTGGCGTGACCTGCGTCATCTTCCTCATTACCCTGGTTTTTTCGCTGCCGCTGGGCCTTGTGGTGGCGTTCGGCTCAATGAGTGGGTTTACTCCGCTGCGCTGGCTAACCCGCACCTTCGTGTGGGTGATTCGGGGCACGCCGCTGATGCTGCAGCTCATCATCATCTTCTATGGACCGAGCCTGCTTTGGGGCATCAATTATCCCAACCGTATGCTCCCGGCGGTCGTTGCGTTCGTCATCAATTATTCCGCCTACTTTTCCGAAATATTCCGCGGTGGCATTCAGGCCATCCCCCGGGGTCAGTACGAGGCGGGACAAGTGCTTGGCATGACCAAAAGCCAGATCTTCTTTAAGATCATTCTGCTGCAGTTGGTCAAGCGCATTCTCCCCCCCATGAGCAACGAGATCATCACGCTGGTCAAGGATACCTCGCTTGCCCAAATCATTGCGGTACGCGAGGTCATCGTGGAAGCGCAAAGCTACATAAGAGTTCAGGGACTGTTGTGGCCCCTGTTCTATTCCGGTGCATTCTATCTGGTCTTCAACGGGATGCTCACCCTGCTGTTTGGCTGGATCGAAAAGAAGCTGTCTTATTTTAAGGTATAAGGAGAAGACGTCATGCCGATCCTAACGGTCAAAAACATCAGCAAGAGCTTTGGCTCCACTGCTGTTCTGAAAGATATCTCCTTCTCCATGGAGCGAGGGGAAAGCGTTGCCATCATTGGCTCCTCCGGCTCCGGCAAAACAACGCTTTTGCGATGTTTGAATTTTTTGGAGAAGCCGGATTGCGGCCAGATCCTCGTCAGAAGCGAAACGCTGTTTGATAGTACCGACACCGGGACGCTCAGTGACGACGCGCTGCGGAAAAAACGTCTTCACTTTGGGCTGGTGTTCCAGTCGTTCAATCTTTTCCCCCAGTACACTGCCCTGCAGAACGTGATGCTGGCGGAGGAACTGCTGGCAAAGGAACAGCCCGGCTACAAGCAGAACAAAAAAGTAATCCATGCCAATCTGTCTGAGCACGCCCGCACCCTGCTCGATCGGATGGGTCTGGCGGACAAAACCGGCCTGTATCCTCATCAGCTCTCCGGCGGACAGCAGCAGCGGGTGGCCATTGCCCGGGCACTTGCCCTCCAGCCCGATATTTTGTGCTTTGACGAGCCAACCTCCGCCCTTGACCCAGAACTGACCGGCGAGGTGCTTCGTGTCATCCGCTCTCTGGCGGAGCAAAAGACCACCATGGTCATCGTCACCCACGAGATGGCGTTTGCCCGCGACGTGGCTGACCGGGTCATTTTCATGGATGGCGGCGTAATTGTGGAGGAGGGGCCGGCCCGAGAAGTCATTGACCATCCCCGCGAGGAGCGTACCCGTCAGTTCTTAACCCGGTATTCCGAAACATAACCAGCAGCCTTTCGGGTATGCCCTCATCTCAGGCAAAACGCACTCTGTTTGGTTAATTCTCTGTCTTAGCGAATGGCTAACCCCCAAGTAAACGGAAAACCACGGTTCCTTCTGGGCTATCGCTTCACGGAACTAGGGTTAATTTGTATGGACAGTTTATAAGGCGGATGTCAGCGGGCTTTACCCGTTGACATCCGCCTTTTTGCAAGCGTTTTTTAGTTTTCTCATGGTATCCGCAAGGTTTTCATGCTCCACCGCCGTTGCCTCAAAGTGGAACAGCCGGAACACAATCTGGATTACGCTACCCAACCCCACTGCGGTAATCATTGTTCCCACGCCGATCGGGCCGCCAAAAAGCCACCCCAGCAATGCCACGGTTATCTCAATGGCAAACCGAGAGACTCCCACCGGCAGTTGGGTATGTCGCCGCAGCGCGACCATAAGGGTATCACGAGGCCCGGCTCCAAACCCGGCCTGGATATAAAAATAGCTGCCCAGACCCAAAATGAGCAGTCCCAGCACCATGTAAAAAAATCCTGGCACAGCACCTTCCATCCTGGGAATAATGGGCAGCATCCAGTCCATCAGCAGACCAATAAACACCATGTTGGCAAGGGTGCCAATGCCTACAGCTTCCTTCATGAGCAGATCGGCCATCACGATAACCGCCCCGGTCACAATGCCCACCTGCCCCACCGTAAGGGGGATGTGGCAGGCAATCCCCGCATGAAACAGTTCCCACGGGCCATAGCCCATGCCGCTGTTCATGATAATGACCGTGCCCACCGTAAATAAAATAAGACCGAGCGCCAACCGCATCAGCCGCTTCCCATATAACCTCATTTTTATCCCTAACCTTAACTTTAATTGTGTCAGCGCGTCCCCGCTTGAGCTGCACAAGAAGGTGCATGCCAACGGCCTCGAAGGAACGATCGTGTGAAAGAAAACCGTCATGGTGTTTGTTCATTCTAATCACTGCACGTTTGAACCTGCGTGAAAAGACTCAAACGCTGAGCGGGGACGCGCTAGTGCGCGTCCCCGCTCGTGTTCTGTCAAATGGTCAATTTATTCCCACGTTGACATGACTTCCTTGGCAAACCCCTCATTGAACATAGCTCCAACAGCCTTAATGGCATCGCGAGCCAGAATGATGGTGAAGAAGAACAAGCCAATGCACTCAATGGTCATAAACGGCCAGTGGGGAATCAGCAGCATGCCAGTGGCGGTGCCCTGAGCCTTCAGTTCGAAAATGCGGATAAAGGTCGCATAAGTGGCCACGGCCAGCGTCCCGGTAGACAGCACAGAGGTCAGGCCGAACAGGAAGAAACGAACCTTAGTGGGCATCATACCGATGAACATGGTCACATGGATATGCCCATGTACCGTCTGGGTATAAGACCAGGAACTGAAAATCAGAACAGACAGTGCCATAACCGTAATCTCATAACCGCCCGTAATCGGGGCGTTCCGGAATACGCGCATACACAGATCGATGAACATATAGAACATGATAAAGACCATCGATGCCATGCTGAGATAACTGACATACTGGCAAAACTTGTCTGTGATTTCTGTAAACTTTTTCATTGACGTACAACCCTTTCGTCATATGCACATGGGCAAATTGCTTAGCTGTTCAAACGGGCAAATTAGCCCTTGTAATCAGCCAGAGCGGTCCAGCCGGTGACCTGGAAGCCAGTGTCGGTGGACTCAGCGTTGGGGCAACCGGCGCCCCAGGGATCAGCGTACTCGTCAGCATACTGAGCAACGATCGCCATGGCGGAATCATAAATGGTCTGACCATCCAGCTTGTAGCCGTTCAGATACTCGACATAGGCAGCGTGAACCTCAGTCTTGACGGAGTCAGAAGTGAATGCAGCGCGCACGTCATCGGGGCAATCATAGACCTCGGCGCCGGCATCCTTCAGAGTCTGGATGGCAGCGGAACGAGTGGAATCCCAGTAGTAACCGGCCATGTCAGAGGCATAGGAACCGGAATACTCGTCGATAATCGCCTGCAGTGCGGGATCCATGTTGCCATAGGAATCCTTGTTCATCAGAACGAACATGGGAGAGCCGGGGCACTCATAGGTCATGACATAGTTAACTACGTCCTGCAGGGAGAAAGCCATGATGTTGTGCCAATCGTTGGCGCAGCCTTCGATGACGTTCTTCTCCAGGGACTCATAGGTCTCGGGGGTGGCAACGGTCATGGGGCTGATGCCAACGGCAGTGGCCCACAGAGAAGCGGTGGAACCGGCAACACGCATGCGCAGACCCTGGAAATCAGCCAGAGTCTGAGGCTGCTTCGCGGTGAAGCTCAAAGGAGCGGTGGTGCAGGCGGAAACCTGAACAACCTGATAGTTGGAATACTCGGTCTGCAGCTCAGGGATTTCGGCAAGCATCTGGGTGAACACCTTGCACCCCATGCGGGCACAGGTGATGCCAGCCAGAGGCAGCTGGATGAACTCAGAGATGGGGAACTGGCCGGAATAGATGGTAGCAGCGGACCAGCACATATCGGCAACGCCGTTCTGCACAGCGTCGACGGACTCAGCGGAGCTCACCAGAGAGCCACCGAAGTAGTTCACGAAGGTGATCTTGCCAGCGGAAGCCTCGGTAACCATGGCCTCCCAGTCCTGCAGATAGGAACCGCAGATGGAGCTCTCGGGGTCATGGCACTGCATAACCAACTCAACAGCCTTGGCATTGGCCAGGGCATCGTCTGCACCCTCGGTGGTAGTCGCAGGATCAGTAGTAGCAGCAGGAGTTTTGTCGCCGCAGGCGGTCAGCAGTGCAAAGCACATGGAGACTGCCATCAGCAGAGCAAGGATCTTACGCATTTTCATTCTTTTTTCCTCCTAAATATATTTTCCCTAAAAGGGGTACCCGCAAATTTTGCTTCCGCCGTACTCAGCAGCTCAGTACGCACCAATGGTTTGGGGCAGCCACAGAGCAATCTGCGGGAACGCGATGATGATAATAATGGCAACAATCATGCCACCCACCATGGGCGCAACGCCTCTGAATATCTTCACCAAAGGAACGTCTTTTGCAACGCCGGCCACAATGTACACGTTCATGCCGACGGGAGGGGTGATCAGGCCGCACTCCATAACCATGATCATGGCAACGCCATACCACACAGAGTCAAAGCCAAGCGCCTGCACGATGGGCAGGAAGATAGGCACGGTGAGCATAACCATGGCCAAAGAATCCATGAAGCAGCCCAGAACCACATAAATCGCAATGATAACGGCGAGAACCACAAACCGGTTCACGTCCAAGCTGGTCACGAAGGCCGCAAGGGTCTGGGGCAGCTGGGTGATGGCGAGGAACGCGCCAAACACATAGGCGCCGATCAGGATCAGGAACACCATGGAGGAAGTACGGACGCTGTCTCGCAGGCAGGTCACGAAAACCTTCCAGGTGAATTTACGCTTGAAGATCAGGAATCCCAGGCCGACGACCGCGCCGACGGCGGAAGCCTCGTTCGCCGTGAACAAACCCGAGAACATACCGCCGATCACGACTGCGAAGAGGAAGATCATGCCCAAACCGCCCTTGATGGAAATGAACTTCTCCTTCCAAGTGAACTTCTGCTTGCCGGGCGCGAACTCGGGCTTGATATGCACGGTGATGGAAATGGAGAGAATGTAGCAGGTTGCCAGAACCAAACCGGGCATAATGCCTGCCGCGAACAGGGCGCCGATGGACTGGCCGGCAACGATGCCATAGATAATGAAGCCGGTACTGGGCGGAATCAGGATACCCAGTGTGCCGCCGGCGGCAATGGAGCCGCAGGACATGCCATCTTCATATCCGGCCTTGCGCATCTCAGGCAGTGCAACAACGCCCATGGTCGCTGCGGTTGCCGCGGTGGAGCCGCAGATGGCCGAAAACAGTGCGCAGGCTGCAACGGTGGCCATGGCCAGGCCGCCCTTGAAGCCGCCCAGCCACTTGTTCATAAAGTCGAACAGGTCGGCTGAAATGCCCGAAAAGTAAGCGAATTGTCCCATCAAGACGAAAAGTGGAATAACTGCGAAGGAATATGTGGTTGCCTGTGCAAACGGAATCGTTTTGAACAGACCGATTGCCGGTGTCAGTCCGCGGACCAACCAATACCCGACAAACCCCACGGTCATCATTGAAATACCAATGTTCATGCCCATGACGAGCAAAACAATCAGTACAACGATGCCCAGGACTGCTATTGTTGTGAAACTCAAAACATCTACCCCCTGATTACTCTTTGGTCTTTTTCCGAGAATGCGCAATTGCTAGTTATGTACATACACCATGGCTATTATAACACGATTTTGCAGAAAATCTAATATTCTTTCGTTTATCCTAAACATAACTCTTTATTTATACTCAATATTGTGTTATACTAAACAAAAATCTGTATCCCCCCTTTTTTCGCCTAGATCTCGTCGCGACTTATGAATGAGGTGATCCTGTGACCCAGTCGCAGATTAAGTGTTTTCTGGCCGTATCCGAAACCCTGAGTTTTTCCTCGGCCGCACAGCAGCTTTATATCTCCCAGCCCGCTGTCAGCCGGCAAATTGCCTTACTGGAAGAGGAACTTGGGTTTGCTTTATTCGACCGCACGCGCAAGGAAACAAGTCTTACGCCAGCCGGAAAGCTTATGTGCACGTTCCTCAAGGAATCCAGAACCGGTTATCTGTCGGTTTTGAACGAAATCCGCCAGCTGAATTCCGGCAACACGGGGGATTTGCGGATTGGGTGCGGCTTTGATTGGGACATGTCCTCAATTCTTACCGCCGTCCACGAATCCTTTGAGATAAAATATCCGGATGTAACCGTTTCCTGGGAGGGCCGCTATTTTGACGGTTTGATCCCCTCGCTGTCCCGTGGTGAAATTGATTTGTTTTTCTCGTTAAGCCATATATTACCTGGCAAGTCGGGTCTCTTTACCCGGCCTGTGACCAGCATTAAGAACATCCTTTTGTTCTCTGCCCGTCACCCTGCCGCAAAAAAGAAAAATTTGACCCTGCTTGATTTTGCCGACTGTACGTTTTACATACCGACCTGCAGCGGAGAAAAATCCATGTTTATGAATGTTTCCATTCAGTGTTCCAAATATGGTTTTATCCCCAATATTGTCACCGCCAGTGATATTCCTGCTATATTAATGTATATTCAAAGCGGAACCGGCGTTATGCTCACCAGTGAATGGACG
Source organism: Oscillospiraceae bacterium (assembly GCA_963666535.1). Taxonomy (GTDB): domain Bacteria; phylum Bacillota; class Clostridia; order Oscillospirales; family Oscillospiraceae. The sequence goes on along the minus strand of OY762913.1, from coordinate 907,179 downwards.
ATGTCAAAAACCAACCCTCTTTTTTCTTATATCACCCTCAACAATGAAACGTCGGTGTGCCTGTCCTGTCTGGATGACGACCGAAATGCCGCAAAAAAGCTGTTCATTAACGAAGTGCAACACTATTACAGGCAGCTGATCCTGGACAGTTCTGCCCCCCGACGCGCAGAAGACCGAAAAAGATGATTGCCTCCCTGCAAAATGGCAGAGCATTCAGCCCATCCATTTTCTACGCAGCCAGCAGCTGCTGACCACGTAGGCGGACTGGTGGTCCCACCAGTATGATCAACCACCGGGGCCAACTGCCACAGGCAGTTCGCCCCGCCTCTTGCGAAGATACCATTCTATCCGCCAAACACGGACCATTATCGTGCAATAAAGCGCCGTGAAATCCATATGTTTCACGGCGTTTTATTGCACTTTGTTGGTTTGCAACTATCTTTCCGCTGGATGGATTCTGTATGATAGAAGAAAGAATATAAAACATGGTTTTTACAGTGGGAGGCGACCATTTTGAAAAAATACATTTGGATCACGATATCCGCCAACGTGCTTTTTGGCCTGATCCCTGTTTATTGGAAGCTGCTGGGCGGTGTTTCGTCCGGCTACATTTTGGCCCAGCGCATTGTTTGGTCCATCCCCTTCACGCTCCTTTTGCTTGCTTTAGGGGGAAAGATGGGGCTGCTTCGTCAGGCCTTTCGACACAAGCGTGCCATTGCGTTAACGGTTTTCGCCGGATTTACCATCACCGCCAACTGGTACCTTTATATATGGGCAGTCAATTCGGGCAACGTTATGGAAACCAGCATGGCCTACTTCATTGCTCCCTTGGTGGTCTTCTTGCTCAGCACGCTCGTTTTTCGGGAGCGCTGTACCAGATCGGAACTTGCCGCCATCCTGCTGGCCGGCACAGGGGTTTTGATCTACGGTGTCTGGATGGGCATCGTCCCCTGGATTTCCCTGGGGCTGGCCGCCAGCTTTTCCATTTACGGCGCTTTCAAAAAGGCTGCCGGATTGGACGGCGCCGTCTCTCTCACCTTAGAAATGCTGTTTGTCCTTCCTTTCTCACTGGTGTATCTGGCATTCACCTCGTTTGGAGCACACGGCATGCTCGCGTCCCTGCCGCTGGGACAAATCCTATTGCTGATCGGCACCGGCGTCATCTCCTCCTTCCCATTGTGGCTGTATTCCTTCGGTGTTAAGGAGCTTCCCTTCGCACTGGTTGGCTTTCTGCAATACATCTGGCCAACCACTTCCCTGCTGCTGTCTATCTTTGCATTCCGAGAAGAGCTCTCCCTGCCCAAACTGGTTTGCTTCCTCTTCATCTGGGCCGGGTTGCTGGTCTTTTCTCTCCCCAAACTGGCCAGAGGCGGCAGCTTTTTTGGCAAGAACTCCCAAGTCAAAAGCAGGAACTAAAACAAGGAACATGAATCCATTTTCGGATTCATGCCCTTTGTTTCTTATTTGTAGTTACGCGCCATAGCCAAACTGATAGATCGTCTGATAATTTTTTACGCGGATAGCCCGGTAGTCGGTATCCACCCAACCGTTTTCCCGAAAACGAGCCAGCGCGCGGTTGACCGCCCATCGGGACAGTCCCAGCATATTTGCGATAAAATCCTGCGTATACTCCAGTTCCATCTCCGCCCCAGTCCGGCGGCACTCCCCCTTGATCACGCTGCGGCACAAAAAGCGGGCCACGCGAGTATCCGCATCCATCAGTGCATTGTCCGCCGCTTGTTCAAACAAGACCCCTACGTCCTCGGACAACTCCCGCAGCATGTAGTGCAGAAAATCCGGAAACTCCTCCTGGCACTGCTGATATACAAGTGCATTGATGATTACAACCTCGCTCTGCTCCAGCGCGATGGCGGATGCCCTGCGCGGCACCCCCTCGAAGAATGTGGTGGCACCAAACAATTTTCCCGGCCGTGTCAGCAGAATGTTATGGTCCCGCCCCTCTTCGTTGGAGGAAAAGGTCATTGTCAAGCCACTCTTTAAATAGTAAAACTCGTTCGCCGCATCTCCTTGGGCAAAAAGCAGCTCACCCGCCTTATACTCCCGGCTGGTGCCGATCTCCTTTAAAAAACCATACAGTTCTTTCGCATCCATGGAAGCCCGCTCCTTTGACGCCTTGTTATTAACTATCTTTATCACATTATAGCATTTGTTGTTCAGCCTGTCCAGCAGAAGGCGTACCAAATTTCCAGCCGAATTTTTTCTCGCTTTTTGTAAAACATGTGACAGCTTGCGTTCTTTTTGCCTGATAAACGCCAGTTCATGTCCATACTGAGCATCTTTTTCTGCAAGGTGAACCGGCAAACAGGCCCATTTCTCCCGCCGTTCCAAGCAATCCCATCAGCAAGTCCATTCCAGTCAGCCGATCCTGCGCAAGCATCACGCGTAGACGTCCTAGCGCCCAAAAAGGGACGGCAGAGTCTTCACTTTGCCGCCCCTTGTACTGCATCCTCAGCATGTTACTTCATCAGCTTGCCTAAAAGCGGTTCAAAATCCACGCCCTCCCGTTTTGGAATTCCCGCTTCCCTGCTGCGGGCTGCACATTCTTCTACAAAAATCACTGCTTTTTCAGTGGCTGCGTGCAGGCTTTCCCCGTTCACCAGCGCGCCGGTGAGCACGCTGGAAAAGATATCCCCTGTGCCGTGATAGTCGCCGCCAACGCGCGAGGTCTGCACAAGGTTCAGCTGTCCTTTCTGGGCGTCGAAGCATACGGCGCCAATGAGTTCCGGCGCGGTGGACACGCCGGTGAGCACCACAGAGCGGCACCCCTCCAACGACAATTGCTCTACACATGCACGGTATCCTTTTTCCTCCCGCGGCATAGCCACATAGGGGATGCCCAGCAGGAAGGACGCCTCGGTCATATTGGGGGTAATGACGTCTGCGGATGCGGCCAATCGTTCCATAGCGCTGCACATCCCAGCGGTATAAGTTCGATACCGCTGGCCGTCATCTCCCATCACGGGATCTACCACAACCCTTGCGGCTTCTCCCCGAAAGGTGCGGATAAATCGCTCGACAATTTCAACCTGTGCCTCGGAACCCAAAAAACCGCTGTAAATGGCATCAAAGGTCAACCCAAGGCTCTCCCAGTGTTTCATTACCTTTTCCATTTCCGCCGTCATATCCAGGAACGTGTATCCCTCAAACCCACCGGTGTGCGTGGACAGAAACGCAGTAGGCAGCGGGCAGCACTGCACGCCCATGGCGGAGAGGACAGGAATGGCAACGGTGAGGGAACACCGTCCGAACCCTGACATATCGTGAATGGCTGCAACTTTTGGTGTGTGCATGGTAAAACTCCTTTAGCGGTATAAACTGTTGATTGCTTATAATTATATGATAGCTGTCAAGATGCCCTTGCCTTTCACTCTGTGGTGTGGTAAAATGCACATTGCTATGTGGCGTAGCGCATTGCAGGAAATGGAGGCTTTCTCGTCTGCCGCCTCGTCTTAAAATCAAGGCAGCAAGATTTAGGTGCCGTCACCTCTGGAAGGATTGCCCCTTGTGCTGGTAAAAGCGGGCATTGCCTGTTTTTATAAATGCGAGTCAAGCGATATACTCCGCCTCGGGTTTCCTCCCCGTGTAAAAATAGAGGAAGAACTGAATATGCGCCTGTGATGGAATTGGTAGACATGCAAGATTTAGGTTCTTGTGTCGAGAGACGTGTGGGTTCGAGTCCCTTCAGGCGCACCATAGAAAGTCATGTATGAGATTTGAACTCATACATGACTTTTTCGTTTTTTATGCACAAGAATCTGGTATTATAGCTGTAGGCTTCAATATAGTCATGCAGAAAAACAGAAATTTGTGAGAGGCGTATTTATGGAAGGCGTAGAAAGATATAAGGTAAGGTTACTTCCGCATAACAAGGAATGGGAAAGTGAATTTTTTCAAACAAAAAGTCAGATTGAAACAATCTGGAGCAACAATATCTTAGATATCCAGCATGTGGGAAGCACTGCAATTTATAATATTTGCGCTAAGCCTATTTTGGATATAGCAGTCAGACTATATTCAATAAAAAAGATGGATGTAGATTCCATGAAACAAATGGGATATGATTACTGTGGGCCGCAGCATGGAAACGATACCTATCACTTTTATGTACTGCGAGATGAACATCAAGTTTCTTTGAGGCATATCCATTGCTATGATGCCCATGATAAAGGATTCTTTCAACTGGTTGGATTCCGAGATTACCTGAATTCTAATTCCAATTCGGCAAAGGAATATTCTGAATTAAAGGAATCACTTGCGTCACAGTATCCAGAAGACAGAGTTGCCTACACAAAAGGTAAGGAAAAATTTATTCAGAGTATTTATACCATACTAGATTTATAAATCCCAATTTTCTCTTTCTTTAGCGGAAGAAGCAATTATTTACACGCTAAAAGAAAAGAAACATGTTTTGCGAATGACAATTCTGCTAAAGCATTTCGGCACAGACATTATATCCCCAGCCCGTTATGTCAAAAACTACGGCACAAACTATATTGTTTAGTTTTAGTCGTAAATGCTATCGTACCACATACCCTATCGTCCTAGTTGATGCATTTATCAAAGCACTTCAGATTTTCCCAAATCACCTTTTGAAAATGAAACTTCGTTGTCCCGGCATAGGAATATCCAACACTCAGATATAGGTGGCAGGCGGGTATATTCCCCTCGTAGGTATCCAGACGGATGACCGGCCAGTCTTTTGCACGGGCGTATTCCTCACAGAACCTTATAATCTCTTTTCCTTTTCCTTTTCCCGTCCAGCTTGGACGGACACAAAGAGTATGGATCACCATAACCTCTTCCGGTTTAGCTTGAATGTTCCAATGCGCATTAGCATATTCGGAAGGCTGGATTTGATTTAAGATCACGCAGCCGTACAGCACGCCATTCTCTTCCCCTACAAACAGAGTGTCCTGCTCAAGTGCCTTTTTGGCGTAAGTAAGTGTCGGATATAATCCCTTCTGCCAGTTAGTATAGGACACTGTCTCCGCCTCTCGGTCAAACAGTTCGTTGTAGATATCTTCTACCTGGATCAGGTCGCGTTCCGTTGCAATACGAATCATGTTTTTTGCTCCTTTATTTTTTTTGCCAGTGCCGAATTATATCGAGCCCTCCTTCGTGCTCCACCTTTGTCGCATCGAATCCGAACAAGTAAAATACCATCTGTAAAATGGGGCCAATGGAAATAACGGCAACCGCAGTACCTAATCCAACTTTCGCGCCAAGTAGCCAGCCTATCAACAGTGCAGTTCCCTCAATCCCCCATCGAATTGCTCCGATAGGCAACACCGGAAACTGTCTCCCCAATGCCACCATCAGCGAGTCTCTTGGCCCGCAACCCATTCCAGCTCGCATGTAGCAGAGGGTTCCTAACGCAATCATCAGCTGTCCAAGTAAGAGCAGGGCGAACCCCGTCAATTGATTTTGAAGCCATGGCACAAGCCCAAGGGATTGGAACAGGTCTACAAATTTACCAATACAGATTGCGTTGAGCAAAGTCCCCACGCCAATTTTCTCGCCCAACCGCCAGTCCAGCAGGATAAAAAGAAAACCTGTCAGTACAACAATGTTTCCGTAGGTAACACCAGTCACATTAGCAATTCCGGTACTGAACGCCTCCCATGGGGCAAGGCCGACATTTGCCCGGATACTAAAATAGGATCCGAGGGCGGCGAGAAACAGGCCTCCTATTAGGCCTGCGACTCGCCTCGTCCACCTTGCTGTCCTATTCATGGTACAAGAGCATGACCATCTGGGTCATCTCATCGGTCAGATTCATGTACTTGTGCTTGCAATTAGCTATGAACTGTATCGCCTCGCCTGCCGCCAAATCGTATGTTACGTCCCCGATCTGAACGGATAGCACTCCTTCTGTGCAGATCAGGTACTCCCTTATTCCCGCATCATGCGCCTCACATTCCCGTATAGAGTGGGGCTGTATCTCATGGCGAAAGATCTCAAATCTTCGGTCTGCATCCAGCCCGAACAGAACGAACAGCTCAAACCCCTTCCAAGCCGAATAACGAGTCATGGTATCATTTCTAACCACAGACAGCTGCGGCGACTCGGTATGTGTCAGCTGTGACAACGGGACACCGATGCCGCCACAGATTTTCTCCAAGACGAAGATGGTTGGGCTCTTACTGCATCGCTCGATGTCGCTGAGCATGCTTTTGCTAACCCCTGTCAGCACGGATAAATCATCCAAGGTCATCGTCCGCTCCTGTCGGATGCGCTTTAAGTTTGTACTAATGGTTTCACTGATGGTAGACATGCCATCCCCCTTTATAGCGAACCTAATCTTCTATAACGAATTTACCACAGAGGCCCCCAACTGTCAAGAGATTTAAGAAATGAAAAATACCTGTACGGCGTTCGTGCCTACTCTACCTTTTTGGCTGCAGCAGGAATTTAATTGGTCATGTGATTTCACCTCCTGAAATTGCAAAAGGGCGTTTTTCATGGAACACCCTCAACGTAAGCTGAAATTATTCAATTTTTAGGCGTAAAGACTGCGTTGTGGTCGCCATCAAACCATTGATATTACTGTGTTTTCTAAAAAATGCTGTAAGAGAACTCGCACCAGAAATGCATGTCTTCCCGCCAAGGGAAGGTATGCGTTTCCTTTTTCCGAAACATGATATACTTAGGTGTGTTCGCTCAAATGGACTTTTTTCACTAAGCTCTACGATTCATAGGGTGCAAAAAGCAAGAGAGTATACTATTATAAGTACAACAACACAAAAGGAATGAGCCCTATGGATAGTATAAAATGCGGGAAATTTATTGCCGACCTTCGCAGGGAAAAAGAATGGACGCAAGTGGAGCTTGCGGAAATGGTGGGTGTAACCGACAAGGCGGTTTCGCGTTGGGAAACCGGAAAAGGGTATCCCGATGTTTTAATTTTAAAGCCACTGAGTGACGTGCTTGAGGTTACGGTAAACGAACTTCTGAGTGGAGAAAGAATTCCTGTAGAAAACCAACAGGACAAAGCGGAAGAAGCGATCATTTACACGCTAAAAGAAAAGAAACATGTTTTGCGAATGACAAATCTGCTTATATTTATAATCAGTGCTTTTAGCCTTTCCATATCGCTGGAATTATTCTATAACATGGCTATTTTTGCGGATGAATATAATTCCTCCCCTGTACTTGTTTGCGGGGGTTGGGTTTGGTTACTCATGGACTGGTTCCGCCTTGCTCTGCTGGCATTCGCATCTATTGTTTCTGGCATTAAACTTTTTACTGAGTACAGAAAATAAAGAATGCAATGTATATACCGCCCAATGTAAAGAAACATCGGCTTGGCTGGTCTAACCCTTGTCAGCCAGTAGGCACAGATTTGTTTCCCAGATTCCACTTTGGCAAGACTGCGTCCATCAGACGAATGTCTCGTTTTAAGCCTGCCGTCCGCCTTCTCAAAACCTCCTCACATCTTGGATCTCTTCCATCTATTTTCTAATCTGCTCCCTTACCAGCGTTTGGTTTGGCGCCCGGTAAGACTATTTTTCTAATTTTTGGAATAAATTGTTGACAGGGGCAAAAATGGCATGATATACTTTCCATGTTCATCGGAGGGCTTGTAATCATCATTGCAACGCTGGATAAGATGTCGGGCGCCGCCCGGTATGTTATCCGGTATTTTTTATTTTAGGGAGAATCTATGGAGCAAATAAATCATTTTACCGAGGGGAAGCTTTTTTCACCCTTCATCAAATTTACCATTCCAATCCTGCTGGCCATTTTTTTACAGGCCATGTACGGCGCCGTGGATCTGCTGATCGTCGGTCAATTTGGCGATGCTTCCAGCGTATCGGCTGTGGCAACGGGAAGCCAGATTATGCACACCATCACAGGGATTATTACCGGACTTACCATGGGCACAACGGTACTGCTGGGGCAAAGGATCGGGGAAAAACGGATGGAGGATGCCGCAAAAACCGTGGGCGCCTCCATCTGCTTGTTCGCTGTTGTGGCCATTTTTGTCACCATCACGATGATGCTTGCCGCAAGACCCCTTGCCGTGTTGATGCACGCGCCGGAGCAGGCCTTTGAAAAAACCGTCCATTATGTGATGATTTGCTCGGGCGGGGCGGTGTTTATTGTTGGGTACAATGTGATAAGCGGTATCTTCCGTGGAATCGGCAATTCCAAGCTCCCCCTGATTTTTGTTGGGATTGCCTGCGTGGTTAACGTGATTGGCGACCTGATCCTGATCGGCGTGTTCCATCTGGATGCGGTGGGCGCCGCCGTCGCCACCATTTTTTCTCAGGCAGTCAGCGTTTTACTGTCCCTTATCATCATCCGCAGAAAAGGCCTTCCTTTTTCGCTGTCCAGGGAGAATATACGGTTTCAAGGGGCGGAGATCAAAGGCATCCTGAAACTGGGCTGGCCCATCGCGCTAGAGGATTCCCTTACCAATTTCTCGTTTCTGATCATTACCTCTATTATTAATTCCTTGGGGCTGATTGCGTCCGCGGCCATCGGCGTCAGTGAACGAGTCGTGATTTTTATTATGCTGATCCCCATCGCGTATATGTCCTCGGTTTCGGCCTTTGTCGCGCAGAACATTGGTGCGAAAAAACCGGAACGCGCCAGAAAAACCCTATACTACGCCATATCAACCTCCCTGTTCTTTGGTGTTATCCTATTCTGCGTCTCCTTTTGGCGCGGCGATATTTTGGCGGGCATCTTCTCAAAAGACGCCCAGGTCATCGCCGCCTGTGCAGAGTATATGAAAGCGTACGCGGTGGACTGTGTTCTGGTTTGTATCGTGTTTTGTTTCATGGGCTATTTCAACGGATGCGGAAAAACCATGTTTGTCATGGTGCAGGGAATTCTGGCGGCTTTTCTGGTTCGCATTCCCTACTCCTATTTCATGAGTCAAGTGCCAGGTGCCACCATGCTCCAAATCGGCTTTGCCTCCCCAATTGCGACAACTTTCAGTATCATACTATGCGTTATCTACTTTTTGTATATACACCGCAAAAAAGCGACGGAGTTAACCACATAATTGAATTGCGCTGAACAGGCAGAATGGGTCTTAAATGGGATGATTAACTCACGTGGGCCCATGATTGAATGGAATATTGGGACTGTCCCTTTCTCCTCATGGCACAGCAAGGCCCCCTGTCGTAGAAAACTCTACGACAGGAGGCCTTTTCTCGCAGTGCGCTCCCTCATTTAGGGGAACGCACGGCTATACTTTAGCTCAGTTGTGCAATCACCGCGTCCGCCACCTGGGTGGTAGTGGCGGTTCCGTTCAGATCAGGTGTAAGGGTTTCTCCCTTTACCATAGTGGCTTCAACGGCATCTACAAGCTTCCTTCCCCAGTCCTCATGTCCGAAGAAATCCAGCATCTGGCTGGCCGCCCACAGGGTTGCCATGGGGTTTGCGATTCCCTTCCCCGCAATGTCTGGCGCGGAACCGTGAATAGGTTCAAACATAGAGGGGTAGGTCCGCTCGGGATTGAGATTGGCCCCCGCAGCCAGACCCATGCCACCGGAGATGGCGGCGCCCAGATCAGTCAAGATATCTCCGAACAGATTGGAGGTTACCACAATTTCAAACCGTTTGGGGTCCTTCACCATAAACATGCTGGCGGCATCCACCAGATAGGAATAGGTCTTCACATCCGGGTACTCCTCGCCGATCTCCTTGAAAATCTGGTCCCAAAACACCATGGAATAGTTCAGGGCGTTGCCTTTGCTGATGCTGGTAAGTGTTTTCCCCTCCCTGTGGGCAAGCTCGTAGGCATAGCGGATCACCCGCTCGCAGCCTACGCGGGAAAACACGCCGTTCTGGATCACAACTTCGTTCGGCTTGTCCTTGAAGAGCCATGCGCCGCTTCCGGCGTATTCCCCCTCGCTGTTCTCGCGGACAAAGGTCATGTCAATATCTTCGCGCTCCACGTCCTTAAGTGGACAGGGCGCACCCTTGAGCAGCTTGACAGGGCGAAGATTAATATATTGATCGAAATGCTTGCGGATGACCAAGAGCAGATCCCACAGAGAGATATGGTCGGGCACCCCGGGATATCCCACAGCACCCAGGAAAATCGCATCAAACTTCTCCAGCTGCTCCAAGCCGTCCTCCGCCATCATGCGACCGGTCTTCAAATAATACTCACAGCCCCAGGGAAAATAGGTGAATTCAAACGCAAAGCCGCCGTCCAATTCGGCTGCCTTATCCAGCGCCTTAACGCCCTCGGCAATGACTTCGGGACCAACGCCGTCCCCCGCGATCACCGCGATCTGATAGGTCTTCATGTTGCAAAACTCCTTTTGTTTTGTCCTTTGTATACGCCACGTTCAGCATAGACTTTTATTTTAATATACATCCTGCCGTTCGTCAACCGTTCCAATTCGCTCCAGCGTCATAACCGACACTTCGAAGGCCACGCGCTCCTCGCTGCTTGCCTCCATCTGCTTGGTGTAGGAGCGACTCTGCAAACGCCCCTCCAGACGCACGGTATCCCCCACAGAAAGGCCGCCACAAGCGCGGGCCAGCCCCCCCCATGCGATCACCGGCAAATAGTCGGTTCTGCCGTACCGCCGGTTGACGGCCACCATTAAGTCGCAGATATCCCGACCCAACGGGGTGCGGCGAGGAGAGGGCGGCTTGCACAGCGTCCCCACAAGATGGAGCTTGTTTTCTTCCTCCCCGGCGTCCCGCTGCACCTTGCGGGCGTAAACCGTAATCACCAGCCGGCTGCCCCGTCCGCTGCGGTTATTGAAGGACCGCACCTCTCCTTCCACCAAAATCATCTCACCCGATTCCAGCGAAAGGTTTCTTAACAAATGTTCCGGAACGACGACGTTCAGTTGATCTTCTACTTCCGACAGCCGCCGAACGACCAGCGGGAACACATGATACCGGACGCCGTGATTTGTGTGAGAAAAGACAGGTTTTCCTGCCAGTCTTCCCCGCAGCAGGATCCCATTCTCATCACGCCAAGCCCCCATGCTACTTCACTCCCCATTTTCCACTGATGGAACACTATATGCGGGGCTGTCCTCCTGTATTCCGGCAAAGGTCGCCTTGGGTTACCCCAGCCATTCAAAAAAGCAGTATAAAAGGTCCGCCCACATGCATGTATGGGCGGACCTTTTTATCCTGGCTGTGTCAAATAAAATGTTGTGTTACGGTGGGGATCTGGTTCCGTTCCCTACCGGTGGCCACCAAAACCACCGCCACCGAAGCCGCCGCCACCACCAAAGCCGCCACCACCAAAGCCGCCACCACCAAAGCCGCCACCTCCGAAGCCGCCGCCAAAGCCGCCACCACCAAAGCCGCCACCACCAAAGCCGCCACCACCAAAGCCGCCACCTCCGAAGCCGCCGCCAAAGCCGCCGCCGCCGAAGCCACCGCCCCGGGAACCGCCACCAAAGCCACCGCCCCGAGGACCACCGCCGAAACCGCCGGGACCGAAGCCACCAGGTCCAAAACCGCCAGGACCATGTGGACCCCGTGGGCCGCGCCGGTTTCGGAACCACACGCTGCCCGGCCTGTGCCAAAACAAGATGGGAACAAACATGACAGGCGGCGTAGCCATGGTGCCGTATTGCCCGTACCACGCGTAATACCGCCGCTGGTCAAGTGCGGATAGAATTACCAGCAGGGCAATCAGCAGCATAAACAGCCGACCAATTCCATGCAAAACACGATAGCCATTGTCGAAATAGGAACTACTGCCATAATCATCAGCATAGCTGTAGTCGTATCCGGGTTGACCAGACGGCGCAGAAGAGGACGCGCCTGAGGCGGTATAAACCTTCACATAGCACTCTTCCAAGCCATCAAACAGGCTCAGCAGCGCCCCGTTATAGTCTCCCGCTCCATATTTGTCATAAAAGTACTTTTCGAAGTAAGGGGAGAGCACCGATTCTGTCATCACGCTCTGGATCTTGTCACCGCCGTAGGCAAAATACCAGTTCCCCTCTCCCACATCTAAAAGCAACAGCATATCATTGGGGCCAAGTCCCCAGTCCCCTCCCAACTGGGTGGCGTAATCAGCCAGTTCCCAGCCCTTGGCGGAGTTCACGGTCGCGACGCCCACTACACTGCTATAATAGGTGTCCCACATCTCATCATAAGCCTGTAGCGCCTTCTCGGTGTCTGCCGAAAGGACGTTGGCCTCATCCAGTACCCAAACGCCGTAAGTTGGCGTGACCACCGGGGCGGGCGCCTTATACTGTCCATAAACCACCGCCGCCGCAATCGCCAGTAGAGTAATTACAATGGCGACAGGCCGTTTTTGAAAGAATTTCATATGGATCTCCTTACTTAAATGGCGATATTGTCCTGTTCGCAGGCGCTACGCGATTCGTTTTGTCACGCTTTGCACCCTCCACAACGGACAACTGCTCCCCCCTCCGCCGAAAATGCCGCGGACTTGTGTCCACCTGTTTTTCGGTCTGCTGGGCTCTCTGTTGTCCTGTTCCCGGGCGCTACGCGATTCGTTTAGCCTCGCAGCTCCAGTAGCTTCTGTTTCAGCTCGCCTTCGATACGGCCCAGTTCCAGCTCGGCCTGACGGCGCTTTTGAGTGCCTTCGGTCTGGATCTTCATGACCTCGTCCAAGGTGGAGATCAACTGCTGGTTGGTGTGCTGCAGCGTTTCGATGCTCACCACACTCCGCTCGGCCTCTTTGGCGGTATCGATGGTACCCATCTTGAGCAGATCGGCGTTCTTCTGCAGCAGTTCGTTGGTCATGTCGGTTACGGCGGACTGCGCAGCCGTTGCCAAACGGGAATGCTCCAAACCGAGCGCCAATACCATCTGACTCTTCCACAGAGGAATGGTATTCACCAGTGAGGACTGGATTTTCTCCAGCATCAAGGTGTCGTTGTTTTGAATCAGACGGGTCTGGGGTCCCATCTGAATGGAGATGATACGGGTCAGCTCCAAATCGTGAATTTTCTTCTCAAAGCGGGAGCAGAGGTTTGCCATGTCATTATAGGCCTGGGCGTCTTCTTGCGCGCCGGTCTCCGCGGCCTTCTTCCGAATCTGTTCCAAATCATTGGCGCGGACATACTCCAGGCGTTTTTTCCCTGCCAGGATATACATGGTCAGTTCCTTGTAATACTTGGTGTTCAGATCATGCATTTGGTCAAGCATGGCAATATCCTTCATCAGTGTGACCTGATGACCTTCCAGCACGCCCACAATTTTGTCCACATTGACCTCGGCTTTGTTGAAGCTGATCTTCATGGCGGCCAGTTCATTTTTCTTCTTTTGAAAAAAACCAAACACGCCCTTTTTATCTTGCTGATTAAAGCCCTTCAGCTCCACCACCAGACTGGACAGCGCATCGCCAATCTCGCCCAGATCCTTCGTCCGCACGCTGCTCAGCGCATTTTCGGAAAAGCCCGCAATATTCTTCTGCGCTGCGGCACCGTACTGCAGCACGACGTTTGAATCGGTAATGTCGATCTTTTGGGCGAACTCGTCCACCATTTTGCGCTCCTCGGGAGACAGCTGGCTTTCGTCCAGCTTGACGGCGTGATCATCCCGCGCCTTCTGGGCGGCGGCAGCATCAGCCACATCAATCTCGGACGTAAGGGTGAGCGACGGTGCCTCCGGGGCCGCAGGTGCGGCGGCAACAGCAGTGTTGGGTGACAAAGTCAGTTCGGGTATCTTATCGTTATGTTCGGTCATGGGAGCATCTTCCTTTCTGTTACATCTGAAGTCCGCCGAGGCCTTCTCGGCTGAGCATGTTTTCCAGCACGGTAATATCGGTTGAAATATCCAGTGCCTCGTCGCCGAATAGGGCGTCCAGCTGTTTATCAAAGGCGTGCACCACGTTTTGCATCATGGTCTCTATTTTTCCCTTTGTGGTGTCAATATTCTCGCCGGAAATGCCCACAGCCGCCATGCGGTCATAAGCGTTGAGCAGCTTCAGTGTGGTGGGCAGATAGTAGTTGAGGAACTTTCGGATTTGCGGCAGCTTTTTCGGCTCGGCCACCACCTGCGCAATGATCTGTCTGGTCACAGTCTCCAGATGGTCGATCTGGCGGGAGATGGTCTCATCCTGAATGTTATCGTTCAGCCGCCGCATCTCAGACACGGCGCGGTCCCGCTCCTTGATCAGCGCGTCCAATTCAGGATTCCCCGTGGTTTCAGGAACAGGTTCGGGCTCGGGTTCCGGCTCCGGCTCCGGTGTGTCGTATACCTTGTCCTTGCACACCGCCTTGGCCACCAGAAATACGATGACGGAAACAATGGCGGCCTCGACATAATCGGTGACCTGATACAGGGACAGAAACAGCCCCCACACCAGCCACACCAGTGCAATCAGATAAATCGGCAACGTGGATTTTTTCACGATTCTGGCCATGCGTTTTATCCCTTCCCCTGCGCTTTGCAAAACGCGCAAGTCACCCTTTAATTTAATAGTTTATTTTACCCCCGCAACCCTTGGGTGTCAAGAAATTTGGCCACAGTTCCTATCAGCCCCATAGTTACCCGCCTCAGATTGAAAACACTGGGCAAATCACCTCTCCGCATTGACTTTACTCAGATAATTCGATATGATGATATCATAACGGCAAAAGCAGTTATGATATGCGCATAAGGCACTTTGTGCCACGGCGCTGGAATTTCAGCCACGGCGCGGGACGCGCCGACGGCATTATGATATCACAATCCTAGATTATGATATTATATGAAAAATAAACAGCAGCAAGGAGACTTCTGTCATGATGACGCTGGAACAATTTAAGCAGGCCAGAAACGTACTGCAGGGCGTGATCCTTAACACGAATTTGGTGTACAGCCCGGCTTTCTCCAAGGCCACCGGAAACAACATTTATATTAAGCCGGAAAACATGCAGATTACCGGCGCTTACAAAATCCGGGGCGCCTACTATAAAATCAGCACTCTGACAGACGAGCAGAAGGCCAAGGGGCTGGTGACCGCCTCCGCAGGCAACCACGCCCAGGGCGTGGCCTATGCGGCGCAAGCCGCCGGTGTTTCTGCCACCATTGTGATGCCCACCACCACGCCCATGCTGAAGGTCAACAACACCAAGGATTACGGGGCCGAGGTCATTCTCCACGGCTCCACCTTTGACGACGCGGCGGAGCTTGCCGCCAGCCTGTCCCAGGAAAAGGGACTGACCTATATCCATCCCTTCAACGATCTGGATGTGGCCACGGGACAAGGTACCATCTCCTATGAAATTTTTCAAAGTCTGCCCGACGTGGACGTGATTCTTGTCCCCATCGGTGGCGGTGGACTGGCTGCAGGCGTGTCCACCCTTGCTAAAATGCTGAATCCCAATGTAAAGATCATCGGCGTAGAACCCACGGGTGCCGCCTGTATGAAGGCCAGTCTCAAGGCCGGTCATGTCGTGACGCTGCCCACGGTAGTCACCATCGCCGACGGCGTGGCGGTCAAGACGCCGGGTGATCAGGTTTTCCCCTATATCCAGCAGAATGTGGATGACATCATCACCATTGACGATGATGAGCTGGTGGATGCTTTCCTTGACGTGATGGAAAAGCATAAGATGGTGGTCGAGAACGCGGGTCTTCTAACCATCGCCGCCCTGTCCCATCTGGACTGCAAAGGAAAAAACGTGGTGCCCGTCCTTTCCGGCGGCAACATGGATGTTATCACCATGTCCTCCCTTGTCCAGCACGGTCTCATCAATCGCGGACGCATCTTCACCTTCTCCGTCCAGCTGCCAGACCGTCCCGGCGAGCTGCTGAACGTGGCCCGCATCATTGCGGACCAGAACGGTAATATTATTAAGCTGGACCACAACCAATTTGTCTCCATTAACCGCGCCAGCGCCGTGGAGCTGAAGGTAACCCTGGAAGCTTTTGGCCACAAGCACAAGGACAAGATTCTGGCCGCACTGGCGGAAAAGGGATATGCCGCCCGCATTGTCATGACCGAAAACTTTTATAACTGAGTCTATTCCAGTCTTGCCGCCCACCGAAGGACAATACCCCCGGCGGGCGGCTATCTGATGCGGCAGGCTTCCGGGTCGTCACAAACGGGCTGGAACCGGTGGGTCCGGGTGGAGGCCGTCTGTTGTCCTAGAGCCACCGGAGCGACATGCGCTCCGCAAGCGGCCGGTGGGACCGGCTGGGCTTCTCCGCTTGATGTATCCTATGCGCCAACCGAACACTGGGTGCGGCGCTACTTGCTTGCCCCCGACGGTCGTCCCGCCGGAAATCTTGGGAAACGAGGATGAAACCATGCTGAAAATTGCCCCCTCCATTCTTTCTGCCGATTTTGCAAATTTAGCCCGTGATGTGGCACGTGTCTCCACCGCCGACTACCTCCATGTGGACGTAATGGATGGCGCCTTTGTGCCTAACATCACCATCGGCGTGCCCGTTGTACAATCGCTTCGTGCCTGCACAGATCTGTTTCTGGACGTGCACCTTATGATCGACAAACCCGCCCGTTATATCGAAGCGTTTGCCAAAGCGGGCGCCGATCTGCTTTCCGTCCATCTGGAAGCCGATCATCCCACGGGGATTGTCAAAGCCCTGGATCTGATGGAGCAATGCGGGGTGAAACGAGCCATCGCCCTGCGTCCCATCACGGATGCCCGCGCCATCCTGCCCTATTTGGACCGTCTGGATCTGGTGCTGGTGATGACGGTGGAACCCGGCTTCGGCGGACAGGCTTTCATGGAAAGCCAATTGCCCACGATCCGCACGGTGCGGGAATATATCGACCGGTATAATCCCGCCTGCGAGCTGGAGGTAGACGGTGGCATCAGCGCCAAAACCGTCCGGCAGGTGGTAGACAGCGGCGCAAACGTTCTGGTCGCCGGCTCCGCCGTATACGGCGCAGAGGATCCCGCCGCCGCCATTGCCGCCCTGCGAATATAACCGAAGGGAGCCTTCTCCATGGAATACTTTCCCCCCGCCCTTGAAAATCTGGTGGAGCAATTCGCCCGTCTGCCCGGCATCGGCAACAAGTCGGCGCAAAGACTGGCCTTTTTCGTTCTCTCCCTGCCGGAGGAGGACACCCGCGCTTTTGCGGATGCCATCATCTCCGCAAAAACCGCGATCCACTGCTGCCCGGTCTGTCAAAATTTGACCGAAGGCGACGGTCCTTGCTCTCTGTGCCGCAGCCCCAAGCGGGACGCAGGCACCATATGCGTGGTCGCCGATCCCAAGGATGTGATTGCCATGGAACGCAGCCGTGAATACAGGGGGCTCTACCACGTTCTCCACGGCGTCATTTCCCCCATGAATCACGTTGGGCCGGACGATCTGCACATCAAATCCCTGGTGGAGCGCATCGCTGCAGGCGGCGTAAACGAGGTCATCATGGCCACCAACCCGGATACCGAGGGCGAGGCCACCGCCATGTACCTCTCGCGCCTGCTGAAGCCATTTGAGGTGCGCACCACCCGCCTTGCCTATGGCATTCCCGTGGGCAGTCATTTGGAATTTGCCGATGATGCAACGCTAATGCGAGCGTTGGAAGGGCGAAGAGATATGTAAACAGCAATAACACCCGCCCGCGAAATTGGGCGGGTGTTATTTTATTCACAGTTTTCCTTTATTCTTTTCCTAAACTGTCATAATTTTCTCTTTAGTCGACAGTTAGATAATTAAAAATTTAACTTATTCATTTTAGTTGATTGTTCTCTTATTTCATGCTACCATAAGTAAAACATATGATGAAATGAGGTTCCTCCCATGTGGTTAAACAACAAATGGATGCGCGGAGCTGTACCCGCGCTTCTCATTCATTGCAGCATCGGCAGTGTCTATGCCTGGTCGCTGTTTGTCACGCCTATCTCTGCGTATATTGGTAAACCCACCAGTGCCGTTCAGTTTGCCTTTTCCCTTGCTATCTTCTTTTTGGGCATGTCGGCCGCCTTCGCGGGCAAACTGGTGGAAAAAAACGTTCGCCATTCCTCGTTGGTGTCCCTCGTCTGTTTCTGTGCCGGTCTGCTCATTGCGGCCCTGGGGATGCGTTTGCATTCTCTGTGGATCCTCTATCTGGGTTACGGCTGCGTCATGGGCATCGGGCTCGGCGTGGGTTATCTTACCCCGGTCAAGACGCTGATGATGTGGTTCGAGGATAAAAAGGGACTGGCCACCGGCATTGCCATTATGGGGTTCGGTCTGGCCAGCACCATTGCAAGTCCCATGATTGCCTATCTCACCGCCCACTTTTCTTTGGAAATGACGTTCGTTATTCTGGCCTGTGTTTACTCCGTCCCTATGTTTCTGGGCCACCTGCTCATCAAAAAACCCCACGCGGAAGACCCCAACAAAATACAGACATTCCACGTCCGTTCCCTGCTAAAAAACAAGACTGTTATCTTCATCTGGCTGATGTTCTATCTCAATATCCACTGTGGTTTGGCCCTTATTTCAACGGCCGCACCGCTGATGACCGAGCGCGGCGTCGCCGTGGGGGCTGCCGCCACCGTGGTGGCGGTCATGGGTCTTTTCAATGCTGGCGGGCGGTTGGTGTTCGCCTCGGCTTCGGACTATTTGAAGGACCGCATTACGATCTACCATATTATATTCACCGTTTCCATCCTCTCGGTGATCATAGCGCTGATCTTTGGTGTGAACATGGGCCTGGTCTTCGGCTTTGCCTTCCTGCTGTGTGTGATCTCCTCCACCTATGGTGCCGGCTTCAGCTGCCTGCCCGTTCTGCTGTCTGACCGCTTCAGTATGAGTGTCATCAGCCGTGTCCACGGCCTTTGCCTCACCGCCTGGGCTGTCGCCGGTCTCACAGGCAACCAGATGGCATCCCTCCTCCATGATTACATGGGCAACTATACCAATGTACTCTATGTCCTGCTGGCACTGTACGCCGTGGCTTTTCTGTTCTCCACACAGGTCAAAAAGGCTGTTGCCGAAAGCGTTTAACGTATTGTAAAAGGGGATGTACCATTTCAAATGGTACATCCCCTTTTTCCTTGCCCCAATCAGTCCAGCGCCACTTCCCCGGCCAGACTGGTCGTAAAATAAGCTCGGATCTTTGCTTGGTCGTCCGTCTGCCCCAGCACCCACATGAGTTTGGTCACCGCAGCCTCGGTCGTCATGTCATAGCCCTGGATCACACCCTCTTGGAGCGCCCGCTGCCCCGCTTGGTAGATGGAAAAATCGCTGCGCTCGTAGAGACACTGGCTGCACACCACCACAGTGATTCCGGCCTGTGCCACCTTGTGGAGCTTTGCGATCAAGTCCCGTCGCACAAAATGCATTCCGCCTGCACCAAACGCCTCGATCACAATGCCGCGATAGTGCATGTTCAGCAACATATCGAAAATCTCGGGATTCAGCCCCGGGGTAAGCTTGATCAGAAACACCTCACGGCACAGTTCGCTGCGCAAAATGCAGGGCTGCTCCATCCCGGGCTGCAAAGTTTCCCCGAACCGCAGACCGCTGCCGTCTACCACCGCGGCGGGCGGGCAGTTGACACTTTCAAATGCGTCAAACCCCGTGGTTTTCGTCTTCACTGCCCGTGTTCCGGAAATGATCTTGCGGTTAAAGGCAAGGAACACGCCGCCCCGGCCGCTGGACGCCATGGCCATCGCCAGGCGCAGATTCTCCACGCCATCGGTCAGCGGGTGATCAATGGGCAGCTGCGAGCCCGTCAGCACAACGGGGATAGAAATCCCCTGCAACATAAAGGAAAGCATGGCGGCCGAATAGGCCATGGTGTCTGTCCCGTGCGTAATGACCACGCCGTCAAACTCGTCCCGCGCGGTAAACACACTCCCGGCAATCAGCTGCCACTCCTCCGGCTGGATGTTGGAGGAATCCAGGTGCAAGATATCCCGAACGGTAATGCGATACTCCACTGCGGCGCCCCCCAGACGGAGGATCAGCATGTCTCCGTCCATGCCGGGGGCAAGCCCCTCCTCCGTGGCGGTAGAGGCAATGGTTCCGCCTGTAGTCAATAACAGTATTTTTTTCATTTTACATCCTCCGCCAATGCCTGCAGGGTGTCGCCGGTCAGACGGTACACCGTCCATTCATCCATCGGCGCTGCACCCAAACTGCGGTAAAATCCGATACTGGGCGCATTCCAGTCAAGGCATGACCACTCCAATCGCCCGCAGCCCCGTTCCACGGCGATCGCTGCAAGTCGAACCAAAAGCGCGCGGCCATACCCCTTGCCCCGGGTCTCGGGCAGCACAAACAAGTCCTCTAAGTAAATGCCTGCTCGTCCCATAAACGTAGAAAAATTATGAAAAAACAAAGCAAAACCTACGGGGATCCCATTCTCCTCCGCCAACAGCACTTCTGCCTTTCCCTTTCGGAAGATCCATTCCCGCAACAGCTCATCAGTTGCCACCACCCGGTCTTCCAATTGCTCATATGCGGCAAGTTTTTGAACAAAACTTAGTATGACAGGCACATCGCGCTCCTCGGCATATCGTATGATAAACTGATTCTGCATTGTTATATCTCCTCATGATTGAACTGCAAGTATTATACTAAAAAACGCGGTGAAACACAACAGCGGCGCGGAATAAACCGCGCCGCTGTTGTGTTTAGGAGTATGGAAAGAGAGGAATCAATTTTATTCGTCGCCCTGCATGGCGGCATAGCCCTCTTCACCGGTACGGACCTTGACGACCTTTTCCACCGCGTAGACAAAGATCTTTCCGTCACCGATGTTGCCGGTGTACAGGGCCTTCTTGGCGGCGCTGACCACTTCCTCGACAGGAACCTTGGCCACCACGATATCCACCTGAATTTTAGGCAGAAGATTAATTTCCACAGGAACGCCGCGGTACAGGTTGCTCTGGCCCTTCTGCTGCCCACAGCCCATGACCTGGGTAACCGTCATACCGGTTACATTGATGGCATTCATCGCCGCCTTCAGCTCGTCAAACTTGCTCTGGCGGGTAATGATCGTAATCTTGGAGATAGGCACATCGGAAGCGGGCATCTTCTCACTCATTACCTGAACGGGAACTGCCTCATCCATAGAGGCCACGGGAGTTTCAGGGATGACGGGCGCGCTGATCACGTCGCCACCGTAGTTCGTGGACATAAAGTCTGCATAGGCAGAAGCCAACCCGTGCTCATGAAGGTCAAGGCCTTCCATTTCTTCTGTCGCCGTAACACGCAGGCCATTTGTCTTTTTAATGATGGTGAACACAATGGTCATGGTAACGATGGTCCAAGCCGCCACTGCCGCCACGCCCAGTGCCTGAACGCCCAGCTGATGGAATCCGCCGCCGTAGAACAGCCCGTTATTATAGTCGAACAGACCGACAGCCAGCGTTCCCCACATGCCGTTGACGCCGTGAACAGCGACAGCACCCACAGGATCGTCAATGTGCAGCTTCAGGTCAACCACCTCAACTGCCACCACCACAAGAATACCGGCCACAATACCGATGATGATGGCACCCAGACCGTCAACATTGTTACAAGGCGCCGTAATAGCCACCAGACCAGCCAGAGAGCCGTTAAGGGACATAGAAACGTCTGGTTTCCCGTTCTTCACCCATGTAAAAAGCATCGTTGTGACCGTTGCAAAACCAGCGGCAATGGTCGTGGTACTGAAAATTTGTGCCATCTGCGCTACGCCAGTGGCCGCGGCGCCGTTAAAGCCATACCAGCCAAACCACAGGATGAAGACACCCAGAGCGCCCAGCGTCAGGGAATGGCCGGGAATGGCGTGTACCTTAATCGTGCCATTTTTGCCCTTAGAGTACTTGCCGATCCGTGGTCCGAGGAACAGCGCGCCGATCAGCGCTGTAATTCCGCCCACCATGTGGATGGCGCAGGAACCTGCAAAATCAACGAAACCCAGCTGCGCCAGCCAGCCGCTGCCGTTCCAGATCCAGCCCGCTTCAATGGGGTAGATCAAGGCGCTGATGATGGCGCTGTAAATGCAGTAAGCGCTGAACTTGGTGCGCTCTGCCATCGCACCGGAAACAATGGTCGCGGCAGTCGCGCAGAACACAAGGTTAAAGACAAAACTGGACCAGTTAAAAGAAGCAAAGTTCGTGAACAAATCAAGATTTGGAATCCCGATTACGCCCATGAAATAGTCTTCCGCCATCATCAGGCTGAAGCCGAGGAGCAAAAATACCACAGTGCCAATACAGAAATCCATCAAGTTCTTCATGATGATATTGCCTGCGTTCTTTGCTCTTGTAAAGCCGGTCTCCACCATGGCGAAGCCTGCCTGCATGAAGAAAACCAACGCAGCGCCGATCAAAAACCAAACGCCAAAGGTTTCGCTGCTTGCCGCGGCAAGAATGTCATTAACGTCCATTTCAAATTCCTCCTAAAAAAGTTTAGACGCCCACTTCACCATCATTGGCTCAGTGCACGTCTTCGCGCATCTCTTCCTGTTGCAACATAAATAAGGAAAACGCCGTGAAGTTTCCTTCACGGCGCCCTTGCCTTATGTATGCAGTTTATTCTACTGGCTGCCCATTGTCAATACCTTTCTTGCATTTTTGGCGGTTTGTATGAATTGCACTCCGTCATTTTATGGCGTTTATGCACTTTCCACCTTTTCGTCTTGCATTTTATAACTTAATTGGCACCGCTGCGTCCATGGTCAGGCTATCCCTCGTCACGCAACAACAATGGGCGCAAACAGCCACTCCTTCCTCTGCCGCGCGGCGGAGGGCTTCCCCGAACGCGGGATGGGTAACATCATTGGGTGCAAACCCATTCACATCTGCCATCTGAATCACAAAGAATACGCAGGCATCATATCCCGCGTGTCTGGCGTCAATCAGTCCCTCTAGGTGCTTAACCCCGCGTAGCGTAGGCGCATCGGGGAAATACGTCATTCCATCCTGCTCCAACGTAACACCCTTCACCTCTACAAAACCGCGTTTTTCAGCCGTTTCCCAATAGAAGTCGAAGCGTGAATTGCCAAACACCGTCTCTGGTTTCAACTGTGTCAGCCCTTGCAGGAAGTGTCCGCCCCGCGCCCACTCCTCAAACACGCGATTAGGCGCCTGGGCATCCAAGTTGATCAGCCGATCTCCCTTTTTCACTGCGATCAAGTCATAGTTTGTCTTTCGGGCAGGATTTCCGCTCTTATTCAAGTATACTGTCGTTCCTGGTATCAGCAGTTCTCGGCACCGTCCGGTGTTCTTCACATGGCAGACCACAAGCTCCCCGTCCAGCTCAACATGGGCAATAAAGCGGTTGGGCCTGGCCAAAAAAACCGCTTGCCTGCTGCTCCAATATTGCATCTTGTATTCTCCCGTCCATCGTATATAATAAATGAGTATACATACTTTTAAAAGGTTGGGCAACTGGATGATCAAAAAGTCATACTTATTTATTATTGTTGCAGCCTCGCTTTGGGGCTGCATCGGCGTTTTTCTTAAAATTCTCACGGCGGTCGGTTTTACCCCCATGCAGGCCGTGGCGCTTCGCGTGATCGTGGCGGCCGTGATCTACGTTCTTTTTCTTCTGATCACCGATCGCAAGGCCCTTCACATCCGCCCTCGTCACTGCCTCTATTTCGTTGGCACAGGTATTTGCAGTCTTGTTTTTTTCAATTGGTGTTATTTTAACGCCATTACGCATAGCTCTATGGCCGTGGCCGCCGTGCTGCTCTACACGGCTCCTATCTTTGTGATGCTGATGTCTGCCGCATTATTTCAGGAAAAAATAACAACAAAAAAACTTTTTGCATTGGTGATTACCTTCTTGGGCTGTATGCTGGTCACCGGTCTGTTTCCGTTGGAGGCAAAAGGTATCTCTCTGACCACGTTGCTATTTGGACTTGGCTCTGGCTTTGGCTATGCGCTTTACAGTATCTTCGGAAAATTTGCCCTGCGGGATTATTCTTCCTCCACAGTCACCGCATATACCTTTCTGTTTGCGTCATTAGGCGCCCTCCCCATTGCCCGGCTGGACACAGTGCCAACCCTGCTGCTGCGTTGGGACACGGCAATAGGATGCCTTGGCATCGGCGTACTGTGCTGTATTCTGCCCTATCTGCTTTATACCGAGGGTCTTGCCCATGCCGAACCGAGCAAGGCGTCTATTCTCGCCACCGTGGAACCGCTGGTCGCGACACTGCTCGGTATTCTTGCCTATCATGAAAGCGTTACCATGTATAAGGTGCTGGGCATGGCGGCGATTCTTTCGGCAATTGTATTGCTCAATTGGAAGGAAAAAGTGTTGACTGCTGCTTAAATAAGAACTATCGTGTTTCCGGACCATCTCCGCACACATAGCCGAACCAAGGTGGGCAGCCGAAACAATCGGCCGCCCACCTTTTCATTTCATACAATAAATTCGGATTGCATCACTCATCAGTTGGGCTGTTCCCATGCCATTTCGGTCTATATTTTCCCGGAATCTCTGGTCCGCAGTGTACAGCTCTCCCAAGCCCGCCAGAATTTCGTTGGTACACACATAATAGTGTTCCGTAATAAACTGTTGCCACGCGGCCACCAAGTCTTGCACCTCTGCCGCCGCAGGATCGCAGTCGGCCAGCCCGGCAAATTTTTGCATGATGGCATCCATTCCCGCTTGCATGGCAGCTAAATTCACCTCGCTGCAGGCTGAACGCTTTTTTTCGCTTTCCTGATAGGCGTCGGTATGCCCCCAGCGCGCTTTCACTTCCGCGGCATACCTCTGTCTGGTTTGTTCAAGTTCAGTTTCATCAAATGCGGTAAAACTCATTGTCTTCACTCCCTTCAGTCTGGCGTCTAACAGCGCAATCAGTCCATCCAGACGATTTCGCTTCAGTCGAAGCAATTCCAGCTGCTTGCTAAACGCCCCGTTTTCATCATAATTGGGACAAGAGAGCAGCTGCCCGATCTCTTTGAGTGAAAAGTCCAGTTCCCGGTAAAACATGATCTGCTGCAACCGCTGCAACTCCGCGTCTTCATAAAAACGATATCCCGCCCCGGTCACACAGGACGGAGAAAGCAGCCCGATCTTGTCATAGTAATGGAGCGTGCGCACGCTCACGCCGGAAAGTTTGGCCGTCTCGCTAATGGATCGTTTCATCTCTTATCACCTCGTTTCTAAGGATATACTATGACGCAGCGTCAGAGTCAAGATATTTTTTCCTGTTTTTATTTCCACAAAAAATTTCTATCAGAGACTGCTTATTTTATATGGACCAAAACTCGCTTAACTCCCTGCAGGAGTGGAACAATACGCAAAGCAGGCATGAAGCCTTATTCTCATTTCCTGCACAGGGCTTTTTGACAACAAAAAAGAACAGACCTAAGTCTGTTCTTTTTTGTGTTGGCGTTACCTATTTTCCCAGGCCGTTACCAGCCAAGTATCTTGAGCGCGCACGAGCTTAACTTCCGTGTTCGGGATGGGAACGGGTGGACCCTCGCAGCAATAAACACCAACTATATTTTAACTGGAAAACCAGCCAAAATCAATATGAAATTTTCCCTCAAAAGAATGGTGACCCGTGGGAGAGTCGAACTCCCGTTTGCGGCGTGAGAGGCCGCCGTCTTGACCACTTGACCAACGGGCCGTGTCACGCCTTACTCACCTTGCGGCCGGTCAAACAAGCCTGCCTGCTGCCCGCACAAACAGCCACACCTCGTGTGTCCTTCTTGTGCCCTCGCCCGGCTGCTTATTTTCCCTGCTCGGCGGCTCGGCGCTTCTTTTTGGTGCGCCTTCACGGATTCGAACCGGGGACCCACTGATTAAGAGTCAGTTGCTCTACCAACTGAGCTAAAGGCGCATACTTTCCTTCTTAGGGGAGTGTGCATGCTGCACCCTCAAAACCGAACAATGTATCATTTTACCAATTGCTAACAAGCGCCTGCATAATCATTAGACCTATTAAGGTCAAGCCTTCGGCTTATTAGTACCAGTCAGCTACGTGCATTACTGCACTTCCACCTCTGGCCTATCAACGACATAGTCTACGTCGAGCCTTAACTCATAAAGAGTGAGAGATCTAATCTTAGGGGGAGTTTCACGCTTAGATGCCTTCAGCGTTTATCTCGTCCATACGTAGCTACCCAGCTATGCTCCTGGCGGAACAACTGGTGCACCAGAGGTATGTCCATCCCGGTCCTCTCGTACTAAGGACAGCTCCCTTCAAATCTCTTACGCCCGCAACAGATAGGGACCGAACTGTCTCACGACGTTCTGAACCCAGCTCGCGTGCCACTTTAATCGGCGAACAGCCGAACCCTTGGGACCGAATACAGCCCCAGGATGTGACGAGCCGACATCGAGGTGCCAAACCTCCCCGTCGCTGTGGACGCTTGGGGGAGATCAGCCTGTTATCCCCAGGGTAGCTTTTATCCGTTGAGCGACGGCACTTCCACTCGCGTACCGCCGGATCACTAACTCCAACTTTCGTTACTGCTCCACCCGTCGGTGTCGCAGTTAGGCTCGTTTATGCGTTTACACTCACTGCACGATTTCTGACCGTGCTGAACGAACCTTTGAGCGCCTCCGTTACATTTTAGGAGGCGACCGCCCCAGTCAAACTGCCCACCTAACAGTGTCCCCCGACCGGATTCACGGCCGCAGGTTAGAAACCCAGCAAATCAAGGGTGGTATCCCAAGGGTGACTCCACACCGGCTGACGCCGATGCTTCCAAGTCTCCCACCTATCCTGTACATGATTTACCGAATTCCAGTATTAAGCTACAGTAAAGCTCCATGGGGTCTTTCCGTCTAGTTGCGGGAAACCGGCATCTTCACCGGTACTACAATTTCGCCGGGTGGGCTGTTGAGACAGTGCTCAAGTCGTTACGCCATTCGTGCGGGTCAGAACTTACCTGACAAGGAATTTCGCTACCTTAGGACCGTTATAGTTACGGCCGCCGTTTACTGGGGCTTCAATTCAATGCTTCGGGTTGCCCCTGACATCTCCTCTTAACCTTCCAGCACCGGGCAGGCGTCACCCCATATACGTCATCTTTCGATTTAGCATAGAGCTGTGTTTTTGGTAAACAGTCGCTTGAGCCTATTCACTGCGGCCTCTTTCGAGGCTCCCCTTATTCCGAAGTTACGGGGTCAATTTGCCGAGTTCCTTAACAACCCTTTTCCCGTTGGCCTTAGGATTTTCTCCTCATCTACCTGTGTCGGTTTGCGGTACGGGCACCTCGTCAATACACATGCCTTTTCTCGCCACAGAACATCGCGGACTTCCCTACTTGTTTTCGGTCCCTTACGCCCGGGGCAACCAACGCCCGGGATCCGCTATTTCCATGTGTCAGCATGCTTAACAACTTTGGTGGCTACGGAATTTCAACCGTATGTGCATCGACTACGCCTTTCGGCCTCGCCTTAGCCCCCGGCTTACCTTGGGCGGACGAACCTTCCCCAAGAAACCTTAGATTTTCGGCCATTATGATTCCCACATAATTCTCGCTACTCATTCCGGCATTCTCACTCGAATACAGTCCACCAGTGCTTCCGCTCTGACTTCACCCCATATTCGACGCTCCCCTACCCCGCACATTGCTGTGCAGCCCAAGCTTCGGTTATATACTTAGCCCCGTTAAATTTTCCGCGCAGAATCACTCGACCAGTGAGCTATTACGCACTCTTTTAATGAATGGCTGCTTCTAAGCCAACATCCTGGTTGTTTTCGCAACTCCACATCGTTTTCCACTTAGTATATATTTGGGACCTTAGCTGTGGGTCTGGGCTGTTTCCCTTTTGTCCATGCGCCTTATCACACACAGACTGACTGCTGATCATCAATTATCCGGCATTCTGAGTTTGATAGGGTTCAGTAAGCTTATCGCCCCCTAGCCCATTCAGTGCTTTACCTCCGGTAATCTAAATCAACGCTAGCCCTAAAGCTATTTCGGGGAGAACCAGCTATCTCCAGGTTCGATTGGAATTTCACCGCTATCCACAAGTCATCGCCGGTCATTGCAACGAACGTGCGTTCGGTCCTCCATGGAGTTTTACCTCCACTTCAACCTGCTCATGGATAGGTCACCTGGTTTCGGGTCTATTGCATGTAACTTCATACGCGC
Organism: Oscillospiraceae bacterium; assembly: GCA_963666535.1. Classification (GTDB taxonomy): domain Bacteria; phylum Bacillota; class Clostridia; order Oscillospirales; family Oscillospiraceae. The sequence continues at coordinate 879,238 of OY762913.1, read as the reverse complement.
TATTCACACTCGGTTTCCCTTCGCCTTCGGTACTGAATACCTTAAGCTTGCTACATACAATAACTCGCCGGACCATTCTACAAAAGGTACCTCATCACCCATTAACGGGCTCTGAGTGCTTGTAAGCACAAGGTTTCAGGTTCTATTTCACTCCCCTCCCGGGGTCCTTTTCACCTTTCCCTCACGGTACTGCTCCTCTATCGGTCATCAAGTAGTATTTAGGCTTGGAGGGTGGTCCCCCCGGTTTCCCACAGGATTTCTCGTGTCCTGTGGTACTCTGGATCCTGACTAATACAAATCATCTTTCATCTACGGGGCTCTCACCCGCTATGGCCGGCCTTCCCATGCCGTTCGATTAGACTATTGTACCGTTATGTCAGTCCACAACCCCGAAGAATAAATCCTTCGGTTTGGCCTCTTCCGCGTTCGCTCGCCACTACTAGCGGAATCTCTGTTGATTTCTCTTCCTCGCCCTACTTAGATGTTTCAGTTCAGGCGGTTCCCTACGTACACCTATTGATTCAATGCACGTTGACAGAGTATTGCTCTGCCGGGTTTCCCCATTCGGAAATCTGCGGATCAAAGTGTATGTGCCACTCCCCGCAGCTTATCGCAGCTTGTCGCGTCCTTCATCGGCTCTTGATGCCAAGGCATTCCCCTTGCGCTCTTATTAGCTTGACCTTCGTAAAACAACTCTTTCTTTTCAGAAAAGCTGTTCTCGTTTTAAGTCTTTTAGAATTATGCAGGCCTCAGAGTTTGCTTTTTGTGCAAAATTGTAATGTTCCCTTTTAAAACTAGAACAGCTATTGCCATTCTATAAAGTTCCACATTATTGTTTGAGCGATTTCTCGCTCCTCTGTTGCTTGCTCTCAATTACTAGAATTGATACATTGTTCAGTTTTCAAGGTGCAGCTTCCGGTTTCTGTTGAAACCAGATATTAGCATTCATTTTGTTGAACACTAATATCCGTCTTCAAGCCTTTATGGTGGAGATAATCGGGCTCGAACCGATGACCCCCTGCTTGCAAAGCAGGTGCTCTCCCAGCTGAGCTATACCCCCATATGCTTATGTTGGCTTCGCCGTCTGGTCTTAACCGCTTCACGGCTTCGCTTGGTCGTTTTGGTGGGCCCAAGTGGACTCGAACCACCGACCTTACGATTATCAGTCGTACGCTCTAACCAGCTGAGCTATGGGCCCATCTTGGACGGTTCCCCGCCGTGTCGGCGTGTACCCTCTAAATTAAACAACGTGATTTGCACTGCTCCAAAAAAGTCCTGACCATAGGACGTTACGAAAGAGTATTTCATCTCTCGAAGTCTCCTTAGAAAGGAGGTGATCCAGCCGCACCTTCCGATACGGCTACCTTGTTACGACTTCACCCCAATTATCGAACCCACCTTCGGCCGCGCCCTCATTGCTGTTAGGCTACGGACTTCGGGTGTTCCCGACTCTCATGGTGTGACGGGCGGTGTGTACAAGGCCCGGGAACGTATTCACCGCGGCATGCTGATCCGCGATTACTAGCGATTCCAACTTCATACAGGCGAGTTTCAGCCTGCAATCCGAACTGGGACGGCTTTTGGGGATTTGCTCCACCTCGCGGTATTGCATCCCTTTGTTGGCCGCCATTGTAGTACGTGTGTAGCCCAGGACATAAGGGGCATGATGATTTGACGTCGTCCCCACCTTCCTCCGTTTTGTCAACGGCAGTCTCGCTAGAGTGCTCTTGCGTAGCAACTAACAATAGGGGTTGCGCTCGTTGCGGGACTTAACCCAACATCTCACGACACGAGCTGACGACAACCATGCACCACCTGTCTCTACTTTCCCCGAAGGGCACCTAATGCATCTCTGCTTCGTTAGTAGGATGTCAAGCCCTGGTAAGGTTCTTCGCGTTGCTTCGAATTAAACCACATACTCCACCGCTTGTGCGGGCCCCCGTCAATTCCTTTGAGTTTCAACCTTGCGATCGTACTCCCCAGGTGGGATACTTATTGTGTTAACTGCGGCACGGGGGGGGTCAGACCCCCCACACCTAGTATCCATCGTTTACAGCGTGGACTACCAGGGTATCTAATCCTGTTTGCTCCCCACGCTTTCGCGCCTCAGCGTCAGTTAATGTCCAGCAATCCGCCTTCGCCACTGGTGTTCCTCCGTATATCTACGCATTTCACCGCTACACACGGAATTCCGATTGCCTCTCCATCACTCAAGAACAACAGTTTCAAATGCAGGTTATGGGTTGAGCCCATAATTTTCACATCTGACTTGCTGTCCCGCCTACACGCCCTTTACACCCAGTAAATCCGGATAACGCTTGCCACCTACGTATTACCGCGGCTGCTGGCACGTAGTTAGCCGTGGCTTATTCATTCGGTACCGTCATTTTTTTCGTCCCGAATAAAAGAAGTTTACAACCCGAAAGCCTTCTTCCTTCACGCGGCGTTGCTGGGTCAGGCTTTCGCCCATTGCCCAATATTCCCCACTGCTGCCTCCCGTAGGAGTCTGGGCCGTATCTCAGTCCCAATGTGGCCGGTCAACCTCTCAGTCCGGCTACTGATCGTCGCCTTGGTAGGCCATTACCCTACCAACTAGCTAATCAGACGCGAGTCCATCTCAGAGCGATAAATCTTTGGCATCCAGACCATGCGGTCTAAATGCATTATGCGGTATTAGCAGTAGTTTCCCACTGTTATTCCCCACTCCAAGGCAGGTTCCTCACGCGTTACTCACCCGTCCGCCACTAAACAATTCTGTCCGTTGTCCGAAAACTCCTTCAAGAATGTTCCGTTCGACTTGCATGTGTTAAGCACGCCGCCAGCGTTCATCCTGAGCCAGGATCAAACTCTCAATAAATGGTATCTAAACAAATCGTTCGATTTGCTCAAATCATTGTATTGAAACTTCTCTTAGCTTCAAAGTAATTAAAACAGTTGCTTCGTCACAAACTGCTTGTGCAATTTGCTTCCTAGTACAACTTTTGTCCTTTTTTGGTGCTTCGTTGTGTTTCTTCACGTTGTTTAATTTACAAGGTGCACACCGCTCTCAGCAGCGGAATTTCATTCTAACACATCGTCCCTGTATTGTCAAGAGTTTTTTTCAACTTATCTTCTCGAACTCACGTTGGAAGATTGGGCTGCGCTTTCACTCTTTTCAACTGTTCAGGTGCCGTGCGACTTTCATAGACTAACACACCGCCAATGGAAAGTCAACACCTTTTTCGCGGTTTTTCTGTTTTTTTCTACAGAGCCGCTTTCATTTTCGCGTATATATAATGTATAGCGTCGCCAGTCCGTCCACATAATGCATACATCTGTCCATAGGATTCGCGGTTGCGGAAACACTTCTTATGTGATACCCTAATATCAGAGTTTATTCTGCTTTCGGAGGTGTCTTTATGCCCATTCGTATTCCCGATGCACTTCCCGCACGCGCCGTGCTGGAGGGAGAAAACATTTTTGTTATGACAGAGTACCGTGCCCTGCATCAGGACATCCGTCCTCTTAACCTTCTGATTCTCAATCTGATGCCCACTAAGATTGTCACCGAGATACAGTTGCTGCGGAAACTATCGAACACACCGCTGCAAATTAAGGTTGAATTGCTGCAGATGTCCAGCCACACCTCAAAAAATGTGGACGAGCAGCACCTAGAGTCATTCTATACCACCTTTTCCGAGATCAGAGATAAGAAGTATGATGGCATGATCATCACCGGTGCGCCGGTGGAAAACCTTGATTTCGGCGATGTTGACTATTGGGACGAGCTGTGCCAGATGATGGCGTGGGCCAAGACCCATGTGCATTCTACCCTTCACATCTGTTGGGGCGCCCAAGCCGGGCTGTACTACCACTATGGGGTGCAGAAATACAGTCTGCCCAAAAAGCTTTTCGGTATTTATGAACATACCGTATTGAAAAAAACCTCTCCCATGTTCCGCGGCTTTGATGACGTGTTTTGTGCCCCCCATTCCCGGTATACCGAGGTGCGGGAGGCGGATATCCTCGCTGTTCCCCAGCTTGAGCTGCTTTCCACCTCTGATGAGGCCGGTGTTTTTGCCGTTAAAAGTGCGGATAACCGCAACTTTTTCCTCATGGGCCATTCGGAATACGACCCTGACACGTTGGCGAAGGAGTACTTTCGGGACAGGGACAAAGGGCTGGACATCGCGGTACCCGCCCACTATTTCCCCCATGACGATTCCACGAAGGCGCCGATCGTCCGTTGGCGCTCTACGGGGCAGCTTTTGTTTACCAACTGGCTCAACTACTACGTTTATCAGACCACGCCCTACGATTTAAAACAACTGGATGAATGATTTGCCGGTGTGAAGGATTTCTTCACACCGGTTTTCTTTCCGCAACAAAAAAAAGCCGCCTGATGGCGGCGGCAAACACCGACCCCCTACCCGTCCAGCGCGAGTAGGGGGTCACTTCTGTTCAGTGTTGGGATCTACCACGTTTTGGTTAACCTCTTCTTTCTGCGAATTGCGAAGGTCTCAAGCTGTTTGCACTGCGTTCTGAGCTGTTTCTGGTTACTTCTTTTTCTTCTGCACGTATGGTGCCTCTCATAACAATGAGCCTGTAACATAACTTACTCGCAAATTGCACTGCACTGGATCTTGAGTCTTCGCTGGGAGTGATTTTTTGTCCGGTGGACTTACTCAGTACATTGGACTCACCCTTTCTGACTACAATATACGATATTGTCCCCGATTTGTCAATAGTTTTTGTGAAAATTAATTAAAAATGTTCTGATGGTTTCTCCTTTTGTTGGTTGTTATGCTGCCGTTTTCAGGAAAATGCGGCAAAAGGATTGGTTCTCCTTTTGCCGCATTTTAGCGTGCTTGCTTGGCCTGTTGCTCCCGAAGCTTGGGCAGAATTCGTTCCAATGTGACCTGCTCCTGGCATTCCAACAGCTCGCCGATCAGCTGATTTGACAGCAGAAACCCTTTGGGTGTAAACCGCCAGCGGTTTCCGCTACGCTCTGCCCACCCCTGCCGCTCATAGCTGACCAGCTTTTCAGCGATGGGGTCAAAATCCATGTAATAGTTGCGGCGGTATTCCCACTCCTCAATGCCATGGGTTGTCCTCAGGCGCAGCATCAGATACTCTCCGCCCCGCTCCCGCTGTGGGATATCTTCCGAAGCGTCGATGATGCGTCCGCCATCCAACACTCCGTCAATGTACGCATCCAGATCTTTCAGAAAAGAGTAGCGGCGACCCCCAAAATCAGAGTGCGCTCCGGGGCCGAAGCCGATGTAGGGCCGTCCCTGCCAGTAGCGCAGGTTGTGCCGGGATGCATATCCCTTCTGCGCAAAATTGGATATTTCATACTGATGGTAACCCGCTTCTTCCAATGTAGACACCGTCCACAGGTACAGGTCCGCCTGCGTATCGTCATCGGGAAGTGACACGCTCCTGTTCTGCACCTGCAGCCAAAGGGGCGTGTTTTCTTCTACCTTCAATCCATAACAGGACAAGTGTTCCGGCGCAAGATTCAGCACCCGCTCCACGCTATCCCGCCATGTGTCCAGCGTCTGTCCCGGCAAACCAAAGATCAGATCAACACTCAGATTTTTGATCTTCGCCTGCCGGATATCGGTAACCGCCTGACGTGCCTGTTCAAACGTATGGGCGCGGCTGAGTCCGATCAGATCATCATCACAGGCGGACTGTACCCCCAGTGAAACGCGGTTCACCCCCGCACGCCGCAGCAAATTCATGGATTTCTTGTCCACGCTGTCCGGATTGGCCTCAACGGTAATTTCGGCATTCCGGGCAACCCTGTAGCATTTCTTTACGGCGAACAGCAGCTCTTTGAGTCGTTTTGCCCCATAATAGGTCGGCGTTCCGCCACCGAAATAGACACTGTCCACTTCAAACCCCCGGGCCAGCGGCGCTGTTTCCCGCAGGTGAGCCAAAAGCGCCCGCTGATAGTCCTTCATCCGTTCCTCCCTGCCTGCCAGAGAGTAAAAATCGCAGTAAACGCACTTACTGCGACAAAAGGGGATATGTATATAAAGCCCAAGCTTGTCCGCCATAAAAGGAGCCTCCCTTTGGAATCCCATGATTCTATATCATACCTTATTTTTCGCCGTTAGAAAAGTGTTTTTGTAATTTCTCTCGACAGCAGCGCCCTTTGCCCGTATACTCAAGAAAAAGGAGGGTGCTCTATGGCAAGAAGACTAATGCTACGCATCGATGCCGATGCCTGCGGCAAAACCGTAGATTCTATCCTGCGGCGGAATCTGCATCTCTCCACCGCCGTGATCCGGCGCATCAAGTGGCTGCCGGAGGGCATCCTGCTGGACGGTCTGCGCGTCAGCACACCTCAGCGGGTGTTCGAGGGGCAAACTCTCTCCGTTCTGGTAGGCGACGATATATCCCGCAGCGATATCGTCCCTGCCGATGGCCCATTGGATCTCGTCTGGGAGGACGACGACCTGCTGGTGATCAACAAACCGGCAGGCATCCTCTCCCATCCCGGTCACGGTCACTTTAACGACACATTGGGCAATTTGGTGGTGGGATACTACCGGAAGCAGGGCATCCGCGCCGACTACCACCCGGTCCACCGACTGGACAAGGGCACCACGGGACTCATCATCATCGCAAAACACGCCCACGCCCAGCAGCAGCTGCAGAACCAGCTGCACACCTCCGCCTTCCGTCGTGTCTACCTCGCTGTGTGCGAGGGTGTGCCGGAACCGCTTCGTGGCATAATTGACGCTCCCATTGGACGGATGGACGGCTCCATCATCGCCCGTGAAGTCCGCACGGATGGACTTCACGCCCGCACAGAATACCAGGTACTCTCCTCAACCCACGGCCGCAGCTTACTTCGGTTGGAGCTGGACACCGGACGCACCCATCAGATCCGGGTCCACATGGCCTATCTGGGGCACCCTTTGACGGGTGATTTTCTCTACGGCACCGAAAACAACGACTTGATCGGCCGACCCGCCCTCCATTCGGCAGAGGTGTTTTTTCTCCATCCCATCACGGGAGAACCCCTGTCCTTTTCGCTGCCATTGCCGTCAGACATGGCTCAATTATTATAAGATTGATGGTACAAATGCGTTTTTTTAAGCCGCAATCACCTTGCACTTGCATCCTTGTGCGCCCGTACTTTCCGCACGGCTGCGCCGATCCCGTTTCCGGCAAGAACTACCAAAACGGTGGGAAGCGCTAGTGGCAGCGTGAAGTGAGAAAGAACGGCATGCAGGAGCAGCATGGCAAAAAGCGCCGTTGCCCCAGGCAACAAGCCCAATCCATGTTTTCGGCCAAACAGCAAGCCAATCACCGCACCCGCACCGGGACACCACAGGAACAGCGTGATTACCATGACTGCCATAATGTCTGCGGGTTCCTGCATCGTTACAAGATAGAACAGGCAAGGCACAGCGTCTAAGGCCAGCAAAAGGGCAAGACAATATTTCCAGCCTTGGTACAGCTTGTTTTTCATCTTATTCTCCTCATTCCCACCCCTTGCACGGGCGCTTTCCCTGTATCTTACATTGTCTCTTGTGTTTTCACCCCAGTCAGATCAAAGTCTGGGATGTATTCCCGTTCGGCCGCCTCTTGCCCCTGGGTGTAACCCGCAAGTCCCAGCACTGCCATATATTCCTCCGCCGCCCGCACCTCTGAGGGACGCAGCCGCCGGGCAAGCTCCGGGCAGCCTTCCAGCTGTCCCCACGGCATATACTGACTCATCAGAGAAAACAACACAGTATTCGGCGGAAAGGTTTCGGCCACCCAATCCATAACTTCTTTGGCCTCATTCACCCGGCCGGGCAGCAGGAGATGGCGAATGAGAACGCCGCGCTTGAGCAGCCCGTCCTCCAGTATGCACGGGCCTGTCTGCCGCACCATTTCGCAAATAGCAGCCTTTGCCGCCTCGGGGTAATCGGAAGCGCCGGAGTACCGCAGCGACGCCTCTTCGTCGGGATATTTGAAATCCGGCAGATAAATATCCACCTTTCCCTCCAACCGTTTCAGCGTCTCCACCCGTTCGTATCCCCCGGTGTTCCACACCACGGGAACGGGCGGTTTTTCTTCCAGCACCCGCCCCAGCACATGGGTATACTGCGTTGGCGTGACAAGGTTAATGTTGTGTGCTCCCTGGGCAATCAGCTGCCGAAAAATTTCGTTCAGTCGCCGCTCGGTCACCTGTTCTCCCACGCCGCCCCGGCTGATGCTTTCGTTCTGACAAAACGCGCACCTCAGAACACAGCCGGAGAAAAACACTGCGCCGGAACCATTGGTACCGGAAATGGGCGGTTCCTCCCAGAAATGGAGCGCCGCTCTCGCCAGCACAGGCACCGACGGCATCCCGCACAGACCTGCCCCACTGGTTTCATCCCGCAGCGCATCGCAGACGTGGGGACAAAGGGTACACCTCATTTTAATCGTTCCTCCACAAATCGTTCGAAACAACCATAGGCGCTGGGCAGCGCGTATTCCGTCCGAAGCGCGGCCTTGTCCGCCCACGCCCATCCTTCAGGGAGGGCATCGCTCTCCGGTTCCACGAACCGACCCGTCATCCCCCATTCCCGGTGGGTGAAGATGTGACGTCCCACCCCTGCAAATTCCTCATGGTGCGGGGTAATTCCCCATGTTTTCAGGCAATTCTCTGCCGGTTCCGGCTCGTTTGGGTACTCCCAAAGGCCTGCCAAAAGGCCTTTGGCCGGTCGACGGCGGAGCGCAACGCAGTTATGATACACAATGAGGAAAATCACCTTTTGTTCTGCCTTACGTGCCTTTTTGGGGGCCTTTACGGGCAGAACGTCGGTCTTGTCCTGTAAATGCGCCGCGCAGAATGCCCGGCAGGGGCATTCCTCACACAGCGGCGCGCCGTTGGGCAGGCAGACTACCGCACCCAGTTCCATCAGTGCCTGATTAAAATCCCCCGGACATGCCGTGGGGAGGATCGCAGTCAGCTTTTCGGTGACTGCTTTTTTCATGGCGGGGGTAGAGATATCACCCGCGTCTCCTGTCAAGCGGGCCACCACCCGCAGCACGTTTCCGTCCACGGCGGGAACCGGCAATCCGAAGGCAATGGACCCAACGGCCCCCGCCGTGTAATCACCCACACCCGCCAGCGCGCGCAGCCCGTCAAAAGTGTCCGGAAACACTCCGCCACACGCCTCGTTGATCTGCCGCGCCGCCTTTTGCAGGTTTCGGGCTCGGTTGTAGTACCCCAAGCCCTGCCACAGCTTCATCAGCCGGTCCTCGGACACCTGGGACAGCGCCACAAGATCGGGCAGTTCAGCCAGAAAGCGGCGGTAGTAGTCCAAAACCGCCGCCACCCGTGTCTGCTGGAGCATAATTTCGGAAACCAGCACATGGTATGGCGTGGGGTCGCTTCTCCAGGGAAGCGTCCGGGCGTTTTCCCGATACCATGCCAACAGAGGAATGGGAAGCTGCTTCAGCTCGTTCACACGTGTTCCCCCGTCAGTTCCCCCAACAATTCAAGGGACACGAACACCGCGCCGTCGCAATGGTTCTTTTTCTCCTCGCCCCGCTCCTCAGCCAGCTTCAGCATCGCAGCGCAATCCAATGCGGCATATTTCTCCTTAAATCGGCTTAAAAACAGCTCCGAAACCGTTTCATCGCAGCCCATCGCGCCCAGCACCATCAGCCCGCCGGTCACCGCGCCGCAGGTTGACCCGAACCGCATTCCGGAGCCAAAGTGCGCCCCCAGCTGATAAGCATCCTGTTCAGTCATGCCCAATTCCTTTGCATAGGGCACCAGTACCGACTGGCAGCAATTATAGTGAACCCCTAGTTCTGCCCGCAGCTTCTTTGCGCATTCCATCTTGCTCACGTTTTGTACCACCCTTAAATCTTAATAATTGCCCTCGTTTAAAGCCTGTCCCACACCATCTGCCGGTAAGTCAGATACTCGAACCCCAGCTTTTGGTACAGCGCGGCAGCCCGCTCGTTGGAAGGCGTGACCTCCAGCCGGATTCGCCGGCAGTCGGCATACAACGCGGCGATGTGCTCCACCACCGCTGTACCGTAGCCCTTCCCCCGGCACTCGGGCCGGAGGTACAGATCCTCAATCCAAACGCAGCCCCCACCGGCTTCTGTGGCATAGGCGCGAACACAGTAACAATATCCGGCAAGTGCCTCACCGTCAAGCAGTAAAAATCCCCTTAGGCACAGTTCCTCCCGGCTGCAAGCCGCGGCGAAATTCCTTTCCAGAATCTCCTCCGGCACCTCGTGGTCACAGGCCGGACTTTCGTAAAAGCTGCGTGCCATGACCAGCACAGCGTCCCGGTCGTCGTCCGTCATCTCTCGTATGGTCAGCATCTCTGTCTCTCCCTGTCAGTTAAATATATCGGGGTTTGCGACAAATAGTCCCCTTACCCGCTCCATCACCGGCCGATGCTGGGGCAGCGTCAAAGCCGGGTCAGCCGTCAGCAGTTCCCGGGCCGCGTCCTGTGCTTCCTGCAGCAGCCGCATGTCCCCCACCAAATCCGCAAGACGCAGCGTGGGCAGGCCGTGCTGCCGCCCACCGAAAAAATCACCTGGGCCGCGGTACTGCAGGTCTTTTTCCGCAATCTTGAACCCATCTGTTGTGGCACACAGTGTTTTCAGCCGTTCCCGCGTTTCCGATGCCCGGGTGGCGGTGACCAATATACAGTAGGATTGGTGCGCCCCGCGGCCAACGCGCCCCCGCAGCTGATGGAGCTGTGACAGCCCAAACCGCTCGGCGTTTTCCACGATCATCAGCGCCGCGTTGGGTACATCCACCCCCACTTCAATGACGGTGGTGGACACCAGCACATCCAAATTTCCACGGGAGAAGTCCTCCATGACCTGCTCTTTCTCCCTGGGCTTTAACTTTCCATGAATCAATCCCACCCGCAGAGCGGGGAACACCTCTGTCTGCAGCTTTCCGGCATACGCCAGCACCGTCTTCAGGTCGGTGCCGCCCTCGTCCTGATCGCTCTCCTCCACGGCTGGGCAAACGATATAGGCCTGCCGCCCCTCGCCCACCAGCTTGCGGACAAAATCATACATCCGCTGCCGCTTGTCCTCGCCCACCAGGAACGTCTTGACCGGGCTTCGCCCGGGTGGCAGCTCATCGATCACGGATACATCCAAATCTCCGTACACCACCAGCGCCAGTGTCCGCGGGATAGGGGTTGCCGACATGACCAGCACATGGGGCGTCCGTCCGCCAGAGGCCGTTGCTTTGGCGCTCAGCGCCGCCCGCTGCGCCACACCGAACCGGTGCTGCTCGTCCGCAATGACAAGGCCAAGCCTGTGGAAGGCCACCGTTTCGGTCAGCAGGGCATGCGTCCCTATCACCAGATCCAGCTCTCCCGCCGTTAGACTGGCGTATACCCGTTTCTTTTCCGCGGCCTTCAGCGAACCGGTCAGCAGTCCCACCGTCATTCCCGTGGGTGCCAGCAATGCGGTCAGGGATTCAAAATGCTGCTGTGCCAAAATCTCCGTGGGAGCCATCATGGCGGCCTGATAGCCACTCCCCCAGGCCAGCCACGCACCGTAGGCCGCCACCACTGTCTTGCCTGACCCAACATCTCCCTGCACCAGCCGATTCATCGGCCTGCCGCTGGTGCAATCCGCCGCCACCTCCGCCATCGCCCTTTTCTGGGCAGAGGTGAGCTGAAACGGCAGCAGGGTGTCAAACGCCGCTGCCTCCGTTGGGCAAAAGCGAACCCCGTGGGCCGCTCCCCTGCGACTTTTCAGCAGCGCAAGCCCGACGGAAAGAAAAAACAGTTCTTCAAACTGGAGCCGCCGTCGGGCAAGCTCCAACTCCTCAAAGGTTGTTGGAAAGTGAATACTGCGGCAGGAAAATACCGCGCCGGCCAGTTTGTGTTTCTGCCTGATTTCCAGCGGCAAGTTCTCAGGCAAGCTGTCGGCGCAGGCCTCCAGCACCCGCCGACTCAGACCGGCCAGCAGCTTGTTGGATATTCCGGCGGTCAGGGGATAGATGGGCATGATACAGGCGGTCACCGCATTCTGTCCCACCCGCTCCACCGTGGGATTGGTCATCCGCCGCAAGCCGCCGCCACCCTCCGCCACGCCGTAAAAAACATACGTTTCCCCTAGCTGCAGCGCTTTTTTTAAATAGCCCTGATTGAAAAACGTAATGTCCATCCGCCCTGTGGTGTCCACCACCTTCACCTTGACAAACTCCAAGCCCTTCCGAACGCGGGAAAGCCGCGGTTCTTCCGCCACCATGGCAACAATGCACACCGGTGTCTCCACCGGCGCGGTTCGGATGGTGCAGACCCGTGTTCGGTCCTCATATCCCCTGGGATAGTATCCCAGCACATCGCCCGCCGCCGCAAGACCAAGACCGGCAAGCTTCTTTCCCCTGGCCGGCCCAATCCCCGGAAAATCCCCCAGCGGCGTTTCCAGCGTGACGTTCACGGCGGCGTCCCTCCTCCTGCCCTGCGTTTATTTGTCTTGTATTGTATCACAATTTACCTGCGTTGAGAATGCATTTTTTCTCTTCCCAGCAGCTACATTTGTCTTCGCAGCGCGTACCTTTGTGTTTTTCCCCAATCCTTTCTTCCTTTTAACAGGATGGACTGTATTTTTCTCCAAGGTTTATAAGTGGGGGCAAAAAGCCATTGCAAAGGTTGTTCCCGGCGTATATAATTTAAAAAAGAAAAATGCGGCAATGGGGTCTCCCTGCGCCGTTCGCTCAAAACGAAAGGATGAGATGACGTGGCAGAGAACGAATTTAAAAAAGTTCTGGTGGCCAACCGCGGTGAGATCGCGATTCGTGTGTTCCGCGCATGTTACGATCTGGGCCTGCATACAGTTGCTATTTATTCCAATGAGGATATCACCAGCCTGTTCCGCACCAAGGCGGACGAAGCATATTTGATTGGCGAGAACAAGAGTCCTCTTGGTGCCTACTTAGACATTCCTTCCATCATTAACCTAGCTAAGCGCCGCGGCGTGGACGCAATCCATCCCGGCTATGGCTTCCTCTCTGAAAATGCCGACTTTGCCCGCGCCTGTGAAGCGGCTGGCATCACCTTTATCGGCCCACCCTCTGACGTTTTGGCTCAAATGGGTGACAAGCTGGCTGCCAAGGCTACCGCGATCAAGTGCGGCGTGCCTATCATCCCCGGCTCTACCGTTCCGCTCAAGGACGGAGACGACGCACTCGCCAAAGCGATCAGCTACGGCTTCCCCATTATTCTTAAGGCAGCGGCAGGCGGCGGTGGACGCGGCATGCGCCGCTGCGACAAGCCGGAAGAGGTCATCCCCGCGTTCAACCTGGTCAAAAGCGAGGCGAAAAAAGCCTTTGGCAATGACGACATTTTCATTGAAAAATTCCTGGTGGAGCCCAAACATATTGAAGTCCAGATTCTGGCCGACAAACACGGTCACGTTTATCACCTGGGCGAGCGCGACTGCTCTCTCCAGCGCCGCTACCAAAAGGTCGTGGAATTCGCTCCCGCCTGGTCCGTACCCAAAACAACGGTGGACGCGCTGCGCGCTGATGCCGTGAAGATCGCGGAAAGCGTCGGCTATGTCAATGCGGGCACCGTGGAATTTCTTGTGGACAAAACCGGCAACCATTATTTTATCGAAATGAACCCGCGCATTCAGGTCGAGCATACCGTCACCGAAATGGTAACCGGCATTGATCTGGTTCGCGCCCAGATTCTGGTTGCCGAGGGTCACCCGCTGTCCGTGCCCGCCATCGGCATGACCAGTCAGGACGACCTGCATGTGAACGGCTATTCCGTCCAGTGCCGCGTCACCACCGAGGATCCCGCCAATAATTTCGCTCCCGATACCGGCAAAATCACCGCCTACCGCTCCGGCGGCGGCTTTGGTGTGCGTCTGGATGGCGGCAACGCCGGTGCCGGCAGTGTCATTTCTCCCTATTATGACTCTCTGCTGGTCAAGGTCACCACGTGGGACAACACCTTCGATGGCGTGTGCCACAAGGCCGCCCGCGCGATCAACGAAGTTCATATCCGCGGCATCAAAACCAACATTCCATTTGTCACTAACATTCTGCACCACCAAGCGTTTATCTCAGGCCAGTGCCACACCAAGTTCATTGATGACACGCCCGAGCTCTTCGACATTGAGAACAGCCGCGACCGTGCCACCCGCGTACTGAAATATATCGCCAACATTCAGGTCTCCAACCCCGATGCCGAGCGGCATCAGTACGACGCGCCCCGGTTCCCCGAACCTACTGGCACAAAACCGCTCAGCGGCCTGAAGCAAATGTTGGACAAGGACGGCCCCGACGCGGTGAAAAAATGGATCCTGAATCAGAAGAAGCTGCTGATCTGCGATACCACCATGCGCGATGCCCATCAGTCCCTGCTTTCCACCCGGATGCGTACCCGCGATATGCTCAAAGGCGCCCCCGGCACTGCGGAAATTCTGAACGACTGCTTCTCTCTGGAGATGTGGGGCGGCGCCACCTTCGATGTGGCCTACCGTTTCCTGCACGAGTCCCCCTGGGAGCGGCTGGAAAAACTGCGGGAAATCATTCCCAACATCCCCTTCCAAATGCTGCTGCGCGGTGCAAACGCCGTGGGCTATACCAACTACCCCGACAACCTCATCCGCGCCTTTGTCAAGGAGTCCGCGGAAAAGGGCATTGACGTATTCCGTGTATTCGATTCTCTCAACTGGATTCCCGGCATGGAGATCGCTATGGACGAGGTCATCAAGCAGGGCAAGCTCTGCGAAGCCACCGTGTGCTACACTGGTGACATTACAGACCCCAAGCGTGACAAGTACACGCTTGACTACTATGTCAAGATGGCTAAGGAACTGGAGAAGCGCGGTGCCCATACCCTTGCCATCAAGGACATGTCCGGCCTGCTGAAACCCTATGCCGCTAAGAAGCTGGTCACCGTCCTCAAGCAGGAAGTGGGTCTGCCCATCCACCTGCACACCCACGATACCACCGGCAACCAGATTGCGGCCTATCTGATGGCGGCCGAGGCTGGCGTTGATATCGTTGACACCGCCATTTCCTCCATGTCCTCCCTCACCAGCCAGCCCTCCATGAACGCCGTTGTGGCCGCACTGGAAGGCACCGAGCGCGACACCGGCCTGCAGCTGAACGAGCTGCAGAAGCTCACCGATTATTGGACCGACGTGCGTTTGCGCTATTCCAATTTTGACCACGGACTCAAGCAGCCGGTTACCGATATCTACCGCTATGAGATCCCCGGCGGTCAGTATACGAACCTGCAGCCCCAAGTTGTCTCCCTTGGCCTGGGCCATCGGTTTAACGAAGTCAAAGAGATGTACAAAACGGTCAACGATATGCTGGGCGATCTGGTGAAGGTCACCCCGTCCTCCAAAATGGTAGGGGATCTGGCCATTTTTATGGTACAGAACGATCTGACGCCTGCGAACATCACCGAGAAGGGCGAGGCCCTCACCTTCCCCGATTCCGTTGTCGCCTACTTTAAGGGTATGATGGGTCAGCCCGCCTGGGGCTTCCCCGAGGGTCTGCAAAAGGTGGTGCTTAAGGGTGAAAAGCCCATTACCTGCCGCCCTGGCGAACTGCTGCCCCCCGTGGATTTCGAAGCGGTCAAAAAGGAAATGGGAAAATTCATACCCGCCAGCGAGCTGAGCATGAAAGCCGTTATTGCTTACTGCTTCTATCCTAAGGTTTTCGAGGAATATTGGAAGCACCATCAGGAGTATGGTTACATCATGCGTATGGGCAGCCATGTATTCTTCAACGGCATGGCTCTGGGCGAAACCAATAAGATCAATATTGAAGACGGCAAGACGCTGGTCATCAAGTATCTGGGTCTGGGCGACCGCCACGATGACGGCACCCGCACGGTTCAGTTCGAGCTCAACGGCATGCGCCGCGATGTCACGGTTCGTGATCCCCATGCTGTCAGCACCGCAAAAATCATCACCATGGCCGACCCCGAGGATAAGAGCCAGATCGGCGCTTCCATCCCCGGCCTGGTGTCAAAGGTCAGCGTCAAGGCTGGCGACAAGGTGGAGGAAAACCAGGTTCTCGCCGTGATCGAGGCGATGAAGATGGAGACCTCTGTGGTAGCCCGCATGGCTGGCACCGTAGATCAGATTTTCATTAAAGAAGGCGGCAACGTCAAGGCCGGCGAGCTGCTCATTACCATTAAGTAATCTGCCTTCTCGAGCGGACTCCCGTTTCACCTTGCTTCTATCATCAAAAATCAGCGCTCCCCGCCTGAGCGGGGAGCGCTGATTTATTTTTCGCTGGGGCGCTGCAGTGTCTGCCCGTCATCGTTGTGCTTTAAATGCGAGCCGGTGATCGCAAACTCCACCCATTCGGCCACATTGGTGGCATGGTCGCCGATGCGCTCAAAGTATTTTGCAATCATCAGCAAATCCAGCGCCTCACTGCCACAGGTGGGATCTTCCGCCACAAAAGCGATCAGCTCGTCTTTCACTTTGGTAAACAGCTCATCCACCGTGTCGTCGGAAGCAATCACCGCCCGGGTGATCTCCAGATCCTGCTTCACATAGGCCTCAATGCTGCTGGTTACCATGCGGCAGGTGGCCTCCGCCATTTTGGTGATGTGTCCGCCCTTTTCCAGCAGCGGCAGCTGGGGCAGCGTGACAACAATTTCGGAAATATCAGCCGCCTGATCGCCGATGCGCTCCAAATCGGTGATCATTTTCAGGGCGGAGGATATCTGCCGCAGATCCCGGGCTACGGGCTGCTGCTGCAGCAGCAGCTTGAGGCACAGACCTTCCACGTCCCGTTCCTTTTGATCGATTTCGTCATCCATGGCGATCACGCCTTTGGCCAGCACACTGTCCCGTTCGGTCAGCGCCTTAGAGGCCGAGGCGATGGCCGTTTCGCATAGCAGGCCCATCTCCAAAAGCATTTCATTCAGGCGCTCCAACTGCCGGTCATACTGATTTCTCATTAACCGAACCTCCCCGTGATATAATCCTCGGTGCGCTTTTCCGTAGGTACCGAGAATATTTTTTCGGTGTCTCCCACCTCCACCAGCTCTCCCAGCAGAAAGAAAGCGGTCTTGTCAGAAATACGCACTGCCTGCTGCATATTGTGGGTCACGATGACAATGGTATAATTCTGCTTCAGCTCTTCAATCAGATCCTCGATCTTCGCGGTAGAAATGGGGTCCAGGGCAGAGGTCGCCTCGTCCATCAGCAGGATATCCGGTTCCACCGCCAGCGCCCGCGCGATGCAGATGCGCTGCTGCTGCCCGCCGGAAAGCCCCATGGCGCTCTTCTTCAAGCGGTCTTTCACCTCATCCCAAATGGCTGCCCCGCGGAGTGATTTTTCCACCATTTCGTCCAGTTCTGCCTTTTTGCGCGTGCCGTGCGTTCGGGGCCCATAGGCAATGTTGTCGTAAATGCTCATGGGAAATGGGTTGGGCTTTTGAAACACCATGCCGATCTGGCGGCGCAGCCATGTCACATCCACCTGGGGCGCGTAAATATCCTGCTCACGATAAGAAACAGTGCCTTCAATCCTCACGCCGGGGATCAAATCGTTCATCCGGTCCAATGTCTTTAAAAAGGTGGACTTGCCACAGCCGGATGGTCCGATCAGCGCAGTGATCTGCTTTTCCGGCACTTCCAGTGTCACGTCCTTCAGCGCATGCTGGTTTCCGTACCACAAATTTAGTTTGTCGGCCTTTAAAATGGGAGTATCCATAGGCGTTTTCACCTTAATTCTTTCTGAGTTTCCGTCCAACAACCGTGGCGGAGATATTGATCACAAGGGTAAGCAGCATGAGTATGGCAGCAATGGCAAAGGCCACATCCACCTCGCCCCTGTCCATGGCGTAAACATACAGGGCCACAGTCAGTGTGGCGGAGGACGAGCTCATGGCGGTGGCGAAATCATTGAGCACCAACCCAAAGCCCGCCGTGAAGAGAAGGGCGGCTGACTCGCCCACAATGCGCCCGATGGACAGGATGCATCCGGTCAGAATACCATCCACCGCGCCGGGCAGGACTACGGTGTGCACCATGCGCCACTTGCCTGAACCAAGCGCCAGCGCAGCCTCCCGATAGCTTTGGGGCACGGTCTTCAGGCTCTCCTGCGTAGTGCGGACAATGGTGGGCAAAATCATGACCACTAAAGTCAGCGCACCTGCCAGCAGGGAGGTTCCCAGGGAACAGAACTGGACGAAAAACAGCATGCCCACCAGCCCGAAAATAATGGAAGGGATTCCCGTCAGCGTCTCGGTGGCGAATTCAACCAGAGAAACAATCCGCCGGTTTGTGGCATACTCCGTGAGATAGATGGCGGCGCCCACACCCAAAGGGAGCACAATGAGCAGCGTCACCAGAATAATATATAAGGTATTCAAAATGTTAGGAAGAATACCAATGGTGTCCTTTAAATAGCTGGTTTCACCCGAAAGCAAGTCCCACGTGATATAGGGAATGCCCCGATAGAAGATATAGCCCACCACAAAAAGCAGCAAAGCGCAGGTGATCGCAGCGGCAATGTAGAGAAGGCTCCGCAGCCCCCTGTCATAGATCTTGCGTGTTGTACTTAACGGCTCCATCGGCTCAGCCCTCCCTTCTGCCCTTCAGGCAAACATTGAGCAGAACGTTTATCATCATGATGAACAGGAACAGGATCAGGCCGATAGAAAACAACGCCTGCCGCTGCAGACTGCCCGCCGCCGCGTAGGACATCTCCGAGGCAATGGCCGTGGTCAGAAAGCGCACAGAGGAAAACAGCGACGGCATATTGGCTACGTTACCGGACACCATGATGATGGCCATGGCCTCGCCGATGGCCCGACCCACGCCCAGCACGATTGCGGTGACCACGCCGCTGCGGGCCGCCGGAAGCGAAACCCGAAACACCGTTTCGATGTGGGTCGCGCCAAGCGCCAGGGACGCCTCCTCATACTCCCGCGGAACCGCGTTGAGCGCGGTTTCCGAGACACTTACGATGGAGGGCAGAATCATAATAGACAGTACGATGATCGCCGCGCAAAGGCTGGCGCCACTGGGCAGGTTAAACAGGTTGCGCACCAGCGGCACCAGCACGATCATACCCACCAGACCATAGACCACCGAGGGGATCCCGGCCAGCAGCTCCACAGCCGTGCGGATGGCAGCCGACACCTTAGGCGGGGCAATCTTGGACAGGAAAATGGCGGTCAACACCCCCACCGGAACCCCGATGACCACAGCGCCTGCGGTCCCATAGAGCGAAGTAAGGATAAAGGGCAAAATCCCGTAAGAAGGCTCCGATGCGGTGGAGGCCCACGTGGTGCCGAACAAAAAGTCAACAATGCCAATTTGTCGGATGGCGGGGATGCCGGAAACAATCAGATAGCAGCTGATGATCAAAACAAAGGCCACGGCAATCGCCCCACACAGGAAAAAGAGCAGATGCATGCCCTTTTCCAGCAGTTCTCTTGGGCTCAGCCGCAGGTTGCCTTTTTGCAGCCAGAGCAAGGTCCGTTTTTCGTTCATGTTCCGACTCTCCTCCTTTCGCGGCTCAGTCGCCGTGCCCGCAGCGGACACGGCGACTAAAGTGATTTCTTTTCTCATTTTGCGACGGGAACCGCACCAGCGGCTGCGATGATTTCATTCGCCGCAGAAGAGGTGATGTAGTCAAAGTAAGCCTGCGCGACCTCGCTGAGTGTTTCGCCCTCCCGGGTGACCAGCAGGAACGGTCTCTGGATCACATAGGTGCCATCCAGAACAGTCTCCTCACTAGGGGCCACACCTTGTACAGAAACGGCCTTAATATCGTCCTTGACCGCAGAGAGGGATGCATAACCGATGGCGTTTTCATTGCTCTTTACCGATTCAATGACAGCACCGGTGGACGTCAGCTCCTGATTGTAGACACAAGCGTCGGCCGTCTTTGTAATGGACTCAAAGCCATCGCGGGTGCCGGAGCCTGCCTCGCGGCCCACCGGAACAATGGGGGCGTCAGCGCCGCCGAGTTCGTTCCAGTTGGTGATCTCGCCGGTGAAGATCCCGGCAATCTGCTCCAGCGTCAGGTCCTCCACGGCATTTTCGGTGTTCACGATGATGGCGATGCCGTCCAGAGCCAAAACCGTGCCGGTCAGCCCCGTCTCGGTATCTTTCAGGTTGCGGCTGGCCAACCCGATGTCGGTGGTGCCTTCCATTACGGCGGTGATGCCGGTGCCGGAGCCCGTGGCATCGTAGGTGATGCTAACGCCGCTATTGTCAGCCATGAACTGCTCGTTCAGGGATCCGATTACTTTTTCCATGGAGGTGGAGCCGTTGGTAGAAACCGTGCCGGACAGAACTGCCGGCTCCGTCGGGGGAGTTCCGGTTGCGGCGGGGGATTCGGTTGCCGTTGTGCCGCAGCCGGCCAGGCAGGCGGTCATCAAAGCGGCGCTCGTTATAACAGCAAGTGTTCGTTTCATTTTCATTGTAAAATTCCTTTCACTTTTCCATTCGATTTTGTTCCACAAATAGAGCATACCGCGGGAATGTAAAGTCCAAAACCCCGCATGCGTAAAAAATAGGTAAAGCTTTTTCCGGCCGGTAAAAGGTCGCAGTTGACACACCCGGCGCTGCGCGGTATAATCAAAATAAGTTTATTCGACACAGAAAACCAAATATGACCAGTCTTCGAGTATACTCTGTCTACGGGCTTTGCCTATGACCGTATACCAGAGGGGGCAGTACTGCCACCCTCCCAGGGCCGCTTTGGAAACGAAACGACCTTCCGCTTTGAAAAGGAGATGAGGAACGCCAGCGTCCC
The DNA here is from genome assembly GCA_963666535.1 of Oscillospiraceae bacterium. Taxonomy (GTDB): domain Bacteria; phylum Bacillota; class Clostridia; order Oscillospirales; family Oscillospiraceae. The sequence continues at coordinate 858,510 of OY762913.1, read as the reverse complement.
ATGCCGCCCCCAGGCGGTGTTTGCGCTGCTTTTTACTCATATCCGCTGCGGATATGGGTATTTTTTATGCTCTTGGGCCAATCGAAAAACAGGAGGAATCCCCCCATGGATATCATGAACGAATTTGAGTATTACAAAGCGCGTTGGGAGAAAAAGCGTTACGTGTCTGTGCAGCACACACCAGAACTGTGGGACAAGCGCGCGGAAGGATGGAACCAGCGCCTGCAGGACGATACCGCCGCCCGCAACACTGCCCTGCGCATTCAGAATGCGGTAACGATACTCAGCCATTACGGTCTGCTTCAAGGGGACTGTGACGTCATCGACATCGGCTGCGGGCCGGGGCGTTTCGTCGCGGAATTTGCGAAAACTGCCCGTCATGTGACAGGAACCGACTTTTCTCAGAGAATGCTGGACTTTGGCGCGGAGTACGCCCGGGAGCAGGGCATCCAGAACGTTGATTTTGTCCCGTGTGACTTTAAAAAATCCACACCGGCCGAACTGGGCTGGGAGGGAAAATTTGATCTGGTGTTTACCTCCATGACTCCTGCGATCAGCAAGTACGACAGTCTGGAAAAAATGATTGCCATGAGCCGCGGCTGGTGCTGCAACAGTTGCTGTGTTGTCAGCCAAAGTGATCTGGAGGAAACCGTGGCGCAAGAACTTGATCTGCCCATACCCAATCCCGGCTGGGACGGCTCTACCTTCCAAGCCATGTGGAACATTGTGTGGCTGCTGGGCTATTTCCCCGTGACCAATTACTTTAAAATGGATATGGAAGAGCCAAAGCCCCTGGACATGACTTTGGCCGAAACGCTGGCGAAGCGCCTGTTCCGGGACCGCGCTGTCAATAATGAGGATGTCCGCAGGGTCTACGGCGCTCTTGAAAAGCACGCGGAAAACGGCATCGTCACCGAGCGCAGCCACAACTGGCATGGCATCCTTCTGTGGGACACCCGGGTCAAGCTGCCCCGCGCCACAGGCGACGCATCCCCCGCTCACCCGGGCACCGCGCTGCTTTGACCACATCAGAGAAAGAAGGCTGCACATGGCACCTCACACGCTGACAAACACAAAGTATAAGCTGATCTCCGCTTTCACCATTCTGGTGGCAGTTTTAATTCTTACCTTTTTCATTTCTCTTGGACTGGGGCAGTATCATATCACCGTCCCGGAAATTCTTCAGGTCTTCTCCCACAAGTGGTTCGGGACCGATGTCTCTTACGCGTCCTCGGTGGAAACAGTTCTGTGGAAAGTCCGCATCCCCCGCATCCTGGCTGCCCTTTTCATCGGTGCGGCGCTGGCTTCCGCCGGTGCAACCTATCAGGGCCTTTTTCAGAATCCAATGGTATCGCCCGATTTGCTGGGAGCCGCCTCGGGCGCCGGCTTTGGCGCCGCCTTCGCTCTGCTGATGGATTGGAACTCGGTGGAAGTGCAGATTTCCGCCTTTGTCTGCGGCCTTGTGGCAGTCACCATCACCTATCTCGTCAGCACCACCGTCAGCCGTGGTACCAATTCCACCCTGTCTCTGGTTCTAACCGGCATGGTGATCTCCACCCTGTTTTCCTCCTTCATTTCCATCATTAAATATGTGGCCGACCCCAACAGTAAGCTGCCCGAAATCGCGTTCTGGCTGATGGGCGGGCTAACCTCCATGGGATTGGAGGATCTCCCCATCCTGATCATTCCCATTCTACTGGGCGTTATCCCCCTGATCGTCTTGCGGTACCGGCTGAATATCCTCTCTTTTGGGGAGGACGAGGCCAAGGCGCTTGGCGTGGACACCCGGAAAATGCGTTTGCTTTTTATCATCTGCTCTACCTTAGTTACCTCCGCATCCGTGGCGGCCGGCGGCATGATCGGTTGGGTGGGCCTTGTGATTCCCCATCTGGCCCGCATGCTGGTTGGCCCGAATTACAAGACGCTGCTGCCGGTGTCCCTTCTCATGGGTGCCATTTACCTCATGATCATCGACAATATTGCCCGCTGCCTGTTTACGCTGGAAATTCCCCTCGGCATTCTCACCTCCATCATCGGCGCGCCTTTCTTTCTCTATCTGCTCATCCGCGGAAAGCGGGGTTGGGTATGAGATTTGAAATCAAAAATGCCACCTGCGGCTACGGTAAAAAGGTGATTCTCACCAACATTTCCGCCAGTGTGGAGTCCGGCGAAACACTATGTCTTCTGGGCCCCAATGGCGTGGGAAAAACCACGCTGTTCAAAAGCATGATGGGGTTTCTGCCGCTGATCGGGGGCAGCGTGAATTTAGACGGGGAAAATATTCTCAAGTGGTCCAAAAAGCGTGTCGCCAAGGTCATTGGGTATGTTCCTCAGTCCCACACGCCGCCCTTCCCATTCTCCGTGTTGGATGTGGTGGTTATGGGGCGGCTGGCGCATCTCGGTCTGTTTTCCACGCCAGGCCCGGCCGATGTCCGTGGAGCGGAGGAAAACTTGGAGCGCCTGAGCATTTCCCATTTAAAAGATGAGCCCTACACCGAGATCAGCGGCGGCGAACGGCAGATGGTGCTCATCGCCCGTGCACTCAACCAGAACCCGAAGCTGCTGGTCATGGACGAGCCCACGGCAAATCTGGATTTTGCCAACCAAGTGCGGGTCCTCTCTCAGATCGAGCAGCTGTCCAAGGAAGGCATCGCCATTATTATGACTTCCCACTTTCCAGACCATGCGTTCCTCTGTTCCTCCAAGGTCGGTTTGTTGGAACGCGGTTCTGTCTTCAAACTCGGCCCTGCCGAGGAAATTGTGACCGAGGACAATTTGCGGGAGGCCTACGGCGTGGATGTACGCGTCATCACCCAGACGGATCCCCAATACGGGCAGCTGAAAAGCTGCGTCCCCCTGATGCAGCGGTAAGCACTCGCCGAACGCTCGGAGTCTTGGCGTTTACTTAGATACAAACCAAAAGGAGAGACATTGTAATGAAAAGAAAGCTAGCTTTGCTGCTGGCGATGACCATGCTGCTGAGCATGCTCACCGCTTGTGGCAACACCGCACCCGCAGCGGAGGAAACAACCACGCCCCCCGAGACTTCTGAAGCTGCCCAGAGTGCCACGCAAACCGTCACCGATATGGCCGGTCGTGAGGTAGAGATCCCCACCACCATCACCTCGGTCTACTGCTCGGTGCCCACGGCGGAAGCCATGGTATGCACGCTGCTGCCCGACCTGATGATGGGCTGGGTCAATACCCTGTCCGAGGACAACGCGCAATATCTTCCCGAAAACCTGAAAGCCCTGCCTGTACTGGGCGGCTGGATGGGCCAGAAGGTAACTGCCGATATCGAGGCTATCATTGAGGCCGCCCCCGATGTGATCATCTACATGAGCAACATTTCGGCCAACGGGGAATACTCCGTGGCCGAGGACATCCAGAATCAGACCGACATTCCCGTTCTGGTTGTGTTCTCCGACTTCGAGTACACCGCCGAGGTCTACCGCTGGCTGGGCGGTGTGTTGGGCGTTGCCGAGCGCGGGGAGGCACTTGCCTCCTACTGCGAGGAAAAAATGACCCACATGACCCAACTGATGGCAAAGGTCCCCGACAGCGAAAAGCTGTCCTTCTATTATGCCGAGGGCAACGAGGGGCTTTCCACCGAGCCTGCCGGCGGCCACCACATTGAAGTACAGAATTTTCTTGGCATCACCAGCGTGGCCGACGTGGAGGAGCAGTCCGGTCAGGGCATGACCGAGGTCTCCATGGAGCAGGTCATCAATTGGAATCCCGATATTATCATTGTCTCCGGCAGCACGCTGGCAACCTATGATACCATCATGAGCAGTGATGTCTGGGGGGAGCTGTCCGCGGTACAGGCGGGCAAGGTCTACACCACGCCTGTCGCGCCCTTCAACTGGTTTGACCGTCCTCCCAACATCATGCGCGTGCTGGGCATGCAGTGGCTGGCCGCCGAGCTCTATCCTACCTATGTGGATTATGATATCAACGAGGAGATCAGTGATTTCTTCCAGCTGTTCTATAATGTTGACCTCACAGACGCGCAGCTGACCTCCCTTCAGCTGCCCGACTATAACCCCTGATGCCAGCATGGAAAATAAGAAGGAAAAAATGGAGCAGCTCAAGCACTCCCCCAAACAGGCGGCCGAGGGCTATGACTTTATCGCCCGAACCGTCTTTCTCCCACTGTTCCCCATCATCGCCGACAAGGCGCTCCGGGTATTCGGCGCAGATGCGGGAAGATGCCTGGATTTGGGCTGCGGTGGGGGTATGTTTGGTTACCATCTGGCCAAAATATCCAACCTAAGCGTCACCTTTCTCGACATCAATGAAGAGGCGATCGGCCTATGCAAGGCACGTGGAGATGCGTGGGGTCTCGCGTCCCGCTGCGCCCACGCCACGGGTGATGTCCATGCACTCCCCTTCCCGGATGCTTGCTTCGACCTGATCATCAGCCGGGGTTCCATTGGATTTTGGGGAGAAGAGCCTGACCTGGAAACGGCATTTCGGGAAATTTGGCGCGTACTGGCTCCCGGTGGAAAAACGTTGGTGGGCGGCAGTCTTGGCACACCAGACATTGCAGCATCCATTATCCAGAAGATGAAAACCGTCAAGCCGGAATGGTCGCCCGGCTGCAGTGAGGATCGGATCAAAAAGGACCAGATGTACCGCCGGATTCTGGACCGCATCGGCGCGACCTACCGTCTGGACAATGACGAGACAGGCAACTGGATCGTCATGGAGAAAACCTGAAAAAGTTCCATAACTTTTCATAAAAATGCTACCGCCTACTAATTGCGCATAGAAAGAAAGGACTGTTCCTACCATGCCGGATAACAACCTACCTTCCAGAGAAACTGCCCTCGCCTCGCTTTTTGATGCCTGGACGCCTCGTGGTCAAACTGAAATGATTCCCCTGTGCGACGCCCTTGGGTTCATCGCCGCTGAGGATCAGTTTTCCGTCAACACCTTGCCTGTCTGTCGCGCCTCCCAGGCTGACGGCGTGGCGCTGTGTGCCGCCGACTGGCAAAACGGCAAGGCGGACACCACCGAATGGCGTCTGGGAAATGAATTTGTCCGTGCCGATACCGGCGACGATTTTCCCGACCGTTATGACACCATTCTGCGCATTGAAGACGTGGACATCACCGCAGATGGCGGCTTGGTCATTCACGCGGGTGTACCCGTCAAGGCCGGCGACACGGTAAAGCTCCGGGGCGCCGATCTGCAGGAAGGCGATCTGCTCCTCAAGGCCGGTTCTAAAATCCGCCCCATGGACCTGGCCGTACTTGCCATGGGCGGGGTGCGCATGCTGCCGGTACGCAAAAAGCCCATTGTGGCCTTTCTCCCCACAGGCAGCGAGCTGGTCATGGCGGGCATCCAGCCCGGCCGCGGTCAGAATGTGGATTCCAACAGTCTGATGGTAAAGCCCATGCTGGAAACGTTGGGCGCAGAACCCCTTATGTTCCCCATCGTGCGGGATGACCCCCAGTCTCTGGAGCAAGCATTGGATCTGGCTCTGGCGCGAGCGGACATCGTGGTCATCAACGGCGGTTCGTCCAAGGGGGAAGAGGACTTCAACACCCGTCTGCTTGCCAAAAAGGGCAAGGTGCTCCATCACTGCATTGCGGCAGTCCCCGGCAAACCCATGTGTCTGGCCGTAGTGGAGAACAAGGCCGTGGTGAATCTCCCCGGCCCCGGCATCGCCGCCTTCCACGGCATGTGCTGGTGCGTCAGCGCAATTGTGGCCCGCTTCCTTGGCGTACCCGTCCATCAGCGTCCCACGGTGAAGGCCGTCATGGCTGCGGATATGGAAACCGCCAGCGGCTACGCAAACCTCTGCAAGCTCAACGTGACCCGTCTGCCGGACGGCACCTTCCAGGCTTCGCACATCTCCTTCCGGGAGGTCCGCACCCCCGTCAGCATGGGCTCCAATGCCATGTATATTTCCCCCAGGGGGGAAAGCCTTGTCAAAAAGGGCGCCGTCATTGACGCAGAGCTTCTGTGCAGCCCCGAAATGCTGTAAGGTTCCACTCTTGAACAGGCTGGTATCCCATGAAAGATATACTGCCCCCAGAGTAAACAGTGAAAAACAAACCTGTTTGCTCTGGGGGCAAGCTTCTTCCCCTGTTTTTGACCGCATTGATATGTCGCTGAACGCTACCACAGAACCACAGAGCAGAGAATTGTCCTTCACGATCGGGACATCAGTATCCTCCGTGCAGGCGTGGAAGGAAACCGAAAAATAGCCGACAACGGCAAAGGCAGACAGCTAAATCTGCTGTCTGCCTTTCCCAAAACACCGTGGTTCAGTTTGTGTCTATCATGCGCCCTGCCTGCTTTTATCGTCATTTTAGAGAACAGGGATCGCTCTTTCTCTCTCTGTCGAGCAGGTCGGCCAGCGTGGTTTTGTCCACATAATTCTCAATAACCTCCTGCAGTCCCTGCCAGAAGGGCAGTGTGATGCATTCCTCTGCCCGCTCGCAGTCCACAGTGTCACCTTCCAGACACGCCACAGGGACCAGCTTCCCCTCGGTTACCCGCAGAATGTCACCCACCCTGTATTCTGCCGGTTTGCGAGAGAGCTTGTACCCCCCCTGCGAACCACGCACACTTTTCAGGTATCCAGCGCGGCTGAGAAGGGTAACGATCTGCTCCAAATACTTGACAGAAACGTTTTGCCGCGCGGAAATATCGCGCAGGGCGATGTACCCGCCGGTGTCATTCTGCGCCAGATCCAGCATCATACGTAGGGCATAGCGCCCCTTCGTGGATATCTTCATTGCGGCACTCCCTTGTGATTTTTATCATATTATTTCCCTATGATTATCATTGTTATCTTACTATTTCTTGTTCTGTCTGTCAACCAAAAAAGTAAACACTTCCCGACCGCTGTGTCTCCCTATGATTTTTCTGCAGCAGAGCAGAGTATACCCTGACTAATTTTGGTCTTTCCCTCTTTGCCTTGCTAAAAAGCGATCAGGGTTAAAAGTTGTAACTTTCTTCCGTTTGCAACGCTTACGTTGGTTCCTTTTCTTTCCGTGTAAAGCTTGCTGCAAGCGGGATTGGTCTTGTGAAATAGGTGTTGCCAATGCTGCCACAATATGATATACTATCAGCTATCCTGTCAAGTGAAAATCCAAAATGATACGCGCCCGTAGTTCAATGGATAGAGCGTCAGATTCCGGTTCTGAATGTTGCAGGTTCGACTCCTGTCGGGCGTACCAGAAAAGACATAGCTTTCCGCCAAGGGGAAGCTATGTCTTTTTATATTTGATGAAGTGTGCTATTATGGCTTTAAAGTTACTACATCATGCAGATAATAAGGAATTTGTAGAGGTTAGACATGGATAAAGATTGGTTATTTGCAACCAAAGAATATATTTGTGACCTGAGAACGGTTGGTGTTTTAATTCAGAATAATAAAATTCTTGTTCAGCGAGACCGTGGTGGAAACGAATTTGCTTTGCCAGGTGGGCATGTGAAAATTGGCGAAACATTAGAGAATGGACTTATTCGTGAATATAAAGAGGAAACAGATACAGACATATTGTGTAAACGCTTATTATGGAGTGAAGAATGTTTTTGGGAATGGAATGGAAAGCAAGCTCACAATATTGCTTTTTATTATCTAATTGAATTGCGCAATGGTTCAACAATTCCTGAGGATGAGTTCGTATCACATAAAGATAACTGCAATGTAGTCATCGGTTGGATGCCTATTGATGAAATTCAAAATGTCATTATCTATCCCGCGTTCCTCAAAAAAGAAATATACAATTTAAACGGATATCCCAAACACTTTGTTTCAAAAGGCTGAACTCAGCTATAATTTTAATTTACTAACCTAATTTGAACAATTTATCCTGATAGCAAAAATTTTATTTGCAACATAATTCCAAAAGTTAGGACAAAGCAGATGCAATAAAGTGTCTACTTTGTCCTAACTTTTTATACCATACTGATATCGGATTATTTTATCTACCATTGGTTGATTTTCTAAATTCAACCAATGGCATCTTGCTATTTTTCACATTACCTAATAGAATAGATTCAAGGGTGTGATTTAATGACAAACGAAAAAATGGGACAATTTATTTCTGAATTGAGAAAACTCAATCAGATGACACAAAAAGATTTGGCGGCAAAATTGAATATTACAGGTAAGGCAGTCTCAAAATGGGAGCGAGGATTAAGTTACCCGGATATATCGCTTTTACCGTCAATCGCAGATATATTTGGGGTAACAACAGGTGAGTTGCTAAATGGTCAAAAAAGTGATGCCAATGCCGATTCTGTTAAAACAACTGATAATGCTTTGCGTTATGCTGACAAAGTAACAGAAAACAAAGTAAAATCCATACATAATATATTGGCAATTATTTTTTCTCTACTGCTCCTCACGGGAATTACCGTGTGCGCTATCTGCGACTTAGCCGTTTCCGGTAATTTTACCTGGTCACTTTTTCCCGTTAGCTCAATTGTCTTTGCTTGGCTGGTACTGTTCCCTATCATTAAGCTTGGTAGAAAAGGCTTCTGTTGTGCAATGATTGCATTAAGTGTTATAATTGTTCCCTTTTTGTATATATTGGATTGTTTAATTGAAAACAGCGGTTTAATTTTGTCCATTGGTATTCGAATGGCGGTTATTTTTGTGGCGTTTCTTTGGGTTATTTTTGCATTGTTTAAAATACTGAAATTCAGGAAGCTGATTGCATCTGCCATATCTTTGTTGCTCGCAATTCCCGTGTGCCTTTTAATTAACTCTAGCCTTCATCAATTTATTCACCAACCACTTGTTGATGTATGGAATATTCTGACCTTCTCCATTATTATTATAGCAGCGAGCGTGTTGCTCATTAGAAACGGTACTATACAAAAAAAGAAATTTTTATGACAAGTTGCGTGGCAACGGCTACATTTTATAATTTGCAATCTTATAATGAGAATAATTCTATCTGCATCTATTTTGACCGAATGACACAACAAAAGACATAGCTTCCCGCCAAGGGAAGGTATGTCTTTTTTGTATGGGGGCGTCTTTTATATGCTGGGCGAAGCACTCCAGAATAGAACAAACCGGACGCCTGCTCCTGACGTCCGGTTTGCCTCGGAGGATGAAATGAAAAAGAAGTTCCTTGCGAGTATTATAATATCTCAGAGATGTTAACAAAAATCTGTTCAGCTATTACGGCAATGTTAATTTTGAGGTGGGGCGGTAAAAAGCAGGTAAATAAAGAGAAAAAGACGCTCAAAGCTTACTGTATTGGTAAGCGCTGGGCTTCTAATCATACGGGCTACATGGTATCCTCCCTCACAAACACGTTTGCTATCTGGGATTCACTCACTCAGAATGGATCTGTTCCTAGTTTAAAAACGCCAGGTCAAGCAAAGTCCTTTTCTGCCTCCTCGTAAAACCGGTTGAATGTACCGCTGAGATTGTTCCCTCTTGCGTATCGTCGTGGTTTTCGCGTCTAAGATGATTTGATCTTCAACGGCCTGTCCGCCGATGCCGTCGGCGGCAATGCAACCAGAAGACTTGAACCAATTGGATTAAAAGCAATCTGGTGGGGTAACTGCGAGGGTGCCCAGAGTATCTCCAAGCTGTGTAAATAGCAGTGAAAGAAATGCTATTTCACTGACTGGTTTATCCTTTGCGATTGCCAAAGCCAAAGCGGTAACGGCAGTTGCCCATTCACATGATGTCATCTTCATCACCTAATTTCATGGTATGCAAAGAACCGCCAATCGTGAACGGACATCGTGCAAGAACAAATTACTTTCACTCTTCCGGAGCTTCCGCAGGCTGCGGATTTCTGCCGAAGCCCGCCCCTCCTTTTTTTATAGGACGAACTGGTGGAGTCTTTCACGCTTCCCGATCTGGTTTTCCCAACCGCCGTTCCAATCACAAAGGGTTAAACTTTTGTTTTCCCATGCTCTTTTCCAAGATTTTTACCGAATTTGTCAACTTCTCATTCCGCAAGGAGTATTCTAGTATCACGAATTAGGAAAGGATGCAACGATGTGGGATATTATGTGACGGTAGAACCAAATGTGTGTATTTACGTGGAGGACATCAATCCAACAGGCAGCAAAACAATTCTATTCATCCATGGCTGGCCCGGAGATCACAATCTGTTTGAGTATCAATTCAATCAGCTGCCGAAGCTGGGATACCGGTGCATTGGCATTGACACCCGGGGGTTTGGCCTGTCATCCAAGCCATGGGGTGACTATGACTATAACCGGTTGGCCGATGACGTGCGGGGCGTCATTGACGCACTGCAATTGAACAACATTACGCTTGGAGGGCACTCAACAGGGGGCGGGATCGCGATTCGCTACATGGCCAGACATCAGGGGCACGGGGTGTCCAAACTGGCCCTATTTGCCGCAGCGGCCCCCAGCTTGATCCAACGTCCCAATTTCCCATATGGATTGACGAGACAGTCTGTCCTTGACATCATACAGCTTACTTACCAAAACCGCCCTGCCATGCTACGGAATTTCGGCAACATGATTTTCCATAACTACGTTACCCCCGACCTCTCCAATTGGATTTTTGATCTGGGCCTTCAGGCCTCAAGCTGGGCCACTGCGGCAGTTGCCAATGCATGGCTCAATGAGGAACTGTTTCAGGACCTGGAAACAATCCAAGTCCCAACCCTGATCCTGCATGGTTTAAACGACCAGGTATGCCTGTTCCCCTTGGCCGTTGCCCAGAAAAACGCCATCAGAAACGCCAAACTCGTTTCGTTTGAGTCCTGCGGGCACTTCCTATTTTATGACCAACTCGAAAAATTCAACCTTGAATTGGCACAGTTTGTGGATGGATCAGCGTCTTAGCCTCCCCTCTCTTGCAACGCTGAAATTCCTTTTCAACATGTCGTTTCTCTGTTGACATTTGTCCTCACCCCGGGTATAATAACACAAAGATCAAAAAACGAAGACGGAGAAAGTAGATCCATCCACAAGGTTTTAGAGAGTCGGGGACGGTGGAAGCCCGATACTGGTAAGGTGGGTTCGAATATCACTCCCGAGTTGCAGTCCGAACCCCGCTTGCGGGCAAGTAGGTGCTGACGGTTTCCCCCGTTACCGGGAGCGCATATGTTGGTATGCAGTAATGGGGTGGTACAGCGACAGCTTATTTTAAGCTCTCGTCCTTTTTACAAAAGGGACGAGAGCTTTTTTGTCGTCCCGCATACCGGTAGGATTTAAGTATGGGAGGAATTTTGTATGAGTAACCCTGTTGAAATTCGTTGGCATGGCCGTGGCGGTCAGGGCGCTAAAACAGCCTGTCTTCTTTTGGCGGACGCTGCCTTTTCCTCGGGCAAATATGTCCAGGGTTTTCCTGAATATGGACCGGAACGGATGGGCGCACCCATCACCGCCTACAACCGCATCAGTGATGCGGTCTGTACCATCCATTCCAACATCTACACGCCGGACTATGTGGTGGTGGTGGACGAAAGTCTGCTCACCTGCGTGGAGGTCACGGCGGGACTGAAGGATACCGGTGCCGTCATCATCAACAGCGCCAAAGACGGCGAGTCTCTGCGGCCCCTTCTGGGCGGCTGGACCGGCCGCATCTACACCATTGATGCCCGCGCCATCTCCATGGAAACGCTGGGCAAATACTTTCCCAACACCCCCATGCTCGCCGCCGTCGTACAGGTCAGCCAGGTGGTCGAACCCGAAAAATTCATCGCCGATATGGAGGCCTCTTTCCGCCACAAATTCTCCACAAAACCCCAGGTCATTGAGGGCAACATGGCAGCGCTGACCCGTTCGATGCTTGCCATCAAAAGCAATTATGACACAGAGGAGGAAAAGGCAGGATGATCCGCAACGCTTCTGAACTTCATGAGCAGTCGCCCTGGCAAGAAATGACGCCCGGCGGCGAAATCTATGAGGGCGGTACCGCCCTGTTGGTCAACACCGGCGACTGGCGCGTGGACACCCCCGTATTCTATGCCGACAAGTGTGTCCACTGTATGCTGTGCATTCCCTTCTGCCCGGACAGTGTAATTCCCGTGGAAAACGGCAAGCGCCTGGACTTTGACTTCATGCACTGCAAGGGCTGTGGCATCTGCGCCACGGTTTGCCCTACCGATGCCATTTCTATGGGAGGTGACGTGTGATGCCCCGTCGTGACCGTCTTTCCGGCAACGAGGCCGTGGCCATTGCTATGCGCCAAATTAACCCCGACGTAATGGGCGCTTTCCCCATCACCCCTTCCACAGAGATTCCCCAGTATTTCGCCCAATTTGTGGCCGATGGCCAGGTAGACACCGAATACGTCACCGTGGAGAGTGAGCATTCCTCTATGTCTGTTTGCATCGGCGCCCAGGCCGCCGGTGCCCGTGCCGTCACCGCCACCTCCTCCTGCGGACTGGCTTATATGTACGAGCTGCTGTATGTGGCAGCCTCCTCCCGCCTGCCCATCACCCTTGCCTGCGTCAACCGGGCGCTGTCCGGCCCCATCAATATCAATAACGACCACTCGGACTCTATGGGTGCGCGGGATGCGGGGTGGATCCAGATCTATGCGGAGAATAACCAAGAGGTCTATGACAACTATGTGCAGGCCATGCCCATTGCGGAGGATCTCCGCGTGCGTCTGCCCATCATGATCTGTCAGGACGGCTTTATCACCAGCCACGCCGTGGAAAATATGCTGCTGCTGGAGGATGAAGAGGTAAAGGACTTTGTGGGCACATACAATCCCATGCACTATCTGCTGAAAAAGGAAAACCCTCTGGCTGTGGGACCCTATGACGTATGTGCTTATTATATGGAACACAAAAAACAGCAGGCCGAGGCGATGAAAAATGCCAAGGGCGTGATTCTTGAAGTGGCGAAAAAGTTTGAAGCTCTCACCGGCAGAAGCTACGGTCTGTTTGAGGCATACCGCATGGAAGACGCAGAGGTCGCCATCGTCCTCATCGGCTCCTCAGCCGGTACCGCCAAAGCGGCCATTGAACATTTACGTCAGCAGGGTATGAAGGCGGGCCTTGTGAAAATCCGGGTCTTCCGTCCCTTCCCCATGGAGGAGCTTGCCGCCGCGCTGGAGGGCACCCAGGCGGTCGCCGTTATGGATAAATGCGAAGGCTTTTCCGCCTGCGGCGGCCCTTTGTTTGCCGAGACCCGCTCGGCCCTTTATGATTTGGAACGCCGCCCCAAGCTGATCAGCTATGTATACGGACTGGGCGGACGGGATATCAGAACAGAACACTTTGAAGCCGTCTATACCCGTCTGCTTGCCGTGGCCGCCGGTGCCGACACGGGCGAGCTGTACACCCATCTGGGTCAAAGGGAGGCAGAGTAAACCATGGCATACAATTTGAAAGAACAGGTGCAAAAGCCAGAGCGATTTGTGGGCGGGCACCGGCTGTGCGCGGGCTGCGGCGCGGGCATCACCGTGCGGGCGGTTCTCCGGGCGCTGGAGCCGGAGGATAAGGCCGTCATCACCAACGCCACCGGCTGTCTGGAGGTCTCCTCCTTCCTCTATCCCTATACCGCGTGGACGGACAGCTATATTCACAGCGCCTTTGAAAACGCCGCCGCCACCTGCGGCGGTGTGGAGGCCGCTTACAACGTCCTGCGCCGCAAGGGAAAAATAGACGAAACCTTTAAATTCATCACCTTCGGCGGCGACGGCGGCACCTATGACATCGGGTTTCAGTCCCTGTCCGGTGCGATGGAACGCGGCCACGACATGGTGTATGTCTGTTACGACAACGAGGCGTATATGAACACGGGCATCCAGCGCTCCTCCTCCACGCCCCGATTCGCTTCGGCCACCACCACCCCTGTGGGCAGCCAGTCGAACGGCAAACTGCAAAACAAAAAGGATCTCACTGAGATCATCGCGGCCCATCACATCCCCTATGCCGCCCAGTCCACCTTCCTCGGCAATTTTAAGGATCTCCATGAAAAGGCGCACAAGGCGATCTATACCCAGGGGGCTTGCTTTTTAAACGTTCTTTCCCCCTGCCCCCGGGGCTGGGATTATCCCACCGGCGACATTGCCGAACTATGCCGTCTGGCGGCAGATACCTGCGTATGGCCGCTGTTTGAGATTGAAAACGGCGTGTGGCGGCTTACCTATGAGCCCAAGAAAAAGCTCCCGGTCACCGCGTTTTTGGAGAAACAGGGCCGATTTAAGCATATGTTCCGCCCCGGCAACGAGTGGATGCTGGACGAAGCACAGAACTATGTGGATGAAAAATGGGAAAGTCTGCTCAGCCGATGCCGGTAAGTAGGGCTCACTGCAAAATGGCGATATACCGCCCGGAGAGGGTTGTATATCGCCATTTCGTTTGTTGGGGGAGTAAGGGAACTCCCTTCTGGCACATGGCTTCGTGGAGCATCGTATATGGTAATAGCAGCCTGACCAAATATGCGCTCCACGTTTTTATCGCATTGCGATAAATAATTATTGACATTCAAATAATTCATAGCTATAATACTGGGTAGTTGGCACAGAAATGTACCGGAAAGAAGGTCTTGCCTGTGAATCAGTCTTCCCTGTCAAAGTGGTTGAAATGGATTATCATCGTTGTCGGTTTAAGCGGATTGCTTGTCTACGTGTGGGTTATCCCGTCCTTTGGACAAATGTTGGCTGCAGAGTATCCGGAATTCGCGTATTGTTATCTTCCATGGATGATTCTAATCGGGGTTATGGGAATCCCTTGCTATGTTGCACTGGCGTTTGGGTGGAGGATTGCCGGAAGCATTGGAATGGCCCGCTCTTTTTCCTTGGAGAACGCAAATCTGCTGAAGCGAATTGCCATATTAGCCGTGGCCGACACAGGGTTTTTCTTTGTGATGAACATTGTTTACTTGCTCCTTAATATGAATCACCCGGCATTTGTGCTGATGTCCCTGATCGTTCTGGTCGTCGGGATTGCAATTTCCGCTGTTTCTGCCGCTCTGTCCCACCTGGTAAGAAAAGCCGCAGAACTGCAGGAACAAAGCGACCTGACGATATAAGGAGGGACCTATGGAAGACGAAATCATTTTCAATATCGACGTCATGCTTGCCAAGCGTAAAATGAGCGTGACAGAGTTGGCGGAACGGGTCGGCATCACGATCACCAATATTTCCATCCTAAAAAACGGCAAGGCAAAGGCGTTGAAAATTTCCACCTTGATGAAGCTGTGCGCCGCGCTGGACTGCCAGCCCGGCGATATTCTGGAATACAGAAAGACAAAGAAAAGAGAATCGGGATCGGCTCCTGATGACCAGACATGAGTGAAGCTATATTAGGGATGAGAAGAAACTATGTTTAGAGTGAAAAACATCTTAAAGAAAATATTTTGCATCACAGGTGCTGTCCTGTTGATAGGCTGCCTTGCGGCATGTTCCTCGGACAGCGGAACAGACGACCTGTCAAAAACACTTGGAGTTGATCTGTCCGGCGGAACGGTCCTGTCAAGCGAAGATACGCATGGTGGTTTTCATGGCGATGGGAATGCTTATATAGAAATGAACTTTGACGATGCTTCAGGTTCTGCATTGGCCGACACTATGGCGGATAGCAGTAACTGGTGCGCGTTTCCGCTATCGGATAATCTGCAGGCCATCGCATACGGCAGAGTTGACGGGAATGCCCAATACGGTCCATATATCGCAGATGATGAAGGAGCGTCCATCATTCCCCCGATAGAACACGGCTATTACTATTTTTATGACAGGCATAGTGAAAGCAGCAACCCGAAAGACGATACGGAACTGTTAATTCGCAGTTCTTTAAATTTTACCATTGCCCTTTATGACACAGACAATCATAAGCTGTACTACTACGAGCTGGATACTTAAAGCAACGCTGCCCATATATGCATTAGAATCGGATTGATCTGATGTCCATAAAATAGTCAGCCAGAAGATGGTCCTCGGCTTGGAGCGTATTATATAAAAGCACAAATAGGTGGGAGGCTCCCTGGTTTTCCCCTTCTTCTCCCCCTTCTCCAACAAGTCCGCCCCCACTCATGACAACATGGATGCGGGCGGACTTGTTACATAATGCCGGGAACCGTACTACCGCACAATTATTGCATCTGCGTATTTTTTGATAGGACGGTAGGTCTTTTACCGAAACTGTGCCTGGTACATCCGGGCGTAGGCCCCCTTCTTTTCCAAAAGTTCCTGATGCCTTCCCTGCTCCGCCACCCGTCCGTTTTCAATGACCACAATGGTATCCGCGTTTTGCACGGTGGACAGGCGGTGGGCAATCACGATACAGGTGCGCCCCTGCATCAGCCGCTTCATCGCCGTCTGGATCTGCCGCTCGGTAGCGGTATCCACGTTGGAGGTGGCCTCGTCCAGGATCAAGACCTTGGCATCCAGCAAAAGCGCCCGGGCAATGGTAAACAGCTGCTTTTGTCCTTTGGAGAGATTCAGTCCGCCCTCGGTCAGCACGGTGTCGTAGCCCTGGGGCAGATGACAGATAAACTCATGGATATACGCCGCCTTGGCCGCGGCGATTACCTCCTCGCGGGTTGCCTCCGGCCGACCATAAGCAATGTTTTCCAGCACAGTGCCGGAAAATAACCATGCGTCCTGCAGCACCATGGAGCAGGCGCCGCGCAGGCTGCCCCGGGTCATCCGCCGCAGGTCGCAGCCATCCAGGCGGACCACGCCGCTGTCGGGATCGTAAAACCGCATCAGCAAATTGATGATGGTGGTCTTCCCCGCACCGGTTGGGCCAACGATGGCAACAAACTGTCCCTGCCGCGCTTCTAAATCAATCCCGTGGAGAATCTCACGATCCCGCCGGTACCCAAACCGCACCTTTTCGAAGGCCACGTTCCCCTCCACCCGCTCCGGCATTCCCGCACCAGAGGGATCGTCCTGTTCCGGCGGCTCGTCAATCAATTTGAAAATTCGTTCCGACGCCGCCGCCGCAGACTGCAGCTCGCTGGCGATGTTCGCCATTTCATTGATCGGCCCGGAAAACTTCCTGGAGTACAGCACGAAGGAGGACAGCGTGCCCAGTGACAGCAGCTGCCACAAGTAAAGCATCGCACCCAAAATACTCAGCAGCGTCAGCGTCATGTTGTTAATGAAACCCATCGAGGGCCCCATCATACTGCCCAGATAATCGGCGGCATAGTGGGTCTCCTCTGCCGCCCGGTTCTTCGCGTCAAACCGGCTGGTAAACGCCCCCTCGCGGTGATAGGCCTTGATGGTCTTCAGCGAGCTGACCAGTTCTTCGGCGTATCCGTTCAGGGTTCCCATGGCGGCCGAACGGCGGGCAAACATGGGCCTCACCTTTTTTGTTCTGTACCGGGCAAATCCGATGGAAATGGGAATGGTAATCAGGAAAACCGCCGACAACGGTGGGGAGAGATACAGCATCATCGCCAGCGACCCCGCCACGGTAACCACGCTGGTCGCCGCCTGTACCAGATCGGTGGACAGGGAATCCCCCACCGTGTCTACGTCGTAGGTAATGCAGCTGACAAGGTCCCCCACCGCAGCAGCGTCAAACCGGCGCATGGGCAGATCCATAAACCGTCCAAACAAATCCCGTCGCAGGGCGTGCACCACGTTTTGACTCAGCCGGATCATCACACGGCTGAGCAAATAGGTCAGCACGGCAGAACTGAGATAGCACACCGCCATCCACCCGGCATATCGGAACACCAAGGGGAAATTCACCGCACCTGTCCCCCCGACCATGCAGTCCAGCGCCCAGCCGGACAGGATCGGTCCGGTCAGTGCCAGCAGGTTGCCTGTAATGCTCAGCAAAACCCCCAGGAGCAAAAGGCCTTTGCTTTGAGCCAGATACCCCCACAGCCTGCCAAATACATATCCCTTGTCGGGCTTTTTCTCCCCGGCATTACCCATTGGCTTCCTCTCCCATCTGCAGCTGACAGATTTCCCGATAGTCTCCGCACTGCTCCAGCAGCTCTTGATGGGTCCCTTGTCCGACCACCCGCCCCCCGTCCATAACCAGGATCAGGTCGGCATGACGAATAGCGCTCACGCGCTGGGCCACGATCAAGGTGGTGGTGTCGCCGTAATCCTGCCGTAACGCGTCACGCAGTGCCGCATCCGTCTGATAATCCAGCGCACTGGACGCATCATCCAGCAGCAAAACCTCCGGTCGGGCGGCAAGGGCGCGGGCGATCAGCAGCCGCTGCTGTTGGCCGCCGCTGAGATTGCTCCCCCGCGCGGAAAGTTTGGCATCCATCCCCTCCGGCCGCAAAGCGATAAAGTCGGCCTGGGCTGCACGGGCAGCCATGTTCAATCGCTCGGCACCCAGCGCCCGTGCAAAATCAATATTTTCTCCTATGGTATCGGCCATCAGCACATCGTTTTGAAACACAACGCCAAATCGACTTCGCAGCTCCCCGGGGGGGATTGACCGCACATCACTGCCATCCAGCCGTATCGTGCCCCCGTCCGCAGTATAAAACCGCAGCAACAGATTCAGGATCGTGCTCTTTCCACAGCCGGTGGGTCCGATGATCCCCATGGTCTGCCCGCGCTTAAGGGCAAAACTGACGTGTGACAGATCGTCTTGCACTTTTTCATACGAAAAGCTGACGTTTTCAAACTGCACATGCCATGGGCTGTCGATATGGTCGGGCGCCGAAAGGGGCATTTGCTTCGGAAGCTCCATAACCTGGCTGATGCGCCGCCCCGAGGCCGTTCCCTGAGAGGCAATGACGAAAACGCGGCTGATAGTCACCACAGCGTTTAGAATCATGGTGAAGTAGGAAAGAAACGCAACAATATTACCTGAAGTCGTCAGGCCGGAATCCACCCGAAACGCCCCCAGCACCACCACGGCCGTCAGGCCAAGATTGAGCGTGAGATGGATGATCGGCGCGTTGGCCGCCATGGTGTTCGCCGCCTTCGTCTTGCAGTGGACAGCCTGCGTGCTGTTTCGATCAAAGCGTTCCTTTTCCCACTGCGTCCGCGACATGGCCTTAATCACGCGGATGCCGTTTACATCCTCCCGCACCGTTCGGGTCAGATCATCAGCCGATTGCTGCGCGTCCAGAAAAAGCTGCACGCCATGGCGGGAAAGGCTGATCACGATCAGCAAAATGGGCACCAAGGTGCACACCAGCACCAGCGTCAGCACCGGATCCAGCGCGAGCGACATCCCGATGCCGCCAAGCAGCATCATGGGGGAGCGCACACCCAGCCGCTGCATAAACCCGATGAGCTTGCGGACATGATAGGTGTCGCTGGTCAGTCTGGTTTCCAGCGCCGGAATCGTGATTTCATCGATCTGCCGGCAGGATAGGCTGCAAATGGCGGAAAACAGATCCAGCCGCAGGGCCTGCGTCGCGTCTCTGGCCACCGCCGTGGCAATGCGGTTGGACCAGGTGTTTCCAATCAGGGCACCAAAGGTGCAAAGCAGCATAAGGCCGCCCCATTGCGCAATCAGTTCCCAGCTGCCCAACGGAATCACTTGGTCAATGATATGCGCCAGTATCATGGGCAGAAACAGCTCTGCCCCGGTAGCGACCATCTTAATGCAAAACCCAGCCGTCATCTTGTGCCAAAACGGTTTTACATAAGCAAAGATCCGCCTCACTGTCTCTCCTCCCACTCGGATCTGGCTAGCTTTTCTGCCCGATGGAGCACTCGCTCCATCAGCGCCGCAAGGGTCTCCCGTTCGGCCTCGGTGAACTCTTCCAGCAGCGCGTCCCGCCACTGGGTGCGCACCGCAATGGCCCGGGGCAGATAGTCCAGCGCCTTTTGCGTGGGATAAACCCGGCGGCAGCGGCGATCCTCCGTATCCACCTCGCGGGTGACATAGCCGGCCAATTCCAGCTGGTTCAGCTGCCGCGCCACATTGCTTTTATCCACAAGCAGCTCCTCCGCCAGTTCCTCCTGCAAACAACCGGGATGGCGGCATACCTTGATAATGTATCCATGCTGGTGCCCCATGATATCCCGGGTATCCAGCCTGTGGCTTCGGTAATAGCCAAAGCAGCGCGCGGTTCGGCTGATGGATTTTAAAATGTCGTTCATATGCGCTCCATTCCGTTGCGTTCGCAACTATTCGGGGAATCCCCGCCCCGCCGTGCTGTACGGCGGGGCGGGACGGTCAAATTCAGGTGGGGTCCTGGTTATTCAGGATCATCTGGGCCTGCTCGTCGGTCAGGTCATAGCGGTAGAATTCCGAGTAGAACTCCTGCAGTTCCTTGACCATATCCACATCAGGGAAATAGTCGGGATACATGGTCTGCGCCATCCACTCCACCAGCAGGATCATCTGCACGCCGGCATCCCAGTAGAAGGTGCCCACGGGCACGGTATAGGCATTATGATTCTGCACGGCGGAAACCGTGGAGTAGTCGGAATCAGCAAACAGGCTGTCCACCTCGCTTTGGGGAGCGGTGGAGTGATCCACAAAGATAAAGTCGGGGTTCCACGCCACCAGCTGTTCCTTGTCAATGTCCACGCTGCTGCCGCCGGCCAGTTCGTCACTGACGCAGATGCCGCCGGCTGCCTGGCACACAGCAATAATGTCGGACTCCATCCCAAAGGTGGTCAGCAGATTGCTTCTGGCGTAGTAAACTGTTTTGCGCTCCGACTCGGGAATTTGGCTGGTCACGGAAGTGACCTTGGCAAGCTTGGCGTCAAAATACGCGGCATAATCGTTATAAATGGCCATGGCCTCGTCGGTACCCAGCACCTCGGCATAAACCAGCAGCTCGTTCTTAATGGAGTCTATGCCGCCGCCGCTGTTAAAGGGCACGCCGGGCAGTCCCACATTCTCCAACGCCTTAAGAACTTCCTCGTTGCGCCAGTAGAACACGACATCCAGGTCCTGATCCACAATCTCTTCCACATTCAAGCCTTTGCTGGCATTTTCAATCATAATCATATCATCGTCGTTCACCCGCTGATAAATCAGGTGGGACCATGGCCAGTTTTTCTGATGAAAGTCAGAGCACATGACGATCTTATCCTCGGCGTTGAGCACATACAGCCGCTCATAGGAGGGGCCGAACAGGGCCGCGATACGCTCCACATCTGCCGGAATATTGGTCACCTCATAGCCATCACTTAGGGTAACAGTTCTGGTGGTAGCCGCCTCCACCGTTTCGGCAGGCTCAGTGGTTTCCGCGGGATCAGCCGCAACCGTACTGCCGCAGCCGGTCAGAAGGCTGGTCATCATGGCGCAAACCAGTAACACAGAAATAGTTCGCTTACAATTCATATAATACCCTTCTTCTCTTTTTATATCATGAAACCTTGATCGGCGTCAACCGCAGCACCGATATCAAGGGTTCAACTTTATGATTGAGCGTGCGTTTGCCCGCTCCCGTGTCAAATCCCGGCTGCAAACCGGTCTGCAGCCGGATTGACCCTCTGGCACAGCATTTTCCCATGAGGGCATTCCCCGTTTTAGCGGTTCTGCGGTTCTGTCCGGCCAATCAGCGGCGCATCGGAACTGCCTGCCTTGCTTTCGTCATCACCTTCGATCAGAGGGGTACAGCTTCTTACGATGCAGCCGTTTCCCTTACTGATCTGGGTCATATTCACTTTGATTTGATAGATCTCTTCCATGGATTCCTTCGTGATCACTTCCTCCGCGCTTCCGTAGACAAAGCCTTCCTGCCTCCCAAACAGGGCCACATTGGTGGAACACAAGAACGCGTGGTCTGGGAAATGGGTAGTCATGATGATGCCAATGCCATTCTCCGCCAGCTTGCAGATACACCGGAGCATCCGCACCTGATTACCGAAATCCAGGTTAGAGGTGGGCTCGTCCATCATCAGCAGCTTCGGCCGCTGCGCCAGCGCGCGGGCAATCAGCACCAGCTGCCGCTCGCCGCCGCTGATCTCGTTGAACACGCAGTCGTACAAATAGGCGGCGCCCAGTTTTTCCAGCAGACTGTAACAAAACGCATAGTCCTCCTGCGTGGGGGTAGTAAAGGGATTCAGGTTGGGCGTGCAGCCCATCGCCACCACTTCCTTCACCTGAAAGGCGAAGGCGGGGGACTGGGTTTGCGGAACGTAGGCGACCACCTTTGCCAGCTGTTTCGCCTTCATGTTGGTAATGTCCGCCCCATCCAGAAGAATGGACCCTTCTTTTTTGCGCAGAAACCCCAACACGGTCTTGAAAAAGGTGGTTTTACCAACGCCGTTGGGCCCCAGCACACATACAATCTCACCATCTTTAACCGTAAAATCAATGTTGTTCACCAGCGTCCGGTTGCCGTAACCACAGGCAAGATTCTGGATCTGCAGCTCCATTACACGCTGCCCCCTCTCCCCTTGCAAAGCAGATAGATGAAAAACGGCGCGCCCACCAGCGCAGTGAGGATGCCAAGGGGAATCTCCAGCGCCATCCAGCCCCGGGCGATGTCGTCCACCAACAGCAAATAGCTTCCGCCTAACAGAATGCTGGAGGGGATCAGCACCTTGTAATTTGGTCCCACAATCATGCGGCCCAGATGGGGAATAATCAGTCCTACCCAGCCGATGATGCCGCTGACCGAAACCACCGCCGCGGAAATAAGGGTAGAGCAAAGGATCACCGTCAGACGCAGCCGGGGAATATTGATGCCCATGGTGCGGGCCTCTTCATCGGAAAAAGATAGCAAATTCAGTTCCCACCGGTACAAAAACAGCGGAATGCATGCAATGCCAATGGGAACGGCGAGTTTGAGCACATCAATCTCGTTGACCGATGCCAGCGAACCCATCAGCCAGTAGGTGATCTCCGGCAGCTTGGTGTAGGGATCCGCCACATATTTGATCAGCGAGATACCGGCCTGAAACATGGCGGAAACCACCATGCCACCTAAAATCAGTGTCAACATGGGGTTGGCCCGCTTGCCCACAAAGACACAGATCAGGTAAGAAATTCCCACAGCCAGCAAGCCAACCAAAAACGCGGCAGCCTGGATCCCCACCACGCTGAAGCCCATCAGCATGGCCACCGCCGCGCCGAACCCGGCGCCCGCCGTGGCGCCCAGAATATCCGGCGACACCATGGGGTTACGGAACACGCCCTGATACGAGCAGCCTGCCACCGCAAGCCCCCCACCCACGAGGAAGGCACAGGCCACCCGGGGCAGCCGAACGCTGAAAAAGATCATTTCTGAGGTGGCGTCAACCCCCAGCTGTCCCACGCCGAGCTTGGAAGCGATTAGTCCCACCAAATCAATGGGAGAAATGGAATAGCGTCCCACCATAAAGGAAAACAAGATTGCTGCAGCTGCGGCCAGAATCAGTACCAGCAGTTTCAGCCTGCTGTGCTCCATCCTCTTCTGCGGCGTTTTCATATCCTGCACAATCATACCCCTGCTTTCTTTTGATCTCACCCGTTAACCCTCTGGGCCACGGTGCAGAGAAGCTCCTCCATTTCGCCGCCCACGAAACACCGATATTGATGCCAGTACAGCTGGCTGGAAATGGCCACATGGGGGACAGAAAAGAAATCCATGCCCTGGGTCTGGGGCAGCTCCTGCAGCAGCGGATCGCCGATGAGCGCGGTATAGGTGCCGCTGTCCAGCAAGTCCATCAGGGCCGACTCGGTCTTCAGGCTGATGTCAAACTCCTCTGCCAAGCGCTTGTCCAGTCCGAAAAAGGTTGCCACCGTAATACCGGTGACCCCGTACTGCTCCGTCAAGGTGTTTCGCATGGCGTTGGCCAGCACCTGCTCTCCGACAATCAGCAGCTTGCCTTGTTTCAGTCCGTCCGGCCGCACAACGCGGCTGTTCCCGTCCGATGCCGACTGCGCCAATGCTTTTTGCACAGCGGTGACTCCCGATAGGCCCACGGGCACCCCCACCACATAGGGAATTCCCCAATGCTCAGCCATGTACGCCGCCAGCTCCATGCCGGACTGCGACACCACTAAATTGACCGCCGCACCGGCAGCGGCCGCCAAATCCTCCGCACAGCAGCCCATCAGATAGCTGCATACAACCTTCATCCCCGCCGCTTCCACACAGGCGCAAATGTCGGCGGCATTGGAGTTGTCGGAAAAATCAAGGGGGGTCAAGCCTAAGACATTGACTCCGTTTTGGCACTTTACCGCCCCCGGATCGCCATATTGGCGCGCCATAGCCAGCATCGCCGCCGAAACACCCTTGTTATAGTAGGATAGACCCGTGGTCGAAAAGCCGATGACCGGCAGACCAAATCGCTCCGCCACCTCGCAGGCAAGACCCGGCATATCCGAGCCGATGATGGTGGGAACGGGACTGCCCAGCAGCGCAATAAAACTGGGCTGCTCTTCAATCGTATCCAGTGCCTTGCCAATTTTGCGAATCAGTTTTTCATCATCGCCCAGCACCGCGTCAATCTCCCGCAGTCCGGAGCAAAAAATGGGGCGCTTGTTTCCAAACCAGCGCGGCTCGTCAAAGCTGGTGTAGTTGCGGCTGCAGCATGCGGCATCGTGGATCACGACCATCCCATTGAGTTCAAACAGGCTGGAACAAACCCCTGCGTAATCACTGGAAAACGGGGGCAAGTACATACAAAGCTGACTCATTTCTGCCACGCCTCGCTTTCCCGCATAATGGCATCGTAATCTGCCAACGTATCGTAAGCGGTCTTCATTTTTTCCAGAAGCACATACAGGGCGTGGAACCCGTAGTCCAGTTCCAGATCCGGAAAATCCACCAAATGCTTTGCGCCAAGGAGGTAGCCGCTGGAGAAGCCCACGCACATGCAGTCCCCCAGCTTTTCGCGCATGGACTCCACATCCAGCCGGCGGTCGTCAATCACATCAATTTCGGGATGTTCCCGCTGGAACCATTCCAAATCCGTCCTGTCGCCGTCAAACAGCAGGCCGGAGCGCACCAGCCGCACGTGAAATCCGTATTCTACCAGCGCCCTGGCCAGCGACAGCGGCCGCAGATCGGCAGACCCATCCACCACGATCGGCATTGCCTGCAAATGGTCGCGGGTCGCCGTAATTTTTTCCTGTGCAAGCTGTGTGCTTGCCGTCAAATCGGGCAATTGCTTTCCCGTGGCGATGGCAATATCCGCATAAGCGCACAAAATATCCTCCAGCCGGTAAGAGCCGGGCTTGTACAGGCACGGGATGGAAAGGTTTTTCTCCATCGCCTGACCTGCCGTCAGGCCCAGGGGGGTCACCACCAAGTTAACGCTGCTGTCCGCCATGGCAAGAAAATCATCAAACGTCTGGCACATGGGCAGCTGCCGCACCGTCAGTCCCATCCGTTTGCACAGATCAAACAGTTCGGACTGCTCAATGACCTCGGCCATATTGCCGATCAGGTTCACGCAGGGCGCCTTTTTTCCGCTGTATTCCAGCAGTTCAAAGGTATTCAGCATCATGTTGACGGGAGGCGGCATCCCGTTGTCGATACAGATGGGATCCACCCGGCGCAGACAGAACTTCACATCGGGAAACTGCTTTGACAGCAGCAGCTTCAGCGCTTGATGGTCGGTTCCCAGCAGATCATCGATACAGGTGACGATGATGGAAATGGCCCGAGGCCTTGGGTTTGCCCGGCGCAGCAGCTCATCCACCGCGGTGGGAATCAGTTCCTCATAGCAGCCGGAAACGATGTCTTCCTCACTGATGTAAAGGTGCGCGAGCCTCCGGCGGTGATGCTCCTTCCGGTTGGAAATGGCCATTCTCCTGCCGCAGGCCGAGGGCGCCACATGCAGCTCATAGCTCTCCGGAATATTGGCCTGTCTGCTTTTTTTGCTGGGCCGAATGGGCATGGGGGTGAAGTATTGCAGCGTCTCCTCGTGGAACGTGCGCGCCGACTCAGACACTGGCACACACCTCCAGCATTTTGTCAGACAGCGTCCGATACCCTTCCGCCAACGCAGAGTCCGGAAACACCTCCATGACCGTGCGGCTCAATCCCTCTGCCTGTTGGATCTCCCCCGCACGTGGTATGATGCCGATGATATCGCCCCCAATTTCCTTGGTCAGGTCGGTCACCAGTTCCAGTTCCCGCTCCACATTGCGGCAGTTTAGAATCACTCCACCATACTGGGCGTAGGCGCGCTTGCCAAAATTTTTGATGGCGCTGGCGATGTTGCTGGCGGCGTACATCGCCATCATTTCGCCAGAGGTAACGATAAACACCTGGTCTGCATAGCCGTTGCGGATCGGCATGGCGAAACCGCCGCACACCACATCTCCCAGCACGTCGTACAGCACCACATCCGGCTTGTATTTTTCATAGGCGCCCAGCTTTTCCAGCAGCTCAAAGGCGGTGATGATGCCGCGTCCGGCGCAGCCGATGCCCGGCGTTGGCCCGCCGGCCTCCACGCAGCACACCCCGTTCTCGGCTCGGAACACAATGTCCTCCAGCGTCAGGTCATCCCCCTTTGTCTTGATTTGATCCAGCACCGTGGGGATTACCTTACCGTGCATCTGCAGCCGGGTGGAGTCGGCCTTCGGGTCGCACCCAATCTGCATCACCACCATTCCCTTTTCCGCATAAGCTGCCGCCAAATTGGCGGTGGTGGTGGATTTGCCGATGCCGCCCTTTCCGTAAATCGCCATTTTATACATAACCTGTCACTCCTTCTTCCGTGGCCCGTTACCAGCGCTGGGTCTTTTTCCGCACATCCCAGGCAATCGCCCCGTACCAATTGGTGCATTCCTCCAAAACCACGCCGTCGTGAGACACGGCCATCAGTGCGTCATAGGCCCTGTCCGAATCCTCCGGCCGCGCAGTGTGACTATGGAGCATGCGGCCCAGTATACTGTCCACCATCTCCCGGGTCACCGTCCGCTCCTCGGCATAAGAGAGCGTGTAATAATCCGTCTGGGGGAAATAACCCATGTTCCACACCAGATTGAGCAGGGTGTAAAACCACGAGCCATCCCAGAACGGGCGCACCCGCTCGGTACCCAGCGCTTTTGCAATCTCATCCTGAATGGTACTGCGGCCGATGATGCAGCTGCTGTTACAGCAAAATGCCCGACTCATTTCCACCATCTTCTCCAGGCTGGAAAAGGCGCTCACGGCCGGTGTCATCGAGGAATAGACCAGATCAAACCGGCCCTTCCACCCCAGTGGCTCAATGTCGCCGTGCAGGAAATCGCATTGGGTAAAAGCCACGTTGGCGCGCCCTTCCTCGGCGGCGAATGTTTCTCCGAACGCCAGCATGGCGGCGGAAAAATCAGTACCTTCTGCCCGGCGAACATGCTTGGAAAACTCCGTGACAAAGCGACCCGGCCCGCAGCCGATGTCAATCACAGTAAACTCGGGCTCCAACGCGCCGCAGGCTTTGAGAAACCGCACCGCCGCGTCAATGCGGCCCTTCGTCACATATTGGGTCACCTGGTCGTTCCGCAGTCCGCTGTCCCATTCCACGGCCCGCTCATCCCAAAGCTCCGCCGTGTGCTGAAAGTCCGTGGTAGGCGGCGCTTCCCAGCGCGCCTTGAAATGTTCCAAATACTCTTTTGAATTCATAGGTTACCTCCCTGTGTTCTGCACGAACGGCATACGCATTATTGCCCGTCCGGCGTCTTAAAGTTGTAGATCAGCGTTGCCTGGTCGGTGGTAAGGTCATAGCCGTAAAACTCGCTGTAATACTCCTTGATCTGTTCGATCACGTCCATATCCGCAAACAGATCAGGATGCAGCGTCTTGGCCACAAAATCCATCAACAGGAAGCCCTCGCTGCTGTAATCCCAAACCATCACGCCCTTGGGGTTGACATAGATGTTTCCGTCCTGCACGGCCTTGATGCTGCTCCAGGCGGGGTCTTCCGTAATCAATTCAATGTTGTTAACACGGCCCATAAAAATGTACTCTGGATTCCATTGCACCACGGATTCCATCGTGGTTGTGTACAGACCGACGTTGTCGTTTTTGCTGACCAGGTCGCCGCCGGCCATTTCCACCAGGCGGGCGGTATAGGAGTTACCACCGTGGATGGACAGCGCCTCAGGCCCGCGCACATAGTAAACGGAGGGATACTGGCCCTCGGACAGCGTGGCAACGCGGGAGGTGACAAAGTCCACCTGCTCGTCAAAATAGTCGCACCACTTCTGCGCCTTGGCATAGGCTTCATCCCCCAAAACTTCGCCGAACAGGAGCACCTCCTGTTTCTGCAGCGCCACAAAATCCTCCACGGTGGAAAGATCGTTGTCCTCCAACTGGGTGACGACAACGGCGATCCCCGCCGCCTCCATCTTTTCAATGACCTCGGGATAGGCATCCCAGTAGAAAACCACCTGAACGCCCAGGGAAACCAGCTCTTCAATGTTGGGGTCCGTGGCGGATTCCGTCACGGGCACGTCGGCATACTCGGGTGCGACCACAGTGGCCCAGCCACTGGTTGCCATCTTGTTGCCTGTGATCACGACCTTGTCGACCCCACCCAGCAGGATCACCTTTTCATAGCCGGGGCCCACCAGCGGCGCAACTTTTGTCACATCCGCAGGAATGGTCACCGTGCGTCCGGCCAGATCCACAACCGTTCTGGTTGCGGGTTCCTGGGCGGCCTCGGTTGTCTCCGCCGCCGGGGTCTGCGTCGGCTTTTCGGATGCCGTGGTGCCGCAGCCGGTCAGCAGTGTCCCCGCCATGAGCAGGGCCATCGCCAAGCATAGTACTCTTTTTTTCATTACAAGTTCTCCTTTTTGCTCTCTTTTATCGAATACTGCCCGCAACGCAGGCAGTGCGTCCGATCTCTTTGATGTATACCAAATGCAGGTCTGTGTGATATAGCTGCTTCAGCGCGTCCTCGGAGAGCACGTCTTCGGTATCTCCCACCGTCATATGTCCCCGCTCGTCCAGTATCCCGATTCTGCCGCCCAGCAGGATGGCATGGTCGGGCATATGGGTCGTCAAAATGACCGAAAGCCCCTGTCCGGCAAGATCCTTGATCACATCCAGAATTTTGAGCTGGTTGCCGTAGTCCAGGTGGTTGGTGGGTTCATCCAAAATGACCAGCTTGGACTCCTGCACCAGCACGCGGGCAATCTGCACTTGCTGCCGTTCGCCGCCGCTGATCTGAGTCACCAGCTTATCCGCCAACTTGGTGATTTCCATGCGTTCCATTACGGCCTCGGTTTTGGCGTATTCCTCGTCGCCGGGCACACCCAAAAGTCCGATGTGCGGTGCGCGGCCCATCACGATATAATCCCGCACCGTATAGTGAAAGGAGGGAACGGAAATCTGCGGCACATAGCCCATGATGGTCGCCCGTTCCCGGATGGAGACGGCATTGATATTTCGCCCGTCCAAAAGCACCTCACCGGAATCCGGAACATTGAGCCCGCTCACGCAGTTGAGCAGAGTGGATTTCCCCGCGCCGTTGGCACCGAGGATCACAAAAATTTCGCCCGGCTTCATGGAAAAACTGATCTCAGAAAAAATTTTTCTTCCCTGTTTTTCATATGAAAAAGATAGTTCTTTGACCTCCAGCATATTTTCTTGTTTCATCAGTGTATCCTCGCTTTTTGCAGCATCAGCAGCCACAGAAACAGGGGGGCCCCCAACAGCCCCGTAATGATGCTCAGCGGAATCTCGCTCCCGGTCAGATTGCGGGCAAGGGTGTCCACCACCACCATGAACAGCGCCCCCAGCAAACCCGCCGCCGGGATCAGATATCGGTTGTCCTCTCCAATCACCAATCGGCCCAGGTGCGGCATGATTAGCCCCACCCAGCCAATG
The DNA here is from genome assembly GCA_963666535.1 of Oscillospiraceae bacterium. Taxonomy (GTDB): domain Bacteria; phylum Bacillota; class Clostridia; order Oscillospirales; family Oscillospiraceae. The sequence continues at coordinate 828,933 of OY762913.1, read as the reverse complement.
GTTCCGCACATACACACCGCGCATGCCGTCAGCACTGTGGAGCACAGGATCGCAATCCCTCTGGTCCGTTCCACGTTCACGCCCAGCGATTTGGCTTCAGCGTCTCCCAAGGACAGGAGATTGACGCGCCAGCGAAGGGCCAGCAGCACGGAAAAGCTTACCACCATAGCCGGAGCCACGATCCCCACGTCTCTCATGCTGACAGAGGCCAAGCTGCCCATAATCCAAAAAATGATGACTGACAGCTCAGATTCCGGATCTGCCACATATTTCAGAAGCCCCAGCAGCGCACTCATAAAGCCGGAAACAATAATGCCCGCCAGTACCAGCATCAGGCTGGAGCCATTTTTAAAAAACCGGGGAATCATTGTGGCGATCAAAACAGACAGCAACCCGCTAGCCAGCGCCGCCAACTGAATGGTCAGTGGCGAGCAGCCCAGGAAAATCGCGAGAGCAGCACCCACACAGGCGCCGCTGGAAACACCCAGCAAATCCGGCGACACCAATGGGTTTTTAAACAGTCCCTGATAAGTGGCGCCCGATATGGACAGCGCCCCGCCCACCAACAGCGCACCCACCAACCGCGGCAGGCGAATATTCAGTATCACGTTGCTCATTTGCTCATCCCAAGTTTGGTTCATCGAAACAGGCAAAATATGATACAGCAAAATCTTAGCCGTCTGGGTGGGCGGCACGCTATATCGCCCCAGCCCAAGGCAGACCATGAATACGATTACGATGCCACCGGCAAGGCAAAAAAGCGTCCGTCTTTTCACACGGCAGTTAATACGGTGCATCCACTCAGCCCCCTATTTTTCTGTAAAACTCTTGCGTCCATGACTTTCTATGGCCATAAAAAATGATAAAATCAGCTCGCTTTGAAAACAAAGCGAGCTGATGAAATAGCACTTAAAAAGGGCAGACATAGACTACCCCCTCACTCGATTTTCTTTTCAAAAGGAAGGATGTGCCGTTTCCCGCTGCATCCCTGTGAGTCTGAAAGACTCAGGCCATACCATCATGAGCATCGCTTTTAGATGATATGGCTCGAAAACCAATATTCAATTTCCATCAAGCATATCAGACGTTTTTTCATTTGTCAACGTGTAAAACGCCTTTTTCGACAAGGCACGCCGCACTTGCCTTCCCCACGTGCCACCCGACGGTCCCCCTTGAGCCGCACTCAAATCTCCTTTTTTCGTTTTTTCACGAGACAGCAGCACGCACAAATGTTGTGCTCTGCTCAGCCGACAGTAGAACGAACCGCAGTTCTTATGCGCTTTATATCCAAATATTTGCTTTGTTTCAATATTTTTCTTGCATATTTCCATGATTTTGAATCTATTTGCTAATACTTTCGCACATTAGACCGAAAAACAATAAAGCAGTTTCTTCGTGTCTTGCAAACGCAAATGGCGTGCCGCTATCTTTCTTTTCTTTCATGGAGTTGATATATAGCGACCAGATCTGACACAAGCACACGGCTCAGTCTCAAGGAGGATTCATCACGTGAAGTTTGAAAAGCATAACATCAGGAGATACGGCGTTTCTCCCGAAGAGTATGATTCCTGCCGGGATTTGCTTTGGCAATCGAATCAGTATTTTCTTAAGTTGGTTGTAACCGTTTCCTTTTTGTTGACTTTTATTCTTCTCTATCTTTCCCTCAGCTTGGCCGTGCTGTACCCTCTGCGCTATCTCTACCTCTGCTTTGCGGCTCTGCTGCTGCTCGACTTGATTTTGGTATACACCCTCACGCCCACGCAGACCCATCTGCGCACGCTGGTCTACACAACAATCATTCTGCTCTTCTCGTTTGGAATTGCGCTGCCCCTGTCCCCTTTGCATCTGCGTGCCGTCGCATTTCCCATTCTACTCGTAATGCTTCCGCTCCTGTTCATTGATGATATGCTTGTAATGTCCGCAGTAAGCATTGGCTCTTCGTTGGTATTTATCATACTGGTTCATTGCTTCAATGATGATGTCTCGGCCAGACTGGATACCGTCAACGCCACCTTATTTTGCACCATCTCCTTAATCACCCACTTTTCCCTGTCTGGCCGGCAGATCAGCAGTCTTTCCTACGGCCAGATCAATGGCTCTGTTTTGTCTGATTATGAGGAGTCTAAGCGCAAGCTGAAATACCAAACCGAGCGGGATATCCTGACCGGCTTATACAACAGATTTCATTTTATTGATCAGGCCGATCGTCAGCTTACAACGGGTCAAGCCGGAGCCACACTGAGTGTACTTGGCGTGTTAAATCTCAACAATTTCAAGCAGATTAACGATCTTTACGGCCACGTCACCGGTGACAAAATCATTGTGGCCGTGGCTGAAACGCTGCAGCGACAGCTGCGTGAACACGACATAGTCGGTCGGCTTGGCAGCGACGAATTTTCCTTTCTGCTGACCAATATAAAGCAGGTTTCTGCGGTGGACCATGTCGTCTGGCGGATGCTGGATGCTATTGATGGGATTGGTGAAATGAGAGGAATTCCATTTCGCTCTTCCATCGGAGTGGCTGTGTCGGATGAAAATTCCCGCACCTTTGACGCGCTGTACAAAAAGGCCAGCGCCGCACTGCTGCGCGCAAAAAGCAGCCAAAAAAGCCAATTTTGCTTTTACTCGGATGACCCGACCGCATCAGATACAGACTCCCCTTCCCAAAAGCCGTAACCACACCTTGTCTGGCGGGTGCCTTCATGCACAAACACGGCACGAATGTCTTTTCATCTCACGGGGCATGGGGGCAGCAGTCTTTTGGTGAAGATGCTTTCCCGTGCCCCCCTTTTTGCATAAAATTCGCTGTTATTGCGTTTGCAGACAGGAAGAATGACTGGTATAATGATAGTAAGTACATAGATTGCAATTGGAGTTATTGACGTGCCTGTGCCACGGGGCATAGAAAAAGGACTTTTCTGTACGTAGGATAATCGCAACCAAAGAGGTGTCAATTTCGCTATTAAACTGGAAGGCAAAAGGTGAAAAGATGATTGAAGAGTTGCTGAACTACAACAAGAGCTTTGTAGAAAACAAGCAGTATGTACAATATTGCACCAGCAAGTTTCCCACAAAGAAAACCGCGATCTTGTCATGCATGGATACCCGCCTGACCGAGTTGTTACCTGCGGCGCTTGGACTGAAAAACGGGGATGTAAAACTGATTAAAAACGCGGGAGCCGTCGTTTCTTCTCCGTTCGGAAGCGTCATGCGCAGTTTAATTATTGCGATTTACGAGTTGAACGTGGATGAAATCCTCGTCATTGGCCATCATGATTGCGGCATGCAAAACTTAGATAGCCAAGCACTGATTGAGAAGATGAAACGCCGGGATATTTCGGAAGAGCGCGTCAACCTGATCAAGTACTGCGGCGTTGATCTAGACGTTTGGCTAAAGGGCTTTGACTGCGTAGAAGATTCCGTAAAAGCAACCGTAAGTACGATCGTAAATCATCCTCTCATCCCAAAAGATGTTAGTGTATATGGACTCATTATGGACCCAACAACAGGAAAAGTTGACCGCGTCTAAGATGAACCGAGGTGGCGCTTGACCGCCCGCTCCATCGGATCGATCAACCAAGCCGACGCGCTTTTCAGGCAGAAACTCAAGTGCTACTCGGATGCACTCCGCTTTCGCCGCTTTTGCGGCCGGGCGGGGTGTTTTTTCGCCAAACTGAACTGGCGCCCGCCAAATTCTAATGCTCCTTTTCCCGTCACAAAAATGCGTCTCTTCTGCAACGATACCAGAAGTTTTCCCCCTCACAACGTAATTGGGCGGCACTTCCCCATAAGCTCCCCCATAAGAAAAACTTTTCCTTTCCTTTTTCGGCAAAATCTGATAAAATAATTCCATTTGATTTTTCTAAAGAAAGCGTGAGCCATTTGATCAAACAGTTCGCCATTGCGTTGCGCCTGGAATTTTTCGGCTACAACGGCAAAAAGTTTGGGCAGGATGTCATGGCGGGCATCACCGTGGCCGCCGTGGCCCTGCCTTTGGCGCTGGCCTTTGGCGTCAGTTCGGGCGCCGATGCGGCTGCCGGTCTGATCACCGCCATTCTTGCCGGTATCGTCATCGGCTCGCTATCCGGCGCCTCTTTCCAGATCTCGGGCCCGACGGGCGCCATGGCGGCCATTCTGGCCTCGGTGGTTGCAAAGCACGGGATACAGGGTATTTTCCTGGCGTCCCTTCTGGCCGGCGTGATTCTGCTCCTTGCAGGTCTGCTCCGATTGGGGCGGGTGGTATCCATCATTCCGGCACCGGTCATTACCGGTTTTACCTCCGGCATCGCCGTGATCATCGCGCTGGGCCAGGTCAACAATCTCTTCGGCGTAACCTCCTCGGGTAACAACGAAATCGAAAAGCTGTTCTCCTACACCCAGCTTGGTTTTTCTCCTAACTGGAGCGCGGTTCTGTTCGGTGCCATCGTGATCCTCCTAATGGTATTTTGGCCCAAAAAGTGGGGAGCGGCCATTCCATCCTCCCTTGCCAGTCTAATTTTTGTGCTGATTCTGAACCACTTTTTGAAGCTGAACGTCCCAGTCGTGGGTGAGATTCCTAAGACTCTTTTGCCAGCAGTCCGTCTCTCTTTCGGCGCCATCAGTCTCAGTTCCCTCCCCAGCATGGTAACCCCTGCGCTGAGCATTGCGGCGCTGGGCATGATTGAAAGTCTGCTGTGCGGGGCCTCTGCCGGACAGATGAAGGGTGAGCGGCTGGATGCTGACCGTGAACTGGTGGCCCAGGGTGTGGGCAATATCCTGATTCCTTTCTTCGGCGGCGTACCCGCTACCGCAGCCATCGCCCGCACCAGCGTTGCCATTAAGGCTGGGGCCCAAACCCGACTAACCTCTATCATCCATTCTGTGGTGTTGGTGCTGTCCATGTTCCTGCTGGGCGGTATCATGTCCCAGATCCCCATGTCCGCGCTGGCTGGGGTGCTCATGATGACTGCGTGGCGGATGAATGAATGGACTGGCATCCGTTACATTATGGGCAGTGGCTCCCGCTGGATGAAGCTCTCCTTCCTCCTTACCATGATTGCGACTGTTGTGTTCGATCTTTCCGTGGCTATTGTGGCAGGTTTGGCGTTCTGCGCCATTCTGTTCGTGGCCAAGAGTACGGAGATTGAGGTCTGCGTCACAGCTGTGGATGGCGAAAAACTGAATATCCCCGCCGATTGCTGCGGCCATATCAAGGTCGTCTACATCACCGGATCGGTGTTTTTCGGCACCATTAACAGCATTATCGATGCGCTGGAATGCATTGATCGGGAAGACTTTATCGTCATCTCCATGCGGGGCGTTCCCCACATGGACCCTAACAGTGCCCATGCACTGGCACGGTTCTGCCGCCGACGCAGGACGGCGGGATCGACCGTTGTCTTTTCCGGCGTACAAAACGCCGTCCGACCGTCCATGGAGGACGGAGGGATCCTTGCCGAAGTAGGCGAGGACGGCCTTTTTTGGAGTGCCGATCAGGCCATTCTTTCCCTGTGTAAAAACCAATAGTAGGGCAGTCAGAACGAAACGGGTGCTTCAGTACCCGTTTCGTTTTTCCGTGCAAGACATTGACAAGACCGGGCCGAGCGACTAGGATTGTACCAATAAGCGAAGATGGGACGTGTTACCATGACGGCAGAAGTTCAAACCCTGCAAAGCTGGGTCAAGGAAAGTGAGAACATTGTTTTTTTCGGGGGCGCAGGGGTATCCACCGAAAGTGGCATCCCTGACTTCCGCAGCGTGGACGGTCTGTACAACCAGCAGTATGAGTATCCCCCGGAAACCATTCTAAGTCACCGCTTTTTCCAGCGCAAAACAGAGGAATTCTATCGCTTTTACCGGGCCAAAATGCTGGCTTTGGAAGCCAGACCAAACGCGGCGCACCACAAACTGGCGGAGCTGGAAGCCGCAGGCAAGCTAAAGGCGGTCATCACCCAGAACATTGACGGACTGCATCAGGCGGCGGGCAGCCACGAGGTGCTGGAGCTGCACGGGACCGTTCACCGCAACTTCTGTCAAGCATGCGGGAAGGAGTACGATGCCCGCTATATCCAGCAAACCGGCGGCATTCCCAAATGCACCTGCGGCGGAATTCTCAAGCCCTGTGTCGTCCTGTACGAGGAGCCTTTGGATGAAGATGTCATGCGCCGCGCCATCGACTATATCCGCCGGGCGGATCTGCTTATCATCGGCGGCACCTCCCTTGCCGTGTACCCGGCGGCGGGGCTGGTGAATGACTACTGTGGAAATAAGTTGGTGCTCATTAACAAAACGCCCACTGCCATGGATCGCCGCGCGAACCTAATTCTCTCCGGCCCCATCGGTGAAATTTTGGGGGCCATCAGCATATAAAACAAAAAAGGCAGGCTGCCGCTTTTCGCGTCAGTCTGTCTTTTTTCCAGCAGCAGTGCGGTTCAATTTTGCCGCAATGCTCTGATTTGCGCCTCGCGTATCGCCTTGTTTTCGGCCTCGCTTTTTGTGGGGTCACCGTGCTCAAATCGTCCGCATGGAAAATCGCCGCACTTGCCACAGTGCGGCAGTCCATTTTTAATGACGCAGCAATTGTAAAAATCGCAAACCACATCGCCGGTGTATGCAGTCCACCAAACCCTGCCCTGAATGACCTGGCAACCGACGCACTCTGCCGGGTACTTTTCGCAGCCGGAACAATCAGCTCCGCATGGAGCAATCAGTTTTCCCATCTCTTCCACATCCCTCCTGGCCCTGCTGGGATATGACTTATTTTCTAAGCACCGCTATCTTGTCAAATCATCTGTTTTCCCTTGCCTAATCACAGCCGATAGCCCCATCCCCGCCAGCAGAAACACCGCCGGCATGGTGCAGTAACGGTAGCGGGATTGCACCTCTACCAATAAATAGGCGGAGAAATAGCCGCACAGGATGATAACGGGTAACAGCCCAGCCGCAGTCTGCCCGCCCTCTCGCAGGCGGCGCAGCAATCCCACGAAGGCCAGTCCAAACGCGAGTACATATACGCCCTTATCAAAATAGGCAAGCAAGTTTTGCACCTGTCCCGCGGTCAGCGGTCCAATCAGCGTGGTGTCCCCCTCCAGATGCCAGAAGCCCCAATAGGTATATTCGTTTTCTCCCCACATAACATAACACTTATATGCCATCAGCTTCGCCAGCCGCACCGGTCCAACCGACAGCCGCTGTTCCAGCTCCTCCCGCATGGCCGTGTCCGCCGCCTCCCCCTGCAGGAGATAGTAATCGTGGTAGTCGTCATAGCTAAAGCTTCCTCTGGTCTCTTCGTTAAACCCCTCCAGGTACATCCACATCGGCTGATGGTTCGCCAGGCCGTCGGGGTTCACACCGGTAATCACAATTGCGGCCGACAGCAGGGAAAACACTGCCAAATACGACCCGACAACGGCCACTGGGCGCAGCCATGCGCGGAACGATTTTCCCTCTCTCTGGACCAGCAGGCGAATGATGCAAAACAGCACCACGGCCAGCAGTACCACCGTGCAGTTGGGCCGGATGGCCTTTGCCAGTGCCAGCAGCGCACCGGCGGAGAGCATCCGAACCGGAGACGCCTTTTTGTCCGACAGGATCAGGTAAACGCTGAGATAAACCAAAAACACAGATAAATGCTGATTGGTCAGCACCCCGGCCAGCAGGAGCGGCGCCGGGTAAATCGCGTAAAGAATCGATGCGCCCATGGCCGCCTTTTCCGGCATAACCTGCTTGCCGATATAGTAGACCAGCACTGTCGTACCGCTGAGGTAAACCGCGTTCAAGATCTGCAGGGGAAGATATCCCTCGCCGCATATTGTAAGGACGATACTTTCATACGCCACAAAGGCGGACTGATAGGCCCAGTTATGGAAGTATTGGGTGGACAGCTGCAAATATTCATGGCTGCCGTTTGCCAACTGCACGGCCGCGGTGTACATGGTTTCAAAGTCGGAGAGCGGCTGGGAACCCACCACCAAAATCACCGCCAGCGCGCAGAAAAACCGCACGAAGAACAATGCAATTGGAAACACCCGTCCACAGGGCAAAAAACGCACGGCACAGAACAGCACGGCCGCCGCCAGCAAAAAGGAAACGACGGAAAGGAATTGTCTGTTGCGGAATAGGAACAGCCCATTCAGAGCCAAGATCAGCAAACAGGCGCACAGGGCAAACAGTGTGCAAAAACGGCCGCCTAGCCGTCCTATCTTTTCAGCCACCTAGACTCCTCCTTACAGTATGGTCAACGCGATCAGCGCAGCAGAATAAAGGTCACGCCGTTGTTGTGGCGCTCCAGATCCCGATCCTTCCGCAGCTCGTCACACTTGAGAAATGCGGCGCGGGTGGCTTCGCTGAAAATGGAGAATTCCTCACCGGGGATGTAATCCTTGATCTGGCCCTTCCGCTTAAGCCGCGCCAAATAAGCCCGCGCTTCCACCCGGATTTTACCTCCGGTACCGGAGGAGCCATACCCATGGATAATTTTCAAAACCGCAACACTGCCGCTTTTACTGGTGTTCAGTTCATACGTCAGCCGCCGCATGGCCGCATCCACAAGGGGCATGCCAAGCTCCAGATTAATTTCGCGCAAAGCGCCGGACACTCCTGCCATCACGCCTGCCCGCCGTCGCCATTCGTTTTTTCGGTGTCGTCATCCGCAGACTGTTCCTCTATGATCTCTGCCGATGTCTCCTCAATCACATCCACAGCCGAAACAGGCTCGCCCTTCTCGGCAGATGCGGCATCTGTCACGCTACCAGTGGTTTCAATTGTCTCTGCCGCCGTGATCTCCCGCTCCAGTTTTTTGAACACATGAGAGACCCAGAACACGATGAACAGATCGGACAGCCCGTCAAAAATCAGCACACCGCCGATGAGCATAACAAGGGTGGAAAAGGTCGCAAACGGATTTAAAATGATTACCGCTCCCATAGCGATGGTAACAAGTGCCAGAACAAACGCTGTCCACCAGCGGGAATCATGGGCACTGATCAGGCTGAAGGAAGACTGCATATCCAGCAAGCCGTGAATGATAATCAGTGCGCCAAAAACAAACTGAATAAATGTAACCACCGAATCGGGGTTGAACAGCAGCCAGGCGCCCAAGATGGCAAGAATGATGCCCAAGACCAGATCCAGCTGAAGCATACTCAGCTTATTCTTTTTTGTAAAATGGCTGATTAGATAAACAGCGCCTGAGAATACCAGCACGCCGCCCAGCGCCATACACAGCCAGTGTACTGACAGGTCAGGCCACATGATCAGGACGACACCCAGCGCGATGCAGACCAAAGCGGCCATAATGCTGCTGGCCTTACGCTCTTTCATAATACTTTTCATAATAATCCTCATTTCCTGAACTGTGTTTTTGGCCGCTGCCCATTCTCTTTCTCATTGACTTCCGGTAAAAAACTGTTTTCCACTTGCTATCAGGCTGAAAATATGCCATAATGTTTCTGCTGGTCTTGGCTTCGCTTTTTTGTGTCCAAGCCTTATTGGTATGTTAGCACGAATTGCGTTTGTATGCAAGATTTGGCACGATTTGTCGTTACGGCAAATAAAATTGAATGGAGACGTATCGAAGTGGTCATAACGAGCCTGACTCGAAATCAACACGGCGATATGTTCCCTCGAAAGCGTCAAACCCGCATGAATAAAGGTTTTTTCGGTGCCGGGATTGTCCGAATTTTGAGCCTATGCTCACAGCTTGCTCACAGTTTTCCAAATAATTAAATAGTTGTTTTTTAATCGGGAAACCGATTGAAAATAAATGGAGCGGTATCGAAGTGGTCATAACGGCCCTGATTCGAAATCAGGTAGCCCGCAAGGGCTCGTGGGTTCGAATCCCACCCGCTCCGCCACAAGCCGAGATTTCATCACGATTTCTCGGCTTTTCTTTTTCTATTTAGTGATATATACTATAATGTTGATAGATATTATCTGCTCGCAGAAATTACATAGCTTATAACGGAGCCAAATATCAATTTAGAAAAAGGAGAACAACTATGAACGAAACAACAAGCTTTTTTAACGAAGAAGCGCTAACTAAAGCTGTTGAATCACACAGCAGTGAAGCAGAGGAAACTATTCAAAGCGAAGATAAATTTGAAAGGTTAATTCAACGTCTCGAAAAAATTTTAATAACAATTCCCGCCATTGGAAAATATGCCAGTGATTTGGCTTGCATGGTATCATTAGTAAAGAGCTACATAAAAAAGGAGTACACCGATATTCCTATAAGTGCGGTAGTTTTAATTGTTTCATCAATAATATACATTGTGTCCTCAATTGATTTAATACCTGACTTTATTCCGGCATTGGGTTGGCTTGATGATGTAGCAGTATTTCTATGGGCACTCAAGACATTGCATACTGAGCTTGAGGATTATAAGACATGGCGCAAAGATAACGGTAAGCAAATAATCGACGAAATCTAATGCTTTACAGCTCGCAAAAAATACACCTCCTATTACGAAAGGCATTAATGCCATTTTTGAAACAGGAGGTAATAAAGATGAAAAAACGAGGACTCTTAGGACGAATATTTGATTTTGTACTGGTATTTGCCACAGGTGGAATATGGCTTATTTGGATAGTCATTCGATACTTAAGAAACAGTTAAAATCAAACAGCGACATGGTAAATTGGCACGTCGGAAAATTTTGTGTAATTGTAAAATCCCTTGATCAAGAATTTTAGCTTGTATCTGTGGTTTGCTCTTGCAAATCAAGACTGTGGATTTTGCCTTCACTGCCCGTTTCCCCGGGAGCGGACACGGTATGCGCGCTTTGCGTGAATGCCGCGTCCGCCCAGGGGAACTCTATTTCAAGGTAAAATCAGACTGCGGCTCTCTCAGAAAACATCAGGTTGAGCTGGCTTAATACCATATCCCAGTTTCGACTTCTGGACGTCCAGTGTTCGACAATTTTTTTAGATGCCAGATACAGCATCTTGCGCAGGGAGTCATCGCTGGTAAAGCTGGGTTTATTTTTGGTGATTTGCCGAAACTGGCGGTTAAGACCCTCAATGATGTTTGTCGTGTATATGATGCGCCGGATTTCGGCGGGGTATGCGAAAAAGGTGCTCAGAATGTCCCAGTTTTCTTCCCAGCTCTTGACGCAGGAGGGATACTGTTTACCCCACTTTTCACGGAATGCCATCAAATGCTCCAACGCTTCGTCTTCCGTGACGGCTTTATAGACCAGTTTCAAATCAGCCATGAGCGCCTTGATATCCTTGTAGCTCACATAGCGGGTGGAGCTGCGGATCTGATGGATGATGCAGCGTTGGATTTGCGCTTGGGAGTAAACGGCATTGATGGCCTCGCAGAAGCCCCTCAGCCCGTCCACACAGAACAGATAAACATCCAAACCACCCCTGCTTTTGAGGTCATTCAACACAGAAAGCCAAAACTTGCTGCTCTCATGTTCCCCGATCCAAACGCCAAGAATGTCCTTTCTGCCATCCATGGTGATGCCAAGTACCACATAGGAAGCCTTGGTGACATACTGGTGATTTTCCTTGACCTTGTAATGAATAGCGTCCAAAAATACAAATGGATAGACGGGTTCCAACGGTCTGTTCTGCCATGCCGAAACCTCCGGCATGATTTTCTCGCTGATCTTACTCACTAGCTCTGGGGAGATTTCCACATCATAAAGGCTCTTAATCTGCTCCGCTATATCCCGCTGACTCATGCCACAGGCATACAGGGAAAGAATCTTTTCTTCCATGCCGTCGGCGTTTCGGCTGTATCTTTCGATGATTTGAGGCTCATATTTTCCGTTGCGATCCCGGGGCACCTTGATCTCCACCTCGCCCAATTGCGTCTTGACTGTCTTTTGCGAATACCCATTTCGGTAATTCTTAGCTTCCGGTTCGACAGCGGTTTGCGACGCTCTTTCGCTTTTTTCGTAGCCCAGCTCCGAGTCCAGCTCGCTTTCCATGACCTGCTGAAGTACGTCACGAAACATTTCCTTCATGGCCCCCATAATCTCCATGGTGCTGCTAAACTTTTGGCTGTTCACGTATTCTCGCATCAGTTCTGCCGGTGCTTCCTTCATAAAAAACATCCTTTCAGTGTTGAATTGTTATTGCTCCAACTCTTGACCAAAAGGATGTCTCTCATTCACTTTTACACAAAATTTTTCGGGGTCTCAGGACCGTGGTTAGATCAATTGACCGGGATTCCCCATGCCCATATTGTGGGCGAGCACTTGGTTCTGCCCGGATATGATGAAGATCATCCCACCATTGAAATTTTCTCTTATGATCAAATGGAAGGTGATTGTACGCATCAAATTAACACATATGGCATTGCGCACCTTGCTTTTGAAGTGGATCATGTAGCTGAAACGCTTGAAAAGCTGCTTGCGAAAGGCGGTAGCATGGTTGGTGAACTGGTTCATGCGGATTATGAGGATGGACACAAGGCAACGTTTGTGTATGCCACGGACATCGAGGGGAACATTCTTGAATTACAAAGCTGGGATTAAGGACAGCTCGGATTGCGCACTGCACCGATCACGCATGTCATAAGTGCTACCAAAGCCCCCTCAGGTTCGAGCAGGATCTTTTGGGATCATCCAAGGCACCGTGATGCTGTTTTGATCAACGGGACAGTCCTAGACGAAAAACTGCTGTAAACGGCTGTCCCTTCCGATCAAACTGTGGCGAGACGGCTACCGAAAAAAATTCACCTCAAGTTGAACAAAAGCGAGGAGAAAACAACATGAAATATCAATGCACCTTGATTGCCGTTCGCGATATGGAACGCTCTAAGCGGTTTTACTGCGACCTGCTCGGGATGGAGGTGACTGCCGACTTCGGCGCAAATGTCACCCTGTCCGACCGCATCGCCCTGCAAACGCTGGACACTTGGAAGGGCTTTCTCCATCGGGAAGAGCAAGAAGTTTTCTTTGGACATAACGCCGGTGAGCTGTATTTTGAAGAGGACAACATGCACAGCTTTCTCGCGCGACTTGCCGGAACACCGGGCGTCGAGTATGTCCACCCGCCGATGGAACACGCTTGGGGCCAGCGTGTGGTGCGCTTTTACGACCCCGACCGCCATATCATCGAGGTAGGCGAAAATTTAGCGACCGTGATGCGCCGCTTTGCAGATAGTGGCATGACGATCGAAGAAACCGCCTCACGCATGGATGTGCCGGTGGAATATGTGCGGTCGTGCCTGGCATGAAGCAACTGCCAAATGTCCTCACGGCAATGCGGATTGCGCTTGCATTGCTTCTGCTGCTTCTCCCGCCGCTGGGGAAAATTTTCCTCTGCGTGTATCTTCTGTGCGGCTTGACGGATGTGCTGGATGGATGGCTTGCCCGTTACTATCACGCCGAAAGCAAGTTTGGCGCGCAGCTGGATTCAGCCGCGGATTTCATTGTGATTGCCGTTTTGCTCTGGCGGCTATTCCCTATGGTTGCGCCTGGCATTGTGGTTTTGATTTGGGTGGCGGGTATCGCGGCCCTGCGATTCGCGGCGGCACTGATCGCAAAGCGGCGCTTCGGTACGCTTGGTTTTATCCATACCTACGGCAACAAGCTGACCGGCTTACTGCTCTTTTTTTACCCGTTGTCACTGGTCATCACTCACGCAACTGTCGTAATTCATCTTCTCTGTGCGGTTGCTACGCTAACCGCCCTTGAGGAGCTTGCCATTGAGCTGACGACAAAACAGTGGGACGCAAATCGCAAAAGCATCTTCGAGAAGGGGACCGGACTATGACTGGCTCTATTCCCACGCTGGAAGAACTGACCGCATGGTTGGGTACAGACCGATATGCTGCGTGGCGCGATGCAGCGGCACTGGTTAACCGGCTTTATATCTTGTTTCTGCAAGCCTAATAAACAAGCCACGGAAAACACCTTCCCCCACTGCTATGTTTATTATATTTCCAATCATGTACAGGGGGAAAAACAAAACTCCTGTTTGTTTCCTTGATTTGCATTAATAGCATAACTTGTCACATCGCTCTGTAATGAAGGACTATTGCCGCTTGCAGACTGTCAAAGTCCTTTGCAAATTGTTCTTTATTCTCAAAGCCCTTTGTTCTCTTGTGTTTGCATTTCATTCCAATTTCATGCTGATTTCCGCCTTAAACAGATCGCCGTCAACAGATAAGGAGAAACTGCCTTTCTGAAGCTCCACGAGGCTTTTGGCGATATTCAGTCCAAGCCCGCTGCCTTCTGTACCGCGGGAGCTATCTCCGCGCACAAAGCGTTCCATCAGTTCAGCAGCAGAAATATTGAGTGGGTCTTTCGAGATGTTCTTCACTGAAATGACCGCGCGGTTTTCTTCTGCCTTTGCGTTGATGTATACGCGGGTTCCGGACTGTGCATACTTGCAGACATTATTCAGTAAATTATCGAGAACCCGCCACAAAAGTCTGCCATCAGCCATGACGGATAGCTCCGGGTTTTCTATGAAAACGACAGGTTCAATTTTACCTGCAGCCAGACGCTCCACATATTCGCCGACAGACTGCTGTACGATTTCCTGTACGCTGGTCGGCACAAGGACAACACTCATATTGCCGGTAGAAGCCTTGCTCGCCTCAACTAAGTCTTCCGTCAGTTTCTTTAATCGTTTGGACTGGCGATCAAGCACTTCAAGATATTGTTCTCCCTGTTCCGGGGTATGCGGCTTTTGCAGCAGGTCAACGTAGTTTATGATGCTGGTCAGAGGCGTCTTGATGTCATGGGATACGTTTGTAATCAGTTCCGTTTTCAGCCGCTCAGCCTTCATGCGCTGATCCACAGCGATCGCCATACCGGTAGCAATGGAATTCAGGTTTTCACCATGCCTTTTGAAGTCCCAGAACATCTTAGAGGTATCAACTTTTGTTTCAAAGCCGCCTTTTGCAAGCAGCTCGCCCGCTTTTTGTAGCTTTCTCAGGTTGATTGACGCAATGAGAACGGCAGGAACAACAACGATTGTCTCAATCAGCCAGAATACAACCACACCGCCGTCTTCGGACAGCATAGCCGCGATGAAATTTGTAAACACCAGTACAAAGAGGATCAGGCAGGTTTTCCAAATGAAAGGCAAGCTCCGGCAGATATCACTCATACCATGGAACAGCTTGCAAATTACGCGGCAGCAAACGCAAAGCACATGGTAGATAACCGTGTTTTGCCACCACTTGCCCACTTTGACACGAGTTGCAAAGCTCATTGTAATGAACAGGAATAACAGAAAATCAATAAAGATGTAAGCCGCGCCAATGATAAGGATTTCAAGCCCCTCGAAGGAACAATTGTCTGCAAATAGAAGTTCAATTGCCAGGATACCAGTGCTGAAGGCGATCAGGAGATCAAACGGAATTTTGTCAAACGGATTGAGAACTGCTGTTGCAGCGCCCTTTCTGTGCCCGGCGGCACAATATAGGAAGACAAGCAGCGCAAAGAACAGGATAAGGCCAAGTACAGAACATACAATCGCGGCATAGCGCCAAGCATATAAAATATGGATCAGCGTCAGACGCATCTGCAAGCCGTCTGTCTGCTGGGCCACATACTCATCGTCTGCATACAGTTCGATCGTATAGATCACTTGCTTTTCTTCCGGGATGGTATCTTCTGCAGCAAACTGAGATGTGTCTATCCCATGGCTCATAGCCTCATTGTAGTCCAAGGGTTTACTAATGTCATAGTTCGCAGTGAGCAACAGCCCCGAATCATCTTCAACATGATAGTAGATATCGCGATCTGCATAGCTGCTGCCATCGAGTACGCCGTCGTAATATTCTTTTGCTATTTGAGTGGAGATAAGGTCGAGATCATAGTCATTCTGCAAGGACGCAGTATACACCGTAATATTGTAGTATTCATCTGAGGAAGGACTAACCTCTTCATAATAATCGCCTGGGCATAGCGAAGTAACCTCGGAATAAAGAAGTTCCTGCCCGCCATAATTCGTCGCAACAACTTCCCCTGCCTCATCTTTTACTACATAGTACAAATGCTCCGCTTCGCAAACAGCAGAAATATCTACTCCTTCATAAACCTGGCGGCCAATGCCACTTGATTCGCCGAGCAATTTGCTCTGAATCTGTTCACTCCGAATCACGGTTTCGGTCTTTTCATAGCCGCCCAGATAAGCCACTGCGCCGACCACGCATCCCATACCAACCGTACCAATTGCAATCAGGAAAATCAGGAAAATCGCTATGATTTTTGCAAGCAGGCTATGTGTTAACTGATTCATTTTCGTTCACTGCCTCCAATTTTATAGCCTTGGCCCCAAACGACTTTGATGTATCTGGGCTCCGAGGGATTAATTTCAGTTTTCTCGCGAAGATGCCGGATATGTACGGCCACCGCACTCTCCGAGCCGATCGCCGCATCGTTCCAAACAAGCTCATAAATTTGGGAAGAGGAAAAAACCTTATCCGGGTGCTCCATCAATAGCTTCAGGATGCTGTATTCAATAGGCGTCAGCGAAACCGGCTCTCCGTCTACCGTAACGGCCTTACTGTTGTCATCAAGTTCAATACCGCCGATGACCAGCGTATCCGGCTCCCTCACCTGACCGCCCAGTGTTGTATAACGTCTGAGGTGGCTGCGGACTCTTGCCTGAACTTCAACAGGATCAAACGGTTTCGTGATGTAGTCGTCCGCGCCGACATTCAGTCCGAGCACTTTGTCGCTGCTCTCACTCTTCGCCGTTAGAAGAATGATCGGGATATTATACTCCTCACGCAATTTGACAGTTGCAGCAATGCCATCAAGTTCTGGCATCATAATGTCCATCAGGATTAATTGCACTTCTTGGTTTTTTACTATGTCAATGGCCTGCTGCCCAGTATGTGCTTCTAATAGATTGTAATTCTCGGAAGTCAAATATAGTTTCAATGCTGAGACAATATCTTTTTCGTCATCGCAAATCAGAATGTTAATCATTGGCCTCACCTCTCGTGCCTATTATACCAGATACCATCATTAAGAAAAAAGTACTGAACTGTTTAAGATTATTTTAAGTTCACTGATAACACCAAAAGGGCATTGCAGTTCGGGAAAGAAGTAAACTATTTGGCAAATGCGATACGAAAATCGCATTTGTTCAGTGGACATTATGTAAAGAGGCCCGACGCAAACAGCGTCGGGCCTCTTTTGTATAATCGAATATTGTACAGGTTATCTCTTGGAGAACTGCGGCGCACGACGGGCTGCTTTCAGACCGTACTTCTTGCGCTCCTTCATACGAGGGTCGCGGGTGAGGAAACCGGCGCTCTTCAGCGCAGGGCGATACTCCTCGTTCACCAGCAGCAGAGCGCGGGCGATGCCGTGGCGGATCGCGCCGGCCTGTCCGGTTACGCCACCGCCGGCCACGGTGGCGACGATGTCCACCTTGCCCTGCAGGTCAGTGCTCACCAGGGGCTGACGTGTGATAAGCTTCAGGGTCTCCAGGCCGAAGTAGTCGTCAATATCGCGGCCGTTAATCGTAATGGCTCCGGTGCCATTGGGGAACAGATGGACACGGGCCACAGAGGATTTGCGACGGCCGGTACCATAGAAATAAGGCTTTTTGCTCTTATACATTCTCTTTTACCTCCTGCTTATTCCGCAGCCCAAGCTTCGGGCTTCTGCGCGGCATGCTCGTGCGCCTCGCCCTTATAGAGCTTCAGGCGGGTGATGGCGCTGCGGCTCAGGGAGTTTTTGGGCAGCATGCCCTTAACGGCCAGCTGCATCGCGAACTCGGGCTTTTCTTCCATCAGCAGGCGATACTTGACTTCTTTCAAGCCGCCGATCCAGCCGGTGTGATGACGATAATACTTTTGCTCCAGCTTATTGCCGGTAAGGATAGCCTTTTCAACGTTGAGGATGATGACAAAGTCGCCACAGTCAGCGTTGGGCGTGTATTCGGGCTTATGCTTTCCCCGCAGCAGAGTTGCGGCGGTGGTAGCGGTTTTGCCCAGGGGCTTTCCAGCGGCGTCGAGGATGTACCATTTACGCACGATGTTCCCCTTGTTTGCCAAAGTAGTGGACATAGGTGAAACCTCCAATTGCTTCTATCTTAAAGTTTGTCTTTACAGAACAGGCGCCCCACATATAGAATACATCTATTAGGCGGAGCATTTTGTATTATAGTATACCCTGCCGGGCGTGTCAACAGGTTTTTCTTGTTTTTTAATCTATAATTATAAAATCTCATCCGCACGCCGATTATCTCCCATTTCCTATCAAATACTCACTTTCATTTTTCACTTTTTACATGGAGGTTCTTGCATGAATAGAATTTTATCTCTGACCCGCCGCTGTGTGGAGGATTACAATATGATCAAACCCGGAGACCGCATTGCCGTTGGTATTTCCGGCGGAAAGGATTCTCTGACCCTATTGGCCTCTCTGGCCAAACTGCAAGAATTTTATCCCGTTCCCTTTACGGTGGAAGCCATCACGCTGGACCTCGGCGTACCGGGAATGGATTTTTCCCCAGTGGGCGAATTCTGCAAAAAACTGGGGGTCCCCTACACGATCCTCCCCACGGAAATCTATCACGTTATTTTCGAGGTGAGAAAGGAGAAAAACCCCTGCTCCATGTGTGCCAAAATGCGCCGTGGCTCCCTGAACAATGCCATTCTGGACATGGGCATCCGAAAGATTGCCTTGGGCCATCACTATGACGACGCGGTGGAAACCTTTTTCCTTTCTCTGTTCTATGAAGGGCGCATTTCCTGCTTTCAGCCGGTGACTTACCTAGACCGCACCGACGTGACCCAGATTCGTCCGCTGCTCTACTGCGGAGAATCCCTCATCCGTCACACGGCCGAGCGGCTGGACTTTCCGGTTGTAACAAATCTTTGCCCCGCAGACGGCTACACCAAGCGGCAGGAGATGAAGGAACTGGTGGCCGAGCTGGAGCTTCGCTATCCGGGATTGAAGGAACGGGTATTCGGTGGAATGCAGCGCTTGCCCTTGCTCTCGTGGGAACCGGGGGACCCCCGGCGCAGGCCGCTGCCAGAAGAAACGTAAGCAAATTCAGCGCATCGCTGTCCTAACAGGTGCATACCGCTGCTAAAACTGGAAATAAATTTGTAAATAATTTGTGAACGCACTTGAAAAGTAGTGTGCGAAGTATTATAGTACTTTTAGCACTCATAAACTACGAGTGCCAAACTATCGCTATACGGAGGCGTTTTACTGATGGCAAAAAAACAGTTCAAGGCGGAGTCCAAGCGGCTCCTAGATCTGATGATCAACTCTATTTATACCCATAAGGAGATCTTTCTGCGGGAAATCATCTCCAACGCCAGCGACGCAGTGGACAAGCTGGCCTATCGCTCCCTCACTGACGACAAGGTCGGCATCAAGCGCAAGGAGTTCAAGATCACCATTGTGCCAGACAAGACCGCGCGCACCCTCACCATATCGGATAACGGTGTCGGTATGACCATGGAGGAACTGGAGAGTAACCTTGGCACCATCGCCAAGAGCGGCTCTCTCCAGTTTAAGCAGGATATGGCGGCCGCGGAGGAAAAGAAAACCGCCAAGGTAGACATTATCGGCCAGTTCGGCGTTGGCTTCTATTCGGCATTCATGGTGGCGGACAAGGTGACCGTGCTCTCCAAAGCCTATGGCAGCGACAAAGCCTACCGCTGGGAATCCATGGGGGCCGATGGGTATTCCATCACCGAATGCGAAAAGGACACCGTGGGAACCGATATCATCATGTCCATCAAGACGGATACCGACGACGAAAACTACAGCCAGTACTTGGAGACCTATCGTTTGACCGAGCTGGTGAAAAAATACTCCGACTACATTCATACCCCCATCCGGATGGAGGTGGAGGATTACCGCCAGAAAGACAAACCCGAAGATGCCGGCGATGACTACAAGCCGGAGTTTGAAACGATCATGGAATGGCAGACCCTGAACTCCATGGTGCCGCTGTGGCAGCGCCCGAAGAGCAAGGTAGACGCTGAAGAGTGCAACAGTTTTTATAAGGAAAAATTCAACGACTGGAGAGATCCCCTGTCCGTCATCCACACCTCCGCCGAGGGTGCCGTGGAATACAAGGCTATGCTCTTCGTCCCAGCCGAGGCGCCCTTTGATTTCTACACCAGGGAGTATGAAAAAGGCCTGCAGCTTTATTCCTCCGGCGTGCTGATTATGGAAAAGTGCGGAGATCTACTGCCGGAGCACTTCCGCTTTGTCAAGGGCGTGGTGGACTCCCAGGACTTTTCTCTGAACCTCTCCCGCGAGGTACTGCAGCACACCAGCCAGCTGAAGGTCATTGCCGTCAATCTGGAAAAGAAGATCAAAGCGGAGCTGTTGAAGATTCAGAAGGACGAGCGGGAGAAGTACGAGACCTTCTGGAAAGCCTTTGGCGTTCAGCTGAAATACGGCGTGGTAGGCGATTACGGCAAAAACAAGGAGACGCTGCGGGATCTGCTTCTGTTCTGGTCCTCCGGTGAGAACAAAAACGTTACGCTGGCGGAATACAGTGCCAAAATGCCCGCCGAACAGACCTATCTTTACTTTGCCCGTGGCGAAAGCGCCGAAAAAATTGCGAAGCTGCCCCAGGTCGAGCGCATCCGGGACAAGGGCTATGACATTCTGTGCCTCACCGAAGAGGTAGACGAATTTGTGATGCAAACGTTGTCCGAGCAGGAGGGCAAAAAGTTTAAGTCTGTCAGCGATGAGGACGCTTTGCCCCAGACGGATGAGGAGAAGGCGGCCGCCGAAAAGAAGACCGAGGAGAACAAGGACGTGCTCGACTTCGTCAAGGAGACTTTGGGTGACAAGATCAAGCAGGCCCGCATCTCCAAAATTCTAAAATCCGGTGCCGTGTGCATGACCGCCGACGGTTCGCTGTCTCTGGATATGGAAAAGTACTTCAATCAGCTGGAAGGCTCCTCCCCCGTGAAGGCGGAACGTGTGCTGGAGCTGAACTCCGATTCCGGCGCTTTCGCCGCTCTGCGCGCCGCGGTGGAAACGGACAAGGAGCTGGCGGCTAAGTATGCAAAGCTCCTCTATAGTCAGGCTCTGCTGATCGCGGATCTGCCACTGGAGGACCCGGCGGAGTATTCCGATCTGGTCTGCAGCCTGATGAAATAACGAGATCGGCAAACCTGAAAAAATCATTACACCTTCCATCGTTCAGCAAAGCCCCCTGTTGCAGGCAGATTTCTGCGGCAGGGGGCTTTTTCTGTCGTGCCATGCTTGTTGGTTTAAGGACAACATGGGGCAGTTGTTCTGGTTTTTATAGAAAAAGGCAGACAACGTTTAGGTTGTCCGCCTTTTGTGAAAAAATTAGGTTGGATTAGCCAATGGCAGTCAGGCCGCCGTCGGGATACAGGATGTTGCCGGTCAGGAAGTCGGAAGCAGGAGCAGCCAGGAACAGAGCCGTACCAACGCAGTCCTCAGGATCGGACATTCTGCGCATGGGCAGGCCAGCGCCCTGCTGCTTCAGGTAGGTCTCGACATCGACACCCGCCTCTTTGGCGCGCATCTCGAAGATCTTGTTCATCATGGGAGTCTTCATGATGTTGGGGCCAAAGGCGTTGACGGTGATGCCATAGGGGCCGAACTCGGAAGCCAGCTGCTTGGTCAGCATGTCCAGAGCGCCCTTGCTGGCGCAGTAAGCCGCGTTACCGGGGCCCTTGGTGGCGATCTTGCCGCGGACAGAAGTAACGTTGACAATCTTGCCGTATTTGTTCTCCATCATGTACGGGGCAAAGTGCTTGCAGGTCATCATAACAGAGGTGACATCGCCGCGCAGAGTCAGCTCAAATTCGTCCATGGGGAACTCAATCGCAGGATGCTTCTTGTTGATGCCCTGGGAGTTGACCAGAATATCGATATGGCCGAAATCCGCGTTAGACTTCTTGGCGCAAGCCTCGACAGAAGCCTCATCGGTGGCATCGCAGATATAGTACTTGAATTCCTTGCCGGTGGCAGACTTCAGATCTGCGCAGGCCTTCTGCAGCTTCTCCTCGCCGCGGGAAGCGATGGCGACATTAGCGCCAGCCTCTGCAAACGCCTTGGCAACCAGCTGGCCCAGACCGCCTGCGCCGCCGATGATCATAGCATTCTTGCCGGTAAGATCAAACAGATTCATGATAAAAAACTCCTTTAAAATAGTATAATGAAACAGGGGGTAATCAGGCCTGCGGCTTGATCATAATGGTGATCATCTGAGCAGAGACGATACCGGTGTTCAGGCAGGCACGGCCGGTGCCCTTGCCAAAGTGAACGCTGTCACCCTTCTGAAGGCAATACTTCTTGCCGTCATCCATCTCGACAGTCATCTCGCCCTCGGCGATGTAGTAGATCATTTCGAAGTTAGCGGGGGCCATATTTGCGCCGCCGCCGGGCAGGAAGTGGGACAGGCCCATCACGATGGTACCCTCGTTAATGTCGGTAGGATTGTGCAAACGAGTGGTATTAACATCGAAATGGCCGGGCGCCTCATACTTCACAGCCTCGCTGGCTTTTGTAACTTTGTAGCTCATGGAAAACACCCTTTCATCAATATTTAGGACAATTGCCCTAATTTCGCTATCGTTTATTTTATCACGTTGTTTTCGCAAGTGCAATAGATATAGCCGCTCATCTTTGAATTTTTTCAGTATATTACCGCTTTTTTCGCTCTTTTGTTGCTGTTGCCTTTTTCTCTTATTTCAGCTATAATACCCGAGTATCGACTTGCAAAAATGTACCGAAAGAGGGACTTTAGACGTATGAAATTAGGCATTGTGGGGCTGCCCAACGTGGGCAAAAGCACTTTATTCAATGCGATCACTAACGCCGGCGCAGAAAGTGCCAATTACCCCTTCTGCACCATCGACCCCAATGTGGGCGTGGTCGCTGTTCCCGACCATCGGCTGGACGCACTGTCCGCGCTGTATCACCCCAAAAAGACCACGCCTGCCGTGGTAGAATTCGTAGATATTGCCGGTCTTGTGAAGGGTGCGTCCAAGGGGGAAGGTCTGGGCAATAAATTTCTTGCCAATATTCGCGAAACCTCGGCCATTGTCCATGTGGTGCGCTGCTTTGACGACGACAACGTGATCCATGTGGAGGGCTCTACCGACCCGCTGCGTGACATTGACATCATCGATCTTGAGCTGGTGATGGCCGACATTGAAATGGTGGAACGCCGCGTCGACAAAGCCATGAAGGCATCCAAGGGCGATAAAAAATATCTGCGTGAGGCCGAGGTGTTTCAAGGCCTGCTGGAGTACATGAACACCGGAAAGTCCGCCCGCAGCTATGACTGCGATGAGGAGGCACTGGAGATCATCTCCACCGCAGAGCTTCTCTCCCTCAAGCCTGTCATCTTCGCCGCCAATTTGGACGAGGACGGGATTTCCAATTATCATGACAACGCCTACTATCAACAGGTGGAAACGCTTGCGGCTGGCCAGGGTGCGCAGGTCGTCCCCGTCTGTGCTAAACTGGAAGCTGAGATTGCCGAGCTGTCTGCCGAGGACAAGAAAATGTTCCTGGAGGATTTGGGCGTGGCGGAATCCGGTCTCGACCGCCTGATCAAGGCCAGCTACGCACTGCTGGGCCTCATCTCCTTCCTCACTTCCGGCGAAGACGAGTGCCGGGCCTGGACCATCACCCGGGGCACCAAGGCTCCCCAGGCTGCCGGCAAGATTCACACGGATTTTGAGCGGGGCTTCATCCGCGCCGAAGTCATTGCCTTTCAGGCACTGATCGAAAACGGCTCCATGGCCGCCGCCCGGGAGAAGGGTCTGATCCGTTCCGAAGGCAAGGAATACGTGGTGCAGGACGGGGATATTATCCTGTTCCGCTTCAATGTGTAAATTTTTTTGCCAAAACCTATAAAATTAAAAAAAAGAATGTTCCTTTTTCGATTTTGAACGATAAAACTAACAGGTTACATTCGTAAAAATATCGGGGAGTTCCCCGCAAAGGAGCATCAGAGTATGTGCTGTCATCAAAAACCCAGAATTTTTGTTCTCTCCTTATTTGTACTGCTATGCTGTCTTGGCTCGGTATCGGCGGATTATGACGCGGTGTCCAATGTTCATCTGAATGTGAAGTACGGAACCACCAGCACCGCGGCCGTGCAGACAGCGTTTGAAGCTGAAATCGGCAGACAGGCCACAGCCGCCGCTCATACGGTCAGTACCATTGCCTGGGCCAGCTTCCCCACCGACTTTACGGCAGACGGCACGGCAACCTGCACCATCACCTATTCCGACTGGCAGACAGAGACCGAAACGGTATCCTACACCGTGGTTTCCCCCACCGGCTACGCATTTGCGACAACGTTATCCAGCCTCTCCTCCACTTCCTCCTATAACAGCAGCAATGCGGCGCTTTTAAGCTACGTCAACTCCCAGCTGACGCTGACCGCCACCGGCAACGTATTCCAGACCGCCGTCGGCACTGCTCCCATCTACACAGCTGCCAGTTTCAGTTGGTCAAATTCCAACACAGCCTATGTTGCCATGGGTGCTACCTACACCTTCACCCAAACCTATAATGGGTTTCCGGTGTCTCGCACACTGACGGTCAGTCAGTCCCTCACTTCCGCGCCCGATGTCGATATCGACTATAGCAGCTGCAACGTCTCCACCACTACCGATATGTCTTATTCCATTGACGCAGGCAAATGGACGGCCTGTACCGCGAATATGATGATCCCCACGACCTGGTATGGGAAATACGTGTACTTTTATTATCCCGCCAACGCGTACCATGCATCGTCCAATTCTCTTTGCCTGTATATCCCCACCAAAGCAAACGCTCCTTCGGAATCGCTGTCTCTCACCGCCACCTCCTATTCGATCACCATCAACAACTGCTGGGATTTTGACAACTGCGAGTATTCTGTAAACGGCACCACCTGGTCCACCACCACAAAGGAAACGCTCACCTTTAACGGTTTAAGCGCCAAGACATCTTACACCGTTTACGTCCGCACGAAGGCGCAGTCGGGTGAATACTTCGCTTCCACCAACAAAAGTGCAAGCATTACCACAAAAGCAGCGGTGGTAAACAATGTGGATGTGAAGTACAGCGTATCCGACAACGTGGGCTATGCCGACGCCGTCGCTTCCATCGCCCCCAGCGTGACTTCTTATACCATGAACGGTTCGCTGAAGGACCTGGATCTGACCACCTTCAAGTCCATCATCAACACCTATGTGAAGGACCGTTCCTCGGTGGAGTCCACCCTTGTCATCAATCATTACACAGAGGACACCGACCAAACCGATGTGAAGACCATTAACTTTTCTCTGCCAATGGCCGCCATCAAGGAAGCCATTATGAGCGGCAACCTTGAGGCAACCTATCACTGCGACTTTCTGTCCATTGACCTGAGCAACGCCAATCTGCTTTACCTAAAAAACAAATCCACCTACGGCACACTGTACATTTCCACCGCCAAAATTTCCACCCTTAACGGTTCGAAGTTCGACTGGGTGAAGAACCAGATTGCCAACGACCGTCCCGTCTATAAACTGTCGGTCAGCGTCGGCTCTTCCTCCTCCTCCACATCATCCGCTGGCACCGCTGTCACCTACAACATCCCCTATACGCTTCAGACCGGTGAGCTGGCATCCAATATCGAGGTTTACTTTGTAAATGCCTCCAGCGGCATCAGCACGTTGATTGATTCCAACTATACCCTGGCTTCTTCCACCGTGACCTTTTCCTCTGATGCCGCCGGCTATTTTGTCATTTCCAATACCGGCACCGGGAAGGCGATGTCGTTTACGGATGTACCCAGTTCCCACTGGGCCCGCACCTATATTAACTTCTGCTACCAGCAGGGACTTATCGCCGGGGTAAGCGCCACGCAGTATAACACCACCTCGCCGGTCACCCGTGCCATGGTTATGACGCTGCTGGCCAATCTGGCCGGCGCCGACACGAGTACCGCTCCAACTTCCACCGCTTTCACCGACATCAAGGTTACCGACTGGTACGCCGCCAGCGCAAACTGGGCGAAAACCCAGGGCTTGGTCACCGGAACCACCTTCAACCCCAACGGCGCCATGACCCGCGCCGAAATTGCCTCGACAATCTACACTTTTATGGGGAAACAGGGACAAAAACTTACCACCTCAAAGGATTTGGCGTATACCGACGCTAAGAAGCTCCCCACGGCGGTTAAAAAAGCCATCTACTATGTCAATTCCGCCGGCATTATGGGTGGCACCAGCACCACCACCTTTAATCCCACAGGCTCGGTGACCCGGGCGCAGATGGCCACAATCCTGTATCGGCTGTATGATATCCTTGACTGATCCGCTATCCCGTGGGTAGATTGGCCCCGCACAGAGCCAAAACAAAAGGGAGGGATCCGATTGAACCGGATCCCTCCCTTTTGTTTTGGCTGTTCCCATGTACCCTTCTGACTGAACTCAGGAAAGGTTCTTCAGTCTTTCTGCCAGCGCGACAGATCTCTGGACGGTGGCAAATAGTTCCTCCATAGAGGCAGACTGATTGCTGGTAGTCCCCATGGTGGTCTGGGCCATTTCAAGGGTAGTCGTAACGCTCTCGTTCACTTCCTTGTTAATGGTGTTGATTTGTGCCACAGTTCGCTTTGTGGACTCGGACAGACTGCGGATTTCCTCCGCTAACACCGCAAAGGTCTTACCCCCATTCCCCAGACGGGCCGCTTCCACAGACGAGTTAATACCCAATATCTTGGTTTGATCGGCGATTTTTGAAATGGAGTTTAAAATGGTCGTGATCTTGCTAATTAAAGCATTCACGCTTTTGATCTCCGTCATCAGCTCCGACTGCTTTCCAGTGATGGACTGGGCATCGGTTGCAAGGCTTTCGATGGTGTCTGATATCTGGATAAAGTTCGCTGCCAATTGTGAGGTAAGAACATTTGTCTCAATGCGGTTAAAGCCGCTGGCAGCCAGCGCATTAACCACAATGTATAAAACTTCGGCAGCCGACTCCACGGTGCCCATGGGTACGATGTCGATCTGCCGCGCCGCCTCAGCCAACCCGTCCCCAGACACGCCAATTTCCTCTGCGACCTTGCGCACTGCTTCCTCCTCCATGGGCTTGTCCAGAATCTGTCCGCCCAAAACAGTACCGAGGTGCTCGCCGTGAATGATCACGGGTGCAGCAAAATCCACCAGTCCCGCGTGGCAATAGCCGACATAGGGCCGGTTCTGGGCAATGGCTTTGCGTCCAAATTCGTTGTGGCAGGTCGCACAGCGGTGATCACCAATGGTGGATGAATGCACGAAATTGGAGCAAAACGGCCGATAATGGCTGGGTTTTGTAAATTCCTCTCCTCGCCGCCCCACTGACACCGCCGCGCAATTGAATCCAACCGCAAAATTATCCAAAAAATTTTGCAACACATTTACGTCAATAATGTCGCCCAATTCCAGCTGTGACATATCGATCTTTTCACCCAGAATACTAATCATCGTCATTACCTCCTGTTTATTCGCAGAGCATCAGGGAATCCGCCCAATCTGTCCCCACGTCTTTCCCTGCAATTATATCGTCCGTTTTATGTATAATCGTTAGCGATATTGATTTTTAAAAATTTTTTTTGTTTATTTTGCTCAATATTTGAGGGGTATCTGTGGAAAGAGACCATCAAATTCATACTTTTGCCAATTCTGTGCAATTTTTTAACGAAGTGCGCCGCCCCTTCAGGGGCGGCGCACTCCGGCTGATTATGGCTGATGTAATTTTATGCTGATTGAGACGAGAACTTTCGCTTGCTACGTTGCATTCTTTAACCAATAAATTCCTGCGTCCAGTAGTTTCCATCGGCAACATAGCCCACGCCGATTTGCTGGAAGGAGGCGTTTAAGATATTGGCTCTGTGTCCGGGGGAGTTCATCCATGCGTTCACAACCGCTTCCGGCGTGGCATATCCCATCGCGATATTCTCACCGGCCGCCCTATAGCTGATACCGAAGGAAGTAATCATGTCAAAGGGAGAGCCATAGGTTGGACTGGTATGCGAGAAATAGTTGTTGTCATGCATGTCCTGGGATTTAGCTCTTGCCACATTGGACAGCGCATAGTTGAGCGTCAGGGGGGCAAGCCCATTCGCCGCGCGCTGTTCGTTTACAAGCACCGCAACCTGCTCTTCATAGGACAGGTTATCTGCTGTTTGCGTCGTGGCTGCACCTGTGCCGCTGTCTTCGGGTACGGGCGTTGTTTCAACCGGCGGTGTGGTCGTTACCTCGGCTGCGTCCTCCACAGGGGCAGTCGGTTCCTGTGTGGCGGTATCGGAGCTTTCCGGCAGGTTGAAGCCAAACTTACACAAATTGATTCCGCATTTTTCAAGCATGCTGTTTAGGCAGGCAAACAACTTATTTGTCGTGTTCAGGCTAAAATCGGAAAACGTTACGGATGTATCGCAGCTGCTTGTCTGGCTGTCCGGTGTTGCTGTACCGGCGGTATCGGTGCTGACTGCTTGCGCTGTTTCAGCTGCCGTAATTGTCTCTTCCGCCGCCGCAACGGCGGAACTGTCGGGCGTAGCGCGGCTAGCTGCCTCATCAGCGGCTGTTGCTGTATTGGCACTGTTATAATCGGTAGCTGTCTGGGTCGTTTCAGGCGCAGCAGCCGTCTCCTCCGCCGTCGTATCCCCGCAATAGCCTTCCGTATTGTTTGTGCTGCAAGCCGCCTTCTGCTGTGCGGCATCCAGATAAGATTGAATTGATTGACAATTGCCGGATGACGCGTTTGCAGCATCGGTGTTGCAGGGCGCCCCGCTATTCTGCGGATTGGTACAGGAGGAATACAGGCCACCCAACATCGAATTTAAATCCGACCCGGGCAGACAGTTCGAACCCTGCGCATTCCCAGATGTGCAGCCAGTATTCCAGGAAGTATTGTTTCCGTTGCATGACGCGCCATACGTGATGAAAGCCGCCGATGAACTGACTACCATACTGGAAGTTACGAGAACGGATGCCATAATCAATGCGATTTTTTTGTTTGTTTTTTTCATTTCGTCACCCCTTTGTCATCATTGTAACTTTTTTGTAACTTTTGTCAATCTACAAATATTCCCACCTGTGGCATGAGGGGTGTCTTTCGCACAAAAGATTCCGTCCGGGAACAAGTCTGACCGTCTCACACAGGACACTTCCCGCCATGACCGGGTAGCCATTGGGTGTCACTAAATACTGATTCTGGTATTTCCCCCTGTTCCCAAAAACACCCACAGCCTTTCTTTCGATTCCCTCTGCCCCTTCCTGTCTTTCGGCATATCACCGCCCCTCCCCTCATATAGATACAGCAAAGAATGTGAGGGGTGTTGGCATTGAATGGGACTATTGAGGAACGGGCCGCAGAGCTGGCCTTGTACATCATAGAAAACGGAGCAACCGTGCGAGCCGCCGCCAAAAAATTTGGTGTCTCGAAATCGACTGTACATGCAGATGTAATAAAATGGAACGTTACTTATTCGTAATCAAATAAATCGTAACACATAGTATATCATAAATGATACAACAAATAAAAGATGCCCCGTCACTTCACGATGACGGGGCATCTTTGTATCTTAGTTTAGCTTGCAATTGCTTTCTTTGACGTTCTACTTTTGCTCTTGATGGTACTTTCCCGCTTCGGTTCTGCTTGATCCACATCAAGCTGTACCATGATGCTTTTGGGTTGCTTCGCCGCGTTTTCTTCTGCTGCCTTGTAAATTGCTGTTTTTACCTTAGGCTTGTTCACCTCAATGAAGAGTTTTACCAAAAAGTCAGCGGTCTCTTCCCGCGTGTTGGGATTATGAAATCTGAAATTAAGCTTTATTGTTTCCCGCACGGCCATGAGACCACCTCCTTTTCTCTTTTTCCATTTCTATGTTTCTGAAGCCAAAAATAGTACCTTCGACTGGCTCAGTCTGATCCAGATAAATAGTGCCTTGCTAACCATCAGCATGATACACCCATCCCAGTGGGTACCAGCGCCTTATCCCGGCGGCAGTCATAGCGCTGCTTGCGGCATCTCTCCCGCGCTTACACTACGCAGATAATGATTATGTATCGATCAATATAGCGAACATGCGGACAGTCTAGTGAAATGCTAAGCCTATCCACGTTTTTTGGCTTCTTTTTCCGCAAAAAACTGTTTTGTTCGGACAAATTTTTTATTCAAATAGATTGGGTTTCTATTAAGCCCGAAGTCTTGCCTGTCCATTTCAGGCAGGTTAGACAATATAAAGTCCTGGGCTGCTTCGAAGGTGCAAAAAGATCTGTGATGAGCCCCCTTAGTGCCTGTGACGATGGCATCAACTTCGGGCCACTGAGTAAATATCCCAACTGCAAAAGGGGTGATGAACGCATAGTACTTATTCATTTTTTGTGTCCTGCAGCAGTTAATTGGGGAAAGGCCCCCTGAAGCTTACGTGCAAAGTCAATCTTATTGCTCTCAGCAGTGCCATTTTCATCACAAAAGGCTTTGAACGCAAGATATAAGTTTTCCGTCGATGTAGCTGCTGTAGGATCAAGTACGCATTTGCCTTGGACAAATATCCTCACTGATGGAGTATTCAATAGCAGTGTGACTATGGCTGCGGTAGAACTCACCGCTCGGTTCAGGGACCTGTTCTAAGTTGAGAATGTTAGACATGATGTTCCTCCTTTACAAGGGCGATGCTGGCGATAGTATGCGTGATGAAAGCATCATCCTAGCCGGCCAACAGTGAAGAAACCTTTTGATCTCCGTTTTGTGCCCATAGGCCCTGAATTGCAATACCATTCCCGGATAGATATGACCCTAATTCGTAAGATGTAAAACGCATTAATAAAATCTGTAGTCTTTACCGCTTTTTTATAGCGATATGAGTTCAAGGCAAATATCTCTGGGGCAGATGGGCGAATGATCGAAGTAAACTCCTTATTCGCCCTGATTATGCTGCAATTTCTTTTATTCAGTTATCCGCCCATCCGCTCAATAAACTAAAAGCGCAGATTTGGAAACCCTCCAGCCTCGCCCAATTTTGAACCCCTTTAATTCTCCGGACCGTATCAGGTCATAAGCCTGGTTCTTTCCGATGTACAGGATGTCCCTTATTTCTGGAATGGTCAGAATGTCTGACGCCTCATTTAGTATGGTCATTTTGTTTACCTCCCTATATTGTTATTAAGTACCTGTTGTGGTTTAATTGGCCTTTCCAGCAGGTTAAACGATATATTATTACTGAGTAGACGAGATATCTCCCGTAGTTTATGGCACTACGGGAGATATCTCGTCTTTTTGTTTTTCCGGGGAGAACCTTATTTTTCGTGGGAAAGCAGAGCTTAGATCCCGTATTTCCTAAAATTAGAAAGGAGAGAAATCAGATGCTAAAAAACCTCCCGCGCGCTGTGAGCGCACTTCTCATGGACTTCCTCGGCAAAGTCCTTCAAAAGCATGTTTTCGTGCAGTCTTAACCGGCGTTAAAAGGGATTGAAAGGGATGAAATCACCAATGAGACAGTAAGCAAGCTTATGGAGCGGGTCATCGGGGTAGCACTCTCGGCCCTGGCCGCCCTGCTCTGCATCGCAATCGACGAACTTACAAAGGAGGGGAACGACTAGATGTTTCACAATGCCCGGTACATCACAAGAGGGGTGGACTGCACCATCCCGCTCTGGATCCAGAACCTGCTCTGGCGCACCATTGATACCATGGAAGTGGAGACCAAGGACTATCTGCAGGTATTTACCCTCTCTGCTTTTGACGGCAAGCAGAAGCTCATCCATATCCAGGAGCAGCCTACCTACCAGCATGAATACCTCTTTGATTCAGCGTGCCCCATCACCGCCAAGCTCTTCGTCATAGACGACGAAACACATTCCACCATGCTGTTAGCTGAGGAATATTGAGAAGGAGACGATTCATTTATGCCTCCCAAAACAATACATCCCGCCGTAGCGGAGGAAGTGGAGCTCTGCATCTGCTCCAGCTGCGGAAGAGAATACCCGCCGGAAGA
This sequence comes from Oscillospiraceae bacterium, assembly GCA_963666535.1. Taxonomy (GTDB): domain Bacteria; phylum Bacillota; class Clostridia; order Oscillospirales; family Oscillospiraceae. The sequence goes on along the minus strand of OY762913.1, from coordinate 797,049 downwards.
AGGCACCGTTTTTGATGAGCAGGAGCTCTGCCCGGACTGCCTGGAGGAACTGACCAGTCTGTGCGGCTACTGTGGGGAGCGCATCTGGAACGAGAGTAACGCTGGGGACAGCACAACCTCATTCTCTGCCAGCGCTGCTACGATAACCACTACACCGTCTGTGAAAGCTGCGGTGCCGTTATCCATCTCAGCGATGCCTACCGCGCCGACGATGACGACTGCGACTAGTCTAGCATATTGTGACTAACATTTCCATTGGTTCAGTTTTCCGGGTTCAGGTCACCGGCAAGCCGTGGTAAGTGAACAGAATGAAAGCCTTGGCATTGCTGATTGCAATGTGAATCCAATGCAGAAGACCGTTATCTGGGTTATATGTTGTCGGCTGATGGTCATATCCCGCCAGTGCCGGAGCATAACTGCGGTAGCCGTCGCTGCGAATAACGGTGCCCAATGCAATCGCACCCTGAGCAAAGCTCCTTACGGCGGCTTGTTTGATATTTTGTGTAACTTTCAGCTTGAGATAACGGGGGTTTCCACGCTTATCCAACGACAGGGCGACGAATACCTTCGTCTTTTCTGTGCCCCGCCCACACTTATTCCCTACCGTTGGACCGCCGAAAAAAGCATCATCGAATCCGACAGTGCCGGAAAGCTGGTGCATATCATCCCGCTGCTGCATCGCTTTGCGGATGCGAGCCAACAGATACCACGCCGTCTTATATGTGACGCCAATGGTAGACTGCAACTGCACTGCCGAAATACCGCGCTTATCCTGAGACACAAAGTACACAGCAAGAAACCACTTGGTCAAAGGCGCATGGCTGCCGTGCATGACAGTTCCTGCGGTAACAGAGGTCTGATGGCGGCATGAAGCACACTGAATCATTCCGTTTGACAGAACGCAATGACGGGATGCTCCGCATTTGGGGCATTCAAATTCCGCTGGCCAGCGCTTATGTAACAGATGTTCCCGGCACTGTTCTTCGGTTCCAAACTACTGTTGGAAGCTGACCAGAGACATTTTCTTGGCTTTAGGCATGACGGAATTCCACACTTTTCCGTTTTCATGCCTTTAGTCTACATCTTGCTTTATCCCATAATCCAGACTTTTTGACCGGCTGATGCAAAGGGATAACCACTTAATATATTTTAAAATTGGAAGATAGTGAAAAAAATGTTGACATTTGGCAGCGCTTATGTTAGGATTCATGTGAAAATAGGGTTAAATATTGCCGAATGAGCTTAGCATATTCGTACAAAACAACTAAAATGAAATAGGGCGCTCACTGCTGCAAAGGCTCTCGGGTCAGGCGGTGGGTTAAAAGGAAAGGGGTGCAAGTCCCCATATGACCGATGCTGTAAGCGCGAGGCCGTACTGAAGTACCAGTTTGGTATTTGGTTGAAAGACCGCCACTTTTGGGCAATTGCCTGAGGGGAAGGTAGGATACGGACGTAGGAAGCAATTGCTTCCATAACGCAAGTCAGAAGACAGGCTCTACTTCTTATTCACGTATGGCTATTGTATTATTAGCTATATGTTATTGTGTGCATAAATACGGGTGCACCAGTTTCTATCTTTATAGGATAGAAGCTGGTGCATTTTTGTTTTTATAGTTTCTATTTGGGTAGTTGCCTTTAATATGTTTCGGCGCTCACCTTTGATGCGCACATGAAATGCAGGGGCACCCACAACATATTGCGAGGCTTTCAATAGCAAGACCCGACGTACTGAAAGAAGGGGATGGTTCCAATGGACAACAATGGTAGGCTTGCAAAGTAATTCCATGGCTTTGCAGGCCGATACCAGGCGGCGTGGACTTTTCCGATATGCGTTGTTTCCTTTTGTATTGGAGAAGGGAACAAGAGATTAGCTAGTTGATCTAATGCAGTGGTCATGCCAAAGTACACTAAAATCCACCGGAGAAGTACATACGGACCCGGTGTGCGTGAAACGTCCGGGCGCGCATTCGAAACAGGAAGTCGGGCGCAGACATACAAATGGGAAAGGTGCCAAAGGCACCGGAAAGGACACAAAAATGATTAAGAGTAAAAAAGTGCTATCCATTCTTCTCACCCTGGTCATCGTCTTGGCGTTCAGTGTGAACGCGTTCGCGGCAACCCCCGGCACAGTCACCGTACAGGTCACTGCCAATGGCTCCAACGTAGATTCGTTTTCCTATACCGTTGGTACTGATACCACTGTCTATAATGTGATCGCTGACCAGTATGGTACTGATGCTAATTGGTCAGGGTCGTACCTAAAAGGCCTTCTTGGCTACCCATCGGCTCCGTATGTACCTGTTGCCGGTTCTTTTGATGAAGATGGCGAATACGTTGGCGGAGATGCCACTATTGATACCCTTAACGCGCTCCCGAAATTCGCCCAGTATGACGGAGTATACATGTCGTTTGCGGATATGATGGGTGACGGATATTTTGCAATGGGTGACATGCAGCATATGTGCTACATTGGAAGCGACTGGCTGTATCAGGTCGATTATGCCGCCGATGGTTACGGCAACCCCGTCTATCCGCCCAACTCCACAAGCCTTGACGACACCCAATACCAGTATACCATGGATGAGTGCGTGCTCTCGGCCGGTGATATCGTAATTCTCACCTACGGACCCACTCCAATCGTATTTTAACCTCAAGTAATGAACAGCGGCACAGGCAGCCAGAGCTGCCTGTGCCCGCATGTTTCAGGCCGCGGCACATGACAGCCGCATCGACACAGATTCTACTTAGGGGAGGAAATAATCAATGAAATTGAAACGATTTACATGCCTACTGCTTACGCTTGTCATGTGCCTGTCGACCATGCCGATAACGGCCATGGCGGATGACCCGCCTGAGGCCGCCCCACATCAGTATTTATCAAATATTTCGATCGCAAAAACCATGAAAGACAGCACACAAGTGTACTTATATGCTGAGAGTCTAAACGCAGAACTGACCTATGATAAGTTCAGCTTTGACCCGTTGGTGACAGAGTATGACATCATGCTCGTTGATGCCAATGTTGATACCGTGCTGACCATGAAAGCGACACTGAACGATGCCCAAGCGACCCCTTCCGCAAGAATTACAGATGCAGACGGCAATTACATCACCGGAACTGGCTTTGCATATAAGTCGGGGGCAGCAAGTGCGGCGGGAATGATGTTTGTTAGAAACAGCGCTATTTCTACGCTGAAGATGGATACAAAAGCTCCCGCTACCATAAAACATGTGACCGGGGATTTAACATCTGGAGCTGTGAATCAACCTTCCGGAGTATTATCAAATACAGTCACCTATACATTCAATTTCTATCGTAAAGCCACTCTGGCGAGTTTTGCGGTGGCTTACGAAAACGGCACTGCAATTACGGAGGGTATCCCTTCCAAGTTCGATCCTTATTTAAATAACTATGAAGTTACTGGCGTAGCGGCCGGCACTGATCAATTGGTCATCACAGCGCCGGCCTTTACGCCAACCGATACGGCACTGAAATTCGATGACGGCAGCGGCAGTTATATAGCGGGTGATTCAGATACCACCTTTACGCTTGACCTTACAAAATACCAATCCGGACAATACAAACAAGCGGACGGTTCTGTCATCATTCCGTTTAAGCTTGACTACACCGGTGCCGGCTGCGGCGTGGACGGTTATTACACCCTTAAAGTCAGCTTTGCCGAAAAGACGGTGGATTACACCCCGGTGTTGAAAAGCGTATCTTCTGACGCGGAAGTAACCATTGGCGCTGATGATTTGACGCTATCTGTTGCGGTTGACCCCCTGGACAGCGACAGCGACACGCCGCTGTCCTATCAATGGTATTCATCAGATACATCAAACGGGGAATACAAAAAAATTAACGGCGCCACAAACCCCGCCTATACCCCGTCCACTGACGTATCCGGAACCACCTACTATACCTGCGAGGTCACGCGTACGGCAGAAAGTAAGGATTATACGAAAACTACCGACCCGATCAAGGTCACTGTTAAAAAAGAGTCATCCGGTGAGGGGGAACAAAGCGGTTTTGTAAAAAACATCACGTTTCGGACAAGTTCAGGTGCGCATGTGTTTCTTGACAATTTTAAGCCGGACGTGACTTGTTACAATTTGTTGATCCCATACCAAGGAACTATTTATCCTTTGTATACGATGCCCCTTGAACTGGCTAACTCAGACACAGAGCATACGAAAAAGATGCAGTATTCTGCGGTGTTGAAAGATTCAGATGGGAAAACAGTTCGCACCTATAGTTCGAAATTCAATAGTAACTCTGTTGTTGATTTGTGTAAAATGGACAATGGAAGCGCACAGGACTGGCGGGATCGTGCAAATGGTTTTTTCCGATATTTGCAAGCGGGAGAGTATACCCTTGAGATCAAGGTATACGCAGAAGACAATCCGGAAAAAGGCGACCAGTATGTATTTCATATAATCTTAGCGCCGTATCTTAGCAGTCTCACCGTGCTCTCGGGGGAGAAGCAACTGATAACAGCCCCGGATGTAAGTAAGGAGATCAGCGCCACGACCCGGGAAATTGTCCAGTTTACCAGAGAATATAATGTGACAACGCCAGGCAAAACGGATATCACTCTGAAAGGTACCATGCAGACTTGGCTTAAGTATGATTATCCTGGAGCCCCCAGCGCAAGCTTTTACTATGATGGAGAAGATAAAACTGCGGACTTTACAGGAAGCGGAGTTACGATTGATCTGACTAAGTGCGAAAAAAATGGTGACAGATATACGGTCCCCTTTTCAATCTTGTTCGGCGAGACAGGCGCAAAAACCCGCAGTGACTATAAACTGTATGTCACCGCCGGACAAGCGGCTGGTTGGGAAATAACCGGGCAGCCCCAAGGCGGAACGTATGATAAAGGCGACAAAGTGACGCTGTCTGTTACAGTAGAGGGTGAAAAAGCGAGCAACGTAACATATCAATGGCAGTGGTCAAGCAACGCTGCAGAAGTGACAAATAATCGTTTCGATCACAACATTGAGAATGCAACCGGGCCGTCATTGACGGTTCCCACTGGAAGCGCCGGAAGGCGATTTTACCGGTGCGTCGTAACGGATAAGAACACTGGCGTGTTCCAAAACAGCGCGCCGGCGGCAATTGATATCAATCTTGGGCAAGTCAACAAGCCGGTCATAGCATCTCAGCCCGGTAAAAATAACGGGGCGAAAACAGAATATATCCAGGGCACGACGATTGAGAATATTCAAATGACGGCTGGAACCACGGATGAGAAAAATCAGGACGTTTTTAAATCTGCTGCAAAAGTTGACGCAGTGTGGTACTACAATAATACTGCGTCTGTCGTTGGAGCGAAACTTCTTGACAGCGTTAATTACGAAACATCGAGCACATACACCCTAGGAGCAACTGACGGCTGTTCTTTTGTAGAAAGAGTTTGCGCACCTCATTTTAGTTATAAGGTAACTGAAAAGCTGGACGTCGGAGATCATTTTTTTTACTGCGTCGTTACGGCTTCCGCTATCGATAATTGCAAGAATACAGCCAGTGTTACCAGCGACTTTGTCAAGATAACCATTAAGGCGCGCGAGGGCATAGACGGGTTTGATGGAAAGGGGACAGAGAACGACCCGTATGTGGTCAAAACGGCAGATCAACTGAAGAAAATCGGCGAAATGGTGTCAGGCGGTGACTCCTTAAGCGGTGCGGTGTTTCAGTTTGCCAATGATGTTACACTGCCGCTGGATTGGGTACCAATCGGTAAAAATCTGGGCGGTAACGGACCAAACCTGAGGGCGTTCAGCGGCACGATTGACGGCGGCGGTTATACGCTTACCGTGGCAAAGGGCGGCAAACCTCTGCTCAATTTAACGCGCGACGCCGTTGTGAAAAACTTGAAGATATTTGGCGAGGAGATTAACGGCGCGGGTCTTCTTGACAAGGTTATCGTCGACTATGGTGAGGACGGCGTCTACCAGCAGTACACGGATCCTGATGTCATAACCATGGAAAACGTGACATTGAAGGAAGGCAGCAAAACGCGCGGATCGGGGCTTGCCAACGGCGGTTACAACTCCGGCATAAACGATATTTTCGTCAAAAACTGCACCATAGAAAAAGGCGTAGTAGTTGGTTATACAAAGGATAAAAGTGATATCGCATCCTTCGTAGGTACTTTGAATGGACGTATTGAAAACAGCGTCAGTTATGCGGCGGTATACGGCATTTCAAATGTAGGAGGCCTGGCCGGTAAAAAAGGGCAGTCAATAGGTGTTTGCGAGATTGTTAACAGCGCCTTTCTGGGCACAATAGTGGCGACGGGAGGCAAGGTCGGCGGTATCATAGGTGCGGGTTATATTTCCGAAAGCGCGCCGAATACGCCGCCTATTACGGTTCGCAATTGTTATGTTGCCGCGGATATAACCGGAAACTCCACTGCAGATATAGAGGTGACCGGTTACGATTCGGGCAGCGGTATTGGCGGAATCGCTGGCAGCGAGATCGGCCTGCGCGGAGCGTGGAATGAAGCGTATATCAGTGACAACCACTTTTGCGGCACAATAACGGACACAAATCCAGACGCCGGTACAAGATACAGTCGTGTGGGTGGTATTCTGGGGGATACTGGCGGGTACGATCCCAAGTTACTGACTTATGAAAACAACTACTACTTGGGAAATGACAACTATGCGGGAATCGGTTACCAATTAAACCCCAATACAAATTGGGACCCGAATAAAAATTCTTTCATTGCGAAATCTGGGAAAGAATTCAGTGATGGCACGGTTTTTAATTTACTAATGGGTGGTAAAAACAGCTTTAAAAACTGGATGCAAGAACAGAATACCCCGTATCCGGTGCATGACCCGAACGCGAAACCTAGAATATACGCCATGAAAATATCTGGGAATTACAAAGACATTTACTATGTCGGCGAAGAATTAGACACTACCGGCATAAAGTTGACCGCGCTCTACACAATCACAGGCGCTGAGGTTGAAGTTGATCTGAAAGATGCAGTGTTCAGCGGGTTTGATACCAATGTAGCTGATAATCAGAACGTAACCGTCACATATGGAGGAGTTAGCACAACATTTTCCGTTTCTGTCATCCGCAGATATGACGACGGCGGCGGCTCAAAGGATAAAACAATTTCCGTTAAATTCGCGCTGATCGGTTCGACCATGTCAGATGGCGATATTGATCTGGGTAACAAAAAATTGTTATACAGGGGTGCGTCATACAAAACATGGATAGGGCTGACGGAATACAAAATGGGCGAAGGCGCTACGGTCCTTGAGTTGTTCGACAGAGCACTGAAACAGGCAAACATGCCATACACCATAACGGCAATGAACAACTATGTTGACTCAATAAGCGGTTTGGCTGAATTCACAAACGGGCCGCGCAGCGGCTGGATGTACACCGTCGGCAAAAAAGACGACGGCTCCGATGGCTCGCACCCAAATCTCGGGTTGCGCCAATACGAACTGAATGACGGTGACGTGATCATCTGGCACTATGTGGACGACTACAGTTATGAGGTGCCCGACTGGAACGAGATCGGCGGCAAGGGTTATCCAGCACTGGGTGATGGCACCTATTACAGCTTGTGGCTGAAAGCACTGACCTCGGGTAGCTATACGCCTCCGGCTGGCGTCGGAGATGCGACGGACAGCGGTACGGTTCTCAACCCAAAGGTAACGGCGCAAAACGGAGCGGCTTTGGTGACTGTCAATGGGTCCGACATTAGCAAAGCCATTGAGGACGCAAAGAAGAATAGCACCAGGGTGATCACCATTGAGCCCCAAATAACAGGTGCGGCGGCAAAGACCAGTGTACAACTACCCAAGGCATCGGTTTCTTCCATGGCTTCGGATACGAGTGCTGACCTCAAAATCGTAACCCCAATTGGAGGTGTCACCATCCCCAATGACGTGTTGGCATCCGTAGCCTCTCAGGCATTGGGCAATACTGTGACCGTAGTTGCTGAGGCGGTGAAAACGAACACCCTGAGCACCGAGCAGCAAAAGCTGGTGGGCGGCGGCACAGTGTTCGACATCTCTATTCTCAGCGGAGAGAAACACATCAGCAGCTTTGGCGGCAAGAGCATCACTATCTCCCTGCCCTATAAGCTGCAAACCGGCGAGAGTACTGATGGCGTCACGGTCTGGTATCTTAGTGATGAAGGCAAGTTGGAACGGATGAGCTGCACGTATGATGCGAAGACAGGACTTGCCACCTTCACAACCACACATCTTTCAAACTATGTCGTCGGCTATGATGCATGGCAAAACCCCTTCACCGACGTTAAGACGGGCGATTGGTTCTATGATGCAGTGAAGTATGCCGTCCAGAACGAACGGTACAACGGCACGTCCGCCACGACCTTTGGCCCTAGGGACAGGATGACCCGCGCCATGCTTGTCACCGTCCTGTATGGGCTTGAGGGTAAACCGCTTGTTACCGGGAAAACCGCCTTTACAGACGTGAAGGACGGCGAGTGGTATACCGACGCTGTTATATGGGCTAACGCCAATGGTATAACCACCGGGTACGGCAATGGTTTGTTCGGGACAAAAGACGCAATTACCCGTGAACAAATGGCGGCTATGCTTCTTTCCTATGCGAACTACAAGAAACTTGATACCAAGAAGACCACCGATCTTGCGGCTTATACCGATGCTGCCAGCATTGCCCCCTATGCGCTTGACGCCATGAAGTGGGCCAAGGCGGAGGGATTCCTCACAGGCCGCACAACGACCACCATTGCACCCGCCGATACGGCAACCCGTGCCGAGGCTGCGACAATCCTCATGCGGTTTGAGAAAGATTATTTAAAGTAAAAAGCAAGGCAAAGGCGGGCAGGCAAAACGCTTGCCCGTCCTCGCCGTTTGTGGAAATGGGAGGCAGTGGTTGGAACGGAAATGGTGTCATCATAGATATAGAGTCTGATAAACAAAATAAAGAAACTAGGGTTTTTTTTCATTAACACCTCAACATAGTAGAACTTCAATTTGTACAGATACTATTTATATGGTTGATTTAGGCTATTTCCCGAATGAAATATTCTATCGGATATCCGTCGTCTTAATAGAGAAAACAGAAATTCAACCCAAACAGAGTGTTCTGATGGAGAAAAGTCAAGCGAATTAAGAAGCGTACAGAGCGTATAGTTTACAACCGGCCTATAAAACTGATTTGGATAAAGACGTGCTCACAAGTGCGTTGGCGGCAACTGCCGAGAAACGCGGCCATACGGAATTATTGAAGGATACCGAAAAGATCATTTCGATGTGCAGTCAAGCGGCGAGCTTCAAGAATTGTGGCGGGCGTACCAGAAGAAATTCAGCTATGCGGCAGAAATTCCGTGGAGCGCAGTCGTTCGTTCCGTGCGGCAGATATGCATATGCGCTGGCCTTGATGTGCGCAACGCGACTGTACTGACGCAGCTTCGGGAACCTGTTCATGGGTCATCATTACGATAATTCCTGCTTTCTCTATATTTGTTAAGCCGTTTCCGGACGTGCTTCCCATTCAGAAAATTCATGTTTGCCCTCTTCTCTCTCGTAATATTTTTGAATCATGGGCAGCATACACCGAGCAATCCGTTCGATTGCGTAGTCCGGTATATGCATTTCTTCTTCCAAATCACGCCATGCACCATTTTCGTACAGCAGTTGCAGTGGTATATGAGATCAACACCTATACCATTGATACCACGGTGACCAATGGTATTGTACTTTTTAATTGATACTGTAATCGATTTGACAGGGATGTTACGAGTTCACCTTAATTAAAGATATAGCATATTTTAAATAAATATGTTAAACTATTGACAGAGACACTAATGAAAGAAAGGAGCTGAAAATACAATGACAAATGTAGATACTGAGTTTGTAGCATTTTCTGAGAAAGAAATGACTACATGTGTTAAGCGCTATGCAAAGCAAATGGATGAAAGCCGAGCAAGTCAAGTAGCCAAAGAAATTGTAAAACTGATAGACTGGGGTAATTCAGCTCTGATGCACAAGGGTATTTCTTGGATAGCAAAAAACTATTTACTGCAACAGAAAATGATATAATGCAAAGGCAGTCATTTTTGAAGTGCTATCCGTCAAGTGGACAGAGAAATAATATAAATATTAAGTAATGAAGATCGCCATTCCCAAGCCGGGAATGGCGGTTTTCTTATGCGGCCATGAGTTGCTTGTAGACCTCCATCGGAGCGGAAAATTCAGTGCACAATTTGGGATCTGGGCACGTCGGAAAATTTTGTGTAATTGTAAAATCCCTTGATCAAGAATTTTAGCTTGTATCTGTGGGTTTGCTCTTGCAAATCAAGACTGTGGATTTTGCCTTCACTGCCCGTTTCCCCGGGAGCGGACACGGTATGCGCGCTTTGCGTGAATGCCGCGTCCGCCCAGGGGAACTCTATTTCAAGGTAAAATCAGACTGCGGCTCTCTCAGAAAACATCAGGTTGAGCTGGCTTAATACCATATCCCAGTTTCGACTTCTGGACGTCCAGTGTTCGACAATTTTTTTAGATGCCAGATACAGCATCTTGCGCAGGGAGTCATCGCTGGTAAAGCTGGGTTTATTTTTGGTGATTTGCCGAAACTGGCGGTTAAGACCCTCAATGATGTTTGTCGTGTATATGATGCGCCGGATTTCGGCGGGGTATGCGAAAAAGGTGCTCAGAATGTCCCAGTTTTCTTCCCAGCTCTTGACGCAGGAGGGATACTGTTTACCCCACTTTTCACGGAATGCCATCAAATGCTCCAACGCTTCGTCTTCCGTGACGGCTTTATAGACCAGTTTCAAATCAGCCATGAGCGCCTTGATATCCTTGTAGCTCACATAGCGGGTGGAGCTGCGGATCTGATGGATGATGCAGCGTTGGATTTGCGCTTGGGGGTAAACGGCATTGATGGCCTCGCAGAAGCCCCTCAGCCCGTCCACACAGAACAGATAAACATCCAAAACACCCCTGCTTTTGAGGTCATTCAACACAGAAAGCCAAAACTTGCTGCTCTCATGTTCCCCGATCCAAACGCCAAGAATGTCCTTTCTGCCATCCATGGTGATGCCAAGTACCACATAGGAAGCCTTGGTGACATACTGGTGATTTTCCTTGACCTTGTAATGAATAGCGTCCAAAAATACAAATGGATAGACGGGTTCCAACGGTCTGTTCTGCCATGCCGAAACCTCCGGCATGATTTTCTCGCTGATCTTACTCACTAGCTCTGGGGAGATTTCCACATCATAAAGGCTCTTAATCTGCTCCGCTATATCCCGCTGACTCATGCCACAGGCATACAGGGAAAGAATCTTTTCTTCCATGCCGTCGGCGTTTCGGCTGTATCTTTCGATGATTTGAGGCTCATATTTTCCGTTGCGATCCCGGGGCACCTTGATCTCCACCTCGCCCAATTGCGTCTTGACTGTCTTTTGCGAATACCCATTTCGGTAATTCTTAGCTTCCGGTTCGACAGCGGTTTGCGACGCTCTTTCGCTTTTTTCGTAGCCCAGCTCCGAGTCCAGCTCGCTTTCCATGACCTGCTGAAGTACGTCACGAAACATTTCCTTCATGGCCCCCATAATCTCCATGGTGCTGCTAAACTTTTGGCTGTTCACGTATTCTCGCATCAGTTCTGCCGGTGCTTCCTTCATAAAAAACATCCTTTCAGTGTTGAATTGTTATTGCTCCAACTCTTGACCAAAAGGATGTCTCTCATTCACTTTTACACAAAATTTTTCGGGGTCTCGGGATCTGATTTGTTTTTTCCTCTGGCTGTCGCCTCCACAAAATTGGGGGCTATTGTTCAGTGGACATTACTTAACTTACGGTAGCAGGTTGCAACAACCATGGATTACAAACTTTTTTCAAGTGTCCAACTTCATTTGCTAATATATTTTTGCGAACAAGGCACGGCGGCCACCCGCGTCTTGTTCCATCTCTTGCCTAAGCTACAATAAGAGGAGTAATTGGTCTGACGCTCACTCCTTTGGACTAACCACGTCCGCAAAAGAAACCGTCAGCCGTCCTCTTATTGCAGCGTTCGTTTTAAGCAGGTTGAACCATAGCGTTCGTTTTACCAAGCAAATAGAAGCGGCAATGAGAAAACGATGGTCACCAAATTACGCACATCACTTTACTTGGAGGAATACAAATGAACGCAGTGGGAATCGACGTTTCCAAAGAAAAGAGCATGGTAGCAGCCATGCGCCCTTTCGGAGAGGTCGTGGAAAAACCTTTTGAAGTCCACCACACCACCGACGAACTCAGAAAGCTAACAGACTATCTGAAAAGTCTGGATGGCGAAGTGCGGGTCATTCTGGAGTACACGGGCCGGTATTATCAGCCCATCGCTCGGTATCTCCACGAAGCTGGGATATTTGTCAGCGTAGTTCATCCAAAACTCATACACGATTACGGAAACAACTCAATTCGCAAGGTCAAGACCGACAAAGCCGATGCTGTAAAAATAGCCAACTACGGTCGTGCCAACTGGATGTTCCTCCCGCAATACACCCCTGAGGATGATGCTCGATTGCTCCTGAAAACCTACAATCGACAATACAACCAATACATGAAGCTGAAGGTATCGCTCAAAAACAATCTAATTGCCATCCTTGACCAGACCTTCCCTGGCGTGCATGCTATGTTTTCCAGTCCCGCAAGGGCGGATGGCAGTGAAAAATGGGTGGACTTTTCCAAGAAATTCTGGCATTGTGAAATCGTTTCATCTATGAGCAAGGTCAAATTTACAGCCCAGTACAACAAATGGTGCTTAAAGCACGGCTACAATCGAAGTGACAAAAAGGCTGCTGAACTTTACGATTTAGCCAGCAAACAGATTGCCACACTGCCAGTGATTGACGGAACAAAAGCCTTAATTGAGCAGGCTATTTCTCAGCTGAATTTCATCTCGGCCACTTTGGCTTCCACCAAACAAGAGATGATAAGGATTGCATCTGCGCTGCCCGAATATCCTGTAGTCCTTGCCATGCGCGGAGTTGGTGAAACGCTTGGTCCGCAGCTTATCGCGGAGATTGGCGATGTAGGGCATTTTTCTCACAAAGGTGCTCTTGTGGCGTTTGCTGGTATGGATGCGCCGCCATTTCAGTCCGGCGCATTTGAATCTACGAACCGCAGCATCTCAAAACGTGGCTCCCCAGCACTCCGAAAAGCACTTTTTTGGGTGATGCAGTGCCTGCTACGAAGCTCGCCGAACGATGACACCGTATACCAGTTCCTTGACCGAAAGCGAGCTGAGGGGAAGCGGTACTATGTTTACATGGTCGCCGGCTGTAACAAATTCCTGCGCATTTACTATGCTCGCGTCAAGGAGTATCTGCGCTCCCTTGACGACGCTGCGTAACGAACCTTAACTGAGTTTCCGGGCCAACGCAAAAATTCGCTCTTGCGGTGGTCTGCTTTCTTGACTTTTATTTGCAGGTTTTACAATCAACCGATGGAAAATAGAAGCAAAAAATAAACTAAAAAGCTCTTGACTTCGAGCGTACTCCAAGTATTACAATGGGATCGTTGATACAGAAGAAAGGCGGTGACAGCAGATGACAATTAAAGAAGTCAGTGAAAAATACGGTATTACACAGGACACATTGCGCTACTATGAGCGAGTTGGGATGATCCCCACCGTATCTCGCACTGCAGGAGGCATCCGGAATTACAATGAAACCGATTTGAGTTGGGTCGAACTCGCAATCTGTATGCGAAGCGCTGGTCTTCCGGTAGAAGCGATGATTGAGTATGTCAAGCTCTATCAGATGGGCGATTCAACTTTTGCTGCAAGACTCCAGCTTTTACAGGCGCAACGGGAAATCCTGCTGGAGCAAAAGAAACAGGTGGAGGCAACCATTGACCGGCTGAATTATAAAATTGCCCGGTATCAGCTTGCCGTAGAAACCGGAAAACTATCATGGGATAAGGAGTGAAAATAACAATGTATATTGAAACAATCAATCAGCCTGCTGATGTAAAGAGATTGAATAAAGAGCAGCTTGTGGTTTTAGCGGAGGAGATGCGTCAGACCCTGTTGACCAAGCTGAGTAAACACGGCGGGCACTTTGGTCCGAACTTTGGCATGGTGGAAGCCACCATTGCACTGCATTATGTATTCGATTCCCCGAAAGACAAAATTGTTTTTGATGTTTCTCATCAATCCTACCCGCACAAGATGCTGACAGGCCGCAAAGATGCTTTTCTGTATGAGGAACATTATGACGATGTGTCCGGTTACAGCAATCCGCACGAGAGCGTACACGATCATTTCACTGTGGGACATACCTCCAGTTCTGTCAGCCTTGCCTGTGGTCTTGCAAAGGCAAGAGATTTGAAGGGCGAGAGCGGCAATGTCATCGCCGTGATTGGTGATGGTTCTCTCAGCGGCGGCGAAGCACTGGAAGGCCTGGACTATGCGGCTGAACTGGGCGGCAATCTGATCATTCTGGTCAATGACAATGATATGTCGATAGCTGAGAACCACGGCGGCCTTTACAGTAATCTCAAGCTGCTCCGTGAAACAAACGGACAGTCCGAATGCAATCTCTTTAAGGCAATGGGGCTGGATTATCTCTATGTCCATGCAGGCAACGATGTGTCGGCTTTGATCGACGCATTTCAGCAGGTCAAGGACAGTACGCCGCCGGTCGTTGTTCATATCAACACGCTTAAGGGTAAAGGTTATGCTCCGGCAGAGACAAATAAAGAAAACTGGCATTTCAGCGGCCCGTTTGATGTGGTAACCGGCAAGCCGCTCTTTGCGATGGACGCCGAGGATTATTCCACCATTTCAGCAGAGTATCTGCTGAAGAAGATGAAGGAAGATCAAACAGTGGTCGCCATTACCTCCGGTACGCCGACGGTCATGGGTTTTACGGAGGATAAGCGCAAAGAAGCAGGCAGACAGTTCGTGGATGTCGGCATTGCGGAGGAAACTGCTGTCGCCCTTGCCTCCGGCATTGCAGCAAATGGCGGAAAGCCGGTCTACGGCGTATATTCTACTTTCGTGCAGAGAACCTTCGACCAGATTTCGCAGGATGTGTGTATCAATAATAGCCCTGCCACCATTGTCACGTTCTGGGGTTCTGTATACGGTATGAACGACGTCACCCATTTGGGTTTGCAAGATGTTCCTATGATGTCCAACATCCCGAATCTGGTCTATCTGGCCCCAACCACAAAGGAAGAATACCTTGCCATGCTGGATTGGAGCATCGAACAGAACGAGCATCCTGTGGCAATCAAGCTGCCGGGCGGCGCTATGGTTTCGGACGGCAAAACCGTCACGAAGGATTTCGGCAGACTGAACACTTACGAAGTGACTGAAAAAGGCAGCAACGTCGCTGTGATCGGTCTTGGTACTTTTTATGCGCTTGGTCAGCAGGCGGCAAAGCTGATTGCGAAAAAGACCGGTGTTTATCCCACGGTCATCAATCCGTACTACATTACTGGTCTGGATGGAGCACTGCTGGAAGATCTGAAAAAAGATCATACGGTTGTCATCACGCTGGAGGATGGGATTCTGGACGGCGGCTTCGGTGAGAAAATTGCCCGCTTCTATGGAAGCTCCGATATGAAGGTTCTGAATTTTGGCCTGAAGAAAGAGTTCCTTGACCGCTATGATGTGCAGGAAGTTTTGAAACAGAATCATCTGACGGCAGAACAGATTGCGGCGGATGTCAACGCACTTTTATAAAAAAGAAACGTGGTACCATGGTTTGCTCAGCAAAAATTTAGACGCTTATCTTGATGAGTACTGTTTCCGCTTCAGCAGGCGAAGTTTTGGCTCCAATCTGTTTGACCGGTTGGCTGTTGCCATGTCTGCCTCGGTACTGGCTGACTCAAAGGGATAGCCACTTAAAGAAATTCATTGCAAGACATAATGAAAGACACCAAATACCAAGGAGGGGCAATCACTATGGACTGCCAAGATTATATCACAACTGAACCGGGACGCAAGCGTGGACAGCACTTAGGTCCCACGGAACGAGGTGCCATTCAGGAACTGCGCAAATTAGGATTTTCGTATCGAGCCATTGCCCGCAAAGTAAATTGTGCTCATGGCACGGTCCAGAATGAGCTGAAACGTGGCACACCGCCCCGCAAAAGCCGAAAGGGTCGTTCTCCTGGATACAGCGCCAAGCGGGGTCAATCCTTTTACAAGGCCAACAGGGCGCGATGCAGAAAGCGCCATCGCATTATCCGTTGCTCCAAGTTCGTGGCGTTCGTGGTTGAGATGGTCCGAAAACACAGATGGTCTCTGGACGCCTGCGCTGGCTACGCAAGACTGCATAACCTGTTCCGGGATGACGAGATGGTGTGTACCAAAACGCTCTACAATGAACTGGAGGCAGGCAATCTGCCGCTCACGGTCTTTGAAGTCCCCGATGTTCTAAAACGTAGATTTTCCAATGGAAAGAGCCGTGTCAACAAACGTCCCAAAGGCCGCAGCATTGAGGAACGACCCGTGGGGGTTGCTGCCCGTGTGGAACTTGGTCACTGGGAAGCTGACACAGTTGTTGGTCTCCGGAACGGCAAAGAAGCGGTCGTGTTCTCCCTCGTTGAGAGAGTGACTGACAACTACATCGCCATGCAGGCCCTCCGTGCCGAATATGGTAACCGCTTTCCCGATGTTTTCAAGAGCATTACCGCCGACAACGGCTCCGAGTTTAAGGACTTTTCTCAGGCTGAACAGTGGGGCACGCTGGTCTACTTTGCGCATCCGTACTCGTCATGGGAGCGGCCCGTAAACGAGCGCCACAACGGCCTGCTGCGGGGTTTCATTCCAAGCGTCTCCATGGAGAAATTCTCTCCCGAGCAGATTCTGGCCTTTGCCGATGAACTGAATGGCCGCCCACGCAGGCGCCTCGGCTACCAGACGCCGGAGGAGCTGTTTGAAGCATTCCTGGACAGCGTCTACGCTGCCTGAACACCTGCCGTTTTACTGCGGGGTGTCCAACTTGCACTTGCAATTTGCGAAAGAAATCCGTTCATTTTATCTCCTTATCCCTAGCTCGCCGTTAATATAAACAATGCGAAACTTACATGCGCCTATTATGCCATGATAATACAGAAATTTGGCGGCTTTTTCAATGATACCAAATTTAAAGGAAGAAGTATGCCTTATGGTAAAGCAAACAAAGCCAAAGGTTCCGTTGAAGGAGGATACCAAAATCAAGGATTTCCTCGACATGGTCTCGAAACAAATCCCTAATTACATCAATTTTACCACAGCCCAACCGATTTTCTGACTCTTTTTATGTTTTCAGGATGTGATCACCTCGTCGCTCAGTTGACGAAACACGACATGGGAGACCATGCACAATCCGAGACAGACCGCAAATGCGCCAAAATAAATCCAATAAACGCTGGCCGAAAGATATTCGAACAGTGCTCCGTAGATTACTTGCCCAATGGGATTGCCACACATGACAAGGCATATGAGCAGAGCCATGACCTTGCCGGTAAGGGTTGCAGGAGTGATCTTCTGTACATAGGTGATCATTTCTATGCTTAAAAGCGTGGAAAGAATCATCATTACTACGCAGAAGCCGGCAATAAGTAGATATGCTGTCATTGAATCTATTGGTAACCGCAGCGCAAGGCCCATAGGGAGCAGAGTCGCCGTACACCAAAAAATCAACCTTGCTCCATGGCTGACTTTTAGCTTGTTCCCGACAACGCCTGAGAGCAGCCCGCCCAATAGCCCACCAGCCGCCAGCGCGCCCTCTGCATAGCCGTAAAGCCGGTTGCCTGTGGCTTGGTCAAAGCCCAGATGGCTGGTGACAACGATGGGCAAGCCCACAATGACAAGTGCGGAAAAGACCAAATTGACCGCGGTGAGAAGCAGTCCTACCCGTCCAATCTCCGGGCGCTCGTGCCGGATAAACTGCCAGCTTTCCCGCAGGTCGGAAGCCGCAAGAGCGAGCACACTTCCCTCAAAATGCCGCTTTTCAAAGGGAATGTGAATGAAAATCTCCATGACGGCCGAGAGAAAAAAGCAGACGATGCTGAGATACAAAATCGGTTTTATTCCATAAAAGCCGAAGATCAGTCCACCCAGCACCGGACCTACCACGCCGGCCAGAGAGCTCACCATGTTTATGACGGCGTTCCCGGCCATCAGTTTGTCGGGTGGCGTCAGAACCGGCAGCGACGATTGCACTGTTGGCTGATAAGCACCCTGAATGCCGTAGAGCAGCATCAGAACAGCGATGAGCAGAGGCATAAGCGGGAGGGACTCAAAGCTTAGCGCGTAAAACAGCATCAGTGCTGCCGTAAAGAAATCCAAGCACACCATCACGTTGCGTTTGTTTACCCGGTCGGCTACAATACCGCCCACCGGCGAGAGCAGCAGCATCGGAATAAACGATAGTGCCATCACCGTGCCGTACAGCGCCGCCGAATGTGTTTTGTTGAGCAAGTAAAGCGGCAGCGCGTAGCGCAGGATGTTGTTGCCGAACAGCGAGATGATCTGTCCGATTACAACCATAAAAAAATCTCTTTGAAATAATTTTGTTTTCATGTGATTTCCTCCTAATTTAATACCAACCGTCGGTATGTATGCGCCTAAAAATAAATGCCCTTAACCGGGCAATTATTTTATTCGGGTTTTTGATTTGCAAGAGTGCAGTACCGCCGGAAGGATTCCAGCATCTGCTCATCCAACAACTCAATTTCCATGTTCTTCAGCATCAAATTGAAAAATCGCACCCGCTTTTCCATGCTGTCAATGTCCGCTTCAATCACCAGCGGATTGAGCCAAAGGTTCGTCAGCATAATGATGACCTCCGAAAGCTCTTTGGGATAGTCGGTATGAATGGAACCGTCCCCCACTCCTTGCTCAACAATTGGCTGCACATAATGCGGCACAACATCCGAAAATATCTCGCGCATCTGCATGGCCAGCAGTTTGGGATTTTCCAGCATATTAGGCGCAACCGTAAAAACAATGTCGCGGTCAGAGCTGGAAAGAGACAGACAAAACATTTTTTTCAGTTTTTCATAGCCGGTAAGCATAGAATCATCCCGAATGGCCTTTAATTCTCTGATGACTTGTTCATTATACCGGTCGCCCACAGCGTTGAATATCTCTTCCTTGGACTTGAAGTGGTGGTAGACGGCCCCTTTGGAAAGCCCTCCCAGACCGTTAATAATGTCCTGAATGGAAGTGTCCTCATAGCCCTTTTCCAGAAACAGCCGCTGTGCCACGTCCAGTATCAACCGGATGGTCTCCTCCGGGTATTTGTTCCGCGCCATAGTACACCTCCTTCTCTTAAACATACCAACGGTATGTTTAAATTGTAGTACCGCGTTTCAGCTTTGTCAAGTGAAATTTTAAGGGAATTGAAGCCTTATTCTTTTTTAAGTGGTAGCGCCGTTACAGGAAAAAACTTTTCGGCATGTTCTCAAAAATGTCTATAAAAGCAGTAGCTATTGCTCTGCCTTCGTGATATGTTCGTGTTGCGATATCCGCTTGCCGTATAACGGGAAAAACACGGAGGTGAAAAAATGCTATTCCCTTTAAGCGGTAATCAAGCGGGATTATACATGCGCCTCAGTCGGGACGAGGACTCGACCAGGGAGAGCAATTCCATAACCAATCAGCGTAAAATCCTCACGGACTTTGCCGACCATAACGGCTTCGTGGTGGTGGACGAATACATCGACGACGGATATTCCGGCGCGAATTTCAAACGCCCGGCGTTCACAAAGCTCATAGAGGACGCCCAGAGCGGGCGAATTAACGCCGTCATCGTCAAGGATCTCTCGCGGCTCGGACGCGACTACATCGGCACCGGCGAATACATGGAGAAAATTTTTCCGCACCTCGGCGTACGCTTCGTCGCCATCGCGGACGGTTACGACGGCCGGGACGACGAAGACACAAGCGCCGACATGATGCCCATGATCAACTTTTTCAACGAATACCACTCCAAGCAAACCAGCAAAAAGACCCGCGTCTCGAAAAAGGTCATGGCGCAGGCCGGAAAATTCATCGGTACGAAAGCCCCCTTCGGTTATACCATCGACCCCGCCGATAAGCATCACCTGCTCATCGATCCGGAGGCGGCGAAGGTGGTCAAGGCCATCTTCAAATATGCTTGTCAGGGCCTCGGCTACAAGGCCATCGCCCACAGGCTCCGGGACAACAACATCCCCAACCCCACGGCCTACAACAACGTGAAATATCCTGACCTTTATAAAAGCCCGTACTGGTGGCAGCCCCACGACTGGCACCCCTCGTCGGTGAAAACCATCCTCACGAATCCCACCTATCTTGGCAGGATCGTCAGTGGACGGCGGCGGGTCGTGTCCTTCAAAACAAAAGAGGTCGTAAAGATGCCGGAGGAAATGTGGACGGTGGTGGAGTCCATGCACGAGCCCATCATCACCGAGCGGACATGGCGGGAAGCGCAGAAAAAGCTCGCCGTACGCAAGCGGTGCGACAACCACGGCGCGGTTCAGATGTTCGCGGGACTGGCACGATGCGCCAACTGTGGTTATGCTATGAACTACACCTATAACAAGGGCGAGCCGCGCTACCAATGCAGTCAGTACAGCGTCAAGGGCAAAAGCTACTGCCGCTCCCATTACATCGGCTACGATGATTTACAGAGGCTGGTTATCGAGGACGTGCGCCGGACGGCGCGGTACGCCGCGTCCATGACGGACGGCAATCTCCACAGACTGGAGCACGAGGCGGCAAGCCGCAGCGATGCGGCGCTCCAGGAGAAGGAAAAGGAAAAGGAACTCAAAAAGCTCAAAGCTCGCCTTGAAAAGCTGGACGCGATGACCTCCAGCATTTACGAGGACAAGGTGGCCGGAAAGGTCAGCGAAACGCGCTGCCTGCGCCTCATGGCAAAATACGAGGACGAGCAGCGGGAGCTGCGGACAAGCGCGGACACGCTGGAGGCGGAGATATCCGCCGAGCGGCAGCGCCGGGCTGACACTCTGGAATTCGTCGGAATCATCGCGGCCTACAAGGATATTTCGGGTCTCACGCGGGCGATGCTCAACGAGCTGGTGGAGCGTATCGAGGTACACACGGTCACTTAGGCGAAGCAAGGCGCGCCGAGAGTTACCGTCACCTATAAGCAAAATATTTGCATAGAAAATAGTCTTAATCAGCGGCAAGAGGTCAGCGGTTCGATCCCGCTATTTTCCACCAAAACAACAAAATCCGAACCTTTGTCCAATGGGAGAGAGGTTCGGATTTATTTTTATCTGATAAATTGGCTGCCACCGCTAACTTACAGGAAAGAGACTTAATAGTCCGTCCAAGTGGTCTTTTCTGTTCAATCCACAAGGAATTGTTTGATGCTCTTGTCTATACCGTCTACGCTTCCTGAACAATATCCAAAACAAGGGACTTGATTCTAACTAAGTGCCCAACCGGCACTTTGGGGAATTGTATTTTTAAAATTCACGAAGAAGTTGAAGAAGCTTTGAAGCGTGAAGAGCTTCGTCCTCAGCATAATTGGAAAAAAGCGCTGCCAAGTCCTTATCATTCTCAATTTCTTGGGCATAAGCTTGATAGTCACGTACAAGTTCGGTCGAATTTTGCCAAGCCCGCAGTACTCTGTCGCGCTTATTAATTGTAAATCCGTTCTTATCATCCATAAAAAGCACCTCCTGAGTGGTACTCCTTATTATCGACAATCAACACCGAATTATTCTAAAGGTTCAACTTATAGATAGGCGGCAGACTGTTGTGATTTTGGCATACCTGTACGAAAGAAAATTCAAAAGCCTCCCCGCAGCAAATGGCACGGCGAGATATTCCATCAAACCGTCTACGCTGAGATTTTCGCAGGGGCATGTTTTGAAGTTGTGAACATTGCAGCTTTCCACAAATCCAGACTTAAGCATAGAACCGTAGGTAAAGGGATAATACCGATCTCATAGCTAATCACACTCTAGTTCGTTTCGCTCAAGTAAAAGAATAGACAAATATAACCACAGTCGTTCATCTAAATAGCGCAAGTTGATCCCTGTTAACTCTCGGATACGGCCCAATCGGTAAAACAAAGTGTTTCTGTGAATGTGGAGCTGCTCTGCGGCTTCTCCTACAGATTGGGCATTGAGTAAATAATATTTTAGTGTCCGCAAAAGTTCCGTTCCATCTTTTTTGTCCTCTCGATGAAGAAACATAATTGCCGGATGGACGAAGCTTGTCTTTTCAGAATGCTCCAGTATAATTTCAACCAAATGACGCGAAGCATAGTTCTCATACGCAAAAAGGCATTCCAAGGGATCATACATACATCCAAGGTTCATTGCAGTCAGTGCCTGCTTGTAATATTTACGGCTCTCTAACAAATTGGAAAATTTGGTACTAATCCCGGCGAACAGGTTGTTTACAGCTAAAAATTCCTTTAACCTACTAATGGTTTCCTGCGGAAGCAAAACATTTGTTGGTTGCATGATAAAGAGGACAAGAATTCCCTCATAAATCATCCAGCGGCTAGACGGGATAAGCGTATATAACTGGCGGGCTAGCATTGACACATTATCAGCAAATAGCATTGAGTCGTGCCCGCGAATTGCAACAATGTTATAAATCCCTCCTTGTGGCCAACCAATATAGGCCATGTGTTTCTCCAAAGCTCGGCGGTCTTTCATATCGTGATCCAGAAGGTTGACTGAAAAATATCCTTCCGTCATGTCAAAACTTAGACGAAAGTTCTTGCTCTTCTGGAATTCCACTGCAACCAACTGACAAAAACGGCTAGCGATTGCGTAATCATAGTCAGTAAAAGGATGATTTTTTTCCACAATTCCGATTTGTCCCACCTCAAATCCGTTTACTTGGACGATGGCCGTCATCCAAGCATAGGGATGTCCAATACGTATGGTGCGAATCGGTTTTCTTGATTTTCGGGCAATTTCAAATAGCTGCCCGACCTTAATGTCATAAATTTGACTGAGACGAATATACAGGTCATCCCCATCCTCACGAATTATATTATCCAGTGTACGCATATCCTCAGATAGTGCAAGCACACGATAATTAATGTCATTGACTAAAATGGGATTTCCTAATAAATCTCGGACTGTATTAACAAGTATCTGCAGTCCCAAGCCGCTGGAGAGGGAATCGAGCATTCGACCAACACCTACCGAAATGCGCGTATCATCATAAAGGACAGCAACTGCCTGCGCCAGCACATCAGAAACACTGCAATTTTGCGGAATCAAATACAGATTTATCCCCACTGCAGCATTTAACTTATCAGGCAATGGACAATCCTCTATGCATAAGAAATTAAGTGTTTCCCAATTGGAAGCTGGAGAAAAAAATTCCGAGGCCCGTCCAATATATAAATAGCTTTTCGAAAAACATGCCTGCCCGGATATTGAAACGGCGGCTGATATCAATGTGTTTTCATCTGAGCAAATAGCAGAACGCGGGGAAAATCCTTTTAAATGGCTAATCAACTGATATAGTTCCATAGAATCCACCTAAGCAGATTGTGCAAATGCACAAAAACGCTTCATAATTTCCATATTGTTTTAAACTGACGTACATGGTGATCGCTTAACATATCTTATACAATTAATCAGGAAAAGGCAAGTAAAAGTCCAATATTTGTTTGTTTTGTACAATTGGTGAAAGTGGAATTACATTGCTAGGCAATATAAAGCACCTTCACACGCTTGTTTTTCCATTAGGCAATTGTATATCAGAGTGTTGGAACGGCTACCGCCTGGTAGATTATTGAAGGGGGCACCGACATGTCAGTCATGATTACAAAAGAAGAAGAACAACTTCATTACGCAAAATACTTTTATCGCCCACTGGCACCTATCCCACAAGAAAAGCTGGACATCTGGCGCGGTCCAGCTGCTATGTCGACGCAGGCTATGCCCATTGAAGAGCGAAATCTCTTTCTGGATGAAGCTTTCCCTGGCCTGGAAGTCGGTTTCTGTGTGGCCCTAAACGGAACAGGCTTTGTGGCTAACAGTACATATATGCCGGGCACCACGGTAGAGATGTTCGATTGGTGGTTTGCATGGCATGGCATTGGGCCAGATTTGCGCTATAAAATTTGGGACAATGAAGACCACTACTACGCAAGATCAGACAAGCCAGAGTATGTTCGTGACCCGCAGGTACCGCTCAGAGAAAAGAACTGGGGCGTTACACACGATATTCTGGAAGATATTGGTTTTGGCCCTGATTACTTAAAAATAGCGTTCAAAAAGCCATCCGAGCTTGGGTATGATATGAGTAAAATCGGCAGAGCAGGCTGCGCGTCAATTCTCTGTGGTGTGGGAACTAGCACGACCCCAGCTATCATGACACACAAATGTACGAGGGTGAATGGCGGCATTTGGCTTAATAGCCATTTTTGGATCGGTTATGGCATGAATGAACAGGGAACGATCGTTAAGCTAGTCCCAGATGGGAGCACGGTACCGAAGGAGGTACCACGTGCTCTTTTTGGACACAACATCAAGGAGTTTTCCAACCTAGCAGCAATTTTACCCGAGGTTTTTGCGGAAGAAAAAGATACCTGGTAAACGAAATACTACAAATGGGGTTAACCCCAAGAAGGAGAATTTGCATGTCAAAACAAAAACAAGTTGGTATTTTCACTGCCCTAATAGGGGCCATTGCTTTAACGTTCCTGTTCAAGCCGCTTGCCCTAATTGGATATGGCCAATTTACTTGGATGCTGTTTTTGCCCATGGTACTGTTCTTTGGGACAGGGGCAGATATTAAGAATGTCCCACGTTATATTGTGTGCTATACTCTTGGCATTGCATGGGCCTTTATCAGCACCTTGGTTGGCAGTGCCTACGCCCTTTTTCTGTCTTCATCCTCAGCTGACACGCTCTCCACAATCACATGTATTTTTTTAATTTTGCTAATTCATGACACCTTACTGAAAGATACGATTTTGGGTTCTGTTGCGGCACTATTCCTGGGCATGTGCTGCCGTTTCTTCGTATTTATGATGGGTGTTGAACTTTCGCCAGTTGTGCAACTGGGTATATATCTATATGGCACACTCCTCTCGTGTCTGCTGGTCTTTATTGGTATGACAGTGGGCAAATTCATTTTCGGCAAACAAGCAATGGAAGCAGATTTCAAAGAAAACACAAACGCTCCTAAATAATTGATAACACTGGAGGCTTCATAATGTCAAAGTTCGAAAAATTATTCACACCTCTAAAAGTAAATGAAAAGTTTACTATGCGTAACCGTCTCTGCTGCGGGCCCATGGCTTTTGCTTTGATTGCCTGTGATCCGGAAGCGTGTGATAAGTCTTTTCGCAAGCTGGAAGCACCAGCCAGGGGCGGCGACGCTATAGTATCGGTTGGAGAGCTGGATGTTAATTTTAGGGATGCAGATCGTATCCCACTGCCCCCAATTGATTTCACGGAGACCACAGGCTATGTGGTGAACCAAGTGGGGGAATACGCTCGACGGATTCAAAAGCACGGTGCGATTGCGCTGTGTGAGTTGGCGCATCCTGGAGCTGAGAAAATGCCGTTTCATGAAAAGCAGGAAGCCATCGGCCCTAATGATGAGATTCGTCCAAACGGCGTCCATGTCCGTGCTATGACAAAGGAAGATATGGATCGTATTACCAAAGACTTTGTCACTGCTGCAAAATTCACTAAAAACTGCGGGTATGATGGCGTTTTGATCCATGGTGGTCATGGCTTTTTGTTTACCCAATTTCTCTCTCCAATCTATAACAAGAGAATTGATGAATATGGTGGCAGCCTAGAAAACCGCGCACGGTTTCCAATTCAAATTTTACGCGGAATACGGGAAGCCATGGGATCTGACTTTATCATTGAGCTACGTATTAGTGGTACTGATGGTTACAAAAATGGCATTACTCCGGAGGAAACCGGCAAATTTATTCATTCACTGGAAGGCATCATTGACCTGGTCCAAGTCTCTGCTGGAATATATTATGACGCAATTGAAACTCACCAATTTACTTCTATGTTCGTACCTCATGGTGTAAATGCTGCGGTATCCGAAATTATCAAAAAGTATACCACGATACCCGTTGGAGTCGTTGGGGGCATCAATGCCCCAGAACAGATGGAGGAAATTTTAGAAACAGGAAAGGCGGACTACATTGTTTGCGGTCGTCAGAGCATTGCCGACCCCGAGCTTGCAAATAAGGCAATGGCTGGAAAAGAAGACGGAATTCGCCGCTGCCTGCGTTGCTTCAAGTGCTTTCCCGGGTCCCCCGAAGAAGGGTATGCCGATTTACCTTTTACCAGTAACGAGCTTGCCAAGCAGGTTGGCTACTGCACCATCAATCCCTGCGCGAACCTGCCGTTCAGCCCATGGGACATGGAAACACCAAATAGCATAAAAAAGGTTTTGATTGTCGGTGGAGGACCTGCTGGAATGCAGGCGGCTATAACAGCAAGCGACCGTGGGCATCAGGTCATCCTGCTGGAAAAAGAAGATAAACTGGGCGGCTTATTGTCCTTTACCGAAATGGACATTGATAAGCCTGATCTTCGAAATTTTAAGAACACCTTAATCGGCGAGGTAGGCCGCCATAAAATTGACGTCCGGCTACATACAACAGCCGACGCAGAACTTATCAAGGAGCTTGCACCGGATGAAATAATCTTGGCCACAGGCTCCGAGCCGAATTTTCCCCCAATTTCTGGAATTAAAAATGCAGCTCAGTCATTGGAGGCTTATAAGGGAAATGTAGCTGTCGGGAAAAAGGTCATATTTATCGGTGGGGGATTAGTTGGCTCCGAGCATAGCCTCTTCCTAGCAAAAACCGGCCACGAGGTCGTAATAGTTGAAAAGCTGCTGCGTGTTGCAGACGAAGCTTATGGGATGTATCGGGAAGCTCTGGTAAACGAGATGAAAAAGGAAAACATTACTCTGCTTGAGAATACTTGTTGCATGGAAATCGGAAAGAATTATGTCCGTGTTAAAGTACCTGATGGCACAGAGCAGACACTGAAAGGCGATACGGTTCTTTACGCATTGGGTATGCATTCCGTAAATGTAGACGATTTGAAGAAGGCGGCCGGCGAGATCCACGTAACCGTGATTGGTGATGCGATCTGTCCAGGAAAGGTAGATCAGGCGACCCGTACAGGTTATTTTGCTGCAATTGAAATTGGGAAATAACCTTCCCATTAATGCGTTGTTTAGCTTTTCCAGCGGTGGTGAAATCATGAATCATGACGGCAAAGGAGCTTTAACATGAAAAAAGATAAAAAACTCTAGAGGTAAAGGTTCTGCCCCTTGCAGCCCACCTGTCACAGGATGTTAGAAAATCTTCCAATGCACATATCACGGGATAATAGCGACTTCAAACTTTGGCGAGCATTGAAATCAACTACTTTCCTGCAATCTCTCATCTTAAAAAAAGATTGCGTGCGGAACATCAAAAATCATCATTCCGCACGTGACCTGAACCCGAAAAACTTCGTCAATAGGAATGTTAGTCACAATATGCTAGACTATGAAAAATGGAGTGATTGACATGAAGCATGGATTTACAGAAGAACAGATCATCAAGCTTCTCAAGGAACATGCCGGTGGTAAACGGGCAGCGGATATTGTCCGTGAGTACAACATCACAGAGCAGACTTTCTATCGTTGGAAAAGCAAGTACGGAGGTATGGGAGTAAATGAGGCAAAACGATTGAAGCAGCTTGAGGAAAAAACAGACGCCTCAAGGAACTTGTCGCTGACCTCACCGCTGGACAACCATATTCTAAAGGACGTACTCTCAAAAAACGGCTAAAGCCTGCCGAGAAGCGCAAGATTGCATGTGACATACAGGAACAATACCATCTCAGTGAGCGCCGCGGGTGCAGGCTTATCAGCATATGCAGAAGCAGCAAGAGATACAATCCGAGTGACAAAAACGAAGATGGCGCAATCGCGGCTCGACTGACCGCACTGGCTGCTCGTTGGAAACGGTTCGGCTATCGGCGATTGCATATTATGCTCCAGCGTGAAGAGTTACATATCAACCACAAACGAACCTATCGGCTCTATAAAGAGGCGGGGTTAGCCTTAAAGAAACGGAACAAGAAGAAAAAATACGAAAAGCGCGGCATGCCCGATCGGGCCTGTCCGGAGTTCAATTCCCGCTGGTCGATGGACTTTGTCTGTGACCGCACCCGGTACGGTGGGCACATCCGAATTATGACATTGATAGATGAGGCCACAAGGCAATGCCTTGCTCTGGAGGTGGATAGCTCCATCACCGGGAGGAAAGTAGCCTCCGTGCTTAACCGAGTAGCCCTGTTTCGGGGATTACCCAAAGAGATCTTGACCGATAATGGTTCTGAGTTCACCGGAAATGCTCTAAATGCCTGGGGACACGATCGCGGAGTGGAGCACATCTTTACCGATCCTGGCTGCCCAACACAAACCGGATATATTGAAAGTTTCAATGGCAAGTTAAGAGATGAATGCCTCAATCAAAACTGGTTTTCCAGTCTGTCAGAAGCAAAGAGCATTATTGAAGAATGGCGGCTTGAATACAACAAACTCAGGCCTCATTCATCCCTTGGCAACTTGACCCCAGAAGAATACGCACTTAAAATCTCAGGTGAATACTAACATTCTTAGTGGTCGGATTTGGGGGGCAGGTCACGGGGAAAAAAGAGGAATCCGGCGGAAATGGCGTGCTATCCGGCTAGTGGGCAGAAGGGATAATGTAAAAAAAATATTGAAGATCGAGACCCCGAAAAATTTTGTGTAAAAGTGAATGAGAGACATCCTTTTGGTCAAGAGTTGGAGCAATAACAATTCAACACTGAAAGGATGTTTTTTATGAAGGAAGCACCGGCAGAACTGATGCGAGAATACGTGAACAGCCAAAAGTTTAGCAGCACCATGGAGATTATGGGGGCCATGAAGGAAATGTTTCGTGACGTACTTCAGCAGGTCATGGAAAGCGAGCTGGACTCGGAGCTGGGCT
The DNA here is from genome assembly GCA_963666535.1 of Oscillospiraceae bacterium. Lineage (GTDB taxonomy): Bacteria > Bacillota > Clostridia > Oscillospirales > Oscillospiraceae. The sequence continues at coordinate 768,091 of OY762913.1, read as the reverse complement.
ACGAAAAAAGCGAAAGAGCGTCGCAAACCGCTGTCGAACCGGAAGCTAAGAATTACCGAAATGGGTATTCGCAAAAGACAGTCAAGACGCAATTGGGCGAGGTGGAGATCAAGGTGCCCCGGGATCGCAACGGAAAATATGAGCCTCAAATCATCGAAAGATACAGCCGAAACGCCGACGGCATGGAAGAAAAGATTCTTTCCCTGTATGCCTGTGGCATGAGTCAGCGGGATATAGCGGAGCAGATTAAGAGCCTTTATGATGTGGAAATCTCCCCAGAGCTAGTGAGTAAGATCAGCGAGAAAATCATGCCGGAGGTTTCGGCATGGCAGAACAGACCGTTGGAACCCGTCTATCCATTTGTATTTTTGGACGCTATTCATTACAAGGTCAAGGAAAATCACCAGTATGTCACCAAGGCTTCCTATGTGGTACTTGGCATCACCATGGATGGCAGAAAGGACATTCTTGGCGTTTGGATCGGGGAACATGAGAGCAGCAAGTTTTGGCTTTCTGTGTTGAATGACCTCAAAAGCAGGGGTGTTTTGGATGTTTATCTGTTCTGTGTGGACGGGCTGAAGGGCTTCTGCGAGGCCATCAATGCCGTTTACCCCCAAGCGCAAATCCAACGCTGCATCATCCATCAGATCCGCAGCTCCACCCGCTATGTGAGCTACAAGGATATCAAGGCGCTCATGGCTGATTTGAAACTGGTCTATAAAGCCGTCACGGAAGACGAAGCATTGGAGCATCTGATGGCGTTCCGTGAAAAGTGGGGTAAACAGTATCCCTCCTGCGTCAAGAGCTGGGAAGAAAACTGGGACATTCTGAGCACCTTTTTCGCATACCCCGCCGAAATCCGGCGCATCATATACACGACAAACATCATTGAGGGGCTTAACAGACAGTTTCGGCAGATCACCAAAAATAAACCCAGCTTCACCAGCGATGAGTCTCTGCGCAAGATGCTGTATCTGGCATCTAAAAAAATTGTCGAACACTGGATGTCCAGATGTCGAAACTGGGATATGGTATTAAGCCAGCTCAACCTGATGTTTTCTGAGCGAGCCGCAGTCTGATTTTACCTTGAAATAGAGTTCCCCTGGGCGGACGCGGCATTCACGCAAAGCGCGCATACCGTGTCCGCTCCCGGGGAAACGGGCAGTGAAGGCAAAATCCACAGTCTTGATTTGCAAGAGCAAACCCACAGATACAAGCTAAAATTCTTGATCAAGGGGTTTTACAATTACACAAAATTTTCCGACGTGCCTGAAGATCGCCATATCCAGACTTGGAAATGGCGATCTTCTTATGTGGCCATGAGTAAAACAACATCGAATGGGCTATTTCTTGTTCTTCTTAAGTTGTTCCTTGAAAGCAGCTTTCAATGCGTCAGTTCCTGCCTTCTTGGTAAGGTCGTCTTGATCGAGCTTACCAACGTATGATGCATCCAATGCTGTGACAGATTAATTATGAGGTTTAACTTGCCACTTTTCATATGGTATATCCTCAGTGCTAAATACCATTTTATCGTCTTGATTTTTTACAATGATCCATTTCAGCCAATTCTTATTATCCATTTCAGGGTAATCCTCTCTCAGAAACCAACCTCTTGATTCTTTGCGCATCAGTGAGGCTTTGCAATGCATTTCCGCTGAGAGAGCCATTGCCTCTGCTTCATGGCAGGATAGCAGATCGTGGAAATCCTCTGCTTTCAAAGTTTTAATCATCTCTTTTGCTTTTTCCACAAAGTGTAGCGCAGTTTGAATGCGGTGCTCGCTCATATAAACCGACTGTTCCATTGACCCCATAGCCTTCTGAACCAGACGTATGACGTCTTTTGCACTACAGCCGGAATCTCTGTCAAGCGGTTCATAGGCTCGTTTTATGCACGTTTCCACTTGCTTTTCTTCAATTGCTGGCATGTTGGATGCTTTTGCTGTGTCGGCAGCACTCTGAGCACAGACAATTCCACCAAAAACGGCGTTAAGTATTCCAGAGCCACGATTTCTTCCAGGAGGAGCAGGAACTGCGCCCGGTGCTGTTGAACCGCCGTAGCTTATGTCTCCTATGGCATACAACCCTGGTATTGTCGTATTCATATCATGTCCGACCTTTACCGGGGATTGTTCGCCGATAAACATGGGGCAGACTTCCATGTCAGTATCGACTTTGGCAGCACGTTTGGTGTTTAAATTCCAGAAAGGCAGACCGTAAGGACGGTCCCAGACATCTAATCTGGAGTTATCAACGTCATTTCCCTCCTGTTCGAGCTTGAGGTAGACAGGACCTTTACCGGCTGACATCTGTAAATACCATTCCGCTACTGCTGAGCTGTTGATATCCGCTTCGGGGAAGCATCGGAAATTTTTCGTTATATTGTCGCCGTGGCTGTTATACATATAATTTTCGCCGAAAACTATTTCCTGATGGCTTTTTACCGTAACAAGCTGAGCAAAGTTCCCAAATTCAGGATTTCGCATTTCCGCACCGGCACGGTATGCTGCCGCAATACCGTCGCCTCTGCCGTTGCTCCACATCGGGCCTACACGATAGTTCTGGCTTCCGGTTGCCAAAATGACTGATTTAGCATTAAATGTATAGAACTTGCCGTCTAAAATGCTATAACCTGTTGCTCCAGCAATTTTACCGTTAGTGGTCAACAAGTCCGATACAGTGACTTTATCTATAACTTTAACACCCATTTTTTCTGCCGTCTGTCGAATTTTTACGGTTATATCCAAATCAACACCGATCATTGCGGTCATCGGACCGGTGGGTATAACGTTATAACTGCCATCTTCGTTTTTAGGAAGCCTTGCGCCCCACTCAACAAGCTTATCCATCATCAGATTGTTCATGGATACATATTTGATCATAAGCTCCTGGTCGCCTAAAAAGCATCCAACGGAATTAGCATGATATGCAGAAAAATCCTCCGGTTTTATGTGCTTTAAGTCAAAATATTGCAGAACACCACCGCCCTTGTTGGCCTTTCCGGAGTATCCCGCCGTCTGTTTTTCCACAATCAGCACATTAAGATCAGAGTGAATTTCTTTTAACGACATAGCGGCTGTTAATCCCGCAATACCGCCACCTATTATTAATACATCGGAAGAAAGATTTTCTTTTCCATATTTTGTTTCCATTCTTATATTCCCCCCTTAGCGATAGCAGTCAAAGGTCTGCAAAAGCTTTTCGCTGCCATAGTCAGGAACAACTTCAATACAACCCTTTTTACAGATTGCCTCACACCAGAAACAATGCTCGCAGTCTTCCACATATTTAAACACAGGCTGCTTTTTTTCCTCGTCCCAGCGTATGACATCCACAAAACATGCCTTGTAGCAAAGCTTACAGCCAATGCATTTATCAGCATTAAATAGTATCTTATGCTTGGTATCAATCATTGAACTATCCCCTCTCTAAAAGTTGTCCCGTTCTTCGGGGAAGATTTTGGGCAGCAGAGCCGCAAGGTTTGTGAATTCTTTTATGTTGTGTGTGCACAAAGCCATAAGGGGCATGAGCGGGTAGCTGGAACCGTCGAGAATTGTTTTAACCAATTTTCCATTATGACAAATATAACCAGGCCAAAAACGTGTTCTGAGTTCAACGCCGCCTTCAATGTCTCTGATAAAATGGCACATAATTGTGCCTGGGGAGGCAAAGGGCGGCTGACCTTTGCCAAATCCATTTGCACAGACAATAGTGGAACAGGCATCGGTCCCAATTTTTGAGACATCAAAACCCATGTCACCGGGATTTTTGAAGTTTATGTATATGGCGTCGGGACCCATACCCACATCCTCTAAAACTTCGTGGGTTGTGTTCCAGTACCGTTCTTTAAATGGAAGCAATGGGTCTCTGCATTTTTCTTTTTGCATGCATTCTGCCTTGTAGTGATCCTCGTTATCCCATATGGTATAACGCAAGTTGTCGAGGCCGTGCCAGGCAAACCACCAGTCAAACATTTCTGCTGTTACACCGGGCATTTTCGTAAGATTCGCAATATATCCCGTTCCGTCGGGCATAACGCAATAGCCTATTTCCTCTTCAAAATAACCGGGTTCAAACAGGCGGTTCCTTTCCTGTACAGGGAGCGCTTTTGATGGATCAATAGGCCCTGCCAGCACCTTGTTGTATTTTTCCTGAGGTGCTTCAACCATTTCTTCCAAGTAGTACTTATAGTAGGACTTTTTCATGTCCTGTTCAGTAACAGGTACTTTTTTATGAGAAGCCACAAAATCAACCGCCCTTTCAAAATAACGAAAGCTTCTACAACAAATTTCACAAATACAGAAGCTTAACTCGTTAAAATGTTAACCTAATTTTACAAAAAAGTAAAATCCAATTATGTTATGGGCTCATAAGCGGAATAGAACATTGATATACAGGGGTTGTAGTTATCACGGTTCCATGCCGTAACAATTTCCATGGGCTTCAGATCTTGCAATCGTATCATTGTAATATGCTCACTAAAAATCGCCGTATTATTAATACTCCCTATGGCCACGCCTCTGCCGGATTCCACGTACAAAATTTGTGCACTTACATCTGGAGCATATACTACTTTGGGAATAAACCCCGCATTTTCGCATTCAATCGTTAGCAGCATATTAATGGCACATGATTCTTTTTCCGACAAGTTTACAAACGTTTCATCTTTAAAGTCGGCCAGCGATAAATTCTCCTTGCGTGCTAGGGGATGGTCTGATTTAAGGATAAGTACCGATTCAAGAACATACAGCGTTTCCAGTGCCAGCCATTTTTTATCTTCCACATCAACTTTCAAAGTAAAGGCAACATCTAAAGTGTTTTCATAGAGCCATTGGATTAATTCGCTGTGATTTCCTCTGCGGAGATATAATTCTACATCCGGAAATTTTTTTTGAAAACAGTCCAATATTCTAAGCGTCCGTTCATCAATACGATCGTTGGCTCTTAGTCCAATGCTTAAAGTTCCAGATTTTCCCTCATAGATACTGTGGGCATTTTGCAGAAGATTTTCGTATTGATCCTGGATTTTTCTCATACCGTCAAACATAACAGCTCCGGCGGGTGTCAGATGTGTGTTCTTATGCTTGTTATTGCGTGTAAAAAGATCCATTCCCCATTCTTTTTCCAGAGCAACTATATTATGGCTGAAAGCCGGTTGCGAAATGAACAATTCAGCAGCACTTACCGTGAAATTATTAGAGCGCGCTGCTTTGAGAAAGCATAGAATCTGCGTCGAATTCATATTGACTCCTCCCTTACAAAGTAATTTCCACTGAATTACTAAACATGAAATATAACCCAATTATTTTCGATGTTTTTATACTATCACGTTTGTCTGAATTTTTACAACTATGCTTTTAATAAAAAGATGGATTATAATTCCATTTTGCTTATGACCTCATAATATTTATGTATTTTACAAATTTCACGACGCAAGCTAGTATTAAATTTAGCTGAAACGTATAGAACTTTATGTCTTTTGACATAAAGGCAATAGCAAAACCATTTTGCGTGTACGTTGTCAAATTTTCAAAAAATTAGGAGGAAAAGCCATGAAGTCATCAAAAGCAATAAAAATATTTCAGGCACTTGTAGGTTCGATTATTTTGTCAATACTTCTGATTGTTCCAGGCGTGATCGGTTATGGTATGTACATATGGATGTTATTCCTTCCCCTTATCCTGTTTTTTGCTCTTGGCGCTAATGTAAAGCTTATCCCTTCAATTATACTGTGTTATATGTGCGGTGTTGCATGGGCATATCTGTCACACGCACTTCAGTTGTTTTTAGGTCAGTATTCTACCTCGGATTTCGTTATTCAAACACTTCCTAACACCCTGCTCGTTTTCCTAGTATTAGTAGTACATGATAATTTTCTTTCAAAAACGCCGTTTGGGGTTGTCCCAAGTGTTTTCTTGGGTATGGCATCCACGTTTTTTGCGTTTACATTTGCTCAGCAGATAAACGGTTTACATCTGCTGGCGTTTTTCTGCTATGGCCTTGTGATGACATTAGCACTTGTTTTCGGCAGTACGGCCTTAAGCGGACTTGTTTTTGGGAAAGAGGCTGCAATTGCAGCTGCAACCGGCGGCAGAAAGGAATAGAGGTTATACCATAAGGGTTTCACCAAATATTAATTGCCAGTGCTGATGCAGGTTATTTTATAAATAATGTCTGCTGATCACAATAAAAACTCCGGCATATCAAGGGTTAAGCCACATAGCCGATCCAGCTTCCAAATCTAGCGGGACTGACTGAGGAGACGTTCGTTCCATTCCCCGTCGGTGAGATCGACATTTGTGTAAATTACAGAGATTGTGTTCATAGAACCCAAAGAACATATTTTCCCCAAAGTATGCCTGACAAAAAAATCTGACGACGCTTTAGCTACGTCGTCAGATTTCTTACTTTTGCTTCGTTCCTCGCTGATGTTCCAATTCATGCCAAAGGTTGTTGGTTTCAATTACATCCCTGAGGGCTTCTACATATTTTTCGGATTTGTGTACCACAAAATTATCGGCGTCTATGGGAATGTTCTGCGCGTCCATCTGGCGAATACTCCAGATATAAAGAATGTCTAAGGCAGGCATAATTTGATCTCCGCTCGGCGTCAAGACATATTCCACTTTGGGGGGGATCGTGTCATGGGATATTCGCTGGATTAGGCCGTCCTCAAGCAGTTCCCTAAGCTGCTGAGCCAATACCTTTTCTGAGACTGGAAGCTGCTTCAGCGTTTGGTTAAAGCGAATTTTTCCAAAGGTGTAGATCTCATGCAAAATGGTCATTTTCCATTTGCCACCGATACAATGGAGCGCATAGTGATATGGATTGACGGAGCCGTTCAAATCGGGCGCATTGCGCATTCCGTTCACCTTTCTTTCAACGCTATTGTAGCAAATGCCGCATGAAAACGCCACCCAAATTATGAGACTTATAATTGTGCACATTGCTTAAGTTCGAGCACGAAAAAGGTAAGTATCAACAAAACTGTTTTAATAAAGTGGTCAAAAGTTACAAAAATTGGATACTTACCATTCAGAAACTACTAACTGTGCGGTGTCTAACTTTCCTAATTGTGCGGATTGCTAAACTTTCGGCTAAGTTATAGACTCAAGCCAGAACGTGGGCCGTTGACCCGTAAAAAAATAGAAAGGACGATCATTATGGTTAAACGTACAATTGATCAGCTGAAAGGCTATGAAGCACCCGGACATTTTGGCTGCGTAGCAATGCGTATTCACGGTAAGGAAGAGACAGGCGCCGAGAAGTTCTGGATGGGAGTCTCCACTTTCTTGCCCGGCGGTGGCGCCGAATATGCGTATGAGGACAACCCGCTGGAAAAACTCTACTACGTTCTGGACGGTGAAATGACCGTAACCGATAAGGCCGGCAGCAAGTATGTGATCCACAAGGACGAAGCGATCTCGTTCAAGCCAAATGAGGGGCGATATTTGAGAAATGAAAGCAATCTCCCCGCAAGAATGCTGGTAGTCATTAACTATCCGCAGGCATAAGGAAAAGGAGGGACAATACGATGTCGATTCAGGTAAGGAAAGATTTTGTTGAGAAAATGTTCTCTTTAGAAGGTCGTGTAGCCGTCGTTACAGGCGCAACCGGAGCCTTAGGCGGAGCAGTGGCAAAGGCTTACGCTCTTGCCGGAGCTAAGGTAGTAGCTACTGCCAGAAGTGAAGAAAAATTGAAGGCTGTTGTTGAGGAAATCAAAACTGAGGGCTGTGACATCGTCGGGTTTGTTGCCGACCCCGGAACAGCAGAGGAGGTGGAAAAACTCATTCAGTTTACGGTAAAAGCATACGGCGAGCTTAACATTCTTGCGGTCTGCCACGGATACAACGCTCCCAAGAACATATTGGAGCAGACGGTGGAGGATTGGCAGAAAATCATGGACGCAGATTTGAAAAGCGTGTATGTCGTTTCTCGTGCCGCCGCAGTGCAGATGGCGTTTCAGGGCAAGGGCGGAAAAATGGTAATTGTGTCCTCCGCGCGCTCAAAGATGGGCATGGCTGGTTATACCGGCTACTGCGCCTCCAAGGGAGCCTGCGACCTTATGGTACAGTCTATGGCCTGCGACCTGACAGCAACGTACGGCATTAACGTAAATAGTATCAATCCGACGGTTTTCCGCTCTGATTTGACCGAATGGATGTTTGACCCTGAGTCCGCTGTCTATCAGAACTTCCTCAAGCGTCTGCCAATCGGACGCCTCGGCGAGCCGGTTGATTTTGTGGGCATGGCAATATTCCTCGCGTCCGCTGCTTCTGACTTCCTGACGGGCGGAAACTACGATGCAACTGGCGGTTACTGGGCCTGCTAAACGAGCAATCTGCATGGAGGATTGATCATGGAAATCGGAAACATAAAGAAAATCCTTGTCTGCGGTGCAGGCATGATGGGAAAGAATATCGCCTTTGTTTTTTCTTCCAACCCGCAATTACATATTACAGTATACGACCTGTATGAAACCGACGTAATCGCTGGCATCAGAAACAACACCAGACAACTGATCGATGCGGTTGCGCTTACGGAGAAAGAGCTGGAAAGCCGTCTTTCCCGCATTTCCTTTACGACTGACCTTGACAATGAAGGCGTAAAAAATGCCGATTTGGTGATTGAAGCGGTATTCGAGGATATGCAGGTAAAGCGGGACATCTTCGCAAAATTGGAGTCACGCTGCCGTCCGGACGCAATCTTTTGTACCAATTCTTCCGTCATGAGCCCTTCGGAAATTAGCCGCGAGCTTGTGTATCGGGACCGGTTCGCCGGGACGCATTTCTGGAATCCGGCTCACCTCATACCCCTGGTAGAGGTCATTCAATCGGACGCAACAAGTGACCATACCGCCGAAACCGTGATGGAGCTTCTCGCTTCTGTCGGCAAAAAGCCCGTTCTGTGTAAAAAGGACGTTCCCGGCTTTATAGCAAACCGCATGCAGCACGCCCTGTGGCGGGAAGCCATCTCCATTGTTGAGCATGGGATCGCCGATGCGAAAACCGTGGATGACGCGGTGAGGTACTCCTTCGGTCTGCGCCTGCCGCAGCTTGGACCGCTGGAAAATGCCGATATGGTAGGTACTGAGCTGACTTATCGCATCCATGATTATATTCTCCGCGATTTGGAGGATTCCCATCAGCCGTCACCGCTGCTCAAGCAGCTCCGGGATGAGGGTAAGCTGGGGTTCAAATCGGGGGAAGGGTTCCAGACATGGACGGAGGAACAGGTGAAGAACACAAACGCAGCGCTTAACGAGTATCTGATTCATATGCTTTACGGTAAATAAGAAGAGCCATTAATTTTAAATAATGTTTACTACATAGGAGGAATTTATAATGGGAAAAAAAGTATTTGTTGATCTTTCACATCCCTTCAGTGCGGAAATTCCACGTTGGCCCTATTTCGACAAGCCGGTCATTGATAATACACACACGATGGCAAAGGGCGGGGTACTAACGCAGAAGATTACCTGCACCATGCATACCGGTACCCACTGCGACGCCCCTCACCATGTCATGGAATATGAATTTGACGGCAAACGCGCCCGCTACACGCATGAAATGCCGGTTGATGCCTACACCGGAGAAGCGGTTTGCCTGCCCATCGACATTGAGCCATGGGGGCTTATTCTGCCGAAGCATCTGGAAGCCGCCTGTACTAAGGTTGGGATCAAGCCGGAAGAGCTTGCGGGAATGGTCGTATGCCTTGATACAGGCATGCACAAGCTGTTTGACGATTCCAAGGCGTACTATCACTATTCCTGCGGCACAGGGGTTGAGGCCGGCAAGTGGTTTGCTGCGCACAAAGTAAAGTGCGTGGCCATGGACAGCCAGGCACTGGATCATCCGCTGCATACTGCAATGGGCAACAATGGAATGACGCGCATGAATTTGCTTGGGGCGACGGGGAACCCGATTACCGAAGAATACAAGCAGCTGTTTGGCGAAGAGGCTTATGCCGAATTTGACAAATTTGAATACATCCGGCTCCATGGCCAAGCCGCCTATGACGAGAAATTCGGACAGCTTGAAAGCGTGGGCTGCTGGGGCACATGGGAGCCTTGCCACAAGACGATGCTGGGAAACGGTATCGTAGGTGTTGAAAATCTTGGCGGTGATTTGGCAAAGGTATCGGGAAAGCGCTTTCACTTCTATTGTTTCCCCCTTCGCTGGTATATGGGTGACGGCTCTATGGCACGCTGCGTAGCAGAAATTGACGAAGATGAATTAAATAACGTGCCCGATCGCACCTATGAGTACGGAGGTACTGGCTATGCCGGAACCGAAGGCGGCGGCGGAAGCGCTCTTGATTATTTGTCCCGCCTTTTTAACCGAAATAAGTAAGCCGGATGTCGACCGAAATCATAAAAAAGGAGGGGCACTATGGCGAAGAAGACGATTATTACCGTAGCAACCACCGGAGCATGGCCTAAAAAGGAAAATAATTCCAACGTGCCTATGACGCCTTCGGAAATTGCGGACGACGTCTATGCGTGCTGGAGGGCCGGCGCCGCCGTTGCGCATCTTCATATGCGTGACGACGCTGGAAACGGGACTATGGATACTGCCAAATTTCGTGAAACCGTTAAGCTCTTAAGAGAACGTTATCCCGGATGTGACATCGTTCTAAATCTGACAACCTCCGGTGACCTTCACGCTACCGACGAAACACGCCAGGCACACTTGAAGGAGCTGCGCCCCGAGATGGGTTCCTATGACTGCGGTTCCATGAACTGGCTCAACAGCAGCCTGTTTCTCAATCCGCCCGCCTTTTTGGATGAGCTGGGACGCAATATGCAGGAATGGGGAGTAAAGCCGGAAATCGAAACGTTCGACCCAGGTATGATTGCCAACGCCGCGTACTATCTGAAAAAGGGCGTACTTAAGGCACCGCTTCACTTCCAGTTCTGCATGGGCTGTGCCAACGGCATTCCGGGGAGCACAAAGAACTTGCTGTTCATGAAGGAAACAATGGAAACACTCTGCCCCGGTTCGACATGGTCCAGCTTTGGCGTGGGTCACTGTGCCATGGAAATAATGTACACAACAGTCGCTTTGGGCGGACACATTCGCGTCGGGATGGAGGATAACGTTATGTACGGCAGGGGACAGCTCGCTGACAGCAACGTTCAGTTCGTTGAGAGAGCCGCCCGTGTGATACGCGAATATGGAAGTGAAGTCGCCACACCCGCCGAGGCTCGTGAAATTCTTGGACTGAACCTGTAATATGAGTTGGGGAGCCTGCTTCATGTATTATCGCTGCTCGGTATGCGGCAAGAAATTTAAGTATGCCGTCGAGTTAATCCCATACTTCGGTGAGCGCTTCGGGCAATGTCCCGTATGCCGGGCGCAGGGGATCTATGAAAAGGACGGCGCAAGAATGCCGGACGATGACGCATATGACGAGGTGTACGAGTAATCCGGACACCCAGGACGATGTCGTATTCCCGTAGTTGCCTGACAAAATAACGCATTCCGGCGCGCGTGATGGCAAGGCACTGTAATTTTGCGCGACCGTACCAGTAGCGTAAAACAGGGCGGAATATTTTGGGGGGCGGAAGGTCGGAAACCGGCGTTCCGCCTCGCGCGTATTATTGTCTGAAACAGTACGCGTGTTAAGGTAAGCTGCCGCGCAGCAAGTTACTTTACCCTTTACGCGGCGGCCGTTTTCTGCTAGTCGGGCAGTCTAAGGGCGAAGAAGATCTCCAATTGGGCGTGGATCTGCCCCCAGTGCTTCCACGGCCCGTCCACTTTTTCGTGATGTCGATCACGGCCAGATACAGCATTTTTAGAAAGCTGTCGTCAGTCGGGAAACCAACTTTGATTTTGGCACTTTCCGCAGCTGACGGCTGAACTTCTCAATGGCGTTCGTGGTGTGAATCAGTGTTCTGACCTCTTGGGGATACTTGAAATAGGTGCTCAGATTGGCCCAGTTATCCCGCCAGGACAGAGCAATTTTCGGATATTTGCCGCCCCCTTTTTGATCGAAGGTGTCCAGCTGATACAGCGCCGTCTGCTCGTCCACCCCGGCGTGTACCTTCTTTAGATCGGCCATAAGCGTGAACGCCGGCGCTTTTTCCTTGTGGCATCCGATCGGCGCGTCCGGAGCGCGCATGATCGTCCTGCGGCTCCACGAGCGGCAAAAGCCGCTTCGACGCTAAAAAACGCCCTGCAACCTCGGCGGTATGGGTGTCACGGCCCTATTTGCCGCATTTGAAAGAGTCTGACCGGGAGGAAATAATATGACAAAATTCATATCCGTTGAGGATGCGATAAAGCTGATTCCCGATGGAGCCAGCGTTATGTTCGGCGGCTTTATGGGCTGCGGAAACGCGCACAGATTTATAGACGCGCTGTCTAAAAGCAGCGTGAGAGATTTGACCATGATTTGTAACGACGCGGCCATGCCCGGGGGACCACTGAACGAGGAATATTATGGCGTTGCAAAGCTGATTCACAACCGACAGGTCAAAAAGCTTATTACGACTCATGTTGGTATGAATCCGGAGGTTACCGTCCAGTCCATGCAGGAAGGAACTCTGGAGGTCGTTCTGGTTCCGCAGGGCTCGCTGGTTGAAATGATTCGCGCCGCGGGCGCAGGACTTGGCGGGGTACTTACTCCAACAGGCGTTGGAACGATCGTGGAGGACACCCCGCTGTGTCTCGGGAAACAGACAGTAAACGGACGTGATTATCTGCTGATGGCTCCCCTCTGCGCAGATTTTGCGGTCATCAGCGGCTATGAAATAGATAAGTCCGGAAATGTATGGTATAAGGGCGGCACCAGCAACTTCAGTATTGTGATGGCAACCGCTGCGGAAGTTGTCATTGCCGAAGCGGAGAAATTGGTCGAAATCGGTGAGATTGAGCCGGAAAATGTGCGAACCCCCGGCGTACTGGTCAATTATGTTGTCGAGGGAGGGCTGTATTGATGGAACAGAACCAAATGAAGGACTTTATTGCCGCACGTGTGGCGCAGGAACTGAAGGACGGTGATGTTGTTAACCTTGGCATCGGGCTTCCTACTCTGGTTCCCAATTATCTGCCAGAAAACGTGCGTGTTACCTTACAGTCCGAAAACGGAATTATCGGGACGGGCGCTGTAAACGACAGCAACACAGACCACATCCATGTGGTAAACGCGGGCGGTGCGCCTGCCGCTGTCGCGCCCGGCGGCAGCTTCATCGACTCATCGGTGTCCTTCGGACTGATAAGAGGCGGACATGTAAATGCAACCGTTCTGGGCGGTCTTGAGGTGGATGAGGAGGGATCTCTGTCGAACTGGATCATCCCCGGCAAGAAAATGCCTGGTATGGGCGGAGCAATGGATCTCTTAGTCGGAGCAAAGATGGTCATTGTGGCCATGGAACACACGACCAAGGGCGCACCTAAGATTCTTAAAAAGTGTAGGCTGCCTTATACCGCCGTAAAGTGCGTATCAAAAATAATCACCGAGATGGGGGTAATGGAGGTCACATCTGAAGGCTTGCTGCTGACAGAATATAACCCCGAATTTACACTGGATCAGATTCAGGCGGCGACAGAGGCAAACCTGATCATTAGTTCTGAAATAAAGCCAATGTTTGATTAGTTAAGTGATGTTGAAAAAAAGTATGATTTTTCAAAAGACGTACGAAAGGATAAGACAAAGCAAAAAATCAAATAGGTACAGTTTGGAATAGCACATAGGTTGCTATATGGTTCAAGGATATTTATCAAACAAAAATCACTGTGATATCATGAATTTTGGAGGATCGCTATGAAATACGAGAAACTATTAAGTCCCCTTAAGGTGGGAAATCGGGTGTATAGAAACCGTGTGGTCAGTGCGCCCATGGCGTTTGGGCTGATTGTGCAGAATCCTGCCGCGCGGGAATTTTCCTATCGGAAGCTGGAGATGCCGGCTAAGGGTGGGAACGCCTGCGTCATTCTGGGCGAAACGGATATTAATTTTGTGGACGCGATTCGGATCCCGGGTTTTCGTCCATTCGACTTTGCCAAGCCGGAAGAGGATAGGGAGACGTTTGATGCGGTTGCCATGTATGCTACGCGCATTAAGAAGCACGGGGCAATCGCTTTGGCCGAGCTTGTCCACGGGGGGAAGGAAAAGGTGCCCTTCGGACCTGGGGAAGACTGCATTGGACCGGTAGCTGACAAAAACTTTGCCGGGCTAATCGCGCGCCCTATGACAAAAGAGGATATGGATCGGATCGCTGGCGATTTTGCGACTGCCGCCGTTTATATGCAGAAGGCTGGCTTTGACGGCGTACTGGTCCACGGTGGGCATGGCTTTCTTTTTACGCAGTTTTTATCTCCGCTTATGAATACCAGAACAGACGAATACGGCGGCACGCTGGAAAACAGAGCGAGGTTTCCAAGGCAGGTGCTGAAAACGATCAGGGAGGCGGTTGGCACAGACTTTTTGGTGGAGCTCCGAATTGACGGCACTGACCATCAGCCGGGCGGTATAACGCCCGATGAGACAGGGCTGTTTATTAGGATGGTTGAGGACTATATCACTTCTGTTCATGTGACATGCGGCATATACGATCAGTCGGTCAAATCCGGAACTGAGAGCAGCATGTACCATCCCCATGGGCTGAACGCCGAAGCTGCCTCCGTTGTCAAATCGTACACCAAGCTTCCAGTAGGTGTTGTTGGTGGAATCAATTCACCGGAATTCTGCGAAGAGATTTTAGAAAAAGGCATGGTGGACTTTGTAGTTCTGGGCCGGCAGATGTTGGCGGATCCCGAGTTTGTCAACAAGTGTAAGGAAGACCGGACGGATGAGATTCGCAGATGCCTCAGGTGCTATAAATGCTTCCCCGGCTCTCCGGAGGAGGGATATGACGACCTTCCCTTTTCTAGTGAGGAGCTGGCGCTGTATGTCGGGCACTGCACCATTAATCCACTCGCACACCTGCCGTTTGACCCCGATACTCTTCCCACTCCAGAGAGCGGAAAGCATGTTTTGATTGTCGGCGGTGGAGCGGCGGGAATGCAGGCCGCCATCACGTCCTGCGATCGCGGCCACAACGTGACGCTGGTCGAAAAATCTGGTGCACTGGGAGGTCTGCTGTGGTTTGCGGATGTTGATGTCGACAAGCCGGATTTAAGAAACTTCAAGGATCTGCTGATTCGTCAGGTGCATAAACGGAATATTAAGGTGATGCTTCATACGGAGGTAACGCCGGAGTTTATCAAGGCGTTAGCCCCCGATACAGTGATTCTGGCAACGGGTTCTACCCCGATCACCCCGACCATAAAAGGCATTGAGCATGCTTGCCAGGCCATGGAGGTATATGAGGACGATTTCCATTGCGGAAGGAAGATCGTTATGGTGGGAGGCGGCCTTGTCGGCTGCGAAACTGGGCTGCATCTGCAGAAAACCGGGCATGAAGTGACTGTGGTCGAGCTGCTTGACCGCGTGGCAAACGAATCCTTCGGAATGTACCGCGAGGCATTGATGTGGGAGATGGAGAAGAATAACATGACCATACTCACCAAAACAAGCTGTCTTGAAATTGAAGAAGACGGTGTCGTCGTCCAGAGCGAGTTTGGAATTCAAAAATTGCCCGCCGATCAAGTGATCTACGCGCTGGGGATGAAGACGGCGGATTGCGCCGCATTAAAAGAGGCCGCCGGAAATGCGGACGTCTGGGTGATCGGTGACGCTATTAAGCCGAAAAAAATTGATCAGGCCGTTCGGACAGGGTATCTCGCAGCGGTGGAACAGACAGAGGACGGCCCGAATTATTAAAGATCTTCCTGCGCTTGGGCATGACACCTGTCGCCACAGTAACTTAAGAGAATTAACGCCTAGCATACTGCAGTATAATTGTAGCCTTACAAAATGCCGCATGATGCAATTAATAATTAAATTTGGAGGAATATGCATCGTGAGAAATTCAATTTGTGAAAAATTTGGTATAAAGTACCCGATTGTTCAAGGCCCTATGGCATGGATATCTTCAGATCATCGGCTTGCCTCCGCTGTTTCAAATGCCGGAGGACTCGGCATGCTGGCAATCGGATTTGCACCGCTGGAAATTGCGAAGGCTGTCATTGAAGAAACAAAGAAAGCAACCGACAAGCCTTTCGGTGCGAACATCATACCGTTCCTGCCATGGGCACAGGATGTGCTGAATTTGTACATTGCAGAAAAGGTTCCCGTTGTGGAATTCAGTTCTGATCCGTATCATTTCGAGAATTTAGAATCCTTCACAAAACAGCTCAAGGCGGCGGGTATTCATGTCATTGCCAAAACAGCGGGCGTGGAAGAAGCAAAGTTTTATGAAAGGATTGGCTGTGACGCCGTAATCGCGAAAGGCTATGAGGGCGGCGGACATGTCTATGCCCTTACGTCAACAATGGCACTGACACCGTCTGTTGTCGACGCCGTAAATATTCCTGTCATAGCGGCCAGCGGTATAGCCGACGGGAGAGGGATTGCCGCTTCCTTTATGCTGGGTGCCGAAGCAGTAGAAATCGGAAGCCGATTTATTCTCGCCCATGAATCCCAGGCACATGAAAACTATAAGCAGGCAATTATCGACTCGAAGGAAGGAGATACTGTGCTCACCGGTATGGTGACCAAGGACGGCGTTCGCCAACTACGCAACAAGCTGTCAGACAAACTGATTCAAATCGAGAAAGAGCTGTCCGAAGAAGAAGCCATCAAGCAGATCGTGGAAATCAGCTCCGGATCATTAAGGTCGGCAGCACAGATGGGCGATATCGACGCTGAGGGCGCCGTGCTTGTTGGACAGAACAGCGGCCTTTTGACAAA
Source organism: Oscillospiraceae bacterium (assembly GCA_963666535.1). Classification (GTDB taxonomy): domain Bacteria; phylum Bacillota; class Clostridia; order Oscillospirales; family Oscillospiraceae. The sequence goes on along the minus strand of OY762913.1, from coordinate 751,297 downwards.
GCGCCAGAGCGCAGAGGCGATTATCCAGGAAATTGTGAATGAGTGCAACGCCCTTATGAAGGTCGCTCCCGAAAAAATTATGCCCGCTGCCGGCATATAAAATAAAAAGGATCTTCGGTAGTCTGTGTGGGCAATAAAAACTGAATAAAGCCTTGGTAGCAAAGGAAATGGTGCTATGATTTTATTGACAAAAATAAATTCAGGGAAGCAGGGCTTCCAAATGCGTACCAAAGGCCCCATTCAGCCATTAGTCGGCACCGGGAAAATCATCGTCTGGGATGTTTTCACGGAGGTCGAGACCAATGCAATTGTGATTCTGGCACGCCCGCCTAAAAGAGAGCAGTGCCGATGCGGGATTTGTGGGCGCAAGGCCAAGTACTATGACAGAGCGTACAAAACGCGCCGATGGCGGTGCAATGACTTTGGATCTGACCAAGTATATGTCGAGGTCCAACTGCCTCGCGTAAGCTGCAAGAAGCACGGTGTCGTCACGTCTGCCATTCCGTGGGCCCGGCACAGCTCCCGGTTCTGCAAAAGCTTTGAGGCAACCGTGGCATGGTTGTCTGTCCATGCTTTCAAAACAGTCGTTTCGGAGCTCATGCGAATTGAATGGCACACGGAGGGAGGCCTCTGCGGCAGGGTTTACAAAGAGCTGGAAGCCACGGCTGCATCACGCTTTGACGGGCTGGTAAACATCGGCATTGACGAAACCAGTTACAAGAAGGGCCACAAGTACATGACCGTCGTTGTTAACCACGACACGGCTTCCGTTATCTGTTGCGGCAAGGGATATGGGAAAGAAGTCCTCTCCCAGTTCTTTGAGCAGTAAAGCCCGGAACAACGGGCTTTCATCCGGTGCGTCAGCGCTGGACGGAGCGCGGTGGATTACGTCCTGCGTCGAGAAATACTGCCCCAACGCGGAGCGCTGCGTCGATCCGTTCCATGTCGTTTCATGGGCTACTCATTCGCACTACTTATGGTTTCCGCAATACCGACAACATGGTCGCCATGGTCATGTTGTCCTGTTCATGCCTCCGGCCGACGCTTCCGGGCCGCTGAGTTACCCACACAAACTACCGAAGCCTCAAATAGTTAGAGCAATACTGCACAATGGCGGAAGCTGGTAGCGTATGGTAAAATAGGTGCATGAATAAAAACTATCAACATCGGCGCTGACCGACGAACTGGCGCAGGCCAAAAAAGAGAGAATTCCTGGAGCAGATGGATGCAATCAACCATGGAACGAGTGGATAGGGATCATTCGGCCATACTATTCAAAGGAGCGATCGGCAACAAACCATTTCCGCTGGAGACCATGCTGCGAATTCATATGCTTCAGAATCTATACGACCTGTCGTGCATGTGCGCTGTGCTAATTTATACAACAAGGAGGGAATTTCATTGTTCGATCTGAAAGGAAAAATTGCGGTAGTAACAGGCGCTTCCAGCGGCTTGGGTGCATCGGCAGCAAAAGCATATGCTGAAAACGGCGCGAACGTGGCATTATTGGCAAGGAGAAAGGAAAAGCTCATTCCCATTGCTGAAGAGATAAAAGCCATGGGAAGACGCGCTTTAGCTGTGCAGTGCGATGTCACGAACGAAGAGAGCGTAAAGTCCGCTGTTCAAGAAGTCATCGATGAATTCGGCAGAATTGATATCCTGCTGAACTGCGCGGGCGTTGCTGTTCGGGGCGGTGTGCATACGCTCAGCGAAGCGGACTGGGACCGCTCGATGAATACCAATGTTAAAAGCATCTTCTTTATGTCCAAATACATCATTCCGCACATGTTGGAACAGAAATATGGGAAAATCGTCAACGTAAGCTCGGTCAACGCGGTGATTGCCGACAAGAATGACATGTTTATACGCCATGGCTACAATACATCAAAAGCGGCAGTGCTCGGTCTGACCCTTGGTATGGCGTGCTCCTACGGACGGTATAATATCACTGTCAACGCGGTCGGCCCGGGCCTTTTTGAAACAGAGATGACGGAAAACACCCTTTTCAAATCCGAGCAGTTCATGCAGGGCTATAGTATGCAGTGCCCGATGGACAGGCCGGCGCACAAAGACGAGCTCAACGGAACCATCCTCTATTTCTCGAGTGACGCTTCAAGCTATGTGACCGGACAGTACGTCATAGTTGACGGCGGCACTTCTTTGGTGTGATCTGAGCGGCGGCACTTGCCGGAACTCAAACGGCGTACCTGGGGAAAGGGCAAGCCCCCAGCCCCCAGTTCGTTGTAGAGAGTCTTGGTGCTCACCATCTTATTTTTCTTGAACAACATGTGAAGTCTTGCGTAACCCACGCAGGCATCCAAAGACCAGTGAGAGACCACGAAAAATTTTGTGTAAAAGTGAATGAGAGACATCCTTTTTTTGGTCAAGAATTGGAGCAATAACAATTCAACACTGAAAGACTAACTATTAAAAGTCAAATACCCAAATGAAATAATTCTCAACACATATCACGTGAAACTTGGCAGTGAAAAATGTCCATGAAAAATAGAGCGTCGCTATGGACGCTCAGAAAACAGTATGTCTGACAGATTAATGCTTCTACATATGTCGACCGTAAAATCCGGAATACGAGTTGACTTATAGAAATTTTTAGAACAAACTAGGAGAGATGTGGTTAATTTGAGTGAGACAGGAGCACGGCTGCGAAAGCTGCGTGAAGGCCTTGGCGTATCGCAGGTACAGTTAGGTACACTGGCAGGTGACCTGCCCCCTGAAACCGTCCATGTGAAAAGTTAGTAATCACCTGAGATTTTAAGTGCGTATTCTTCCGGGGTCAAGCTGCCAAGAGATGAGTGAGGCCTGAGTTTGTTGTATTCAAGCCGCCATTCTTCAATAATGCTCTTTGCTTCTGACAAACTTGCAAACCAGTTTTGATTGAGGCATTCATCTCTTAACTTGCCATTGAAACTTTCAATATATCCGTTTTGCGTTGGGCAGCCAGAATCGGTAAAGATATGTTCCACTCCGTGATCGTGCCCCCAGGCATTCATAGCGTTACCTGTGAACTCAGAACCATTATCGGTAAGGATTTCTTTGGTCAATCCACGAAAAAGAGCAACTCTGTTAAGTATTGAAGCTACTTTTCTCCCTGTGATGGAGCTATCCACTTCCAGAGCAAGGCATTCTCTTGTGGCCTCATCTATCAATGTCATAATTCGGATGTGCCCACCGTACCGGGTGCGGTCACAGACAAAGTCCATCGACCAGCGGGAATTGAACTCCGGACAGGCCCGATCTGGCATGCCGCGCTTTTCGTATTTTTTCTTCTTGTTCCGTTTCTTTAAGGCTAACCCCGCCTCTTTATAGAGCCGATAGGTTCGTTTGTGGTTGATATGTAACTCTTGCTGCTTGGATAAATGTTCATAAGCCTGCACGCGCGGCGCTCACTGAGATGGTGCTTTTCCTGTATCTCACATGTAATCTTACGCTTCTCGGCAGGCTTTAGGCGTTTTTTGAGAGCACATCCTTCAGAATATGGTTGTCCAGCGTGAGGTCAGCTACAAGCTCCTTGAGACGTCTGTTTTCTTCATCAAGCTGCTTCAATCGTTTTGCCTCGTTCACTTCCATGCCGCCGTATTTGCTTTTCCAACGATAGAAAGTCTGCTCTGTGATGTTGTACTCACGGACAATATCCGCTGCCCGTTTACCTCCGGCATGTTCCTTGAGAAGCTTGATGATCTGTTCTTCTGTAAATCGCTGCTTCATGTCAATCACTCCATTTTTCATAGTCTAGCATATTGTGACTAACATTTCCATTGGTTCAGTTTTCCGGGTTCAGGTCACAGGCATGGCGCAGTCCACCATTAACCGATATGAAACCGGCTATTTTGCCGCACCATTGAAAGTCCTGATGTGGTATGCGGACTATTTCGACGTATCAATGGATTATCTGTGCTGTCGGACAGATCAACCTCAGGGCAAACTCTATGAGTTTAAGCCGAAAGTTTTTGAAGATAACGCAGAAATTCAAAAATTTGTGGAGATGTGTTTTGCCCCCAATTCTTCCATGAATCATAGACTGAAAAAGTCGATTATAGCCATGCTGGAGGCATAAAAGAAATGAAAGCAGTCATCTACGCCCGATACTCCTCTGAAAGCCAGCGGGAAGAGAGTATTGAAGGGCAAATTCGCGAATGTACTGATTATGCGGTGCGCAACGGTATCACCGTCCTGTGCAGTTACATAGACCGGGCGCTGTCTGCCAGAACAGCTGACCGTCCCGATTTTCAACGGATGATTAGGGACAGTGAAAAGGGCCTATTTGATGTTGTTATCGTCTGGAAGCTGGATCGGTTTTCCCGCGATCGCTACAACAGTGCCCACTATAAGCACATTCTGAAAAAGAACGGCGTCAAGGGTTTATCCGCTAATGAGAACATCTCGGAGGGACCAGAGGGGATCATCCTCGAATCTATGTTAGAGGGCATGGCAGAATATCACAGCGCAGAACTATCCGAGAAAATACACCGTGGGCAGAAAGAAAACGCTTTAAAATGCAAAAACAACGGCGGCAATACGCCTCTTGGCTATGTTGTGGGAACTGATGGAGTTCTTGCCATCGACCCACTGGCCGCGCCTCTGGTGAAAAAATTTTTAACAGATATGACAGCGGCGAGGCCATCAGCCAAATTACCGAATCCCTCAACAGTCGCGGTTTAAAAACCAAGAAAGGAAAGCCGTTCAAAATAGGCGGTATCAGCCTGATTTTGAAGAACCGGAAATATATTGGCGAATATAAATATGGCGATATGATAACGCTTCATGGAATTCCCGCGATTGTGGACAAAGATTTGTTTGATCGTGTACAACAACGCATAGGAAAGAACAGGCAGGCCCCTGCAAAAGCAAAAGCTTCGGAAGAATATATGCTAACAACCAAACTGTTCTGTGGCACTTGCGGAAGGCTGATGGCTGGCGAAAGCGGAGTCAGTTCTACAGCGAAAACCGCTATCTATCGTTACTACAAATGCAGCGGTGCGAAAAGGCCATTGGAAATATGTTAAACGCAATTCAAATGGGCATTCTGACCTCCACTACAAAAGAACGGCTGGAGCAGTTAGAGGCTCAGCGTGAGGAGCTGAAAGTCAGCATTCTGCAAACTCAGATGCAGCGACCACGTTATACAAAAGAGCAAATCGTCAGTTGGATCGGCCGCTTCAAATACGGCAGTGCCGATGATCCGGAGTATCAGCGACAGATCATCGACACTTTTATTAATTCTATTTATGTTTATGATGACAAGCTGGTATTTACCTACAACTTTAAAGATGGGACAGAAACCATGACGCTCGAAGAAATCGGGCAGGCTTTCAGTTCGGATTTAACTCAAGTTGCTCCACCATAATTTATTCCCAAAAATAATGTCCTGCAGTAAATCCCGCAGGACATCAAGCTTTTTGAGGCTTTTTATTCGCTTTGTCTGTCAAAAATAATTGCACGGGCTTACCCCCTCCCCTTCAGGCAAATCCAACTAGAATCGCGAAGCAATGTCTAAACTCCTCTCAAATGAGAAATATACCAGTTCCGTTTTGCTCCAGAAACCATTGAGCGTCTTTGGTACGCAGTTCAAAAACAGCGGGGAATAAGCGCAGATCCTGATCAGGAACCATAACGAAGCTATCATTTCGGCATAGAATTTTGCAATGGTACAGCGATGAAAGTTGAACATACACGGCCTACATCGCCAGAGTCTGAAATGAAGCTCTCATTTTTAGTAGTGAATACCCTTTTCGGGAATCTTCTCATTCTCGTTTTTCATATGAGAAAAAGCGCTTTAACAAAAATTACCTCAAAAGTCAATGCAGAAAGCGTGTGGGTTCGAATACGCAAAAATACATTTTGAAAATCGAATGATATCGATTTAGGAATTAAAAACGATATGAAGTCCTGTACGGCTTATGATAACTAAGCTTTTATTTTGTTCAGCAGATATTATTTTAATGACTTTGCCAGTTCTGCTATTTTCGATTCGATAGTCCGGATTACTGCAAGAAACTCCTGGTCACTTTGGCCGGTCGGGTCAGGCAGACCCCAGTCCTCTCGGCGCTTGCAGGGCAGATAAGGGCATTCCACGTTGCAACCCATTGTTATTACTATATCAATCGGCGGAAGCTCATCAAGCAATTTAGACCGCTGAGTCGCCTCCATATCAATGCCATAAAGTTTTTTCATAAGCCTTACCGCATCTTGATTAATTTGCGGCTTAGTTTCAGTTCCTGCTGAATAGCTTTCAAAAACGTCTGCGGCAAAGTACTTTCCCAGTGCTTCTGCAATTTGGCTCCGGCAAGAGTTATGTACGCAGATAAAGGCAACCTTCGGTTTATTCATTTAGGAACCATCCTTTCGTATTGTTCGCGATTCTGACAAGGATCAGCATCACGGGCACTTCCGTAAGAACACCGACTATGGTGGCGAGTGCTGCGGGGCTCTGTGTGCCGAAAAGCGAGATAGCTACGGCGACAGCCAGCTCGAAGAAATTTGATGCGCCAATCATGCCGGCAGGAGCTGCGATGTTGTGCGGGAGTTTTAATGCCTTGCTCGCCAGATACGCAATGAAAAAGACGAGAAATGTTTGGATCGTGAGCGGGATTGCAATTAAAACAATGTGCAGAGGATTATCCAGAATAACATCGCCCTGGAATGAAAAGATGATAACCAGCGTCAAAAGAAGACCAACAATTGTGACATTTCCAAATTTGGGAATGAATTTGCTTTCAAAGTACTCCAGTCCATGTCTTTTTGTCATGTAATTCCGGGTAACCACGCCGCCTGCCAGCGGAACGACCACGAACAGGACTACCGATAGAATTAACGTATCCCACGGAATAGATACACCACCGATCTCGAGCAGAAACGCGACAATGGGAGTAAACGCGACAAGGATAATTAGGTCATTGGTTGCGACTTGCACGACTGTGTAGGCCGCGTTTCCCTTCGTCAGATGGCTCCATACGAATACCATAGCAGTACAGGGAGCTGCGCCCAACAGAATCGCGCCGGCCAGATATTCTTTGGCAAGCTCCGCCGGAATCAGCATCTTGAAAATAACGAAGAAAAACAGCCAGGCAATCCCGAACATGGTAAAGGGCTTAATCAGCCAATTGGTCACCCACGTAACAAATAAGCCCTTTGGATTTTTACCGACGTTTTTTATGCTCTGAAAATCGACCTTGAGCATCATGGGATAGATCATGAGCCAAATGAGAATGGCAATGGGTATTGATACGTTGGCATATTCAAAACGTCCCAGAAATGCTGGAACTACAGGCAGAAACTTGCCGATCAGCACGCCAACGACCATACACAGAGCAACCCACAGCGTCAAGTATTTTTCAAAAAAGCCGATTCCCGTATTTTTGCGCTTCTCCATCCCTTCGTCTCCTCCCTATTGATTGAGTTCATAGATCTCTTTTTGCTGCTCCCGATTTAATGCCTTTTCAGTAGTTGCCGCGATCATCAGGATGCCGACAATGCTAAGCGACAGTCGGGTTAACGTGAATGTAAGCCCCAAACTTGCCGCCTCAAAGGTCAGCATTGGGATTTTGGTTGTTGACCATGCCCCAATGAAGATAAAGACGTTGAACAGACTGCTGCCCTTTTTCAGCATAACTCCGGCAATCGGAAACGAGGCATACAACGGGCCTGCCGCTGCGGAACCCAGCAGGAACGCAATCAGAACTCCCTTGAGTCCGGAGCCCTTTCCGGTGTATTTTATCATGGTGGCCCGGTCAACCCACACGTCCAACAAACCCAGGAGAATAAAAATCGGAGGGATAACGGATATCATTTCAATGAAGTTCTGCTTCGTAAGGCTGAGGGACTTCAGCCCGATATCCGGTAAAGCAAGGCCTATCACGATGTTAATAAGAACCAATAGAAGAAATGCCCTGTACCGTTTCAAAAAAGCTTTCATTACAGCACCACCCCAATCACAAACGCGGCGATCAGAGCAAACACAAAGGCCACACTATTGCGAATCATTGCCGCGCGCTTCCCGAAGGTTTTCATTTCGAGGGGAAGCGTTACAATTCCAACCATCATAAGCGTAGAAACAAAAGCCGCGATCTGCATATATCCCGCGCCGTTTTTCAAAAGCGCTGCTGCCAACGGAAACGCCACAAATCCCGGTATCAGCGTAATCGACCCGATAATCGCCGCCCCAAACACGCCCCAAATTCCCGAGCGCGTTCCGAGGAGATTTGTAATTGTCTCCGGACTTAATATGGCCAGGGCGAGGCCGATGATGATTAAAATGGACAGAAATTGAGGCAGGATGTTTTCAAACGACTTCCACGCTTTTTTCAGCGCCATTTTTGTCTTGTTTCGGTCTTTGAAAAATGATATTGCAAGGCCAGTGCCAGCAAGCCCGTACAAAATATAGGTAAACATAGGCGCTCCTCTACCATGAAAACCCGGAATGGCTCTACAGGTCTTTCCGGGTCTCCAATCATCTGACCTTCTGCAGGATTTTTACAACCTCTTCTGTTTTAAGAACCTTGCCGTAGGAAACCACTTTCCCGTCAATGACAAGGGCGGGAGTTGTCATCACGCCATAGGCTGCGATTTGTGAAAAGTCGGTCACATGATCAATGCTCGTATCCATTCCAAGTTGTTCCAATGCTGCTTTTGTTGCTGCTTCAAGCTGATTGCATTTCGCGCAGCCGCTGCCCAGCACCTTTACTCCTGCTCCCTCGGTTTTTGCACTTTCTGCGTTTGCCATGCTTTCCGCGTCACAATTGCCACCGCAGCAGCACGAGGAAGTCTCAACTTTCTTATTCTTATTACCAAATAGAGACATAATATTTCCCTCTTTCAAAATTTTTAGAATCCAAGATAAAACATATAAAAGCCAATCAGCAGGATAAGAGTGCCCATTGCGATTTTCAAAACGGTACTTGCCTTGCCGTATTTTTCGCTGGAAGAGAGCTTTTGCACAAAGCCGATTGATGTTCCGGCAATGATAGCAAGAATACCATGCCCGATTGAATAAAGTAGTAATAGCAGTATGCCCCAAAGAATGCTTCCTTTTCCGGCAACAATGGCCAAAAGCGCGATGAGCACAGGCGTTGAGCAGGGGGATGAAAAAACGCCGCCGAGGATACCTGCGATAAACGCTCCAATAAAACCTTTTTTGGTGTTCTTTGCAATGAGATAGCTCGATGGAATTATTTCAAAAATTCCCCAAGTCTGCAAGGCCATCAGGATCATGAGAACGCCCAGAATGATGTACCACCACGAGGCCGACGTGCCCATTAGTCTCCCGGCAATTGAAGCAATAACCCCCAATGTCGTAAAGGTAACCGCCGCTCCTACCGCGAAAGTGACAGACAGCCAAAACGCTTTTTTTGTGTCGCGTTGGCCTGTACCCCCCACATAACCCAATACAAGCGGTATGCTGGACAACGCGCAAGGCGTAACAGATGTAATAACGCCAGCTACAAGAGCAAGGATGGGCGCAAGCCAGCCGCTCTTCGTGATAAGCTCAGATAAACTCTCCAGAATTGCTGTCACTCGGTCACCCCCATGTCGGCAAGAATAGCCCGCATTTGACCCTCGGTCAGGCCACCCTGATGCACGGTGAAAACATGCTCATCTGTATCCTTCGTAGAATACATCGTGAACTCGATTTCAATCTCGTCACTGGGAACATAGGGCGTTCCATCAGCATTAATAAGCACCTGGGTCGGAATGACCTGTACCGGGAATCCATCGGCCGCTTCCACATGCTTCCAAACATCAACAAATTTAACGATAGCTTTGCCCTGCATCTCGGCGTTCATGGTTTGAAGAACCGGAGCCATCTCCTTGCAGGGGATGCAGGAGTCCGAGCCGAAGTCAATGATGATCGGCAGGCCGTAAGCGGTCAGAGTCTCCAAGTCAACGGAGGTCGTTTCCAGGACAAAATCCTCTTCGTTTTCCGCAGTGACTAGATTATTGTCAATAGCCGTGGGTGTGGGATGCGTTTTTACTACCCATATAACGGTAAGTGCAACTAAAATCAATACCGGAACTATTATCCTGATTATAAGCTTCTTATTCTTCATTAACAGCAGTCACCTCCGCAGGAGCATCCGGATTTCTTTGTTTTTCCTTCGAAAAAGGTCTTCAAATTCTCCGGCAGCTCATAACTGCCGCAGGAACAGCCGGATTCAGCCTGCCCAAACACGGTTTGAAGGATGGCTTCGGCAAGCATTTCTTTTGGCGGCACCTCATAGCTTTCCCCGTTATATTCAAACACCCGGCAGTCCACATCGGTTCCGCTGATATCACTGCAGCAGCCGCAGCTGTTCTCCGCGACGGATTGGCAGATATCCTGCCCGTTCACACGAATTGTCGGAGAAGAGAGGAACTGATACTGCTCTGCAATTTCCGCCGTTCCCATTTCGACTTTCTTATATTGAACCTCGAAACCCGCAAGCTGCAAGGCTGGGGTAAGCGTCAGCATCACCTCATCAAGAACGTTGTCCGTCCCAATGCAGCGGTCACAGGTCTGAAGATCAAGATAGAGATACTCAACAATAATCCTCTTTTCAGCGGCCGCGTCACATCCGCAGGAGCAACAGGATTCTTCCACTGTTTGTTCCCCGTTCGGCGGTGTCCAGCCGGTGTCCTCGCCTACATAGGTGATCGCTCCGACCGGGCAGCGGTTGCCGCAGCCGTGGCAGTGATCAACACATGCTTCGGGATTTTTTACAATAGGTGAAGGTGCCTTTGCTGTGTCATAGACTTGATGGGGACACTTTGCGACACAGGTGCCGCACTCCACACAGGTTAGATAATCAATAACTGGATACCAGGTCTTTGCCATAATTTTCTTCCTCCTATACTATTAGCGCCTGAAACGCGTTGAATAAATAACCGACAACAATAATTCCAATCGTGCATATCGCAATGAAAACGGCCAGCAACTTAGGTTTGACCGCCTTGCGCAGCATGATCATGGAAGGCAGGGACAGGGTTGTTACCGCCATCATGAAGGATAGTACGGTTCCAAGCTGAGCGCCCTTATAGAACAAAGCTTCCGCAATCGGTATGGTCCCAAAGATATCGGCATACATCGGAACGCCGATGAGCGTAGCCAAGATTACTCCAAAGGGGTTTTTGCTGCCGAGTACCGTTGCCACCCATTCCTCCGGAATCCAGTTATGAATGACCGCGCCGATTCCCACGCCGATGAGGATATACAGAATCACCTTTTTGAAGGTTGAAAGCATTTGCTCTTTCGCATAAATAACGCGGTCTTTTTTTGTCAGATCGGGAGATTCTATATCCACGCTGCCGGCTGTGAGGATAAAGCTTTCCACATATTTTTCCATGCCCATTTTCTCAATCAGAGAGCCGCCGATAATGGCTATGATCAGACCGACAACAACATAGATAACTGCGACTTTCGCGCCGAATATACTCATCAGTAGGAGCAGAGAGCCCAGATCCACCATGGGGGAAGAGATCAAAAATGAGAACGTAACGCCGACCGGCAGTCCGGCGGAGGAGAAGCCGATAAACAGAGGGATGGACGAGCAGGAGCAAAAAGGGGTGACCGTGCCGAGCAAAGCCGCCACACTATTCGCTCCGATCCCATGAAAACGGCCAAGGATTCTCTTGCTGCGTTCCGGAGGGAAGTAGCTCTGAATATAGCTGATGAGAAAGATCAGGAAACACAGTAATATCGTAATTTTAATAACGTCATAAGCAAAAAACTGAATGCTTCCGACCCAACGGTTGTTTAGGTCCAGGCCCAAGGCAGATAAACCGCTTCCAATGACGCTGTTCAGCCACTTCATTGCAAGCACTTGATTTTGGAAGAAATCCCAGCCTGCTTTTAAAATTTGCATGCTATATGAAACCTCACTTTCTAATGCAGGACAATCATATCAAATAATTTCGATTTATTGTGCCCGTAAAAAGCCATCTTCACGATGGCTTTTATTTTTTGCAGCAATTGTATTCTTCCATTACTGAGTTTGGCGTTGTCAGATCCTTCAGTAGGCTGCCAGCGTAGGCGCTGCCTTTTTCGCTGATTTTATAGTGCGTCCATTTGCCTTCCTGCCGACTTTCCACAACGCCTGACTCGACCAGTATCTTCATGTGGTAGGAAAGCCCTGACTGTCCGATGTCCAATTGCTCCAGCAAAACGCACGCGCACTTTTCACCACCGCGTAGTAACTCAAGTATCCGCAAACGCTTTTCGTCGCAAAACGCCTTAAACACTTTTGCGTGCTCTTCGTATATAGTTTCCAAGTTTTCACCTCATATCAATATTGTTTGATATGTTATCAGTATATGCGTCAAATCAAGTTTTGTCAATACACTATAACCAGCCTTTCTGGCTATGTATTATTCTAGGGAATGGAGGAAGAGCTGGATCAAACATATAGCCTAACAAAATGCAAAAGAGGCCATTTTCTTTCGGAAAGAACCCTCAGCTTCAGGCAGACACGCACCTTGAAAACTCCAAAACACCCTTATTTTATAATAGTAGTGGTGGCTGTTGTCTACAATAATTTTAAAAAACTAAAGTTGTATATTTTTTTCTCTTTTGTAAAACTTAACGTTATTCAGATTTATCCGAAAAAGTAGCCTGTACGTGGTTTTACAGGACGGTGCCAATCTGGTGCCGCCTTCTTTATCTTCATCATAACGCTGTCCCACAAAATGGATGCCCTATATATTCTTTCTTCTCTTGTAAGAACTCCCGTTATCTTAGGTTTTTCTTTGTTGTTCTGAATATCGGCGTACACCCGGTCATTTGGGCAAGGGCGCTGCGCCGCAGGCTTTGGAGCGGCTTGCTGCGTCGGCCGGCACACGTATCCAGCATCATGCAGCAGGAGGTAGGAGTTGCTGGTGAATGCACCGTTGCGTTTCCGGCAGTGCCGTATGTAGAGCAGGCCGACACAATCTAGCACCTTCAGAACAGAGCGGACGGTGCTGTCTGCAAGTCCGGTTCTCTTGCGGATCTTGGAAAAGCTGGGATAGGCGCACTCGTCCCGCATGATGCGATAGACGTAGAGGAACACCTTCACCGATGCGCCATGGACGCCCAGGCCGCACAGCCTGCGCAGGAGACGATATGGAACCAGCAGATAGCCCTTTTTAGGAACCATGCAGATGTACTCGGACGCGCCACGGGTGATCTTGCCGGTCTCCCGGTCACGCTTCGCCCGTTTCCGCCTCACAGTGAGATACCGGGCCTTCTCCAGCTCCCGCAGCTTCCGGTTTACCGTGTCCAAGGACAGCCCGGACAGCTTCGCCAGCTCCCGCTGAGACTTGCGGAGCCTGCCGGTACGCTGACCAGCATAGCTGAACATAATAAGAGCAAGCTGCTTCGCGTAGGATGACAGCTTCGTATCTTCCGCCAGCCGCTCCGGAAGCCGGAACGACGGTTGTGTCCGGTGTCTTGTGTACATGGTTCTTTTCTCCTGCATCTTCTGTTATATAATGGATATCACTTATATAAGTTATTGCTGTTATTTCTGGTATTTACGTTATATAACTGCTATAAGAAAACGGGGTGTATCAGTGCGTTCACTGATATACCCCGCTTCTTCTACGGATCGCGATTCATCTTCTCATAGTCCTCCAGCTTCTTCCCATTCTCCTGCACGTACTGCTCCAGCAGCTGTGCCACCAGCTGGCTGATGCTGCGGCGCTCCACAAAGGCGACCTTCTTCACGCTCTCATACAGGCTGGGCAGGACGGCCAGGCTGATGCGTTGCTTCGTCTCCCGCACGGACTTGGGACGGCCCTTGCCGCCGGCCACCGGCTCCGTGTGGAGGATGGACGCAACAACACCCCGTCCGGCCCGTTTCGCCTCTCTGTCCGCTAAGCCCATCGTCAGTTCCCACCTTTCTCCATCATGCGCTCCGCCACCTTCTGGTACTCTGTTGCAGCGTCATTGTTGGGTGCCTGCTCCATGACCGCCTTACCGTCGTATACGCCCCTCTTGACGATGGCCAGCTTCTTCACTACGGCAATCACGTCATACTTGTCCTGCAGCAGCCGAAGAATCTCCTGGTCATCCTTTACCCGCATCTCGTACATGGTGGCGATAACGCCCAGGATGGACAGCTGCGGGTTCACCAGCTCCCGGATCTCCGCCACGGTATCCAGCAGCTGCTCCAGGCCCCGGTAGGCGAGGTAATCCGTCTTCACGGGGATCAGCACCTGATCCGCGCTGGCCAGGGCGTTAATGGTGAGAATGGAGAGTTGCGGCGGGCAGTCGATCAGGATGAAGTCATAGCGGCTGCGCACCGGATCAATGGCCCGTCGCAGAATCGTTTCCCGGACTGGCCGTCCGATCAGCACTACCTCCAGCTGCGCCAGCTCCAACCGGGAGGTCACAATGTCCAGGTTATTCTGCAGGTGCTGGATGCACTGCTCCAGCGGGATAGCATCCTTCTGCAGAACACTGACGATGGTATGGTCGAAGTCGTAAGGTTCTAGCCCGGCGCTGATGGTTAAGCTGGCCTGTCCATCCAGGTCAATCATGAGGGTCTTTTTTCCCGCCCGGGCTAATGCCGTGCCCACGTTGTAGGTGCTGGTGGTCTTGGCCACGCCGCCCTTCTGGTTTGCAAATGCAATTACGGTTCCCATGTTTCTCTCGCTCCTTCGTATGTAAGTGATATAACGTATATCAGTTATATAACTGATATAATAGGCATAACGGATATAATGGAAATATCGCTGCCTCTACCCGATCCGATAGCGGTTGCGGCTGTGAATGCCGTTCCGGCAGGTGCGATGCTCCACAGTGACGGCATTTACACTGCGCAGGCTGTTCAGGCACCGGCACACACTGGCCGGGCTGATATCCGCGCCTTTGGCAATCTCCTGCAGGCTGAGTTCTTCCTGGCCGGATGCAAGACACCAACACAAGTACAGGAACACGGAGACAGCGGCATTGGCGGGACGTTCTGCCATAAGTCGCTGGTAGGCGCTGCGTGGGATCTGCAGCAGCTTCGTTTCCTCCAGAAACCGGCCAAACCACTCCCCCAGGTGATACCCGGCCTTGCGTTCACAGAACAGCTGCAGGTATTCGGCTTCCTCCAGGCTGGAGAGAGCGGCACGGATGTTCTGTGTGGATATGCCGGTCAGATCCTTCAGCGAGCGCATGGAAGCAGGAAACTCCGCAGACGGCTCATAGCTGGCGCACAGAATGAACAGCAGCCGCTTGGCGGTTGGTGCAACGCTGCAATCCAAAGCTGCTCTGGCCGGGAAGGAAAAGCACTCTCCGTTCATAGCCCACTCCCTCCACCCGGATCGTCGTTCATGGTAAAGGTACCGTCCTCATGCATGAACAGGACGCCGGTATCCTCCAGCTCCTTCATGCACTGCACGGCGATATCCAGATCCATCTTCAGGACGCTGGCGACCCCCTGCGCGCCAGGAAAGTGATCAGAGATCGACTGACGGCTGTAGTAGAGATACAGGCCCACGCTGAACGCCTCAGCAGACAGGGGGAGGGTTGTATAGCTGCAGGGGATGTCGGTGCAGCCGCTGCTGCCCAGGCTCGGAAATGCGGATCGATGCTGCACCGGATGCTTCCGGTGCTTTTTTTGTCTGGCCATGTTCAAGGCCTCCTTAACTTTCTTCTTTCATGGATTTGACGCCCTCCTGGATGAATGCGTCAATGTCCCGATCTTTCAGCTTCAGATACTGGATGCCCAGCTCACGGGCCTGTCCGGCGGCGTCCTGGATCTCCTGCTGCTCTGCAGGGCTGCGGCGAAGCAGGGCCGCATACATCCCCATGAAGAATGCAGCGCCCGAGATCTGCGTTGCCTTGGCCGAGATCGCCGCCAAGCGCTCCACATGGGGCTTCAGGGACTCCTGGACGGTGCGACGGACGATCCCCTCCAGGTAATCATCATCCGCCTTCTGACTGGATGCAATCAGACCCTTGTCCACCAGGTCCCGCAATACCTCGCTCTTGGGTCGATGCTCCTATGTGTCAGCTGCGTGATAAGCTCGCTTGTTTCCTGCGAGCATCGAAAGGGGATATAAGATGCCCGGTGCCGATCCTCCCCCATAAAATCGCCTTCCTTTCGTCTGTGTTCGGAGTGGAACACAAAAACCACCTGTGGAACACTTGTTGAGGGCTTTGCCATCAAGCTGTTGAGCGGCGTGTGGAACACGCCTTATCCTGCCATTCCAAAACGCAAAGCGTTTTTGGATGGAGTTTCCGCCCCGTGGAAGGCGGAAACCACTCCGCGCCCCGGCAGTCTCCCGTTCTATTTTCGCCGTTCCTTACGAGAGGGAGAAAAATTACTTCTGCTCAAAGTAGAGCTGCAGCGCTGCTTTGATTGTTTGGAGGATCTTCGTCTGGGATGTTCCATCCGGGAAATATTGCTGGAAATCCTTTTGGGGGAGTGATAGGCTGCGGAGATTCTTGGCACTGGGCTGTAGCAGCTGCTGCAGCGTTTCTTCCGTAAAAACCGCGCCGTTCTCTTCGGCCTGCCGGAGCCGGTCGGCCAGCTCCTGGTTGATGTAGATGGAATGCTCCTTCAAGCAGAAGTTTTCCACAGAGGCCTGGGCTACAGGAGAGAGGAAAGAAAGGGTTGCACCGATCGTTAGCCCCAGCGCCTTTTCATCCACCGCTTTCAACAGACCGGGGATAAGGTAGGTTAGGCGAACGTAGCGCTGGATCTGCCGCTCACTATCTTCTGTGCTTTCGCTAATTTGAGCTACGCTTGTTAACTTCTCGCCAACTTGGCGAGAAGTTAAATCCGTCCTTTGTCCCTGCCGGTTCATGGCTTCCAGCTGCAGCTTGTAGGCAAACGCCTTTTCTGATGGCAGCAGGTTTTTCCGCTGCTGCAGGTTGGTGCTGCACATCTGCATAATGGCTTCATCGTCGCTCATCTGACGGATGATGCACGGCACGACCGTATATCCGGCTTTCCGCGCCGCTGTGCGGCGATTGTGGCCGGAAATGATTTCATACAGGTGTGTACCGATAGGCCGCACCACAAGCGGCTGGATAACGCCGTGGGCAATGATATCCAGGCGCAGCGCCTCCAGATCCTCCGGGGAGTAGGGCCGGAACGGCTGCTTTTCCATGCCAGTGCCAAAATCCTGCAGAATATCAATGGGCAGATCCTTCAGCTCGTCCCCGTTGTCCCGCCTGACCACCGGCGCGGGTTCCGCAATCTTTTCCAGCGCCGGGTGCAGCGCCCCGCTGAACAGCCGATCCAGCGCGGATTGACCGTGTTCTTCTTTCTTACCTTCCATGGTGATACCTCCTAGTCATATAAATAATCTTCCAGAAATTTACTTCTGCTGGGGTGCCGCAGCTTCCGCAGCGCCCTGATCTCGGTCTTTTGCTCCAGATCCATTGGGATCTTCAGCTCCTGCGCCGTCTCCCTGGCGTCCAGCGCCTCCCCTACGAAACCGAACCGGAGTTTAATGGTGCTTGCCTCGATGGGTTCCAGTGTTTCCAAGATCTCCAGAATCTGCGTCCGGAGGCTTTCACGCTCTGCAACGTCTTCCGGTGTTAGCTCCTCGGAGCAAAACAGATCAGCTAATGTGATCCCCCCCTCTTCATCATTTAGGGGAGCGTCCAGCGAAGCGGCAGCGGATACCCGATGGTACTGCATCAGCTGACGGGCAATGGCCGGTGGTATTGCCATTTCCCCGGCCACATCCTCGGCCTGGGGCGCAGTGCCGGAATCATTGGCTAAGCATTCTGAGACACGCTTTATTTTTCTGATGGCCGCAGTGATCGCCGGTGGAAAACGAACCGCATTCTGCTGGCTTATTATCCGATGCAGAGCATGTTTAATTTGCACGTGGATCGCAGCTGCCAAGTTAAGAGAATTGGCCTTGTTGCTGTCCAACGCCTCCAGCATTCCAACGGTCGCTTCCTGAACCAGGTCTTCCATAGGAACGCCGGTGTAGCTGTACCTTCTGGCAAATAGGACCAGCGTCGGCAAATAGGCGATGGCCAGCATGGCCCGGCACTCCTCCCCATAGCGGGCCGCCTCCCGGAGAGCTGCAGAATTGTCCGACTCCGTTCCGCCCTGCGCAAGCCGGCTCTTTGCCTCACGCCCGTCCTGAATGGCCTGCAGCATTGCCGCCTCCCGTTCCGGAGGCATATGCCCGGCCTGGCAGGCTTCATACATGTACGCAGCCATGCTTTTTCTCTCTCTCATAAAAATGCCCTCTAGCGCTGCGGCTGCTTCGGCTCCGCTCCTGCCTGCATCAGCTGCCGCCGCTTGCCGAGGAACCAGAAAGTAAATGCAGCAAATAAAATGCACCACGCCGTTTCGGTGATCCAGATCGGCCACATATTGCCGTCCCACAGCGAATCAATAGTGAGTGGAATGACGCAATACCGCATAAACGGAAAGAATGCGAGAGCGAGAGCGGCCAGCAACAGGAGTCCAGCCACGGTAAAGTGTTTCAGGTTCATGCAGCAGAAGGCAGCTCCCTGTCTGGCAATTCCACCCTGCCTCATGCACCTGTATTTACCCAGCGCCCAATACTCAAATGCGAATAAGGGTGTGAACCATGCCAGGGCGGCAAGCACCAGCGGCCATGACGCGCTTTCACGCAGCACAGGGTAGGCAATGGGGTAGATCCAGTAGTGCAGCGCATACGGGTAAGCAGCGGTCAGCCCCAGAAGGGTACACACAGCCAGCACGGCAAAGAGCTTTCTGCCCCCGCTGCTCGGGCTTGTTTTCTGTTGAGTTTTCATCTTTCATTTCCTCCTTTAATCCGTTACATGGATGTACCAGTCACTTAAGCAGTTGTCATAGATCAGAATGGCGTCACTGACGGTGGCCGTCAGTTCACCCCCCGGCGTCCAGGCGTCCTCAATAAAGAGAGGCACGGTGTAGTCCAGATCGTCTGGGTACCAGATGGGGACATATTGAATCCGGCTGAGATAATAGCAGTCCTTATTTTCTTTGAAACACCACAACCGGGAACTGACCTTCTCCAGCAGCCGGTTATAAGTCTGATAGCCGAACTCCGGGAACGTGGCCGTGATGTTCTGCACCGGTGTAATATCATAATCAGCCACACCGGCCCCGGCCTGCACCAATGGCTCTGCCTTCACCTGGACGCCGTATCCTGACTTCATGGTAATCTGGCCGCTGGACAGCGTATAATCGGTCTGGCATCTGTCGTCCGGCTCCAGCGTGTAGTCGTGGATGGTCAGCGACGCCTCATAGGAGGTATATTCAAATTTCCAGTAGCCTTCGTCTACCGTGTAGGCGTTGCCTTTCTTGTCATAGTGCGTGACGATGACGGGATACCAGTAGGAATACCATTCGCCCCAGGTGGCCGTTTTGCGGTTCCCGTAATCCGGAGTCGTGGCCAGCTGGAACCCGTCGTTGGTATCGTAGTAGGTGGGATCTGGAGGAATGTTCTCCACCAGCTGCGTGATATTGGCGGTCAGGGTGGCGTAAAGGCTGGGGATCTCGCTGCTGGTAGCCGTCATGCTGATGGTCTGGGGCGTGTTCGGCGTATGCCAGCGAACCCACACCAGCTGCGTTCCTCCCGCAGGGCAAACGAATTGCCGGTTGTAATGGGTACCGGCGATATTCAGTGTCACATAGGCGTCATCATCCGGGGTGATGTCGCTGCCGGTGTTGTTGGTCAGGTGGAAGCTCACGATCACATCCGTATCCGTGTGGAACTCATAGTCATAGGCAGACGGATCTGCCGGCTGCTCCTGGGCTTTGAAAGCGACAATACCCATGCCCAGATACCGGATGATGTTGGCGTCGTTCTGCTTGCCAGACCGGGAGCCTGTCCACTTCTCCAGGTGCAGCTCGGTATCATCCTTCTCCAGGAACAGGGATAGCGGCAGATTCTGATGCGTCAGGGAGCGCATCCAGGCATACAGCTGATTGCTGATCATCGCGTCATACTTGGCTGCTTCAGTGGCGGTCATGGCCCATTTGGTGCCTTGAAACGTGAAGTATGCTATCGGCTCCAGCAGCAGCTTGTAGTCCCCGCCAGTCAGATCTTCGTAAGGAATGCCAGTCCTAACAAAAATATTTTGAATGGTGCCCTTATCGGTAAAGTAGCGTTTAATGGCTGCAATATTATTTCCGCCAGATCCACCAACAATGGTTGGCATCGTATTTGTCGGCTTTGTGCTATTATACTGCGCCACTGATATTGTCAGTTCTGCCCCATGCGTATAATCCAGTTTGTTCCGGCGTACAAAGGATCGCCTTACGCTGCTCTCGCTCTGGTTGCTCCAGTCGAAGCAAGCGACCTTAGATCCGTCCTTCAGCACAGATATCCGGATACCATCCTCTTTGTTCCAATAATTTTGTGAACTGCCGCTTCCCATGCCGCCGCCCCCGCTGTCCGCATTGCCGTCCCCTACGGCCCAGGCAGGGGCGCAGAGCGTGAGGGCGGCGGAGAGAGCCAGCAGAAGCGCCATGATTTTTCGTCTCATTTTTTCTTCCCTTCTGTAAAAAATAAAGCTCCCTGCGTCCGTTGGTACGCAGAGAGCTTCTTTTCTTCATTCAGTTGTGCCGGCGCGGAGCTTAGCCCATATCGCCCACATATTCACCGGTTAATTCATATTGTCCGGGATCATCTGTCGTTGTGCTTCCGCTGCCAACATCTACCCAGCCGAAGCCTAAAACGTATTCCTGCTCCTTCCCATCCACCGTGCGAATGTCCCCATCCTTCGGTGTGGAGCTGCCGGTATCGGTGCTGCTGTCAGACCCTGATCCCCCACTGGAATCGGAAGTGCTGGGCGTCGTGCTGCCAGAGGTGTCCTGGGTCTCGCCTTTATAGGTTCCGTCCTCGCCGGTGATCTTTTCCCCGCCGCTGCCGATATTGGCGCTGGCTGTCGAATCCGGAGACGAGGCGGAAGTGTCCAGACCGCCTTCCTTGGCATCCCAGGTGCGCTTGATCGTTACATCGCCGTTCTCTTCCTCCGTCACCTGGACGCTGCTGCCGTCAGCGGCATCCGCTGTGCTGGCGGCAGTGGAAACGGGAGCGATGGTTCTGATGGTGTAGTTGTAATCTGGGTCTACAGTGCTAACCGGCGCGGCCGATGTGGCGGCATCAGCTGCCCGCTGGGCCTTCTCCTGGGGGATGTATACGCAATTGACGTAATAGGCAGCGACGGCAACCGCCACGGAACAAACACCCAGAGTGACAATCGCTTTCTTGCGGTTCGTTTCCATGTTTACCCTCCTATTATTTGGTTACTATTTAGTGTTACGTTATCACAATTTCCGTTTTTTTGCAACTCTGTAAATGCTCTGCCCAGAGCAGCAGCCGTTCCCGCCGGTATAGGCTGCTGTCCACCAGGATCGGGGAGCATCGCTGCAGCTACCTTCCGTTCCTTCTTCCTGCGCCGCCTCTCTCGCTCCTGGGCATTCACTTCATCCCTGTGCGCTGCACGCCACTCCCGCTGTCTTGCGCTAATTTCTTCCTTGTGTGCTGCATACCATTCCCGCTTCTTGGCTTTGATTTCATCTGAGTGCTGTTTCCGATAAGCAGCGTTCTGGGCTGCTAATTCTGCCTTTTTAGCGGCATACCGTTCCTTATCTTGTACTGCACGAATTTCCCGATGTGCTTTGTAATATGCCGCACTATAGGCTTTCAGCTCATCACGATGCGTTTCCAAATATTCAGCTTTATAGCGTTTAATTTCCTCGCGGTGTGATTGGGCATAAACTGCTTGGCAACATAGTTTTTCATCACGATTGGCCAGGTAACGGGCTTTATCATACTCTCGCCTATAACGTTTATGGTCGCACTGCTTTTGAGATATCCGGGTAGCCATTTTTTCAACTTCTATAATATCTCGAAAAGCATTTCCAGTAACTGTTTCCAAGATACAATCCTCATATGGGCAGTGAAGGCAATCTTCGTTGCATACGGTATTCATGCAGACACCTCCTTAATGGGATGGCTTACAACATCGTGATTTGCCGCAGCTTCAAGGCGTTTGGAATAACACCTTGCGCCATTATGGCAGCGCAGCCCTCCGGTATCATAGCAGTACATACACGCCTTAACTGAATTTGATGAATTAAACAGCCTCCGCCAGTATACGCACCCGTCGCAGTCGTTCAGCTCCAGGCGTTGCGCAACAGCCTGTATAAAATCCTGCCGGTACTCCTGCGCTGCAGCTGCGGAAACCTTCTTCAGAGTATCCGAGAAGGGGATGTTCCAGTATGTAGCCTTAATTACCGCAAGCCTCTTTATTCCGTCCGGGAAGGTACAAGCAGTGTGCCTCATTGCAAAGGTAACGGCATCATACCGCCGCTGCTCTTCAGGTGGCAGCTCCGCCAGCGCCGCCCTTTCTGTTGGATCTTTCCCGCCGGCTGACTGCTTGAGGCGGCGCAGCTTCTCGGCCAGTTCCGGATAGCTCCGGATGATGTCCTCGACAATTGAAACCTGGTTTTCCATCGTGCCCCCCCTCTCTTTTCTCTGTTCTAATCTGTGAAGCCCTTTCATTCTGTGTGAATTAATGATAAAATAACTTGCTTGCGTACCTGTATGAAATTATCAAGGTGCAAGTGATTGGGTTTCAGGCTACGGTACCGCTTTCGGTGACCCGTTCTGCCACCCACTGTTCAAAAAG
This sequence comes from Oscillospiraceae bacterium, assembly GCA_963666535.1. GTDB lineage: Bacteria > Bacillota > Clostridia > Oscillospirales > Oscillospiraceae. The sequence goes on along the minus strand of OY762913.1, from coordinate 728,718 downwards.
CTTACGGTAGATTTCAAAGTGCCTATGTGAATTTGAATCTTTGGCCCGATAACAGATTGCAAAGGGATAAAGGCCGGATTCAATCGCCACCGCCAGGGCCTCGTTGTTGACTGACAGGCCCAATTTGCGCATGGCCTCTGCCAGCTCGTTTAAGGTCATCGTTTCAATACGCGGCATATCGTGATACCTCCTCGGATATTAAGCGGTCTTGTAATCGAAAAGTGTATCTTTTCGGTCCGCTCCGGATAGCTCCAGATGATGTCCCCAATACGGGATGTTATCGTTTAAGCAACAATATGGTTAAAAAAAATAGATGGATCAATATTCCACTCTTGGCAAATAGCATGCTGCTCAGAAATATAGAAATCGGAATATCCATTTATCTTTAACTGAACTGTTGTTACTGAAACATCAAGAAGATTGGCTACATCTCTATAGGTAACACCAAGGCCAGCCAGCTTAAGTTTAAAAGCTGTATAAGGCATATGTACTTTTGATTTCATTATTTTCCTCCTCTTTAATTTTTATTTTATACGATAACATTACTACCTAAATTTATTGTTGTCAATAATTTTTTTATGCAATCAGTTGATTTATTTAATAACATTGTCTATAATATTACGAAGAGAGGTGCCTTTAATGAAAAAAAGCAGCCCAGACAAAAATTTTGGCGTTAAACTCCGTGAGTTGCGCGAGGAATTAGGACTGACAATAGACGAATTTTGCAATCAATTTAATTCTGCTTTTAATGGTCGGTTAAATAAAAGTACAGTAAGCAGATATGAAAACGGAATTCAAGAACCTATGATTTCTACTGTAAAAAAACTTGCGGACTTCTATGCAGTTGACCCATCATATTTTCTTGGTGGAAAACCTACTATTTATAGACCAACTTATAAAGATGGTGTAATGCCTGTATTAAAAGCTTTTAAAGCTGGTGACTCTGTTGAAGAAAGCGAAAATATCGCAGGTTATTTAGATGCCAGTAGTTTCGACACAGATTTAGCTCCCTTTGGCCTTCTGCTTCAAGATAACTCAATGGCCCCCAGAATGTGTGAAGGAGATCTTGTTATCATTGCTCGACAGTATGAAGACTTTCTGCCAAGTAATGGTGATATCATGGCAGTTTCAATTAAAGGTGGCAACGCCATTGTTAGAAATATTATCCGTTCAGACCCAAACGGAATTTGGTTACTTCCTTCTAATCCAGGTTTTGATTCTCAGTTTTATACCAACGAAGAATTGGCGAAATTACCTGTGCAATTCATTGGATATGTGATTGAACTAGAGGCAAAGATAGACCACAAGAAAAAGTAGCCCTCCCTGTTATTAGAGAAGGCTACGAGTAAGTTCATTGTAAAAAAGGTGAAAATGGACAAGGATACCCCGTAGGCGGCACAATACCTTGGACAGCGGCTTGTTTGATGAGTTTTCAAAGCTCTTTGTGAATTTGACGCCAGAGAACCAAAAACTGATTATTGCGGCGATTCAAGGAATGCAGCCAGACAAATGATATCTGTTCGCTCTTCCTCCGTGAGTCCGCGAAACAATTCCAGAGCGGTTTCTAAAGCATCGTCCATACAAGTACACTCCGTCCCAAGGATCCTCGTATGAAAATTAGGTACCCGTTATTTTATCGTCTCTTCCAGCCAGACAAATACTTAACAATAAGCAGGCGGTGTCCAAAAGACACCGCCGCAATTGGATAAGGAACAGATTATGATATGTCCAAAGTGTGAAAAAACAATACCTGACGACGCTATTTTCTGCTGTTACTGTGGTAAGAATCTCATAGCTAAGACGCGCAAGTCCAAAAAACGCGCCAACGGCACCGGGAGCGTTTACAAGCTTTCCGGAACTCGAAGCAAACCTTGGGGCGCAAGAAAAAACGGAGTCTTTATTGGTACTTATCCGACTAAAACAGATGCGCAGACAGCTCTTGATCGGCTGGCCGGCCAGGACCTAAAGGACCGCTATAACCTTTCTGTCGAAGGTGTCCGCGAACTCTGGAAAGCCGAGAAGTACCCGGATCTGTCGGATAAAGGGAAGGAATCCTATGAAATTGCCTGGGCCTTGTTTGAAGCTGTAAAGGATAAGAAAATGCGCGAGGTCAGAACCGAGGACATCCAGCCCTTAATTGATGCCCAGGTTAAAAAGGGCCGGTCAAGATCTCAGTGTGAGAAAATAAAAGGTCTATACAGCCAACTTTGCAAGGTTGCAATGCGCGAGGATATTATTGATAAGAACTATGCGTTATTTCTCCGACTGCCAAAAGGAAAGCGGCCCGACCGCCCCACGTTTACGGAAAAGGAAATCAAGGTACTCAAAGCTGACGCAGAGTCCTGTGACACGTCGAAAATTATATTGATGCTCATTTACACCGGATTTAGAATAAACGAGCTGCTGCTCCTTCCAGCAGCCGGCGTGGATCTGAAAGGCAATCTGTTCACCGGCGGCGAAAAAACCGAAGCAGGCAAAAATAGAATCGTGCCTATTCATCCTGAGATCTTGCCATATGTAGAACACTTCATGTCCCACGCCGAAGGTGATCTATTCCTAAGCGGATATAAAGGCAACAAGGACGATCACAATTTTAGAAACCGAGAATACTACCCAACGCTGGAGCGTCTTGGAATCCGCACTGAAGACCGCCAGATGAAACCGCACGCCTGCAGATACACCTTTGCAACGCGCGGCGCTAAGTCCGGTGTCTCTCCTGAGGCGCTGCAAAAGCTTATGGGTCATGCAAAATATGATACAACCACAGACTTCTACATTCAGGATGATGTAGATATGCTGAAGAAGGCAATGAAAAAGCTTAAATAGTCCGGTTGTCAATAAATCATTAGCAACCTGTAAATTTTGGAACAATGAAAACACCCCTAAAGCCTTGCGGCTCTTGGGGATTCGTTGCATGAAAAAATCCATAAACTTGTGCTGATTAAAAGGGAAAACCACAACGATTTAATGAAAGCACCAGAAACATCGGGGCTATCATATAGTTAGCAAGGATGAAACAGAACGCATGCTAATACATAGTTCTTCATTATTTGTAAAACTTATTTTATTTTTGCGGATCAGTGTTATTAATTCAATTTTGGGAAGCTCGATTCCATATTCATGGTAAAGCAGCCTATGAATAATCCCCCACTCCCACCCATAAGAGGACCATCGTTCAATATCGTTTTTTACTTCTTGGGTTAGGTAAGTCATTATAATCCCCTCCATTTTGATTTTATCAAAATATGGGGAAATTTAAGGATCTAAGCGCAAATGATTTGTGTGATAGCGTGAATTGGAAATTTAAATCGGATTTAGGTAATTGAAAACGCAAAACCAACCAAGCACAGTAATAAAATTTCTCTGTTTTTTGTTCAGAAGTCATAAATATACTGCGGCGCAGAAGTGCTATAACGTCTATTCGCGTACTCATACCGACAGTTTGCGCACTTGTTTGACCGATTTAGTCACCATATCCCATAATTAAACTTACCACAGTGGAGTTTATAAATAAAAGGAGAGAAACAGCATGAAAAGGAAAATCTTTGTGTACATGGCCAAAGCCGTCGGTTCCCTCTCGCTTTTTGCCGCTATTATCAGTGCTGGCACCGCCAGCATATGCGGTATGTACCAGCCCAAGGTTCCGGAGGCTCTGCAACGGTAACTCCCCCCTCTATGAAAAGAACCCGATGCAAGCGGCATCGGGTTCTTTTCATGGCAAAATCAGGGTTTCAATTGACTAAATATTACAAAAAATGTATAATAAAAACAACGCAACTCTTAACCTGGGCGTTAGGACATGGAGGATATGGAATGCGGATAGCCGTTTGTGATGATGAGAGAAACCAAAACGACCTGATAACGGAATATATTGGCATTTGGGCGGAAAAGCATGAGGTGCCGGTAGAAGTATATGCATACTCCAGCGCCATTGAATTGCTCTTTTATTGGTCAGAGGGGAAACGATTTGACTTAGCATTCCTTGATATTAACATGAAAAACATGACCGGGTTAGACCTGGCCCGCTTACTTCGAAAAAGCGGAGATAGGACTAATATTGTTTTTATCACCGGGCTTATAGACTATGTGTTTCAAGGATACGAGGTACAGGCCATTGACTACCTGCTGAAACCTGTTAAAAAAGAAAGCTGTTTTACTTGCCTTGACCGAGCGTCAGAAATTATTTCTCTTCGCAGTAAGGAGACTTTTTTACTGACAATGGAGGGGCAAAGCTTACGGCTCAATTACAATGAAATTTTTGCGTTTGAAATTTTTTCCCATTATGTTGAAGCAAAGACAACAAAAGGAGAATTTAGATTCAAGAAAAACATGGGAGAATTGGAACAAGAATTACCAAATGACAGATTTTTTCGCTGCCATCGTTCTTTTATTGTAAACCTGCATTATGTCAACACCGTAAAAAAATCGGAAGTCTTGTTGGATAACGGAATCTGTATCCCAGTCAGTAAAAGTCGATGGAATGGAATGAATGAAGCTTTTTTACACTACTATGCAAAAGGAATCAAAATATGAATTGGCTTTGGTACGGCATAGAGATTTCCGTAAATCTGGTAGAGATGGGTCTTTATTTATTCTTAATTAACAGCAAATGTCCTCCCAAAAGAAAAGAAAAATTTTCTTTTGGGGTTGCTCTTGTTGTCGGTTCAATTGGAGTATTTTTCATTAATTTCTATAGCATGAAATTCCCACCCGATTATTTATATGCACTGAGTATAGTGTTTATATATACATTGATAGCACGAAAAGGGAAAATGTTATTAAAACTCTTCTGGGCGTTCCTAGGAGTTGCTCTAATATGCGCGACTGCTTTAATAGGCGTATCTGTGGGATTGCTTTTACCTGGAGTGACCACAGATATTATCCTCCGAGAGCATTCGGTTACACGCTTTGAGCTTCTAATTCTTTGTAAACTGATGCAAGCAATCTTATTCTTTCTCCTCACCACACATAAAGAGCCTGGATGTTTAAATAGTACACCCATAATTGTTACATTTATTTTTGTATCCGCTACTAGTTTATTGACGGTCGCTTTGTTGCTTGAGTATGGATTAGGTCCTGTGCCATCTTCGGCAAGCGAGTTTTTACTGATCGGCGCATCTATGGGTATCCTTGTTATCAATTTGGTCTTGTTTGTCCTATACGAAAGCCTTTCCAAGCAAGCCCAAAACAATCTGCAGATGCAGGCGGAACTGCAGCGATATGATATGCTGATGCGCCACTATGAAGAAATCATGAGTATCTATGACGAGATGCGTGGTTGGCGGCATGATTATCACAACCACTTGCACGTCATTCATGGCTACCTGCAGCTCGAAAAGTACGACAAGCTGAAAAGCTATCTTAAGGAGATTGAGCAAAGCATTACCGATATGGAAATGTCGGTCAACAGCGGAAATTTGCTCATAGACGCTATCGTGAGCAGCAAACTTCTTTTTACGCGGAATCAAGACATACAAACCCGTGTGAACATTTATGCCCCCCCTGTTTTAAGTATCAATGATTCCGACATGTGCATTCTGCTTGGGAACCTCCTGGACAATGCGATTGAAGCTTGCCAGCGGATGATCGGAGTGGATACAAAACGCTTTATTGAAATCGAAATTAAGACAATTAAGGGGCATCTGCATATTACGGTCAGAAATTCTACAAATGGTATTGTGCGCAAATTGGGTGCCAGCTTTTTAACGGATAAAAAAGAGAAATACCATGGAATTGGGATCAGGCATATTGATGAGATTACAGACAAGTATGAAGGGTATGTAAACCGAACGCATGATAACTGCGTGTTTGAGACTAATATCATGTTCCCAATAGAATATGTGTGCAGCACTGACCTACAGACAGCCGAAAAAGACTATACTCAAGTATAAATGATGGTTGGATTTAGCAGCTTAACTAGCGCGATCTACACTTATTATTGCATTTTTACAGCAGTATGCAATGATATCAAAAACGATTCGTTTAAGGGGGATTCTTCTATGTATGGTAGGCTAATCCAGCGCGGCGTTGATTTTATTTTTTCATATGGAGATGCTAGCGAAGAAAATCGTGAACTATATGAATACGGGCTTGAACTCGTTTTCATGTATCTCATAAATGCCGGTGCTCTATTGCTTCTGGGATTTTTCTTTGGATGCTTTTTAGAAACGCTGCTCCTCCTGTTTGGCTTCGCGCTTCAGCAGAGCTTCGCGGGGGGGTACCACGCCATGACGCATTTGCGTTGCTTCCTTTTCATGCTTGCCGGTTGGGCGGGAACAATGCTAATCCTTCCAATTATTGAGTCCTATCGCTTTCTGCCGTGTATATTAGCTGTTTCGGGTTTGTTTTTTGTGTTTTTGTTTGCGCCCGTTAAACACGTGAACTTTCCAATGAGCAAAGAAAAAGGATGCCGCATGAAAAAAATAGCTCGGACAATTGCCGTTACATTATGTGTAATTGTTTTCGTATGCAGTATTTTTTCTCCGCAAAAAACGATGCTTTCCGCCATATGGGGATTGACCTTATTTCTATCTGCTGTTTCCATAATATGTGCTGTAATGAAAGAAATTCTGCACAAGAAAACGTTTTGTCAAGAGACCAAAACCAAATAGACAGCTGCAATAATTATGGACTAAGGTGAGCGCCACCATTTTAAAGCGTGGACTGCAGTAAAGAATTTGGAGTGTGTTGTGATACCATGGGGATAAGAAGCAACCATGGTATCCAATAACATTAAATATTCAGGGGGAAATGAGAACATAGCCCGCACGCAGCATATCCTGAGGAGCCGCAAGTCAGCAACAAGCTGTGAAGGAACGAGTTATCGACATCAACACAGTGTGCAGATGGGTTAAAGAATGCTGCGGGGGTGAAGAAGGCAATGAAAAAAACAAATAGTCCAGTTGTCAACAAATCGTCAACAAACTACAAATTTCGAAAAATGAAAAATCCCCTAAAGCCTTGCGGCTCTAGGGGATTCGTTGGTGGACGATACAGGACTCGAACCTGTGACCCCCTGCACGTCAAGCAGGTGCTCTAGCCAGCTGAGCTAATCGTCCAAACAGCAAAATTTATTATAATAGGACATCCGCCCATTTGTCAATACCTTTTTCTCTAGACGCTGGATTCTCCTCCAAAAAATTGATATAATGAGGGCACGAACCGTTTTATTGCTGCTCGGGAGGTATTTATGCTGTATCAACAAATTTCCCCCACCCAACTGCACGCCCAACTGCCATTGTCCCCCTGCTCGGTTTCTCTCACGGCCTACGCCCGCCCCCATACCGGCATGGTGGCCGACGATGGCGCCCGCTGGGCGGTTCTGATTTTGCCCGGCGGCGGGTACGAAGTCGTGGCCCCCGGCGAAGGGGAGCCGGTGGCCCTGGCCTTTCTGAACGCAGGGGTACAGGCATTTGTCCTGGAATACAGCGTTTCTCCCGTCTGCTGGCCCCAGGCGTTTTTAGAGGCGGCGGCAGCGCTTTCTTTCCTGCGCCGCAACGCCTCCCACTACGGCGTGCGCCCTGACCACATTGCCGTTTGCGGCTTTTCTGCGGGGGGCCATCTGGCCGGATGCCTGTCCAATCTGTGGAACAGCACCATTCTGCGCGAAACGCTGGGGCTTGCCCCAGCGGAGGTGCGGCCGGACGCCGCCATTCTCTCCTACCCCGTCATTTCCGCTTTTGCCGCGCCGGTGTGCAGCTCCTTCCGCACGCTGCTGGGCGGGGATGGTCCCATTCCCGAAGCGCTTTCGCTGGAGCGAAGCGTTACCCCCGAAAACCCGCCCGCCTTTTTGTGGACCACCTCGACCGACGGCTCGGTCTCTCCAGAAAACACCCTTCTTTATGCCAACGCTTTGCGGGAAAACGGGGTGCCCTACGAGCTTCATGTCTTCAGCCAGGGACCCCACGCCATGGGACTTGCCACCCGGGAGTGCGCTCGGGATGTCACCCACTACGATGCTCGGGCCGCCCACTGGCATTCCATGTGCATAGACTGGTTAAAAACGCTATAAACGCCCACAGCGCTTTTAACTAACAGCAGAAAGCGGCACAGCCATTTGCTGTGCCGCTTTTCGCCCGCGAAAAAGTGCTGGCGGCCTTTCTCCTGCAAGGTGGGCGCTGGCAGCACACTCGCCGCTTCCCTCTTTCCCCCGGCGCATGTGTGGCTCTATGTGTGGTTTCCTTGACTTTCCATGATAAAACAGGGTATGATAGAATATCAAAATCATCACAGTAAGGGGATTTTTATGGCTCCACCTGTTTCAAGAAAAACAAAGGCATATGATAATGAATCCATATCCTCCCTGAAGGGGGCCGATCGGGTGCGCAAGCGCCCCGGTGTCATCTTCGGCTCCGACGGACTGGACGGCTGCGAGCACGCGGTGTTTGAGATTCTGTCCAACGCCATTGACGAGGCGCGGGAGGGCCACGGCGACGTGATTACCGTCACACGCTACGCCGACCATTCCATTGAGGTAGAGGATTTCGGCCGGGGCTGTCCGGTGGACTGGAACGAAAAAGAGCAGAAGTTCAACTGGGAATTGGTCTTCTGCGAGCTGTACGCCGGCGGCAAGTACGACAACGCCGGCGGCGATAATTACGAGTACTCCTTGGGGCTTAACGGTCTTGGCTCCTGCGCCACCCAGTACGCTTCCGCGTACTTCGACGCCATTATCTATCGGGACGGGCTGAAATACTCCCTGCATTTTGAAAAGGGAGAAAACATTGGCGGCCTGAAAAAGGAGCCTGCGGACCGAAAAAAAACCGGCTCCATTTTCCACTGGAAGCCTGATCTGGACGTCTTTACCGACATCGACATTCCCGCCGATTATTATCTGGACGTGATGAAGCGGCAGGCGGTGGTCAACGCCGGGGTTACCTTCCGGCTCCGCAATCAGACGGGCAGCAACTTTGAGACCACCGAATTCAAGTATGAAAACGGTATTGTGGATTATGTGACTGAGCTAGTGGGCGACAACTGCCTGACCACCCCCATGTTCTGGCAAACCGAGCGACGAGGCCGCGACCGTGCGGACAAGCCGGACTATAAGGTGAAGCTTTCCGTCTCGTTCTGCTTCTCCAACACGGTGAATGTCATCGAACATTACCACAATTCCTCCTGGCTGGAGCATGGCGGCTCGCCCGAAAAGGCAATGAAGTCGGCCTTTATCTCCGCCATCGACGGATATCTGCGGCAAAATGGCAAGTATCAAAAAAATGAGAGCAAGGTCACCTTCAACGACGTGCAGGACGCGCTGGTGCTGATTTCAAACAACTTTTCCACCCAGACCAGCTATGAGAATCAGACAAAAAAGGCCATCAACAACAAATTCATTCAGGAGGCCATGACCGCCTTCCTCCGGGAACAGCTGGAGGTCTACTTCATCGAAAACCCCATGGACGCGGAGAAGATCGGCGCCCAAATGCTCATCAACAAGCGCAGCCGCGAAACCGCGGAGAAGGCCCGTCTGAATGTCAAGAAAAAACTCTCCGGCAACATCGACATTTCCAATCGGGTGCAAAAATTTGTGGACTGCCGCACCAAAGACGTGGGCAAAAGAGAGCTGTACATCGTGGAGGGCGACTCCGCCATGGGATCTGTAAAACTCAGTCGAGATGCCGAATTTCAGGGGATCATGCCGGTTCGCGGCAAAATTCTGAACTGCCTGAAGGCCGACTTTGGAAAGATTTTTAAAAGCGAGATTATTACCGATCTTCTGAAAGTGATGGGCTGCGGCGTAGAGGTACAGGACAAGCACGTGAAGGATCTGTCCTCTTTCGACCTGTCCGCTTTGCGGTGGAACAAAATTGTCATCTGTACCGATGGCGATGTGGACGGCTTCCAGATCCGCACGCTGATTCTCACCATGCTGTACCGGCTGACACCCTCCCTCATTGAGCAGGGATATGTCTACATCGCCGAAACCCCTCTGTATGAGATTAACTGCAAGGAAAAGACCTGGTTTGCCTACTCCGACAAGGAAAAAAACGACATTGTGGCCAAGCTGGAAGGACAGAAATACAAGGTAGACCGAAGCAAGGGACTGGGTGAAAACGAGCCAGACATGATGTGGCTGACCACCATGAACCCGGAAACCAGACGGCTGATCAAGATTATCGCTGCCGATGTGCAGGCCACGGCGGACGCCTTTGACCTTCTGCTGGGGGACAACCTGCAGGGCAGAAAAGACCACATTGCAAATGACGGATATAAGTATCTCGAGCTTGCCGACATCTCTTAAGACAGGTGCCCCCTGGGCGCTATCGGAATCCTTTTCATAAAACCAGGCTCCTCTAATCAGCGCCCCCGGGCGCCGCTGTGCAGTTCCGTGCAGGGGGGCAAACCCAGCATCCCTGCGGCTCCCCACCTCTCAGCCCAGCCCACGCCGTTCCCCTTGCTTGGACGCGGGGCCCAAGACCACAAAAAGGACTGATCATATTTGGCCAAGAAGAAAACCCCCGACGAGGGGGCACCAAGGGTTTCAAACCCCAATGTAATGGGGCTGCACGCCGAAGTGGTGCAGCAGCCCATCACCGACACGCTGGAAGTCAACTATATGCCCTACGCCATGAGCGTGATCGTCTCCCGCGCCATCCCCGAAATCGACGGGTTCAAGCCCTCTCACCGCAAGCTGTTGTACACCATGTACCAGATGCATCTGCTGGGCGGCAACCGCACCAAGTCCGCCAACGTTGTGGGACAAACCATGAAGCTCAATCCACACGGCGATGCGGCGATTTACGACACCATGGTGCGCCTCTCCCGCGGCTATGGCGCGCTGCTGCACCCCCTGGTCGACTCCAAGGGCAACTTCGGAAAATCCTACTCCCGTGATATGGCCTGGGCCGCCGCCCGTTATACCGAGGTGCGGCTGGACGCAATCTGCGCCGAATTGTTCCGGGATATTGATCAGGACACCGTGGACTTTGTGGACAATTACGACGGCTCCATGAAGGAACCGACGCTGCTGCCCACCACCTTCCCCAACATTCTAGTCTCGGCAAATCAGGGCATCGCGGTCGGAATGGCGTCTAACCTGTGCGGTTTTAATCTGGGCGAGGTGTGCGACACCACCATCGCTTATCTCAAAAACCCCGATCTTGACCTGCTCACCACGCTGAAAGCCCCCGATTTCCCCACCGGTGGCCAGCTGCTGTACGACGAACGGGAACTCTCCGACATCTACCGGACCGGCCGGGGCTCCTTCAAGGTGCGCTCAAAATGGCGCTATCTCAAAGAAGAAAACCTGATTGAGGTCTATGAGATCCCTTACTCCACCACAGTGGAAGCCATCATGGACAAGGTGGCGGAGCTGGTTAAGGTGGGAAAAATTAAAGAAATCGCCGACATGCGGGACGAAACCGATCTGTCCGGCCTGAAGCTGACCATCGACCTCAAGCGCGGCACCGACCCTGACAAGCTGATGGCAAAGCTGTTTCGCGCCACTCCCCTGCAGGACAGTGTTTCCTGCAACTTCAACATTCTCATTGCCGGTATGCCCCGGGTGATGGGTGTGGGCGAGATTCTGGAGGAGTGGACCGCGTGGCGCGGGGAATCTGTCCGCCGCCGGGTCTATTTCGACATGAAGAAAAAGCAGGACAAGCTGCATTTACTGAAGGGCCTTAAAAAAATCCTGCTGGACATTGACCGGGCCATCCACATCATTCGCGAAACCGAAGAAGACGCCGAGGTGGTCCCCAATCTGATGATCGGCTTCGGCATTGACACCGTTCAGGCTGAGTATGTGGCGGATATCAAGCTGCGCAATATTAATAAATCGTATATCTTGAAGCGAATTGAGGAAACCTCTTCCTTAGAAGCGGAGATCGCCGATCTGCAGGACCTCGTGAACAAGCCGGAACGCATTAAAATGCTCATCATCGCGGAGCTGGAAAATGTCCGCAAGAAGCACGCAGCCCCCCGCCGCACCGACATCATCTACGAGCACGAAACCGAAGCGGTGGTCGAGGCGGAGGAAGCCGAAGATTACCCTGTCAATCTTTTTCTCTCCCGAGAGGGTTACTTCAAAAAAATCACCCCCCTTTCCCTGCGTATGGGCGGCGAGCAGAAATACAAGGAGGGAGACGGCCCCTTCCTCCAGTGGAGCGCCTCCAACCGCGACGAGCTGCTGGTTTTCACCGACCGGCAGCAGTGCTACAAAACCAGGCTGTCGGAATTTGACGATGCCAAGGCCAGCGTGCTGGGCGACTATCTGCCCTCGAAGCTGGAAATGGACGCGGGAGAAAGCGTTTTGTGGGCCTGCGTGCCCGGTGATTATTCCGCCCACCTGCTCTTCTTCTTCGAAAACGGAAAGGCCGCCCGGGTGGAGCTTTCGGGGTATCAGACCCAAACCAGGCGAAAAAAACTCACGGGCGCGTATTCGGATAAATCCCCCTTGGTCACAGCCTGCCTGCTGACCGAAGATCTGGAAATGGCCGTTATTTCCAACGAGGGGCGCGCCGTGGTTTTCCACACAGCCAGCCTCAACCCCAAGGCCACCCGCAACACGCAGGGTGTCAACGTCATGACCCTCAAGCCCAAATACAAGGTGGAAAGCGCGAGGCCTCTGGGAGAAACCCCCATTGTCAACGCCGCCCGCTATCGGGCCCGCGCCCTGCCCATCGCCGGCGCACTGCTCAAGGAAGAGGATCGTGTGGAACAGCAGATCACTCTGTTGTAACCGGCAGGCTAACCCGCAACACGAAACCTCCATGGGGCAGCCGCAGCAATCCGCTGCTCAACGGCCGAAAGGAAGCTTTTTGATGAAAACAAAAAAAAGCATGGCGTTATCCTATCTGGTTATTCTTTTCGCCAGTGCACTGTATGCCGTAACCTTCAACTGGTTCTATGCCGCCAATGACATTGCCTATGGGGGTCTCACCGGCATCGCCATGATGATTAACCATATTTTCGGCATGCCCTCCATCGGCCTGTTGGTCTTTTTAATGAATGTGCCCCTGTTTTTACTTGGGTGGCGACTGCTGGGCGGCAAGCTGCTGATATCCTCCCTGGTGTCCATGTCCCTTTGCTCCCTGTTCATCGATGTGCTAGAGAGCATCTACACCTTTAAACCCATGGAGCCCCTTTTGGCCTGCATCTACGGCGGTGTTCTGCTGGGGGTCTCGCTGGGCCTTATTTTCCTGCAGGGCGCAACCACCGGCGGCACCGACATTGGCGCCCGCTTGCTGAAGCGGAAGCTGAACTGGCTGCCCCTTGGAAAGCTGATGCTCTCTATTGATTTGGTCGTTATCTGTTCCTGCGCTGTGGCATTTCAAAGCGTCAACAGCTCGCTGTATGGCATTGTCTCGCTGTATATCAGTTCCATCGTGTTGGATGGGATTCTCTACGGCATGAACACCGCCCGCATGGCCTATATCATCAGTGACAAGTATGAGGAGCTCTCCCACGCCATCAATCAGGATCTGGCCCGGGGCGTTACCATCCTCCACGGGGAAGGTGCCTGGTCAAGGCAAGAAAAACGGGTGTTGCTGTGCGCCTTCAAGCGCCAGCAAATTGTAACGCTTAAACGGATGATTAAGGAAATTGATCCCAATGCATTTCTCATCGTATGCAAGGCCAACGAAGTGCTGGGCGACGGATTTCAAAGCATGAACCGCAACGACGAAATTAACATTTAGAGGTGACGATGATGGCCGATATTCAAAAGCTGCGCCGTAACCTGGAACAGGAGGGCTTTCAAACTGCCTTCTTTGAGACAGGAGTGGAAGCCTCCGCTTACCTCAACCGAGCAATTGATGGTCAAACCGTGGGCTTTGGCGGCTCGGTCACCGTGCAGGAGCTTGGCCTGTTCGATTCCCTCTCCACGCACAACGCCTGCACCTGGCACTGGGAAAACGGGGCACTGACCGACGCGGCCGACGCGGCAGTTTACATATGCTCCCTCAACGGCGTCTCGGAAAACGGCGAACTCATCAACATCGATGGTTCCGGTAACCGCCTGGCTTCCGGCTTAATGGGTCATGAACGGGTCTACTTTGTCATCGGCGTCAACAAAATTGCACCGGACTGGGAGCAGGCCCTGTGGCGCGCCCGAAACATCGCGGCGCCTAAAAACGCCAAGCGGCTGGGACGGAACACCCCCTGCGCCATCAAGGCCGACAAGTGCTACAATTGCCATAGCGAGGAGTGCATTTGCCGCGCCCTACTGGTCTATCGGGGCAGACCGAAACTGATTGACCACATGGAAGTGGTGATTATAAACGAGACACTGGGTCTGTGACCCTTCCCCCGGAAACGCGTTAGGAGGTGCCCTATGAAAAAACGCATGCTTCCTCTTGTGCTGGCACTGGTTCTCATCCTGACAGGCTGCACCTCGATGCTTGACCGCAGCTATCAAGCCGTCACCGCCCACGATGCCGCGCCGGACGCGGAAGAGGACTCCTCCATCCTTCGGGCCGAAAATTATCAAAGTCTGGTCAGCGACATCCTCTTTTTTGTAACCAAGGGTACGGGAACAGGCACCATCCGCCTCTACGACTATGACCGCGATGTAGAAGCCGATCTGGAAACAGCATGCCTCGAGGTGGTGCAGGAAGACCCGCTGGGCGCCTACGCGGTGGAATACATCAAATACAGCGTCACCCACATCGTCTCCTATTATGAGGCGCAGCTGGAACTGACCTATCGCCGCACACCGGAACAGATCTCCAGCATCAGCTTTGCCACCGGGACCAGTGCCATCCGGGCGGAGCTGGCATCGGGTCTTTCCTCCTTCCAAAGCGAGATTGTACTGCGCATCAGCAGTTTTAACGAGGACGAGGCCTATCTTTATGACCTGATCCAAGAGGCGTATTACAACACCCCCGCCGCCGGCTTTGGCCTGCCCAGTGCAGAGGTAACCCTTTATCCCGAAAGTGGCAAACAGCGCATTGTGGAAATCCTGCTTACCTATCCGGGCGACACCACGGCTCTCATCCAGCAAAGCGAGGAACTGATGAACCGCGCGGCCGATCTGCGTATTCTGCTATTGGGTATGGACGGGGACGCTCAGATCAACGGTCTTCTGGCTTTAACGCGGGATGAGATCTCCTATTCCACCACGGCTCCGGGCACCACGTATGCCGCACTGGTGGACGGCACCGCTAACAGTGAAGGCTTCGCACTGGCGGTAAAGCTGATGTGCGGTCTGGTGAATCTCAACTGCACGATCGCCCAGGGTCATTTCGAGGGCGACACCCATTTTTGGAACGTCATCCAAACCGCTTCGGGCTATCGTCATATTGATGCAAGTCAAGGCTCCGGCACATTCTATACTGACACACAGCTTGCAGATGCCGGCTATTCCTGGGACGCTGATTCGGTTCCTGTCTGCGAAGAAACCGTGCCCAACGAATCTCAACTTCCCACTTGACATTGTCAAAAAAAGAAGATATAATACCATTTGTCGCTGCGAGTGTAGCTCATCTGGTAGAGCGCCACCTTGCCAAGGTGGAGGTAGCGAGTTCGAGCCTCGTCACTCGCTCCAGTTTTTAGGAAAAGAAGCCGATTGCAATGCAATCGGCTTCTTTTTTATTTCTCCGGGCGTCCGTTCACTTCGGTTCTTTTTGACGCCACTCTATCGTTCCATGTTCCTGTTCGAAATCGGCAATGTGCCTTTTAATCAGCTGTTCCAATTCTCTATTTTTGGTTCGGCCTTCGAACTCTGGGATAAAGCCCAACTTGTGGAGCATGATGGGGCTAATTCTGAGCGTATATCGCGATAATGTGTCTTTCATGACGTCAATCCTCTATTCTGTCTGCTGGGTGCCTGGGTGCTGCTTTCTAAATTGTCCACTGCCCATGAACAACCCCCACAAGATACAACCCGCCGTCATATTCTTCAAACACCAGTTTAAGGGAACACCAGTCCATTCCTTCATACTGCGGGTCTAACTGGTCAAAATGATAGTCCACAAATACGGCGTCCGGATAGGCCTCTTGTAAATTCTCCATTGAGTTGCCGGTTTGAACGATTTCATTTGCACTGATTTGGTCCGCCTGCGAATAGTCGGTATTCCAGACAAATGCGTCCCAATACGCCTGATTCGTTAGCTCCATGGCCTCTCCGCTGCCATCATAGGCCCCCCAGTGATGCTCTTCATCGTCAGAAAGGAAGTGCTCCACGTCTGCCCTCGCCACCATTCGGTCCGTCTCAAAATTCACCGCCGAATACGGGGTAAATGTGACGCCTTTTTCCGGATGAACGTAATCTGCCAGCGCAGAGAAGTCTTGGGCTTTCATGGCCGCTGCAACGTCGTTTGCGGTTTGCAGCAGCGTCTCGTCGTTGGTCGGCCGGCCTGTGCCGCTTCCCGCAGTTCCTTTGTTTTCGGTATATGAAATCTGTTTTGCTGTAATCGTCAATTTTTCATCTGCGGTCACTTCGTAAACGGCAGTAATCAGCGGTGCAACCGTTTCCCAAGAACGCGCGTAAGAGAAGGTCACCGTAGTCGTACCCGGGCCAGCCGCATCGAAGGTAAATCGAAACACACCACCCGCCCCAACGGCTCCATCGGAGTTTCCGTCAACATACTCCGCACTTGTTTGGGTAAGGACAGCCTCATCCGCAATTTCGGATTCCCAGCTATAGCCCGTTGTTGCATTCCCGTCGAAGTCAATGGTCCACGACGAAGGTTTGTCTTCTGCCTTGGCCGCGCACCCGCACATGGTTGCGGCCAATACGGCCGTGGTCAGCAATATCGTTACAGTTCTGTTCAAATTGTTTCCTCCCTATCTCCCTGAACCGCGTTGGTCTTTGCGCTGTTTGCAAGGCGTTGTCTTCGCCTGCTCTTTGATCGCCGCGGGTGTTACTCTTTTCATTATAAACAGTTTTAGCCTTTTTTCCATCATTATTTTGCCGCAATTATTTGATATCAACACCGGCAAGGGGCAACCCGGTTTTACTTCACGATAAGATACTATATTTTACGCGGCGTCATCGCCACTCACAATCCAGCTGAAAACGCGTCATTATAGTTGTTCATTATCTCAGTCTTTTGAAACGCCAGGAAATGAATAAAGTTACCCAGCGATGGAAATACTAAATTGAATCGTATACAACAAATTCGAATCTTGACAATATGAAAGTATTTCTTTTGCCACATGCCTTTTTATAATGCATTATTACGCGAAACGATTTTAAGATTAAGGGAGAACCGTATGAAAAAATTGCTTTATATTATTGCAAACTCAAAGGATGAGGAACAGTCCTCAAGTAGGACGGTAAGCAGAAGATTAGTCAATACAATTCTGAAAACAGTACCAGATGCGGAACTGGAGGAATTAAACCTATATGAGGCACATATCCCGCAGTTAAAAGGCTGTTACTTTGAAAGCAGAAGCGCAATTGTTAGTTCAGCGGCTAGAAACAAGCTGAGTGCAGAGGAACAAATAGAAGTTTCTAAAATTGAACACCTCTGTGATCAGTTTAAGGAAGCCGATATATATGTTTTGGCAGCTCCAATGTGGAGCTTATCATTCCCTGCGCCTGTAAAGGAATATTTGGATTGTATTATCCAGGCTGGAAAAACAATTGCTTTTGAAAATAACAAACCTCATGGCCTTTTGAATGATAAGCATAGAACATTTATTTATGTTCAGTCTTCCGGCGCCAGCATACCCTGGTTGCTAAAGCCGGCCCTTTCCAAAGGGTTAAACTATGTTCATGAAATCATGAAATTTATTGGCATCAACACCTTTGATGAATTGTTGGTAGACGGAACGGGTACAACAGAAGAAGAACGTCAAAGCGCCATAAAAAATGCCACAGATAAAATACCACAGATAGTTGAAAAACTATCTTAGATGAAAAATAAGACACTCTAACTAAAAGTAGAGTGTCTTATTTTTATAGTGTAACCATAGGTTACGGCGGTTAGTTGGTTTTATTTTGGCCATGAGCCATTCCACACTGCAGAATGATACCAAACACCTTGGAAATAATACATGCTGATCTATTGGGGCTGCAGCTAAAATAGTATGGTTTTGTGTCCCAACCCCGCTCGTTCCAATAACACGTATCAAGTCCATTCAGATATTTTGCCAGTGCTTTTTGTGTTTCAAAATTTATGAGACTGTTTAATGTCGGCCGATAGCTTTGGGGGGCTTGTAAAAGTTTGATAAATGCTGATAATTCTTTATCTGTAACTGGAGATTTGATGCTCCGAATGGTTCTACCAATGCTGCCAATTGGCATTGCTCCCCACTGAACCGCAACGCTCCTAAGATATGAAAGTGTTGATTTCAAGCCGGACCCTTTTGTGGTTGCTACGCAAAGAACTGGCTTTCCATACAACACTGGACGATGATACCACTTGCATGTTCGGTCGATAAAGTCCTTTAGCTTTCCGGAAACCTGCTGTAGATAGACCGGTGAACTTAGAATAATTCCATCGGAATCTTCCATTTTGTTCATAAGCACTTCCACATCATCGTGATGCACGCAGCCGCCTTGCATAATACATTTTTCACACCCAAGGCAATCTTGAATATTGTAGTCATAAAGCGAAAGGATTTCCATTTCAACATCATTTTGGGCCAACTTCTGTTGTATTTGTACCAGCAATCTGTAAGTATTCATTTTTCGCCTGCTTGCATGTAATGCAATCACTTTTTTCACAAATTTCACCTCTAATCTTTCATAAACTATGCGCTGCCAGCCAATGTGCAGTTAGCCCAGCGAAGTCACATCATTAACATTTCTATTGAGTAAGCATACATGTTGCCGTGAATCAAAGCCCATTTTTTTGAACTCCGAAGACAGAAAGTCAATACGAGTTGGCGTAACTTTAATGAGGTACAATGCGGTTGGCATTTTTTTCAGATTCTCGGCAGAAATATTCTTGAACGCCAACAAGTCCATATATTCACCCGTCCACGGCTCCACAAGCTCTGCAGTACCGGAGATCTGCATCCCGCCCAACTGACTAAAGCGGCTATAGCTGTCGTAAATGGCAAGGCAGACGTTTTTGTTGCACTCCAACCCACGGAACTTAAGCCCGCCCTCAGAAAGCAACCAGAATCTCCCTTCTTTATAATTGTATTCGATGGGAGTACAGCGGACAAAATCACCGTATCCAGTAGCCAAGGAGCAAGTGTTATGAGCCATGATAAACTTTTCTATCTGTATTAATAGTACGTCACGCTCCATTCGGACTGCCTTTTCGTCCTTTTCCATCCAATAGGAAGCCGCTTTCTTATAGTCCATAAAATTGCACCCCTTATACTATTACGCCAAGTTTTCACTTGAAATTATAATATCGACTAGCAATTAGTATACCTGCAAAAGGTATCTTCTTCACCATTTGCTGTAGCTGAAAAATTTAGTAGATTAAATTCCGAGATTTTCTAACCTGCTCTGTCATGAGTACACATGCAATCTGTTTCCTCAACTATATGCCATGGAACGTAGACAATGGAGGTAAAGCTCATAAATATTGTGGTTGGGCTAGACAACGTGCGTTGGTTTTAGATAAAATTCGTGTTAATTCAAGCGATGATTGATAACCCGTTCAAGCCGAAACCCTTGCGGTCAATGATTCTGTGCTTATAATTACTACAATATATCAGAAAAGCTTCCAAAAAACAACAAGGGAAGGCAGCCCCAATTGAGTCACTTTCCCTTGTCAGTTGTTACGATTTCAGGCATGCAAATAAAAAACAAATCCGAACCCCTCTCCAATTGGAAAAAGGTTCGGATTTTGTTGGTTTGGTGGAGACTAATGGACTCGAACCATCGACCTCCTGCGTGTGAAGCAGGCGCTCTAACCAGCTGAGCTAAGCCTCCGTGTGACATAAATGGTGACCCGGACGGGAATCGAACCCGTGTTACCGCCGTGAAAGGGCGGTGTCTTAACCGCTTGACCACCGGGCCATTTTGTCCCGGGCGCATGGTCTTTCACGCCATCGGGTGTCATTATTTTCGGTTCCGAAGAGGCGAAATTCGCCTCTTCGGAACATGGTAGCGGCACCTGGATTCGAACCGGGGACACTGCGGGTATGAACCGCATGCTCTAGCCAACTGAGCTATGCCGCCATAGCTCTCTGCTTAAAACAGGGCAAGAGATAGTATATCCGATTTTCTCCGCAATGTCAACCTCATTTTCACAGAACTTGGTGTATCCCGCCCCGTTCTGCCCAAGGCAACCATCTTGTCCCCATGGAGCCCCGTGGGAACAAGATGTTGTATTTATGTCTGCTTATTTGAAATAAAGCGCGCCGCTTTCAAACAGCGGCTGATGCAGATCGCCGGGAATGTTTTTTGCAACATTCTCGCCCCGCCGCTCACTATGGCCCATTTTTCCATATACACGGCCGTCGGGAGAACAGATGCCCTCCACCGCCTCCACAGACCCGTTGGGATTGGCCGTGATCTCCATAGACGGGTTTCCGCTTAGATCCACGTAGCGGGTGGCAATCTGTCCATTTTGGATCAGCTGCTTTATCATCTCGGGGGACGCCACGAACCGGCCCTCGCCATGGGAGATGGGAATGGTGTGAAGGTCTCCCACCTGGGAGTTCAGCATCCAGGGCGACTGCACGGAGGTCACCTTCGTGGTGACATAGCGGCTTTGGTGCCGACCGATCAGGTTATAGGTCAAGGTGGGGCAGCTGTCGTCCATGGGCCTGATTTCGCCATAGGGCACAAGGCCCAGCTTGATCAGGGCCTGAAAGCCATTGCAGATACCCAAAATCAAGCCATCCCGGTTCTTCAGCAGTTCGTGTACCGCGTCGGTGATGCGGGGGTTGCGGAAGAAGGACGCGATGAACTTGCCGGAGCCGTCCGGCTCATCACCGCCGGAAAAACCGCCGGGCATTACGATCATCTGACTGCGGCGAATCGCCTGCTCCAGCGCTTGGGCGGATTGTCCCAGCAGCTCACCGGTGAGATTCCTTACCACCAGGATTTCCGGCTCAATGCCTGCCCGCAGGCAGGCTCTCGCCGTGTCATACTCGCAGTTGGTCCCGGGGAACACCGGAATCACCGCCCGGGGGCGCGCCGTCTTCACGGCGGGAGCCGCGCTGCTGCGCTTTCCCCAGGAAATGTCGGTCAATTTTTCTGTCTTCTCGCTGGCATGGGTGGGATACACCTCTTCCAGCGCAGTTTCCCAAAGGCCGCGCAGCTCGGCCAGCTCCGCTGTCACGCCGCAAACTGCCAGCCGCTCTTGCGCCGTGGTTTCACCGATCTTCACGCCACCGGTAATCGGTTGGTCACATTCGGCAATGATGGTACCGAACGTGCTGTCAAACAGCAGCTTTTCGGTCAGCGCGGCATCACCCACGAATCCAAGCCCATTGCCGAAGGACATTTTGATCAGACCCTCGGCAATGCCGCCCACGCCAACCGCCCACGCGGACAACACCTTGCCGCCTTGGGCCAGCGTATGGAATGCCTCCCACACACTGCGGGTACCCGCATAGTCGCCCTTGGGCGCTTGGAAGAGATACACAGGGTGTCCGGCAGCCTTGAATTCGGGAGACAGGATGTCCTGCGCCTTAGCCGGGGCAATGGCAAAGGAAATCAGCGTGGGGGGTACGTCCATATTCAGGAATGAGCCGGACATGGAGTCCTTGCCGCCAATGGCGCCGACCTCCAGACTCATCTGGGCGGTAAAGGCGCCCAGCAGCGCGGCAAAGGGTTTGCCCCAGCGCTTCGGCTCGTCCCGCAGCTTTTCAAAATATTCCTGTAAAGAGAGATACGCTTCTCTGGGATTGCAGCCCGCGGCCACCAGCTTTGCCACCGATTCCACCACCGCGCCGGCGGCGCCGTGGAAGGGGTTTTCCGCCGAGCGGTAGGGATCGAAACCATTGGCCATGACCGAGCAGAGGTCGGTCTCCTGCCCCGGGTTGACCGGCAGCAGCGCCGCCATCACTTGGGTGGGCGTCAGCTGGTACTTTCCGCCATAGGGCATGAGCACCGACGCCGCACCAATCGAGCTGTCAAACCGTTCGCCCAGACCGCGCTGGGACGCAAGGTTGATGTCGGATACGATGGTGCGCAACCGCGCCTGCACGTCGTCCACCCCAGGTGTTTTTTCCACTGGCAGCACAGGAACTGCAACCGCAGTGTGCTTGTCCGCTCCGTTGGAATCCAGAAAGGCACGGGAGAGATCGGCAATCTTCATCCCGTTCCAGGACAGGACAAGGCGGGGCCTTTCGGTGACCACCGCCACCTCATAGGCCTCCAGATTTTCCGTCTCTGCCGCCTGGATGAACCGGGCCGCGTCCTTGGCCTCCACCACCACAGCCATGCGCTCCTGGCTTTCGGAAATAGCAAGCTCTGTTCCGTCCAGGCCGTCGTATTTCTTCCGCACCGCGTCCAAATTGATTTCAAGCCCGTCCGCCAGCTCGCCAATGGCAACCGACACGCCGCCCGCGCCAAAATCGTTGCAGCGCTTGATCATGCGGGTCACGTCGGCGTTGCGGAACAGGCGCTGAATTTTCCGCTCTTCGGGGGCATTGCCCTTTTGCACCTCGGACGCCATGGTGGCGAGAGACGCCTTGTTGTGGCTCTTGGAGGACCCGGTGGCCCCTCCGATGCCGTCACGGCCGGTTCTGCCGCCCAGCAGGATCACTTTGTCGCCCGGGGCGGGAACCACCCGCACCACATTGCTTGCGGGAGCGGCGCCCACCACAGCGCCCACCTCCATATGCTTAGCCACATAGCCGGGGTGATAGACCTCCCGCACGATACCGGTGGCAAGCCCGATCTGATTGCCATAGGAGGAGTACCCTGCCGCCGCCGTTGTGGCAAGCTTCCGCTGGGGCAGCTTGCCCTCCAGCGTCTGGTCGATGGGCACTCTCGGGTCACCGCAGCCGGTCAGGCGCATGGCCTGATAGACATAGGCTCTGCCCGACAGCGGGTCGCGGATGGCACCGCCGATACAGGTAGCCGCGCCGCCGAAGGGCTCGATTTCGGTGGGGTGGTTATGGGTCTCGTTCTTAAACATCAGCAGCCAGTCCTGCTCCTCACCATCCACCGTGGCCGTGACGTGGATGGAACAGGCGTTAATTTCTTCCGATTCGTCCAGATTTTGCAGCAGGCCACGCTTTTTCAGGGTTTTCACGGCGATGGTGGCGATGTCCATCAGGGTCTGCGGGCGCTTCGCCGCCTTTTCCTCGCCATAGACCTCTACCCGCGCGGCCAGGTACGCGTCATAGGCCTTCTGCACTTCCGGATCGTCAATTTCCGCCCTGTCGATATGAGTGGAGAAGGTGGTGTGCCGGCAATGGTCCGACCAATAGGTATCCACCAGCCGCAGCTCGGTCACCGTGGGGTCACGCTTCTCCTCCTGTTTAAAGTACGCCTGCAAGAATTTCAGATCGCCCAGATCCATGGCAAGTCCGTAATCGGCTACCATGGCGCCAAGCTCCTGCTCGCTCTTTTCCACAAATCCCGCAATGCTCGCCACCCGATCGGGCACTTCATAGGTGTGCTCCAGCGTTTCGGGCTTGTCCATAGACGCCTCGCGGCTCTCTACGGGGTTAATGAGGTAGGCCGCGATTTTTTCCCGCTCCGCCTGCGTGATGGCTCCTCCAAAAGCGTACACCTTGGCCGCCGCCACAATGGGCCGCTCGCCACCTGCCAAAAGCTGAATGCACTGGGCGCAGGAATCGGCGCGCTGATCGTACTGCCCGGGCAGCGGCTCTACCGCCAAAAGGGTGCACGCCCCCAGCTGGGGCAGCGCCTCCTCGTAAAAATGGTCGCACTGGGGCTCGGAGAACACCGTTGTTCGGGCGGCTTCATACACAGCACGTTCTATGTGGTCTGCATCATACCGGTTGAACACCCGCAGCCACGTTAGGCTGCCGATTCCCAGCTGCTCCGTAAGCTCTCTATACTCACGATCTGCTTCCACGCGGAAGCCTTCCTTTTTTTCTACATAGCAGCGAAATACTTGATTCATTCTGCTTCCTCCCCGCTCTCTTGGTAAATGGACCAGTTCTCCATCTCGAAAAAGGCGTTTTGCCTTGTGGGATTGATGTTGCCGATGACGCCCCACTCGGTTAAAACCGAATCGCTTTTAAAACATAATGTGGCGATGGGCAGCTGCTCGGTCAAATTGGTATACAGCGCGGCGGCAGCGGCGCGGCGCCCCTGGGCATCTGCCGCCTGAAACGCCGCCAGCAGCGCGTCGGTCTCGCTGTTCGAAAATCCGCCGTAGTTCAGGCTTCCTCGGGTCCCCACCAAATCTGTCAAATTAAAGTCTCCGGTCAGGGTGGTCTCCCCCAAATACACGTCAAACGTTCCCGCTTTCAAAGCAGCTAGATAATCGTCCCACGCCAGCTTCTTCAGCGTCACCGTCACGCCCACATTTTCCCATTGCGTCGCCAAATATTCCGCAGCTGCGGTTTTAAAGCTGCTTTCACTGTTGACCACAAAGGTAACCTTCACGCCGCCCTTTACGTCTGCCAGCAGACTTTGCATGGTAGACACGGAGTAAGCAATCCCTTCGCCCAAGGTCTCGTCATACAACGAAGACTTGGGGGATACCGGCAGCGCCGACGCCGTCACATGACGGGCGTAAATGGATGTGGCAATGGTCCCGCGATCGATCCCGCAGGCCAGCGCCCGCCGAACCGTCTCGTCGATGCAGTCTCCCTTTTTGCTGTTAAAACCCAGATAGAGCATAGTGGTCGTATCAAAACTCCGCGCCTCGTAGCTGTTGGAAAATCCCAGTACATTGGTCCCCGTCAAATCGGCCACAATCAGACTGGTCGTCCGGGTGTCAAAGCTGCGGATCAGATCGTCAGTTTGGGTAATCTCCGTCAGCAGAATCTTTTCCAGCGGAAGCCGCTTATTCTGCCACCAATTCTGCCGCAGGACCAGGCTGTCCCCGCTTGTGCTGCGCGCATACGGTCCGGTGCCCGCAGGCCAGTCCTCTTCCCCCTTGGCAATGGGAATATCCAGCAGCGCGGGCAAATTCCCGCTGGGTGCGGACAGGGTCACGATTACCCGGCCATCTTCCTCCGCCACGCTCCGTACCGACTTCAGCCGCGCGGCGTAGCGGGCGCTGCCACGGGCCAGCTCAAGGGCCGCTGCTACATCCGCCGCCGTAAGCGGCGTCCCGTCAGAAAAGGTAACACCGCTTTGCAATACAAAGCTCCAGACCAGTCCGTCCTCGCTGACCGAATCGCTTTTACATAGTACCGGGCACGGCTCAAAGCTCTCATCCAGTTCAAACAGTCCCTCATACAGGAGTGGCGCGATGGTCAGATTGGTGCGGTTGTCCCCCAGCACAGGATGCATCGCGTCCTCCCGGTAGATGGGCAGCGCAAAGGGGCGGACCTCTTCCGTCTCTGTCTCGACAGGCTCCGGTGTTCCCGTCTCAGACGCTGTCCCCTCTGTGGCGGGGGCACAGGCGGCGAGAGATGCCAGCAAGGCGACTGCCAATATACAACTCAAAACCCTTGTTCTTTTCATGTTTCCCTCGTCAGATTAAGCAGATGACCGATGCCTGCGCGCCCCGCGCCTCGCCGGTCAGGCGGTGCGACCAGTATCGTTCGGGGTTGCAGGCCGTGCAGTCGCCGCTGATGGTAATGTGCTCCCCTTCTACGCCGGCCAGACGGAGACTCAAGGCGTTCAGCCCCTTGAGATCTACCTTAAACTTTTCCTCTTCAAGCGGTTGCATATAGGGTGCGGCATCTGCCCCGAACTGCTCTGTCATGGCCTGGGGCACCTCGCCATGGGTCTCGAAGCAGCACCGGGAGATGCAGGGCCCAATGGCCGCCAGAATATCACACGGCTTGCAGCCATACTGCGTCTGCATCCGTGCTGCTGCCTTGCCCGCCACAGAAAGGGCGGTTCCCCGCCAACCGGCGTGGACCGCTCCCACAACGCGGCGCACGGGATCATACAGCAGGGTGGGAACGCAATCGGCGGTAAACACCATAAGGGACAGATTGGGCACGTCGGTCACAAGCCCATCGGCCTCGTACCCCTCCGGGTCGTAAATGTCTCCCCGCAAATCCGCTTCCGTTACCACGCGCACCGTGTCGCCATGGACCTGCTTGGCCTTCACCAGCCGGGCAAGCGCCACCCCGGCTGCCGCGGTCAAGCGGCGGTAATTCTCCCGCACATGCTCCGGCTCATCGCCTCGGGTCGTGCTCAAATTCAAACTGTTCCACGGCGGAGCACTCACGCCGCCCGTGCGGGTGGAAAAGGCATGGGCAACACCGCCGGCAGCCACAAAACTGTCGGCGGTGTGAAATGTGATCCCGTTGTGGGTATGCGCAGTCATATCCATGTTACAAGTCCTCATTACCGGTTTTTATCCCCGGGCCTCGCTGTGCGCCTGCTTCGCAGGCTTCACGCTTCTTACTGTCACGCTCCGCCTGCTTCGCCGCGGCTTACTGCTCTCCCCCTCGCAAAAATGCCGTTGGCCTCTCGGGTCCAACCTGTTTTTTGTCTCCGGGGTTCGCTGTGCGCCTGCTTCGCAGGCTTTACGCTTCTGAATGATATTCGGCGCAGGTGCATTTTTTGAACTTCTTCCCGCTTCCACAGGGGCAAGGCTCGTTCGGTCCGATTTTCTGGGTCTTTTTCACCGGTTGTTTTTTCACGGTGCCGTCATCCCCACCGGATTCGCCGGTGATCTTAGCCACCCGCTCCCGCTTGACTTCTGTGTTCTTCTGGATGCGCACACGGTACAAACGGCGGATGGTCTCCTCCTGAATGGCGGCGATCATCTCCTCGAACATCTGATAGCCTTCGCGCTTGTACTCCACCACCGGGTTATTCTGTCCGTAAGCGCGCAGGCCGATGCCCTGCTTAAGCTCGTTCATGTTGTCAATGTTGTCCATCCAGTATTCGTCCACGACCCGGAGCATGATAACCCGCTCCAGCTCCCGCATGATGGGCTCGCTGATCTCGGTCTCCTTTTGGGCATAAGCGGTCTCTGCCTTCTCAGTCAGCAGATCAATCAGTCCATTGGCGTCGTATTGCTGCAGCTCATCGTCGGACAGCTGTAGCTCATTCGCACCAAGGAACATGGTGCGGAACTCAGCTGTCGCTTCCCGGAAGCTCTGGGCGTCCATATGCTTCTGCTCGCCCATGTGTCCGTTTATCGCCTCGGCAATGACGCTGTGGCGCATCGTCTGAATGTTGCTCTGAAGGTCCTCCCCATCGAGCACCTTGCGGCGCTGCTCGTAGATCACCTCGCGCTGGGTATTCATCACATCGTCGTATTCCAGCACGTTTTTACGGGTCTGGAAGTTGCGGCTTTCCACCTTCTTCTGGGCGGATTCAATGGCATTGGTCAGCATCTTCTGCTCAATGGGCGTGTCTTCATCCACACCCAAAGATTCCATCATGTTCATCACCCGCTCAGAGCCGAACAGGCGCATAATGTCATCTTCCAATGACAGGAAGAACCGCGTCTCACCGGGGTCCCCCTGCCGGCCGGCACGGCCGCGCAGCTGGTTGTCAATGCGTCGGGATTCGTGACGCTCGGTACCAAGGATAAACAGGCCGCCCACTTCGCGCACTCTGTCAGCCTCGATTTTAATGCTCTCTTTATACTTCGCCTCGGCCTCGGCATACGCCCGGCGGGCCTCCATAATTTCCTGATTATCCGTCTCGGCGTAGCCGGTGGCCTCGACAATCATCTCATCTGTCATGCCGGCCTTACGCAGGTCAGATTTTGCCAGATATTCAGCGTTGCCGCCCAGCATAATATCGGTACCACGGCCGGCCATGTTGGTGGCCACCGTAACTGCATTAAACTTACCCGCCTGCGCCACGATTTCGGCCTCTTTCTCATGGTGCTTGGCGTTCAACACATTGTGGGGGACCCCCCGCTTGCTCAGCATCTTGGACAGCTGCTCGGACTTTTCGATGGACACGGTGCCCACCAACACGGGCTGTCCTTTGGCATGGCATTCCTCAATCTGGTTGACCATGGCGCGGTATTTTCCGGCCTCAGTCTTATACATCACATCGGGGTGATCCGTCCGGGCCAGCGGCCGGTTGGTGGGGATCTCCACAATGTCCAGCTCGTAGATGGTGCCGAACTCCTCCTCCTCGGTCATGGCAGTACCGGTCATGCCGGACAGCTTGTCATACAGGCGGAAATAGTTCTGGAAGGTGATGGTCGCCAGCGTCTTGGACTCCCGGGCCACCTCCACCCGCTCCTTGGCTTCAATGGCCTGATGCAGCCCCTCGTTGTAACGGCGGCCGAACATCAAGCGGCCCGTAAACTCATCGACAATGATGACTTGTCCATCCTTGACCACATAATCAATGTCGCGCTTCATCACGCCATGGGCCTTGATGGCCTGATTGATATGATGGGACAGGGTGGTGTTCTCCATGTCCGCCAGGTTTTCCACGTTGAAGGCGCCCTCCGCCTTTTTGATGCCCCGGGCGGTCAAGGTGGCCGTGCGGGCCTTTTCATCCACCACGTAGTCGGCGTCAATATCTGTCGCCTCTTCCTCCTTGGTGTCTACCGAGGTCACCCGCATGCACGTAAGGCCGCCGACAAAATTGTCCACCACACTGTACATCTGAGTGGACTGATCGCCCTGCCCGGAAATGATGAGCGGGGTGCGGGCTTCATCAACGAGGATGGAGTCCACCTCGTCCACGATAGCGAAATAGTGACCCCGCTGGACCAGCTCGCTGGCATAGATACACATGTTGTCCCGCAGATAATCAAAGCCAAACTCGTTGTTGGTTCCGTAGGTAATGTCAGAGTGATAGGCGGCCCTGCGGTCCTTGGGCTGCACCGCATGGATCACCAGTCCCACAGACAGGCCCATAAAGCGGTAAACTTTTCCCATCCACTCGCTGTCGCGCTTGGCCAGGTAGTCGTTGACGGTGACGATGTGAACGCCCTCTCCGGTCAATGCGTTTAGGTAGGCGGGCAGCGTTGCCACCAAGGTCTTGCCTTCACCGGTTTTCATTTCAGCAATGCGCCCCTGATGCAGGACGATACCGCCAATAACCTGCACGCGGTAAGGGCGCATACCCAGCACACGCCACGACGCCTCGCGGATGGCGGCGAACGCCTCGGGCAAAATATCATTCAGCGTCTCTCCATTGCGCAGGCGCTCCTTTAATTCGGGAGTTTTGGCCTGCAGCTGCGCGTCGGTGAGCGCCTGATAGCTCTCCTCCAACGCGTCTACTTTGTCGGCAATGGGATAAATGGACTTCAGCTCCCGGGCGGAACTGGTCCCTAGCAGTTTTCTCAATAAACTCATACTGAAAAAATCCTTTCTGGTTCATCACAGGATATGGATGTGAAATATCAATTTAGTATAGCACAAAACACCCATAGAAGAAAGATTTTTTTCCGCTTTGCGCCACTATTTACGAACCATCCATAAAATGATACAATATTGCAAAATAGAACCTGTCCGAAAGGGGATGCGCTCATGCCGCAGCCACAGAAAAATACGGTCCATCGTCTGTCCATTGACGGCTATTCCAGCGAAGGCGCGGGGGTAGCCCGGCTGGACGGTCTGGTGGTCTTTGTACCGGGCGCGCTGCGGGGTGAGGTCTGCGAGGTGCAACTGCTCAAGGTGAACAAAAACATTGCCTTCGGCAAGGTCAATCAGGTCGTTACTCCCTCGCCCGCCCGCCTCACGCCCGACTGCCCTTATTTTGGAAAATGCGGCGGCTGTCAAACCCGGCACATGACCTATGAGGAAGAGCTTTGCTTTAAGCGCTCCAAGGTCGAGGATGCCCTCCGCCGCATTGGGGGCGCGGAGTTATCCGTCCCCGTCATTTTGGGCGCTGAGAACACGCTTCGCTACCGCAACAAGATCCAGTTCCCCGTGTCTGACGGCCCCAAACTCGGCTTTTACCGCCCCCGGAGTCACGACGTGCTGGATGTGGACGACTGCCTGCTCCAGCCCGAGAGCGCCGGTGCCATCCGACATGTCGTGAAGCGCTGGATGGATACCTTCCACATCTCCGCCTACGATGAGAAAACCGGCCGCGGTCTTGTGCGCCACCTATATGTTCGCGCCAGCAGCGCGGGCGCTTGTCTCTGCTGCCTTGTGATAAACGGGAAAAAGCTCCCACATGAGCAGGATCTGGCTGATGCGCTGATGGTGTCGGTCCCCTCCCTCACTGGGGTCCTGCTGAACGTCAACACCAAGGATACCAATGTCATTTTGGGGGACGAATACCGCGTCCTGCGAGGGGACGCGTATCTGGAGGACACCCTGTGTTCCCTTACCTTCCGTCTGTCTGTCCCCTCTTTTTTTCAGGTTAACCGCGCCCAGACCGAGGTGCTCTATGGGAAAGCGCTGGAGTTTGCCGCCCTCACCGGGGCGGAAACCGTGCTTGATCTCTACTGCGGCATCGGCACCATCAGCCTTGCCATGGCACGTCATGCCAAAAAGGTCTACGGCGCCGAGATTGTGCCGGAGGCCGTTGAGGACGCCCGCAAAAACGCCCTGCGCAATCGCATTGAAAACGTGGAGTTCTTTTGCGCTGACGCCGGAGATGCGGCGCAAAGGCTTGCCAACATCGGCGTTCACCCGGATATTGTCTCGGTAGATCCGCCCCGCAAGGGTCTTGCCGCCGAGGTGGTTGATGTGGTCGCCGCCATGTCCCCCCGCCGCATTGTCTATGTTTCGTGCGATCCCGCCACACTGGCGCGGGATGTCAAACGCTTCACCGAGCGGGGCTATCTTGTCCAAAATGCCGTGGCAGTGGATCTTTTCCCCCGTACACAGCACACAGAATGTTGCGTAAGGCTTGAACGGTTGAAAGGCTTATGAATCAAGGCTTTGATGGATTGCAGGAGTGTAACAGTGATGAGCAGCCCTTGAGGATATAAAACAGATAATATTAGATTTATTATATGGTAGGTTGGAGAGCTAATAATGGGGAATACCGATAAATTTGAAATGATAGCTAATATATATGACACTCCTGAAAGAATTCAAATTGCAAAGGTATCATCAAATGCCATTCGTGAATATTTAGTTGATGCTAAAAGTAAGAATGCTATTGATTTTGGGTGTGGAACTGGTCTTGTTGGAATGAACTTGTTAAGTGATTTTAATTCTATACTTTTTCTGGATACATCACAAAACATGATTAATCAAATAAGGCAAAAATTTTCTAGTTCTAATATACAGAATGCAGCTACACTATGCTTTGACATAGAAAAAGAAAGGCTTTCGGATTTACATGCTGACTACATTTTTATGGCTCAAGTTCTGCTCCATATTAATGATGTTGAATTAGTTTTATCAAGATTATATGAGGTTCTAAAAGATAGCGGGCATTTACTAATCGTAGATTTTAATACAAATGAAAAAATTGTTTCAGATATGGTTCATAACGGATTTGATCAAATAGAGTTAACTGATATTATGACAAAAATAGGGTACAGAGATATTCAATCTAAAACTTTTTATACTGGAAGTAAAATGTTCATGGGATATGATGCATCTTTGTTTATTCTTGATTCTCAGAAATAGTGTATCCATCAAGGCCCCACTAGACTCTAGGGGCATCTTTTTTGACTGAAAGCAGGCTAAAATTACTCTATTTTTGCCCTGATTTATAGGGGAAACTATAGATGACATAGGGTTATATTTGATGATAACAGATAAAAAGACTGACATGAACGTTTTTTATGAACTAGACTTTTTAATAGCCAGATTAGCAGCCTTAATCTCAACGTTTATCCTGGAGCTGATATACTAAAACAAAAACTTAGGAGGCCATTATGAAACGCAACCCCTTTCTCAAGAAGACCCTTTCCCTTTTGCTCTTATCCGCATTTCTAATTGCTTTAAACGCCTGCGGGCAAGACAGTACCAGCACACCGGCAACCACGGATGCATCACCTACATCAAGTGCGATGGTTCCGGAGAATTCTTCCCAGCTTTCTGATAGCGGTTCTCCACAGACATCTGATGATGGATCTTCTGCAAAAAATGATGCGCTTGCAGCATATAACAAATTCTTGGCTGGAAGTATAGATGCACAAGATCTAAAAAATGAGATAAGTGATGGAGTCGTTACAATAAAAGATATTTCTTTGGAGCCAGATTTTAAAACATATTATGCTTTATTCGATATGAACGGGGATGGAATACCGGAACTTCATCTGCGCCCTATCGTGGGTGGCAGTTATGCTGTTTTTACATATCTTGATGGACAAATCGTTTTATGGCATGATGGTCCTGATTATGAATCTCCACTCAACAACGGAGCGATCTTATACGAACGCGATGGCGCAGCACCGACTCACATAAATTATTATTATTTAGTTTTGGACTCTGATGGAAATGAGATTTCAAAAGTATATTTCTCAAAATATCACAGCGTCGATGAAAGTGGTTTGACTGAAAGTGCCGATTATGACGTATTTATGTTTGAAGATAAAGAAGTTTCCGAAGATGAATGGAATTCACTGACCACTGAATATCTTTCGAATTCATCTGACTTAATCGTATGGAATGAATGATAAGCAAATTCCCCGTCTCGAAGGACGGGGAATTCGCTTATCTGAAATTAAGGAAGCAGGTAGCTTTCGCCGCCTGCTTTACTTTTTTAGGCCCTTAATAATTTCGTGGATATTCAATATTTGCTTTTCGTCCAGGGCATTCAAGTCCTCAACCACCGCATTCATCAAGGATGGATTTTTTGTTCCTTCATC
The DNA here is from genome assembly GCA_963666535.1 of Oscillospiraceae bacterium. Taxonomy (GTDB): domain Bacteria; phylum Bacillota; class Clostridia; order Oscillospirales; family Oscillospiraceae. The sequence continues at coordinate 696,103 of OY762913.1, read as the reverse complement.
GAAAAAATCCTTTGGCGTAATGCCGAAATAATCGCAGATATAGAAAAAAGCCTGCATGGAGGGCAATGATTTACCGTTTTCTATCTTGTTTATGTAGCTTTCACTTTGACCTAAAGACAAACTCATATCCCGTGCAGAAGTCCCTACTGCCGTACGTAATTGCGTAATGCGCCTACTAAAAGACTCTTCATACATAATACCACCACCTACAATATAATTGTACGCCATAGTATTTCCAATTCGGGGAAACATATTATCTATATCTATTGACATATAGAATCTAATTATATAGAATTGCAGTTATGTATCCTTACATTACATTTTAACATGAGGTGAACCTGTTATGAGCATGAGAAGTCTATACCGTAAAGTCGCCAGGAACCATGGCGTATCCATGGAAGAGGTAAAAAGGGACATGCAGGCCGCTATTACCTGCGCTTACCAGAAAAGCGATAAGTCGGAGCGTGAACGGGCGGCACAAGCAAGCGTTCCCCATAAGGGTGATGTGCCCGATGCGGAGGAATTGATTTACTATGTGGCTGCAAAAATAAAAAACCGTCCTAACTCGTAACGAAAAGCGAGGCATACTTTATATTATGCCTCGCTTTTCCGCCAATTTTCTTGACGAAGTAATATTACTCCATTAGAATAGGGTATTGGTTCTGCTGCTCCTGAGAACGGAAGTTAATCCCGCTTGTCTGTACCCAGCATCCAACCGTCTTCCTTCAAAAAAATATTAGGGGGCAAAACGCCAAAAAGCCGTTTTGAATAACTATGGACACAGAAAAAATTGCTGACACGCATATTGACCAGATACGCAAAGAATATAAACGGATCAACACCGATTGGCTTCTGCTGCATTATAGGGTCTCAATCGGCATGGTTCTATTCGCCTGGGTGGTTGAGTGTTTGATCAGCTTTATTGTCATCCGGTCTGATATGCTGACCACCACAGTCCCCAGATATCTTTGGAAATTCATGGTCGTCCCCAGCGGGCTTAACTTCCTCTGCATCGCCATCGACGCTGTGGTGGTACATGCAAAGCGTTTTTCCCAAAACCAGAAAATGTACACGGTGTCACTGCTGCTTGTGCTCATTTCCGGCATCCTCTTTACGGCACATAACGCATTTACCTCCACTTATTATATTTTTACCGTGGCCATTATCCTGACGACGATTTATGCGAGTTTTCGTGTGACTTGTATCACGGCCGTGGCCAGCCTTTCCATCCTGATTTTTTCCGAGCTGTTGATCCAGTGGGATTTGGATAAAATCAGCATTTTTGAAAGTACGCTTCGGTTCGGGGATTTTCTGGTCGCTCTGTTCCTTTTGATTGCCTGTTCCGTCGTCTGCTTGGTTGAAATTCGATATGAGCGAAAAAAGAACGAGGCGAGTATTCAAAAGGAGCTGGAGCGGCAGCAACTGAAGCAGCGCCTTCAAGTGGACGAGCTGACCGGCGTATTGAACCGAAAATCGCTGCACGATGCCCTGATTGAGATAGAGGGGAACGAGACAGACGATGACTACCTGTTTGCGATCGCGGATATGGATCATTTCAAAGGGGTAAACGATCAGTGGGGTCATCATATGGGAGACCGGTGTCTGGTGGAATTTGCAAAAATCTTGAAGCAAACCTGCCCAGCCGCAGAGACCTTTCGTTACGGCGGCGATGAATTCTGTATTCTGTTCCACCACACGGCCATGCCCGATGCGGTGGTGACCTGTGGGCAAATTCAGCAAAAAATGAATGCCCTGCGGTTTGAGGACGCGCCGCAGCTCAGGTTGACGGCCAGCTTCGGACTTGCCGCGTATTCAGCCGAAATGACCGGGGCGCGGCTGTTTATTCATGCCGACCGGGCGTTGTATGAAGCGAAGGAAACGCGCAATGCCATCCGTGTTTTTCAGCCGTCTACCCACGCGGAGGAGTAACCCCGCGGCAAGAAAAATTTTTGGGCTTGTGCAAGAACTTTCGGGAATTGCTCTTGACGAAACAGCCACAAGGCGCTATATTAATAAGGTATCATAACATGAGGAACAAAGGCGTTTCTGAATTTATTCAGAGGCGCCTTTGTTTATTTTTTTAGGAGGATTTAAAATGGGTTGCGAAAAAAGCATGTCCCCTGACGCCATATTTGGTGAGTACGTATTCAACGAAACGGTCATGAAGGCAAGATTATCGAAAACTGCATTTAAAGTGCTCATCGCAACAATTAACGCCGGCAAGACGCTGGACACTTCTGTTGCGGATGAAATCGCCTCTGCCATGAAGGAGTGGGCGATGGAAAAGGGTGCCACGCACTTCACCCACTGGTTCCAGCCGATGACCGGAATTACAGCCGAAAAGCATGATGCGTTCATCGCTCCAACGGGAGACGGCAGAGTTGTCATGGAGTTTTCGGGGAAAGAGCTGATTAAAGGCGAGCCTGACGCATCGTCGTTCCCTTCCGGCGGCCTGAGAGAAACAGCCAAAGCGCGCGGCTATACGGCTTGGGATTGCACCTCGCCTGCTTTTGTGAGAGACGGAACCCTCTACATTCCCACCGCATTTTTCTCCTACACCGGCGAGATTCTTGACAAAAAAGCGCCCCTTCTTCGCAGCGTTGAGGCGCTGAGCAAGCAAGCGCTGCGTGTTCTCAAAGCGTTTGGAAACACCACTTCCAACCAGGTGATCTCCACGGTTGGCCCCGAGCAGGAGTATTTTATCATTAACCGCGAGATGTACGAAAAGCGCCTTGACCTGATGCTGACGGGCCGTACGCTTTTTGGTGCCAAGCCGCCAAAAGGCCAGGAACTTGAAGATCAGTATTTCGGAAGACTGCGCATTAAAATTACAGACTTTATGCGTGATTTGGACACCGAGCTGTGGAAGCTTGGTATTACCGCCAAAACAAAGCATAACGAGGTCGCCCCGGCACAGCACGAGTTGGCCATCATTTTCGACCCCGCAAGTGTGGCGGCAGACCACAATCTTCTCGTCATGGAAATGATGAAACGGATTGCCAAAAAGCACGGCCTTACGGCTCTGCTGCACGAAAAGCCCTTTGCCGGCGTGAACGGCAGCGGCAAACACATTAACTGGTCCATTGCAACGGACGACGGGATCAATCTTCTGGATCCGGGTATGAATCCGGCAGACGACATTCACTTTTTGACGTTCCTGGCTGCCGTCATCAAGGCGGTGGACGAATATGCAGGGCTGCTCCGGCTGTCGGTTGCAAGCGCAGGAAACGACCACAGACTGGGTGCCAACGAAGCGCCTCCTGCCATCATCTCCATGTTTGTCGGTGAGGAGCTGCAGGCCATTATCGACTCGATTATCAGCGGCAATCCTTATGCCGATGCCGGAAGGGTCAAAACAAATCTTGGCATCGCATCCCTGCCCATGATTACCGAAGACACCACCGACAGAAACAGAACGTCCCCCTTTGCTTTTACCGGCAACAAATTCGAATTCCGCATGTGCGGTTCGGCCAATAACATTGCCGAGCCCTGCTTCACCTTAAACACCGTGGTTGCCAAAACACTGTCTGAAATCGCCGACATCATGGAACAGGCCGAGGATCCGGAAGCTGCGGCAAAGAAGCTGGTCAAAGAGTTTATGACCACTCACAGCAAGGTTATCTTTAACGGCAACAACTATTCAGAAGACTGGGTCACGGAAGCTGCCGCGCGCGGTTTGCCCAACATCAGCAACACGGTGCTTGCCATTAAAGAGCTGCAGGTGGAAAAGAATATGGCCGTGTTCCAAGAGATGGGTGTGCTGACCCAGAAGGAACTTGAATCCCGTTATGAGATCTTGCTCGATAACTATTCCAAAACAATTAGTATTGAAGCATTTACCTTAATTGATATTGCTGAGCGTCAGCTGCTTCCCGCAACACTGGGATATGCCCTGAAACTCTCTGAGATCGCTGAAAAAACAGGCAGCAAATCCGCGAAGGATCGGCTGAAAGACATGGTATCTCTGGCAGACTCCATGGACGAAACGCTCACCGCGCTGAAAGATGCTGCAAAGGCTCCCAGCTTTGACGACGTATTTGAAACAGCCCTTTATTACCGCGAAACCGTGGTTCGCGCGATGGACGCAGCCCGCGTTACAATTGACGAGGCAGAAAAGGTCGTTCCCGCAGATGTATGGCCCGTCCCGGTCTATACCGATCTGCTGTTCCGCGTTTAACCCGCTACCCTTCTTTCTCGAATGAACTTCAGCCCTGTTTTGGACTTGGTCCGAAACAGGGCTGAAGTGTTTTTGTATCACGGCAAAAGAAACCCGCCTGTGATCGTAATTTCTACGACAGGCGGATTTTTGGTGGCTTGCTTTCTTCTCTCGTGCGGCACTATGGCATAGGGCGACCAGGCATTCGCACCCAGTAAAATGGTTTCTTTTAGGGCAAAAAACTTTACTTCACCGCATCGATTCCGCGTTCCCTTGTCCGGATACGGATGGCGTCACTAATCTCTGAAACAAATATTTTTCCATCTCCGAATTCGCCGGTAGCGGCCCGCTCGATCATGCTTTCTATAACAGGTTCCACCTGCTCATCAAGAACAACCATTTCGATTTTAATTTTAGGCAGGAAGTTATAGTCCACCTCAGTCCCCCGGATAAACTCTTTCCAGCCTTTTTGGTTGCCACAGCCCATCACCTGCATAATGCTTAACCCATTCAAATGGAGTTGATCCAATATTTCCTTGATTTCATCCAGTTTCTCAGGACGAATAAATGCTTCAATTTTCTTCATGTTGTAACCCTCTATGCAAAGAATTTAGTCCATGCCATTGAATGCGGGGTATGCGGTCTCGCCATGCTCAGCGCTGTCAAGTCCAAGATCTTCTTCCTTTTTAGAGACTTTGAGTCCCTTGGTGATCAGCGAGGTAATTCCGCCTGCAATCAGGGTGCCCACCACAGCAATCACAATGGTTATTCCAATGGCCGCAAGCTGACGCAGGAACAAATTTACATCGCCAAAGACCAGACCGTCCCAAGCGGCGGCAGAGTTGATTGATTTTTGAGCAAACAAACCGGTTGCGATTCCGCCCCATATGCCCCCTACTCCGTGGCATCCAAACACATCAAGCGCGTCATCATACCCGAACTTGGGTTTTACAACGCTGATGAAGAAATAGCAAATCGGGCTAACCATGGCGCCAATGATGATTGCGGCCCAGATCGGGACAAAACCCGCTCCCGGCGTAATCGCAACTAAGCCAATGACCAAACCGGTAGACGCGCCAACCAAGGTTGGCTTGCCGTTTTTGACCACTTCAATCAGGAGCCAGGACAGCATGGCAGCAGCAGCTGACGTATTGGTTGTCATAAAGGCGTGAATGGCAAGCTCGTTGGCAGACAGCGCGCTTCCTGCGTTAAACCCAAACCAACCAAACCAAAGAAGCGCGGCCCCCAAGAAAACGAACGGAACATTGTGGGGATGATAGGTTGCTTTCCCGTAATTCTTGCGTTTACCCAGCATACTGGCCAGCACCAGCGCACTGACGCCGGAGCTGATATGTACCACGTTGCCTCCCGCAAAGTCAACAGAGCCAATATCAAATAAGAATCCACCGCCCCACACCATATGCGCCAGGGGATAATAAATGATAATTGACCAAATGGTTGTAAAGATCACCAAGGAAGAAAACTTCATTCGCTCGGCAATCGCTCCGGTGATAAGGGCCGGTGTGATGATGGCGAACATCATTTGAAACATCGCAAAGGCCAGCGTATTGGGAAAGGGCAAGGTCATATCCGTGAGTGTATCGAAGTTAAGGCCAAACCACTTCAGATCGCCGATGATACTTCCGTTTCCGCTGAAAGAAAGGGAAAACCCAACCAGGACCCACAGGATAGAGGCAATTCCCATGAGAATTGCTGAAGATATCATGATGTTCACAACGTTTTTTCTCTTTGCTAATCCGCCATAAAAAAACGCCAGCCCTGGCGTCATGAGTAAAACCAGCGCCGATGCTGTTAACATCCAAGAAACATCTCCGTGATCCACATTACTCCGCTCCTCTTCAACAAAAAAATGGAGCCAATAACACTATACAGCATTGTATAGTCTTATTGGCTCCATTGCCTATTTAAATTATTGATTCCTTGCACCCTCTGTCCAGGGTACGTTTTCATATTAGAGGGGTTTTGAACATTTGTCAAGTAAAAAATCATTTTGTGCCGCTTACCATTTTTTCCAAATCGCTTATCCCTTAAACGCGCCGATCAACTCCCTTTCGGACGATCAGAAAAGAGGGACGGACCATCCGGCGCTTTCTGTCCTGCCAAAATTGGTGTATACAAAAACAGAAAAAATTGATAAAATATAGGAATTACAACGGATAAAACGTTTTATGATCGTATCCACGAAACCGCTGCGATTTAAAAACCCCACCTGCTGCCACAGCAAAAACCGCAGCCACGCCCATATCGGGGCTCATGGTAACGGAGTACTTGCTTTTGCGGCTTTTTTATGCCGCTGTCTGTGGTACAAGTAACGAAAATTACCCCAATGAGTTTTCGCGTTCTCTATTGGATCAAGGATGCAGACAAGGAGGACAATGTGAACCAATCAGATATTCAACTGCGTTTATATCGAGCAATTCTAATTGCGGGAGCAAGTCTATCGGTTATGAGTATCATCGGCAACTGTATTACTGCGTTTCCATTGTGGTCAAGCCTAAAATGGGTTGTTCTTCTTTTGGTCGCCGTTGTTGCTCTTCTATTTTCCAATCATAAAAAACACACGATCCATGTGATGTTTTGTGTGTTTCTGTTTTTAATCCTTATTTTTCTTCCCTATGCATTTTTTGATTCCGGCGGAAGCAATAACAATGCCACGGGGTATACCTTCCTGCTTTTAATCACGGTAACTTATCTGTTCAGCGGTTGGAGACGCGTCTTTTTGGTTTCCGCACTGATTGCGGTGTTTATGGCGATGCACATGTTGGAGTATTATCACCCAGAACTAGTCGCGGTTTATTCAGAATGGAACCAGTTTTTGGATCGCATGATCCAAATTCCGGCCTTATTAGTGGCATCATTCTTGATCCTTTTGCGGTTTACCAGGGAATATGAACGGGTCAACAAAAAGCTGGGCGAATTAGCCAGCTTTGACGAATTGACGGGCCTTTATAACCGAAGGATCTTTAACCAAGCAGTGGAGGATGCCGCTTACGACAACAGCCGGCCGATCCACCTGGCGCTTCTTGATCTCGATAACTTTAAAAAAGTGAACGACAAGTACGGGCACTATGTTGGAGACGAAGTGCTCAAAGAGCTGTCTGTCCAGCTACAGAACACCTTTGGGCTGGAGCAACACATTGTCAGCCGTTGGGGCGGAGATGAATTTGCCATTATCTATTACGGAGAAAAGGACGAGCTGATGCAGAAACTGGAAACGATCAAAACGTCCTTTAGCGCCTATGCCGCCGCCTATGAAGAAGCAACGGGAATTAGCACAAGCATTGTTTCGTTTCGCGACTATAATAAAGTATCTCAAACCATAATCGCCGCAGATCACCAGCTGTATCAAGAAAAGCAGAACAAACTTTGATAGAAAGACGGGTAGTAAACCATGGAACTTAACCTAAGCCGCGAAGAAGCGTTCGCCTTATTGCAAGAGTATAACAAAGAGCCGTTTCACCTCTTGCACGGACTAACGGTGGAAGCCACCATGCGCTGGTATGCGGAAAACCTGGGCTATGCCGATGAAGTTGAATATTGGGGCATGGTCGGTCTTCTGCATGACATCGACTTCGAGCTGTATCCGGAACAGCATTGTACAAAGGCGCCGGAGCTTTTGGCAAAGGCCGGTGTGGGGGAAGCTATGATTCATTCCATTTGCAGCCACGGATATGGAATCTGCTGCGACATAGAACCAAAACACGAAATGGAAAAAGTTTTGTTTGCGGCAGATGAATTAACCGGGCTGATCGGCGCGGCAGCCAGAATGCGTCCCTCCAACAGCGTGATGGACATGGAGGTGTCCAGTCTGAAGAAAAAATTTAAGGACAAAAAATTTGCAGCCGGCTGTTCCCGGGACGTCATCCGGCAGGGAGCGGAACTGCTCGGCTGGGACTTAGACGAGCTGTTTGAAAAAACCATTCTTGCCATGCGCTCGTCCGAGGAGCAGGTAAACCGCGCGTTTGCCGCCATGACCAATTTCTAAATTTTCTGGGAAAACAGGAGCCGGCAGACACGTTGTCTGCCGGCTCTTTTCAGTTTGCCCGCTTGGTCTGGGCGGAAAAGTATTCCTCCACGGTCTGCGCCTCGGAGAAGAAGTGCTTGACTCCCTGTATCTCCTGATACTCCTCGTGTCCCTTGCCAATCAGCGCGATAATGTCCCCGTCCTTTGCGTGATCCAGCACATAGTGAATGGCCTCCTTCCGGTCGGGTATGGAAATGTATTCCCCATCGTGCCGGGCTAGGCCAACTTTGATGTCCTCATTGATTTCCTCCACCCGTTCGCTGCGGGGATTATCCATGGTGAGCACCGTGAGGTCCGCGTATTTGGCGGACATCTCCCCCATGTCATACCGCCGCAGACGGGAGCGGTCTCCCCCGCCGCCGAACAGGCAAATCAGCCGCGACGGCCGATAGCTGCGCAGCATGGACAGCAGGTTTTCCATGCTCACTGCATTGTGGGCATAATCGATGAGCACGGTGTAATGCCCCGGCGTCTCCAAAATCTGTGTGCGGCCCTTCACGGTCACAAACCGGAGCGCCTCCTCTATGGCGGGCACCGGAACTCCCTCCAGCGCGGCCACGGCAATGGCAGCCAGACAATTTTCCACATTAAACGCCCCGGGCATATTCAGCGCCAGGTGATGGTTCAATTTTCCCGAAAGGTCAAATTCACTGCCCAGAAACCCGGGGGCACGAAGTTCTCTGACGTTTCGTGCCATGAAGTCGGCTTCCTGCCGGAGCGACATGGTAACGATGGGACAGGCGGCCCCCGCCGTCACAGCCTGCCAGTGCTCGTCGTCAGTATTGACAATGCCCAGCTTCGACTGCCGGAACAGCATGCTTTTGCACTGGAGGTATTCCTCGAAATCCGCATGCTCCCCATCGCCGATGTGGTCGGGAGACAGGTTTAGGAACACGCCGTAATCAAACAGGATCCCCGCCGTCCGGTGCAGCTTGAACCCCTGGGAGGACGCCTCCATCACCACATATCGGCACCCGGCCTGCGCCATGCGGGCGAACAGGGCCTGCAGCTCATAGGACTCCGGCGTGGTGTTTTTGGTGGGGATGCTTTCGGCGCCAATGAACGCGCCGATGGTGCCGATCATGCCCACCTGATTGCCGGCTGCCTCCAGAATTGCCTTTACCATATGCGCGGTGGTGGTTTTCCCCTTAGTTCCGGTCAATCCGATGATGGTCATTCTTTCAGCGGGATTGCCGAACCACGCCGCCGCCAAAAGTGCCAGGGCGTATCGACTGTCGGCTACCTTGACCGCTGTGATCCCGGCGGGGATCTCCACGTCCCGTTCCACCACCACGACCGCCGCGCCTTGTTCCGCGGCCATAGAAAGATAGTCGTGACCGTCCGAGCGAAAGCCCGTGAGGCAGACGAACAGGCACCCCGCCGTCACCTTACGGGAATCATAGGCCACGCCGGACACCTCCGTGTCCAAGCTTCCCTGCAGCAGCGTAACCTCCAGTTTTTGAAGCAAGCTTTTAAGTGTCATACCGGTATACTCCCTCATAAACAACATAAGAAGGCCCGGTCATCAGCATGTGGCCGTCCTCTTCCCTCCAGTGGACTTGAAGCACCCCGCCGATCTGCTCCACCTGCACCTTCCGGTCACAGTCCCCCAGCAGCACCGCCGCTGTCACCGCGGTGCAGCAGCCGGTGCCGCAGCCGATGGTCTCGCCTGTTCCCCGCTCCCACTCCCGAATCTTAATGCGGTCACGGGCGACTACGCTTGCAAAGGTGACGTTGGTCTTGTTGGGAAACAGCGTGGTGTGGTGCTCAATGGCAGGGCCATATTTCGCCACCTCGAAGCGGTCGGTGTCACCCACAAACATGACACAGTGGGGGTTTCCCCAGCTGACCGCAGTGATTTCAAAGCACCGATCGAGAATTTTTACGGGCTGATTCACGAATTCTTTCAACGCGGTATTCACAGGAATGACCTTGGTGTCCAGACGCGGCTCTCCGATGTCGGCGGTGATGTTGGTCACCTCGCCGCCGTCTACCGTCAGCCATATGTGCTGCATCCCGCCCAGCGTTTCCACCCAAAACTCCGTCTTGTCCGTCTTTCCGCAAAGCCACGCAAATTTTGACACCGAGCGCAGGGCGTTGCCGCACATCTCTCCCTCGGTGCCGTCGGGGTTGAACATCCGCATACGGATCTCCCCCTTGTCCGAAGGACACAGCAGCACCAGCCCGTCGGAGCCGATCCCGAAATGACGGTCTGACACTTTGCGGGCAAGGTCATTGGGCGTTTCCACGCTCTGGTCGATGGCGTTGAGATAGACGTAGTCGTTGCCATACGCCTGCATTTTTGTAAATTTGAGTTCCATGGTTTACCCCTCTAAAAGACAGGCGGGCGTTTGCCCGCCTGTCTTACTCTTTTTTTCTCTTAGCCCAGCGCCTGCTCCAGATCGGCAATAATGTCGTTTACGTTTTCAATGCCGATGGAAATGCGAATAAACTTCTCGTTGATTCCCAGCGCCCGGCGCACATCGTCGGGGATGGACTCATGGGTCTGAGTCATGGGGTAGGTGACCAAACTCTCCACGCCGCCCAAACTTTCGGCGAACAGAATCATCTTCACCCGGGAAAGGAGATTCATGGTTGTCTCCAGCGTATCCAGCTCAAAAGAGATCATACCGGAAAATCCCGTGGTCTGCTTTTTGGTCACATCATAGTCCTTATGATCCTCAAAGCCTACATAGTACACCTTTTTTACTTTCGGGTGCTTTCGCAGCCAGTGGGCGACCTCATAAGCGTTGGCGTTGTGCCGGTCCATCCGCAGCGCCAGGGTTTTCAGTCCCCGCAGCAGCAGCCAGGAATCCATGGGACCAAGGCCGTTGCCGTGGGATTTCAGCTGTCCCTGGAAAAACGCCGCCATTTCCGGACTCTTCACCACGGCGATGCCGGCCAGAACATCGTTGTGTCCGCCAATATATTTGGTGGCGCTGTGCACCACCACGTCGGCCCCCAGGCGCATGGGCTTTTGGAAGTAAGGGGTCATGAAGGTATTGTCCACCACCATCAGGGCGCCGACCGAATGTGCGAGATCAGAAATGGCCTGAATATCCGCCACCTTCATCATGGGATTGGTGGGCGTCTCCACAAAGAACAGTTTGGTCTGGGGCAGGATGGCCGCCTTCACCGCCGCAAGGTCAGACATATCCACATAGGTGAACGTACAGCCGAACTTAGAGAAGATCTCGTCGCAAATACGGAAGGTTCCGCCATAGATGTCGTCGGACAGAATCACATGGGAGCCGCAGGGCAGCCAAGTGAACAGCGCCATATTGGCGGCCTGTCCGCTGGCAAAGGCAAATGCCTCCAGCCCCTCCTCCAGGATGGCCATCGTGCGCTCCAGCTCCTGGCGGGTGGGGTTTTGCAGGCGGGAGTAATCATAGCCGGTGGAAACGTCAAAGGCGCGGTGACGGAACGTGGCCGTTTGGAAAATGGGAAAGCTCACCGCGCCGGTAATCGGGTCGCAGCCCATACCGCCGTGAACCACCTTGGAATCGAACGCCAGGCCCTCCTTACGGTCGTAATTGTCGTAATAGCATTCGTTTTTCATTGCTTATCTCGTCCTTCCCATGTTTTCTTGCAGGTTAACTCTATTATACTATATTTTTTTGCTATCTATATAGTGAATTATGCTTTCTTTCTTGCAAAAAGTGCTGTATACTGCAAAGCAAGGAGGCGATGCCCATGGATGACACGGCTGCTTATCAAAAACGGGGCTATCTGAAGGAGGACTTTCACCTGTTCCACTTGCGGGATGTGGGGTGGGAGGAGACCGAATACCACTACCATGATTTTGACAAAATTGTCATCTTTCTGGGGGGCAAGGCCAGCTATCTCATCGAGGGCCGCTCTTACTTTCTGGAGCCGTGGGACGTGCTGCTGGTCAGCCACCACCTGATCCACAAGCCGAAAATTGACCCCACCCAGCCCTATGAGCGCATCGTGATCTATCTCGACGCGCAATTTGCCCGCCGGAACAGCGCCGCGGACGAAGACTTGTCCGCCTGCTTTCATTTGGCCGAAGCGCGGCACTTTGCGCTCATGCGCCCCACGGAAGCGGGACGCGGGGTTTTGCAGTCCACCCTGGACCAGCTGGAGCAGGCGCTCTGGGATGAGGAATTTGGCGGATCGATTCTGGCAAAGGCCTATTTCCTACAGCTGCTGGTCTTTTTAAACCGCGCCATCACGCGGGATGAGACCAATCGGGACGAAACCGTCAGCCGAAACGATCCCAAAATCGCCGCCGCCCTCTCCTATATCAACGAAAATTTGAGTACGGCATTAACCGTGGAGGATCTGGCCAAGCGGGTATACATCAGCAGATATCATTTTATGCGGAAATTCCGCACGGTAACGGGATACTCCGTCCACCGTTACGTCACAGAAAAGCGGCTTTTACGGGCGGCAGAGCTTTTGCAGGCTGGAGTGTCGGCTCAGGATGCCTGTATCCACTGCGGCTTTCAGGACTACTCCACCTTTCAACGGGCCTTTAAAAAGCAGTTTTCCGTCACGCCAAGAGAGTATCCCCGCTAACGGGCGGATTAAGACCGTCTTTTCCTGTCAAGACTATAGATATTCAACAGGAAAGGCGGTCTTTTCATGCAGGTATCTGATCTTATGACCTCCCCGGCAATTACCATCACGCCGGAGGAAAGCGCAGCGCTCGCGGCCCGTCTGCTTTCCCGGCACAACCTCGGTGCTCTCCCCGTCTGCACCTCCGCAGGGCATCTGCGGGGTATCGTGACCGATCGAGACATCGTGCTGCGCTGTATCGCCCCGGAGGAGGACCCCGCCCAGACCCCCGTGCGGGACATCATGAGCCGGGGTTGTGTGTCCATATCTCCTACCGATGATGCCGCAGCGGCAGAACAGCTTATGGCGCAAAATCAGGTGCGGCGGCTGCCGGTGGTGACCGATGGGCATGTGGTGGGCATGCTGGCTCTTGCCGATCTCGCCCGCAGCCGCAAGGCGGACGTGGAGGTGGCGGCGGCCTTGTGCGAAATCTCCCAGAACATTCACAAATCTTGACTGTCCCGGCAAAAAGGGGAGGCTCCAAATGGGAGCCTCCCCTCAGCCTGTCAAAAAAGTCCACGGACTTTTTTGACAGGCTGAAAGCACTTTTTGAAACACCGTAAAAAGTTTCAAAAAGTGTGTTGATTGGACGCGAAAGAGAACCCTGACGGTTCCCTTTCACACTATCCTTCCCTCCGAGACCTTTGGTTGGATGGTTTTTTGACAGTCTGAGGGGAGGCTCCAAATGGGAGCCTCCCCTTCTATTACCACACCAATCCCGTGTCGGGGTCCACCATTTCTGCCGTGATTGCCCCCGTGGTCTCATTTTTTGAGATGCGCCACCACTCAACGGTCACGGTATAGCTCTGCCCGTAGCTGTCCGTGACCGCAAGGATAATTTTCAGATCGCCTTCTGTCAGCGGAATCTCATCTTTAACCGTCACTTCCTGGTCAATGCCCTTGACCATGACCCACGCGGACAAATCCACCGGATAGGTTTGCAGCGTCTGGCCACGTTGAAACTGTGATTCTGATGACACGTTGTGGCAAAAACGGTAAATAAGCCACTCTGACCACAATATGTTGTGGTTTCGGGGTGTAAAATGGACGAAAATCAGGCTAAAAAACGCCCGATTTTTGCCCTGATTTTTAGGGGGAAATATAGATGACATATGAAAAAGTGGAACTTAAAGAAAAAATACTAACAGAAATAACACTCACTAAATGGTGTGGAAAATTTGCATACTTGGAGGTAATAGAATGAAATTTAAAAATCCGATGTTGGTTGTTACTGATATTGAAAAGGCAAAAGAATTTTATAAAGAAGTATTGGGCTTACGCACTATTATGGATTTTGGGGCAAATGTTACGCTTACAGGTGGAGTTTCCTTACAAACAACAGAAAGCTGGGCAGAGTTTATTCATAAAGGAACAGATAAAATTAATTTTTGCGGAAACGATGCAGAACTTTACTTTGAGGAAGATGAGTTTGACAGTTTTATTGAAAAATTAAACTCAATAGAAAATATTGATTATGTCCATTCGGTCTTTGAACATAGATGGGGACAACGGGTTGTCCGGTTTTACGATTTGGATAAACATATAATTGAAGTTGGCGAAAATCTTAAAATAGTATGCAAGCGATTTTTAGATAGTGGGCTTACTATGGAAGAAACTGCAAAAAGAATGGATGTACCAATTAAATTTGTTCAAGCCTGTGCTCGGTAGATAATTAGCATACCATATATTATGAAATAAGAAAATCCAGAGGCATTGAGATGAAAAATCTTGATACCTCTGTTTTCATATAAATTTGAAATACAATTTAATAAATCTGCCATCGGGCAAAACAACCATGAGGTTATGTTCTTCGTTACTGAAAAACATAGCCTCTTTTTTTGTTGTCTGATTAGCAGAAAAAGAAAGGACTGATTAAAGTGATTACAAGATTTATGAGAGACACACCTCTCGCTGCTATAGAAATTGAAATGCAACTTATTCCCGGTTTTACTCCTCGTGCCTGCGGAACATTCCGAAGCCAGCAAAGATATGTGAATCCAAACCCAATTCGGTATGAAGAATTGCTGGGGCTGTTCCTCAAAGAGATAGAGCTACAGGCATTTGCTCTGCGAGTGCAAAGGATCATAGAGGTTACGAGAAACCTCGGAGAAAGCGAGGTGAACCAAATGATTTTTAGAAACGCAGAGCACAAAAAGAGGTTTCAAAATATTTGTCAAAGCGGTCTGTTTCCAAGGCTCAATGAAAGCCAAGGGTATGCAGCCGCTATTTTTTTACTCTCTGCAGATGCGTTTGTATGGAGTAAGGCAAAAAGTTGTGTAGACAGCCGACTTATTCATTTTGAAGCTATCCGCATTCATGGTGTGGATTTAGATGGATATGCCATCTTTCATATGGCAAAGGAGCTTTATTCTGGAAAGGAACACATTACAGTTTCTGAACTAAGTGATCCCGAGCTGATAAACGATAAGCTGCTACGACTTCTCGTCAATGCCTTTTTAGTGAGGCGATGTGGAATCAATGTAATCAAAGGAGGGCGATAGCAATGGAAAAACAAGAGCTTCAAACCTTGCAGTTGTGGAATCCCCTGTTCCCAATGATTTATCGTAAAAACGAATGGGGCGACACTGAAAATGAACCAGAGGATATGGATGCTAATGAAATAGTGGAATATCAAGAGGAAATCCTAGCAGCTATTGAACGAGAGAAATTCCCAAATGAAGGTGAGCGTGGTTTGGCTGTTTACCTTGATAATGATGTTCTTAAGGGAAAAGTGTACAGTATTAATCCCGCAGTTGAGGAATGGGATGGCAAGCTGTGGGGTGTTACAGAAGTACAGTCGCATGGCGAACTGACACAGGCTGAGCTTGACGAGGTCATTTCAGAGCTGACAGGGCAGTTTTCAGACGGTTGGGGTGAGGGCTTCGAGCAGCGACCAATTGATACTCCCGATGGAGAATTGTATCTTAGCTTTTGGAATTCAGGAAATGAATTTTTTATTAAACCAGAAAAACAATTGAAAACCCAACAGTCACAAGGTTTTGGCATGACAATGACATAATTACTTGTTGTTTTTAAGGGAGGTGATGCAATATCAATAGTTTTATCAGTTGGGTGGGGGGTAAAAAAGCTCTCAGAAAAATCATTTATAAGCTGTTCCCAAAAGATTTCGGTAGATACATTGAAGTCTTTGGCGGCGGAGGCTGGGTGTTGTTTGGCAGACAACCTGATCCAAAGGCAATGGAGGTATACAACGATTTTAACTCCAACCTTGCCAATATGTTCTACTGTGTAAAGAACCGCACATGGGAGTTTTTAAGGCATCTTGGATTTTTACCTATTAACTCAAGGGATGAATTTATAGTCATCCGCAAATTCATGGAAAAGGAGGAATTCGATACTGAGTATCTGAAACAGGAATTGGAGCTTGCACAGCATAATCTGCCGCCTCCTGAGTTTGAGGATATCAAGGAGATAATGCAGGAGAATGCGAAACCCAGTGATGTACGCAGAGCAGCGGCATTTTTCAAACTCATCCGTTACAGTTACGGAAGCGGATGTACATCTTATGCCTGCCAGCCTTTTGATGTGCGGAAAGCATTTTTTCTCATTTGGGAAGCATCGCGGAGGCTGGCAAATACAGTGGTGGAAAACAAAGATTTTGAGGCGTTGATCCGGCAGTACGACCGTGACAATGCCTTTTTTTATTGCGATCCGCCGTATTACGAAACCGAGGGTCGCTACGCTGTGGTTTTCCGAAAGGAAGATCATGCACGGCTTCGGGATACTTTGGCATCCAGCAAAGGTAAATGGATGGTTTCTTACAATGACTGTGAATATATCCGGGAGTTATACAAAGACTTCCATATTTTATCTTTTACCCGTATCAATAACCTAGCCCAGAGGTATGACGGAGGATGCGAATATCCGGAGGTTATTATAACCAACTATGATCCGACAGAGCGTCAGCAGGCAGAATCAAGGCAGATGAACCTTTTTGATTATCAAAATGAAGGAGAGGAAGAAGATGAATTCTATCGAACAAATGAGATGGGCTAAAGATCTTATCTCAGAAAAAACAAATGGTTTTATGGAGCTATCAGTCGGGAATATGCATGATGATTTATTTATCAGTGCTTCTGATAAAGCAATGGTTGGATTGTATCTATCTGTGCTGCCAAACATGAAAACACAGAAATATGACTGCATTTTCAAGGGGTACACTCGATGCGCCGGAGGATATAACGACAGCAAGAAAATGCAGAAGCTCACAGAGGAATATCAAAGTGTGACCGATGTGTTAAAACAGCTCGAAAAAGCTAAAATTTCTCTGACTGAAGATGAGCTTCAATCTTTTGTAGCAGAACTGAAATCAGCAGAAGAACAAACAATGACCCAATCGATGGGAATATAGGGAGGAAACGTATATGTATCATACAAAAAATGCAGATATCCACGAGCTTGATGAACTTGTTATTCCAAATTGTTTACTGGAAGCCGCAGGGCTTTCCGAAAACTGTGATTTGGATATTCAGTGTATTCCGGGTGCAATTATTATCGGAGGAATAGATCCTATATCTATCGTACCTCCTGCACTAATGGAGCTATTTGACGATTTGGGAATCAGCCATGCGGCAATCCGCAAGGTTTTAGTGGAGGGAGAAAATTAGATGAATGGTAAGCCCGTTTATAAATTAATGGATGGAAAAGGCCGTGTGCTGATACCAAAGGAAATGCGTTCGGCTACAGGTATGGATTATGGAGATATTGTTAGACTTGGCATGGCTAACGGCAAAGTTTGTGTGCAGAAGGTGGATGTAATCGAGGTTGGTGACCAATCTCAGGAAGCGGTAGAAGCTTATGTTCGTGCGGCATTTAAGACTCTGCCGGACGATACTAGAATCAGTCTTATTTCCGATCTTACTAACCTATTACAGCAGAAAAAGGAGGCGTAGGCGATGGATGGAAAACAACGATATACTGAGGCAGATTGTGCCGAAACAGGATATGCCTGCTCCATCAAGAGCAAGGTTGTAGTCGTAAATTGTGAGGCTCTGCAGCAGAATTACAGAAATCAATTATTTTACTGCCTCTGCGGAAATGGAGTTGATGCTAATCCGAAAGGCTGTGCAGTATTTCTTGTATCCTTAAGCAATGGTGAATTTTCTTTGAAAAGACGCAATGAAGTGATGGGGATTTTGAAGCCGGGGTCAGTTCCGGATTCCGCAAAACTGCAGTTATCTCAAGTTAGACCGCAGGGAGCACTAAACTTAAATAGCCATGAGCCAAAATACAGCGGTTACAGCTTTCTGCCTGATGGCCGTTATGCTGCTGGTGTTTGGCTTTGCAGTGAAAAGGAAGTGATGGACTATGTAGAAATGCAGAAGCCTTACCAGCATCGAATTATGATCTGTGACCGCAATGATTTTTGTGTTTTGGAGATGCAGGATCAAAAGCTCATCTATCCTTCAGAAAAAGAAATGAAAGCTTTTAAATTAGAGCAGACAGAATCAGGAGGAATGCAGATGATGTAAAGGAGGCTATCCCATGAAAGGAATTACAATTGAAAAAGATACAATTGTCTATTATGGCAATGCTGCCGGATATGTGTCTGGTAACAAGGCGATAGTCGATCCGCTGTTTGAATCACAGGAAATGCAGGATTATCTGAATCGCCAAAAGGATATCTCAGAAGTAAAATGGGTGGACGGTGTGTTTGACCGATTATCTAACGGGCAGAAAGAAACCCATGAACTTACCCTGTTAAAAAACTGCCGTATCTGGCAGCTCAAGCCGGAATCGGATATTCTAATGCGGTTTATCAGTTACGACCAGATGAAAAAGGACTTCGGAGAACCAAATCCACAGGATTACCAAGTGGTCTATGATGGGGAGGTGGAAAGCAACAGTCTGGAAACAATCTATACCAAGTTTAATACTGCCCATCCACCCGGCTATACCGGACATTCTCTGTCCATGTCTGATGTGGTGGAACTATACGATGGCGCGGGCAGTGAATTTCATTATTGTGATCGCTTCGGCTTCAAGCAGATTGACTTTGAAGCTCCGAGTCAGACACAGACCATGCAGCTCTGAGGGCTGTTTTTTTATTATGCAAATACAAAAATCAAGGAGGAAAATATTCAATGAAAAAGTCTTTTGTCAGGGCAAAGTACCAATTAACCATGAAAGTGCTGCAGGCAAAGCTGGCTCTGGAGAGCTGCAGTGGTGAGGGATTTGTGGATACCGCAATTAAAATTTTGATGGCAGTTGTTATCGGTGCGTTGTTGCTTGCCGGTCTTTATGCACTGTTTGGGGATGTGGTGCTTCCAACACTTACTCGCCGAATCACAGAAATGTTCAACTATGGTAACTCAGCACGTTAAAAAATTCGGATAGAAGGAGAAATTATCATGCTAAATGTAGATGTAAAAATTAGTTCTATGTATCCATCGGGAAGCGCTGGTGGAATTCGAGCCTACGCATCCGCTACGGTTGATGAGTGCCTTGCGATTCGAGGCATTAAAGTGATTGAGGGCGGCAGAGATGGTTTGTTTGTTGCCATGCCAAGCAGAAAAACGGAAAGCGGTTATAAAGAAATTTGTTTTCCCGTGACAAAGGAATTCAGAGAGCAGCTTCACAGTGCAGTACTGGATGCGTACCAACAGGCAATCACGCAGAACCAAGCTCCTGTAGAGCATCAGGAACAGCCGGAATCAGCACAGCCTGATATACAAATGGGCGGTATGTAACGAATCAACCAATACAAATTTATGGAGGTAATGTGAAATGAGAAAGATGATGAACAACATGAAAAACAAGATGGTAATCAAGGCAATGCAAGTAAAAGCCATTGTTTCTAATCCAAGTGGTGAAGGCTTTGTGGATACCGCAATTAAGATTTTGATGGCAGTCGTTATTGGTGCGTTAGTACTTGCTGGTCTTTATGCGCTGTTTGGCGATGTAGTGCTTCCGACTTTGACACGCCGAATCAAAGAAATGTTCAACTATGCTGGATAATGAGATCGCTTTACAGGCGGTCTTTTTTCTTGCTCTTTTATTGACTGCATCTGTGATTGACCTAAGAACAAGAATCATACCGGACACTTTAAATGCATTGATCGCCCTGACAGCATTCTGTGTTTTTGAACCTTGGAATCTGCTGGGTATATTTGCCGCTTTGCCGTTTCTCCTTGCCGCTGTGTTATGCGGCGGCATGGGTGGTGGCGATATTAAGTTGATGGCAGCCTGCGGTGTAGTTCTTGGATTACCCTATGGATTGTTTGCAGAAATGCTGGGGCTGTTCGTGATGCTTGGTTTTTACGCCACATACTGTTGCATACAAAAAATCCGCAAGGCTGAAATAATGAAATCCTTTCCCCTTGCTCCGTTTCTGTCAATCGGCTGTACTATCGCATATTTCATCAAACTAGGAGTTCTATGTCTATGAAAAAAATCAAGAAGAAAACCGTCATTGGAGTAGTGTGTCTGCTTGCTCCTTTGGCAACAGGTGTTTACATGATCCGCAGATACAAAAAGAAAAACCACACAAAAGCAATCTAATAATTGAAAATAAGGAGGATGTTAAGCTATGAGTTTTTTAAAAAATAGAACCGTGATCGGTGTTATCTGCATTGTACTGTCCCTTATTATCTGCTTTGCAGTCACACCGCTTTTTAACAAGGGCATGAGTCAAAAAACAGAAATTGTCCGAGTAACCAAGGATATCAAAATCGGCGATGAAATTACCAAAGATATGGTACAAACCGTGGAGGTGGGCGGTTATAACTTGCCGGATGATGTGGTAAAGAACACGGAAACTGTTCTTGGCAAGTTTGCATCTGCGGATATGGTTCCCGGCGATTACATCATCAGCTCTAAGGTTGCTGATGAGCCTGCCGCTGAAAACGCCTATTTGTATAACCTGACCGGAGAAAAACAGGCAATGTCGGTATCGGTGAAATCTTTTGCAACAGGACTTTCCGGCAAGCTGGTATCCGGCGATATCGTGTCCATTATTGCACCGGATTACAAGAAACAAGGTACTACTGTTATTCCTCTGGAGCTACAGTATGTGGAGGTTATTGCAGTTACTGCAGGCAGTGGTTATGATGCCAACACTGGTGAGCAGGAAGATTCTGAGGAAAAGGAACTGCCTTCTACCGTCACGCTTTTGGTAACACCGGAGCAGAGCAAAATCCTTGCGATGCTGGAGGCAGACGGTAATCTGCATATTTCGCTCGTTTACCGTGGCTCAAAAGAAAATGGTAATAAATTTATAGATGCGCAGGAGTCTGTACTATCGAAGCGGTATCCGTCCTCAGAAGAAAATGCAGATAAAACAACAGAAGAAAAACAGGAATCTTCGGAAAGTGAGGAATCAACCGAACGGACTGTTCCATCTGTATCAGCAAATACCCCCATAGAAAGTGAGGCTGAATAAATGCTCAATTTCAAAAAAGGCGGTATTTTCAGCCGTAACACAGAGCCGGATAAGATGGAGCAGGAAGCTGAAAACGCTGCTCAGGTACTGGCTGTTTGGGGCAGTCCCGGCTGCGGCAAAACAACGGTGGCGGTGAAACTGGCGAAGCATCTTGCAGATAAAAAGAAAAACGTGGTATTGGTGCTTTGTGACATGACAGCGCCTATGCTCCCTTGTATTTGTCCAGCGGGAGATCTTGAAAGTGATCATTCCCTCGGAAGCATTCTGGCGGCAACCCATGTGACAGACTCGCTCATTAAGCATAACTGTAATACGCATAAGAAAATCAGCTACCTTACTATTATCGGGATGCGGAAAGGAGAAAATGAATACACCTACCCAGCCCATAACGCAACACAGGCAACGGAGCTAATTGACCATTTAAGAGATATGGCACCTTATATTATTATTGATTGCGGCAGCTATATTGCCAACGATATTTTATCAGCGGTAGCTTTGATGGAGTCCGATGCGGTGCTTCGTCTGGTAAACTGTGATTTAAAATCCATCAGCTATCTGTCCAGCCAGCTTCCCTTGCTGAAAGATCATAAATGGGATGCAGACAAACAGTATAAGGTAGCCAGCAACGTGAAGTCAAATGAAGCCAGTGAACACATGGAACAGGTGCTGGGCAATGTTGTGTTTCAGATACCCCATTCTCCGGAGCTTGCGGCACAGGTACTATCAGGGAATCTGTTTGCTGACCTTGCCTTAAAAGATAGCAGGGGCTTTCGTAAGGAGATTGAAAAAATTGCAAAGGAGGTGTTTGGATGCTAGGCAAAAAGCGTAATCAAAGTGTGTTTCTGGAGGGTGAACCTTCATCCGTAGAAAAAGTATTGGAAAAAGATACTCCTGCTTCCAAAGCTCATGCAGAGGAAAAAATGGATATATCAGAATCTCTAGAATCTGCTGTTACAGCCGATGCGGAAGAACCAGAACATAAAAAACGTGATGTTTTACGTACTCATGATCTTTTCTTTTCTGCGGAGGATGACAGCAAAGATTTTTCTGCTGTGCTTCGTGATGTGCAGGAGCATATCTCAGGGAAATACAGTACCCTGCTGACGAGCGGCAATACCGAGGAAGTCAAAGAACACATCAAAAGGTATATCACCAAATATGTGCAGGACAGCCGGGTAGCAGTCAAGGGTATGACAAATCAGCAGCTTGTAGATGCCCTTTATACAGAGATGGCTGAGTTTTCCTTCCTAACAAAATACATCTTTGGAAAAGGCATTGAAGAAATTGATGTCAATGGTTGGAACGATATTGAGGTGCAGTATTCAGGAGGGAAAACCGAGAAGCTGAATGAGCATTTCGAAAGCCCTGAACACGCCATCAATGTGGTTCGCCGAATGCTTCATGTATCTGGGGTAGTGCTGGATAATGCCAGTCCTCTGGTCACCGGAACTTTGGCAAAAAACATCCGTATTGCGGTTTTGAAAACTCCTATTGTGGATGAGGAAGTAGGCATAGCCGCTTCCATTCGTATTGTAAATCCCCAAAGCATGAAGAAAGAGGATTTTGTAAATGGCGGAACAGCCACCAATGAAATGCTGGACTTTTTATCCGAGTGCATCCGCTACGGTATTTCTGTGTGCGTAGCGGGAGCAACCAGTTCCGGAAAAACAACTGTCGCAGGCTGGCTATTAACTACAATCCCAGATAATAAGCGTATCTTTACCATTGAAAACGGCAGCCGAGAGCTGGCACTCGTCAGAGAAGAAGACGGAAAGGTTATAAACTCGGTTATTCATACTTTAACTCGTGACAGCGAAAATGACCGCCAGAGAATCGACCAGATCGCGCTGCTTGATGTGGCTCTTCGTTTTAATCCGGACATTTTGGTTGTGGGAGAAATGCGTGGTGCAGAAGCCAATGCCGCACAGGAAGCGGCAAGAACAGGCGTAGCTGTGCTTACTACCATTCATTCCAACTCCTGTGAAGCGACCTATCGAAGAATGGTATCCCTGTGTAAAAGAGCAGTGGATATGTCCGATGAAACCCTCATGGGCTATGTAACAGAAGCCTATCCCCTTGTGGTATTTTGCAAGCAGCTTGAGAACAAACAGAGAAAAATGATGGAGATTATGGAGTGCGAAATTCTGCCCGATGGTAATCGTAGCTTCCGCCCTTTGTTCCAATATGAGATTACCGAAAACCGCATGGAGGACAACAACTTTGTTATCAATGGCACCCACCGTATGGTGAACAATATTTCAGAAAGCTTGTGTAAACGACTGTTGGAAAATGGTATGCCCATCGAAACCATTAACCGCTTAAAGAAAGGAGGTCTTTCTGCATGACATTTATAGAACTACTCGCCTGTGTCGGAATGATTACAGGCTTTTTTCTATTGCTGAACCTAAAGCCGATTGATTTTACCAATGGACTGTTCGGCTTTTTAACCAGAGAATCCAAAAGCATCAGGGATGAAATCAATGAGGCAACCAAGCGTAAAAAGCCGAACTTCCTGAAACGCGAAATCCTAGAGGCACAGGAAATCCTCAAAATGACCGGAAGAAGCAGCCGTTTTTCTCTAATATGTGCCTGTTCCTTGCTGCTCTTTGCCATCGGAGCCTCCATCGCTATTGTGTTTGGAAATTTCTTTTTAGCTCCGGTCATGGCGGTGGGGTTTATGTTCTTTCCCTTTTGGTACGTGAAGCTGACAGCAAGTCATTTCAAAAAGGATATTGCTGCAGAGTTGGAAACTGGCCTTAGTATAATCACAACTGCATACTTAAGAAATGAGGATATTCTGACTGCGGTGGAAGAAAACATCAACTACCTGAATCCACCTGTTCGTCATGTGTTTCAGGATTTTATAATGCGGATCAAGCTGGTCAATCCGGATATTGAAGCTGCACTCAAAGCGCTAAGAACCAAAATAGATAATGAGGTGTTTCATGAATGGTGCGATGCTCTGTGTGACTGCCAATATGACCGCAGTTTGAAAACCACGCTGACACCCATTGTCAGCAAGCTATCCGATATGCGTATTGTCAATGCGGAGCTGGAATATCTGGTGTTTGAGCCGAGAAAGGAATTTATCATCATGGCGATTTTTGTCATAGGTAATATTCCGCTGATGTATTTCTTAAACAAGAGCTGGTACGACACCTTAATGCATACTCCAATGGGGCAAATCATTTTGACAATTACAGCGGCTCTCATTTTTATCTCAACCGCTTTTGTCATTAAGTTAACCAAACCCATTGAGTTTAGGAGGTGATGCAGATGATGATGCTAATCTTTACATTTGGAATTCTCCTGGCTTTTGGACTGTTCTTCATTCTAGCTGATGTGCTGAAGTTGCCGTATCTGAGCACCGCAAAAGCAATGCTGAGTACCACAAGAGCAGAGAAAAAAGCCGCAAAAAGTATCGAGACCTATTTGATGACGTGGGCAGTGAAGTTCTCCAAATACATCCGTATGGATGAATACCGCAGAAGCCGAATGAAGAACATCCTCAAGGCAACAGGAATGAATATGACACCGGAGGTCTATCAGGCGTATGCCTTTGTCAAATGCGGAGCGATCCTGATGGGTGTTATTCCTTGCCTCTTGGTGTTCCCGCTGCTGGCACCCGTAGTGGTGTTTTTAGCAGTCATGGTGTATTTTAAGGAAACCAGAAGAGCAGATGAAAAACTGAAAGTGAAGCGAGATGAAATCGAAAATGA
The DNA here is from genome assembly GCA_963666535.1 of Oscillospiraceae bacterium. Taxonomy (GTDB): domain Bacteria; phylum Bacillota; class Clostridia; order Oscillospirales; family Oscillospiraceae. Next base: position 671,201 of record OY762913.1, on the reverse strand, counting down.
ACTGCCGCGATTTGTAGCCAATGTAGAACAGGAGTTAAAAAACAGTCGTGATGTACTCTCCATAATCGAAAACTTCAAGAAAAATGCTGGGGCTGCTTTTGCAGGAGAACTGGACATTTTAGTAGCGGATATGCGTTCCTCAAGTTATGAAGCTGCTCTGACCAGATTTGAGGCAAGGCTCAATTCGCCCATGCTTTCTGATGTGGTGAGAGGGTTAATCGGTGTGCTTCGAGGCGATGACAGTGCGGTATATTTTCAAATGCTCGCCCATGACTTCAAGCAGCTGGAGTTGCAAAAGCTCAAAAGTGAGGCACAAAAGATACCGCCGAAAATTCGAGTGTTCTCCTTTCTCATGCTGCTGTGCTTCTTGCTGACCTATCTGGCGATTATTGCTTTTGAAATCTTAAAGTCGCTGGGTGGAATGTTTTAAGGATTTCAGACTTTGGAAAGGAGGATTTGAATGTGCTGAAACTATTAAAATCAAAACGCGGCGAGGGCTACATTGACGTGTGTGTGTTAGTGCTTTGTGCAGTTCTAGTCATTGCGCTGGCGGTTAAGGTATTTCCGGTATTTATTGCTAAAAATCAGCTGGATACTTTTGCAACGGAGCTTTGCAGGGAGGCAGAAATCAGTGGAAAAGTTGGCAGTGAAACAAGCCTTAGAGCTGCTGTTCTTAAAGAGCGTACCGGACTTAATCCCAATATTTCTTGGTCAAAGACCGGAAACATTCAGCTGAATGAAGAAGTGACGGTCACCATTACCCTACAAGAAAATATCGGTTTGTTTGGAAACTTTGGCTCATTTCCTATTACGCTGAAAGCACAGGCAACCGGAAAAAGTGAGGTGTATCATAAATGACGAGGCTAATAAACTGTTTCAGAGATAAAAAGGGTTCTTCTTTTCCTTTGATTATCGCCATCACTTTGGCTCTGGTTATTATTATGTGCGGAATTCTGGAGTTCTTCAGGTTGAATATTATTGCAAGCGGTGTAAAAGAAGCCGTACAGGATGCCATCCTTATTACTGTTAATGACAACTATGGCAACGTGTATCATGGTGTGCGCGAGGGATACAGCGGCGGCTATTTGCCGGATGGTTCCTCGTTTTCTTACAGCGTAGATACCGGAGATGTGTATGGTCATATGGACAGTACCCTTGGAACAACCATAGAAAGCGGCAAGCATATGAAGTATTCCGGCGATGTGCTGGAATACAAACTGTCGGGCTTGGAGGTAACAGTTCGAAATGCTCCGTTGGCTCCATCCTCACCAAGAAACGCACAACATTTTGAAGCCGATGCAGTTATTTTACTGGAGGTTCCGGTGCAATTTGGCGGTAAACAGCTGCCACCTATGAAAATCAAGCTAAAGGTTCAGGCAGGGTATACAGAGGTATTCTAATTACCTTCAAGAATTGTCTGGACTTGTGAAAAAATATAGAGTATGGTGTGAGCTAACAAAAGTTAATTACACCATCAAAAGGAGGGTTTTCCATATGAAAATGAATGAAAAGACCAAAAAGATTCTTACCATTGCAGGATGCACGATCATAGGGCTGGTACTTGTTGTGGCTATCGGCTCACAATTTGCCAAAGCACCGAAAGATACGGATACACTGCCATCAAGCGCTACAGTAGTATCCGATGTAAATCCAAGTATTGATACAGATACATCGACAGGAGAAAAGGACATAGTAGTGAATACAAATACCGACAGTTCTGCAGAGACTATAGATGAAACACCAACTCAGACTGATCAGCCGGAACAAAGCATCCAACCAGAGGTTACTAAACCATCAGAGCCAAGCGAGGAACAAAAAACTGATTCTACGCAAAAGCCGGATGGTGAAAAAGTAACTGGTACTCCAAAAGCTGAAGATCACGATAAGGTAACTCCTGCTGCTGATACCAAAAAGAAAGACAACGAGCCGCAGGGGGGCGAAACACAGAATGGAAAGATTTATGTTGAGGGATTCGGCTGGATTGATGATGTCGGTGAAGGGCAAGGTACAACAGCCGATGATATGTACGAAAACGGAAATAAAATCGGAGAGATGAATTAACAACAAAATATTTTACAGAGATTGCACAGCCGAAATGCTGTGCTTTTTCTTTTGAAAGGAGGCTGTAAATGAAACGATTATGTAGTGTTTTATTAGTGCTTACCTTGCTGTTTACCTCACTATGCTCCATTACTGCCTATGCGGTTGGTGACGGAAATGTGGACAATGGAGGCGGTGGAATGGGACAAGGGACTAGCACAGATAAATGGAGTCCTGGTAATGAAGGTGTGCGTGTAACGATAGTCCGTGAAAGTGACCATGCGGTAGTTACAACACCGATTGATTTAACTAACAAGTCTCCGTCAGATATTCGATTACACTTTGGAAAGGTTAGTAAATTATCTTATACCGGAGGGAGTGGCATATCGCCTTCCGGCTCAAAATACACTTATGTGAATCCGGCACAAGCCTTGCCTACTATTATTAGTTCTGGCAGCGGCAATGCAAATATTGAGGCAATCAAAAGTTATTTTACCGATGAACAGGTCATCCGTAGCATTGCAGGAATGACCGGAATGGACTTTAATACCTTGGTTGGCGGTGAATATAAGCTACTTATCGAACCCATCGCTTATATCACATTTCAAGGTGTTAAGGTAGCCATGACTGCAACTGAATCCGCTTTATATGATGAGCAAGTAGGTGGATTGCTACGCAGCAAGATGGTATCTCTTTCTCATAAAAACTTACCACTCGCTATGTTTTTGGAAGTGGCTGATTTAGGTTATCCGGCATGGTCTGGAAGCCGCAGTAGTGCCGCTTCAGATTCAGATATTAAATCGTCTCTTGGACTTGGTGTAGTTCGCTTTAAGGATGTGCCGACTGAGCCACCAGAAGTCAGCACCGATAACTACAAATATCGAGTCAATACCGAGGTGATAACTTCTGTTACTGTCAGCGGTGGTCAAAGCGATCCGGACAACCCAGTGACTGTTACTTTTTATATTGGAGGCAGAAGCTATTGTGTTAGTAATGTTTATTATCCAAACGGTGACAGCCAGATTGCATGGGTACGCTGGACAACACCAACTACACCTCAGACAATGACCATTCAGGTATCTGTATCAGGTGGAGGCAGTACGAGTCAAGGTGTGATTACTGCTAAGATTGTAGATTTGGATCAGAATCCACCACCTAATCCGGTAGCCGATGACCGCAATGATAGCTACACAAAACCATCTGTACCAAACAATGCGCAGGTCACTTCTTCCTCTTGGGGAGTATGGCGGCCTTGGTGGAAAGCTTACTGGGTATGGCACAGCACCGGAGAAGACTCAGGTTACTGGTGCGATCATGGCTGGTGGGAGTTTGATTTTGACCGTTACCATGCCAGTCTTTCTGCCTCTATGAGCATTAAGCCAGATGACAAAAATCCAACAGCAAGCGGTAAAAGCATGAAGTCCGGATATGGAATTAACCAGACTGTAACTGCAAATGTGAGTACCAATCAATCCGCTACGGTTACAGGAGCTCAGAATGCGGTGACGTATTTTCCTGAATTTCAATACAAAAGTTTTTGGAGGTTGCTTGACCGTTCAGGCAGCAGCTACAGTCCAACCTTTGAGTTTAAGAAAAATGAATACAGCACCTATAACCGCAGGACACATTTCACTCCGATATGGATACCGGACGGAAGCTATACTCCGTACACTTGGCTGATTGATTGCTGGACACCGACAGGAATGCTGTCTATGAACCTGACTGACTCAGTAACTATCAGCGGCAATTTTTGGATGGACTGGCACATTGCTCCACAAAACCCTAATTAACAACAGAAAAAGAACAAAGATCGTAAGGCTCTGTTTTGAGTTTTACGGTCTTTCTTTTTCGCAAGTCTATCAATGAAAGGTGGAAAATCAATGAAAATGAAACGATTTGCTATGCTTCTTTGCATCGCTCTGTTACTGACAATGGTGTTTAGCACAACCGCTTTTGCAGCCGGAACAGGTGATGTTGCCGGAGCAATTGAAGGAACATGGACGACTGCATCCCAGCAGATTAAAACAGTAGTTAATAAAGTAATCTTCCCAGCTATTGATTTAATCCTCGCAGTGTTTTTCTTTGCTAAACTAGGCACTGCTTATTTTGATTATCGCAAGCACGGTCAATTTGAATGGGCGGCTCCGGCAATTTTATTCGCTTGTCTTGTGTTTACCTTGACTGCGCCTCTGTATATTTGGCAGGTGCTAGGGATGTAGCAGAAAAGTACCAGGTGGTTTAGCAAACCACCCGGTGCAATGTGTGTAAATCTACTTTATCAGTTTAAGCCAAATCTCCATACTTGTGGTTTTAGGGGAATGGCTTGCATATCGCTCCGCACAAAACGCCTCGGTTTGCAATTTATGATTTGGCAGCCATGTGTTGTAGACATACTGTTGTGCTTTGTAAAGAGCATCCATGACAAGAGCTTCAAAGTTTTCAGCTTCAAATGAACAAACGATATATTCTCCCATTAGTAATTCCCAGTTCATAAAATCGTATGGAACTTCTACAGGTCTGAACTTTGCACCTGCAAAATAGCTGAAATATCCTTCCTCTAAACACGGATATGCCACACCGATTTCTTCATTATCCTCAGGAAGTTCAAGTGCTGTTTGTTTCTGTTCATGGAAGTTTCGCCAAAGCGTATCCAATGGGTCAATCCCCGATTCGGTTCCTAGTCCGTCTATAAATTGAACCGGCATATCCTTTTTTACACCGATAAAATAGACTGGTTCCGTAAGTTCCCTTCTGTTTACTTCCAGAACAATACCATTGGTGATCAGTGGTACACCTTCATCAATTAGAGTGTAGTGAAGTAGAAGCTCAGGTTTTGTCATACGGTTGAGTGTTAGTGGGTTTTTGCGGTACTCATCCGGCGTTAGACCAAAGGTATCTTTAAAAGTTCGGGAGAAGTGAACGTGAGAAGAAAATCCAAGGTCTAATGCGATATCCAAAATGCGCTTGTCTTTTTGAAGCATTACCTCAGTTGCCTTAGCCATACGACGGAGCTTTACGTACTCGGCAACTGGTTTTTTTACCAATCGGCTAAACAGTCGTTGATAATAAAAAGGCGACAAAGAGGCCATTTTTGCGAGGCTCACAATGTCAATTTCTTCATCCAAATGATCTTCAATAAATTCTATGGTTTGCTGTATTTGTTCCCATGCGTGCATCTATAAGCACCTCCTTTTCTGATAGGATATCACGTACGGAATGATTATCGCTTGATTGTGTATGCCCAATTTTGTAATTGCAGCAGAATTAAATTTATTTTACCATAGTCAGTTTTGTTTTTACACAGAAAGGAGTGATGAATTTAAATGTTTATATGGGATTTTGTCGCCGACACTGTCCTCGGTCAGATTGTAGATTGGATCTACGGTCAAATCGTTGGATTTCTCGGTGACTTTTTTATGCAGATGGGCAATATGGGAGCTGAACTGTTCGAGATGACATGGGTGCAATCCATTGTGCTGTTCTTCTCGTATCTTGCATGGGCTTTGTATGGAGTAGGGCTTGTGGTTGCCTGCTTCGAGTGTGGTATTGAATACCAATCCGGACGAGGAAGCATCAAGGATACCGCACTTAATGCAATTAAAGGTTTTATGGCAGTTGGTCTGTTTACCACTGTCCCGGTAGAGCTTTATAAGTTGTCGGTATCCTTACAGGGCAGCTTTACCGCAGGCATCACTGGACTTGGTACAGATTTTAGCACCGTAGCCAGCAGTATCATTACTTCCTTGAAGGATGCCGGAGATTTGGAACAGGCTATGACATCAAATGTGTTTGGAGGTTTAACTGCAATAACTAGCCCTATCATGATGATTTTTATTCTCATCCTGATGGGGTATGCAGTCATTAAAGTGTTCTTCGCGAATCTTAAGCGCGGAGGTATTCTGCTTATTCAGATCGCAGTCGGCAGTTTATATATGTTCAGTGTTCCCCGTGGGTATATTGATGGTTTTGTATCTTGGTGCAAGCAAGTTATTGGGCTGTGCCTGACTGCATTTTTGCAGGCGACTGTTCTCATCGCAGGCCTTATGGTGGTAAAAGACCATGCCCTGCTTGGACTAGGGCTGATGCTTGCAGCTGGTGAAATTCCTCGTATTGCAGGACAGTTCGGGCTTGATACCTCAACCAAAGCCAACCTTATGGGAACGGTATATGCGGCGCAGACCGCAATAAATATGACCAGAACGGTGGTACAGGCGGTGGCGAAATGATGGAGAATAAGCTTATATATATCGCATCACCTTATGCCGGAGATGTAGAAAAGAATGTGTCATTTGCCAAGGCTGCCTGCCGTTACGCTAAGGAGCAAGGCTGCACTCCGGTGGCGGTGCATCTTTTGTATCCTCAGTTTTTGGATGACAGTAATCCGCAGGAACGAGCTGCCGGACTGGCGATGGGGCATCAGGTGCTTTCCGTATGCGATGAACTGTGGGTGTGCGGCAACGGCATATCCAGCGGCATGGAGTCAGAAATTCAAGAAGCTAAAAGAATGGGCATTCCCGTTCGAGAAGTGACAGAAGAACAAATTGTAGGAGGAACTTTGATGAGTGAAAAATATGGAGTTTGGGCGGTGCGCAGTGCCAATTCGGTATGCGGTGCTGCCGAGAGCTGGTGCAAGAATGAAGGCAAGCCAATGGAGTTTGAAAGCAAAGAGCAGGCATCTGAGTATGCAAAATCGCTTAATGAAAACCTACGTACTTTGAATGTGCATTACTATCCAAAAGAAATGGAACTTGAGCTTGCCTGTGATTTTTCCATGAAAATGAAAATGTAAAGGAGGAAGCTATGTATATTTATCCTGACAACTTAAGAGCAAAAGCAACGTTGTGGTTGTGGCAGCTTCGGGATATTGGAGTAATTGGTGTAGGGGCTTTGCTCTCTGTGCTTGCGCTTACTCAGCTCGGATTTGTACTGCCCATTGTAGTAACTGCGGTATATGCCTTTTTAACGATACGCTTTGAGGACACAAGTATTCTGGATTTTATCCGTTATGCTTGTGCCTTTTTTATTGGGAAACAGCAAATTTATGAATGGAGGTACACCGAATGAGCAGAAAAGAAAAAAATAGCTGCAATCCATCTACAAAACTGATGGATAAGCGGAAAGCATCCACAAGACAGCTCATTGGCACAAAGACAATCACAGATTATAGCCTGCAAACCTATGGGCAGGGTGAACTGGTGTATTTCATTATCAAGCCAAGCAATATCTCCGTGCTTTCCGAAGCCAGTATCAGTGCAAGGATTTATGCGCTTATGACGGTACTGAAAGGGATTGCTGAAATTGAAATGCTATGCCTAAATTCCAGAGAGAACTTTGAGGATAACAAGCGGTTTCTTCGTGAACGTATGGAGCAGGAGCAGAATCTCGTGGTGCGAAAGCTGCTTGAAAAAGACTTGGTATTCCTCGATCAGATACAGGTGCAGATGGCTACGGCAAGAGAATTTCTCATCTTAATCCGCCTTAAGAATGAGAAAGAAAAAGAGGTGTTTCCTTATCTTTCTCGTATTGAAAAATCCCTCAAAGAACAGGGCTTCACCGTAAAGCGAGCTGAGCACGAGGACATCAAACGTATCCTTGCGGTTTACTTTGAGCAGAACGTGACCACTGAAAGGTTTGAAGATTTTGACGGAGAAAGATGGGTGATTTTGAATGATTAAAAACAGAAAAGAAACAATGGGGATGGAGTCTGACAATGTCCGCATCCAAGAGTTCCTTGATATGATCGCCCCAGCGGTAGTGAAATTTAATACTGACAATTTCATCTGCGGCAACATATTCCGTTGTGCTTTGGCGTTCCGTGAGTATCTGACATAGTTGGTATATACGATGAAAAAAGCACTGGGAAGTTGATGTAGCACATCAGTTTCCCAGTTTGCTCATTCTATGCATTTCATAAGAATGTCAGTCAATTCAAGAGGATTTTCTATCATTGGCATATGGCATGAGTTTCTTGCAAATTTAAAATCAATCTTTTCTTCAATATTCTTTCCCAAACACAAATCATCAATTCGCATGCTGTAGTGTTCTACGCCTCTGTCTCCATATATACCGAAGATTTTACTGGATATTTCATTTATGTATGGTGTAAAATCAAAATTTTTCTGTAATGATGATTTCAAATCCTCTCTATAATAAGGTGCTTCATTTTTAAACATGCTTTTTATTTCGTCACCATATTTTATCACATTAGCAGGCAGCATAAGATTCCGATAAAATTCTTTTGCGGGACGTAAATTAGATTCTATAAAAATAATAGTATTACATTTGATTTTATATTTAGCAACCAGTTCAAGTGCTATTAATCCTCCCATGCTGTGACCGACTATAAAGTCAATTTGTTCCTTACCATATTCCTCATAAACCCAGTTTGTAATATCTGAAATGCTATGTGCGTTTTGGGTGATTTCATGCGGATATTCAACAAAAGTTGCATCGATATCAATAAATGCTCCTTTTATCTCATCCCATATGTCCAATGTACAGTTTATGCCATAAAGAAATATACCTTTTTTCACGAATTAGACTCCTTTAATATAATAATAGAAATTTATCTGATTCATTATACCACAATTTATAGCCCAACTGTGTAGTTTATTGCCGTCACTAATGTGGCGGCTTTCCTTATGCTCAAAATCAAATTTAGAAAGGAAAGAACTCAAATGGCAAGAAAAGTTAGATTTCAATCGCTACCGCAAGAAGGTGTCTATGTCCAAGAATTTCTCGACATGATCGCGCCTTCCATTATTAAATTTAATACTGATCATTTCATATGCGGTAACACATACCGCTGCGTCTGGGCACTTCGGGAATACCCAACTGCTACCGAAGAGCAGGCAATTCTCCGTCACCTTGGAGAAAAAGATGGCATCACCTTACGCATTTACACTCGCCATGTGACTCCTGTAGAAGAAAAGAAAATTATTAGCAATGCAGCAAATAAGAACCGCATGAATCAGTCCAATACAAACGACTTACAGCAGACGGTTATGGCTGAAAGTAACCTACAGGATGTGGCAACCATTGTAGCACAGATGCACAGAAACCGTGAACCGCTTTTGCATGCTGCTGTTTATCTGGAGTTATCAGCTTATGACCTCGACCAGCTCAAGCTGTTGCAGACGGAGGTGTTGACAGAATTAATCCGCAGCAAGCTCAATGTAGATAGGCTGATGCTTCGCCAACAGCAGGGGTTTCAATGTGTGATGCCCAGCGGCTACAATGTGTTTCGTGACCAATTCGAGCGGGTACTGCCGGCTTCCAGTGTTGCAAATCTTTATCCATTTAATTATTCAGGCAAGACGGATGGCAACGGTTTCTATGTTGGCAGAGATAAATTCGGTAGTAATGTGCTGGTCGATTTCAATAAGAGAGCCGATGACAAAACCAACGCTAATATCCTCATTCTTGGAAACAGTGGTCAGGGTAAGAGCTATCTGTTAAAGCTCATCCTTTGCAATTTGAGGGAATCCGGCATGAATGTGTGTGCCCTTGATCCCGAAATGGAGTACGAGGATCTCACCAATAACCTTGGCGGTTGTTTTATTGATTTGATGTCCGGGGAGTACATTATCAATGTGTTAGAACCGAAAACTTGGGATGAAAATGGCAGCCCCAATGATCCCGATGCACCGCAAACATTCCGCATCAGCAGCAAACTCAGTCAGCATATTTCTTTCTTGAAGGATTTTTTTAGAACTTATAAGGATTTCAGTGACAGAGAAATAGACACCATTGAGATTATGTTGCAGAAGCTCTATAGCAAGTTTGGAATTACCGACACCAGCAACTTTGATCGGTTAAAAGCAACGGATTATCCAATCCTTTCTGATCTCTATGCTTTGATTGAGGAAGAGTACAAGTCCTATGACGAGAGTCATCGCCAGCTTTATACGGTAGAGCTGCTGCAGAATATTCTGCTTGGCTTACATTCCATCTGCAAGGGTGCAGAGTCAAAATTCTTTGATGGGCATACGAACATCACCGATAGCAGCTTTATTACATTTGGAGTTAAGGGATTATTGCAGGCATCCAAGAGTTTGAAAAATGCCCTGCTATTTAATATTCTGTCCTTTATGAGTAATGAACTCTTGACACACGGAAATACCGTAGCCAGCATCGATGAGTTTTATCTCTTTTTAACTAATCTGACTGCTGTGGAATATGTCCGTAACTTCTCCAAACGTGTTCGTAAAAAAGACTCGGCAGTTATCATTGCCTCACAGAATTTGGAGGATTTCAACATCGAGGGTATTCGGGAATATACAAAGCCGCTGTTCTCTATTCCAACGCATCAGTTTCTGTTCAATGCTGGAAATATTGATGCCAAGTTCTATATTGATACTCTGCAATTGGAGCAGAGTGAGTACAATTTAATCCGATATCCGCAGCGAGGTGTCTGCCTTTATAAATGCGGCAACGAGCGATATAACTTGATGGTCAATGCCCCGGAGTATAAGGCGAAGCTGTTCGGAAAGGCTGGAGGTCGCTAGAAGGGAGGTGTAAATCATGGACATGAAAGACCAACGTTTCGGTATCGAAGTTGAACTGACAGGCATTACTCGTGAGGCCGCTGCAAAGGTTGCTGCAGAATATTTCGGAACCTCCAGCCATTACGATGGTACTTATTACGATACCTATTCGGCACTTGACAGCCAAGGGAGGTCATGGAAGTTTATGAGTGATGCCAGTATTACTCCGCAGAAAAAATCTAATTCGGGAATTGTGTCTGCTTCAAGTGATTACAAAACGGAAATGGTCAGTCCTATTTGCCATTGGGATGACATTGAAAGGGTACAGGAGCTTGTGCGGATGCTACGTGAAAATGGAGCTATCTCAAACAGTAGCTGTGGTATTCACGTTCATGTGGATGCTTCACCTTTTGATGCCAATACCTTGCGAAACATTACCAACATTATGGCAAGTAAAGAGGACTTAATTTATAAGGCATTGGAGGTTTCTGTTGCTAGACAGCACCGCTGGTGTAAGCCTGTAGACAACCGCTTTCTGGATGAATTAAATCAAAGAAAGCCTAAAACCTTGGATCAGGTTAGCCGTATCTGGTATAACGGTGAGAGCCGAAGCAACCAGCATTATGATGACAGCCGCTACCATTGTTTGAATCTTCACAGTGTGTTTCAGAAAGGCACGGTGGAATTTCGCCTGTTTAATGGCACAACCCATGCCGGTAAAATCAAAGCCTATATCCAGCTTTGCATGGCAATTTCGGCACAGGCACTCAATCAAAGATGTGCCAGCAGAACCAAAACACAGACCACCAACGAGAAATATACCTTTCGTACTTGGTTATTAAGACTTGGATTGATTGGTGATGAATTCAAAACTGCACGCGAGCATCTGCTGAAGCCTTTGGAGGGCTGTATCGCATGGCGTGATCCAGCACAGGCAGAAAAGCAAAAAGAACGGATGCGCCAGAAAAAAGAAAAGGAGATGGAACAGGCAAGACAATCCCAGACGGCCGATGTTCCCGAACAAGAGAATAACCCGCAAGAAGAAGCCGAGGCAAATGAAGAAGCCCCGGCTTTTGTTATGCGTATGTGAGTGCGTATTGCAGATTGTAAGGAGGATGAAAATGAGTAAAAATCGTTTGTATATTGCTTATGGCAGTAACCTAAATCTGCCGCAGATGGGCATAAGGTGTTCGACTGCCGAGGTAGTTGGCACAAGTGAAATCAAGAATTATGAGCTGCTGTTTCGCGGCGGTAGACGAGGTGCAGTGGCAACAATTGAACCCTTAGAGGGCAGCTCTGTGCCTGTGATTTTGTGGAAGATCAAGCAGCAAGATGAGCTGGCTCTTGACCGCTATGAGGGATTCCCTAACTTTTATCGTAAGGAAATGATGGATGTGGAGCTGGAGGGTAAGACCGTTTCTGCAATGGTTTATGTAATGAATGACGGTCGTGAGTTTGGTGCTCCTTCCAATTTTTATCTGCATACCATTGCCGAAGGATATGAAACTGCAGGTTTTGATACCGATTTTTTGGATCAGGCGGTTGAAAAGTCCATTCGATTGGCGCAGGAGCAGCAAGAACAAGACCCGGTGCAAGGCAGTCTGTTCGGGCAGAAATGGTGGTGATAGCAGATGGCTGATCCGGCTACCATTGCACTTGCTGTAAAAGCAGCAGTTGCAGCAGCTACAGATAAACGGACATGGAAAGCAGTTGGTGTTTTGATTGCGGCAATACTTACTCCATTTATTCTCATCATTGTGATGATTGTAAGTATGTTGTCTGCAACCGCTGACCATAACGATACCGCCATAGATTTGACTTTCTATGGCGGCTCTATCTCAGAACAAGTTCCAACAGAGTACAGGCAATACATTGAGGATATGAGGGAAAGTTTCTCGGAGTTGGATACTGCTGTGTCTGAAATTACTCCCCTGCTGGAGGACGGCAGTTTAGACAGCATTCGTATGAAAGCCATTTTTTACTCTCTGTTTTTCGGCGCAGAAAATCTCAAGATGAACGCTGACGATTATAAAAGCTTTGCGGATTGTTTTGTGCAATACGAAGAACGCACACGCACCGTAACGGATGAAAATGGCAATGAAACAGAGGAAACCTATACCGTAGCTATTCCGATAACTGACCTTGTAACCATTTATGGCAGGCTGGAGCAAACCCTTGGTAAAAGTATCACGGAGGAAAACAAAGTCAATGCTCAGCGGATCTATGCCTATGCTAAATATGGTAAGGCATCGCCCGAAGGGGAAATATTTCTTCCACCTGGCGAGGCAATGGGTGATGGCAGTTATCAGGCACTAATTACAGAAGCGGAAAAATATCTCGGTTACCCGTATGTATGGGGAGGCTCCAGTCCGTCAACTTCCTTTGACTGTTCTGGATTTGTCTGCTGGGTATATACCCATTCCGGTGTTTATTCTCTTCCTCGAACTACTGCATCAGATATCTACAATCAGTGTGTTGTGGTTCCTCGAAGTGAAGCACGCCCCGGTGATTTAATCTTTTTCACCAAAACCTATGCCACAACATCACCAGTCAGTCATGTGGGTATTTATGTTGGTGACAACCGCATGATCCACTGCGGAAATCCAATCAGTTATACAAGCATTGATACAGCATATTGGCGACAGCATTTCTATGCATTTGGGCGGTTAAAATAACAAATCACCTATTAGCATTGGCTGTGACATTAGATAAATAACTATAAATTTATGCCGTAAAGGAGGCGTTATATTATGAATTTACAAGCATTATTTGAACATAAACCCTCGGATTTTTCATTGAGAAATTACGTAATTGAAAAGACAGTCAAGCTGTCTGAACAGGAGTTTAAAGCATTCCTAAATCAGCCGCTTCGGGATTATGATTTTTTGGCAGAGCATATCGATTTGATGAGAAGTGATAGCAATGGTATGTTCCATTGTCTGCTGGTTACCGGAGAAGGAAGAAATGATGGTGTGCTGGTGGAGTCTGAGGGCTATTCCTATTGCCGTTATGCTTCCTATGTGCCAAATATTTCTGCTATGAATTCTCAGGTACTGCAGGAGCTGAATGCGAAATTGTCAGAAGCAGTAGAGTTTATGATAGCTGACGGAACACAGAACACTTCAGAAGGAAGTTGGGTAATGTACTTTGATGAACTGGAAAAGCAGACAGGATTGAAGGTTGAATTTAACGATATCGTCCAAAATACCATAGCCGATATGCTCTCAGAACGCAAGGAGGTTGCGGAGTGCTACCTTAATGAGAATTGCTTTGACATGGTGTATTATTTGGACTTTTGCTCTAATTGCAATATTCAGGAACAAGAATCGCTACAGCAGGCAGAGCCTCCTACAGCACACAGTTCTAAGCTGAAAGATCTGCTCCATACCCAATGGGAGGACATTCATCTCGTCCATAAAGATGTAGAAATTAATCCTTGCACCATTGTGGAGCTGCAGGATGATACCTTGACTGAAGCCGGAAAAGAGGCGTGGAGTGATGTTTTAAATGCAGAAGTGATACGAGTTTATACAGGGGTGTATGGCCTGCAGATGGAACTTGGCAATGTAAAGTCCAGCCGGCTGGAAGATTTTTCTGCCATGCTTGCTGGGAATTGTTCAGTACAAGATTATGAAAAATGGGTTACGGCAGACAATGAAAGCTGCCAAACCCTAGAAATGTGAGGTGAAAAATGAAAGAAGATAATATTCGTGTTTTAAAGGTTGAGCCTCAAAAAGAACCGGAGATTGTAACCTTGAAAAATGATTTGGAGTCTATGCAGGAAGCAGTGGGAGGTTTGATTGAAATCATTGACCTTTCAGAAACTGCCTGTGTGCTTTGTAACGAAGAAGGTAAACTTGATGGGCTTGAGGGTAACAGATCCCTTGGTAATGATATTTTAGTAGGTACATTTTATGTGACTGGGTCCGATTATGATGGTAACCTGTGTTCCCTTTCTGATGCAGAAATCACAGAGTACACCAATCAATTTTTAGAGCCTGAAACCTTTAAGCCGGAAGAAATTGAAGCAGCTACTGGCTTTACATTTCTATCATTTTAGGAGGAATTCATTATGAAAAATGCAACACTTACAATAACTTTTGACAGTGAAAAGTTGGATGCCTTAACTTATCACATGGATAAAAAAGAGGCTGATTTGCAAGGCGAGCTGAATGATACCATGCAGAAGCTCTATGAAAAGCACGTCCCTCAAGCCACTCGTGAGTACATTGAGGATAAAATCAAACGTGATGCTGCGGATAAAGATAAGCCTAAAAGGCCATCTCGTCCGATCCAAGCTTCTACAATTCGTGGACAGAATAATAATCCTGCATAAAATCATCGGTGCGTGAGCAACTTGTAAGCGATTGTGTTGCCCTGTGTCGCCCTTTGACAAGCAGGGTGGCATCATAATACCATTTCATAAGTGAAGCCCCACGTTGCCCCTTTGTGAACAAATGTAAGAAATGCGAGGATAAGTCTTGAAATTGCTGATTTTCAGGAGAAGAAATCTAGGGTCGAAAGTGGTGCAGGTTAAAGGGTTTATGCTGCTTTGGCAGCCTAAACCCGATAAACACCGCCCGGCAAAGCCGTTCGGGGATTGCGTTCTGACATAACTTCTTATCCAATGCCCCCAATTGTTATGCTGAACTTTGAAAAAAGCAAGGGTTAGCAGGCTGTTGAGGCTTATCTTTTGCATACCAAATCATAACAATGAGAAAAGGAGGCTTTCATGGCAAACGAATCTGAGAAAGTACGCACCGGATTTTATATCGAAAAAGAAGTGTTGGATCGGTGTGATGAGCTGCTGTCCTTGGCAAATGTAAAATCAAGAAATGAGTTTGTTACGGAAGCACTCAAGTTTTATTCCGGATATTTAATTTCACAAAAAGTTGAGAATTATTTATTGCAGACGTTATCCTCTGTCCTTACCAGCACGGTCAGAGATACAGAAAATCGTATTGCGCGAATGGATTTCAAACTTGCAGTGGAGATTTCAAAGCTGGCTCATGTCATTGCCTATTCCCATGACATTGACGAGCAGACACTTGAAAAGCTACACTTAAAGTGCTTGGATGAAGTAAAGCGAATCAATGGTGCGGTTGATTTTGAAAGTGCATATAAATACCAGAAACGAGAAACCTAAAAAAATGAAGAACATTGTTTACTTTGGGTATGGACTATTGCAACACTATCGTTTATGGTGTGTTGAAAAAAGGAGTGATCCGATATGGACAAAGAAAAAATATTTGAAATGGTCATTCGAGAGATGACTGAAAACGCATTAAGTAGCCGCAGAGAAAATCTTGAAGAGGGTGAACAACAGCTCTATACAGAGGTTGGTAGCTTAAGCTCACAGGCTCGTGATATTGTAAAGGAACTGCCAGAGGAAAAGCAGAAAATCCTAATTGACTATTTTGAGAAAACGAATATGATAGCTGACCATGAATGTGCTTACCTTTATGTGCAAGGAGCAAAGGATTGCGTGGAGATGCTGAAAAAACTTGGGGTGCTGTAAAAATCAGTCTGATGATAGCCTCTGTTGCGGCAGGGGCTATTTGAATAATTAATAAGTTGGTGATGAAATTTGGTTACTGCAGTGCTATAATTAAACGCGAAGTATTTATATTGTAAAATAGAGGTGGTGATTTTGAATTGGGCAAATTGATTGAATTTATTTTAGAAAATTCCTCACAAGTGTGGACTTTAATATCAGTTGCATTTGGAGGCATAGTAACATATATTGCCACTTCATCTGCCGAAAAGCGTAAAGATAAAAAAATGGCACAACGGGAGAAGATGACACAAGTACTTATTCCTTACTGTACTTGTCTTGAAAAAGTGATAGAAAAAATAGAAAACATCTATATTAGGGATGATGTTTATAAAGAACGAGATGCCTTTGATAAATGGCTTGAAGAACTTAAAAAGCCTTTAGATTATTTGAGTGCTTCTAAAAGAGTTTATCTTTGTAAAAAATCCAGAAGTTTTTTAGAACAATATAAAAAAAGCCTTGCTAATTTTGAGAATAACATAAGTAAGGAAGGTGAAACCTGCCTTATAGAATATAAAAATTACATTGCCGAGGCTTTAAGCAGCTTTCCAAATGTGCAGAGTTCAATGTTAATTTTATTTGGAATGAAAGATATTGTTCACTTGAAAGTAAAATTAGCTGTTATAAGGAAAAATCAACTTTCGCTAATTAGTGACTTTACATCAATAGATTTTGTTCATAATGATGATCCTGATAATTATAGATCTACTACAGCTACTCTCAATGAAGAAGCTTGGTCAACTTGGGGAGCAATTGATTGTGGTATTATGGATATGAAAGATATAGAAGAACCGGAGATTGAATTGGCATGTATTTTATTGGATTTTATAAGTGAAAATATTTTAAATGAAAAGCAAAAATTGGAGAAAATTATCAACAAAACAACAAGCGCTGTCCTATTAAATCAAATTAATGATGATTTGATAAGTATGAAAAAAATTCTAATTAAAGAAATAGATAAAATTGCAAAATAATGATTTGGAATTTATAGTATTTATATACATATATTATAAATTGAGCGATTACGGTCGCTCTTTTTTGAATAAAAATCTGGAAGGAAGCCATCATGCACAAGATCATATTCACCTCACACTATATGCGAGATGCGTATTCATCCTAAATTGCAAATTATGTAAAATATACTAGCACTTGTGAGGGTGTGGAGAAAGACGAACAGGTACTTCCACATACGACGAAGTGGCATGGCTTTTTAGATGTTAATCAAATAGTGATGACTTACAGAACTATGGATGGTATAATTATCCTTAAAAATACAGGAATAAAAGAGGTGATTGTAAATGGCAGGTGAACAGTTAGATAAGATTGTTTCAATGATTATACAAAATTTAAGATTAAGCAAACATACTAAGATCATTGACTTGATAAAAAGGTCTGAATATGTAATGGAATGGAGAGATCATGATAATTGGAATGGAGGTATTGACTTTTACGATTTGCTATTTCATTTAAATTTTACTGATTATTCCGAGATATATGATGATAAGGAAACATATCAAGATATTATCCAGCAAGCTCTTAAAAGTTTTTACATAGATGAATCTGACATTATCAACAATGTTATATTTGTTGCTAAAATTGAACAATGTGTAGATTGGGAAGCTCTCGAAGCAACGGAAAACAAACAATCAATATTAACCAAGTTGGAAAAAGAAAAGGAAACATTAATTAAAGTTGGTACTGGGATTTTAAGAATTCAAGACATTGATGAACAGTATAAAGTTGAGCATCAGAGACTCTGCTCTTTGCTTAAAACAATCTGTCTTTACAATCCTAATACTTATGATGATTTATGGGATTGGTATAATGACTATAATGAGAAAAAATTATCTACTTATCAAAGTCGACGTGCGTATATTAAAAGTTTATATGCAGAGATTATCAGCACAATAGTAAACTCGAAGGTACAAAATAATACACTGTCCAACTATATTCCGATTGGATGGGAAAAAGTTGACAATGCTATTTCTCGAATGAAAGAAATATTGGTAAGTGCATCCATCACAGAAGATTACCAGTCAGTTGGAATGTATGGTAGAGAGGTGTTAATAACTTTAGCTCAATTGATTTTTGATAAAGACAAGCACCCATCTGTAGATGGAACCGATATAGGAAAATCTGATTCTAAAAGAATGCTTGAGGCTTATATAAACTATTGTCTTAAACATAGAGAGAATCCTCGCGAATTAAAGTTTGCTAAGGCAGCAATAGATTTTTCAAATGAACTGACACACAATAGGACAGCTTCATCTTTAGATGCCGAACTATGCTATAACGCAGTAGCAACAACAATCAATATTATCAGGATTTTAGAAAAAAACAATAAAGACTGTTGAGAGGTGCCTATGATTAAACCTGATAGATTTTGGATAGTTGCTAGCAGTGATTTCTACGATATAAAGAAGTCAACGGAAGTGGTGTGTATTACGTGGAATAGAAGTATTTATGATGATTTTGTTTTTTTGGCAGAATCTTATTATGAGTGTGCTCATATGACGTTAACCGAAATTGTGAATTCTGGCGATGATAATATTAAATGTGATATGTGGTTTCTACCGGGAATGTATATGTATAGGCAGGCCATTGAGTTACTATGCAAAGCATTAATTATACCGTGCATAAGTAATAAAAATCAGCTTTCAAGTATCTTTGTGCAACACAAGCATAATGTTGAAAGTTTGTTTACACAATATAAAGCACTTTCAGAGAATATTCGATTAAGTGAAGACGAGATAAGTTGGCTTGAAAAATATTTAGCAAATTTAGAAATAGTAGATAGAGGTTCTGATTTGTTTAGGTATCCTTTTAGAGATGACTTTTTAAGCGATTACTCTAATGACTTTTTGGATGTTGTAGACATGGCCAACGGATTTGAGCAATGCTATTCAATTTTATTCAAATGTGTAGAGGAGAAATATAATCCAGAAAAATATCAAGCGGACATTGACTGTACTATGAGTACAAATTTTTTACATTTTGCTCCGCATGGAATTGGGAACTGCCAGTTATATGAATCTCCGTGGGGCGATGGATTTCACAAACAAATTGTAGGGTACTCAAATGTAGCAGAGTATGTATTTTCACAAACTAACGGCCTGTCAAAAATGCAATTACTATTTCCCGTTACTTTTCTGCTTCGAAATGCAATTGAACTTAGCTTAAAAAGATTGCTATTTGCTAAAAATGATTTTCGAGTTTCTGAGCATTTAAGGAAAGCCAAGAAGAATAGCCACTTATTATACAAAGACTTATGGAAAAATGTTCGACCCATGATTGAATACTATGCAAAAGAGAGTAATGAAGACCTATCACAAATAGGAATTGCAGAAACGTGTATTCAAAAATTGAGCGCAGTAGATAAACATGGGGATACTTTTCGATATCCTGTTAATTATGGGTTGCAACATAGATTTGTTAGTCAAAAACTGGACTTTGCACACATATATGGTTGGATGCAAGGTATATTTAATTTTTTAGATGGTTGTGACTCGATGCTTTCGGCTATTTATGATTACGAATGTGAAATGCACTCTTATTAATACTAAAATGCAAATTGCAAGGTGTTTCTTGAGCGATCAATAGTGGTCGCTCTTTTCTTTGCCAAAAATCAGAAAGAAAGGAGTTAGTCATGCCCAAAATAATATTCACCTCACACTATATGCGAGATGCACCCCCAGCCCAGCTTGCCAACTATGTGAAATACATTGGAACACGTGAGGGTGTAGAAAAAATAGATAAAAGTAAACTGGAGCTTCCGGTTACTGTGAATCAGCAAAAGTTAATCAAGCAGCTCATACGAGATATTCAGGTGGCAAAGGATATGCTGGAATACAACGATTATTGTTTGAACCCGACTATTGGCAACGCAACTGAATTTATTTCTCTTGCCTTGGAGCAAAACATCAACCTCATTGGCAAACGAGAAAATTATGTAGATTATATTGCTAATCGTCCTCGTGTGGAAAGAATTGGTGAACATGGGCTGTTTACCGATGCCGGAACTCCTGTGGTCTTGGCTCAGGTGCAGGATGATGTTGTGAATCACAAAGGTGCAGTCTGGACTCATGTCATCAGCCTCCGTAGAGAGGATGCAGCTCGGCTTGGTTATGACAGCGGAAAGCAATGGCAGGATTTAATCCGCAGCAAAAAAGCTATGCTTTCCAAGTATATGAAAATTGACAGTGAGAACCTCCGATGGTACTGTGCTTTTCATAACGAAAGCCATCATCCGCATGTGCATTTGATGGTTTACTCCGCCAAAGACAATGATGGTTTTCTCACTGAGCCAGCCATTGAAGCTATGCGGTCAGAAATTGCACATGATATTTTTCGTCAGGACTTTGCTAACATTTATGAACAGCAAAATCAAGCAAGAGCATCACTCAAACAAGGCTCTGCTGCTGTCATAGAAGAGCTGCTTCGCCAAATTGCATTAGGTACTTGTGAAAATAGAGTAATTGAAGAAAAAATGGTGTTGCTATCACAACGATTACAAAACACAGGAGGCAAAAAAGTATATGGCTATCTTAAAGCGGATGTAAAAACTACCATAGACCAGATTGTTGACGAGCTGGCAAAGATGGAACAAGTAGCGAAGCTATATACCGCTTGGGGTGATTGGCAGAGTGAAATACTGAAAACCTACACTAACAAAACAGTTCCCATGCCTCCGTTATCACAGCAGAAACAATTTAAGAGCATCAAAAATATGGTGATTACCGAAGCATTAAAAATCGGCAGTCACCTTTTTACTTTTGAAGATGAGCTTGCTTCAGAACCCGTACCGTCAGATGAAGTTCCTCCCAATGACTATGAATCTATGATTGATGAAGCTGATTTTTATGAGCCACCAGAAACTCTGGATCTCACCTTTCATGTTGGCTGGAGCTATCAATATAAGCTGGCAAGGCAATATCTCTATGGCAGCGATACCATAGAGCAAAACTTTGAGGAAGCATACAAGCTGTTTCTTTTAGAAGCCGAGATTGGAAATGCTTTGGCGATGCATGACCTCGGTCGAATGTTCGCAGATGGGGTTGGACGTGATATTGATCTGGATGTAGCTTATGAATGGTATAAGAAAGCCTTGAATGCGTTTCTTTCTGCTGAAGCGGAAAAGCCAAAGGCATACATTCAGTATCGTATCGGCAAAATGTTTGCTGCAGGACTTGGTACAGAGCAGAGCTATGAGCAGGCGGCGTCTTGGTTTTCACAGGCAGTAGAAAAGAATCATAAGTATGCGGAGTATTCCCTTGGAGGTTTATATTATCGTGGTCAAGGTGTGGATAAAAGTTACAAAACAGCTCTTGAACTTTATGTTCGTTCTGCAATGCAAGGAAACCCCTATGCAGATTATGAACTTGCCAAAATGTATCGGGATGGAATTGGAACACAAAAAAACACAGAGGAAGCCGACAGGTACTTTAAAAGTGCTTTTGTCGGATTTTCTTCATTGGAGGCAGAAAGTCACGATGATAAGCTGCAATACCGTATCGGACAAATGCTCTACACTGGAACAGGTACTAAAAAAGATATCCCTGCGGCAATTTCCTATCTTGAAAAGTCTGCAAAGCTCGGTAATGTCAACGCACAATATCTGCTCGGTAAGCTGTGGCTAGAAACAGGAACGGGCGATCCCTTGAAAGCGGTGGCTTGGATTGAAAAAGCGGTAGATGGAGGTAATGCTTCGGCACAATATGCTCTTGCGAAACTCTATCGTGATGGTATTCATTTAGACAAAGATATGCAAAAAGCGTTAGAGCTGTTCACCTTATCCGCAGAACAAAAAAATGAGTATGCAGCGTACCAGCTTGGCAATCTCTATCTCAGAAACGAGTTAATTCCAAAGGATATCACTACCGCCTTAAAATGGCTGACTTTTTCTTCTGACCTTGGAAATCAGTTTGCACAGTATGCGTTAGCGAAGCTCTATCTTGCAGGAGAAGATGTGCAAAAAAATATTGCTAAGGCAATTGAGCTGTTCACTTTATCCGCAAAGCAAAAAAATGAATATGCAGAATATCAACTCGGTAAACTTTATCTTTCTGATGTGGATGTCCCAAAAGATTTGTTATCAGCCATCAGCTGGCTTACTGCCTCTGCCGAACAAGGAAATCAATTCGCCCAATATGTTCTCGGCAAGTTGTATTTCTTTGACGGTGATGTCCCCCGTGATAAAGAAAAAAGTCTGTATTGGCTGACTGCGTCAGCTGCACAGGGAAACATCTATGCACAGTTTCTCATCGACCACATCAATGAGTATCGCAGTCCCTCAGTCCTGCTGGCAGCAACAAGGCTTATGCATAGGTTGGAGAATCTGTTCCGTGAGGATTATCGCAAAGCAAATGGCAGCAGTGCATTCCACATTGACCGTAAACGCAGAAGAAAGCTACAGGAGAAAAAACAAGCTGGGGGTCATGCTCGTGATGACCACGAACAGCAGCAACATCAATTTACTTTATGATTGGAGGTTTTACGATGTCAGGATATGTATATTTCACAGATGAACAAAAGCAAAGAGCCAACTCTGTGAATTTGGTAGATTTTTTACAAAGGCAAGGTGAAAAGTTCCTGCCCTCCGGCAGGGACAAACGATTGGCAAGCGACCACAGCATTACTGTACGAGGCAGCCAATGGTACGACCATGCCGCCGAGGAGGGCAGCCATGCCATTGACCTTGTGAAGCGATTATATAATCTGTCTTTTCCGGAAGCGGTCAGTTTGCTTCTTGGCGGTGAACAAGGAGCGGAATATAAGCAATACAGTAAAAATAGTGAGCCAGAACAGAAAAAGTTATTTGAACTCCCCGAAGCCAACACCGATATGCGGAGAGTATTCGCATACCTCATCAAGCAGCGTTTTATTGATCGTAATGTGCTTACCGAGTTTGCAAAAGCAAAGCTGCTCTATGAAGATAAGGATTATCATAATGCTGTATTTGTCGGTGTAGATGAAAATGGTGTTCCCCGTCATGCTCATAAGAAAAGTACGTTGACGGTTGGGGATGGCTTTCGGGGTAATGTGGAGGGCAGCGATCCGGCATATAGCTTTCATTATATTTCAAAAAATCCGTATCCTCATACTTTGTTTGTGTATGAAGCTCCAATCGATATGCTTTCTTATATTTCCATGCATCAGAAGGATTGGCAGAATGCAAGCTATGCAGCCTTAAATGGTGTGTCGGAACAATCCATTTTAAGACTATTGGATCTGTATCCCCAGCTGGATCATGTCGTCCTGTGTCTAGACCATGATGCGGCAGGCATTGAAGCCAATGAGAGAATCTATGACGTGCTGATGGAAAAAAGTTATTATTCTGTCGGTCAGGCAGTTCCAAAATATAAGGATTGGAACGAGGATTTAAAAGCAAAGCATGGCGCAGTTCCTATCCCTGCGGAGGAACATCCACAGCTTATGCTTCGGGATGAAGTATGCGGTCAAGTATCCCAACGAGTGCATGAATTTGTGAGCGTAGATTGTTCTATCAAAGTAATATCAAATCTTTATGAACAGTGCAAGGCTCATCTTCATTGGGGCAGATTTGAACAGGCCAAAGAGTGCCTTCGAGATATGAATTCTCTTTCTGTGCTTGCTGCGGCTAAGGAATATAAGCAGCTGGAACATTGCCGGGATTTATCTACGGTGGAAAGCAGACTGAGATACGGCTTCAAGGCATACAAAAATCGAGGGAAAGTCCAAAACAAAATGAGCGACATCAGAACTTGTCTGGTGTCGCTTTCTTTATCCCCAAAAGTTGAACTGCAAAGTGAAAAACTGAGTCGGGCAGAAAAGTATGAGACATTGGCGGCTGAGTGCTTAAAAGGAGTTATTCTTGCAGAACTTCAACAGGCTGTCCAAATACAAGCGATAGAAGAAAAACAAAGCAGCGGTTTAACTTTATCTTAGGCTGCTGAAAGTTTGAAAGGAGGTTAACAATGCAAGCAACACAAATTATTACATTGATAGTTATCGGGCTTGGTATGTTTTCTGTCATCGGGTTTATTTCTCTGCTGGCACATTACTATACCCTAAACGGAATCAAGTCTAAGACCGTTGGTGATGGCCAGCATGGTACAGCCCGCTTCGCGACAGAAAGCGAGATTAAAAAGACTTATACACATGTACCCTATGAACCAATGAAATGGCGATGTGGAGAAAATATGCCCACTGTGCAGGGACTAGTGATTGGTTGTAAGACACAGGCGGGTTCGGTTACAGCACTTGTAGATGATGGGGATATTCATTGCTTAATGATTGGTGCTGCCGGAGTCGGTAAAACCGCAAACTTTCTCTATCCGAATATCGAATACGCCTGTGCTTCCGGCATGAGTTGGCTCTGCACCGATACCAAAGGTGATCTGTTTCGCAACTACGCTGGTATTGCCAAAGACTACTACGGATACAAAATATCTGTGCTGGATCTGCGTAATCCAACTAGATCAGATGGCGATAACATTCTCCACTTAGTCAATAAGTATATGGATGCCTATATGAAGAATCCGGATAACCTCTCCCTCAAGGCAAAAGCAGAAAAGTATGCAAAGATTACGGCTAAGACCATCATTACAAGCAGCGGAGAAGATGTCAGCGGCTATGGACAGAATGCGTTTTTTTATGATGCAGCTGAAGGATTATTAACATCAGTGATTCTGCTGATTGCAGAATACTGTCCCCCGGAAAAACGACACATTATTTCGGTGTTCAAAATGATACAGGACTTGCTGGCTCCGTCTCCTGTGAAAAATAAAAGTCAGTTTCAATTACTTATGAATAAGCTACCTGTTGACCATAAAGCAAGGTGGTTTGCTGGGGCAGCCCTTAATACTGCAGACCAAGCAATGGCTTCTGTTCTTTCCACCGCCATGTCTAGACTTAATGCGTTTCTGGATTCGGAGATGGAACAAATCCTGTGTTTTGATAGCTCGCTGGATACGGAAACTTTTTGCAAAGAGAAATCTGCTATTTTTATTGTGCTGCCAGAGGAAGATACGACTAAGTATTTTATGGTGTCTCTGTTCTTGCAGCAGCTCTACCGTGAGATGCTGACAGTTGCTGATGAATACGGTGGCAAATTGCCAAACCGTGTGATGATTTTCGCAGACGAGATTGGTACGATACCCAAAATTCAATCTATGGAAATGATGTTCTCCGCAGGTCGTTCCCGGAGAATCAGTATGGTGCCAATTATTCAATCCTTCGCCCAACTTCAAAAAAACTATGGCAAAGAGGGTTCTGCCATCATTATCGATAACTGTCAGGATATTCTGTTCGGGGGATTTGCCCCAAATTCCGAAAGTGCGGATATTCTCTCCAAGGCTCTTGGCAATAAGACGGTTATGTCGGGCTCAATCAGCAGAGGAAAAAATGATCCCAGTCAGAGCCTCCAGATGATTCAGCGACCATTGATGACACCGGATGAATTAAAAATACTTCCCAAAGGACATTTTATATTAGCGAAAACAGGATGCTGTCCAATGCGAACAACGCTTAAGCTGTTTCTGAAATGGGGTATTGTGTTTGAAAAGCCATATGAAATAGAGGAGCGTTCAGCTCGTAAGGTTGCCTATGCTGACCGCTTCGAGTTGGAGCAGGAAATTCTGCAGCGAGGCTGTGCTTATGAGGATGACTTTGATGAAGTATCGGAGCCTCCTAGTGATGCTGCAACAGGCGGTACTTTGCATACTCCTGTTCAGGAACATCAAGGGATGCAGAAGCCGCCGCTTCGTACGGATTAGGAGGTGTTTATCTATGGGCTATTTTACATCTCTCTATGCGGAGAATATTCCTCATCGCGCAATCGCCGTGTATATGTATCTGAAAGATAGAGCAAATAAGGATGGCACTTGTTACCCAGCCATCGGAACAATTGCAAAAGAGTTGAAGCTATCTCGCAGAACCGTTCAGCGAGCTATTACTGACCTTGAACAGTCCGGACATCTTATCAAGGAGCAGCGGTGGCGGGAAAACGGTGGTAAGAGCAGCCTGCTGTTCACGGTGAAGTAGTCAAAAAATATATTAGGCCACCAAGGGGGCAGTCTGTTTCCTTGGTGGCATATGGTATGTGACATTATGGCTTATGCAGTGAAGAACTCACTCTAAGAATTTTATTTATCAACAGAGAAAGAACAAATTGAGTATCTAGTATATAGAGAAAACCATCCTCCGAAGAAGATGATCAATTCTTTAGTTGCATGCCTAGCATTGTTTTAACAGCAGACATTATAGCTTTCTGATTGCGCTTGTTAAAAAGAGTAATCGTGCGAATAAACTGTTTTGTCTCTTTCTGTATTTGAAAATATATCTAACGATAATGACTGTGAAAATATATCTAACGATAATGACTTGACTTTATCAAATCAAAGTGATATAACTAATAATAGTTAAGCACTTAACTATTCATTGCTTAACAAATATATATTTCAAAACAGGAGGATTACTATGACAAACAACGAAATGGAAAATCTAATTGAAGATGTATCTTTTGTTGTACATGATTTAACTAGAAAAGCGTATGCAAAAATTGATGAATATTTAAAAGAGTTTGGGCTTGTCAGATCACATGCCGCAATTTTGCGATTGCTAAAAACAAACAATGAGCTCCCTATGAGTGAACTAAGTGATAAGATACAAGTCACAAAGCCAAACGTAACACTATTAATTGATAAGCTTGAAAAACTTGGCTATGTAGAACGTGTAAATGCTTCACATGATCGCAGGATTATTTTTATCAAATTAAGTGATGCAGGCGACGAATTTGTCGAAAGTTATGTAAAAAAGCTACATGGCTATTTTACAACAATGTTTTCAAAATTAAGTTCTGAGGATTTAGGAACTTTTAAATCAAATATATCATCGTTAAAAAAGCTTTTATCAAAATTAGAAGAGGAGTGACGATCATGTCAGAAAATATTAACAAAACGAAGCGCTCGATCATATTAACAGGTGTTTTAATTGTTGCGTTCTTAATTTATTTGAATAGTACAATTATTAGCACAGCAACTCCTAAAATAGTTGCATCCCTTAATGGAATGTCCTATGTAAGCTGGATTTCCAGCATCTATATGCTGGCATCAGTTGTATGCATACCTGTGTTTGGAAAATTATCTGATATGTATGGACGAAAGTATTTTTATTTAGGAGGCATTGGAATATTTATAATAGGCTCTGTGCTATCCGGAACAGCTCAAACAATGACAATGCTGATTTTGTTCAGGGCAGTACAAGGCATGGGTTGTGGAATAATAACTGCTATTTCATCCGCAATGCTTGCAGATATTTATACGCCTGCCGAAAGAGGAAAAGCACAAGGATATCTTGGAGGGGTTATGGGTATTGCCAGTGTCTTTGGTCCCCTTGTCGGTGGGATTCTGGTTGATAAACTTAGCTGGAGATCTGTATTTTTTATCAATGTCCCTATCGGTATTATAGCAATCATTGTGCTATGGTTTGCTATCGAACCAACTATAAAGAGCCAAAAATCAAGAAGTATTGATTGGGCAGGGACAGTGTTCATAGCAATTTTTTCTATACCGTTACTTCTCGCATTTACATGGGGCGGAAACAAATATGCATGGAGCTCTTGGCAAATAATTGGTATGTTAAGTCTGTCAGTGATTGCATTATTAGTGCTTTTGTTTATTGAAAAACAGGCGAAAGAAGCAGTCATACCATTATCACTTTTTCAAAATTCGATTTTTAATATTACCACGATTACTGTATTTTTACTGAATGCTCTTATGTACGGGGTAATTAATTATATGCCACTATTTGTCCAGGGGTCGATGAAACTGAGTGCAAGTGCATCAGGACTTATGATGGTTCCAATGATGCTGGGGTATGCGGCAGCTACAATTGTTGGAGGGCAAATCATCAGCAGAACAAAAAAGTATAAGGTTTTATACTTTACAGGATTTATTATAATGTTTGTCGGTACCTTGATATTTTCCTTTTTAAGCATGAATACATCAAGTATAATTGTAACTGTGGCAATGTTTGTGTTTGGAATTGGTGCAGGAATAAGTTTTTCTATTTCAATGATCATTGTACAAAATGCATTCCCATATTCAAATGTTGGAACAGTTACTGCTTCATTTCAATTTTTTAGAAACTTTGGAAGTGTGATTGGTGTATCACTTCTAGGACTTGTTTTAAATAACCAATTCAGAGCTGAATCAAAAGAAATTATAGCATCTGCTACAAATCAGGCGATGCCGGATAATATACTACATATGCTTACATCCCCTCAGTCACTATTTGATGCTGATAAATTAACTGAATTAGTACAAACTGTACCGCAAAATCTTCTGGATTCGTTTCATAAACTTTTAGAACAATCAAGGATTGCTCTTGCAACTTCAATGCGAGATGTATTTATTGTAATTGCAATCGTTGCGCTTGTAAGTATTATTTTAGCAGCGTTTTTAAAAGAAATTCCTCTAAGAGAAACCAATGACAAGTAAACTTAGATTTAGAGGTTAAATAGACTAAGATCTGGTAGACCATATGTGAAATGTAAGAGCATACCAACGGACAATAAAGTCAGGAGGTATGCTCCTTTTTGTGATACAGAAATTAAATCTAACATAGCTTTAATTTCTGAAAAAGAACGTGCTTATATATAGACTTTAATCAATATATATATATCGAATTATATATTGATATATATGATTGCTGACTTATAATAGTATATATAAGAAAAAAGCAGGAGGCAAAGAAATGCAGCAAGAAGT
The DNA here is from genome assembly GCA_963666535.1 of Oscillospiraceae bacterium. Classification (GTDB taxonomy): domain Bacteria; phylum Bacillota; class Clostridia; order Oscillospirales; family Oscillospiraceae. The sequence goes on along the minus strand of OY762913.1, from coordinate 642,375 downwards.
CACACAGAGGGATATGATGTTTAGACGTTTTCAAATACATAAATTTAGAAGTGAGGGTATGGTTCCAACTGTTACTATGACAATTAACATAAATGCAGCTCGGATGATTGAATTAAAAAATAGAGCTAATATTAATAATGATTATAATTCACATATTACTATTACGCATATAGTAACAAAAGCAATTGCAGTAACGTTGAAAAAATATCAGGTATTATATTGTTTTTTTGATGGCAAAGAAATAATAGAGAATACTGAATTAGCAATAAACATTCCAGTTGATATTGAAAACCATGTTGAATATATTGTAATTCATAAACCAGAATTAAAAACTTTGATGGATATTTCCATAGAGTGTAGAAGTGAGCTAAACAAGATTCGTAGCGGAAATGGTGAGTTTATGAAAATTATTAAGCAAATGAGCGCTTTATCTAATACATCCCCAAACGACCCAATAGTGTTTTTGAGAAAACACTATGGAAATTTTGTGTTATCAAATTTTGGATCTCTCAACATAGACATGGGTTCATTGGCGCTTTCTCAACCAATGATTTCTGGTATATGTATCGGATCTGTTAAATCAGTTATGTTAAGAGAGTCAAATAACTGGATTGATACGAGGTATTTTCCAATAACCATTTCTTTTGATCACCGACCAATCGATGGAGCATACGTGGGGAGATTTTTAAATGAAGTAAAAAAATTATTAGAGAATCCAGATATCATTTTTAGTAGTATAGAATAATTGAAATGGTGGTGAGTGAACTTCATGGAATTACTACAACTAAAATATTTCCAAATAGCTGCAAAAACTCAGAATTTTTCTCAAGCTGCTGAGGAATTAAACATAACACAACCTTCTCTGAGTATAACAATCGCACGTTTAGAGGATGAACTAAATGCTAAATTATTTGATAGAATAGGCAGAAATATAATCCTTAATGAGACAGGAGAGACTTTTTTAAATCGAGTCAATACCATATTTTGCGAATTAGATAATGCAAGAAATGAGATTTCGAATATTGCAGGCAAACAATCTAACAATATCGCGTTTGCGACAACAAGTCCCCGTTTGTTATCAGGGATTCTAAAAGAATATTTATCCGAACACAGAAATGCAGTTATTAATCAAAGATGTGAAATTTTTGAAAATGCTGAAAAGCTACTTCAATCTGGAAAAGTAGATTTTTGCTTAACAGTTCCGGCGTTAACTGGTAAAAACATTGAAACCAAGATTCTTAAAGAAGATGAAATTGTGCTAATAGTACCTGATAGTCATAGATACGCTGGAAGAGCATCGATTCGTTTAAATGAAGTAGCAGAAGATTCCTTTATTACATTAGTAAATAATTATAACTTCAGAAAAATAACTGATTCCATATGTCAATCAGCAGGTTTTTCTCCTAAAATAGCATTTGAGGTTGATGATATGCTTATGGAAGAGATGTTAGAACTTGAAAGAGGTATAGCTCTTTTACCTTTATATATGATTAAACGTCCGCATGCTGGCTCAAGAAACCTTTCAATGTTAAAAATTGAGGAACCAGATACACATATATCAATTGGTCTTTCGTGGCTAAAAAGCAAATACTTTTCAGATACGTCAAAATGTTTTAGAGACTACATTATAGAAAATTATAGGAAATACTTTTTATAGACATAAATCAATTGCAAATGTTGTATTAAAATACATACAAAAAACCATCCTCAGTTGCGAAGATGGTTTTCTGTTTATTTGAAATCCAATAATGCTTTAATTGTAGCTGTTGCAACCTGTAAATCTCTTTCATCGCACAAGTGAATCATGTGGATCAGGTGTTCCTTTTTCTTGTCTGTATGTTGAATTTCAGGAAAAAAGATTAAGTCTGCGGATATTTTTAATGTTCGGATAATCTTAAACAGCACTTCCATGCTGGGCTGTCTGTTTTCATTTTCTATGGCCATTATGTACCGTGTGGTGACACCCGCCTGTTCGGCAAGAGCTTCCTGTGTAAGCCCGGTATCGTGTCGGGCATTCTTGATGGTCTGGCCGAATGTGTTCAGTAATTCCTTCACTGTCAGTTCACCTCCTATCATATTTTACAGCATGGATATGGAAATGAGAACGAACTAACAATGATGGTAAACATGAAATGAAATCGACTATATTTTGATTACTCTGTAGTAAAGAAAGAATGAAATTAAATAGCCTATCGTTGCCTTGACAAAAAGTCAAAAATGGATGATAATGAATATATTCATTCACTCGTAAAATGATTTTAAACGGAGGCAAAAATATGACAGTATCAAAAAATAAATTTACAGAGGACGAGAATGATCGTTCCCGTAAAATACGTATATCGAAAGAACCGGATGAACGCCGTCAGGAAATTGTTGAAACAGCATTAGAGATGTTTTCTGAAAAAGGTTATGAAAATACAACCATTCAAGATATCGCTGAAAGGATGAATGTATCTCCTGGTTTATGCTACCGCTATTTTAAATCTAAAACGGAAATCTTTGCGGCAACTTCAGAATATTATGCAATACAAGCGGTAGAACAAATGAAAATTCCAATATCACAGGATATCCCAGCAATTGAAAAATTGAATCTTGTCATAAACCGTATGTTTGATTTTTCGGTGAATCACCATAAGTATGAATCGAGATATAATGAGGGGTCAAGTATTAGGGCAATTCTGTTGGATGATGTAGCCTATCAATGGATGACTGTAATGATACCGATTATAGAACAAGGAATGAAAGAGAAAACTTTTAGTTGCAGCAATGCTCCAAGAACAGCTCAGTTTTTGATTTCAGGTCTGATACATACGTTCCACGCAGACATGCCTGAGGAAAATGCGAAGGAATATATGCAATCCTTTTTTGATTTTACACAAGATATGCTAGTCCGTGTTTTAGGGATCAAGGCAGATTAGAATATAAAATAGAATATATGTGAAAGAAAATGTACATGAAAAGTCTAGTGGCTATCATGTACTTTTTTTATCAGCAGTATATTGAATAAATTCATTCATTGACTTTTCTGACAAAAAGGTTTATTATATGAGTGAATAAAATTATTCACTCATAAGGAGGTGAGTATATTTCATTGCACCAATCAGGAGAAGATTACCTAAAAACAATTTTACTGCTTCATGAACGCTTGCATGAGGTTAGAAATGTGGACATAGCCGAAGCTATGGGATATACAAAACCGAGTGTCAGCCATATGATTAAGAATTTAAAACAACTTCATTATGTTACTGTGATCGGAAATAATGTATGCCTCACTGCGGATGGTCTGCAGTATGCAAGTAAGATTTATGCTCGGTACTGTATAATTAGGGATTTTTTAATCTATTTGGGAGTTTCACCGCAAACAGCAGAAAAAGATGCCTGCAGCATAGAACATATGATAAGCGATGAAACATTTGAAGCACTGAAAAACCAAATGGCAAAGAGAGGAGAGATGATAAATGGTGTCTTTGCTGGCTCGACTTTTGATAAAGGATTATAAGAATATCGCATTACCATCAGTAAAGAAGTCCTATGCGAAACTTTGCAGCGTTATTGGAATTTTGTTAAATATTCTTTTATTTACAGTTAAATTATTTTCTGGGCTTATAAGCGGGTCAACGGCTATTGTAACGGATGGTTTTAACAATTTAGCGGATGCAGCTACTTCCGCAGCTTCGTTTCTTGGCTTTTGCTTAGCAGGAATTGGATCTGGCGAAAATCATTTATTCGGGCACGGTCGGTATGAATGGCTGATGGGATTTCTATCTGCACTTGCAGTACTTGTAATGGGCGGTACATTAGCGAAAAGTTCAATTACATCAATACATACCCCTAAAAACATTGAATTCAGCTGGATCATATTATTGATACTCATCTGTTCCATTCTTGTTAAGCTTTATATGTTTTTTTACAACAGAAATATTGCTTGTAAAATAAATTCCTCTGCTATGAAAGCGACTGCTTCTGACTGCATCAGTGATATGGCAGCAACAACTGCTATTATGATTTCACTTATTGTACAGTATTTTACCAGATGGCAAATTGACGGTTGGTGCGGATTGCTGGTTTCCTTTTTTATCATGTTTTCAGGTCTGAAATCCATGATGGAAATTGTAGAAAGATTGTTAGGGCAAACACCGGATAAAGACTTAGTTGATAAAATTACAACCCTGGTTATGCAGTATCCCCAAGTAAAAGGGATCAATAGCCTGATCATTCACGACTATGGTCTTGGACATTATGTAGCTTCTATGCATATTGAGGGAGAGGAAGAAAACAATGTCATCTTAAACGACATTGCCAATGAAATTTCTTATAAATTATATCTGGAAATGGATTGTGACACAACAATACAAATTGATTATTTAGATACCGATTCCGTTATGTATGACATGATATATAAAAAAGCGGAACAGGAAATTCAAAGATTCGAAGCGAATGGAAAGATAAAAAGTTTGCAAATCGTAAAATCGGGATTACATAAAAATGTTCTATTCATAGTTTCAGGATCAAGAAAGCTGCAAAAGAAACAAGATCAAGTCAGGGAGGCGATAAATCAATCAATACTTTCAGTCAATAGCAATTGCAGGGTAATCACTAAGATTGTCATTGCAGCCTTACATTCAAAAAAGTAATACCGCAATTTCACTAATAAATGTACACAAATTTTAAACTAAAGGAGATTTTTGTTATGAACAAGGAAGAACGTATCACAATGCTAAGGGAAGCCCCAATCCCTCAGCTTTTATTGAAAATGGGATTACCCACAATGATCGGTATGCTGGTAACAGGATTCTATAATCTGATTGATGCTTACTTTGTTGGAGGACTAGGGACAAGCCAAATGGGGGCAATATCCATTGCCTTCCCTCTAGGACAAGCAATTGTTGGCATTGCAGTTATGTTCGGCGGTGGCGCGGCGGCGTATATATCCAGACTATTGGGTGAGAGAAAAAATCAAGAAGCAAGTCATGTAGCTTCAACCGCCCTTTATTCAAGTCTTATTATCGGTGCTGTTGTAATTATTCTGCTAGAGTGTTTCTTAGATAAAGTATTATGGGGTTTAGGTGCAACGGAAACAATTTTTCCTTATGCAAAACAATATGCCATTATCTACGTAGCTAGCTCAATTTTCAACATATTTAATGTTACCATGAACAATATTGCTTCAAGTGAGGGAGCAGTTAAGGTTTCCATGACTGCGATGCTACTTGGTGCCGGACTGAATGTCATCTTTGCTCCGACTTTCATTTTCGGTCTGCACATGGGAATAATAGGCGCGGGTTTGGCAACGGCGGTTGCTCAAATTGTTACCTCTATCATGTATTTGTTTTACATAGTGAAGAAAAAAAGTATCTTCAGCTTTTCGCTAAAAGAAATCCGTTTGGAGGGTACAATCTTCAAGGAAATTTTTAAAGTAGGAATTGGAATCCTCGTTTTTCAACTTTCCACCAGTGTAGCTATTAGCTTAACAAATATGGCAGCTCAGCCATATGGAGATTCTGTCATTGCTGCTATGGGAATCGTAACCCGTGTGATCTCTATGGGCATCTATGCGGTATTTGGTTTCGCAAAAGGCTTTCAACCCGTTGCTGGATATAATTATGGTGCAGGACAATATGACCGGTTGCAAAGTGCGACAAAAATCGCAGTGAAATGGACTACCATCTTTTGTGTGTTAATGACATTGCTCATGATTTTATTTCCCCAGCCAGTCGTTTCTTTATTTACAACGAACGATGCATCCGTCATAGAAATAGGCTCATTTGCTCTTCGTATCAATATCATAACATTCATTTTCTACGGCATAGAAGCAATTTACTGTATGCTCTTTATGGCACTTGGTAAACCATTAGGTGGCTGGGTACTTTGTGCCGGACGTCAGGCCGTGTTCTTTATTCCTATTATTCTGATGCTTCCAAAATTCATGGGATTAAACGGAGTGATAGCTGCTCAACCGATTGCCGACATTATCACAATTATCATCATGGGAATTTTAGCAGTAAAGCTAAATGGAGAAATCAAGCATTCTGCAAAGGCGCAGGTATCTAATGCAAATTTGAATGTAATGGACAAGTAGTCTTGGTATTTACACTTGATAATGAAACAGGTCACTTAAAAATATAAAGGAACTTATTAAAATTGAAGGAGTAATGAAAATGAAAGTTAAGCAGATTTTGAATCGGATTTATGTAAATGAGATGGATCAGGCAGTAACATTCTATGAAAACTTGCTAGATGAAAAATGTAGTATGAGATTTGAGCACAAACAATTTCATTTGGAATTAGCACAAGTAGGCAGCATTTTAATTATTTGCGGTACGGACGAAGTACTGGAGTCTTTTAAAAACACAAAAGCAACATTTATGGTTGACTCCATTATAGAATTTAAGGATTTTCTATTAGAGAACGATGCCACGATAATGAAAGATGTAAAGGAAACTCCTACAGGGCTTAATATGATTGTCAAACATTTTGACGGTACGATTGTAGAATATGTGGAACAACAAAAATAGTTCAAGGCAAAACTACCATAGGTAGGAATAATCTTTTTATCAATCAAATTTAAAATAGGCGTTACCCGCCAAAGAAAAAAACGGCACTTTGGGCGGGGCATTTCCTATGCAGAAATTATTGAACCCTCCAAACCCGTAAAGTTTGGAGGGTTGCTTTATGTGTTGGTCAATAATGACTGCGCTGCTGCGGATTCGCTGCAGCGACATTGAATCGCTTACATAAGAAATAGCCTTGTAGGTACTTTCTTAAAAAAAGCCTGTACTTCTCATTGGAGAGGTATGGCTATCAACACGAACTATCGGAACGTGTAGAATGCGAACTGAAACATGAGAGTGTACAAACGGACAAATATGTCTGTGAGTATGCTCTTTTTTTGTTATACAAAATTTCTGCAAGATGTCGATCACCGCCGCTTGTCCTTCATTTTCAACTCATTTTTGAAAATTAGGAGGACAAGCATATGTCAGAAAATAAGAAATATACAATCGTTGTTAAAAGTAGCCGTGTGGAAGTCAGCGAATCTGTCTACCATGCATATCATAAAGAGCGTGAAGCTGAAAGATATCAAAAGAAACTTATTCATCAATTCGAGCTTTCCTTGGAACGATTCCAAGATGATGGCGTTAATGTGGAGTTTTTAATCACTCGTTTTCAGCCGAGTATAGAGGACATGCTGATAGAGCAGGAACAGCTTCGAAAACTACATATAGCACTTGATTCTTTAACGGTTGAAGATCGGCTGCTGATCCATGAATTATTTTTCAATGGAAAAAGTGAGCGAATATTGGCCGGAGAGCTTGGGGTTCCCCGCATGACCCTTAGTGATCGTAAGCACCGCATTCTCAGAAAGATGAGAAAAGTTATAGAAGATTAAAAATAAATCCGTCCAGCTCCCTCATTTTTTCCTTTATAGAAGTGAGGGAGCTTTTCTGTTCCCTGTTGTTCTTTGAAAATTAAATATCCAGCAGTTTAGATACGTTAGCTGTTCAAGCGTGATGAGCGAAAGCGGCATTGGAGAACACGCCAAGACCACCTGCAGACAGATTATTCATCTGAAAAAACGATAAGCCCTGCTTACAAGGCTTTCATCAACAGGTGCAGAGCGAGAAATGTTCGTCCATAAAACGATCCGTGGTGGATCGTACCGCCAAAACCTGAACAGCCTACAATGATACTTCCGCATAGCCACAGACATCGCAATGGGTGCGGCAGCCGGAGAACCCGGCTGGGGTGAGATTCCCATGACAGCCAAACCAAGGCTGGTCTAAATTGACTGCCCTATAAAGCCAATTGGCTTTTGCTCTGGGAAGTAGTGTCGAATAAGAGCAACAGAAAACGAAGAACAAGTCTGGCAATTTGATGTCAGATACTATGAGGACAGCAGACTTTTTTATGTTTGCTGTCCTTATGAATGTGACATTAAAGAAAATAAAATGGAGGGTTCTGTATGGAAAGAACAAAAAGAGCATGGATTTATTGTTATATTGATGCACCGGAGGATACACATGGTGTTTTGAAAGGTCAGCACGAAAAGCTAGATAGCTATGCTAGTCAGATGTGTTTTACTGTGGTTGGTTCTTCCCATGATTTAGGAAACGGCCTTACCCTGAACCGCCCCGGTTTGACGGAGCTGATGGAGGCTGCCATTACTGGAAAAATGGATGCGCTGATTATTGACTCCATCAACCGCATTGGTCGTGATACCAACCAGGTGCTGGGGTTCTTGCATAAGCTGAATGGTTATGGGGTTAAAGTCTATTCCCCATTAGAGGGAAAAATCAATATAGAACATCAGAAATTGATAATTTCTTCTGTTTTAAAATAGGAGGTGTGCCTATATGTCAAAGTCTCAGGAAGCAAATGAAGTAAAATATAAGGTGGCATTAAAGTTGTTAAATATCATGCTTCGGAATGGACTTATTTCCTCTACTGAGTATGAAAAAATAGATGAATTGAACCGCCAAACCTTTTCTCCGGAGCTTGCAAAAGTATATGCGTAGATAACAAAGCTCAATGCACGCATTGAGCTAGCTATGTTGGAAATAGTGTGGTAGTGTATGTTGCTAACAGGAGGTCACTTCCTGAAAGAAAGGAGAAAACCTATGGCAAAGAAGATAACAAAAATTGAGCCTGTTAGTGTACAAGTGGCTTTGCAGCTGCAGCCAAAGAAAAGGGTTTGCGCCTATTGCAGAGTTAGTACGGACTCCCGTGAACAACAAAATTCCTTTTCAGCACAGGTTAAGTATTATACCGAACTAATCGGCAAAAAAGATGACTGGCAATATGCCGGAATCTACGCAGATGAAGCAAGGAGTGGTACAAAGCTGCAAAAGAGGGATGAATTTTTACGGATGATGAAAGACTGCGAAGCTGGCAAGGTAGATATGATTATTACAAAGTCCGTTACCAGATTTGCAAGAAATACGGTAGACAGCATACAGGCAATCCGCAAACTGAAAGCACTCAGTATCGCTGTATACTTTGAAAAAGAACACATCAATACGTTATCCGAAAAGAGCGAACAGATGCTGACGATTTTAAGCTCACTGGCACAAGGTGAATCAGAGGGTATTTCCACCAATACTAAGTGGGCTGTTAAAAAGCGATTTCAAGATGGTTCTTTTATCCTTGGTTGTCCGGCTTACGGTTATACAAAAGATGAAACTGGTGAACTGATCATTAAGGATGAAGAAGTAGTTGTTGTTTGCCGTATTTTCAAAGAATACTTAAATGGCAAAGGCTCCTATGTCATTGCAAAAGGATTATCAGAAGATGGCATTCCAACTATCCGTAATGCTGAAAAATGGCAGGATAGTGTGGTAAAAGAAATTTTGCAAAATCAAATCTATACCGGAGATCTATTATTACAAAAAACATTTACAACTGAGGTAGTTCCCTTTAAGCGAAAGACAAATAAAGGGCAGCTGCCTCAGTATTTTATTTCAGAAAACCATGAACCCATTATCACAAGGGAACAGTTTGAAGCGGTCAAGGAAATTTATGAATACCGCAGAAAGCAGATGGGCATCAATGATTCGGGAAAATACCAAAATCGATATATATTCAGCAGTAAAATCATCTGCGGAGAATGTGGCACTACTTTCCGCAGACAGAAAATCTACATTGGTAAGCCATATGAGAAAATACAGTGGTGCTGCAGTCAGCATATCGAAGATAAATTAAAATGCAGCATAAAGGGTATTCGGGAGGATGTAATCAAAAGAGCATTTATAGTGATGTGGAATAAGCTTACTAGCAATTATACAGATATCCTCATTCCCCTGCTGGAATCTTTAAAGAGTCTTCGGATAGATGAACAGCAGGAGCAGGAAATCAGCGAATGCAACAACAGAATTATGGAATTAACAGAGCAGAGTCATATCCTTAGTAGTGTCGTAGCGAAAGGGTATATTGACTCTGCTGTTTTTATAGAAAGACAAAACACATTAACGCTGGAGCTCGCTGCCGCCAAGAAAAAAAGAAGCCAACTTCTTGACAGTAATGGTTTTGACGGAGAAATTGCTCGGACAGAGTTGCTGATTGCGCTAATCCAGAGCAATCCCAATATTTTAGAAGATTATGATGAGAATTTGTTTTTACAGGCGGTAGATAAAATTATCATACACGAAAACCATATAATCACATTTAGGTTAAAAAACAGCTTAGAGCTGACGGAATACTGCGGAAAGGAAGTGGACAAATAATGATGCAGCGACATATGCCAATCGGCTATAAAATGGTTAATGGTAAAATTCAAATCGATGAAACGAAAGAAAAAGTAGTAAAAAAGATTTTTATGGATTATCTCTCTGGAGTTTCAACTTACGGCTTAGCCAAGAAACTGACAGCAATGGGATTTTTGAATGCCAACAATAAGCCTTCATGGAATCATGGCTCTATCGGCAAGATTTTAGAAAACACCAAATACTTAGGGGATGACCTTTATCCGCAGATGATAGAAAAAGAACAGTTTGAACAGGTGAAAAACCGCAGAAAAGAACGCTGCCAGACATTAGGCAGAACCGCGCAGCCCAATAGTATGGTCAATCAATACACCTTCAGTAGCAAGCTTCACTGTGGAGAATGTGGTGAGGTTTACCGCAAATATGTGCAACACAGCGGTAAACCTTCAGAACACACTAATTGGAAATGCAAAAAGTATATTTATAAGAATAGAGTACAATGCCGATGCGGAGTGATTACGGATGAACAAATCAAAGAGGCATTTATAATTGCCGCAAATCAAATTATTTCCAAGATGTACATATTAGACCGGAAACCCAAGGCGGCTTCCCTTCCTGTTAACCCGGAATTTAAAAAGCTAGATGAAAGAGTGAAAGAGCTTGAATCAGATGGACGGTATTCTTCGAAAGAACTGTCCAGTTTGATTTTTAAAAGAGCAATGGCTTTTTATAGCAACGCCGAAATTAAGGATTATGAACATACCACTGAGAAAATGAAGCAAGTATTTTCTCAGCGAGAGCAGCTAAAGGAATTTGATGATGATTTGTTTTCGACGGTAGTTAAACACTTGACGGTTTATACGGACAGACGGCTTACTTTTGAATTTATTAACGAATTAACCATAGATGGGAATTATTAAAAATCTGAAGAAAGGATGCGATTAGATGCAAACAGCAAGAAAAAAGAATATATCGGTGATACCTTCACAGCCGGAGTATGACCGAAGCATAAAGGTACAATTTAAGATGCTCCGGGTAGCAGCATACTGCCGGGTAAGTACTACCTTAGAACAGCAGGAAACCAGCTACGAAGCACAGGTATCCTATTACACCGAAAAGATACAGAGTAACCCAAATTGGAAACTGGCAGGAATCTATGCTGATGACGGAAAATCGGCAACGAACACCAAAAAACGTGATGACTTCAATACCATGATAGACGATTGCGTGGCAGGAAAAATCGATTTGGTCATCACCAAGTCAGTCAGCCGATTTGCAAGAAACACGGTAGATTCTCTGCAAAATATCAGAAAACTAAAGGAAAAGAATATCGGCGTTATTTTTGAGAAAGAGGGTGTCAATACACTGGATGGTACAGGCGAGCTTTTGATTACTATCCTGAGCAGTCAGGCACAGGAAGAAAGCCGTAACCTAAGCGAAAATACTCGCTGGGGATTGGTAAGGCGGTTTGAAAACGGAGTGATCTCGGTCAACCATACTAAGTTTTTAGGCTATACCAAAGACGAAAATGGCGAGCTGGTCATTGTACCAAAGGAAGCAGAGCTAGTAAGACGAATTTTCAGGCTTTATTTAGAGGGAAATAGCAGCATCAAGATCGCAAAAATATTGAAAGCGGATGGTATCAAAACAGTAACCGGAATAGATACTTGGCAGCCTAGTGTCATAGATCAAATGCTGCGAAATGAAAAATATATGGGCGATGCATTACTGCAAAAGACCTATACCGTAGATTTTCTTAGCAAGAAACGAGTTAAAAATCAGGGAATTGTTCCACAATACTATATTGAGGATAACCATGAAGCAATTATTCCAAGAGAGCTTTTTTATAGGGCGCAGGAGGAAAAAGCAAGGCGAGCTGCTATTTACAAGCCGTCTGCCGAAAAGAAATCCAAGACAGAAAAAAGCAAATACAGTTCAAAATACTCTTTATCAGATATTATGGTATGCGGAGAATGCGGTCAGCCATACCGCAGACAGACATGGTCAAAGTACGGTCAGAAAAGCGCCGTGTGGCGCTGTGACAACCGTTTAAAGAACGGAACAAAGAACTGCAAGCATTCCTCCACTTTAAAAGAGTTGCCACTGTATGAGGCGATAATGGCCGCCATAAACAGCGTGGTAGAAAACCAAGGTGAATTTGTAGGTGCCTTCAGAGAAAATGTAATAAGAGTCATCGGAAGTTACTCCACCAGACATATCTCTTCTGAATATGATGAGCAAATAGAAAATCTGCAAGGTGAAATGCTTATTCTTATCGAAGAAAATGCAAAGCAGGGTTCTGTTAATGAGAATTTTGATGAGCAGTACCACAACATCGCCGAGAAGATAAGAGACTTGAAACTGAAAAAGCTTAAGCTGACACAAGAAAATAGGCTGGCAGAAACATTCAATCAGAGGATTGATGATGTGGATCATTGCCTAAAGGATAGCACTTGTACGGTAGGAGGATATGACGATGAACTGGTCAGACGGCTGATGCAGAGTGTCAAAGTTATCAGTGAGGATAAGATAGAAATACAATTTAAGTCCGGAATTGTGATGCAGCAAAGGGTGGCATATGATGAGTAAATAATAAGCAGGAGTTGGATGCGTTCCTTACTCCTGCTTATAAAAAGCTGTTTAGATTAAAATCCTCAATACGCTGAGGGTTTTAATGTTGGCAGTTTTTAACTACGCCATTAAACGTACACAGCCCCACCTTGCAAAGTGCTATAGCTTGTGATATAATTTATTGTGGTTAGTTATATAAAGACGAGGTGATGCTAAATGGAGTTAAGCGAAGCAATTAAGAAAATACGTTTAGAACTGGGTTTGTCTCAAGAAGGGCTTGCCCGTGAGCTTCATGTAGGCTTTACCTCTGTGAATAGGTGGGAAAACAATCACACAAAACCGAATCAAATTGCCCGACATGCTTTAATTGAGCTTTGCAAGAGAAAAAATATCAGTTTTGAGTTGATAGATTTGATTGCTAGCACAAAATAAATATTATGTAGTCATTGGAAATGGGCTTAGAAAACTATGACTCGATAATATGAGGAGATTTGCTATGAAAACTGAAAGTCAAATAGAAGCATCTTTTATAGATAAGCTTAGAGATTTAAAATACACATACCGTAATGATATTAGGGATAAAGCTTCGCTTGAGGCTAATTTCAAAGAACAGGCACGTCGGAAAATTTTGTGTAATTGTAAAACCCCTTGATCAAGAATTTTAGCTTGTATCTGTGGGTTTGCTCTTGCAAATCAAGACTGTGGATTTTGCCTTCACTGCCCGTTTCCCCGGGAGCGGACACGGTATGCGCGCTTTGCGTGAATGCCGCGTCCGCCCAGGGGAACTCTATTTCAAGGTAAAATCAGACTGCGGCTCGCTCAGAAAACATCAGGTTGAGCTGGCTTAATACCATATCCCAGTTTCGACATCTGGACGTCCAGTGTTCGACAATTTTTTTAGATGCCAGATACAGCATCTTGCGCAGGGAGTCATCGCTGGTAAAGCTGGGTTTATTTTTGGTGATTTGCCGAAACTGGCGGTTAAGACCCTCAATGATGTTTGTCGTGTATATGATGCGCCGGATTTCGGCGGGGTATGCGAAAAAGGTGCTCAGAATGTCCCAGTTTTCTTCCCAGCTCTTGACGCAGGAGGGATACTGTTTACCCCACTTTTCACGGAATGCCATCAAATGCTCCAACGCTTCGTCTTCCGTGACGGCTTTATAGACCAGTTTCAAATCAGCCATGAGCGCCTTGATATCCTTGTAGCTCACATAGCGGGTGGAGCTGCGGATCTGATGGATGATGCAGCGTTGGATTTGCGCTTGGGGGTAAACGGCATTGATGGCCTCGCAGAAGCCCTTCAGCCCGTCCACACAGAACAGATAAACATCCAAAACACCCCTGCTTTTGAGGTCATTCAACACAGAAAGCCAAAACTTGCTGCTCTCATGTTCCCCGATCCAAACGCCAAGAATGTCCTTTCTGCCATCCATGGTGATGCCAAGTACCACATAGGAAGCCTTGGTGACATACTGGTGATTTTCCTTGACCTTGTAATGAATAGCGTCCAAAAATACAAATGGATAGACGGGTTCCAACGGTCTGTTCTGCCATGCCGAAACCTCCGGCATGATTTTCTCGCTGATCTTACTCACTAGCTCTGGGGAGATTTCCACATCATAAAGGCTCTTAATCTGCTCCGCTATATCCCGCTGACTCATGCCACAGGCATACAGGGAAAGAATCTTTTCCTCCATGCCGTCGGCGTTTCGGCTGTATCTTTCGATGATTTGAGGCTCATATTTTCCGTTGCGATCCCGGGGCACCTTGATCTCCACCTCGCCCAATTGCGTCTTGACTGTCTTTTGCGAATACCCATTTCGGTAATTCTTAGCTTCCGGTTCGACAGCGGTTTGCGACGCTCTTTCGCTTTTTTCGTAGCCCAGCTCCGAGTCCAGCTCGCTTTCCATGACCTGCTGAAGTACGTCACGAAACATTTCCTTCATGGCCCCCATAATCTCCATGGTACTGCTAAACTTTTGGCTGTTCACGTATTCTCGCATCAGTTCTGCCGGTGCTTCCTTCATAAAAAACATCCTTTCAGTGTTGAATTGTTATTGCTCCAATTCTTGACCAAAAGGATGTCTCTCATTCACTTTTACACAAAATTTTTCGGGGTCTCAAAGAACATTTTGAAAGGCTGAATCGTGTAAAGTTAAGTGATTCTGAATTTGTACGCCTCAGAGATAGTATTATTACCGCAGATGTGTTCACTGCGGCTAAAACTTTGCGAGAAAACAACACTTTTAAGCGTGATGACGACACACCCCTTCAATACACTCTTGTAAACATCAAAGACTGGTGCAAGAATGAATTTGAAGTGATAAACCAACTACGCATAAACACAGATAACAGCAATCATCGTTACGATGTTATTATTCTCATCAATGGTGTTCCTACTGTTCAGGTTGAGCTGAAGTCACTTCAAATCACACCTAAAAAAGCAATGGAGCAAATCGTAGATTATAAAAACGACCCAGGTAACGGATATACAAACTCGCTACTTTGTTTTATTCAGCTTTTCATTGTGAGTAATGAGAGTAACACATATTACTTCGCCAACAATAACAAGGAGCATTTTTGTTTTAATGCAGAAGAACGTTTTTTGCCAATCTATCAGCTTGCAGACGAGGACAATAACAAAATTGCCCATCTTCACGATTTTTCCGATAAGTTCTTGCCAAAATGCACTCTTGGGCAATTAATAAGCCGTTACATGGTACTTGTGGTAAGTGAGCAGAAATTGATGATTATGCGTCCATATCAAATATATGCGGTTAAGGCCATCATAGATTGTATTGAGCAAAACCGTGGAAACGGCTATATTTGGCACACTACCGGAAGCGGAAAAACACTTACATCGTTTAAGGCATCAACACTTTTGAAGGACAATCCTGAAATTGAAAAGTGTTTGTTTGTCGTTGATAGAAAAGACCTTGATAGACAAACTCGATTGGAGTTTAATAAATTTCAGGAAGGCTGCGTTGAGGAAAACACCAACACAGAAAGTTTAGTGAGGCGTCTTACTTCAGATGATTATCGTGACAAGGTTATTGTTACCACAATTCAAAAGCTTGGGCTTGCCCTTGATGAAGATAGCAAGCGCAACCAAGAGAAAAGGAAAAGGGGCGAACCTACATACAAAGACCGTTTAGCAAAGCTCAGCGATAAACGCATTGCCATTATTTTTGACGAATGCCATCGCTCACAGTTTGGCGATAATCATGAAGCAATTAAAAACTTTTTCCCAAAAGCACAGCTTTTCGGCTTTACTGGAACACCAATATTTGAAGAAAATGCAACCTATAAACAAATTGATGGCACGGTTGGTTCTTATATCACAACAAAAGATGTTTTTGAAAAAGAACTGCATGCCTATACCATAACGAATGCCATTGATGACGGGAATGTACTTCGCTTTCACATCGATTATTTTAAGCCGGAAGATGTCAAAAAAGCAGCAAAAGTCTCTGACATTGAAAGTAAAAAAGCGATTGCCGAAGCAATCCTTTCAAAACACGATGCCGCTACCAATAGTAGGCGATACAATGCAATTTTTGCCACAGCTTCTATTAACGATGCAATAGCATACTTTGAGCTCTTCAAGTCGTTACAAGAGGTACGCAAAAGCAATGAGGGCGAAAGCTTTAAACCGCTAAATATTGCCTGCGTTTTTTCTCCGCCAGCTGAAGGAAACAAAGATGTTAAGCAACTTCAAGAAGACCTACAGCAAGAAAAAGCCGATAACGAGCAAGAGCCAGACAAGAAAAAAGCTGCCCTTAAAAGCATCATTGATGACTATAACTTGCAGTACGGCACAAATCACAGTATAAACGAATTCGATTTGTACTATCAAGATGTGCAAAAACGTATCAAAGATCAAAAGTACCCGAATTCCGATTATCCCCATGAAAACAAAATTGATATAACTATTGTTGTAGACATGCTTTTAACCGGCTTTGATTCCAAGTATCTAAACACCTTGTACGTGGATAAAAATTTAAAACAACATGGTTTAATTCAAGCATTTTCAAGAACAAACCGCGTGCTAAACGACACAAAGCCTTATGGAAATATTCTTGACTTCAGAGGACAAGAAAAAGATGTAGATGAAGCAATTGCACTGTTTTCAGGAAAAGAAAACAGTAGCAGAGCAAAAGAAATTTGGCTTGTTGACCCAGCACCTGTTGTGGTTGAGAAGCTGGATAAAGCAGTTGACGAGCTTGAAAAATTTATGAAATCACAGGGGTTAGAATGCAAGCCGGAGCAAGTAAGTAATCTCAAGGGTGATACCGCACGAGGTGAATTTATCAATAAATTTAAGGAAGTGCAGCGCCTTAAAACGCAGCTTGACCAATATACGGATATCAAAGAAGAACAAGCGGCAAAAATTGAGGAATTGTTGCCGGAAGATACTTTGCGTGCGTTCCGCGGTGTATATATTGAAACTGCTCAAATTTTAAAAGCACGGCAGGGCAAGGATATTAACGATAAAGACTCGGTGATTGAACAGCTCGATTTTGAGTTTGTTTTATTTTCCTCTGCCATAATTGATTATGACTATATCATGCTGCTGATTTCGCGGTATACGCAACCAGATGTGCCTAAAAAGGAAAAGATGAGCCGTGAGCAGCTTATTAGTTTGCTGTGTTCAAATTCAAATATGATGGAAGAACGTGAAGATATTATTGCTTATATCAGCATGCTGGAAGCCGGAAAGGGTTTAGAAGAAAAAGCAATAAGAGCCGGATACCAAAAATTTAAGGCAGAAAAAGCAGTCAAAGAAATGACGGAAATTGCAAATAAACATAGCATAGAGCCTATATCATTGAAATCCTTTGTAGATGAAATTATAGGGCGCATGATTTTTGACGGCGAAAAACTGAGTGATTTGTTAGAACCGCTGGAGCTTGGTTGGAGAGATCGAACAAAGAAAGAACTTGAGCTAATGGATGATTTAGTGCCACTGCTGAAAAAGCTTGCAAGCGGACGTGTGATTGTGGGGTTGAATGCGTATGAATAAAAAGGGAAAAATGCCTTTGGTACCGAAGTTTAGATTCCCAGAATTTCTTGCTAATGGAGATTGGGCTAATGATCATTTAGGAGAACTTTCATTAATTCTTCGTGGTGGTTCCCCTCGACCTATCGATGAGTTTATTACTAATGATGAAAATGGGCTAAACTGGCTTAAAATAGGCGATGTTAATAAAGAAGCAAAATTCATTACTCAAACCACAGACAAAGTTAAGAAAACTGCACTAACTAAAACAAGAGAAGTTAACCCTGGTGACTTAATAATGTCTAACTCTATGAGTTTTGGTAGACCCTATATTTTGAAAATTAAAACGTGCATTCATGATGGATGGATCGCGGTAACAGAAATCAAAGATGTTATCATAAGTGACTATCTATATTATTTCATATTGTCAAGTGGCAGCCAAGTCTATTTTTCGAATGCCGCTGCAGGTGGCGGCATTAAGAATTTAAACGCTGATATAATTAAATTGCTACCAGTAACATTTCCCCCAAAAACTGAACAACAAAAAATCGCCGATTGCCTCTCATCTCTCGATGACCTTATCTCCGCTGAAGATAAAAAGCTTGAGGCTCTCAAAGCACATAAAAAGGGCTTAATGCGGAAGCTGTTTCCTACCGATGGTGAAACTGCGCCTGAATGGAGATTTCCGGAGTTTAGGGGAAAGGCAGCGTGGGAGGAGAAAGAACTATTAGATATTTGCAAAATGCAGGCCGGAAACTTTGTATCAGCGACTGAAATTGATGATAAACAAACTCCTGATGTTTTCCCGTGCTATGGGGGAAATGGCCTAAGAGGCTACACAAAGACATTTACCCATAACGGAAGATACCCATTAATTGGTAGACAAGGTGCGCTTTGTGGTAATGTTACAATCGTTGAAGGCAAATTTCATGCAACAGAGCATGCTGTTGTCTGTACTCCTTCGCGGGGAATTATAGTGGATTGGCTTTATTTTCAATTAGTAATGATGAACTTGAATCAATATGCAACTGGTCAAGCACAGCCGGGTTTATCGGTTAAAGTACTTGAAAAAGCCCCTATAAAATTTCCAACTACTAAGGCTGAACAACAACGCATTGCAGATTGCCTCACTTCTCTAAATGACTTTATCGTTACACAAACTCAAAAAATCGAAGCTTTAAAGATGCACAAAAAAGGTTTAATGCAGGGGCTTTTTCCTTCTATTGAGGAGGTGGGCGAATGAGTATAAACGTTCCATCTAAATTCACTAAAGAGGAATTTAATAAACTTATTAATAAAAAGCTTAACAACGATAATTTTCGACAATACCAAAAAATGTTTACCGATAATTATAAAAAACTCAAAGGCTCGGTAGAATATACTTTAAAAGATGGTTTATCTACAGAAATGCTTACAAAATTAGATTTTATACTTAAAAGAATAGGTGACAAACAATTTGATTCACTTATAGATACTGCTGAATATTTTAGGTTTCTGTTAGATGAAAAGAAGTACATTGTACTGTTTGCCTATAATGGCACAGGCAAGACAAGACTTTCAGTAGAATTCAAGTCATTGGGACAACAGTTAATTGAGGAAACTGGTGAAAAAACTGCTGATACCTTATACTATAATGCTTTTACCGAAGACTTATTCACTTGGAATAATGACTTGGACGGTGACACTGAAAGACGGCTGATGCTAAATAAAGATTCAAGATTTTTTAATGGTTTACGAGATCTTGAAATGGAAAGTCGAATTCGCCCATTTTTAAGTCGATACGCCGACTTTGATTTTGGTATCAACTATGATGATAGTTTTGTTCATTTTTCAAGGGAAGTAAGAAACGGCGACGCAACTGAAACAATAGACTATATAAAAGTTTCTCGTGGCGAAGAAAATATCTTTGTTTGGTGTTTCTTTCTTGCTATTGTTCAATTGGTAATTGATAACGAAGAATCATATAAATGGGTAAAGTATATCTATGTCGATGACCCAATTTCTTCCTTGGATGATAATAATGTTATTGCCGTTGCATGTCATTTGGCACAATTAATGAGCGGTAATGATGTTAAGGTAGTTGTTTCATCACATCACACATTATTTTTTAATGTTTTATGTAATGAAATTAATAAAGCAGAACAATTATTTTTACAAAAAAACGCCAAGAGTGGTACTTATATACTTAAAGATACCACAAAAACACCTTTCTTTCATCATGTTGCATTATTAAAGGAGTTGAAAAAAGCGTCCGACTCAGGTGAATTATATACATATCACTTTAATATTCTCAGAAATATATTAGAAAAGACAGCATCTTTTCATGGTTATGCACACTTCTCTTCTTGCATAAGAAAGGGATCAGATGAGGATGAACCTGTCTATACAAGATTAGTAAATCTTTTGAGCCATGGTAACTATTCTTTATTTGACCCGAAAGAGATGGTTCCAGAAAACAAAGAACATTTTAAAACCATACTAAATAGTTTTTTAGATGATTATAATTTTAATAAGAAACTATTTGAAGATGGTGAAGTTCAGGAGGAGCAAGAATGAATGATACACAACAAAAGCAATTAGGTGCAACCCTATGGGGCATTGCCGATAAACTGCGAGGAGCTATGAACGCCGATGACTTCCGTGATTATATGCTGTCCTTCTTATTCTTGCGTTACCTTTCGGACAATTATGAAACGGCAGTAAAAAAAGAGCTTGGCAAAGATTATTTCGAGCTAAAACAAACCGAAACGTGGAGAGCGCTTGCTCTTTGGTACAATATGAACAAATCAGACATCGACGCATTTGAAAAGCAGATGCGCCGTAAAGTTCACTATGTAATAAAGCCCAATTATTTATGGGGCTGCATATATGATTTAGCAAGGACGCAGAGCGATGACCTCTTAAAAACCTTGCAAGCCGGTTTTAAATACATTGAAAACGAGTCTTTTGACAGCACATTTCGTGGATTGTTTTCCGAAGTAAATTTAGATTCCGAAAAACTTGGAAAAAACTATACCGCACGAAATAAAATGTTGTGCTCAATTGTAACGGCAATTGCTGAAGGGTTATCAGAATTCCCTAACGAAAGCGATATTTTAGGCGATGCTTATGAGTACTTAATAGGACAATTTGCTGCAGGCTCAGGCAAAAAAGCTGGGGAGTTCTATACCCCACAGCAGATTTCAACCATTCTTTCTCGTATAGTTACCCTTGACAGTCAAGACCCAAGCACAGGCAAAAAGAAGCAGCTTAAAAATGTGCTTGACTTCGCGTGTGGCTCCGGCTCACTATTGATTAACGTTAGAAAGCAGCTTGGGCCAAACAACATCGGGCAAATATACGGACAGGAAAAGAACATCACAACTTATAACCTTGCTCGTATGAATATGCTACTGCATGGGTTGAAAGATTCTGAGTTTCAAATATTCCACGGAGATTCACTTCTCAATGACTGGGATATTCTCAATGAAATGAACCCAGCAAAAAAGCTTGAATGTGATGCAGTAGTAGCCAATCCGCCTTTTAGCTATCGCTGGGAGCCTAACGATACTCTGGCAGAGGATTTCCGCTTTAAAAGCTATGGAATGGCGCCAAAGTCAGCAGCGGATTTTGCCTTTCTGTTACACGGTTTCCACTTTTTAAGCGATGAAGGCACTATGGCAATTATATTGCCACATGGTGTTTTGTTCCGTGGTGGAGTAGAGGAGAGAATCCGAACCAAATTGCTCAAAGATGGAAATATTGATACGGTCATAGGTTTACCGGCGAATCTCTTCTTTTCTACGGGTATTCCGGTTTGTATTCTTGTGCTTAAAAAATGTAAGAAGTTTGATGATGTGCTCTTTATTAATGCAAGCGAGTACTTCGAAAAAGGGAAACGTCAAAATGTTCTTTCGCCTGAACATATCGACAAAATAGTTAACACATATCAATACCGCAAAGATGATGATAAAAAGTATTCTCGCCGTGTCTCCATGGAAGAAATTGAAAAGAACGGATATAATTTGAATATATCAAGATATGTGAGCACGGCTACGGAAGAAGAAGTTATTGACCTTGCTGATGTGAAAAAGAATTTGGATACAATTGAAGATACTATTATCAAGGCAAAGGCAAGTCATAATAATTTCTTAAAAGAGCTTGGACTGCCGGAGCTACTTTAGAATTAGAACCCTACCATAAACTTACAATGTTTAAATTTATGATAGGGCTGAATTGTTAAGTTGAATTAGTCAGCAGTTACTGAGTTTCAGTAGTTAAATTGCTGGATTTAAAGAAAATACATCCTACCGCCAAGGGACTACCAGCTTCCTACGACATCATTATCGCGGCAACAAGGCATTCTGCTGCAGCAGCACCTCTGCCGTTACCGGCTGGTTTTCCCCCACATAAGCGCCGCTTATCTGGAACCAGACCTTGCTGTTCATATGCAGCGCATCACTGACTCTGGACGGGGTGCTGCTCGTCGCGGTGCGGCCGTAAACCTCCAGCATCCAGCCGGTTTTATAGCCACTGAGGGTTTCCAACAACTGTGTCGTTTTCACGCCGTCGGTATAAAAACCCACATAGACCCGGATCTCATCGCTCATCGGAACGACAAGGGTGGCGGCAAACGCGGTACCCTGCCACGTCCCCTGCTCGGTCACGGAGGCAGCATCACTGCTTTCCGTCCAAAATTCAGCAGTCATTCCTTCTGTGTACTCCTTGGGCGTTGCACTGACCTGCAGCGTAACCGTTTCCGGCGGCTCAATCTTCTCTGTCACACAGGTGTAGTCCGCCACAATGGAATTCTGCTGGTCCAGGATATCGGTCACCTGTCCGGTGAGCGATCCAATCTGACTGGCAACACTGGCTTGAATGGAATAGATGTTGTTGTTCAGGTATGTATACTGGCTTGACACATTGTCCAGCCGCTCGTACATACTCCAAAAGGCAATGACCACCACGGCGGCAAGAACTGCAAAAGGCCACCGTTTCAGCTTTGGGCGATGCTTTTCACTCTCTTGCACATAGCGGGATACAATGGTCTCCACGGCGGCAAGCTCCCGCTCCGTCAGTTCTTGGCCAGTCGGTTCCCCATTGGCGCCGTCACTTTCCTCCACCCCCAACAGAACCCCCACGGGGACTGCAAACAGACGGCTCATCGCAATCAGCTTATCCACCTCCGGGATGGCAGTGTCACTCTCCCACTTG
The DNA here is from genome assembly GCA_963666535.1 of Oscillospiraceae bacterium. Taxonomy (GTDB): domain Bacteria; phylum Bacillota; class Clostridia; order Oscillospirales; family Oscillospiraceae. The sequence goes on along the minus strand of OY762913.1, from coordinate 619,410 downwards.
GAGATGGCCTGGCGGGACACGCTTAGCTGTTCTCCCAGCGATTCCTGAGACAAACCGCCCTTCTTCCGCAATTCCTGGATGCGCTCACCCATGGTCACAGGGCATCCCTCCTTTCTTGGCCAATGGTACTCTGCCAGTCGGTTTTCCCGCAACCACCCGGCAGTTTCTTTTTGTCAACTGGCGGTTGCAGCCGTTATTTCTCAGTGCTTTGCTGGCCGTACAGCAGTGCGCCCGACCGGGGAGGCAAACGCACTTCCAACATGCCGTCCGCTCCAAGATAGCTCTCTCCGGTCAAAAGATCGGTGGCCATGCCCGTCCACGGCAGCATAAAACGTTCGTTCTTTCCCCCGGAATTGAGGGCACATAGCACGGTCTCACCCGCCCAGGTTCGGGTAAAGGCCAGCAGTTGCCCCCTTGCAGCGTGGTAGCGGATGCCGCCCTTCCGCAGCGGGGCAAGTCGCTTCCGGACCGTTCCCAATGTGCCAAACAGTGCCTTCAGCTCGCTGTCCTCGCGCCCCCATGGATAGGTGCGGCGATTAAAAGGGTCCTCAAACCCCTCCATTCCCGCCTCGTCCCCATAATAGATCATGGGAGAACCGGGGAACGCAAACAGCAGCATGGCGCCAAGCCGCAGCAGGTTCACGCCCCGCTCCCGCTCCGCCGCGGACAGGACATGCTCCGACCGCCAGGCCTTGGGAAGATCGGCGCAGTCGCGCCCCACGCCCAACAGCGTCAGGATGCGGGGCGTATCGTGGGTGCCCAAAAAATTCATTGCCGAATCAAACGCGCTGGGGGGATAGTTTTCCCGCAGCGTTTCCATTCGTTCCATAAAATCCCCCGCATCCCCGCCCAGCAGATAAGAAACGGCCGCGTTGCGGAAGGGGTAGTTCATCAGCCCGTCGCAATGTCCGCCCAACAAGTGCTTTCGCCGCACCCCATAGGCCACCTTGGTGGTGCCGTCCTCCCACACTTCGCCCAAAATAACGGCATCCGCCTGTTCCGCCCGGGCCGCCCTGTGGATCCCCGCCACAAAATCGTCGGGCAGCTCGTCGACCACATCCAGCCGCCAGCCGTCCGCCCCCGCCCGCAGCCAGCGCCGAACGATGGAGGCCTCTCCGCCGAAGATATAGTCCCGGTAGGAGGGTGCCTCTTCCCTCACCGCCGGCAGAGAATAGATCCCCCACCACGCTTCATACTGCTCCGGCCACTGGGTAAAGCGGAACCAGTCGGCATAGGGGCTGCTCTGCGACTGGTACGCCCCGAGGTCGGGATAACTGCCGTCCCCGTTAAAGTAGCGGCTGACGAAGCCGATGTGGTTGAACACCCCGTCCAGCAGCACCCGCATTCCCAGCCCATGCGCCGCGGCACACAGCGCGGAGAAATCTTCCTTTGTCCCCAGCATGGGGTCAATTTGCTCGTAATCGGCAGTGCCATAGCGGTGGTTTTCTGCCCCCTCGAAAACAGGACAGAGGTAGAGCGTGGTTATCCCGAGCGCTGCCAAATAGGAGAGCTTTTCGATAATCCCATTCAGACTTCCGCCGAAGAAATCCCGGTTGCGCACTTCGCCCGTTTCATCCGGCCGCCACTCCGGCTCCTCCTCCCACTCTTGGTGAATGGTGCGCCCCGGCCGGGGCGCCGGCAGCGTCGTGCGGCAAAATCGGTCGGGGAAAATCTGATAGGTCACGCCCTCTCCAAACCATTGCGGAACCGATTCCGGCTGATAAACGGTAAGCTGGTATTCCCCCAGCTTCGTTTCCCTGCCGTCCTCTCCGGTGAGGACGAAGGAGTACCACACCAGCCCCACATAATTTCCTGTATCCAGGGTGCCGGAAAATTTATCCCGTCCCAGCTCGGTTCCCGTCCACAGAAGCGGCTGCGTCACGGTTTCATTTTCTCTGCCCTCCAAGCGGGCGAGCAAAACAGCATGGGAAAAGCCCTCCCCCCGGGCAGGGCGGAGGGCAAACCACACCACGCTCCCCGCCGCCACCGCGCCATAGGGAATCTTGTACTGGCAGTCTCTCGGATTGTAGGTCAAATGGTCGGTCATATCGTCTCCCTCGCCGTCAGCGGATCAACTGATTTTCACTCTGCACCGCTTCCAGCGTGCTTTCAGCGTTGAAATAGTAGGTCAGTATCTCCGCCGCCATGGCGCCCAAATAGGAACCGGTGCTGCCCTTTTCCACCACAATGGCCAGTGCCACCTGGGGGTCGTCAAAGGGGGCGAAGCACACGAACACCGCGTTGGATTCGTCGGAGCTTGCATTCACCTGTGCGGAACCTGTTTTTGCGCCAACCTTTACATTCAGGTGCGCAAAGTACTGGGCCACGGAGCCGGTGGTGGTCAGATCGAGCATGCCGGCCTTCACCGCATCCAAATTTTCTTTCTTAATGTCAATGGTGTCCAGCGCTTCAGGCGTATATTCATAGAGGATCTTAGAGTAATCGCTGCTTTTGACCGCTTTCAGCAGATGGGTTTTGTACCGGGTGCCGCCGTTGACCAGCGTAGCAATGTAGTTTGCCAGCTGGATGGGGGTAAACTGGCTGTTTTCCTGTCCAATGGCCACAGAGAGGGTGGCGCCATCGGTCCAGGTCAGGCCCAGACTTTCTGTGTACTCGGGTCCGGCCATAACGCCTGTGCTCTCTGGGATCTCTACCCCTGTTTTTTGGCCCAGACCAAACATGGCCGCATACTTCTCAATGTTTTTGATGCCCAATCGCCGGCCCACGTCATAGAAAAATATGTTGCAGGAATTGGTGATCGCCTGGCTGACGTTTTGATAGCCGTGGGTCGTTCCGTTTTTTCGGTAGAGCCAGCACCGTGGCTGGTAATCGCTGTAATAGCGGTAGATGCCCGTATCCAATATCTTGGTGGTGGGGGTGATAATCCCCTCCTCCAACCCTGCAATGGCGGTAACCGGCTTGAAGGTGGAGCCGGGCGCATAGATCCCCTGGGTGGCGCGGTTGAATAAAGGTGACAACTCATCACTTACTAAATCGTTGTAGCTCTGCGCGTACTGGGACAGGTCAAAGGTGGGATAGGAGGCCATAGCCAGCACCTCGCCGCTGTCAACGCCGATCATGACCGCCGCCGCACCTTCCGCCTTACCTTCCGCCATGACCGGAACGTAGGAGGCCATGGCGTCTTCCACCGCAGCCTGCAAGCCCAAATCCAACGTCAGGATTACGTTGTCGCCCGGTTCCGGCTCGGTCAGCCACGACTGGCCGACGATTTTTCCAGCCGTGTTCGCCTCCACCACCTGCGTGCCGGCCGTGCCCCGCAGGTATTCCTGGAAGGCCTTTTCGGCGCCATCTTTTCCCACATTCTCATCCATGGAATAGCCCATTCCCTGATAGGTCGCCCATTCCGACTCACTCATAAGTCCCACTCGACCCAGCAGGTGGGCCGCGTAGGTTGTGTCATATTGCCGGGAGGACACCGCGTCCACCGACACGCCCGAAAGTCCTAGTTCCTTGACCCGTGAGATAAAGTTGATATCCACATTCTCAGCAAAGACATAGGACGTCCAAGTAATCTCGCGGCTTCGCAGCTCCATCTCATAGAGGACGCCAAGCAGTGCCCGGGCGTCTGCGTCGGACAGGCTCTCGTCCAGCGCAAAGCTCTCCCGCATGGCGGCGATCAGTTCGGGTGCCGTGCAGCCTGTCGTCCAATCTCCTAACTTTTCGGTGAGCTTTCCCAAGCGAGTCAAGCTGGTAACCGAATTGCCCTCCGCGTCGGTCTGACTGGCGGAAAAAACAGCCTCGTCCGTGTAGGTGAAGGGTGCCGTACTCGAAACGGGCAACGTATCCGTCCAGGTGACTGCCTGCTCCCGGCAAACCTGCAACAGCGTCAGGATGGTCTGGTTGCAATCTGTCATCATGGATGGCTTCAAGGTCACTTGATAAGAGGTCGTATTGGAGACCAGCGTGCGTCCGTAACGATCCAAAATGTCCCCCCGGTCAGCTTCCACCGTTTCGGTAGAGGCAATTTTGCGCGCAGACTGGGCAGCATAGGCCGCGCCGTTTACAATCTGCAGATCGTAAAGCACCCACACAAAGCTCATTACGATCAGGGCCAGGCCGCTCAACAGCACAAAGATGCGGCGCTTAATTTGTTTGCCTTCCATTGCTGAGCCACCTTTCCAGTCACGGCAAAATCAGATCCAGGCCAGCTTATCTCCGCCCACCCGCCTGAACACAGCGCGATAGAGGTAATAAACCGGCACCGTGAACACCAGCGTGCAAAGCACCTCGGCCCCCGCGGTTTTTAGCAGAGCCGGAAGCTCGGCCGCCTGTATAAATAGATAAACCAGCACCCGCACCAGGTCGATCCCTCCCACCACTGCGGCGGTGGAGAGGAACGCCCCAAAAAAGCTTTGGCTGATCCCATATCGAGCAACAACCCCCACAAAAAAGCCAATCAGGGTCATAAGCAAAATGACAAATCCCGTTCCGCCGATGCAGGCGTTCCACAGAATCCCCACACCAAGTCCATAGCCCGCGCCCCCGCGGGCCCCTTCCAGAACCGCCACCACCGTCACCGCTACGGGAAACAGGAGGGGCGCCGTGCCGAACATAGAAACGCGCCCCAAAATCAGTTGATCCGCAAAAACCACAGGGATCAGGGCCAGCGTATAGAAAAACCATTTCAGCAGATAATTGCGGCGTGTCACAGCCATCTCCCCCTTTTTCCCGGCAATTCTTGGGTGTTTTTTACTCCACGATGTCAAACTCTTTAATCACAAACACTTCGCTCAGCTCATCCAGTGCAACCTGCGGCGCCACCACGGCGTATCGCGTCATGCCGGACACATCGGTTTCGATTTCCTCAATATGCCCCACCACAAGACCGGCAGGATACACGCCGCCCTTGCCGGAGGTCAGCACCTCGTCTCCCGCAATCAACTGCGTGCTCTCCGGCAGATAGGACAGCTTAACCCGTCCCTGCTGCATCAGCGTAAAATCACCTTCAATGATTCCGGCGCTGTCTGTCCGGGAAACCGCGCCGCCCATCTCAATGCTGGCATCAATCACCGTGGCAGCGGTAGCCCAATTCAGTCCCACCTGGCTGACCACGCCCACCAGCGCACCGGTAGAGGTGACCACACAGTCCCCTACCGCCACGTCAAAGTTCGAACCCTTGCTCAATGTGATGGTATTTTCCCAGTTGGAGGCGCTGTACGCCGTCACTGTGGCGGATTCGAATACAAAATCGCTGCGCTTCTCCCGCAGCTCCAGCAGCTGGCGGAGCAGTTCGTTTTCTTGGCTGGCAGCCTGCCCCTCCCGGGCCTGCGCCCGCAAATCGGCGTTCTCCTCCTCCAGGTCGGCCACCTTGCTTTTCAGCTGATCATATTCAAACAGATAGCCGTGGACGCTGTTTGTCCAGTCAAAAAAGCTGCTTACGCCGTTTCGAACGGGCGAGGTGATCACGTTCACTGCGTTGGCCAGTGGATCCGCCGTGCCGTTGGCCAGAAAGGATACCACCGCGATGATTGCGGTCAGCAGCGCGGCGGCAATCAAAACCAATATTCCGTTGTGGTGGAAAAAGTCTTTCATGGCGGACCCTCCTTCTGTTATTCCCGCGCCGCTCTTTGCAGGGGATACACGCCGAACTCTCCCAGCATTGCCGCCAGCCGGCACACGGGCAGCCCCATCACATTATAGTAGTCACCCCGGATGCCGGTCACCAGCAAGGAACCATAACCTTGAATTCCGTATGCGCCCGCCTTGTCCATGGGTTCCCCTGTCTTGACATAATCCGCGATCTCGCCCGGGGTGAGTGCGCGAAACGTCACCTCTGTGACCTCGTGGCAGGTGCGGACAAGCTCACCCCGCCGCACAGTGACCCCAGTGTAGACCTGATGGCTGCGTCCGGCGAGCGAGGACAGCATGGTTACCGCCTCGTCGGTATTTGCGGGCTTACCCATCACAACGCCGTCCAGCACCACCACGGTGTCCGCCGCGATCACAACCGCGTCCGGCACGCCATCCGCCACCGCGTCCGCTTTCCGGCGGGAAAGGCCCTCCACCAACTCGGCAGGGGCCGCCGCAGTCAGTTCCGTTTCATCCACTTGTGGCGAGACTGTCTGGAAGCAAGGGATGCCCATACGGGTGAGAAGCTCGTGACGGCGGGGAGACTGGGATGCTAAAATGATGTCTGCGCTCATATTCGTCGATCTCTTTTCCTGTTTTAGTACACGGAATTTTTCGGGGCCGTGTTCCCGGCTGCGCTGTGTCCGCCTGATTATTTCCCGGTGGAACCAAAGCCACCCGCCCCGCGGCCGGTGCCATCCAATTCCTCGGTCATTTCAATCTCTGCCTGGAAAGCCGGCAGAATGGCGAGCTGGGCGATGCGGTCAGCCGGCGTCACCGTATAGTCGGTATCCGAAGCGTTTTGCAGGCCCACCATGACCTCGCCCCGATAGTCGCTGTCAATTACCCCCACACAATTGGCGGGAGCGATGCCGTGCTTGATCCCAAGTCCACTTCTGGCAAACACCAGCGCTACATAGTCGGCAGAGGGCAATGCGATGGCAATTCCGGTTGGGATTACCGCTCTGCCGCCGGCGGGGATGGTCACAGGGCCGTCGATACAGGCGTGAAGATCCATAGCAGCCGCGCCGGCGCTGGCGTAAAAGGGCGTGGGGATGTCGGTCCCAATTTTGGGCGATACCGCCTTCACTTTCAATTTCATATGATTTGTTTCCTCTCAATCCCGATGAACACAGCCTGCTTGGCTATTCCACATCCCGATAATAAAGACCTCTGGTATAATCGTTCGGCTCGTAAGGTCCCCGCTCCAGATACCGCTCGAACACCTGAACGCATTCTCTGGAATTCTCGGTGGTAAACATCAGCCGGACCGTTTGCAGTCCGATCTGTTCATAATCTTTCTTTTTATCGGCCAAAAACAGCTTTTTGGAATTCAGAATCTCATTCCGGCAGCCAAAAGCCTTTACCACCGGAAACTGCGCGCCCTTCCGGTCCGTGAGCCGGTTGACGTTTTCACAGGTGCACAGTCCCGTCCGGTTCTTCACCAGACAGTTTTCCGTGATCATCAGCGGCAGCCGTCCATATACAATCATTTCCAGTGCAACGGCCTTGGATAGATCGCGGATCTGCGCCAGCTTCAGTTCAAAGGACGCGGTGGCGGAGGTAAAGCCCATCCGTTTCATCTCCTTGAGCGTCTGGCTGTTGTAAACCTCCAGCCCAAAGTCGCCCCGCAGGGTGTACCCCAGGTCCTTCAGCGGCTGAACCGTGCCCCAGTTTCCGATAAGCGCATCGGCGATTCCCTTTTCCCGCAACTGCTCCAGCTGGGGAAGAAGCTTTCCCAGCTCCTGGGTACTTGCGATGCGCGGTACCGTCACCCCCACCGGGACTTCCTGGCTGAGTACCATATCCACCTTTTCAGGACAGGCCATGCACTCCTCCAGCGGCAGATAGATCATGGCCGGGTTCAGCCGCACAAGCTCACGGCTGAGCTGGTCCGCTTTCAGAAGAGACACCGTGTAGGCGGGAGCCTGCTTCGGCTCCTCATACCGCACCCCGGGATGAAACGGCTCCTGCCGCTGGGGCGGCACTTCCAATCTCCGCTGTTCCAGTTGCTCCAGCACCTGCCGCCGCAGCGCGTTTAGGGCCGACACCGACAGGGACAGCCCCTCTTCCACATAGATTTTGGAATGTGTACAGGAAAACGGCGTGCCTCCCGTGCGGGCAATCTGCCTCTCCACCGCCTCTTGGGTCAGCGGAACATTGCGAGCCTCCTCGGGAACGGCACCCTCAGCGGTGATCACGCGCCCCTCTTCATCCTCCGCCGCCACACGGACCGGCTCCCCCCGCTTGATCATGGCATACATCTTCACCGGTGCGCGGCGAACCTCGTCGTTTAAATAGCGCTCCCGGGCCGCGGTGAACAGCTCCTTTGGCTCCGCGCCCTCTTCCCGTATGCCAAACATCCCGGGGCCGGTCTGGCCCATATAGTAGCCGTCCGTAAAGCCCTGCCGGGAGAACGCGGCCTCCAGCTGCCGCAGCTCGTCTTGAGTCGGTTCGCGGTCTTCCTTGATCGCGCGGGCGTAAATGGCGGTCACCACCGCCACATATTCCGGCCGCTTCATCCGCCCCTCGATCTTCACACAGGCCACGCCTATTTTGCGCAGCTCCCGCAGATGCCCGGCCAGAGACATATCTTTCAAAGACAGCGGATAGCTGTCCGCCTTGTCCTTCCACCCATAGTTCAGCCGACAGGGCTGGGCGCACATGCCCCGGTTCCCGCTGCGGGTCCCCACCACGGAGGAGAAAAAGCACTGGCCGCTGTAGCACATACACAGCGCACCATGTACAAACACCTCGATTTCAATGGGCGAATGCAGACAGATCTCCTCAATCTGCTCCCGGGTCAGTTCCCGGGCCAATACCACGCGCGACAGGCCCAGATCAGCCGCCGCCTTCACCCCGTCCAGGTTGTGGATGGACATCTGTGTGCTGGCGTGAAGCGGCAGCTCCGGCACGGTTTGCCGCAAGGTACGCAAAACGCCCAGATCCTGTACCAGCACTGCGTCCACGCCCAGCTGCGCGGCCTGTCCCGCAAGTTCCGCCGCCGCAGGCAATTCTCGGTCGGTCAGCAAGGTGTTCAGGGTCAGATAGACCTTTACGCCCCGCAAATGACAATAAGAAACCGCCGCCGCAAACTCTTCTTCAGAAAAGTTTTTTGCATTGCGGCGGGCGTTAAAGTTTCCATATCCAAGATAAATGGCGTCAGCCCCGCTTTGGACGGCTGCCTTGACAGCTTCCGGCGATCCTGCGGGGGCAAGGAGTTCTAGCATGGTTCCTCCTGTGGTAACGGGCAACTGCCCAAAAGCTCACGGCGCAAGACCATAGCTTCAGCCTGCGCCGTATCATTCATTTTTTATTCTGCAGCTTAAAGATCTCGCGTTTGGCCTCGGACAGCTCCATCTTAGTCTTGGTGGCTTCCTCCACCTGCTGCTTCAACTGAAGGCGCAGTGTCTCGGCCGCCTCCCGCTCCTTGAACAGCTCGTCTGCCACGTTGATGGCTGCCAGCACCGCACCGTCCACCAATGAAAATTTTTCTGCGGACAGGACAGCGTTCACCTGTTTGTCCACATACTTGGCAACGCCGCGGACATATGCTTCATCTTCCGTGGCAACCAAAGTGTACTCCTGCTCGGCAATAGTAACAACAACTTTATTTTTCATAGAAACGCCCTCCTGTCTGTTCCCGCTGCCCGATGGGTCTGGCGGCACAGCGCCGAACTCTTTGCACATATGACACCACAACCGCACAGTGGGTTGTGGTAGATTGGCATCGTTTGCGGTTTCGCCCCAGGGGCGGGAGTAAATCGTGCCATACTTGGTATAAAAGCCGCTTTGCGGCTAGTAACCATGGATTCTCGCAATTCATGGTTACTTGTCATCCCCGCCGGTTGCCCCGGCAGGGGCGAGGCGGTCGCGACAACAAAGCCGGTATAATAGCCGCTTTGCGGCTATTATACCATACAACATCAATGAAAAGAATATTTTTTGCAGAATTTTTGTAATTTTCTCTTTTTCGATGCTTTCCCGCATCGTTGCTGTTTACGGATGAAAAAAAGTGCGCTACAATGAAGAGGAAAATGCGTTCGGCCGAGCACCCTCTCCGCCATGCGCCCAATCTCTGCAGAAAGGTGGCGACCGCTCATGCACGGACAAACATCCCTCCCCGGCAGCATCATCTCCATGACGGGAGAGGCGGCCAACCGTCTCCTGCGAGGTGACTGCGGCGACAGCGCGCTGTTATACCTTCAGCTGCTCTGTTACAATTCCCCCGCCGGTCTGAACTGGCCGCCGGAACGGCTGAGCGCCGCCTATGATAAACTGATCTCCCTTGGTTTGGCGCAGGCTCCTGCCGTTCCCATTGCAGCACCCGAACCGGCGGAAGAATTGCCCGAATACACCACCGACGACATTGCCCGGGAAATGGAAACAAGCTCCTGCTTCTCGGGTCTTGTGGGCGAAATGCAGCGACGACTGGGCAAGGTTCTGTCCACCGCCGACCTGAAAACTTTATACACCCTGTACGATCATTTGGCGCTCCCTGTGGAAGTGATCCTGCTGCTCACCATTCGCTGCATTGAGGATTTCGAGCAAAAATATGGGCCTGGCCACAAACCCCGTATGCCCCAAATCCGAAAGGAGGCCTTCCGCTGGCAGCGGGAGGGCGTTGACACCGTTGAGGCCGCCGAGCGCTACCTTGCCCGGCTTTCCGCCCTGTCTGCCCACGAGCGGGAGATTTTGCCTCTGCTTGGCGTCACCGGCCGCCCACCTGTGGAACGGGAGCGCAGTTATATCGCCGGTTGGGTGGAAAACGGTTTCTCCAACGACGCAATCCGTCTGGCCTATGAGAAGACCGTAATGAAAAAGCAGTCCATGGACTGGAGCTATATGAATGGCATCCTTCGCCGCTGGCATGAAAAAGGTCTGCACACTGCCGCCCAGGTGAGTGCCTCGGACTCCGGCTATGCCCGCCGCCCGGCTCCCGGCGCGCCCGCCGGGTTGGACCGCCCCGCTTCGGGAGAACAGGCCAAGTCGGATATGGAGTGGATGCGCCGTATGCTTACCCAAATGAAACAAGAGGAAGGAGGCGCCTGATGCTATGCCTTACGAGCCAAATGTCCTCCGCCGCGCCACCGCCCAGCTGGAACAGACCCGCGTCCTGCGGGAGCGGGGGCTGGAGACCCGCCGCCGGGAGATTTACGGCAAGCTGCCTCGGGTGGCGGAGATCGACCGCCAGCTGCGGCAAACCATCACCGCCATCATCAGCGCCTCGCTGCGGGAAGGGACCGACCCGCTGCCCTCCATCAAAGTTCTTCGCGACAAAAACCTGGATCTGCAGCAGGAGCGCGCCGCCCTGCTCCTGTCCGCCGGATACCCGGAAACCGCGCTGGACGACTCCCCTGCCTGCCCTCGCTGTAACGACACCGGCTGGTATGGAAATGTGATGTGCGACTGTCTCAAGGCGCTATGCTCCAAAGAGCAGATCCGGGAGCTGTCCAAGCTCCTTGATTTGGGAGAACAGTCCTTTGACAGCTTCAATCTGGACTTTTACAGCACCGCTCCGTGGCCGGGCGCCGGTGTATCCCCGCGGCAAAACATGGAATTGGTGTATGAGGTATGTCTCAACTATGCCCAAAAATTCGGAAAATTTTACTTCGGAAATTTATTTTTAAGCGGCAGCCCCGGTTTGGGTAAAACATTTCTCTCGGCCTGCATCGCCCGCACGGTTTCGGAAAACGGTTTTTCGGTGGTGTACGACACCGCTGGGAACGTCTTCGCTCAGTTTGAAGCGCAGAAGTTTTCTCGGGACCTTTCCGACAGCCGGGAGGCCAGAGACGAGACCCGGCGTTATCTCTCCTGCGACCTGCTCATTCTGGATGACCTAGGCAGCGAGATGACCACGCCCTTCGTCCAGTCCGCCCTGTACCACCTGCTCAACGCCCGGCTGGTGTCTGACAAAAAAACCGTCATCTCCTCAAACCTATCCATGGAGGAGATCCACCGCCGCTATTCCCCGCAAATCGCCTCTCGGCTGGCGGGGGAATTTCGCAGCCTCTCCTTCTATGGGAACGACATTCGCCTGATTAAAAAAAATCAGCTATAATCTCGACTCCAGGTTCAACCGGCCGCCATACCAGCCGGTCACCCCGTTGCGTTTGGCCAGATACCCCCGGGAGGTAGACTGCACAATGGCAAGCCGATCCCCCGCCTTTACCGGCAGTTTGTAGTCCGTGGTGTCCTCGCAGCGGTAATAGTTCTTGCGTGGGTAAAGGTAGTCGGTCAGCACCCACAGCTCATAGCCGCTCTCCAAATGCCGGCACAGGGAAAATTCTTCTCCCCACTCCAAAACCTCCACCTTGTTCCGGCCCCAGCGAATATTGATGGACCGAAAAGAAGCCTTCTGGTCGTCCAGCGCCGTACCCACCGGCATTCCGTCAAAGGCGGTATAGCCAAAGTCCTCCGACGCCTCGTTGGGGATGATCAGCGCATTGAGCTGCCCATCCCGCTTCAGGATACATCCGCCGTCAATGCTGATCAGGCGCTGCTCCCGATCCACCAGCGGACGGGCAGACTGGATCTCTTCTCCGTACAGCGTCACCGGTGTGTGTCCCACAATACAAAAGCGGGAGAACCTCACGTTCTGATCCCGAAAATAATCGTTTTTCATGCAGCCCCATGCGGGCAGTTCTTCCAACTGTTCCTCCGACGGGACGCCGCCATGGACGAACAGGAGATGCTCTGTGCGCAAAATAGTGGGCAATGTCTCAATAAACCGCAGCTCGGGCTGAAACTGTTCCAGCACGGTACGGCGCAGCTCATCCAATTCCTGCAGGGTCGCCGCGCTGCCCGTCCCGACCTCAGCCCCCATTTGACGGACCAGGCTCTCGGGGCGTTTGGACAGATAGGAAAGGAAAAAGTTTTCGTCGCCTTCTCTGCCGCCATACACAAATTCAGGCGTCAGGTTGTCGCAGTTACCGCACACGGGATAAACGTGCTCATAGCGCCGGGTCATCTCCATAACCGCGCGCAGGGTGGCAAGACTCTCCGGCCCCTTTTCCACCAGGTCGCCCAGCAGAACCAGAACATCCTCCTCCGGCACATACTTGGCCTTGTTCAGCAAAGCCCTGAAAAAGGGCAGATTGCCGTGGATGTCGCTGATCACCAGAATGCGCCGATCCGCAGGGAATTCCAGCGGCCGAACGTCCGCTTTTTTTACGCTTGCCGGGCGATATACGCAACCCATCCGCTTTGCTCCCTCTTTTCTATGATCACAAGCCCGCTTGCTGTGATGGCGGCTGCCACCTCGTCCGCGCGGGTATCAATAATTCCGGAGCAGAGGAACACACCGTTTTCTTCCAGCAGCTCCCCCACCATCCCCGACAGGGGGATGATCACATCGGCCACAATATTGGCCAGCACTACATCATAACTCCGCTGCTTGACCTGTGTCACCAGTGCCGGATCGGACAAGATGTTCCCGGCGCAAACGGTGTATCGGTCTTTCCCAATACCGTTCAGCGCGGCGTTTTCATACGCCACCCCCACCGCTTTGGGGTCGATATCCACCGCAAAGGCGTTTTTTGCGCCAAGGACCAGCGCGGCAATGGACAGGATCCCGCTGCCGCACCCCAGGTCCAGAACCGAGGCGCCGGACTTTGCGTACTTTTCCACGCCGGCAAGGCACAGCTGGGTGGACGCGTGGGACCCTGTTCCAAAGGTAAGGCCGGGGTTGAGGTACAACGGCAGCTTCCCCGCGGGCACCGGCTTCTCCCGCTCCCACTCCGGCACGATATAAAGCGTTTCCCCCACGGGCATAGGCTTGTAATACTTCTGCCAGCTGTGGGCCCAGTCATTCTCTCCCAGAGAACTCACGGTGTAGCTCTGCGGCAAACCCTGGGTGTATTCCTCCAGCTGCCGCCGCCCCGCATCGTCGTCGGTCACATAGAACTTTACCCGGGTGACGCCCCGCATACGCTGGGTCAGCTCCTCGTCCACATAGTCCCAGTACTGATGGTTTTCCTCTAAAAACCGCTGAAAGTCACCCTCGTCCTCAATGACCAGCCCAATCACACCGTTAGCCGTAAGCCGATCTGTCACGGCATCCAAACTGGCGGCCACCATATTGATGGTCACCTCCAGCCACTTTGTTTCTTCCTCCATTGTGCGTTTCCCTCCGGTTTCTACCCATGGTCTTTTCGCGGCGGCGGCACCATGTATGCAGGTTGTGTCATGCCGCATGGCCCACCCAGGGTGCGGTTCTGCCCGACGGGCGGGACCAAATCGTGCCATAGTCGGGTATCATAGCTGCTTTGCGGCTATTATACCACAACTTTCCGGACTTGTCCCGCTCCTCTTCTCCACCTCCGCACAAAAATCACCCTGCCCAGTATGCCCATCCTTCTGTGTCATTCCATCGCAAAGCGCAGTATCGATGTACCTCCCCCTCCGAAAACTCTCCCTGCCACTTGTGGCAGGGAGAGCGTTTTTTCCTGTGTGAACTACCTTGTCCCTTCATTCTATGGTACAATACTCCCATCGGCAAACTCACAATGCGTACGACTTTGATCAAAGGCGGGATATCGGATGAACCACATTTTAATCGTCGAAGACGACATTGCTCTATCCAAGGGAATCGTCCTTGCCCTAAAAGAGGATACCTGCTCCTTTTTTCAGGCTTTTAATCTTGCGGACGCAAAAAAACAAATTGCCTCCGTCCCCTTCGACCTGATCATTTTGGATGTCAACTTGCCCGACGGGAACGGGCTGGAGCTGCTGACCGAGGTCCGCAGGAATGAGGCGGTGCCCGTCATCGTCCTGACCGCAAACGACATGGAGACCGACATCGTCACGGGCTTTGAACTGGGCGCGGACGATTACATCACAAAGCCTTTTAGTCTCATGGTGCTGCGGGCCCGGGTGTGGGTTCAGCTTCGGAAGGGCGGCACGCACCAACCTCATGCCCCCCTGCAAATTGACGCTTTTTCTTTTTCCTTTGACAAAATGGAGTTTTTCAAAGACGGCACTCCAATGGAACTGAGCAAAACAGAGCAGAAATTGCTGCGTGTCTTAATTGAAAACCGCGGTATCACCATCTCCCGCTCCGATTTAGTGGACAAGATATGGACCAACGGGGCGGAGTATGTGGATGAAAATGCCCTTTCGGTGGCCATTAAGCGCTTGCGCGACAAACTGGAGGACGTCCCCTCCGCCCCTCAATACATAAAAACGGTTTACGGGATCGGCTATACCTGGGCGGTGAAGTGACATGGACGCTCTTTCTTTCATTTGCGCCAGCGTTGCCTGTGCAGCGGTAGTCTCCATGGTGCTTTCCATTGTTCTGTCCCGCCGCAGAATCAGGAAAACCCTTGCTGTGATGAACCGGATGCTGGATGCCGCCATTGACGGCAGCTTTTCCGAACGCCTTTTTGACGAATCCGTTTTATCCTCCACCGAAGGGCGGCTATCGCGGTATCTTTCCCTCTGTGCGGTCTCCTCGAAAAATCTGTTGACGGAAAAGGAGAAAATTAAGCAACTCATTTCCGACATTTCGCACCAGACCAAAACGCCCATCGCGAACATTTTGTTATACGCCCAGTTGCTGGGTGAGTATGACTTGCCCGAAGATGGTGCCGTCTGCACAAGGGCCCTGTCCGCGCAGGCGGAAAAGCTGAACTTTCTCATCAGCGCGCTTGTCAAAACCTCCCGGCTGGAAACCGGGATTATCACCGTTTTACCGAAAGAGGAGCTGGTTCAGCACCTGCTTGACGAAGTGCAAAAACAAATTAGCCCAAAGGCGCAAGCCAAAGGGATTGCCGTCACCGTGGACCCCACCCTTATAAACGCCTGCTATGATCTGAAATGGACGACAGAGGCCGTTTACAACATTGCCGACAACGCCGTGAAATACACGGACTGCGGCGGGAGCCTCCACATTAAAGCAACCGCCTATGAGCTGTTCTGCCGCATTGACCTTTGCGACAGCGGCATTGGCATCGCGGAGGAGGAACACAGCAAAATATTTGCCCGATTTTATCGCTCGGCATCCGTAAGCAATCAGGACGGGGTGGGAATCGGTCTTTTTCTGACCCGGGAAATTATATCCGCCCAGGGCGGCTACATTCAGGTGTCGTCCCGGCCGGGAAACGGATCAACCTTTTCGGTTTTTCTGCCAATGGAATCTTAAATCTTTCAAAACTGTTAGAGTTCAGACAGGATGCAGAAAGATTGGTGTGCTATTGTCTGTAACAGGATACAACCATACAGACTTTTGGGAGGAACTGAAATGACCGTACTGGAAACAAAGGCTTTGAAAAAGCACTACGGAACGGGCGACACTGCCGTTCACGCCTTGGACGGCGTTGACTTAACGGTTGAAAACGCCGAATTCGTTGCCATCGTGGGCACATCGGGCAGCGGTAAGTCTACTCTGCTGCATATGTTGGGCGGCCTTGACCGGCCCACCAGCGGAACGGTGTCCGTGAATGGCACCGATATTTTTTCACTCAAGGACGAGGCGCTCACCATTTTCCGCAGGAGGAAGATCGGATTTATCTTCCAAAATTACAATCTCGTCCCCGTGCTGAATGTATACGAGAACATTGTCCTTCCGGTGGAACTTGATGGGGCCGTGCCTGACAAGCAATATGTGAATCAGATTATTGAAACCCTTGGGTTAGACAGCAAGCTAAACAATCTTCCAGACAACCTCTCCGGCGGCCAGCAGCAACGGGTGGCCATCGCAAGGGCGCTGGCCTCCAAGCCCGCCATTATTCTGGCGGACGAACCCACCGGCAACCTGGACAGCAAAACAAGTCAGGATGTGCTGGGCCTTCTGAAAGTTACCAGCGAAAAATTTGAGCAGACCATCGTGATGATTACACACAATGAGGAAATTGCGCAGATGGCGGACCGAATCATTCGCATTGAGGACGGCAAAATCGTTGGTGGCGTTAAATGATTACCGTAAAGAATGGGAAGGCCATCCGAACGCTGGCCGATAAAAGCTTTCGGGCAAGCAAATCCCGCAACAGGATCGCCATGATCGCCATTGCGCTGACCGCGGTTCTGTTCACCTGTCTTTTCACCATGGGGATGGGCACGGTGGAGAGTCTGCAAAAAGCCACCATGCGGCAGGCGGGCGGCGACGGGCACGCCGTACTGAAGTATATCACCGACGAGGAGTTTGATGCCGTTAAGGACCATCCGCTTATCAAGGAAATCGCGTATAACAGGACGCTGTGCGATGACGTTGAAAACGAAGAATTTTTGAAGCGCCGTGCGGAGTTTTGGTATTATGACGATGTGGGCCTTAAACTGGGGTTCTGCGAGCCGACAACCGGGCATAAACCCGTTGCGGAAAACGAAGTGATTGCCGACACGAAGACTTTGGGGCTGATGGGTGTTCCGCTGGAGATCGGCGCGCCCCTGACGCTGACGTTAACTGTCCATGGCCAAACCGTACAGCGTGACTTTATCCTTGCCGGCTGGTGGGAAAGCGACCCCGTCTTCAACGTGGGGCAGATATTTGCCTCCCGCGCCTATGTCGATGCGCATTGGGCGGAACTAAAGAACACCTACAAGGAGGATAATTCCCTCACCGGCGTCATCTGCGCGTATCTGATGTTTGATAACAGCGTTGACTTAGAGGGAAAACTTGAACGAGTGATCACCGAAAGCGGTTATTCCCTGGATGAATACGCGCCGAATTATATCGCGCACAATGTCAACTGGTCCTACCTGTCCACAAATTTCAGCATGGACGCGGGCACGCTGCTTGCCCTCGGTTCAGGTCTGCTGTTGATCCTGTTGACCGGCTATTTGATTATCTATAACATCTTTCAGATTTCCGTGATCAGGGACATCCGGTTTTACGGGCTGCTGAAAACAATCGGCACAACCGGGCGGCAGATCCGGCGCATCATCCGCAGACAGGCGCTGATTCTTTCCGCGGTGGGCATCCCAATCGGCCTGGTTGTGGGCTTTTTCATCGGCAAGGCCCTTGTTCCGCTGCTGATGAGCAACACGTTTTATGCCGGAAGCGCCGTATCCGTATCGCCAAACCCGTGGATTTTTATCGGTTCCGCTGTCTTTGCGGTCATCACGGTGCTGATCAGCACCTTGAAGCCCGGCAGGATGGCCGCGGCGGTCTCGCCGGTGGAAGCAGTCCGATTTGCGGACGGGGATAAAAAACAAAGCGGGAAACAGAAAAAAACGACCGGCGGCGGGAAAATGACGCGCATGGCTCTTTCCAATCTGGGCCGGAACAAAAAGCGCACTGTTCTGGTCATCCTCAGCCTGTCGCTGAGCCTTGTCCTTCTGAACACGGTGTTCACGTTGTCGCAAAGCATTGATATGGATAAATACCTCTCGAAATTTGTGGACACTGACTTTTTGATCGCACATGCCGATTACTTTAATTATGATTTTTATGGTCCGGATAACGAAACCTCCGAGCGCTTTGTTCAGGCGGTAGAATCCCAGCCAGGTTTTGAAGCGGGCGGGAGGCTGTACGGCGGCAGCGCAGAAAGATTTACTGTTGAAGACGGAAACAACACCGAACAGTACCCAAACATTGATACTTATGGGAACTATTTTTCCGATGTCTATGGCCTTGAGGATTTGCCGCTTGGCAGACTGGAGCTACTTGACGGAACCCTTGATTTTGAAAAGTTGGCTGCCGGGAACTATATTCTGGAAGGCGTTCAGACGGACGACAACAATGTGCCCATGCTGGAAACCGCTCATTTCAAAGTCGGAGAAACCGTCACCCTGCACAACTATAAGGGAACAGCCGAATCCTTCGATGATAGAGAGTATACCACGCAGGAATTTACCGTACTCGGGCATGTCGTGATCAAATACTACACCAATTTCGATGGCACCTGGGGGGAGTACACGTTCTATCTCCCCGCAGGCGTGTACAAACCGCTTGTGGCTCAGCCCGCGGTCATGAGCTATGCCTTCAACGTTTCCGACGATCAGGAATCGGCTGTTAATCGCTTTTTGCAGGATTACACCGACACGGAGGAACCTCTTATGAATTTCAGCTCCAAGTTCACCGTGATGAGTGAGCTTTCCGGGCTGCAAAACACGGTTATCATGATCGGCGGCGCACTCACCTGTGTCATCGGCCTGATTGGCATATTGAATTTTATCAATGCCATTCTCACCAGCATCCTCACCCGCCGCCGGGAATTTGCCATGCTGCAAAGTATGGGGATGACCACAAAACAGCTTCGGCAAATGCTTATGTTGGAAGGGCTGTATGATACCCTGGCAACCGGCGCAGCCTCACTCGTCTTCGGCGTGGCGTTTTCCCTGTTGGTCGTCAAACCGCTCTGCGGCAATTTGTGGTTTGTGTCTTACCATTTTGTGCTGTGGCCGATTCTTGCCATCACGCCCATCCTCCTTGTCTTCGGCGTACTCATCCCTCGGGTAACCTACGCAATGACCAACAAGCGAAGCATTGTCGAGCGGCTGCGCGAGACGGAATGAGACTTCCTTCTATCAGTTCCACCCCACGCCGGGGAACAACCCCGTCGTACCCATCTGCCAAGGATCAAAGCCACAGTCCCCTGCACCAGCCGGCAGAAGGCTGAATCCCACAGCCACCGCCGCCAGCGCAGAAATGACGTAGCCACTGGGTCACGGCAGATCATTTTATGGGTGCGGCCATTCAAGAAACAGACATCCATTCACATCATCGTGAGTGGATGTCTGCTTCTTCCGTGTCGGCATGGCAACAAAGCTATTCCAGCTTTTGCTATATAATAGCTGCTGAATAAAATAAAACTCTAATGATATCAATGCTTCCAACCTGTGTTTGTTTTCTTCATGTGCAGGGGTTTTGTCTGATTTCAGCAAAAACCCTTGCGCATTGCCTTCCCGTTCCTGTTCTATCCAGTCTTGATTTTTTACTATGACACCTCCTATTCCGCATCAATATACATATCTTCTGTTTGCTGTTGTACGCTTTGTAATATTGTTTCCGCCCTTATTGTTTCCGGAATTTTATCCCTCGCCTTGTCAAGCTCAGTCAGTGCGTCTGTAATGGCATTAAACAAAATTCTATAGGCCTTTTGATATTCCATCATGCATATTCTCCTTTTCTTTTATGTCCAATATTGATCATAATGGCATATGACCATTATAGGGCATAATGTAGAAAAGTAAAGGGGTGAATTAAACTGATATCATATACTCCACTATGGAAGACGATGAAAAGAAAAGGCGCGACATCCTACACATTACGAAATAAAGGCAAGGAGGAGACCATCAGTGGTTCCACGATCCTGCGGTTACAAAATAACGAATCAGTTTCTACCAATACACTGAATACGCTCTGTAAAATTCTTGACTGCAAATTGTCTGATATCGTCGAATACATCCCCGACTGACATAGCCCGCCCTGTTCACCGCAGGCAGTTTATTTCTTTTTCTGAACATCAAGTTGCAAAGGCCGTTCTTCTTTGTTTTAACGGGGTAAGCTACCTCCCAACAAACAAAAATCCCCGTATTCGCCATAAGGCGAAAACGGGGATTTTTCAAAACTGTAGCCACACTTCTGTGGCAATACTCTTCATGCCGTGCGGTTTGTTCTTATTTATCTCTGCGTTCCCACAAAGAACAGGGCCACCGTGCCGGGGCCGGAGTGAGCGCCAATGACCGGGCCAACGTTACTGATGATAACTTCCTTGGGGTGATAGCGCCGCATCGCCTCATCGGCCACGAACTGAGCATCTTCCAGACAGTCGCCGTGGCTGAGGAACATGGTTTGAGTCTCGGGCTTGATCGCGCTCTCCCCAATCTTATCCACCAACGCCAGCAGGGACGCCTTGCGTCCGCGGGCCTTGGACATATTAATCAGATGCCCGTCGTTATCCACATGGAGCACTGGTTTGATCGACAGCATGGAGCCCACCACCGCGGTGGCCGCCGAAACGCGCCCGCCCCGCTTGAGGAAGTGGAGATCGTCCACGGTAAACCAGTGGCAAATGTGCAGTTTGGTCTCCTCGGCAAAGGCCAGTGCTTCCTGAATGGTTTTCCCCTTTTTCTTTTCCTGCGCGGTCAGCCAGATCAGCATCGCCTGCCCCATGCTGGCACACAGCGTGTCCACAGCATAGATACTGCGCTCGGGGTACTTCTCCCGCATTTCCTCCGCCGCAATGGCGGCGGAACTATAGGTGGCGGACAGGCCGGAAGAAAACGCCAAAATCAGCACGTCCTTCCCCGCCTGTGCGAAAGAGTCGATGATCTCCGAAAAGTCCGACACATTGACGGCTGCCGTGGTAGCCATCTCACCGCTTCGAAGCAGTCGATAAAACTCCTTGGGGGCCATATCCCGGTTGTCCGGATAGTTGCGGTGGCTGCTCCCCTGCACAGTAAAGGTCAGGGGAAGCACTTCAACGCCCAGTTCCTTCACCAAGGGATCGGTTAAGTCTGCGGAAGAATCCGTCAGGATTACGTATTCGCTCATGTGGTCTACCTCCAGTACTTTATCCGGCATCATGCCATCCTTTATTCTTGTTCGCTGGTCGCCGTTTTTTTCTTCTTTTCTTTGGCTTTTTCCGGTTTTTCTTCCGTGGCTGCCTGCCGCGTCTGCAAAATACTCAGCACCTGCTGGCAAGCCAGCTGATCGGCATAGCTGCGCAGCGCCAGATCCATCGCCAGCCGGGACAAGTGTTCCTCATCGGTGTTCTCATCCAGCCTTTGCGCCGTATCGGAAAGCGCCACATCCAGTGCGGAGCAGAAGTAATGATACAGCTTTTCCATGTCCCGCCCGCGTTCCGCGTCAGAAATCAGAATCTTTGCCTCTTTGACGGACAGCACGCGTTTCAGCGCGCAGATCCCTGTCAGATACGCAAGGTGCGTGGGCGAGTAGCGCTTCCCATCCGCCCTTGGCAGCAAACCGTCCTTAATATAGTTGTTGACCATGGCAGAGGTCAGGACTTCCCCCTCGCCGAAATGGATGAACTGTCGCGGCATATACGAGGTAATCTGATCCATATACAGTGCGATATCCGGCAAGTCCTCCCATGGAACGGGGCGATCCTCCAGAAGGTGCTTTTTCAGTTCAACAAGTTCTTCCACAGTAGCGACCCCCTGTCCTTCTCTATCCTTACGGTTTGGTAAAATCATGGTTCACCCGGCCCTGTGCTCCGGTCATTCCGCCGCACACAGCCACGCGGCAAAGCAAAAATGCAATGGATTGATCAGAAGTTATTATAGCACAGATATGCATAATTGTAAAACGTAATTTTTTAAATTAAATCCCTTTTTTAGTCAGAACGCGAAAAAAAGGGCGGGGAATCGGCTTCCCGATCCCCCGCCCTTCCGTTAATCCTCTACTGCGGGCTGCATGCCCATGGCAATCAGCTTGCGGTCAAAGGCGCCGCCATAATACTCGAACACCAGCGTGCGCACCTGATCATGACTTAAATCAATCACATCGTCGTTTCCCTTCGGATCGCTGCCGTCGCCGTTAATGATTCCGGCATTCATCAGCTTCTCCACCACGGTTTGAAACCCGTAGATGTTTGGAATATCGCTCAATTTCTGATATCTGGTCACTTCGTCCTCCTTCGTTTCCGCCTCCTGGTTTGACATTCTTACCTGAAATGCCGTCCAAAGGCTCTCGTCGCTCACCCACGGTGCGGGGCAGTTTTTCCCCGTCACGTCATAGTGGCGCACCACATGTTCCACGGGGATGGAATACCGGTCCATCAGATCCCGCACCAGCTCTGCCGCCCGATCCACCGTCTTGTCAGTAATCAGATAAGCGCCGTCGGCGTAATCGGAGCACATTTCCACGCCGATGCTGTTGGCGTTACGGCACTTGCCATAAACACTATGCCCACCGCTGCCCTGCAACGCGCCACCGCAATGCCAGGCGGTATCCTCTTCCTGCACCGACCTGACAACCTCGTTTTCGTCGACGAAATAGTGGGCAGAGGCCTTCAAGTCTGGATTTCCCGCGAAATATTTGCCGTTGCTGCGGGCGGTGTCTCCCTTGTTGGCGGTATAGTGCATGACGATATAGCTGATTTTCGCACTCCGCCCAGCTTTAAAGTTACTGCTGTCGCAGAGAATTTCGACGCAAGTCATTGCGCCGTCCCCTCTTTGTCGGCCGTCTCGCTTTCCAGTGCCTCTGCAGCCGTCTGCACAGCGGTGACAGCACTACTCACCGCCGCCGCGTCGATCTTTCCCTCGGTAATAATATAGGTCACCACCGACAGCACCGCCGTCACGGCGCCTGCCACGGTGCTGATGGTGCTCTCCTCCAGACCAAACGCCATGGCAAGCCCCATCACAACGCCGGCCACGGCAGCCCACAGCTTGCGTGATGTCAGTTTTTGTTTCCAGTTCATGTTCTCGCTCCTTCCGGCGTGGGGACCCCCACGCCCATTCCATTTTATGCCGTTCTGTGTCAGCAGTCCCGCATTCCTGCTTCGGCAGCCTTGTCCTTCTCCTCCGCATACTTGCACACGTTTTCCACCGCCGCCTTGATGGCATAGGTCGCAAACACCGCAATCACTTCGGTCACCACATAGCGGGAGAGTGTCTCCGCGATTTCCTCCCGCCCCTGCCAGGCGAGAAAGTAAGAGCACCACACCCAGGCCACGCTGTTTCCTGTCAAAAGCCACACCAAAAGCTTGGATGTCGTAACGCGTGGGCCTGTCGGCCGCTTCTTTTCCGGTTCTATTTTTCGTTCTCCACCCTTTCGAGCCTGCGCTGCGCCTCCCGGGCGGACATCTCCACCGCAGTCAGCCGCGCGATCAGCTGTTCATTGAGTTTTCTCTGGGATCGCTGCTCGGTTTTGATGTCATCCACGCCTGCTTTGATATATCCGATCTCGGTCAGGATCACCCCTCCACTCTTTCCATCCGCTTCCGCATCCTTGCCTCTGGTCCGCTGAAATGCCACATAGCCGAAAATAACGGCGCAAATCGTGCCCAGCGCGCTCAGCGCAGTTGCTGCGGAAATCGATTCGTTCACGATCGGCTCACCTCCCTCCTACGTGAGGTGAAAAGGGCGGCAAATTGTGTATCCCGGCGTCCTCCTTTTCGAGAACACCGCCTCCAAAAACATACACTTTCGTTCCAGCAAAAAGCTTTATGGGTGCTGACATCTTTCGATTCTCAGCCCCCATAGAGCTTTTTTATTGTTTGTGTTGTTCGGTTGCAAAAGCCGCAGGCCCGGCTTGTGCAAGCGTTCTTATAAAAAATCACCCCTCACGCATTACAAACGGCATTAATATTTTGAAATTTTTGTCAGAAATGAAAGCTGCATTTCGTTATATAAGTGAAACCTGCTTGGACACGAAACAAAAAGGAGGCCTTATGTACTGTCCCTTTCAACAGGCTCTCCATTCTTGCATAAACCCTGATTTGAATCCGTGCCGGTTGGTCGGGTTCATCCAGCCGGGGTATTGTGATGGAATGTATTTTAACGGAACATACCAAGGACACCGACCGACTGATTGATTTCTGTTTGATAAGGAGGTATACTGATCATGACAAAACTTTTTGCGCTTTTACTCGTTCCCCTCATGACTCTTTGCCAAATCACTTTCACCACTGACATGAGGTGGCCAACTGCAAGCATTGGTATTGAGATCATCCGCGTAGAAACAACCCCCTATACATTCAAGTTCAATATTGGATCAGATGCGCTGACTGCTGGCGCAAATGCGAATGTTGTAGACCAAACCATCTACTATTACCAAGCTGGCGCAAAAGAAGATGGCACTCAAATTTGGGCGGCTGCCGAAACAATGCCTTGTGCAAATGTCGTGATTTCAGTCAGCCTCTCCATGACGCCGGTTTCCGGCATACCCCGTACCTATACACCAAGATTGGATGCATTTGTTCCCTATAACGCGATCAAATATTTTGCCGCCACGCTGGATTATGGCGATGGAACTTCCATATGGGTTGCCAAAACCAATGGCTCCACTGTGCCTACCCAGTTGCAGCTGACCTACCCCAACAAGTATTACGGCGTGGGTACCTACAGTGTCACAATTCCTTCTTATTCCATGACGGTCAACAACATGGATGATCCCACCAAGACGGAATCCGCAACCATTTCCTATAATATGTACACCATTTCAAACTAAATTCCCAGCAGCTAACCTCATTCCTGACTGAAGGGGCATTTTGTATGAGAAAACCACTTTTATCGGCATCCGCTTGTCTCCTGTCTCTGCTTTTGCTGCTGGCCGGGTGCCAAGCCCCGCAGAGCAGCGCGCCCCCCGCGGAAGCGGACGAAGCCTCCCCGACAGAAACTCTGGAGACCGCCCCGGGACTGGACCCCGATGTGGCCGGATTTGAACACAGCCTGTTTGGGGACTCCATGGAAACGGTGATGCAGCAGGAGGGGGCGGTCGGATGGCAGCTGGTCAAGGTGGTTTCCTCCTTCGCCGGCCTGGGGGCCAACGCCTACTTTCAATTTGACGAGGATGGAAACTTAAGCGTTGGCTTTTACCGGCTTAACCCTAGTCACACACAAGACGAATTTGCCGTCTACCGGAAGGCCGTGGACTACTTAACGGAGCTCTACGGCGCCCCCTCTTCCGCCCAGTACTACACTGCCGCCGGGCCGGAGGCACCCCTTTCCTCCCTGGAGGAGGTAGAGGAAGCGGGAGGTCAGGCGTGTACCTTTTGGACGCCCGGGGTAGACAAAAAGGATTCCGCTGTCTACGCCACCCTGGACCTGGGCGGCGAAGTGCTGGTGGTTTTTCTGAATACGGTCAGGACGGCCGACGGCGAAGCCACGCCCGCGGAAACCGAAACAGTTCCCGCCGTTACGATGCCCGAGGAAACGGGGGAGGCCGACCCGGAAGTCACCCTGGAAATCGCCCCGGGACTGGACCCCGACGTGGCCGGATTTGAACACAGCCTGTTTGGGGACTCCATGGAAACGGTGATGCAGCAGGAGGGGACGGTCGGATGGCAGCTGGTAAAGGTGGTTTCCTCTTTCGCCGGCCTGGGGGCCAACGCCTACTTTCAATTTGACGAGGATGGAAACTTAAGCGTTGGCTTTTACCGCCTTAACCCTAGTCATACACAAGACGGATTTGCCGTCTACCGGAAGGCCGTGGACTACTTAACGGAACTCTATGGCGCCCCCTCCTCCTCCCAGTACTACACTGCCGCCGGAACGGAGGAACGCCTCTCCTCCTTGGAGGAGGTAGAGGAAGTGGGAGGTCAGGCGTGGACCTTCTGGCCCTCGGGAGGACAGGTAAAAAAGGGCACCTCTATTTATGCTTCCCTGGACTTGGGCGGCGAAACCCTGGTGGTTTTTCTAAATACGGTCAGGACGGCCGACGGCGAATGACGATTCCCTTTCCACCGACTTTCCCCCCCAATCCCCGCCTGAACATTTTTGGGAGACATAGAAAGCGGCCCGGCAGCACCATTCTGGTGCTGCCGGGCCGCTTTTATTGTCGTTGCCTCCCATGGAGGAAAAGACATCGTTACGCTAATATCTGCTGAACAAAACAAAAACTTAATTATATCAATGCTTCCAAGCTGTTTTTGTTTTGTTCATGTGCAGCGTGCGTCTGCAAATCCAAACAGACAGTTATCAATGTATCTGAAGCGGCAAAACGGAGCTGTTTTGCTGCCCAAAAGGACAGAAACTGTCCTTTTGGCAAATGCGATACGAAAATCGCATTTGTTCAGTGGACATTACGCTATGTTCCAGGGCCGGTTATTTGAACTTTACCGCCGTGCCGTAGGCGATGACCTCGGCCGCGCCCTGCATCACAGAGGACGAGGAATAGCGCATATTGACCACGGCATCAGCGCCCAGCGCCTCCGCCTCGTCCACCATGCGCTTCACGGCAATTTGTCGGGCCTCGTTCAGCATTTCCGTGTAGCCGGTCAGCTCTCCGCCCACCAGTGTCTTCATGCCGGCCATAAAGTCCTTCCCAATATTTTTGCTCTGTACCACCGAGCCTTTGGCGATACCCAGTACCTCAAATTCTTTTCCGGGGATATAATCAATATTGACGAGCTGCATCTTCTTCTCCTCCTTTAATTTCTTTCACTCTTTGTGCCAACGCCAGAATGGTTCCAACAATCATGGCCCCTGGAATCAGCATTAAGAATCCCAGCAGCGGCAGCGGCATGGGCTCCTCGGCCTGCGCCCAGGCAAACAGCCAGATCATGGCCGCCATAAATACCATCATGACAATGGCAGCTATGGCTGCGCCCACATACTTCTTCCGGCGCACGTCGCCTTCTTGTTTGTTCATAAAGTTTGTTCCCTCCTCTTCCATCACTTCCATGCGGGCCAAATACCGGTCTGCGTCCAACGCGGCAAAGGTCTCCCCGCACTCCTTCAGTTCTCCGCACAGGACGGCTGCCTGCTCCATACTCCGGCGCTCCCGCTCCAACAGGATGCGGTGCCTTGCCATGCCGTCGCTGACCGTAAGAGTACCCCCCTGCATGCGGCGGATCTCTTCCAGCGGAACGCCCAATTTACGCAGAAGCTTTACCTGCTTCAGGGCGGCAACATCTTTCTCGTCGTAGTTGCGGTATCCGTTGCCGCTGTCCCGCCCGGGCGCCAGCAAGCCTTCCTTCTCATAGAAGCGAATATTCTTTTTTGTGATTCCCACCAAGGTTTCCACCTCGTTGATTTTCATCGCACATCGCCTCCATAGCCGTACTCTACACCTTCCACAAAGGGGAAAGTCAACTATTTTTTCGGTTTTAGAACTATTTTTTTAGGGATAACGAAGATCGGCAGGGAAAAAGTCCTGCAGCATTCCATTGACCGCTGCCGGTGCGTCCCATGCCGTGGCTAAAATTCCAGCACAGTGGCACAAAGTGCCCCCATGCGCATATAATAACTGCTTTTGCAGTTATTATATCATAAAAAGCAGAAAGAAATCTATCCGGGGTGACAGACTTCTTTCTGCTTTTAAATTCCGCAGTTTGTACTGATTTCTTATCGATTCAGCAGCCAAATGGCGCAGTTTAGATAGGCCGCAAACGTCACCCAAAGGAAATAGGGCAGCTGGAGCCAGGCGGCGGGTGGGGAAATACGATAAAACTGCCGGATCATCACCAAAATCAAAACCCACAGCAGCATCAGCCACAGGAAGGAAAGCAAATACCACTGCCCATTGAAAAACAGCACCGGCCACAGGAAGTTGACGAACAGCTGCAGCCCATAGACCACCAGTGCCCGCTTGCGCCCCGGAGCGTCAGATTGGAAAATCAAATAGGCCGAAATACCCATGAGAACATACAGGATCGTCCATACGATGGGGAATAAAACAGGCGGTGGCGCCAGCGCCGGTTGTTTTAACGCCCCATACGCCTCCATGGCGTTCCGCGTCAAAAATCCCGCTAAGCCCCCGGTGCCAAGGCTGATGAGCAGACTTACTATGAGACTTTTCCATTTGATCACCGTGCATACCCCCAAACCGTTTCAGCTTATTGTATGCATTCAAATGAGTATTATGTGTCGCGCCGGATGCTCACCGTCCAGCGCGTGTTGTTTTTCCCTGTGAGCATTTTTCTCCGCCCTTGGCCAACTTGCACCGATCATTCACAGGTACATCACATCCGTTTCCCCCTCAATCTCTTCGTCGGGGTTCACATGGACCATGCAGTGCTTCACCTGGGGGAACTTCCCCTCTACCGCGTCATGTACCCGCTGGGCAATGCCGTGAGCCTGACTCAGGGGGATGCCCCCATCCGCGCAGATCTCCACATCTACATAGACCTTGTCGCCAAACAGCCTGGTGTTGAGTTTGTCAACCGCCAGCACACCAACCTGCTCGGTAATGCATCCCTCCATGGCCGTCACCGTTTCATTGTCACAGGCATGGTCTGTCATCTTGGAGATTGCGTCTTGAAAGATATCCAACGCAACCTTTAAGATAAACAGGCAGATCACCACGCTGGCAATTGGGTCAAGCACCGGAAGCCCCAGCCTCGCACCCAAAATGCCAATCAAGCTGCCGATGGAAGACAGCGCGTCGGAGCGGTGATGCCAGGCATCCGCCATCAGGGCGCCGGAATGAATCTTTTTCCCCGCGGCGCGGGTATACCAGTACATGGCCTCTTTGCTGACAATCGAGACAATTGCCGCCACCAGTGCCAGCGCACCGGGTATGGCAAGTGTTTCGTAATGACCGGCGATCACCTTCTGCATCCCCGCCCAGCCAATTCCCAATCCGGTAGCCGCCAGCATCATGGAAAGGATCAGGGCTGCCACGCATTCCAGCCGCTCGTGGCCGTAAGGATGTTCCTTGTCCGATTGCTTACCGGCAAGCTTCACCCCGGCAATCACCACAAAGGTGCTGAGCACATCGGACATAGAGTGGACGGCGTCAGAAATCATAGCGCCGGAATGCCCGAAAACACCGGCAAACAACTTGAATGCAGCCAGGAAAACGTTGCCCGCAATGGTGGCCCATGACACTCGCATGGCGATTTGCTCATTGGTTAGATTTTTCATAAAAGTTACCTCCGTTTTGGCATTAGGCCTTCGTTTGATAGCTCTATGACACTTCATTCTGTTCAGCCACTGCCCCACTGGGTGCAAAAAGCACACCTATGGAACAGATTACTGTCCCACAGATGTGCTTCCATCATCATCTGCTGCCACCCATTCAGTGGCCCGGCCCCATGCCCTTTCTGGGAAAGGTACATCGCCTGCTCAGTTTGTACTGTTGATCGCCCATCCACAACCGGATGTCATGCAGTGCAAAGAGTTCACGTTGCATTATATGCGAGACTGGTAAAGTTTGTCAACACAAACATTAGCACCGGTTCGCCTCCCATTTTCTGGCCGGATTCCGTTATTCCCGTCGCCTTCCGGATTCCTCAAACGTCTGCTTCAGGGCCCGTTCTGTAGG
The DNA here is from genome assembly GCA_963666535.1 of Oscillospiraceae bacterium. GTDB lineage: Bacteria > Bacillota > Clostridia > Oscillospirales > Oscillospiraceae. Next base: position 589,988 of record OY762913.1, on the reverse strand, counting down.
GAAGATAGACAGGATTAAGATCCCTGCCTGTACGACGCAGACGATGCCGCCAAACAGGCCAACCGTATCCACATCTTTTCCCAGCACAACCAGCATCGCAAGAATGGAAACGGGCAGCAGCATCCATCCAACCATACGCCATATCCTGCCGCAATAGTGGTGCGCAAATTCCCAGGTATCCCGATTCTTCATGGACATTGTTGTTCGATATCCGAATATATGGTTAATTTTTTTCGGGACGTTTTTAAAAAAGTACGTTCCAAATCCGACCATAATGAGAGGAATCAGCAAATTTATGCCCGTCATAAAAATCCAAAAGCCCATCCCTATTCTCCGTTCCATTATTTCTAACTATTTGCCCTATTGTTTGGTCCACCGAAACACTGTCCTCATTGCGGCAAAAATCGATTTGTTCACAGGGGAACAATCTCGCAAACGGACAGCACAGCGTCCTGCACGGTAAATCGAATGTCAAATCCCCCAAATTGGAAGCCGTAAATCCGTTTGGGATCATCCTGATATGAGGGTCTTGGGTCTTGCGCCAGTACACCCCTGAGTGCTTCCTGCCGTTGCGGAGGAACCAGACAAAGCCAGCGCTCCGGGATCTCCACTTTCACCGGTTCATCCTTGGCCGGGGCAAACCCGCCGGTCGCTTCCGGGTGACTGTCCGCATATGGAAGATAGGGTTTGATGTCATAAATCGGCGTATTGTCCATCAAATCGGCACCCGAAACATGCAGGACGGGCCCCAGGTCAGGACGCACCTCGATGCCGTCAAGCTTCAAAGAGGAAAGGCCAATGGCATTGGGGCGAAAGGGCGAGCGGGTGGCGAATACCCCAAGGCGCGCGTTTCCTCCAAGGCGCGGGGGACGCACGGTTGGGGACCACGTATCCCGAACGGCTTCGGAAAATTCCCAGATAAGCCAGATATGCGAGAATCCGTCCAGTCCGCGCAGCGCATCCGGATTGCGGTATTCCGGCTCAAAGACAACCATAGCCTTCAGCTGATTCACCAAGCCGCTTTGGCGCGGAATTCCGAACTTGGTGGGAAAGTCCGTGCGGAGCTTGGCAATGATTTTCATAGGAGGAGTCTGACTCATTTTTACACCTCACGCGATCTTGTCAGTGGGTAGGGCACAACGGGCCCCTATGCGCATATCTGCTGCACAAAACAAAAGCTTAATCATATCAACCAGGCTGTTTTAGTTTTGTCCGTGTACAAGGGTTTTGGCTGATTTCAGCAAACCCCTTGTACTTTGGATTTGCTGCGCGCGTCTGCAAATCCAAACAGACAGTCATCCTTGTATTTGAAGCGCCAAAACGGAGCTGTTTTGCCGTCCAAAAGACAGAAACTGCCGTTTTGGCAAATGCGATCCGAAAATCGCATTTGTTCAGTGGACATTATTATAGCATAGAACCCACGGAACAAAAAGAGGCCTTTTCGCTCGCGCAAAAAGACCGTCACCCATATGGGTGACGGTCTTTTACAAAAGGTTCCAAAGGGGTTCCGCTAATACGAGTCAACCGCATTGTTTTAAAACCACTTTTTGATTTTAAACATAATAACCTCGGCAACGCAAATCACAACGCTTAAAATGATGACATACGGATAGCCGAACCTCCAGCCATACTCCGGCATTTGCAAATTCATTCCGTACCAGCCGACGATCAGGGTCAACGGTAAAAAAATCGCGGTGATGACGGTGAAAATCTTCATGATCTGGTTTTGTTCGATGTCAATTTGGGCCTGATACGCCTCTCTCACCTGTGTGATATATTCGCGCAGGTGAAGAACGGAGTGAAACAAGTAGTCCACGCGTCTGTCCAGCGCCGCAAAGCGCTTTTGCATTTCGTCGGAAAAGGCTTCCTCCGTGTTTTCCGAAAGATCGCTGACAATCAAAGAAAGCTGCTCATAGTACCGCTTCATTTTCAGCAGCTCGTGCCGCAGCTTTATAATACTTGACGAACTGTCAGACCTCGTCTTTTTTCGGGTTAAAAGAACGTCCTCAATGTCGGTAATCTTATCCTCGGTTTTCCCCAATTCAGATACGTCATTTTCTGTCAGGGCGAGAAAAAATTCAAACAGCTGGCTTACACTATCCTTGTTCTCATCAACGCCAGCCATCAGGTGCTTACATTTTTTGTTATCACTGGCAAAAAGGAAGGTATCGGGCCGCATATAGATGCAGACCTTGTCATCCTTTTGAAACGGGTCTTTGATATCGCAAAAGTGGAAGGCAATCAGATAGGCCCCCTCCGGAAGGGAAATGCTCACATACCGGTTGGCATGAAGCCGGGCATACACGTCAGCACCCACGTAGTCCCGCAGCATGTTTGCATCCTTCATGGCCAATATTTTGCGCATATAACCCCTCCATTGCCAGAAAACTTCATCCTGTACAACGTGAGTATACCACAAAAACATATGGAATCAAACCAAATTTGCCCTCCGGCCTGCTCTATTTCCGTTTCTGTTAAAAAGAGGGCCGAATGTAGTATCCGTACTCATTGATCGTGAACGCCGAAGACACGCCCGAAAGATATCCCTTGATGGATGCTATGCTGTCTTTGAGGGATGCGTAAGTTTTTGCATCGACCTTATCCGTAAAGATCAACTCCTTGCCGGCGGCAATTTGGGTTGTCGTCATCAGCATGATAAACATTTTGCCCTCGGACCAGCGATACAGCTCATGGCCACCTTGATCGAACATAACAAAATCAAACGACTGTCCACCATGATCGATTGAAATGGTTTGATCGGTGTTGTTCCGTACGGAAAGCGTCAGAACCAGTTCCCCGTCTTCCTCTGCCGCCGATGCTTTTATCACGACATCAGAGCTCGCCGCGTGTTTTAGCTCGGCAAGCCGCCCGGCAACCGTCACGGCCTCTGCCCGAGTCGCTGTCTCATCGGGGCAGATCAAATTATTCCCACGCCCGTTCACAAGGCCCAAAGCAGCAGCGCAGGATACATCGGTTTGATACGCTGCTCCGATTTTACTCTGGTCTCCATATGGTTCGCGCCCCTGATCAGCGATTGCATAGTCCGAGCCTGCAACGTAATAGAAGGCGTTTTGGATCAAGTGAATCATCTCTTGGCGATCCAGCGTCTGCGCAGGATGAAAACTCCCCGTCCCGTCAATGATGCCGCAAGTCACCAAATCGTAAAGCTCGCCCGCCCCCTCATCGTCATTCGTGACATCTGCATAATAATCGCTGATATCAGTGGCGACCAAGTAATTGATGTTAATACCCAGCGCAGTATGCAGCATACGGGCAAACTCCATCCTCGTGATCGTCTTATGGGGATAAAATTTTCCATCGTCGCTTTTGAAAATGTTGGGGTCGCCATATACTGCAGCCCATTTCTCAAACCACGTGCCCTGAATGTCGGTATACCCCGTCCCATCGGTCAATGTGCGCTCCGATGCCGCCAAGGCTCCACACGGCAACATCACCGAAACCATGCAAACGAGCAAAGCCGCTGCTATAACAGTTCTGAACTGTTTCATACTTTTCTCTTCTTCCTTCCAATTGATTTTTGATTTCCAACATTTGACGCACGATTGTGCTTTTTGTTCCGCCTATCTCATAAAAAATGCACAATTTCTCAAAGTTTTGAAGCAAACCAGCCAGCGGTCTCAGGCCATTCTGTATGCGCAATGCCGGTTAAGGACACGTTCCATGATTTCGGCTGTGCATTGTGCAGGCATACAAAATCGGCTTCTTCCCTCCAATCATATTGAACTTAGTGCGCTGTGGTGGTATCATATCGGTGTAAGCAAAAATAATTCCATAATTTAAAATTCGTAAATCCCAGACGACTTGTCTTGATTAACTTTGAAATTGTTCCATTGTAAGCGAGTAAACGGCGAGCCAATCATATTTTACGCAGCAGATAGAGCCGCAATGAAACCATAGGGTTGTAGATCAACCGCCGGATGACGGTAAGAATAAGAAAGAAGATGTACCAATGAAAAAGCAAACAAAGGGATTTATTTCAGGGATTATTGCTACCGCACTCGTTCTGGCTCTTTCCGGCACCGCACTTGCGGTTGCAAAAACTGCAACACTAAATTATGGAGACATGAAAATAACCATTAACGGTTCTGCAGTTGTCCCCACAGATGCAGACGGAAATAAGGTTCAGCCTTTTGCCATTGATGGCATCACCTATTTACCCGTTCGCTCTATTGCCAATCTGCTGGACATGGATCTCTCTTGGGACAGTGCAACCAATACCGTTGTTTTAAGCGACAAAAATGCCCTTGAAAGTGGCACGGTCCTATACAGCGATAATTATGTTTCCGTTGAGTTTGTGAAGTGTGTGAATGAGTCAACCAGTTACTCCACAAAGTATGATGCGGTTTTTAACATAACAAACAAAACAAAATATGAGCTTACAGTCCAGCCGGGTGCCATTTCATTTGATGGTATCAGTTATACGTTGAGCGGAAGCCCAGAGGTGGCACCGATGAGCACTGGTGAGGTTGCTTTCTATACTTACAGCGACACACTGCCTGTAAGCGGAATCGCCAAAACGAGTGGCACCATTAGTGTAATTGATTTTACCCGCAAACTATTTACAGGTTCTAGCTATGATGCTAAATGGGTTGATGTAACAGGAAAATAAGATTCAAGTCCGCTGCTCTCTTTGGCATACACACCATAATAGACAGTTGCAATGCCAAAACGTTCCAGGATAATTATGCTTTAGCAGCCTCAGCGGAAGAGATTATGCACTAACCTCACCCGGCCTCCATAAAGGGGCAGAGCATATTATTTTAGGCTTGCAGATACCAATGCCGCAAATACGTTCCAACATTTAGTGATTCAGTCGCAGGAAAACACGGGCAATGACAGAGAATAGTCGAGTAAAGAACAAACGAAGAATAAATTGGGGGGGCCTTCTAAACGTCGCAAATTTGGGAAAAAGGAAACCCTGTGATTTTAACAATCACAGGGTTTTGCTTTGGAGCTGCTATCCAGATTTGAACTGGAGACCTCATCCTTACCAAGGATGCGCTCTACCAACTGAGCTATAGCAGCAAAATGGCGACCCGGATCGGGCTCGAACCGACGACCTCTAGCGTGACAGGCTAGCGTTCTAACCAACTGAACTACCGGGCCATTTTACATTTGGCAAGAACCATTTCTTACCGAGTTAATATATCACAAACGTAGCCGTTTGTCTATACTTTTGGCAGGGGCAGAAGGACTTGAACCCTCGGCACGCGGTTTTGGAGACCGCTGCTCTACCAACTGAGCTATACCCCTATATGGTGGGCCTTCACGGGCTCGAACCGTGGACCGACCGGTTATGAGCCGGTTGCTCTAACCAACTGAGCTAAAGGCCCAAATCGCCGCCGCACGGATTTCTCTAAGTAACGGTTTGCCGTCACGTCACCGTGGCGGCAAACCGTTTTTTTGGCTCCCCCTGTTGGACTCGAACCAACGACCCTGCGGTTAACAGCCGCATGCTCTACCAGCTGAGCTAAGGAGGAATATAGATAGGGGTCCGGTCTGGCCGACCAGACCCCTGTGTTGGCGTTACCTATTTTCCCAGGCCGTTACCAGCCAAGTATCTTGAGCGCGCACGAGCTTAACTTCCGTGTTCGGGATGGGAACGGGTGGACCCTCGCAGCAATAAACACCAACTATATTTTAACTGGAAAACCAGCCAAAATCAATATGAAATTTTCCCTCAAAAGAATGGTGACCCGTGGGAGAGTCGAACTCCCGTTTGCGGCGTGAGAGGCCGCCGTCTTGACCACTTGACCAACGGGCCGTGTCACGCCTTACTCACCTTGCGGCCGGTCAAACAAGCCTGCCTGCTGCCCGCACAAACAGCCACACCTCGTGTGTCCTTCTTGTGCCCTCGCCCGGCTGCTTATTTTCCCTGCTCGGCGGCTCGGCGCTTCTTTTTGGTGCGCCTTCACGGATTCGAACCGGGGACCCACTGATTAAGAGTCAGTTGCTCTACCAACTGAGCTAAAGGCGCATACTTTCCTTCTTAGGGGAGTGTGCATGCTGCACCCTCAAAACCGAACAATGTATCATTTTACCAATTGCTAACAAGCGCCTGCATAATCATTAGACCTATTAAGGTCAAGCCTTCGGCTTATTAGTACCAGTCAGCTACGTGCATTACTGCACTTCCACCTCTGGCCTATCAACGACATAGTCTACGTCGAGCCTTAACTCATAAAGAGTGAGAGATCTAATCTTAGGGGGAGTTTCACGCTTAGATGCCTTCAGCGTTTATCTCGTCCATACGTAGCTACCCAGCTATGCTCCTGGCGGAACAACTGGTGCACCAGAGGTATGTCCATCCCGGTCCTCTCGTACTAAGGACAGCTCCCTTCAAATCTCTTACGCCCGCAACAGATAGGGACCGAACTGTCTCACGACGTTCTGAACCCAGCTCGCGTGCCACTTTAATCGGCGAACAGCCGAACCCTTGGGACCGAATACAGCCCCAGGATGTGACGAGCCGACATCGAGGTGCCAAACCTCCCCGTCGCTGTGGACGCTTGGGGGAGATCAGCCTGTTATCCCCAGGGTAGCTTTTATCCGTTGAGCGACGGCACTTCCACTCGCGTACCGCCGGATCACTAACTCCAACTTTCGTTACTGCTCCACCCGTCGGTGTCGCAGTTAGGCTCGTTTATGCGTTTACACTCACTGCACGATTTCTGACCGTGCTGAACGAACCTTTGAGCGCCTCCGTTACATTTTAGGAGGCGACCGCCCCAGTCAAACTGCCCACCTAACAGTGTCCCCCGACCGGATTCACGGCCGCAGGTTAGAAACCCAGCAAATCAAGGGTGGTATCCCAAGGGTGACTCCACACCGGCTGACGCCGATGCTTCCAAGTCTCCCACCTATCCTGTACATGATTTACCGAATTCCAGTATTAAGCTACAGTAAAGCTCCATGGGGTCTTTCCGTCTAGTTGCGGGAAACCGGCATCTTCACCGGTACTACAATTTCGCCGGGTGGGCTGTTGAGACAGTGCTCAAGTCGTTACGCCATTCGTGCGGGTCAGAACTTACCTGACAAGGAATTTCGCTACCTTAGGACCGTTATAGTTACGGCCGCCGTTTACTGGGGCTTCAATTCAATGCTTCGGGTTGCCCCTGACATCTCCTCTTAACCTTCCAGCACCGGGCAGGCGTCACCCCATATACGTCATCTTTCGATTTAGCATAGAGCTGTGTTTTTGGTAAACAGTCGCTTGAGCCTATTCACTGCGGCCTCTTTCGAGGCTCCCCTTATTCCGAAGTTACGGGGTCAATTTGCCGAGTTCCTTAACAACCCTTTTCCCGTTGGCCTTAGGATTTTCTCCTCATCTACCTGTGTCGGTTTGCGGTACGGGCACCTCGTCAATACACATGCCTTTTCTCGCCACAGAACATCGCGGACTTCCCTACTTGTTTTCGGTCCCTTACGCCCGGGGCAACCAACGCCCGGGATCCGCTATTTCCATGTGTCAGCATGCTTAACAACTTTGGTGGCTACGGAATTTCAACCGTATGTGCATCGACTACGCCTTTCGGCCTCGCCTTAGCCCCCGGCTTACCTTGGGCGGACGAACCTTCCCCAAGAAACCTTAGATTTTCGGCCATTATGATTCCCACATAATTCTCGCTACTCATTCCGGCATTCTCACTCGAATACAGTCCACCAGTGCTTCCGCTCTGACTTCACCCCATATTCGACGCTCCCCTACCCCGCACATTGCTGTGCAGCCCAAGCTTCGGTTATATACTTAGCCCCGTTAAATTTTCCGCGCAGAATCACTCGACCAGTGAGCTATTACGCACTCTTTTAATGAATGGCTGCTTCTAAGCCAACATCCTGGTTGTTTTCGCAACTCCACATCGTTTTCCACTTAGTATATATTTGGGACCTTAGCTGTGGGTCTGGGCTGTTTCCCTTTTGTCCATGCGCCTTATCACACACAGACTGACTGCTGATCATCAATTATCCGGCATTCTGAGTTTGATAGGGTTCAGTAAGCTTATCGCCCCCTAGCCCATTCAGTGCTTTACCTCCGGTAATCTAAATCAACGCTAGCCCTAAAGCTATTTCGGGGAGAACCAGCTATCTCCAGGTTCGATTGGAATTTCACCGCTATCCACAAGTCATCGCCGGTCATTGCAACGAACGTGCGTTCGGTCCTCCATGGAGTTTTACCTCCACTTCAACCTGCTCATGGATAGGTCACCTGGTTTCGGGTCTATTGCATGTAACTTCATACGCGCTATTCACACTCGGTTTCCCTTCGCCTTCGGTACTGAATACCTTAAGCTTGCTACATACAATAACTCGCCGGACCATTCTACAAAAGGTACCTCATCACCCATTAACGGGCTCTGAGTGCTTGTAAGCACAAGGTTTCAGGTTCTATTTCACTCCCCTCCCGGGGTCCTTTTCACCTTTCCCTCACGGTACTGCTCCTCTATCGGTCATCAAGTAGTATTTAGGCTTGGAGGGTGGTCCCCCCGGTTTCCCACAGGATTTCTCGTGTCCTGTGGTACTCTGGATCCTGACTAATACAAATCATCTTTCATCTACGGGGCTCTCACCCGCTATGGCCGGCCTTCCCATGCCGTTCGATTAGACTATTGTACCGTTATGTCAGTCCACAACCCCGAAGAATAAATCCTTCGGTTTGGCCTCTTCCGCGTTCGCTCGCCACTACTAGCGGAATCTCTGTTGATTTCTCTTCCTCGCCCTACTTAGATGTTTCAGTTCAGGCGGTTCCCTACGTACACCTATTGATTCAATGCACGTTGACAGAGTATTGCTCTGCCGGGTTTCCCCATTCGGAAATCTGCGGATCAAAGTGTATGTGCCACTCCCCGCAGCTTATCGCAGCTTGTCGCGTCCTTCATCGGCTCTTGATGCCAAGGCATTCCCCTTGCGCTCTTATTAGCTTGACCTTCGTAAAACAACTCTTTCTTTTCAGAAAAGCTGTTCTCGTTTTAAGTCTTTTAGAATTATGCAGGCCTCAGAGTTTGCTTTTTGTGCAAAATTGTAATGTTCCCTTTTAAAACTAGAACAGCTATTGCCATTCTATAAAGTTCCACATTATTGTTTGAGCGATTTCTCGCTCCTCTGTTGCTTGCTCTCAATTACTAGAATTGATACATTGTTCAGTTTTCAAGGTGCAGCTTCCGGTTTCTGTTGAAACCAGATATTAGCATTCATTTTGTTGAACACTAATATCCGTCTTCAAGCCTTTATGGTGGAGATAATCGGGCTCGAACCGATGACCCCCTGCTTGCAAAGCAGGTGCTCTCCCAGCTGAGCTATACCCCCATATGCTTATGTTGGCTTCGCCGTCTGGTCTTAACCGCTTCACGGCTTCGCTTGGTCGTTTTGGTGGGCCCAAGTGGACTCGAACCACCGACCTTACGATTATCAGTCGTACGCTCTAACCAGCTGAGCTATGGGCCCATCTTGGACGGTTCCCCGCCGTGTCGGCGTGTACCCTCTAAATTAAACAACGTGATTTGCACTGCTCCAAAAAAGTCCTGACCATAGGACGTTACGAAAGAGTATTTCATCTCTCGAAGTCTCCTTAGAAAGGAGGTGATCCAGCCGCACCTTCCGATACGGCTACCTTGTTACGACTTCACCCCAATTATCGAACCCACCTTCGGCCGCGCCCTCATTGCTGTTAGGCTACGGACTTCGGGTGTTCCCGACTCTCATGGTGTGACGGGCGGTGTGTACAAGGCCCGGGAACGTATTCACCGCGGCATGCTGATCCGCGATTACTAGCGATTCCAACTTCATACAGGCGAGTTTCAGCCTGCAATCCGAACTGGGACGGCTTTTGGGGATTTGCTCCACCTCGCGGTATTGCATCCCTTTGTTGGCCGCCATTGTAGTACGTGTGTAGCCCAGGACATAAGGGGCATGATGATTTGACGTCGTCCCCACCTTCCTCCGTTTTGTCAACGGCAGTCTCGCTAGAGTGCTCTTGCGTAGCAACTAACAATAGGGGTTGCGCTCGTTGCGGGACTTAACCCAACATCTCACGACACGAGCTGACGACAACCATGCACCACCTGTCTCTACTTTCCCCGAAGGGCACCTAATGCATCTCTGCTTCGTTAGTAGGATGTCAAGCCCTGGTAAGGTTCTTCGCGTTGCTTCGAATTAAACCACATACTCCACCGCTTGTGCGGGCCCCCGTCAATTCCTTTGAGTTTCAACCTTGCGATCGTACTCCCCAGGTGGGATACTTATTGTGTTAACTGCGGCACGGGGGGGGTCAGACCCCCCACACCTAGTATCCATCGTTTACAGCGTGGACTACCAGGGTATCTAATCCTGTTTGCTCCCCACGCTTTCGCGCCTCAGCGTCAGTTAATGTCCAGCAATCCGCCTTCGCCACTGGTGTTCCTCCGTATATCTACGCATTTCACCGCTACACACGGAATTCCGATTGCCTCTCCATCACTCAAGAACAACAGTTTCAAATGCAGGTTATGGGTTGAGCCCATAATTTTCACATCTGACTTGCTGTCCCGCCTACACGCCCTTTACACCCAGTAAATCCGGATAACGCTTGCCACCTACGTATTACCGCGGCTGCTGGCACGTAGTTAGCCGTGGCTTATTCATTCGGTACCGTCATTTTTTTCGTCCCGAATAAAAGAAGTTTACAACCCGAAAGCCTTCTTCCTTCACGCGGCGTTGCTGGGTCAGGCTTTCGCCCATTGCCCAATATTCCCCACTGCTGCCTCCCGTAGGAGTCTGGGCCGTATCTCAGTCCCAATGTGGCCGGTCAACCTCTCAGTCCGGCTACTGATCGTCGCCTTGGTAGGCCATTACCCTACCAACTAGCTAATCAGACGCGAGTCCATCTCAGAGCGATAAATCTTTGGCATCCAGACCATGCGGTCTAAATGCATTATGCGGTATTAGCAGTAGTTTCCCACTGTTATTCCCCACTCCAAGGCAGGTTCCTCACGCGTTACTCACCCGTCCGCCACTAAACAATTCTGTCCGTTGTCCGAAAACTCCTTCAAGAATGTTCCGTTCGACTTGCATGTGTTAAGCACGCCGCCAGCGTTCATCCTGAGCCAGGATCAAACTCTCAATAAATGGTATCTAAACAAATCGTTCGATTTGCTCAAATCATTGTATTGAAACTTCTCTTAGCTTCAAAGTAATTAAAACAGTTGCTTCGTCACAAACTGCTTGTGCAATTTGCTTCCTAGTACAACTTTTGTCCTTTTTTGGTGCTTCGTTGTGTTTCTTCACGTTGTTTAATTTACAAGGTGCACACCGCTCTCAGCAGCGGGTTTGTTGTGCCTGTGTGACAGGCGCTCAATTAATATACCAAATACAAGCCAAAGTGTCAACACCTTTTTTCACTTTTTTTCGTTTTATTTTAAAACCTTCCCGAAACAACTATATATGCTCGTTTTCAGCTGGTTATTCCACAAGATATGCAACCCTGTTCCAGCCCTCTTCGCAATTTGCTCGCAGGCTGTCACAGTGGGGGGGATAAAAAAATTGCAAAAAATTTTAACCGCGGAGATCTTCCCCTGCAACCTTACTATAAAGGAGGGTGCGGAAGAATGATCGACACCGTCTGTCCCACAGAACGGGACCTGCGAGCTATCAGATCGTGCTTCCCTAGACGATCGGCGGGAGGGCGCCGCCCTGAGCCACAGACAAAGGAAGCGGGCCAACCTGCTCACAGTTGGCCCGCTTAAAGGGAAAGAGGAAAGAATGAAACGATTTCTTGCAATGTTAGAATACAACATATATATTAAGAATTCTCCTGCCAATTGTTACGAATTCTTTAATTCTTTTCCTTGCTGCACGTATCAGCGCGGCCGCACGAATGCAAGAAGCAGGCTACGGTGGTTTCACCGCTGCCTGCTTCTTGTCGGAGAATAATGAAAAAATTTTCGCGTCTCTTGCATGTTCGATCGTATCGCTTCTTTATTAAGAAAGCTAACTTCAATCATTACGAAACTATTAAATCTCGCCTTTTTCCCTTACCTGGCGGAAAAACTCCTGCAGCTGCGCACTACACTCCGCATCCAGCAAGCCGCCATAAATCCGCGGCCTGTGATTGAACCGCTCCTCAAACAAATTAAGCACCGAGCCGCAGGCCCCCGCCTTGTCGTCTTTGGCGCCGTAGCGCACGGCCGACAGCCGCGCGTTGATGATCCCGCCCGCACACATGGGGCATGGCTCCAGCGTGACGTAGAGCGTGGCCCCATGAAGCCGCCACGATCCTACATTTCTGCATGCGTCCCGGATCGCCTCAAGCTCGGCGTGGGCAGTGGCGTCGCCATTCTCCTCCCGTCGATTTCGACCGCGGCCAATGACCGTACCATCCCTTACAATCACACAGCCCACCGGCACATCGCCCTGCCGGGCAGCCTCCGCCCCCAGGGCAAGTGCTTGACGCATATACTCCTCGTGTTCCATTCCGGTCACCTCGTTTTTATCAGTCTACTCGATTTCCTCGCCGCTTGCAAGCGATACTTGCCCCAGCGCCCTTCGTGTGTTATCATTTATATAATGTAGTTTTTGTGCAAAAGCGGCTCCCTCTTATTTTTTGAAACGGAGGCATCCTTGTGGACAAATCCACCTCCCCCGCACCGCCCTCCTCTTCGGCAAGCCCAAAGACACGAGCCTGGAAAAGGATTTTAGCCGCCCTCCTTCTGCTGGGGGCCGCAGCCATTGTATGGGAACTCCATTCCTCGCAAAATCCTGAGATTCTCAGCCGTAAGAGACAGGTCAAATACGAGGTTTTGGACATGACAACCGAACGGGAAAGCGAAGCCATTGGTTTAGACCATGCACGGTGTGTCTGCTATGTGGACGGCGAGCCCGGCGCGCCTCTCGACTTTTCCAGAGATTGCAAGCGCACCTATGACGACGGTTCTACCACCCGTCTGGTCAACTATCTCGACGGCTATCAGTTGGATTTCCCTGCCGGCACGACGTTTGACTTCTCTCTGAGTCCCCTGCGCGTCGTGGGAACCGGGGCAGACTTCGACGTGGCCATTTCCCGGGAGGAGGCTCCGTTCCAGAGCCGCGATGAAATCATCCCGGCGGAGCTTGCAACCTTTTTCCCCTTCCTTTCCATTGAGGATACCACCCAGACCTACATTAATTATTATGAATACCGCTTCCTTGCGGATGAAATTTGGCAGGAAAACAACCATGTCACCGTGACCGAGGACACCACAGCCGGCGGCATTTCCCTGCTTCACTGCACCGTTGCGGGGCTGCCCGATGACGTGCCCGATGGATACACCTTCGTCACCGTCCGGAACGGGCTATCGCGAGAATATCTTCGCATCCTCTTCCGCTATCAGGCGGAGGATACCACCACGCGTGATGCCCTGTGCGCCCTTCTCGACGGCACAAGGCTGTTCGACCCCGTGGGCCAAGGCCACTATGCCACCGATTTTTCCCCCACGCTACCCCAAAATTGGTCGGAGGAAACATCCGCGCTTTATGCCGACATTGTGGCAGGCGACCAGCTCCGCTGGGGCATCTTTACCCAGGATGTTTACGGCACGGGCATTCATGAGACAATTCCCGCGCTGGAAGAAGCGTTAGATTACAAATTCTCCGTCATCCTATCCTATGTCCACTTCGGAACCCCTTTCCCCACCGAATTCATGAAGGAAAACCGCCAGAATGGCCGCATCGTGGAATTGACCTATCAGATCACGGGCAACAACAATGAGGACTTGTATGCCGCCTCCCCTTTGCTCGATCTTTACCGCGGGCTGCGGGATGACGAGTTGCGGGCCTTTGCCCGCGCGGCGGCAGACTATGGACACCCCTTTCTGTTCCGGCTGAATAACGAGATGAATTCCGATTGGACCTCATATTCCGGCGTAGTCAATCTTGGTGACCCACAGCTTTTTATTGCCGTCTGGCAGCGCATCTACCGCATTTTTGAGGAGGAGGGCGTGGATAACTGCATTTGGATCTACAACCCCAACGACCGCAACGCGCCGCCCTCCCGCTGGAACGACGCTCTCGCCTATTATCCCGGCAACGAGTATGTGCAGATGCTCGGCGTCACCGGTTATAACAACGGCACTTACTACGCCCAGTGGAAGGAACAATGGCGGGAATTCGATGTTATTTATGATGAAATTGAATCGCTTTACGCCCCCCACTTTTCTAAATTTCCCTGGATCATCACTGAGTTTGCCTCCAGCAGCATTGGCGGAGATAAGGTAGCATGGATTGAAAACATGTTCGCCCACATCAGGGATTATCCCAACCTGAAAATTGCCGTTTGGTTCAGTTACGCAGACTTTGATGGCGACACTCCAGCACGGCCCTATTGGTTGGACGAGACGGAGGGCTCCCTGGCCGCCTTCCGCACCGGTCTGGCCGGCAGCGGCAAGACCGGGTAGCCCCCTATTTTTCTACATTTTATTTAGGTAAAGGTTGTATTGAACATGATTTCCGTTTTTCTAATCGCCGTCAGTTTGGCTTTAGACGCATTTGCAGTCTCGGTTTCCAGCGGCATCTCCGTTCCCGGTTTTCGTCCGAAAGACGCGGTGAAAATGGCTCTTTGGTTCGGTGGGTTTCAGTTTGCCATGCCGCTGCTCGGCTGGTTTCTGGGTACAAGCGTCAGCGGCTATATTGAATCGGTAGACCACTTCGTTGCCTTTGGACTGCTGGCGTTAATTGGCAGCAGAATGATTTATGGCTCCTTTCACGAGGACGCCGAAGCGGCCGCCCCAGACCTGTCGCCAAAGCGCCTATGTCTGCTGGCTATCGCCACCAGTATCGACGCACTGGCCGTTGGCGTTTCCATGGCTTTTATGGAGGTCAATATTTTTTTGTCGGCAACAGTCATCGGCCTTGTCGCCTTTTTCCTGTCCGTTGTGGGCGGCATGGTCGGCAGCCGTCTGGGTGGTCTGTTCCAAAAGCGCGCGGAACTGGTGGGCGGCGTGGTGCTGATCGGCATCGGCGCAAAAATTCTGATCGAGCACCTGTTTTTCTCCTGACAGCAAACATCCCCCCGGAAAGCGCCGCAAGGCCGTTTCCGGGGGGTGTTTTATATTCCGCTGGATTCGGTCATCAGCGGCTCCAGCTCCTTCAGGTTTGGGCTGATCATAAGTTCGGCCTCGGTGGCGTTTCGAATTTGCTCCACCGTGTAGGCGGGATTATACTCCACAAGCATCAAGCCCTTGGGTGTGACATCCATCACGCCCATCTCGGTAATGATCCGGCTGACACAGTGCAGCGCCGTAAACGGCAGCGTACATCGTTTGCGAATTTTAATGCCGCCGTGCGCCGTACAATGCGTCATGGCGACAATCACTTTCTTTGCTCCCACCAGCAAATCCATGGCGCCGCCCATCCCCGGCACTTTTTTACCCGGAATGATCCAGTTGGCAAGACTGCCCTGCTCGTCCACCTCAAGACTGCCTAAAATGGTGATGTCAAGATGCCCGCCCCGGGCAATGGCAAATGAGGTAGCGCTGTCAATATAGCAGCCGCCTTTCTCGCATTTTGCGGGCACACCGCCTGCGTCCACGATATACTCCGGCTGCTCTTCGGCGGGAACGGGTCGGGGTCCGACTCCCAGGATGCCATCTTCCGAGTGTAGGGTAACGTGGACTCCCTCAGGGATATGTCCCGCCACACGAGTCGGAATGCCGATCCCCAAATTGACTACGTCGCCGTCCCGCAGTTCCCGCGCGGCACGGGTGGCAATCAAGCTTTTCATCTCATTCCTGTCCATCATCCCGCAAGGCACCCCCATCCACAATATAATGAACGAAAATCCCGGGCGTTGCCACATTTTCCGGCTTGATGCTGCCCGGCTCCACCACATGGTCAGCTTCGCAGATCACCAGGTCGGCGGCTGTGGCCATAACCTGATTGAAGTTCTTTGTCGTTCCCTTGTACCAAACATTTCCAACCTTATCCACCCAGTAGCCGCAGATCAGGGCAATGTCAGCCCGCAGCGGCTCCTCCACCAGGTACTCTTTGCCGCCGACGACTAAGGTCTGCTTCCCTTCGGCCACCAGGGTGCCAACCCCTGTGGGCGTCAGGATACCCCCCAAGCCAAAGCCACCCGCCCGAATGCGCTCCACCAGCGTGCCCTGGGGGACGAGCACCACCTCAAGCTGGCCGGTGTTCATTTGAAGCCCCGCGTTGGGATTGAGCCCGATGTGAGAGGTGATAAGCTTTTTCACTCGCTTGTGATCCACCAGCTTGCCAATGCCGTAGTCGGTCTTGCCCGCATCGGCGGCAATCAGTGTCAGATCCTTCACGCCGGTTGCGATCAGCTGATCCACCATCTTATGGGGATTTCCGCACCCCATAAAGCCGCCCACCATAATCGTCATGCCATCTTTCACCCTGTCCGCAGCGGACTCAATGGAACTTATTTTGTTCATAAGGATCTCCTCCTCGTGTCATGGTCTGCCTATTTCCCTGCTGAAAAATTAATCATATCATATCTGCATTTGGAAAAAAAGTCAATAAAAGGGCGCAAGGGGTTTGCCCCTTGCGCCCAAACATGCGGTGTTTTCTGCTGTCAGATCAGCACTTCTCGAAGATTGTGGCAACACCCATGCCGCCGCCGATGCACAGGGTGGCAAGGCCCTTCTTGGCCGCGGGGCGCTTCTCCATCTCATGAAGCAGGGTGCAGATGATGCGGGCGCCGGAGCAGCCCACAGGGTGACCGATCGCCAGGGCACCGCCGTTGACGTTGACCTTGCTCATGTCAAACTTCAGCTCGCGGGCGACAGCAATGGACTGCGCGGCAAATGCCTCGTTGGCCTCGATGAGATCCATGTCCTCGATCTTTGCATTAATCTTAGCCATAGCGTTGCGGGAAGCGGGGATGGGGCCGGTACCCATAATTTTGGGATCGACGCCGCCCTGCCCCCAGCTGAGCAGCTTAGCCATGGGCTTCAAACCGTACTTCTCCACCGCTTCTTTGGAAGCCAGCACCACAGCGGCAGCGCCGTCGTTCACGCCGGAAGCGTTGCCTGCGGTAACGCGGGGGTCAGCCTTGGAGTCGGGGCCTACAGGGAAGGCGCCGCGCAGCTTGGCCAAGCCCTCTGCCGTGGTGTCGTTCTTCGGGAACTCGTCCACCTTGAACTCAACGGTTTCCTTCTTCTTCTTGATCAGAACAGGGACGATTTCGTCATTGAACTTGCCAGTCTGCTGAGCCGCGGCGCACTTCTGCTGAGAGGACAGTGCAAAAGCGTCCAGCTCCTCACGGGTGATGTTCCACTGGTCGCAGATGTTCTCAGCGGTGGTTCCCATGTGGTAGTTGTTAAACGCATCCCACAGGCCGTCTCGAACCATGGTGTCTACCAGGGTCTTGTCAAACATGCGGGCGCCCCAACGCGCGTCGGGCAAAGCATAGGGGGCAGCGGACATGTTTTCACAGCCGCCGGCAATGATAAGCTCAGCGTCGCCGGAAGCGATCGCGCGAGCGCCTTCAATCACGGCCTTCATGCCGGAACCGCAGACCATGCCGATGGTGTAAGCGGGAACCTCGTTGGGTACACCGCCAAAAATGGCGGCCTGACGAGCCACGTTCTGGCCCTGTGCGGCAGTCAGCGCGCAACCGAACATAACCTCATCCACGTTCTCGGCTTTGACGCCGGCGCGGCTCAAAACTTCCTTAATGACGACGCCGCCCAGCTTTGCAGCGGGGGTGTCCTTCAGGCTTCCGCCGTAAGCACCTACAGCGGTGCGGCAGCAGTTTACAACATAGATCTCTCTCATGAAAATTGCCCTCCAAATGTTATTTAAGTGTAGAATAGCGACTCTATTCACGATCTTTCACAAGTATAAATTATATTCCCCCAGTTACTAAAAATCAACCGAACGGGAGTGCCTTTTTCTCCATTCCTGACCAAACTTTCCCCTCGCTTTTTGTGTTTTATTCACAAAAACGGACTTTTCATACTATTTCACATGGAAAGTTAAAAGTTTAACACTCTTTTGCCTGTTTTCCCTCTCTTTGCCCTTCTGCACCGCATGCAGGAAAGGGCAGGCCAACCGGCCCGCCCTTTCGAAGAGAGAGTAAGAAAACGTCAGGTCAATCCTCATGAGTGACCGTGCCACTCGTGACCAGCTCATAGTCGTCGCTCAGAGCACCGGTGGGGGTACTTGCGGCAATGGACGCATTTGTGTCCAGTCCATAGTCATCATTTAAAACGCCGGCCGCGGTAAGCGCGGCAATGGTGTGCACCGCGTTTGGCGTCATCGTAATGATCATGCTGTTGTAGGTGTATTCGGTGGGGGCTTCGTCCTTTAGGGAAAGCGCAAGCGTAGACTTGGCTACTTCCGGCATGCGCCATTCGATGGACAAATCATTCCAGCAGGTGTTTTGCTGCCTATCCTCATTTTCAAACAAATAGCGGACACCCAGATTCCCTTCCGCAAAGTCGGCATGCACCGCATTCCAGACTGCCTCGCGGTCGGAGATGCTGTCTACTTCCCGATTGGTGTCGGCCCGGTGCTCATCCCCGTAAAAATCAAGGGAAATGGAGGAAAGGGCGGTCGCATCCACGTCATCCAGACCATATGCCTCTGCAACCACGGCGGGCCGGTTTAAAAATACATTTACATAATGGGCAACGGAGTCCTTCTCTTCCAGATCCTGTTCCACCAAGGGCACGCTGTCATATCTGCGCCAGAGTGTGGATCCGTCCGTCATTGTGTATTCAACCGAAAAGGATATGTAAGTAATTCCCTGATCATAATCTGTCTCATCTTGGTTCCATTGTTGTGGCGTATCTTCAATCTCTTCTTTATGGGATACAATGGTCTGATGGATGGCCAGAACGGCGGCAATCTCCTCCGGATCGGTGAATTCGCAGTGCAGCCAGCTGCCACCGTCATAGGGTGCGGAGTCCAGCCCGGAAACATACACCGAGACAACCTTATCCACTGCCGGAACACGGGATTCCACACCGAATAGGTCAAACTGCATCGAGCAGGAGATGGCAACAAGTACCGCCAGCAAGGCCGCGCATCCGCCCCAGGCACGGGCATGGAACACCCGCAGCGATTTGTGCAGCAGCATCTCTGCGATGAAATATCCGATCATTCCCATCAGCAGCATGCAGCCAAGCAAGCCCCATGCACTCCTGTTGGAATAGCTGAACAGCATGGCGTAGATTGCCAGGCCAACGGTCATGGCGGCGGTAAAGCCCACGCCGTATTTGAAAATAGGCCGCACCACCGAAAAGGTAACCACATCGCCCGCGCTCTCGCTGGCACGACGGCGGTAAAGCAACAGGGCGCACACGGTAAGCACCAAGCCCACACCGGCGTAAATCAAGATGGTGTCTATGCCCGACAGCGTCACCTGCGGGGCCTGAGTGTCGGAGGTAAAGATGTATAAATTTTCCCACAGATTGACCGCTGGGGTAAGCCACTGGGCCACAAGTTCAACTCCATCGGTGTGGGTATATCCAAATGTAAACAGGGAAAATATCTCGTTTAAGGCAACATAAAGCACGTCGGGTAACGCGCTCAGAATTCCGTAGAACAGTCCCAGCGCCAGGGGATGGCCAGTAAACATGACGCAGAACACGCCAAAGGAGTAGAAAAACAGGCACAGCAAACTCTGCAGCGCAAACCATTCCAGCAAGACAAGAAAACTCTGCCGGGAAAGCGTCAGTTCCGCCGCCATAGACAGCAGCAGCGTGATTCCGTGGGGAATCAGGAACAGACACAAACCTGATACGTAATTCGTCAGGAAAAGCCCCTCCCGCCGGACGGGCAAGGCGTGGATAAAATTGTTGGCCCGGGCATTGATCAGATAGGAAAACACCGCCGCGGCACAGGCAATGCCGATCACCATCGCCACACCCACACCAAGCTGCAGCATTTCCAACGGCACCTCAGAAATCAAATCCCACGTTGTTCGGTAGCCGTCCCTTCCGTTAATCAGAATATTCCCGGGCAGCGCAAACAGCCAGAACACACAATAAAGCGCAGAAAGGGGCCAAAAGCGGGTCATGTTCTTTTTAAAAAGGGCGCTGTTAAAGCACGATGTCACGGACCGCATAGTCCTCACCTCCCAGCTCGTAAATAAAGATCTCCTCTAGTGTGAGGGGCAGGGCTTCCATCAAAATGGGGTTGAAGCCGGCAAGCCGCGTTTTGACCATGTCGGCGCTCCCCCGGACAATGATGGTATGGATGCGTCCCACCTGATTGACGCTCAGGACATTCAGTTCCTCGGGCAGCTGCGGCAGTTCCCGCTGCTGAAACACAATCTGGATTTTCACCATGTTTTCCTGCAGGTCTACCAAAGACCGCTCCAGCAAAACCTTGCCATGGTTCAGGATCCCCACGTGGTCACACACATCCTCCAGCTCCCGCAGGTTGTGGGAGGAAACCAATACTGTGGTTCCCTTTTGGGCCACATCCCCCATCAGCAGGCTCCACACCTGCCGGCGCATCACCGGATCCAGCCCGTCCACCGGCTCATCCAGCACGAGAAGCTGGGGGTTTAGACACATGGCAAGCCAAAAGGCCGACTGCTTCTGCATTCCCTTGGATAGGCGGCGGATCGGCTGCTTTTCATTTACTGTCGAAAATACTTCCTTCAGCTTTTCGTACCGCTCCTTGTCAAACTGGGGATACAGCCCCTTGTAGAGAAGCATCATATCCCTTGTTGACGCGGACATAAAATGGTACAATTCGTCTGGAATGGTGGCCATCCTGGCTTTCACCGCGGGATTTTCATACACAGGCTGCCCATCTACCAGCACCTCGCCCGAATCCTGGCGGTATATCCCAGTAATATGGCGCAAAATGGTGGATTTCCCTGCGCCGTTTGGCCCCACAAGACCATAGACACAGCCCTTTTGCACCGTCATCGTCAAGCCGTCCAGCGCGCGAAACCCGTCAAAGGTTTTGATCACGTTGTTTACTTGTATCATTTTGTTTCTTCCTCCTCTTTGAGCCGCTGTTTCAACTCCTTTGTGCTAACGCCCAAAAAGATCAATTCAGACGCAATGGAGTCGAACTGGGTGAGCAGCTTTGCGCGGCGCTCCGCGTTTACGTCATCCTGCCCAGCGGCAAACGTCCCCCGACCCGAAACGGTGTAGACATAACCCTCGGCCTCCAGCGCCTCATACGCTTTTTGAATGGTATTTGGATTAATTGCAAGCGAACCTGCCAGTACGCGGACTGATGGCAGCTTTTCATCCGGCGCGAGGGCCCCTGAAATGACCAGCTTACGCAGACCGTCCTTCACTTGTTCATAGATCGGTCTGGAGTCCCTATAATTTAAGTCAAGCATAGTCGCCCTCCTTCCATAATCTGTTCGTGCTCTTTTGAACCATATTCGGTGACATGCATTTCTCATCATAATAGAATATAATTGGCTTATGCAAATGACTCTGTGGGTGCATCGGCCTCTTGCTTTTTCTCCCGAATCAGGATAAACGGGGTAAGCTGGCGGGACTGCCCCGCGGGATTATCGGAAATCATGCCCATGAGATCCTCTGGGCTCTCTTTGAGCGTTGCGGCCTTCCCCAACAGCAGACGGGAAATATCGTTGGCATCCACGATCATCGCCTTGACCCCCGTGGCCGAAAAGATCTGATCACACACACCGCCGGGGTCCGCCGGCAGACGGATGCCATATTCGCCGTATTCTTCAAACACATGGTCATAAAACCCATCCAGGCCGGCTATTTCAGGGTCCACCATCTCGTAAAACGTCCCCCGCTTGCCCCGCAGTTTATCCCAACCCGCGCAAATTGCCGCCTTAAGCACGGCCCAAGCGCCGCAGTGGTCAATCGCAAACTGCATTTTCCACGGGCTGTCCACGCCGATGCCCGCCGTGGAATGCGACGCGAAGCGGGACAGGATCCGGGCCAGCAGCGACAGGTGCATTTCTTTTTTGCGGACAATACGCCCTTGGCACAGGGAAATCACTTTTTCACTGATGGACAGAATATCGCCCGGCTGATAGAGCGGCTGCACGTATTGACGGACAAGCTCGATATAGCTTTCACTGATCTGCACAAAGTGCGTTTGGATGGCGTGGCGGATAAACACCCGCTCCCCTACCGATATCTCAACGCTTTTGCCCTCGTTGGCGCAAAAGAGTGCGCCATCTCCCATTTCTTCTGCCTGCATGGTTCTGTGTTCTCCTTTATTTGATGTTTGGTCGCAAACGGCCATTATGTGTATTGCGTGTATTACTTTAGCTCATACACTTATACACCTCACAGCACACCCTGTCAAGTTTTTTTGCAAAAATGTTACTTTTTTACAAATCCCAGTTTTTTTCAAAAAACAAGTGACAAATCAAAAACACCCTGCTATACTAAGTGCGTCTAAATCAAAAAAGGAGCACCATTTAATGAGTAATAATATGAATCAGCATTGTTTTATTGATTGTATTTCTGCTGTGATCGAAACAAGCGAAGTCCACTCCATGAAGCAGTGGCGGCATCACTTTTCTGTGACGACCTATGATCATTCTGTGTTTGTCTCCTACGTTTCCTACCGTCTGGCCCGCCGACTTAACCTGGACTATATGGCGGCGGCGCGGGCCGGTCTGCTGCACGACTTCTATCTTTATGATGGACATGACAAGACCGCCCACCCCGGCAACCAATGCCTTGACCACCCTGTGGCCGCCCTGCAAAACGCCAAAGTTCTGTGTCCGGACCTGACCCCCAAAGAGGAAAATATCATTATCTCCCACATGTGGCCGCTGGCCAAGAAGATGCCCCGTTCCCGGGAAGCTTTTGTGGTAAGTTTGGCTGATAAAGCATGCGCGGTCCTGGAAGTGTCCCGTGTGTTCCGTCTCAATTTTGTGCAGCACTGGCTCCCCCATCAGGCCATTGCCGCCGCGATCTAACTCCATTCACCGGCCCATACCTGCGGTATGGGCCGATTTTTTATCAAAAACGGCGTCCCACTCGCTGTTTTTGATAATTTACGCCCTCCACCTGACGCAAAAACTGTGGGAAGCAAAGAAACAGAAAAAAAACCAAAAAAACCGTTCCCTTCGCCGTCTATTTTGGTATAATGATATGCGTGAGAATACGATTTGAAGGAGTGTGCCTATGAACGCCGCTCAATTGCAGGAAAACCGCCAGCGTCTTCTCGATGCCGGCGTTATCATGCTGGATCCCTCCGCCGTGTATGTGGAAGACACCGTTTCTGTCGGCCGGGGTTCCCTTTTGCTTCCGGGCACCATTTTGCGGGGCGCCACGGTCATTGGGGAAAACTGTGAGCTGGGTCCCAACACCATGATTACAAACTGCACCGTGGGAAACAACACCGTGATCAATTCCTCCCAGTGCAACGACTCCGCCATTGGCTCCCACACCAGCGTGGGTCCCTTCGCCTATGTCCGTCCCAACTGCACCGTGGGTGACCACATCAAAGTGGGCGACTTTGTGGAGCTGAAAAACTCCTCGGTTGGCAATGGGACTAAAATCTCCCACCTGACCTATGTGGGGGACTCTGACGTGGGTGAGCGGGTGAATTTCGGCTGCGGCACTGTCACGGTAAACTATGACGGCACCGCGAAATACCGCACGCACATCGGCGACGACTGCTTTATCGGCTGCAACACCAATCTGGTCGCTCCCGTGTCTGTGGGCAGCGGCGCTTACACCGCCGCAGGCTCCACCATCACGCAGGATGTAGAGGCGGACGCGCTGGCGATTGCCCGTGCCCGCCAATCGGCCAAGCCCGGCTGGGCCGCCCAAAAACGCCGGGAAAAGAAATAGCAAGATTTGAGAGAGAGTATCATACAGATAAGAGGAAGGATGTTTCACATGATCGCACACGGCAAGGACATTAAAATTTTCGCAGGCACTTCCAATCGCAAACTGGCGGAGGACATCTGCAAGGACATTGGCTGTCCTCTGGGTGATTCAGAGGCCGGCGCTTTTTCTGACGGCGAGAATTTTGTCTCCATCTATGAGACCGTCCGCGGTTCTGACGTTTTCGTCATCCAGTCTACCTGCGGCCCCGTTAACGACAACCTGATGCAGCTGCTCATTATTATTGATGCGCTCAAGCGCGCTTCCGCCGGCCGCATCACCGCCGTGATCCCCTATTTCGGCTATGCACGCCAAGACCGCAAGACCAAGCCTCGTGACCCCATCTCCGCAAAGCTTGTGGCCAACCTCATCACCGCGGCGGGTGCGGACCGCGTGCTGACCATGGACCTGCACGCTGCACAGATCCAGGGCTTTTTCGATATCCCCGTGGATAACCTGCTGGGTAACCCCGTATTCACCAAATACTTCTGTGAGAAGTTCGCCGGTCAGACCGACGACATGGTGGTAGTTTCCCCGGATGTTGGCTCGGTGGCCCGCGCCCGAGCCTTTGCCCAGAAGCTGGGCATGGGTCTTGCCATTGTGGACAAGCGCCGCCAAAAGGCCAACTCCTCCGAAGTGATGAACATCATCGGCGACGTGCGGGGCAAAAAATGCATTCTGTTTGACGACATGGTGGATACCGCAGGCTCCCTGTGTGGGGCGGCCAAGGCAATTATTGAAATCGGCGGCGCCACCGAGGTGTATGCCTGCGCCTCTCACGGCGTTCTGTCCGGCCCCGCCATCGATCGGCTGGAGGCAAGTTACATCAGGGAACTGACTTTACTGGACACCATTCCCGCGAAGGAAGGCGTGAAGTGCGATAAGATCAAGTATCTGTCCGTTGCTCATATGTTTGGTGAGGCAATTTCCCACATCTACGAGGAAACCTCGGTTTCCAAGCTGTTCCTGTAAAACGGGGGCAACTCCCCTGAATGCTGGATTTACCTCTCACAGGGGCGGACGGTCGTCCGCCCCTGTGAGTTCATTTGAGGTGTCTTATGTTTTTTAACAAAGCGAAAAGCGGCAGTGTGGAATGGCTTCTGGTCTTTTTGGGCAATCCCGGTGACGAGTATGAACACTCCCGCCACAACGTGGGATTTCTGGTGGGTGACGAGCTTGGCGAGCGCCTTCACATTCCCATCCAAAAGCTGAAGTATAAGGCGCTGACCAACACGGCGGAGCTTTCCGGCTGCAAGGTCCTGCTGATGAAGCCCGTGACCTATATGAATCTTTCCGGCGAAGCGGTGCGGCAGGCGGTGGATTTTTACAAGCTCCCCGCCGATCATGTGCTGGTGTTTTCCGATGATATTTCCATGCCTGTGGGCAAGCTCCGCATCCGCAAGGGCGGCTCCGCCGGCGGACACAACGGACTGAAAAACATCATCCTCCACCTGGGTACCGATCAGTTCCCCCGCATCCGATTGGGCGTGGGAGAAAAGCCTCACCCCGATTATGACATGGTGAGCTGGGTTTTGGGCAAATTTCCGCCCAAGGATCAGCCGCTGATGGATGCTGCGGTGAAACAGGCCGCCGATGCCGCCGCATGCCTTTTGGCCGAGGGCGTGGACAGCGCCATGAACAAGTTTAATTAATGTCCACTGAACAAATGCGATTGGCTAATCGCATTTGCCGAAAGAGCAATCGTTCCTCTTTTGGACAAAAACAGGCCTATTTGCCGTTTCAACTGCATGGATGCACTGCCTGTTAGAATTTGAACCAGCCGCTCTGCACAGCGAGGGACCGCTATGCGCCCCCCCTCCCCCGCTGCTCGGAGCGGACTTCCTTCCTATTTTTTGCTTCCAATATTTTACTGTTGAGGTTTCATTATGAAATTGCTGGTCTCTTGCCTGAACCGAATACCAGAGTTTTCTAAGCTGCTTACCGCCATCGATGCCGGTGTCTGCCCGGTGGCAGTGTCTGGCCTTGCGGCAATTCATCGCGCCCATTTTGCCGCGGGGATCCGTGAACAGACCGGCCGCCCGGTGGTCCTGGTGTGCGCCGACGAAGGGGAGGCACGCCGTCTCTGCCGGGATCTTACCGCCCTGACCGGCGAGCCGGTCTCCCTTCTGCCGGCTCGGGAATTTACGTTTCACAACGCCGCCACCGTCTCCCACGAATGGGAGCACCAGCGTCTGTCCATCCTTGCGGGTCTGTGGGACAGCTCGATTTCTCTTGTGGTGGCGACGGTGGAAAGCCTGTTGCAGCGCACCCTGCCCCCCGCGCTGCTGGATGCTGCGGCGCGCACGCTGCGGGTGGGTGACAACTGCGACCTCAATGAGCTGACCGAGCTGCTGGTGCGGGCGGGCTACTTCCGCTGCGAACAAGTGGAGGGTGTCGGCCAGTTCGCCCTGCGCGGGGGTATCTTGGATGTGTTTTCCCCCGCCGCCCAACCGGTGCGCATGGAGTTTTTCGGCGATGAGATCGACTCCATGGGCCTCTTCGACCCCGGCACCCAACGCCGCACCGAGAATGTGGAGCAAACCACCCTTCTCCCCGCCGCCGAGGTTCTGCCCCGTTTGGCTCCTGACGGACTTCCGGGGCTGGTAGCTCAGCTGGAGCAGCTTGCTGCAACTGCGCAGGAATCCGGACAGGCCGAGCTTTTTTCCACTCTGTCCCACGACCGGGAAGCACTGGAAGAGGCTCGTTTATTCCCCGCGTTGGATCGATATTTGGGTCTTATTTACCCCGCCTTTGCAACGGCGGCGAACTATCTTCCCCCCACTGGCGTTGTCTTGTTTTCCGAGAGCAGCCGCATCTCCGAGCGGGCCAAAACCTACCTATGGCAGCTAAACGAGGATGTGACCACTCTGCTGGAGACGGGGGTGCTTGCCCCGGGACAGACCTGTTTTTCCTGCACCTTTGACGAACTCTGCTGCGGGCTGGCGGACTTTCCGGTGTGCTATCTGGATTCCTTTACCCTTTCCTCCTATCCAGCCCCACCCCGAACCCTGCTGTCCGTTTTGGCCAAGCAGTTGCCCTCCTTCGGCGCCAATCTGGAGACAGCGGTGTCCGATCTGACCTATTGCCGTACCGCCGGCCACTCTGCCGTGGTGCTGGTATCCGGAGAACAGCGTGCCCTTGCCCTGCAAACGCTGCTTCGGGATGAAAAAGTGCCCTCCGCTGTAGACTTTACCTTAAAAAAACTGCCAGACCCCGGGCACGCCGTCATCACGCTGGGCGGTCTTTCCGCCGGACTGGAGTACCCCGATGCCAAGCTGTCTATCCTGACTGAGGGGCAGGGCGGTGTAAAAAAGGGAAAAAAGCTGAAAGCTGTTACCAACCGACAAAAATTGAAGAGCTATGCCGACCTGGCCGTGGGCGACCTGGTGGTTCACGAGCTGCACGGCGTCGGCCGCTATATGGGCATGGTGAAACTCCCCGCCGATGGGGTGGAAAAGGATTATGTAAAGCTGTCCTATGCCGGCAGCGATGTCCTCTATGTCCCTGCCACCCAGTTGGACATGGTCAGTAAGTACATCGGCGGCGGCGACAATGCGGAAACAAAAAAATTGTCCAAATTGGGTGGCGCGGAATGGGAGCGATCCAAATCGCGTGCCAGAAAGGCTGTGGCGGATCTGGCCAAGGGTCTGATCCAGCTTTACGCCGAACGGCAGCGGCAGCCCGGCTTCTCCTTCTCGCCCGACTCCCCCTGGCAGCAGGAATTTGAAGAGGCTTTTGAATACACCGAAACCGACGACCAGCTCCGCTGTGTCGCCGAAATCAAGGTGGACATGCAAAAGCCGCAGCCCATGGACCGCCTGCTGTGCGGCGACGTGGGTTACGGCAAAACCGAGGTGGCGTTCCGGGCCATTATGAAATGCGTGCTGGACGGCAAGCAGGCGGCGATTTTGGTGCCCACCACGGTGCTGGCACGGCAGCATTATCTATCTGCCATGCGCCGCTTTGCGAAATATCCCGTCACGGTTGATCTGGTCAGCCGATTCCGCACCCCGGCCCAAATGAAAGAGACCATTCGGAAACTGGCCGGCGGAGAAATTGATTTGCTCATCGGCACCCACCGCCTGTTCCAAAAGGACGTGGTGTTTCGGGATCTGGGTCTGCTGGTGGTGGATGAGGAGCAGCGCTTTGGCGTGTCCCACAAGGAAAAGCTGAAGGAGCTGTCCCGCCAGGTGGACGTGCTCACGCTTTCGGCAACGCCGATTCCCCGCACCCTGAACATGGCGCTGTCCGGCATCCGTGACATGAGCACCATTGAGGAGCCGCCCCATGACCGGCAGCCGGTGCAGACCTATGTGCTGGAGCACGACTGGTCGGTGCTGGCGGATGCCATGCGCCGGGAGCTGGAACGGGGCGGACAGGTCTATTATCTTCACAACCGCGTGGAGACCGTGGCCCGCACCGCCAAGCGCATCGCCGAACTTTTGGGACCGGACGCTTCCGTGGCGGTGGCCCACGGCCGGATGACCCAAGATGAAATCTCCGACGTGATGAGCCGCATGACCGACGGCGAAGTAGATATTCTGGTCTGTACCACCATCATTGAAACGGGGATCGATATTTCCAATGTAAACACCCTGATCATTGAGGACGCCGACCGGCTTGGCCTTGCCCAGCTCCACCAGATTCGGGGCCGTGTGGGCCGGTCCTCCCGCCGTGCCTATGCCTATATGACCTATCGGCGGGGCAAGGTGCTGACAGAGGTGGCCTCTAAGCGCCTGTCAGCCATCCGAGAATTTGCCGAATTCGGTTCTGGCTTCAAAATCGCCATGCGGGATTTGGAAATCCGCGGCGCGGGCAACGTGCTGGGGCCGGAGCAGTCTGGCTTTATGCTGAGCGTTGGCTACGACATGTATTTAAAGCTGCTGGAGGAGGCCGTGCTGCGGGAGCAGGGCGTCCCCATCCCCCAAAACACCGAGTGCGCCGCCGATCTGTCCATCACTGCCAACATTCCCGACCGCTACGTACCCTCGCCGGAGCAGCGGATGGATCTATACCGCCGCATCGCCCACATCCGCACCGAGGAGGATGCAGACGATGTGGTGGATGAACTGGTCGATCGTTATGGCGACCCGCCCAGACCGGTCAACAATCTTATTTCCGTGGCCCTTTTGCGCGCCGCCGCCGCCAAAAACGGCGTTTCCGAAATTTCGCAAAAGGGAACGAATCTCAACTTCCTCCTGTCGGAATTTGATTTGCAACGGGTTTCCGCCCTGTGCGGGGATACCAAATACCGGGGCCGACTGCTGTTCTCCGCAGGGGAAAAGCCCTATCTGGCGCTGCGCCTGCGCAAGGACGAGGACATTTTGAAGCTGGCCCAGAAGCTGATGGAGGATTATTCCAACACAGCTGCTGCCTCCTCCTGACCCCCGCAAGGCAACAAACCCGTCATTCCCCCGCTTTCCCGTTGTGCTTTTCCATGATTTGTGCTATTGTATAATTTGTCTTACTACAAGGCAATCAAGGAGGATCTTACATGAAAAAGTTTTCCCGCATCGCGGCGCTGGTTCTTTCCGCCGCTCTGCTGACCGGATGTCTCTCCGGCTGCGACAGCCCATCCGCTGCTACGACCGAACCAGCGGATGACGTGGTCCAGCAGCTGGTCGGCATCCCCGGCGACACCGTTATGATGACGGTGGGCGGCAAGGAAGTAACCGCCGAAACCTATCTCTACTGGCTGGGCTACACGATCGACTATATGGTTTATTACTATTATGGCAGTGCAGACGGGCTGGATTGGTCGGACGCCACGCTCTCTGACTACCTGCGCAGCAACGCAGCACAAACCGTACAGCATTATGAGATCGCCGCTGTGAAGGCCGCGGAGCAGGGCGTCACGCTGGACGACGAGGATCAGACCGCCATTGACGGCGAAATTCAGGCTATGCGGGATGACTATGATACCGACGAGGCGTATCAGGACCGTCTGAAGCAGTCCTGTCTGGATGAGAACGGCTTCCGCGCTATCCTGGAGCAATTCTATCTCTATAACGACTTGAACGACTTCCTGTTTGCCGACGGGGGGACGTATGCCCCCACCGATGCAGATTTAGAGTCTTATATTGCGGATAACGGCGTTTACCGCGCCAAGCACATTCTGCTGCTGACCCAAGACACCTCCACGAAAACCAGCTATGACGAGGCAACCATCGCAAGCCAAAAGGCCATTGCCGACGATCTGCTGGCCCAGCTGCGGGCAAGCTCTGACCCCCTCACGCTGTTCGACACGCTGATGAACGAATACAGCGAGGACACCGGCCTTGCCGAAAACCCCGATGGCTACCTGACCTCCTCCGGCAAAATGGTAGCAGAGTTTGAAACCGCCGCCTTGGCCCTGAATGTGGGCAAGATCAGCGACGTTGTCCAAAGCTCTTACGGTTATCACATTATCCAAAGGCTTGCCGTGGAGCCCTCGGATTGCAGAGAGGACTATGTTGCGGCTCGCTTTGACGCGCTGCTGGCCGAATGGCTGGATTCCGCCGAGGTGACCTATACGGATGCCTACACAAATCTTGACATTCAAGCATTTTACACCGCGCTGGCCACCCTTCGCAACGGTTAAATCCTATTGCGAAAAACAATCGCACCCTCGCGCTCTATCCGTATTGAAAGAAGACGCGCCCACCGCATAGGCGGTGGGCGCGTCTTCTTCTGCCGTTCTATGTGGGAGAGTCCCTTTTTCCCTTAAATGCGCCGCTACATTTTCCTTATAATGGTAATTGCATCTGCAAGTCCATTACATAAGGAGCGACAGCTATGACACAATGGCACAGTATCCCCCCCGCCCAGCTGCTCAAGCTGCTGGACAGTAACAAAACCCGCGGACTGAGCGCCCATTCCGCGGCCAAACAGCTATCTAAGTACGGGCCGAATCAATTGGACCGGATTAAGCCGGTTCCCCTTCCCCTTCGCGTTCTCAATCAGCTAAAGGACCCCATGATCCTGGTCCTTCTGGCCGCGGCGGCGCTGTCTCTCTTTGTCGGGGAAGGCGATGCGCTGGATGCCGCTATTATCCTGATTATCGTAGCGGTCAATGCCGTCATCTCTATTTTACAGGAGGACAACGCTCGCCGCGCAATGGACGCGTTGGAAAAGCTCTCCGCTCCAAAGGCAAAAGTGTTGCGGGATGGACAGCTGCTCTGTGTGGATACGGCCAAATTGGTTCCCGGCGACATGATCCAGTTGGAAGCGGGGGACTTGGTCCCGGCCGATGCACGTATTTTAGAGTGCGCGGGTGTTACCGCTGACGAGTCGGCTATGACGGGAGAATCCGTGCCTGTGTCCAAGGAGACGGTCGATGCCCTTCCGCCGGACACGCCCTTGGCCGACCGGCGGAATATGCTCCTGTCTGCCACCGTTCTCACCGGCGGTCACTGCACGGCCATTGTCACCGCCACGGGGATGGACACCGCTGTGGGCCGGGTGGCCCTTCTGCTCCACCAAACGGGGGATCTTCGCACGCCTCTGCAGTGCAAAATGGCAGAGGTATCGAAAACGCTTTCCTTTCTTTGCGTGGCCGTCTGTGCCGTGCTGTTTGCCATCGGGCTTCTGCGGGGAAAGGTTCTTTTGGATATGTTCCTCACGGCGGTTTCTCTGGCTGTGGCGGCCATTCCAGAGGGGCTGCCCGCCATCGTCACCATTGTGCTGGCCATGGGCGTGAAGGACATGGCGGGTAAAAATGCCATTATCAAGCGCCTGCCCGCCGTGGAAACGCTGGGCTGTGCGGGAGTCATCTGTTCGGACAAGACCGGCACGCTGACCCGCAACAAAATGGCGGTCACCGAGCTTTGGCCGGTCGGCCCCGCCCAGCGGGAAACACTCCTTGCCGGCGCATTGTGCAACGACTGCACCGTTTCGCGGGAGGGGAAGATCACAGGCGACCCGACCGAAGCCGCCCTGGTGGACGCCGCACGGGCCGAGGGTCTCGATAAAAGCCGGCTGGATCGGGACTACCCCCGCCGCGGTGAAGTCCCCTTTGATTCCTCCCGCAAGCTCATGAGCGTTATCTGCTCCCTGCCGGAAGGCGGGTATCGTGTTTTCGTCAAGGGCGCGCCCGATGTGCTGCTAACCCGCTGCTCTGCATTTCGCGCCTTGCCGCTCAACGAAGGGCAGCGGCAGCGCATTTCCGCCGCCGCTGACGATATGGCTGGACGCGCCCTGCGGGTGCTGGGGGTTGCGGTCCGCGATCTAAAAACCCTCCCCCTGCGGCTCGATACCACATTGGAGCACGAACTGACCTTTGTCGGGCTGCTTGGCATGATCGACCCACCCCGCCCGGAAGCGGCGCGGGCGGTTGCCGCCTGCCGCGCCGCCGGAATTCGGCCGGTCATGATCACCGGTGACCACAAACTGACCGCCGCGGCCATCGCGAAGCAGCTGGACATCTGCCGACCGGGAGATATCGCGGTGACCGGCGCCGACCTGGACTTTATGCCACAGAGCATGCTGGAATCAGACGTCGCCCGCATCGCGGTCTTTGCCCGCGTCACCCCCGAGCACAAACTGCGCATTGTCCAGGCCTGGCAGAAAAAAGGCTATGTGGTGGCCATGACGGGGGACGGCGTGAATGATGCGCCCGCCCTCAAGGCCGCGGACATCGGCTGCGCCATGGGGCGCTCGGGAACCGACGTGGCCCGAAGCGCGGCAGATATGATCCTAACGGATGATAACTTCGCCACCATCGTTGCCGCCGTGCGGCAGGGACGAGGGGTTTACACCAACATTAAGAAAGCCATTCATTATTTGCTCTCCTGCAATCTTGGCGAGATTCTGGTAATCGCTGTGGCCACCATCCTCGACCTGCCACAAATGCCACTGCTTCCGGTTCAGCTGCTGTGGCTGAACCTGGTGACCGACTCTCTCCCCGCGCTGGCGTTGGGCATGGAGCCAGTGGCAAACGACGTCATGACCCAGCCGCCCCGCAGCCCACGAGAGTCTCTATTCACCGTCGGCTTCTCCTTCCGCTTGCTGCGGCAGGGCTGCATGGTGGGGCTGCTGACGCTGTGCGCCTATCTGCTGGGGCCGCTTCTTTCCGGCAATATGGCCACCGCCAACACCATGGCCTTTGCAACCCTTACCTTCAGCCAGCTCTTTCATGCCTATAATGTCCGCAGCGAATCGGTCTCTCTGTTTTCTCTGGGCGTGTTTTCCAACCACCCCCTGAACCGTGCCTTTTTGGTGGGCGGCGCAATGCAGGTTGTTGTCCTGATCCTGCCCGCACTGCAAAAGGTGTTCTCTGTGGTGCCTCTGTCTGCGATGCAGTGGGGCGCAGTTGTTTTACTGGCAACGGCGCCCATCTTCTTCTGCGAGGCTTCTAAGGCGCTGCGCCGCCGTATTCGCAGGGTAACCCGCCCTATGCGCACAGCCCGACAATGGCAGAGCGTTTCACCGAAAACATGATACAAGCGCCGCCTATGCCATCCTTAGGCGGCGCTTTGTTCTCCATTCTGCCGTCTTTCCCCATTCACATCATTTCCCAACATGGAAGGAAAAATTTTATGCAGTAAATTTGCTGAAAACCGTGGAATGAGGCTACCATTCCACGGTTTTTATTTCACTGTGACGTATTTCGCTTTTTTTCTCCTCCATGTCTGGTAAAATATGGGTATCTTCTACAAAGGAGGGTCCCGTCATGCCTCTGTCGCAAATCAACAGCCTACTAAGCGGTCGCGTTCTCCTTCTCCCCACGGAGGACATTGATCCTAACCCCAATCAGCCCCGGCGACAATTTGACCGGAATGCATTGGAAGAGCTGTCCCTCAGCATCCGTCAACACGGTGTGCTGCAGCCCCTTACGGTACGGCGGGAGGGCCACCGTTATGAGCTGATTGCCGGCGAGCGCCGTCTGCGCGCGGCCCGCATGGCGCAGCTTTCCCGCGTCCCTTGCCTGCTGATGCAGGTAAATGAGGAGGACTCTTCTCTGCTGGCACTGGTGGAAAACATTCAGCGTCGGGATCTAGACTACATGGAAGAAGCCGCCGCCTTGTCTCATCTAATTGAGGCCTATGGATTGTCTCAGGACGAGGCCGCCCGCAAGGTGGGCAAGTCACAGTCCGCAGTCGCCAACAAACTGCGGCTGCTCCGCCTGTCGCCGGAGATTGTCTCCCTTTTAATGGAGCATAACCTATCCGAGCGCCATGCCAGAGCGCTGCTCCGCCTCCCGGACAATGAGCGGCGTCTGTCTGCCCTGGCCTATATCACGGCACGCGATCTCAATGTGGCACAAACCGATACGTACATTGATTCCCTGTTGAAAGAGCCCACGCCCCCGCTGAGAAAGCCCAGCTACATCCTGAAAGATGTGCGGTTGTTTTTAAACACAATTACACACAGTATGGATTTGATGCGTGGAGCTGGCGTAAACGCTGTTTACCAGCGGGAGGATCGGGAGAATGACATTCTACTCACCATCAGCATCCCACGGACAGCCGCGTCTCACTGAATTCTTTAAGGATGATGTTTCACGTGAAACATCATCCTTTTGC
Source organism: Oscillospiraceae bacterium (assembly GCA_963666535.1). Classification (GTDB taxonomy): domain Bacteria; phylum Bacillota; class Clostridia; order Oscillospirales; family Oscillospiraceae. The sequence goes on along the minus strand of OY762913.1, from coordinate 555,691 downwards.
GTCATGGAACACGGTCTGCCTGGCTAAGGGGGTCCACCTCCCCCTTCTTTGTCCTCCACCGCCAAAGACTGATCTCCTCGCATTGTTTCACGTGAAACACACGGAAAACAGTTGAAATACCTTGTCAATATGGTATAATGGTCTTTGTGTCAGACGAGCTATGTCTGAATAAGCAGAAAGGCCGGTGCCTTATGGCAAAAATCATTGCTGTCGTTAATCAAAAGGGCGGCGTGGGGAAAACCACCACCTGTGTCAATCTGGCCGCCGCGGTCCATGCCGCTGGCGGGCATGTTTTAGTCTGTGATTTTGACCCACAGGCAAACGCCACTTCCGGTTTAGGTGTGGATCGCGTCAACGCCTCCCCCAACGTCTATGACGTTGTCATTAATGGCGCAGATTGCCGCCGGGCGATTGTCTCCACCGCCTATGGAGATGTGCTTCCCTCTAACAAGGCGCTGGCTGGGGCGGGAATTGAAATGATCGCCCTGAGCGACCGGGAGCACCTGCTCCAAAAGGCCCTGCTTTCTGTGGCCGAGGGCTATGACTACATTTTTATTGACTGCCCCCCCTCTCTGGAGCTGCTTACATTAAATGCCCTGTGTGCCGCAGACTCTTTGCTGGTCCCGGTTCAGTGCGAGTATTACGCGTTGGAGGGGCTGTCTGATTTAATGAATACAGTGCGTATCGTGAGGCGGTCATTGAATCCCTCGCTGGAGCTGGAGGGCGTGCTGCTCACGATGTATGATGGGCGCACAAACCTCTCCATGCAGGTAGCGGAGGAAGTCAAGCGCCATTTCCCAGGCAAGGTCTATTCCAGCGTGATTCCCCGCAACGTGCGGCTTTCCGAAGCGCCCAGCCATGGAAAGCCCATTTGTGCCTATGATGCCTTTTCCCGGGGGGCTGACGCCTACCGGGATCTTGCCGCTGAACTTTTGGCAAGCAATTCCTAACAATACAATTATCCTGAAAGGGTGACATAACCGAATGGCAAATAAAGATCGCGGCCTTGGCAAAGGTCTCGGCGCTCTGCTGGGGGACGCTTCCCTGCAAACCCAGGAGGGCGGCTCCGTCCTCCTCCCCCTCGCGCAGGTCGAGGCCGGCCTTAAGCAGCCGCGCAAACGTTTCGAAGAAGAGGCTTTGTCTGATTTGGCCGACTCTATCCGGGAGCACGGCATTCTTCAGCCCCTCACCGTCCGCCGGCTCTCCTCCGGCTATTACCAAATTATCGCGGGCGAGCGCCGCTGGCGGGCCGCCAAACAGGCAGGACTCAGCGAAATTCCCGCCCTAATCATCGACGCAGACGACCGCAAGGTGATGGAACTTGGTCTGATTGAAAACCTTCAGCGAGAGGACTTGAATCCCATGGAGGAGGCCGAGGGCTATGCGGTGCTGATTAACGAGCATGGCATGACCCAAGAGGAGGTTGCCCGGCGCATGGGCAAGTCCCGCCCCACGGTGGCAAACGCCTTGCGCTTGCTGGCGCTGCCGGCCAACGTACAGCCGCTGCTGGAAGATGGCGTTCTTTCCGCAGGACACGCCCGTGCCATTTTATCTGTTTCCGGTGCTGAAAATCAGCAGGCGCTTGCAGAGCGGGTAGTAAAGGATGGTCTATCCGTACGGCAAGCCGAATCCCTGTCGAAGGGCTTTGTCGCGGACAAAGCGGACAAGCCGGCAAAATTACCAGAGAAGAACAGCCTTTCTCTCTATCTTGCAGAGGCGGAAAAAAGTCTTGCAGGTCGGCTTGGACGCAAAGTCCACATCGTCCACGGGCGAAAGAAGGGAAAGATCGAGTTGGAATACTACGATGAACACGATCTGGAAGCACTTTTGGACGCATTGGAACAGCTGAAAGCAGCCCGCGTCCGTGAAGGAGGCGAGGAACAATGAGTGATTCGGAAAAGATGCCCCGGGATGAAACTCCGCCTCCTCAGCACTCCCGTACCCCGCGAAAGAAAAATACGGTACTTCTCTACGTCATCATTTTATTTTCAGCTGCCTTTTTGCTTATTCTGTTATCATACTGCATGCAGCAGCGGGCCCTTTCCGGGCTGACCGAATCGGTCAGCGGGTTGAAGGAATCCGTCAGCGCCATGCAATCCGTGGAGACACTGCAGGCCGAAAACGACGCCCTGGAGGATCAGATAAAGGATCTGGAGACAGCCGTCGCCGAGAAAGATGCGCAATTAAAAAATGACGCTATCGTAGAGTCTCAGCGCGACACCCTGCAATCTCAGCTTGAAGCCGCAGACTGGTTCTGGCGTATTCAGCAGCTGTACAGCACCCGCCACTATTCCGCCGCCCGTGCCTTAATCGAAGAATTTGAGGCCTCTGGCCTTCCCTCATCTCTGTCGGATACCGTATATGCGTCCGCAGCCGAGGATAGCCGCTCTATGGCAGAGCAATACCAAGCGCTTTTGGATGCTTTGGACTGATTGTTTCACGTGAAACAATCACCCTCCACATACAACAACCATATATAAGAGGTGCGTCTACTATGTTAGATATTAAGATGATTCGTGAAAATCCCGAATTGGTACGGGAAAATATCAAGAAGAAGTTCCAAGAAAAAAAGCTTCCGCTGGTGGACGAGGTGCTGGCGCTGGACGAAGAAAACCGCAACGTCATCAACGAGGCGCAGGCCCTACGGGCAGAGCGCAACACCCTGTCCAAGCAAGTAGGCGTACTCATGGGGCAGGCCAAAAAAGACCCTTCGAAGCAGGGGGACGCCGACGCGCTGAAAGCCAAGGTCACCGCAGAGGCAGAGCGGTTGACGCAGTTGGAAAAGCGCGAGGACGAGCTGGCCGGAGAAATCCGTCAGCGCATGATGGTCATCCCCCAGATCATTGACGAAACCGTACCCATCGGCCCCGACGACTCCTGCAATGTTGAAGTGGAGCAGTTTGGCGATCCCGCAGTCCCGGATTTCGAGGTGCCCTATCACACGGAGATCATGGAGTCCTTTGACGGCATTGATCTGGATGCCGCCGGACGCGTCTCGGGCAGCGGCTTCTACTATCTTCTGGGCGATATTGCCCGTCTTCACGAGTCCGTGCTGGCCTATGGCCGCGACTTTATGATTGACAAGGGCTTCACCTATTGCATCCCCCCGTTTATGATCCACGGCAACGTGGTGGAAGGGGTGATGTCCTTCGCGGATATGGAAGCCATGATGTATAAAATTGAGGGTGAGGATCTCTACCTGATCGGCACCTCCGAGCACTCCATGATCGGACGCTATATCGACCAACTCATCCCCGAGGAAAAACTACCCCAGACCCTCACCTCCTATTCCCCCTGCTTCCGCAAGGAAAAAGGCTCACACGGCATTGAAGAGCGTGGAATTTACCGCATTCATCAGTTTGAGAAGCAGGAAATGGTTGTGGTCTGTAAACCAGAGGAGAGCAAAGACTGGTACGAGAAGCTGTGGCGCTACTCGGTAGAGCTTTTCCGCAGCTTTGACATCCCGGTTCGTCAGTTGGAGTGCTGCTCCGGCGATCTGGCCGACCTAAAGGTGAAATCGTGTGACATTGAGGCATGGTCCCCCCGTCAGCAAAAGTACTTCGAGGTCTGTTCCTGCTCCAATCTGGGCGACGCCCAGGCAAGACGCTTGAAGATTCGATACAAGGCGGAAGATGGCAAGAACTATCTGCCCCACACACTGAATAACACCTGTGTGGCGCCCCCCCGCATGCTCATTGCCCTGCTGGAGAACAACCTGCAAGCCGATGGCAGTGTCAAGATCCCCAAGGTGCTGCAGCCCTATATGGGCGGCAAGGCGCTCCTCACCCCCAAAAAGTAATCCCTGCCATACTGATGACATCCGATCCGCAAGATCAGGCAATATAACACACAATCTGATCGCTTATTCTTCTCGGTGGAGTACCACACATGCTGAGAACACGCGGTCCAAGGAGACGCAGCCATGACAGATACGTCAAGTCACGACCAAGAGCCTGGCGGCACTAAGCGCCCTCCCACCTCCCCCATCAAACGAATTTTGGCATGGATCGGCCTTGTTTATATGGTGATTCTGGTGGGTCTGAATACCTTCTTTCTGTTCACCGGCACCATGCTCTCGGGCCTTGGCGGTATCCTGCTCTGCCCGGCACTTCTGGGCCTTGCGATTTTATCTTTGCAAGGTGCGAGGATGGAGGAGTTCCCCCTGGGCAAATGGCAGGGCAATACGCTTGCGGCGCTGTGCGTGGCCGCATTCCTCCTGTGCCTGTATTTCGGGATTCCCGGCCTTCTGGCCAATTTCACGTAAAGGCGGCAACATGAAAGAGATTTTATCCACCGGCTTCCATGCGCTGGGTCTTACCCCACCAGAACTTGCCATAGAGCAGCTTGAGGAATACGCCCGCCTCCTTTTGGAGAAAAATCAGGTCATGAACCTCACTGCCATCACCGAACCCGCGCAGGTGGCACGGCTGCATTTTCTGGACTGTGCGGCGCTGCTGCGGTGCGCCGATCTTACCGGGAAAACGCTTATCGACGTGGGTACGGGCGCCGGTTTCCCAGGCATGGTGCTGAAAATTCTGGTTCCCTCCCTTCAGGTTACGCTTTTGGACTCGTTGGCAAAACGCCTGGACTGGCTGGAAGAAGTCGCACAACGGCTAAACCTGGTACAGATTGATTTTATCCATGGACGGGGGGAAGAACGTTCCCACGATGAAGCCTTGCGGGAACACTTTGACTGTTCCACCGCCCGGGCCGTTGCCGATCTGAGTATGCTGTCCGAGTTATGCTTGCCCTATGTAAAGCCGGGCGGACAGTTCCTGTCCATGAAAACTGTGGACAGCGACGCGGAAAGCAACGCAGCGCGCAGTGCCATTCATGCGCTTGGCGGACACTGGGCCTGTAACTTCGATTACGCGATTCCCGGCACGGAGATCACCCACCGAGTGGTGGTGATCGAAAAGACCGCACCCACGCCGAAGGCCTATCCCCGGCGCTGGGCAAAGATGCAAAAGGCTCCCCTTTGACGTTTTTCACAAATCTATTGCTTTTTTGGCACGCTTTATGGTATACTATTTGTTCAAAGGAGGGAGTCTATGGGAACGGCAATTGTTGTGACGTCCGGCAAGGGCGGAACTGGTAAAACTTCCCTCACAGCAGGGGTCGCTTCCTGTCTCACCGCCCTTGGGAAAAGCGTTCTCTGTGTCGATATGGACATCGGCCTTCGCAATTTAGATCTCGCCCTTGGGATGACTGACCGCGCATTGATGGATTTTACCGACGTGATTGAAGGACGCTGCACCCTTGCGCAGGGCGCTGTGCCTCACCCCCAGCTGAACGGGCTGTTTCTGCTTACGGCACCGGTTTCCTTTGACCGTGTGCCAAGTCAAGCAGAGATGGACACTTTTTGGACCCAGGCGAAAAGCGCCTTTGACTATGTGCTAATCGATTCCCCAGCAGGCGTGGGGCTTGGCTTCCACCTTGCCGCCAGCGGCGCCGACCGCGCCATCGTTGTATCCACAAATGAAAACGCTTCCCTCCGGGACGCGCAGCGGGCAGTCAGCGAACTGGCTGTTTCCCGTATCCACCTTGTTGTCAACCGCGTTCAGCCCAAGCTTCTGCGCAAGCTCCGCCGCAGTATCGACGATGCCATGAACGCCGCAGGGCTGCCCCTTCTGGGCGTCGTCCCAGAAGACTCCGCCGTGATGCTGGCAGCCAACACAGACACACCCCTCATTCTGACGCATCATAAAGGTGCCGCCATTGCCTACCTCAATATCGCCAAACGGGTGGAAGGCTACCGCGTACCGATCATGAGAATACGCTGAAAACAAGTCGTTTGGCCTTGCACGCTCTAAGTTCGAAAAGAAGGAAGGACCCAAGCTATGAATATTGCTCTCATGAGCCACGACAACAAGAAAGAGCTGATGGTACAGTTCTGCATTGCCTACTGTGGCATTCTATCCAAGCACACCATTTGTGCCACCAATACCACGGGCCGATTGGTCTCGGATGCCACCGGTTTGCCCATCAATTTGTTCCTGTCCCACGCTCATGGCGGCAGTCAGCAGATTGGCGCCCGCATTGCCTATAACGAGATCGACATGGTGCTCTTTTTCAACGACCCCCAGTCCGCGGATTTGGATGAAGACCTGAAGTACATCACGCATCTGTGCGATCAGTACTCCATCCCCTGCGCCACCAACGTTGCCACGGCAGAGATGCTGGTGTTGGGCCTTGCCCGGGGAGATCTGGATTGGCGCAACGTGGTCAACCCCAACAATCACCCCTTTACTGCTTGACTTTCCCCCTCTTCATGATACAATAATGAAACCGCGCCGATGCCGCATGAGTACCCCACACACCGCCGAACAGAGAGCAGGGCCTTGGCTGAAAGCCCCGCACAGCAAGGAGTGGTGAGAAGACAGCGGCGGAGCGGGGGCAGAAATGCCCACGGTTCCCCTTCCGTACCAAAGGGCAAAAGGGTCGCGCCCGCGCGGCCGAATGTGGGTGGCACCACGAAGCATTTTTATGCTCTCGTCCCATGCTGTGGGGATGAGAGCACTTTTTTATACGCAAACGCCCGCCCCGCGAATCCCTCATTACCGCAAAAGGAGTTTATGACTATGAGTAAGCTAAAACCTCACACCCTCTCCGGCTTTATGGAGCTGCTTCCCGCCCGTCAAGCGCAGTTCGACCGTATGGTGGAGATCCTGCGCCAATCCTACTCTCTTTATGGCTTCACACCCCTGGACACACCACTGATCGAAGCATCCGAGGTCCTGCTGGCCAAGGGCGGCGGCGAGACGGAAAAGCAGATCTATCGGTTCACCAAGGGCGAAACCGACCTGTCTCTGCGGTTTGATCTCACCGTACCGCTGGCAAAATATGTGGCCTTAAACTACGGACAGCTCACCTTCCCCTTCCGCCGGTTTCAGATTGGCAAGGTCTATCGGGGTGAGCGCGCCCAGAGGGGCCGATTCCGCGAGTTTTACCAGGCGGACATCGACGTGATCGGCGATGGCGCGTTGGATATCTCCAACGAGGCCGAGATTCCAAGCATCATCTACCAGACCTTTACCGCACTGGGACTCACCCACTTCAAAATCCGCGTCAACAATCGCAAAGTACTCAATGGCCTGTTTGACCTGCTGGGGCTGCGGGAGCAGTCTGCCGATGTGATGCGAACGGTGGACAAGCTGGAAAAGATCGGCCGGGAGAAAGTCATCGAAACGCTAACCGGTGAGTTCGGCGTCTCCCCCAGCGCAGCAGACTCCCTGCTGGATACACTGGAAGCCGCGGACCCCATCACCGCGCTAAACGCATACCGGGGGCAGAACGAACTGCTGGACGCCGGCATCACCGAGCTGACCACCGTCGTGAACTATATGGAAGCCTTCGGCGTGCCCGCCGACCACTTCACGGTGGACATCACCATTGCTCGCGGCCTGGACTATTACACCGGTACGGTCTATGAAACGGTAATGACGGAGCATCCTGAGATTGGTTCCATCTGCTCCGGCGGTCGATATGATAACTTAGCGGAATATTACACCGATAAACAACTCCCCGGCGTAGGAATTTCCATCGGTCTGACCCGCCTGTTCTTTGTGCTGGAGGATCAGGAGATGCTCAATGGCGAATTGCTCACCTCCCCCGCCGATGCACTGATCCTTCCCATGACGGACGATCTGGCGCCCGCCATCACGCTGGCCACCGCCTTGCGGGGGGCAGGCATCCGCACTCAAATCCACGGCGAGCAGAAAAAGTTCAAGCAGAAGCTGTCCTATGCCGATAAGCTGGCTATCCCGTATGCCCTGCTGCTGGGCGAGGACGAAATTGCCGCAGGCAAGGTGTCGGTCAAAGAGCTTGCCTCTGGCACACAGAGTACCGTGGCCGCCGAAGAGGCCATCGCCCTGATCACAGCGGGTCTTGCCAGAAGAAACACCGGCAAACCCATTCGGGATTGACCTCACACCGTAACTGACCGCCAAGGTTGACTACAGATCGTAACATATGCATCCATTATACTAATAGGAGTGACCAATCATGGAAAATTTACAGAACTTCCACCGCAGCGGCTACTGCGGTGACTATCGCCTGAGCGACGCAGGCAAAACCATCTCCGTTTGCGGCTGGGTGCAGCGGCAGCGGGATCTGGGCGGCTTAATCTTCGTGGATCTCCGCGACCGCACAGGTCTGCTGCAGCTTGCGTTTGACGACGCCACCGAGCGGGCGGTGTTTGACAAGGCCGCCACCCTACGGGGAGAATATGTCATTGCCGCCACCGGCGTCATCCGGGAACGGGAGGCAAAAACCAACAAAATCGCCACCGGTGACGTGGAGCTTTACGTGTCGGAGCTGCGCCTGCTGGCGCAGTCCGAAACCCCGCCCTTTGAGATCGTGGAAAACTCCAACGCCAACGATATGCTGCGGCTAAAATACCGCTATCTTGATCTCCGACGCCCCGACATGCAGCACATGATCGCCACCCGTCACAAGGTGACCAAGCTGGCACGGGACTATTTTGACGAGCAGGGCTTTTTGGAAATTGAAACTCCCATGCTGCAAAAATCCACACCCGAGGGCGCCCGGGACTATCTGGTTCCCTCCCGCGTCCACCCCGGCAAATTCTATGCCCTGCCCCAGTCGCCCCAGCAGTATAAGCAGCTGCTGATGCTCTCCGGCTTTGACCGCTATATGCAGATCGCCCGCTGCTTCCGGGATGAAGATCTCCGTGCCGACCGCCAGCCGGAGTTTACCCAGATCGATCTGGAAATGTCCTTTGTCAATGAGGAGGACGTCATGACCATCCAGGAAGGCTTCCTGAAAAAAGTGTTCCACGATGTGCTGGGTGTGGAGGTCCAGACTCCCTTCCTGCGCATGCCTTGGTGCGAGGCCATGGAGCGCTTCGGCTCCGACAAGCCTGACCTGCGCATTGGCATGGAGCTGAAGCAGATCAGCGATCTTGTAAAAAACTGCGGCTTTGCGGTATTTTCCGACCCTGTGGCAAACGGCGGGTCCGTCCGCGCCATCACGGTTCCCGGCGGTGCCGAAACCTTCCCCCGCAAAAAAATTGACCAGCTGGTGGAGTTTGTCAAGACCTATCAGGCCAAGGGCCTTGCCTGGGTCAAGCTTGCCGCCGACGGCACTACGTCCTCTTTCTCCAAATTCATGACCGAGGACGAGATGTCCGCCATTTTGGCGCGCACTGAGGCCAAGCAGGGGGATCTCGTTCTCATCGTGGCCGACCCCAAGGACGAAATCGTGTTTGCGTCTCTTGGCGCTTTGCGCTGCGAGATCGCCCATCGGCTGGAGCTGACTGCCAAGACGGACTATCAATTCCTGTGGGTCACTCAGTTCCCGATGTTTGAGTTTTCCGAAGAGGAAAACCGCTTTGTCGCCATGCATCATCCCTTTACCGCCCCCATGGATGAGGACGTGGCCCTGTTGGAAACGGACAAGAAGCGCTGCCGCGCCAAAGCCTATGACATTGTGCTAAACGGCACCGAGCTGGGCGGCGGCTCGATCCGCATCAGCGATCCCAGCACCCAGGAAGCAATGTTCCGCGCCCTAGGTTTCACCCCGGAGGATGCCATGGAGCGCTTTGGCCACCTCATCAACGCGTTCAAATATGGCGCGCCCCCCCACGGCGGCCTTGCCTACGGACTGGATCGACTGGTCATGCTTGTGTCTGGGGCCGATTCCATCCGTGACGTAATTGCCTTCCCCAAGGTGCAAAATGCGTCTGAACCCATGACCAACTGCCCCGACTTTGTGGAGGAAAAGCAGCTGGACGAGCTGTCTATTTCCGTCACCCGCAGGGAAGCACCGGACACGGCGAATTAAACCGCCCTTTTGTCATCTGCCCTGCTGCCCCTCCCGTCCCTGCCAAACTCCAGCCATCCTTGAACAGAGGAACGGATACCCGAACAAAAAGGACCACCCACACAAGTTGTGTGGGTGGTCCTTTTTGTTTCCTTTAAGACGCTGGGGAAGCGCCGCCGCCGTTCTGACCACCGCCGCTTTTTGGCTTATGGCGCCACCGGTTACGGTTTCGATTGCGATTTTCCTTTTTCGCGTCCCCCTCGACTGGGGGTTTTCCCTGCTTTGCAGGCTGTGGGGCCGCCTTTTGTTTTTGAGGCAGCTTGCTGCCTTGCTCCACCCGGGGCTTGTTCTGCCCGCCTTTTCCGTGGTCGCGGCGGCGCGGCGCATCCGGGGCGCGGTCATTCCCGCTATTCCGCTTTTCTGCGGACACTTCGGGTGACAACACTGCTTCCAGTGCGGCAGACAAACTGCTTCGCTCGCCGCCAAACCCGATTTTCTCCTCTGGTTTTTCTTCGACACGGCGACGCTTAGACAACTCCTCAAGGGGTGGCTGCACATAATCCTCCGGCCGCTTTCCTTTGCCGCTGCGGACCACGCAGACCTCGCAATTGTGGTAGCATTTGGGCGCCTCAGGCGCGGATTCCAGCCGCACCTTCACCTGCTCCCGCAGGAGGTTCACCCCGCATACGTTGCCCGCTCCATCCGGCGTTTCCACAAAGGATTCCGCCTTAGGGCAGCGCTTCACCGCATCCTGATAGGCGTCCTGCTCGTATTTTAGGCAGCACATCAGTCTGCCGCAAGTGCCGGAAATCTTGCTGGGATTCAGAGATAGATTCTGTGTCTTTGCCATTTTGATGGACACAGGCTGGAACTCATCCAAAAACTCGGCGCAACAAAAAGGCCGCCCGCAAATGCCAAGTCCGCCGATCATCTTTGCCTCGTCCCGCACACCAATCTGCCGCAACTCGATACGGGCGTGGAGCGCGGAGGCCAAATCCTTGACCAGTGCGCGGAAATCCACGCGTTCCTCGGAAGTGAAGAAGAAAAGAATCTTATTCCCCTCAAAGCTGTATTCCACTTCCACCAGTTTCATGTCCAGCCCATGCTCGGCAATTTTCCCCTCGCATAGGGAAAATGCTTTTTTGGCCTTTTCCCGATTGTGCTCCACCGTGCGGCGATCTTCCTCCGTTGCCTTCCGGACCATGGGCCGCAGGGGCTGGATAACGGCAGAATCCTCCACCATGGTGTTGGTCTGGGTGCACTCACCGTATTCCAGGCCGCGGGAAGTTTCCACCACCACGCCGTCGCCCAGCACCACAGGGGCCTGCTGCGGGTCAAAGTAATATTGTTTTCCGCCGCTTTGAAAGCGGACGCCGATGATTTCAGTCATAATGGGGGTCCCTCCCGGTCTGTCAAATGGTAGCGAAGGCCGCGCACAGCCAGCCGCATAAATGTCCGGGCGCTGCATTGCAGTCGCAAGCCAGACGGATTTTTCGCAGTTGCTCTGCCGCAGTCACGGCGCAATGCGGAGAAAAGGATCGATCCTCTGCCGTCACTTCGGCCCGCAAGCGGAGAATCAATTCGTCAAATAGGGTGGAAAGCTGCTCCCTGTCCCGTTTTTCCAACGGAAACACAGTTTCCATCAAAAGTCGTTCGTTGTGTGTTCTCATTGCGCGCAGGATCGAATCCGCCTGTGCGGCAATCTCTTGCCGCTGCTGGGCCGTTTCTTCCAGTGCTTCGACGGCGCGCCCCAAAAGGCCGCCGCAGTCGGCAGCGGCAGCGTGCAGTATCCCCCGGTCTTTCCCGGGAAAGCGGCCCATCAGCCACGCCTCTGCTTCTGCCGCGGTCACCGGGGCCAGACAAAGGGTCTCGCACCGGGAGCGCACGGTGGGCAGCAGCGCTCCGGGGTTTTCCGCCAACAGGAGAAAGGCGGCATAGTCCGGGCCCTCCTCCAACAACTTGAGCAGCGCGTTCTGTGCGTTTGGATTCATCAGATCGGCCTGTTCTATGACATAGACCTTTCTGTCCGCCTCGTTGGGGCGGATGTACGCATCCCTTTGGAGCTGTCTGGCCTGTCCCACCGTGATCTCTCGCTTATCCGCCGGAACGGATACGCGGATCACGTCGGGATGAATTCCTTCCTTCCCCTTGCGGCAGGCTGCGCAGCCGCCGCAGGGAACCTCGCCCCCGCCGGTGCAAACCAGCGCGGCGGATATGATCCGCGCCAGCGTATGTTTTCCGCTTCCTTCTGGACCGGAAAGTATGTAGGCATGCGCAAGCCCACGACCATTGGCCTGAGCCTCCAACTGTCGCTTGACCGCCCTATTTCCCACCAGCCCGTGCAGTTTCATGTTATACCCGCTCGAACCGGTCAATATCCACCACAAAGATCGTGGCGCCACCAACGGTGACTTCCACCGGCATACTGGGATAATAGCCATAGCTCATCTCGGTTGTGGTGGGGATCATTTGCTTACGGGAATGAGAATGTTCCTTGACAATATCAATGACAGCTTGCACATTTTCTTCATCCACGCCGACAAGGATGGTCACATTTCCCGCCAGCAGAAAGCCGCCTGTGGTGGCAAGCTTCGTGGAGGACAATCCTTTTTTGGTCAGGGCCTGGGTCACCGCGGCAGAATCATCATGGTTAATAATGGAAATGATCAATTTCATACGCAAGCTCTCCTTTCTGTCGAAGCCGGGCCGTCCACACGCGGGCAGTCAACTGTCACAGCTCCGATTCGGTCGCCGAAACGACCGCTATCCTCTCCTCTGTATTATACCCTATCTTTTGTAAATATGCGAGATGTTTTTTCTCTACCCGCTCTCCAGGAGACAGGACAGGCACGCCCGGCGGATAGGGGGCCACACAGTCGGCACAGATCCGGCCGTCACAGGCACAGAGCGGGATGCTCTCCCTTGCCGCCGCAAACGTGTCACGGGGAGAAAGCGCGTTCACTCCCGGGGTGGGCGGTGGCGGAACTTCCCCGCACAAATCCAATCCGCATGTGGGGATCGCACGCCGAAAGCGGGCAAAGTCTGCCTGGGTGTCTCCGCAGGATAAAATGCATACCACATGGCCAATGTCCGCCATTTCCGGGAAAATACCTGCTTTTTGCAGCTGCATTTCTGTAAAAAAGCCGTCCTTTGCAAACAAAACCAACCGTGTCGGGTCAAGCCTTACCTGTTCCTCGGTCAGACACGGGGCCTCCTGCCGGAGGTGCGCTACCTCTTCTGCCGCACGGAGGTAAGCCACCGTCCCCTCCTCCTCCATATAGGCACGAGCCACGTCCAAGGATGCCATCATCACATAAGAAGGGCTGGAGGTGGAAAAAAGAGAGGCGGCGGCCCGCAGGGCCTCGTGTTCAAACCCGTTTGCAAACAAAAGCGCCGTTTGTCCCATGGCCGGAAGTGTCTTATGGGCAGAAACCACCACCACGTCCGCCGCGGAGAGGGACGTGTCACCCAGAAACGGAAGGTGCGCACCGTGGGCTCCATCTACCACTAATTTTCCACCGTGCCGATGCACAATGGCGGCAATTGCCCGTATATCGGACAACACGCCGTAATAAGTTGGGGATGTTATACATACTGTTTTTATTTCTGGGTCTTCGCTTAATAACTTTTCCACATCCAGTGGAGAGATAGCGGCGGTAATTCCCTCCCGGCAAAGCCACGGTCTGCTCAGCCAGGTTGGCCGCAGGTCCAGCAAAGCCATGGCGTTGTGGATGGCCCGATGGCTGACTCGATCCAACAGAATTTGATCGCCGGGGTGACAGGTCAGGCGCAGTGCCGCCTGCAGACCGAGAGTGGCGCCGCCGGTCAGGAACAGGCATTGCTCCATCCCAAACCGCTTTGCCCAAAGCGCTTCCGCCTGGCCAATCACTCCTCCCCCTGAAAAAAGGTTTCCCGTGGGTGGCAGCTCGGTGAAGTCAATGGCAGATAGCCCCGCAAACTCCGGTGCGGGGAGTGGTTTTCCCTTGTGGCCGGGCATATGCAGCCGAAGCGTGTTTTGGGCGGCCAATACCCGCAGCGCATCGTAGAGAGGGGCAGACATAAAAATGACCTCCTGCCTGTTTGTTCTTTTCCTGGCAAAAAAGCGGCGGGACAAGTTGTTGTCCCGCCGCTTGACTTTTTATCTGTGCTCGCCGGAGCTGTACGCGACAACAGTGCGGCGGTTCGGCTCGGTACCGGTAGAGTAGGTGCTGACGCCCTTGTAATCCTGCAGCGCAGCGTGAATCACATGGCGCTCATAGGCGTTCATCGGCTCCAGCATCACATTACGGCGGTACTTTACTACCTTGCCAGCCACCTTCACCGCCAGTTTTTCCAAAGATTCCTCGCGTTTTGCGCGGTAATTTTCTGCGTCAATATGCACGCGGGTGCGCTTACTCTGCCCACGGTTGATGGCGTAGTTTGTAATCTGCTGGATCGCGTCCAGTGTCTCGCCCCGTCGGCCGATCACGCCGCCCAAGCCCTCGCCCATCAGAACAACAAGATAGCCGCCTTCTTCATCCAGGGTTACCTGCGGGGTCGCTGCGATATTCATATGTTCCATCAACCCGGTCAAAAAGCGGACTACCTGCTGGGTTCTTTCCGCCTCGGATACCGGCTGAGCTTCGGCAGGCTGTGCTTCTTTTACAGACGCCTGTGCCTCCGCCGGGGCTTTCTTCATCAAAGGCTCTGCCTTCTTCTCCACGACGGGGGGCTCCTCATCGGGTGCTTCGTAGGACACCTTGACTTTTGCTGGCGTGCCGCCCAGACCCAAAAACCCGGATTTTGCACGTGCCACAATTTCTACGGAAACGCTGTCACGGTCCAGACCAAGCTCGTCCAGCGCCTTGCTGATGGCCTCTTCGTCGGTATGGCCAGTCATTTCAATCCACTTTATCATCGCTTACTTCACCTCGTCTTCGTCAGCGGCCTCTTCGGTCTCCGGTGCCGCCTCGGCTTCATACTCCTCTGTGTCGTCCGCAATCGGCTCCTGCACGAATTCAGAACCCGCCTTCTCCTCACAAACAGCGCTCTCTGCCTCTACAGCAGGATCCCTCTGTTCGTTGGCTTCGGCTGTTTCTGCCAGTTCCACTACCGCTGCCGATTCCGGCAGTTCCTCCGGCTGCAAGGCCTGTGTGGTCTTCGCCCCCAGCGCGGCTTCCACCGCTGCCTCATCCACGGGCACGGAAGGATCGTGATACTCCGTCACCTCGCCGTAACGATTTGCTTCGTAGGAACGGCCGCGGGCATAGGCACGCATTCCGATGCGGCCTGCTTCGCTGGTGGTCGGCTTTTTCTTTTCCGTCACTGGCTTCTTTTTACCCTTATTCAGTTTGGCCTCTTCCGCCTGCTGTACGCGGCGGGCGGCAATCTCGGCCTTTTTCTTTTTCTCTTCTTCCTTTTCCAGGCGCTCCTGCTCGGCCTGTCTGGCGTGAGCCTTCTCGTAGTCCTTTTTCAGCAGCTTGGCAGCAATCATCTCCTGCAAAATGGTTAGGATGTTGGTGGCCATCCAGTAAATGCCCAGTCCGGCCGGCATAACAAACCCGATCCACAAAGACATGATGGGCATCATGAACAGCATTTGCTTGCTCATGGCATCTGCCTGGGAGTTGGTCGGCTGCTTATTGTTCATTTTGTTGGTTTTCATGCTCACCCTGGAGGACACGAAGCCCAGACCGGCGGAGATAAAGGGAATCACAAATAACCCAATATAGGCCCAGCTGAAGGAGCCAACCTCCCAGAATTTCCACTGAGGTGTCTGGGACAGATCCAGTCCGAGAAAACTAAAGTCCATCACAAACAGCTTGTCTACCGCAGCGCCGGCGGCAACAAGCACCTCCTTTACGGCATCCAGCATACCGGGTTCGCCCATGGCTTTTGCCATAGCGATCTGGGGATAGGCCCCGGTGTTGGCAATCCCCAGCACTTTACCCACAGTATCAATGAGATCAGAGGAAATTTCCATGAAGTACTGCAACGGCTGACGAATAACATAATACAGGCCGATCATGATAGGCAGGGGAAGCATCGTCCACAGGCAGCCGCCCATGGGATTGATCTTTTCCTTTTCGTAAAGCCGCTGTACTTCTTGGTTATAGCGTGTTTTGTCTTTGCCGCACTCCTTCTGGAGCTGCTGCATTTTGCCCTGCAGCATATTCATACCGATCATGCTGCGCTTCCCCTTCAGGTTCAGGGGGAAGAGAACCAGTTTGATCAGGAATGCAAAGACGATCAGCGCTAAGCCGTAGCTGTTCAGGCCGTTGTACAGCGCCAGAAACAGCCATGCAAACGGTTTGAGAATGAGTTCCATCATTTAACCTCCGATAGCAGTCCCCATTTCAGGGGACCGGGTCGTATTCAATATACTTCTGCCTGTGAAAGGGGTGGCACTTGGAAATGCGCCGTAATGCAAGAAAGCCGCCCTTCAGCGCGCCATATTTTTCTACCGCCTCCAATGCATAGGCAGAGCAGGTGGGGACAAAGCGGCAGCAGGGCGGTCGCAGGGGGGAAATATTCTTCCTGTAAAATTGGATGAGAAAGATCAATACCTTTTTCATGAATCACTGCCCCCGCAAAGAAGTCCCAGCTTTTCTGTCAGGGAAAAAAAGTTTTTCTCCAATTGGTCATATCTGGCGTACACTGAACGCACACGAGCCACGACCACAATATCATAGCCCGGCTTCAGCTTCTCTTCATTCGTTCTATAAACGGCGCGCAGGCGACGGCGAACCCGGTTGCGGACGACCGCATGCCCCAGCTTGACGCCTGTGACCACGCCCAACCGGCTGACACCCAGCTTGTTCTTCCTGCAGTAAATGGCAAGAAAGGGAGAAACCGCGTTTTTTCCCTTGGCGTAAAGTCGCCGGAACTCATGATTCTGCTTCAGGGAAACGGTATGCTTCACGTCATCCCCTCCCCCTTACCGTGTTGTGATGCTCCGCAGGGGCGGTAGGAATCGCTCCTCCGCCCCTTCTAAACGATATTGTTTTTCCGTCTCATCAGTGACTCAGACGGGCACGGCCGCGCGCACGGCGACGAGCCAAGACCTTCTTGCCGTTTGCGGTTGCCATACGCTTGCGAAAGCCATGCACCTTGGCACGATGGCGCTTTTTGGGCTGATATGTTCTAACCATTAAGTACACCTCCTGTACAATTATGTGGCCAAAGGCCACTTACCACAACAGCCGTTTTCGGCTGCGGTCGTTTTCTCACTGCTATGTCTGCACATAGCGCAGACGTTATTATATCCCAATCATTTATTCCCTGTCAACCAAATTTTTATTTGTTTTAAAATGCAAACGCTTTGTTTTCAAGGAAATACAAGATATAGTGGTCCGGTTTCGAAATAACCACAGTTGGCGTTATGTACACCCGTCACTTTTCCACTGAATGGACAACGAACAAAAACGGGGGGGTACCTCTCCCCACATTTTAAAATAATATACAAGAAAAGATTGGGTCTTTTCCTTGCGCTCAAGGCCATTTTTTGCTATAATGAAGTAATGTGAAATTACCGATTTATGCCCGCCCGTCTGGGTGTAAAGCGAAGGAGAAACGAATGAATCTGCCAGAAGACATTTGGGCGCGGATCACTGCGCTGATGGAAAAAAACATGACCTCTACCACCATTAACACATGGTTTGACGATGCTGTTGCGGTTGCGTTAGAGGAGGATGTTTTTATTGTTTATACCCCAACCGCCTTTAAGCGGGACATTATTATTGGCCGCTATATTCCTTCCATTCAAAGCGCATTGCGGGAACTGTTTTCCGCAGAGTTCTCCGTTCGGGTCCTGACAGAGGGAGAACTGGAAGATTACAAAAAACCAAGGGACACTTCCTTTTTCCCCGGCACAGAAGAATACACGTTTGAAAAATTTGTCGTTGGCTCTTCCAATAAATTTGCCCACGCCGCCGCCCGAGCCGTTGCGGACAATCCCTCGGACAGCTACAATCCGCTTTATATCTATGGGGAGTCTGGCCTTGGAAAGACCCATTTGCTGTATGCCATCGCGCATACCATCCACAAAAACCACCCCAATTTTCGCATTGTTTACATCAAGGGAGATTCCTTTACCAACGAACTCATTCGCGCCATTCGGGAAAACCGCAACGACGATTTCCGCACCAAATACCGCAATGCGGATGTATTTTTAATGGACGACGTGCAATTTATCGCAGGCCGGGAATCCACCCAAGAAGAGATGTTTCATACATTCAACTCCCTTTATGAGGCGAAAAAACAGATTGTCTTCACCTCAGACCGTCCGCCCAAGGAAATGCTGCGGCTGGAAGACCGATTGAAAACCCGGTTTGAATGGGGTCTTTTGGCTGACATTCAGCCCCCCGACTATGAAACCAGGGTCGCAATTATTAAAAACAAGGCCATTCGCATGGGAATGGAACTGCCAGATCCGGTGCTGCAATATGTGGCGGAAAACATCACCGCCAATGTCCGTCAGATTGAGGGAACCATCACCAAAATATTGGCTTTTCAGGATTTGCTGGGTGATAAAGTTGAAGCCGATACGGTCATTCGCGCCGTGCGGGATATGTTCAAGGATAAATCGGATATTCTTCCCACCGCCGATGTCATCATTGAAGAGTGCTGCAAGTTCTACGGGATCGACGATGATGCACTGCGCGGACAAAGCCGAATTAAAGAGGTCTCCAATGCCAGGCAGATTGCCATGTATCTGATTCGAAGCATGACCAGTCTCTCTTTAAAAGAGATTGGCCGGGAGTTTGAAAACAGAGATCACGCCACGGTGCTCCACTCCATTGACCGCATTGGCCGCAAGGTGAAGGTGGAACCGCAGACCAGAGAAGTGATTAAGGACATCAGCTCCAATATCAACCAACACTACGAATAAGAACAGAAAATGTGGAAATGTGGAAAACAGCCTGTGGAAAAAAAGAGCATTTCTTTTTTTGTGTGGAAAACAAGTTTTTTTGTACACATTGCCTGTTGATAGAAAATCCTTCATTTTCAGCGGGTTGCGCAGAGTTTGCACATTTTTTTCTCCTACGTACTTCTATTACTAAACTAACCTCCCCTCTCTTTCACGAGAAGAGGTTTTCCCCCCCTTTTACCGAGAGAGAGATACCGCAAAACGAAAGGACGTATGCCAATATGAAGTTCTCCTGCGAAAAAGCGCTGCTGCAAGCGGCGATCAGCACGGTTTCCAGAGCTGTTTCCCCCAAAAGTTCCATTCCCGCTCTGGAAGGAATTTTGCTGGAAACTGGAGAGTCCCTGCGTCTGACTGGGTATAATTTAGAAACAGGGATTCGTACAACCGTACCGGCTCAAATCGAAGAAACGGGATCTCTGGTTTTGTCGGCCCGCCTATTCGGTGAGATCATTCGCAAACTGCCAGACGACGTGGTTGTCTTTTCCACCAGTCATTATATGGTAAATATCACGTGTGGCATGAGCGAATTTAATATTCTGGGAACGGATGCGGAGGAATTTCCCGAACTGCCCGTCGTAGAATATCAGAATTCCCTTACCATCCAGCAAAAGCTGTTAAAATCAATGATTGGACAAACTCTATTTGCAGTCAGTGAAAGTGAAAGCCGCCCCATTCATACCGGATCTCTGTTTGAAGTGGACGAGACTGGCCTAACCGTGGTGTCTGTCGACGGATATCGCTTGGCTCTGCGTCATGAAGGCATCGAACAAAAAGAAGGAGAACCCAGCTTTTCGTTTGTGGTACCCGGCTCTGCCCTTTCTGAGGTGGAAAAGATTTGTGGGGATACGGAAAACACAATTTCCATCACACAAGGCTCTCGCCACATGATGTTTAAAGTGGGAGACCTGATGCTGGTGTCCCGGCGGCTAGAGGGAGAATTTCTGGCCTATCGCAATGCTGTACCCAGAAATAACAGCATTAAGGTAGAGGGAGATACCCGGGTGCTTCTGTCCTCCATTGAGCGGGTGTCCCTGATTATCAACGATAAGTTAAAAAGTCCGCTGCGGTGTAAATTTGCGGACGGACTGCTGCAAATCAATACCAAAACAGCCATCGGTGATGCAGCCGATCAATGCCCCATTTCCGGTGACGGAAAGGATCTTGAGATCGGGTTTAATAATAAATATCTAATGGACGCGCTGCGGGCCGCGCCCGCCGACCGGGTGCGGATTGAATTGAGCACCAGCGTGGCACCCTGTGTCATTCTCCCTGCTGCGGGGGAAGAAAAATTTCTTTATATGGTGCTTCCCGTGCGGCTAAAGGCCGGGGAATAACGTGCGGCAGCGCGCAGGAGGAAAAAGATGCAAGAAGAAACCGTGAAAATCAACACTGAGTTTATCAAGCTGGAAGGGCTGTTGAAGTTTTCCGGCGCTGTAGACACTGGCGGGGAAGCGAAACTCGCCATTCAAAACGGAGAAGTAATTGTAAACGGTACGTGCTGCACCATGCGGGGAAAAAAAATAAGGCCGGGCGATATCGTAGAACTGGGAAGCGACGTCCGCTTGGTGGTTACATGATTGTCAAACATATTTCGTTGGATTTTTTCCGCAACTATATTCATGTTGCAACCGATCTTTCCCCCACGGTGAATGTGATCTGTGGGGAAAATGCCCAGGGAAAGACCAACTTGTTGGAGGCAATCTATTACCTCTCCTCCGCCCGATCCCACCGGGTGCGGTATGACAAGGACCTAATTCAATTCTGGGTGAATTCCGCCTTTTTAAAGGGGGATGTGTTTTCCCGCGGACGGGACTTTACGCTGGAGGCCCATTTATTCCGCGCTAGCACACGGCAGCTTTTTTCCAACGGGGTCAGGTTGAAATCCGCGGCCGAACTTTCTCCCATACTGCAGACGGTTTTATTCTGTCCGGAGGATATGGGCCTGATCCGGGAGGGAGCCGCGGCGAGACGCGGCTTTTTGGATGATTGTATCTGCCAACTGCGGCCCCGCTACGAAGAGGCGCTGGCAGAATACCGGCGGCTCTATGAGCATAAAACCCGCATTTTAAAGGATTATGAGGATAAGCCGTCCCTGCTGGAAACGCTGGATGAGTTTTCGCTACGCATGGCTCAAATGGGAGCGGTCATCATTCATTACCGGGCACACTTTATTAAAAAGCTGCTGGATTATGCGCCGCCGATCCATCAGGACTTTTCAGGCGGGCGGGAGGCGTTGAAGCTGACCTATGAAACGGTGAGTACCATTCCCGATCCGCTGGCACCGCCAAAAGAGCTGCTGCCCCTGCTTTTAGAACACCAGGAGACACACCGGGAGGCGGAATTGAAGGCGCACGCTTGTCTTTCCGGACCGCACAAGGATGATATGGATATTGCGATTAACGACGTGTCTGCCCGGACATACAGTTCCCAGGGGCAGGCGAGGACGGCGGTACTGTCGCTCAAACTGGGTGCGCGGGAAATTTTCTATCACGATACCGGAGAATGGCCGGTGCTGTTATTGGACGACGTCTTGTCAGAACTGGATGTTCACAGACAGGAGTTTGTATTAAGTCGGATCCAGGGAGGGCAGGTATTTATCACCTGCTGCGAGAATGACCGGCTGACCGGATTGAAGGAGGGCCGCGTTTTTCGCATCAAGGACGGAAAGCTTGTATAACGCGCGCCGTCTCCGCGAGAAAAGGAGCATGTGATGTATTTACATTTAGGTCAGTCCGTGGTGGTTTCCTATGCCAGTGTGCTGGGTCTGTTCGACCTGGATAACACTACCGCGTCTCCCCGCACCAGAAAATTTCTGGAACGGGCCGAGCGGGAAGGCCGGGTAATCAGCGTGGGCGATGATTTGCCAAAATCCTTTGTCATCTGCCAGCGCGGCAAAGAACCGCCGGTGGTCTATATCACGCAAATGGCCACGGCAACTCTGCTCCGGCGAGCGGAAAACAACCTGTTTGAATAGACCCCGCAATTATGGAGGTTTCAAAATGTCTGAAGAATTAGAACTGACCAATACACAAGTCAATACCCAGGTAGATCATGCATACGGTGCATCTGAAATCCAAGTACTGGAGGGGCTGGAAGCGGTTCGGAAGCGGCCGGGGATGTATATCGGCTCCACCTCTTCCTCCGGGCTTCATCATCTCGTCTATGAAATTGTGGATAACTCCATTGACGAGGCACTGGCCGGCTACTGCGATCATATCACGGTAACCATTCTGCCCGGCGATATCATCCGGGTCACCGACAACGGCCGTGGTATCCCCGTGGATATTCAGCAACAGACCGGAAAGCCGGCGCTGGAAGTGGTATATACCATTCTGCACGCAGGCGGCAAATTCGGCGGCGGCGGCTACAAGGTGTCGGGCGGCCTGCACGGCGTTGGCGCTTCGGTGGTGAACGCCCTGTCGGAATGGCTGGAGGTTCGCGTCCATAAGGGTGGCAGTATCTACGAAATGAAATTTTCCCGGGGCGATGTGACCCAGGAGATGAAGATCGTCGGGACCACTGACCACGAAGGTACAGAAGTCATATTCAAGCCGGACAGTACCATTTTCGAGGACACGGTTTATGACTACGAGATCCTTCACACCCGCATGCGCGAGCAGGCGTTTTTAAACGCCGGCCTGAAAATTTCCACCGCTGACGAGCGCGAGGGCAACGAACAATTTGACGCCATGTGCTATGAAGGCGGCATCCGGGAATTTGTCGCCTATATTAACCGCAACAAAACGCCAATCCACAACGGCGTGATTTATATGGCTGGGGAAAAAGAGGACTCCATGGCTGAGGTTGCCATGCAGTATAACGACAGCTATAACGAAATTATTGTCTCCTTTGCCAATAACATCCACACCCCCGAGGGCGGTATGCACGAAACCGGCTTTAAGGCGGCCCTCACCCGGGTTTTGAATCAATACGGGATCAAAAAGGGTATTTTGAAAAATGACGACAAGGTATCGGGCGAGGACTGCCGAGAGGGTTTAACCTGCATCATTTCCGTCAAGCTTTTGGATGCCCAGTTTGAGGGACAGACCAAGGCGAAGCTGGGCAACAGCGAGATCCGCACCCTGGTGGACAACATTGTGTCGGAAAAGCTGGAGATTTTTCTGGAGGAAAATCCCCAGATCGGCCGCTCCATTCTGGAAAAGGCCATGACTGCCAATCGCGCCCGCGAGGCGGCCCGCAAGGCAAGAGAGAACATCCGCCGCAAAAATGCGCTGGAGGGGTCTACCCTGCCTGGCAAGCTTTCTGACTGCAACGAGCGCGACCCGTCTTTGACTGAACTTTACATCGTTGAGGGCGACTCGGCAGGCGGCTCCGCCAAGGGAGGCCGCGATTCCCGATTCCAGGCGATCCTGCCCCTGTGGGGCAAGATGCTCAACGTGGAAAAGGCGAGAGCCGACAAGGTGTACGGCAACGATAAGCTGACGCCCGTGATCACCGCGCTGGGCGCGGGCATTGGCGAGGAGTTCGACCACACCAGACTTCGGTATCACAAAGTCATTATCATGGCCGATGCCGATGTGGACGGTTCTCACATCCGCACCCTGCTGCTGACCTTTTTCTTCCGCTTCATGCGTCCGCTGATCGAAAACGGCTATGTGTATGCCGCCGTGCCCCCGCTTTACAAGCTGGTGCGGGGTAAAACCACCCGCTATGCCTTCTCTGACGAGGAACGGGACCGGGTATCCGCGGAAATGCGCGGCGAGGACGGTAAGGGAAAGATCGACATCAGCCGAAACAAAGGTCTTGGTGAAATGGATCCCCATGAGCTGTGGGGGACCACCATGAATCCCGAAACGCGGATCCTCAAGCGCATCGAATTGGATGATGCCGTGGCGGCTGACGAGACCTTTACCATTCTGATGGGCGAAAAGGTAGAGCCGCGCAAGGAATTCATTGAAAAGAACGCGAAATATGTCATCAATCTTGATATTTAAGGAGGTGCATTGAAAATGGGCAAAGACTATAAGCCGGAAGACATCCGGTATCCCGACCAAAAAATTGTCAGGTCTGAACTTGTGGATGAGATGCAGACCTCCTATATTGACTATGCCATGTCGGTGATCGTGGGCCGTGCGCTGCCCGACGTGCGCGACGGACTCAAGCCGGTTCACCGCCGAATCCTGTACGCCATGTACGAGGATAACCTGACCAATGATCGTCCCTTTAAAAAGTCCGCCACCTGCGTGGGTGACGTGCTGGGCCGCTACCATCCCCATGGTGACGCCTCGGTTTACGACGCCATGGTGCGTCTGGCCCAGGATTTCTCCATGCGGTATCCGCTGGTGGACGGCCACGGAAACTTCGGTTCCGTGGATGGCGATCCCCCCGCCGCCTATCGTTATACCGAGGCCCGCATGGCAAAAATATCCGAGGAGCTGCTGCGTGACATCGACAAAGACACCGTGGACTGGGATCCAAACTTCGATGAATCCCGGAAAGAGCCACGGGTTCTCCCCTGCCGCTTCCCCAATCTGCTGGTCAACGGCTCCTCCGGTATCGCGGTGGGCATGGCGACGAACATTCCGCCTCACAACCTGAAGGAAGTGATCGGTGCCTGTATCTGTGTGCTGGACAATCCGGAGGCGGAGCTTTCCGACCTGATGGAGCACGTCAAGGGCCCGGATTTCCCAACCAAGGGGATCATCATGGGCCGCTCGGGCATCCGCGCCGCTTATGCCACCGGCAAGGGACGGCTGGTGATTCGCGCCCGCACGGAGATTGAGGAATACGGCACGGGAGGACGGCTGCGGATCATTGTCACCGAGCTGCCCTATCAGGTCAACAAAAAAGTCCTGGTCGAGACCATTGCGGAACAAGTCCATGACAAGCGGCTGGACGGTATTTCCGGCCTGCGGGACGAATCCGACCGCAACGGTATGCGCATTGTCATCGAACTCAAAAAAGATGCCAATGCCCAGGTGGTGTTAAACCGCCTGTTTTCCCAGACCCAGATGCAGAATACCTTTGCCATCAATATGCTGGCACTGGTGCAAAACCAGTCCCAGCCCAGAATCCTGTCCCTGCGGCACATTCTGGACGAATACCTGTCCTTCCAGGAAGAGATCATCATCCGCCGGACCAAGTTCGACCTGCGCAAGGCGCAGGAGCGCGCCCACCTGCTGGAAGGATTGCTGATCGCTCAGGACAACATTGACGAGGTTATCCACATCATCCGCACCAGCTACGACGACGCAAAGCAGCACCTGATGGAGCGCTTCGGCCTGTCCGAGGTCCAGTCACAGGCCATTCTGGATATGCGGCTGAAAAGTCTGCAAGGGCTGGAAAAGGAAAAGTTGGACGCGGAGTATAAGGAGCTGGAGGAGAAAATCGCCTACTTTAACCGCCTGCTGAGCGATAAGGAACTGCTCAAAGGCGTTTTAAAAGACGAGATGATCGCCATCCGCGACAAATACGGCGACGAACGCTCCACCGAGATTCAGGACGTGGAGGATGAGATTGATATCGAGGATCTCATTGACGAGGAGGAGTGCGTGTTTACCCTCACCAACGCGGGATATATCAAGCGCCTGCCCGCCTCGACCTATCGCTCCCAGAACCGGGGCGGAAGGGGCGTGACTGCCATGAGTACCCGGGAGGAGGATTATGTGGAGACCGTGTTTACCGCCTCGACCCATGACTATATTCTCTTCTTCACCAATACCGGACGGGTACACCGGAAAAAGGGATACCGGATTCCGGAGGCGGGACGGACGGCAAAGGGAACAAATCTGGTCAACGTGCTTCCCATT
The DNA here is from genome assembly GCA_963666535.1 of Oscillospiraceae bacterium. Classification (GTDB taxonomy): domain Bacteria; phylum Bacillota; class Clostridia; order Oscillospirales; family Oscillospiraceae. Next base: position 530,230 of record OY762913.1, on the reverse strand, counting down.
GAAAGCAATGAAAAAGTGACCGCTATGATCCACATCCGGGAATATGCCGACGATGTGTATTTGGTCATGATCACAAAAAACGGTACCGTCAAACGCATTGCCCTGTCGGGCATCAATACCGCGCGGAAGGCGGGCATCCGCTGTATCACGCTGGATGAGGGCGACGAGCTGATTTCTGTGTGCCAGACCGATGGGGAGCAAAATATTCTCATCGCCACCCACAATGGCATGGCCATCTGCTTTAAGGAGACTGACGTGCGGCCCATGGGCCGTGACGCGTGCGGCGTGCGTGGTATCCGTATGCGCGCTGATGACTATGTTGTGGGCGCCGCCCGCGCCCGGGAAGAGGGCACGTTCCTGGCCGTAACCGAAAACGGCTACGGAAAGAGAACGCCCATCCCCGAGTATATCCGTGGCGACGGCGAGCCGCAGAGACGTGGCGGATACGGCCTGAAAGCCTATAACGTCACCGAAAAAACCGGACCCATCGCCGGCGTTAAGGTTGTGGACGAGGACGAAGATCTGCTGATCGTTTCCAACGACGGCGTAATCATCCGCATGGCGGTTTCCGACGTGAATATTTATAGCCGCACCGCCCAGGGCGTGATCCTCATGCGCATGGACGAGGGCGTCAAGGTGATCTCCATTGCCCGCACCGAGCAGGAGGCGTTGCCCCAGGAAATTCCGGTCATAGAAGAGCCCCAGGCGGAAACTCCGGATACTGAGGCACCGCAGGAGGACGCATAACGATGGTGATTGGGATTGTAATCGTAATTGCCATTTTCATCGCCTATAAGTGCCTTTCCGAACAGGTGGATCAGCGGTTCGATCAGATGAACAAACGCTTGGACGAACAGCTTGGCCCGTATGAATCCAGCAAGGCGGGTTTCTCCCCTGAAATGAAGGAAGCCCCGGAAGCAAAGCAAGAAGACGAGGCATGAAAGGGAGGGACTATGAAAACTGTCACCATTTATACCGACGGCGCTTGCAGCGGCAATCCCGGCCCCGGCGGGTGGGGTGCGGTTCTGCTGTATGGCGAACATAAAAAAGAGCTGTCCGGCGGGGCGGCGGATACCACCAACAACCGCATGGAACTCACCGGTGTGATGGAAGGACTTTCTGCCCTTAGCGAACCGTGCGTGGTGGAACTGTATTCCGATTCCAAGTATGTCATCGACGGGCTTTCCAAGGGCTGGGCCAAGGGCTGGCGTGCCAAGGGCTGGATCAAAGGCGATAAAAAACCCGCCCTGAACCCCGATTTGTGGGGTGTACTTCTCGAGCTGACCGAGCGCCACACCATGCACTATCATTGGGTCAAGGGTCATGCGGAGAACGAGTATAACAACCGCTGTGACCAGCTGGCCGTGGCCGAGAGCATAAAGTACAAATAGGAAAAGCCTTAGGCAGAGACCGCGCCAGAAACTGGCGCGGTCTCTGCCTGTAAAAAACCGGGAATTGTTTGGAAGCGCCTCGCAGAGTTTCTGCCGCGCACGGCGGAAAGAAAGTACAATCGGTCATTTCCGGGGGCGTGTATCTTGGAAAAGACACCTCTCGTGCAGGAAAGCGGTGAGCGTCCTGTACGCAATCCCCTTGTCGAAAAAGCCTTTTGGCTTTTTCGACAGTCAAAGACCGCGCCAGAAACTGGCGCGGTCTTCTTTACAGTTTATTCATGCTTTGCATTGATCGCATACGAAAAAAGTGATATACTTTCACCACTTTGACAAAGGAGAGGGTCCGCGTGCAACATACAGTTCCCGAGCTTGCCGAGCAGCTGCTGGGCGAGATCAATAAAATCGTCGTGGGCAAAGATGCACAGGCGCGGCTGATGGTGGCCGCCATTCTGTCACAGGGGCATATCCTGCTGGACGACCTGCCCGGTGTGGGCAAGACCACGCTGGTAAAAACGCTGTCCATCGCGCTGGGGTGTGACTTCAAGCGCATTCAGTTTACCCCCGATCTGCTGCCCTCTGACGTGGTGGGGATGAACATCTTCGACCGGCAGAGTGGCGGGTTCAAGACCATGCAAGGGCCGGTGATGACCAACATCCTGTTGGCCGACGAAATTAACCGCGCCATTCCGCGTACCCAGTCCGCGCTGTTGGAGGCCATGGAAGAGGCGCAGGTCACTATTGACGGGGAAACACGGGCACTCCCTTCTCCCTTTGTTGTAATGGCCACGCAGAACCCCGTGGAGTTTGAGAGCACCTTTCACCTGCCGGCTGCGCAGATGGACCGGTTTTTTCTGCGCCTGTCTCTTGGCTACCCCACCCAGGGGGAGGAGGCCGCCATGCTGCGCGGCGTGGGCGACGAAATTCCATTTGATCAGGTGAGAGCAGTGACCAGCGCGGAGGAAATTGTGGACCTGCAGAAGGAGATCCAAAAGGTCACGGTGTCCGAGGGCGTATTGCAGTATCTGGTGGCTCTCGTTTCGGCTACCCGCAGCCATCCGCTGATTCGCATGGGGGCCAGTCCCCGCGGCTCCCGCGCCCTGTACCGTGGCAGTAAAACGCTCGCCGCTATGGCAGGCCGGGACTTTGTAACCCCCGACGATGTGCAGGAAATGGTGCTCCCGGTGCTGGCGCACCGGCTGGTTCTGTCCAACGAGGCAAAGCTTGCCGGAGAGGATGAGAACTCGCTTCTCCGCACGCTGCTTACCACAACGCCCGTTCCCCCCAGCCGTGAGGAAATGCTGCATGGGCAGTAAGATCGGGGGCCTCTCCAGTCTGCTGATCGCCACGCCGGTTGTGATCGGCTTTTTTGGTGCGGCGCTCATCGCCAATTTTTGGGGTGCCACAGCGGTGTCGGTTCTGGCGCTGTTTTTGGGGCTTTTGGGGCTCAGCTCCCGGCTGTGGGGGCTGGCTTCGCTGAACAAAGTGGAAGTTTCAGTTTCCGGTGCCCACCCGGCCATGTTTGCCGGGGAAGAGGTCTCCCTGCGGTACACGGTGGAAAATCGAAAGCTGTTACCCCTGACCTGGCTGGAGCTGTGCCAGGATCTTCCCCCCAATTCCTGCCTTGTGCCCATCAGTGGGTTTGAGCGCTACGACCTTACTTTTATGGAGGCGCAGGAAGAAAAAAGTGCCCTTTACCGCAAACGGCTGGCCTTTCTCATGGGGGATCAAAGCCTCTCTTGGGGCAGCCGGTGGCGGGCGGAGCGGCGGGGCATCTATCAGCTGGGTAAGCTATACCTCCGCTCCGGCGATGGGTTCGGATTGGCCCAAAGCGCCGCCGAGCGGCGGATGACCAACCCGCCGACCTTTGTGGTGTATCCCGAAATGATAACGGTGGATGTCAGTTCGTTTCTTAAAAATCTGTGGAGTGGACAAACGGGGGCAAACGGCTATTTTGAAGATGTGACGGTTTTGAAAACCGTGCGCAGCTATCAAAACGGAGATTCGTGGAAGCGCATCGACTGGCGCATGGCGGCCCGGCAGGAGGACCTGCAGGTGAAGCAGTTCGAGACCATCCAGCCTCAGACCATCCAGTTTATTGTGGACGGCGCGTCCTTTCTGGGGCTTTCGCCGGACAATGACGAGTTGGAGCAGGCTTTGTCGGTGCTTGCCTCGGTGCTGGTGAAGCTGGAGGAGCGGGGCGTCCGATGCGGCCTTTCCCTGCCCCAGACGGCCGCAGCGCCCAATCTTGACCTTGCGCCGGACGACAAGTCCCTAACCCTGCAGGACTTGTTGTTTCAGCTGGCTGGTTTTGACGGGAATACCGCCACGGAACTGTTTGGCGGGGATACGCTGGCCACCCTGCAAAACACGGTGGGACAGATGTATCTGCTTTCCCACAGCGGCGGACGGGCGGGCTGCGGTCCCCTGCTGCGGCAGCTGGATTTGCGGAGGCTCACCGTGCTGGCCTATGATCCCGCAGAGCCTGCTGAGAGCGTAAATCACTTCTCCCCCTGTGCGGTGCGGCCCCTGCTGGCCTTGAAGGGCGGTGAGCGGCATGGATAAGCGGATTTCCGCCTTTTCCGGCAGCGTGTACGTCCTTTGCAACGTGATGGCCATGAACCTTGTTTTTCTGGTCTTCTTCGTGCTCAATAGCAATGTGCCCCCCGCGCTGTCCCTTCCGGTGTGGACGGGCTGTGCCCTGCTTTGTTTTCTCGGCAATTTCCTTCTCCTGACCGGGCGCGCCCCTTCCCTGCCCGTTCTCGTCTTGGGAAACGTCGGCTTGCTGGCGCTGTCCCTGACGGCGATCCTCAGTACTGGGAAAAACCTGACCGCCGGCTGTACGGCGGCAGCGGTGCTGCTGATGCTGACAACCCAAGGTATCGCGGTCTATCGGGCGCTCCGCCCGGTGGGGCTGACGAAACTGCTCACGCAGATTGATGTGCTGGTACTGTGCACTGTTGGCGTGGCGGTGATTTGCCTGAACGGGTCAGTGAATCAGCGTAACCTGCTGGCCTATCTGCTGACCTTACTGCTGAGTCTGTGCGCGACCCTTTTCATGCGGATTTTTGAGGGCGGGGGCAGTGTTTTATACGGGTCACGCCTGCGCGGTGCGCTGCTATGCTGTGGGATACTGGGGGGAGTGGGGCTCCTGCTGCTGGTGTTTGTGCGGTTTCTGGCGGAAAGCTCCCGGTCCGCCGTGTCCGTTACCGTCCGCCTTGTTTTAAACGCGCTGCAAGCGCTGGGCGGTCTTTTGGGGCGGTTTTTTGCGTGGCTGGCCACCCTGGTTCCCGTGGACGAGACGGCAGTACCGGTAGACCCGTTGGCACCCGCGGGCGGAGCCGACATGAGCCCTTCGGCGGAGAATGTCCTGTTTGACCCCACCCTGTTGACCATTTTGGGCGGCGTGCTGGCGGTTGCGGTGATCGCAGCGCTGGTACTTCTTGTGATCAAACTGCGGAAAACGAGAATTCACCTTGCCGCATCCCAAGCGCAACCGATCACGCCTGTGGAGCGGACGCGGCAACCGGGTGCGCTCCGCCGTCGGATCTCCGCGCTGCTGTTTGCGCTGCGGTTTCGGCTGCACTTTTTGGTGTACCGCGGCACGCCGTCCGGGATGTTGGTGTGGCTTTCCCGCTGGGGTACCCGAAATAAAATGCCCCGTGTGGCAGGGGAAACCCCGCGGGCATACCTCATGCGGCTTGCTGCTGTGCCGGGCTTTGAGGGGGACGACGCGCTGCGACAGTCCCTTGCCACGCTTGCAAACGCGCTGGATTTGCAGTATTATGGCGGTACTGAAACGAAGCCGCTGCCGGGCAGACAGCTTGCCGATCTCCGCAAACGATTCTCCGCAGTTCGGCTGCCGGAAGAGAAACCGGCCGAACAGACGGCACAGAGACCCTAACCATAAGACTTGCACGAGAAAGGAACGGAGTGGACATGGCACAGAAAATCATGGTGGGCATGAGCGGCGGCGTGGATAGCTCCGTGGCGGCTTATCTCTTGAAGGAGCAGGGATATCAGCCCGGCGGCGTTACCTTGCGTCTGTTTGAAAATGAGGACATCGGGATTTCGGCCGACCGGCCCTGCTGTTCTTTGGACGATGTGGAGGATGCCCGGGCGGTCGCCCGTCGCCTTGACATCGACCACCACGTGTTCAATTTTTTAGAGCGGTTTCGGAACCTGGTCATCGAACCGTTCATCTGCTGCTATGAGTGCGGCGGCACCCCCAATCCCTGCATCGAGTGCAACCGAACCATCAAATTCCGCGAGCTGCTCCTGCGGGCCCGGCAGCTTGGGTACGACGGCGTGGCAACGGGGCATTACGCCAGGATCAGTCAGGACTCCGTTACCGGGCGCTGGCTGCTGTATCGCGCCCAGTGGAAGGACAAGGATCAAAGCTATGTGCTTTACACCCTGACCCAGGATCAGCTGGGCCACACCCTGTTCCCCCTTGGCGGGTACTCCAAGGATGAGGTGCGAACCATCGCAGAGACGCAGGGCTTCGTCAATGCCCACAAGCATGACAGCCAGGATATCTGCTTTGTTCCCGACGGAGACTACCCTGCGTTTATGGAGCGATACACCGGCAAGGCCTATCCGCCCGGGGATTTCGTCACGGCGGACGGTGCCGTGGTGGGCCGGCACAAGGGACTGGTTCGGTACACGATTGGGCAGCGCAGGGGGCTTGGCTTCTCACTCCCCGCCCCGCTGTATGTATTGAGCAAGGACATCCAGCGCAACACGGTGCTCCTCGGCCCCAATGAGGCCCTGTTTCGCCGGGAGCTGGACGCCGATCATCTCAACCTGATTTCCTGCGAGCGGCTGGATGCTCCTATCCGGGTGAAGGCGAAAATACGCTATCGCCATGCCGAGCAGTGGGCGACGGTCACCCAAACCGGAGAAGATCGCCTGCACGTTATTTTTGACGAACCGCAGCGGGCCATTACCCCCGGGCAGGCGGTGGTCCTGTACGACGGCGACCTGGTGGTGGGCGGTGGAACGATTCTTTCAACATAATGTCCACTAAACAAATGCGATGAAAACAGCTCCGTTTTGCTGCTTCAGATTCATTGATGACTGTCTGTTTGGATTGGCAGACACACGCAGCACATGAACAAAACAAAAATAGCTTAGAAGCGTTGCTATGATTAGGTTTTTGTTTTGTTCAGCAGATATAACATAAAAAAGGGAGCGGCATGAAAGTTCATGCCGCTCCCTTTTTACTTGAATCAGTTAGCCCAGATAGGCCTTTTTGACGTCCTCGTTGACCAGCAGCTCCTTGCCGGGGCCGGTCAGGGTAATTCGTCCGGTTTCCAGCACATAGCCGGTGTCCGCGATTTTAAGGGCCATATTGGCGTTTTGCTCGATGAGCAGAATGGTAACGCCCTGGCTGTTGACCTTTTTAATAATTTCAAAAATATCGCGGACAACCAGGGGGGCAAGACCCAGCGAGGGTTCGTCCATCATCATGACCTTGGGACGGCTCATCATAGCGCGGCCTACGGCCAGCATTTGCTGCTCGCCGCCGGACAGGGTGCCTGCCAGCTGCCAGGAGCGCTCTTTCAGGCGGGGAAACAGGCCGTAAACCATCTCAATATCGTCATCCAGCTTGTCATGGCGCAGATAAGCGCCAATGCGCAGGTTTTCCAATACCGTCAGGTCGGGAAATACATGGCGCCCTTCCGGGACCAGGGTAATGCCTTTTTCTACGGTGGTGTTGGGCGACTTGCCGGTGATGTCCACCCCGTTAAAGGTGATCTTGCCGCTGGCGGGCTTGACCAGCCCGGCGATGGCACGCAGTGTGGTGGATTTGCCCGCGCCGTTGGCCCCGATGAGGGTCACGATACTGCCATCCTCCACCTCGAAAGAAATGCCCTTGACGGCCTCGATCCCGCCATAGTTGACCTTCAGTCCTTCAATTTTAAGCATCGTCAGCCACCCCCAAATACGCGTCGATGACGCGCTGATTGCTCTGTATCTCGCGCGGCGTACCCTGGGCGATGAGCTTGCCAAAGTCCAGCACATAGATGCGGTCGGAGATCTGCATAACCAGATCCATGTGATGCTCGATCATAAAAATGGAAAGGCCGTACTGATCCTTGATTTGGCGGATAAAGTCGGTCAGCTCCTGTGTTTCCTGCGGATTCATGCCGGCGGCGGGTTCGTCCAGCAGCAGTAGGGACGGCCCGGTGGCGAGGGCGCGGGCAATCTCCAGGCGGCGCTGAAGACCATACGGCAGGTTAGAGGCGCGCTCATCCTTCAGATGAGCAAGCCCCTGCGCTTCCAGTAACGCCAGAGATTCCTGGCGCATGCGCCGTTCTTCCCTGTAGTTAAAGTGGAAGGTGGCGGAGAGTAAATTTTGCTTGGCGCGCATGTGCTTGGCGATCAGGACGTTTTCAAGCACCGTAAGGTTGCCGAATAGGCGGATGTTCTGGAAGGTGCGGGCGATGCCCTTCTGTGTAATTTTGTCTGGGGTAAAATTGACGATTTTACCGGTGCCGGTGGAGGGGTCCAGCTTCTTCAGCTCGTCGTCAGGCGTAAACTGAGCGGTATAACGCTCTTTGTTTTCCCCCGCGTAGAGCTTACTCATTTTGCCTTGGGGATGATTGCGCACCAAAATCTGGCCGCAAAAATCCACTTGCCCATTGGTGGGCTCATACACACCGGTGATGCAGTTAAAGGCCGTTGTCTTACCGGCACCGTTGGGGCCGATCAGCGCCACAATTTCGCCCTCATTTACCGCCAGCGAAAGGTTGTTGACCGCCACAACTCCACCAAACTGCATGGTCACGTCGGACAGTCGCAATATATTCTCAGCCATTGTTTATGCCCCCTTCCGCGGTTCGCCCGTGCGGCGCAGCCGGCCGGGCAAAGCCTTAATCCAGGCGGAGATTCGGCCGGGCAGGCGCATAAACCAGCCGGGCAGGCCCTTTCCCCAGGCGATCAGCCGTTCAACGTCAAATTCCCGGTCGCCCATGATACCTCTGCGATAGAACAGCACCATGCACATGATGATGATAGAGAATACCACCAGACGGAAGCCATTGCGGAAAATAGTGGGAGAAGAAATGCCAAGGAACACGCCGTTGTCCAGGCCGCGCAGCCACCATTCGGAGCAGGCCACAAAGAGAAAGGCACCCAGCGTGGAACCGGTGACCGAGCCGATGCCGCCGATGACAACGATGAGCAGGATCTCATAGGTCATAGCCGACTTGAAGGCAGAGGCCTGAATGGCGTTTTGAAACATGGCCAGCAAAGCGCCGCCGATACCGGCGAAGAAGGAGCTGGTGCAGAAGGCCATCATCTTGTGTTTTGCAAGGTTGATGCCCATGGCCTCGGCAGCCACCTCGTCCTCACGGATTGCTTTAAACGCACGGCCGTAGGAGGAATTGATCAGCAGAACGATGACGGCGATGCAGATGCCTACAATCACAAAGGGAACCAGCGTGGAGAAATAGACGATGACTTTGCCGCTGCTTTCATCCACAAGGTTGAAATCATTGAAGCCGGGAAACTTACGCAGCAGATTGGAGCCGTTGGTGATCGGACCCAGGGCGTTCCACTGGAACACGGCTCGGATGATCTCCGCAAAGCCCAGTGTGGCGATGGCCAGATAGTCGGATTTCAGCCGCAGAACGGGCAGGCCGATCAGAAAAGCGAACGCCGCGGCCAGCAGACCCGCCAGCAGAAGCGCGATTATGACAGGAACGGCAAACTGGATTAGACCGCCGTCAAAATACTGATAGACAGAGACCCGGTCCACTGTCGGGATGGTCAGAATTCCATAGGTATATGCACCGATGAGCATAAAGCCAGCCTGGCCCAGGGAGAACAGACCGGTAAAGCCATTCAAAAGATTCATTGACACGGCAACCAAAGCGTAGATAACACCCTTTTTGAGCACGGTGAACAGCATGGAACCCGCCGGTAAGATCTGCTCTAGAACAAAGATCAGAACAAATAATGCCACCAGCAGGATGACATTAATGGTTGTTTTGGTTTTTTTCTTCATATCAGCTCACCTCAAACCTTGTCTGTCTGCTTCTCACCGAACAGACCCGTAGGCTTGGCGATGAGAATAATAATGAGCAGAGCGAAGGTGAATGCGTCAGAAAAGGTGGTCCAGCCAAGGCCCTTAATGATGTTTTCACAGATGCCGATGATAAACGCACCCACAACCGCGCCGGGGATGGAGCCGATCCCGCCGAACACTGCCGCGACAAAGGCCTTTAGGCCGGGCATGGCACCGGAGTTGGGGACCACGCCGGTGTAATTGGAAAAGTACAGCATCGAGCCAACGGCCGCCAGAAAGGAGCCGATGATAAAAGTGGCGGAAATAACGGAATTGATTTTGATCCCCATAAGCTGACTGGTCTCAAAATCCCGGGACACCGCGCGCATGGCCATGCCGATTTTGGTGTACTTAATCAGCAGCACCAGAGCGGCAACCAGCGCAATGGTGAGGATGGGGGTGATAATGGTGACCCGCTTGGTCACCGCCCCGGCGATGGTGACGGAATCAGAGACCCAGGGGATGGAAGGATAGTTTTGATTCAGGCCGCCGGTGATGTACAGAGCCAGGTTCTGCAGCAGATAGGACACGCCGATGGCGGAGATCATAACGGACATGCGGGGTGCTGTGCGCAGGGGCTTGTACGCCACCTTTTCGATCACATAACCCAGCAGTACCGTCAGAAGGAGAACCAACGGGATGGCCAGATACAGCGGCATGCTGGCAGACAGATAGACCATGATAAGTCCGGCCACCATAAACACATCGCCATGGGCGAAGTTGATCAGGCGCAGGATGCCATACACCATGGTGTATCCAATGGCGATGAGCGCGTACTGGCCGCCGACTGAAATGCCAGCCAGTATGTAAGGTAGATAGGAACTAACAGAGTCCATAGAGGGACCTCCTCTTTATTTCTTGAGCTGTCTCGAAAAAAGACGGCCTCCGTTTTCTTTCGAGGCAGCTCAGCAGAAAATGCAATGTGGTCAATGGCGGAAAAGGGCATGGCAGAGACGGCTGCCTCTGCGCATGCCTTTTTCCGGTATGATTCTCGGAGAAGTCCGTCGCGGGGGCGCTGGGCGCCCACCGCAACGGGTCATAAGTACGACTCTCGAAAAATGCCATTCACCTGAGTTAACCCGTTTTCGTCTGCGGGTCAGCCCCATTGCCGACTGCCGCATAAGCTCGCTTTTTTGTTACTTAACGCCCTGCTCGGCCACGAAGTCCCAAGCGCCGGTCTCGGTATTGGCGGTCTTGACATAAGCGGTGTCGCGAATCGCGTCGCCGGTCTCGTTAAAGGCGATCGCGCCGGAAACGCCGGTGTACTGGACATCCCACAAAGCCGCGTTGACCGCAACGGGATCGGTGGTGCCGGCAGCCTTCAGAGCCTCCAGAGCGGTGAAATAAGCGTCATAGCCCATGGCGGACACGGCGGCCACGGTGTCATCGCCGCCATTGTTGGCAAGGGCGGTGGAGTTGGAGTTCAGCCACGCCTTAAAGCCGGTATCGAAGGCGTCGTTACCGCCCTCTTGATAGAAGGTGGTGACATAGACATCAATATCCTTACCCTTGGCAGCGTTCAGAATAACATTGGAATCCCATGTGTCGCCGGCCATCAGGGGAATGGACAGTCCCTGTGCGGATGCCTGCTCAATGATCAAAGCGGCAGCTTCGGTAGACACAGGCGCGAAGAAAACGTCAGCATTGGCGTTTTTGGCGTTGGTGACATAAGAGGTGAAGTCGGAGTTTCCGTCGGGGAAGGTCTCGTAGACAACTTTGCCGCCCAGCGCCTCGAAGGCCTGCTGGAAGTAATAGCACAGGCCCACGGAATAGTCGTCGCCCAATTTAGCCAGGCAGTAAGCGGTTTTTGCCTGGAAGGTGTCGTTGGCAAAGTTAGCCAAAACAGTCCCCTGGAACGGATCCAGGAAGCAGATGCGGAAGTAATGGGTGTTGCCCTCTGTGACCTGGGGGTTGGTGCAGGTGACGCCGATGGCGGGGATGCCTGCGTCGGCAAACACGTCGGAAGCGGCAATGGACACGCCGGAGCCATAAGAGCCCAGAACCACGGAAACACCGGCGCTGACTAGAGTGGAAGCGGCGGATGCGGCCTTGTCGGTAGAGGACTGGTTGTCGGCGGTCACCAGCTGAACCGTGTACTCAGTGCCGCCGATGTCAACCGTGGGGGACACAGAATTGGCATACTGCATGCCCAGGGCTTCCTGTTTGCCGCCGGCACCGTTGTCGCCGGAAGCGGGCTCGTATACGCCGATGTAAACGACGTTTTCAGCGGAAGTGTTGTCAGTGGTGGCGGCATCATCCGTTGTGCCGGCATCGGGAGTGGAGCCGCAGCCGGCCAGCAGGCCGACCATCATTGCTCCGGAGAGAAGCAGTGCAAGAAACTTTTTCATGAATTTTCCTCCGTTTCATTGATTGGGGCGCCTTTGCCCTAAAGATAGAGCGTCCGCTATACAGAGACAAATGTATGCAAACACTCACGGTAAAGATTATAGCGCAATATGAGGTGAAATGCAAGAAAAAGTGTTGTTCTCTCCCGCAAAATGAGTGAAACTTGTGGCGTTTTGTCCGGCGCTCATACACACAACTTAAGACGTGAAGAAAGCTGTCGACACGGGGCATTTCTCCGCAGAAAATGGGCGGCCTTTTCCACAGGCGGCGCATCGAGCAGGGACTGACGGTTTCGATTGCTTTTTCCGGTTGGCTGGTGTAGAATATACCTGCTATTTTCACTGAAATGCACGGTGTGCAGTCAGGTGCAAAATAAAAAGCAGAGCGGGGTTTCAGCCCTGCCCATGAAGGAGGTTACCACCCATGGATGACAGAATCAAAGAATTGCTTGACCGCATCCGCGTGACCGCAACCGACGTGACAGAAAATGCCGCGCCTACCGCCCGCTATGTGGGGCAGCGTGCCGGCCAGATATTGGACACCGCAAAGCTCAACCTGCAGGTATTCGACCTGACCGCTGAGCGCAATGACCTGCTGCGGCAGATGGGACAGTTTGTGTACGATACACATCTGGGCAAACAGGCCGAGGAGAGCAGGCTCTCCGGGCTGATCTCCCACGTGGATGAGACCGACAGTAAACTGACCGATTTGAAGGAGCGCATCGCCGTTTTGCGGCAGACCGCATCCTGCCCCAAGTGCGGGGCCATGTGCGGGAAAGAAGATAAATACTGCAAAGACTGCGGCGCTGCGCTGTAGGGAGGCAACTGGATATGGACTATACATTCGCGCAGTACGAGGAAAGCGCTGCTGCCATCCGAAAAGAGATTGGCGGTTTTGTTCCCAAGATTGCCATGGTGCTGGGCTCCGGATTGGGCTTTATGGGCGACGAGGTGGAAAACCCCGTCGCCGTGCCTTATGGCAACATTCCGCACTTCAAGCGCTCCACGGCGCCCGGTCACAAGGGTCAGCTGGTGTTCGGCGTGCTGGAGGGGCAGTCCGTGGCGGTGATGCAGGGCCGGATGCACCATTATGAGGGATACTCCTATGAAGACGTGACCTACGCGGTGCGCGTGCTGCGCCTGCTGGGGTGCCAAACCCTGATCGTCACCAACGCGGCGGGATGTATCAACACTCAGTGGCAGGCCGGCGACCTGATGCTGATCTCGGACCAAATTAAACTGGGGTCGGAGTCCCCTCTGCGGGGGGAAAATCTGCCGGAATTCGGCGCACGATTCCCAGACTCGTCCTATCTCTACACGCCGGCCCTGCGTGAGCTGGCAAGGGAAGCAGCCGCGGAAGCGGGCATTCCCATCCGAGAAGGCGTGTATATGTACTTCCACGGCCCACAGTATGAAACCCCGGCGGAGATTCGCGCCGCCCGCATGCTGGGGGCCGACGCGGCTGGAATGTCCACAGCGCCCGAGGTTATCGTGGCGGCTCAATGCGGCATGAAGGTGCTTGGCTTTACCCTGTTATCCAACATGGCGGCGGGTATCCTGAATCAGCCGCTGACGGAAAAAGAAGTGCTGGACGCCGCCGAGGATGTCCGGGAGAAATTCTCGGGTCTGCTGCGGGCCTGCCTGCAGCGGTTCTGACCCTGGGCGGACCGCAATTACGAAAGGGGCGCTTGTCTTGAATATCCTGTTTTCCAACGTGACCGCCGTCACCATGGACGACGCGCGGCCCGTACTGAACCATGCGTTTGTCACGGTGAGTGGCGATGCAATTACCTATGTGGGTGAGACCCGGCCTGCCGGCGCGTTCCACCGGGAAATCGATGGGGCGGGCAAAGTGCTTATGCCGGGCCTTGTGAACAGCCATACCCATATTCCCATGACGCTGATGCGGGGATACGGCGGGGGCTGCGACCTGCAGACGTGGCTGAACGATTATATTTTTCCCGCTGAGGGCAAGCTGGATTCCCGCGCGGTCCGGGCGGGTACCGCCCTGGCGCTGATGGAACTGATTGCCTCCGGCTGCACCTGTCTGAACGATATGTACTATTTCTGCGACGACATCGTCGCCGAGGTTTTGAATGCCGGACTGAGCGCAAACCTGTCCCGCTCGGTCACCTGTTTTGAGCCGGTGGAACAGGCCGCCGATTTCCCCTCCTGCCGGGAGATGCGGGGCGTGGTCGAGCGCTGGAACGGCTATGGTAGCGGACAGATCATGGTGGACGCATCCATCCACGGGGAGTATACTTCGTTCCTGGCCCCGGCCATCTGGACTTATCTTGGGGAGTACGCCAAGGAGCAGGGCATCGGCATGCACATTCACGTATCCGAGACCCGTTCTGAGCACGAGGCGTGTATTGCCCGCCACGGAAAAACGCCGATGCAGACCCTAAACGATTACGGCGTGTGGGATGTACGCGCCGTGGCGGCCCACTGCGTGTGGTGCACGCCGGAGGATTTGGCCCTGATGGCGGAAAAAGGAATCTCTGTGGCGCACAACCCGGTGTCGAATCTGAAGCTGGGCTCCGGTGTGGCCGATGTTCCGGCGATGCTGAAGGCCGGGATCAACGTGACCCTTGCCACCGACGGCGTGTCCTCGAACAACAGCCATGATTTGTTTGAGGAGATCAAGACGGCGGCTATCCTCCACAAGGGCGTGTCCCACGACCCCATGGTTATCACGCCGTGGGAAAGCCTGAAAATGGCCACAGCCAACGGGGCAAAAGCGCTGGGCCGGAATACCGGCATGATCCAGGAGGGCAAAACAGCGGATCTTATTCTGCTGGATTTTGATCGACCCCACCTCCTCCCCTGCCACGACGTGGTGGAAAACCTTGTGTTTTCGGCGCGCGGTTCCGATGTGGTGATGAATATGGCACGGGGACGCGTCATATATGAAAATGGGGTGTTTGTTACTCTTGACGCAGAAAAGGTCAAAGCAGAGGTAACGCAGTACGCATTGCCTAAATTGTTTGGATAAGAGAATCCCACCCCATAAAAAAGGAGGCGCTGTTATGGCCGATGCTGACAGGCAGAAAAAAGGCAGCTTCTTTGGCGGCGCCGCCGTTCTTGCCATGGGGATCGCCATTGTAAAGATCATAGGCGCCCTTTATAAGATCCCCATTGTCAACATTTTGGGGGAGGAGGCTTACGCCCACTTCACCAATGCCTATTATATTTATACGGTACTGCTTACGGTTTCCACTGCGGGTCTGCCTGTGGCGCTGTCCAAATTGGTGAGCGAGGCCAGCACGCTGGGACGATACAATCAGGTGCACAAGACGTTTCGGGTGGCGCTGCTTGCCTTCCTGACAATGGGTGTGGTCTCCTTTTTAGCCATGTTCTTCGGCGGGGGCTGGCTGGCAGAGGGACTGTTTAACGATATCCTTGCCGCCGAGAGCATCAAGGCCCTGGCCCCGGCTGTGATCTGCGTGGGCTGCCTGTCCGCGTTCCGCGGCTATGCCCAGGGGCGCGCCAACATGAGTCCGACGGCCATTTCCCAGATCATTGAGGCGCTGTGTAAGCTGGTGATCGGCTTGGGGCTCGCCATTTACCTCACCAACTTGGGCCGGGAGGGGCATATCGCCGCCGCCGGCGCCATTACGGGCGTGACGGTGGGCACGGTTCTGGCGCTGCTTTACATGACCATCAATTATCTTGTATCCAAACGACGGGAAACGAGCGTGGGACGGGATGTGGCGGACGGGTCCCTTCCCATCCTGTCAAAACTGCTGCAGATCGCCATTCCCATTACCCTGAGTTCGTCTATGGTGGCGATTATTACGGTGATTGACGCGTCCCTGGTACAGGGGCAGCTGAAAAATGCGCTGGGTATGAGTCTTTCGGCGCGCAGCGCGCTGTACGGGTCCTATTCCGGGGTGATGACGCTGTATAACCTTCCCTCCGCGTTCATGGTGGCGCTTACGGCCTCCATCATACCGGCGGTTTCCGCCGCGCAGGCGCGGCATGACAGACGTGGCGCGGCCCGTGTGGTGGGTTCCTCTCTTCGAACCACAGCACTGCTGGCGTTCCCCGCCGGAATCGGCCTTTGCGTGCTGGCCCAGCCCATTGTGACGATGTTATTCCCCAAGCTGGACGCCGAGCTGTCCGGATCTCTGCTGGCTGTGCTGGGCATCGCGTCCATCTTTGTGTGCATTATGATGGTCACAAACTCCATCCTGCAGGCCCACGGCTTTGTGAATCTGCCGATCGTCACCATGCTGATTGGCGGTGCGCTGAAAATTGTGGTAAACTATAATCTGGTGGCCATCCCTTCTATCCACATTCACGGCGCACCCATCGGTACCCTCATCTGCTTTGGCGTGACCTCGGCACTGAATCTGCTGATCATTAAGCGGGTGGTTCCTGCCTGCCCCAGCTACTTCTCGGTGTTTACCAAACCCCTGCTGGCTGCCCTTGTGATGGGTGCCGCGGCATGGGGCGTTCACGGTCTGCTGCTGGCTCCGTTGGGGAACCGGCTGGCGACCTTGCTTGCCATTGTGATCGCCTGTGCGGTCTATTTGGTTCTGGTGCTGGCGCTGCGCGCCATCACCAGGGAAGACCTGTCTTTGATGCCAAAGGGAGATAAATTGGCGCGGCTGCTGCACATGGATTGAGGATTTCCCATTTTACATGCGAAAAACCTTGAATTCTGCGGCTTTCAGGCGATAATTTTTGCAAAATCTCTTGCAGAGGAATGAAATATGTGGTAGATTTTATAAGAAAAGAATCCTACACGGTGGAAGATCTGGTGGAAATCGTACGTCTTCTCCGTGCCCCCGGCGGTTGCCCATGGGATCGGGAGCAAACCCACGAGAGTTTGCGGCGCAACTTTTTGGAGGAGTCCTACGAGGTGGTGGATGCCATCGACGAGGGCAGCGCAGAACATCTGCAGGAGGAATTGGGCGATGTGCTGTTGCAGATCGTGTTCCATACCTGTCTGGAGGAGGAGCGCGCCCGCTTTGTGCTGGCCGACGTGGCCGACGGTGTGTGTAAGAAACTGATCTACCGTCACCCCCATGTATTTGGCGATGCGACCGTGTCCGGCACCGGCGAGGTGCTGGCCAACTGGGAAGAGCTAAAGCGCAAGGAAAAGGGGCAGGAGTCCCATACTGATGCGCTGGACGCGGTGGCTCGGTCCCTGCCGGCCCTATGGCGGGCGGAGAAAATCCAGAAGAAGGCCAAAAAGGCCGGGTTTGACTGGCCGGATATCACCGGAGCCATGGACAAGCTGTCCGAAGAACTGGCCGAACTGCAAGCTGCGGTGAGCCAGGGGAGCAATATGGAAGAGGAGCTGGGCGACCTGCTTTTCTCGGCAGTAAATGTTTCCCGCTTTCTTCATGCCGATCCGGAAAAAGCCCTTGGAAACGCCTGTGACAAATTCATTTCCAGATTCCGTCGGGTAGAAGCTTTGGCTTCTGCACAAGATAAGAATATGGAGGACATGAATTTAACAGAATTGGACAAGCTATGGGAGCAAGCAAAAAAGGACTTATAAGCGACAACGCTTTAAGTAATAAACAAGGCGGCACGCCGTGCCACCAAAAATTGCAGGAGGAATTACATTATGAATAAAGCTGAGCTTATCAATGCTGTCGCCGAGAAGGCGGGTCTGTCCAAGAAAGACAGCGAAGCCGCTATCAGTGCAACCGTCGACGTGATCGCCGCTTCTCTGGAGAAGGGTGACAAGGTCCAGCTGGTTGGGTTTGGTGCTTTCGAAGTGAAGCATCGCGCAGCCCACATGGGCCGCAATCCCAAGACCAAGGAGAGCATCAACATCCCCGCCTCCAATGTTCCCGTATTCAAGGCCGGCAAGGCTTTGAAGGACGCAGTGGCGAAGTAAGTTCATTTTCGGGGTAAAACCCTATTTCGCAAGAGGGAGAGGCATTGCCTCTCCCTCTTGCGATCTTGCTGCCACGCAGATGGATAGGATGAATGAAAACAGACTGGAGCGTGTTTCCATGCGACTGGATAAATGGCTGAAGGTTTCCCGCCTGATCAAGCGGCGTACCGTGGCCAACGAAACGTGTGACGCCGCCCGGGTTTCGGCCAACGGACGGCCCGTGAAAGCGTCCTATGACGTAAAGGCGGGCGATGTGCTGGAGCTGCGGTTTGGCGAGCGGCTGGTGAAGCTGGAGGTTCTTGTGGTTGCCGACAACGTGGGCAAGGCCGACTCCGCCGCTATGTATCAGGAATTAACCTAACGGACGGTTGATCCGGCCATCAGAACAAAAAGCCGCCTTGCTGTCCAAGTCAGCAAGGCGGTTTTTTGTTGGTAGGATTGCGTCTAGACCGATCGGGTTAACAGCCCAAAGTCGGAGAAGGGGAACAAAACGATCCACGCCCGGCCCAGTACATAGCGCTGGTCGATGGTACCCAGGCGGGTGTCCCGGCTGTCGGTGGAGCCGTTACGGTTGTCGCCCATGACGAAGAGGGAGCCTTCCGGCACCGTCAGGGAATAGGTGGCCATATAGCTGTTGTAAAGGCCGACGTCCTGCATGGCTTCCAGAATATACGGTTCGTCCAGCGCGACGCCGTCCACGGTGACGGTTTGGGCCGCGTAGTCAATGGCTACAGCCTGCCCGCCCGTGGCGATGACGCGCTTGACAATGGCCTCGTCCCCCAAAAAGGTGGCCGTGTATTTATTCAGGACGATCACGTCGCCCTGTTTCGGTGTGTAGCCCAAGCTTTGCACAAGCAGGAGGTCTCCGTCGTTCAGGGTGGGGAGCATGGACGTGCCGATCACATTACTGACCCGGCCGAGCATGGTAAACACAAGGATCAGAGGAACCAGGGCAAACACCAAAGCCTGCAGCCAGTAAAAAAGGTCCAGCTTGAATGAGTCCCCCCGCGGAAGGGCTTGCTCTTGGCTGCTTTCGTTGTCGGACATGGGGATGCCCTCCTTCTATTTCAAAACGGATTGTAGACGATTATACGCTTTTTCCATTGTAATTGCAAGCGGACTGTGCCAGTGGCAGGGACATTTTCCCAGGCAGCGGGGGCAACCGCCTGCAAGGCCGGCACTCCAGCGGGCAAAACAGGGCGTTTTGTGATGGGGACAACTGTGGCTGGGCCTTTCTGCGCAGGCAGCCAAACCACTTGATTGGCGGCTCCTCTCGTTTAGCGAAGAGAAGCCGCCTTGTTGCATGTCCTTTGGCCAGGCGGCGGTACAGCGTCAATTTGCGGCGTTGAGAACAACGGTGTGAACGCCGGGGACTCCCTGCAAATAGGCCGCTTCCCGTGTGTGGCAGGTGAGCAGCAGGACTTGCCGGCGTTCGGCGTATCGCTGCAGCTCGTCCAGCGCGAGTGCCATGCGCTTGTTATCGAAGAAAGCCAGCGTGTCATCCAAGAGCAGAGGGGAAGAGTCGGTTTTCGGCAGCGCCAAATCACAAACGGCCAGCCGCACCGCCAGATAGAGCTGGTCTGTGGCTCCCTGAGACAGGGCAAGGGCGGATCGGGGCAAAAGACCGTTTTTCTCCGTGGCGGCAGCCTCGAACTCCCGGGTCAGAGATACCTGATGATAGTGCCCGCCGGTCAGGGCTGTGAACAGTTCTCCCGCCCGCCGGTTCAGCTCCGGCGAAAAGCGGGCCTGCAACTGGGTGTTGGCGGCAGCCAGGGCATCCAAAGCCAGCAGGAGGGCATTGTACTCCTCCTGTCGGGCGGCAAGTGCGGACTCAGTTTCCTCCCGCAGGGCGGCGAGCGCAGCCTCATCACCCAGAGAGTTCAGTTCGCCCTGCGTCAGAGCCAAGGTGCCCCGCAGACGGGACAGATCACGCTCTACATCGCCCAGGCGCGCGGAAAGATCTTCTTTGGCGCGGACGGGGCGCGTTTCCCCCGGCGCGGGCGGGATCAGTGCGGAATCAGGAAGGCCGGCGGCGGTGACAGCGTCCGCCAATTGACGCGCCCCCTCCAGCCGCACCTGGGCAGTGGAGAGTTTTTCCTCCAGCGTCAGCGCCCGGGAAAGGGCGGCGGACACCCCAAACTCATCGGTCACCTCGGGCGCGAAGAGACGAACAAATGCCAGAAGCTGCTCCCATACGGCACGTTTTTGTTCCTCCAGCGTGGCAAGGGCGGTGGCGGCGGCTCGCGCCGCGCGCTCGGCCTGTTCTGCGGCGCAATACCGCTGGGCGTATTCCTCGGCGGCCGGGGTAAGCGCCTCAGGCTCAGCCACTCCATATTGTTTTAAAACAGCCGAACGTTCATCGGCGTTGCGCTGCAGCTGGGCGCCCTTCCAAAGGCTGGCGGCCAGAGTGATTGTGCCAAACAGGCCGCAGCCGCTTCCCACGGCGAGGACGAGGCGCTGTGTCAGCAGCAGGAGGGCGGCCGCAAGTCCGAGTCCCAGCCCAAGGGCCAGAAGAGAGCATACCAGAGCGATGGTGCCTGCTTTTTTCGTGCCTGCGCTGGTCGCCGAAAGCGTGCGCTGGGCGGCCTGCACCGCGTGGAGGGCGTCCTCGGCGGTCATCGTGGGGAATCGGTCGTCCCGGGCGGCAAGGGCCTCCTGCTCCAAGGCCTGCCGCGTCCGGTCGGCGTTGTCCTGGGCCTGACTGATGGAGGCGGAGAGGGTGGAGAGAGACTGCAGCTCGCCCTGGGCCTGTTTCAGCAGGCTGCGCTCGGGTAAGACACCATATTTGCGCTGCTCGCCGCGAATGGCGTCCACCTCGTCCTGCGCGGCGCGCAGACCGTCCTGCGCGCCGTCATAACGCTGCTTGCACGCCCACGCGTCGAACAGGCGGTGGCGCTCCAGCTGCGCGGTCAGTGCGGCCTTTTCCCGGTCCAGCGCATCCAGCGTCCGGCGGGTGTCCTCCCCCTGCTCATGGAGCGCATCCATACGGCTGAGGGTGGCGTTCAGCCGCGCCAATTCCTCGTCCAGTTGGGGGATCAGGCCGGTCTTGTTGTGTTTTCGGCGGTTGAGCCAGGTTTTCAGCCGCTTTTCCGTCTCGGAATAGGACACGTCCTCCTCCCCGGAGGAGACCAGCGCGGCGATGCGCTTTTCCAGTTCGGCTGTCCCGCTGATGGGTACGCCGCTCCCCTGCCCCACAAAGGCCGAGCGGCGGTAGACCTCAAGACCAACTCCCAGCAGGGTTTCCCCGGCGTTTTCTCCGGTCAGGAACGGCACGGGTTCGCCGCTGACGGTATAGACGGCGGAAAAGCCCCCGAAGGGTGTGCTCCCCTTGGCAAACCGGCGCAGGGTGATGTCGTTCCCTTGCCAGAGGATCCGCAGCTCTCCCTCCATGGGAGCGCCGCTCCATGGTTGGTAGCGGTTTTTGTCGGCGAGATAGCCTTTTTTGTCCCGGTCTTTGGTGTCAATGCCATACAGCATGGCGCGAAGAAAGGCACCCCAAGTGGATTTGCCCGCTTCGTTGGGGGCCTCGATGATATTCAGCCCGTCCCGCAGCTCCAGCGTCTGATTTTGCAGCGTACCAAAGGAGGCTTTCATGGTCTTAATGATCATGGGCAGACGTCCTCCCCATTCTCCAGCGCCGCCAGTCCAAAGCGGACGGCACGCTGGATTTGGACTTCCTCTCCCCCGCTGTTCAGGCGGGAGTCCAGTTCCCGAAGAAACAGCCCGGTGAGGGTGTCCTCTCCCCTGCGGGCCCACAGATCCCGCTGTACGCGGGTGCGGTCATAGAGGGTGACGCTGTAAAACTTGTCCCGAACCAGCGGCTCCAAGTCGTTGAGATCCAGACCGGTCACGCCGCTTTCCCCGGTCAGAATGATGCGGCAGATGTCCTGTTCCCGCCCGTTTGGAACTGCGGCGGCCAGCGCCGCCGCGGGGGTTTCACCCGCGGAAATATCTACGTGTAAAACGGCGTAGCGGTGCTGGGCAGTGGGCACAAAATCAAGTCTTGCGGCGGTATCATCCACGGTCCCGCACAAAACGCCCTTCTCCCCTGTCTCGTCAAAGCCCCGCCCTTCCGGGCAGCCGGCGTAGGCCCAAAACGTATCGCCCGTCCGCTGCACGCCGCTGCAGGCGTGAATGTGACCCAGCGCGAGATAGTGGAGTCCGCTCTCGGCAATCTCCTCAGGGAGGATGCTGCCGTAGCGGCCATTGCCCCCCACGTCGCCGTGGAGAACCATGAGATGGAGCTTGCCGTCCCGGGTCGCCTGAAAACCGGACAGCAGACTGCCATCCTGATAAGGCGCGGTAAAGGCTGCCCCGTGCACCACGCAGTTCAGGTCGGGCAGATCCACGGACTCGATGGCAGAAGACTGAAAAATATGTACGTTTTCCGGCCACTGGATGGCGGCATAGGGGGAGCGGCTGCTGTAATAGTCATGGTTGCCGGGAGCAATGAACACCCGGGCGCGAAGCCGCCCCAGGGTACGGGCCAGCAGTTCGGTAGTCTCCCGAAACACCCGCCTGCCGTCCAGCAGGTCGCCGGGCAGAAGAATCAGGTCGGCGCTTCGGCTGTCAGCCAGTTCGGCGATGCGCTGTAGAAGCTGGCGCTGCTCCCCCCGGCGCTGGGCGGCCTTTTCCGGCGGCAGTCCGGCAAAGGGGGAATCCAGATGAAAATCCGCCGCATGCAAAATGGTGATCATAGTTGTTCCTCCTTTTCGGAAATCGGGTTCCATTCTCTCCACCCGTTCAGTCGCAGATATCCACCCGCTGGGCCGAGACGCACTTCCGGCTGACCGTGTCGATGGTGAACAGAACACAGTTGAGCTTGCAGGGGCCGGGCGCTTCCTCAAAGCGGGTGTGGACACCCCCTAAAAACAGATTGACCGACTGCTCGGGCTTGACGCCCAGAACCGACAGGGCGGGGCCCGTCATGCCAAGGTCGGTGACGAAGCCGGTGCCGCCGGGCAGAACGCAGGCATCGGCTGTGGGCACGTGGGTGTGGGTGCCCCACACCGTCTGTACCCGGCCATCCAGATACCAGGCCATGGCGCCCTTTTCACTGGTCGCTTCGGCGTGGAAGTCAACCAGAATCAGATCGGCGTCGGCATCTTTTAAGATGCGGTCGGCCACAGTAAAGGGGTTGTCCAGGTTGCTGTCAAGGCCCAGCCGTCCCATCAAATTGAGTACACCGATGCGAAGGCCGTGTGGCCCGTCATATACGCCAAAGCCACGGCCGGGATTTCTGGCTGTGTAATTGGCGGGTCGGAGGATATAGGAGTGTTCCTCCAGAAAATCAGAAATCTGCATGCGGTGAAACGTGTGATTGCCCAAAGTGATCACATCGGCACCCGCATCATAGATCTGTTCGGCCTGGGCAGGCGTAATTCCGACACGGTCGGCATTTTCTCCGTTTACCACGGTGAAGTCCACCCCGTGGAGTTTTTTCAGGGTACGCAGATGTCGTTCCAGATAAGAAAGCCCCGCCGGAGCCACCACGTCACCCACGGCCAAGACGCGCAAAAGCATATTCATGTCTCCTTACAGAAAAGTCAGTTCGTGTAGTAATCTCCCCTATTATGCCCCACGCGGCACGGAAATGCAAATGAATTCTGGCGGGCGAAAAGAGATAATCTCCCTGTTTCGAGGCAGACAGCGCAAGGCTTTGCCCAAAAAAGGCCGCTCACGAAACCGTGAGCGGCACTTTTTATTTTGCGTATTCGATGGCCTTGGTTTCCCGCAGAAGATGTACCTTGATCTGACCGGGGTACTCCAGCTCTTCCTCAATCTTCTTGGCAATGTCCCGGGCCAGCAGAACCATCTGATCCTCGCTGACATCCTCGGGCTTGACCATGATGCGGACTTCGCGGCCAGCTTGGATGGCAAAGGTCTTTTCCACGCCGGGGAAGGAGGCGGTGACCTCTTCCAGCTTCTCCAGGCGCTTGATATAGTTTTCCAGGTTTTCGCGCCGTGCGCCGGGGCGGGCGGCGGAGATCGCGTCGGCGGCCTGTACCAGGCAGGCGACGATGGAATGGGGCTCTACATCGTTGTGATGGGCTTCAATGGCATGGATGACGGCTTCGTTCTCGCCGTACTTCCGGGCCAGATCCACGCCGATCTGAACGTGGGAACCCTCCACCTCGTGGTCGATGGATTTGCCCAGATCATGCAGCAGACCGGCACGCTTGGCCAACGTTACATCAGCACCGATTTCGGCAGCCAGCAGACCGGCCACGTGGGAAACTTCCACGGAATGGTTCAGCACGTTCTGGCCGTAGCTTGTGCGATAGCGCTGACGGCCCAACAGCTTGATGACTTCGGGGTGCAGGCCGTGGACGTTGGTCTCAAATACGGCGCGCTCGCCTTCTGCCTTGATGGTGGCGTCCACCTCGCGCTTTGCCTTTTCCACCATTTCTTCAATGCGGGCGGGATGAATCCGTCCGTCCTGAATCAGCTTTTCCAGCGCGATGCGGGCGATCTCACGGCGAACGGGGTCAAAGCAGGAGACGGTAATTGCCTCCGGCGTATCGTCGATGATCAGATCCACGCCGGTCATGGTTTCCAGCGTGCGGATATTGCGGCCCTCGCGGCCGATGATGCGGCCCTTCATCTCGTCATTGGGCAGGGGCACCACGGATACCGTGGCTTCCGCCACATGATCGGCGGCGCAGCGCTGGATGGCCAAGGTGATGATTTCGCGGGCTGTGGTGTCCGCGTCTTCCTTGCAGCGCGCTTCGATTTCTTTGATTTTCATAGCGGACTCGTGGGTTACTTCCGCCTCTAGCTGGGCAATCAGATAATTCTTGGCTTCCTCGGCGGTATAACCGGAGATTCGCTCCAAAATATCCATTTGGCCTTTTTTGAGCTGCGAGACCTCGGCACGTTCTTCGTCCAGTACGGTAAGTTTTTGGGCCAGAACTTCTTCTTTCCGCTCCACGTTCTCGGTCTTGTGGTCAATGTTCTCTTCTTTTTGCTGAAGTCGGCGCTCCTGCTTCTGCAGCTCGGCACGGCGCTCCTTCACTTCGCGCTCATATTCGTTGCGGGCCCTGAGAATCTCTTCCTTGGCCTCGACCAGCGCTTCCCGCTTTTTGCTCTCGGCACTTTTGATGGATTCGTTAATGATGCGCTTGGCCTCTTCTTCGGCACTGGATATTTCCTTCTCGGCGACGTTTTTCCGGTATGCGATACCGATCGCGATGCCGATCGCCAGCGCGGCGACAAACACAGCGAGGCTGATCAGTACTTGAAATAAAATAGGGTTCATTCGGTTTTCCACACCTCCATCTTTCTTTGGGATTGTTTCAGGCGTTATAATCATAACAAATGACGCGGCTACGCCATAAAAAGGCGTGCCGCGATAATTGAAAAACTGCCCTGACGGGATGGGCATGATATGAGGATGGTTATATATCTCAAACAGGCGCAAACCGCCCAGTTTTTCAAAATTATCTATTATTTATTGTAAGGGTACGAAAGTTTTATGTCAAGGGAATTTATGCAATTGCTACCACCGTATTTAGGGGAAACAAGCTATTTTTAGAGATAAATACATCCCGGAGGTCCTGTTCGGTCCCTCCGGGATGTAGGGCAAACATGATAATTACCTGGGTGTGGTGGGCGGGACGCCGGGATTGGTGGGAATGGCGGCGGGCCTGGAGAAGGCGGCGGAGGTGGCGACAGGCGCGGCCTTAGCAGGTGTAACGCCGGGCATAACGGGTGTGGTGGTCACCGGGGCGGGGGCGGCTGCAGGTCTGGCTGGGGCGGCAGAGACCGGGGCGGCGGGCGCCATCGGGGGTCTGGACATAACAGGGGCAGCGGTGACCGGAGCGGCAGGGGCGACCGGAGCGACCCTGGGAGCAACGGGGGTGGCGGCAGGGGCAACCGGAGCGACCCTGGGAGCAACGGGGGTGGCAGCAGGGGCGGCGGACTGGCCTGCCTTGCCGCGCGGGATTTCCACCCGTCCGCAGATGGAAACGTTTCCCTCCATAGCCAGCGATTTGGCATATACGTCGCCGATCAGGGAGGCGGAGCCTTTCAGCAAAACTTTTTCCGTGGCGTCCACATTGCCCAAAATAGCGCCCATGGACTCCAGATCCTGTGTGGTGACGCTGCCTTCGATTTTAGAGCTTCCGTCCAAAAAAACGCCGGTTGTGGCTTTTACATCACCCCGAATGGATGCGTTGATGAGCTGTACCCGCGCGCCGGCGACATTGCCGAGGATCAGTCCCCGCAAAATCACCTGGCCCTTGGCGGCGATATTGCCCCGGAACTCGCAGTTCACTTCCAGATTGCCCTCGGCGGCAATGGTTCCCTCAAACTTGGTTCCCGCCGCCAAATAGGTGGTGTTTTCCGACGTCATGGCAGGCGTTGAGGTTTCCTTTTGCGCCTGATCAATGGCGGCCAGAAGCTTGGCCTCCAAATCGGGAGAAACCGGCTTTGCGGCCTGGGAGACAGGCGTGGCAGGTGGAGTGGCGGCCTGCGCCGCAGTAGACTGTGCCGCAGTAGACTGTGCCGCATATTGAGCGGCTGCGTGGGCGGCGGACTGCGGTACGGGCTGGGCGGCAGGAGCTTCGTCAAACTCAGTTGGTTCGGCGGTTTTTCCGACCCCGAACATTTCATACATCGCTTTATTAAAGTTCCCTTTTTTGTCGTTCTTTTCACTCATTTTCGCGACCCCATTTCTCTCTCATGTATTCATCGTTAATTGATATAGGAAAAGGTAACAGGCAAAACATCCGGTGTGATCTTGTCGAATGTAAAGCCCATATCCCGCAGTTCCCGGATCACATCCGCCAATGCGGACCGCGTGACCGTCATTGGCTTGGAATCGTGCATCAGCACGATGCAGCGGCTTTTGTTTTTTGCGCCCCCCAACACATTGGTGAGGATATCGCCGGAATCGAGTTTCTTGGAGGTGGCGTCACTGGCGGCTACGTTCCAGTCGTAGAACACAAAACCACGGCGCAGCATCTCCGCAATGATCTCTTGGTAGACTGCACCGTTATAGCTGTTGATGCTGCCTCCGGGGAAGCGGAACACCGACGGAGTTACGCCGGTCGTGTCCTTAATAAGATGATACAGCTGATCCATATCGTCCAGATAAGCCTCGACCGAGGCATAGATCTTTTCGTAATTGTGGCTGAAGCTGTGCATCCCGATGGTGTGGCCCTGCTCCACAATGTCACGCATCCACTGGTTGGACTGATCATCCGTTTTTCCTACCACGAAGAAGGTGGCCTTTACGTCTGCGTCAGCCAAAATCTGCAGCACTTCCGGTGTGCGGGGAGAGGGACCGTCATCAAAGGTGAGGTAGACGGTGTTTTCGGAAACAGTTCGCTCCGTGCTGGTGTCTTCGGCATAAAAATCCGGATAAAGCTCCTGGTAGTCGATGGGGTCCGCGGATACAAAGAAGGATGTGCGCGCCAAAAGCTCGTTTTTCTCTGCCAAGGTGGCATTTTCCGCCGTAAGATTACTGTTTTGCGTGGAAAGAGAGGTGTTCTCTTCCGTTAATTCAGAGACTGTGCGCCCCTGTGTCGTACTGGCATAGCCAAACCAAAGGGCGAGAGCCGCAGGGATTGCGATCAGAACAATCACGACAAGCAGTATCAAATTTTTGAAGAAGCGGACACTTCCAAAATACAAACGATCATCTCCAATTTTTGAGAGAAGAAGCGGGGGCTTCCACCCAAAAAACAAGTTATGCTTATTTTATACGCTGCCAGTGCACAATGCAAGAAAAAGCGACGAATTTCGCACTAATTTGCAGGAAATAAGGCGGCCCTCCACCGGGGGGAAAGCGCCGCCTGTGTTACACGTTTTGGAGATCGGGCAGGGAGTCGTCCTCGCGAATCCAATCCTCCACCCGAACCACGCTGTATTCTGTGGCAGTTTCCCGGATGACTACCTTTTGGATCCCGGCATTTATGATCAGCCGGCGGCACATAGAGCAGGAGGTGGAGCCGGGAATCAGCTGGTTGGTAGCGGGATCTTTACACACCATGTAAAGCGTGGAACCCAGCAGCTCGCTCCGGGCCGCGGAGATAATCGCGTTTGCCTCCGCATGGACCGAGCGGCAAAGCTCATACCGCTCGCCGGACGGGATGTTGAGCGCAGTGCGGGTGCAGTAATTGAGATCCACACAGTTTTTTCGGCCGCGGGGGGCGCCGTTATAGCCGGTGGATATGACCTCGTCGTTCCGCACGATGATAGCGCCGTAGCATCGGCGCAGACAGGTACTGCGTTCCAACACCGATTGAGCAATATCCAAATAATAGGTTTCCTTGTCAATCCGATTCATGGCCTCGTGCCTCCTACATAATATCTGCTGAACAAAACAAAAACCTAATCATATCAATGATTTAAAGCCGTTTTTGTTTTGTTCGTGTGCAAGGGCTTTGGCTGATTTCAGCAAAAACCCTTGCAAATTTGGATTTGCAGCGTGTGTCTGCAAATCCAAACAGACAGTCATCAATGTATCTGAAGCAGCAAAACGGAGTTGTTTTGCCGCCCAAAAGGACAGAAACTGTCCTTTTGGTAAATGCGATACGAAAATCGCATTTGTTCAGTGGACATTACATGATATCTTATAGTTACAGTATACTGTTTTTTTGATTCCTGCGCAAGAAGATCCTTTCGTCCGGTGCAAAATGCCGCAAAGCCATTAATTCACATATTGTTTACGTTTGCTTTCTTGACGGCAGGGCCCTGAGAGATTATGATTACTATGCAAAATACTTTTAAAGATGGCAAGGAGGCAAATGCCTTTGATTCGAAACTTTATCCAGCGTTTTATGTACGGGCGATATGGCGGCGACCAGTTGTCCATTTTCCTGCTGGTGTTGTACTTTATCTTATATTTACTGGGTACGCTGTTGCACCTCCCGGTTCTTGGCTATTTGGGATACATCCCCATCTTGTGGGGATTTTACCGGATTCTTTCCCGCAACTATGCCGGGCGCCGGGCGGAAAACGCCAAATTTATGACGCTGTTCGGCCCGCTGCAGGAATGGTTCCGCTTTCAGCGCACCAAATGCCGTGACAAGGAGCACTGCTATTTCAAGTGCCCCAACTGCGGCCAAAGGTTAAGAGCGCCCCGTGGCAAAGGAAAAATTACCATTACCTGCCGCAGCTGTGGCGCCCGCTTCGATAAAAAAAGCTGAGGAACGTGCCTGCGATACGATGGTATGGCAGGCACTTCTCTGATGCGAACATAAAGAATACCGCGTGGGCGATCTCCCTTGGAATTAAAAGGAGATTCCGCCGTTGAATGCATGGACGCGAGCACAGACCTGCGTTTTGCGGGGGGCTATGACCAAAAAATAATGTCCACTGAACAAATGCTATTTTCGTATCGCATTTGCCAAAAGGACAGTTTCTGTCCTTTTGGGCGGCAAAACAGCTCCGTTTTGCTGCTTCAGATACAATGATGACTGTCATGAACAAAACAAAAGCAGCTTGAAGCATTGATATGATTGGGCTTTTGTTTTGTTCAGCAAATATAAAATAGGGACAAGCTTCAAGCAGATGATTGCGCGCAAAAAAGCCTGACGCCGTTTAAGCGGCGTCAGGCTTTTTACGCATACAGCGATAAAGGGCGTCGTTTGCTGCCCTTACCCTTCGAACTTTTGCAGCGGCTGGGAACGCTTTTTATTACCTGCCGCGATTGAGATAAAAAGGCTTCATCAGACTCTCCTGCTCGGTGGAGTCTTTGGTGTGCCGGTTTGGCTCCTGCGGCATGGGGGGACGACGGCGCTCGCGGTTTTTGTCGGGCGATGCCGCCTTTTCCGGCGTGCGGGGGCCCTTTCGTCCCGCGTCCTGACGGGGCGCGCGCGTGTCCTTCCGCTGGCCGTTGCTGCTGCGGTTTTCGGGGGGAGTATTCTGGCTCACGGGTCTAGGCTTGGGGGCCAGCAGCCGGGCGGTAGCATCCATGACGTGGTCGCCGGCCATTGGGTCAGGTTTGCGGAAGTCGTTTTTCACACCCCGCTCTTCCCTGCGGGGCGCTGTGCCTGGCGTGTTCTCCCGCAGGTGCTTGTTTCGTTTTTGGGGTGCGGACGGTGCGGCCGCCGCTTTCTTAGGTTGCGGCTGCGTCATTTGGCGCTCCTTGCCCTTGTGGGGCGGCTCCGTGCCCCGGGACTTATTGGCGGCGTCCCGCTCTTTGCGGCGGTCCCTGGCGGCGTCCCGTGCCTCGGCATCCTCGGCATTTACTAGGCGGCCGCGGGCATCCTTCACGGCCACCTCAAACACGGTCATGGGGAAGTTATGCTCGCCCACGACAGGCACTTTTTTGCCGATGAGCTTTTCCACATCTCTGAGAAGAGGCTTCTCACTAAAATCACAGAAGGCGACGGCTACTCCGCCGTGCCCCGCACGACCGGTACGGCCAATGCGGTGGACATAGGTCTCGGGGACCTCCGGTAGGTTATAGTTGAACACATGGGACAGTTCTTCAATGTCAATGCCGCGGGCCGCAATATCGGTTGCCACCAGCACTTGGGCGGTGCCCGCCTTGAAGTCGGCCAGCGCCTGCTGACGCGCGGTCTGTGATTTGTTTCCGTGGATGGCCACGGCGGTGATCCCCGCCTTGAGCAGGTCGCCGACCACCTTGTTCGCGCCGTGCTTGGTGCGGGTAAAGACCAGCGCGTTCTTCACGTTCTGTTCCTTCACCAGTTGGGCCAGCAACTTTGATTTGTTGGTGCGGTCCACAAAGTAGACCGATTGATCAATGACCTCCACCGGGGAGGAAACGGGATCCACCGCCACCTTCACGGGGTCGTGGAGCAGCGAATTGACCAGATTGGTAATCTCCGGCGGCATGGTGGCGGAAAAGAACAGGGTCTGCTTCTTTTCCGGCAGCCACTGCAGAATCTTTTTCACGTCGTGGATAAAGCCCATGTCCAGCATGCGGTCTGCCTCGTCCAGCACAAAGATCTCCACCTTCGACAGATCCAGCAGCTTCTGCTGATACAGGTCGCCCAGCCGTCCCGGGGTTGCCACCAGAATGTCCACCCCGCGCCTCAAGGACTCCTCCTGCGGCTTTTGGGATACGCCGCCGAAAATTACGACGGAGCGCAGGGGAAGATGCTTGCCATACGCCTCGAAACTCTCTTGGATCTGAAGGGCCAGTTCCCGCGTGGGGGTGAGAATTAGGGCGCGGATGGGCCGGCCCTGGGGTTTTTCCGCCGCAAGGCGCTGGAGAATGGGGGTTGCGAAGGCACAGGTTTTGCCCGTGCCGGTCTGGGCGCAGCCCAGTACGTCACGCCCCTGCAGGGCGTGAGGAATGGCTTTTTGCTGGATGGGAGAGGGCGTCTCATACCCCTGCTCAGTCAAAGCCTTTAGGATCGGAGCATTCAGCCCCAGTTCTTGAAATGTCATTTAGTACTTCCTTTCGTGAAGCGGAGCATCGTTGATTCCGCCTGTCTCCTTTTCCCCGGAGACTGGGGCGGGCAGGGCTCGTGTCCCCACCCCGTTTGCTCACAGATGAGCTTGTATTTTTCGTTGAACGGCCCGGACGCTATCCTCCAATCGGAGGTGCTCGGCACAGTCCACCACACAGTCTGCATATTTTTCGTACAGCGGTACGCGGCTGTTGTAAAGGCCGTCGATGGTCTGCCCCTGTTCCAGCGCGATGCCCCGGGCACTGATATCGCCCAAGCGCAGCTTCACTTCCTCCAGCGGCAGGCGGAGATAAACGACCAAACTGATCTGCTTCAGATGCTCAATCCCGCCCTTGCGGCAAATTATGCTGCCGCCGGGAGCAATGACGCAGCCCCGGCACGCCAGCGACCGCACAGCCTGCTCCTCTGCGTCCAAAAACGCTTCGTTGCCCCGGGTATTGATAATCTCCTGCAGCAGCGCACCCTCCCGCTGCTGGATCAGCAGATCCACATCCAAAAAGTCCATACCGCGCACCTTTGCCAGCACGATACCCACCGTGCTTTTGCCGGAGCCCGGCATTCCAATCAGTGTGATGTTTTCCATGGTCTTGCTCCTTTGTATGCAAACTGACAGTATAGTATACCACGCCTGTTCAGGTTTTGCAAACACTATCCAGGAACCACCTTGCAATATTTGCCTGACTATGATAAAATATTTGCGTTTTCCATAGAAAGGCGGCGAACTGCGTGGCGGAGAGCAAGACCAATGTAATGCGTATTTTAGAACAAAAAAAGCTTTCCTATACCCCTCATTTTTATCCACATCAGGAGGGCGTGGCAGTAGACGGCGTGACCGTGGCCGGTCTGACGGGACTGCCTGCGGAGCGGGTGTTCAAAACCCTTGTGACACGGGGCTCTAAAAAGGACTGTTTCGTTTTCGTCATCCCCGTGGCAAAGGAGCTGGATTTGAAAGCCGCCGCAGCCGCCGTACACGAAAAGTCGGTGGAACTGCTCCATATGGCGGAACTTTTGCCGTTGACCGGCTATATCCGGGGCGGCTGCTCCCCCGTCGGTATGAAGAAGCAGTTTAAAACAGTGTTTGAGGAAAGCGCCCTGCTGTTCGAGGCCATTGCGGTCAGCGGCGGGAAGATCGGAACGCAGGTGGAGGTCGAGCCCCGGGCGCTTGCCGGGCTCATTCGCGCCACCTTCGCGCCCCTTACAAAATAATGTCCACTGAACAAATGCGATTTTCGTATCGCATTTGCCAAAAGGACAGAGACTGTCCTTTTGGGCGGCAAAACAGTTCCGTTACATGGATGACTGTCTGCTTGGATTTGCAGACACACGCTGCAAATCCAATGTGCAAGGGTTTTTGCTGAAACCAGCCAAAACCTTGCACATGAACGAAACAAAAACAGCTTGGAATCATTGATTATGATTCGATTTTTGTTTTGTTCAGCAGATATAAAGTAATAAGCCATCAGCCGCCGCCCAATTGGGGCGGCGGCTTTTTGGTCTTCGTTGTGGTCTGACAGGGTTCCTTTTTTCAAAAAATAGCTTGACACAATAGAACATATGTTGTACTATTTTGTCGAACAAAGGTTCTATACAGCGATTGTTTTTAAAGTCCCGTTTTTTGGACACGCTTGCGGATAAGATAGGCATATAGAGATCGGAGGGTACACACAATGCAAACAACTTATTACACCACAGGAAATTTTATTCGCCACGCCGGGAATGTGGTGGATCTGAATGAATACCGCCGTCGGCTGGCCCAGGTTGATGAAACGCCTGCATTGCCGGAAGAGCCCATGTGCGCCCAGTCGTCTGTCCAGCGGCCCCGAAGAAAGCGCCGGCTGTGTCTGTCCGGTCTGTTTGATGCGTGCGCCAGTCTTGCCATCATTGGCATGACGGTTACCGTGGTGGTGCAGTTTGTGCTGTTATAATGCGGACCGGGCGATTCAGAAACGTAAGCCCGCCAGCGGGCTTTTGAATGACGCAGCAAATAGTGCGGTCAGGCAAAAGGACCGCCCATGGGCGGCCCTTTTGCCTGTTTTGTAACCAAGGTGTCCCCTATTTACCAGACTCCATCTCCTGCTTGATCTTTGCCGCCACAGAGGTAGGAAGTTCGGGCAGGAACATAACAGTAACGGCTGCCAGCACGGAACAAATGGCCGCGCCCACATAGATTGCCCTATAAACGGTGCTGGGGAAAAACGCCTGGCAAATTGGGGCGATCATATAACCGGCCACCACCCAGCAGCCGATATTTTGCAGCGTGCTCTGCACCCCGCCCACAGCACCCAGATTGGCCGGATCGATACCGGGCATCAGGGCGGGGGCGGTTTTGGACATCGATAGCATTGCGCCCAGGAAAGCGCCCTGCAGGATAAACAGCCCAAAGGTCGCCGCGCCAAACGGCAACACATAGATCAGAACGATGACCAAACCGTTCAACACGCAGACAGCGGCCATGACCGGTCGGAATTTTTTGAACCGCGCAAAGACCAGCGGCATGGTGATGCTTCCAATTGCAACGGCAATGGTACTGACCAGCGCGATGGAAGACGCCGTGGCCATATCCCCGCCGCCCAGTTCAGACAGCGCTGCGTTGACATAGGTTTGCTCCGTGGTGGAGCAGGCAAAAATGAAGAACACCAGAACAGAAATGATCCAGACATTTTTATCCTTCATGACCATCATAAACTGGCCCTTTCCCACCACATTCTTTCCCGCATTCTCGTTGGGGTGGGAGGGAAACAGGACCGTCCAGACGACCAGCGCGACGATGGACAGCCAACCGCAGAGCATAAACGCGCCGTGGGAAGTGGCAAAGGTAGCGCCTATCTTCAGCGCGATCCCAGCGCCGATGGAGGCGCCGCAGACATACACGCCCATGGCCGGGCCCATGGATTCTCCCGGGAACCAGAGCCGGATTGCCTTGGTGGAATTTGCATTTAGCACTGCCATGCCGTAGCCCATAATAAGGCTGGCAACGCACAAGGGCAAAAAGGAAACGGCAAAGGCCCGCAAAAAGGCGCCGGCAACAAATACCACAAGACCAATGGTCATCATCTTCTTGATGCCGTAGCGGTCACCCAAATTGCCGGTGAGGATCCCAAAGAGGACTCCCGCCAGGAAGGGCATATTGCACAGGATCCCAAACTGAGCCGGGGTAAAGCCATATTCGGTCATCACGGTAACGGCGGCACCGGCAGTGATCAGGATGGAGAACTGCAGGATAAACAGGACGGTTACCATGCCAACCAGCGCCAACCAGCGCTGGGGAAGCATCTTATTTTGTTCCAAAAAATTCTCTCCTTTCTTTGCAGAGCCGTAACGTGATTACTAGGTCACGGCTCTGATCCCCGCAGAGGCGCTTGTCCAGTCTCTGCAAGGCCAGCGGTCTCCAAACGGGACCCGACAGCGCTATGCTGCCGGGTCCCGTGGATTGCGCATCTTAATCAGTTGTGGTTGGGAAAATGGGCCTGATTAACCCATCATGCAGGCGCCGCCGTCAATGACGAAGTGCGTACCGGTGACCCAGGACGCTTCGTCGCAGCAGAGGTATGTAGCAGCATAGGCAATGTCCTCCACCTTTCCCAAACGGCCGATCGAGCAGACATGCTTGCACATCTCGGCTTGGATTTCCGGGCTGTTCTTCACCTCCGGGGGTGTCATGTTGGTGTCCACAGGACCCGGGCAAAGCACGTTCATGCGAACACCCTGAGGGGAGAACTCACGAGTGAGGTTGCGGGTCATCAGATCGATAGCGGCCTTGAACGAGCCATAGTAATAAGCGTCGCTCTCGGGCTTAATGGAGGAGATGGACGCAAGGTTTAAAACCGAATTTTTCCCGCGGGAATTTTCCTTGACCATCAGGGGCAAAAATGCCTGCATCATCCAGACATAGGCGCGGTAGTTGGTTTCGCTGATGAGTGCATAGTCGTCATCAGTATGCTCCAGGAATGTCTTGTGAACCAAGACTCCGGCACAGTTTACCAGCGTAGTGATGGTACCGTACTTGCTCACAGCCATATCCTTGATTTTTTCGACATCTTGCTTTTGGCGCAGATTAGCCTGAACGAAGGTGGCCTCGCCGCCCGCGGCCTGGATACCGTCAACCGTAGCCTGCCCGGAAGTTGCATTAAAGTCCGCGCCGATGATCTTAGCGCCTTCCTTTGCAAACATCTCGGCCACCGCCTTACCAATACCGGACCCGACGCCGGTTACAACTGCGATTTTGCCTTCCATTCTTCCCATGATAAATTCCTCCTATTAAAAAATATGGATCAATGCTAAACCAGTTTATTTTTGGGGAGACAGCTTCCCCTTGGGGCCAAGCTCCGGGATAAAAATGCCGCCCAGAACAGCTAAAACCACCAGCAGGACTGCGGTCACCGTATAGATACCCATGTAATTGTCTTTGAATATGGTAGCAATAATGGTGGGCAGCGCGAACCCGAACAAGCCCACGGCCATCTGGTTCATGCCTCCGGCGGCGCCGACATTTTCGGGGCCGAACTCACCGGTCAGGGGAATCAGTGCGATCCGGCTCATGTTCACGCCAATGGAGCCAGCCACAATCAGGGCGCCGGCACCGATCAAAATATAGGTAACGCCGCTGATGGGAAGCAGATACGCAACGTAATACAACACAGCCCCGCCGATGCAGATAAAGATGTAGGGAATGTTATACCGTCCGGTTTTGGTCACAACGATACCGGCCAGAATGCCGCCGATCATCAAACAGAAATTCATAATGGTGGCAATTTGGCTGGCAGCAGCCGGCTCCATACCCTTGCCGATAAAGGCGTTCACCACATAGCTGTTGAGCAGGATGGCGATCCCGACCGACAACCCGCCGCAAAGCATCACCTTCCACATGGTCTTGCTTTTCATCACAGCCACGATATCGGTCTTGGGCATCTCGGTCTGCGCCCCCGATGCAGTTGGTGTTCCCTTCACGAAGAGGATCCAGAGAACAAACATTGCGGCATAGCCGATTGCAATGAAGGTCAGCGCTGCTCTGGTGCTGGAGAACATGGGGCCCATGGCAAAAGCAAGGGTTGTTCCTACCCCCGCACCAGAGCTGTATACGCCCATGGCGGTGCCCATCTCGGCGCCGTCAAAATAGGGAGCAAACAGCTTGGGCGCCAGCATATTCACCGGCAGGAACAAAGCGCATCCAATGAAGGTCAAAACAAACAGCATGGAGTAGCTTGTGGCGAAAACACGAAGCACGCCGGCCACTGTTGCCAGCGCAAAGAGAATCAGGGGTGCGTTACGCAGACCCTTCTTATCCACCCACACGCCGATGAGAACGCTGAAGAAGAAGGCGGGCAGGTTGCTGATGCCTGAAATGGCCGTCAGTTGCGCCTGAGACATGTTAAATGTCGTCATCACATCGACCGCGCGCGAGGCGTAAATCATATTGGTAAAGCCGGAGAAGCACAGGCCCAACGTCATGATAAACACCAGAACATACCGAAGGGAGCTCTTTTTTTCCATATTGTTCACTCTCTTTCCAAAATAATTGCGGCTGCAAATAAGATGTTGTAGCTCTCCCCCTCTTTGTTATAAAAATAACTATGTAAGATGCCCAACTTACGCAAACCACCAATCTAACTTTTAGTATAGATTGCACACAGCTGTTTGTAAAACAAGTAGTTTTCGTCATGTAATAAGAAGAACTTTTTGTTATATTAATAACAAAAAGTTCTTCTTATTCTGCTCGCTATCAGGTTTTGTTGTATCTGCGCTATTCGTTCAGGGGGACTGTATCATCCAGCAGCGCGCGAATGATGGCCGGCAAGATGGGGCTCTTGTTATCCTTTCGGTAGGCCGTGGTAAGAGTCAAGACCGGCGGCGTATCGGTATCCAGTTCCTTAAACAGCACATCTCCGGTAATATTATTCTTTACAAAGTCGGGAAGAAACGCCACGTCTCCGTCCAGTTGTGCAAAAAACAGCAATTCTTCAATCTGGTGCACCTTACGAACGGTCTGCGGCTCAAAGCCCATTTGAAGCCATCCGTTGCGGAAGGTTCGGTATGCGTTGGGCACGCCCCTCGGCTCCAGAATCACATGCTTTTCCTTCTGAAGCAGCTCGGGCGGAACCTTGTCCAGCGTGGCAAACGGATGGTCGCAGGAAATTGCCACGCTGACCTTGAAGTCCGCGATCTTTTCCAGTGTAAATTCCGGATCCAACTCCAAGTCATAGGGCCAACAGATCGCAACGTCCGCTTCGCCTCTCTTCAGGACCCCCAAAATATTTCTGGGTTCTACAATTTCCACATTCAGCTTCACTGCCGGGCAGTCCTTCTGGAACTTACGAAAGCGCGGCATTAAAAGCAGACCGTCAATGCAGCTGGGTATAATGACGGTTACATTGCCGGCGGTTCCGCTGGCTGTGCTGGCCGCATGCTGCACGGCGGACTCATAGTTGCGGACAATGTCCTGCGCACGCTCGTAAAAATCCCGGCCAGCCAGCGTCAACTCCACCGTTCGGTTATTGCGGGTAAACAGCTGGAACCCCAACTCTTCCTCCATTTTTGCAATGTGCAGGCTCATCGCCGTCTGTGTAATAAAGCATTCCTTGGCTGCACGGGTAAAGTTCAGGTATTCCGCTGCGGCAATGAAGTATCTTAATCCTCGCATATCCATGTGTGTTTCCCTCCAAACTCCGCACCCGGCCCTTCCTTGCAGTCCGGTTCATGCGTTCATTTTACAGTCACCCTCAATATTTGTAAAGCGAATCATGAGTTTTATTTATGATTGCCCCTGTGCAAGCACACTTTTTCGTGGTATTCCTTCCCCTGTGCGGCTGGTCTGGTTCTCATCCCGCGCCTCCCAGCTCGCTTGACAGATCGGACCGAGTATTCTATTATTTTCTAATAAGCTTTTTAGGGGGTGCGTCATGGGAAACAGTATGACCGTCGGCAAACCGTGGAAGCTCATTGTTTTTTTTGCACTTCCACTATTGGCCGGCAACATTTTTCAAGCCGCCTATAACCTGGTGGATACGATGGTCATTGGTCGCTTTGTAGGCCCGGACGCACTTGCGGGACTGGGCATCGCCTCCCCCATTTTCAATCTGATCAACGCCCTGCTCATCGGTCTGTCCGTGGGCTCCTCCATCATCGTGGCACAGCTCTTCGGAGCCAAAAAGGATGAGGAGTTACCCGCCGCCGTGTCCACCGTGCTGCTGACCTCTCTGGGGCTGTCTCTGCTGCTGACCGTGATCGGTCAATTCCTGGTAACCCCCCTGCTCACCGTGCTGAACACACCTGCTGAAGATTTTGTCTACGCCGAAACCTACCTACGCGTCATCCTCTGTGGTCTGGTTTGCAATGTCTTTTACAATCAGCTATCCGGTTTGCTCCGCGGCTTGGGCAACGCCAAAACACCCCTGTATTTCCTCGTCTTCTCGTCTGTCATGAATATTCTGCTGGATCTGCTGTTTGTGCTTGGGTTTGGCTTAGGCGTGACCGGGGCCGCGGTCGCTACCATTCTTTCTCAGGGCCTGTCTGCCGTACTCACTGCCCTTTATATCCGGCGGCGGGTTCCTTTGCTGCGTGCGGGGCGCGGAAAACCCCAGTTTGACACCGGGTTTTTCCGAACCGCCCTTCGTTTTGGTTTGCCCATGGGGTTTCAGCAAGCCAGTATTTCAATCGGCCATCTGCTGATGCAGGCCATCGTCAACCCCTTCGGCACCGCCCTCATCGCCGGCTATGCCGGGGCCATGAAGGTGGATATGTTCGCGGTGATGCCCATTATCAGCCTGGGCACCGCTATGTCCACTTTTTCCGCCCAAAATGTGGGCTGCGGTGATTATCAGCGGGTACGGCAGGGCTATCGGGTTACCAACGGGATCACCATCGCCGTCTGTGTTGTCATCGGACTGATTGTGGTTCCGCTGCGCCAAGTTCTAATGGGACTTTTTGTTTCCCCGGCGGACTATCCCCAAATGGCGGAACAGATCATCGCGCTGGGCATGAGCATGTTGGCAATCACCCCCTGCTTCTACATTCTTCTGGGGCTGATCCACACGGGGCTGAACACCATGGCTGGTGCGGGCGACACCTCGTTCTCCATGTTTGCCGCGATTTTTATGATGCTCCTGCGCATCCCCTTGGCGCTGTTTTTCATCCATGTATGCAATATGGATTACACCGGCATCTGGTGGGCGTTTCCCGCCTCTTGGGTGGTGACGCTGGGTCTTGTCCTGCTGCGCTACTTCCAAGGCGGCTGGAAAAACAAGGCGGTAGAAAAACACCGCGTGGAGCAGCGTGACAGCCCCAAATAATCATGTTCACACCTAACGAGCGCTGTTTGGAAGCCAAGCAGCGCTCGTCATTTTGCCGCATGAATCAGCCGCTCAATGGAGGTTCCCCTGAGACATTGCGAATCACCGTGAAAAGTTTTTCATATTGCATGAGCAAAACTAGCTATTTTACAAATGCCTGCCGGATTGCTAACATAAAACGTGGGAGGACAGCACGAGTCTGTCCCCCAACGTATCTTTGACATGAAATCTGACAGGAAGGGGCAAGTATCCCATCCATCGGGATACCGATAAGAAACAATGAAACTTCCCGAATTGAACGATCCGATCCCCGCAGGCGTCACGCTGGGTGATCACGTGGTACAATACCCCCCGCAGTACTCTATGTGCGCAGGCTGTACGACCTGTGAAATTGTCTGCGCCCTATCCCACGACGGCGTGGTGGGCCCGCAGCACAACCGCATTTTCTTGGAGCGCGACACCACGGAGCTGTTGCACCGGATCCGCGCCTGTCAGCAGTGCGACGACCACCCCTGCTATGAAAAATGCCCGCGTAAGGATTCGGCCATGTGTATTGACGAAAACAACATTGTCTACATCGTAGAGGATGCGTGTATCGGCTGCGGGCTGTGTCTTAAAGCTTGCCGCTTTGACCCGCCCCGCATCAACATGGTTCAGGATGCCGACCGGAAAAAGTGGAAGGCAAAAAAGTGCGATATGTGCCGGGAAAACCCAGAGGGGCCCCAGTGTATCAAGTGGTGTCCCGTGTGCTGCATTGGTCTGAGCAGCCAGCAGGTGGACATCCCGGAGGTCTTTTTGGAGCACGACGCCAAAAATTTCTAAGAAGCGGAGGAGTCTGACATGGAAGAAAAAAAGTTGCCCGGCTGCTACGCTGGGAAAATTGCCCGCATCAATCTTACAAACAGTACCGTGGAGGTTATCCCCACTTCGAACTACTGTCCGGAATACATCGGCGGCCGCGCCGTGTGCAACAAAATTTTCTGGGATGAGGTGCCCGCGGGCGTCAAAGCCCTCGACCCCGAGAACAAGCTGATTTTCATGACGGGTCCCACCGGCGCTACCGGCATCCCCACCGGCGGCCGCAGCGTTTTCACGGGCCTTGCCCCCAATTCCATGCCCGAGCAGTATTGCTGGAGCGGGATTGGCGGCTGGTTTGGCTCCGAACTGAAATTTGCGGGCTGGGATGGCTTTATCCTAGAGGGAAAGGCCCCGGTACATACCTATGTGCTCATCGAGGACGACAAAATTCAGTTCCTGCCCGCCGACCCCGTCTGGGGGATGCTCGTGCATCCCAGCCAGCACAAGCTGGAAGAGCTGCATGGGAAAGAGGTCAAGAGCATGGTCATCGGCCCGGCGGGGGAAAACCTGCTGCGCAACGCCTCGATCACCACCAGCAATGACAACGTGGCGGCCAAAGCGGGTTTTGGCGCCGTTTGGGGTGCTAAGAATCTAAAGGCCATCGTCGTTCACGGCTCGGGCACGGTCAAACCCGCCCAGATTGACAAGGTGTTTGAACTGCGGGCGGAAATGGGCATGCCTTACATGCGGCCAAACCCCGTTTATTTGGAGCGAAATCACGGGATGGACGGCAACACGTTTTCCGTGGAG
Source organism: Oscillospiraceae bacterium (assembly GCA_963666535.1). Classification (GTDB taxonomy): domain Bacteria; phylum Bacillota; class Clostridia; order Oscillospirales; family Oscillospiraceae. The sequence goes on along the minus strand of OY762913.1, from coordinate 489,285 downwards.
GGCGGCTGGCTGAAGGGGCAAGTGGCATGCAGCCACGGCTGCAACCAACATTGTGACCGCGTGATGATGGACGTAAAGGGCGCTTTCTCCGACGAGCGCACCAACCTTGTGGAGAAATGCGTGGGCATCTACGCGTACGGCGCCAAGGAAGACATCTCCTGGATGACCATTCAGACCTTCGAATCTGATCGCAACCACATGCTGCCCTGCAAAATGCTCAGCTGCGAACCGCCACCCGTTGACCCTGATGACCCCTTTGCCCCCGTGATCTTTCAGCCGGTCCGGGGCGATATCGTCAATTTCTGGGACGTCAACTTTGACCGTGGCTCCATCTGGATGGATATGTGCAACGAGTACGGCATTGACAAGTGGGACATGATCGTGTGGTATTTCACATGGCTGTCCATGGCAGAACAGGAAGGCCTTTTGGACGAATTGGATTTCGGCATGAAGGTGGACGTGAACAGCATCGAATTTGTCCGCTATTTTATGGATATGATTACCTATCGCAAGGGGAAGTACGGCCCTATTTTTGCCGAGGGCATGGCCCGCGCCATCCGCACGCTGGGCAAGGAAAAATTCGGTGACGCGGTGTATCACGGGCGCATTTCTCAGGTCACCGGCCAGCAGTATGACCTGCCGGTCAGTCTCGAAACCGCCTGGGGTCACTGCATGCACTGGCAGGGGCGGGGCTTTGAGGGCTCTATCACCAAGCCGGGCTGGGTGGCCACCAATCTGATGACCATGAACTCCAGCCGCGACTGCCAAACCATCATCCACCACCACGACAAAGTGGAAAACTATCTCAAGCTGAAGGACGATCCCTGCCACAGCGAATACACCATCACCGGCGTGGCCTATGGCGAGGAAATGGGGGAAATCAAAGACTCCCTCATGTGCTGCGACTGGCAGAGTCCCGACCTGTACTGGCCGGATATGGAGGCCAAGATGTACGAGGCAGCCACCGGCGAGAAAATCTCCACCGAGGAATTGCACAAATTTGCCGAGCGCTCCCGCCTGCTGTTCCGCGCCATCCTCATCCGCAACTATGGCCGTGACCGCCAGCAGGAAGTAAACGCCATTTTCCCCAGCATGCAGTGGCCGGACCAGTCGGGTCAGACCGTCACCTGGGAGGAATGGAACGACCTGGTAGACCTGTATTACGACTATCGCGGTTATGATCAAAAAACCGGCTGGCCCACCCGCGCGACCTGGGAAAAGTACGACCTGGGCTATGTGGCCGACACGCTGGAAAAAGTAGGAAAAGTCCCCTCCTGATCAGCAGCTCCCTTCAAAAAACCACCCGGCATCCAGTTGGATGCCGGGTGGTTTTGCTGCACAGGGAGAATGGGGTCAGCCCCTGCGCTCAGCCCGTCTTGTTTTTCCATAAAAAACAGAGCATACCAGGCTGATGCCAACCGGGACGAGAAGAACGCTGGAGTAGGTCTGGTCTTCCTGTTTCATAAACCAGAAGGCGCCGATCACGGTGATCAGGGCAAACAAAAGGCTAACCCAAAAATACTTGGTGGACTTTTTGGGCGCAGTAGATCGGGGGGGCAGCGGCGCCGGAGCCTTGGTGCCATAGGAGAGCGGGCCCTGCTTATTCTTTCGCTTTGCTTTTTTGCTCATATATTTTTTGACACTCCTCTGCTGTTTTGGTCGGATGCTCATTCATAACCGCCGCCCGCTCCTTCAGCCAGATCAGCAGCGCGGCAAGGCCGTCTTCCCCAAGGGGAAATGTTTCTGTCTCGTCTGTTTCGGAATATTCCCGGCAAAAAGGGCCGCACCAGGTCTCCACAGTCAGCGCTTCCTCTTGGGGACGGAGATAAAAGCGCAGCAGCCCCAAGCTGCCTGTCCAGTCGTTTCCGTTGCGGAAAAATGCCAGCGTGGGCATAAAAATCTCTTGCTCCATATTGCTCCCATTCCTTTTGTGCATCAGCCCTTCAGCAGCGCCCGCCTCGCCTTGTAATCCGGCAGGACGGAGGCTACGCAGGCATAAAACTCTTTCCCGTGGTTTTTGTGGCGGATGTGGGCCAGCTCATGAACCACCACATAGTCGATGGCCGCCGGGGGGTAGGCCATCAGCCGCCAGGAGTAGCAGATTCGATTGCTGCCCGAGCAGCTGCCAAACCGCTTTTTTGCCGATGTGATTTTCACTCTCGCCGGGTGCAGTCCCATTGCTGCGGCAAAATAGGCGGTGCGCTCGGGCAGATATTGCTTGGCGCTGCTGTAAAAATGCGCCGCTTCTTCCCGGGTATAGACAGGCTCTGCCTCCAAGCGCTGCTGCCGCCGCTGTTTATGAACTTCAATCCACCGGCTGTTCTCTTCCACGAACTGCCGAATGCGCTCCGGCGGCAAAAACTGCGGCGCCCGCACCAGAACAGTCAGCCGGTCGGTGATCTCCATGGACAGGGTGCGCCGGTGGGAACGGATGATCTCATATTCCTCTGTCATGCCGGTTTTGTTCCGCCTGCGCCCGGCAGGTCGTCTGTCGCAAATAGATCTTGTGGTTTGCCGCCATCTGGTCCAAAATGTCAAACACGGTTTGCTCCAGCGGCTCTCCTTTGGAATAGTCCGCCGGCTGGGCGAAATCCGCCCGGCCTTCCAGCAGAAGCTTTTCCGCCGTGGCGCGGCTTTCCTGCTGATAAACCACAATGGAGTGGCCGCCATTTCCCTTCACCAGCTTCATGCAGGGCACGTCGGTAAACCCGTCTCCCAAATAAATCATGTTACGGAAGGGAATGCGCCGCTGTTCCTCGGGCATATATTCGTTCAGTTCGGTGTTGTCGGTCACTTCGGGCACGTCCTTGTTAATGCGGTACAAAAATTGGGTTTTGCCGGTGTAGCTTACCGCCATGGCGGGCCACACGGGCACGTCATCGCTGTCATAGCAATATTCGGCGGCGTATATTTCCTTAAATTCCCCAGCGATAGCGGTGCCCTCCATGATCTCTTTCAAGCCTGAGGAGATCACATAATGCTCTACCGTAATGCCCGCCCGTGCCGCATAGTCGTTCACCCGGGAAAACCAGGTGCTTACGCCGGGGAACAGCTGTACATCACGGCCCAGCTTCTTAAATTCCTCCCGATTGAGCAGCATTTTCCCCCGGGATGCGGTGAGCATTACCCACATATAGGCCAGGATTTGATCCATATTATGCCGGCGCATGGTGTCGTTACACTCGTCCCAAAAGGCCTTTGGGGTCATGCCAATTTCGGGGATGAAGCCATACTCCTGCATATCGCGGGGCGACAGCGTTTTGTCAAAATCATACATGATAGCAACAATGGGGCCGTTTTGTTTCATGCCGTCTATTCTTCCCTTCCGTTAAAAATGCGGAGCGCAGGTCTCCCTGTGCCCCGCATTCATGTAGTCATTATTCTTCCCGGTTTTGGTCTTGCAATGCAAGCACACGGATCTCCAGCACCCGCCGGTGATCCACCCGGGTCACGGTAACATCCAGATCCTGATAGACAAAGTGATCGCCCACCTGGGGAACCCGGTCGATCTGTTCCAGCACCCAGCCGCTGACGGTGGTGGCGTCGCACTCGCCGGTAATGGAAAACAGTTCATACAAATCGGTCAGATTGGCGTTGCAGGTGATGAGATAGCTGCCGTCCGACTGTTTGCGGAACTCTTCAATCACCTCGTCGTGTTCATCCCAGATTTCACCCACCAGCTCCTCCAGAATATCCTCCAGCGTCACGATGCCCTCGGTGCCGCCGTATTCATCCACCACCACAGCCATGTGGCTCTTGCTCCGCTGCAGGGTGCGCAGCAGGCTGGATATTTTCGTGGTGCCTGTGGTATAGATAACGGGAGAGACAATCTGCTTAACCCCGCTTTGTCTGTTGTGATAGCGGGCAATATGAAAGTCCTTTTCGTGGATCACGCCCACAATGTTGTCAATGTTATCATGGAAAATAGGCAGGCGGGAGAATCCGCTTTGGGCAAACACCACGCCCAGTTCGTCCAGCGTGGCGGTGTCCTCCACCGCCTCCACGTCCACCCGGGGGGTGAGGATTTCCTCCACCTCCAGATCGTTGAATTCAATGGCCGCGCGGATCAGTTCGCTCTCGTGTTTTTCCAGTCCGCCGCCGCTTTCCGCCTCAGAGACAATGGTCATCAGTTCCTCTTCGGTGATGCCCTCGTCCTCCTCCAGTTGGAAAGCGCCCCTGAGCAGCCGCTTCCACTGACCGAACAAAAAGTTTATGGGGCGAAACACCCCCATCAGCAGCTGCATCATCGGTGCGGCAGCCATGGCAAACTTTTCGGACTTTTCCTTGGCCAGGCTCTTGGGCGTAACCTCGCCGAAGATAAGGATCACCACGGTGACCACCACGGTAGCGACCGTCGGCCCGTAAGACTGAAAAAAGCGGGTAAACAGCACGGTGGACAGAGTCGCCGCCGTAATATTCACCACATTGTTTCCAACCAGAATCGTAGAGAGCAGACTGTCGTAATTTTCCTCCAGCTTCAAGGCCAGAGCCGCCTTTTTGTCGCCATCCTCCGCCATGTTTTTCAGGCGAATTTTGTTCAGGGAGGAAAATGCCGTTTCGGTCGCGGAGAACCCCGCCGACATCACCACCAGACAAATCAGCGCGATGATCATGATAATACTGTCACTGTCCATTTGGGAACTGATCAGCTCAACTTTCTTTTTAAGTATAGTTATATTTAGTATACCACAGGACGGAAAATATTGCAAATCCATTCTCTTCCCCAATGCGCCAAAAAGCCCCGACCAATGGTCGGAGCTTCTTGGCTGTGTTGTTTTGCAAAAGGAAAGAGAGAGGAGAGTTAGGAGTCTTTGTTGGTTTTTGATTGCGCTGTCCTGATCACGTTCTTAGAATACCTTATAAATGCGGCTAAATCATGAAAAGAAAATGAACGTTTTGTAAATACCGTTTTTCCCCACAAATCGACTGCGCTTTTCCAGGTTCTTCTGCCCACCCCTCCTCCATCGCATATATTTGTTCAATCACACAAACAAATACGATTATTTTAGATTTTTACACAAATTCTTTTGTTTCCCCTTCTGTTATAATAAAGTATGCATTTATAGTACAGGGAGGCAACGCGCCGCTCCGGGCGGACTTGCCACTGGGATAAAGGAGGCATCTTTATGGCAACGCAACTGACCAAGCAGGAGATTCAAACGATCATCCGCGCCAAAGGTGGCGATCGCGAGCACCTGCTTTCCATCCTGATCGAACTGCAAAACGCTTCCGGCGCGAGCTATATTTCCGAGGAAACGGCCAACGTGGTGGCGCAGGCAATGAAGCTGACCCCCACCCACTTGTATGACATCATCACGTTTTACGCCATGCTGGCGGATCAGCCCCGGGGAACCTACGTGCTGGAAATCTGCAACAGCACTCCGTGCTATTATTCCAAGTCTACCCAGCTTGCCGCGCTGGTCACAGCCGAACTGGGCGTTGACATGGGCAAGACCACGGCGGACGGGCTGTTCACCCCCATCTATGTTCCTTGCGTGGGCGCCTGCGAAATTGGCCCCGTCATCAAAATCCGGGACAAGATCTACGGCAATCTCACCCCAGAGAAGGTGACCGCTCTGATTGCCGCGTATCGCACTGGGAACGCAGCGGAAGGAGGTGACGCGCAATGATGCAGAATGAAGCGCTCATTCTTCCCCGCAGCCGCGTCCAGCGGGACCCGCTGTCGGTGGAGGACTATATCGATCGGCTGGGCTTTTTCGCCCTGCGGAAAGCGCTCACCCTTACTGACGGCGAAATTCTGGATGAAATGCTCAACGCCAACCTCAATGGCCGGGGCGGCGCCTCCTATCTGGCGGGCCGCAAGTGGAACCAGCTTTACAACATTCACGGCGAGCCGAAATATATCGTCTGCAATGCGGACGAAGGCGAACCCGGCACCTTCAAGGACCGGGATATCCTGCGGTACGACCCCATCGGCGTGATCGACGGCATGCTCATTGCCAGCTGGCTGTTCAAAGCCAAGCGCGGATTCCTCTACATCCGGGGCGAATACATCGAGCTCCAGGCGCATGTTCAGAAAGCGCTGGACAACGTGAAGGCCGCGGGTTATCTGGGGAAAAACATCATGGGCATCGAGGGCTTTGAGTTTGAGATCACGGTGGTTTCTGGCGCGGGCGCCTATATCTGCGGCGAAAACTCCGCTCTACTCAATTCCATTGAAGCCAAGGCCGGTCGGCCGCGTATTAAGCCCCCCCACCTGGCGGAGGTCGGACTGTATCAATGTCCCACGCTCGTCAACAATGTCGAAACCTTTGCCTGTGTCCCCGTGATCTTTACCACCGGTGCCCGTCTATTCAAGCAAGTGGGCGTGGAAAACGACGGCGGAACCCGCGTCCTCTCCCTGTCCGGCCATGTGAAAAATCGTGGGGTAGTTGAAGTCAATGTGGGCATTCCTCTGCGTGATATCCTGTATGACAGCACGTTGGGTGGCGGCATGGCAGGCGATAAACCCCTCAAGTTCATCCACCTCGGCGGGCAGTCAGGCCCCATCGCCTTTCCCGAACAGCTGGAAACGCGCTGCTGCTACAACGATCTAAAGGAAGAGTATCTCTCCATCGGTTCGGGCGCCGTCGTGGTCATGGACGAGAGCGTATGTCTGGTGGACTACATCCGCAAGGTGACGGAATTCTTTGTTCATGAATCCTGCGGGAAGTGTGTTCCCTGCCGCGTAGGGGGGATGCGCATGCTGGAGCTGCTCACCGACCTGACCCAGGGCCGCGGCAAACCCGGCGACATTGAGCGGCTGGAGACGCTGGCCGACCAGATTTCCACGCTGTCGGCCTGCGGCCTGGGGCAGGCCATCAACAAAGCGCTGGGTTCCTGCCTGCGTTACCGGCGGGAGGAGTTCGAGGCGCACACCCGTGGGGAATGTCCCTGCGGCGGGTGTCATTTTGCGGGAGGTGAGAAGGAATGTCCGAAATTTTAATCAATTTGGAAATTGACGGCGTGCCCATCTCGGTTCCGCACGAGACCACCATTCTGCAGGCGGCCGAACAGCTTGGCATTGAGATCCCCACGCTCTGCTACTTGAAAAACCTGCGGCCCGACGGTTCCTGCCGGATGTGCATGGTGGAAATTAACGGCGGACGCAAGCCTGGCCTATTTCCCGCCTGCGCCGAATACTGCAGCGAGGGCATGAACATCCTCACCCGATCCCAGGCGGTGATCGAGGCCCGCCGCTTCGTGCTGGATCTTCTGATGAGCGATCACGACGCCGACTGCTTTAACTGCGCCCAAAACGGCGCCTGTAAACTGCAGTCCTACTGTCTGGAGTATGGGGTAGAACGAAGCTCTTTCCAAGGCAGCAAGCGCTCCCCCGTGCAAAAAGACGAATCCAACCCCTATTTTATTTACGATTCCTCGAAATGCATCCGCTGCCGCCGGTGTCAGCGTACCTGCGAGCAGATTCAGGGCAAAAATGTCATCAGTCTCAAAGATCGGGGCTTCGACACCGTGATGGCCATCGGATATAATAAGCAGTGGAGTCAGTCCGACTGTGAAAACTGCGGCAGCTGTGTGGCCGCTTGCCCCGTTGGCGCATTGGTCACGCGGGAGAGCAAAACCCGTTATCGCAGCTGGGAAGTTGAGAAGATTCCCACCACTTGCCCCGGGTGTTCCGTGGGCTGCCAGTACGAGCTGCTGGTCAAGGGCGATCAGGTGATGGGTGCTCAGCCCGTGGACGGCCCCTCGAACAACGGGCTTCTGTGTGCCAAAGGCCGGTTTGAATCCTATCTTCCCTCCGGAAGGGAGCGCCTTACCACACCTTTGATCCGTAAGGGCAAAAAGCTGGTTCCCGCCACCTGGGACGAAGCGCTGGATGCCATTTCCGAAAAGTTTGGCGAGATCCAGGCTACCTGGGGTGACGACGCCGTTGCCGGTTTTGCCTCCCCCTACGGTACCAACGAGGAAAACTACCTGTTCCAGAAGATGATGCGAGCCGCCCTTCACACCAACAACGTGGACACCTGCGCCCGCGCTACGCTGGCGGCGGCCTCCCGCGCCTTTGCCGCCACACTCGGCACCGGCGCCATGACCAATCCCATCCACGATATCACCACCGACGTAGATGCCATCCTTCTGTTCGGCGCCGACCCTCACACGACCCATCCGGTGGTGGCTGCCCGGATTCGCCAGGCCGTGCTCCACGGCGCCAAGCTGATTATCGTGGGCGGCGGGAAAAAGCACAGCCTGTCCGATTTTGCCTGCCTTCACCTGCCGGTGAAGCCGGGAACCATTCCCCACTTTGCCAACGGCATGATGCGCGTCTTTCTGGACGAGGGCATGGCGGATATGCGGTATATCCGTCAGCGCACCAAGGGTTTTTCTGCGCTGGAAACGAGTTTGGAGGATGATACCCCTGTCCGGGCCGCCGCCCTGTGCGGCATAAAGGCCAAGGAGCTGGAGCAAGCCGCCCGGATTTATGGCGGTGCGGAAAAGGCTCCCATTATCTGTTGTCTGGATGAACGAGATCCATCCCTGAACACCAGCGCCTTTCTCTCCATTTCCAATATTGCGCTGATGCTGGGCCGGTTGGGCAAGCCAGGCTGCGGCGTAAACCCGCTGGGCAACCGCAGCAATGTGCAGGGCGCTTCCGACATGGGCTGTATGCCCCACCGTTACACCGGCGCGCAAAGCGCAACCGAAGCTGCCGTCCGCGACAAGTTTGAGTCTGCGTGGGGCGTCACCCTCCCCACATCCCCCGGGCTTACCGCCGAGCTGATCCTAACGGCTGCGGTGGAAGGCTCCGTCAAGGCACTGTATCTGTTCGGCGAAGACCCACTCGTCAGCTTCCATGACCGTGCGCTGGCCAAAAATGCGCTGAAACAGGTGGACTTCCTCGTGGTGCAGGATGCTTTTCTCACTGACGCGGCAAAGCTTGCCGACGTGGTGCTGCCCGGCTGTACCTTCGTGGAAAAGGACGGCACGTTTACCAATACCGAGCGCCGCGTCCAGCGCCTCCGCCGCGCCGTAACGCCTATTCCCGGCGCCCGGCAGGACATTGATCTCTTTGCCGACGTGATGACCCGCATGGGCTATCCCTGTGTCCACAAAACGGCCGCCCGCATTATGGACGAAATCAGTCAGCTCACTCCGGCTTATGCCGGCATCCGCTATGCCCGGCTGGACAATGGGGAAAGCTTGCAATGGCCTTGCCTCAGCGTCAACGCGCCCGGCACCGAAATCCTTCATGTGGGCGAATTCGTCAAGGGTACTGGCACCTTTTTCTCCGCCTCCGCCAAGTAATGTCCACAGAAAAGTAGCGTGCACAAAAAGTGGCCCGCAAGCATACGCTTGCGGGCCACTTTGATCGTCATTCTTTCGCGTTCTCCCGTACGGGCGGCAGCACGACCGAAATGCGGGTTCCAAGCCCTTCGCGGCTCAAAATGTCAAACCGTCCGCCGTGCTTATCCACAATCCATTTGGCGATGGCAAGACCCAGTCCGGTCCCACCTGTTTCCCTGGTTCGGGAGGTATCCGCGCGGAAAAACCGCTCAAACACATGGGGTACGTCCGCGGCGGACATGCCCACCCCGGCGTCCTGCACGGTGAAGGAGACCCCGCCCCCGGCCAAGTCCGCTGTCTTCAATCGAATTTGCTCGCCCTCTGCCGTATATTTCGCCGCGTTTTCAATCAGAATGCGGGCCGTTTGTTTGAGCATTGCCACGTCACCCCAAGCCATTGTGCCCGGCTCTGCCCGCAGTTCGTATGCATGGGTCGGGTCAATCATCACCGATTCCTCATACACCTCACGCATCATGGCGGAAAGGTCAAACCGCTCCATGTTCAGGGGCGTCCGTCCGCTGTCACCCCGGGCCAGGAATAAAAGCTGCTCCACTAGCCGCTTCATGTGATCGGACTCGGATTTGATGGCGTCAATGGATTCGGCCAGGATCTTTTCGTCCTCTTTTCCCCAGCGGTCAAGCATGTTGGCATAGCCCTGAATCACCGCAATCGGCGTGCGAAGTTCGTGGGACGCATCGGAAACGAAGCGGGCCTGCTGGCGATAGGAATCCCGCATGCGGGAGAGCAGCTTGTTCACCGCCTGCTCCAGCCCCGCAAGTTCGGTATCTCCCGTGGACAATCGGGAACCTTCCGCGGTTGGACTGATGTGGTCGATGGCGTCCTCCAGTTCGTGAAATCTTGTTTCATCAAACTGCACCTGTCCCAGCTGAACAGCAGCACTGGCCAGTTCATCCAGCGGGCGGAGTTTCCGGCGTATCTTTCCGGCTCCGAACATCAGCTGAAAAAACAGCACCACGCCCTCGACGATGTAAAGCGGCACAAAGCTTTGCACGATCTGCAAAAGCCCTTCTGCATAGGCCCGCAGCTCCCCCCGCTCCAACCCCGCCAGCTGTTCCCACACGGTGCCAAAGTCCCCCATGCGCAGCAGAATCACGATGATGTCCACCAGAATAAAGGTGCTGAAAAGCCCCCCCCAGTGGGATGCGCTGATGCTCCAAGCGATGGATCTCATCTTCTTGGCACTCGTATTCCGTCCCATCACGAGTCATCCTTTACGACGTAGCCCACGCCGCGCACGGTTTGGATCAGCCGCACGCCAAAGGCGTCGTCGATTTTCGCGCGCAGATATCGCACGTATACATCCACCACATTGGTTTCGCCCATGTAATCGAAGCCCCACACCCGCTCCAGCAGGGTGTCCCGGGAGAGTACGATGTTCTTGTTCTTCAGCAGCGTTGCAAGCAGGGAAAACTCTCTGCCTGTCAGGGGGATATCGGTACCGCCAAATTTGACCTCGTGCCGTGGCTCGTCCAACACAAGCTGCCCGCACAGCAGCAATTCCCCGGTGGGCATTGCGGACTTTTTCCGCAGAACGGAGCGGATGCGAGCCAAAAGTTCCTCAATGGCAAAGGGCTTCGTCACATAATCGTCTGCGCCCATATCCAGCCCCGAAACCTTATCCATCACCGCGTCACGCGCTGTGAGCATAATCACAGGCAGACTTGAGGTCTTGCGCAAACGGCGCAACACCTCAAGTCCGTTCAGTTCGGGAAGCATAATATCAAGCAGGACAAGATCAAATCCGCCGGACTCCGCCAGCTCCAGGCCCTTGCGTCCATCCACACATTTGGTCACGGAGTACCCTTCGTGGGAAAGCTCCAGCTCCACAAATCGGGCGATTTTCTCCTCATCCTCCACAAGGAGAATCTTTTCTGCCATGATCATTCCTCCCTGCCGAAAGGTCAGTCGGCGCTCTTGCTTTTGAATTCGTCCTTAATGCTGTCTGCCACATCGGTGGCTTTTCCCATCACCTCGTTGATGGAATCTTTGCCCAGATTAGGCCCCGAAAAGCTATACCGCAGGCCGCAGAACAGGCCGATGATCAGCAGCGGGATCACCGCCCAGAAACAGAACACCAGCAGCAGCACAAACACGGTAACCGGAAAACTGATGACCTGAACGCCTTGTTTTTCAATGCACAGTTCGTTTTCGTTGCCGTGGCGGATGATTTTTTCCGCCCAGGCAAGAATTTTATCCACCGTTTCGCTGAAGGTCTGCCTGCGCCGCTTGCCGCCGTTGGCTTCCTCTTGGGTTGGAGCGGTTTCGCACAGGCTGCAGGCAGCGGAAGAAGGGCTGACTTTTCCCTCCCGCTCCAACAGTACAACGGCATCCAGAACGTCCCAGTCCGTCTGCTCCAGGGCCCGCTTGGCCTCCTCGAAGCTGACATTGACTGTCGCTCTCAGCTTTTCCACTTTTTCAAGATTTGTCATCGTTACATTCTCCATTTTTAAGTTCCGTCCTTCCTTCTTGATGGTCCCATCATAACCGACAAGGATTAAATGGGAATAGAAAGAACATTAGAAAATCATTAAAATATGGAAACAAGGGTTCCTCTTTCCCTTGCGTTTCGGCACACCGTGATCGCCGAGCGGTGCCCCCAAATGGGAGAAAATATCTCTCTCCCGAAGCATGAAGAGCAATTGGATTACGATGTTTCTTTTACACAGTTGCGCCCACTGTTTTTAGCCACATACAATGCTTTGTCTGCCATTTCAATGAGTTTCCCCACATCGTCTCTACGGTCCAATTTGACGGCGCAGACGCCGATGCTTACGGTGATACAGTCGCTGATCGTTGAAAACGCATGGGGGATATGAAGCTCATTCACCCCGTTCCGGATACGTTCCGCGATCTCATTTGCTTTTTTGGCCGTCTCATACGCGCCAAGGAAAAGGAATTCCTCTCCGCCCCACCGCACCGCAAACTCTATGGGGGTTATTGCTGTGGACAGAATTTGATGTGCAACTGCAATCAACGCTTTGTCGCCCTCGTCATGGCCATAGTGGTCGTTATACTGTTTGAAATAATCAATGTCGATCATCATAACGGAAAGCAGTGCATGTTCTATGTCATCGCGTTCAAACAGCATGTCAATGTAGTTTTTAAAACACCTCCGGTTCGGAATCCCGGTTAGTTCATCGATTAGGGTGAGCCGTTCCAGCTGACGGTTGGCAACTGCAAGCTTATTGTTGATTGCCTGATTGATTTTAATTTCCTCTTCCAGCAGCCGTTTTGAATGCTTAATTTGCACCATGCTGTTATAGTTGGTGCAATAGCCGTGATAGATGATTCGAGAGGCAAGCCAAAGGATAAATATAAAAATGGTTAAGTTGACATAATGCCCGATTAAGATATCGTTTGAATGCTGAAAAAAAGGGAGCCCTACCATTAAGATGAGCGCTGAGATGGCATAGGGGATGGCTACTTTTTTGCTGTCCAAATAATAAACCACCGAGACGACAGACAGATTCAGCATATAAGAAATCAACTGCCCATATAACCATTGATCCATGAGCGCCAGCACACTACCCCAGCATAGGATCAGGGATAGGTATAGTAACATCGCAATTTCTATTTTCTGTATTTTGCGCATGGATGCATTTGTCAGATTTTTTACCCGTCCGATAAAAAGCAGATAGACAGTATTGAGAATTATCATCAACAGGTACATAATTAAATAGTGATGAAACTGAAAGCGGCTGTCAACGTTCAGAAAAAAACTGATGAGATCAACCATAACAAGTAGCGATTCAAATAGAATAACGGTAAAAGCAAGAATCCTTCCTCTTTGCAGGTTGTCAATGGCCAACTTCTTTCTAAAGTCTTCCATTTCGTCATCTGGAATTGTATTGCTTAAAATGTCGGGAATCTTCATAGAGCAGACACTCCGGTTTCTGAAGATAGATCAGTATCTAAAAATTGATTCAACTAAAATTTAAGGTTTGGTGAATTCATATGTAAGCGATTTGCTGCGCTCATGTTTACCTTAACATATTGATTCGATAGTGACAACATAATCCTAGATAATATTGACCGAATTCTTCCGTTCCTGTTCACCCCGCTCTGCGCATAGTGACGAGAACCGGCTATAGAATGCCGCTCAGGCGGCAAAACGCATCTGTTTGCGGCCGAAAGTCCGCATAATGTGGACTTTCGCAAATGCAGTTGGCAGATCGCGTTTGTTTCGTGACCGTTTGGGCCACGGAACCTTGGGCACCAATTCTTCCAAGGCTGCTTTTCACAACATAACAAGGCGCTCCCTCTCAGCGTATCTAAGAAAGGAGCGCCTTGCGATTGGGTGATACAGCGGGAAAATCAATTCTGCTTTCGCTGCGCCGACAAAGTACCGTGCTTCACAAACGGCACGCGTGCGCGGCTGGAACGAATGCAGCAAACCCTTGCTTACTTGTGATCCACGGTGGACATGTACTGGATGAGATCCAGCACCTTGTTGGAATAGCCGATCTCGTTGTCGTACCAGGAAACCACCTTAACAAAGGTATCAGTCAGTGCGATGCCGGCGTCTGCGTCAAAGATGGAGGTGCGGGTATCACCCAGGAAGTCAGAGGAAACCACAGCCTCTTCGGTATAACCCAGAATGCCATTCAGCTCGCCTTCGCTCGCCTTTTTCATTGCGGCGCAAATCTCCGCATACTTGGCCGGTTTCTCCAGGTTGACGGTCAGGTCCACCACAGATACATCCAGCGTCGGAACGCGCATGGACATGCCGGTCAGTTTCCCGTTCAGGGCGGGGATTACCTTGCCCACGGCCTTGGCGGCGCCGGTAGAGGAGGGGATAATATTTCCCGCGGCAGCACGGCCGCCGCGCCAATCCTTTTTGGACGGGCCATCCACCGTTTTCTGCGTGGCGGTAGTGGAGTGAACGGTGGTCATGAGGCCGTCTTTAATGCCGAAGTGATCGTGCAGCACCTTGGCGATGGGTGCCAGGCAGTTGGTGGTGCAGGATGCGTTAGAAACGAAGTTCATGCTCCTGTCATAGGATGTATTGTTAACTCCCATAACGAACATGGGGGTGTCGTCCTTGGAAGGCGCGGACATGACCACTTTTTTTGCGCCTGCGTCTAAATGGCCCTGGGCCTTCTCTTTGGTGAGGAACAGCCCGGTGGACTCCACCACATACTCGGCCCCGATCTCACCCCAAGGAATTTCGGCAGGGTTCATTTTCGCATAAACATGGATGGTCGTTCCATTGACTGTGATGGTATCGTCGGTATAGGAAATCTCGCCTTCGAACTGACCGTGCATGGTGTCATAGCGCAGCATATACGCCATGTAATCCGGTGTCATGCCAGGGTCGTTGATGCCAACGAATTCGAGATCAGAACGGCCGATCCCCGCGCGGAAAACCAGCCGCCCAATGCGGCCAAATCCATTGATACCAATTTTGATGCTCATAAACAAAGACTCCTTCATCCTTAAAAATCTTCGGTTGGGTGATACCCATATCTTTCTTTATTATAGTCCAAAACCAGCGGCTTGCAAACCCCTTTCTGAAATTTTGACCTTGCCTGCCTTTTTTGCGCTTTTCCTGCAAAAAAATGTGTTGTCCCTTGTGATGCGCGGTAAGTTTTGGTATACTGACTCCAACTTAGTTTTCCCGCATAATTTGCGTATGCTATTTATGTATCGGAGGTCGGATATCCGTCCTCCGTTCTTTTTTGGAAGGACGTGTAAGCTTGGAATTTTTGTCAACCCACCTTTTAGATGCGTTCCCGGACGCTATTTTTATCGTGCGAGAAAACCGTGTGGTATTTTGCAACCATACAGCGGCCGCCACAATCCCAGATCTGACGCTCAACGCTCCGCCGCCAGAAGACTTGGCGCTCTGCCTGGCTTCCTCAAATACAGTTTCTGCCTTCCTCCTAAACGGCGTAAGCTATACCCTCAGCGCCTCCCTGACCGAGGAAGGGCAGCTGGTCATTCTCCGCCGCACCAACCCAATCAACAGCATTCACATTCCCGATTTGTTGGATTACCTGCGTGTGCAAATGAACAACCTCATGGCTGCCTCTCAGCTGCTGGCCCCCACGGTACAGTCCCTGAACAGCAGTCGGTATACCGACTATCTGTCCGTGATTAACCAGAGCGTTTACCGTCTGCTGCAAACCACCAGCAACACAGAAATGCTCTATTCTCTTGAACGCGATCCCTCTCAATTATACCGGCCCGTTTCTCTTGATCTTGCGGCCTTGTGGAGCGAGGCAACCCAGCAGGCCATTCCTCTGGCGAAACAGGCAAACGTTGCGCTGTCTTACCAGAGCAAGATCCCCTGCCTGCCGTTTTATGGCGACCGCTCTTTGCTGCTCAGCTTGTTGCTGGCACTTCTATCCAACAGCCTGAAGGCCGCAGGCAGCGGGGGCTGGGTGTCGGTCACGCTGGATCGCTCGGGCAACCGGGCAACTCTTTCCCTGAAGGACAGTGGCAACACCGCAGACCCGCTGGATCTCACCGCGTTGTTTGACCCTTATGTCAAAGCCTGTCCGCAGCCAAGTGACGGCGTTGGTCTGGGCATTCTGCTGGCACGACGCATCACAACGCTCCACAACGGCACGCTGATCGCCACCACCGAACCGGACGGCGGTCTGCGCATCACGGTTTCGCTGCTAATCGTTCGCAGCAGCGAAGACCCCACCTTCCGTTCTCCCCGCCCGGATGCCGACGGAGGCTTCTCCCCAATTCTGATTGGATTGGCCGACGCACTGCCGGCGGAATCCTTTGCACCCCTGGACGTGGAGTAAAATTTTTCCAAATTACCATATGACTTCCACCCTAAAGGCGCTTTCCCAATAAAACTTTCGATTTCGTCGTTTTTTGCTGGCCTTTCCCTTGACGGCAATGGCGGTGAAGGGTAAAATAGGACTATTGTAAAAAAGTTGGCGGAACGATGATGTTCTGTGGAGCGGATCAGCTCCGATTGGGAGGAAGCAAGTATGGCAGTTAAATATATTTTTGTGACCGGCGGCGTTGTCTCCGGTCTTGGGAAGGGAATCACAGCGGCATCTTTGGGTCGGCTGCTCAAGCAGCGGGGATTAAAGGTGGCGCTGCAAAAATTTGATCCTTATTTAAATGTAGATCCCGGCACGATGAGTCCCTATCAGCATGGCGAGGTGTTTGTAACAGATGACGGAGCTGAGACGGATCTGGATCTCGGCCACTACGAGCGCTTTACCGACGAAAGCCTGACGGTGAATTCAAGCGTCACCTCGGGCAAGGTGTACTGGTCGGTTCTCAGCCGTGAGCGGAACGGCGACTACCTGGGCGGAACCATCCAGGTCATCCCCCATATCACCAACGAGATTAAGGACCGCGTTTATCGTGTGGGCAAAGCCGGACATGCCGATGTGGTCATCACCGAAATCGGTGGCACCGTGGGCGACATTGAGTCCCAGCCCTTTTTAGAGGCGATCCGCCAGGTGGCCAACGATGTGGGCCGGCAGAATGTGATGTACATTCATGTCTCCCTGATTGTCTCCATCCCGGGCTCCAACGATCTGAAGAGCAAGCCCACCCAACACTCCGCCAAAGAACTGCTGTCTCTTGGCATCCAGCCTGACGTCATCATCTGCCGGGCCGATGGCGCAATTTCCAACGACATTGTGGACAAAATTTCTCTGTTCTGCAATATTCCGCCGGAAAATGTCATCCCCAACCTCAACGCTGATATCCTGTATGAGGTCCCTCTGATGCTGGAGGAAGCCGGTCTCGCCCGGGTCGTATGTAAGCGCCTGGCGCTGACCGACATCACCCCTGATCTCACGGAGTGGCACGCGATGGTAGAGCGCGCTAAAAG
Source organism: Oscillospiraceae bacterium (assembly GCA_963666535.1). Lineage (GTDB taxonomy): Bacteria > Bacillota > Clostridia > Oscillospirales > Oscillospiraceae. The sequence goes on along the minus strand of OY762913.1, from coordinate 472,151 downwards.
CGCTACCCGATGTGTGACCATCGCTTTAGTTGGCAAATATGTGGCCCTTCATGACGCCTACCTTTCCGTTGTAGAAGCGCTGACCCACGGCGGCATTGAAAATGACGTAAAGGTCTCCATCCGATGGGTAGACTCCGAGCAGGTAAATGACACCACCGTGGCCGAAATGCTTGCAGGGTGCAACGGTTTGCTGGTGCCCGGCGGGTTCGGGGACCGGGGCGTCGAGGGCATGATCTCCGCCATCCACTGGGCACGGGAGAACCAAATCCCGTTCTTCGGCATTTGCCTTGGGATGCAGATGTCGGTGGTGGAGTTTGCACGGAATATAGCCGGACTGACCGATGCGCATTCCAGCGAACTTTCGGCTTCTACCACGCATCCTGTTATCGATTTGATGCCCGAGCAGCGGGATATTACGGAAAAAGGCGGCACCATGCGTTTGGGCGCCTATCCCTGCAAGGTCATGCAGGAGAACAGCAATACTTACCGTGCCTACGGCGAATCCATGATTTACGAACGCCACCGCCACCGTTATGAGTTCAGTAACGACTATCGCAACCTTCTGGCCGAAAAGGGCCTGTTTCTGGCCGGCCTGTCCCCCGACGAGCATCTGGTTGAAATCGTGGAACTGCCCAATCACCCTTGGTTTGTCGGCGTTCAGTTCCACCCGGAACTAAAAAGTCGGCCCAACAAAGCCCACCCCCTCTTCCGCGCCTTTATCGCTGCGTCGAAAAAAACAGCCGGCATCTAATGGAGCCAGCTTGCCCCTGCCCGGCGCTCAGCCGGACGGGGGCTTCTTTTTTGTCAAAAGAACGAAAAGCCGCCCTGCCAGCTCGGCGGGGCGGCTTTCCGTTCATGCTTGCCAGGCAAATCGCCTGGGCGGCTGATCCGGATCAATCATGTTCGGGAGAATCTCGTTTGATAAACATAAAAAGAAACACCAAGACAAGGCCGATGCAGCTAAATAGTACGGCCTGCCTCGCAAAAATCGTCGTAACGAAGGACCCGATTGCCGCGCCGAGCAAAAAGAAAGCAATAATTCCATAATATTGAACGCTGTCGTACAATGATTTCCGATCCTTCGTTCGCTTGTAATCGCATAATTTCTCAGTCGCACTGCGCAAATTTCCGGTACACATGGTGGTCGAGTAAGTTTTGCCATCCATTTTCCGAAAACTCTGCACCTGCAGGGAACAAACAAACGATACCAGGGTATTCGCAAGCATATCTGTATTCCCTGCCGGAATAAATGCAACAAAAATGAGGACAAGCCCCTCAAAAAAAATGATAATTTGTCTCCAGTGGATGCGTTTGCTTTGCTGATACCTGCGTTTGATCCGTTCTGCCACAATAATCCCCAGAAAGAAGGATAGAACAGGGATGAAGTAATAAAGAGACTGTTTCCATTCTCTCCCTGCAATTTTCATGCCTAAAAGAACAATATTTCCCGTCTGGGCATTTGCAAACACATGGCCTCTTTCCAGGTAAGTATACGCATCTAAGAAGCCCCCCACGACAGCCAATAGTGCCCCGATTAAGTATGACTCGGACATCTGCTTGCTTTTTGTCATTCCCCGATCACTCCGCCAATTGATTTGATGGATCTCATCGTACCACGGATGAATTTCATTGTCCAGCCGCCGGACTGTTTTTTGGCGTATCGACCCCGCTGCCGAACCGGCAACTGCCCCACGATGCCAAATAGCATCACGCTTGCTCCACAAGTCTGGTCTGATCCCAGCATAAGCAGAGCAGGCGGTGTCCCCAACCTGTCTTTGGGAACACCGCCTGTTCTCTTTTGGTCATACCCGAGTTTTGGTTCAGTCTGGTTCAAACCCTCGTTTTCAGACTGCACCGAATGAGTCGAAATCGTTCAAAGATCGTATTTCCTGGGCATCCTGCGCTGAAAATCCCGCTGACTTTTTACTCAATTGTTCTTAAAAAGCTTAAACTTTCCAACCTCAGCATAAAGCAGGGCGGATTGTCTGGACAGTTCCTCGCTTAATGCCGCACTTTCTTCTGCGGTAGCCGTATTGGTCTGGATGACTATGGACACCTGCTCCAGCCCTTCCGTAATCTGCATAATTGACGTTGCCTGTTCCGACGAAGCAGCTTCAATTTCACCAATAATATTCTTGATTTGCATTGCTTTGGAAGAGACTTTTACAAGGGAGTCTGCTGTATTTTCTGCCATTTTTGAGCCTTCCGCAACCGCCTGAATGGAATTGTCGATCAATACGGACGTTTGGCTGGCAGCATCGGCGGACCGGATGGCAAGATTGCGAACCTCATCCGCCACGATGGCAAATCCTCTGCCGGCTGCCCCCGCCCTGGCAGCTTCTACAGCGGCATTGAGCGCAAGAATATTTGTTTGGAACGCAATATCTTCAATGACCGCTATGATCTTGCTGATCTCACCGGACGACTGATCAATCTCTTTCATGGATGCCAGCATTTTCTGCATAAATGCATTGCTCTCTTCAACGCCGGATGCCGTCTGTCCCACATAGTCGGCCGCTTGTCTCACGCTGTCGGCATTCTTACGTACCCCTTCCGATACATCGGTGATCGAGGCGGAAAGTTCTTCTATGGCACTTGCCTGTTCCGTTGCCCCCTGCGCCAAAAGCTGAGCGCTGGTGGATACCTGTTTTGCTTCGGAGTCAACCCGCTCCGAGGAATCGGAAATGGCAGTAAGGGTATGATTGAGGGAAGCGGATATTTTCAGCAAGGCATTTTTGATCGAAGAGAATTCTCCTGCATAGTCATTTTGTAATGTGACCTGCAAATCGCCGCTTGCCATTGTATCCAGAACAAATGTAATTTCTTTGATATAAGAAACATAGCCATTGAGCTGCTCAAGGATTTCTCCCGTCGCACTGCAGAGCTGGCCAAGCTCGTCGTGGGTTATTTTTGTAGGGTCAATTTGAGTGGATAATTCTCCCTGCGCAATACGCTGGCTGATCTCGGTCACATATTTAATGCTGCTTTTTAAATAGCGGACAATCCGTGACGAAAATAGGAGGATAAGAAGCGCAAGGACCAATATGATGCCCGCAGATGCGATAATACTGCTGGTCACTCCGTCTTGAATCTCTGTCGACGACGCATCAGCATAGGATTCCAGCAATTCTGTCATTAGATTTATTTCTTCTCTGGCGGCATCAAATGCCAAAAGCCTGGCTTCCATATTTCCCGTGCCGGCTTCCAAATCGTACGCATCCTGCCAGGATTTAAATTCCGTTTGAAACCCCGCATCCAGCTGTTCCAATGTAAGACCCGCCGTTGGGTGCACGAACTGACTGTAGAGGTTTTTGTTTCCCTTCACATTGTCAATGGCAGCGGTAATTCGATCCTGCACCTGCTGTACATTTTCGCTATAGTCATCCAGTAACGCCTGCCGCTGGGCTGCTGTCAGTTCTGTGCCGTGGAGAAAGAGTTCTTTTTCCGCAACAGCAGCCTGATAGAAGTCCCGGTCCGCATTCAATATGCTTGCCGTACTGACAAATGTCTCATCATATAACGCTTTTTTTGATTCTTGCATAATACTATTTGAACGATAGATAAAGAATAGAAGAAGCGCGATGAGTGCAAGAATTGCGGGGATCACAATGAGCCATAACTTTTTGGCTACTTTTAAATCTCTTAACTTTAACATAGTTTACCTCACTTTACGATAATCGGAAACGGTTAGGAGAGTGGGGGGTGGCCTCTGTATTTATTATCGGATTTTGGGCAAAAAACGTAACAGCACTGTAAAACATTCTTCGGGTTTCGAACAAAAAAGCGTTATTTCGTGTCACAGTGCAAAGGGAAACAGGCGGCAGTTCCCTCCGTTCGTTGGAAATGCCGCCTGTTCTCTTTTGGGCTTGTACGTAGCATGGTAACTTCGTTCGAATAAATTAAATGCTCCTCAGAGCTTGGCCGGGGATCACAGGACTTCATGTCCTTGCCCTGTTAAAATTACGCCGTCACTGCATCAGGCCTGAGCGTCCTCAACCTTAAAATAATCCACCAGCTTTTTCATATTTTGCGCTTGGGCGCTCAATTCTTCGCTGGATGCCGCGCTTTCCTCGGAGGTGGCGGTGTTGCTTTGGACGACGGTGGAAATTTGCTCAATCCCCTGTGTCACCTGGCTGATCGCAGAGGCCTGTTCGCTGGATGCGTCAGAAATCTTGCTGATTAGCTCCGTTGTTTTCTTCGTGCTGTTCATCATGTTCGTCAGGGATTGTGCCGTCTCTTCCGCCGTTCTTGTGCCGTTTTCAACCGACTTTTTGGACAGTTCGATCAGCGCCGTTGTGTCTTTGGCGGCTTCGGCGCTTCTGCCCGCCAAATTTCTTACTTCTTCGGCTACCACAGCAAACCCTTTTCCGGCCGCACCCGCACGTGCGGCTTCCACCGCTGCGTTTAGCGCCAGAATATTGGTTTGGAACGCGATATCCTCAATGGTCTTATTAATCGCTCCAATCTTACCGGAGGTATCGCTGATTTCTTTCATTGCGGTTAACATTTGCTGCATGCGCTCATTGCCCCGCTCCACTTCCGCAGAGGATTCATTGGCCAGTTGGTTTGCGGTAACCGCGTTGTCTGCGTTTGTATTCACCTGACTCGCGATTTCGGTGATGGTGGCTGACAGCTCCTCAATTGCGCTTGCCTGCTCGGTGGCTCCTTGCGCCAGCGCCTGGGACGCGTATGCAACCTGATCAGATCCGCTTGCAACCAGGTCCGCCGAATTCGTGATTTCGACAAATGTGTTTGCCAGCGTACTCCTTATGTTTTCCAGCGACAATTTTATCTGAGAAAACTTTCCAACGTAGTCACACTGCAGCTGAAACACCAGATTCCCCAATGCAATCTGATCCAACACCGCGGAAACCTCATCAATATATGCGGTATATTGTTTGAGGCGATCCACCGTTTTGGAAAGCGCTTCCGCCACCTGTCCTACTTCATCGGTGGAGGTTGCCGCCACCTGTACGTTCAAATTTCCATCCGCTATTTCCTGTGCCGTGTTCTTAAGCTTCTTCAGCGGATTCGTAATGCTCCGGGATACCAATGTAATCACCAGCGCCATGATCAGAAGCGCAATCAGGAAAATGATGAGAACAGACATGAAAACGGTATGAAAGGTTTCATTAAACTCTTGTTCTGGTAGGCCTGTGGAAACCGTCCAACCGGTATCGCCAATGGCAGAAACATATCCATAGTTCGTTTGCCCCATGGCAGTATACGTGATTTGGCCATCGGTCTTATTGGTGATCGCCTCCACCATGTTTTCGGACAGGCCCGCTTCGGTTATGCTCTTATCCCGTAAGGTTTCATCGGGGTGATAAAGCAATTGTCCCGCAGCCGTTGCCAGCATATAGAACCCTGTGTCGCCAAGCTCATAGCCGCTGACCATTGCATAAAGGTTATCCAGGGAAAAATCCACCCCGGTAACGCCAAGCATGGTTTTTGTACCTGTTTGATAAACCGGTGTAACAACGCTGACAATCCATTTTTTCGAGGCCGTATCCAGATAGGGTTCTGTAATCACAGTCTTCTGTGCCTCCACAACCTGCTGGTACCAGGGCCTTATCGTGATATCCCAATCAGGGCCGGATAAATAGCCATCGGATTGTGTGAACTGGCTGGAATCAATATCAGAGATCCAGGCCACGACAATGTTCTCCGCATCCGACTTTTGTACGTTTTCCAATGTGCGTTTTACATCCCCAAATCCCTCGGCGCTTGTGAGGATTATGCCCGGAGTGGTTTTGGAAAACAGGGTTTCAAACTGAGAATTTGCAGCCATCTGATCCGTGATCTCTGTGTACTTGGAAAAGTAACTGCTAATTTGATAGGATGCCGCTTGTGAGTCAGAGACTAGTTGCTTTGTGGTCAATTGATCCACGGAGTACTTTAACGTAAAAAGAATCACTACAATCATAATGGAAACTACAACGGCAACCGCGCCGCCAATGGATAACATCATTTTCCCAAGAAGACTTTTATTATGGCCAATTCCCGTTTTGTTGCCTAAGTTTTTGTTACGCATCATGATTACTCCCTTTCTTCCGGAACGTGCTACTATACATATCGACGCATTACGACAAAAAATGAGTCATACGGGCATCCGCCTACCGAAAGCGAGAGAGAAAAAATGAGGGCAAAGGGCCGGGGAATATGTAACAAATTACCAAAAAATTACCGCAAAAAGCATACTCGCCGCAAAAAACACAACAAATTGCCCCGTTTTTCGGGCCAATCCTTGCGGAAAGGGGGGAAACACATTTTTTCTCCCAGATTCAAGTTTGTCTCACACGCTATCATGCGTTATAATAAAATAGCGTTGATTGTTACAGCCATAAAAATCCATGCAAAAGCAATTGACTTTATGGCGGGCTTGCAAGTAATTAGCGGCAATCATCAGAAAAGGAATGTAGGACATGAAACTCATTTTGAGCAACATAGCAAAGACCTTTGACAAAAAAGAAGTTTTGCGGGGCGCAAGTTTCTCGTTTGAAACGGGAAACATCTACGGGCTTCTCGGCAGAAACGGTGCGGGCAAAACCACCCTGTTTAACTGCATGAACGAGGATTTGAAGATGGAGGGCGGCTCGATTCTTCTCGAAGAAAACGGGATGCAGAGAGCGGTTTGTCCAGACGATATTGGATACGTTCTATCCACGCCGGTGGTTCCGGAGTTTTTAACAGGCCGGGAGTTTTTAAAATTCTTTCTTGACATCAACAGGAAGAAAATTTCCGACATCAAAACCATTGACGAATATTTTGATTTTGTAAAGATTGACAGCGAGGATCGGGATCGGCTTTTGAAGGACTATTCCCATGGCATGAAGAACAAGATGCAAATGCTGGTATGCTTCATCGCAAATCCCAGCATTTTACTGCTGGACGAACCGCTGACCTCATTTGACGTTGTGGTTGCCGACGAGATGAAAAAGCTACTGCGCCAAATGAAAAAAGACCACATTATCATCTTTTCTACTCATATCATGGAGCTTGCGCTGGATCTGTGCGACGAGGTCGTAATCCTAAACGACGGCGTTCTGGCGGAGATAGAAAAAGAAAATCTCAATAACGAGGCATTTAAGGATAAGATCATTTCGGCACTCAGGGGTGAAGATCATGATTGACACCTTTCTCATATCCTTCCGACTGAAAAACACCTACATGACCAACGGCATCATTTATTCGCTCAAATCCATTCCTGTCATCAAAAAAGTGCTGCCGGCCTCGCTCTACGGGAATTCTTCGCTGAAACGGTTTGCCAATATCCTCAGTGTCGTGTGGGAGGTTATTTCGCTCTTTTTGGGTAAGCTGCTTTATCTGCTGCTTATGGTCTTTTTGGCCGCAGGCCTTATGAAAAGCAGCGCTGCGAACAGCTTTATACACATTTTTTTCTTCCTTACGATCGTGGGCGGTTTTCTGAATACACAGATATTCAATCCATCCAAAGACAAGTATTACGCCATGTTTCTCATGAGAATGAACGCACGTGAATTTACCCTGTCAAACTATTTCTACTTTCTTTTGAAAGTGGCCGTTGGATTCTTGCCATTTTCGCTGCTGTTCGGGTTGCTTTCTGGGGTGCATGTCGCGGTCTGTCTTGTCATGCCGCTTTTTGTAATTTCCGTCAAACTGATCGTTACTGCCCTCGCGCTTCACGATTTTTCCAGAACTGGTCGTGCAAGAAGTGAAGGTCTGCCCGCACCTGTTGTCTGGGTCGGCGTGGGCGTGGCGCTGATTTCGGCCTATCTTTCGCCGTTTCTCGGCTATGCGATGAACGAAGCTGCTTTTCTCGCCCTGTCTGCTGTTGCCGCTTTTGGGGCCGTGTTCTCCTTTCGGTATGTGCTGAAATTCCCCCAATACAGAACGGTTTACAAGGGCCTTCTGACCCCGGATCTCTTTTCCATGAACAGCAAAGAAAAGGTTGCGGGGGTTACGCAAAAAGCGTATCAAAAGAAAATGGATTTGGCGGCGACAAGCAGCAAAAGCGGCTACCGGTATTTCCATGAACTTTTTGTAAAGCGGCACAGCAGGCTGCTGACAAAATCGGCCAAGCGCATCACCTTGATTTGCCTTGCGGTGCTTGTGCTTACGATTGCTGGTTGTCTGTTTTTCCCTGAGTTAAAACCAGAAATAAACAAGCTGATGTTGACCTATTTACCTTACTTTCTGTTCGTCATGTACTTTATTAATCGCGGGAAGGTCATCACCCAGGCCATGTTTATGAACTGCGACCACAGTATGCTTACCTACCGGTTTTACAGGCAGCCCCAAGCGCTTCTGTTCCTGTTTACCGCGCGGCTAAAATCCGTCATATGGATTAACTTGATGCCTGCTGTGGTGATTGCACTGGGGCTGCCCCTTTTGCTATGGCTTACAGGCGGAACGAGCAACCCGCTTCATTATGTGCTGCTGTTCGTCTCCATCATCGCCATGTCGGTGTTTTTTTCGGTGCACAACATGGTGCTGTATTATCTTTTGCAGCCTTACAATATGAATCTCGAAATGAAAAGCAGCATCTTTACCATTGCAAATTCACTCACCTATGTCATTTGCTATATTGCCATCGGCAAGGAAGTGCCTACCCTCATTTTCGGCACGGCGATTTCCGCTTTTTGCATGGTGTATATCGCCGCCGCCTTGATCCTGGCATACAGGCTTGCGCCAAAGACCTTTACGCTGCGGCGATAAAATTCTTTCTTATTTTGAGAAGGCAAGAGAACAGGCGGTATTCCAAGAATACCGCCTGTTCTCTTTTGACCACAACATGATCCCGATGTCGGGCAAATAATTGAGTTTTCTTTTAATCTTTGCTGTCTGTCCTTTGTGCTTACGATTGAAGAAAGTACATTAGTGAAGTTACTTTAAGTCTCAAACGCGATATTGATTTCAATCGGAATCTCATTTGCAAATAGCTGTATACAAAGGATCTTATCTGTGTTCACATTGACTGATATATTCTCTCCCTGAAGCATGGTGGGCGTGGAAATGTCAAGCTGAACTCCGATGTTGGAAAAGCAGGTTGCTGCGGTTGCCGTTAACATATTAGTCAGTTCCGACAAGGCGCTTTTTGCCATATCGTCAAATTCGTCTACCGGCATGCCCATCATCATGGTTGATGCTATTTTTTTTGCCTGCTCCATACCGATCGCATATATGACATTGCCTCTGATTGCACCAACGATCCCTACTACAATTATGATCCCTGAGCTTATGACTTGGTCCCCTTTGGCACTTAATTTGCCCATTTGCACATTCTCAAACCCTAATTGAGGCATTACGGAGGTAAAAGAGTTTACAAACGGATCGACATGTTTTACATCCATTCTTCCACCTCCTCTTTAAATCCTACATTGAGTGACAGGTCACCAAACTTTGTTTTCGCGGTTGCTGTGGTGGTGCGCGGATATGAGAATGCTTTCACCGTATAAAATGGAGGGCGGCGCCAAATGAAGTCCAATGAGCTATTTTTCCGGTTTAATGAGGAACATGCATTCCCACAGACGATGTTGAAAAATCAACCTAGTCATTTATACTGTTAGAATACCACATTCTTGATAGAAAGTCACGTTTATTCCGCAAAACAGTCAATTTCGGTGAAAAATGTAACAAATGAAATTCTTCTTGCTCTTGCCATTTTCTTAAACAATAAAACAGGCGGTATTCCCAACGAGTCTTGGGAATACCGCCTGTTCTCTTTTTGTCACAACGTAGTCTTGGTCAATTTCTGGTCAAAACTCCGCTTTAGGCCTGACTGGGGCTTGCCTGATGACCGCCGAACGCCTTGATTGCCTTGGCATCCTGCGCCCGTTTCTCCTCAAGGCTTGCCTTGAGGATCATATCCTTCACCTTCATCAAACGAATGGTGTTGGAGCGCTCGTTCTCGTCCAGCTTCATGGAGATATACTTAATGCTTTCCTGCATACTGGGAATCTTCACATACTCCAGTGCGTTGACGCGGCGGCGAGTCTTTTCGATCTCCTCCGCCAGCAACTGCGAGGTCTTTTCGATCTGCGCCAGTCTCAGCATATCCTGGAACACGGAAGACAGTGCGTCCACGGCGTCATCCAGTTCGCCAGAGGTGGCGGCAAAGCCGTAAGGGTACACCTCGCCGGCGGCCTCACTCTTGGTCTTAAACTCATAGTGGGGCACGTTGACGGACATGATGTTCTGGAAACCCATGCCCAGTTCCACGCTCTGCTTGGGATACATGAGCGACTGCTCCAGCATTTCAGAGGACATCAGCGCAGAGGCCACGGTAAACGAGCCGTGGGCCCGCATCAGGGCCTCCTCCACCTTTTGGCGGAGAGCTCTGTTTTCCCGCACCACGTCCATAAACTGTTTCATCAGCTCATCCCGCTTGTCCTTGAGCAGCTTGTGACCGCGGACGGCGGTCTTCAAGCGGCCCTTCAGACGTGTGAGCTCCATTCTGGTGGGGTTAATGGTGGTAGAAGCCATTGTTCTCCCCCCTTAGTCTTTTTTCGGGAGATACTTCTCGATCATCTCGGGCTTGATTCGCTTCAGCTCAGAGGTCGGCAGGATCGACAGCAGTTCCCAGCCCAAATCCAGCGTCTCCTGAATGGAGCGGTTTTCATCGGCGCCCTGCGTGACATAGCGCTTTTCAAACTCGTCCGCAAACTTGGCGTACAGCAGATCGGTGGGAGACAGCGCGGCCTCGCCCAGAATGGACATCAGCTCCTTGGTCTCTTTACCGGTCGCATAAGCGGCAAACAGCTGGTTCATCGTGCCGGCGTGATCCTCACGGGTTTTGCCTTCGCCGGTTCCCTTATCCTTCAGACGGGACAGAGAGGGCAGCACATCCACAGGCGGATTGACGCCCTTGCGGAACAGCTCGCGGGAGAGGATGATCTGACCCTCGGTGATATAGCCGGTCAGGTCGGGGATGGGGTGGGTCTTGTCGTCCTCGGGCATGGTCAGGATGGGGATCATGGTGATGGAGCCCTTCTTGCCCAGCTGGCGGCCGGCGCGCTCGTACATCGTCGCAAGATCGGTATACAGATAGCCGGGATAACCACGACGGCCGGGAACTTCCTTCTTGGCCGCGGAAATCTCGCGTAGAGCCTCGGCGTAGTTGGTAATATCGGTCAGGATAACCAGAACGTGCATATCCTTCTCAAAGGCCAGATACTCGGCGGCGGTCAGCGCCATACGGGGGGTGGCGATACGCTCGACGGCAGGGTCGTTTGCAAGGTTTGTGAACAGCACGGTGCGGTCGATCGCGCCGGTACGGCGGAACTCCTGCACAAAGAACTCGGACTCTTCGAAGGTGATGCCGATGGCGGCGAACACAACGGCGAAGTTAGAGGCGCCGTCCAGCACCTTGGCCTGACGGGCAATCTGTGCCGCCAGATTGGCATGGGGCAGACCGGAACCCGAGAAGATGGGCAGTTTCTGGCCGCGCACCAGGGTGTTCAGTCCATCAATGGTGGAAATACCGGTTTGAATAAACTCGTTGGGGTAATCGCGGGCGGCAGGGTTCATGGCGAGACCGTTGATGTCCTTGTGGGTCTCGGCCAGGATGTCGGGTCCGCCGTCGATGGGACGGCCCATGCCGTTGAACACACGGCCCAGCATATCGCCGGACACGGCCAGTTCCAGAGGATGCCCCAAAAAGCGGATTTTAGACTGTGCCAGGTTAATCCCGGCGGAGCTTTCGAACAGCTGGACAACGGCTTTGTCGCCGTTGACCTCCAGCACCTTGCAGCGACGGATGGAACCGTCGGTCAGCTGGATCTCAGCCAGCTCGTCATAGGTGACGCCATCCACGTTGTTTACGACCATCAGAGGACCGGAGATCTCCTGGATCGTACGATATTCCTTAATCATCAGTCAAGACCTCCCTTTGCGGCAATGGCATCGATCTGCGCCCGCATCTGCTTGGCGAGGTCGGCGTAAACCGTCACATACTGGTCGGCGGGCACGCCCTTGGCGCGGCCGATGCCCACGCGGGCTTCGATGCCAAACAGCGCGTTGACATCAGCACCCTTGGCAGAGGCCTCGCGGCACTGCTTGTCGTAGTCCAGAATCAGCTGCATCATCTTTTTCTGACGGTCATACTCGGAGAAGGAATCGACATCCACAAAGGAGTTTTGCTGCAGGAAGTCCTCGCGGAGCATCTTCGCGGTCTCCAGGGTAATCTGATCCTTGGGAGACAGGGAGTCTTTACCGACCAGCTGGACGATCTCGTTGAGAGAGGCTTCCTCCTGAAGAACAGCCATGGCCCATTCGCGGTTTTGCAAGAATTCCTTGCCCAGCGTCTCATCATACCAGGGTTTCAGAGAGTCCAGATACAGAGAATAGGAGTTCAGCCAGTTAATGGCGGGGAAGTGACGGCGATAGGCCAGGGATGCGTCCAGAGACCAGAACACCTTGACAATACGCATGGTGGCCTGGGAAACGGGCTCGGACAAGTCGCCGCCGGGAGGGGAAACCGCACCAACCGCGGTCAGGCTGCCGCGGCGGTCCTGCTCACTGCACAGGCAGGAGACACAGCCGGCACGCTCGTAGAACTGAGCCAGACGGGAGGACAGGTACGCGGGGTAACCTTCTTCGCCGGGCATCTCTTCCAGTCGGCCGGACATTTCACGCAATGCTTCGGCCCAACGGGAGGTGGAGTCGGCGATAACAGCCACGTCATAACCCATGTCACGGAAATACTCCGCGATGGTGATGCCAGTGTAAATGGACGCCTCACGGGCGGCCACGGGCATATCGGAGGTGTTGGCGATCAGCACGGTCCGCTTCATCAGCGACTCGCCGGTACGGGGGTCGACCAGCTCGGGAAACTCGCGCAAAACGTCGGTCATCTCGTTGCCGCGTTCGCCGCAGCCGATGTAGATCACGATATCCACGTCGGACCACTTCGCCAGTGCGTGCTGCATCACCGTCTTGCCGGAGCCGAAGGGGCCGGGGATAGCGGCGGTGCCGCCCTTTGCCACGGGGAACATCGTATCGACGATACGCTGGCCGGAGCTTAAGGGCTTGACGGGGGTGTACTTGCGCTTATAGGGTCGGCCCACACGGACAGGCCATTTCTGCATCATGGTGACGCCCACCTCGGTGCCGTCGTCCTTTTTCAGAGTGGCCACCGTGTCCAAAACGGTAAAGGAGCCGCTTTTAATGTCCGTGATGGTGCCGCTCATGTTGGGGGAAATCATGACTTTGTGGACAATAGAGGCGGTCTCCTGCACAGTGCCGATAATATCGCCGCCCACGACCTTGGTGCCGACCTGGATGGTGGCAACAAAATCCCACTTCTTATCATGGTCCAGCGCGGGAACTTCCACGCCGCGGGGCAGGTTGTTGCCCCCCACCTTTTCCATGATCTTCTCCAGCGGACGCTGGATGCCGTCATAGATATTTTCGATTAGACCCGGCCCCAGTTCCACAGACAGGGGGGATCCGGTCGTGACGACCTCGGCGCCGGGGCCAAGGCCGGAGGTCTCCTCGTAGACCTGAATGGCGGCAGAGTCGCCGTTCATGGTAAGGATCTCACCAATCAGACGCTGCTCGCCCACACGGACCACGTCGGCCATGTTGGCCTCCGCCAGACCGGTGGCAACCACCAGCGGCCCGGAGACCTTTACGATCTTTCCGTTGCTCAAGCGTAATACCTTCTTTCAGACAATCAGCAGTGTACCGCTGCATGATCGCCAATGATTTTCACGGGGTTGGTCTGTAACCCTGACGGTTACAGAATATCCGCGCCTACTGCGCGTTCCACGGCTCTCTTGACATTTGCCATGCCAATCCCCAAAGAGCCTTCCTTGCCGGGAATGAGGATGACAGCCGGGGTGAGCTCATCCTTATAGCGGGTGATCTCGGCTTCCATGTTCACCGCGTATTGCTCGGTGAGATAGACCACTGCGTAATCCTCTTTGGCCAGGCGATGCAAAATCGTCTTTGCCTCCTCGGCGGTTTCTGCGGGGAATACCTCCAGCCCAAGGGCTTTAAAACCCAAGACGCTGTCCTTATCTCCCAGTACTGCGATCTTATACATACGCTTCACGCAGCCTTTCCTCGATGGTGGCCCTGTCCAGATTGGCCATGCGTCCGTTCATGATAATCCGCACTGCGGTGTACTCGCTCTCCTTTGCGGCCAAATAGCCGATCAGGGGCGCATCGCCGAAGGGAACATACTTTGCGCCGGACAGATACTCGTTTACCGCGTCGTCACACAGCTTTTCAAACCGGGTCAGGCCGCCGCCACGGAGCGCCTGGGCGCCGGCCTCGGCCGCTTCCTTCAGCTCGGTGGCCGCATACAGCTCCTCCAGGCTTCCGCCTGCGGATACTGCGTTGAGGATCCGCATAACATCTACATTGCCGCCCTCAAACAACACGCCCTTAAGAAAGTCCGCGCTCTTCTCCATGCGCATGGTCCGCACGGCGGAGCGAATGTTGGCGGAATCAATCGAAATGGCCACATAGCCGCGCAGAAACTTGCTGCCGGACTGCTCAGCCAGATCAAACATGTCCTCGAAATAGGCGCGGTCAAGAACGAAGTCAGCCAACTGGGGATCTCCTGTGGTGGCCAGCACCTCGCGAGCGGATTGGATGGCGGAGGCGTAGATGCCGGGCAGTCCCGAAAAACTGGATGTGCTTACCATCTCCTCCAGCTCATTTACGGGCACACGGCCGGCGCTGACCAAAAGGGATTTGGGGTCCATATTCATGGCTTCCGCCTTGAGCAGAACCTTTGCGTTGTGATAGTCATACTTCACTTTGAACACGTCGATGATATTTACGTCGGGGGCGAATGCGGTCAAATCCTCAATGGTGGCCTGCCGCTGATCGGCAAGCGTCTCCTCAAGAGCATCCACACCCACCCGGGGCAGCTCGGCGTATCCGCATTCCTGCAGCACTTTGGCGGCGTCTTCCACCGTTGGGGCATCCAGCATGCGATCCATGCGTTCTTTCGTCAGCAGATTGCACTCCAGCGCCTTGATCCGTGCAGACAGAAACAGATAATCTGTATCCTTGATTTTTGGTTGTGCCAAGATTGTATCCTCCTTTTTAGAGGAAAGAGGGTGTGTTTAGTCAAACAGGGCCTTGGACACCTCGCCGGAGATCTCATTGCGCAGCAGGCGCACCAGAGTCTCAAAGGCACAGTTGACCTCCACGTCTCCATCGCTCATAATGAAGCCGCCGCTCATGGGGCGGGTCTCCTCACTCAGGGTGAGCATCCCGGTGCCTGCCGCAATGGCGGAAACTCCGGTTACCACTTTTTCGAGGATTGCGCCGGCCTTGGATTCGGTGATCTGATCAGGCAGCTTGGGCGCCACTTTTTTTGCCAAAATCTCATTGGCAGCGGTGACCACCTGCTTGCCCACACGATTCCGGTCCTTCTGGGAGAAGATCAGCTGCTCGCGGCCGGTGGAGGAGGCTTTGACTGCCAGCTCAGCTAGCAGCGCTACATACGCCTCATCGGGCAGGGCGTTGAGCTTCTGCAGTGCCTGCTCAAAGGCCTTGCCCAGCATTTCCTGCTTGGCGGCCAGTGTCAGCTTTTTGGTTTCCAGCACGGCCACAGAGCCAAGCCGCTCCTCGCGCTCGGCGGCGTTTTTCGCGCCACGGGCGAGGATCTCCTCGGCCTCTTTTTTAGCCTGCGCTTCATAGCTTGCGGTGATCGCAGCGGCTTCGGCCTTCGCCTTGGCGAGGATCTCATCAATCTCGCCCTGGACGTCCTGGTCGATCCGCTGGGTAATTTTTTCAATGCCGTTCATGGTTTGGTCTACCATCCTTTCTGATGGTTTATTTTTTACTTGTTAAGCTTCGTTTACACGCCCATGCTGTTGAGCATGAGGAAAGAAGCCAGCAGGCAGAGGATGGCGTAAAACTCGACCATGATGGCCAAGATGATGCCCTTGGACATCTCGCCGGGACGCTTGGCAATCAGGGTCACGCCGGCAGCGGCGCAGCGGCCTTGTGCAATCGCGGTGATGTAACCACCGATGCCCATGGGCAAGCAGGCAGCCAGAAAGCCAAGACCGGTGGCAATATCCATCGTGGGGATGCCGGTGGAGAAGAAGCCCATCTTCATCATAGCGAAGAACCAGATAACCAGACCATACAGGCCCTGGGTGCCAGGGATAATTTCAAGGATCAGGCACTGAGCAAACTTGCTGGGGTCAGCGGACAGTACGCCGGCAGCAGCTTCGCCCACGAGACCTACGCCCTTACCAGAGCCGCCGCAAGCCAGACCAACAGACAGGATCGCACCAATAAAAGCGATCTGGGTTCCACAGGTAGACAGAAATTCCATGATTATTTTTCCTCCTCGATTATATCGACATATTTTGTATTGTACTGCAGGGGGCGGAACGGAACGCCGCCCTCCTTGTAGAACTTGCCGAAGAACTCCAGATATTGGAGTCGGGCCGCATGAACATAGGTGCCGATGATATTAACCCCTATGTTAAACACATGGCCGATACAGAAGATGATAACGAATGCGATAATGTTTTTGGGCAGAGCACCCAAGGTGTTCATCACGCTGGCGATGACCGAAGTTGCCAGCATCAGCGCCATCAGTCGGGAATAGGACAGCACGTCAGACAGCCAGCTGGTCACGTCATACAGGGAGGCAACGCCGCCGAACAGTTTGCCGAAAAGGCCCTTATTATGCCGGCCCTGAGTCAGCACCAGAGAAGCGAAGCCCACCAGAATCACTGTGGAGCCACTTCCAAGAGCCAGCGCGCCAATCCCCGCAAACACGATCCACCAGGGCACCACATCCAAGATGCCCTCCATGGGATGTCCGTCGCGGCACTCCATATAAATATGGACGCACTGACCGAACAGCAACTGGACAATGCCCATCCCGATCGCCACGATCAGAACACTCATGGGGTCGGAAAGTGGGTTGATGAGATAGGGCAGCGCCACGCCGGGCTTTCCCAGGAAGGTGGCGCAGAACACCGTGATGACATCGCCGAAGAAGCCGCCGGTGATGATGCCGAATAGAAAGGTAGTCACGCCCAAATACTGGCCCAGCCCAAACATATAGCCCATGGTTCCCTTGGGATGGAACTTCTTCGTAATGATAAGGCTGATGACAAACAGAATGATGCCATAGCCGATATCTGCAAACATAAAGCCGAAGAACGTGATGTAGAACCAAAAGATCAGTGGGTTGGGATCAATCCCGCGGTAGGATGGCAATGCGTACATTTCTGTGACCATATTAATGGGGGTAATCAGCTTGGAATTTCGCAGCAGCACGGGAGGCTCTTCATCCTCCTGAGGATCGCTGGTTTCCCACGCCACAGAGAACTTGCTCAGCTCCTCCTCCAGGCGGGGCAGCCCGGGCACTGTGGCCCAGCCCTCCAAAAACACGATGGTTCCATCTGTCAGCAGCCGCTCATGGCTGGTCTGCTTGGAAATTTCCTGATCCAAGGCGTCCAGACAGAACTGCAGTGCTTTGCGCTGGTCTGCAAGGGCTGCGATTTCCGCAATCAGCGCGTCCCTCTTTGCCGCGCTGCTAGCCAACTCTTGGTCAACCGCGGCAATGTTTTCCGCCGCTGTGCCGTGGCTACCCTTAAAGCTTAAGGTGCTGACTGTGAACCGCTTGAGAACCTCTTGGATGTTTTCCTGCTCGGTCTTGTGATAGATCAAGACGAAATAGTGCAGTGCCTCATCCTGACTGGCTTCGACCAGTTGGGAAAGAGGCGCCTTTTCTTCCAGCACCGCCTGCAGTTCTGCAAGAGAAGCAGCAGCCGGGCAGGTGGCGAAAATGACTTTTACTGCCTGTGTTTCAGCAGTTTCCAGCGAGATATCCAGTCCCATCCAAGGGGCGAACCCCACCCGCTGCGCGGTCAAACGGGTTTCCTGAGACAGGCTCTGATTAATCTGCTGGGCGCGTTGGTTAATCTGAGATGCTGTTTCCAGCGCCGCCGCCTTTGCGTTTTCACAAAGGAAATCGGCCTCATGGATGCTCTCGCGGACTACAAACAGCCCCTTTTTATAGGGCGCATATTTCGCAAGAGTATCCAGCGCTGAGGCGACCGCAGCAGCCTGCGTCTTCGCCTCTCCCAACGTGGTAGTGTCCCGCCGTAAAAGTGCCGCCCACTGTGGATCAGCGAGTTTCCCCTCCGGCTCCGTGACCTCCACACATCCCAGATGGAGCAGCCGCGCAAGAATTTCGTCCCGCTCGTTGTTCAGGGCGATCATACGCAGTCGCTTCATTTTGACGATGGCCATCAGACATTCACTACCCTTCTGACAATGAGTTCCGCCGCCGCAGGCAAACGGCCCTGTGCCGCCTGACGCAGTGCGTCACAGGCTTTTTCAGTATCTGCCATAACAGAAGCTTCCTTTTTTGCAGCGTTCGCTTCGGCTTGTGTCATCTGCTCCTTTGCATGTGCTTCCGCCTTAGCTCTTGCCTGTGCAACCAAATCTTGGCCGGACCGCTCCGCGTCATTCACCAGCTTCTTTGCTGCTTCCGCCGCATCCTGTTTGCGCTTTTGCGCCGCAGTTTCACTGTCGGCGACCTTTTGGATTGCCTCCAAAGACATCTCTTCACCGCCTTTCTTTCCTTGATTTTTCTTCTTTGAACCCTTTAAATAACATACTAAATAATACCCTAATCGTCAAGCAAACGCAAGGCAAATGCGCTGGAAATTTGTTTTTTTTTGAATATTTTGCGTTAATTTTGTCAAATTATTTGTCAATTTATTCACAATCAGACCGCATTCCCCGTTTTTTGCAAGTTAACATTCCAGATCTTTCAATTCCCGAAATTGTTTTTCAACAGTACCTGTTATCGTCCGCCTCTCTGCTAGAATTCCCGTTTTCTTTTTAAAAATGCCCTGCGTACTCCCATTGTTTATCGGGCAAAACTGCCGTTTCATTAGTTTGTTGTTCCACAATTCACCTAGTTGCAGATTGCGACTGCAAAAAAACGGCGAACCGGGCACGTTCGGTTCGTCGTTTTTTGATCCAAGATTAATCCCGCTCTCGCTCCATGGCGCGGTACCGCGCCATGGACAGCGCAAAGAGTTCGCCATTGGAAGGGGGCGTATACGTTATTGCATTTGCTCCTGCGCGGATAGTCTCCAGAATGGATTCCTCTGACGGCCCGCCGGTGGCGATAATGGGCAAATTGGGCATTTTCTTTCTGATTTTCCGCACAACATCGGGGGTTTCCTCCGCTGCGGATACGTTGATAATATCCGCTCCTGCGGCGACACGCTGCGCCACATCCGTCCGATCTGACACCACTGTCACGATAATGGGAATATCCATTTCTGCCTTTAACTGCCGGATTACCTCATTATCCGTAGGGGCGTTGACCACCACCCCGAACGCACCCTCGTACTCCGCGTCATTGGCGAGATTCGCCACCCGCTGCCCCCGGGTCACGCCGCCTCCCACCCCTACGAATACCGGCATATCAGCCGCCAGCATAACCGCGCGGCTAATGGCAGACTGCGGGGTAAACGGATACACGGCAATAATGGCGTCGGCGTTGATATTGCGTATGATTGCCACATCAGTTGTAAACGCCAGCGACTTGATCCGCCGTCCAAAGACACGGATGCCGGAGGCTTCGCTGATACAGCGGGGGATCATGATCATGTGGCTACGGAGTTTTCCCTCATACTCCGGCACTTGTTTCGCTTCTGCCATAGCGCTCCTTTCCCGCTTTGATGCATTGTCGGCCGATGCTTCTTATTGCAAAACGGCCCAACTGCCGCTTTCGCCCAGCTGCTGACCAATAAACACCACTTGGCCCGCTGTGTTTTCCATCCCCGCGGCAGTCAGCAGCGCTTCATAATCGTTGCTGCCATCCGTCGGCGAGGGCATCCACACCCGATCCGCCCACTGTGCCAAATCGGAAGCTGTTTGGCCGCTTTTGACGTCGGTACCCAAAATCGCCTCCTGGGTTGCCACAATAGAAAGTTTGACGCCGGATTCCTCCAGTGCCGCGGATACCTTTCCGTAAAACGCCGCGATCACGCTTTCAAAGGCCGCCGCGTCATAGGCGGCGCCCACTTTAATATAGCCCAGATGGCCTGTGGTGGGATAACCTGCATGATCCAACAGAATTTCATCAAAGCCAAGCGCGGCAAGTTCGGTCACAATTCCGACCAAATAGTTCTGCACCGCCTCGTTGGTGGGGCTGATCCAGCGAATTTCGTTCTCGTCCCGCCAGCGATACCCGCTATTGGTCAAAATGGCATACTTGGTGTCCTCCGCCATCAGGTTATCCTTGAAACAGGAGACCCGCGCGACCGTATAAACGCCACTCTCATTCAGGGCCCGAATGGCCGCATTCAGGGTTTCATCCTGCGCTGAGGCCTTGTCTGCCACCGTCGAGACATACCCCAGACTTCCGTCGTCGGCCTTCATATCAAAAACCGCAGCATCAGCCCCCGCCGCCGCCAGTCTGGTCTGGACCGAACCATCTGTGATCGCGGTGGCAGGCAGCAGCACAGCCCTGAGCTCGGTTATTGTCTCTTCACCGACCGGCTGTGTCTCCACCGGTTCCGTTTCGACCGGCTGCGTCTCAATTACAATGTTTTCACTTGCGGGGTCGTCCGTATTCTCCACTTCTTGCTGCTGAAAAAACGGCAGCTTGATGTGCCCTCCATCCTCGGTATAAACCATATAGTTCTGCATCACGATATAGCCCGCGATACAAAGGCCAAGAATAACCGCTAGGACAACAATCAATCCCTTTAGAAGGGTGCTGGAGGACGTTCGTCCCCGGTAACTGTCATATGAGTGTTTTTTCATATTCCCTTTCCTGCCTCTTTTCTCTTTTAAAAACAGGCGCTACCGGATGATTATACCAGATAACAGGAAAAATTTACAGCCTTTTTTGTCTACACGCACCGGTCTTTTCCTCCTCGCGCAGCACGCTGTCCAGCTTGCCCAGCGCGATCAATATTTCTTGCCGGTCTGTTGGGTCAATTTTTTCAATCAGCCCCGCAAAATAGCCATTTACACTGGTCGTGGCCTTCTTCCGCATGGCGGTATACTCCGCCGTGGACGAGACGTAGATGACCCGTCGATCCTTATTAGACCGCTCCCGCTTCAATAGTCCCAATTTCTCCAATCGATCCACAATGCCGGAAATCGTACTGTTGGCGCTGCCGGTTCGCTCCGCTAACTCGCTGATCGGCATGGGGCCTTCCTCCCCCAGCACGGTAAGCACCAGCGCCTGGGGAAAGGTCAAGTTGAGCTGCCCAAAATGGTGGCGGAATTGCTGAGACAAATGCTGCGTCACTTTTAAGTAGGCGGATAGGATATCAGTTGCTTGATTGATCACATTCAATAGCCTCTTTTCACAGAACGGACGGTCTTTCCATCCGAGTTGTTTCGCATACGAATAGACGATACTATATTTACAGCGCATTTGTCAATCCATGGGAATAAATGTTCATGGTATATTTACGATCTCTTCACAATTAGAAAGTCCTCCTATGGAGGACAGATGTACAATTATTGCAATAAATATTTCATTTGGCCATTGACTTTTTTCTTTCTCGGGGGTATTATGTGTGTGTTAAACGAATTATTGCAAGTTATCATTCATATAATACGTGTGGAAGGGGCCGTTATTATGTTGAAAATCAATTGGTTTTGCTCAATTTGCTCCATTTTGTTCGCCGTGTATTTCATTGGTGGACTTTCCTTTGCTTCTTTCCTCGCGCAGGGAAGTGCAGCCCTGGAAACGACGCTGGAATTGATTGTCCTGGCGGTTTCCATTCCCCTGGCCTTGGCAGTGGGGCGCCATACCGCTCATAATACCAACGCGAACTGACCGGCAGTTCTGTTATTACAAGGGGGCGCTGCTTGCTTCAGCAAGCAGCGCCCCCTTGTGTCATCGCCCCGGCAAGAGCGGTTGAGCTTTTTACTGAAGAAAGAAAAACATCCTGCCTTTTCCCTGCCCCGCAAGGGGTCGGGTTTGGTAGCGACCAGCCACACGCCAATTACTGCCTACCCGCGTTTTTATTAGCTTCTTGGATAAGGACTTTTTTCGTTGGTAAGCCCAGCTAAATAATCCATGCTGGTATCCAGTGCAACAGCGAGCTTTTTGCATTGCTCAAATGTCATATACCGACTGCCGTTTTCTATTTTTGAGTAATCGCTTTGGTCAATGCCGGTTAGCATTTGCATCTTAATTTGGGTATACTTTTTTTCCACTCTCAGGCTCTTCAATGGGTTCATCTTCATCACCGCACTTATTATGTCAAATTGACCTATTGACATTATGGTTAAATTGACCTAAGATTGTAGCGGAGGTGGTTCTTAGTGAATGCATATGAAGAAATGTACTATAAACTTTTCAATAAGTTGACGGATCTTATTTGCGAACTCCAAGTTGTGCAGCAGGAGTCGGAGGAACTGTTTCTTTCGTACGAAGAAACCGAGGAAAATGCGCAATGAGAAGATAGGCTGGATAAAAGTTTCATAGGGGTTTCAAAACGTGCAGATAAAAAGCGCTGCTTCTTACCTGCACGTTTTCTTACTTGTTGGAAAGCCCTGATTAAAAAGCTGGAAATTTTAGCCTTTGACGCCCTAACCTTCCGCTAAGTATCTCTGCGGATGTTCCGCGAGCTTACCTTCCATTTGATTTTATGATAGAAAAAGCAAACAAAATAAGAGGCTGAATATACAAATGCCGCTCGCAGGAAGAAACGGACTGATATTTTCGTAATACCCATATCGTTCATGCAAAAATTAATAATGTAGATAAAAAGGCAGTGGGAGAAGAAAATACCCAAGCTGACCCCGTTGATTTTCTCAATTCCTTTCATAATAATCGGGCGTTTAATCGTTCCCGCGATTTGAAAAAGGCAGAGTATCATGGCAACGCAGTATAAAAGATGGATATCTTCCAACAGATAACCCGTGCTGCTGACTCTGAAATACAGATCGATAGAACCGCTTATGATGACAATCAAATAGACCCAAATGCGGTTTTTCTTTAAAAGGTCCACGAATTTAGAATAGTTTGCTCCAATATAACAGCCCACTGTCCAATAAATGAGATACGTCGTAAAAATTCTGTCGCTATATTCAAATGCAATACCATGCCGAATGAGGATCGTGATCAGCAAAGCAGCCGGCAGCGCAAAACGCGGAGGAAAGAGAGGAACCGCTTTTCTCCACACGGGCATCAAGAGATAAAACTGTAATATTACAATGATGAAATAGAAGGGGCTTACAACATCTCCTACACAAACAAATCGAAGAAGCTGCGCAATGTCAAACGAATAAAATCCTTTATAACAGAAATAGACATAATATATGACAACCCAAATGAGATAGGGTACAAAAATTCGTTTCAGCCGGTCAGCGACGAATTCGGAATAGACAAATGGCCGGGTACCATATTTTAAGAACATCTTGATTCCGCTTAGAAATATAAAGCCCTGCATCGCGAACGACGACATGGTCCAGGGGGCATACAAGAGCAAGTATTTCCACGAGGTTTTATCCGTTGAAACAATAGCCTCAGAGGAGATATGTATAAAAACAACGAGGATGCAAAACGCTGCATTTAACACAGATATTTGCTGTCTCTTGCTCATGTTTTGTGTTTGGGTGAGTTCTATCTGATGATTCACAATATACTTCCGTTCTGTTATCCATGATGATTCGTGCCGCCGTTCTTCCAACAGATACTTTTTAACGCCGCTCCATAAGTATCCTTTTGCCAGCTCATCAACGTCTACCTTTTCAGTAAGAGGCACTTTCTTTCGTAAATGGTCTAGGCGATACCCCTCATTATAGTAGATAGAAGGCCAAAAATAAATCGGCAAATTTTGAACACAAATTTGCCGATTTATTTGGAACAAGGGTGGAAACATTTTAGGCGTGGCAAAGCGCCTGTATTTATCCGGTGTCAAATCCGCATCGTCGCGCTGTCCGTGAATACGATCCTATTTTTTGATTTTCATCGTTAATTGGACGGTCTGCCGATTTAGACAAAGAGTTCTTCATAACGAATATCAAGCACTAGTTTCAAGGCCTTTAACTCATCTGGATATAAATGCCTCTGCCCGACCTCTATTTTTGCCAGTGCGCTTCTGGTAATATCACAGTCCATGACTTGCAATTTAGCGGATAATTGCTCCTGGGTGAATCCTTTTGACCGCCTAATCGCGCTAATATTCCGTCCAATTGCCTTGCTGTACTCGTAATTCATAATCAACACCTCACTGCACTTAATTGGGTGCAATTCTGTATTGATTTTACACACTAATTATGTTATTCTTGCACTATATTAGTGCAAGAGGAGAAAAATTATGCCAGACTACAAGGAACTGTATTTGACAATGGCTAGGGCCTCTGAGCAGGCGGTTAATATCCTGATTGCGGCACAGCGAGAATGCGAGGAGCGCTATATTTCCTCACCGGAGCCAGAAGTTCAAGTGATTTCGTTATCGTCAGAAAACAAAAAGGGCACGGAGGAGGAGTGATTCCAAATCCATGCCTTTTTCTATAAGTAAGACAGCCCTTCCCCTTGGCGGAAGATATGTCTTGATTAAAAAATGTTGTAAATAAAGTTTTTGCTATCAGAATAAATTGTTCAAATTAGGTTAGCAAATTAAAATTCTCGCTGAGTTCAGCCTTTTGAAACAAAGTGTTTGGGATATCCGTTTAAATTGTAAATTTCTTTTTTGAGGAACGCGGGATAGATAATGACATTTTGAATTTCATCAATAGGCATCCAACCGATGACTACATTGCAGTTATCTTTATGTGATACGAACTCATCCTCAGGAATTATTGAACCATTGCGCAATTCAATTAGATAATAAAAAGAAATATTGTGAGCTTGCTTTCCGTTCCATTCCCAAAAACATTCTTCGCTCCATAACAAGCGTTTACACAATATGTCTGTCTCTGTTTCCTCTTTATATTCACGAATAAGTCCATTCTCTAATGTTTCGCCAATTTTCACATGCCCACCTGGCAAAGCAAATTCGGTTCCACCACGGTTTCGCTGAACGAGAATTTTATTATTCTGAATTAAAACACCAACCGTTCTCAGGTCACAAATATATTCTTTGGTTGTAAATAACCAATCTTTATCCATGTCTAACCCCTACAAAATTTCTTATTATTTGCATGATGTAGTAACTTTAAAGCCATAATAGCACACTTCATCAAATAAGAAAAGACATACCTTCCCCTTGTGCAAGTGTTCATAAGGACACTTTGTGAACCGTGGGTATGAAAACGCTATGTTTGGGGCAGACAGTGGTTACTGTCTGCCCTTTGCCGTATCAAGCGGCGGGATTAGTGTTGCCATCGGCTGCTGTTGTATCCAACTCCTCTGGGTTTTCATCCGCTTCATCCGCTGGTTCATTCCGTTGTATAGGAGTGTCCAGAAGCCCAATGTCACGATAATAAATCCAGATACACTGTTCGGCAGTGTGCGAGTACTTCTCTGCACGTTCGCCTATCACAATCTTTTCGATAAACAGCCGTAAAATTTCCGACGTGAGCTCGGTGATGTTGGTGTAGCGTTTCGCCTTGTCCACAAATTGTGCGGCATTGGAGATAGAACTTTTCAACTGCTCCATCCTCTGTTCCAGTCGGGGCAGCTTCTCCCGTAGATCAGCTTGCTCAGTAGTGTACTCGGAGGAAAGCAATCGGAAGTGCTCGTTTGGAATGCGTCCCAGCACGTTGTCCTCATATAGCCGCTTAAACAAAGCTGTCAGCTCACTGTCACGTCGCTTGGCAGTATCAACTTCCCGTTGGACGCTGTTCATCTCCCTGCGTACCTCCACAGTGTTTTTCTGTGTGATATGCTCGATGAATAGCGATTCCTTCTGCCTTGCGTAGTGTGTAACCCGTCGCAGATCGTCCAGAATAATTGCCTTGAGCTGCACTTCTCGAATATAGTGGCCGGTACATTTATCCTTGCCATATTTTTTGTAGGTAGTGCATCTGAAGTTATTCTGTGTTTCTGTCATGGTATGCGCCCGTTGTAGCGTCAAAAGCTTACCACAATCGGCACAGTAGACCATCCCAGAAAACATATGAGGTGCCTCCATCCGTTTTGCTGCACGCTTTTTATGTTTGCGCACATCTTGCACGATGTCCCATAGTTCCTGTGTAATCAGCGGTTCATGGGTGTTTTCAAACTTCAGCCATTCGGATTCGGGACGTTCAATTTGCTTTTTGTTTTTGTAGGAAATGGTGGTGTAGCGCAGATTGACGGTGTGTCCAAGGTAGGAAATGTCGTTTAAAATATTTCCTATAGAGGTATTGCTCCAGTGGTACGGATTAGTGGTATCAAGCCACGCCACGCCTGCACCATATTTTTGGTAGTAGTAGTTGCTTGGGTTCAATACCTGTTCCTCCTTGAGCTGCTTTGCGATCTGACAGGGGCCTTTACCCTCTGCACAGAGTCGGAAGATGTGTCTCACCACCTCCGAGCTCTGTTTATCAGGAATAAGCTGCTTGGGATTGTCTGGATTTTTTTCGTATCCATATGGTGGTCTGGAACCGACCCGCTCTCCGCGCTCGGCTTGTGCTTTTTTAACAGCACGCACCTTGCGACTGGTATCTTTGGAATGAAACTCGTTGAACAGATTTTTGAAAGGCGTGAAATCGTTGTCGCCATACAAACTGTCGACGTTATCGTTGACCGCAATAAATCGGACACCGAAGTTTGGAAAAGTAATCTCTGTCAGATGACCGACTTGAAGATACTCGCGTCCCAAGCGGGACATATCCTTGACGATGATGGTTGCGACCAGCCCCGACTCCACCAGTTCCATTACTTTTTTGAAGGATGGACGGTCAAAGTTGGTGCCCGAATAACCATCGTCTGACAAAAATAGCGTTTTTTCAAATCCGTTGTCGGCAGCGTATTTTTCCAGCATCATCCTCTGGTTCTGAATGCTGTTGGACTCACCTTCACGCTCATCCTCTTGGCTAAGTCTGCCATATTAAAATCCTCCTTTACTTGTGGCAAACCGAATACGGTACTACACAGCATACCGTAACGTTTTCCACAAGTCTACTACAATTAAGCGGTTCGAGTTTCTTTTTCAAGCTCGGTATCAATCAGAGTCAACAGCTTGTCTGTTGGCGTTATTTTGCTGTCAGCAGGGAATACGGAGCAGATGCGAAAGTGCCTGCCTTCAATGTCCATATGCCGCTCAGTTTTGATTTGCTCTGTACCAAAAAACACAATAGCATCATCAAAACATGGAGCAGATTTTCCGTCTGATTCTTCCTCCCAAGCGATATTGGCGGTTTCATATGCGCCGAGGATTCCTGTTTCCAAGTAGTGCCTTGCAATCAAATTTTCTCTATCCATAGATTTTCCTTTCTACCCAATAGGGCAACAAAAAAGCACGAGGCATTTCTGCTCCGTGCGGTTACATTTTCATTTCAAAATCATAGCCGCTGTGGTCATCTTCTTTTTGACCGACAGCGAGTTTTTTCTTTTTGCCGTTATGAGGCTGCGGCTTGGTAGTGGCATCCATCACTGGAACAACGTCGTCCATCCGCTCAACAGATTTTCCAAGCTGAACCACATCGCCCACAATGCCGCTAAGATCGGGAACAGCAACAGCCACTTCGGGCTGATGGTTACCCTCGGTAAGTGCAATTTCGGGATGAAAAAGGATTTCCCGTTCCGCTTCCCAGCCTGTGAGAGCATCCGTTCCATTTCTGTGATTGTCTGCAGTATCGTCTGCAAATCCGCTTTGCTCGGCAGTTGTGCAAGCTTGGTGTGTAACGATTCGTTCTGTGCCTTGAGGTTTCTTACTTGCTGGCGCAGGATGCTGATTTCCCGATACAGACGCTCCAAGTCCTCTGTCGGCAACAGGTAACAGCCCGGCTGGGTCGGTGACACCTGCGGCGGCTCCGGCTGTGTTTTCTCCTGCGGCGAGCCGGAGTTTCGCTGTTTCAATTCTTCTAAGCTCAAATTCACGTTCCATCTTCTCCTTTAAATATCGTGTGTCATGCAGTTTAAGATCTCTGCACGACATGGTGTTGGGGCAAGTGTAGGTAATGCTTTTTCGAGTGTCCGCCCACTTTACCGAGTAGTCATTGCGCTCCATATTTTTGATAAATTCTTCTTTGGTGTGACTGATTTTCATGGCATGGTCGATGGTGTTCATCAGCGCAAACTTCCAGCTCTCTCCCTTAGCAGCGGCACGATATTCGCGCGAACCCAGGCTTTGGGACTTACCACTGAGGTATGGGGCAAGGGTAGTAAGTCCATATTGCTGACAAATCACATCGGAATAGTCTCGAAGTCTCAGCAACGTTTTCGGCCCCTCATGCAGTTTTTTACCTGTTTTGAAGCTGACCGAATTGATAATAAAGTGAGAATGCAGATGCTCATTGTCAACATGGGTGGCGATGACCACCTCAAAATCGGGGTAATTATCTTTTGCAAACTGCACGGCAATCTCGTGAGCGGTCTTGGGTGAGATGGTTTCGCCGTCCTTAAAGGCTTGGTCATAATGGTAAAACATTGTCTGATCTGCTTTTTTAAAGCTACTTTTCGTTGCCATAAACTCTCGGAACGCTGTTTCTGGACAGCAATCCTTGCCGGAAATGAGGCGAATGCAATTGCTTCTGTCGGCATCTGCAGAGTAATTTTTGTAGTTTTCGGTGTGGTCGGTATCGTACTTTTCACGATCAATGCACACCTTAAAATCCTGCAAAATGTATGCTATCTCATTCTTCATAGAGGACACGCATTGCTTGGAGCAAGGGATGAAATTCACTGTAGCCATTACTG
Source organism: Oscillospiraceae bacterium (assembly GCA_963666535.1). Classification (GTDB taxonomy): domain Bacteria; phylum Bacillota; class Clostridia; order Oscillospirales; family Oscillospiraceae. The sequence continues at coordinate 443,401 of OY762913.1, read as the reverse complement.
TTCCACCTCGCAAACCACCGTTAGCTTTTCGTAAATTTGATTAAGCTGTGCTTTGGTTTCGGTGAGATACATCGCATCAATCCTACCCATATTGGCGAGTATGGTGAGCTGATTAAGGTTTCTGCCGATGGCTTTCAGTTCGCCGAGCAGCTCTCGCACACCATCCACCAGAATGATATTCTTGTCGGTAATGGCTCGGATGATGAAGTCTGTCATGGTGATATTTCCTCGCTTAGCTTTGGTTTTGAGCATCTGATAATCGCTTTCTTTAATGCGGAATGCAAATTTTCTTGTTTTCATATTTGATTTTCCTTTCGTAATTTTTGCGCCCGTGGGCGCTCTAAAGTGGGGTCTGGGGCTTCTGCCCCGAGCGAGGGGTGGCGGGCGTATAGCCCGACGCTCTGCTCGCCTCAGCGACGCTGAGAAAAAGAGCGTCCTAAACCCTCACATTTTCCGTTTTAATCGACAGAGAAAAGAAGAGTGCAAGGGGGCAGTGTCCTTAGAACATTACACCCTTACACCCTTGATTCCGGCAGCTTCCAAAACCAGCGGTCGCCTATTTTTTCGGCACGGATATTCAGATTCTTTTTGGCAATATTCGTAGTTCGTTCCGAGACGCAAAGCTCCTGCGCCTTTTGCAGAATCACCTCGGTGGCAACTGGTTCGTCCTGCAACAGCTCTCGCAACAGATTTTCCATCTGTACGGTTTTACTGAGCAGCGAGCCTTTCCCCGCAAGCAGTTCATCCACCGAAGTTTCGCAGTAACCTCTCCACTGAAAGCCATTGTCGGGATCAAGTGCAAACGCAATCGACTTACCCTCCGGCGCAAGGCTGCTTTTATCGTGGGCGACAATTCTGATGGTCGGATCGTCCTTCAGCCTGCCAACTACAAGTACGCTTCTTGCCGCCGCGCGAAAGTCAATGGAACCAAGACCTCGATAGGAAGATTTTGCGCCCTGCATTTTGTTCATGTGCCCGACGAGAATAATTGCGCACCCTGTCTGCTCCGCCATCAGGCACAGCCGCTTAAAAATCGGGCGGATTTCATTTGCTCTGTGCATATCCACGTCGCTGCCAAGATAGGCTTGCAGCGGATCAAGCACAATCAGCTTTGCACCTGTTTCTTTAATAGCTTGCTCCAACCGCTTGTCTGAAAGTGTCAGTTCTTTTTCGCTCTCGTCAATGACCAACACCTTTTCACAGTCAGCGCCCGCCGCCAGCAGACGGGGCTTGATGGTGTCAGCAAGACCATCCTCGGCGGTTTGGTAGATGACGTTGATTGACTTGCTGCTAATTTCACTTTCTGGCAGCGGTTCTCCCTTGGTAAGCAGCGCAATCATCGCCAGCACAAAGGTGGTCTTACCCTCGCCGGGGTCGCCCTGGATGATGGTCACCTTGCCACAGGGAATATAGGGATACCAAATCCATTTGATTTGTTCCACCTTCACGCTGCTCATTTTGATTAGTTTCAATTCTTTTTTCATGTTGTTCCTCCTTGCTTGCTGTTGCAGGATTGCATTTCAATAAATTATCCTGTACAATATAGTTATGGAACATTTAAATATAAAACTGTAAAATTGGATTACTATCAAAAACTCTATCCTATACAGAGAGGACGGACGAAATGTTTAATCAAATTGATTTTAGAATATACAACAATAAAATCGAGGTTGCCGGGAAAGAATTTTTGCTTGGTGAACTGACGGTAGATATTTTGAGTATCTCGCCGCAGGAATTTGAAGTGATGTATGCGCTGTCGCAAAACCTTAATGCTGACAATCTGCAAAAGCTGCACAGTATGCTGATGGAGCGACAGCTTTTCAAGCTAACCGATGATGGCAGAGAGTATCCGCCTGAAGCGTATAAGCAAATTATCAGCGACATTTATTCCTTTAACCAGACAATGTTTTGGTTTATCGACAAAGGCCTTATGCATCTCAAAAAACTGGACAGCGAAAACTATGCTGCCGCCCTGTATGATTTCTACTCGCATCCAAGCCTTGATAAGATGATGGTCAATCTTTTTAGGAATGAGAGACACACTTTTACATTGTTTGACAACATTGATGTACGGTATGTGCCAGATATGATTCTGAATCAACCGGACACCTATGTCATCTACGAGGTGTACTCGGTAAAATATTTGCAGGCATTTTTAAAGATGGACTTTATGAAGGCCATTATGAACGGACACACCATTCGCCGCTGTAAAAACTGCAAGCGGTTTTTCCTGCTGACCAATGGCTACAAAACCGATTACTGCGACAGACCCATTGAGGGGAAGCCCCATCGCACCTGCCGCAATCAAGGGGCAAAAAACAGGGCAAAAGAAAAAGCCGCCAATAACCCTGTGATACACAGCTACACCAATGCGTACCAGCGGATTACGGCGGACAAACAGCGGGGGAATATTTCTGCGGAGGATTGGCGTAAAGCAAAGCAACGGATTGTGGATTTACGGGATATGGCAATCAGCGGAAGGCTTTCCGACAGGGAAGTTAACGCGCAAATGCAGTCAAACGCGCTGTATCAATCGCTGGGGATTGTAAAAAAGGGTGGGCGGTAACAGATATATTTAGGAGGGGGCGGCGGCATGAAGGAACTTTATCTTCAGAATAAAGAACTGATTGAAACCTGCGCGGACAAACTCTGCCGCCTCTTTCACTGCGAGCGGCTTTGGGAGGATTTTGTCTCAGCGGGAGAGGTTGCTTTGTTGACCTATGCCGACAGGTACAATCCCGACAGCGGAGCGACCATTTCAACCTATCTCTATCCATATATCGTGGGCGCCATGAAACGCGAGCTGGAACACAGCTTTTACCCCATGAGCCTTTCAAAGCGAGAGTTTGAAGGTCTGCGGGAGCGTGGAGCACTTGGCTTTTTCTCTCTGGACGATAACCATGACGATAGCGGAGATCCTGTTTTGCAAATCAAAAATCCAAATTCCGATGTTGAGAGGACGGTATTTCAAACACTCTATCTTGAAATTTTGGAACGGGAATTTGACAAGCTGTCCTTTAAGGAGTGCCAAATCCTCGGCGGTTTCTTTGGTGTGTTCGGATTCAAAATACAAACACTTTCGGAGCTCGGCGGTGAATTTGACCTCACGGAAAATGCAGCTGCAAAAGTAAAAGATAAGGCTTTGAAAAAACTGACCGACGCTTGCATGGAGGGAGACATCGGACTATGGCAAGCGGTACGAAAAGCGATTAAGGCAGCACAGAAAGGAGTCAAGCCCATCGGCTACCCGACAGGCTTGCAAGAGCACGGAGGATGATACCAATGCTTGATTTTTATTCGCCATACACTGTGGTTTCTCCTGTTTGAAAATCAATCATCACATCGCCCGACTGCGGGGTACAGGATGCTTCGAGCGGCGGCTCGCAGTTACCGTCATCTTCGCTGCCCATATTCCCGATTTTATTGCCGTTCTCGTACATATCCTCGGCGTAGGTAGAACCGCCCATGCTGCCTACCATTTTGTTAATGTCACCATCGCCATCCACAACAATCCCGACACTCGGTTCATCGCTATCCTCTATCCAGCCAAAGCCGAGAAAGTACACCTGTTTTTGACCGTCTATGGTGCGGGTATCGCCCATTTTAGGTTCGGCGGTTTTGGATGCTGTCGGTACGGTAGGGGCTTGCTCAACTTTTGGTGTTTCTTTTTCTGTCGATGTGATTGTCGGAATCTCCATGTCCTCCAGCAGCTGATTGCTCGCTGAAACAAGCGGTTTTAGAGGCTCGGCTTCGGGCGATTCCTGCCCCACAGGGGCGGTCTGTGATTCTGCGATGGGTACAGTCCCACTCCCTCGGTTCAAATCGCACACAGGGCGAATTTGGGGCGGTTCTGTTTCGCTTGGCTCGATAGGATTCGCGGGTAGTATAGATATGGCACCTACCAGAACTCCTATCGCCAGAAAAGAGTAAATTGTTTTTTTCATAATCTGACTATCCTTTCCTTACAGCAAAGGCGGCATATCCGAGTACTCATCGGATATGCCGCCTTTTGGCTGATATACTTCAGTTGTTAGTTTTACTCCAAGTCGAAAGCCTTGCTCAAAACTGTCCTTTGAGACAGTGGAACAGATTAAGTCCTTATCGTCAATGATTCGCAGTAATATCTTTTTCTGCCATTTGGAGAAGTTTCGCTTCAGCAGGCTGATGTTGGATTGCAGCCGTTGTTTTTCTTCTGCGGTATTCGGCTTCTGGTAGAAATTACGATATAGCTGTTCTATTATTTGTTGCATTGTGTCCACCTCCTTTAGCCCAACACATTACCACAGAAAAAAGAAAATAGCTATTATTAAATTACACTAAAACATGTGAAATCATATACAAACAAGATTTAATTTGATATAATAATGGGTGATATTGGGAGGTGCTTATCTTGACTGAATATAACATTAACGAGCCTTGGGTTTCTACAAAAGAAATTGCAGAGCATTTAGGAGTTACGATGGAAACTGTGCGAAAGTGGATAAAAGCTGAAAGCATCCCATGTAGCAGGATGGGTAAGCTATGGAAATTTAAAAAATCGGAAGTGGACGCATGGATTAAATCCGGCGGAGCTGTGGAGGATAAATCATAATGTTCTATAAAATGATAAAGCAAAAACGAGATGAATGGTTTGCCTCACCGTTCTGTACGATTAGTAGCTTAATAGAGTATATTGTACAGGCTGGGCAAATGCGTGATGCGCAAATTGAGGCGATAAAAACTTATTTGTTCCTAAAAATAGGTTGCGAAAACAAGCCCTTACATACTTTATTTTCGAGCGGTGCGTTTAACAGCTTGAACTTGAGTGATATCGAATTGAAAAGTGGAGCTAAAGCATATTTGGAAAACAATCCTTCTGCAGCGGCTTTTTTTGAATATGCTTCTTTGAAAGATGATAAGGGAACAATGCTGTCACCCAAGGTAGTCGATGCTATAAAAAGCAACCCCGAAGCCATTGACTATGTCAAAGTTTTTAAAAATGTGTTCTACGATGTTTCTTACACGGATTACCTATTTAGCTTGCCAATGGGAGCCGGTAAAACATACTTAATGGCTGCATTTATTTACCTTGATTTATACTTTGCTCAAAATGAACCTGACAACAAAGCGTTTGCACATAATTTTATTATATTTGCCCCCTCAGGGCTAAAAACCTCAGTGGTGCCAAGTCTTCGCACCATTCAAAACTTTAATCCCGCATGGATTATTCCTGAGCCCGCAGCTTTGGACTTAAAACGCAAATTGATGTTTGAGGTTTTGGATCAAAACAAAACTGCAAACAAATCAAATAAAACAAAAAATCCAAATGTTCAAAAAATAGCAATTCACCAGCCGTTGGAGGATTTATTTGGACTTGTGGCTGTAACCAATGCGGAAAAGGTTATTCTTGATCGGATTCAAGAAAAGAACGGTCAAATCAATATGTTTGAGGAAAGTGATGACGATAAAGACAGGCAAGCTAATGAACTACGCAACCTTATTGGAAAGCTGCCGCAACTCTCTGTTTTCATTGATGAAGTTCACCATGCTGCAACGGATGACAAAAAACTCCGTGCCGTGGTGAGTAAGTGGATGCAAAACCATACAGTAAACAGTGTCATCGGTTTTTCAGGTACTCCTTACTTGCAAAAGGCTGAAAAAATCGAGATTGCCGATAAGCTGACAATTGCAAGCGTTGAGATATCTAATATTGTTTACTACTATCCACTAATTGACGGTATTGGTAATTTTTTAAAAAAACCAACAGTGAAAATTTCTACAAGCAAAAGCCGCTTTGAAATTGTGGAAAATGGTATCAGAGAATTCCTTAATAGCTATAAAGACACCGTATATCATGACGGAACCTGTGCGAAGCTGGGGATTTACTGCGGTGGCAGCATTGAGATTTTAGAAGAACAAATTTACCCTATCGCACAACGAATTGCAGCAGAATACGGACTCAATCCGGCTGAGGCGGTTTTAAAATTTCATGGCGGCAACAAAAATTATTCTATGCCGGTGGATAGCGAATTGCAATTTGCAAGCCTTGATAAAGCGTTTTCAAAGGTTCGCATTGTCCTGCTTGTGCAGATTGGAAAAGAGGGTTGGGATTGTCGGAGCTTGACCGGTATCGTTTTATCACAAGAGAGCGACTGCCCAACCAACATGGTGTTGCAAACATCTTGCCGTTGCTTGCGTCAGGTTCAGAAGGGTATTTCTGAAACGGCGCTGATTTATCTCAATGAAGCTAACGCCGAAATCCTGAATATACAGCTTGAGCAACAACATCACATTTCCATTAAAGAGTTTGAAAATGGCGGGAACCCGACCTTGACCACCATAAAGCGTTATGACCGCACCGCATATTTAAAGCTGCCGAAAGTTGACTTTTACCAGCTAAAGGTCAATTATAAAACGCTCGTTTTGGAAGAAGATTTAAACACCGCAGAAAACATTGCGCAAGCTACCGTTTCTGCTGAAGTATCAAGCATCGTAAAAGAAGCTGAAATGGGTGCCGGGTTGTCAGTGGTGGACATTAATACAGACTTTGCAGAAAAGGGAAATACTCTTGCCAGCTTTAATGCTTGGCTCTATGAAATAGCAAAACAGAGTTTCGGCTTTGTTCCTATGGAAAATTTAAGCACACACGAGCAAGGATTGAGAGCTGTTTTTGCTGCAATAACATATGGAAAAGACAATAACATCTATTTTAGCTCAAAGTATGACATGCAGGTAATTAACGCCAATATACGAAAGGCCTTTTATGAACAGCGTTACTTTGAAACCATTGAAGAACTGATTCCCGAAGAAGCCAGTTTGCTGAAAATAGATAACTTTAGGCCAGAAGTGCAGACAGCACATACAGAGGACTTCTACCCCAACGCACTAATTGTTGAAAACATTATTCTTGACGACAGCGGGAAATTGAAACCTGACAAAAAGACACAGCAGATGATAGAACTTGCCGAGGAGATGGGACAGACTGCAATTGTAGAAATGCTTAAAAAGCAAACGACATCTCACCCGATGAAAGACCACGCATTCCACTATCTGCCTTATAAAACTGACAGCAGCTTTGAACAGACCTTTCTTGACGAAGTGCTAAAGCTCACCTGTGTGAAGGATAAAGGATTAGAGGTTTACTATAACGGTGATAGAGCATTGACTGAATTTAAAATCAAATGTTATAGGCTGAGCGGCGCGAAATGCAACTACATCGGAATGTATACTCCTGACTTTTTAATTATCAAGAGAAGCGGCGGCAAAATTCATAAGGCGCTCATTGTGGAAACAAAGGGCAAAATCTATGCAAATGACCCAATCTTTAAGGATAAAAGAGAGTTTATGGAAACAGCTTTTACCTTAAAAAACAACGAGAAGTTTGGCTATAATCGTTTTGATTACTTGTACTTGGAAGACAGCTTAAGCGAAAATGATAGAATACTTGCTACCGCAAAGGCAGTAGAAGGATTTTTTGAGGTGTGTGTATGATAGATGGTTTTATCGAACTCTGCCATGCAAAATCATCATATAATCAAGAGCTCTATGATAATAATCGCAAGCAAATTTTGCGGGACTATTTTGAAGAATTTTCGCTACTTGAAGGCTTTAATGATTTCTCATATGAACTCGGTGTCGTTTTGGACAGGTATATCCCACAACCCCAAAAACCATTTTTACAATTTGCGCTTCTGCGTATTCATGAAAAGGGATTAAAGATATTCCGTGAAGCGAAAATTTTAATGGAAAACGGCTCGTCATCCGGCGCTGTGGCTCGATGGAGAACATTATTTGAATTATCCGTTGTTTCTCTAACTCTTATCAAGTATCCGGACTTGGCACAAAAATATATTTTATATTCCAAAGTTGACGATTATAAAGTTGCTAAAAAGTTAGTTGAATATAAAGACAGGTTAAACCTTTATCACTATAATATGGATGCCTTTCCGGAGATTGAGGCTGAATATAATCGGCTTTGTGCAGAATATGGGTGGACAGGCAAAAATAATTACGAGTGGGCAAAAAATAACGATATTAAGAACCCTAATTTATTTGAATTAGCACGGAATATCGGGCAGGAACATTTTTACGCTTATGTTGATGAATCGCATATGTACAATCATCCAAGTGCAAGATATTTATTGCATGACAGAGGTGAAAAAGCTCCCGATGATGATGATACTTATTTGTTTTCGCCATTTGAAATGGACTTGCCTATGCAACTAATTACAATTTCACTATTTCAAATAAATTGTGCTGCAATCAGCGGGTATTCGGTTTTAGAATTCGCTGACAAAGAGCAGTTGTCAATATGGTTAGAGAATAATGACGAATTCCCCAAGGCTATTATAGAAATGTTTGAAAGTAGATCGGAATCGAAGGAGGAACAACATCATGCCGATTAAATACATACCATTTTTCCCTGAACCAATAGAGGGACAGGCTTTGTTAGATAATTTTAAGCGCACCCTGCGTTATAAGGGGGCTAACGAGATTGCGGGAAAACTGCGCCGTGGCATGCCGCTTTATGAAATGGAAAAGCAGGAAACTGTGGGCGAAAATAGAGACGGCAACATGGTTATTCGTGGTGAATGCGTTTCTGCTTGTGCTTACCTAAAAGAACAGGGTGTTCAGGTTGACCTTGTATATATCGACCCACCATTTGCCAGTGGTGCGGACTATGCAAAAAAGGTCTATATCCGTAAAAACCCCAAGGTTGCCGAGGCGATAGCAAAAGCCGAGCAAGAGCTTGAAGCGGGCGAGGATTTTCGTGCCTTTGAGGAAACTATGTACGGCGATGTTTGGGATAAAGAAAAGTATCTGAATTGGATGTACGAAAATCTTATGGCGATTAAGAGCATTATGAGTGAAACAGCAAGTATTTATGTGCATTTGGACTGGCATATAATTCACTATGCAAAGATTCTTTTGGATGAAATCTTTGGTGAAGACAATTTAATAAATGAAATTATTTGGAGAAGAAAACAATCTGTTTCATGGGCAAGCAAGCAATTTGGAATAACAAATGATACAATTTTATGGTATGCAAATAATGCCGATGAATTTATATTTAATCCCGAATATTCAATTGATGATGAAAATACTCAAAAGTATTTAGCTGAAAGATTTGTGTATGATGACAATGATGGACGTGGAAAATATATGAAATCTCCATTGGTAAATTCATTATACCGACCAAATTTAAAATATGAATTCCATGGTGTGAATCCTCCGGCAAATGGATGGCTATATAAAAGAGAGCACCTTGAGAGATGGCTTAAAAACGGTGAATTAGTAATGCCCTCTGACCCCAATATGCGTATATATAGAAAAATATACGCATCATCGTATCAAGGGCAACCCATACAAAACATATGGTTAGATATTCCTATTGTTAATCCTATGGCAAAAGAGCGTGCAGATATTGATTATGCCACCCAAAAACCCGAAGCATTACTCGAACGTATTATCAAAGCATCTTCTAACGAAAATATGCTTGTTGCCGATTTTTTCGGCGGCAGCGGTGTAACAGCTGCAGTTGCAAACAAGCTAAACCGCCGCTTTATTCATTGCGACGTTGGTATCAACAGCATCCAAACCACTCGCGACCGTCTTATTGCCGATAAGTCCGAGTTTGCTCTGCTTGAAATTAAAGACGGCGTTTCTCTTTACCGCAATCCCGCTCAAACTATGGATAATATTAAAAGTCTGATTCCCGGGCTTAAAAATGAAGACAAACTTGATTCGTTCTGGGAGGGTGCTATTTCTGACAGTAAATTTGGAACAATCCCAGTTTATGTGCCAAACCTTATGGATAGCAGTACCAAGCTACTTGACGAGGTTCTGATCAACCGAATTCTGCATGAGGCGATTCCCGAACTTGACAATAGTATAAAAAAGGTCATTGTCTACTACATTGACATTACCGACAAAGCTGTAATTGAGAAATTTATCAGTGACGATGACAGCACTACGGTTGAAATTGAGCTTCGGGATTTGAAAAAAGTTCTTGACGATGTTGTTGCCGAGGATTACGCCGAATTTCACTATGGTCAGGTGCATGAAACACTGATTCCTGAGTTTAAGGTTAGCATTGACAAGTTTGTGAGCGACCGTGTGAATCAAAAGATAGATGCATTCAACCAAAAGGCCTTTGAAAATTCCAGTGCGAAAAAGCCATATAATCTGATTGCAATCAGCGAAGATGCTCTGGAGCTTATTGAGTTTCTTTCTCTTGACTGTACATCCGCTGAGGGGCAATGGCACTCGGATAGTGAGATAAAAATTGACAAGCTGGGGTATGTAATCATCAATGGTACGAAAACCAAGGAGTTTTGGGATGGCGGTATCAAGAGCGAGAAACAGCCGCTGCGTATTAAAATAAGGAATATTTGCGGCGACGAAACGGTATGGAAATTAGGGTAATAGCCATATCAAGAAGTGCAGAATAGTGTAATAATTTAAACGAGCGAGGCATCATAAGATGCCTCGCTCGTTTGTTTTCCCGTATTCGGCTTACTTGTGTGGGTAGGTTCACAAAGTGTCCCTATTACCTACTGCCCTTGGCGGAAAGTATGTCTTTTTGGCATCCCCGGCGCGATTCGAACGCGCGACCTTCCGCTTAGGAGGCGGACGCTCTATCCATCTGAGCTACGGAGACAAATGATTGATCAGGGGGACTCTCGCGCACGAACTACCTGTCTTCCCCAGCCAAGCTTTTTTATTTTATTCCATCCAGCCCCCCCTGTCAACGCTGCCAGATAAAATATTTGCATTTTTTGTTGATTCGCTGTATAATACCATGTTCAAACAAAACATTCAAAAGATTGAGGTGCACTCCTTTGCAGGACATGAAATTAAGAAATGTCGCCATTATCGCTCACGTCGACCACGGCAAAACAACGCTGGTGGATGAGATGCTGAAACAGGGCGGCGTCTATCGTGAAAATCAGGCCATTGTGGAACGCGTCATGGATTCCAACGATTTGGAGCGGGAGCGCGGCATCACCATTTTGGCCAAAAACACCGCCGTTCAGTACGGCGACGTAAAGATCAATATCGTGGATACGCCGGGCCATGCCGATTTTGGCGGCGAGGTAGAGCGAATTCTGAAAATGGTTAACGGCGTCATCCTTCTGGTGGACGCAGCAGAGGGGCCTATGCCCCAGACCCGTTTCGTGCTGTCCAAGGCACTTGAGCTGGGCCACAGGGTCATCGTGGTTGTCAATAAGATCGACCGTCCCGACCAGCGCATTCACGAAGTTGTGGATGAGGTGCTGGAGCTTCTGCTGGAACTGGACGCCACCGAGGAGCAGCTGGATTCCCCCATGCTGTTCTGCTCTGGCCGTCAGGGCACTGCCTCCTTCTCCCCCGATACAGTGGGCACCGACCTAAAGCCCCTGTTCCAAACCATTCTGGACTATATTCCTGCCCCGGACGCCAACATTGAGGAGCCCTTCCAGATGCTGGTCTCCTCCGTGGACTACAACGAATTCGTGGGCCGGATCGCCATTGGCCGCATTGAGCGCGGCACCATTCAGCAAAACCAGGAGATCGTGGTCTGCAACTACCACGATCCCGAGCAGGTAAGCAAGCGGGCCAAAGCCACCGCGCTGTATCAGTTTGCCGGTCTTGCCAAGGCTCCGGTTACTACCGCCACCGCCGGCAACATCATTGCCCTGTCCGGCCTTGGTGACATCACCATCGGCGACACAATCTGCACGCCCACCTGTGTTGAGCCCCTGCACTTCATGCAGATATCGGCACCTACGATGGAAATGACCTTCTCGGTCAATGACTCTCCCTTCGCTGGCCGCGAGGGCAAATTTGTTACCTCCCGCAACCTGCGTGACCGCCTGCAGAAAGAGATGCTGAAGGATGTGTCCCTGCGCGTCACCGAACCCGACAGTGCCACCGACTCCTTCAACGTGGCCGGCCGCGGCGAAATGCATCTGTCCATTCTCATGGAGACCATGCGCCGGGAAGGGTATGAGTTCCAGGTTTCCCCGCCCCGCGTGCTCTACCAGGAAATCGATGGAGTGAAGAGCGAGCCCATCGAGCGCTTGGTGGTGGACGTGCCCTCAGATTCCGTGGGCGCCGTCATTGAAAAGCTTGGTTCCCGCAAGGCAGACCTGGTGGAAATGACACCTGTGGGCAACCGCATGAAGGTGGAATTTCTTGTGCCCGCCCGCGGTCTGTTTGGCTATCGCAACGAGTTTTTAACCGACACCAAGGGCGAGGGCATCATGGCCTCTGTTTTTGACGGCTACGCTCCCATGAAGGGCGACATCGCCCGGCGCAGCACAGGCTCTCTCATCTCGTTTGAAACCGGAGAGTCCATCACTTACGGCCTTTATAACGCACAGGAGCGCGGCGTTCTTTTCATCGGCCCGGGCGTTCCCGTTTACGCGGGCATGGTCATCGGCCAACAGCCTAAGACGGAAGACATGTCCGTCAACATCTGCAAAAGAAAGCAGTTGACCAACACCCGCGCTTCCGGCTCAGACGAGGCGCTGCGCCTGGTGACCCCCAAGCAGATGAGCCTTGAGCAGTGCCTTGAGTTTCTCGCCGATGACGAACTGCTGGAGGTCACGCCGGCAAACCTTCGCATCCGCAAGCGTATTTTGGATCACGACTTGCGCATGAAGTCAAACCACGGCAGCAAAAAGGGCTGATGAGACAGCAAAAAGCCGACCCATACGTATGGGTCGGCTTTTTTTGTACAAGCGATTAAAATGAGAGGACGCTCCCGCGCTGTGCCTTTCCTGCGCGGTGATCCAAGTTTAGATCAAATCCAAAATCAGCGTCAGGATCATAAAGGCAATCGCAACCCACTTGGTCATCTTGGCAAGCTTAGCGTCCACGCCCTTTGCCTTGTTCTTGGACAGGAAGGTATCGGCACCGCCTGCGATCGCACCGGACAGTCCCGCGCTCTTGCCGGACTGCAGAAGCACAACAGCAATCAGAAACAGGCCGCCAAGAACCTGAACGATCGTCAAAATCAATTTTGCTAGTTCCATTGGTTCATCTTTCCTTTCAGAAACTTCCCCCAGGAAGTCATCGACAATAAAAACGAGGACGTTTCCGCCCATACGTGGAGTACATCATACCACGGGGTTTAAAAAAAATCAAGTCTTTTTCCTCTTTTCCTCCCGATTCCAGGTTCCCATCACAGGAAAAGCAGACCCAAACACCAGAAAGCCGATGCAGCCAGTGCTCCCAGTGTGCCCCACAGTGGGCCGGACAGGCGGGACAACTTCTTCCACCCCCGGGTTTCCCGAATGTACCCATCGGCCGCCGCCTGGGCCTGCCGCAGCACCTCTTCTGCCGAGACCCCTTCTCCACTGAGCGCATCCTCCCGCACAATGAAGATGGCCTGTTCAAAAAGCTTGGGATCAGGAGCCTTTACCAAAATCACTCTGCGCGTTACACCCTTGACCATCGCTTCCCCCTCCTTTCCTATGAACTGGGTTCAGTTTGTCCAGTTTTTTCCTTACCTATGCGGCCCAAAAAACACTTCTTTATGCATATCCCAGCGTCTTCCGCCGCAAACTAGGGGCAACATCCTCTTTTGCGGAAGGAGTATAGCATGCAAAAAAGACGGCTAACGGCATTTTCACTGGTTCTTCTTTTTGCCGTGAACGTTCTCCTGTTAAGTTTGGTCCAATCTTCGGCCGCCACGCTGTATCGGCAGGGCGACTCGGGCGACGCTGTCGTCACCATCCAAACCAAGCTGAAGCGCTGGGGTTATTACTCCGGCGAGGCGGATGGCATTTTTGGCAGCAACACCACCAAAGCCGTGCAATACTTTCAGGAGCATAACGGGCTACCCGCCGATGGGATCGTGGGGGCCAAAACACTGGAGGCGTTGGGCATGAGCGCTGCATCCTCCGGCAGCGCGTCCACGGGCGGCAGCTCCCCCGGCGGTACTTCCACCACGGCCTCCAGCCTGGATCTGCTGGCCCGCGTCATTTCCGCCGAGGCCCGGGGGGAGCCATACAGCGGACAGGTGGCGGTGGGCGCTGTCATTCTCAACAGGGTGGAGCATCCTTCCTTCCCCAATACCATCGCCGGGGTTGTCTATCAAACCGGTGCGTTTACCTGTATGACCGACGGTCAGTTCAACGAGGAAGTCAGCGAATCGGCCTACCGCGCGGCACAGGAGGCAATTAACGGCAGCGATCCATCCGGCGGCGCCATTTACTATTTTAATCCAGCCACCGCCACTGCCGCATGGATCTGGAGCCGTCCGCTGATCAAAGTAATCGGAAGCCATCGTTTTTGCTCGTAATTACCACAGTATGACACAAGAGAGGTGCTTTCCTTTGGAAAGCACCTCTCTTGTGTTGTCCGTGAAAAAGTGATACACTGAAGTGGTTTTCGGGGCGGAACTTCCGCCCTCACTTTTTTGAGGGGACGTGAGTCGTCCATGTTTTCAAACCAAGACCTGCGGCGGCTGCTTGTCCCGCTGGTCATTGAACAGGTGCTTACCGCGCTTATGGGCACGGTTGATACCATGATGGTCGCATCGGTGGGTTCAGCGGCTATTTCCGGGGTCTCTCTGGTGGATTCCATCAATGTGTTGATGCTCTATCTGTTTTCAGCGCTGGCCACCGGCGGTACCATCGTATGCGCCCAGTATCTCGGGCGGGGGGATGCGCATGGCGCGAACAATGCATCCCGCCAGGTCATGCTCTCCACGTTGACTTTTTCCCTGGTGATCACCGTGATTTGCGTCCTTCTGCGGGGGCCGCTGCTGCACCTCATTTTCGGTACGGTGGAGCAGGATGTGATGGCTGCCGCCCTGCGCTACTTTTTGATCACCGGCCTGTCCTACCCGTTTATTGCGATCTACAATGCCAGCGCAGCCCTTTATCGCGCCACCGGCAATTCCCGGCTTCCCATGATCATTTCCGCCATTTCCAATGCCCTGAACATCGCCGGTAACGCCGTGCTCATCTTTGGATTTGACCTTGGGGTGACAGGGGCTGCGGTGTCCACACTGGCCTCCCGCATCGTCGCGGCGGCGGTGCTGTTCCATTTTCAGCATAAGCCGGGACAGGTTGTTTCTCTTTCTCCCCTGCGCACCATTCGGCCCGACTGGCGTGTGATTGCGTTGGTTCTTTCCATCGGCATCCCCACAGGACTGGAAAACGGGTTGTTCCAATTCGGCAAGCTGGCCGTGCAAAGCACCGTTTCCACCCTTGGCACAACCGCCATGGCTGCACAAGCCATGACCGTGGTGCTGGAGGCGCTGACCAGCATGCCTTCTATGGCTATCGGACTGGGACTGATTACCGTGGCGGGCCGCTGCATGGGTGCGGGAGAACCGGAGCAGGCCGTTTATTACAGTAAAAAGCTGACTCGGTTGTCCTTCCTCGTCTTGTTTTTCGTGAACTGGGCCGTGTATTTCCTCACCGCCCCCATCACCGCCATCGCGGGCATGGAGGCAAACGCGGCCGCTCTTTGCTGCCATATGATGCTGGTGATCAGTATTGTCAAGCCGTTTATCTGGCCGCTGGCCTTTACCCCAGTCAACGGCATGAAAGCAGCCGGCGACGTGAAGTTTGCCATGATCGCCTCTTCCATCACCATGTGGGTCTTTCGGGTGGGCTTATGCGTCTTTTTCTGCCGGTATCTGGGGGTCGGCCCCATTGGCGTGTGGTACGCGATGTTTGCCGACTGGTTCTCCCGCAGCGTGATCTATACCGCCCGGTTTGCAAGTAGAAGGTGGCTGACAAAAACCGTGCTGAAATAAGGTCTGTTGAACAAAATAAAAGCTGAATCATATCCATGCTTTCAAGCTATGTTTGTTTTGCTTAGTGGACATGAAATAAAGCGCACGCAACCGCTGCCATTCTCTCTGTGCATCGGTTCATTGGGTGGGAAAATAAAGAAAGCCGCTGCCCCGGGGGGCAGCGGCTTTCTTTATTTTCTGTTAATCTGTCACAAAGGGCAGCAGTGCGATCTGGCGGGCACGCTTGATCGCCTCAGTCAGCTGACGCTGATGTACTGCGCAGGTGCCAGTGGTGCGGCGGGGCAAAATCTTGCCGCGCTCAGACAAAAAACGACGCAGCTTAACCACGTCCTTATAATCAATGCTTTCCACTTTATCCACGCAGAACGCACACACCTTGCGGCGCTTGCGGCCGTGAGGCCCTCTGTTATTATCTCGATCCATAGCCATGAGAACAATCCTCCAATCATTGAGTAATATTCGCGGCGTGCGCCTTCCTTAGAAGGGCAGCTCGCCGTCGTCGTCGGACAACTCGGAAAACTGGTCGCCGCTGTCTGCGGGTGCGGAATACGCTGCTGTAGGAGCGGAATATCCGCCACCGCTGCCGCCGGACTCGCCGTCCTTTTTAGCATCGCCAAAATAGACATTCTCGGCGATTACTTCGGCACTGCGGCGCTTGCCGCCTTCCTTGTCCGTCCAATCACGGATCTGGAGGCGGCCCTCCGCCACGGCCATGCGGCCCTTGGTGAAGTATTTGCTCACGAATTCAGCGGTCGAGCGCCAACAGACAACGTCAATGAAGTCTGTGGCCTTTTCTCCGCTTTCTTTGTTCTTAAAGTCCCGATCCACAGCCAGGGAGAACGACGCGACGGCCGTTCCGGTCTGGGTGTGACGGAGCTCTGGGTCACGGGTCAGACGGCCCATGATGATAATTCTGTTGAGCATTTCTGTCTTCCCCCTTATGCGTCCTTGCAGACGATCAGAGAGCGCATCACGCTGTCCGCGATACGGGCCTGACGATCCAGCTCATGCGGGAATCCGGGCTCTGCATTGAAGGTCATCAGCACGTAATAACCCTCGTCCAGATCGTTAATGGTGTACGCCAGACGACGCTTACCCCACTCTTCGATGGTGGTCAGAGTACCCTTGCTCTCGACCAAATCCTTGAACTTGGTCACTGCTGCTGCGATAGCCTCTTCCCCCAGCGTGGGATTGAAGATGATCACTGCCTCGTAGTTTGCGTTTACTTTTGCCATAAAATAGCACCTCCTTATGGACATATGGCCCCCACGCATACGGCGGGGGCAAGGATGTTGCCCGTCCATCTCTGCGGACAGGCTTCATTATTATATAGGATTCCAAAAAAATGTCAAGTTATTTTTCTTTGGCAGCACTTCCCTTTGGACGCAGGAGAGCGGGCCGGAGGTGTCCGGCCCGCTCCTTTCCGCTTCTGTTTTTTACAAACGCTTTAATCCATGTCGGCAAATAGAGCCTCATATGTAGCGTACTTGTCGCGAACCAGGGTCTCGTAATCCTCCCCGGACATATAGGTAAACACCAGGTTGCTGTTCTCCAGAATCTCCTGATAGGTGGCGTCTTCCGAGGCTTGCGCAAAGGCGTCCCGCAGGGCGGTCAGCGCTTCCTCCGGGATTCCGGCAGGCGCGCAGATGCCCATATAGGACAGCAGGGAGATGTCGTAGCCCATCTCCTGCAGGGTCTCCACGTCGGGCGCGCAGTCCCAGCGCTTGTCGGTGGCAGAAGCCAGCAGCCGCATGGAACCATCCTCCACATACGCGGTGAAGGACGCCTGATCGCACAGCGCGCAGGGGACAAAGCCACCCAGTACGTCAGTGATCAGGTCGGTGGTGCTGGAATAGGTGACATATTGGAACGTGACGTCCGCGGCGGCGCCCAATTCCTCCATGGCAAAGGGCTGGGGATATCCGGTGGCTCCGTAATTCATGGAGCCGTCTGCCTTGGCGGCAGCCAAAAGATCGTCTACCGTCTGGTAGGGGGAGTCTGCGCTCACCACAAGGCCATAGCCATACTGCCCGTAGGTGCACAAGTATTCAAAGCTGTCGGGCGTGTAGGTCACGTCCATCTGCCATGGGACGATGGCAAGGGGGGCGAGGGTGGCCACGCCGATGGTGTAGCCGTCGGCTTCGGCATTGGACATTTCGGTGATTCCCACCGTGCCGGAGCCGCCGGTCACGTTGGTCACGGTGATCGGCTGGCCAAGGAGCTGGGAGGCCGCGTCGCACAGGGCCCGGGCCGCCAAATCGGTCCCGCCGCCGGCGGAGTAGTTCACGATCAGGGTGATAGGCCCGTCAGGATATGGGGCCTCTGCAGAGGCCCCACAGGCAGTGCAAAGCACAAGGATAAGGATCGCGCTCAGGATGGCTGCAAAAATTCGTTTCATAATAGACTTGCTTCCTTTCTGTTCGCCTTTTTTGCTCATTCACAGGGTATTTGCTCCAATGAAAAACCAGCGCCGTGATTTTACCCTTCCTCAGAAATGGGCTTGCCTTTTCTGCGCCCATATAAAATTGTGACCACGGAAAGGACGGTGATGATCCAAAACGCCCAGCACAGGGGGGAACTGAAGAACGTGGCATAGCTGCCATCGGACAGCTGCAGGGCGCGGCGGAAGTTCTTTTCAAAAATGGGGGACAGGATGAACCCAATCAGCAGCGTGGCGGGCGGGAAGCCAAATTTCGACAGGACATAACCAACCACAGCAAAGAACAGCATCGTCCACACGTCCGTCAAGCTTCGGTTGAGGGCGTAAACCCCCACCACGCAGAAGATGGCGACGATGGGGAAAATAATGGTGGTCTCCAATTTCGAGATCTTCGCAAACAGTTTATACGTACAAAGCACCACGGCCAGCAGCACCAAATTACACAGAATCAGCCCCGCGTAGACGTTGTACACCGTTTCCGGTGACTCGGTAAAGATCAGCGGCCCCGGGGTCAGGCCCTGCACCAGAAACGCACCGATCAGGATGGCCGCGCCGGTATCCCCCGGCACACCCAGGGAAAGCAGAGGAATCATATTGGCCCCGCAGACCGCGTTGTTGGCCGCTTCCGCCGCCGCAACGCCCTCCACGTAGCCGGTGCCGAATTTTTCCGGATGCTTGGAGCGGCGCTTGGCCAAATCATAGCCCACGAAACAGGCCAGCGCCGGGCCAAGTCCGGGCAGTGCGCCAATCCCGCAGCCCAAGAAGGAGGAGCGAATCCACGTCTTCCAGCACAGTCTTAGATCGCCTGCGGTAAACTGCGAGTCCTCCTTGCAGGTGGGCTGGGGAAGCAGCCGCGCTGTGCTGCCGCCCTTTGCCACATCCTCGATCTGCTTGAGCAGCTCGGCCATTGCCAGGGCCCCGATGAGCATGACCACCAGATCAATGCCGCTGGACAGCTTTAGGTTTCCGAAGGTAAGGCGCGGAATGGTGTACACCGTGTCCATCCCCACACAGCCGAACAACAGCCCAAAGCAGCCGCCGATGAGCCCCTTGAGCATGGACTTGCCTGCAGCCGAGGCAATGATGGTGAGGGAAAAGATCATCAAAATGGTATACTCGCTGGGGCCGAAGTTCAGGGCATATTTTGCAATGGGCTGGGCGATCAAAATCAGAACGATAGAGCTAAACAAGCAGCCGAAGCACGAACTGTATAAGGCCGTCTTTATGGCTTTTCCGGCCTGCCCCTTTTTTGCCAGACCGAATCCGTCGGCAACGGTAGCCGCGGCCGCCGGGGTGCCGGGGGTCGCGATCAGAATGGCGGACAGACTGCCTCCAAAGGTTCCGGCGTTATAGGCGGCCAGCAGCATAATCAGCGACTGGGTGGGGGTCAGATAATAGGTCAGCGGGATGACCAGCGCGATGGCCATGGTGGCGGTCAGACCGGGGATAGCACCCAGGATGAGCCCGATGAGAACGCCGCCCACCAGATAGGGCAGGTTTTCCAGCGTCAAAACAGAGGCAAATCCGTTCAGAAGCATTTCTAACATGGTTGATACTCCCCCCTTCCGATCATGGCAGCCGAAGCAAAAGTAATTTGGTGAAGGATAAGTAAATGGCAACGGGCACGATCACAGACACACCGATCAGACGCAAGGGCCTTTTTTGCCCGTATCGCCAGATCAAAAACGCCAAGGTGGCGATGGTCGCCGGAATATAGGGGATGTAATGCAGTAAAACGGTATAGACCGCAAGGGCCGCCAGCGTCAGTACGACCAGCTTTCCCCCGGCCTTTGTCAGTGTGTACCGCTTTTGATCCGGCGCATTTCGGGTCAGCATTCCATTTAGGAATAGTCCAACGGAGCAAAGAAACAGCAGCACGGTGATTGCCCGGGGAAAAAAGCGCGGGGAGGGATCCGCATCCGCTACAAATTGGATCTGCCAAGGAATGATGCAGAAGAACAGAATTATTGCCAGAATTGCCAGTGCGATTCCAAGACTGCGCTGCGCTTTGCTTTCGTTCATTTCCATGGTGTTGACTCCACTCCTATCAAGTAGGTTTCCATCCTAATTTTCCCCCGCGCCCCACGGTCGGCAGGGGCCACATCCTGTCCGCTGTTGCTTTTTGACTGGGCTGCTTTTCGCTTCCCGAACTATCTTTATTCCTTTGCCAAAACAAATAAGCTTATTTTTTACTGCGCTGATGAAAAAAGTGCGGCCCGGATTTCCTCATCCGGACCGCACTCTGTTTTGCTCCTAGTACGTGACAAGGAGCCGGGGAGTGATTCCCCCCAGCTCCTTGTTTTCTCTGTCTTCTGTGTCTTGCCCGGGCTTAACCCTTGTATTCCGCCAAAGTCGGCCAACTGTTCACGCGGAAACCGCTTTCGGAATGCTCACAAGTGGGGCAGCCGTCTCCCCAGGGATCTGTGTAATCGGGGGCATACTGTTCCACTTCCGCCATCGCCGCATCATAGATTTTCTGTCCGTCCAAATTGAATCCGTTTAAGTACTCCACATAGGCATTATGAACCTGCTGTTTGACGGAATCCGAGGTGAAGCTCGCGAGCAGCTCATCAGACGGAGCGTAGACATCCACCCCTTTATCCTCCAGATAGTCAAGGCAAGCGGCGCGGGTAGCATCCCAGTAGTAACCCGCCATGTCCGAGGCATAGGAACCGGAATACGAATCAATGACCTGCTGCAGGACTGGATCCATTCCGTCATAGGTCTGACGATTGATGATGACAAACATGGGTGCCCCCACCAATTCCAGAGTCATAACATTTTTAATGACATCACCCAGATTGAAGGCAATAATATTATGCCAGTCGTTAATACAACCTTCAATTACATTCTTCTCCAGAGACTCATAGGTTTCGGGGGTTGCAACCGTCATGGGGCTCATCCCTACCGCCGTGGCCCACAGCGAAGCGGTTGAGCCGGATACCCGGATACGGAGACCTTTAAAATCAGCCGCCGTCTCACATTTTTTGTCTGTAAGGGAAATTGGCATGGTGGTGCACTGGGACACCTGGACTAGGTAATAGTCCTCGTATTCCTTTTGCAGCTCCGGGATGGCTTCATACATGCTCATGAAGGTCTTGGACCCCATCCTTCCGCAGTTGATGCCGGTCAGAGGAAGGGAGAGGAATTCCGAAATTGGAAACTGTCCGGAAAAAATCGTAGCCGGTGCCCAGCACATATCGGCCACGCCGTTTTTGACGGCATCGGCGGCCTCCGGTGCGCTAACCAGAGAACCTCCAAAATAGTTGACAAAGGTAATGTTGTTATCGGAGGCCTTTGTGACCATGCCCTCCCAGTCTTTCAGGTAAGCGCCCGCGATGGAATTTTCAGGATCGTGGCATTGCACCACCAGCTCCACGGGTTTCCCGTCATATGATGAAGTTTCGGATGCATCGGGAGAAGGTTTGCTGTCGTCAGCGGGTTTGCCCGAGGTGCCGCCGCAACCACTTAGCAACGAAATGCTTAGGGCTGCGACCAATGACAATGCCAGGGTTCGATTCAGTTTCATATTTCTTCCTCCTAAAAGTATGTTAACCCCACAGAGGGATCCCACGAAATAGAACTTGGTCTTGCGTGCAGGTTGAAGTCCGTCTCTTTCGGCTGAACGATGCCTTTACCGCCGGACCCTTATCTGATACCGGCGCACGCAAGCGAATTCATTCGTTCCCCGCCGCATGCTTGCTTGTCCCGGCATGCCGCTGTTTTTGGAAATATGAACCGATTCATTTTCTATTAATTTATCATTTTTGTCTCAGAAAGTCAATCTGCTTGTGCCTTGTCTTCGGTAGATTTTTCGACGCATTTTTTAGTCATTTCTAACAAATTAGTTGTTTTTCGATTTAATTTTATTGTCATATGATAATAGATTTTACTAGAAACTGGGGAATGTGCATAGGGACACCTTGAGTCGTTATGCCGACTGCTAGCCTGGACGCGCCGGTGGAACATTATGTTAGTTCCAGCTTCTCAGCCTGTCAAAAAAGTCCTTGGACTTTTTTGACAGGCTGAGAAGCACTTTTTGAAACACCGTAAAAAGTTTCAAAAAGTGTGTTGATTGGACGCGAAAGAGAACCATGACGGTTCCCTTTCACACTATCCTTCCCTCCGAGACCTTTGGTTGGATGGGTTTTTGACAGTCTGAAAAGCACCCCACAAGCATAGCTTGCGGGGCGCTTTTATCATCGCATTTTATTTCTTAGGAACAAACTCCGACCACAGCTTTTCGCTCACGCTCGCAGGGGTGGCGACACGTTTGAGGGATAAACCCGCTCAGCGCAGCATCCACACCGCTAGCGCGACCTGGGCGAGCAGGATGGCGGGTATCCCGCATTGAAAATACCAGTGCTTAGTCTTGTGCCGAAAGGCTTGCATGCCTGCGATCGCGCCCAGACTGCCGCCCAGCAGAGCGGACAGGAACAGTCCCTTCTCGGAAACACGCCAGCCCCCTGTTTTCGCTTTGTGCTTGTCCCACCCCATCAGGAAAAACGCAAACAGGTTTATTCCAGCCAGCCAGATTGCCGCGGGCATCCATTCATGTGGCATCGTCGGGGGTCTTCTCCTCCGGCAGCTGCTCCGGGGCGGGAGGCTCTGCGTTCGCTTCCGGCAGGGGGACGGGCTGGCTTACCATGTGGATGCTCTTTGCAGGTGCCTCGATCCCGAAGTCTCTGCCATTCTCTGGCGTGGCGCCGTAGTTCTCTGCCAGCGCGGGGTCGGTGCCGGCCAAAATCGCCATCATTTCGCCGCCGGTGATGGTCTCCTTTTTCAGCAGGTATTCCGAAATTTCGTCCAGTTTTCCACGGTTCTCCACCAAAATGGCGGTCGCCTCGGTATGGCAGGACTCGATGATTTCCTTGATTTCCTTGTCGATTTGGGCGGCGGTTTCCTGGGCGCAGGTAAGGCCCATGCTGCCGTCGAGATACTGATTCTGCACGGTGGCAAGTCCCATCATGCCGAATTTGTCGCTCATGCCATACATGGTAACAAGCTTGCGGGCAAGATCAGTCGCGCGCTCGATATCGTTAGCTGCGCCGCTGGTCTTGGTGTTGAATACCACTTCTTCGGCACAGCGTCCGGCAAGCAGGGTGCGGATCTCGGTATAGAGATCATCCTTGGACATGAGGAATTTTTCCTCCTCCGGCAGCTGCATGGTATACCCCAACGCGCCCTGGGTGTGGGGCACGATGGTAATTTTGGAGACAGGCTGGGCGTCCTTTTGCTTGGCCGCCACCAGCGCATGGCCCACCTCGTGGAAGGCAATGAGTTTTTTCTCCTTCTCGGTGAGTACGGTGCCCTTTTTCTCGCTGCCTGCAATGACCTGCTCAAAGGAAGCCAGCAAGTCATGCTGATTGACTGCCTTACGGCCCAGCCGGACAGCGCGCAGGGCCGCTTCGTTGACCAGATTGGCCAGATCCGCGCCCACGCAGCCCGCGGTTGCCTGGGCAATTTTGTTCAAGTCCACATCCTCAGCCAAACGGATGTTGCGGGTATGCACCTGCAGGGTGGCAAGCCGCCCGGCCAGATTGGGCCGATCCACGGTGATGCGCCGGTCGAACCGACCGGGACGGAGCAGGGCCTTGTCCAACACCTCCGGTCGGTTGGTGGCAGCCAGAACAATCACGCCCTTGGTGGGGTCGAAGCCGTCAAGCTCCGCCAGCAGCTGGTTTAGGGTCTGCTCCCGCTCGTCGTTGCCGCCCATGCGGTTATCGCGGGACTTGCCGATGGTGTCAATCTCGTCAATGAAAATAATGCAGGGGGCTATCTTGGCCGCCTCTTTAAACAGATCGCGCACGCGGGAAGCGCCCACGCCCACGAACATTTCCACGAAGTCGGAGCCGGAAATGGAGAAGAACGGCACGCTGGCTTCTCCTGCCACGGCCTTGGCCAGCAGCGTCTTGCCGGTACCGGGGGAGCCGACCAGCAGCGCGCCCTTGGGCAGCTTAGCTCCGATTTCGGTATATTTGCCCGGATTATGGAGGAAGTCAATGATCTCCTCCAGCGATTCCTTGGCTTCATCCTGACCCGCCACATCTTTAAATGTAACTCCCGTTGATTTTTCCACATAGACCTTGGCATTGGCCTTGCCAACGCCGCCCAAGCCGCCCATTCCGCCGCCCATTTTACCGTTCATGCCGCGGAACACCAGCATCAAAAGGCCTACCATGATCAGCATAGGCAGCACATAGCTCAACACCAAGCTGGTGATATAGGAGGTCTCCTGCACCAGGGGAGAGCCGAATATTACACCGTTGTCATTCAGCAATGTGACCAGATCGTCATCGCTGACGGAGGCCAGGGGGGTCACCACAAAGGTCTGCGCTTCCGTGGCCTCGGTTCCCAGTGCGGGCAGTGGGGCGTCCGCGCCATCCGCAGTGGAGGTACCATCCTCCGCCTTGGGGGAGACCGTGTATTCTTCGTCCTCTCCCTGGGTGAGGACAAAGCCGTCCTTCAGTGTGACGGTATACTTCGTGTCGTCCATCTCCACGGAGTCTACGTACCCTTGGGTCACCCAATCGCGGAACACGCTGTAGCGGATTTCCACCGTACCGGAATTGCGGTACATGGAGGTAAGGGAATTAAACATTAACGTCAGAATCAGTGCCCAGAACACGATGGTCACGATACCCATCACGTTTTTATTGCCGTCTTTTTTTGGTTTCAAAGGAAGTTTCCTCCTATTTTCAAGGCTTTTTGCCATCATATCATTTTATAATGCGATGAATTCACTTGTAGCATAGCACATAACGGCCAGCAATTGCAAGAAAACCACCTGTAAACTTTCTGTGAAAACAGCGGCATTTTTCCTTTTTCTGTCCCGCAAAGTATGATATACTGTCTCATCATGTAAATTCAGGAGGCGTCACCATGAAAGAAAGAACCCCCCTCCGTCACTCCCAGCCTGTGGAGGCGGAAAACGACGGCATCATCGAGGGCCGCAACGCGGTCATTGAGGCGCTGCGTGCCGGTGTGGTGATCGACAAGGTCTACATTGCCCGGGGTGAGACCGACGCCACCTTGGGCCATATCGCCTCCTCTGCCCGAGACAAGGGCATCGTTGTGGTAGAAGCTGACCGCCGCAAGCTGGACGGGATGAGCCGCACCCACTCCCATCAGGGGGTAATCGCCATGGCCGCCGTGCGGGAATACGCCCAGGTGGAGGACATCCTTCAGGCCGCCCGGGACAAGGGAGAAAATCCCCTGGTGGTGGTATGCGACGAGTTGTCCGACCCACACAACCTCGGCGCGGTGATCCGCACCGCGGAAGCCGCGGGCGCCCACGGTGTGATTATTCCCAAGCGCCGCTCCGCGGGACTGACGGCCATCGTGGCTAAAACCTCGGCCGGCGCGGTGTCCTATGTCCCGGTGGCCCGCGTACCCAACATCCCCTCTCTGCTGGATCAGCTGAAGGAGGAAGGCCTGTGGGTGTTCGGCACCGCCGCCGGGGGTACCACCCCACTTTATGAGGCCGATTTGAAGGGGCCCGCCGCCATTGTGATCGGCAGCGAGGGGGACGGCATGGGCCGTCTGGTGGGAGAAAAGTGCGACTTCAGAGTCAGTATCCCCATGAAGGGCAACATGTCCTCGCTCAACGCCAGCGCCGCCGCTGCCGTCATTTTGTATGAAGCCGTGCGTCAACGGCTTGGAAAATAATTTTTCGGGTGTGTCCTATGTCAAAAGACAATGATAAACTGCACAACGAACCCGGTGGGGAGGACGAGCTTTCTTTTTCTCTGGAGGAAATTCTTGCGGAATTTTCCACCAAGAAGGAAGCGCCCGCCATTCCCGTGACTCCGGCTGTCCCCACGGAGGAACCTGCGGGAGGCGACCTGCCTTGGCCGGAACCCGCCCGCCCGAACCCCAAGCCAAACAACGTTGTCCCGTTCCCCGGTCCAGATAAAAGCGCACCGGCGGAAGGCGAACCGGCACAGCCTGCCACGCCGGAACACGCACTGGAAGCGGATGTTCCCGCGGAAGCCGTGGAGCAAAAGACCGAGGAACCGGGAGAGACAGAGAAGGAAGACGATGGCCCCGAAGAAGCTGCGGTCATTGACTTTCCGGAGGAGGAAACGCTGCTCTCCGACCTTTGGAACCAGATCAATCAAAAGGCCGACGATTACGCCAGCCATATGTTTGAGGAGGAGGGCGCCGAGCGGGACGACGAGGTCCGCCGCATGGAAACGCTGATCCCCGGGGTGGATGAAGAGACCGACGAACCGCCCATCCGGGAGCGCCGCCCCCGCCGGGAGGCCCCGCCCCCGCCGGATCTTTCCCCTCAGACGCTTTTTCAGCAGTACGGCAAGGGGCTAAAGTCCATGCGTGTACGGTCACTTCTGCTTCTCATCCCCGGCCTTATCTGTCTTTATCTGGCGCTGGCCGCATCCTTCCCCCTGCCCTTGCCTACCGTGCTCAATCATGCCGTGCAGGTTTGGATTTCCGCCGGCTGTCTGGCTGTGTCCATGCTCCTTGCCACCGACGTAATTCTGGGCAGTCTTGGGCGGATCTTCCGCCTGAAGCTGGGCATGGATGCCGTGGTTTCTCTGGGCTGTTTCGCCACGCTGGCCGACAGCTGTACCATGCTTTACCTCACCGATCGGAACGGGCAGCTGCCCTACTGCGTCATTTCGATCTTTTCCCTGTTTTTCCTGTTGCGGGGCGCTCTGTTCAAACAAAGGGGACTCCGTCTGGCCTGCCGCACCGCGGCCGCCGCTTCCGAACCCTATCTCGTCACCTTGGACGAGGGGAAATGGAACGGGCGGGACACCTACACAAAATGGTTCGGCTCGTCCCGGGGCTTTGGCAGCCAGATCCAGCAGGATGACGGCGCCCAGCAGCTGTTTCAGACCACGGCTCCCATTTTTCTGCTGGCCGCGGCCCTGTTTTCGCTGATTTCCTCTCTTGGTCAGAACCGGCCGGAGCATTTTTTGTGGTGTCTGTCCGCCACCCTGACTGCTGCGGGGGCCTTTTCCGCCACCTTGGTATATGGACGGCCCTTTTTTCTGGTTTCCCATCGACTGGCCCAGAGCGGGGCGGCACTTGCTGGCTGGGTGGGGGTCCGGCGCGCCTGCAACGGCAACGGAATTCTGGTCACTGATCTTGACCTTTTCCCCCCCGGATGCGTCACCCTGAATGGCATTAAAGTGTTTGGTGACTTTTCCACGGAAAAGATCATCGGCTACACCGCCACCCTCATTCGGGATTCCGGTAGTGGACTGGAACGGATTTTCCATGATCTGCTCCGCACCCAAGGGGCACTTTACCGGCAGGCAAGCGGGCTGTGCTGTTATGAGGGGGGCGGCCTTTCGGCGACCATCCGCAGCGATCAGGTACAGGTTGGTTCCGCTGCGTTCATGAGTTTGATGGAGGTTTCCCTCCCCGACGGGCTCAACATCAAAAACGCGGTGTTCTGTGCGGTAAACGGCGAGCTGGCCGGCATTTTTGCCCTGAATTATACGCTGCACGGCACGGTGGTCCCGGCGCTGGACGCCCTGCTGCACAACAAGGTGGGCCCCGTGTTGGCCACGCGGGACTTCAACGTCATTCCCACCATGCTCCGCCAGCGGTTTAAGCTGGCAACCGACCGCATGGAATTCCCTCCTGTCGCCCGCCGGAGAGAGCTTTCCGATCCCGACCAGGAGCACGGCAGTCTTCTCACCGCCGTCCTCTGCCGAGAGGGGCTGGCCCCCTTTTCCGAAGCGGTTGTGGGTGGCAAGCGCCTGTGCGCGGCCGTGCGAATGGGGGCGGTGGTTACCTGCGTGAGTTCGGCGGTGGGACTGCTGTTGTCCTTTTATCTCACTTTTGTATCAGCCTATTCCTCGTTGTCTCCGGAAAACCTGCTGGTTTTCATGCTGGTCTGGCTGATTCCAACGTATATTCTTTCCTCTTCCGTCACAAAGTATTGATCCTTTTTGGAACAAATCAAAAGCATTTGGGGGTTAATTGAAGGGGGACCGACCGAAGAGGAACATAAGCCTTGCATTTGATACAGAAGGAAGAGAGCGCACTCCCATACCCCGGGAGCGCGCTCTCTTCCTGTGCCCAAAAGGACAGAAACTGCATTTGTTCAGTGGACATTATTTTGATAGGGGGCAAAGCCGTTTTAACCCCAGAAGGTGTATCGCTCCAGCGGCTGTAGTCCCGAAAAAGATAACCTCTTTCTCAAGATCCATAAAATTAACGATCGTTCCGTTGCACAGCGTGCTGCCCGTGCAAAAAACAACATCCGCCCAATCCAGCACGACTTCCTGATAATCATCTACGCCATGCTCCACCTTCACACCATAGCGGATTTGTCCCACATTGTTGGGGTTCAGATCCAGCACACGCACGGTAAATTCTTTGGCCAATGCCTCAAGAATCGATGGCTGATACCCAACAATCGCAATTTTTTTGTCTCCATATTTTTTCCTGACGCAGTCCGCAAATTCCACCGCGCAGCGTTCGGGTTCTTCCCCCCGGCAGTGTACGGTGTGGTCAATCAGTCCCAGTTTGGTCATGACGGCATTCAGCGACGCGACAAACAGCGCTCTGTTATGGGAATCTTCCGACAGATCCAGCTCCAATATTTCGTCAAGTGTGCCCCGAAACAAAGTGGGGGCGTCCGTAAAGGCCTGTCCCACCGCGCCCTTATATTCCGCCTGCAGCATCACTTCCTGCCCGGTCAGGATTGGGAAATCCTTTCGTTTGGTGATGCCGATTGCCTCCTCAGGCGTCAGACTTTTTGAGATAATATGAACTTCATCCGTGTTTAAATGATAGCGCTTGATGATCGCTTTGAACTCACCGTTCAGCTTTTCCATAAGTGCCTGCTGTGTCATACAAAGCCCCTCCCTTGATACCCAAAAATTGGTTTATTTCATCATCATTGTAACGATGAAACAATTGATCGCTTTGGCGGATCGCCTTTAAGCATCCATGATCCATGATTCCGATCCTGCTTGCCATGGTTTGCGCTTCTGAAAAATCATGCGTCACAAAGACAATCGCGCATCCAAACTGTTCGTTAATTTTCATTAACACATCGTGCATGGCACATTTCGTCACAGGGTCGAGGGCGGAAAACGGTTCATCCAGCAGCAGGACATCAGGGTTCAGCACCAACGCCCTTGCCAATGCGGTGCGCTGTTTTTCGCCGCCGCTCAATGTCCCCGGATACTGAGGAAGGATATGGGAAATCGACAGTATGTCTGCCATGCGTCCCACCTCTTCCGCGATTTGTGCCTTTGCTTTTTTTTGCATCCTGAGTCCGTACGCAATGTTCTGTCCCACGGTCATATGCGGAAACAAGCCATAATCCTGATAAACAAACCCAATTTTACGCGCTGTCAGCGGAATGTCAAGAACTGCTTTCCCGTTTAAATAGATTTCGCCTTCTGTTCCCGCGTAAAATCCGGCGATTGATTCCAGAAGAAGGGTCTTCCCTGCGCCTGTTTTTCCGAGTATGGCGAAAATCTCTTTCGGCTTAACATCAAACACAAGATTACTCAGTCGGAAGGTTCCTTTCTTCAGGGTGAAGCTTCGAACCTCAATAATGGGACTTACCATGGTGCCACATCCTTCATCCTGGTAAGCTGTTTCGTATTTCTTCCCAAAAACGTGGTAAGGACCAAAGAGACCGCGGCGATCATCAGTAAAATAATGGCGGAAGCCATCGCCATGCCGTTGTCTCCGGTCGAAATATTAAGATAGATGCTGGCAGGGAGGGTTTCCGTCTTCATTCGCGTCACGCCCACCAGCATCAACGTTGCCCCAAATTCCCCAAGGGCGCGGGACCAAACCAAAACAGCCATCATTAAGATGGACGGTTTGCACAAAGGAAATAAAATCGTATAAAACTGCTTCCAGCGCGATGCGCCAAGCGTTCCCGCGATAAACTCTAACCTGGGATCAATCCCTGACATCGCAGTTCTAATCAGCCTGACGGCAAAAGGAAGGTTTACGATCAGTTGTGCCATAATGATGCCGTTCCTGTTAAATACGACTTGAAATCCCAGCTCTTTTAGCATCTTTCCAAAGTCTGATGAAAATACGATGAGCAGACATAGCCCCAACACAAGATAAGGCAGAGATAGGGGCAGTTCCATCATCACCTGCGCCGTTTTTTTGAATGGCATAGCCGTTCTGGTCAGCGCGTAGGCACAGGGGATGGACAAAATGACACAAAGAAGGGTGGAAGTGCTCGCCGTGAAGAGACTCAGCCCCACAGAAAATCTGACTTCGTCGGAATAAAAAGCTTCTTTTAAATATGGAATACCGCCAATCACAACGGAAAGGAGCGCACACGTGATCAGAGCGACTATGCTGATTGTAATAATGATTGAAATGATGCTGAACGCATTTTCACAGTACTTCTTTTTCACTGCGCGCTCCTTTTCGTCTGTTTTGGTCAGTTCAGAACTTCATACCCGTAATTCGTCCAAATTGTGGTCGCGTCTGCTGTGTCAAGAAAAGCCAGGAACGCCGAAAGGGCTTCGGTATCGTCACAATAAGAAAGCGAGGCCGCAGGCACAGTTTTGATGTACTTCTCCATGTCAGTTGTATTCACAATCTCAACGGAATCGCCGGTCACG
Source organism: Oscillospiraceae bacterium (assembly GCA_963666535.1). Classification (GTDB taxonomy): domain Bacteria; phylum Bacillota; class Clostridia; order Oscillospirales; family Oscillospiraceae. The sequence goes on along the minus strand of OY762913.1, from coordinate 412,641 downwards.
TTTTCCTTCCATACAATGATGGCATCGCACTCGTCCAAGGTAAGCGCGTTAAATATTGCGGGTGCCGTTGTCGTCCGTGCAATCACATTTACTTTGTCAAGGATCCCCGCATCGGTAAGCGCTTTGTTTGCGATTTTCCCAATGGGGGTGGCATCGGCATCCCCCAGAACAACTCTGACCGTTTCATCTGCAAGATCAGCAAGCCCGGTAATACCCAACGGGTTTCCGCTTTTTACGGCAAGCACAGGAATGTGTTTGACCAGGTCTTTGCTCTCGGTCACAACATCCTTTACCGGGGTCAGCTCATCGGCAGAACCCGCGATAAAAAGATCTCCCTCTTGCGCTGTGTTGATTTGCGTCTGAATCTGACCGGCGTTGGCATAGGTCACTTCCATTTCGCATCCGGTCTGGCTTTTAAACGCGTCGGCAATTTCCCCAAAGGGCTTCGTCATGCCCGCACCGCAGTAAATAGACAGGGTGTGTCCAGTCAGGTCAGCCACTGGATCGGTTTCTGCCGGCAAGGTCTCGGTCGCCGTTTCTGCCGGAACAGACGCGCTGGGGGTTGCAGAGGCTGCGTCAGCCCCATTTTGCCCGCACCCTGCAAAACACAACATGGCCAGCATGGCTACCGCAATCATTACAACAAATTTTTTCATTTAACTTCCTCCTCAATTGAACTAAAAAGTGCGTTTTCGATGCTCTCACATCGAAAACGCACAAAACAACACAATAAATCATCAACAGGATCTGATTCAGCCGTTCCGCGCACTTTTCTTTCCTAGCTGTTATAAAACAGCATCATGGGAGGCAATGACGTTTCCCTCATTACCCTGTGAGTAAACACTCAGGCATCACCCCCCGCTTGTCTTTGGGAAATGAAGCTCGAAAAAGTACTTTTTAAAGTATACTATGTCTTAGTTTAACATGTCAACTGATTTTATAGGATCTCTGCGGGGTCGCCCTTTTTTACCATGCCGCCCTTGATCACCCGGCAAAAAAGCCCCTCTGTGGGCAAAAGGCTGACGCCAAAGGTTCTGCTTACGATGCTGGGGTGATCCTCTTTCCCGATCTGCGTCACTTCCAGCATTGCCGTTTCGCCTAATTTCAGCTGATTGCCGACTTTGACTGTGGAGAGATCCAGCCCCTCCAGCAATACATTTTCCGCAAAATCCCCCGGCCCAAAATCAATCTGCGTGCGCTTGGCGGCGTTTTGAACGCTGTGTAGGCTCAGGCAGGTGACCTGGCGCCCCCAGTCTCCCGTATGTCCATCCGTTTCAATCCCATGGTTTTCTATGAAATTTGCTTCTGGGATTTCTTTTTTCAGCTGGCCTCTTTCCGGACTGACGGCAATGGAATATACCGTTCCTTTTGTCATAAGACCACTCCTTTACTTTTTGTTAGCACGGCCGTTTGGCGGCGTCACTGCTGCGTTTACTGGGGCAAGGCGCTCAAAACGCGGCAGGGAAAAACAGCTTGTCAGAATCTAGTATACTACCGGGAAGGCCAGTTGTAAAATCCCAAAACAGGAATAATCCATAGAGATCCTTCTTCCCGTGTGGAAGAATGGCCGGTCCGCCTTCCTACAGAAACGAGGGAATCCCTATGGATTAAAAGTGCCGCGAGAGAGCAGAAAATGAAGCGTGCCATTTGGCCTGTTTTGATTCCTGTCGTGTTTACAGTGTAATCTGTGAAAAACAGATTAATGAAAGGATTTGCAAAGGAACGGACAATTAATGCTTTGCGACCTGACGCTGAACCATTTTTACCAGTTCCACGACAGGGATGACACATGCCGCCAGCAGCACCGCAACGGCATATTCCGATACGCTGATGTGCTCAAACTCAAACGCGTTTGCAAGGAAGGGAACATAAATAACCACCGTTGTAAACATCAGGCTGGTCACGCCGGCCCCCCACAGGAACAGGTTTTGTCCGCTGATTTTAAAAATGCTGCCCCGCTGGCTGCGCATATTGAAGCTGTGGAATATTTCCGCAAAGCTGAGCGTGAGAAAGGCCATGGTAACGCCGTCTGGGCTCTGGGTAATTTCCCAGACACCTGACTCCATCCAATGGCCAACGAAGTAGGCCCCAAGGGTCAAGATCGTGACCAAAACTCCCTGATAGGCCACATCCACGCCAAGCCCGCCGGAAAAGATACCTTCTTTGGACGAACGGGGCTTTCGCTGCATGAGGTCTGCATCCCCTTTTTCCATTCCAAGGGCAAGGGCGGGGAAACAGTCGGTAATCAGATTGATCCAAAGCAAATGCACGGGCTGTAAAATGGTAAAGCCAAGCAAGGTTGCAAAGAAAATACTCAGCACTTCGCTCATGTTGGAAGCGAGCAAGAACTGGATCGCTTTTCTGATGTTGTCGTAAATTTTTCTGCCCTCTTCCACCGCGCCAACGATGGTCGCAAAGTTATCATCGGCGAGCACCATATCCGCCACGTTCTTTGTCACGTCGGTGCCGGTGATCCCCATGCCCACGCCAATGTCGGCGTTTTTAATGCTGGGTGCGTCGTTGACCCCGTCACCCGTCATTGCGGTAATCGACCCGTTTTTCCGCCATGCGTTTACGATTCTTACCTTATGTTCGGGCTGAACGCGGGCGTATACCCGATAATTGCCGATGGTCTGCTCCAATTCCTCATCACTGATTTGATCCAGGCCCGCCCCTGTGATGGCCTGGGATTCCTGTTCCAGAATGCCAAGCTGTGTCGCGATTGCAACGGCAGTGTCTCTGTGATCGCCTGTGATCATGATGGCAGTAATTCCAGCCAGTTTGCACTCGGCGATTGCATCCTTCACCTCCGGCCGAATGGGGTCGATCATGCCGGTCAGGCCAACGAACGTCAAGTCACGTTCCAGGGTCCTCGGCTCGTAATCAGACGGCTCGTTGTCATAAAGCCTTTGTGCCGCGCACAAAACGCGAAGCGCCTTTTGCGCCATGTCCCGATTGGCAGTCAGAATTCGCTCTCTGGCGGCGTCGTCAAGGGGCAGCACCTTGCCATCTTTGACATAAGCCGTACAGAGCTTTAACACCTCGTCCGGCGCGCCCTTCGTATACTGAACAATGCCGTCCTTCGTTTGGTGCACGGTGCTCATCATCTTCCGCACACTGTCAAAGGGCGCCTCGCCAATTCTGGGCGCGTACTGCTTCAGCTGAGGCTTGGGACATCCTTCTTGATACGCGAAATTGACCAGTGCGCACTCCGTCGGCTCGCCGGAGGCATGGTTGTCCGCGTCAAGCTCGGCATCACTGCACAGCGCCATTGCCGTGGCAAGCAGCGTTCGATCGTCGCCAAAATGCTCGACCACCGTCATTTTGTTTTGGGTCAGGGTGCCCGTTTTATCACTGCAAATAATTTCCGCACAGCCCAATGTTTCCACTGCGGTCAGTCGGCGGATAATGGCGTTTCGCTTTGACATGTTGGTCACGCCGATGGACAGGACAACGGTAACCACCATCGCAAGGCCTTCCGGAATGGCCGCCACGGCAAGGCTGACGGCAATCATAAAGGTGTTTAAGATGACCTCTCCCGTGAAATCCCCCGAACGCAACAGGCTAAACGCAAAAATAAAGACACAAATGCCAATCACCAAATAGCTGAGTATTTTGCTCAGCTGGGCAAGCTTGATTTGAAGCGGGGTTTGCCCTTCTTCCGCCATAGCAATCGCGTCGGCGATCTTGCCCATTTCAGTGTCCATTCCGGTTGCCGTGATCACCGCTTTTCCTCGGCCGTAAACAACCGCGCTGCCCATGTAAACCATGTTTTTCCGGTCGCCCAATGACACATCGGAGCCTTCAAGGCCCAGCGCGTCAATCAGCTTGCTCACCGGAACACTTTCCCCCGTCAGCGCCGATTCCTCAATTTTCATGCTTGCACATTCAATGATTCTTCCGTCGGCAGGCACAGCATCCCCCGCCTCCAGCAAAACAACATCGCCAACCACCAGGTCTTCGCTTTTGATGATGGCAATTTGCCCATCATGAAGCACCCGACTGGTCGCGGCCGCCATCTCCTGCAACGCTTCAATGGCCTTTTCCGCCTTGCTTTCCTGATAAACGCCCAAGACTGCATTGATCAAAACAACGATCATAATGATGACGACATCCGCGAAGCCTTCGTGGGAATAAGCTGCGGTAATGCCCGAAATAATAGCTGCCGCAATCAGAATGATTACCATCGGGTCCTTCAGCTGGGCCATAAAGCGCTGAAGAGTGGAAGTTTTTTTCCCTTCCTTTAGTTTGTTGCTTCCATGCTCCGTCAGCCGTTTTTCCGCCTCCACTTGGCTCAGGCCGGTTTCGGTGCTGCCGACGGCCTTCAGGACGTCTTCTTTTTCACTGTCATAAAATTTCATTGACATGTTTCGTCTCCTAGATCAATTTTCTGTTTAGTTTTCCAAATATATAAAAAACTCATGCATAGATAGGACTTCCTAATCTACACATGAGTCTGGTTCTTTCATTTAAAGCCAAGCCGAAACGGCCATGATGTTGACTTAAAACGCATCCTGAAATGCGCAAACTACTCCCCCATGAAACGATATTCAATTGACACGTCAGACAAAAAGCGCAAAAACGCTGACCGCCCGTGTTGCGATTACCGTAAAGCAATCCGTCAGATGCCCCTAATTGGTGACCGTGCGGCAGGTACATCCACAAGTAAGCCCCATCATTCCGTGCTGCCGTCATTCGTGTGTTTAAGACAGTATCATATTTTTCCCGCGCCGTCAATCATCTATGTTAAATTGTGGCGTAATTTGGGATTCCAAAGGGGGAAGACCACCGCTCGACTGAATCGCTTTCCTACCACGGTAAGGCTCTATCTATTCCCACGGGAAGGCAAACGCCATCTTCAGGTCGTCTCGCACAGCGGTTAGCTCCTGCTGGACCGCGCTGTTAATGGGAATACCGTCCCGCCGCTCCACGGACTTATCGTATTCCTTTTCTCCCGCTGTGTAGATTCGGTCGCAGCCCGGCGCCTTTTCTGACGCACGCAGGGCGCGCAGGATGTCTCCCGCCGCTTTTTCAAATGCGGCGCGGCCGTAAAATGCTTCGGTATCCACCGCGATAAAGAAGTGGCCCAGGCCGTAAGGGCGCTTGCCGCCATTTTCGTCAAACCCGGACAGGGCCTGGAGAAACCGACCCTGCTGCAGGGCGGCGGAAAGGATTTCCACCACGGTGGCATAGCCGTAGCCTTTGTAGCCCGCCATGTCCTCTCCCGCCCCACCTAACGGCGTAAGGGCGGCGGAGCCGTCGGTAAGGGCACGCAGAATCGCGGGAGAATCGGTCAAAATACTGCCGTCCCGCGCGATGACCTGCCCCGCCGGCGTATCCTTACCGACACGGGCATAGTATTCGATTTTTCCCCGCTGGCTGACCGAGGTGGCGCAGTCCAGAACAAAGGGGAATGCCTCATCGGTCGGCAATCCGATGGTAAGGGGATTGGTGCCCAGCATATTTTCCACCCCGAAGGTAGGCGCGATGGAGGGGCGGGCATTGGTGCCTGTCATGCCGATGCACCCCTGGGCGGCCGCCATACTGGCGTAATACCCGGCGATGCCGTAATGGGTGGAGTTGCGCACGGCAGTCATTCCCATGCCGTATTGTTTGGCCTTTTCAATGGCCATGGACATGGCCCGGTGGGCGATGACCTGCCCCATGCCGTCGTGACCGTCGATCACCGCGGTGGTGGGGGTCTCCTTTAAAACTTCAAACTGGGTGACGGGCTGCTGGATGCCGGCCTTGATACGGTCGATATAAATGGGCTTAAAGCGGTTGACCCCATGGCTTTCAATGCCCCGACGGTCAGACTCCAGCAAGACATCGGCGCAGATGGCCGCATCCTCCGGCGGGACGCCGTAGCCGGTAAAGGCATCGGTCACAAAGCGCGTGAGCTCGTTCCATGGCATAAAATTGGACATCGCGGCTCCTCCTTCGGGTTTCTTATTCCCAGGTTTTCCATAGTTCGGGCTGATAGCCTACGGTGGCTTGCCGCCCGTTGCGGACGATGGGCGTACGCAGCAGCTTCGGCTGTTCCAACAGCTTTTCCAGCTTATCCTCGTCATAGGCGAGGTAGCGCAGCAGCGCGGCATCCGGGTTTTTGTCGTCAATAAGAGCATCCAGCCCCACCGCGTTTTTTACGCTGGATAGTTCCCCACGGCTCATGCCGAATTTCACCACATCCACTGCTTGAAATTTGACCCGCCGCTCCTTGAAATATCGCTCTGCCTTTTTGGTCTCAAAGCATTTTGATTTTCCGAAAATTTGAATGTTCATAGATTAAATCCCCAGTAAAAGACGTGCAAATTGAAAATAGATCAGCAGCGTGATGGCATCTACGATGGTGGAGATGAACGGGGACGCCATGACGGCAGGGTCAAGACCGATTTTTTTTGCCAGGATCGGCAGCATACAGCCTGACACCTTAGCGCACACGACGGTGCAGATCATGGTCAGGCATACCACGGCGGAGATGGTAACCGTGACCTGGGTGTTGCCAAGCAAAAGCCGATCCACCAGCAGCATTTTGACAAAGTTGACCGCCGCAAGGGAAACGCCGCAAATCAGGGCGACCCGGATTTCTTTCCAGACCACCTGCAAAAGGTCGGAAAGCTCAATATCCCCCAGGGATAGACCACGGATCACGGTAACCGAGGCCTGCGCGCCTGAGTTGCCCCCGGTACCCATCAACATCGGGATGAAGGCGGCCAGCACCACATAGGCTGCCAGTGCGCTTTCAAAGCTGCTGATGATCATACCGGTGAAGGTGGCCGAGATCATCAGTAGCATCAGCCAGGGGATGCGGGCCTTCCACGTTTCCATGACGCCGGTGCGGAAATAGGATTTGTCGGAGGGGAGAATGGCGGCCATCTTTCCAATGTCTTCAGTCACCTCATCTTCGATGACGTCCATGGCGTCATCGAAGGTGACGATACCCACCAGGCGGTTGTCATTGTCCACCACGGGCAGCGCAGGCAGGTCGTACTTGGAAAACAGCTGGGCCACGGTCTCTTTGTCCTCGTGTGTGTTAACCGAAAGAATGTTGGTCTCCATGATGTCTTCAATCAAGGTTCCGTAGGAGGCCAGCAGCATTTTCCGTACGGTCACCACGCCGATCAGAACGCGGCTTTCGGTGACGTAACAGGTGTACACGGTCTCCTTGTCCAGTCCGGTTTTTCGGATGCGGGCAAAGGACTCTTCCACCGTGGCCGTCTTGTGGAGATAGACAAATTCGGTCGTCATGATGGAACCGGCACTGTCCTTGGGGTAACTGAGCAGCTCGTTGATCTGGCTTCGGGTGGCGGCATCGGTGTTCCGCAGCATACGGGATACCACGTTGGCAGGCATATCCTCAATGATGTCCACGGCGTCGTCCAGGAACAGCTCGGCAATGACGTCCCGCAGTTCCTTGTCGGACAAAGCGTTAATCAGTTCCTCCTGCTGATTGGCGTCTTCCAGATAGGTGAATACGTCGGCCGCCAGCTCCTTCGGCAACAGACGGAAGATCAGTACGGCCAGCTCGCGGTCGTCCATTTCTTCCAAAAAAGGGGCGATATCAACGCCGTTCATTTTGGTCAGGATATCTCTTAATTTGCGCAGCTGCTTGGTTTCCGCCAGCTGGCGCATGGTTTCAAAATTCAGTTCTTCCTGCATGGGTGACTTCTCCTTTCGATACGTATTTAAGAAAGGAAAGTAAAAACAGCCGTTTCTTCGCGCAAAGGCGCGAAAATACGGCTGCTATTCACAAAGCAGGAATGACGCGGCAACGCCGCCGTCCGGAGGGACGGGGCAAAGCCCGGTCATTCGTTTCGGCAGTACAGAATAAGCGGGACAAAGCGTCCGCGCCCGGCTGTACCGCCCTGCGTTCGTGATAGCAACTATCTGTTTCCACGTTCCGACTTCGGCCTTCCACTTTGTCTCACTTCCTTTTATTTGGGTTGGAACGCACCTCAAATAGATGTGCGCATGGAGTATACGCTGTCATTATAGCACTTCTGAAACAAAAAAAGCAAGATGGCAATCAAAAAACCACTTGCTCCGCCTGACAGAGGCCACCGTAGCGCTCTTCTAGGGATCCGGCGGAGCTCAACTCCGCTCCAGCAGGAGCAGAGCCTCCTTGACGGCAAGTCCGCCGCCGTATCCCACCAGTGCGCCGGTGGCCCCGATCACGCGGTGACACGGGATCAAAATGGGCAGCGGGTTACGGTGATTTGCCATGCCCACGGCGCGGCAGGCCCGCGGGCTGCCGATGGCGGCGGCCAGGGCGCCGTAGCTGCGCGTGTCTCCATAAGGGATTTCGCAAAGCGCATGCCATACCCGCTGCTGAAAGGGTGTACCCATCGGGCGCAGGGGCAGATCAAACGCCTGCCGATCCCCCGCCAGGTATTCCAGCAGCTCCTCTTTGCCACGCCTAAGAAGCGGCGTCTCCCGGGAGGCAAGGTCAGGTACCACGGCATGGGGGAGATATAACTGCACCAGTGTGTCTTCCTCCGCGCCAAGGCCCAGCGTGCCTAAGGGTGTGTCAAACAACAAAAGCTCCATCGCCTTAGTACCGCCGCACCACGGCGACCACTTTACCCAAAATCTCGGCCTTGTCACCGTCAATAGGCTCATAGGCCTCGTTTTCCGGCATCAGCCATACTTGGCCGTTCAGCCGGCGGTAGGTTTTAACGGTAGCCTCGTCCTCAAACAGGGCAACGGCGATTTCTCCGTTAAGGACTTCGTTTTGACGGTGGACAATCACCAGATCATCCGGCAAAATGCCGGCGTTCAGCATAGATTCTCCCCGCACGCGAAGCGCGAAATGTTCCCCTGACAGACCTTGGGTATCAAAGGTAAGGTAGTCCTCGACGCACTCCTCCGCCAATATGGGAGAGCCGGCAGCCACATTGCCTACCACGGGCACGCGATTTTCCATGCTGTCCCGCTCCTCGACCATGGGGGGCGCAGCCGCCTTGGATATTGTGAGGGTCCGGGTCTTTCCCTCCGCCTTGAGGATGAGGCCGGAAGCCTCTAGGCCCTTCAGGTGAAAATGCACGGTAGAAGGAGATTTCAGGCCAACCGCCGCGCCGATCTCCCGCACGGAGGGAGGATAGCCGTGCTCGGCAGAAAAGGCAAGGATGTAGTCATAGATTTGCTGCTGCTTGGCCGTCAGCTGTTGGTTCATAAAAATGACCTCCCTGTCAAATAGTAGGTTCAGTGTAGCATGACCACAAAAAAATGTCAAACATTTGTTCCACTAAACATTTCCCTTGACATTTCCCCTGTCTGTGTTACAATAACAATCCATATAGTTAATGTACTTAACTATTAAGCACCTTAACTAAATGAAAAGGAGGGTGATTATGGCCTCACAACAGGAAAATCCAGAGTTGCTGTTTCATCGCCTCAATCGGGTTCACCACCGGGCGCTGGGCGAAGCTTTTGCGGCAGAGAACTTGCAGGACGTAGGGCATCCCATGGTGCTTTTTGTCCTAAAAACGTACAGCGCGGGCGGAAACATTCCCCCCCAGCGGGAGCTGGCGCAGCGGCTTCATGTCACCCCCGCCGCCATTGCCATGTCCATCAAAACGCTGTGTGCCAATGGGTATATCGCGCAGACGGTGGACAGCGGCGACGCCCGGCGCAAGCAAATTTCCATCACGCCCAAGGGGCTGGAAATCGTGGCGCGGTGCGAAGCGGTATTCCGGACGGTGGACCAGCGCATGTTCGAGGGATTTTCTCTGGAGGAACGGGCCACGCTGAATGTATTTTTACAGCGAATGCTGAATAATTTGAGAGGGCCGCACGACGAACAGTGCCGTTGCCCATTTGAAAGGAGCAAAGATTAAATATGCTGAAGAAGCTGCTGCCCTATTTGGGGCAATACAAGAAATATGCCATTCTGGCCCCTGTGTTTGTGGTGTTTGAGGTCGCTTGTGAGTTGGTGCTGCCGCTGCTGATGGCCGACATCATCGATGTGGGCATTGCAGCCGGAGACACCGGGTACATTTTGCGGAAGGGAGGTCTGATGGTGGCGCTTGCCGCCCTGGCCATGTTCTTCGGCGGAATGTCCGCCAAGTTCTCCGCCGTTGGCAGTCAGGGATTCGGCGCAAATCTCCGCCAGGGGATGTTTCATAAGGTACAGGAGTTTTCCTTTGGGGATATCGACCGATTCTCCTCCGCCTCCCTGATCACCCGCATGACCAATGACGTGAACAACCTGCAGATGATGATTGCCATGGGGCTGAGAATCCTGACCCGTTCCCCGGTGATGCTGTTTGCGGCGCTGGGTGTTGCCATCTATATTAACGCCCGTCTGTCCCTGATCCTGATCGTGACCATCCCCCTTCTGAGTCTTGCGGTGGGACTTCTCATGAAAATGTGCCACAAGCTGTTTGCGGTGATGCAGCAGAAAATTGACGCGGTCAACGAAACCGTACAGGAAAACCTGATTGCCATCCGTGTGGTCAAGGCGTTTGTGCGGGAGGGCTTTGAAAAGACCAAGTTCAAAAAGGTGAACGATGAGTTTACCGCCGCGGGACTGAACGTGGTTATGCGCATTATCTTCATGCAGCCCATTATGATGCTGGCGTTTTACGGAGCCACACTGGCGGTCATCTGGTTCGGCGGCAAGATTGTCACCGCCGGCGGGATGCAGGTGGGTGACCTGGTTTCCTTTATCAATTACATCGTGTACATTCTCATGAGCGTATTGATGGTGGCCCTGTCCCTACTGCAGCTGACCCGTGCCATGGCCTGTTCCCGCCGCATTTGCGAGGTGCTGGACACCGAGCCGGCCATTGAGGATGGCGACTGTACGCAGTTGCCCCCCCAAAAGGGACGGGTGGAATTCCAAAACGCCAGTTTCCGCTATCAGACGGCGGGCACCGGCGACAATGTGCTGGAATCGCTGAGCTTTACCGTGGAGTCGGGCGAATTCGCCGCCATTGTGGGGGGCACGGGTACCGGCAAGTCCTCTCTGGTGCATCTTATTCCCCGCTTTTATGATGTGACCGAGGGCGCTGTTCTGGTGGATGGGTTGAACGTAAAGGACTATCCCCTGGAGGGACTGCGGGACCGCATCGGCATGGTGCTGCAAAACAACATACTTTTCTCCGGAACCATCCGGGAAAACTTGCTTTGGGGTAAAGAGGGCGCAACGGAAGACGAGTTAATCGCCGCCACCAAGGACGCCTGTGCCTATGACTTTATCATGTCCTTCCCCGACGGGTTCGATACCTATCTGGAGCAGGGCGGCGTGAACGTTTCCGGTGGGCAGAAGCAGCGCCTGTGTATCGCCCGGGCCATGCTCAGGCGGCCTGCCATCCTCATTTTGGACGACTCCACTTCCGCGGTAGACTCGGCCACCGAGGCAAGTATCCGCCGCTCCTTTAAGGAAAATCTGGCCGGAACCACGGTGATTATCATTGCCCAGCGCATCAGCTCGGTGCGTGACGCGGATAAGATCATCGTGCTGGACGACGGCAGGGTGAACGGCGTGGGGACCCACGAGCAGCTGATGGAACACAACACCATCTATCAGGAAATTTATCGGTCGCAGCAGGAAGGAGGGCTGGAATAATGGCAGGAGAGAAAACGAACCGCGGCGGCCCTCATGGCCCCGGCGGCGCTCCGCGCGGCGGATTCCAAAAACCAAAACACATCCGGAAAACCGTTTCCCGCCTGCTGGGATACCTGACCCGACGGAAGCTGCCGCTTGTGGTGGTGGTGCTGTCCGTGGTGGTTTCTTCGGTGTGTGCCGTGGGAGGTTCGTATTACCTGCGGCCGCTGATCAACAATTTTATTGACACGGGCCTTACCGACCTTCCCGCGTTTGGGTTTTCCGTATTAAAGCTGGGACTTATTTATCTGTGCGCGTCGGTGGCGACCTATATTCAGGCTGCCATTATGGTGCAGCTGGCCCAGCGGGGGTGTAACCGCTTGCGGAAAGATCTGTTTGACCGGCTGCAGCAACTTCCCTTGTCCTATTTTGACGGGCATACCCATGGCGAGCTGATGAGCCGATTCACCAATGACGCCGACAACGTGCAGCAAGCCATGGAGCAAAGCGTGATCTCCCTTTTTTCCAGCGCGCTGATGTTTGTGGGCATTATTGCGGGGATGCTGTATATTAACCCGCTTTTGTTCCTTGTCACACTGGCTACCCTTGTGGCAACGATGCTGGTCATCAAGTTTTTGGGAGGCAGAAGCCGGGTTTGCTATGCCAAGCAGCAGGCCGCGCTGGGCGCGGTGAACGGCAGCATTCAGGAGACCATCGAGGGACTGAAGGTAGTCAAGGCATTTCACCATGAAAACCAGTCGCAGCAGGTGTTTGACGGATTAAACGCCACCTATCGCGATGCGGCGATGGATGCAAACTTTTACTCCACGGCGATCATGCCCGTGGTGTCAAACATCTTTAACATCGGCTTTGCCGTCACGGCGGCACTGGGCGGGGCGCTGGCTGTGGCTTCGGGCTTCGATCTGGGCGGTCTGGCCGCGTATCTGCAATTTTCCAAGCAGGTGGGGCAGCCTCTGAACCAGGTTTCCCAGCAGATCACAACCCTTCTTTCGGCCCTGGCGGGCGCCGAACGCATTTTTGAGCTGATGGACGTGGAGCCGGAACCCGATGATGGTGTGGTCACCCTCGTGCCTGTTGTACAGGGCGATGATGGCGAGATCGAGGTGCGCACCGACGGTGGGCACCCGGACGCTTGGGCGTGGAAGTGCGTGCAGGGGCCGCATGGCTCCAGCCTTGTCCACGGGTATGAGAAAGACGACGGCACCTTGGTCTCCGACGTCAACGCCGTCGGCTGGATCTGGCAATTTGCCGGGGAGGACGGCTGCTTGACCTTGGGGGCTGTGCGCGGACCGGTGCGCGGCCAGGGGGAAGATCGGTATGTGCTGATCCCCCTGCAGGGGGATATGCGGCTGATGGATGTCAGCTTCTCCTATGTGCCGGATAAGCTGGTGCTAAACGACGTGTCGGTTTACGCAAAGCCAGGGCAGAAGATCGCCTTTGTGGGGTCCACCGGCGCAGGCAAGACTACCATTACCAATCTGCTTAACCGCTTCTATGAAATTCCAAGCGGTGCCATCACCTATGACGGTATTGATGTGAAGAATATCCGCAAGGACGATCTGCGTCATTCGCTGGGCGTGGTGCTGCAGGACACCCATCTTTTCACCGGTACGGTCATGGAAAACATCCGCTACGGACGGCTGGATGCCACGGACGAGGAGTGCGTTGCCGCCGCCAAGAGCGCCAATGCCCATTCCTTTATTCGGCGCCTGCCCCAAGGCTATGACACGATGATTTCCGGCGACGGTGGAAATCTTTCCCAGGGACAGCGCCAGCTGCTGGCCATTGCCCGCGCCGCCGTGGCCGACCCGCCGGTGATGATTCTGGACGAGGCAACCTCCTCCATTGATACCCGCACCGAGCAGCTGATCCAAAACGGCATGGATACTTTGATGGAAGGACGCACGGTGTTTGTCATCGCCCACCGCCTGTCCACCGTTCGCAACGCCAGCGCCATCGCGGTGATTGAGGCGGGACAGATCATTGAAAAGGGAAGCCATGATGAGCTTCTGTCCCAGCAGGGCCGGTACTATCAGCTTTATACCGGGCAATTCCAGCTGTCATAAGGATCGAAAAAGCCGACGAGCGTCCCCCCACCGAACACAGGGTGGGGGGACGCTCGTCGGCTTTGCTGCCTTTTGAGACAGGAGCAGGCTTGAGCCGATGGTCTGGTTCCATGCGCGGACGCACGTAATAAAACCAAAGCCCTTGCGCGGAAATCAGGCAAAAACGGTGCCGCAGGATGGAGCAAACAGAGGGTTGGTTCCGCAAACACTATTTTGCCAGTTTTTCTTTCCACATCTTTCCGGTTTGCGAGGCGGCCAGTCCGCCCATTGCTGTTTCGCGCAGGGACACTGGCATAGAAAGCCCGATTTGATACATTGCGCCGATGACCTCGTCCCAGGGAACGCGGCTTTCCACACCGGCCAGCGCCATTTCTGCCGCCGTCAAAGCGTTGGATGCGCCTGCTGCATTTCGTTTAATACAGGGCACCTCCACCAAGCCTGCCACGGGGTCGCAGGTAAGGCCCAGCATGTTTTTCAGCGCCATCGCCATTGCGTGGGCCGCCTGGGTGGGTGTGCCGCCGGCCATTTCGGTCACTGCGGCCGCGGCCATCGCGCTTGCCGAGCCGATCTCTGCCTGACAGCCGCCCGCCGCACCGGAGATGAACGCGTTGTTGGCAATGATAAATCCAAAGGCACCAGCCGTAAACAAGTGCCGCACCACCGTTTCGTCAGAAACGTTGAGCCTTTCTTTGGCGGCCAGCAGAACGGCGGGCAGAACGCCTGCCGAGCCGGCGGTGGGCGTTGCGCAGATCACCCCCATAGAGGCATTGACCTCATTGGTGGCAATGGCATAGCAAATGGCATGGAGCGAAACCTTGTCGGTGAGAAAGGCACCCCTTTGGATATACTCATACAGCTTTTTGGCGTCCCCACCGGTCATTCCGGACTGAGACTGCACGCCTTGAATTCCTTTTTCCACCGCGCGCTTCATCACGGCATACTGTTTGCTCATCACCGAAAAAATCTCATCTTCGCTTTTGCCGGACTGCTGCGCTTCCTGCGTCAGCATCAGCTGATAAATTTTTTGTTTTCCCGTTTCTGCCTGTTCGACCAGGTCGGCGACACTTTTAAACATCTGGCAACAACCCTCTCAATGTATCAATGACGATCGCTTTTATGACATGTTGCTGCGCTGAAATCTCTTCCATGAGTTCTGCGGGCATTTCCTGATCCGATTCAATCACCATGAGCGCATTTTGCCCCTTCTCCATACGGGAAACTTCCATGTGCCCAATGTTAATTTTATGGTTGGCGAAAACAGTTGCCACAGACGCAACCGTGCCGTAGGCATCTTGATGCAGAACAAGGATCACGGGGTTTTCCCCGGTGAGCTGCAACGGAAACCCGTTCAGCTCGGTGACCTGCACAACGCCGCCGCCGATGGAAATTCCGGTCATCGCCATTTCGTCACCCGCGACCTTTAATACAATTTTCAGGGTGTTGGGATGCTCCGGCACAGCCTCTTCTTTGAAAAACTCCAGCGCAATGCCTTTTTCCTTTGCGATGGCAATGGCGTTGGGGATTCGTTCGTCATCTGTCTCAAAAGCCAGAAGTCCGCCAATTACCGCCACATCAGTCGCATGTCCTTTATAAGTTTCCGCAAAAGAGCCATAAAAATGTACTGCAATGCTGGTAGGCTCATGGCCCAAAATTTTTCTGGCAAGCTGCCCAAGCCGTACCGCCCCGGCCGTGTGGGAACTGGACGGTCCGATCATGACCGGGCCAATTACATCAAAAATACTTCTATATTTCACAATCATGCTCCAATAGCCTTCAGAATTCTGAAGTTCAAATTCGTACGTTCGCCTGTGTACGGCCAATTGTCCCGCTGGGATTGTTGCCCGCTGTTACACTCCAGCAACATTATACCCGCGTGTGATCTCAAAAGCAAGACAGCCGCGCTGCAACGCAAAACGCATCACACTTTTATCGGCTGAACTTTTTTTGCCAAGCGCAATTATTTTCTTTCTTATCCAAATATGTAACTATAATGTAACTTCAAGCTGGTATAGTTCGTTTATTAACTTAACCTTACATGAGTTCCCGTCCAGAAAACAACGGAAAACAGATCTAGAATTGCCATGACGCGCATAGAGTCATATCGGCCATTTCAGTTTTCCGGTTGTTTGGCCGTTATTCAAAAAACCAAGGCTCCCTCTGAGCGAGATGGTTTGGAAGAATTGCAGCGAAAAGGAGCAGATACAGGATGACAGAAAAAGAGATTCGGCGTCTGGGGAAAACGGAATTACTGAGTATTATCCGGGATCAGGAAGCCGAGCTGGAACAGATGCGGACCCAACTAGCCCAGCTGCAGGAACAGAGCAAGAATCGGACCATCGAACTGGAAAAATGCGGTTCCATCGCGGAAGCGTCGATCCAGGTCAACCAGGTGTTTCAAGCGGCACAGGCGGCGGCGGATCAGTACATAGCCAGCGTGCGCGCGAAAGAAGCCAACGCCGAGAAAGCAACCGCTCAACTGGAAGCGCAGGCCAGAGAAATGGCAAACGCGCGGCTGAGGGCCACGGAGGAGAGCTGCCGGCAGATGGAAACCGAAAGCCGAAACAGGGCAGAGGCATTTTGGACCACACTGCAAGTGCAGCTAGAGCAATTCTACAAGGATCATGCGGGGCTGAAAGAAATTCTTCTGACCGCCGGCATCAATGTACAGATTCCGAAACCGGAGAATTTGAAGTGAGGCACTATGGAGAAAAGAAGTCCCGAACGCCCGTCGCTGGAGCAGCTCAATCGGGAAATGGAACGGCGCAAGCATAAAAAAGCCTATGGCATGGCCCTGCGGGGAACGGTTTGGACCTTGGTGGTGGTAGCCGCAGCGGCGATCATCTGCTCCACGTTCTTCTTTTCCATCCTGCGGATTCAGGGCACCAGCATGGAACCCAATTTGGGCGAGGGAGAACTGGTCATTGCCACCAAGACGACAGAGTTCAACAGCGGTGACATCATTGCATTTTATTATAACAACAAGATTCTGCTCAAACGAGTGGCCGGTTCCGCCGGAGACTGGGTGAACATTGACCAAGACGGAACGGTTTTTGTCAACGGGCAAGAACTTGAGGAGCCCTATGTGCAGGAGAAAGCATTGGGCGCGTGTGATATCACGCTGCCCTATCAGGTGCCGGACGAGCGATGGTTCGTTCTGGGCGATGCACGGGCAACTTCCGTGGACAGTCGGTCCGAGATCATCGGCGCTGTTGCGCAGGAACAGGTGGTCGGCAAGGCCGTGCTGCGGATTTGGCCACTTTCCAAGTTTGGTGAGATAGACTGAACATCTGACGCAGGAGGTGAAATGGCTTGCAGCGAGAATTACAGGACAGAGTAAAAGAGCACCTTATCAGCAAAAGAAAACGGAGAAGAAGCTTTCTGCTTCTTTTTGCCCTGTCTCTGGCGGTTTCGGTGGGCACCTTCCGGTTGCTGACGTTCACAGCCATCACCCTTACGCTGGATGCCGATGCCAGCCAGACGGAGTTCACTGATCTGCCGGACAGCGCCGTGCCCGGCTCCGCCGGAGATGCGGTCCCCTCGGAGGCCGTTGAGACACCGGAGAATACGGAGACACCGGAGAGCACCGAGACACCGGAGAGCACCGAGACACCGGAGAGCACCGAGACACCGGAGAGCACCGAGACACCGGAGAATACGGAGACACCGGAGAATACGGAGACGCCGGAGAACACGGAGACGCCGGAGAACATGGAGACGCCGGAGAACATGGAGACCCCAGAGAATACGGACACCCCAGAGAATACGGAGACGCCCGAGAACACCGAGACACCGGAGCCCACTGAGACCCCGGAACCCACTGAAAAACCGGAAGAAGACAAAACAGCCGTGCGCACCGAATATCTCTATGAGGATGACGGGCTGACGGTTTCCGCCGTGCTAGAGGATCCCTCCGCCATTCCCGATGGCGCGGAGCTTTGCGTGGACAGAATTACACCGGAAAGCGACCCGGACGGTTATGAACAATGCCGTGAGATGCTGACGGAGGAAAACGGGCTTCTCGGTCTCACAAATTTTTCTGTCTATGACATCTACTTTCTCTATGACGGTGTAAAAACGGAACCCACCAGCGGCACCGTGAGTGTGACCATCGTGGACACCACGGACGCGGCCATCGCCCCGGAGGACGCCCAGGTCTTTCACATTTTAAACGAGGACAGCGCCCCGGAGCTGCAGGAAATTCCGGTGGAAATTTCTATGACTAACGCCGTCCCAGCAACAGAGGACACGGAGATCGCACCAGTAACGGAGGACACAGAGGCCGTCCTGGAAACTGCGGATGCCGCAGTTGCAAGCCCCGAATCGGCGGATATGGACCAGGGGATCACGTTTACCACGGACAGTTTTTCTAAATTTGCCGTTGCCCCCAAACTTCCCGCCGGCAGCACTCTGAGCTACTACCAAATTCCTTCCGCGAACGCGCAGCCCTTTACAAGCACAGGGTATTATAGCTACGCCAGCCGGGCGCTG
This sequence comes from Oscillospiraceae bacterium, assembly GCA_963666535.1. Classification (GTDB taxonomy): domain Bacteria; phylum Bacillota; class Clostridia; order Oscillospirales; family Oscillospiraceae. The sequence goes on along the minus strand of OY762913.1, from coordinate 394,518 downwards.
GGCATCGCGGGATATTTCCATCTCGTTGCTTTTGACACGGCAAAGGTTTCAAGCGACTGCAACGGAAATATCCTCGCAAAAAATTTGTACGACAACAGCGGCTTCGGGACAAAGAACCTGCCCGACATCAGCGGATTGGACTATGGTGAGGTCAGCTATATTCAAAACTACCTGCAAGTCAGCAACAACAGTGCCGGCAGCACCGATCTGTTGGTTCTGGGCTCCGACAATAAGGTTGGCACGACGGATAACGGCAACAGCTTTACGGTCAAGGGCACTAAGCTGAACAACACAAAAGTTATCTGGCAGGACTACAACACAGACAGACAGCCGTTCATTGACCTTGTACAATTGAAAAGCGACATGGAAGCACTTTCGTCATCCCTGGCCGGGATGAGCTCCAGTGGCATCACAGCACATATAAATGCGTCTTATCATGTATCTGATAACTTTATCACGCTTAACCAGCCGGACTCGGTTGGAATTTATAACATCAAGGCAAGCGATCTGGTCAACGGCAGCAGCGGTTATATCGGCGGTATGGAGCGATGGTTTGGGGTAAAAGGCTTTACCTCCGACACCAGCGGCACGGTTATCATCAACGTGGACTGCTCCGCCCTCAGTTCCAGTGATACGGTCTGCGTACCGGGATGTTCGCCCTACATTGATGATTCGCAAAAGCATACCCAAGAAGTGACTACTTTTGGAAACGGCCGGATCCTCTGGAACTTTTACGGTATGAACGGCGACACAACGGCGCAGTTTACAGGAACCGTCACCATTTCCGGCCCCAAAGAAGTCTACGCCTCCATTCTGGCGCCATATGCCACGGTAACTTGCTCCGTCGCCCTCAACGGGACGATCATCGGCAACAACGTGACCAAATCAGGCCCGGAAACCCACCGGGATGATTTTGTCGGCAAGCTGCCCGTCAGCTTCACGGTGAAGAAGTCGTGGCAGGATGCAAGTGGCAACGCGCTGACTGACGAAGATCTGGAAGGAATCAGCGTGACCATGCAGCTGTACCGGGACGGCGTCGCTTTAGGCGATCCGGTGACTCTGACCGCGGACACCACCGGCTGGACCTATCTTTGGGCTGGGCTGACCGCCGGCTATACCTACACGGTGGAGGAAACCGGCGTGTTCCTCAATGGAGTGGACGTGACGGATCAGTACACCGCCAGCTATACCAGCACAGGTTCCAGGCTGATGCAGATTCTCAACCAGGAAACCGGTCAGCCGTTTATCCTTCCCAACACCGGAGGCCCCGGCACTGATTGGTATACCGCAGGGGGGCTGGCACTGATGCTGCTGGCTGCGGTCCTGATGTATAAATACCACAGCAACAAGCGTAAGCTGCAAAAGGAGGCGGAAGCCCCCTGAGCGCTGCTAGACTACATGACATTTCCTAAAAAAATGATGTATAATATGAAACGGAGAGAAAACGATGAAAAAGTTTAATAAATTTATGCGTATCCTCTTGTCCATGGCGATCCTGTTTGCGCTGGCCATCCCCTCTTTTGCGGTGGTAGCCTCCCCCTACAATATTACTGTCACCAACACCAACAACGCCGTTTCCATTGACGGCAAGACGTATTCCGCATATAAGCTGTTCAGCGTATCGTATAACGACGCGAAAACCGCCTATTCCTACACCTGGGACAATACCTGCCTGGACGTTTCCTACACGGTAGGCACAACCACCTATACCCGTGACACGCTGGTCACCTGGCTGTCCGGCCTCAGCGACTCCGGTTCTGAAATTCGGGACTTTGCCGATTACGTTTATGCCAACTATATTGACGGCAAGACGCTGACCGCCGCCGGTTCCGCCACCGCAAGCGGTGAGACCGCGACCATCAGTGTGGACGATCCCGGTTATTACATGGTTTATGGCACCGGCACCGGCGTTGACGGCGACAGTGAGATAGTGGCTTCTGTCTCTCTGACCACCACGGATCCCGCCGTGACCATTCAGCCCAAGCTGGATGCCCCCTCCCTTAATAAGCAGATTCTTCATAACGAGAGCAACACCTGGGGCAACGTGGGCGACAACCAGATTGGCGACACCGTGGAGTTCCGCACCATCACCACCGTGCCCGACACCACGAATTATGACGAGTATACATATGTGATTCACGACACCATGAGCAGCGGCCTGACCTTCAACCCCAACTCCCTGAGCATCAAGATCGGCGAAAGCTCGACGTTGGCTTCCTCCTACTATACCCTGAATACCACGCCCGGTAATGGTGAGACCTTTACCGTGACGGTGGATATTATGAGGGCCATTACAGCCGGGGTTTTACACAACGACGACCAGCTGGTTACCTACTACACCGCTACCCTGAATCAAAGCGCCCTGATTTACGATGTCAACCCCTATCACAACGACAATGAAGCCTATCTGACCTACAGCAACAACCCCTATGACAACGACTCCAAGGGCACGACCACCAAGGATAAGGTTTATGACTGGACCTTTAAAATGGGCGTGAACAAGGTCGATCCCAAGGGGGACGCCCTGACCGGCGCGGAATTTGTCCTGTCCGAGTCCAACACCCTGACCAAGGACGCCGCCGGCAACATCACCAATGCCATCGCCCTGATTAACAACAACAACGGCACCTACACGGTGGCCCCGTCCGACTATGCCGGCACCACCACTATCACCATCCAAGCCGGTTCCGCTGTGATCAAGGGGCTGGATGATGCCACCATGTATTATCTGCATGAGACCTTGGCTCCCGACGGCTATAATGCGCTTCCTGCACCCCAGAGCTTTACCATCACCGCCGGATACGAAACGGCGGGCAATGCGCTGCTGGCTGGCAACCCCACCGTTACCGTGGGCAGCAACGACCCAAGCACCACCCTGTCCACCAATGTGGTCAATAACACCGGCAGCCTGCTGCCCAGCACCGGCGGCATGGGCACCACGATTTTCTATGTGGTGGGCGGCTGCCTGACCGTCGGCGCAGCGATCCTGCTCATTACCCGCAAGCGCATGAGCAACGAGAAATAATTTTATCTGAAAATTCTAGCGATTACCATTTCTGCGCCGCCTGCGCGGAGGGACCCGTCCCTCCGCCGGGGGCAGCAGGAGGAGACATATGAAAAAGCGCCTTCCTACCCTGATTTTAATCGCGGTCTTTCTTGCGGGGATGTCCTTGCTGCTGTATCCGGTCGTGAGCAACTATTTCAACTCCTTTCACCAGACCAAGGCCATCACAAGCTATGAAGCAAGTGTGGCCAGTCTCACCCTGCAAGACGATGTGGATTACCTGCAGGCGGCGGAGGATTACAACGCCGCATTGCTGGCCAAGGGCCAAGTGAACTACAATTTGACTGATGAGGAAAAGAAAGAGTATACTAATACCCTGAATATTGACGGGAACGGCATGATGGGCTACCTTTCCATCCAAAAGCTGAAGGTACAGCTGCCCGTCTACCATGGCACCGATGAGTCGGTGCTGGCTGCCGGCATCGGGCATTTAGAAGGCTCTGCCCTTCCTGTGGGCGGAGTCGGCACCCACTGCGTTTTATCCGGGCACCGGGGACTGCCGTCGGCAAAGCTTCTGACCGATCTGGACCAGATGGAGGTTGGCGACGTGTTCACGCTTACCATCCTGAAGGAAGTCCTGACCTACGAGGTCGACCAGATTCGGATTGTGGAGCCCGACGATAGTTCCAACCTGGGAATCGACCCCCAGCAGGATTACTGCACGCTGGTCACCTGCACGCCCTATGGCATCAATTCCCACCGCCTGCTGGTGCGCGGCCATCGGGTGGAAACGGTCAATCAAACCTACGTCGCGGCTGACGCGACCCAGATAGATCCGCTGCTGGTAGCCCCGGTCGTTGCGGCGCCGGTTCTCGTGATCCTGCTGATCTGGCTGCTGGTCGGCACAAGAAAACCAAAAAAGGGAGGAGACCAAGCACGATGAAACATACAAAGCGATTCGGGAAACGTTTGTTTCGGCTGGCTGCGCTGCTGTGTGTGACTGCTCTGTTGGTCTCCACCTCGGCAGTTGCCGCCGGGACGAAAACGGGGTCCCTGACTCTGGTGTGCAGCGCTGGCGCACAGGCGCTATCCGGTGTGACTTTTTCTCTTTATCAGGCGGGAACCGTTGACAACAGCACATTTGCCCTAACGGACGAGTTTAAGGCATCCGCCGTCAAGATCACCGGCCTGACGACAAGCAGCCAATGGCAGACAGCAGCCAGCTCCCTGGCAGTTTATGCTGCGGCAAACTCCCTCAAGTCCTTGCAGACTGGCAGCACGGGCACAAACGGCCAGGTTTTCTTTGGGACGCTGAACCAAGGCCTTTACCTGGTTGTGGGTGGGAAACTGACGGTGGGAGATACCACCTATACCTTTGCGCCGTTTTTGATCTCGGTTCCCAACACGGATGAAGCGGGCAACACGGCGTATGACGTAGTTGCCGCACCAAAGGTGTCTTCCTCCACAACGGTTTACGAGGAAGAAGAAAAGCAAAATGTGACCGCACTTAAGGTCTGGAACGACGGGGATCAGGAAGACAGCCGGCCGGAATCCATTACGGTGGCGCTTCTTCGGGATGGAATTGTCTATCAAACCGCAGCGCTCACGGCCGATCATTACTGGAGGCACACCTGGGAGAATCTGAGCACCAAGTATGACTGGGCTGTGATCGAACAGAATGTGCCGTCCGGCTACTCTGTCACTTACACGGGCAGCAATCTGGTTTTGACCATTACCAACACCTATACGCCGGACATTCCCGATGAACCCCCACCCACAGGGGAACCACCGGAGGAAACCGAAATCCCCGATCCGGATACACCCCTGATTGACGCACTGCCCCAGACCGGTATGCTGTGGTGGCCGGTGCCCGTGATGGCAGCGCTGGGGCTGCTGCTGTTCAGCATCGGCTGGCTGGATCGCTTTTGGTGGCACAAGCATGAGGATTAAACGCAGCCATCTCCTGATGGCAGCCGGTGGGTTGCTGCTGATTGGGGCGTTGGGCCTGACCGCATTCAATTGGGAAGAAGAGCAGCAGGCATACCTTCAGGCGGACGCGACTGTGAAAGTATTGGAGGAGCAGGTGATCCCCTTGCAGCCTGCGGCGTTGGACGGTGAGTCCACTGCCACGGAAATCCAGTCAGTGAAAATTGACGATGGAGATTATATCGGCATTTTGGAGCTCCCGGCGCTGGAACTTACCCTGCCTGTCAGGCGGGATTGGAGCTATCCCGCGCTGAAACAGTCTCCCTGCCGCTATGCGGGGTCTTTTCTGGATGACGACATGATCATTGCCGGGCATAACTACAAGCAGCATTTCGGCGCCCTTAGTCAACTTCGTGTGGGCGACACCGTAAACTTTACAGATGTAGAGGGTTTTGTTTACCGCTATCAGGTCGTCGAACTGGAAACCCTGGACGGTACAGCGGTGGAAGAGATGCAGGCGGGCGACTGGGATTTGACGCTGTTTACCTGCACATACGGCGGTCAAAGCCGCGTTACGGTGCGATGTGTGCGAAGCGAATGATCCTGCGTCGGTCAGGCAGCGGCCAATTCCAGCAGCGGGATTGCTCTGCCAAAAGAAAATACTAAAAATTAGTGTGTCAATTAGCTTGCCGTTTGGGAAGGATTTTCTCATAACGCCGCAAGAAACTGTGTTGACGCACTTTTTGTTGTTCCGCTTGGCTTTGCTGGTTTGGTCCAGTCCATACGCCTCCCGCTTGACGGTCATGCGGCCGGCGGACAAGCAGCGCCTGGTTGCGGTTGCGAGGCCACGACATGATTCGTTCCCATTGCTGGCATGTTCTGGCGTTTTTTCGTTCAGCAGATATTAGGGGCATCACGGTGTTTAGGGGAAAGACCCAAACCGCGAAAAAGGAAGGTTTTTGGAAAATAATTTTGTTTTCTTCCCTTTTCATATTGAGTGCTGCCGCGTGGCATGATACAATATGGAAAAACAGTTGAAAACAAGGAGACGCTCATGATCTACGCATTTTTTATCTTTTCTCTTGTGGTGGCCGACCAACTTATCAAATACATGGTGCGGGCGGTGATTCCGCTGCATGGCGCGATCGCTTCCATCCCGGGCGTGGTGGAGTTTACCTATGTGCAGAATACCGGCGCGGCCTTCAATCTGTTTTCTCAATATACCTGGCTCTTGACCGCGATTTCCGGTGTTGTAGCGGTGGCGCTGGCTGTGGTCTTGTGGAAAAAAATCCTTTTCACCAGCGCGTTTGGCCAGTTTTCCCTGTGTCTGGTGTTGGCGGGGGCCATCGGCAACTTTATCGATCGGCTGCTGTTTGGCTATGTGACGGATATGTTCCGCCTGCTGTTTATTAACTTTGCTGTGTTTAATATCGCGGATATCTGTGTTGTGGTGGGCGGTATCACCGCCTGTGTGTACTTCATGCTGTTCGAGGGGAAAAAGGGAAATAAGCCAGAGGAGAAAAATGATGACCAGCCTGAACCTGACTGCTGACAAGACCGGGGAACGGGTCGATCAGCTTTTAAGCCGCTCGGTCGAGGGGCTTACCCGTTCCGCCGCCCAGCGCCTTTTGGACGACGGCGCGGTCACGCTGGGTGGAGCACCTGTGAAAAAGAATTACAAGTGTACCTCCGGCGATACGCTGGAGGTATTTTTGCCCGCGCCCGTTCCGGTGGACATCGTCCCGCAGAACATTCCGCTGGATGTGGTATACGAGGATGACGACGTGATCGTGGTGAACAAGCCGGTGGGCATGGTCGTGCACCCCGCCCCCGGGCACCCGGACGGTACGCTGGTCAACGCCTTGCTCCACCACTGCGGGGCTTCGCTCTCGGGAATTAACGGAACCCTTCGCCCCGGCATTGTGCATCGCATTGACCGGGACACCTCGGGGCTGATCATTGCCGCCAAGAATGACAAAGCCCACCTGGCTCTGGCGGAGCAACTGCAGGACCATTCCCTTTACCGGGAGTACGCGGGCATCGCGATTGGAAATCTTAGGGAGGACGAAGGCACCGTCGACGCACCGATTGGCCGCCACCCGGTGGATCGCAAGCGAATGACCATTGATCGAAAAAACGGACGGCAGGCCATCACCCACTGGCGGGTGCTGGCCCGATATCCCGGCTTTGTTTACCTCCAGTGCAGGTTAGAGACCGGACGCACCCACCAGATCCGCGTCCACATGGCCTCGTTGGGACACCCACTTTTGGGCGATGCGGTTTATGGGAAAAAGCCGTATCCCGGTTTGGCTGGGCAGTGTCTCCATGCAAAAAAACTCTCCTTCCTTCACCCAACCACGGGGGAGCGAATGACCGTGGAGAGCCCCCTTCCCGATTGGTTTCAGGCGGTGCTGGAAAAGCTGGAAAAACGCACCTAGGCAGATCGGGCAGAAATCCCCCCCTTGCATTTGCCGGCCGTTTCGTATAAAATAACATCAGACCGTAGACGAACTGAATACAGCAGGGGCGCTGAATGCAAATTCGGCTGAGATCAGGGCGTAGTGCCGCCCGTGTCCCTTGACCTGAACTGGGTAATGCCAGCGTAGTGGAGCTTTCGACAATGAGTACCAATCATTGCCGTTTCTTTCGTACCGCATCGCGCTGTCCCGGTTTGCGCTGCGGTACTATATTTTTGGGGGAAACGTTCAATGAAAACGCAACATCACATCACCCGCATGCTGTGCGAGGGCGCTATTATGGTAGTCCTGGCGCAGATTTTGGGGTATCTCAAGCTGTGGGAAATGCCGTGGGGCGGTACCATCTGCCTGTCCATGCTGCCCATTTTCCTGTTTGCCACGCGCTGGGGGGTAGCCAGCGGCCTGATGGCCGGGCTGGTACTGGGTATCCTGCAATTCATGTTTGACGGCGGGTTCGCTCTGGGTTGGCAGTCGATCATCGGCGATTATTTGGTGGCCTTCGCTGTTCTGGGCTTTGCGGGTGTGTTCTGGGGGAAAAAGTGGGGCGTGTTCGCCGGAACCGTTGTGGGCAGCGCGGCTCGCTTTTTGGTTCACTATGTGGTGGGCGCCACCATTTGGGCGGAATATATGCCCGAAACTTTTTTTGGCATGACCATGACCACCCCGTGGTTCTACTCCTTCCTGTATAACGGGTTTTATATGGGGATTGACATGGCGTTGTGCCTTTTGGTTTTCGCGGCCCTTTACAAGCCGATGTACAAATACATCACGAGGGCGGATATTCAGAATTAAGGTGGTAGTATGGGAAAATTCGACGGTGTGCTTTTGGTCAGCGATTTCGACGACACGCTCTATGATCTGAATCTGGAGGTTTCGGATAAAAATCGCCGCGCCATCGAGTATTTCCAATCAGAGAACGGGGTGTTTACCGTGGCAACCGGCCGGTCGCACTCCACGTTCCACACGTGGGCGGCAAAGCTGCCCCTGAACGCCCCGGTGGTGCTATCCAACGGCGCGGCGGTCTATGACTTTGCGGCAGAGGCGTACGTGTGGGAGACCACGCTTCCCCCCCGGGCGGCAGGGGATATTTCGATGCTGATGGCAGCTATGCCGGAGCTGGGCTTTGAGGGGTACCACAACGAGGAGATTTATGCCTTCCGCCCCAATTTGGTGACAGAGTATCATATGAAGCGGGTGGGTGCGACCTATACGGCCTGCGCCGCCATCTCTGATATGCCCCAGCCTTGGGTGAAGGTGCTGGTAGAACAGGATTATCCCGCCCTGCAGAAGGCACGGGACTGGATGCTGGCACGGTATGGGCAGCATTACGAGGTCATTTTTTCCAACCGCTATTTGCTGGAAATCACCGCCAAGGGCTGCAATAAGGGCGGCATGATCCGCCGGGTGGCGGAAAAACTGGGCATTTCCCAGGAAAATCTTTACTGCGTGGGCGATAACCAAAACGATATTCCCATGCTGGCCGAAAGTGCCGTTCCTTTTGCGCCGGCCAACTGCGCGCAGGAGGTTAAGGATTGGGGCGCACAGATCCTCTGTCACTGCAACGACGGCGTCGTGGCCGCAGTCATTGAACGACTGGATGAACGATATTAAAAAAGCGGGAGGACAGGTACCTGTCCTCCCGCTTCTCTTTTACGCTTTTTAGCTAAATTGATAGCGACCGACCATTTCCTTCAGCTTCTGTGTCTGCTGGCCCAGCTCATGGCTGGTGGCGGCAGTCTCCTCCGCGATGGCGGAGTTTGCCTGCACCACGGTGACGATTTGATCGATGCCGATGTTGACCTGGGCAATCATCTGCGATTCATCGGCCGCGGCGGTGGCAATGTTGGCAATCATCGTTGTCATCTCACCCGACTTGGTCACAACGCCGGACAGGGCCTTGCTGGTTTCGTGGGCATAGCGGATGGCGGTTTGGGTTGCACTGAGGGAGCTTTCCACCAGCGTTGCAGTATCCTGTGCTGCCTGTGCACTTTGCCCAGCCAAATTGCGGACTTCGTCCGCGACCACAGCAAAGCCGCGGCCGTGCTGGCCTGCGTGCGCCGCCTCAACAGCTGCGTTGAGCGCCAGGATATTTGTCTGGAAGGCCAACTCGTCTATGGTGGTGACAATGGAGTTAATTTCGTTGGAAGTTTTGGTGATCTCATTCATAGCGCGCAGGAGATTTTCCATCAGTTCATTGCTGCGCTGAACGTCCGCACCGGAGGCGTGAGCCAATGCGGAGGCATTTTCGGCGTTGCTGGCGTTATGCTCCACCTGAGTGGCAATGCTGCTAATGGTGGCGGCAAGCTCGTCAATGGAGCTGGCCTGTTCGGTGGAGCCCTGTGCCATCGACTGCGATGCCTCGGAAACGGTGGCAGTGTGGCTGTCGATTTTGGCGGCAATGTCACGGATTCCCTTCAAGTTGGAGACAATTTCCTGAAACAAGGTTGCAACAATTTGGGCAATGTTTTTATAAATGCCCTTGTGACAATCGGTATCCACACTGGCGGTCAGATCATACGCTGCCAGAGCCTTGGCCAGATACTGGGTGTCCTCGTCAATCTTTTTGATGGAACGAACCGCTTCCTCCATGGAGCGGGCCAGACTGCCGATTTCGTTTTTCTCCTCAATGCTGGCAAGGTTCTGCGTGACCTCGTCGTTCATGTCGCCTACTGCAATGGCATTGATGGTATAGACGACTTTTTCCAGCGGCTTTTTCAAGCTTTTTTTCAGCAAAGCACCGCCAAGGAAAAGACCAAGTGCGATCATGGCAAGGGCCACCACGATGCAAATAATTGTGTTTACCAGAATGCGCTGGTTCAGATCATGCAGGGAATAGCCGCTGAACAGAACGCCGGTCACGCTCCCGTCTGAAGTGGTGATAGGGGTGTAATTAGCAATGTAGCTTTCGTTAAAAATTTTAGTGCTGCCGTTATAACTCTGATTCTGATTGATCACAACATCTGCAATTTTTTCATCCAGCGTGGTACCGACCGCCCGCTCGCCGTCTTGCTCCAATGTGGTGCTGATCCGCTCATTCCCCATAAACACGGTAAATTCATTATCGGTCATTTCTTTCAGCTCGTCCACAAATGTGTTATCAGAAAGATCGTAGCTGACAATAGCGATACCGAGCAATTTGCCGTCGCTGTAAATCGGCGCAGCTGCGTGAATGCCGTACGGGATCTGGGTTCCCTTCTCCATGCCCACGACGCTGGTTCCCTTTGCGGCACTGGCTGCATTGCTGACGCATTTCATAAACTGAAGGCTGTCTCCGGTGTCGGTACTGCTTGTCCGCGCCACCACTGTGCCCGTCGCGTCTGTAAGCGTGATGTCACCTGCTTCCAATGTTCTTCGCAGGGACTGTGCCGTGGAACGAACGCCCCCGTAAACGCCCGCCTCCAGCAGCATCACGATATTGTTGTCACCGGCGACTGCCACCGAGTCCTCTTCCGCAGCCAGCGTGCGCTTCTCGAGTTGAAGCTCGGCCATTTTGATAGAGGCATTTGCGGCCTTCTGTGCAACGCTTTTTGCCACGGTGGACATGGACACCATGGTGAATATGGAGATACACGCCACCGCAGAAAGCAGAAGAAGAATGGTAAAGCGCATGACTGTGGTGCTAAGCGACCGCTCCTTGCTTCCGCGGGACGGAAACTTCAGTTTTCCTTTGGGCATTTTTAACTTGATCTTGGGTTTGGGCAGCTTGAAGCTCGTCCTGTCCCTATGGGGACCGAATTTTAATTTCATTCTGATCAGACTCCTTTTTCCGTCTATGGCCGCAGTAGGCATTGCTTAGATGCGGCATAAACTTTCACACTTTCTTATGTCGGTGCAATTCGGTAAAAACATAAGTGTTTTTTGTTAAAAAGGAGCAGTTTTTCGTATATCCTGACAGATATAAGTGAACTTTGTTGCGGATAGAAAAGGCCGCTGCCGAATTTTTTCGGCAGCGGCCTGGGTGAGACAAGAAGTTCAGGTGAGTAGAAACGCCCAGAACGGCAGGGTGATAAGTGAAGTCAGCGTAGAGGTGAACACCAGCTTTGAAGCAAAGGGTGCATCCTGATCGTATTTCTGCGCCAGCATGGCGGTGGTGCTGCCGGCGGGCATAGCGGCCAGGAGCACGATAACACCGGTGACCAAGTTGTCGATTCCGATGAGACGCAGCACAACATAGATAACGGCGGGAATGGCGATTAGCCGCACGAAGGAATACAGCACGGTGGCCTTTTCAAAAACTGTCCGCAGATCGACATCAGCTAAGATGGACCCAATCACAATCATGGACAAGGCGGTGCAGCAGCTGGACAGACTGGTAATGGTGCTGTCCAGAAACGCGGGGATGGGGATTTGGAAGATCATAATGACAAGCCCCACGAACACCGCAATGATACAGGGATGGGTCGCCAATGTCTTGACGACTTGCTTTTTTGTGGTTGTGGTAAACAGGGACAGGCCGGAGGACCACATGAAGATGCGAATGGGCAGCAGGGCCACCGAGGCATACAGCAGACCGATGGAGCCAAACACCGACTCTGACAGGGGCAGACCCATAAATCCGGCGTTGGAGCAGATAATGCCATACTTCAGGCTGATTCCCTGGTTGGGAGGGAATCGGTTCCAAAGGAATTTGTTGAGCAAAATGTAAAAGCCCTGTATGACAAAGCCGATGATCAGTACTTCGCCTGAGAGCAACAGGATTTCGTGGGAGAACTTGATCATAAAGGAGTGCACGATATTGCAGGGCAGCACCACGTAGATAATCAAATCGGTGAGCTGCTTGCGGGTTTTGGGGATCAGCATTCCCTTCCAGGAAAGAAGGTAGCCAATGGCGATTAGGAGGAAAAGCTGGATCTGCAGGCTGATGATGGACACGGGGAATCACGCTTTCTGTCTGGATTTTGCGGCTCTGCCAGAGATCCCAGCGTGTCTGCCAAAAGCCGCAGATACGCGGGGAGAGTGCTAAGCAGCACATGCTCGTCCGTGGAGTGGGGATTGATGATGTCGGGGCCTGTGCTTACCATGATCAGGGCGGGATTTTTCTCCCGCAGGACAGAGGGCTCCAGCCCAACATGGACGGCGGTGATATTGGCGGGTTGCCCCGTCCGGGCTTCCCACAGTGCGGCCATACGCTGGGCCAGAGGATTGTGCTCCTTCTCTCCCGGCCACCCGGGGTATCCGATATGAGAAACGGAAAAGCCGGTGAACTTAGCCGCCCGGGCATGCTGAAAGGCTATGATTTCCTCGCTGAAGCCGATGATGCAGCGCACGAAGCAAGCCACCTGAATGGCATCTTCGGTCACCCTTACTACGCCGAGGTTGGAGGAGGCGCTGACCTGCTCGGGAAGGGTATCATGCATGGCATACACACCGGTGTACAGCAGAGCCAGCAGATCCAGCGTGGCGTCGCGGCAATCCTCTGTCCACACCCGCTCCGGCGGCGCAACTTCAGCCAGGGCAATCTGCGCGCCGGGATCTTTCCTTGCGTAAAGCGCCAGGAGGGAACGGGATAACTTGTCCGCGCACCGGGCCAGTTCCGGCGCGAAAACCGCATCAATGACGATGGTAGCGGTGCAGGACGAGGGAATGGCGTTGTGGGCATGGCCGCCGGAAAACGCGGCCAGCTCATACTCCACGCTCTCCCGCAGCTCGCCCAGGAACAAACTCATCAGCTTTAAGGGATTTCCCCGGCCCTTGTTGATGTCATACCCGGAATGCCCACCCTGAAAGCCGCTGAGGGTAAGGCGAAACGCCGCTTTCTTTTTCCGCAGGACGGTGTGCAGGGGTCTGGTGTAGAGTTCCCGGCGCCCTCCGGCGGAGGAGACGACGAGGTCTCCTGTTTTAAAGCCGTCGGTGTTAATCAAATATTTCGCCCCGGAGAGCCATTCGGCGGGGATCTGCTCCGCACCGACCAGTCCAGCCTCCTCCGCGGCGGTCAACAGGATGCGCAGGGGCCCATGAGGCAGCTTTTGCCGAAGCAGCCACAACACGCAGGCATTTCCCAGATTGTTGTCAGCACCCAGAGAGGAGCGTCCGTCGGTCCGAAGCACGCCCTGTTCCACAATGGTCGTAATGGGGTCGCGCTCGGGCACATAGCCGCTGCCCGCACCCACCGCGCACACCATGTCGGTGTGTCCTTGAAAGATCAGCAGCGGAAGATGCTCCAACCCCGGGGTTGCGGGAATGTCAGCCATCAAATTTTGATTCTGGTCGCGAACAGGGTGAAGGCCCATCTCGGTGAGATGGGCCGTGAGATAGTCGACAATGGCAGTCTCGCGGAAGGAGGGATGCGCGATGGCGCACAGCGGCAAAAAGTCAGATAGAACGCCGTCGATGATCGCTTTGTCTGCGCAAAGCGTTCCAGCAGAGTACATGGCGGTGCCATCCTTTCCTTGTTTGTGCCATTGTATCAAATTCACAGGAAAGATGCAAGGCCAAAGGTTTCCCATGCGCCCAGAAGAAGCAGCAGCAGGCCGGATACGGGCAAGGCAAGACTGCTTGCTTGCCGCCCGGCAAGATATTTCCCCAAGCGGGCCCCGGGCAGCAGGCAGAGCAATGTAATGATAAAGTTTGCGCAGGACGCACCCAGCGGAGACAGCCCGCTCATCCCTGCGGCAACGCCCGCGCCGGCATTGTTGACCGCCAGCGCGGCGGCCAGCGGAAGGCAGGATGCTGCGTCTGTATCCAGGGGCTGCGAGCTGGTGGTAGTTTGTCCCCAGTGACGCAGGCCGTCGAGCAGGAACCACAAGCCCATTCCCATCAGGACCAGACCGCCAAGTCTGGTGGAACGATCCGGAAAAACTGACCGGGCAAAGGTACCCAACAGCAGGGAAATGGCGGTAATCACAGTGGTGACGGCGGCGATGATCATGATGCGGGACAGGGGGAGTGACACCCCCCGCAGGGAAAAGGACACAGCCAGCAGAAAGGTGTCCAGATTGCAGGACAGGACAAAGAGTAAAACGGGTAAAACAAGACGCATTGTGACCCTCCTTTTTCCCAGTCTATGTGAGGGGCAAGGATGGGGTGCGGGTGGGATTGGCCCAATGACGCCGGACCAGAAGGCAGACAGCGGCATAGAAAATCTGCCCTTTTTGATGTTGGAGCAGGAACCATTTTTGCTGCCGGTGGTTAAAATGCACTCTTTTCATTTGCGGTCGGGATGTGTTATACTGAAACAAAGCATGAACAATGGGGGGTTACTACCATGTCCGTAAAAGAGGAATTTATTGATATTTTTAATGAAACAATCACACGACCCGGTGCAGACGCACTGCTGGATTATCTGGAGCATAAAAGTGATTTTTTCGAGGCGCCCGCCTCCGCCCGCTACCACAGTGCCCACACAGGGGGCCTGTGTGAGCACAGTCTCAACGTCTATCACTGCCTGGTGGATTATCTGGCCCGCGAGCGGGTACAGGAGTTATATGGGCTGGAGTATAGCGCCGAGACCGTTGCCGTCGTGGCCCTGCTGCACGACGTGTGCAAAATTGGCTGCTACAAGGCCGGCACCCGCAATGTAAAGGGTGCGGACGGCAAGTGGACGGCGGTACCAACGTTTCAGTTCGACGACCCACTGCCCTATGGGCACGGAGAGAAGTCGGTCTATATTGTCAATGGGTTTATCCGCCTGAGTCGGGAGGAGGCCATGGCCATCCGCTGGCACATGGGCTTTTCCGGCACCGAGGATAACCGCACGGTGGGGCAGGCTCTTCAAGGCTATCCCTTGGCGTTCGCGCTTGCCACCGCAGACTCTGAGGCGACCTACTTTCTCGAAAAAGAGACCGAGGGGTAATCGCGCGTTTCTTTGCCCCATCACTTGGGCCGCTACCCGGCGAAACCCGCGGACCGATCGGCTTCAGCCGGGCCGCAACAATGCCTGCTGGACCACCGCCGCGGCTCAATCAATATATTGCCCTTGGGATAAAAAAGGTGCGGAAGCAGTCGAGTCGACTGCTTCCGCACCTTTTCAGTTGTTGCAAGTGATCAAAGGTTTGACCTCTGTTTGTGACGCGGGCAGCGGGAAAAAAACGGGGGTTAGAGATCCATCGCCGTGACCACCGAGGCGCAGCGGGGACACAGCTCGGGATGAAGGTCATTTTCACCCACATGCTTGTTGTGCATCCAGCAGCGCAGGCACTTCGGGGCGGTGGCGGGCGCTACCGCAACGGTAAGGCCGGGCAGCTGCTCTCCCTTGTAGCCATCCTGGCTGCCGTCTGCCAGCGTGACGTGGGAAACGATGCAGATGGTGGCGAGATCCTCCTCCGTCACGGTAGCCAATGCGCCGTCGCGGGCGGCCTTGGCCTCTCCATCGAAGGACAGAGTGATATTGGCTTCCAAACTCTTGCCGATGCGCTTTTCGGCACGGGCGCCTTCCAGCGCCTTGTTTACGTCGACGCGCAGAGCCATCAGCAGCGCCCACTTCTCGGCGTTCTTCTCGTCCAGCGTCCAGTCGCTGCGAACCTCGGGCATCTGGTTGAACAGAACGCTGTCCGGATCAGCTGTCTTATCATGGGGCATGGCCTTCCACATCTCGTCACTGGTAAAGGCCAGAATGGGCGCGATCAGGCGCACCATGCCGTCCAGAATGAGATACATGGCAGTCTGCGCCGAGCGGCGGGGGGCAGAGTCCTTGCCCTCGCAGTACAGGCGGTCCTTTACAATGTCCAGATAGAAGTTGGACAGTTCTACCACACAGAAGCTATAAATAGCGCGGTACACACCGTGGAATTCGTAGGCGTCATAGGCAGCGCGGACTCTTGCGGTCAGACCGTTGAACTGCGCCAGCACCCATTGGTCCAGCTCCACCATTTCCTGGTAAGGAACAAGATCGTCGGTGTCGAATTCCGCAAGGTTGCCCAGCATATAACGGGCGGTATTGCGGATCTTCAAATACGCATCGGACAGCTGCTTGAGAATTTCCTTGGAGATGCGCATGTCCTGCGTGTAGTCGGCAGAGGAAACCCAAAGGCGAAGCATGTCCGCGCCATAATCCTTGATGACCTCTTCCGGTGCCACGGCGTTGCCCAGAGATTTGTGCATGGCCTTGCCCTCGCCATCCACGGTCCAGCCGTGGGTAATGATTTGCCGATAGGGGGCCATGCCCTTTGCGGCAATGGAGGTGAGCATGGAGGACTGGAACCAACCGCGATACTGATCGCCGCCTTCCAGATACACATCAGCCGGGCACTGCAGCCCGTCCCGCTCGTCCAGCACGGCGGCATGGGTGGAGCCGGAATCGAACCACACGTCCATAATGTCGGATTCCTTGGTGAAGTGGGTGTGCCCACAGTGGGGGCACCGGAAGCCCTCTGGCACCAGCTCGTCGGCGGTTTTGTCAAACCAAATGTTAGAGCCGTTTTCCCGGAACAGGCCCGAGATGCGCTGGATGGTTTCGGGCGTGACAATATCCTTGCCGCACTTTTCGCAGTAGAAGATGGGGATGGGAACGCCCCACACGCGCTGGCGGCTGATGCACCAGTCGTTGCGCTCGGCGATCATGGAGACCATGCGTTCTTTGCCCCAGTCAGGCTTCCACTTGATGCTGTCACACGCTTTGATCGCGGCGTCTTTAATGGCATCCACCGAGCAGAACCACTGCTCGGTGGCACGGTAGATAATGGGGTTTTTGCAGCGCCAGCAGTGGGGATAGGAGTGGGTGATCTTTTCCGAGGCCAACAGCGCACCCACCGCGTCCAGATCGGCGGGAACTGCCTCGTTGGCCTTTGCGTAGTACTGTCCGTTGTACCGCTCGTCCGTCATCACGCCCTTGGCGTTGACGGGGACGGGTACGCCGATGTGGGTGTCCTTGTTTTTGTCATACCACTGGCAGATGGAAAAGTCGTCCGCACCGAAACCGGGCGCGGTGTGAACGCAGCCGGTGCCGGCCTCCAGCGTGACGTGGTCGCCGCACAAAACTACGCTGTCCCGCTGAAACAGGGGATGGATGGCGGTCATGAGCTCAAACTCGCTGCCCTTCAGGGTGGCAAGGGTTTGGTAGCTTTCGATGCCCGCGGCTTTGGCCACGGCATCCGCCAGCTCCTTGGCGACGATATACACCTCGCCGCAGGGGGCCTGCATGAGAATATAGTCCAGCTCGGCATTGAGGCAGATGGCCATGTTGCCGGGGATGGTCCAGGGCGTGGTGGTCCAGATGACAAAGTAAGTTTTGTCCAGATCGCAGAAAGCGCTCAGTACGCCGCAGTCGTCCTTGAGCTTAAATTTGACGTAAAGTGTGGTGCAGGGGTCGTCGGCATATTCGATTTCGGCCTCGGCCAGCGCTGTTTGGTCACTGGGGCACCAGTATACGGGTTTCATGCCCTTGTAGATATAGCCCTTTTCTGCCATCTTGCCGAAGACTTCGATCTGCTTGGCCTCAAATTCCGGCTGCAGCGTCAGATAGGGGGCGTCCCAGTCGCCCAGTACCCCAAGGCGCTTGAACTGACCACGCTGTTTGTCCACGAAATCCAGCGCGTATCCCTTGCACTTCTCCCGAAATTCCGAGGTGGTTAGCTCGTCTCGCTTGACCTTTTTGTCCTTGAGAATGGCGGATTCGATGGGAAGTCCATGCGTGTCCCAACCGGGGACATAGGGGGCGCAGTACCCCGTCATGTTCCGGTGCTTGACAATGATGTCTTTCAGGATTTTATTCAGCGCGGTGCCGATGTGGATGTTACCGTTGGCGTAGGGGGGGCCGTCGTGCAGGATGAACTTGGGTTTCCCTGCGTTCTTTGCGATCATCTTTTGATAGAGATCGTTCCGGTAAAAGCCCTCCAGCATCTCGGGCTCCCGCGCTGGCAGTGCTGCCCGCATGGGAAAGTCGGTCTGGGGCAGGTTGATGGTTTTGTTGTAATCCTGAGACATGGTTTTTTCTCCTCGCCTGTTTTTGTCATTTATGTGGGGAAACGGAACCTGTGCCGAATGTCCGGCGCAGATTCCGCTGAAATATCAATGTAAAAGCCGTCGATCACGACAGGGGCCGCTGCTCACCACGGCTTAGCGCTTCTTGCTGTCACGCTCGCCTGCTCACGACGGCTTAGCGCTTCTTGCTGTCACGCACATGCCCTCCGCCGCGTGAAATAAGTACGACCTACGCCGAAAATGCCGTGTGCCCGCGGCACACCTGTTTTTCGGGCTGCGGTCTATCTTATTTCCCTGCTCCCGGGCGGTCGGCGCTTCTCGCTGTCACGCCTTGCTCCCCTCGCGGTCGGTCAAATAAGCCTGCTCACCTCCCGCACAAACAGCCGCACCTTGTGCGTCTTGGTTCGCTCGCTCGTTCGGCTGCTTATTTGCCCTGCTCGGCGGCTCGGCGCTTCTTACTGTCACGCTCGCCTGTTCGCGACGCGGTCACAACGCATCCCTTCGCAAAAAATGCCGCTGGTCTTCGACCAGCCTGTTTTTTGTCTTCGGGCTTCCTTGTGCCGCTGCTCACCACGGCTCGGCGCTTCTTACTGTCACGCTCGCCTGCTCGCAACGCGGTCACAACGCACCATTCCGCAAAAAATGCCGCTGGTCTTCGACCAGCCTGTTTTTTTGTCTTCATGATTCCTTGTGCCGCTGCTCACGACGGCTTAGCGCTTCTCGCTGTCACGCACGTGCCCTCCGCGACGGTGCCTAAGTCATTCGACTGCGCCGACAAACAGACCCGTTTAGCGGGTCTTGGTTCGCGGGCTTCGCTCTCTGCCTTAGTCACCTGCTCCCGGGCACTTAGCGCTTCTATTTAATCTCGAACTGCTTGCCGAACTGCAAACTGTCCAAATTGATCCGGCAGGTTGGCTCGTCATCGCTTTGTTTTGGTTTGGCGGGCACGCACTTGGCTTGGGCAACGAACACTTCAATGTCAGTATAATCCTCTGGCTCGTCTTCCACCAGTTCGTCCTCCGGTTGAGGTTCGCTGCTCGGTTCTGACTGGCCCTGATCTTTTTCGGGTGCAGCGCGTTCGGTGGAGGGGGGCATCGCGGCAGCGATGAGCTTTTGCACCGTGTCCTCAATCTCCATCGCGGTGGATTCTATTTGGTCTGCCGTATTCGTGATGACCGGGACGACCTCATCCGGCAGCGCGTCCAAATAATCCAGCTGCTCCAGACAAATGGCACGCACCTTCGCTACATACTCGGCCGTTTTTTTGCAAGCGGTTTCCCGGCGATATTCTTCGTCGGCGATCTGGCGCACCAGTCCGCTTTTGCGCTCGGCGACAGCGGCTTCCGCTTCCTTGAGCAGGGAAGCTTTTTTGATTTCCGCCTCCTGCACCATGTCATCGGCCATGCGCTGGGCGGTCAGCAGGGCCTTGCGCATGGCATCTTCGGTGGCGCGGTATTCCTCCACTTTGTCCACCAAAACTTTCATTTTGCTTTTTAAAATGGCATTTTCGCTGTACAGGGCAGAGTAGTCAGTTGTGAGCACATCCAAAAACTCGTCCACCATTGCCATATGATACCCACCGAAAGACGCTTTCGCAAACGCGTGTTCGGAAACCTCCTGTGGCGTCAACATGATAAAACTCCCCCTCTTTTTCCCAAGTGCCGCGGATTTTGGGCGGCTTAGCGCTTCTTACTGTCACGCACGCGCCCTCCGCGACGTGAAATAAGTACGACCTACGCCGAAAATGCCGTGCGCCTGCGGCACACCTGTTTTTTGGGCTTCGGTCTATCTTATTTCCCTGCTCCCGGGTGCTTAGCGATTCTTGCTGTTACGCCTTGCTCACCTCCCGGGCGGTCGCATAAGCCTGCTCACCTCCCGCACAAACAGCCGCACTTTGTGCGTCTTGGTTTGCGCGCTCGTTCGGCTGCTTATTCTCCCTGCTCGGCGGCTCGGCGCTTCTTGCTGTTACGCACGCCTGTTCGCGACGCGGTCACAATGCACCATTCCGCAAAAAATGCCGCTGGTCGTCGACCAGCCTGTTTTTTTGTCTTCATGGTTCCTTGTGCCGCTGCTCACGACGGCTTAGCGCTTCTTACTGTCACGCACGGCGGCTGCGCGACGGTCAACTGCGTCCCCCTACGCAAAAATGCCGTGCGCTGCGCGCACCTGTTTTTTGTCTTCGGGGTTCGCTGTTTCCCTGCTCCACGCGCCTTAGCGCTTCTTACTGTCACGCACGCGCCCTCCGCGACGTGAAATAAGCACGACCTGCGCCGAAAATGCCGTGTGCCTGCGGCACACCTGTTTTTCGGGCTTCGGTCTATCTTATTTCCCTGCTCCTGGGCGCTTAGCGCTTCTAATTAAAAATAAAGTCCGTTGTTCTCCAGTTCATCAATCAGATCGCCCAGAATGTCGACGTTATAGGGCGTAATGATATAGGTGGAAATCGCAACCTTTTTGATTTTGCCCTCATTTGCGTATGCCACGCCCGACAAAAAGTCCAGCAGGCGGCGGGCAATTTCCTTGTTCGTGGATTCCAGATTTAAAACCACGGTACGTTTGTCCCGCAAATGGTCGGCAATCTCCGAGGCGTTTTCAAATTTCTCGGGCTTGACTAATACCACCTGCAGTTGCGTGGTGGTGTGAATGTTGACCACCTTGTTGCCGCGATGCTCCGGTTGCTCTGCGGCGAAAGTGGGCGCCTCCATCCGGGAGGGCTTCTCCGTACGGCGTATTGGTGCTTCAAATTCTTCAAAGTCATCCTCGTTCTCGTCCTCATACGGGCGGGCAAGGCGCTTGAATTCATCCAGAAAACTCATCTTATGTACCTCCTGAAAAGTTTTTAAGGGCGTCCGCTCATGGGTGGCCGCAGTCCAAAGAGTGCTGTGCCGACCCTAACAAGGGTAGCCCCCTCACGGATAGCGTCTTCAAAGTCTCCGCTCATGCCCATTGACAAGCAGTTTATATCGTTGCTATTATCGTCTATTTTCCTACGTGTGTCAATAAAAAGCTGCCGCATTACCCCAAAAAGCGGGCGATTACCGCCTGGCTCTGACGGAATGGGCGGAATGGCCATCAGGCCACGCAGCCGCACATGGGAAAGCAGCGCCGCCCGCTCGGCCAGCACCAGAACTTCCTCCGGCGGAACCCCGCCCTTGTTTGCCTCGCCGGCAACGTTGACTTCGAGCAGGATGTCCTGCACGATGCCAAGCTGCTCTGCCCGGGCGTGAACGGCCTCTAGCAGATGGGGAGAATCCACAGAGTGAATCAGGCCGACCCGTCCCACCACCTGCTTGACCTTGTTGGTCTGTAGGTGGCCGATGAAGTGAACCTCCGCTCCATCGTAGGCTCCATCGTCCAAATGGGCGCACAGCTCCTGCACTCGGTTTTCCCCGCAAACGGTGATCCCGGCGGCGATGGCATCCCGGATGGTGTCTGAAGTCTGTACCTTAGTCGCTGCGCACAGGGTGATCTCCCCGGGGTCGCGTCCCGCGCCGCGAGCCGCTGCCGCGAGCCGCTCCTGCACGGTAACAATGCTTTCTCTCAGTTCCATGAAATGCGCCTCCTGATCTGCCTCTCCCGGGGGAATGGTTACCTTACGACCTTGCCGTCGTAAAGCCCGTCGGCCGTTGTGATGATGGCGTCGCCGTCCCGTAAAGCGGTTTTATCTGTGGCGACCGAGCGGACCACATAAAAATCCGAGCCATCGGCGAGTACGGTAACCGCCTTGTATTCAGCCTGTGCTCCGGTGAGGACGTATACGCCGGCGGACCCGTCACTGCTCACCCGCAGAGCGGCCTTGGGGACCCGAATGCCGGCATCGCGATTGAGAATCAGCTCCACCGTCTGTTTTCTCAGCAGCGTCGTATCCGAAAGACCCCGGTCACAGGATAGAACCAGAACAGCCTGTCCATCCTCTGCCGTGCCGATCCGGTCCACTTTCATCGGCAGCTCTCCGCTGTAATCCCGGGAGAAGGTCACAGGAAAGGTGTGGCCTGTCTGCAGGCGAGCCGCGGCATCCGCGTCCACAGTGGTGAGGAAATACCACGTGTCAGAGGTGATCAGCTTACCCAACGCCGTGGCATCCCCCGTCACCTGCTGCGTCAAAAGACTGTTTACTGCGGGAAGTGTGAAGTCGTCCAGCGCGGCGGGGGTGAGCAGCCCCTCGTAGCCGTCCACTAAGACAGAAAAAATGCCGGAAACAGAGGTTGTTACGGTGCTGGTATCCTGGGTGGATTGACTTTTCAATGTTTTAATCTCGCTGGAGACCTGCGTCAGCTGGGAGGAGAGGTCGCCGCCGTCACCATAGGTGTATTCCCGCCTAAGAAGCGTGCTTTTCAGGTCAAGGATTTGGTCGTCCAACGTGCTGAACTCCTTCGTAGATGCGCATGCACGCAGGGCGATGACATCGGCAAGGATATCCTCGTCCAGCTTGGCGGCATTATCGTTGTCACCACTGGACATCGCATAGCTAAGCTGCTGGGCTGTCAGTTCCAGCGCGGCAATCTGGTTTTTGCGCTCCACAGCTTCATTGGTGGTGTAAATGCGGGCCACGGTCTGACCAACGCCGACCTTTTCCCCTTCATCTGGAATCAGATCTACAATACCGTTCCGCCCGGCCAGGACCGTTTCTTCCCGCACCAACAAACCGGTTAGTTCCAGCCCGTCGTCCACGGTGCAGCTGTAAGCGTAAGTGGTGGAAAACGAATCAGTCAGGCTGTTCCAGAGGTAAGCGCCCAAATAGAGAAGTACGCCGGCCAGCAACACCAGCATAGCGGTTTTTGTAAATACGGTCCCCTGCTTCATAGGTACTCCTTTGTTTAGGACTCGTCAAACAGCTCCATATCCGCTTCCTCGCCCAGCTCCACCGGCTTTTCGGGAATAATGGTGGAGATGGCGTGCTTATAGATGAGCTGCTGTCTGCCTTCGGTCACCAAAACCACGGTAAATGGGTCAAAGCCGGATACCTGTCCACGCAGTTGATATCCATTCATCAGAAAGGCAGTGACGTGCAGTTTTTGGCGGCGTACCCGGGCGAGAAATGAGTCTTGAAGATTAATTTGTTTTTGCATAATGGATGCACTCCTTCTATATAAGAATGCATCTATCATAATCCGGCGGCTTCCATACATTTTGTCGAAGACAGGACAGCCACTTCAAAATTTGGAGAATATTCCCATTTAATCCAGCGGGTGTCGGGGCTGCGTTTGAACCAGGTGAGCTGCCGCTTGGCATACTGCCGGGAGCGCAGCTTGATTTCCGCCGCTGCCAAGGCCGGATCGATCCCCTCCAGCAGCGCTGCGGCCATTTCTTTATAGCCGATGGCCTGCATGGCCGTGCAGCGTGGGGGCACACCGGCGCTCAGCAGCGCCTGTACCTCGTCCACAAGTCCCGCGGCCATCATTTCGTCCACCCGGCGGTCGATGCGCGCCCACAGATCCAGTTTGTCCTGAAAGGTTAGTCCGATGGTGACCGCTTCATAGCGAGGCGGGATTTTTTTGGTCTCCTCGTTGTGCTGGGTGATGGTTTTTCCGGTTTCCTGCCACACCTCAAGGGCGCGGATGATACGTTTTTCATCACTGGGATGCAGGCGCTGGGCGGCGGCAGGGTCGATTTTGGCCAGTTCCTGCAAAAGAACCGCGCTGCCCTCCGTTTTTGCTCGGGTCTGCAAAGCGGCTCGATATCCGCTGTCCGGTGTAAACGCGGCAAAGGTGCGCCCGGACAGGAGCGAGTCGATATATAACCCCGTGCCCCCCGCTACAATGGGAAGCTTGCCCCGGCGCAGGATATCGTCCACACAGGCGGCCGCCGCTGTTACATAACGGGCCACCGAGTAGTCCTCGTAAGGCGCGGCCACGTCAAGCATGTGGTGGGGAACCCCCCTCATCTCCTGCGCGGTCGGCTTGGCGGTGCCAATGTCCATATTCCGATAGATCTGCATGGAGTCGGCGGAGACGACTTCTCCGCCCCGCAGCAGCGCAAGCTCGACGGCAAGTCTGGTTTTGCCGGAAGCCGTGGGGCCGCAGATGACTAAAACTTTGGGGGGCATATCGTCACCTCCTGGTGCATTGTTTTACGGTGGCGCTCCTTGTGCCGGAGCCGGCCATCTCGCTGCGCTTAAATTCAGGCCCGTCCGAACCGCTTTTCCAGCTGGGCGTTTGTCAGCTCAATAGCGACCGGTCTGCCGTGGGGGCAATATTTGACACTGCCCGTCATAACAGCCTGTGCCACGTTCAAAAGCTCTGCCTCATCGTTTTTCCAGCCGCCCTTGATGGCAGCCTTGCAGGCCATGGTGTGCAGCAGCCCGTCCCGCTGGGCGGCGGGATCGGCTTTGCCCGTGAGCAGCAGCTGCTCCCCCAGTGCCGTAAGCGTGGCCTCGATTTCTCCCTCCGGCACATCAAAGGGGGCCTGCCGCACGATGAGCGCGCCGCGGCCAAATCCCTCTACGTCGAATCCAAACTCCGCCAGCAAAGGCAGGTGCGCCAGTAGCGCGGCCCCCTCGTCCGGCGGGGGCGTGAAGGTGACCGGGACAAGAAGCACTTGCACCATGGGCGTATAGTCCTGCGCCTTCATGCGGTCAAAGTTCATCCGCTCATGGGCGGCGTGCTTGTCGATGAGGAGGACGGTGTCGCCCTGTTCCACCACAATATAGGTGCACAAAACCTCTCCCACCATCCGCCAGGGGATCTCTTCCGGCGCGGTGTGCTTCGCTGGGGTGGGTTCGGGCACTTGGAGGGATTCTTCCGTGCTTGTTTGACTGCATGGCGGCACATCTGTGGGTTTACTCCACTCCGCATTTTGCACGTTTGCGGGGGATGGAGTTACAAGCGGGACGATCTCAATCCGCGCCGCCGGCTTTGGGTTTGGCGGGATAGCCGGTGCCGCCACCGGCATAGGCTGGGCGGCGGGACGGATAAAATCATGCAGGGTGACCGGCGTTTTTTCCTGGCCAGCCCGATAGGTTGCTGCAGACATAGTGGAAAACGCGGTTTGAATGGGACTCCCGGTGCCCCCTGTTGTGCTTGCCTTTGTTTCTGCGGACTGACCGGCGGGGTGGGGAGCGGATCGGGTTTCTGGCAGGACGGCGGGGCGGTCATTGTCCCCCTCCAGCGCGGACTTTACCGCGTAGTACACCATGTCAAACACCTTGCGCTCGCTGCCAAATTTTACTTCGGTCTTGGTGGGGTGCACGTTCACGTCCACCGCATTGAGCTTCATGGTCAGGTGAAGGACGCAGCCGGGAAATTTACCCACCATCTTTTGGTTGTCATAGGCACGTTCCACCGCCGTCATCATCAGGGGGGATTTGACATAGCGGCCGTTGACGAAAAAGTGCTGGCAGCCGCGGGTGCCCCGGCAGCAGGTGGGGCGGGAAACAAAGCCGGTTACGCTCATCTCCTCACCGACGGAGGAAACGGGGGTAAACCCAAGGGCCAGGTCCCGACCCATCACGCTGTACACCGTGCTTTTCATTTGACCGTCGCCGGGCGTGGTCAGCTCCTGCTTGCCATCCCGGAGGAAGGTCACCGCCACTTCAGGGTGGGCCAAGGCCTCCCGCTGAACCACGGCAAACACGGCGGCCCCCTCGGCGGCGTCCTTTTTCATAAATTTCAGGCGGGCGGGGGTGTTGAAAAACAGCTCCCGCACCACCATGGTGGTGCCGGGAGGGCAGCCCGCGTCCTCGATCTCACCGGGCTCGCCCCCCTGAATGGACAGCGCCGCCCCCATGGGCGCACCGGCGGCACATGTCATCACCTCGATGCGCGACACGGCGGCAATGGCAGCCAGTGCCTCCCCCCGAAAGCCAAGGGTGCCAATGGCTTCCAGATCCCGCTCGGTTCTCAGCTTGCTGGTGGCGTGACGCAGGAAGGCGGTGGCAAGCTCCCCCTTATCAATTCCGCAGCCGTTGTCGGTGATGCGGATGAGGGACATGCCGCCATTTGCGATTTCCACGGTAACGGCGCTTGCCCCCGCGTCGATGGCGTTTTCCATCAGTTCCTTTACCACGGAGGCCGGGCGCTCTACCACCTCGCCGGCGGCGATCAGGTCGGCCACATGGGACGAAAGCTGTTGAATATGCGGCATGTATTCTCACTCCTTTATCGGTTCATTTTAAATCTTGCTTTAGCTCAAACAGTAAATTGAGTGCCTCGATGGGTGACAAAATATTGACATCGGTCATACGAAGCTTTTTTGCTACGGCGGAACTCCCCATATCGATCAGGGAGATCTGTTCGGATTCCGGTGCCGAGGCTGGTGCGGCAGCCCCATGCTCTCCGGCTTCCAGCTCCCCCAGGATGGTTTTTGCCCGGTCAATCACCCGGTCGGGTACGCCGGCCAGCTTTGCCACCTCGATCCCGAAGCTTTGGTCGGCGCCGCCGCGCACAATCTTCCGCAGGAAAATAACATCGTCCTTTTTCTTTTTGGCCGCGATATTGTAATTTTTCACGCCGGGGAGCAATCCCTCCAGCACCGTCAGCTCATGATAGTGGGTGGCAAACAGGGTTTTTGCCCCCAGTCGCTTTTTGTCCGCACAGAATTCCAGCACGGCACGGGCGATACTCATGCCGTCATAAGTAGAAGTTCCCCTGCCGATCTCATCCAGAATGAGCAGGCTTTTTGAGGTGGCGTTTTTCAGCAGCTCGGCCACCTCGGTCATTTCCACCATGAAGGTGGACTGCCCGGCGGCCAGGTCGTCGGAAGCACCGATGCGGGTGAACACCTTGTCCACCACGCCGATGTGGGCGCTTTTGGCCGGGACAAAGCTACCCATCTGCGCCATCAGTACGATCAGCGCCACTTGGCGCATATAGGTCGACTTGCCCGCCATGTTGGGGCCGGTGATGATGGCGGCCAGGTTCTCGCCCCCGTCCATCTGGGTGTCGTTGGGGACGAACAGACTGGTTTTCAGCATCCGCTCCACCACCGGGTGGCGGCCCTCGGCGATAGAGATGACGCCCGAGTCATCCACCTGGGGCATACAGTAGTGATTGGCGGCGGCCACGGTCGCAAAGGCGTTTAACACGTCCACCTGTGCCACGGCCGAGGCCGAGGCCTGAATGGCGGCCACATGGCGGCAGATTTCCTCCCGCACGCTGCAGAACAGCTCGTATTCCAGTCCCGTGATCTTGTCCCGGGCGGAGAGAATGGTGTGCTCCATCTCCTTCAGTTCCTGGGTGATATAGCGCTCGCAGTTAGTCAGGGTCTGCTTGCGGATATAAGTGTCCGGCACCTGCTGGAAGTAGGATTTCGACACCTCAATGTAATAGCCGAACACCTTGTTGTAGCCGACCTTGAGGGACTTAATGCCGGTTTTTTCCTTTTCCTCCGTCTCGATGGACGCCACCAGCGAGGTGCCGTTTTGAATGATGTTCCGCAGATAATCCACGTCTTCGTTGTATCCGTCCCGGATGAAGCCGCCTTCGCGCACGGAAAAGGGCGGCTCGTCCACGATGGAGCGGTTGATGAGCTCCCGCAGCTCCGCCAGATCGTCCAATCCGTCCCGCAAAGCGGTCAGCAGGGCGGAGGAGCAGGGAGCCAGCAGTTCCCGCAAGGCGGGTAGCCTCCCCAGTCCGGCGGACAGGGCCACAAGGTCGCGGCCTCCCGCGGTGCCATAGACCACCCGGCCAATCAGGCGCTCCAGATCGGTGATTTCCTTCAGGCAGAGCGAGAGTTCTTCCCTTGTGATACTGTCGTCAAACAGCTCGCCCACAGCGGCCTGCCGCCTGCCGATCTGGACGGGGGACAGCAGAGGGCGTTCCATCCAGCCCCGGATGAGCCGTCCGCCCATCGCGGTTTTGGTCCGGTCCAGCACCCACAGCAGGGAGCCGCGTTTTTCCTTGGAGCGCAGGGTTTCGGTCAGCTCCAGGTTGCGGCGGGCGGTCAGGTCCAGCTCTAAAAATTGGCCCGCCGTGTAATAGTGCAGCGTCGCGATGTGGGATAAATCGGTCTTCTGTGTCTCGTAGAGATAGGACAGCAGACCACCCACGCATTGCAGTGCGGCCACATCCTGCTGGGGTGCGCTGTCAAGACCGGTTTTAAACTGTTTTTCCGCCAGAGCCCGGGCGGGGGAAGGGGCATAGCGTTCCGTTCCACCATTTTCGCAGCGGCAGTCCAGTCGTTCCCGCAGAAAGTCCAACAGTTTTTGGTTTTGGAAGGCCTCCTCACACAAAACGGCTTCCCGTGGACTGAAGCGCCCCAGTTCGTTTTCCATGCGGTCCAAAAACTCGTCCCCGGTGGGGAAGGAGGTGGTGAACACCTCTCCGGTGGAAATGTCGCAGAAGCAAGCCGCGCCTCCGCTCTCACCCAGGTAGAGGGAACAGATGTAGTTGTTTTTCCCCTCCTCCAGCATGGAGGAATCGATGATCGTGCCGGGGGTAATGATGCGGATAATGTCCCGCTCCACCAAGCCCTTGGCAAGGGCGGGGTCCTCCATCTGTTCACAGATGGCCACCTTGTAGCCCTTGGCGATCAGCCTTGCGATGTACGCATCGCAGGAGTGATAAGGCACCCCGCACATGGGTACCTTTTCGTCCGCGGGCACATCCTTGTTCCGGTCACGGGTGGTAAGGGTCAGGTCCAGCTCCCGCGACGCGGTGCGGGCATCGTCGTCAAACATTTCGTAGAAATCACCCAGACGGAAGAAGAGCAAACAGTCGGGGTTGCGTTCCTTAATGTCCAAATATTGCTTTCTCATGGGGGTCATTTCTGCCATGATGAGGTCTCCTTATTGTGGTAAATTAGGGGGCTTCTTTCTGCTCCCGGGTGCTTAGCGATTCTCACTGTCACGCACGCGCCCTCCGCGACGCGGTCACAACGCACCATTCCGCAAAAAATGCCGCTGGTCTTCGACCAGCCTGTTTTTTTGTCTTTATGGTTCCTTGTGCCGCTGCTCACGACGGCTTAGCGCTTCTCGCCGAACAACGCCCAGGTGGATGCGTCTGTGATCGTGACCGAAAGGAACTGCCCCACCAGCGCCTCGTCTCCCGCCAGGTGCACCAGCCGTCCGCCGTCGGTGCGGGCGGTGAGGTTATACCGCGGGTCCTCGCTCACGCCGTCCACCAGACAGCGGAGGGTTTGTCCCACATAGGCATGGTGCTTTTCGGCGGAAATGGCATTTTGCACGTCCAGCAGCCGCTGAAAATTGGCCCCTTTCTCCTCCTTGGACATGGGGTCGGGCAAGGTGGCTGCCGGGGTGCCGGTGCGGGGGGAGTAAAGGAAGGTAAACAGCGCATCGTAGCGCACGGCTTCCAGCAGAACCAACGTTTCCTCAAATTCCGCCGTGGATTCCCCGGGAAATCCCACAATGATGTCAGAGGTAATCACAATGTGGGGGATGCGGCGGCGCACATCTGCGATCAGCGCCAGATATTGCTGGGAGGTATAGCCCCGGTTCATCGCCTTCAGGACCCGGTCGCTGCCGGCCTGTACCGGCAGATGCAGATGCGGGGCTACCTTTTTGCACTCCGCCATGGTCTGGAACAGGTGGGGCGAGGCGTCCTTGGGGTGGGAGGTCATGAAGCGGATGAGGAAGTCCCCTTCTATTGCGTCCACCTGCCGCAGCAGAGTGGAAAAATCTGTGGGCCGCGGCAGATCCTTGCCGTAGGAATTGACGTTCTGTCCCAGCAGCGTAATGTCCTTGTAACCGGCCTTGGCCAGCTGGCGCACCTCGGCCAAAATGGTCTCGGGCGCGCGGCTGCGTTCCCGGCCGCGCACATAGGGCACGATGCAGTAGGAACAGAAATTATTGCAGCCGTACATAATGGAGACCCATGCCTTCACAGTGCTGTCGCGGCGCTGGGGGATGCCTTCGGCAATGGTTCCGGGGTCGTCCGCTGTTTCAAAGATACGCCCGCGATTGGTCAAAATACCATTTAAAAATTCCGGAAACCGCCACAGAACGTGGGGGCCGAACACCAGATCCACATGGCGGTAAGACTGCCGAATTTTTTCGACCATATGCGGCTCCTGCATCATACAGCCGCACAGGCAGATAATTTGATTGGGATTTTTTCGCTTGGTGTGGGTCAGGGCACCCAGGTTGCCCAGCACCCGCGTTTCAGCGTGTTCCCGCACGGCACAGGTATTGATGACGATTACGTCCGCCTGGTCTTCCTCCCGGGTGAAGCCATACCCCATTGCAGCCAGATATCCCCGAAGGCGTTCGGAATCCGCCTCGTTCTGCTGGCATCCATAGGTGTCCACAAAGGCCATTGGCGCGGGTCCGGCTTCGTGTATGCGGTTGACGGCGGCGCAAAAGGCCCGCTGGCGGTCAATTTCCTCCGCCGGAATCTGTGTGGTATTTCCCTGCAAGACAAGCTCCTCCTGCTCATTACATTAATAAAATATTTTATCATTTTTTCCTGCGGAAAACAAGGGCACTATTCGCGGTTTATTGTCCTGTTTTTCATTGACGGACCATGCCGGGCCGGTATATAATGTCTACTGGACACACAAAAACACCGTCTGATCCTGTCGGTTTGATTAGATCAGTACGCATTCTATGCGCACATGGGCACGATACAGTCATGTGCTGAGATGACAGCCACGGTACGGAACGTGCCGACGTATATTACATCACAATTCGCTGAGGGGAGGAACACCTGGAATGGAAATTGATGCGGCGTCTTTTGACGTCTTCTTTGCATCCTGCTTTCACGGTGGACTTGTTCCCCGGCGGGAGCTTCGCCTGACCCAAGAGCAGGCCGAGCGCATCCGCTGTCAATGCCCTGCCGCCACCGTAACACCCATGGAACCCTGCGGCTGGTATCTGGTATGCTTTCCCGTCATGGCTGACGGATAGTAAGTTCAGCAAAAAAACCGAAGGCCCGCTCCCTAACAGAGCGAGCCTTTCGTGTTACATTGGGATCAATAGTTTTCCGCGCGCACTTCAAAATAACTGCGGGGATGCTTGCAGACAGGACAAATATCCGGTGCTTTTTTACCGATGACCAGATGTCCGCAGTTGCGGCACTCCCACATGGTCTCCTCGGCCTTTTCAAAAACCGCCTGCATTTCCACATTGTGCAGCAGGGCAAGGTAGCGCTTTTCGTGGGCCTTTTCCACCTCGGCCACGCCGCGGAACTGCGCCGCCAAATCGGCAAAGCCCTCGGCCTCGGCCTCCTTGGAGAAGGTGGCGTACATGTCCGTCCACTCGTAATTTTCCCCCTCGGCGGCATGCTTCAGGTTGGCGGCGGTATCACCCAGCGCACCCAGCGCCTTAAACCAAAGCTCTGCATGCTCCTTTTCATTGGCGGCAGTCTTCAGGAAAAGATCGGAAATTTGCTCGTAGCCCTCTTTCTTTGCCACGGAGGCAAAGTAGGTGTATTTGTTGCGGGCCTGGGACTCGCCCGAAAAAGCGTCGCGCAAATTCTGCTCGGTTTTGGTCCCCTTCAGGTTTTCGGGGGTGGCGGCCTTGGTTTCAATCGGCTCGAAATCAGCGGCGGGATGCTTGCACACGGGACACTTGTAGTCGGCGGGCAGGGTGTCGCCCTCATAAACATACCCACAGATCTTACAGCGATAACTCATCATTTGCTCCTCCTTTTCATATAGTAAAAGATAAATAATAGGAATTATTCTTATTAACTACCCTAAATTATACCTTCTTCCCGCAATTTGTCAAGAATAAAATTTTTTGCTTCCCCTTGACCGATTCCTCTTCGTGCCCTATCCTATAACTAGGACGCTTTGCGTCCGGCTATTTGGTTAAGGGAGCGCAGTGGGATATGGACTACAATGAGCTGCTCACGCTGAGTACGGATGTGGGCTACCGTTTGCTGGAAAGCGGCGCGGAAATCTACCGGGTAGAGGACTCCATCCGTCGTATCCTGCACGCTTATGGAATGAAAAGCGCTGAAGTGTTTGCGATCCCGAATTGTATCACCGTCAGTATGATCACGCCGGAGGGGCAGGCCTCCACCCGCGTGCGTCGCATGCCCAGCCATGATACCGATCTGGAACAGCTGGAGCTGTGCAATGCGCTATGCCGCACCCTGTGCAGGGACACGCCGGAGCTTCCCGCGGCCCGCGCTCTGCTGGACGGCGTGACCGATCAGCGCAGAAGCTATTCCCTGCCCATGCGGCTTTTGGGATACTGCTTGGCCACCTCTGCCTTTACCCTGTTTTTTGGCGGCTCTTGGGCGGACGGATTGTGTGGCGGATTGTGCGGACTTGTCATCTGCCTGTGCGTAACGCTGCTTTCCCACCTGAATACCGGTGTGTTTTTTAAATGTGTGGTGGCCGCCGCGATCTCTGCGCTGCTGGCCCTGGGGCTGACTCGGATGGGCGTGGGAAGTGACCTGGATGTCATTACCATTGGTGCGTTCATGGTGCTGGTGCCCGGCGTAGCGCTGACCAATGCCCTGCGGGAAATGATGGCCGGCGACATGATCTCCGGTATCAGCCGCCTGGCGGAGGCCCTGCTGATTGCCACTGCCATTGCCCTTGGCACCGGCGTCGCCATGACGCTGGCCAATCACCTGTAAAGGAGGAACGACATGGAGTATCTCATGCCCTGTCTGTTTTCCTTTGTGGCCTGCATCGGGTTTTGCATCATTTACAATGTGCATGGCACCGGGATTCTGATCTGCTGTTTTGGCGGCGCCCTGGGCTGGCTGGCCTATCTGCTGACCGCACTGCTGGTGCACAGTGATGTCCTCCAATCTTTTTTTGCCGCCGTGGCCATTACCATCTATGCTGAAATCGTCGCCCGCATCCGGCAGTGCCCCGTTACCGTATACCTGCTGGTGGCGCTGTTCCCGCTGGTTCCCGGCGGCGGCATCTACTACACCATGCGCTATTGCATCAGCGGGGATACCGATCTGTTTCTGTCCACCCTGCTCCATACCATGGGTCTTGCCGGTTCGCTGGCGGTGGGCGCCATGCTGGTGTCTTCCTTTGTCCGCCTATGGCGGAGCATCCCGGCGATGTGGGAAAAACGGAGGGGTCGAGCCAAGCGCTGAACGGTCAAAATCCGTGCGGCACACAGCTTTGTTTTCACGGGGCAAGGCGGATGGCTTTTCCTGTGCGGCTTGTGCTTGCCAGCCCCATTATTCTGCCTATAATGTCGATTATGATCTGATTTTGCCACAGAGAGGTATTTTTTATGCGCCTGATCAAGAAACCGTCCCTTATCACCCGATTGCGTCCCTTTCTGCTGCCTGCTGCTTTTCTGCTGTTGTCGCTGTGTGTTGCCGTTTGGCTGTGTGAAGGAACCCTGTCCGTTTATCAGGGGGATGTCTCCTTTCCCCAGCACGAGACGCAGGATACCCCCACCGCGGCGGAGCCGCAAATCACAGGGGTGGAATCCCAGCCGGAGGCAGAGCCCCCAGTTGAGGAGGAAAGCTATGATTTTTCCATGCCTGCGCCTGAGAGCAACGCCGCGCCGGAAGAATACTTCGCGGACGCCGCCTTTGTGGGTGACTCCCGCACCGATGGGCTGCTGTTGTACAGCGGGATTGAAGGGGGCAAAAATTTGTCGGCAAACGGTCTGTCTATCTTTAAGCTGGCCAAGGATAAGGTCATTTCCATGGATGGCCAAAAATTGACACTGCTGCAGGCGCTGGCCAAGGGCACCTACGGGAAAGTCTATCTTTCTCTTGGAATCAATGAACTGGGCTACTTCGACGATGATGGATTTTACACAGATTACTGTGCCGCCATCGACGACATCCGAGACTGTCAGCCCGATGCGGTGATTTATATCCAAAACCTGATCCCGGTGAATGAGGAGGTCATTGCCGCCACGGGCGGGCGGACCTATCTCACCAACGAGCACCTGCGTGTGTATAACCAGATCATGGCTCGGGTGGCGGAGGAAAAGCAGGTGGTGTATTTGAACCTTTATGCGGCGTTTGCCGACGAAAGCGGCGCGCTTCCGGCCGACGCCAGCAATGACGGCGTGCATCTCAAACGCAGCTATTGCGCGCAGTGGCTGGCCTATCTCCAATCGCATATCGTCACGCCGGAAGAGCTGGCCGATGCGGTGGTCTGAAGCAATGGCATCGAAAGGAATGTAATCCATGAAAAAAAGAATTTGCTTTTTGTTGGCATTGAGCTTGTGCGTTTCCCTTGCTGCCTGTGGAGAAGAAAAGGAGGAGGCCAATCTTGATCCTGCCGTCGCCGGTTCTCTTGTGACCTCCGGTGCGTTTTCCGAAGATCTGGAGGAATTGGATGCCGATATTGTGTATCGCCTTCTTACGCTGGAGGATGCAGACATTGCCGAGGACGACATTACCGATTGTGCCGCCTATCTCTCAGCCGGCGCCACCTGTGAATGTGTGATGATGCTCTCCTGCCGCGACCAGGATGCTGCCGATGCCGTGGTTGCCGCCATGCAGGCCTATGTTCAGCGGGAGATAGACGCCAACCGGGACTACCTTCCCGCCGAGGTACCCAAGCTGGAACGCGCCATCGTCACAACCCAGGGAACCACTGCCATCCTCATCGTAGCCGCAGATATTGCCAGCGCGCAGACATTTTTAGAGGAAAGCGCGTCAGCCAAGTCTGCCACATGAATCAGACAAAGGCCACTCAAATCACAGATTTGAGTGGCCTTCCATTATTTACGCCTTGTTCTATTCCGGCCAAAAGGTTACAATGTGGTTACAAACCTTCCGAAAAGACTTGAAATAAGGTGGTTTTATGAAAAAACGATTGTTAGCGACCCTGATTTGTACAGTCCTCCTGCTGAGTGCAGTCCCAATTCACGCGTCCGCTCTTTCCGTCACGGTAGCGGGAAGTCCCCTGAAGGTAAGCGCTACCGCACCCTTTGCGGTGAACGGGGTAACCTATGTGGCGCTGGCCGACTTCTGCCCGGCCATGGGTGCGTGCTCTGTTACGTGGAGTAACGGTGCGGCCACTGTGACCGCAAGCGGCCTGAGCTTGACGGCGGCCCCAGGTGCGTGTTATCTCACGGCCAACGGGCGTTGTCTTTATGCTTCCGGAGGAATTCGCGTGGTCGGGGGGCGCACCATGGTTCCGCTGCGGCTTCTGGCGCAGGTCTATGGCGCATCCATCGGATGGAACGGACAAAGCCGCACGGCTTCGGTGACCGGCGGGGGTACCTTCCTCACGTCCGGGAACCGCTATTATGATGCCGACAGTGTGTACTGGCTTTCCTGCATCATCTCTGCCGAAAGCACCGGAGAGCCGATGCTGGGACAGATTGCAGTGGGCAACGTGATTCTGAATCGGGTAAAGAGCGATCTTTTTCCCAACACCATTTACACCGTAATTTTCGACGACGCCTACGCCATCCAGTTT
Source organism: Oscillospiraceae bacterium (assembly GCA_963666535.1). Taxonomy (GTDB): domain Bacteria; phylum Bacillota; class Clostridia; order Oscillospirales; family Oscillospiraceae. Next base: position 358,992 of record OY762913.1, on the reverse strand, counting down.
GAACCTGTGGCCAACGGCACGATCTACAACACGCCCGTGGCAAGCGCCGTGGCTGCGGCAAAGCTTTGCCTGGAGGGAGCCAATGTCGCAGGCGACTGCCTGTACTTCCGGAACCCCGGTCGCTCTACCAGCGCATGGATTGCAGCCAACCGCACCTACGCGATGACCATTGGCAGCCATGTATTCTACGAATAAGAAAAAGATACGGACAGCGTAACCGCTGTCCGTATCTTTTTCGCTTTTCCAGTCAAAGCAAGTCTTTGGCACACCGCCTTGCGCGTTTCATCAGCGCGGTGATGCTTTTGCCCCAAACTTGCCCTTTTTTGTGTTATTTCTGGTATTCGAATTCCAGATCGTACATGGACACAAACTCTCCGTCCTCAATCCCCATCTCCTCCAGGCGAGAAAACAGGCCGGACTGACGCAGCTTAATGTCGAACCAGTTGCGGGACTCATAGTCGTCAAAATTGACGTTGGACATGAGGCGGCGCAGCCATTCCCCTTCCACGATCCAGGTGTCGTCCACCTTTTCGATGTGCAGGGGATTTGATGTGTCCACCTCTGGCGGACGCTGCACATATTCGGGTTCGTAAACGGTCACAGGGGGCAGCTGCCGCAGTTCATCGGCTGCCTTTCGAACCAGTTCGGTCACGCCCTGATGTCCCGCGGCGGAAATGGCAAACAGCTGCAGTCCCAGCCCCTCCACATGGGCGCGCAGCTTTTCCAGCAGGGCAGGGTCTTCCATGGCGTCCAACTTGTTTGCGGCGACAATCATTTTGCGGGAAGCAAGTTCGGGAGAATACTGGGCAAGCTCGGCATTAATGGCCTCAAAGTCCTCGACAGGGTCGCGGCCCTCATTGCCGGACACATCCACCACATGGATGAGCAGGCGGCAGCGATCGATATGCCGCAAAAAGTCGTGCCCCAGTCCGGCGCCCTCAGCCGCCCCTTCAATGATGCCGGGGATGTCAGCCATGACGAAAGAGACTCCCTCTGTCACATAGACCACGCCAAGATTGGGGAACAGCGTGGTGAAGTGATAGTTTGCGATCTTGGGCTGCGCGCGGCTGACAACGGATAACAGGGTGGATTTCCCCACGTTAGGGAAGCCCACAAGGCCTACATCCGCCAACAGTTTCAGCTCCAGAACGATCTCCCGGTCTTCCCCCGGCAGTCCCGCCTTGGCAAAGCGAGGCGTCTGGCGGGTGGGCGTGGCAAAGTGCTGGTTGCCCCAGCCTCCCCGGCCGCCCCTGGCCAGGAGATAGGGTTCGTTGCCGGAAATATCCTGGATCACCTCTTTGGTCAGGGCATCCCGGATCACGGTGCCGCGGGGAACCTTCAGGGTCAGGCTCTCGCCATCCCGACCGGAGCAGCGCTTGCCTCCGCCGTCGTCGCCGGCGGGCGCAACGTATTTCCGCTTGTAGCGGAAGTCCATCAGGGTGGACATTTGGTCGTCTGCGATGACGATTATGTCGCCGCCGCGACCGCCGTCGCCGCCATCTGGGCCACCTGCGGGCACATATTTTTCCCGGTGGAATGCCACGGCGCCGTTACCGCCGTCACCGGCAATCACGTGGATCTTGGCGGTATCTACAAAAGGTGCTGCCATAGTCGGGGGCCTCCTTTCAGCCTGCGCGGCGGATGGCCGCGCATCTTGTGTTTCTAGGGAAAAAGCCGCGAACGAGAATCCCGTTCGCGGCTTTTGCTTTGGTGATTACTGCGCGAGGTCCTCAACAATGGAGACCTGCTTGCGATCCTTACCCAAACGCTCGAACTTGACCTTGCCGGTCTTCGTGGCGAACAGGGTGTCGTCGCTGCCCCTGCCCACATTGACGCCGGGATGGATATGGGTACCGCGCTGACGGACCAGAATGTTGCCGGCCAGAACAAACTGACCGTCGCCACGCTTGACGCCGAGACGCTTGGCCTCGGAATCACGGCCGTTCTTGGTGGAACCGCCGCCCTTTTTATGGGCGAAAAATTGTAAACCGATGTTAAGCATAGTAGACCATCCTTTCTATAAGATGTGTCGATGCTGAAAGGTTTATTCCTCCAGCACGATAATGTTGTCGGGATATTCACCGTGCAGCTCTGTCAGATAGACCATCAGTGCCGTCAGAAGTGTCTGACAGGTGCTTTCATTGGTCTGCCCCAGACTGCCCGGGAGATGAAGGGAGATCGATGCGTCCTCTTCCTTGACCTTAACGGCGGCGCCCAGACCCAAAATGTCGTTGATCGCACACTCGGTCAGACGGACGGCGCTGGTAACAGCCGCGCAGAGGATGTCTTCTCCCGCTTTGGCCAGACCGCTGTGTCCCTTGACATCAAAGCCCACGATACGGTCTTGCTCAATATGGAAGATAACGGTGGTCATACTTATGCTTCAGCCACAGCTGCTTCGGTCTCGGATTCGGACTTCTTGCGGGCCGCGCCCTTGTTGATCTTGTTGATCTCAATCTTGGTGTAAGGCTGGCGATGACCCTGACGGTTGCGGTAGCCCTTCTTGGCGTTGTACTTAAAGACCATGATCTTCTTGCCGCGGCCATTCTTTACAATGGTGGCCTCTACGGTGGCGCCCTTTACAAGGGGAGCGCCAAACTTAGCCTTCTTGTCGCCATCCATAATGGCCAGGACCTGGTCAAAGACGATAGAATCGCCGGCTTGCGCGTCCAGCTTCTCGATGAAAAGGGTATCCCCCTCGTTCACCACATACTGCTTGCCGCCGGTTTCAATAATTGCGTTCATACGGTTGCACCTCTTTCCTTTATTACGGACTCGCTGTCGGGGGCGGAGGAAATTCCTCTCTTTTCTCTGTCGCGCCGAAACCCTTCCATAGCCGGGCATAAGCACATCCTACGGAAAACATGCAGTGGCCTTGCGGCTTGCCTGCTGTTCTCCCACGGTTGTCTTGTACCCTGCTTCGGGGCTGTCTGCGCGTCCATCGACCCATTCAAAGCGGCTTTAATAGTATATCAACTGAATTTGAAGCTGTCAAGGCCTTTTTCACCTGTTATCCCAGCTGTTATTTGAACCTCAATTGAAAAGTTAAATTCCACCCAGTTTTTGAACTGGGTGGAATTTAGTCATGCAAAAGAGGCAAGTAGAATTTAATCTTGCAAATCAAAGTCTTGAACTATACCATATGCTGATATAAGAGGCAGGGACTCAATCAAGAATCCCTGCCGCTTGAGCTACGGATGCAATCGGTATGCAATCTTCCTAATTTTCACTTATTAGTTTACAGACAATGACACCTACTGTGATTGCAGAATACGCTGCAGCATAGTAGCATAGGCGCGTCCAGTCTGCCCCGCTCAAACTACCGCCACTCGGAAGCAAAACAAAGCCAATAGTATCCAGCAGCAAGGCCAATATTACGGAAAGTGTCCACTGGTTATAAACGAGGCCGAAGCCGGCCCCAGGCAGTTTTTCCAGCAAACCCTTCTGACGGGCAAAAATATTTTTCCATATTCCTGTTTGTCCTGCCCGAAAATTGTAGAGCAAACCAATCCCAAGTAGGAGTGGGATGTGTACAAGTAGGAAAAATAACGTCGCCATCCAAAAAGGCGTCACAGGATCGAAACAACAGAGGACAGACCAGACGATGCATACAGCAAGCGACATTAGCAAACTGCTTTCAGTGACGCTAAGTACCTTACACAGTTGTTTCAATGTGGTTGTCCTTCTTTCATTCTTATCGTGGGTCAAAAATGGTAGTTAGTAGACTGCTGCTTTCTAATGCGTACGGCGTAATTACGCCGCTGGTTCCACCGCTGAGGTCAAACCCCTGATTGTAATAAGCTGCCCAAACCAACTCTGAGCAGTACCAAATGATTGCGTTAGTATCATTTGTTTTTCCTGCCTTAAGTGACCAGCCTTCACCCAACTGATTGCGGACAAATGTCAAAGCGGCTGCACGTTGCAAGGCCGTTGCGCTTGTTACACGATACAATCTGGAATCTTTATCAGATATTCTGGTGTCAGATATTACTCCACGACAAACACCCGCCTGAACGGATTCGATCAGTCTAACATAGTACTGGCTATACGTTGAACTCCAAAATCTTCCTTCAACCATGGCGGCATGACCGGACCAGCCAGTTATAGTGTCCTGCTCAATGATAATATCGCCTACAATCGGAAGGCTGAGAAATCCATACGAAGCATATGAGGCACTTTGAGGCAAAGATGTACCTGTGTTGTAATACCAACTGGAGCCTCCACTTGAAAGAGCGGCAGAGTCGTTATCAAAATACATGTTAGCATCTGTAGATGCTGTAGCTAAAACGCAGTAATCGGACAGATTGTTGAGATAGTGATCGGTATACGCCTCGACACTTATATATGTTTCATCATAGTTAAGTAAGAACAAATCCAGCGAAACATCCAATGTCAGGTCACAATTATATGCATAATTTGAGAGTTCAATATATGCTGATTCCAGTTCGTAAAACTCAGTATCGGAATTACAAAATCCGGTATATGTTTCAGCAAGCTCAGCAACTTGGGACTTTTCAGACACATCGTTAACATTTTCTGCAAACGCGCTCATTGAAAGAATAGTAGAAATGGACAACATCATAACAACCATTTTCCTCATAAGCATTGATAATTTTTTCAACATAAGTATCTCCGTTATTTTATCAATTTTTCCTGTTTTTGTATACACCAGTTTTAGCATCCCAAAAACTACTGCATGGGACTCACCCCTTTCCTATTCATAGCGTCGCCTAAATTCCAAACAAGACGAAAAAGCATTTAATCTCAACAGGTTCGTCCGGTTCGTTACAACTATTATCAACATTGTCTGGCTCTCTGACGCGACGCTTCACTTATATAACGAGCTATAGTCCCCTTTGCTGACAGAACTTTAAAAAGTTTTTAAAATATTTTTCTTCGGCTTTTTCCAGATACCACTTTATGGAATATTTAAACGCAAAAGTACCGCCACCAATTGTACGGTGACGGTATCTGCATTATAATAGTGGAATTTAATCTTCCAAATCAGTGTCTTGAACTATAAACGTATTCTGATATAAGCGACAGGGACTCAATTAAGAATCCCTGCCGCTTAAACCGTAGATACAAAGCTGCTATCTGCTTTTCATGTCTATCAATGCTGGGTCGGGCCAACAAATAAAGGAACGCGGTCTTATCGTGATCAGCTGCCGATACTGTCCAGCCGAGTGACTCGTGTTAGCGCGTGGAGCGGTGGTGCGCATGCCATTTATTCCGGCACTGTGAATTCCAGTGCCAGATAGGTTCCCGAACGCCGCGTTTGAGGGTGCAGCAAAAAGCGGTATTCTCCCGGCGCCAACTCGCCATAAATATCCGACCAGTCAATTTTGTAGGACACGGTTTCATCCCCGACTAAAAAAGAGGACCCGTAGGCACCCGGTAAGAGGTGGCGCAGCGACACATAAGACATGGTATACCATGCGTCATTTTCCAGTCGCTCCAGCATATAGTTGCTGCTAAAACGAAGGCTGGGGCTTGTGCTCTGAAATTGCAGACGACAGGAGGTGGGCGTAACGTCAGACACAGACGCATAAACACCGATCAAGGAGGTATCATAGGTGCTTAGCTTGTCACCCCCAACCATGTGAGAGACCAGCGCGCCGGCGGCAAAAAAGCAAAGCACTAGCAGGATCACAAGCAAAGTGGGGTCCAATTTTTGTTTTTTAAGTACGGACATAGCGAAACCTCCGATCATTTAAGGCGCTATCACGATTTATTGCTGCTAAGGCCAAATTGTGGTCATTTTATAAATCCTGTGTTCAGGTGTGGTTGTAGGCTTCTAAACATTTGACCGAAGCAAATTCCACCTTTTCATCCTCCGCTAGCGCAACCGCAAAACTTCCCGTGGTCAGATCTTTGCAAAACAGAACTTCCGTCCCGTTCAAGTCATCTTGGTTTTCAATATATCCCAGGTACAAATAAGCATTTTTTTGAACGTGCTGATAGTGCACCAGGTTTACTTGGATTAGTAGGCCATTCTGATCATGGATCGGATAGCGTGCGGAACGATCATAGCCCGGGACGGCATCCTCCATGATTGCGGTTTCAAAATGAAAGAACCAGTGCTCCTGTACGGTGTAATTTCGCAGTTTGCCGGAATAGCTGTAGGTAGCCTTCAGCATGGTCACGGCGAGGTCACCGTCGGTTTCTTGCGTCAGCACTAGAACCGTTCCTGGAAGTTCGCTTTCATTGGGGCGATGGAGATATTCATAAATAATAGGGGCGTCCCCCACCAGTTGGGAGATCAGTTTATCCCCATCCCTGTCTGGCGCAAATTCATAGATACAGAGACCTACTATGGTTACCAGCATGACAAGTTCAAGCACTGTGACCACTATCTTTCTCATGGACAGGCCCCTCTCGCTCTTTTAGTCACACCCCGGGAATACTGACTACATCTGTAAGAATTACTGGAAACATATGCGTAAACAAAAGGGCTGCATCAGATCGCAATCAAATTTAATGCTTGCTGACTTGTCGAATGAAAATAAGACGTTATGGCAAGAACATCGCTGGGAGAGAACAATCCAAGGGCAGATGGGGCATTAAAGGCCGTTCCTGCTATACTTGCAGTTATATTACGTGCCTTACGAAATGCTGCCTCATTTTAAAACAGTTCTTCCAGTTCCGCCAAATGAGATCGCCCTCGGCAAAACAGATCACTCGCCCACCCACAGTCTTCATTACAGATGGCAGCGGTTATTTCCCGTTTTTCAAATATTTAATGCAGCACAGGATGCCTAAAATAACAAATACTACCTTGATAGCTCCAAATAAATAGCCCAAGAAAATCAGTGTCGAACCCAAAAAGGTCACCATATACCACTCCTTTCTATTAAGGCTGATTGCCCGTGCAATTTATCGAAGCGTTTGAACGATTATATTACCCAGCAGTGCCAAGACCAAAAACACACCGATTTGTTTTTTCATCATAAGTATCTTCTTTATTTTATCAATTTTTCCTGTTTTTGTATACACCAGTTTTAGCATTGCATAGCTTACTGCTGGGACCCATCCCTTTCCTACTCATAGCGTCGCCTAAATTCAAAACAAAACCAAGAAACCTTTCATTTCAATGGGTTCGGCCGATTCGTTATAACTATTTTCAACATTGTTTGGCTCTTTGATGCGACGCTTCACTGATATAACGAGCTATCGTCCCCTTTGCTGACAGAATTTTAAAAAGTTTTTTAAATTATTTATCATCAGCTCCCTTCCGGATGCCACTTTATGGAAATTTCTAAACGAAAAAGTACCGCCACCCGTTGAAAGGGTGACGGTACTTGCATGATAACCGCAGAGGTAGCATGATCTTAGCAGCCTAGAGCATGCTGCAATTTACGATGTGGCAGGCGGGGTGCTTGCACCCCGGCGTTAGAATGACCAGGGAATGATGCAATCTGTTTATGGAGCACATCCTATGACGAAACAGAAACATTTAACGCTGCAAGATCGCAATCCCAGTTCAGGTGAGTGGTTATCCCAGCAGCGCCTGATAGTCCTCTTTTGTGGACACACGGCCCACCGCGGACAGGGACGCAGCCCGAAAGTCAAACAGGTTCTCCGCCAGCGCGCGGATGTCTTCCCGCGTGACCGCATCATAACAGGCCAGAATTTCGTCCGGGTCGGGGATTCGGCCGTAAAGCAGCTGGGAGCGGCCCAGATGGCTCATTCTGGCCTGGGTAGATTCCAGTCCCATCAGGACGTTGGATTTTGACTGCTCCCGCACCCGGTCTAATTCTTCGGGGGTAACGCCGTGCGCGGCGAAGTTTCGGACGGTGTCCTGAATGGTGGTGATCGCCTCCCGCTCAGTCTCCTTGTTCAGCGCCGTGTACAGGCCCACAAGTCCCGTATCCTCGTGGCTGGAGCAATAGGAGTAAACCGTGTAGCATAGGCCCTTTTTTTCCCGCACCTCCTGAAACAGACGGGAGGACATTCCGCCGCCCAGAATCGAGCTCATCAGCTGCAGGGCATACCGCTGAGCATGTCCCCGGATCAGCCCGGGAAAGGCCAGAATCAAGTGGTTTTGCTCGATGGCTTTTTTCTTCACGGTGACAGCGGGGGAATAAAAGGCAGGCGCTGATGGAACGGCGGGGGCGGGGGTCATCTCAGCAAAGCGGGCCTTCAGCGTTTCCACCACGGCAGAGGAAAAGCTGCCCGCTAAGGCGACTACAATTTGGGAGGGGGCATAATGACTGCGGCGATAGTCCAAAAGCCAGTCTCCGGTCATTTTCCCCAGCGTGGCGGCATGCCCCAGAATGGGGCGTGCCAGCGGGCTGCCCCGGTAAACCGCCTTGGCCAGCCGTTCGGAACACAGGTCTTCCGGCGTATCCTCATACATGTTGATCTCTTCCAGAATGACTCCGCGCTCCGTGGTGATCTCCTCTTCCGAAAACCGGGAGTTAAACAGCATATCGCACAAAAGGTCGATGGCACGCTCCAGATGCGTGTCCAGCACTCTGGCGTAGTAACAGGTGGATTCCTTGGTGGTATAGGCGTTTACCTGCCCACCGATGGCGTCCATTTCAGAGGCCAGCGCCTCCGCTGTGCGGCTGTGCGTGCTTTTGAAGAACATATGCTCGGCAAAATGGGCCGCGCCGTTTTCCGAGGCCTGCTCCTGCCGCGAGCCGGAGCCGATGAAGATGCCAATTGCAGCAGAGCGCACCGCCGGAACCTGCTCGGTGACCAGCGTGACGCCGTTTGTCAAGATGCTCGTTTCGTACATGCAGTCTCCTTTAAAAAAGCCGGGCGGACGAGTGTCGTCCGCCCGGCCGTGGTAGAAAATGATTAGTCCTTCTTGATGCCCTGCTGGGCGTTAATGTCCTTGAGCGCGTCCTTATGAGACAGGTTCACGCGGCCCTTGTCGTCGACCTCGGTGACCTTGACCCAAATCATATCGCCAACATTGACCACATCCTCGACCTTCTCCACGCGGTGGTCGGCCAGCTTGGAGATATGCACCATGCCGTCTTTCCCGGGAGCCAGTTCAACGAAGGCGCCGAAGGCCAGGATCCGGACCACCTTGCCATAATACAGTGCGCCCACCTCGGGAACAAATACGATGGTGTCGATCATCTTTTTCGCGGCGTCGCAGGAAGAGGCATCCACACCGGAGATATAGATGGTGCCGTCGTCTTCCACGTCCACCTTGGCGCCGGACTCGGCACAGATTTTCTGGATGACCTTGCCGCCGGAGCCAATGACCTCGCGGATCCGATCCACGTCGATCTTCATCTTCAGCATCTTGGGTGCAAACTCGGACACCTGGTTACGGGGCTGGCTGATGACAGGCAGCATAATATCGTCCAAAATGCCAAAGCGGGCATCCTTGGTGATCGCAAGGGCTTCCTTGATGATGGCGTGAGACAGACCGTCGTTCTTGATGTCCATCTGGATGGCGGTGATGCCCTTTTTCGTGCCGGCCACCTTAAAGTCCATCTCGCCGTGGAAGTCCTCAACGCCCTGAATGTCGATAAAGGTGGTGAAAGCGCCGTTGTCGTCCTGAATCAGGCCGCAGGAAATACCGGCCACAGGGGCCTTGATGGGTACGCCTGCGTCCATGAGGGCCAAGGTAGAGCCGCAGATGGAGCCCTGCGAGGTGGAGCCGTTGGAGCTGAGCACCTCGGAAACCACACGAATGGCATAGGGGAATTCCTCCACGGAGGGCAACACGGGCAGCAGCGCACGCTCGGCCAGTGCGCCGTGACCCTTTTCCCGACGGTTGGTGGAGCGGCTGCCGCGCGCCTCACCCACGGAATAGGAGGGGAAGTTGTAGTGATGCATATAGCGGGCCTCGGACTCTTCCCAAATGGTGTCCAGCTTCTGGCAGGCGGAAAGAGTGTTCAGCGTGGCAATGGACAGCACCTGGGTCTGCCCGCGGGTGAACATGCCGGAACCATGGACGCGGGGCAGAACGCCAACCTCGGCGGCCAGGGGACGAATCTCGTTCTTCTGGCGGCCATCCACACGGTGACCCTCCAGCAGCCAAGCCTTGACGATCTTCTTCTGGAGCTTATAGGTGATCTCGTCCATATACTTGTCCATCTCGGGATACTGTTCTAAAAACTGAGCGTGCAGCTCGTTCACAAAGACATTCCAACGCGCCTCACGAATGTTCTTGTCATCGGTGTCCATGCAGGCTTTGGCCTTTTCCAGACCGAAGGCAACGATGTCATCGAACAGCGCCTGATTGAAGTCGGCGTGGTCATAGGTCATTTTTTCCTTGCCCCAATCGGCGACAATCCCGGCAATGAAAGCAATCTGCTTCTGAATTTCTTCGTGCGCTTTTAGAATGCCGTCGTACATGATCTCGTCGGGGATTTCGTTGGCGCCTGCCTCGATCATTACCACTTTGCCGGCGGTGGCCGCCACGGTGACGTCCATCTGGGAGGCGTGCTTCTGCTCGCGCGTGGGGTTCAGAACGATCTGGCCGCCCACATAACCGACCTCTAGGCAGCCGATGGGGCCGGCCCAGGGAATGTCGGAAAAAGACAGACAGGCGGACACGCCCACCATGGCGGCAAACTCGGGCGAGCAGTCATAATCCACGCTCATCACCGTGGCGGTGACCACCACGTCGTTGCGGAAATCATACGGGAACAAGGGGCGGATGGAGCGGTCAATCACGCGGGAAGCCAGCACCGCGGGAAGAGAGGGCTGACCCTCACGGCGCATGAAGGAACCCGGGATGCGGCCCACAGCGTACAGCTTTTCCTCAAAGTCCACGGACAAGGGGAAAAAGTCGATGCCGTCACGGGGACGGGCGGATGCGGTGACCGCCACCAGAACGGAGGTGCCGCCGTACGTGACCATGGCGGAGGCGTTGGCCAACTCTGCCATTTTGCCGATCTCAAGCTTGAGCGTGCGGCCGGAAATATCCATCTCATAGCTTTTGCTGTTGAATTGCTTTTTGGTGATAATGGTTGACATAATAGTACTCCTTTGCATCTGGACGCACAGGAGCCGCTGACCTTTTAGCACTTGAAAACGGATCTCACCCGGGCGAGGTGCATTTTCAACTGCTAAAAAAGTGTTAGGGGTTCCGGCGTCTGATTGATTATTTGAAAAAGGGCGGTGCAGACATACTACACCGCCCTTCATTCACTCTTACTTGCGGATGCCCAGCTTGGCAATGAGGGCGCGGTAACGCTCCACATCCTTACCGGCAAGGTAATCCAGCATCTTGCGGCGCTTGCCGACCATTTTCAGCAGACCGCGCTCAGAATGCTTGTCCTGGGGGTGCTGCTTCATGTGGGCGGTCAGCTCGGTGATGCGGGCAGTGAGAATGGCCACCTGCACCTCGGGGGAACCGGTGTCGGTTGCATGGGTACGGTTGGCGTCAATTACGGCCATCTTTTCGTCTTTGCGAATCATAAAAATCCACCTTTCAATGATCATCCGACGGGCTGAGTGGCGGGCTGGTGAAAACCGGCGGTTACGCCGGAAATGACCCCGAAACTAAGCGGGCGGACCTATTTGCACATTCACGTGCTTTGGTAGTGTATCATATTTTTGCCAGGGTGTAAAGAAAAAATTCGTCTTCACATTTAAATATACTAAGGCCACAAGATGTTGAGGGAGGGGCTGCTCGTCCCTCCCTCATGTAGTCGCGATTGCCGCTAATTTTGGTTGTCTTAAGACATTCCTGCGGTAATAATGGCCATGGAATAGACCTCATCAGCGTTGCAGCCGCGCGACAAATCATTGATGGGGGCGTTCAGACCCTGCAAGATGGGGCCGTAAGCGGCAAAGCCGCCCAGACGCTGGGCGATTTTATAGCCAATATTGCCGGACTGGATTTCGGGGAAAATGAAGGTGTTGGCCTGACCGGCAACCGCAGAGCCCTTGCACTTGGTGGCGGCGACCGTGGGAGATACGGCAGCGTCAAACTGCAGCTCACCCTCCACCTTCAGAGCAGGGGCCGCCTCTTTGATTTTGCTGAATGCGTTTACAACCTTGGTCACATCGTCACCCTTGCCGGAGCCCTTGGTGGAATAGGACAGCATGGCCACCTTGGGATCAATGCCGAAGAACTCGGCCGTCTTGGCGGACTCAATGGCGATCTCCACCAGCTCGTCCTCGTTGGGCGCAATGTTGATGGCGCAGTCGCCCATGCACAGGCGCTCCTCACCCTTGTCGGTGACGCGATTCATGATAAAGCAGGAGGACACAATGTTGTTGCCCGGCTTGGTTTTAATCAGCTGCAGCGCGGGGCGCACGGTGTCGGCGGTGGAATACGTGGCGCCGCCCAAAAGTGCGTTGGCAACGCCCATTTTCACCAGCATGGTACCAAAGTAGTTGCCCTTCTGCAGCGCGGTGTGGCATTCTTCCGCGGACATCTTGCCCTTGCGGAGTTCCACCATCTTGGCGACCATGTCATCCATCTTATCATAGGTGGCAGGGTCCAGGATCTGCACACCGGCAATGTCAAACGTTCCGGCCGCGGCGGCCGCCTTCACTTCGGCTTCCTTGCCCACAAGGATGATGGTCATTAGTCCGTCTGCCTTTAGGCGGGCGGTAGCCTCAAGAATACGGGGGTCGTGCCCCTCGGTAAATACGATTGTGCGGGGTTTTGCCTTCAGATCGGCAATCAGTTTTTCAAACATTGTTGATTCCTCCACGTCAATAATTCTGGTTTCCTTACACAGATAGCTTCAATTTATCACTTTTTCGCTGTATTTGCAAGAGCCAGGGGGGAGAAAGAGGGCGAAAAAACAAAAGATAATTCTTTACAAAGTGTAATCTTTTTTGTATCATATACTCATTGTTGATCCTATAATACAAAGGTGCGTGAACAAAATGAATGCAAGCTTTCCCCGCTCGCTTTCTCTGCTAAGACAGGAAAAGGGCACCAGCCAACGACTGGCTGCACAAGAGCTTGGTATTTCGCAGGCTCTGCTGTCCCACTATGAAAATGGGGTTCGTGAGCCGGGGCTTTCTTTTGTGGTAAAGGCCTGCGACTATTACGGCGTTTCCGCCGACTTCCTGCTGGGGCGCACCCTGACCCGGGATGGGACAACCATCAGTACGGAAGAACTGTACGATTACGGGGCTGAACGAGACAATGTGCTCCGCGGCAGCGTGATGGCCACACTGTCCAAAAAGCTGCTGGTCAATTCCATTGCGGTGGTCTTTGACCTTTTGGGGAAGGTGGGGGATAAGGAAGCGATCCTGGCCGCTTGTGACTACCTGGGAACTGCCGTGTACCGGGTGTTCCGCTTTCTTTATCAGGCCGACGGCACAAACAACGCTGATTTTTTCGCTTTGTCTTCCCGCTATTTTAACATTGCAATTACGGATGCCGATATGCGGCTGAGCGAGATCATACTGGTCGACAGACTGGCAGCGGTGGTGAAGGAAAAAGGCGCTCTGCCGCCGATGGGCAACCGGGCCCTTGAAGAAGCATATCCAGGCCTATATCAGTCGTTGTTCCAGGTGATTCACAACTCGGGAAGCCGGATCAATGAACGGTTGGAACGGGGCATAAGGAGGGGAAACACATGAACCACTACCTTGTCGAGGCGGTATACGCACCGGCGTTGCCCTGCACGGAAGAGGTGCTTGCCACCTCGCTCATTCCGGCTCACGCCGCGCATGTTCAGTCCGGTATCATTGCCGGCATGGTGCTTTGTGCCGGACCCAAAGAAGCGGAATCAGGGGGGTTTCTTGTTCTCCGCGCCCAAAGTCGTGAGGAGCTGGACGCCTTTTTAGACTGTGACCCGCTGGTAACAGCCGGCGTGCAGACCTTTCACGTGACTCCATGGAACATTCTGGATGTCCAGCCGGCCCTGCTGCCGTGGCTGGGCCGTTAATCGCCTGACCGGCGAAAGCAGCATTCTCCTTGGACCCGATCGGTTCCGCAAATTTTCCTGAGGAAAGGACTTGACTATGACAGACCAATCTAGAATTATGAATTTCTCCATCATTGCTCATATTGACCACGGCAAATCCTTTCCCACTCAGGCAATGGCCTGCGTGGGAACCCGGTTTTCTATTCTGCTTGGCCGAAGTGAATTCACCCAGGCGGCAAGGCTTTGCCTGCGGCAAAGCGCTTGCACGCGGCTTACCGCCGTGAAACGCGTGGCTTTGCCGCTGGGGAGGGTTTCACTATGACAGACCAATCCAAAATTCGTAACTTCTCCATCATTGCTCATATTGACCACGGCAAATCCACGCTGGCCGACCGCCTATTGGAAAAATGCGACGCCGTCTCCCAGCGGGAGATGTCCAGCCAGCTTCTGGACAATATGGATTTGGAGCGGGAGCGTGGCATTACAATCAAGGCCCGCGCCGTGAAGCTGCGCTACAAGGCACAGGACGGAGAGATATACGAGCTCAATCTCATCGATACCCCGGGTCATGTGGACTTTAATTACGAGGTCTCCCGTTCTTTGGCCGCCTGTGAAGGTGCGGTTTTGGTCGTGGATGCCACCCAGGGGGTGGAAGCCCAGACGCTGGCGAATACTTATCTCGCCATGGAGCATGATCTGGAGATCCTGCCCGTGTTTAATAAGATTGATTTGCCCGCCGCCGACCCCGCCAAGGCGAAGGAAGAGGTGGAAAGTATCATCGGTCTGCCCGCCGCTGATGCCCCTGAGATCTCCGCCAAACTGGGGATTAACATTGACGCCGTGCTGGAAGCGATTGTGGCGGGAATCCCGTCGCCCACCGGCGACGCCAAGGCACCGCTGAAGGCACTGATCTTTGACAGTCAGTATGACAGCTATCGCGGCGTTCTGGTGTATCTGCGGGTGATGGAAGGCACACTGGAGAAGGGCATGAATGTGAGGCTGATGGCCTCCGGTGCGGAATACCAGGTGCTGGAGTGCGGCTATTTGCTGCCGCTGGGTTTGGAGCCGTGTCAGGCCCTTTTCGCCGGCGAAGTGGGCTATTTCACCGCTTCCATCAAAAACGTGAAGGACACCCGCGTGGGCGACACCGTGACGGGAACAGAGCATCCCGCCGCCCAGTCGCTGCCCGGCTACCGCCCGGCACAGCCCATGGTGTTCTGCGGCATTTATACCGAGGATGGCTCCAAGTACCCGGATCTGCGGGACGCGCTGGAAAAGCTTCAGCTCAACGATGCGTCCCTCTCCTTCGAACCGGAATCCTCGGTGGCCTTGGGCTTCGGTTTCCGCTGCGGCTTTTTGGGTATGCTCCACATGGAAATTATTCAGGAGCGGCTGGAGCGGGAGTTCGATCTGGATCTGGTCACCACCCTGCCTTCGGTCATTTACGAACTCACCAAGAACGACGGCACGGTGCTCCGGGTGGACAATCCTCACGAGTATCCCGACCCTTCCCTGATCGCCGAGGCCCGGGAGCCTTATGTCAAGGTATCCATCATCACTCCGCCAGACTATGTGGGAAACATTATGCCCATGTGCCAGGAGCGCCGCGGCGAGTACAAGGATATGCAGTATCTGGACACCAATCTGGTCGAGCTGCACTATCACATGCCCCTCAACGAGATTGTCTATGACTTTTTCGATGCTCTGAAGGCGAAGACCCGGGGCTATGCTTCCCTGGACTATGAGATGGTGGATTCCCGCCCCAGCGATCTGGTGAAAGTCGATCTGCTCCTCAACGGCGACCAGGTGGATGCGCTGTCCTTTATTGTCCACAGGGAAAAGGCCTATCCCCGCGCCCGCAGGATTTGTGAAAAACTCAAGGAGAACATCCCCCGGCAAATGTTTGAGGTCCCGATTCAGGCGGCCATCGGTGGCAAGGTTATCGCCCGGGAGACCATAAAGGCGCTCCGCAAAGACGTTTTGGCCAAATGCTACGGCGGTGATATTACCCGCAAAAAAAAGCTGCTGGAGAAGCAAAAAGAAGGCAAAAAGAAGATGCGGAAGCTGGGGTCGGTGCAAGTGCCAACCGAGGCATTTATGGCCGTGCTTAAACTGGACGAGGAGTAAATCTGCCCTTTGATGCCAGACGCTTTCCCAGCAAGATTGCCCTGCCCTGTTTTCCAAGGCGCGATTTATTTAACGCTCTTTTCGCCCACCTGGGCGAAAAGAGCGTTTTTGTTCTGTGATAGATAATTTCTATTGACTGAATAAAATGTTGCATACAAAGGGTTTTTGACAAGAATTTCTTGACAGAGAGGATTCGTACGATTATACTAATGTCGAATTGATTCGATAATTGAATATGTGCAATCAGTTTAAAATTTAGGGGAAAAAAGGAGAAGATCAACGATGAGAAAGCATTCTCGAACACTGGCTTTGGTTATGGCTACGACGATGGTATTCGCACTGTGCCTGACCGGCTGCGGCAACAGCGGGGCGGCCACCCCGGCTGAGACCGACAGCGCCACTCCCGCAGATGATACTGTTTATGAGTTGTCTCTATCCATGCATGACCCTGTTACCACTCCTCAGGCTGTCTATATGCAGGCATGGTGTGACGATGTGGCTGCCGCAACCGACAACCACGTGCTGATCACCATTTATGGCAGTTCCACGCTGGCTGCTGCCGCCGACGTAGGCGATATGGTTGAGTCCGGCGGAGCCGACATCGGCTGGATTTACACCGGATACTATTCCGGACAGTATCCCCTGTCCGACGTGATTACCCTTCCCATGCAGGGCTTCGGTGATCCTGTTATTTCCACCAACGTGCTCTGGGACTTGTATGACAGCTCTGATGCCATGCAGGCCGAGTGGAGCACCTATCAATTGCTGATGCTTTACGGAAACCCCGGTATGATCCTTTGCTCCGGCGATAAACCCATCACTTCTCAGGCTGACCTGTCCGGCCGCACCATGCGCTGCCCGGCCGGCGCCATCACCGACGTGCTGACGGCCTGGGGCGCAAACCCCATCACCATGGCTCCTGGCGATGTGTATCAGGCCATGGAGAAAAACAATATTTCCGGCTACATCTTCGAACCCTCTGGGATCACGAACTTCTCCCTGCAGGAGGTCACGAAATATTACACCGATTATCCCATGTATGACGGCCCCTTCGCCTTGGTCATGAACACAGACAAGTTCGCCTCTCTGCCCGCTGAGTATCAGGAAGCGATCATGGGCCTGTCCGGCAAGGCTGCATCTCTGAACGCTGCCGAGGCGTTTGAAACCGCGGTTGCCGCAGCGCGTGATACCATCACGGCTGCCGGAGGCGAGTTTGTTCAGCTGGACGCCAGTGGCATTATTGACATGCAGACCGCTGCTGACGCGTATGCTGAAACTTGGGCCAAGGGGATCGACGGCGGCGCTGATTTCCTGGCGCAGGCAAAAGATCTGGCCGTCCAGTACGGTAAATAAGACCGGCGCTTTGTTCTAGTGCGATAGTCCCGGCTGGGCCTTCCCGGCCGGGACTATTTTGTGAGATGCAAGTTGATAGCAGATGTTCCTGTTACAGAGAAAGGATTGATTGTTCCTATGTCGCCTATGACTGTTGCGGCCATTGGTATCGTGGTTTTCTTGGTGTTGATCTTTATGGGCATGAACATCGGCCTCGCGCTGATGTTAGTGGGTTTTGTGGGGTATTCCATCGTCGTCACGCCCACCGCCGCCGTTGCGTTGCTGCGTACGGTTCCCTCCACGCAGGCCAGCACCTATTCCCTGATCGTTGTTCCGCTCTTTATCATGATGGGCAACTTCGCGTTTCATGCGGGATTGTCCGGAAGCTTATATGACTGCGCGAATAAGTGGCTCTCCCGCCTTCCCGGTTCGCTGGCCTGCGGCACCGTGGCCGCTTGCGCCGGCTTTGGCGCTATCTGCGGTTCCTGCGCCGCCACCGCCGCCACCATGGGCACCATTGCGCTGCCGGAAATGCGGAAATATGGCTATGATGATAAGCTCTCCACCGGTTCCGTGGCCATGGGCGGAACGCTGGGCATCCTGATCCCGCCCAGCACTCCCATGATTATCTATGGTATTATGGCGGAAGCGTCCATCGGCAAGCTGTTTGCCGCCGGCGTATTCCCCGGACTGCTAATGGCCGCGCTTTGCATCCTGACCATCGTCTTTCTGGTCAAGCGCAACCCCAAGCTGGCTCCGCCCCCGACCAAATGCTCTTGGATTGAGCGGTTCAAATCCCTGAAGGGGCTGGTGGGCGTGGTCGTTCTGTTCGGCGTGGTATTGGGGGGCATGTTTGCCGGCCTGTTTTCCGTCAACCAGTCCGCGGCCATCGGTGCATTTTTAGGCCTTATTCTGATGGCGGTTAACCGCAATCTGACGAAAAAGACCTTCTTTGTGGCCATGAAAACCTCGGTGACAACCTTTGCCATGACGTTTCTGATTATCATTGGCGCCCAGGTGTTCTGTGGATTTTTAACCATCACCCAGCTACCTATGAACCTTGCAAACTACATCGGCGGCATGGACGTGTCGCGGTACTTCGTTCTGGTACTGATGACACTGGTATACATCTTCCTGGGCATGATTATGGACGAACTGCCGATGATCATGCTTACCGTGCCGATTTTCCTGCCTATTGTCACGAATCTGGGCTTCGATCCCATCTGGTTTGGCATCTATATCGTGATGGTTATGGAAATGGGCGCAATCTCGCCTCCGGTTGGTTTGAACTGCTTTATTATCTCGGGAGTCGCCAAGGATGTCCCGCTGGCCACCATTTATAAGGGAATTCTGCCCTTCATGGTGACCATCGTCGTGGCCGTCGTGCTGGTTACCATATTCCCACAGATCGCGCTGTTCCTGCCAAGCTTTGTTGTGGGTTAAGGGGGCTGATTGAAATGATTAAAAAAATTGACCATGCGTTTGCCCGGGTAACGGGCGTAATGAGTGTTGTCAGCTATGCGGGTTGTATTGCCATCATGCTGCTCAATGTGCTGGATGTTCTGCTGACCAAGCTGCTGGGCTCCCCCATTGTGGGCGCGTATGAGATTACCCAGCGGCTGCTGATGTGCACGGTGTTCGCATCCTTTGCCTACGCCCAGACCAATAAGACCCATATTAACATGACGCTTCTGATCACGCATTTCCCCCGGGTGCTGAAATTTGTTATCTTTACGCTTATGGGCTGCCTGTCCGTTTACATCGCAGCTACGGTCGGCTATGCCGCTTTCACTCAAGCGGCGGTATCCATGGCAAAGGGAACCGTGACCGACGTTTTGTACATTCCGCTGTATCCTTTCTTTTATATGGAATCCATCGCCATGTATGTGTTCTCGGCATGCTTGGTGTGGGACACCGTTTTGTCCTTCCTGGCCATTTTCAAGGACGACTGTGCCGACATGGTCACCGCTTCCTGGGACTGAGAAAAGCATAGGAATCAAAAAACCGGGTCCGCAATTTGCGGACCCGGCTTTTATTGCCGCTCAAGGAATGGAAGGTGTCGTTCATACGCGGTACAAACGGCTTTTTTCCTCTCTAGGTAGAAAAAATTATTTCTTTTTTGCCATGGCTGTTCTGGCGGCCTTTACGATAGCGTCCGGGGTAAGATCGTAGGCTTCCAATACCTTTTCCGCCTTGCCGGAACGGCCAAACTCGTCCATCACGCCGTGGCGGACAACGGGAACGGGACAGTTTTCTCCGATGAACTCAGCCACCGCGCCCCCAAGGCCACCCAGCACATTGTGCTCCTCGGTGGTGACGATGCAGCCGGTCTCTTTTGCGGCTTTGAGCAAGAGACTGCCATCCAGCGGTTTGATGGTATGCATATCGATGATCCGGGCGGAAATTCCCTCCGCAGTCAGCAGTTCGGCGGCCTTGATTGCCATCTGTACCATCATGCCATTGGCCACGATGGTCACATCTCTGCCCTCCCGCAGGGTGGCGCCCTTGCCCAACTCAAAATGATAACTGGGGATAAGGTCGGTCACGGTGTCCACCGCAAGACGGCCCAGCCGCATATAGGCAGGCCCGTTGTAGTTCAGAAGCGCCTGGGTGGCAAGGGTCATCTCGTTGGCATCGCAGGGGCAGAGCACCAGCATCCCAGGAATGGCGCGCATGAGTGCGAAATCCTCGATGCACTGGTGGGTGGCGCCGTCCTCACCCACAGACAGACCGCCGTGGGAGCCGATGACCTTTACGTTCAGGCGGGGATAGGCGATGGAATTGCGCACCTGTTCCCAGGCGCGGCCGGCGGCAAACATGGCAAACGTGTTGGCAAAGGGCTTTTTGCCGCAGGTGGCAAGTCCCGCTGCCACGCCCATCATATTCGCTTCCGCGATGCCCATGTCAAAGAAACGTTCAGGATAGGTCTTGGCGAATAAGTCGGTTTTGGTGGCGGAGGAGAGGTCGGCGTCCAGCACCAGCAGATCGGGATCTTGTTCCGCCAAGGCCACAAGGGCCTCGCCGTAGGCGGCGCGGGTTGCAACTGATTTTCCCATCTTACTTCCCCTCCTGTTCTGCCAGCAGGGCTTCCAGCTCGCTTCGCCCCTGCTCATACTGTTCGTCGTTGGGTGCCTTGCCGTGCCAGCCGGCGTTGTTCTCCATAAAGGATACGCCCTTGCCTTTTACCGTTTTTGCCAGTACCATGGTGGGCTTTCCCTTGCAGGTTTTCGCCTGCTGGAAGGCGTCCGCCAGTGCGCCGTAGCCATGCCCATCTACCTTGATGACATTCCAGCCAAAGGCCTTGTACTTTTCATCCAGCGGCTCAGAGGGCATCACATCGGCGGTAGCGCCGTCAATCTGCAGTCCGTTGACATCCACAATGGCGCAGAAGTTATCCAGCTTATACTTGGCGGCAGACATAACGGCCTCCCAAGTCTGGCCTTCTTCGATCTCGCCGTCGCCCATCAGCGCGTACACGCGGTAGTCCTGACGATTGACCTTCCCCGCCAATGCCATGCCCACGGCAACGGAAATGCCCTGACCGAGGGACCCGGTGGACATGTCCACACCGGACACGTGATGCATCTCGGCGTGACCGGACATATGGCCGTCCACCGAGCGGAACATCTTCAGATCTTCTGCGGGGAAAAAGCCCCGCAGAGCAAGGATGGAGTACAGGGCGGGGGTGCAGTGGCCTTTGGACAGCACGAACCGGTCACGGTCCTGATCTCTGGGATTTTGCGGGTCAATCTTCATGGTGTTGAAATAGAGTACGGTTAGGATGTCCATGGCGGACAGGGAACCGCCAATATGGCCGGAAGCACAGTGATGAACGGCCTCCAGCCCCAGCAGCCGCGCCCGCGTGGCAGTCATGGCTAATTCTTTTTTCTTCGTTTCTTCCATATTGTCCAGCCTTTCGAAGTAAAGTCAGTCGGAGAAATGCGTGAGGGAGTAGTAATACAGCGCGTTGAAATCCGTGGCCAGCGCCGTCCCCTCGGGCGTGAGTGTGTCAGTAACGACATTGTTCTCCATAAAGTATCCGGCGGAGTGGATCACGGGCAGAAGAGTGCGGATACTCCGGGTTGCCTGCAGAAAGGACGGGCCGTCCCAGCCGCACAGATCAAACAGTTCCGACATCAGGTAATACGGGCCAATGGTCTCGCCCTCGCCGGTGAAGGCAGACCCGCTTATTTCTTTGGCCGCATCGTTGGCCCAGATATAGTACTCCGTGGAATAGTAGTTGAGGAATCCCTCCTGGGTAGAGAGATCCAGGTGAATGCCCAGTTCCTGATAACCACGGTTGTTGTTGCCCATCCAAGGCAGGTGGTCACCGAAAAACACAATGACCACAGGCTCCTCGCAGGTGCGGAAATAGTTGACAAAGGATGCGATCTGCTCCGTGGTGTCGGCAATACCGGCCAAATAATTGTTGAACATGTTATAGGTCTCGTCGGACAGATCTCCCTTGGCAAGGTACGAAGTTTTTCCTGTGCCGGTGGTTTCATAAGCGCCGTGGTTTTGATAGGAGAGACTATAATTGAAATAGGGAACAGTGGGGTCCCTGTCCTGCCACAGCTGGGTCAGTTTGTCGAAAAAGTACCGGTCGGTTTGGTCGGCGTCCTCAAAATCGTCCAGGAAATAGTAGTTGTCAAAGCCCAAATAGCCGACCACGTTCTGTCGGTTGTAAAACCAGGCTTCTCCGGGGTGGAACCCCTCGGTGTAGTATCCCTGCTGTGTCAAGTAGCGGACGTAGGAATTCACGTTGGAGCGGTAGCTGCGCTGCTGGGGAAATCCTGTGAGATAGCAAAGCTCGGTGTCCTTAGTGCCACCGCCAAAAATGTTGTCCACCAGTCGGCCCGACACGCACTCCTCCTTCAACTGGTGAAGGGGGCCATACAAGTCCTGCTTTAACACAATATCGCTGTCAAACTTGGAAAAGTCGGTATAGGATTCCAGCATGAAGGAGATCACGTTAATCTGGGCGTCCTCCGCAATCATGCCGTCGTCATAGGCGGCAAGAAGTGCCTTTGCCTGCGATTCCTGATAGTCTTCCGGCGGAGAGATCACCATATCTTGCACGGAGTGGAGAAACGGATAGAGAAAGCCCCGCGAGGCGTAGACCTGCACCTCAGACCATATATTGATGTTGCCGTTGTTCTCCGTGGCCGCATAAACCCCATCACTGGCGTAGACCGTGGGGTACAGCACCACGGCGGCCAGAACGGTAGCGGCAGCGCCCATCACGCGCAATCGACGGCTGCGTAGCGGTTCCCGCATCAGGTATTTGGCAAAATAGAAGCTTGCCGCGGCGCAGCCTACCGCAAAAATCACCTTCCAGTCCATCGTTAGGTGGTATTTGCCAATAATGTTTTTTGCCTCGGTGACCGTGGTCAGATCAATGGCCATGAGCGGGTCATCCCGCAGCTGAATCTTATAAAAGTTGGCGATGGACAGGGCAAAGGTGACGCAGGTGGTGATGAGAACGGCGATGCGTGCCCGCCCGGTGGCGAAATAGAAGAACACGATCAGCAGGATGGGCGGCAGAAGGTTAACCGCAGTCAGCACCGGATTTTTCAAATAGGAGAAAAACATGACCCGGCTGGGCTGATCAAAGGTAGCGGCGGCCAGAAGCAGAGAGATCAGCCCAATGCAAGCACCAATGAGAAGGAGCATAACAAACTGATAGATTCCGTTTCGGCGCTGTTCCTTCTTCGTTTCCGGCAACAGGATGCTTGATAATGCCTGCATATCAGAATGCCAACTTTTCCGTGAGATAGCTCTTCAGCTCGGAAATCGGCATGCGCACCTGTTCCATGGTGTCACGGTTGCGCACGGTGACGCAATGGTCGGCCGGGGCATTGTCGTCGCCCACAGTCGCAAAGTCTACCGTCACGCAGTAGGGCGTGCCCGCCTCGTCCTGGCGGCGGTACCGCTTGCCAATGGAGCCGGCGTCGTCGTAATCCACCATAAAGTCGCGGGACAAATCAGTGTAAATCTCCATGGCCTTATCGCCCAGCTTCTTGGACAGGGGCAGCACGGCGCACTTGATGGGAGCCAGCGTGGGATGGAGATGGAGCACCACACGGATGTCATTCTTCTCGGCGTCTACCACCTCTTCGTCATAGGCGTCAATGAGGAAGGCCAGCGTCACGCGATCCGCGCCCAGAGAGGGCTCGATCACATAGGGGATGTAGTGCTCGTTGGCTTCTTGGTCAAAGTAGGTCATATCCTTGCCCGAAGTGGTTTGGTGGGCGGTCAGGTCAAAGTTGGTGCGGGATGCCACGCCCCATAGCTCACCCCAGCCAAAGGGGAAGAGAAACTCAAAGTCGGTGGTGCCGTTGGAATAGTGGGAGAGCTCTTCCTTTTCGTGGTCGCGCATACGGATGTGCTGGGCCGTCATGCCCAAAGAGTCCAGCCAGTCCTTGCAGTATTTCTTCCAATAGGCGAACCAGTCCATTTCGGTGCCGGGTTTACAGAAGAATTCCAGTTCCATCTGCTCGAATTCGCGGGTGCGGAAGGTGAAGTTGCCCGGCGTAATCTCATTGCGGAAGGACTTGCCCACCTGGCATACGCCGAAGGGCAGCTTTTTGCGGGTGGTGCGCTGCACATTTAGGAAATTAACGAAAATGCCCTGTGCTGTCTCGGGCCGCAGATAGATCTCGGCGGCGGAATCCTCGGTGACGCCCTGATGGGTCTTAAACATCAGATTGAATTTACGAATGTCAGTAAAGTCGCACTTGCCGCAACCAGGGCAGGGGACACCCTTCTCCCGGATATAACCCACCAACTGGTCGTTGTCCATGGCCTCTACCACCACATCGGTAATGGCCTGGTCGCGGTTCCACTCTTCCACCAGTTTGTCGGCGCGGTGGCGCATTCTGCAGACTTTGCAGTCAATAAGAGGATCGTTGAAGGTGGCCACATGGCCGGAAGCCACCCATACCTGCGGGTTCATCAAGATGGCGGAATCCAGCCCCACGTTGTGGGGATTCTCCTGGACGAACTTTTTCCACCATGCTTTTTTTACGTTATTTTTTAGTTCTACGCCCAACGGACCGTAGTCCCAGGTGTTTGCAAGGCCGCCGTAAATCTCGCTGCCGGAGAAGACAAAGCCGCGGCTTTTGCACAGGGCGACGATTTTTTCCATGGTTTTTTCTTGATTGTTCATAATGACTGATTTCCTTTCGTCTGCGCTATATGGCGTATAGCGGCGTATTTCGGAATAACAGTACAATTATATAGAAATATGCGGGAAAGTCAATCAGGAAAGGGCGATTTCCCGCCGAAATCAAGGAGTTCGCCGTGGGGAAAGCCGTGCAGAATCACCAGAGACCGCTCCTGCCAGTTCCTCCGCTTAGCTTAGGAAAAGCTCCATGTCCTCCAGGGAAAGACCGGGCTGCAGGGCAAGATTAATGCCGTATCCCACAAGCTTGGACAGTTCTGCCACACGGCTGTCGATATCCCGGGGCGTGACCATCAAGCTCCGTCCCGCTTCGGAGAGCGCCTCCGGTGCCATGTGTCCCAGCCCGGCCTTTTCGAGCAGATCAGCCGCCAGCGTGGCCGCATCCACCACAGTGGGAACACCGATGGCAATCACCGGTACACCCATCGTCTCCTTGTTGAGCGCCGCCCGGCTATTGCCCACGCCGGAGCCGGGCACAATGCCTGTATCGGCGATCTGAATTGTGGCGCAGACACGATCTAGGTCGCGGGCGGCCAGGGCGTCCACAGCTACGACACAGACAGGATGAATTTTTTCCACCACGCTTTGCAGCAATTCTCCGCTTTCCATTCCCGTGGTGCCAAGCACACCGGCGGAAAGCGCCGCCACCGCACGGAAAGCGCCGAATTGTTCCGGTTCACGCTCCACCAAATGGCGGGTAACCACCGTGTGATCATGCACCAGTGGTCCCACAGCGTCCGGTGTGATCGAACGATTTCCGAGTCCCGCCACCAAAACCGGTCCGCTTTCCGGCAGCAGGGGGGACAGCTCGGCCGCAATTGCCTTGGCGGCACGAAGCAGAGCATCCTTTTCCCACTGCAGAAGATCCGCCAGATGGAGGGTGATATAGGTGCCCATAGGCTTGCCCAGGGCTTGTGCTCCCTCCGCAGAGGTGATTTTTACCGTGGTCACGGAGATCCCTTCTCGCTGGGATTCTATTTGCTCCACGCCGGGCAGGGACTCTTTTTTTTCGGCCTCCCGCCATATTTGGGCGGATTCCAGGGCCAAGTCGGTGCGTTTGTTTTCCATGTTGCACTCCATTTCATCGCAATATATTGTGCTTTTTGATCAGATACTTCCCTATTTTTTTCAATTCTCGCAAAGCTATCCGAAAAAGTGAAAAAAACAGTTGCTTTTTTTAAATTATAATGGTAAAATACATATCTGCACAGTGAATTAATGTGTAATTATAATCGGAGGAGGTGTTTGGTTTGCCGAATATCAAGTCTGCCAAGAAGCGTGTGCTGGTAAACAAAACCAAAGCCATGCAGAACAAGGTTGCGAAGTCCGCGCTGAAGACTGACATCAAGAAGTTCGATGCCGCCGTGGCTGAAGGCAACCGCAGCGAGGCCGATGCCGCATACAAGGTGGCCGTCAAGGCCGTCGATCAGGCCGCGGGCAGAGGTTTGGTTCATAAAAATGCTGCGGCTCATAAAAAGAGCTCTATGACTTTGAAACTCAACAAGGTCGCAGGCTGAACAAAATGCAACGCTTATAAAACCGTCTGCCGGTAGGCAGGCGGTTTTTTGCCAAGGCGTCACAATTCGTTGTTTTTTGCCCCACGATATGCTACAATGGTGGCACTGTACAGGAAAAAAGGGCATGTTGAGAAAGGAGGCAGCGTCTTGCGTCGCATTTGGAACTCCTCTCCGGTTTCGTTCCTCCGCGAAATCGTCGGTATGTACTTTGAGTTTGGCGTTGCCCGTTCCGCGGCGGCGCTGGCCTATTTTTTTATCCTCTCCATGTGCCCGTTCCTCATTTGCATCAACTTTTTCATTGGGTTTTTCCAGATGGACACCACCGATCTGTTCCAGTATCTGGATCGCATTATTCCGGGCGAAAGCCTGACCCTTTTGACGGATTATCTATCCTATATTTCCGCCAACCGGTCCTCCACGCTGCTGGCGGCAGGGATCGGCACCATCCTTATCTCGGCCTCGGCCGCCATACGCACGCTTCTGAACGTGATGGATAACCTGCACGGACACCGGCCCCGCAGCGGGATTCGGCGGCTGCTGGTAAGCGTTGGCCTGTCCCTTCTGTTTCTGATTACCGTTTACCTGTCTCTGGTCGTAATCCTGACCGGCGACTGGTTTTTAAAGCTGATGGAGCTGCACTTTCCCGCAGAGGCGGCCGCGCTGCTCCACCTTCCAGCCTTTACGGCCCTTTGGCGGTGGATTCGATATCTGTTTCTATTCTGCTTTGTACTGCTGCTGGTACTGCTGCTGTACCGCGTGGGCGCCCCCCGGGATAAACCGCGCGCCCCGCTCCTCACCGGGGGGGTGTTTGCCGCTTTGGCCATCGTGGGGGCCTCGGCTGTTTTCTCATTTATGATCGGCCGTTCCTCTCGCTATGCGCTTATCTATGGCTCACTGGCCTCGGTGATTATCCTGTTAGTCTGGTTATATCTGTGCGGAAACATCCTCATTTTAGGCAATGTCATTAACTGCGCCTGGTATCGGCGCAAGCGAAAGCGTTATCTACAGCGGCTGGAACAGGAAGCTTGGCTGGAGGATGAGAAGGACACCCCATAACACTAGGCCCCGCAAGCCATTCTGTCAGAAAAGGCTTGTGGGGTCTTTGCTGCGTTCAGTAAAAACCCTTGCACATTGAATTTGCAGCGTGTGTCTGCAAATTCAAACAGACAGTCATCCATGTATCCGAAGCAGCAAAACGGAACTGTTTTGCTGCCCAAAAGGACAGAAACTGTCCTTTTGGCAAATGCGATACGAAAATCGCATTTGTTCAGTGGACATAACATAGCTGTTGAAGCGGTAAGAATGGTACCAGCTGGTGCGTAAACTGACTTGATAAGGGGTTACAGGTTCAGCAAGGGTGAAAAAGCGAGAAAGATTCCGATATTTGGTCTTGACGCAGCAGGGAAAAGCGTGTATATTAAATTTGTTACCGCTTTGTAATCTTTTATTATCACTCTGTCATTTTTGGCAGTTTACCTTTACCGGACGGAGGACTTGGCGCGTTGAGCAAGTTGTTATACAGACTGATTGGCATGGTGCACTGTGCGTGGTGTTCCGCTCAAGAATCTTTATCCCAGGGGCTGCAAAGGGAATCCGTCCAACTGTCCCGCTGGTATGCACGTATCATACACGATCACTTCACGTTTGAGCAGCGGGTCATACTTTCCAAACGTGCGGCGCGCCGCAGCCGAAGAGTGGATCGGATTTCCCGCCACGCCTATTGCGCGCGTAAGAACTGGAGCCCAAGTCCCCTGCTGTTTGCCGCGGTTTCCCTTGTTGTTGCGGTGGTGGGGATTGTAAACGTTGTCTATACGTTAAGCTATGCTGTGTCGGTAGACGGCCAGCGGTTGGGCGTTGTGGAGACGGAGGAGGCGTTCCAACAGGTCGTTTCTACGGTAGAGGATCAGGCGACCGACATCCTTGGCTATGATTACACCATCAACAGCGACGTGACCTACGAGCGCGCGCTGATCAAGCAGGGGGCCTTTACAGACGAGGCGGTTTTTGAAAACTATCTGTTTGACCAGATTGGCGAAGTGATGAAGACCTATCTGCTTACCGTGGATGGGCAATTTATTGGCGCTTACAATGATTACGACGCACTGGAGCAGCTGCTGGAGAGCATTAAGGCTCAATATATGACGGACAATACCGGCACGGCAGCCTTTGTAGAGGGCGTAGAAATTACCTACGGCTACGCCCCGTCCAATGTGTTGCAGGGTTTGGATGAAATCCATGCCGCGCTTACCGCAAATACGGCCGGAGAAACCACCTACACCGTGGTCAGCGGCGACACCTACAGCGGCATTGCCTATGCCAACGACATGTCTTTGACGGAACTGATGACGCTTAACCCCAACGCCAGTTTGGACCGTCTGATGCCCGGCGATATGCTGACCATCAAGGTGGCGATCCCCTATCTTTCCGTGCGCACCACCGAGAGCATTTCCTACACCGAGTCTATTGCCTGCCCCGTGGAAGAGGTACAGGATTCCTCCATGTACACCGGCACCAGCAAGATCACGACGCAGGGTGTGGCGGGCGAACAGGTGATTGATGCCGATGTGATCTTTATCAATGGCATTGAACAGGAGCGCACGATCACCAATACCACCGTGACCCGGGAGCCCACCACCACCGTCAAAGCGGTGGGGACAAAGGAAAGGCCGAAGACTATGCCCACCGGCAGCTTCTCCTGGCCCTGTGCGGGGCACATATCCTCTTATTTCGGATATCGCACCTTGCGGGGATGCCGGGATTATCATTCGGGTGTTGATATTGCCGGGTCCTATGGTACTTCCATCTACGCCGCAGACGGCGGCACGGTTACCTTCTCGGGATATAAGAGTGGGTATGGCTATGTGGTGATCATCAGCCACGGCAGCGGCGTGCAGTCCTATTACGGACATTGCTCCAGTCTGCTGGTCTCTGCGGGAACGGCAGTTTACAAGGGGCAGCTCATCGCGCGCATGGGCAGCACCGGCAATTCCACCGGCAACCACTGCCACTTTGAAATCCGCCTCAACGGCACGGCGGTCAACCCCCTGTCGTACCTGCCATGATAGAAAAGGGCCGCCCCATACAAATGGGGCGGCCCTTTCTGCGTCAAGGAATTTCGGCGGGGGGAAGGGGATCCAGGCCAGGGAACGGCTATTTCTAAAGAGGCGGTCATGGTTGCTGCGGATAGGTTGTTGCGTCGAAGAAGCAGATCTGGCCCTTCTGATTCTTTTTGATCTGATACATCGCAAAATCGGCGTAGCGCCGCAGCTCTTTTAAATCAGTGGAGTCCCTAGGGTACCAAGACACGCCGCCGGAAAGACTGACGGGAGCGGACGCACCGCCGTGCAAATCCATGACGGTGTCCGCCATTTTTTGCTGGATTCGCTGAATTAAGGCAGCTAGCTCGTCCTCGCTGTTGCCACCGTAGAGAAACAGCGTGAATTCGTCCCCGCTGATGCGGGCTAACACGCTTTTTTCCACCTCGGCCACACGCAGCACGTCAGCCGCATGACCAATATAGCGATCACCCGTTCCATGCCCATACGTGTCGTTGATAAATTTCAGGTTGTCAATGTCCAGCATCACCATGGCTGCCACGCCCAGCGTTTGGGGAGTCTGGAACAGTTCTGTGACCTTGCTTTCAAAGGCGCGGCGATTGAGCAGGCCGGTAAGCGTGTCGTGATCCCGCTCGTATTCAATTTTTCTTTTTTCCATGTACTCCGTGGTCACATCCAGCAGTACACCTACAATCGCAGTATCCGTCTCAACCTGACGCACGCTAATCCAGCGGTTTTCGCCCACCAGCGGCGTAATATTGCAAATGCGAGTAACGCATTTATCATTGTGGATGGTTTCGGTACAGCACGCCGTAATCCGTGTGCTCAGGTTCAAAAACAGTTTCTTGGATCTCATCTGTTCCTGTTCCTGCGCTGAGTAAACGCCGCGGAGAACTTGGAAAAAGCCATCGCTGAGGAAAACCGTTCCGCTGCTGCAGTTGACCTCGAATGCGCCCACCTGGAAGTTCAACAGACCGATGATCGTGGACAATTTGGCCTGGTTGCAGATGACGCTTTGATTGAGATCTGTGATGGAATCAATAAGTTGGTCAATCTCGGAAATGCCGATGGGTTTTAATTGGAGGGTATCCTCCCGGCGGCAGGATCGAACTTGCCGTGAGACCTGCAAAATCGGGGCGGTTACGACTTTAGTCGCAACAATGCAGCCCAACAGACCCAGCGTCAGGGAAAGGAGCATTGCAGCCAGATAGAAATTTTGAACGTTTTGAACAAATCCCAGCATTTCATCCCGGTCCCGCATTCCAATTAAGACAAACTGGTCACCTTCGAAGGGTGAATGATTGCCATAAAGCACCAGTGGCTGGATATTTGCCAGAACACGGTTTTCCGTTTCCGCCAACGTGTAGCAATCATTGTAATAGAGGTCGCCCGGGACGATCACGCTGTTGCTGTCATAGCGCTGATTGTAATAATAGCCGCTGTAGAGCAGGGTGCGATAGCCGCCCGCTGTGCTTTGCGCCAGCACATAGACGCTTTTTTCCCCTAAATCGCTGTTGGGAAGGCGCGAGCGGACATAGGTAGCGAGAATCTCTAACCCCAGCACTGCGTAAACAGTCCCGTCTTTACTCATCAGCGGAACAGAATAGGAAAGCACTTCGGGATCAGAGCCTGAGACGCTGTGGGGAGGACACCAGTAGCCCAAATTCCGATAGTTGGCACCAGGGATGCTTTGTGCTGCTTCCAGGGGCTTGTAGAAATAGGAATTGTCACGGTCAGCGGTGAAGGTGTAGGTGGATTCCCACCAGGAATCCAGCGCATAGCCAAGGGTGTTGCCGACCACAATAGGCGCGCGCTCGAGAAGGATATCTTCGTCGTCCTTATACCCGGCATCCTGATCCATATCCCGGATGGAAACGCCCAGCTTAGTGTGGTGCTCTGTGCCCTGAGGCGAGAAATATTCATCATTTCCCGCCATGATTAAAAACGCGCCGTTGACTCCGTTATGCCGCAACAGCAGAACTAGGTCGGGAGCCACACCCGTCAAGAAATCCTTGGTCGTGTCGCGATCCGCGGCGAACTGGGCGTCCGTAAGTTGGTGTGCAGCCAAGTAGTCCTCATAATATTCATGGATGCCGGTCACGGCGGGATCCATCTGCGCCCAGGATTCGGTCATGCTGCTGAACAACTCGTTTCTCCGGCTGCTTACCTGTGCGTCCAGAATAGAGCAGGCGTTTTCCTCCAATTTTGCAAATACGCCGCCGCCGGCTAAAACAGCGATGGATAGAAGCGTTTGAAGGATCACGACCAGCAAAACCGGGAAGGTAACTCTGTTTCGGATCGATGCGCTCAGGTTTGTTCGGTTTTTCCCTGCCATGTAATGATTCCTCACCTTGTCTCATCGTTGTTTCTTACTGTCCGGCAATTGCGGCAGTGACTGCTGCCTGAAGTCCGGCATACCATGTGTCAAAATATGCTTGGGTGGAGAACTCGGCGACGGCAGCGTCCCGGCTCATGCCCGCAGCCAGGCGGGATTCCACCTCGGCCCGATCGGCGATGGAAACGAGCTCGATGGCATCCTCCACTGCGTTGCGCGCGGCCACACTGCCGGAAAATGGAGCCGGAGAGAACAGCGGGGTGTTCTGAACCAGCTTGGCGCTGACCAGCAGACTGTTGGCTACGTTGGCGCTTTGGGCCGCCGAAGCCAGTTCTGTCTGTAGGAAAGAGGCTTCCAGTGCTGCCGTTTTCACAGGCAAATAACTGGATAGCGAGGAAAAGTTAGCATTTTGGTCTGCCTGGGTAATCCACTTAAGGAAGATGGAGGCTGCGTATTGCTTTTGCTCGGTGGACTTGATTAAGCAATATCCCGCACCCTGCTGCACCACTCCCTGATTGACGGCGTTTGCAAAAACGGGCGGAGCGGTTACCTCCGCCTCAATGGGATAGGTGCTGTCATCTGTCCGGGTCACTTGGGTGGGGAAATAGCCAACGCCGGCGGAGGAGCCTACCATTGCGAGAATCCTGCCGATCTTGGCATCGTCGGAGCGGTAGTTGCCGTAAGCACCGAAGTAGCCATTGATAAACGGGATGTAGTAGTTGTCCCAAAGCGTACGCATGGTGTGGTAGTCCAGATCGACGACCACGTTGCCGTCCCGCACAGTAAAGATTTCATGTCCCAGCTGGTACGCGCCCAGCAGCATATAGTTGCCCATGGAATCGCGCCCAAACAGAGCCCTGCCGTCCTCGGCAATGTCTGGGGTGAGATCATCTGTCCAGGTGTAATAGGCCTCTGCGGCGGACACCAGCCCTTCCATGGTTTCTGTCTGTTGGGGAGAAACACCGGTAGCGTCTTCAAACGCGGCCCAGTCGGTGGCATTGTAAACGAACACCTCGGTTGATTTGGAAATCGGGAAATTGATCAAGGGGCCGTCGTCTGACAGTCGGCCAGCCCGAAGGAAGGCAGGGACGTACTCGGCCAGTTCTTCCGCTGAGAAATACTGGTCCAGATCAGCCGCCAGGTCCATTTGGTCCAGCGTGTAGGCGGTATCCATGTAAACGGCCACAAGATCCGGTGCAGACTGAGCACCGGCTTCTCCGGTGACAGCGCTTATAAGCTCTGTGACCACGCCGTCGATGCTACCCTGGCTGGACGCTTCCACAACGATGCCAAGGTCGCGGCCAACGGTAGCATTGAATTCCTCGACCATTCCGTCAAAAGCCAGCGTCTGATTTCCATTGTAGTAGTTCCAAATTTTGATGCAAACAGGGTCTTTGGGATCGAGAGCAGTGGCCTGCTCTGTTTGCCCGCAAGCAGAACAAATCAATAGCATGGACCAAGCAGCAACCAGACAAATGGATTTTGGCATAAAACGGCTCATAAGCATCCCCCATAGACAACCGGCGTGCCGCGCTAGGTACCCGTTGCTGTATCCCAGCTTGTGTGAGCACGGCTGCCGGTTGTGATAAAATCTACAGAGAGTATATCGTTCTATTTGGGCCGCAGCTTAACCCTGTTGGTGCAAAAGCAATATATCGGGGCGAAAAAAAGAGCTGAACCTGATTTTTGCAACGATTTGGCGCGGGACGAGCTGCGTGATGGAGACCGGACTTCCTGAGACGGGGGATAAGGAAATGATTATAGGTATATGGCGTTTAACTATTTTACAAGGCAGAGAGGGGGGCATATAATCATCTTACAAGGCAAGGCGGGCTTGCTGGAAAGAAAGGGAGTTTACTATGAGTTCTGACAACAACGTGAGCTATGATGCTGCAAATGTCGTCCTGAACCCCTGGCAAAAATTCTGCTACTCGAGTGGCGCACTGGTCGACAACGTACCCTGGGGACTGATTATGTCATTCCTGCTGTTCTTCTGGACAGACGTCCTGATGATCCCGGCTACTGTATGCGGCACGTTCCTGCTGGTCACAAAGCTGTGGGACGCCATCAACGACCCAATCGTCGGTTTTTTGGCGGATAAGACCAACACGAAGATGGGGCGCTATCGCCCGTGGCTGTGGGCCTTTATCCCCATGCTGATCTTTACGGCGCTTTGCTTCCTGAAAATTCCCGGTGCCTCCCTTGTCGTGCAGTGTGCATTTTCCTTTGGAATTTACTTCTGCATGGTCTTTTTCTTCACGGCGTTTGACATTCCCCACACGGCCCTGATGGCCTCCCTGACCCTGGACGGCAACAGCCGCGCCAGTCTTGCCACCTACCGCATGTTCTTTGGCTGCGGCTGCAACCTGGTGATTGCCGGTGCATTTACCGGCATGACGGGTATGTTGGGCAAGGGCGATGTGGCTAAGGGTTACTTCCTCACCACCGTGATCTTCTGCATCGTAATGGTTCCCTTTGCACTGCTGTGCATCCGCGGGACCAAGGAGCGCGTACCCGTTCAGTCGGGCGAGAAGGTCAGCTTTAGCGAGGCGCTGGCCAGCCTGAAGGGGAACCGGCCCGCAAAATGTCTGTTTGTGGCCTTTCTGGCCTATGGCACGATGGGCGGCCTGACCGGCGCGGCGAGAATGTACTATTTTACTTATTATGTGGGCGACTTGAGCAAGTTTTCCGCCAACATCGTCGCATTCCTGCTTGGCATGACGGTGGGCACTCTAATCTGCAACTTTATGATGCGGTTTGTGAAGAACAAGCGCACGACCCCCATGATCAGCTGGATCATCGCGGCAATCTGTGTCTTTGCCGCTACCTTTACCAGAAATATGACGCTGTTTAACGTGCTGACCTTCCTGTTTGGCGCATTCGCAAGCTCCGGCCTGACCGGTCTGTATGCCATGGTGCCAGATGTCACGGAATATGCCCAGGTCAAAAGCGGTGTGCGCGCTGGCGGCGTGCTGTTTTCCGTCGTAAACTTCGGCAGCAAGTTCGGCATGGCTTTTTCAGGCGCTATTTTCGGTTGGGTGTTGGGCAGCATGGGTTATGTGGCCGGTGCGGCACAGCCTCAAAGCCTTCTGAATGTGATGAACTGGAGCATGAACGGTATGTGCGGAATCGTCCTGGTGGTGGCGATTGTTGCCATGGTGTTCTACAACCTGGACAAGAAGACCCACGCGGAACTGGTGCAGAAGCTGCAAACCAAAAGCCACGAGCATATTGCGTAACTCTGCCTGAGCGGCGGAGGGAACGCGCATTCCTGCCGAAGCAACGACACGCGAACTGCCTGACAGCCATACGCTGCCAGGCAGTTTATCACCAGACATTGAAAGCACAACCACAATTGGTGATGGAACCTTGCCGGTTCCGCACTTGTCATGCGGGGGAAGACAAGATACACTGAATTTAAGAAAGCGGGAGAAGAATCGGGGGCCAAGATTCGTCTCAACGCACAGAATAATTGGAAGGAGAGATTCTCTATGACCGAAGCACAGAAAAAAAGCGTTCAGATTGCCGCCGAAAACGCAAAGGCCATCCAATGCAGGGATGATGTGTGTTCCCGCAGTACGATGGCGGGGCTTGCCTCAGTATTTGATTTTATTCCGAAGGAAATGATCACCGCGTCCGCCTCCCTGTGCGGAGGAACGGGCTCGGCCAGCGGTTCCTGCGGCGCTTACTGCTCGGGCCTGCTGGCGGTGGGGCTGAAATTCAACTCCACCATTGAGGAGGAACAGGCGAATTTGGGAGAGGATGTGTTCGG
The DNA here is from genome assembly GCA_963666535.1 of Oscillospiraceae bacterium. Lineage (GTDB taxonomy): Bacteria > Bacillota > Clostridia > Oscillospirales > Oscillospiraceae. Next base: position 323,862 of record OY762913.1, on the reverse strand, counting down.
CCCCAGCACGGGCGCTAAATTCTCCGAATACCGGGACCGTTTTTTGGCGGAGGTGGGCACCATCCTATGCCCCAAAATCCACGAGAAGCTGTTCGGCCGCAGCTATGTGCTCAGCGACCCCAAGGATCAACAGGAATTCTTCGGTTTGGAGGGGCACGTGGAAAAATGCAGCGAGATCGTGGCCATTGCGGCCCGTATCGCCGCAGAAATGATTGTTGAGGGTGACGAAAAAGATGCCTAACCTGAATGAACAAGTGAAACAGATTATGGAACTGATGGATTTGCGCCTGAATCCCCAGGCTGTTAAAATGATTGAGCGCGAGGACCAGATTCCTGCAAGCGCAGTTTGGGCTGGACGGGACATAGGCCAGCACATGGCATTTTGCCAGGCGATGGCCTTGACCAAGCGGGAGGGAAAGACGATCTATATGGAGCGCAAAGACCACTGGTGCTGGGCGCCGCTGGTCGGGTTCGGCCATGTGGATTGCTCCCCAGAAGCCCCCAGTTTTGAGGAAATCACAAAAAACCTGGGCATAGCCGATCTGAACGAGGCCAAGCAGTTTTTTCAGCATTTTCCTATGCTGCCGTTGGGCAAGTACATCGGCACCGTGGTGGCACCGGCACAGAGCGCGGATTTTGAGCCGGATGTGGTGCTGTTCAACTGCGATAATAACTTCCAGCTGCGCAGCTTTATCTTTGGCATCAAGAATCAGACGGGCAAGATGCTCGATGTTTCCCTGGATGCGATCGATTCCTGCATCTACACCATCGTAAAGCCCATGCTGGACGGTGAGTACGCTGTGGCCATCCCCGATCCCGGAGAACAGGAGCGGGCGCTGACGGACAAAAATGAAATTATCCTGGGGGTGCCGGCCAGCCGGATGGAAGAACTGCTCACCGGCTGCCAGGCACTGAGCGGCATGAAAGTAGGCTACCGGGATATGAAGATGGAAATGATGTATGACTACGTTCGCCCCCCCTTCTATAACCGCCTGTTTGAACTATGGGGACTGGGACAGGGCAGAACCTGGGACAGAGGAGGAAATTGACGCAATGAAGATTGTCGTTGTGGGCGGCGTGGCCGCCGGCGCGTCCGCCGCCACCAAGGCACGGAGAACGGATGAAAACGCAGAAATCATCGTGTTTGAGAAAGGCCCGTATGTCTCCTTTGCAAACTGCGGACTGCCCTACTATGTGGGGGGAACCATCGCAGCCAGAGAGAACCTGATCCTGGTGTCACCGGAGCTGTTTAAAAAACGGTTTTCGATTGATGTGCGGGTAGAGCATGAGGTAACGGCCATTGATCCCAAGCGGAAGGTCGTCACAGTGCGCAACGAGGATGTGACGACGGAGGAATCTTACGACAAACTGATTTTGGGCATGGGCGGCAGTACCATCCGCCCTAACATTCCCGGTATCGACCTGTCCGGAGTATACAATGTGTTCACCCTGCCTGACGCGGATGAAATTGTAAAAATGCTGGCTGAGGGAGCAAAGTCCGCCGTGGTGATTGGCGGTGGATTCATCGGCATTGAGACGGCGGAGGGCCTGAGTCAGCGGGGCGTGAAAACCACACTGGTGGAGGCGGCGCCCCAACTGCTGAACAATTTTGACCCGGAGTTCTCCCTTCCGGTGGAGGCACAGCTGGAGACACTGGGCATTGACGTTAAGCTGGGTGCCTCCGTGGCTGAAATCAGCGGCACGGGCCGGGCATCCGGCGTGAAACTGAGCGACGGGACACGGGTGGATGCGGATCTGGTCATTTTGGCGGTGGGTGTGCGCCCACGGGTGGAACTGGCCACCGCGGCGGGCATTGCCTTGGGGGCAACCGGGGGCGTGCTGGTAGATGCCGGGATGCGGACCAGTGTACCCGATATCTATGCGGCCGGCGACATTGTGGAGTCTATCCACCTCGTATCCGGGAAAAAGGTGCGCATTCCGCTGGCGGGCAGCGCCAACAAGCAGGGCCGCATCGCCGGCAATAACGCCGCTGGAGGGGAACTGCTGTTTCAGGGTGTGCTGGGTACCGCCATTATCAAGGTAGGCGAACTGACCTGTGCAAGGACAGGTCTTGCCGAGAAGGAGTGCCTGAACGAGGGGCTTGCGTATGATGTGACCTATCTGTATGCCAACAGCAACGCTGGGTACTACCCCGGGGCGGATTCCCTGATCATTAAAATTATGTTTGAGAAGATGACCGGACGGTTGCTGGGGGCCGAAATCGTGGGGCGGAAGGGCGTTGACAAGCGAATTGATGTCTACACTGTCGCGCTGTATGCCGGCCTGACGGTATTCGATCTGGAACATTTGGATCTGGCCTACGCGCCGCCCTACTCCTCCGCCAAGGACCCGGTGATTATGTCCGGCATGGTGGCGGCCAACATTGAGCGGGGTCTTGTCAAGGCAGTGAAGCCCATGGAGGCGGAGAAACTTGCCCAGCAGCCGGGCACGGTGCTGCTGGATGTGCGTACTCCGGAAGAATTCTCGGCGGGACATTTAAACAATGCCATTCCCCTTCCCGTGGACGAACTGCGCTTGCGGCTAAATGAACTGGACAAGAACAAAAAATATCTGGTCTACTGCGGCGTGGGCTACCGGGCCTATGTGGCCTGCCGCATCCTGACCCAAAACGGATTTGACGCCTCCAATGTCAGTGGCGGATACTGGACGACTCAGATGGCTCTGTAAAACAGCCCAAGGGAGGTTTCTGCTCCTTTCCTTTTCAAACACAAATGCGCAGCGGACACATAGTGCCGCTGCGCATTTGTGTATTGACCGGCAAGGTGGTAAAATGACAGCAAAAGGAAAAGAGGCGTGCAGCGATGAACTTGCTTCGTATTCAATATTTCATAGACACAGTCAATTGCAAGAGTTTTACCGGAGCCGCACAAAAAAATTTCGTTTCTCAGCCGGTGATCAGCCAGCAGATCGCCGCGATGGAAAAGGAACTGGATTTCGCCCTGTTTACCAGGGAAGGGGGGCGAGCCCATCTGACCCCGGCGGGGGAGTCGTTTTACCGGGACTGCATCTGTATCATGGAGATGTACGGTCAGGGGGTGAAAAAGGCGCGTCGCATTCACGGAGAGGGTTGCAGCGTGGTGACAGTCGGCCTGTCCACCGGGGCGGACATGGAGGCGCTTTACCACATCATAGAACACTTTAAAAGTGTATGCTCTCATGCGATGATCCGACCGGTACAGGATAATTACGATGGGCTGCGGGAACGGCTGAAGGCGGGCGAGCTGGATGTGGCGATGACACTGGGGTACGACTTTGAAATGGACGGCAAGTTCTGCGTGGACTTTCTGTGCCACTGCAAGGTGGGACTGCTGGTGTCGAGAGATCACCCGCTGGCCAACCAGAAGGAAGTGGATGCACGCACCCTGGCGGGAGAGAAGATCGTGGCAATTTCACCGGAATATGGGCAGCAGTCCTATCAGCACATGATCAATGAGCGGAGAAAAGAGGGATATGTCCCCAATGTGGTGGAAACGGCCGATTCCACAGAGTTTTTGATGCTTCTGGTGGAAATGAATCACGGCGTGGCGTTTCAGCCGATGGAGAGCACCTTCTACAATCCGAAGCGCTGCAAGATGCTGCGGCTGACAAACACAGAGGACTCCCCGGAGTACGTGATTGCCTACCGAAGCGAAAATTTAGACAAAAATGTGGAGAAATTTATAGATGCCGCAAAGGCTTATTTTCGGCAGAAGGTGCAGGAAAATGAAGCCGCCCAGTGATCATATTGCCTGATCCGCATGGCGAAGGGGAGCCGCCAAGGTGTGGCTGTTCTGCAAGCGCCTGAAACAAGATACAGAAACAAGCTTGCCTTGTTTGGGCCGGAAGAGCTATTCCGATACCGCCCAAATGATTGCAACGAAATAATCTGAGATTTGATGCGATGAAGGGATGGAAAGACTGCGATTTTTGGTCCGCTGGCGTCAAAGACGAGGGCATGGGTGGGGCGGCGGCTCGGAAACGGGGCAGAACCGAAGAGCACTTCTGCCCGGTTAAAAGCAGAAGTGCTCTTCGGTCAGAAATTGTCACACCGGACACTGGCGCCCTGTGTGGTCAATGGCATAGTCGCAGGACAAAATGAGCTGTGAGATAGGAACAAACGTGTAGCCATCCTTGAGCAGGGTTTCAATGATGCCGGGCAGCGCCTCAGGGGTGTGGAGTGCCGCATTGTGAAATAGAACGATAGAGCCGGATTGAACCTTGGATGTGACACGCTGGGTGATCTCGTCGGCCGACAGCTCCTTCCAGTCAAGGCTGTCCACGTCCCATATAGCTGCAAGAGGCTGAAAATAAAGAGACTGGCTGTTTCATGTAATTTTCTATTTGCAATGCAGAGTTAATGAAGTCGAAGTCCACTGCCATGTTCATGATGTCACAGCTGTCTTTTCAGTGGGTGAGTCTCGTGTCTCGTTTACGTTTGATGAGCGAATATTTGCAGCGCGCTTTGCAAAATTCGGCGTTTACCGTCCCGGCGCTGCAGGCTGAGCGAGCCCGGTTAAAAACACGTCCTGTTCGCAGACGGTGCGGTTTCGGACCCGGAGAAGCTCATCCCAGCCGTTCAGAACGATGGCGGCAATGTCCGGGTCGTACATAGTCCCGACATGCCCTTCTATTTCTGCCCTGCAAACATCCGGCGACAGAGCTTTTCGGTAGCTTCGGTCAGAGAGCATGGCGTCCATAGAGTCCGCAATGGCAATGATGCGGGCACCGAGAGGAATGGCATCGCCGGATAGCGCGTCCGGGTATCCGCTGCCGTCCCAGCGCTCGTGATGATGACGTACAATGGCGGCAATGCCCGAAAAGCGCTGCACCTTTTTTAAAATGTAATCTCCAATTATGGCGTGGGACTGCATCTCTGCCCATTCGTTTTCATTCAAGGCCCCCGCCTTCAGCAGTACCGCGTCGGTAATGCCGATTTTGCCAATATCGTGCAGGTCGGCGGCAATGTGGTAGAGCTGCGTCTCTTCGCCGCACAGATTCATTTGCTGACAAATCCACTCCGTCATATTGCTGACGCGCTGGGAGTGGTGCGCTGTATGATAGTCACGAATTTCCAGTGCGGCCACAATAGCCTCAATTAGATCGTGGTATTCAAAAACGGATTCTTCCCGCTGGGTGGAACTCAAGTGCCTTCCTTCTTTCCTTACCTGTGTAATCATCCGAATATTCGCCTCCGCCGCAATGCATGGAGGGAGGGTGTGCCTGCCGCGGTCATGCATTGGATGACAGAAACACTGCTTTAAGTTAGCGTAAACTAATTTTGAGAGGGAGTCAAGATGAAGAACAAAGTTCATTCGCCGAGCACAAAAAAATTACCGGTGCAGGAAATGAGCAAATTCTCAAGAACATCCGCCGTACGGTGGAACTGGGAAAACCGCTGGTGATCAGTACGCCCATCGTCCCCGGTTACAACAATTCCATAGACAACATCCGCGCAACGGGTGCTTTCATCCGAGATGAGCTGGGGGGCAAAATTCTTCAGTACCAGCTTCTCCCTTATCGCAAGATGGGAACCGAGAAGTATGCCACACTGAATCAGCCCTACCCCATGGGCGATTATGAGATCCCTGATCGCGCTATCTGGGAAAAAGATCTGCTCATGCTTACCGAACTTCTTCAGACCGAGTTCGGTATCCCTGCCGTGGCAGGCTCTACCCAAAAGCTACCCGGGTATTAACAAACAAAAAACCACCGACTTCACAGTGATGAAGCCGGTGGTTTTTTGTTATGTGCTGATTAGTGGGATTCCGCCCCGATATAGCGGGCGCAGAAAGGAACGGTTTTTCCATTTGCATATACATGAAGAGAGCAGGCGTTCAGCCGTTCCAGGTCCAGATTCCAGCGGTCTTGAAAGGCCATAGCTGTGAGGGTGAATACATGGGTGCGCCCCCGGGTGAGGAAGGTGGTGAGGTCATTCATGTCTAGAGTTTCCTCCTGCCCGGAAAAAACGGCCTCCCCGGCCAAATCACGCTTCCACCGCCGGGCGATGTAGGCACGGTTCTGCAGAGCGGTGGTTTTACAGCAACTTGTACGCTCCCTGGGGGTGAGGGAGAGCAGACCATCGGGCAGAACGATGAAGTCCCCGTGAAAGCCACAGCGGGGGTGGTCGCAGCAGGAGGGGGCCAGATCGCGGCGGGTGACCAGACCGCCGGTTTGGTCCTCCACTGCCTGTACCAGCTGGGGCAGGGTGTAGCGGTCGGCATCCTTGGGGGTGTAGGGACAGCGGCCGAAGTAGCTTACCGGCTGGAAGTGAACCCCCCGTACCACCGGGGAGAGGGAGAGACCGTAGCGGATGAGGGCACCGATGTCGTCGGTATTCACACCGGGCACCAGGGTAGGCACCAGGGTGACTCCCAGCCCCAGCTCTCCGCAGATGCGAATCGCCTCCTGCTTGGCGGTCAGCAGGTCGGCACCGCGGAGAAATTCCGTGGCCTCCGGGCGGGTGGAGTCAAACTGAAGAAAGACAAAGGTAAGTCCCGCCTCCGCCAGTGCCCGGGTAAATTCCGGCTCCCGCGCTAGACGCAGGCCGTTGGTGTTCAGCTGGATGGAAGTGGCGCCTGCGTCCTTGGCGGCAGCTACGATTTGAGGCAGGTCGTCCCGTAAAGTGGGTTCGCCGCCGGAGAGCTGAAGAAAGGTAAGTCCACGGCCCACCAGCGTGCGGAAAGTTTCGGCAAGCTCTGCCACCGTGGGTTCTTGCTTCAGGGTGGCACCGCCGTCGGCAAAGCAGTAGCGACAGTTCAAATTGCACCGCTGAGTGATTTCAACCAGAATGCAGCAGGTGTCCTGCCCGTGTCCCGGGCATAGGCCGCAGTCATTGGGACAGTTGGCCGGAATCTCCGCCGGGCGTTCCCCGCCCCAGTTGGCGTACGGAATATCGTGGCCGCGCCAGACCAGTGTGGAGAAAAAACTGTGGTCGGGGCAGGTCTTTTCCAGGAAAATATCCTCGCCCTTCGCCACCAGCACGGCGGGAATCTGCCGGGAGCAGACAGGGCAAATGCTTTTGGTTTTATGGAGCAGTGTTTTCATATAATCACACTTTCAGAACCGAATTTCAGGGCGATCAAATTTTTTGGGTTGGGGGCGGCTCTCCACCCGGTCTATCCAGCGGAGGAGACTGCCGCAGGAGCAGGGTGGAAGAAAGCGACTGAAATCCCCGGTCCGATAGCGAATGAGGGGCATGCCCACCCGGGTGAGGGTGGTAAACACCAACTCGCCCCGCACCCCGTCGGGGACGGGAAGGCCGGTGTGTGGGTCAATTATCTCAAAATAGAGGTCGGCCTCCCGCAGATGATACCCTGTCCCGCCGGGACAACTTACTGCGCCACCCAAACCCATCTCTGTCATGCCGTAGTGCTCGTCTACCCGGCAGCCCCAGCAGTCCTCAATGGAGCGCCGAGCTTCGGGGGAGACATAGGCGGCGGAGAGAAGAACACCGGTGAGGGAGCGGGAGACGACATCCTTACGGCCCTGGGATTGAGACAGACGGGCGGCGGCGGCTATCTGCTCCGGCGGGCCGATGAGGTAATGGGGGGCGATTTGGTTCATGGCATCCAGTAAATCGTCCAGCCGCTGGGGCGTGGGGAAGCCGAATGCGGTGGGAGTTGCTCCGGCTCGGTGCAGTCCTTGAGAGAGCAGATTGTTGAGGCTGCCGGGGCTCTCCCCGGGGAAGAGAAGGAGCACCCGGGCCTCGGGGGGGAGTAGGGTAGCCATGCCGTGGTGAAAAAAATCCACCGTCAGCTCTTGATCCTCTGCGGTAAAGTAGACCCGCTTGGGCGTTCCGGTGGAGCCGGAGGTGGTGAGGGTGACCACACGGCTGATTTCATCCGGAGAGACGCAGAGCATGGAAAAACCCTCCCCGGCCAAATCGGCGGGGGAGGTGAAGGGGAGCGAGCCCAGTTCGTTTAGGCAGGAAAGCGTCCGAGCGGGGAGACGGGAGGCATAAAACCGGCTGCGGGAGCGGGCCAGGGAGAGCGTTTCGTTAAGGCGTGCCAGCTGGTAGGTCTCCAACGCCTCCCGGGTGAGCGGTGCGCCGATTTTTTCGGCAATCCAGGAATCAAGCATTGCGCTTGCGGGCCACCAGCAGGAAATAGCCGGGGTCTTTACAGGTGACGACGCAGGGCTTCCACCCACCCTCGGCGGCAAACCACGCATCCAGAGAGCCGTGATCCAGAATGGCCTGGGCACAGAAGGCGGTCAGATCGTCGGTGTGGTCTTCAAACAGCTCAACGGTGAGGTTCAGCTCATCCAGAAGCGCAGTGAGGCCGTCCATCACCACAGCGCCGTCCTGACAGTAGGGGGAAGGGAGGTGGTCGCCGGAAGAACAGTCCTCATGCTTCCGGGGACGGCGGAACAGCGCCATGGCGGCCTTGTAGTCGGCGTGGTAGCGCTCCAAATCGGGGGTGCGGCAGTAGACGTCGGTGAGAATCAGCGCACCGCCGGGACGGAGCATGCAGTAAGCTTCGTGAATTGCCTCCTCCTGCCGTTCCAGAATGGAAAATACGCACTCCATGGTGACTAGATCGAAGCCCCGGGAGGGGAAGGATAGGGCGTCGGCACTTTCAATCCGGGCATCCACACCGGCGGCTTTGGCCCGCGCCACGGCGTCTGCATCGGTGTCCACGCCGGTGACGGTAAGGGAGAATTCGCGCTGGGCGAATGCGGCGGCCTCACCGTCTCCACAGCCCACATCCAGCAGGGTCATGCCGCTTTTGGCACCTGCGGCGGTGAGGGCATGGCGGGTCAGCTCCAGAGAGCCGGGTCTGAGAATACTCATGGTAAAACTCCTTACAACAGTTCTTCTAACAAATCCAGTGCGGTCTCCACCACAGTGGGGCAGTAGTCAATGAGGCGGCCGGATTCCTTGGCCCGGGCCAACTGCTCCGGGTCGGAAACATCATATTGCAGCAAATCCCTGCAAAGGGTGCCACCCATGCGGCCGCGGAACTGGGCCTCCAGCTCTGCGGCCTTATCGTGTGCCTCTTGGGGGGTGTCGGCAAGGATGCCGATGGCCATCAATGCGCCGGTGAGAGCACCGCAAGTCTCTCCCAGATACATTCCGCCGCCGAAGCAGGCGGCGATGCGGTCGCACTCCTCCCGGTCATAGCCGGTTTCGTCACAATAGGCGCCCAGTACAGCTTGGGCGCAGTTGCCGCCCCGGAGAAATTGCTGGGCAATTTCGGCGCGAGTAGGTCTTTGCATGAAAAAAACCTCCTTATTTGTCCTCCATCAGCGCTTCCACCTCAGACATGCGGCCTTGGGCAAGCTCCTTGGAGATAAATACTTTGCCGCACTTGGGACAAGTGGGCACTTCGTGGCCGAAATCACGACCCATGTAGGAAAAAATTACTTTTTTAGGTTCCAGGGGTACGCCGCATTTGGCGCAGTTCCAAATTGGGTCACTCATGCCTCATTCTCCTTTCCAAAGCGCATCCGGTGGCAGTAGGCGGCGTGTACGGTATAGCGCCCTTCCTCACCGGGAGTATATTCCACCCAGTAGGTGAGTACTTTGCGAATCAGGCTGGAAAGGCGCAGACCATTCTCGCTCAGAAAATAATCGTTATTTTCTTCTGCGCAGTAGATGCACTGCTTCACATCGAAGTCGGTGATGAGCGCCTGCTCCATCTCGGTGCGAACCGCATCGGGAACATCCAACAGAAGGTTGTCCCAAGGCTGAGCTGTGGGGGTAAACGCAGTGTGTTCCATAGCTTGCATCAAGTTTCCTTTCACCCAAAGAGAATTTTGACGCTTCTGCTCCAGTGTGGGGAGTTCCCCGCCGGGGCCGAAGAGAGATTCCAGAATATGAGCGCAGGCCTTGCCCTGCTGCAGAAATACCTCTCTGCAGTTGGCGCAGTAGACCACATAGGGGGCGTCGCTCTCGGTGGAGCGGTGGCTGACTACCGTCTCATAGAGCTTGGGGTTGGCGGTGCGCATATGCCCGCCGTAGCCGCAGCAGCGGCCGGGCTCGGGCAGCTCTTCCAACTCGGTTCCGCCCCGCCGGGCAAGGGTGCGGACGGCGCTTTGGGCAGCGGTGTCCTCCCGGGCGGAGCAGGGGTCGAATACTCCGGCGGCGGGGAAGAGCGGCGCAAGGGACAGCGCCGTGTTTTCGGCCAGAAGGGTATAGAGAGAGACCGTGGGAATCTCCGGCAGCAGCCGGGTCAGCATTTTGCCGCAGGTGGCACAGGCCAAAATCAAGGCGGGCTTGCCCAGCCGCTCCCAGGCGGAGCGGAGGCGGCCCACGGTGGCCTGCTCCAAGTCCTGCTCACCGGCCCAAACGGCAGGAGCACCGCAGCAGCCCAGCAGAATTCCGGTATTTAGGGTGTCTCCCAGCAGATTCATCGCTTTTACTGTGTGCTCCGGAAGGGAGGCGGGCAACTGACAGCCGGGGAAAAAGGCATAAGTGCAGGTTTTGTGCCCCTTCGGGGGAGCGGCATAAAACGCCTCGGTGGAGGCAAACTCCAGCTCCCGCAGCCAGAAGTCATGGAAGGCGGCGGGGTGGATGTTCTGCTCCCGGCGGGCGTGGCGGGATAGGTCGAAGAGACTGCTCAAGTCCACCTGCTCGGGACAGATTTGACTGCACCAGCCGCATTCGTTGCAGGAGTAGGTCTGCCGGGTCATGGTGCGGCTGGCCAGAAAATGGGGACTGGAATCGGCAAATACCTCCATGGCGGACTGATGGGGGGCTCTGTGATAGTGCTCCATCAGTTCGCAGCGGGTCATACAGCCGTCGCAGTTACACTGAAAACAGCGTCCGGCCTCTGCTTTGGCCTCCTCCATGGTGTAGCCGATTCCGCCGTCGGCAGGGACAACACGAGGGGAGGACTGTGCACCCGTAGGCACCAGAGAATGGCTGTGGCAGCGCTTGGCCGGACCGGCAGCTTCTGCGCGGCCGGTCTGTAAGGCACCCTCCATAACGCGGGACACTTCCCGACCGGCAGCAATGGATTCCATCATGGCCATGCCTACTGCACCGCCGCCCAAAAACACACCGGGGCGCGTGGTGGAGTTCAAGGAGGAATCCCAGCCGGAGCGCAAATCAAAGGTGTTGCCGCCGTCACCGGTGGCGATGTAAATGCCGTTAAAGCCGGACAGTTCCTCCAGAGAGGTCACCTGGGTGTCAAACCGAAAGGTGACGGTTTCGGCGGAAAACTGCAGAGTGAAGTCGGCATTAAAAACAGCAAAGTCCGGGTGGGTGCGCAGGGCGCCGCCCCAGCCGTTTTGACGGTCAAAGACCGTGACGGCATATTTTTTCTGTGCCATACTGAGGGCCAGAGAAAGTCCGGCCACACCGGCACCCACAACGGCCACAGACTGCTCCTTGCCCGGAATGGGGAAGGCATCGGGAGCCTGGGGCTTGCAGAGGCGGAGCAGGGCGCGCTCCAGCTCGCCGATGGCGACAGCTTCGTCCCCCAACAGACTGCGCTGACACTTTCCTTCGCAGGGGCGGGGACAAAAGGCGGCAGCGACGGTGGGAAACACCGTCGCTGTGCGCAGTTCGCGCCAAGCACCGCTCCAACGGCCCTTGGACACTTTCTTCAAAAAGGAACGCAAATCCAATCCAAACGGACAGGCGCAGGAACAGGGGGAGGGGGTGTCGTGAATACACGGTTCCACCAATGCGGTACAATCTTCCAGTTTCATATCGTTCCTCCTGCTTCCGCGCCTGCGGATAAATTACATGGGATGACTCTTGATGGCTTCCAGAGCGTCTTCCAGATCCGGACCGATATAATATTTGGCGGGCTTCAGCTCGCGGCCCTCCTGTTTGGCGGCCCATGCGGCCTTCACCTTGTCGGGGGTGGCGGGCAGCTCATAGATGCGGCAGCCGGTAGCATTGTTGATGGCATTGATGACAGCCATGTGGCCGGAGGACTGGAACACCTCGGAGCAGCCAGAGGAGCCGAAGGCACCCAGCTCACCGCGGGGCGTCTCCAGATATTCTACCCGAATATCGTCGGGGATGTCAAGTATCTGGGGAATGCCGCAGGCAATCATATTGCGATGCTTCTTAATGTCCTGATAGTCCTCACTGAGGGCGAAGCCGATGCAGTGGGAGATGCCGCCGAAGGCCTGACCGTCCACAGCCAGCTTATTGCCGATGACGCCAATGTCAGCGCAGCAGGCGAATCGCAGCACCTTGGTCTTGCCGGTGTTCACATCCACTTCCACCAGAGCACAGTTGGCGCCGTACATGTACTCACCGTCCTTCTGGCCCTCGCCGGTGTTGGGATCCAGACCAGGGTCGATGCCCTTGTTCATGTTGTCCACATGGCCGGTGTAGCGGGTGGGGATGCCCTCGGCCACCATCTCGTCATAGGTGCGATAGGTGCCGTCTGCCTTTTTCATGGCGGCAATGAGCAGTTCAGCGGCGGCGGCAACGGCACGGCCGTTCATGATATGGCTGCGGCTGCCGGCGGCCACGCCGGAGTCGGGGCAGCGGTGGGAGTCGTTCATTACCAGACGGATGCAGTCGGGGTTGACCTTCATCTCTTCCAGTGCCTTAACGGTGACGGTGAGGGAACCGATGTCGCCGCCCTGGCCCATATCTTCCCAGGTGTTGTAAACGGCAATCTTGCCGTCGGGCAGCAGCTCCAGATCGTTGTCGGCTTTGTCCCACATGCCCAGAGTGCACAGGAATCCACCCATGCCAATACCCACGCCAACATGGCGGCCCTCGGCCTGTGCCTTCTCGGCTTCGGCCTTAAACTCATCATAGTGGGGCTTCAGCATTTCCATCAGTTTCTGATAGCTGTAAAGGCGCAGGGGGCGGTTGTTGATGGTTTTTTCGCCGGGCTGCAGCAAGTTGTTGTAACGGAACTGCCAGGGGTCCATGTTCATCTTCTCGGCCATCATGTCCATGAGGGCCTCGGTGCAGGTATAAATCTGAGGTGCGCCGAATCCGCGGTAGGCGGCGTTGAAGGCGTGGTTGGAAACACCGCCGCGGGCCAAAGCCTTAATGTTGGGCACATTGTAGCCGTGGAAACCGACGGAAATCATGTTGTTGAAAATCTTGCTGGCCATGCCGGCGTAAGCGCCGTGATCCATACCCAAATCATACTCGGCGGCAATGATTTTTCCGTTTTCGTCGCAGGCCAGTTTGCCGTTGGTGTAGGTGGCGGAGCGCTTGCCGGTGACATGGAGGTACTCCTCATAGCTGAGAGACAGGGTGACGGGGATACCCAGATTCTGCACGGCGGTAGCGGTGATGGCATAGGTGTTGGCGGTGACGGAGTAGCCGAAGGAGCCGCCCACGGGGTTGCCGATGAGGCGCAGCTGCTCCATGGGGATGCCACAGGCCTGCGCAATGGACTCGCGGCCCTCACCCACAGCCTGAGTCTTACACTGAACCACCACGTTGCCGTCGGTGTCGTAGTAACCCTGGCAGACATCGCTCTCAATGGACAGGTGGGGCTCGTGCTGGGAGTGGAAGCTGCCCTCTACACAGTAAGCGGCATCGTCAAACAGGTTCTCGGGGTCCTCGCCCTTCAGCACGGGAGCCTCCAAATAGGAGTTGGGGCAGGTGTCATGCAGCTGAATGGCGTTGGGCATGCAGGCCTCGGGGAAGGTGAAGTATGCAGGAAGAACTTCCAGATTCTGTTTCACCTTTGCGGCAGCGGCACGCGCATGCTCCTCGGTATCAGCGGCAACCAGAGCAACCACATCGCCTTTGCGGTTGATTTTGTCGGTGGCGATGACGGGGAAGGGCGGTGTGCCGGTGCCCTTCCATCGGGGGATGACGGGAGGGGTGTCCACATTGTTGTTGCCCTTTACATCCTTACCCGTGAGGACACGGATGACGCCGGGCATGGCCTCGGCCTCGGAGGTGTCGATGCTGAGAATGCGGGCGTGGGGCTCGGCGGCCAAAGTAACGGCCAGATGAGCCACGCCTTCGGGCATTTTCAGTTTAATGTCGTCGCCGTAGTCCATCAGACCGCAAGCCTTGGCAATGGCGGAAGGACGGGGGCGGGAGGAACCGTAAATCTCGGTCTCGCCGGCGAAATCATAAGTAATATCTTCCATGGTGGCCTCGCCGCGCATCACCTTGGCGGCAGCCATGACGGAATCGACAATGGGCTTAAAGCCGGTGCAGCGGCAGATGTTGTGGTTCTTCTGGAACCAGTCGCGCACCTCTTCGCGGGTGGGAGAGGGGTTCTTCTGTAGCAGCACATAAGTGGAGACGATAAAGCCGGGGGTGCAGAAGCCGCACTGAATGCCGCCGTAGGTGACCCAGGCCTGCTGAATGGGATGGAGGTGCTGGGGCGTGCCGATGCCCTCAATGGTGATGATTTCGCTGTACTCGGGAACGCTCTTCATCTTCTTGACGCAGGAGCGGCACAGCTCGCCGTTGAGCACGATGGTACAGGCACCGCACACACCGGTGTTGCAGCCCACTTTGGTGCCGGTCAGGCCCATACGGCGGATAACAGTGGACAGGGTGTCCTTGGCCGGGTCGCAGATAACGGGACGATCCACGCCGTTGATGGTGAGGTGGATGCGCTCGTAACCTTTAATCTGATTGGGTTCACTCATAGCATTACTTCCTTTCCGGGCACTTTCCACCGTGCCCACCCCTAAAGCGGGAAATTCACAGACTCAAACGGAATATCTTCCGGATTTATGCGAGTCAGGCGCGTTTTGAATGTTCGTGAGTCCCGGCGGCTTTGGCCAATCGGGAGCGAACGGAAATCAGTTCTGCGGCAATCGAGATGGCGATTTCACCGGGGGTACGGCCACCTAATTTTATACCGATGGGGGAATACACCTCGTCCAGTCTGGACTGAGGCACGCCCTGACGGCGCAGTTCATTGTAGATGAGATCACGCTTGGGGATGCTGCCAATCATGCCGATGTAGCAGGCACGGGTTTTCAGCGCCCAGTCCAGCGCAATCCGGTCGGCCTTGTGACCGCGGGTAACGACTACAATATAATCGGCAGGGGTGATATCCTCCAACAGAAGCTCATCATATTCCGCACAGACAATGCAGCGGGAGGCGGGGAAGCGGGCGGGGTTTGCAAATTCCTCCCGGTCGTCCACCACCACGGTGCGGAAACCGGCCAGCTCGGCGGCCTGCGCCAGAGACTGCGCCACATGTCCGCCGCCCATGAGATATACGGTGTTTTCTGGGGCAACTTTTTCCTGCCAGATGAGGGCAGGGTCGTCATGCACCCCGGGCGCTTTGCACATGCCGACCAGCAGCTTTTCAGTGAAGGGCGCCAGTTCCTCACCGGAAATGACCTCCCAGCTGTCGGTGACACAGTAGCTGCGGGGCGTGCCGGACTCATCGGCGCGCAGTAGCAAAAAGGAGGCGAGCCCGTTCGAAAGCTGGTGACATAGTTCGTTCAGAACCGGTAAATCCCGGTAAGTAAAGGCATAGAGGAACACGGTTCCGCTGCCACCACAGATAAAGTCTGAGGTGAGGGCGCTGGTGCCGTGCAGGTCGAAGGAAAAGGTCTCGTGCTGCCCGGTGACGGCTGCGGCCTGCGCCTTTTCAATGGCCAGGCCTTCCATGGCACCGCCGCCGATGGTGCCGGTAATCAGGCCGGCTTCGTCCACCAGCATACTGGCTCCGCAGCCCCGGGGAGTGGAGCCGGAGCTCTCCAGAATAACGGTCAGGACGCAGGTTCGTCCGGCCATGACACGGTCTCGGGCCAGTTGATACAAATAATCCATAGGTTCCTCCTAATTTGATCCGGGTAAGCCGCCTGCAGTTTGCAGGTTGACATAGACCCGTTGCGCTTGCCGAAAGCGGCTGTCTACGAGGTTGCGCTGTTGTTCGGACACCGGACGGCCGGTATATCGTTCTTCCAATGTGACCGATTCAGTTTCCCGCACAAGCTTGTCCGCCAGAAAAACTACGGTTTTTTCAGAGACAAAAGCCTCTTCCACGATAGGCAACACCATATGATCACCCACAATGGAGGCTAATGCACCATAGCCTTTCCGCGCCAACCACAGCGCACCGACTTCGGCGTGTTTGGACTGGGTGCGGGCGATGTCGTGGAGCAGAGCGGAAGCTCGGGCCAGTGCGGGGTTGAGGGAATAACCTCGATTCTGCAGCCGGACAGCAATGTCAGTGGCCAGGTCAGCCACCGCCTGACCATGCTGCCGAGGGCGGGGGCGTGTTCCGAACTCCTCCAGCAAGGCCAGACAGGTGGCGTCATCCGGAATGGGGGGCGGGAGGTCCTTCGGGCATTTGCCAAGGACTGTGGGGATTAGTCCGCGCTCCGTATCCAGAATTATGGTGATGCCTCCGATAGGTTGAGGCAGAGAAAAACTGTCGTGAAGGGAAAGCTCCAGCGGCAGGGAGAGGAGAAAACGATTGATCCCGGCGTGAGCTACCACCGCCAAATCGCCGGTGGGTACATCACTGCGAATGGTCTCAAACGCGCGCTGGGCACGGGTGCGGCAGACCTCCGGCAGCTCACCGCCGGGGGGGGGTAACGCCCGCCAGATCGTGGCCGCGGCGGGTGTAGAGCTGGGGCCAGGCTTTTCGAATGGCGGCAAACGAAAGCCCGTCCCACTGCCCCATATCCAGCTCGGTTAGGCCGGGGGCCAATCGAATACTGTCGGAGAGCGCGTCGGCGGTTTCCCGGCAGCGCTGAAGAGGACTGGAGAACACTCCGGCCAGAGTAAGATTGGAAAAATAAGCCCTTAGCGCCTGCACCTGCGTCTGCCCTTCGGGAGAGAGGGGAACATCCAGCTTGCCCAGGCAACAGGGGATGCTGTCCGGGTAGACCGGGCTGCCGTGACGTAGCAGATAGATGGTTCTCAAACTGAGCCCTCCCGCTGCATGGGGTCCAACTCCAACAGTCGGCGGTAATCTTCCGGGATGTCGGCATCCAATAGACAGCCCGGGTCGGAAACAGGAAGCAGCACAGGGGAGGGAACCAGTTCTTCCAATGCCTGACGCAGACCACCTGGCTTGGAAAAATTTACTAACGTTGGAAGAAGATCGGCGGAAAAGATGATGGGATGTCCCCGCGTTTCATGGCAGACGGGGCAGACCAAATCACCTGGCGTATTCAGTAGTTTCCGCACCGTATCGGGGGTGAACAGCGGAACATCGCCGGGGGTAAACAGGACTCGGTCACACTGACCAAGCAGTGCGGAAAAACCGAGGCGCGCGGAATCCATCATTTGGCAGTGGGCAAATTGAGGATTGAACAGACAGACCGCTTTTGTTCCGGACAGCAGAGCGGCCACGGCATCGTGCTCCCGCCCGGTGACAACCACCATCGTGTCGCAAAACGGTTCCAACGTGCTGACGCAGCGGGAGAGCAGAGTCCCATTTCCCAAAGGCAACAGGGGCTTGAACTGCCCCATGCGGGAGGAGAGCCCTGCAGCAGTAATAATTCCACCGATCAACAAATAAATCCACTCCCATTACTGCCATTTATTTTAAGGGAAAGCACCGAAAAAAGGAATCAACAGTTGGTGTTAGGATCTCACATCTTTGTGATGCCGAAGAAAGTAATGTCATGTGATTTTCAGGCTAGCGCAATTGCCGCGGCATGGGGACGGGACAGGTTGGTTTATTATCTGCCTGACGGCGCCAGAGGGGGCTGGTTTAGTCTGCTTTCTTCTTTCGCTCCGCCACAGCCCGGTTCGTCTCAGGCAGCAGCATTACGCATGCCAAAGCACAAAGAATCAGTAGCGTGGTGACTGCCATCACAGGGGATATGTGGGAAAAACGGCTTGCCACCAGGGGCCAGATACAGCCGCCCAGAATTTCTGCAATGCCCATAATGATACCGGAAGCAGAGGCTTTCAACCGGTCAGGCAGCGCCTCCATGGGAATCACATTGCCATACAATGCGGATGTAGTTCCCACCATTCCTCCGCACAGACAGTACAGGACCACGCTCACCGTATTCCCTGAGAGTAGCCACATCCCTAGCGGACAGAGGATGCCGCCCAGATAAGCCAGCAGCAGTGCCGGTTTCCGCCCAGCCTGGTCGGAAAAGGTCGGAAAAAATGTCTGGGCGAAAATGAACAGAAAACCCATTACCGAAGCCGGTCAGAAATATTTCTTCCAGTGCGGGCTTTATGATAACAGAAGCGATATCGCTCATGAGCCGCCTCCTTCGTTAAAATTAGAATCTTGCTGTGTATTATTTTCCAGCATACTCCGTAAGTTTAGCAGATAAATAAGGTTTTGTAATCCATCCAAAGTATGATTGAGGGGATAAAAACAGCCTTTTTCACAAAGCTTTTTTAGAGCCGTTATGCGAATGCCATAACCGCTTTTCGGTCATGCGACAGCGAAACAAAAAAGCTGTCAGACAGCCAAAGAAGTCAGACACCTTGTTAGTGTAGTAAAAACAAATCCGAACCCCTCTCCAATTGGGAAAAGGTTCGGATTTTGTTGTTTTGGTGGACCTGAACGGGATCGAACCGTCGACCTCCGCGTTGCGAACGCGGCGCTCTCCCAGCTGAGCTACAAGCCCATATTGACTTTTTGCTTGATGACAGGTTGCTGTTGCGGACTGTAGTTCCGTCGAGTGGTTTTATTTGCACCTCTCGGATGCGAACCGAACACGCTCCCAGCTGAGTTACAAGCCCATATTAAGTTTTTTGATTGGTGACAGGTTGCTGTTGTGGACTGTAGTTCCGTCGAGTAGTTTTATTTGCACCTCTCGACCTCTCGGATGCGAACCCACTTCACTAAGGGGTATTAGCATTAGAAACAAGTATGGACAGCCGCACAAGAATCTTTCTTGTCGACTGTCCATATTCCCCCGTACACGGCATTAAGCCCCATAGGTCACAAAGTGTACCTATGGGGCTTAACCCTTTGGCCTTCCCTTTATCATACTGCCCAGATAACGTCTGCAGAGTCATTTTGAAGCTTAATGCACTGGATGAAGTGTTGGGCGACCAGCTTTTTCTCTTCAAGAGACAAACTCATAAAATCAATCTTTTGCAGCTTCTTTGGCAAAGAGTGTTGTTTGCTCTGGGCTTGCTTGTCCAGCAAGGAGGTGCGTTCCGCATCCAGCCGTTCCAGTTCGCGGTTCACATAACGGATCGTCACGTCATTGCCTTCGGCAAGCGCCTGAACTAATAGCTCAATCCGTCGGTCAACTTTGGCAAGCGCGGCCGAAAACTCATTCGGAGTAACCGCCAGCTCGTCCGGGTGGTCCGCACATTCAGCCAGTAGAGTACACAGCTCCGCTGTCACAGAGGCTTCCAACTCATCCAGTTTAATGCTGATCGTTTGGTCACAGACCGACAGATTGGAACGCCCACTGCAGACCAGATAACGCTTGCCATCCATTTGATTGACCTTGACGCTGTAACCACAGGCAGCACATTTCATGAGACCCGTCAGCCACGAATGCTTTCCAAGGCCTGCCCGAGAGAGCTGTTTGTTGTGGTCAAGCTTGTACTGGCAGTTCAGCCATAGTTCCGAGGAAATGGTTCCGCAGTGGTTGGCCAGGGAAAAATGCTGCGCGGCCAAGTCATTGTACTTGTTTGCGGATCGATCGCGCTTTCCGATAATCATGCCGGCATGGATGCCGTCAAAGTCCTCCAGAGCGTTTGCAAAAATCAGACCCTTTGCCTGATAATACAGGTACACGTCTTCATCGGCCATCACATACAGGGGACTATGTAACATGCGAGATAGAGTGACGGTATCCCAAACATCCCGTTTTGGGGCTGGAATACCGGCAGCATTCAATTTGCGGGCCACCGAGCCCAAGGAGGCGTCCGGCTGGCTATAGCCTTGGAAGATTTCCTCAACAAGACGAATCTGCTCAGAAGGGATGAGCGTTGGGACAACCGAACCGTGATTGCTGGGCATTCGTCCAACGACAAATCCATAGGGCGCAGGTCCGCCTGGCCATGAGCCAAGCGCGGCCCGCTGGTAATAATTGTCCTTCACCCGCTCAGCCGTGGTTTCCCGTTCCAGCTGGGCAAACACCATGACGATCTGAAGCATGGCCCTGCCCATTGGCGTAGAGGTATCGAAGTTTTCCGTCACGGAGACAAACTCGACGTGATGCTGTTGGAGGAATTCCCACAGACGGCTAAAGTCAGAGATGGAGCGGCTGAAGCGATCCAGCCGATAGACGAATAACTTCGTGATCAGTCCCTTTTCTATATCTTGCATGAGACGTTCGAAATCAGGACGCTTGGTGTTTTTCCCGGAAAAGCCGCGATCTTGATAAATGGAGGGCTCTTCGGTGATGTTTTTGGAACAGAGGTCAATTTGCCCTTGAATCGACAGACTGTCCTTTTTGTCGACGGATTGCCTTGCATAAATCGCGATCATGCTCAGGCACCGGTGGGCAATGCCATTAGCTTATCTGGCGGACAATAAGGCTTGCTGGAAAAAGCGCTATCCCATTGCCTGCGATAGAGGGCATTAAGGCAGGCGTGGTTAATCTGGTTTAATATCAGTTCGCGTTCTGAACGGATGAGGGTTGGATGAGTATGTTGAATACACATTGAGTGGTTCCTCCTATCCCTTTCGGCGTTATATTGAAATAATATATGCGCGGAATAGGATATATTTACCATTTAGTTACATACAAAAAAGCGCCAAAACCGCACATGTGCACCCAATTACAAAGCAAATATTTTGATTTAAAGCTTTCATAATTGGGCGCGTGCTACTTTGACGCCTCTACTGCACTTCACAATTTTTATACCGCACTTCGCGTGCTACGGAGTTCCTCTCACTCGAAAATAGGGTGCCGCCAGCAGCCCAGCTTGTCAATAGGCTTTTCTCTGCTGTAGGCAGATGGGCCATATCGAATCCTGCTACCAGCCTGCTGAACGAGGCACGTGAAAATACCGAAGTCATGATTGATGCCATGCACACGCAAGGAGAGGTGAAACCCTGGACTTACCGCAAGGGCGAAGGACGAGGGGTTACCTTACCCCCCGATGTCCGATTTTGGAATAAGGGAGCTGGCCTTTGAAAAATACAAAAAAACCACACCCGTCACGGCTTTTATCGTGACGGGTGTGGCGGAATTTGATGCAAGAAATCAGGCACTGACTAAGATAGAGGTCGCGGCGAAGTGTGTGGCATCGGTGTAAGCGCCATAGGCGGTGAGGGTGGAATCCACCGTTACAGAGGCGAGCGACATGCTCTTTCCGGTGGACAAATTGATGATATAGGTGACAGCGGAAGTGTCGATATAGATCAGCTTGCCGGAGATGAGGACGGTAAGCTGTTTAGCGGTGGCATCGACAACAAGCACGGTGCCGACGAGCTGGGTGGAGGAAACCGCAGCACTTTGCAGGGAAACCTCGGTGATGGTATTGGAATAAACCTCTACCGAAACGGTATCGCCTACCTGAATAACTGAGAGGAGAACAGATTTTCCGGCCCCGTCATAGGCGCTGACTCCGGAGTCCAGCGTAAGGCTATGGGGGACGTTACTGGTATCCGTAATCACCCAGGTGGTACCGGCGGTGGTGCTGGTGATGGAGGTCAGTTCCCCTTTGACTGTGTTGGCAGAGGCATTGGTGGAGATGGAGGAAATTGCGCCGTTCTTCACGGTGACGGTAACCTCGGTGCCAACGTTCAGCCGGTCGATGCTGATGGTGGAGGTCCCTCGGGTGATGGTGGGCAGTTTTGTGATATCCAACGCGTAGCAGACCGTGTAGCCATCTGCATCCTTAATCTCCAGGGTAACCGTGGCCCCATAGTTGAGGGTGGTGATGGTGCCGGTAAGGGTGTATGCGCAGGGATAGGAAATGACTTCAGTGATGGCTTTGTTCACCAGTTTGATGCTGACAAAGTCGCCTTTTGCCAAAGAGGAGAACGTGGACTTGGTGCCGCTGATTGTAACGGAGGCGCTGTCAGACGCCGCGTAATGGGAGGCGGAGGCGCTTCCAGTGGGCGTGAAGTACAGAACATTTCCATAGGAGGTGGTGGAGACGTTGGTGATCACACCCTGTAACCACGTTGCGGTGGAAGCGCTTGTGATGGAGAGGGAGACGACCGCGCCGGATTTCGCGGTAAGCTCCGCCAGGCAGCCAATATAGATGCCGCTGAGTGCTTTGGCTGAGCTGTCCACCTTGACGGAGGCGGTGGCCGGGACCGTGTATCGGCGGGTGACGCCCTTATAATCCTGCAGGGTGACGCTGGTGGAAGTGGCGGCGGTGATGATGCCGCTTGCCGCGGCATAGCCGTCATAGGCGGTAATGGCCAGCGTAAGTTTTTTCTGATCCACATAGTCCATCGCCTGATAAATCATGGTGGCGACCACGGCACGGGTGACGTTGGACTTGGGGGAAAACTGGTTTTTGCTGTTGCCGCCGGTAATGCCGGCATCCACCAGGGCAGAAATGTAGCCGGCGTACCCGGTGGTAATGGAGGAAACATCGGTAAAGGTCAGCTTCGAGGTGTCAGCCACCGCCGCCACATTCGTCAGCTGAAGGGCCTTAACGATAAACATGGCAAGGTCCTGTTTTTGGATTTTGGCGGTTAAATCAAGGGTGGCGAGCTGGGTTTGGGTGATGATACCCGCCGCCAGACAGACCATGATCTGATCATAGGCCCAGGAGAGGGAGGAGGGCACCCTGGTAGTCACCGTGCTTTTATAGTCCGCAGAGATCCAGGTCTTCATATCATCGCTGACAGCATAGAAGTTGGAGAGGATCACCAGGGCCTGGCAGGTGGTGATATTGGTATCGGGCATCATGGTGCCGTTGCTGTATCCCGCGAGGTAGCCCTTGGCCGCCAGAGTTTCCATATAAGTCTGCGCCCAGTGCCCGCTAAGATCGGAGAATTTGGAGGCTGCGGTCGCGGGCAGTGCCAGCGACAGGGACAGGCAAACAGCAAGCAGAAGCGATAGGAGTCTTTTTTTCATTGGTATTCCGCCTTTCCATTATCCCGCAAACAATCAGACGGCGGGGCATAATGTTTCATTTCTATTATAACGGGGCAGCGTGTGAAAGTCTGCCGCAGGATGTAAACTTTTGGTGAATTTTTCTAAATCGCAGCGGCGCAATAGTACGTATTATAGGACAACGGGAGGAGTAGACTGACGGTATCAAATCAGAAGGGGAGCGGCGGAATGGAATACGAGATTAAGTGGGTCTATGGGCATGTGGAGGTCTATGACAAGGCGGGAAGCTTCCTTTTTTCCGCCGACACCGAAAGTGAGGCGTGGGCAGAAATCCATGCCGCTTAATCCCCAGTCAGCGTCGCTTTGCCAAAGAAAAGCCGATGATCGCGCCGCAGACGCCGCCGATGATGTGGGTAAGCTGAGAGATGTTGTCCGTTTGGGTGATAGCATTCACCACCTCGCCCCCGATGTAGAACACCATGACGAAAATCAGCGTCAGGGGGATGGCGCCGCCGCGCATGCCTGAGAGAGAGGACATGACGATCATCATAAAGACGATGCCGCTGGCCCCCAAAAGGGCCGTGCCCGGAAAAAAGGAGAACTGCACGAGACCCGAGAGGAACGCGGTAATGAGGATGGCGCGCAGGAGCGGCCAGCTGCCGTATTTTTCCTCCAGTGACGGGCCGATAACCAGAATAAGGAGGATGTTGCCGATGTAATGCTCATAGCCGGTGTGACCGAGCACATGAGTGAAAAAGCGGACATAGGTCAGCGGGTCGGTGAACGGGGCGCGGTAGACGCAAAACAGGTGGGTTGTGGTCCAGCCACCGGTGAGATGGTTCAAAATGAGGGCCAGCAGGGCCAAGGCGGAGAAGGTGAGCACCACAGGGGAATTATATTGGATCCGAAGGACTCGTTTCATGACTTCACTCCTGTTTGTGGGCGCCCGGCACCATTGGGCGCCCGATTGCCCATATTGTACCACAACTGTTTGCGTTGGTACAGACTTTTGCTCAGAAACCCTGCACGAAAAAACCAACCGCCCGGGTAGAGCCGAAGAGAAGCCTAAGGTGGAAATCACGTGCTGCGTGGGAACATGAACCGCGCCGGGGGTGTTATATGCTCTAAGAGGCTTATTAATCATGATTTTTCTCATGGTTAATGAAAGCACTTAGAGCATTTTTATATAGGAGGATGGGCCATGAGAAGCGACAAAATCACACCGCTGTATGAGCGGCTATCCCGCGACGACGAACTGGACGGCGAGAGCAACAGTATTGTAAACCAAAAGCAGATGTTAGAGGACTATGCCCACAAAAACGGCTTTTCCAATCCGACTCACTTCACTGACGACGGCATTTCCGGTACCCGGTTTGACCGCCCCGGCTTTACTGCCATGATGGAGGAAGTCGAGGCCGGGCACGTGGAGGCCGTCATTATTAAGGACATGAGCCGGTTAGGGCGCGATTATCTCAGAGTTGGCCAGATCATGGAGATTTTACGGCAAAAGGGCGTCCGGCTGATCGCTATCAATGACGGCGTGGACAGTGCCAACGGCGACGATGATTTTACCCCCTTCCGCAACATCATGAACGAGTTCTATTGCCGTGATACCAGCCGCAAAATCAAGTCGGGGTTCAAGGCAAAAGGCATGTCCGGCAAGCACACAGCCAGCACCACGCCCTACGGCTATCTGAAATCGCCGGAGGACAAAAATCAATGGATGGTGGACGAGGAAGCCGCAGCCGTTGTGCGCGGCATTTTCGCTATGACGATGGAGGGCTATGGCCCATATCAGATTGCACAGCGGCTTTCCTCCGATCAGGTGGAAATTCCGGCCGTCCATATGGCGCGGCATGGTGCGGGGCTGAACAAACGCAAGACCTTCAATGATCCCTGCGGGTGGGGCTCCTCCACCATTGTCGGTATTCTCAAAAAGCGGGAATACCTTGGCCACACCGTAAACTTCAAGACCCGTAAGCACTTCAAGGACAAGAAAAGCCATTATGTTGATGAAAACGAATGGACGGTTTTTGAGAATACCCATGAAGCCATCATCGATCAGGAAACCTATGAGAATGTGCAGCATATCCGCGGAAATGTAAAGCGATACCCGGACGGATGGGGCAAGGCTCACCCTCTGACCGGCCTTCTTTACTGCGCCGACTGCGGCGGCAAGATGTATGTTCACCGCACCAACAATGGCAAGCGCATACCTCAATATACTTGTTCCCGGTACAGTAAAGTTCCCGTTGGTACGCTCTGCCCCACGCAGCACCGCATCAACGCTGATGTGGTTATGGTCCTGATTGCCGATACGCTCCGGGCTATTGCAGTGTATTCCAAGAATGACCGGGCTGAGTTTGTGAGGACGGTACAGGAAGCGCAGGCCGAACAGCAGACTACCGACATCACCAAGAAAAAGAAGCGATTGGCGGCGGCGCAGAAACGGGCCGGAGAGTTGGAAAAGC
Source organism: Oscillospiraceae bacterium (assembly GCA_963666535.1). Lineage (GTDB taxonomy): Bacteria > Bacillota > Clostridia > Oscillospirales > Oscillospiraceae. The sequence goes on along the minus strand of OY762913.1, from coordinate 298,570 downwards.
TGATGTGCAAAATCTATGAGGACAATGCCATCGGCAAATTGCCGGACGCGCGATATTCTGCCCTTGACGCACAGTACGCCAATGAGCAGGATGCCCTCTCCGGCGAGATTGCTGAGCTGGAAAAGGCCATCAGCGGTTACGCGCAGAGCCGGAAGTCAGCGGAAAAGTTTATCGCCCTCGTTGAAAAATACGAGCGCTTCGACATCGTGACAACTACCATGCTAAATGAGTTTGTCGAAAAAATTCTGATCCATGAGCGCGACCGCAAGGGTAGCCAGGACACTACGCAGGAAGTTGAAATCTACTTTAACTTTGTGGGCCGTTATGTTCCTCCCTGCTTTGGATCGGTCAGCCTTACCCCGGAGGAACAGGAGACCCTGCGCGAGAAAAAGGAACGCAGGGAAAGGCTTCACCAGAACTATTTGCGCCGCAAGGCCAGTGGAGCGCAGAAGCAATACGAGGACAAAATCAAGACAGTGAAAAAGGCTGAGATTGAAGCAAAGAAAGCGGCTATTCGTGCTGAGAACATGGAAAATGGCGTGTTTATCCCAGTCAGCAATCTGCCGAAAACAGAGCCGCGGAAAGGCACGCTGCAGCCCTATGCTACCGCCGTTTAAATATTCATTGTTTACTGAAATTAAAAGAAGGAGTGACCGCAATGGCAGAATTGACCTATTCCCGCAACGGAGATTACTACATTCCTGACTTAACCCTCACAAAGCAACCGGACAAGCCCATTGGCAAATATGGACACATGAGAAAACGGTATTTGAAAGAACACCGCCCCAGCCTATACGCCAGCATGATTTTGGGTGAGAAGTTGTATCCGCATTTACTGGAAATAGACGAGACGGCGAACCGCAGACTCAAAATGATGATGCCCGAATTGATGAAATCGGTGGGCGTAACGGAACAGTTGAAAGCCAGCGATCCTATGAAATGGGTTGGCCTGATGAATACCCTGAAAGCGCAGGCCGAAGAAATAATTATATCAGAGTTGATTTATGTGTAACAAGCAGCGGGAGTGCTCCAACAAAGCACTCCTGCTATTGATGAGGGTGTCATTGTGTATTCTACATAAATAAGGTACAATTTTTACTGAGCAAAAAACGTAAATCTTTTGCAACGATTCTCTTCCACATAACGAATATATAAACGACACGGACAAAGGAGGCGCAGAGTTGGATCGGGATCAAAAATGGATACGCGAAATTCTGCGGCGTGGTTCACAGGAGGCAGCTGGCCGGCTTGTACGTAACTATTACGATGAAATTTATATTTTTATTTGCAGGCAGCTTGGAAACCGGGAAGACGCTTTGGATCTAACGCAAGAAAGCTTTATTGCGGCGTTACGCTCACTACCCTCCTACAATGCAAAAAAATCAGGATTTCGTACGTGGCTTTACCGCATTGCCACCTACAAAGTGATAGATGCAAGGCGCAAGTTTAAGCCGATTGTTGTTTCTCTTGAAGAAGAAGAATTACTGTTCGACGAAGATTTTGCAGAAAGCTTTATGAATAAAGAATTGTTACAGGAAATTGAAAAATATGTGCAGGCTTTAGACCCGGATTTACAGGAAATCTTCCGTTTGCGGCTATATGGTGATTACAGCTTTCCGGAGATAGCCTTGGCAACATCACAGCCTGAATCAAAAATTAAAGCACAATATTACCGCCTGATACAGCGGCTTAGAAAGGAGTTCAGTTTTAATGCGTAAGTATGAAGAAGTTAAGCTTCCAACAGAGGAAGAAAAAAATAAAAGTATTCAAACAATTCTTGCAACCGGGATGCCGGAACCGCAAAAGCTTTCCTGTGTTCTTTTATATCTCTGGCATTCTATTGGGTTTCGGGGTTTATTCTTTGGCGTGGGCGATTGTGTTTTTCTAAGTGTCCTGTTATCGGGGTTGCTTTGGGCATATTTGTTTTCTTCACTTGTAAGCAGTCAAAGTATCTTATGTGTACTTTTGTTTCTGGCCTCGCCGTTTCTCTATGCACTGCTGCACCTGCTGACAATTTGGAAAGAAATTATGACGGGGACATATGAGCTAAAGATGGCCTGCCGGTATTCCTTGAAACAAATGACCACACTGCGGATGCTGATTTTCGGCGGTATCTCAGTCGTTTTATCCATAACTGTCAGCACAGGTGTATGGCTTATGGTTTCAAAAGAGTTTTCTATTTTGCGAATAATGAGCATTTCTTTTTCTGCCCTGTTCTTGTTTGCGGCGATACAGCTTCTTGTCGAGTGGAAATGGAAAGCGCCTGCATCGTATTTTTTTACTCCGCTTTTTTGGACTGCTCTGAGTGTTCTGCTTCTGGCGGCAGGTGAACCTGCGGAGCACTTTTTACTAGAAATTCCTACTGCTGTTTTCTGGCTGGTGAGTGGCGGGGCTGTCGCCCTCTACGGCGGGACACTAAAAAGATATTACTTTGGATACAAGGAAGGAGCACTTTCACATGTTGTCAGTTGAACACGTAACAAAACGATATGGAAAATTTACTGCACTGGAAGACATCAACCTCATGTTTGAGAATGGTGTCTATGGCTTGCTTGCCCCCAATGGTGCGGGCAAGACTACGCTGATCAAGATGCTGACCACACTGCTGTTTCCGACGGAAGGAAGGATTCTGTGGGACGGTCAGGACATCCTGACGATGGATGGAGATTACCGCGGATTACTGGGCTACCTGCCACAGGAATTTGGCTACTATAAAAACTATTCTCCCCGGCAGTTCCTGCGGTATATGGCATCTTTGCAGGGTGTAAACCGCAAAGAGGTGGAAGGGCGAATTGACGAGCTTTTGGAGTTGGTATTCCTGGCGGAGGTGAAAGACAAAAAAATGAATCAGTTTTCCGGTGGGATGATTCAGCGGGTAGGGATCGCTCAGGCCATGCTGAACAATCCGAAATTGTTGATTCTGGATGAACCGACTGCTGGACTTGATCCGAAAGAACGTGTGCGTTTTCGTAACCTGATTCACACTTTGGCCAATGACCGAATCGTCATTCTCTCTACCCATATTGTTTCAGATATTGAGACCATTGCCGGCAAAATTGTGATGATTCGTGACCATAAGCTTTGTTGCTGCGACAGCGCAGCACACATCTGCGCTGCGCTTAAAGGAAAAGTTTTCGAGATACCAGCCGGAGGCACACTAAAAGGGGATCAACTATTATTGAGCGAGCGGCAGGGCGAAAACGGGACCATGCTCCGAATTGCCGCAGATGTCCCCCCTTCGGAGGCAATTCCCGTGACACCGGGCCTTGAGGATTCATTTCTCTATATTTACAGGGACGTGCGGCCATGAAAAAAGACATGCTCACTTGGGAACTGCGCAAGCTCTGGTCGTTGCCTATGATATCGGTTTTTATGATTCTGTGCATTGCATTCAATATGCTGATAATATTCGCAAACCGTAACGGAAATGGATATGTAAGCTATGTAATTGAAGTAACAGAAGAGATCGGCGGGCAAATGGGAGAAGGCTTTGACCGATTGTTGCCTGCGCTGTCAGATTCACAATATAAGGATACTTTGATTTCTGAAGCTTCCGGCGCTGTCGATATATTCATACAATTTGATGCCACGGAAATTGGAGCACTCTATATTAATGCCTATAAACTCACCGGGGCTCAGGCAGATCGGCTAGAGCGTAAGTATAACAAGCTTCAGGACGCTGTGAAAATTCTTGACGAACAGGATGCATCGCTGAGCCTGAATGCTGCCGGAATGACAAAGTCTCTGACGGATGCGCTATTTCGATATCTTTGTCGGGCCGTTATCACAGAGGGACTGTTATTGGCGGTATTGATGGCACTTTACTCCAGTGGCTTTGAGAAACTGAATCGGACGGCACTTTCCGTATACAGCACCCGAACAGGACGCGGTATACAACGCGCAAAGTTCGCCGCCAGTACATTATCGGCGCTGGGCGCTTATGTGCTTCTTGCGGCTTCTTCTGTCGGCGTGTTCGCGCTTCTATGGAATATGGGGCCGATCTGGAAGGCAAGTATGTCCAGTCAATTTAATTATATCATTTCTATGGGGCTTGAATTGCCATTTGTTACATGGAAACCATTTACCGTTGCAGGATACCTCGCGGCTACTTTGGGACTCGGTGCTATGGTGGTGATGCTGTTTCACGGGTTCGGCTTTGTGGTCGGGCTGCTCACAGGCGATGCCTATAAGGGCTTTGCTGTATTTCTGGTGCTTGGGGCATTAAATTTTGCATTGCTGGTGATGACGGGAGACAGCGGAGAATGGTTGCTATATCAGCTAATACAGTGGTCGCCGATTGCACTTTGGTGGTTTCAGCCCTTGTGGTTTACAGATATGAACATTATAACCGTACTGCCGTGGCAGGAGTGTTGGGAGGCTGTGTCTTGCACCGGCTTGTGTATTGGACTGCTTATGCTTGCCCGACGGTATTTCCATAGGAAGGATGTTGCATGATATGATTCGTGAAGAGCTTAAAAAAATATGGCGACCCGGTATGCTTGTATTGCTACTCTTGCTTGGGTTTGTCTTTTATACAATATATCTGAGTTTTTATATCAAATACTTTCCAAACAGCCCACAGTTTGCGGGAGAGTTTCAGGTAGCAAAGGAATGGGTGCAGGAATATGGCACTTCTCTGGAGCCGGAAGAGGAAACGGAAATCATAAACGTAAAGCTCCCAGAGCTGGAAACAGAAGCGAACCGTTACATGGCGCAAAATGAACTTTGCCAAAAGTACGGGCTCACTACATTTGCGGACTTCGAAAAGTTTTATGATGAATATGTCAACGAGGTACAGGGTGACCTAACAGAAAAACAGCAGTCATTTTATGAGGACGCACAAAGAATTCAAACTTATCTACAGTGGGAAGAAACGAACAATATTGAAGGGCGTCTACGAGCTACCCAAAACTATACGGAATATTATGAAAAATGGCAATCAGGTGCTCTTAATATGCTTTCGGATGCTTATGATGAAGACGCAGGGGAACGTGAACACATCCATGCACAAAACACTTTCATTGGCGCAGATGCAGCATGGCAAAACATTCTACCGGGAGAGGTACCCAGTGCCACCTTTACTTATTTTGCTTTTCTTCTTGTGTGGATGGTAATGTCCGACTTCCTGTTGATCTCCCCGCTTCTGGTACGAGATCGAATGCGGGGGATGCGGGCACTCCAATGGAGTTCCCGGCAAGGAAGGAAAATTTTAGATGCACAGTTTGCTGCCGTGATGCTGTCGGTGCTTCTGTTGACAACGTTAAACTTTCTCATCTTCGGAGGACTGTTTGCAACGAAGGGTACATATCCGTTTGCAGCCTGTCGGATGTTTTCGTTCATGGATACCATGCTGTCATGGGTAAACTGGACCTACGGTACTTGGTGTATCGTGCTGATCATTCTATGTTATCTGACCAGTTTGGGGTTTGCGGCACTGACGTTTTTCCTCTCACAGTACAGTGCAAATTACGTAGCAATGCTCCTGAAAATCATTCCGTTGTTTGCAGTGGCAGCAAGTCTTTGTTACGATTTGATTCTTTACGCATTTTATTATTCAAACCTAATCTCCAGAATTACAGGCATTCCTGGTGCAGAAACTATTCTGGCAGCGTTCATTTTGATTCTTGGGTTTGCGCTTTGTTTTGTTGCTTGTGTACGTCAGAAAAAGCAAGAACTTTTGGATTTCTAATCAGCAGATTAACAAGTCGGTTTCAAAAAACATTCAAGAAAAATCAAGGCAGCACCCGCCCAACAAAAAAACGTGAGTTTGGCGGGTCTGTTTCCATGCCTGAATAAACAATATCGTATCCCTCCAAGCTCACCCGTTTGGAGGGTTTTTCTATGCTAGTTCGACATTCCTTGAATTTCAAACGACCGCTGCCGAGCAGCGGCTGGGCGTGATGAAGCGGGCATCAATCTCCTACATACCGCTTTAATCGGTAGCATGTCAAAAAAAGCAATTCTGAACTAAGGGCGTACTCTGACCATCTGTGTAGCTCCACATATTATCAATGTAAATATAATCACCGCTATGTCCAGTTGACGATTGCTCAACTGGGCTTTTTGCATCCATTTTTCCATGCTGCCGTTTGCCTCCCTGTTCTTCCTGAATTTTAGATTTTTCAGAAAGGGCAGAAAAAACATGGAGCTACATATTACAATCCGCGGACAAACAGTATCGGTGGAGGTGTCCGTTGAGGTCTATGAATACCTTGACATAGCTAAACATAAGGAGGAGAACCTTGCCAACGAACGACGCCGACATTGGGACAGGCGAGAATTCGATGAATACATAGTTGTGCGGGAATGCCGCTGTTATTCCGAAACCCCGGAACAGTGGCTCTGCCGAAAGGAAACCTTGCAGGAAATTATGACGGCATTGGAAAACTGTACAGAAGTTCAACGCCAGCGGTTTTTCCTCTTTGCTTTGGATGGACTGAGTTATGCGGATATCGGAAAGCTCTGCGGTTGCTCTAAATATGCCGTTCGGGATTCCATTGCGGCAGTCCGTAAAAAATGCAGGGATTTTTTTGAAAACGGCCCCCACGAAACGGGATTTTCAGGCTAACAAAGTGAAGGGTATTTGCCCTATCACATGAGCAAAAGGGACAGGCGGTTTAACGGACTGTCCCTTTTGCTATCTGGAGGTTTAGCCCATGCCAATTATCAATCTGAAGAAGTTCTATTACCTCTATTACACCAAGGACACATTCGTTGAAGTATCCGATGAAGTGGCCGAAGCCCTGTTGACGTTAAGTCGGCAGGAGAATAACCAAACCCATAAAACTTGGTATCACAAAGCGTACTTTTCGTTGGACTGTCAGGACGGTATTGAAAACCACACTCTGAACTGGGAACAGCCGTCGCCGGAGGAAACTCTGATCCGAGAAGAAGAAAACCTGCTGTATGAAATTACTTTGGAACACCTGAACGAGGCGCTATCCCGTCTCACACCCACGCAGGCACGGAGCGTCCGATCCCGGTATGCTCTGAACAAGAAATTCCGTGAAATTGCTCAGGACGAGGGTATCAGCATCAGTCAGGCAAGAGAATCCGTCTTTGCTGGGTTGAGACGGCTCCGTAAGTATTTTAACAAAAAGAAAAGAAACAGGCCGCGAAGGCGGAAGAACGGCGGAGCGTCTGGGAGCAGCTTCAACAGGCAAAAGCCGCAATACCCCAGCCTGAATCACGCTATGGCAAGGTCAGGGCACTTAAAGAAAGCGCCGCCCTGTTCAACTTTCTACAATCCAATGGCATCACATCCATACAAGAGCTTCATGAAAAAATCTCTGCCATGAACAGTAAGTGTTACGCCATTCGCGGCGAGATCGTAAGCGCCGAGCGCCAGATTGCCAAGCTCACCGAGCGGCTTTTAATGTAGGAGCGGTATTCCGAAAACAAGGACATCCATCGGCGGCTTGCCACGTTGAAACCGACTGCCGCAGCCAAGTATCAGGATGTCAATAGCGCCGAGCTTGCTTTGTATGACACGGGCAAACGGTATCTGGACGAACTGAAAGCTTCCGGCACGGAAATTTCCCCCAAGAAGTGGAGAGCCGAGGCTGTGAGTCTTTCGTTCCAAAAAGATGAGCGATACCGAAAAATAAGGGCTATGCGCGAGGATATCAAGGCCGTGTAGAACATCCGTAAGACCGCCGACCAGCTTGCATCACCCCCCAAATCCAAGAATAAAGAGATTGAGCATGAGCATTGAAATACAACCCTAAAATGATATCGAAGAGCGACATTCCGTATCTATCTATCCTATCTCATCTCCGATACGCCTGCCTCCTGCACGGGGCCTTACAAGGGCAGAATTTCCCGAAAATGACACCGAGGAGATACACAAAATCTGCCTATCCATTCATATCAATGTTATCGCCGGAAAGGAGTCTCCGACATGCCGAGAATGAGCAAAAAACGCAAACTGGAATGGGCCTTCTTTCTTAACCATCGGAACCGGATTACATACAATTCGCTGTGCCGGAAATGCGTTCACGGCTGTAAGCAGAGTTGCCGGGCCGTGGTCGTAGAATGCTCGCGCTACCAATCCAAGCGTGTAAACTGACAGTAAGCCTTTCATCTTGTGAATGGAGGGCTTTTCTTTTGAAAAAGGAGTTATCGATGAACAATGAAAAAACTGCCAACATCAACGCCGCCGACAGCACATTCCCTCTGCCTGTGCAGGAGGACGAACGTCCCGCGCTTGTGAAGAAAATCGGCAAAACCACCTATAGAGTGACGATTTATTTCAGCGCCACCAGCAACGAAACCATGAGTGACAAAATCAAGCGGATGCTCCGTAACGAGATCAGTCAGATGTGATATTGGGTTTTCAATATAGAAGTCCCTTATAATTCGTTAAAACGGATGGCGTGACATTGTAAATCTATCGTGCTACTATGGTCTGATGCCGCCAGTCAGGCCCGGCGGGAATATGTAGATGGTAAATCTCCGGTGAGGAAACGCTGGCGAAGGTACGAGTAAATTAGAGCAAAGAAAAAATAGGCGTGTGATGATTTAGCATTTCTCCGATTAAGAATATTTACGATACAGCTAAGTGTGGGATTTCGTTACATTTCAAAGGGGGTTTGGTTACATCTTGCCAAAAAACCAATAAAAAGTGTCGATATGAATAGTGAGTAGATGTGAATAGAAAAGCAGAGGTGCGGCTGTGCTAAAAATAGTGGTTTGTGATGATGAAAAAGTGATTGTAAGACAGGTAAGTGACATGATAAAGAAGCACTTGCCGGACTGTGAAATAGATGAATTTTTATCAGGAAAGGATTTGTTGTCAGCGAAGAAAGACTTTGACATTTTCTTTTTGGATATTCAGATGGAACAACAGAATGGTATAGAGGTTGCAAGAGAGCTTCGGGAGTATGACGAAAATGCTGTAATCATATTTATAACCGGGGCAAAGGAATATGTCTTTGAAGCCTTTGACGTAGCCGCTTTGCATTATCTGTTAAAGCCTGTCGATGAAGAAAAACTGAAAGAGGTTCTCGACAGGGCGGTAAGGAACGTTTGGAAGAAAACAGATAAAGAGAAAAAGCAGCTTTTCATAAAAACAAGAGGAAAGAACATCACACTTAATGTGGACGATATTTTGTATCTGGAAAATGAAATGAGAAAAATTGCAGCACATACCAAAATGGAAACGATTACTTTTTATGGTGTCATGTCAGAAATAGAAAAATTACTCGGAACAGGCTTCTATCGCTGCCATAGGGGGTACTTGGTAAACATGGCTTATGTTTCTGAATACGATACAGATAATATTCTATTGAATAATGGTGAAAAGGTCTATTTATCAAAGGACAGATATCAGGATTTTGTAAAACAGTATATGAGATATTTGCGGAATGGGGGTGTTTTCCATGTCTGATGAATTGGTAACTATTTTTGATATAATGCTGTATCTGTTTGAGGGATATTGCATACAATTCCTGTTTCGTTCCTTCGCAGAACCGAGGCTGCAAAACTGGAAACTGAATAAATATATAGTTGGTGTAGCTTGGATTGTTATAAGAGCAAGCAGCGGCGTGTTATTGCCATATGTAGACGGCATTAGTTTAATCTGGAAACTGCTATTTCATGTAATTGCTTTGTTTGTCTTTTGTGTATGTTGGTATCGAGGAAATAACCTATTAAAAGTATTTATGGTTATGCAATTTATTGCGTTGCGTGAGTTAGCAATTTTTACAGGATATAGTCTGCTGTATGTAGGAGACTGTTTCATTGATATATTTAGAAATGGAATGGGCACAGGGTCAATATCTGAAAGAGGATTTTTGATCGCAACAGATGTTACAATTATTTTGTTTATGCTGATAATGAAAATTGTACAGGGTGGATTGCTTTTCTTTTCCGTCCAAAAAATAGTGAAGAGCTATCGTTACCGGGAAAAGGATAGGTTGAAAAAAGAGGTGATCTTTAATCTGCTCCCGGCAGTGGCAGGGATATTGATAGCGGTATTGATACGCCTATTATTAATATCAGTAGAGAATGGAAATCCTGTATTGCTTTATTATCGACATCCAGCATTATATTTTATTATTCCTATGATTTCTATGGTATTGCTTGGAGCAATCATATTCAGCTTTCAACTCTATCAAGACTTAATAGGCTTGAAAAAGGAGCGAACAGAAAAAGTAATCTTGGAAAATCAAATAACACAAATGCAAAACTCCATGGTGGAAATGGAGCATTTATATGACGGTATACGTTCGGTCAAGCATGACATGAATAATCACATGACGGTGTTTCAAAGACTGCTGCAAGAGAAATGCTTGTCAAATAGTGGAGAGGACGAAGAAATCAGACAATATTTTAAGGGCATGTATCAGTCAGTGGAGCAGTTGGAAACAAAAGTACATACAGGTAATGCCGTTAGTGACGCAGTAATCAGCATTAAATTTCGCTATGCAGAAAAAGAAATAGAAAACATCAGGTTGAATGCAAGTCAATTTATATTGACGGACGATATCCGGGTAAGAGCTTACGATATAGGAATTATCCTAAATAACGGATTGGATAATGCAATTGAGGCGTGCATGAAAATGCGTAAGAAGCAGCCGAATGCAGAAGTCTACATTTCAATAAAATCTTACTTGAAAAAGAATATGTACTTTATCGAATTAGAAAACAGCTTTGATGATGTGATACAGATAGATAAAGAAAACAGCTATCCTGTATCAACAAAGGAGGATAAGGAGGTGCATGGTATCGGACTTAGAAACATTAAAAATTGTGCGAAGAAATATGCGGGCGATATGGATTGCATTGTTGAAGAGAAGAAATTTATATTGTCTGTTATGTTAAAGGTATAATTGGAAAGGAGCAAAGGTCTATGAGTATTTTAGGAGTGAATAATATTTTAGCAACTGCAAACCAGTATGCGAGCAAATGCCAGAAAGCGACTGCAAATAGTGCTGGTTTTACAGAAAAATTGCAGACTGGGAATGAAATTGAGGGTATTGCAGATAAGCAGGATACAGAGATGTTTCCGGGAAATGTGGTAGTATCACAACCACCTAATTATAGTGGAATTACTTATAACAAGAGCATCTCTAATAAACCAAAAGAGAAAATGACAATGGATGAATACAAACAGTGGTTTATGAATGAAATGTCACAAATGCCTGTAAGTGCATGGTATCGTTCCACTTGTGTTGGAGGTTCATTAGTCATTACAGAGGAAGCATTCGAAAAGATGAAAAGTGATCCGAAGTGGGAAAATACTGTAATGAATATGGTAAGGAATATGTATTCTGTGAATGGAATCATGGGTTCTAAAATGATTGGATTTCAAGTCATTGGAGCATCTCCAGAAGAATGTTATGGAGAAGGGATACCCATTAATGATAATTCCAGTTCTCCGTTTACCACTGGAAATGAAAAATCGTGGTGGGATAAACGTAGCGAGAAAATGGAAGAAGCGATAAAAGGACAGGCAATAAAAGCTCAGAAAAGATTAGAAGAAAAAGCAGCAGAGCAAAGAAGATTTGAGCAGCAGAAATGGCTGAATGAACAGTTAGCTAGCAGTCAGAGCTTACAGGATTTCCTTATGAGGAATGCTCAAGTAGGACAGGAAATGTCAGGTACATCAACTGCCAGTGTGGCAGGGCAGGCAGTCGGAGCAACCACATATAAGGGAATAATGGACGCATATAGTGATGGAATAACAGGAGGTGGAAAGGCTTAATATAGCATGACTGCCTATACTAGAATATAAGGCTCTGTAACGGAAACGCTTTACCGTTGCAGGGCTTTTATATTTTGATGAAAAAGCCCTTGACAATTCGTTTCTGGGAAAACACCCCGGCGCGGTTTGCTTGACTCAGTCCTGGTTGAAAAGCGGGGTGCTGAAATATCGCTCGGCGGTGTCGGGGAGGATGGTGACCACGGTTTTGCCCCGGCCCAGCTTTTTTGCCAGCTTGCGCGCGGCGGCTACGTTGGTGCCGCTGGAAATGCCGCACATGAGCCCCTCCAGCCGGGCCAGATCCTTCGCGGTCTGGATGGCCTCGTCATCGGTGACGATATAGAGGTCGTCGTAAATCTTCTGATTGAGGTTGCTGGGAATCAAGCCGTCTCCAATGCCCATTTGCAGATGGGTGCCAACGGTGCCTCCCGCAAGGATGGCGGCGTTTTCCGGTTCGACGGCCCAGATCTCCATGTCGGGGTTCTGCGCCTTGAGTACCTCGCCAATGCCGGAGATGGTGCCGCCGGTGCCGATGCCGGAACAGAAGCCGTGGATGGGGCCGGCCACCTGCTCCATGATCTCCAGCGCGGTATGGTTTTTATGCGCCAGTGGATTGTTGGGGTTGGAAAACTGCTCGGGGACAAAGACCCGGGGGTTTTCCTCTGCCATACGCCTGGCCGTGTTTAAACACTCGGCAATGCAGTCGCCGATATTGCCCGCATCGTGGATGAGCCTGACCGTGGCGCCGTAATGCTCCACCAACATCTTCCGTTCATGGCTCACCGAGTCGGGCATAATGATCACGGTTTCATAACCGCGCACCGCGCCGACAAGAGCCAGGCCGATGCCCTGATTTCCGCTGGTGGGCTCCACAATGATGGTGTCAGCCTTGATGACACCGGCTTTTTCACCGGCTAAAATCATGTTCCACGCGGTGCGGGTTTTGATGGAGCCCCCTACATTGAGCCCCTCGTATTTTACCAAAATCTCGGCGTCCCCCGGATCGGTCATCCGAGACAGACGGATCATCGGCGTATGGCCGACAGCTTCTAAAACATGGTTATAAATCAAAACAGGGACCCCTTTTCATCTGAGAATGAATGTAATTCCAGCGGGCGATAGCCCCATGACAGTGTATGGTATCGTGCTGTATCGTGTTCTGCGGATCGGCGCAGTGGCGGGGGAAAACTCGAAGTTTCTGCGTATGAGGTATTGTACCACGCGGGCAGGCGCATTACAATGGCGGAAGAGGGGGAAAATGGCCGGGGAATCGGGAGGGAAATGGGGGGTTTTTCTTGCGCTGGAATGATTCCGGTAGTATACTGCCAAACGTGAGTGGAAACGAGGAAGGGGGCAAAATTTGCAGATGGGAAGGAAAACTCTGCTTTTGATCAGGCGCGAGCCTGTGCTGGCGATCGCGGGTGCGGCCGCCGCCGTCTCGGCGTTTTTTGTGCCCCCGGACGGCACCTACCGGGAATACATAGACGGCTCGGTGCTGTCCATGCTGTTTTGCCTGATGCTGGTCATCGGAGGGCTGGTCAAGGTAAATTTAGTTCAAGCGGCATCGGAACGGCTGCTGCGCCGGGTGGACAGCACCCGGACGCTGACGCTGAGTCTGGTCGGTTTCGCGTTTTTTACCGCCATGCTGGTAACCAATGATGTGTCCCTGCTGCTGATGGTGCCGATGACCATCGGCATCTTTGGGAACAGGCGGCCGGACACCCTTGTTTTTACACTGGTGATGGAGACACTGGCTGCCAATCTGGGCAGCATGGTTACCCCCATCGGCAATCCCCAAAACCTATATTTATATGCCGCATATCAAATGAAAATGACCTCTTTTTTTCGGACGGTTCTGCCGGTGGCCGGAGCGAGCCTGGTGCTGATTGCAATGTGTATCCTGCTGCACAAAAGCGAAGCGCTGGAGTCGCTTGATGTGGAGAGGACGGCGGTAGGGGATCGGCGCACGCTGGCGGTCTGTCTGGCACTGTTCGCGCTTTGTGTGCTATCCGTGTTGCGATTGGCAGACGACCGGGTGGCGCTGGCGGTGACGGTAGCCGCGGTGCTGCTGACCGACCGGGAGCTGTTTCGGCGGGTGGACTACTGCCTGCTGCTGACCTTTGTGGCTTTTTTTGTGTTTGTGGGTAATTTGGGGCGCATCGACGCGGTGCGGGAGGCGGTGTCCGGCGTCATAGCCGGACGGGAGTTCCTGGGGGCGGTTCTGACCAGCCAGGTGATCAGCAATGTGCCCGCGGCCGTGATGCTGTCCGGCTTTACGGAAAACAGCAAGGCTCTTCTTTTGGGGACCAACATCGGCGGGCTTGGCACCCTGGTGGCCTCGCTGGCAAGCCTCATTTCCTTCCGGCTGTATGCCAAGAGCGACGGAGCCCGGCCGGAGAAGTATTTGGGGGTTTTCACCGCCTATAATGCAGTGTTTTTGCTGGTTCTGACCGGCTTTGGACTGATCCTGTGCCGTTAGAGATCCGACGGCATGGGAAGAGAACGTGCCCTGCGGAGCATTGCTCCCCAGGGCACTGTTATGTCTGAATTAAAACTGGAACACCACGCCCACCGCAGCTGAGAACAGGATGAACACGATGGGATGGAGCTTTTTCATAGGCGTGAACTGCATACAGAGGAATACGGCCAAGGCCAAGAGGATGGCCCCGTAATGCAAGCTGGACAGAGATACCGCGCCATGGAACAGCGCAATTTTTGCCACTACGATATCGGCGGCGGCGATCAGGCCGGTGGAAGCGGGGCGCAGACCGTAAAACACGGCGTCCACCGCCCTGGCCTGCCGAAATTTTTCCAAAAAGCCGGCGATGATGAGGATCACAAGAATTGAGGGAGCGATGAGCCCCAGCGTTGCGACCACCGAGCCGGGGATGCCCGCGGTGGCGTACCCCACATAGGTGGCCATATTCAGGCCGATAGGGCCGGGAGTGGATTCCGATACGGCAATCATATTGGCAAGCTCGGTGGCGCTGAACCAGCCGGTGCGCACACCGATGTCGGAGAGGAAGGGGATGGTGGCAAGACCCCCGCCCACGGAGAAAAGGCCGGTTTTGAAGAATTCATAGAACAGGCGCAAGTAGATCATCTCTTCCACCCCCGCATCTTGCGGACGGAAAGCCCGATGAGGCTGGAGATGACCACGATGAGGACCGGAGAGAAGCCAAAGAAGGCTGAAACGAAAAGAACGGCCAGGAAAATGACCGTGGTGATCCAGTCAATGACGGTGGTTTTTGCCAGCTTGATGACGCTGGAAGCGATCAGGGCGCACACACAGGCGCGTATCCCAGCAAAGGCGTGAGCCACGGCGGGAATAGCGGCGAAGTTTCGCAGAAACGCGGCGATGACGCAGATAATGACCACGCTGGGGAAGGCGAGGCCGAGGGTGGCAACGACACCGCCCAGCACGCCGGCCTGCGTATAGCCGGCAAAGGTGGCGGTATTCACCGCGATAATACCGGGGGTGCACTGACCGATGGCGTAATAATCCGCGAGCTCGTTGTCGGTTGCCCAGCCCTTTTTTTCGGATATTTCCCGCTGGAGAATGGGGAGCATGGCATAGCCGCCGCCAAAGGTACAGACACCCACGCGGGCAAAGGAGAGAAATAAATCCAGATAGATATTCAAAAAATCACCACGAGCAATCAAATAAAATTCGGAACGTTTCGTGCGGGGCCTGGGAAAAAGGCTTATTCTAAGCCGACCGCCCAATTTGACACAAGGCAGTACCGCCGCTGATCCTTTCTGAAAACGGGGATTGAAAAAAGCTAAAGTGCTTCCAGCTCCTCCAGCCACAGGGCGGCCACCGCGTCAGAGGGCATGCGCCAGTCCCCCCGGGGGGAGAGGGTGACAGAACCGACTTTTGGGCCATCTGGGAGGCAGGAACGCTTGAACTGCTGGGCGAAGAAGCGGCCGTAAAAGCTTTTCAGCCAGTGCAGCAGTGTGCTTCGGGGATAAGCACGGCCAAATGCATGCTCCGCCAGACGGAGCACTTTGCGGGGCGGAAATCCCCATCGAATGGCATAATAGAGGAAAAAGTCGTGGAGCTCATAGGGTCCCACCAGTTCCTCGGTCTTCTGGGAGATCACGCCGTTCACGGCGGGGAGAAGCTCGGGGGAAACGGGGGTATCCAAAATATCCGCCAGTACGTCGGATAGCTGCCGATCCTCCTCTGCCTTGTCGTCGGACACAAAGCTGACCAGATGGCGTACCAAGGTCTTGGGGATGGAGGCATTGACCCCGTACATGCTCATATGGTCGCCGTTATAGGTCGCCCAGCCCAGCGCCAGCTCGGACAGATCGCCGGTACCGATGACCAGACCGCCGGTTTGGTTGGCGATATCCATGAGCACCTGGGTGCGCTCCCTGGCCTGCCCGTTTTCGAAGGTGACGGAGTGGTCGCTCATGGCCTGGCCGATGTCAGAAAAATGCTGCTTGACGGCGGGGCCGATGTCGATGCGCTGCAACGTGGCCCCCAATCGCTGGGCCAGCTCCACGGCGTTGTCCCGGGTGCGGTCGGTGGTGCCAAAGCAGGGCATGGTGACCGCGATCACGCTTTCCGGGGGGCGGCCGAGCATATTTACGGCCAACATGGTGATGAGAACGGCCAGCGTGGAGTCCAACCCGCCCGACAAACCCACCACAGCAGTTTTTGCACCCGTATGCTCCAACCGCTTTTTCAGGCCCAGGGCTGCGATAAGCAAAATCTCGTCGCAGCGCTCTTTGCGAGCCGCCTCATCCTCCGGCACAAAGGGAGTGGGGGAGAGTCGGCGGGTGAGGGTGGTGGTGACCGGTTCGAGAGAGAAGTTCCGCACCCTGCAATCCCCGGCGGCAAGAGGCCCGGCGGGGAAGGTGGTCATCCGGCGGCGCTCGTAGCAGAGCTTGGCGACATCAATTTCGGAAACGGTGAGTCCCGTGGCAAACCGCCGTTCGGCCAAAATAGAGCCGTTTTCGGCGACCATGTTATGGCCGACAAAGACCAAATCGGTGGAGGATTCCCCCTCCCCAGCGTCGGCGTAGACATAGCCGCACACCAGTCTGCCCGACTGGCCGGAGACCAGACTGCGGCGGTAGCTGTCTTTGCCCACAATTTCGTCACTGGCGGAGAGGTTGAGGATCAGGGTGGCGCCGCACGCGGCCAGATGGTTCGAGGGCGGGGTCACCGACCACAGATCCTCGCACAGTTCGACGCCGATCATCAGGTCGGGCATGTCCTTGCATTGGAAAAGGGTGCAGGCCGAGAAACTCGTTTCCTGGCCGCAAAACGCAATCTCGCCACAGCCGTTGTCCGGTGGAGCGGGCAGGAACCAGCGCTTTTCGTAAAATTCGCTGTAATTGGGCAGATGGGTCTTGGGGACGAGGCCCAGAATAGACCCCTTATGGATGACAGCCGCGCAGTTATAAAGCTTGTTCTGATACCGGACGGGAAGCCCCAGGGCCGTGATCATATCCAGATCCCGGGTGGCTGCCAGCACGGTGGCCAGTGCATCCTCGGCGCCGCGCAGCAGCGTATCCTGCAAAAACAGGTCGCCGCAGGTGTAGCCGGTCAGGCACAGCTCGGGCAGAGCCAGGACGCGCACGCCCTGATGGTGTGCCTCCCGCATGAGGGTGAAGCACTGCTCCGCGTTATAACGGCAATCAGCCACCCTGATTTTCGGCGTGCCAGCGGCCACCTTGACAAAACCATCTCGCATGATAAAACCCCCTTATACGGTGTTGGAAAACACTCCTATTATAATGCCCACGGAATAAACGCAATGTTCGAATCGCAGTTACGAAGGTCCACATCATGCGGACCTTCGGCGGCAAAATACATCTGTTTAGCCGCCTTTCGATGCAGGGATTGAAATCTGCTTAAGTTTGTTCAGCAGGCATTTTTTCATGGTCCGCAGATAGTAATATGATACCCCAAACCACGTAGAAATGCAAGAAAGGGAGAAGCGGCTTCCTCAGGCGGCGACACGCCGGGGCGAGACGGGTGGGCATGTCAGCGGCGGAGTGGTTTTGCATTGGATTGGAAACGCAGCGCGGGCAAAAGAACAGGGCACCAATCAGCGAAATACTGATCGATGCCCTGCGTTTGATTGGGGATTATTTTACCCGGACAATGCATTTGAGCGCAGTGCCGTTTACCGTGGCGGTGACGGTGCAGCTGCCGGAAGCGACGGCGGTGACTTTACCGGCGGAAACTGTGGCCACAGAGGAATTGGAGGTGCTCCAACTGACGGCGTCGGTGGTGCCGGTGACCTTCAGCGCGACCACTTCACCCACGGAGCAGGTGAAATCAGTGGAACTCAGGGCATACGAGCCGGAGTTTGCGGCAATGGTGGTGCCGGTGCCGGCCTGGTTCCTGCAGCGGACGATGCAGGAGGCGGAAACATCGCCCACTGAGGCGGTGATATTGGCGGTGCCATTGCCCGTTGCGGTGACCTTGCCGGTGGCGGATACCGTGGCGATGCCCTCGTTGTCAGAGGTCCAGGTGACCGTGTCGGTGACATCGGAGGGGGTGAGCGCTGCGGTGAGGGTGTGGCTTTCCCCGTCCGTGGTCAGAGAGAAGTCGGTGCTGCTGAGTGTGATGCCGGTGACCGAGGAGACGACAGGCTCAGGCGGGTCGGTTACTTCGGGTGTTTCGGTGGCGTCCGCCGTATCCGGGGGTTCGGCGGTGTCGGTAACAGCGGGGGTTTCGTTCGCGTTGGCAGAGGCGCCCCCCTGTCCGATGTTGATGAGGGGGGAAACTACGGTGACGACAATATAGATCGCGGCAGCGATCAGGGACAGAGGCACCACGATGCCGATCAGCTGGAAAATATTAAAGCCGCGGCTGTAGCCACCTGTACCGCTGACGCGCCTGCCCCCTTTGGCACTGTGGTGAGACGGATGGCTGTACCCGGCTGCCTCGTCGCAGAACGGGCAGCGTTTGTAGGTGACGGAGTAGTCCTCTCCGCAATTTTCACAGCGGATCACGTCGGTTCGTGTGATGGGTGTATGTCGTTCAGACATGGGTTTGCCCTCCTGCTCGTTCGAGTGTTTTCGTCAATTAATATTCTTATCTTACTCGTTTCCGTCCGTCGCGTCAACCGACTTCACAGAAAAGTAACAATCTTCCTTTCGCCTTATGGCAGCGGCGCGAATTTCTTGACCGGTGGCAGCTTACGCATTATAATAAAAAAACTGAGTGTTTGTAAAATGAGAGCAAAACGGGAGTGACGGCTGTGAAAAACCCACTGACTGCGGCGGCAGCGCACAAGCAATATGAAGAGGGAATCACCACCTTCAAGAAGCACATGGCCGACCCCACGCTTCGCGATCGGTTTGGCAGCGAAGTGGACGAATTTATGCGCAGGTGTGCGCTGGGCATTTGGCAGGCGGATGGCGGCGCGGTGACTCCCATGCACGTGGAGTATTACAACGCGGTTTATTGCAGGGGCAATGCGGTGCCGTCTGCGCTGTATTGGGAACTGTCCACCTCGGTGGCGGAATATCCCGGATTCCAACCGCCCTTGTTTTTCGACAAGATGCGGGAGTATGACCGTCAGACAGGACAGGACACGGCACGGCGCTTTGTGGATCTGTTCCTCCTGCTTTTGCTGCTGCTGGCCGCGGCGGACGGCGCGGTCAGCGAAGCCGAGGCCGGGTTTGCCAACCGCTGCGGAGACACGCTGCTTGCCCTGTGCCAGCGAGACGGACTAAAATCGGACAAGCCCACGCTGAAGGTGGACGATTTCATCACCAAAACACCAGAGGGGCCTGTCGCTGCCCGCTCCGATAAGACCGAAGACGAGAAAGCGGCGGAGACTGAGACCACGCCTCAGGAGCCGGAGCCCACATTGGAGGAGCTTTTGGCCGAGCTGGACGGGCTGTGCGGTATGACCCAGATTAAAAAGGATGTGCGCAGTCTCATCAACTTGGTGAAAGTGCGAAAGCTCAGGCAGGAGCAGGGGTTACCCGTTCCGCCCATGAGCCTGCATCTGGTGTTTATGGGAAACCCCGGTACCGGCAAGACCACGGTGGCCCGGCTGCTGGCCAAGATATACAAAGCCATCGGCGTGCTGTCCAAGGGGCAGCTGGTGGAGGTGGATCGCTCCGGCCTGGTGGCGGGCTTTGTGGGACAGACCGCCATCAAAACCGGCGAGGCCCTGCAAAGCGCGATCGGCGGCGTGCTGTTTATCGACGAGGCCTATGCCTTGGCTAATCAGGACAATGCCAACGACTTTGGCAAGGAGGCCATCGAGGTCATCCTGAAGGGTATGGAGGACAACCGCAATGATCTGATTGTCATTGTGGCGGGCTACACCGCGCTGATGGACAAATTCATCAGTGCCAACCCCGGCCTGGAAAGCCGCTTTAACAAGTATTTCTATTTTGAGGATTACGACGGCGGGCAGCTGATGGAGATATTTCAGTCCATGTGCAGGAAGAATGGCTACACACTCAGCGGGGACTGTGAAGCGGACGCCGCCGCGCTGTTTGAGGACCTGTATCGCTTGCGGGACGAGAATTTCGGCAATGCCCGGGATGTGCGCAACCTTTTTGAAAAAGCGGTGTCCAAACAGTCCGACCGGGTGGCGGCGCTGGAGACACCCACCCGAGAGCAGCTGATGGAGCTGACGGTGGATGACTTGAAGCTGGACGAAGATCAGGCGGAAGAAAGCGGCCAGCCGGAGAAAGAAAAAACGGCAGTCCAGCCGGGAAAAGCAGAAAAGACAGAGGACGTGACATGAAGATTGCGATCTGCACCCTTGGGTGCAAGGTAAATCAATACGAAACCCAGGCCATGGAGGCCGAGTTGCTGCGGCGGGGGCACACCCTATCCGCCTTTGAAGACACGGCGGACGCGTATATTGTGAACACCTGCACGGTGACGGCGGTCAGCGACAAAAAATCCCGACAGATCGTCAGGCGGGCGAAAAAGGAACACCCCGGCGCGGTGGTGGCGGTTTGCGGCTGCTATGCCCAGACCGACACGGAAGCGGTGGAACAGCTGGGAGTGGATTTGATCTGCGGCACCGGCGACCGCATGGGATTCCTGAACTTGCTGGAGCAAACCTGGAACGAACGGCAGAGAACCGTTTCGGTGGATGACTGCATGAAGCGGCGGGAGTTTGAGCACCTTTCCGCCGGGGGAATGGAGGGGCGCACCCGCGCCATGCTGAAGGTAGAGGACGGGTGCGTGAATTTCTGCTCCTATTGCGTCATCCCTTACGCCCGGGGACCCGTCCGGTCGCTGCCGCTGGCGGACGCGGTGGCCGAGACCGAACGGCTGGTGACCGAAGGGTATCGCGAGATCGTGCTGACCGGTATCGAAATATCCTCCTATGGGCGGGACCTGGAGGGGGATGTCACCCTGACCGATCTGGTGGAGGCGGTATGCAACGCCGCGCCCGAACTGCGGGTGCGCCTTGGCTCGCTGGAACCGCGGACGGTGACCGAGGAGTTTTGTCGGCGCATGAAGGCATTGCCCAACCTGTGCCCCCACTTCCACCTGTCTCTGCAGAGCGGCTGCGACGAAACCCTGGGGCGCATGAACCGTAAATATGATACGGCACGCTATTTCCAGTCGGTGTCCCTGCTGCGGCAGCACTTCCCAAACCCCGCGATTACCACTGACCTTATTGTCGGGTTTCCTGGGGAGACCGAAGAAGAATTTGCCGCCACACTGGCCTTTGCGCAGCAGTGCGCCTTCTCCGCCATGCATATCTTCCCCTATTCCAAGCGGCCGGGAACGCCCGCGGCCACGATGCCGGAACAGGTGGACAAGACCACAAAGGAGACGCGCGCCCATCGGGCCGGTGAGCTGGCTCAGCACATGCAGGGGCAGTACATCCTAAGCTGCATGGGAGAGGATATGCAGGTGCTGTTTGAGGAGGAGAAGGACGGCAACTGGTATGGCCATACCCCCAATTATCTGGAGGTGCGCGCCTGCGGCAGCAACCTGCACAACAAGGTGTGTACCGTCACCCCGTTTGCGGTGGACGGCAACACCGTGATCGGCATTCTGGGGACGGTGCTGCCAGGCAGCAGTCTTTCCTCCCTCACCTTTGGGTAAAAGAAATTGCCTTGCATTTTTGTTTGTGCTACACTTATGAGAAATGAGTTAAGGAGGATGAGTCATGAGCCGCGCGGACGAACTTTTTATCGCCAACTGCAAGGACATTCTGGCAAACGGCGTGTGGGACACCGATCTGGAGGTGCGCCCCCGTTGGGAGGACGGCACGCCAGCCCACACCGTGAAAAAATTTTGCATCGTCAACCGCTATGATCTGCGGAAGGAATTTCCCGTGCAGACCATCCGCAAGATGGCGTTTAAAAGCGCGGTGGATGAGCTGTTGTGGATCTGGCAGAAAAAATCCAACAATGTCCACGAGCTGTCCAGCCACATCTGGGATGCATGGGCGGATCAGGAGGGTTCCATCGGCAAAGCCTATGGCTATCAGCTTGGAGTAAAGCACAAGTATGCCGAAGGGGAATTTGACCAGGTGGACCGGGTACTGTATGATCTCCGGCACAACCCCGCCTCCCGCCGGATCATCACGAACCTGTATAATCATCACGATCTCAGCGAAATGGCGCTGTATCCCTGCGCCTATTCCATGACCTTCAACGTCAGCGGGAGGACGCTCAACGCCATTTTAAACCAGCGGTCCCAGGACATGCTCACCGCAAACGGGTGGAACGTGATGCAATACGCCGCGCTGGTGCACATGATGGCGCGGGTTTCCGGTCTGGTGGCCGGAGAGCTGGTTCATGTGATCGCCGATGCCCACATCTATGACCGCCATGTGCCTGTGGTGGAGGAGATTATCGCCCGCGCGCCGTTGGAAGCGCCAACGCTGTGGATGGACCCGGACATCACGGATTTTTACGCCTTTACCAAGGACAGCTTCAAGCTGGAGGGGTATCAAAGTCACCTGCTGGAGAGCAAGATCCCGGTGGCGATATAACAGACGCCAAAAGCCGGGCAACGGAGAAAAGGGGATTTTTACATGAAATTGATTGTCGCTGTGGCAGAGGATTGGGGCATCGGTAAGGACAACGAGCTGTTGGCGCACATTTCGCCCGATTTGAAACGGTTCAAGGCGCTGACCACCGGACACGCTGTGGTGATGGGCCGCAAAACGCTGGAGTCCATGCCCGGAGGGCGGCCACTGCCGGGCCGCAGAAACATGATTCTGTCCGCCACACCCGACTTTGCCCCAGAGGGGGCGGAGGTCTATCCCACCGTGGAGGCGCTGCTGGAACACGCGCCGGAGGACGCTTTTGTCATCGGCGGCGGTTCGGTCTATCAGACCTTGCTGCCCCATTGTGACACCGCGTATATTACGAAAATCGGGACCATATTTCCTGCCGACACCTGGTTTCCCGATCTGGATGCCACGCCCGGCTGGGAGACGGTGGAAACCGGGGAGGAACAGGAATACGAGGGGTTGCCCTTCCGGTATCTGGAATACCGCCGGGTGAAGGGATAACACCGATGCTGATAAACTGCGTGTGGGTTGGCGCGGGCGGCGCACTGGGTGCGGTAGCCCGGTATCTGATTAGTCTGCTGCCTCTGTCGGGTAATTTCCCTGTGAAGACCTTAGTGACCAATTTGTTGGGCGCGATTCTGATTGGAGTGGTGGCGGGACTGGCCACCAAAAACAGAGACATTTCACCCCAAACGGTGCTCTTCCTGAAAACCGGACTTTGCGGGGGCTTTACCACCTTTTCCACCTTTTCGGTAGAGACGCTCCATCTGTTGGAGGGGGAGCATGCCGTGCTGGGCGCGCTTTACGCCGCGGCCAGTGTGGTTCTGTGCGTGCTGGGCGTGTGGCTGGGAAACCGGCTGGCGGCTTGAGAGAATTCGATCTAAAATGATGTGGGACATCAGTGATTTTGGGAAAGAAGGCCAGCCAACCCGAATGGGTTGGCTGGCCTTCTCAGTGAACGCGCTGTTTTGCAACGGCTCCGTAGTACTGGCCGATCCCCCGTGTTTATAACTGCCATATCGTCATTAGTAAATAGCAACTGTTTGCCCAAGACAGTCCACTCCCACTATGGTATCCTTATCCCATCCAATCGTTTTGTAAATTACTTGACTATTGCTGCATGTCAACCATACGCTCTTTCCATTTTTGGTTCTATATTTGATATACAGGTACTGACCATATTTTTCAGACGGATCTATTTCTTCACAATCATTGAGCCAAGGCATTAAAAAGCTGCTATCATAATAGGCCGAAAAAAGGTCCTCAATGTGTTGGTCTCCTGTTTTCCAAACCGGATCCGTTGCCTGACTCAATAAGGCGGGGATATCTGCTTCGCTGATAAACCCATAAACATCATAATCCGCTGCTTGTGTAGATGGCCTTTGTGCAACTGACATGATTGCTGCAGCAGTACATAGAATGATAGCTGCCAATAGAATGGTAACGTATGTGTTTTTCATTGTCAATTCTCCAAAACATGCAAAATAGACACCAATGCCGTAGTAATAACACCAAGCGTCTCATGGAATTTATGAGACACTTGGTGTATCGCTTCGGCTAAGAATCGACTGCCAAAGAAAGATTTATAAATGTGGCTTGTACGATTCCACTTTCCTGTAGTTCCAGCGTAACAGACAAGTTTTCTTCCGCCTTTGGCCAAGAGGAAAATGCCCATCCGCCGTTTTTTTCTACCTCTTCCAGCGTAGGAGCGGCTACGGTTTCTCCTGTGGCAGAAGAACGAACCGTATCCGAAGAAGGCTCCCCGTAAAGCTGTGTCAAATAAGCCAGCGCAGTTTTATAATTGCTGACACCGCTGTATTCGCCTATAGTATCCAGCCGATAGAAGCCCGCATACAGGGCGCCTTCCTCGTTAAATTGAAAATAGGCGTTTGCCTGAAGAGCGGCAAAGGAGGAATCAACCTCAACCAGCTGCCAGGAGTTCGAGGATTCCTGTTCCATGACAGCCGCCATTGTGTCGCCCCAAAGACTGCTTTCAAATCCGCCCGAAGGCAAAGGGGGCGGAATGGACTGGGAACTTTCGGTTCCTGCAGAAGACGGTTCCGTTTCCGGGGCCGCAGGAGTATCGGAGTTTCTTGCAGCACCCACCCCGCTGCATCCCGAGAGAAGGGCGAAGCTAAGTGCGGCAAGAATCAGAAAACGTTTCACAGATATAACCCTCCTTTGGTATTTCTGAGAGATCTGTTACCGCTGTGGAGCTGATGCTGACCTGATCCCCGATGCATAATTCTAGTTCAGCGGATCTGCATAGAGAAAAGCATAGAGGTTGTCAATTTTCTTTCCATACAAAAAAGATTTTCCATGTGAGGTCGGCTTTGTTTTGCTGACACCCATACATAGATCTTCGTAAATTGTGATGCCGTCGATGACATGTTCACTTCTCCATCGGTAGCAGTACAAGGCATCGCTTTTGAACCCGGTGTTTCCCGCTGCAATGCCGGGCTGCACCACCTCGGTTACCGTATCACGCTTTCGGTCAAAATCTGTGTGCAGGAAAACCTGATAAACGGGAGGGAGCAGGGGGATTCCAGCAATGTGTTTTTTGCTGACGACAAAAAAGGATAGTTTTCCATCAGTCTGCTGCACCACAAACCGACTCGTGGCGGAAAGGGGGGCCAGAAACAGCGTATCATCTGTTTCGATCCCACACCATGCAAACTGAGTTTTCTCGGGCATATAGTACATGGCGATCCAACTGCCAGCGAGTGCCAGAAGAAGCAGAAAAAGCACAGTCCTGATGCCTCGCACCGCCTTCACCTTGCTCCGAAAGAGGGGGAGAAAAACTCCACCTCCAGCTTGCCCCTGGCGGACAGGGCCAGCGTCATCTGGGTGCGGGAGTTCCCGTCCTCCCTGGCGGTCCTCCAGATGGCAACGGCTTCCCGGGCCTTCAAATCTATAAACTGATTGATATTGTCCTCCACATCCACATGGGACGACCCGTCGATGTCGATGAAGCTTTGGGCGGGCGTGCCGTACTGCTCCGTGAGATAGGCCAGCAGCAGGTTGTAATCGGAAACAGCCTGTTCCATGCCGGGAAGGGCGTCAAAGGCATTCAGGTAATTAGCCCGCCAGTAGATGCCGGCCACCAGGACCGCCTGACCGTTCTCGTCCTGCTGAAACAGAAATTCCCCTGCGAAATTCAGTCCCGCAAGAGTCATGGCATAGTCAGACACAAGAAGGGATGAGACGTTTTCTCGGCCTGCCAGCTCCTGCTTCAAAACCGTCCCGGCATCGTCTTCCCACCGGCTGCTGCCGAAACCGGAGCCGTCGGCCAGCGGGGCAGGCAGTTCGATCCCGCTGAAATCGTAGGAAGTTTCGGTGGGGGCTGAAACTTCCGGCGCGGGAGAACCTGTGCTTTCGGGCTCTGTAACAGTGGGGGCGGTGTCCTCCGGCTGGGTCGTTTCGCCTTCCCCCGTGGGAGAGGAGCAGGCGGCGAGAGACAGGGCTACGAGGACCGCCAGCGCAAGAGGAAGCGCTGAAGATGTTTTTTTCATGGGGGTACCTCCTATTGATAAAGTGAAGTCAGCCTCTCCTTGAAAAAGCAATTTGGCGGGGGAAGCGGGTTAGCTTTCCCAAAGGGCATCGGAAGTGAAATTGACATGCAGACTTCCTTCACAGGACAGGATAATTTCTACCTTCGGCAGAAAGGATTCCTCCCTGGACCAGATCGCGTGTACGTTTTCTGCCTTTAAGTCCAGAAAGTCGTCGATGCCGGCATTTTCCAAGGTTTGTAGATCGCCATCTTCCTTGGTGATATAGGCCCCGCTTCGATTGGGTGGGCCATAGGAATCGGTGAGGTAGGCGAGAAGCAGTTTGTAATCCGCGATGGCTTTGTCTAACCCAGGCTGGGGATCGAAAACATTATAGTAGAAGTCCCGCCTGTAAAAGCCGCCGCCCAGACGCAATACGCCTGCTTCGTCCGCGTAGAAGTAATACTCGGCGATGAAATTCAGTCCGGCAAAGGACGCAGAGTAATCAACGACCCGGACGGGGGCTGTGCCATCATTGTCTGCCACAGTGTCGGCCAAAACGTCCTCGATGGGATCACCCCACTGGCTGCTTTCGAAGCCAGTGATATCCTCCAGAGCCGGCAGGGAGGGCAAGGTGCTGAAATCGTAGGAAGTTTCGGTGGGGGCTGAAACTTCCGGCGCGGGAGAACCTGTGCTTTCGGGTTCCGTAACGGCAGGGGCAGTGCTCTCCGGCTGGGTCGTTTCGGCTTCGCTCGCCGGGGTGGTGCAGGCGGCGAGAGACAGGAGTATGAGGGCGGCCAGCACAAGAGGAAGCGTTGCAGAAACTTTTTTCATGGGGGATGCCTCCTTGATGAACGATATGGGATCAGTTACCAATTCTATCTTACTAAAATGAAACGAATTTGTAAACCTGGGGCCGCCGCTCTGCGGCGGCCCCAGGTTGAGCGGGACATAAGAGAACGCTCCCTGTGTGTATCCGGTTAAATGCATTCAGTGACTTTAGAGACCAGACTCCGCAATTTGGACATATAGTTGAGACAGCCCTACGTTCTTTACTTCATGAAATTCATGTACATTATGTCAGTGGCCTCATCCACATAGAGCTGAATAATTTTTGTGGTATTGTCACCCGAGCCCTCAAACCTCCAGACGCTGATTGCGCTGCCGCTTACGGCAATCGCTTCCCCTGCGGAAGGAAGGCTTGCGCCTTCCGAGGAGCGGAAATCCTCCGACTGTGGGTCTCCAAATGCAGTTACAAGAAATGCCCTTGCTGTTTCATATTTGGCGGCAATCTCTTCCTGTCCGTAATCGTAGCATGCGCCGTTTAAACAGCCGTTTTGGTCAAACATGAACCGGGCTGTGGCATCGTTTCCCGCAAAGGAAAATGGGACAAGATACCACCACATACCGCCGCTGTTATCCGAAGCCACTTGCTCCATAGAGCTGCCCCAAAAGCTGTGTTCAAAGTCGGACGTCCCGCTTTGCTTGGCCGGCTCCGCCACTTCCTCAACCGACAGGCTCATTGTGCCGTTATCTGCGATGTTCAGCGCAACGGTTTGCGTTTGATTCGGCTGCCATATAACAGCGGCCGTACCGCCGGATTGCAAGACCTCGTCGACCGCAGAAAGGACAGTGCCGTCCGGGGACTGCCATGTTTCAGAAACAGGCGCGCCATAGCGTTTGGAGGCGTAAGCCTTGGCCGTGTCGTATTTCTGAGCAATGTCCTTTCTCCCAAACTCATAGGAACCGCCGACCAGCACATCGTTCTGATTGAACTCAAAACTGACGGCAGCGCTGATGCCGGCTATTTCGGTTGTGGAATAATAGGTCCAAACACCACTCAGTTTGTCAGCTACCTCTTCCCACGGGCTGCCCCAGCTGCAGGTTCCAAAGCCGGTACGGTCTAAGGCCGCCGCATCTTCCGGATAAGTGATCACAGTTTCCTCCGGCGGCACGGAAGGTTCGATTGGGGTGCCTACAGATTCCCCCGCGGGAGCGGTGCAGGCGGTGAGACACAGGGCTACGAGGACCGCCAGCGCAAGAGGAAGCGCAGAAGAAAATTTTTTCATGGGGGATTATCTCCTTGTCGAACGATATGGGATCAGTTACCAATTCTATCTTACTAAAATGAAACGGATTTGTAAACCTGGGGCCGCCGCACTGCGGCGGCCCCAGGTTGAGCGGGACATAAGAGAACGGTCCCTGTGTGTCTCCGGGTAAATGAATTAAGTGAATCAACCTACACCAACAGCCATGAACTGCAGATTCGTGGGCTTTAGCCGTACATCAGGAAATAAAGCCCGTCGGCAAAGCCTGAATCAGTAAGGGTTGGATAAGAGGCAGTGAGATTAGAGGTGCCAGAGGTGGTAGTTAGAACCCCGCTTATTTTTAGTATCTGGGGGGCAAAGCAGACCCGCGCGATCCGCCCGGCGGGGACATCAAAGGCAACAGAAAAAGTGGAAGCTGTGCTTGCCGAACAGTCAAAGGATGTACTCAGGCTGGAGTTGGCGCTAATGGTGTCAAAAAGACTTGCCTGAACACCGGCACTGACGGTTACACTGTAAGAGTCAGTAATCGTGATCGTTTCTCCGGTGGAAATAGAAGCAGGGCCGGAAACCTTGGGTGTCACAGTCTTATAGTTATTACGATTACACACTAGATCGTAGTTTTGGGTTGTAAAAGACACAAAGCTGCCGGAGGATGCATTTGCTGAAAGATTAGACACACCATTGGATGCAAAAGACCGAGTATTGTCAACTGTGCTGTATTTCAAATATTCTCCAAAGCTGATCGCCTTGAGCATACCATCTTCCACAATGTAAAAGTCGCTGACATAGCATTTCAGCTGAGGATCATAATAGATACCTTCCCAGTCCGGTATGCCTTGCGAAGCATCATTCATGTTTGTAGCAAACAGGGAGGTGGTGAGTACCATGACAATGGCAAGTGAACATGCAATTATTTTTTTCATCATAGTATCTCCTTTATTTTCTCAATTTTTCTGTTTTTTCTGTTGTTGCATACCCGCATTTTGTAGTATTAATTACTGCATGGGACTCACCTCCTTTCTATGGGGACGAAGACGGTGGATGTGTAAACCCGCAATATTTACTTCAGATGACGTTACGGGCAAGTCGCAGCAGAGGAATAGCAGGTGATGGTCTCCCCGGTTCCGCTGGAATTATAAATGGTGGCGGTGACGCCGAGGCGGTAGAGACTGCCCGAGGTGCAGCTACTGGCAGACCCACTCAGCATGAGCGTTTGGCTATAGGTCGTTTTGCTGGACCATGTGACCATTGTTACATAGCTGCCGTTGACACGCTTTTGCAGGAAGACCTTGCCGGTAATGCTGCTTGTATTCGATTTGCCCATAACTGTTGCCTCACAAAAGGCCGTAGTTCCGGAGAAAACGAGGACGGGAGAACAGGCGTCGGTGTTGGTCCATTGGACACTCATGGTCGATGCATTGGCAGAAATTGTGCCCAGGGAAAGGACTGTCATGATGGCCAGGGCGAGAGAGGAAATGCGCTTTTTCATGTGGTTACCTTCTTTCTATCTTTCTATTATTTTCACCCTCTGAAGAGGGCGTTCATCTATATAACGAGATAAGGTGCTGTTTGCTGACAAAAAAAGATAAAATTTTTAAAAAAATTTAGGAGCCCATGAAATTTTCGTTCATGAGCTCCTTTCAGCGTTGAAAATTCAATTGATTTGTGCTATACCTGTTGCGATTTGAATCAGATCCTCTGCCGAACCGCGGCAAGTCAGATGGAATGTCACATGTTCCTCCTCATCACTCCAGATCAAATAACTGCTGTCCTCTGAGGTCTCCCCTTGCAAGAGATAGCCAGGATGGTCGTTGACGGTCACGCTTTTATAGGTTCCATGTTCGTTATCCAAGTAAACAGATGTGCCATTGATGGTTAAAGAATACTTCAACTGAAGAAGTTCCTCTTCCTCATTTTCGTAAATCAATAACGTGCTGATTCCAAATGCCGTTTCCTCCCTCGTCAAGGTATACCCCTCCGGCAGCCAGGTTGGATACCAGGTTCCCAGGTCACTGTTGCTGGAACCATCGCCAGAAATTCGAAACGCGGTATACGATTCAAACCACTGTGCCACAATCCGCTGGGCATAGGCGCGGGCCTGTGGGCTGAGTACCAGCAAAGAGCCAAAGGTAACAGAGAGCACCAACAGGATCACGGCGGCAATTTGCCCGACCTTCCGCCACATGGGGCGAGTGACTTTTTTTGCAAAGCCAAAGGGATCTTTCATCAATTTGCGCTCCCAACGGTGATACGAGGAGGACAAGGGCGGCAACGGGAAAGGAGTGTCTTGCAGCTGCTGAATTTCCCACGCAGTTGCCTGTAAAAGGCCTTTGCGGATGAGCTCGTCGAGCTCATCCTGATTGTTTGGATTAGACGATTTGTATTCCCTCCTGTTCTAATGCTTCAGCCAATAACTTACGTCCCCGCTCAAACCGCTTGGCAGCGGTATCGTCGCTAATCCGCAAAGAATGAGCGACTTCGTGGTTGTTTTGGCCCAGCAGAAGCCGCCGCTGCAAAACTTCTTCGTAGCGATCAGGCATCTGATGGATCAAGTTTGCCACACGGTCTACCGTATCTCCGGTTTGAACGGATCCATATGTATTGTCAGCCCCTACTGGTTCTGGGGCAGAATCCTCCGATACGAACTTACTTTCACGGCGAAGAATATCTTTGCATTTGTTTTTCACTATAATAACGAGATATGCGTCCTGTTGCTGACAAGAAAGCGTCCGAATTTTAGAAAAATTTTTAATCGCGGCTAAAAAAGCATCCTGCATGGCCTCTTCCGCTCTTGACTCATTGCACATGAGGGAGAAGCGATTCGCTGAAGAAGCGGGCAGCAGCGCCAATACAGCGCGGTAAATTCCTCCTTTTCCTGGTCCGTTTCCAGCATGGACAAATAGAAGATTAAAACTGGAATCTCCTCCTCCGTTACTTATTTTAAAGGGATAAATCCATTTTATTCTATTTTAACACTAATTTACAGTAACATGCAATCCCTTGTAATGGGGTTCGGCTTAATCAGGAACTTGAGCAAACTAGGCTTTTCTTCACAAACCGTTAAAAACCGGGGGGAAATACGTGACGGGAAGAAGCACCCCGGCCCGCCGCAAACGCGGCAATCACCGGGGTGTGTAAGAGGGACACTTGACCAACATGCGAAGAGGAAGGGCGTCCCATCCGGGATGCCCTTCCTCTGTTGGCATTCAAAAGGTAAAAAACACGCTTTTGGCGGTGGCACTGGGGGAGTTGAGGACAAGAACGATATCGGGGGAAAGCTCGCTGACGTAGTCAGCCACATCCCCCTCGTAATACCGCAGGTCGATCAGATCCAGTTCACTGCAGGCCAGAGATAAAAACGGGGTGATGGCGCAGCCAAAGGAATCCCGCAGCAGCAGAATGACCGGGCCATCCGGGTTGTTTTCATTGACGATTTTGGTGAGGGGGTAGTCGCCGCCGCCGTAGTAAGTGTAGGGATTCCCGCCAAAGTAATCCCGCTGAGCCACCCGTTCGGGGAAGACCACGGTTTCCGTATAGGAACCGGTGCGGGAAAAGCCCCAGTCGGGGATGAAAAAGGTGAGGGCGGTGGAGAAGGCGGGCGTCCACAGCTCGAAATCATCGGTACCCGCATAGAGGGTGCCCACTCGCTTGCCCTGACTGCCCAGAAAGAAGTCGGGCAGAGTCTCCACGGTATAGCTGGCAGCATCGTCCACTGAGCTGTCGATGGTAAGGCCATACGTTGTGCGCAGGGTATCGCACAGAGTTTGGAAGGCGAGGAAAGCGCCTGCTGGATTCCAATGGTGATCGGTACGGAAAAAATAGGAGTGATAATCACCGGTCGCTTCAAAGACCGGGCGGAAATCCAGGGTGTCCACGCCGCGCTGCTGCAAAACAGAGAGAAACTGATCGGCCTGGGCGTTGCCATAGTCCTTTAGGCCGGGGGCCAGACCGGAATTTACAGCAGAGACTTTTTGGGGCGCTTGCAGATAGAGCAGGGGGACATCTCCCAGCGTCTCGGCCAAGTCGGCCAGGGCGTTGGCGTTATCAGCGGTGTCCAGCTGGACACCGCTCGGGTTTGTGAAGGTCAGGAAGCCGTCATCCAGCTTGGTCACGGTGTAATATTCCAACGTGTCGGGGATGAAGGTTTTGCCCAACAGACGCTGGAAACCGCCGTATAGCTGGATAAAGAGATTGGAGCGGTCCAAGCTGTTGTGGAGCGCGTCGTCGGTGTTTTCGGTGACCGAGAGGAGCTTGTCGAACGCGGTTCCCTTTTCGGGGCCACCGTCCTGATAGGCGGTTTTCACATCCGACACGATGGAGGAGTAGTCCGCCACGGTGTAGAACAGCAGGCCGAACAGGACGGCCAGAAAGAGGACAGCGGTGAGGGTATGACTTTTTTTCATCATCCGGCCTCCCTTAAAAATTGAAGTAAATGAAGGGGTTATAGCTCCCCTTGACCAGATAGCACAGGCAAATCAGAAACAGTGCCAGCAGGATAATGGCTCGTCCCACCTCCGCAACCGCAAGATGCTGACTTTTTTCCTCGACCCACTTCATGATGGGCGTGGAGAAAATCATGCCCAGGATGAGCGCCACGGCGTACTGACTGAGATACAGGCCTGTTTCCGCCTGCCATAGCCCGCCTGAGCCAAGACCCAGCATGGTCAGGCAGTAGCTCACACCGGAAGAGAGGTTATCCGCCCGGAAAATGACCCGAGTGAAGTTTAAAACCAGCATCGTATAGAGCCAGCCCACCCATTTGGGAAGCGCTTTGGGGAAGCCGGTGAGTTTTTCCAGCACCAGACACACATAATACATTAGACCCCAGACGACAAAGGTCCAGTTGGCCCCGTGCCAAATGCCGGTGCAGAGCCAGACAATCAGCAGATTCAGCAGTACCCGCCGTTTGGTTTTGACCCGGCTGCCGCCCAGTGGGAAGTAGACGTAGTCCCGGAACCAGGTGGACATGGAAATATGCCAACGCCGCCAAAATTCACTAATGGAGGTGGAGATGTAAGGGTAGTTAAAGTCCTCTAAAAAGTGAAAGCCAAACATACGGCCCATCCCGATGGCCATATCGGCATACCCGGAATAGTCAAAATAAAGCTGCAGACAATAGGCGATGCTGCCCAGCCAAGCCATGGAGACCGACAGTTCGTCCCCGGCGATCCCAGAGGTTGCTTTCGCCACTACAGCCAGTTGGTTCGCCAGCAAGACCTTCTTGGAAAGGCCGGTGAGAAAGCGGCAAACGCCGTGGGTGAAATCCTCCCATGTTTCCACGCGGCCCTCAATTTCAGCGGCTACCGTGCGGTATTTTACGATGGGACCAGCGATGAGCTGGGGGAAGAAGGAGATGTAAAGTCCGACGTAAAAGGGATTGCGCTGCACATCCCCCGAACCATTGTTCACGTCCAGCACATAGGAGATGGCCTGAAAGGTGAAGAAGGAAATGCCGATGGGAAGCCCAATGATGGGGATCAGGAGGTTTGCGCCGAACAGGGCGTTGATATTATCCAGCGTGAAGGTGAGATATTTGAATACAAATAGTACGCCCAGATTGCCAACCAGATCTGCCACGATGGGGAGCACAGTGGAGCGGGAGGTGCGCTTGCGGGCATCCACCCACAGCCCCATGACCCAGTTAAACACGATGGAGGCGATCATGACCAGAACAAACCAAGGCTCCCCCCATGCGTAGAAGAAGAGGGAGACAATCAGCAGGAACATATTCTGCGCCGGACGGGAACGGCGGAAGAGAACGAAATAACCCAGCAGAACGCAGGGGAAGAACCAGGCGATAAACACGGTGGTGGAAAAAAGCACGGAGATACCTCCTTTTCAGAAATGAGAAGCCCGCGGGAGCAGACAAATAAGACCGCCCGGAGACAAAAAAACAGGTGAGCGGAGGCGCACGGCATTTTTTGCGGAGGGGGAGGCTTATTTGGCGTAAGCGGAGCGGGCGGAGCACGACAGGAAGAAATGAGAAGCCCGCGGGAGCAGACAAATAAGACCACCCGGAGACAAAAAAACAGGTGAGCCGAGGGCGCACGGCATTTTTTGCGGAGGAGGAGGCTTATTTGGCGTTCCAGTCAAGATACTTGGCCTTGAATTTGGAATAAGTAATCTTTTGGGCATGATATAGACCGGAGTAGCCGGAGAGCATATAGGACACGGCACAGCACAGGGCGAACAGCGGCAGCCCCTTCCCACCGAATAACTCATAGGAAAGCAGAATCGAGGTCATGGGACAGTTGGTGACGCCACAGAACACAGCGACCAGCCCCAGCGCTGCGCCAAAGTTGGCTGAGACACCCAGCAGAGGGGCAACGACACATCCGAAGGTGGCCCCCACAAAAAAGGCGGGTACGATTTCGCCGCCCTTAAAGCCGCAGCCCAGTGTGAGGGCGGTGAAGAGAAGTTTCAGCACGAAGGCATAAGGCACCGCGCTGCCGCTGATGGCCCGGGCAATGACCTGGGAGCCGACACCGTTATAGTCCGTTGTCTGCACAGCCAACGTAAGCAGGATAATAAGGACACCACCTACCACCACCCGGAGATAGGGGTTGGGCAGATAGTTACAGTACAGAGCGGGGGCGACGTGCATGGTTTTACAGAATACCATAGAAAGCAAGGCGAAGGAGATGCCCAACCCTATCATTTGGGCAAGTACAGGGAAGGAAACCGCCGGGACCCCGGAGAGAAGATAGCTGGTAGCGGGGAGACCCAGCAGGGGAGACAGCTGGGCGGCAATGAGAGCGGCCAAGATGCATGGAACGGCGGCCGCGTAATACATGACGCCGACGCTGACGACCTCCATAGCGAATACCGCAGCGGCGATGGGGGTGCCAAACAGAGCGGCAAAGCCGGCGGCCATGCCGCACATGGTGATGATGTGGGAGTCCTGCTCATCCAGATGGACCGCCCGACCCAGCGCGGCCGAGATGGAACCGCCCAGCTGAAGAGCCGCCCCTTCCCGACCTGCCGAGCCGCCGCAAAGGTGGGTAAGAATCGTACAGACGAAAATGAGAGGGGCGGTACGAAGTCGCAGCCGCCAGTTGGAGCGGACCGCAATGAGGATAAAGTTGGTGCCCTTATCCTGACTCATATCGGTGACCTGATAGAGCCAAACGATAAAAAGTCCTGCTACAGGCAGGAGGTACAGCAGCCATGGATGGTCACGCCGCAGATCAAGGGCAACGCCAATTCCAAAGTGGAACGCTACGCCCACAATGCCGACCACTACGCCGACCACACAGGCGAAGAGGAGCCACTTCAAAAACGAGATAATTTGAAATCGCGCAATTTGCAAATTGCTGGAGGGGGTTTCCACTTTGCTCAAATCCTTTCCATTATCGAAACGCAAAACAACAAGTATGAGATCATACGCCCATGGGTGCGGGACGCACCGCGGCTGAAATTTCAGCGCCGGGGCACTTTGTGCCTATCATAACTATTTTTGCAGTTATTGTACCACAGGCGGGCGGAAAATGCACGAAAAACAACGGCAGGCTACGTTGAAATGAAGCCGGACTTGTAGTACACTGTATCAATTAGGAGC
Source organism: Oscillospiraceae bacterium (assembly GCA_963666535.1). Taxonomy (GTDB): domain Bacteria; phylum Bacillota; class Clostridia; order Oscillospirales; family Oscillospiraceae. The sequence goes on along the minus strand of OY762913.1, from coordinate 262,793 downwards.
GCGGCGCAGGGATGCCGCGCACGGGAGGAGACCACCATGCGAAAAACGAAAATTATTTGTACGCTAGGCCCCGCAGTGGACAGCGAGGAAGCTGTCCGTGCGCTGGCGGAAGCCGGAATGGACGCCGCGCGGTTCAATTTTTCTCACGGAACCCACGAAAGCCATAGGGAGCAGCTGGACCTGCTCAAAAAAGTGCGGACGGAGCTGAAGCTGCCCATCGCTGCTATTCTGGACACCAAAGGGCCGGAAATCCGCATCAAGACCTTTGAAAACGGCAGCGTGGAGTTGGAAATCGGCCAGACCTTTATTTTGACCACAGAAGAAATCGAAGGGAACGAGGCGAGGGTGTCAGTGACCTATGGGAATCTGCACAAGGAGCTGACTCCGGGTTGCGGCATCCTGTTGGACGATGGGCTGATCGGCTTGCGGGTAAAGGAAATCAAAGGGCGGGACATGATCTGCACCGTGGAGAGCGGAGGCGTACTGTCCAACAACAAGAGCATCAATATCCCCGATGTGCGCATTGATTTGCCCTCCCTGACCGAACGGGACAGAGCCGACCTGCGGTTTGCCGCGGAAGAGGACTTTGACATGGTGGCGGCCTCCTTCGTACGGAAGGCGTCGGACATCGCCGATATCCGGTCAGAGCTGCGCAAATGGGGTGGGGACAAGATTGCTGTAATTGCCAAGATTGAGAATCGGGAGGGCGTGGACAACCTCATGGAGATTCTGGGGGCGGCCGACGGTATTATGGTGGCCCGAGGTGACCTTGGGGTTGAAATACCCGCCCCCCAGGTGCCTATTTTGCAGAAAAGGATGATTAAGGAGACACTGCGCAGGGGCAAGCCGGTGATCACGGCCACCCAGATGCTGGATTCCATGATCCGCAATCCCCGTCCTACCCGGGCGGAAGTGTCCGACGTGGCCAACGCCGTGTTTGACGGAACCAGCGCGGTGATGCTCTCCGGCGAGACCGCTTCTGGTAAATATCCGGTAGAGGCGCTGAAAACCATGGCTGAGATTGCGGTGACCGCCGAGGGGGCCATTGACTACTGGGGTCGCTTTGGGGAGTGCGCAGGGCAGGGTGATGGCGGCTCGATCAACGACGCCATTGCCCACAGCTGCTGTCTGACCGCCATGGACTTAAAGGCCACGGCAATCCTTGCACCAACGCAGTCAGGACATACCGCCCGCATGATCGCGCGGTTCCGCCCTGCCTGCCCGATCGTGGCGGTGACGACCACAGAGCACACCCGCAGAGCGCTTTCTCTTACCTGGGGCACCAGGGCCTATCTGATGAGAAGTGCGGAATCCACCGACGAAGTCTTTGCTGAGACAATGGCCTGCGCCCTGAGAGAGGGGCAGGTGGAGCGGGGAGACACGGTGGTGATAACAGCTGGGGTTCCCGTTGGCCGCGTGGGGTCCACCAATCTGATTCGGGTGGACACGGTGAGATAAAGCCAGAGACAAGAGGACGCTTTTCCTTGACAGAGCCGTCCGCCCTAAAGGGCGGACGGCTCTGTCTGCAACTTCATAATAGTAAAAACCACTTGAAAGACTTTGATGTTGCTGGATGCTGTGGTGTGGGCAGAAAAACCAGGGACCTGTAGAAGACGCTTCCATGCTTGGGCCGACCGCCCTTTACTTTTTTTGCTAAAAGTAATACAATATGTTCCATAGACTATATAGGAGGTGCCCCTATTTATGAAAGTAACCTTTTTCGGAGCTGCCCACGCCGTGACCGGCAGCTGCCATTGCATCGAGGTAAACGGGAAAAAGATTCTGATTGACTGCGGCCTGCAGCAAGGCCGGGACGAGTACAATGACAATGCACTGGGTTTTGAGCCGAACTATATTGATTATGTGATTGTGACCCATGCACACATTGATCACTCCGGCCGCATTCCTCTGCTGGTGAAAAACGGGTTTCAGGGTAAAATTATTACCACCCGTCTAACGGGGCAGCTTATGTCCATCATGCTTCGTGATTCCGCACATATTCAGGAAAGCGATGCCCAGTGGAAGAACCAGAAGGGCAAGCGCGCGGGTCGCGAGCCCGTGGAGCCGCTGTATACGGTGGCGGATGCCGAAGCGGCGCTGAAGCAGGTGGAAGTTTTTGAATACGGCAAGCAGTTCGACCTGTGTGACGGCGCTCAGGTCCGCTTTACCGATGCGGGACATCTGCTGGGTTCTGCCTGCGTGGAGCTTTGGCTGACCGAGGGCGATGTGACAAAGAAAATCGTCTTTTCCGGCGATCTGGGCAATGTGGATCAGCCGATTATCCGCAACCCACAGCCCATGAAGGATGCTGACTATGTGGTGACCGAAAGCACATATGGCGACCGCAACCATGAGCCGCCGGAGAGCTATACCGAGGCGCTGGCTAAGGTCATCGACGAGAGCTTTGCCCGCGGCGGCAACGTGGTCATCCCCGCTTTTGCTGTGGGACGCACGCAGGAGCTTTTGTATTTCATTCGAGAGATCAAGGAGAAAAATTTGGTTAAGAATGCGCCCAACTTCCTGGTGTGCGTGGACAGTCCGCTGGCCGGATCGGCGACCAAAATTTTCGAGGGAGACCTTCACGGTTATCTGGATGAAGAAGCCTTGCAGCTGGTGCAGGGCGGCAAGAATCTGTTCGAGTTCCCCAACCTGACCTTGGTGGAGTCCAGCGAGGAGTCCAAGGCGCTGAATATGGACAAGATCCCCAAGGTTATTATTTCCGCCTCCGGCATGTGCGACGCCGGCCGCATTCGCCATCACCTGAAGCACAATTTGTGGCGTCCGGAGAGCACCATTGTGTTTGTGGGTTTTCAGGCGGAGGGGAGCCTTGGCCGTCGTTTGCTGGAGGGCGCCACGTCTGTTAAGCTGTTCGGAGAGGAAATTGCCGTTAAGGCCAAAATCGTCAATTTCAAGGGATTGTCCTCCCATGCCGACCGAGATCATCTGCTGGCGTGGATGGATCAGTTCAAACCCGTTCCCGGGCAGGTGTTCGTGGTTCATGGCGACGACAAGGTGACCGAGATTTACGCAAACGCGCTGAAGGACCGCGGATTCCCCGCCCACGCGCCCCTGTATGAAGAGGTTTATGATTTGGCTGCCAACAAAAAGCTGGCGGAGGGCATTGTCATTGAGCGCAAGCGTGCTGCTGATGGCGCGGCTGCCATATCCCCTGCCTATCGCCGGTTGGAGGACATGGCAAAGCTGCTGCAGGACGCGGTGGGAGACAGCCGCGGCCGTCCCAACCGCGATTTGGGTGCACTGGCCGACCAGATCAAGCAGTTGGTCGACAAATGGCAGCAGTGAGAGAGAAATTGGAGAGAGCGAGGAAATGACCATGGAGTTAAACAGAAAAGAGATGAAGCTTGCGGCCAAAGCCGCCATGGGGGAAACCAAACCCCGGTATTGGCGGGTAACGCTGGTATACGTTCTGCTGACCACCGTGCTGGTAAGCGTAGTGAACTTGTTTACAGACAACCCCCTTGCAGACTATACCGAACTGGTGGCGCAGGGATATGATCCCACTGCGGCCATGGCGTATGCCTTTTCCGGCAGCAGCGTGATGATCAGCATCTTTCTTTCCATTTTGCTGATTTTGTACAGTGCGGTGATGGGATTTGGATACAGCGTGTGGTCTCTGCGGATCTCCCGGCACGGAGAGGCCGGTTATGCCACCCTGCTGGATGGCTTTGGCATGGCGGGCCGTGTGATTTTAATGAACCTCCTGATTGGCGTGTACGCCCTGCTGTGGGGCCTCGCCATCATGGTGCCGGCGGTTATTATCATCATGCTGGCGATGAATTTTATCAGCAGCTTTGGGGTGTCTATCGTGATTGCCGTGGTGGTTTATCTTGTGGCGCTGGTATTCTATGTCATTGTGTTGCTGCGGTATTCGCTGGCTCCGTATGTGCTGATTGATGCCCCGGAGAGCGGCGTGAACGCATGTATCCGCCGCAGCAAACAGTTGATGCATGGAAACACCAAGTTTTACTTTGTGCTGGGCCTGTCCTTTCTGGGCTGGTATTTGCTGCTGGTGCTGATTATCTGCGTGGTCATCGGCATTGTGGTGGGAGTAACCGTATTTGGCGCGTACAGCGGTGGAATGGGCGGTTTGGAGGCGGCGGTCGCCACCGCCGCCAGCGGCGCTGCGGCTGGGATTGCGGCCATTATTGCGTGCGTTCCGCTGATGCTGTGGCTGGTGCCCTATACGAGAATTGCCGATGCGAACTTTTACAACGCCGTCGTGGAGCGGGACCACGCAGCGCAGTTGGGAGACACTCCGTTCCTATAAGTAGGAACTGCACTTACCCGTGTGAAACACCAGGCCGCAAGCCGCAGTTTAATCTGCGGATTGCGGCCTGGTTGCGTGCAGAGGATAGGGTTAGCCCCTGCGTTGCATTTGAATTCACAGCGTCTTATAATGATAGCGCGAGTCAAAAAACGGCAGGAGGGATCCCCATGAACACGAAGACGCCCATAGGCGTGGAGGAGTATGACCTGAAAATTGAGCAAACCGTTCCGTACTATTCCCAATTTTACTGCAACACCATTGATCTCGTGAAAACATTTGCATTTCAAGGGGCAAAGTGGCTGGATACCGGCTGCGGAACGGGCGAGATGGTGTCGCGCGCGCTGCGGGAATTTGCGGATTACCGATTTTTCCTGTGCGACCCTTCGGATGAGATGATCCGCACCGCCCAGAGCAAACTGGTTGGCGAAACAAGGATAATAGACTTCGCGGTATGCGGTTCAGAACAGTTGGAATGGAAAGAGGAAATGGATGTTGTAACCGCCATCCAGTGCCACCACTATTTCAAACCAGACCAGCGGGCGGAGGCGGTGAGGAGATGCTGGAAGGCGTTAAAGCCGGGTGGCGTGTTCATCACGTTTGAAAATATTGCCCCCGCGCATGACAGGGGCATCGAGATTGGACTGGATCGCTGGGGGCGGTATCAGCAAAGCCGCGGGAAAACGACCGCGGCCGCGGCCGAGCATCTTGCCAGATATGGGACGGAATTTTTCCCCATTACCTGCAGCCAGCATTTGGAACTGCTGAACGATTGTGGATTTCAGGACGCGGAGTTATTTTGGCGCAGCTATGTGCAGGCGGGTTTTTATGCCATCAAACCGTAAGGGCGAGACGGATCGCATTTTTTTGGAATATAGCCCGTACAGACCGCGAGGAAGACTAGCGTCCGTGCAGTGTTGATTTTTGGACAACGTGTGGCCATCAGAGATGCGCCGGAGGTTTAACAGAATAGACCGAATAGCAGTCGGCAGTCTACAAAACGTAGACTGCCGACTGCTATTTTATCATACCCGAAGGGGCAGCTTCTCTATGATGCAATGCCGTACAACAAGCCTGCTTTGCCGTCCGAAAGAGTCAATATTGCTCTTTCGGCAAGACGCATTTGTTCCGTGGACATGAACGAACATTAGCATCTAAGTAATTGCCGGGATGATCTGCTCGACTATGTGAAATGAATAACTATTCATTTTTCGACAAAATTGCAAAAATAAATTAACAGGAGAGTGTTATAATATTAACATCTATAGTACAAGTATGTTAAAAAAATGACGCATATTACGTGATATTAAGTACATTTTACACGAAAATGATTGAAAATTCTACGGGAATGTAGAATGAAATAAATTCTCATTTTGATGTAATATTTATTCATAAATAACATTGTATTTCAGGGGCTGTACCTCTATACTGAGGCTTATACAGACGAGGTCTATTCACCAGATGCGAGATTCTATAAAAGGAGGCAATTAAAATGAACAATACTATGAAAGCACTCGTTTACAGAGGCCCTGAAAAAATCGGCTTAGAGGATGTGCCATTGCCCCAAATATTGGAGCCTGATGATGCAATTGTGCGGGTCACAACATCCACCATCTGTGGCACCGATATACATATATGGCACGGCGGAATGCCAGAAGTCGAAGCGCCGCGGGTAATCGGCCACGAATTTGTGGGTGAAGTGGTCGAAGTTGGCTCCAATGTGCACAGTGCTAAGGTCGGAGACAAAGTCGCCGTATCATGTGTCACCCAGTGTGGTGAATGCTTTTACTGTGTGAGAGGAGATTATTCCCACTGCACGACAGGAAGCTGGATTTTTGGATATAAGATTGACGGGTGCCAGGCAGAATATGTACGTGTTCCGCATGCCAACCTAGGCCTATTCCCTATCCCGGAAGGCTTGACGGAAGAGGATGTGCTTTTTGTCGGCGACATTCTGTCGACGGGATATTTCGGCGCCGAGAACGCTAAAGTTGAAGCCGGGGATACTGTGGCCGTGATGGGATGCGGACCAGTGGGAATGTGCGCCATGATGTCCGCAAGACTGTGGGGGCCATCGCAAATCATTGCAGTTGATACCAACCAAGATCGCTTGAATGTGGCGCTGAAACAGGGCATTGCCGATGTTGCATTGAATCCGCTTAAGGAAAATGTTCCCGAACGGATCAGGGAGCTAACGGGCGGACTTGGAGCGGATAGAACGCTGGAGGCAGTAGGTGCTACCCCCACCTATCAATTGGCGCTCGACAGCGTCAGAGCCGGTGGAAATGTATCGTTGATCGGCGTGTTTGAGAAACCGCAGGAACTACAAATGAACAAACTGTGGATCAAGAACATCAATATCAGTATGGGACTAGTCAATGCCAATCGGATTCCGCAGTTGCTCAAACTCATTCAAAAAGGCAAAATTAATACCAACTTCCTGATTACGCATCGCGCACCTTTGAATGACATTGAAAAAGGATATGATGTTTTCGGGAACAAAAAGGACAATTGTTTGAAGTGGGTAATCACACCATATCAAAAGTAAAATATCTGCACTTTGCTGTTTGCTGTACCAGTTCAAAAGCATAAAATTAACTGGGAGCTTGTCGTAGACACCCGATTGTTATGAATAATACCCAAAGGTGCTGTTTCCCTATGATGGAATGCCGCAAAGCAGGCTTAATACAAATTCAAAAGGTGTTGCAATTGCGTTTCCGCAACGAATTTTGTTGTGTTTTGCAACGTCAGGTAATATTATGGATATGATAGGAAGCTAAGGAAAGCCCGTATAGGGAGAATCATGGGTGCTTAGTGAGGGCTGCGATCTTCTATCCTTAAATGCAGAGATAAGCGGCAAACCGAAGGGGAAACAGTAATATGAGTATAATGAGTCCGCAACTGTCAAATGAACTCACGCAGATCGATGATTTTCTTTTTTGCGCGAAGGATGCCTTGTTAGAGGAGAGACCACTTTTTAAAATGAAAAGTTGTGAAGAACGGATCGAAGGCGCTTCGTTCTTTCAAATGGAAATACAGAGCAGCATGTTCGAAAACTGCACCTTTCATAATTGCAATTTCGAAAATGCAAGCTTTGTCGATGTTATCTTTCAATCGTGTGATTTGTCGAACAGTAAATTTACAGGTTCTTATTTTGAGCGATGCAAGTTCGTCTTCTGTAAATGTATGGGCGTCGATATGCGTGATACCGTTTTAAAGCAAACAACGTTTGAATATTCCAATTTTCAGTATTCCTATTTTGATAAAACGAAAGCCTCTGATCTTCAATTTGACCATGTTGACTTTACGGAATCATCGATGGCTGAGGCAAAACTGAAAAGGTTTGAAGCGACAGACTCCAGATTCGTAAAGAACAATTTTTTCAAAACATTATTAGAAAACGTCGATTTTTCTAACAATGAATTTGTGGCGCCAACCGTATCCTCGCCCCCCATTGAGCTAAAAGGAGCTATGATCAATATCGATCAAGCGGCGGCGCTCATTGGCCTTTGGGGTGTTATTGTAAAGTAGCGGTCGTCAATCAGGCTGAAAGGAATACACTCGTTACGCGTTGTAAACCCCACTGATCGCAGGTGTGCACAGTGAAAAATAGTTCAGGCGGGTATCGGTCCGGCGGCTTGGCCGGACCGATACCCGCCTTTTTGATGACCGATTAAGCTATCGCAAAACAGTCAAAAGAACTGTGGCTGGTGCATGTTCGTTCCGGACATTCTTGGTGCCGGCCATCCGGTAACCGCAGCTGTGCTTATCTTCGCCTGGATGCTTTCCCTTTTCAGAACTGATTTTCGGTGCGGGCGATCAAGTCATTTTGCAGACTGGTGGCCAGCTCTACAAAATAAGCGGAGAAGCCTGCAATGCGGATGACCAGATCTTTATATTTGTCAGGATCCTTTTGGGCAGCTCTGAGCGTTTCGGAGCTGACTACATTATACTGAACCTCCATACCGCCGCTGTTAAAGTAGCCCATCATCAAATTGCGCAGCTTCTCCAGGCTGTCATCGCCGTTGAGTGCATTGGGATGGAACCGGATGTTCAGCGCCATGCCATTGGTGGCCTGCTTGTGGTCGAAGCAGCAGGCAGAAAGCATAACAGCGGTTGGGCCACAGGTATCCGCCCCCTGAACAGGGGAGATGCAGTCTGACAGGGACTCATAGGCGTATCGACCGTCGGGGGTCGCCCAGGCTCGGGTGCCTGCCACTACGTGGGAGGAGGCGGTGAAGAGACCGAGCCGATAGGTGCCGCCACGCATCCCTTGCCCGCGGGACAGGGAATCGGTGATGTTGTCGATCAGCCACTTTATCTGAGCATCGGCATAGGGATCGGCGTTGCCATACTTGTGGGGCATGTTCTTGATCTGCTGTCGCAGAGGCTCGCAGCCCTCCCAATTGGACATCAGCGCGTCGTACAGCTCCCGACTGGTGCAGCACTTCGCATCATACACCATGTACTTGATGGCGGTAAGACTTTCTCCAAACGTGCCGACACCCGTGATGGAATGGCCGTAGGAGTTGTACTTACAGCCGCCGTTCACACAGTCCACGCCCTTTTCCATGCAGCCATCCAGCATGGCGGACAGAGCGGGTACGGGCATTAGGCGCATATTAGCCTCCTCCCAGACGCTGTCCATGGTGATCAGCCAGCTGACAAGATAGTCCATTTGGCTGTGGACCGCCTTCAGCACGTCGTCGAACGTCTTCATTTCGTACAGATAGCCGGTTTTCAGTGCGCAGGGGACCTTGGTACGGGGATTGATTCCGTTGTTGATTGATAACAGAAGCAAGTTTGCCATGTTCATATCCACCAGGGAATTGCTGCCGGAGGAGGCAGGGTAATCATTGCCGGAGCCGGCCAGTTCCTGGCAGCCGACCAGGGCGAAGTCCCGGGCATCCTCCACCGAATAGAGCTTGCGCTCGATCAAGGCGTCGAGGATGAGATCCTCGTTCTGGAAACAGGGAATGCCGCCGGCCAGCTTAGAGGCCTCAAACGCGCACTCAAACAGCTCCTGAGTTGTATTTTTATTGAAACGCAGAGAGACCGGTGGATCGTGGAGGAGAAGACGGGCGGGCGTTTCCAGACACAAAAAGGTGACGGGATTTGTGGCATCGTTTCCGCTTTTATCTACGCCGCCGATGGTCATGTGCTGGAAGGTGGAGTAGGCACCGGTGACGCGGGCCGTGTACCGCGTGCGGGAGTTGAACATCATGCTGGCTTTCAGCCAGAAGCAATCCACAATTTCCTGCGCTTGATCAAGCGTTATGGTGCCGGCCTCCAGCTCTTTTTTCAGGGGAGGATAGGTATACATATCAAAACGTCCAAATGAAAGACCCTGGAAGTTGCCGTCTAGGTACAGAAAGAGCTGGTACAGAATCGTGGCCTGAACGGCTTGCCAGAACGTGCGGGCGGGATGCTCGGAGATCCACTCAAGAGAGTCCGCCATCTCCAAAAGTTCGGCCTTGCGTGTTTCTCCTGCTTCCTCGGCAGCCTTGTCCAGGCATGCCTGTGCGTAGCGCTTGACTAAAATAATATAGGCATCCGAAATCAGGACGACAGAGCGGTAGAACATGTATTTGGGGGCGTCGGCTCCGTTGACCTTGCCGCGCATCGCGTCTACCTTTTCCCTGGCTTCGCGGCGCACGGCACCGAAGCCCTTTTCAATGACCTTACGGTAATTAGGGACCAGGTGGCCGGTGGGGAAGGACCCATTGCCCTTGTTGACGTTCCAGCAGTTGCAGAAATCGGTGTTGACCAGATCTTCCATGCCCTCTGGGGTAACGCCGTCCACTTCTCTGGTCCAGCAGCTGTCTGTCCAGTATTCCCGGTAAGGCAGGATGCGGGCCTTTTCTTCGTCTGGAAAATTCATGGGTTCATCTTGGGATTCCCGGGTGTAAAAAGAACCGTCATCCAACTCCAAATACAGCCAGGCTAAGCCATCGTATTCCGGCCACATGGAGGTGCCCTTGTAGTGTTTTCCAAGGTTACAGACAATCAGTTCATCGTCTTCGACCCGGCAGTGCCAGTTGGCACAGATGTCATAGGTTCCCTGCGCCTTTTTCAGTGCGGGATGGAGGTGGCGATTGGTTTTGTAGGACTCCGCCAGGATGACCGCACGGTCTGCATCCAACGTGTAGTCTGCAGTTCGATACTGTTCACGCAGGCGCGCCACACGGTGACTAATCGATCTAAATTGGTACATATTTCTGTCCCCCTTAATCACAATGCCGGCATCCATGATACCGGAAATAGGCGTTAATGGATATGGACCTCCAGTCCGTAGGTCTGCATCAGTGTTCGATAAGACTGCATCTCCTCGTCGGAAGGGGTTTTCACATTTTGCAGCGGATAGTTTAGCCCCAGCCGCTCGTACTTAGAAGTGCCCATGGCATGATAGGGCAGCAGCTGAACTGAGACCACTGCATCGCCCAGCTCCTGACAAAATTCGGCTGTTTTTCTCATGTTTTCCTCACTTGCGTTTCCCTTCGGAATCGTGGGAATGCGAATTTGAAGCCTGCCGCCGTTTTTGGCGATGCGGCGGGCATTTTCCAGAATCAGCTCGTTGGGTACACCCGTCAAAATCCTGCTCTTTTCAGAATCCATGTGTTTAAGGTCGTAGAGGAACAGATCGGTGTAGGGAATGATCCGATCAAACAGCTCCCCCGCAGCAAAACCAGAAGTGTCGATGCAGACGGAGATGCCGGATTCCTTGCACTTCTTGGCCAGAGCGTAAGTAAACTCAAATTGAGCCATACACTCGCCGCCCGAAATGGTTACGCCTCCGTCTTCCCCGAAGAAGGGACGATCCCGGCAGACCCGCTGGAAGACCTCGTCCACCGTGGTTTCGTAACCGGAAGGAGTAAGCGCTTTCGCGGGGCAGACCTCGGTGCAGTTTAGACAGGTGACGCACTTGGCACGGTCCACCTTGATCTTGGTGATGGATACAGTCTCATTCAGAAGGGATGGCTCCGGCTCGCCGATGGTAATGGCACCGTTGGGGCAAGCCGCCACGCACAGCCCGCATTTTTCCGTGCCCACGCAGCGCATGTCAAAGTAAGAAAGATCGAACGCAAACCCCCTGGATTCCGGGCTGTGGCACCACAGACAAAAAAGGGGGCATCCCTTCAGGTAGACGGTGGTGCGGATCCCGGGGCCGTCATGGACGGAAAAACCCTGAATATCATAAAGAATTCCTTTCACTGGCTCGCTCATGATGGGTCCCCCTGCTTTCCCGTTGTTAATGAATTGTGACGGCGAGGCCGTAGCCTTGTAAAATCCCTTTGCACCGCTGCATCCATTCGTCAGAAGGCGGTTTCACGTCATCCATGGTGTATTCCTTGTCGATGCGCAGATACTTCGTGGAGCCCATGGCATGGTAGGGGAGAAGCTGCACGGTGGGCACTGCCTCGGGGCCTAATTCTCTGATAAAAGCGCCCGCCTTGTGAATCACGGCTTCCCCGTCGTTGAAGCCGGGGATGATGGGCATGCGAATCTGCATTTTACCACCGTTTGCGGCAATTCGCTTGGCGTTGTCCAGAATCCGATCATTGGGCACCCCGATGACTTCCTCATGGCACTTGGAGTCCATATGCTTGAGATCGTAAAGGAATAGGTCGGTGTAGGGCAAAATGGCGTCGATCCACTTGCTGTCTGCATAGCCAGTGGTGTCCAGGGCGGTGTTAAGCCCACGCTCGTGGCAAGCCTTAAGGAAAGCCACGGAAAACTGAGGCTGACACAGAGGTTCGCCGCCCGAGAGCGTGACACCGCCGCCGGAATGTTCGTAAAACAGGCGGTCTTTCTCCACCCGTTCCACTGCCTCCTCCACGGTATAATCTTTGCCGCAGAAGTAAAGTGCCTTCGGTAGGCAAGCCTCTACGCAGGAACCGCATTCCACGCATTTGGAGCGGTCAATGGTAATGACATGTTTTCTTTCTTGGGTGGCGGGGGAAACCACGAGCTTACCCGGGGAAAGGGCGTCTCTGGGGCAGCTTTTCAGGCAGTTGCCGCAGTTTTCCGCACCTAAGCAATGCATTTCCATCCAGCTTAGCTGGGGCTGGAAAGACTGGGATTCCGGGCTGTGACACCATGGGCAGCGCAGGGGACATCCCTTTAGAAACACAGTGGTACGAATGCCGGGGCCGTCCTGGACGGAAAAGCCCTGAATATCGTAGATTTTTCCCGTGATTGCCTGTTCTTCCATAGGGGTAAACTCCTTAAATCGTTTCTTGTAATAATGTCCACTGAACAAATGCAATTTTCGTATTGCATTTGCCAAAAGGACAGTTTCTGTCCTTTTGGGCAGCGAAACAGCTCCGTTTCGCTGCTTCAGATACATTGATGATTGTCTGTTTGGATTTGGAGACACACGCTGCAAATCCAATGTGCAAGGGTTTTTGCTGAAATTAGCCAAAACCCTTGCACATGAACAAAACAAAAACAGCTTGGAAACATTGATATGATTAGGTTTTTATTTTGTTCAGCAGATATTATAATAGAAAACCGCCGGAACGTATCTCTATCATGAGTATACCTTCCGGCGGTTCTAATGTAAAAAACCTTTTTCGTATGAAATGATGTAAAAACAAGGATACAGACCGCGCAGCTACCCTTCCGTGGGGAGTCCCAAATCTTCCTGCACATTTTTTAGCTCCGCCAAAAACATGGGAATGACCGGATTGGAATTTTCGGTTCTCCAGGCTACGACATCAGGGACGGGGGCCACTTCGGGTGCGGGGATTTTGCGCATATCGGCAAACTGGCACAGCATATGTTTTTCATTCAGCACCGCCACGCCGATGCCGCTTTCCATCCAAAGATTTTGTGCGCCGGTGTTGCTTAGTTCCCGCAGTTTCAATTTTCCACCCAGAGACTGATTGAGCTGGCGGGTAACCTCTGCCAATACGCGGCTTTCGCTGCTGGACAGCAGCCAGAACGTTTCATTACCCAGCTTTTGCAGTGATAAATTTGGTTCCTTGTATCGCGGGTGATTGGCCTGAATGACCAGATAGTGGGGCGTATATTCCACAAAGCGAGAGGAAATAGCAGCGCAGTTCTCCACTTCCCAGCGGATGGTAAGGGCGATGTCAATTTCGCCGTTTTCCAGCGCTGTGTGTAAATCATGCATATTGTAGAGGTGAAAGTCAATCCGAACCTTCGCCAGCTTTTCCTCAAAATTTTGCAGGATGTGAGAGTAGATTTTCCCCAGTGTCTGCCCATGGGGGATGCCGATGATTAAATGCCCCGCGCTACCGTTCTGAATGCACTTGGCCTGCTCTACGATCTTTGTAAGGCTTGCGGTCGTTTCGCGCAGACCGGATACCAGTACCGCTCCCGCAGGAGTCAGTTGAATCGTTTTTTTGTATCTGCGGAAAATGGTAATACCAACCTCTTTTTCAAAAGCCGCAATTTGCCGACTCAGAACAGGCTGCGTCATAAAAATCACTTCTGCGGCGCGGGTAAAGTTTAAGTACTGGGCGGCCATTAAAACGCATTTAATCTGTGAGTCATTCAGCACGTTCACCCGATTACAAAATTATTTCATCTTTTGTATCTAGCATATCAAATTTTCGGGTGGTTGTAAAGAGCAAATAGGGCTAAGCGTCGTGCTGCCTTTCCAGCGCTTCAACAATGGAAGCATGTGTTTTCTTATCCAGGTTGTAGAAAAGTAAAGCGATGATCCCAAGTAGCAAAACCAGACCCGCGATGGTATTGAGAAATAAATTCATCGTGAAAAGGACGGTATCACTCTGAACGGCCCCGGGCGCATAGCCCAGACCACCCATGACCCAGCCGAACAGTGCAGTCAGAAAGGCAATTCCGAATTTCGAGCCGAAATTGACGAAGGCAAATAAGAATGCTCCGCTGCGGTTGCCGTACTTGAGCTGCGTGTATTCGGTAATATCAGGTACCATGCCATACAGGGCGGTAAAGCCGCCGCCGCCGCATACGCCGAAAGCAAAGGTGAGCGCTTGAAACGCAAAAAGGCCGGAAGGGGTATGAATGGGCAGAAAAAAGTTCACAAAGCAGGCAATCAGAGCACCAACCCAAAGGATCAAAGTAACGGTACGCTTGTTGCTTACGCGGGCAATCATGGCATTGCAGAGGAACGCTCCAATCAGCATGCCAAGAATGTAAAGAGTGATGTTTAATGGAAAGCCACCTTGATTGCCGACATAATAAGTCCAGTAGTACATGCGAGCGGAACTGTTGATCCCACCGGCCATACCCCAAGACAGGAAAGCCAGAAACAGGCAGATGACTGGGCGGTTGTTTTTCAAGGACTTCAAACTTTCCCTCACAGAAACGGCTTCTTGCGGTGTAAATGGAACGCGTTCTTTGCATCCGCGATAGTTAATGTACACAAAGGGAAGCATCAGAAGGTTGAACACCAGGGCACCAATGAAGTAGCCCTTTGCCATATCGCCTTGCCCCGCGGTAGCAGCCAGAGAGGTGAAGCAGGCGGTCAGTATCATGTTAGAGAAGAAACCGAGAATCATCCGCCAGCTGCCAAGAGATCCGCGGCTTTGGGCGTTTAATGTCATCTTAGACATCAGAGAGGTCTGAGGGATGTCAAAGGCGGTAAAGGCAAGGATAAAAAGAAAATACACAACAAAGGAATACACCATTTGCAAGTTCAGGGATGCGCCGGGCAGCTTCAAAAAGCAAAGTGCATTCAGCAGCAACATGGGGATGCCAGCCAGCAGCCATGGTCTGTATTGTCCATGTTTTTTGGAACAGTTCCGGTCAGCGATGGTACCGATAATGGGGTCGTTAACGGCATCCCACAGCTTGGTAATCAGCATAAAGGTACCGGCGACTCCTGCGGGGATAAACAACATATCCGTCCAGAAGAACATCATGAAGGACATGATCATTCCCCAACAGATATTGTCTGCGAACGCACCGCTGGCGTAACAGAAGATTTCTTTTGGCTTGATTTTCACATTTGCCGAGGCGTAGTTATTTTCCTGCTGTACCTGCTGGTTTTCTGACATAATGGGACTCCCTTTCCTTTTTGCAACTCCGTGCTTTGTTGATCATGAGATTTGTGCAACACATCCAAAACTAAACCAAAATCATTCTAATGGTTTGTGAACAAATTGTCTAAGACCTTATTTGCATCAGTTCATAATATTTGTGCATCTATCATTTACAGCATAAGCCTTTCCTCATCATACGCCTGGCAAACGGCCTCCTGAATTTGCATGATTTGATTCGGATAAGGTTCTGTACAAGGCGATTGCTTTGTTTGTAAAATAGTTGTAAAGAGGCTTACTCCGTGCCGACGAAGTAGATAAAAAGGAGCTGTAGTAGGATGGAACATAAAGATAACACGGCTTTGGAGGTCGCCAAACAGATCGCGCAGCAAAGCCAAAAACGAATGGAACGCGGCTTTTGGCAGCCGGTTTATCCCTGGCAGACACCTCCGGAGCCGATTCTTGAAAGCGAGATCATTGAGACGCTGGAGACGGATGTGGTAGTCGTTGGCGCCGGCATTTCAGGACTTTCGGCTGCCGCAAAGGCGGCGGAAAACGGGGCTGATGTCTTAGTGCTGGAAAAGGGAAAGAACTGGGTAGGCCGAGGCGGCCATTTTGGTGTCGTAGAGTCCCGATATATGGACAGCCTTGGCGTTCACATCGATAAAAAGCGGTTCGCCAGGGATTGGATGCGTCAGTGCGGTAACCGCTGTAAGGAGGATTTGGTCTGGCTTTTCATAAACCGCAGCGGGGATGCAATGAACTGGCTTTTGGATCTGGCGGAAGCCGAAAAGATGATTCCCTGCCTCTATTGGGGTTTTTACAAGGGACCGGACTATACCGAATACCCTGGGACCCATATGTTTAAACGGGATCAAAACAGCAAATGCGGCGGCTATTCCGGCGGCATGGCGGTAAGCTATTTATTTTGGCAGGAGGCGGAGAAAAACGGCGCTCGGTTTTGTTATTCCTCTCCCGCCCGGCAGCTGGAACAGAAGGACGGCAGGGTGACGGCGGTGATTGCCGAAACACCGGACGGCTATCGGCGCTATCAGGCCAGAAGGGGTGTGATTCTGGCCACCGGTGATATTGGGGGAAACGACGAAATGCTGGCGGCCTATGCGCCGCTGGCGCTGAAGCCCCATCATAATGCCTATGTTCCCCGGGGGGCTAACACTGGAGACGGCCACAAAATGGGCCTTTGGGCAGGGGGTAAGTTCCGGGAAGAGGCATGGCCCACCATGATTCATATACTCCCCTACGCGATGTATACTTTTTTCTTTCTCTATGTGAATCAGCAGGGGAAACGCTTTATGAACGAGGACAACTGGGTGCAGGCTAAAACCGTTCAGTGTCTCAGTCAGCCGGGCCCCGGAGATTGGGCGTTCAGCGTGTTTGATTCCAAGTGGCTGGACGAGGTGGAGTCCAGCATGGAAATTGGCGGTGGCCAATTTTGGGATACGCTCACCCGGGAGTACGGGCAGGAATGGAATCGGGACTGCGGGGTGGTAGAGACCATTGAGCGCTATATCAAGACCGGTGTGGGCTACCGTGCCGATACCATTGAGGAGCTGGCATGTCAGATGGATGTTCCCGCCGCCAACCTGAAAAAAACGGTGGAGCGGTACAATGAGTTGGCGCGCAAGGGAGACGACGAGGACTTTGGCAAGCGATCTCCGCTGCTTACCACGGTAGAAAAGGGTCCTTATTATGCCCTTAAATGGGGACCCGCCCTCCTGTGCGTCTGCGGAGGCCTGGAGGTGGATGCCCATATGCGGGTGCTGGACAATCGTAATGAGCCCATTCCCGGGCTTTATGCTGCTGGAAATACGACGGCCGGTCTGTATGGGGTTGATTATCCTGTGATCCTCAACGGTAACAGCCATGGCAGAGCCATGACCTGGGGCTATATTGCGGGGGAAAGTGCCGCGAAGGGACTTTCCTTTCTCCCATAATCTTAAAAAGGGCGAGAGCCATCGGTGTGCGAAACCGATGGCTCTCGCCCTTTTTAGGGAGGATGAAAAGGATCCATGAATAGGAGGAATCGAAGCAGAATTTCGTCCGGCAGAGGACGTTGTGGGAACGCCGTGTAACTGACCCAGGCGGCAGGCGGCTTTCCGCCGTTCGGACTGCCGTCTCAGAAACGGGCGCTGCTCAAGGTCAAACGTTTAGCTCGGTGCGGCGGATCAGGTCGTTCTGACCGTCGATGTGCAGTTCGACAAAGTAGGCGGAGAACCCAGCCACACGAACGACTAGATTACGGTAGTTTTCCGGATGCTTCTGGGCATCCCGCAGCGTCTCAGAGCTCACGATGTTGATCTGCAGTTCCATGCCACCCATCGCAAAGTAGCTCTCCATCAAAGCCCGAAGCTTTGCTTTGCTGTCTTCATTTTTCATGGAGCTGGGGTGAAATTTCATGTTCAGCAGGGTGCCATTGGAAAACAAGCTCTGCTTAATGTGAGCGACCGATTTCAGTACTGCGGTGGGTCCATTTTTGTCCATCTGCTGTACCGGAGAAATGCCGTCCGCCAAGGGGGTTCCGGCTTTGCGGCCATCAGGGGTCGCACAGGTCATATAGCCAAATACCACATTGGTGGTGACGGGGTATAAGCCGGGACTGAAGTGATTGCCACGGGGACCGGAACCGTTTTTGACGTACTTGCTGAACAAATCAGAGACCCAGGCGGCAAATTGATCTGTGTATTCGTTATCATTGCCATAGTGGGGCGCCTGATGGAGAATGGTCTGCTGAAGGTTCTCGTAGCCAACCCAGTCGGCCATGATGGCATCATATAACTGGCGGGCCGTACACAGCCTCTTGTCATAAATCATGTACTTAATCATGCCCAAGCTGTCTGCAATGTTACCAATGGCAATGCCCGACAGGCCGGTAGAATTGTACTTGGCGCCGCCGTACATGACATCTCTGCCGGAATCCATGCAGCCTTCCATGGTGGCGGAGACCACCGGCAGCGGCAGCACTTCCCGGGCCACATATTCAAAGGAGTTTACCATGTTCATGTGCCAGCGCAGGAAAAACTCCATTTGTTTTTTTACGGCTTCCAGCACATCGTCAAAGGTCTCCATCTCGTAGAGATAGCCGGTGGGCAGACCCGCTTGGGTCTGGAAGCCCTCCATGGGGTTTACGCCGTTGTTGATGGCAAGAATAAGGGCGTTTGCAAAGTTCCAGTAGGACTCGGTACCGGTTCCACCGCAGGCGGGCCACTCGTCACCACAGCCGGCCGGTTCTACGCAGCCGATCAGGCAGTAGTTACGGGCACTTTCCAAGGAGAGCCCGCGTTCCATGAGCGCGGGAATAATCACCTCGTCGGATTCAAAGGTGGGCACACCACCGGAAATCTTGGTGGTCTCAATCGCGGCCTCCCACAGCTCGGTGGGCGTTCCTTTGTGGACGCGCATCGCCTGAGGGGGATCGTGAAGGATTAAACGGCCGACGGTCTGGAGCATCATGTAGGTCACGGCGTTGGTGGCGTCGGTACCATCTTTTTTTACGCCGCCCAAGGTCATCAGCATCCCGCAGGTGTAGCCCGGATTGGTCATGGTGGCGGCATAGGACCAAGGCTTATTCATTTCGGCAATCTTTAGGTAGAACAGATCCAGCAGCTCCTGCCCGCGCTCTGCGGTCAGCAGGCCGGTGCTGATGTCGGTGTTGTAGAAATCGCCCAGATACTGATCCACCCGACCAAAACTGATTCCGTGCATATTGGCGTCCAGGCACAGACAGGTCTGGTACAGACACAGGCACTGCAGCGCGTCATGAAACGAGCGGCACGGTTTTTCCATGACCCAGTTCAGGGTGTCGGCCATTTCCAACAGTTCCTGCCTGCGTAGGGCGTTCCCCTCGGCAGCGGCCATCTCAGCGGCAAGGGCGGCGTAGCGCCTGGAAAGCAGCATCATGCCGTCGCAGACAATGGAAATGGCACGGTAGAAGTTGTACTGCTCAATCGAGGACGCATAGATGCCCTCCTCCTCCAGCTGTTTTAGCTTGTGATCCGCCTCGTCTTTGATGGCACGGAAGCCAACCTTTATGGCCTTTTCGTAATTGGTGCAAAAGTGGCCGACCGGAGTCACGGTGTTGCCGCTTGGTCCAAACATGGTGATACCATTGATGGAGTGGGGGAAATAGCCGTCTGGAATGTAAGCGTCAGCCTTGGCACTCATGCACTCTTTCATCCAGAAATCAGCCGTATCCAGGATGTAGGTGCGGTCCTCCTCGGAGAGAATATAGGGATCTATGTCGCGGGTGGAGATAGAGCGATCTTCCACTTCTTCCTTGAGCCATTTCATGGAGTTTTCGGGATACAGGGCGCAGGCGCGGTACTTGCCGGACTGAGCCCCCACGATGACCTCTTCGGGACCGATGCGGACAGGAATGTGCTCACAGATATTCTTAAAGTTTTTGGCACGCTTCAAAATCCCGGTGAGCTGGGGATTTTGCAGGTAGAATTCGGTGATAAGACGATAACGTGCCGTGCAGATTTCTGGTTTTGTGGAACGGTACTGTTCCCGCAGCCGCTCTACTCTGGGGGTAACCAGGTTTAGAGTGTACATAAAAATTACCTTCCATATTTCAGTGTAGTGTCAGCGCAAAACCTGCCTGCCCCAATCACGGAGAAAGGAGGTCACTGGCTTTTATAAATACAGTATAGCCTGCCAAATTTTAATAGGGAAATACCATTTTTACATGGAATCATGCGGGAACAGGCTCAACAAGTGTTTGGAGACACATCATGACGAACATTCCGATTGACGAGGCTTTGGGGGGCAGTCGCTTCTTGCCGCCATTCATTTCGAAGTTTACAACACGAATGGATGACAACAGGAAGATCGTATTTTCCTTGCTCGAAGGCATGCCTTCCTATTGAAAGTAAGCTGCTTTTACCCAATATGGTAAAAGAATGGAAACATTGCTTTTTCTGGCGCGGCTGATTATAATGAGCAGGGTTACTGTATGATAGAGTATGTGCTCAAGGCAACACTCATTTGTGCTTGAGAATTGTAAAGAAAAAAATGCCGCCATGCAGCACGCTTTCCTGCCTGTTTGTGCTGACCGAAGCGGCAGAATGGAGATTATGATGAACGAAAAAGAAGTTGCAGAAATTCGCCGCCGCTTTCGGCAAGACAAGAGTAATATCACTCATATACGAGGGTGCTATGTCAACGAAAAACGGGAAATTGTATCTGAGTTTGATCAGTCCCTTGCTTTCATGTCACAGGAAGAATCCGAAAAGTTTTTAGCCATTCTTAAGCGGACGTTGTCCGGAACCCTTGGGAAAAACCTGATTGACATTTCCTTTGCTACGGATCAGGTTGTCCATGGAGACGAGCACAAGCTTCTTATGACACTTAGAAACTCATCGCTCAAGGATGAAAATGCCGTTCAGGCGTTCTTTCAGCGAGTGATTCAGACGCTTGCCGTGGAAGGGAATTATTTGATTCTGCTGGCACATGACAGTTATGATGTTCCTTACCGCTCGAAGGATGGAGAAAAGCAGGCTGACGCCTCCTCCGAAGTGTTTTCATACATCCTGTGCAGCATCTGTCCGGTGAAGCTGATCCAGCCAGCACTCAGCTACTATGTGTCTGAAAACGAGTTCCGCAATCGTGCAGCGGACTGGATCGTATCGGCACCGGAGCTTGGTTTTATCTTCCCCGCTTTTGATGAGCGAAGCACCAATATTTATAATGCCCTCTACTACTCCCGGGATATTAAGGAGAACCATGAAGAATTCATTGATACTGTGTTCAAAAGCGAGGTACCCATGCCTGCCGCCGCACAGAAAGAGAGATTCCAATCCTTGCTGGGGGATGCCCTTGCCGACGACTGCAGCTATGAAGTCGTACAGACGGTTCATGAGCAACTGTGCGACATGATTGAGCAGCACAAGCTCAATCAGGAGGTCGACCCGCTGGTGATCTCCAAAGGCACAATCAAGGACGTTCTCAAATCCTGCGGAGTGTCTGATTCCGGAATGACTGCATTTTATGAAAAATATGACGAGGAATTTGGTGCTGATACGGAACTCCGGCCGCAGAATATCGTGGATCACAAGCAGCTTGAGGTTCGCACGCCCGATGTGACAATCCATGTCAATCCTGAACATAGTGATTTGGTTGAAACCCGCATGATTGATGGTGTTAAGTACATTTTGATCCGCGCCGATGATGGCGTGGAAGTAAATGGTGTCAGTATCCATATTTCCATATGAAAAATAAAGACTTAAAGTAATACTCTAAAACCGACGTTTTAAAATAATGACGAGATGAATTTAAGTAGCCGCGGGAAGTTCAATGATAAACTCCCCTTAATCCATATGACGGTAACCTCAAAGTCAAATAGTAACGACACAGGTTGCTCATAACACCCACAGACGTGCTTTTCATCAGCATGTCAGCATAGATGCCCTAACCCACTTGAATTCAGGAGGCGAACATGGAATTTACATTTCAGCTCAGCAAATATGACCAGGACGATATGGAGGCGCAGGTAAGCAAGGCCTTGGAAAAACGAACGGAGTTGAGCTCCCGGCGGACGCTCCCAGGGCTGTGGAGAGCCATTGACCGGCTGGACGGCCCCAAAGCGCCAAAGCCTGTTTTGAGACGGCGGGCAACTCGCTATAAAATCTATGGAGTTGTCTTGCTGGCTCTGGGTATTTTCCTATTAGTACCGGGCCTGACGGAGCCGAAAGAACTGCTCGTCCCGCTGATTACAGGGGCAATCAGTGTGTTATTGGGATTCATGTACCTGATCCCTCGACGGGAAAAGCCATCCCAGCAATTCCACGCGGCGGCGGGGGAGCTCCTTGCCGGAGTGCAGGCTGTTGAGGTGGTGGGGAATAGGCCTATTCTGGTACACTTTGGGCCTGATGGCATGATGCTGCCTGACGGGAAAGTAATCCCTTATGCTTGTTTTGACGCCGTTGTGGAAACCGAGAGCATCTATCTGTTAACTTGGAAAGAGCGGGTGACCGTCCTGCAAAAGCGAGATTTGCGTGCCGGGACACAGGAAGGTTTTCTTTGCTTTCTGGAGGAAAAAACGCAATTAAAGCCTGATTGTGTCCTATAAACTCTGATTGATCAGGATGATAAGCATATTCCCACGATGCCAGGCTCAGCGAACTGACTCAAAGGGATCACCACTAAGACAAAAATAGAAAACCCTTGAAACTTTTACTTTTCGTAGAGATTTCAAGGGTTTTCTATTATTCCTAAAGGCAATGGTGTTCAACCATGTTTTAAAAAGCACAATTAAAACAAACGGGTAAATGCTGTAACCTCCTTGGGCCTGCTGTGGTTTTTTGCTGGTAATCCGACCCAACATTGATCAACACACAAAGCACACGGAGTTTGTCGTTTCCCGCATTTTTTGTGATGAATATAGGTTGAAGTGGACGGCTGGAACGAAAAAAATCAAGGAAAAAACCCAATTTTTTTGGTGTCAGAAACGATTTGGTTCCTGGTGACGGCAGGAACCCCAATGCACCGAAGATGGCCGATTTTGCGTCGCCAAAGATAGGTCAGAGGATGCTTCCCCCCTTCATGGGTTTTTGCAAGTGATATTCCTGCAGGATCTGCTGGGCACAACGCTCGATCCAGGGGTTCTCCTCATTCTCATGGTAGACGGCGAACAAATACTCCTCTATTCCGGTGGGGTACGCCACCAGGTTCCGCGCCCGGGCCATGCGGCTCATCTCAGTGCCCACCACAACGCCGTAGCCGACCTCTGCATAGGTGTAGGCGGTGTCCCGATCGGGCACCCAAATGACCTGGGATGGTTCCATTCCCAATACCTGCAGATCGCGCTGCGCCCGGATGTCGTATGCCTCCCGGCTTTCTCCCTTGAGGGAGTCGTAAATAAAGGGCTGCGTGCGGAACGTTTCAAAGGTGGAATCGTTACGGACCAACGGGTTATCCTGCGAAACCATAAGAAACCGGGGAGAACTGGTCAGTGGAAGCAAGCGCAGACCGCTGGTATTGGAAATAAACCTTCGAAAGATGAGAATCATATCCAGCCGATGAGCGCGCAGATGCTCCAGCAAAACGGTGGGAGAATAGCGGGTGGTTTCTACCTGAAGGTAGGGGCAACTTTCCTTTAGGATGGATAGCGCATACTCAAGGGTTGTTTTGAAATCCAGAAAAGACTGCAGACCGATTTTGATGTTGGAGGTGGTCTGGGCATGGCTGAGCTGAATCTCGGCCATGCTGGTTTTATAGTCCTGCATGAGACGGGAAAAAAGCGCATAGCACTGCTGCCCTGCGGGGGTAAGCTCCACAGAACGGGAAGTTCGCGTGAACAGCCGTATCCCTAAGTCTGCTTCCAGACTGGATATGTTTTTGCTGACAGCCTGCTGCGTCAGGTAGAGCAGATTGGCTGCTGTGGTAAAGCTCTGTGTTTCAGCGAGAGCCAGGAAACAGCGGATTTTATTTTCGTGGAGCATACCCATCCCTCCATCGCGGTTTTTGCTTGCCTTTATCTGCGGCTGTCGTACTGATCTGGAATTATTGTACCACGCGTGGAGCCGTAAGTTTAGCAAGAAAATGCGGAGAAGAAAACCTTCTCCGCATTTTGCATGGCGTTATGACCAGGTGGATTGGATTTCTTCGGCAAGCGGATCATAAAAAATGGAGAGGATGTTTTTAGCGGTATCGTAGGCTAAAACCAGGAAAAACACCCACATGCAAAAGGATTCAATTCCATAAAATGCTGCATAGGGGAATTTAAGTACGCCAGTAACCTGATTGCTGTTGGCGGACAGGATACATTGCGTGGCTGAGGCGTAGCCTATCATGGCAATGACGCATGTGGTCAGCAGGGAGGTCAGCGCATAGAAGACCGAGCGGAGCTTTGGGGGGAAATGAGTGATGACCATCGTGACGTGGACATGCCCGTGCTTCACCTGCGTGTAGGCCAATGAGGCGAACACGCAAGTCGCCATGGCGACTTCAACAACCTCATAGCAGCCGTTGATGGAGGAGGAGAAAAAGACACGCCCCCCTACATCCGCCGAAATAAATACCATCATAAAAAGTGTGGCGATAAAGCTGAAAACGGCAATGATGGTGGCGAAGCGCTCGATGATCTTATCCAGTTTATGGAGTGCATTCAATAGATTCATTGTTCCCCCTCCTTACGAGTACAGCAGGTTGGGCAGCCACAGAGCCAGCTGCGGGAACGCCGTGACCAGAATCACAGCGATCAGGATAGCAAGAGCAAAGGGCAGGGAACCTTTAAAAATGGATTGTAGCGGGACACCTTTTGCGATACCGGCCATGACGTAACAGTTCAGACCAACCGGGGGCGTGACTAGCCCCAGTTCCATGACCAGGATCATGACGACGCCGAACCAGATCGCGTCGAATCCCAGGCCGGTAATCACAGGCACAAAAATGGGAACCGTCAGCAAAAGCATGGCCATCGCATCCATGATGCAGCCCAGCAGAGCGTAGATCAGACAAATGATAGCAAAAATCAGATAGCGAGAAATATCCAGGTTTCCCGCAAAGGTTGCCAAGGACATGGGCATTTTGGTAATCGCTAAGAAATTGCCGAAAATAGTTGCACCGATGACGATGAGAAAAGTCATGCCCACGGCTTTTGCACTTTCTGTGATGGAGAAAACAAAGTTCTTCCAGGTACAGCAGCGCTTGACTACCATGTAGAGGAAGGAGAGAAGGCAGCCGATAGCGGCGCCCTCGTTGGGAGTGAACCAACCGATAAAAATGCCCCCAATGACGATGACGAACAGCAGAGCCACACCCCAAATATCTTTTAAGGACTGGATACGCTCCTTCCCCGTGTAACGCCGCGCGTTAGGGGCTAGGGATGGGTTTCGCTTGACCCGAATCACCACCACCATGACGCACAGTATCGTGAGCAAAATGCCGGGTATGATACCGGCTGCAAACAGCGCGCCAATGGATTGACTGCAGGTGACGCCGTAAAGAATAAAGGCAGTACTGGGCGGAATGATGATGCCCAGCGTACCACCCATGGAGATACAGCCGGTGGCGATGCTGTCATCATAACCGGCCTTGCGCATTTCCGGCAGGGCGACCACGCCCATGGTGGCGGCGGTGGCGGTTGGGGAACCGCAGATAGCACCAAATCCGGCACACGCCACCAGTGAGGCGCAGGCCAAGTTGCCGGGGACTCTGTCCATCCAGCGGGTGGCCACTTCAAACAGGCCGCTACTCAAGCCGGAACAAAATGCAAACTCACCCATCAAAATGAATAGTGGGACGACAGACAGAGAATAGGTGGCACCGGAGGTATAGACCACCGTTTGGAACAAACCAAAGGCCGCCTTGAAGTTGACCACATAGGCGAACCCGAAAAACCCGACCGTCAGCATGGCGGCGCCGATGTTCATGCCCAAAAACAGCAAAAGCAGGAGAATGACGATCCCGAATACCGCAACGAGATTTAAGCTCATGTGTAAGCCTCCTTAACAGAGAGGGCGCGGCCGCGGTGGCAAACGCGGCAGAGCTGGGACCACGCCGTTTTTAAATTGAAACAGGATTAGGACAGCGGTGCGGTCACGTCGGCGTAATCCTCAATGATGGCCGCGACACTGCCAACCACGCTCGGGTAATCCACAGAGGAAGTGGTGTTTTTCGCGATCCAGTCGGTGGATACCGTGGAGGCCAGTTCGTCCCACTCGCTTTGCTCTGCGGCGGAGGGGGAGACCAGACGGTTCGCAGCCGCAAACTTATCATAGTACTCAGCGGCATAGGCCTGATACTTCTCTGCAAAATCAATCGCGCCGTCCAGACCGGAACGGGCGGAAATGATTTCCTGCGCCGCGGCGGGGAGAGAATCCCAGGTGGATTGCAGCATCACCACGGGGACTACGGTGCAATACAGCGGCATATCCAGCAAGTAGTCGGAAACCTCGAACAGATTGAAACCTCTGGCGCCAGCCAGATCAAAAATAGTGCCCTGAAGAATGCCCTTTTCCATCGAGGTGAAGATCTCGCCGGAGGGGCTTACCACCGCGCTGGCACCCATGGTGGACAGCAGCTGGGTGGGCAGGCCGGACATGGCCCTTAGGGTCTTTCCTTGAGAATCACCGGGAGAACGAATCTCTACATTGGTCAGAAGGTAGGAGGCCGGGGCGGTGTTGAGGAACAAAACCTTCAGTCCCTTGTCCGTCCATTCCTGCTGGAGGGCGGGAATGCTGTCGTAAGCATCGTTCAATACATAAGTGCCCTGGATGGCATTTGTAATGCCATTAAAGGGCATGGTGATCGAGTCCGTCACCGGAAATTGACCGGAAAAGAAGCCGGTGGAGGTCCACAGAATATCACAGACACCGGAATTGAGGGCGTTGATCCCGTCTGCGGGCGCGGCCAAAGCTGCCGAGGCATACACCGTGATTTCGATCATGCCGTCACTGTCTTCGGCGATTGCGTCGGCCCAGTCTTGCCAATAAGTACCGATGACCGAGGTGGAAGAGTCATGGTGGGAGAAGCTGAGAGAGATTTTTTCGGTCAGGCCGGTATCGGTGCCAGGAGCATCCGAACCAGTGTCACTGCCGGCGTCGCTGCCAGAGCCGGAGGAGCCACACGCAGTCATGCAGCAGAGAAGCATCGGGGTAAGGGCCAGACATAGGATCTGTTTCAACAGTTTTTTCATGGATAATCCCTCCTTCAAAAATGTGCGATTTCATTTTCTGGTTCCAAAAGAGATGGGGTTCGGCGTGCAAGGCGTCACCCGGTACGGGGAAAAACTCGGTTTTTGTGGTTTCGAATTTTGTTATATCATTTGCCTCGCAGAAAGAAAAACAACTATCGCTCTCCATCCACAAAAACGGGTTGTAGCCGCGAGGAGAGCGCGGGAAAGCGCGGGAAAATGAGCGCTTCCACGAATATAACAACCTCGGGTTGTGGGTCTGCACGTAAGGTTGTTTTTCTTTTTCGAGTGTCTCGCTTATACTTGGCTTGCAAGGCGGGGATCACCCAAAACCACATAGGCCACAGATAGAAAAATTTTATCACATGATATATATTCAAACAAAAAGCGGAGATATGCCAGAACAAAGCATGGAACGAGTTAGGATGCAACAAATTTCGCGCGTTAAGCGCAGGAGGTACTGATGCAAACAAAAAAAGTGCGACCTGACAAGCAGAACATCATCAGTTTTAGTCTGATGGGACCTGAGAGCGGTGGACCATGCGTCGTTGATTCCAATGACGGGAAGATTACTCGTATTCGCCCTTATTTCTATGATACCGCGTACACCAACGCACATTGCAATCCCTGGAAAATGGAGGCGCGGGGCACCACCTTTGTCCCACCGCAGAAAGTCACGCTTACCCATTTCGGATTGGGCTATAAGTCCAGGGTTTACTCACCCAATCGGGTGCGCTATCCGCTCAAGCGTGTAGACTGGGATCCCAAGGGAGAGCGCAATCCGCAGAATCGCGGCAAATCCGGCTATGTCCGCATTTCCTGGGACGAGGCTGCCCAGATCTGCGCAGACGAGCTGATTCGGATGAAGCAGACCTATGGGCCTGAGGCCGTTCTGTGCGAGTCCGATATGCATGGCGAGGGTAAAAACGTTTCGCCCAGCCATGGTTGTCCCAATCGGTTGCTTTCCCTTATGGGTGGCTATACCCTTCAGATGCGAAATATGGACAGTTGGGAGGGCTGGTATTGGGGCGCAAAGCACGTCTGGGGCTGTGAGCCAGTTGGGGAACAGACACCCCAAGCCAATCTATTCCCTGATATTGCCAATCATGCGGATATGCTCCTGTTTTGGGGGTGCGATCCGGAGGTAACGCCCCTGGGCTTTGGGATGCACCTGCCTAGCCGTCTGTGCTATTGGTTTACCGAGCTTGGGATCAAGTCCGTTTTCGTCTGCCCGGACCTGAATTATGCCGCCTCCGTTCACGCCGACAAGTGGATTCCCGTTTTGCCCAACACGGATGCTGCCCTTCAGCTGGCCATCGCCTATCAGTGGATTACAGAGGGTACTTTTGAAAAGGAGTACATTGCGTTGCATGCCTATGGCTTTGACGAGTTTGTGGACTATGTGATGGGCAAAGAAGACAATGAGCCAAAGACACCCGCCTGGGCGGCGGAAAAATGCGGGGTGCCGGAGTGGACCATCAAAGCGCTGGCAAGGGATTGGGCAAACAAAACAGTCAGCATCCTCCACGGCAACGGCGGTTCTTTTATTCGCGGCCCCTATTCAACAGAACCGGCTCGTCTGGAGATCATGCTTTTGGGAATGAGAGGGTTGGGGAAACCTGGCGTCCATCAGGCAAAAATGATCGAATGGAATATGTGGGCCAAAGATTTTCCCATCCCGTTCACACCGATCAAGCCGGTGGCAATGCCGCATATCTGCGACGCACTGCGCCCGATCGAAGGCGATCTGCCCGATGAGATCAACATGAAGCGCTTTGTGCTTTCACCGGAGCAGAAGGAGAAGGTGCCCGAACTGGTAGATCTGTTTAAGCAGTTGCCCGCACCAACTCAGTTTATTCCACGCTGCCTCGTCCACAAGGCCATTGTGGAGGGACACGCTGAATGGTATGGACTGCATATGTTCTCCACCAGTCAGGTGCCGGACAAAAACAATCACCGGCAGCCGACCAATCAATACCAATTTGAGAAGATTACATATCCCAGACCGGGGCAGTCCCGCGTCCACATGATCTGGACGGATGCTCCCTGTAATACAACTTGTTGGAACCACGGGAATCTGTTTATTGAGGCGTATCAGCATGCCTCCATCGAAACCATTGTCGCACAGCACCCCTGGATGGAAAACGACTGCTACTTTGCGGATCTGATTCTACCCGTGGCGACCAAGCATGAGATGAACGACCTGGGTAACGACTTTAGTTCTGGCGTGTTTCAGTCCATCTATTTGGAAGAGCCCTGTTGTGAGCCGGTCGGGGAGTCCCTGTCTGACTTCGACGTGTGCGTAAAGGTGGCGGAAAAGCTTGGGAATGAGTATGTAGACGCTTATACTGGTAAGCTGACGGAAAAAGAGCGCGTGCGCTTTTTCTACAAGGCAACGGGTTGCGAGGACACCCTGTCCTGGGAGGATTTTAAGAGGAAAAAGGTATTTGTGATCCCATGCAAGCCTGATACGCAGGAGGTTCCCGCCGGTCTTCACAAATTTTACAACAATCCGACGGAGAATCCGCTTTCCACACCGACCGGTCTTTTGGAGTATTCCTCCACCGACATTAAAAAGTATATGCCGGATGACCCGGAGCGGCCTCCTGTTCCCCATTGGATTGAAAAGAGTGAGAGCCATGACGAGCGTCTGTCCAGTGAACGGGCAAAAAAATACCCGCTGCTTTGCATGTCCAACCACGGTCGCTGGCGCGTGCATGCACAGTGCGACGACGTTGTCTGGACCCGCGAGGTGGAGACCATGAAGATCCGTGCCAAGGATGGCTATCAATATGAACCGGTGTGGCTCAATCCGGAAGAGGCGGAAAAGCGGGGCATTCAGCACCGCGACATCGTCAAGGTCTTCAACGAGCGCGGGATTGTCCTATGCGCTGCCTATGTGACACCCAGACTGATCACCCGAGCCTGCTACATTGATCATGGCGCGCGCCTGGATCCCATTATTCCTGGCTGGCTGGATCGCGGCGGCTGTATCAATTCCATCACACCCACCGCCATGACCTCAAAGAACTCGACGGGTATGGCCACCAGTGGCTTTTTGGTGGAGGTAGAAAAAGTCACTGACGAGGAAATGGCGGGATGGAAACGGGATTATCCGGATGCCTTCGCCCGCAAGGTGGATCCCGCCGCCGGGGTCTGTTTGGACGGCTGGCTGCTGGACGGCAAGGAGGGGAAATAATATGGCAAAAGTATTTACCATTGATGTCGCTCGCTGCACCGGGTGCTATAACTGCCAGCTGGCCTGTAAGGATGAGCATGTGGGCAATGACTGGAGTCCGATCGCCGCGCCTCAGCCGGAAATCGGCCAGTTTTGGATGAAGGTGAATGAGCATGTCTGTGGAACTACGCCCAAGGTTAGGATTCACTTTATTCCGACCCTGTGCAATCACTGCCAGAACGCGCCCTGCATAGCGGTTTGCCCCAGCGGCGCCGCCTACCGCAACGAGAACGGCTTTGTAATATTTGACACCGAAAAGTGTACTGGCTGCGGCGCCTGCGAAAAAGCCTGCCCCTATGAGGGCGTCATCTATCAGAACAAGGAGACGCACATTGCGCAAAAATGTACCGGATGCGCCCATCTGCTGGCTGCGGGAAGCAAGCAGCCTCGCTGTACCGAGGTCTGTCCAACCGACGCGCTGAGGTTTGGTGATGACAGCGACCCTGACATCCAGCAGTTCATAAAGGGGGCTGAGGTTATGCACCCTGAGGCCGGCACCGGTCCAAAGGTATATTATCGGAATATCCCCGGCCAGTTCATCGCCGGCACCGTGTATGACCCGGTGGAAAAGGAGGTGGTGATCGGCGGAAGATGCCTCCTGAATTCCGGTGGGCGGCATCGGGAAACCGATACCGATGCATACGGAGATTTCTGGTTCAGGGATCTGCCCGTCGGTCGATTTGATCTTACCATTACGGCCCCAGGCTTTCAGACAAAACTGTTTTATGGCCTTGATACCACGGCATGTATTAATTTGGGTGATATTCCCGTGGAAAGACTTTAAATTTGCGAGTCAATGAGGGGGGACAGATGTTCTGCACCCTTAGTTTGTGATGGTTTAGATATGGCAATGGAAAGATATACATACCTGAAAGACGTCCCCAACACTTGTGATGAAAAGGAGATACCCGCGGAAAATGGTCGGGGGGTTCATGAATGCCGGGTTTCTCGGCGGAGACGACTCAGACCCTGACGGGAAAGAAGACGTATTATCCCGACTTTTTTGAGCTTGGAAGCATCTTTTTTGAAATTTCGTGATAACAACAGCGCCGTCCCGATTGGGACGGCGCTGTTGTTATCATTCCAATATAGTCAGTTTGACAAAAGGGAGGAATTAGAGACCTGCGGTTGCCGAACCCAGCATTTGGCTCAGATCGATAATCACGGCATCGGCCGGGGGCTGGGTAGTGGGTTTCTCCGTGGTGGCCTTGTAGGTGCCGTCCATGGTCATCTTTAGTGTCACGGTGGCAGGAGTATCAGTCTCCCCAGGTATGGCCATGTTCATGGTCATAAGCATGTTCATCTTGTTATCCTTCATGGTGGCGGTTATCTCCATCGCACCGTAGGCGGGGTCGTTGGCGGTCATCTGGACCGCGTAACCGGTTACCTTGGAGTCGCTGGTGTACAGGGTGAATTTCATCACCACTGCGTCTTGGGTCCAAGTGCTGACGTAGGTGGAGCCGGACTTCTGGAAGGAGCTGTCGGCCAACAGCGTGTTTAACTGAGCCAGATAATCGGCGGTGGTGAGGTCAACGCTGTTCACGGGCATCAGACGCAGCATGGTATTCAGAGAATCTTCAAAGCTCATATTTATGCTGTTAAGGCTCAGCTTTATCAAAGAGGCATAGTTCATGCCCATCACATCTTCCATCTCGTCAAACATGGAAGCCAGATCCAGTTTGTACCAAGCATTGGCAAGATCGGGCTGCCCCATCAGATTGGCGATTGCCCCGGACTGGAAGTAAAAAATTCCGTTGGACATATCGCCGCGCATATCAAGGTCAATAGCCATGGGAAACAAGGCCTTCACCTCGGGGGTAAGAACCTGTTCCGAGGCGGTCATTTTCATGGTCATGTCGGTTTTGAACTGGAAGGCGGTGGCGCCGCCGGTGATCATCTTATAGTTGCCCTTCAGCGCGAAGGCCATGGCGGTATCCGGGTTGCCATTCATGGCAAGATCCATGGCGTAGTTTCCGGTTACATTCTGGTTCTTCTCATAAAAGCTTTTGTTATAGGCCATGTATTTGTCCATCACCGCATAAGTCGCGGTGTTGGCGGCCAGAATGGAATCCACGTCGTCGATAATGACGGTTTTCTCCTCGGCGTCCCAGCCGACCTTATATCCCAGTGCATCTGCAACCAGACCGATGGGAACATAAGTGCGGTGAGAAGAGGAATCAACATAAGGGGCCACATCGGTATTAATCACAGTTTCCTTGCCGGCCTTGATCAGCGTAATCTGATTTTTGTTAACGGTTAGCTTAATGGTCGTATCATTCTTGACCGCAGTGATCGTAGAAGTACTTACATCCCAAGCCATGTCCTTTTCGGCAAAGCCAAGCTGCTGAAAAACAGCCACGAAGGGCAGACAAGAGCGGCTGTTGTGAAATTTAGGGGTGGCATCGGTAAAACTGGCGTACTCGCCGTTAATCAGGACGGAAAAGTCTCCCTTTTGTTGGGAAGCCTGCTGATCGGCAGCAAAGGCAGGGATGCTCACGGCCACCGTCAGAAGGGCGACACAAAGCATTGCGCGGAATAATTTTTTCATGCAAACAACTCCATTCATCTCTTATCAAGATAAGTTTCCAATAAACTTCTTTAAAGGAATATTATATCAATAATAGCAAAGAATGTCAATGAAAATTTTATTAGAAAAGACTTCATTATATATCCCGTTTAGGGGGGGATGTACGATATTGCGAGAACGACGGTGCGGAAAGCAAACCCAAACAGCAAAATTGCCAACATATTTTATCTAATGAGTAATGCTAATGAGTAAAATAATGCCCATGAATGCAGCAAAAAGCGAGCCGGAGGAATTTCCTCCGGCCCGCTTTTTCTTTTGGACTTATTCGATCTCGCGATTTATCACACAGCCGAAAAGACCGTTGACAAAGATAAAGCGAAGGTGTTCGGATAAGTCTTGTATTGGTGACCCAGCGGGGACTCGAACCCCGGACCTTCGCCTTAAAAGGGCGTTGCTCTACCAACTGAGCTACTAGGTCATATTCTGCTGCCACGCCATGTGGCATATGCTTGTCTGCCCTTGCATTAGGGACGTTGCGCATTTTTTCCTGGCAGGGATGGCTGGACTCGAACCAGCGAATGAGGGAGTCAAAGTCCCTTGCCTTACCGCTTGGCTACACCCCTGTATCGATTGCCTTGATGGACAGAAAGCCGGAGCGCGGACGCTCCAGCCCTCTGCTCGAGGTCATATGGGGTGGGTAATGGGTCTCGAACCCACGGCCTTCGGAACCACAATCCGACGCTCTAACCAACTGAGCTATACCCACCATAGGGAACGTTCCTGCGCGGAGATCAGCAGACATTTGCTGGAAGAGCTGCGCCAAAGCACGGACGAACAGAGCCAGACGGGAGAGTTCGAAGCGCAAGGCGTTTGGTACGCCTGGAGGGACTCGAACCCCCGACCTACTGCTTAGAAGGCAGTTGCTCTATCCACCTGAGCTACAGGCGCGTATGGAGCGGGTGATGGGAATCGAACCCACGCGACCAGCTTGGAAGGCTGGAATTCTACCATTGAACTACACCCGCATGGGCGCTACATTCCGCCAATGTCAGCCTTAAAATGATAGCATAGTGTTTGCGGATTGTCAACGCTTATTTTGCAGCAGTCTGGGGGGAATCCTCAGCGCAGCACCGCGTCGCAATAGGCGCAGCACGCTGTGCCACCGGTTTCCTTGACCAGGGGAGGGAGATACCGCTCCGTCTGGGTAATGCAATTGGGATTGCAGCACACGGGGGAGGAACCGATGGCGACCGACGCATCCTCCAGCCGGGGCTGATTGGCGAGGTCCGCCAGAAGTGCCATGCGGGCATACATCCCAAAGCGCGCCTGCTGGAAGTAAACGGCACGGGGATCATCATCCACATCCTGCGCGATTTCATCCACACGGGGCAGGGGATGCATGACCAGAAGGCTTTTTTTCGCCCGGTCCAGCTTGCGCCGGGTGAGAATGTAAATGCCTTTGTTTCGCTCGTATTCCAGCGGGTCCACAAAACGCTCCCGCTGGATGCGGGTCATGTAAAGAGCATCCAGCTGGGGAATGATGGGTTCCAGACCCGTGACTTCGATCTTCCACATGTTCCGCTCCGCCATAAAATCGCGGAGATAGGCCGGGATGGCAAGCTCCCGGGGGGAAATGAGGTAAAAGCGCACGTCGTGAAATTTTTCCATGGCTTCGATCAGAGAATGGACCGTGCGGCCATTTTTCAGATCGCCGCAAAGGCCGATGGACATACCATCCACGCTGCCACGCAGCCGGGTGATGGTGGTAAGGTCCGCCATGGTTTGGGTGGGGTGCATATGCCCCCCGTCGCCGGCGTTGACCACCGGCACATTGGAATAAAGTGACGCAGCCTTGGCGGCACCTTCCTTAGGATGACGCATGACCAGCACATCCGCATAGCCGGAGACCATCTTAACGGTATCCTTCAGCGTTTCGCCTTTGGACACGGAGGAGGAGCTGGGATCGGCAAAGCCGAACACCGAACCGCCCAGCCGCAGCATGGCGGTTTGGAAGGAGAAATTGGTGCGGGTGGAGGGTTCGTAAAACAGGTTGCAGGATACTTTGCCCCGGCAAACGTCCAGAAACTGATCCGGCGCGTCTATGATGCTGCTGCACCGGGCGAACAGCTCGTCCCACTCGGAACGGGAGATATCGCCGAAGTTAATGAGATGCCGCATCCGTGCCCCTCCCTTCCGGTAATTTTATAAATTTTATCACAATGTGCCAAAATCCACAAGCGGCAAGAGCGACATAATCCGAGAAAAAAGAAGATGTCTTTTCGGCGAAACATGCGGCTCGATATCGGCGTTTTCCATCCGTTTCCTGAATTTTTTACAGGCGGGCTGCCCATCCTAATTTTCAGGAAGGAGGGACAGCCCGTGACAAGTTATTTCTGGATCTTTCTATTTTACAGTTTTCTTGGTTTTCTTTTGGAGGTGGCTTTTGCACGAGCGACCCACGGGGAAAAGCAGGACAGAAAGTGCCTGTACGTGCTGCCTCTCTGCCCGGTTTATGGGCTGGGAGCAGTCGCCATCCTCATCCTTCCGGAGCCGGTGCGGCAGTCGTGGCCGCTCCTTTTTCTATGCGGCGGCGCGGCGGCCCTTCTGGTCGAATATCTGTACAGTTTTGCGGTAGAGCAGCTGTTCGGCGTGCATTTTTGGGATTATTCCAACTGCGCCTGGAATCTGAAAGGGCGGGTGTGCTTGGACTTTGGTCTGATCTGGGGTGCCTTAGCGGTGGGGCTGGTAAGATTTCACCCGCATTTAGCGCCGTTTCTGGATGGAATCGAGCCGGGCGTGACACTGCTGGCCGTGCCCTGTTTTTTGATGGATTGTGCGGTTACGTTTGTGGTGCTGCGGCGAGGTCGCAGCACAGAGGTACTGCGGTGGTACCAGCACAGGGGCACGGCTGATGTTACAGGCGCTCCAGTTCCTCCAGTGTCTCCCGAATGACCTTTTGCGGCAGCCATACAGCGGCTAAATCCACAAGTTGGCGCAAAGTTAGACTATTGGCGGCGGCCACCATGGGGTGGTTCATGTAGCGACCGAACCGGCGCTGGAAAACGGCGTTGGCCTCCTTGTTCCCAAGCAGTTCAGCCACAGTGATTTGCTGATTTCGTAAATTCATTTTGTTCAGCTTCCTTTCCCTCTATTCTATGCGCTTGCCATTCCATTGCCTTTCTGATATGCTTTTCGCAGAAGGTAGGGATTTGCACCATGAATAAGCAAAAAAAAGGCAGAGCGTGTGGCTTGAGACAATTGCAGAAACAAAAGGGGCCTGTGTTGGCGTATGTCATTCTGCGGGCGCTGGTGATGATCACTATGATCGCCCAATTCTTTAACGGCAACTATGAAAACGTATTCCTGTGTATCCTGACCCTGATTCTTTTTATGCTGCCCGCACTGGTGGAGCGGCGGGTGAAGATTGATTTGCCCGACACGCTGGAAACAATCATATTGCTGTTCATCTTTGCGGCCGAGATATTGGGTGAGATTCGCGCCTATTACATCACATTTCCTTATTGGGATACCATGCTCCACATGATCAACGGATTTTTGTGCGCCGCCATTGGTTTTTCGCTGGTGGATATCTTTAACCGCAATGAGCACTTTACCTTTTCCCTGTCACCCTTATTTCTGGCCATTGTTTCCTTTTGCTTTTCCATGACGGTTGGGGTGCTGTGGGAATTTTTTGAATGCGGCATGGATTTGCTGTTTTGCCTGGATATGCAGAAGGACACCATTTTGACCACCATTTCCAGCGTTATGCTGGATCCAAACGGGGGGAATACGCCAACGGTGATCAAAGGAATTACGGATGTGATCGTGGTGACTGGCGAGGGAGAAATTTCCTTGGGGCTGGGCGGATATCTGGATGTAGGGATCCTAGACACCATGAAAGACCTGTTTGTCAATTTCATCGGCGCAGCGGTGTTTTCTACGATTGGTTATTTCTTCGTCAAAACCCGCGGCAGGGGTAAATTTGCCCGCAGATTTATTCCCCAGGTGCTGCTGGAAAACGCCGGAGTTCCTAAGAAAGATACATAAAGCGCAGTGCACGCGGAATAATAGTACCGTCCGATTTTAAAGGAGGTATTATGATGAACGACAAGACAAATGCCAATCACAGCATTAAATGTTCGGTGGAGAGCTGTGCCCACCACTGTATGGGCGCGGACTACTGCGCGCTGAGTTCGATTAACGTGGGCAGCACCAATACCCCGGTGACCGACAGCCAGAACACAGAATGCGCATCGTTTAAACCAGGCAACGGCTCCAGTTGGGGCTAACACAGCAGCGCAAAAGAGGCCGGACAGAATAAACTCTGTCCGGCCTCTTGATCAATAGATTGGGTTATTCAGCCGCAGGCGCGCAATCAATTTCAGGCGTGCCACCCACCATAACGATGAGCTTGCGGGGGCACTTGGATACGCAAGTGCCGCAGCCTGTACATTTTGTGTAATCCACGCGGGCTAGGAAATTTTCCATGGTAATCGCCTGAACAGGGCAATTCTTGACGCAGAGATTGCAGGCGATGCAGCCGTTGGAGCAGACCTTGGTGACGACCTTGCCAGCATCCTTGGAGTTGCAGGGGATATTGACAGGCAGGTCGGCGGGGACGAGAGAGATGACATGGCGGGGGCAATCTTCTATGCAGGCGCCGCAGCCGGTACATTTTTCCTTGTCCACCTTGGCCACGCCGTCCACAATGTGGATGGCGTCGAATTGACAGCGCTTCACGCAGGTGCCCAGACCCATGCAGCCATAGGCGCACTCCATGGAACTGCCGCCGGGGAGGCGGGTGGCAGCCAGACAGTCATTTACGCCCACATAGAGGTATTTCTGATGATCTTTGCCGCCGCCGGTGCAATTGACATTGGCGGCCATCCGCACGGTGGCGGCAGCCTCCACCCCCATGATGGCGGCGACCTGAGCGGCAACTGCGGGACCGCCCACAGGACACATGATGACAGGTGCCTTGCCGGCCGCCACGGCAGCGGCATAGGCACTGCATCCGGCAAAGCCGCAGCCACCGCAGTTCGCGCCGGGCAGAACCTCAGCGATGGCGTCCTGCCGGGGATCGGCCTCTACGGCAAACACCTTGGAAGCAAGGGCCAAAATCACGCCAAAGGCAAGGCCCATGCCGCCCAGCAGGAGAATCGCGTAAATAATTTGCAATGTACTTTCACTCATAATACTCTCTCCCCCTTACCAAACGCTCAGGCCGGAGAACCCCATGAAGGCCATGGCCAGCAAACCTGCGGTGATCAAAGCGATGGGAATGCCCTCGAAGGCCTTGGGGCACTGGCAGAATTCCTGCCGCTCCCGGATGCTGGAGAACAGAACGATGGCCAGCGTAAAGCCAACGCCGGAGAATGCGCCGTACGCCACGGATTCAATGAAATTATAGCCGTTTTGGGTGTTCAGAATGGCTGAGCCAAGCACCGCGCAGTTGGTGGTGATCAGCGGCAAATAGATGCCCAGCGCCGTATACAGGGAGGGAACGGCCTTCTGCAAAAACATTTCTACCAGTTGTACCAGCGTTGCGATGACAAGAATGAAGGCCACTGTCTGCATATACGCAAGGCCCAGATTGTTCAGCAGGAGATAGACGAAATAGGTGACAGCGGAGGCCAGCGCCATGACAAAGATAACGGCGAGCCCCATGCCGATGGCGGTGTCGCTTTTTTTGGAGACCCCCAAAAATGGGCAGATGCCAAGAAATTGCACCAGCACATAGTTTTCCACCAAAATGGCGGAAAGGGCAATGGAAAACAATCCAGTCAGACTCATTTCTTAGCCTCCCTTCTGCCGCGCAGCCATTGGGAGGCGGCAATGATACAGCCCAGGGTGAAAAAGCCGCCGCAGGGCATGGCGATGAGCATGATGGGCTGGAAGCTGCTACCCAGGATTGGATAGCCCAGCAGCGTGCCGGAGCCCAAAATCTCGCGGATGGTACCCATAATGGCCAGAGCAAAGGTAAAGCCAAGACCCATGGCAAGACCATCAAGGAAAGAGGGCAGCGGAGGGTTTTTGGAAGCGAAGGCCTCAGCCCGGCCCAGAATGATGCAGTTGACCACGATCAGCGGGATAAACAGCCCCAGACTGGCGGACAGCGCAGGCGCATACGCCTGCAGCAGCAGGTCCACAATGGTGACAAAGCCCGCGATAATTACGATATATGAGGCGATGCGGATCTTGTTGGGGATGACCTTGCGCAGCAGCGAGATGACCACATTGGAGCACATAAGAACCGCCGTGGCGGACAAGCCCATGCCCAAGGCGTTGAGCAGAGAGGTGGAGACCGCCAATGTGGGGCACATGCCCAAAACCAGAATAAGAACCGGGTTTTCGCGGATGATGCCGTTGGAGAAAAGCTGGGCAACATCCTGCCGTGTGAATTTTGCTTTTTGATCTTTCATTTTGCCCCTCCTCAGTTCATTCCGGCCGCAGCGGAAAGGGCAAGGTTAATCCCCTTTGTCACGGCACGGGAGGTGATGGTGGCGCCGGTAATGGCGGTGATGTCGGAGGAGGCGCCGGTCTTGACAGTGATGGTGCCGGAACGGCCGATGTACTGGTCGATAAACGCCGGCTCTGCGGCTTTGGTGCCAAGGCCCGGGGTTTCACTTTGGTCAAGGATAGAGGCGCCGGTGCACACGCCGTTCAGATCCACGCCCACCATGATGTCGATAGCACCGCCAAAACCGTTGGACTCGACCTCGACACAATAACCAACCAGCGCTGTGCCGTTAAACGCACCGTTGATGGTTACCACGCCTTCGGTGGTTTCGAACTCAAGCTGAGAAAAGGTGCCGGCATCGGGCATGACGGCGGACATGGCGTCCTGCCGCGTTTGCTCAGCCAATTCGTTGATGCGATCCACGGTGAGGGCGTTGACGCCACCCAGCAGGAGAGCCACGATAGCGGTGATGGCAAACAGGGTCAGGGCAAGCTTTGCGATGTATTTGCCGTTACCTGCCTTTATGATGCGGGTATCACTCATTTTGCGCCGCCTCCTTTCTCGTTGGCTTTTTCCCAAAGGTGCGGAGTGCCGAAGCGGTGGGGCGCGCCAGCTTTATCCAGCAACCAGACGAAACAGTTCATGATGACGATGGAATAACTCACACCCTCGGGATAAGAGCCGAAATAGCGAATGAACACAGTCAGCAGGCCGCAGCCGATGGCGTAGAGCGCCTGACCGCGCTTCGTGACGGGAGAAGTAACATAGTCGGTGGCCATGAAGAAGGCGCCGATCATTAAGCCGCCGCTTAACAAACTTGCCAGCATCCACTGCAAGCTGTCGTTTCCCTGGGGGAAGAGAAAAGTAAGTACGGCCACAGTTCCGATGTAAAACAGGGGGATGCGGAGAGTGATAACACGGCGGAAGACCAGGTACAGACCGCCCAAAATGAGCATAATGGCGGACACCTCGCCCATAGAGCCGCCGCACTGACCGATGAGCAGCTGCAGGGCGCTCTCGGCGGGCAGCACACCGTTATGCATGGAGGCAAGCGGTGTTGCAGAGGTCACAGAATCCACACCGAACACGGCGGGCCACTCGCCTGCGGCGGCCCAAGTGGTCATGATGGTGGGGAAGGAGAACAGGAAGCAGCGGGCCGCCAAAGCCGGGTTCATAAAGTTTTTGCCCAAACCGCCAAAGAGCTGCTTGACAATGACAATGGCAAAGAAGGCGCCGATGGCGGCCACCCAATAGGGTGCCTTAACCGGCAGACAACAGGCCAGCAGCATGCCGGTGACGACGGCGGACAGGTCGCCAATGGAGGAGACCTTTTTCATTAGCTTGCAGTAAAAATGCTCAAACAGAACGCAGAAGAGAATGGTCGCGAGGGTCAGCGTGATGACTCTGGGACCGAAGAAGTAAGTAGCCACGCCCAGCGCGGGGATCAGCGCGACAATCACGTCCAGCATCAGCTTTCGGGTGGTGTCGGGACTGGAGACATGGGGTGAGGATGCAACGGACAAAAGGGAATTCATAATTACTTGCCCTCCTTTTCCTTGGCCTTTTGGGCCAGAGTCCGCAGCTGTGCCTTTGCGGTGCGGATATTCTGAACGAGCGGAATACCGGCGGGGCAGGTGAACGAGCAGCTGCCGCACTCAATACAGTCGGCCACACGATAGTGCGCGGTTTCCTCATAACGACCGGCCATGGTATACATATTAATGAAAACCGGGCTCAGATGCATGGGGCAGACATTAACGCACTTGCCGCAGCGAATGCAAATGGGATTGGCAACGGCGGGGGCGTGCTCTTCCGCGGTCATGCAGGTCACAGCGTTGCAGCCCTTGATGACCGGCACGGACAGGTCATACTGGGCAATACCCATCATGGGGCCGCCGGTGAGGATGCGGTCAGGCTCGGTTTTGAAGCCGCCGCCTGCGTCCACCAGGCACTGGAAGGGGGTGCCGATGGGAACATAGAAGTTGCCGGGGATGGTGATGGCACCACCGGTGACGGTGACGGTGCGATGGGTGAGAGGTTTGCCAAGACAGACCGCTTCGTAGATGGCGAAGGCCGTGCTCACGTTGAACACGGCACAGCCTACGTCGGCGGGCAACCCGCCGGGAGGAACCTGTCGACCGGTGACCCGCTGGATGAGCTGTTTTTCGGCGCCTTGCGGGTAACGGGTTCGCATGGGCAGAACCTGAATGCCGGTGCCTTGTCCGTGCAGGAGGCGTTCAAGCGTCTTGACCGCGTCCATCTTGTTATCTTCCACCCCAATGGTGGCGGAGGGAAGCCGCAGGGCCTGCATGATGATGCGTACGCCGATGATGATGCCGTTGCCCTGCTCCAACATCAAACGATGGTCGGCGGTGATATACGGCTCGCACTCGACGGCGTTGATAATAATCGTGTCGGCCTTTCCAATGGCACTTTGGATCTTCACTTTGGTGGGAAATCCCGCGCCGCCCATGCCGGCGATGCCGGCCTCACCAATGATGTCCAGAATCTCGTCCACATTGAGAGATTCAAAATCGGGATGGGGCGCCAGGGCAGACGCAAAGGTGTCCAGCCCGTCATTGTTGATCACGACGCTAAGAACCTTGTCGCCGCCGGGATGAGGCCAGGGTTCTACTGCTGCCACGGTGCCGGAAACACTGGCGTGGATGGGAGCGCCCAGACCGGCTGTTTCGCCGATCTTTTGGCCAACTTTAACCGTGTCTCCCTCCGAGACAATGGGCTTGCATGGTGCGCCGACGTGCTGGGACATGGGAATGACCACTTGCGATGGAGCGACCGGCAGCGGTACAATGGGCTTGTGCTCAGTGGCTGCCTTTTGTTCGGACGGATGGACTCCGCCGAAGAACGAATGACTCATAGGACACCTCTCCCTCCGGGGGGTTGTCTCCCCCCAGACCTATTAAGTTTCTCTCCCTAGCGAGAAGGACTCAATATATTATAATAGCATATTTGTCAAATGTCTAGGAGGTTATATTTTTGACAATGCAGTCGAAAGATTTCAAAAAATAAAAAGCTTTCCTTGACAGCGAGAGCATTGTAGGGTATGATATGGAGTAATCACAATTTAATGCGCTACCGTGATGGCAATGGCGCAGAAAACAGCGATGACCGGGTAAGTAGCTCGTTCTTGTAACCGCAGAGAGGAAACGGCTGGTGTAAGTTTCCGTGAGGGAGAGAGTGAACGTCGCCCGTGAGCATCCTTGCTGAACTTAGAGTAGGCAATGACGGCCCCCGCCGTTACCGGGGTTTTGAGAGCATGGGAATTTTCCCGTGAATTTAGGTGGTACCGCGGAGCATGACTTCGTCCTATCGGGGACGGAAGCCATGCTTTTTTGTTCCCATTTTCAATTCCAAAGAGGAGGTTTTCCCATGAAGATAAAAGGCGCACAAGTGCTGATGGAGTGCCTGCTGGAGCAGGACGTGGATACCGTGTTTGGGTATCCCGGCGGCACGATCTTAAACATTTATGATGAATTTGAGCTGCACGGATATGGCGAAAAGATCCGGCACATCCTGACTGCGCATGAGCAGGGCGCGTCCCACGCGGCGGACGGCTATGCCAGAGCGACCGGCAAGGTAGGCGTATGCTTCGCGACGTCGGGCCCCGGTGCCACCAATCTGGTCACCGGCATCGCCACAGCGTACATGGACTCCTCTCCCGTGGTATTTATCACCGTCAACGTACAGGAGCACCTGATTGGCAAGGACACCTTTCAGGAGGTGGACATCACCGGCATTACCATGCCCATCACCAAGTGCAACTATCTGGTGCGGGATCCGGCGCATATCGCCGACGTGGTGCGGGAGGCATTTGCCATCGCCCGCAGCGGACGCCCCGGCCCCGTGCTGATTGACATTTTGAAAAACGTAACGGCGGAAGAGACAGAGTTTGAGTCGCTGTCTCGGGACCAGCACCCAAATCACGGCAGACTGGCGGATATGCTCCGCCGGGCCAGCCACGATCTCAAAACGCCCGAGCCGGACCACGGCGACATCCAGACGCTGCTGGATATGATCGAAACGTCCAAACGACCCTTGGTTTTGGTGGGCGGTGGCGTGATCCGCTCCAAGGGTGCTGTGCCGGAATTCAGGAAGTTTTTCGAAAGGCTTAACGCCCCCGTTACCTCCACCATTATGGGTGGCGGCGCCTGTCCTGGCAATCACCCGCTGTTTACCGGCATGATCGGCATGCATGGCTCCCACGCGTCCAATATCGCCTGTGCCCAATGCGATTTGCTGATCACCTTCGGCTGCCGGTTCTCTGACCGGGTGGCGCTGTGCCCGGCGCGGTTTGCCCCCAAAGCCAAAATTGTGCAGGTGGACATCGACCGGGCGGAGATTGACAAGAACGTCATTACCGACCATCACATCATTGGCGACGCGAGAAGGGTGCTGGAACTGCTCAACGAGGGACTTCCCACCGGGCATGACTATCCGGAATGGAAGCAGTCTGTGTTTTCCCATAAGGAAGTAGAACTGCCCGCCCCACCCAACAAATTGGTACCCCATGAGATACTGGAGACGATTTCAGCGGTGACCGATTCTGATGCAATCATTGCCACCGATGTGGGACAGCACCAGATCTGGAGCGCGCAGTACTATCACTTCAACCGTCCGGGTCAGCTGATTACCTCCGGCGGGTTTGGCACCATGGGCTTTGGACTTGGTGCCGCGATGGGAGCAAAGCTGGGCCAGCCAGACCACGTCGTGGTCCACTGCACCGGCGATGGCTCGTTCCGCATGAACTGCAATGAGCTGGCCACAGTGGAGCATTATAACATCCCCATTATCACGGTGATTTTCAATAACCAGACACTTGGCATGGTGCGGCAGTGGCAGACCCTGATTTACGGCAAGCGCTATTCTCAAACGGATCTGGACCGCGGGCCGAATTTCGTGAAGCTGGCGGCCGCCTATGGGATTGACGGCACCCGGGTGACCACCCAGCCGGAATTTGAACAGGCGCTGCAAGCGGCGGTGGCGGACGGTAAGCCGCACATTATCGAGTGCATGATCGACACCGACGCCATGGTTCATCCCATGGTTCCGGGCGGCGCGCCCACCACTGACTTTTTACTGGACTGAGGAGAGGAGGAGAACATCAGATGAAAGAAGTTTCCAGACGCACCCTTTCCGTCCTGGTGGAAAACGCCTCCGGCGTCCTGTCCCAGGTTTCCCGCCTGTTTTCCAGAAAGGGCTATAACATCGAATCCCTGGCCGTGGGTACCACAGATGATCCC
Organism: Oscillospiraceae bacterium; assembly: GCA_963666535.1. Taxonomy (GTDB): domain Bacteria; phylum Bacillota; class Clostridia; order Oscillospirales; family Oscillospiraceae. Next base: position 218,381 of record OY762913.1, on the reverse strand, counting down.
ACGGTGTCCCGCATCACCATTGAGGTGATGGCCGATGACCTTGCCACCCAGCAGATCATCAATCAGTTGTGTAAGCTGTTTCCTGTTTACTCCGTGCAGGAGCTGCGGCCTGAGGTTTCCATCCGCCGGGAGCTGGTGCTGATCAAGGTGAAGGCCGAAACACGGGAGGACCGCAATGAGGTCATCCAGATCGCCAACATTTTCCGTGCGTCCATCATTGACGTGTCCCTGAAATCCCTGACCATCGCGCTGATCGGTGACGAGACCAAGGCGGACGCCATGCAGCGGCTGCTGCAGGAGTTTGGCATCCTGGAGCTGGTGCGCACCGGCATGGTGGCGCTGGAACGCGGCGACTATACCATCAACGACGACAACAAAGCCAAGGGCGAATTTAATTACAGCAAGAACGTGCTGTAATGCACAGCGAGGCTCTTCCCGCCGCAGGAGCGGCACAAACCGCGTAGCGTTTTCGTGGGCGGAACGACAATCCGTCTTGAACGTTAAGATACAGGGCGACCGGGAACGCCCGGCACTGAACCGGGGACTGTTTCAAGGCAGACCCGTCCAAATGAACAAACAAACCACGATAGATTAAAGGAGAGAATTACAATGGCAAAGATGTATTATGAAAAAGATTGTGAACTCAGTTATCTCGACGGGAAGAAGATCGCCGTGATCGGCTACGGCTCTCAGGGACACGCTCACGCACAGAACCTGCGCGATTCCGGCTGCAACGTGATCATCGGGTTACGCAAGGGAAATTCCTGGGACAAGGCGGAGAAGGATGGCTTTACCGTGATGACCGTTGCCGACGCCACCCGTGCCGCCGACATCATCATGATCCTCATTAACGACGAGCGCCAGGGCGATCTGTATCGCGAGAGCATTGCCCCCAACCTGAGCGCAGGCAAGGCCATTGCGTTTGCCCACGGCTTCAACATCCGCTATAAGCAGATTGTCCCCCCCGCTGACATTGATGTGTTTATGGTCGCCCCCAAGGGCCCCGGCCACACCGTCCGCAGCCAGTATGTCGCTGGCAAGGGCGTGCCCTGCCTCATTGCGGTGGAGCAGAATTCCACCGGCAACGCCTATAAGCTGGGTCTGGCCTATGTGGCTGGCATCGGCGGCGCCCGCGCGGGCGTGATGGAGACCACCATGCACGACGAGACCGAGACCGATCTGTTCGGCGAGCAGGCCGTTTTGTGCGGCGGCGTGGTCGACCTGATGAAGTGCGGCTTCGAGACTTTGGTCGAGGCCGGTTACGAGCCCGAGAACGCTTACTTTGAGTGCATCCATGAGATGAAGCTGATCATCGACCTGATCAATAAGGGCGGCGTTGGCATGATGAACTTCTCCATTTCCGATACCGCTGAGTACGGCGAGTATGTTTCCGGCCCCCGCGTGCTGCCCTATGAGGAGACCAAGAAGAACATGAAGGCTGTCCTCAATGACATCCAGGACGGTACCTTTGCCGGCAAGTGGATTGCAGAGAACAAGAACGGCCGCACCTTCTTCAATTCCAAGCGCGACAACCTGGCCAAGCACCAGATGGAGATTGTCGGCGCTGCGCTGCGTAAGAATATGCTGTGGGGCGACGACGCAAACCCCGATACCGCATCCAACTAATCAAGTAAACAGGCGGCGCGGGCTGATCGTCCGTCACCTGAAACACAGGGGGCGGGCTATTTGCCCGCCCCCTGTGTTTCTAAAATCAACAGGAGGTACAGTATGCGTTCATCCAATGTTACCCAGGGCGTGGATCGCGCCCCCAACCGCTCCCTGTTCAACGCCCTTGGTTACACCAAGGAGGAACAGGATCGTCCCCTGATCGGTATCGTGAGCTCCTATAACGAGATCGTGCCCGGACATATTAATATTGACAAGATTACCGACGCGGTGAAGGCAGGCGTCCGCATGGCGGGTGGCACCCCCATCATGTTCCCCGCCATCGCGGTGTGCGACGGGATTGCCATGGGACATGTGGGCATGAAGTATTCTCTGGTCACCCGGGATCTGATTGCCGACTCCACCGAGTGCATGGCCATCGCCCATCAGTTTGACGCGCTGGTGATGATTCCCAACTGCGACAAGAACGTGCCGGGGCTGCTGATGGCCGCCGCCCGGCTGAATATTCCCACCATCTTTGTCTCCGGTGGCCCTATGCTTGCCGGACACATGACCGACGGCAAACGTACCTGTCTGTCTCACATGTTTGAGGCTGTTGGTGCTTACCACGCGGGAACGCTGGACGAAGCAGGCGTGGACGAGTATATTGAGAATGCCTGCCCCTCCTGCGGCAGTTGCTCGGGTATGTACACTGCAAACTCCATGAACTGTTTGACCGAGGCCATCGGCATGGCGCTGCGGGGCAACGGAACCATTCCCGCCCCCTATTCCGCCCGTATCCGGCTGGCCAAGCACGCGGGCATGCAGATTATGGAGCTGCTGGAGAAGGACATCAAGCCCCGCGACATTATGACCCAGGCGGCATTCCACAACGCCGAGACCATCGACATGGCGCTGGGCTGCTCCACCAACACCATGCTCCATCTGCCTGCCATCGCCCATGAATGCGGGATCACGTTGGATCTGGATATGTCCAACCAGATTTCCCAGAAAACCCCCAATCTGTGTCATCTGGCTCCTGCCGGCGACACCTATATGGAGGATTTGGACCGCGCGGGCGGCGTGTACGCCGTGATGAAGGAACTGACCCAAAAGGGCTTGCTGGACACCAACGGCATCACCTGCACCGGCAAGACCATTGCGGAAAATCTGGACGGGGTGGAGAACCTCAACCCAGACCTGATCCGGCCCATCGAAAACCCCTATTCCCAGAGCGGCGGCATTGCGGTGCTCAAGGGCAATCTGGCGGCCGAGGGCTGCGTGGTCAAGCAGTCTGCCGTGGCGCCCGAGATGATGCGGCACACCGGTCCCGCCCGCGTTTTTAACTGCGAGGAGGACGCCATCGCCGCTATTTATGCCGGAAAGATCGTCTCGGGCGATGTGGTGGTCATCCGCTATGAAGGACCCAAGGGCGGTCCGGGTATGCGAGAGATGCTCAACCCCACCTCTGCCATTTGCGGCATGGGTCTGGGCGAGAGCGTGGCCCTGATCACGGACGGGCGCTTTTCCGGCGCTACGCGGGGCGCGGCTATCGGCCATGTCTGTCCCGAGGCGGCGCAGGGGGGCCTGATCGCTCTGGTGGAAGAGGGAGATACCATCGCCATCGATATCCCCAAGTGCTCCATTGAACTGAAGGTGGATGAGACAACCCTGACGGCCCGTCGGGCCAAGTGGGTCTGTCCCGAGCCCCGCATTAAGACGGGGTACTTGGCGCGTTATGCTAAAATGGTGACCTCTGCGGCGCAGGGCGCAATTTTGGAGTAAACCATGCATTAAGTTAAGAATAAGGCACAATGTTTTTATAGATGCACGATAAGACGCAGAGATGAGGCTACATTAGCCCAATCTCTGCGTCTTATTGGTTGTTTCCGTGCTTTTTAGTTATATGCCGGACATAAAGAAAAGTTACTTTCTGAAAAAAGCTTCATATACACCAATGATCAGTCCCGCGATGCCCATGCCGCAAAAAACAAAGTAAGGTACCAACAGTTCATTTCCAAGCAACGCAGCATAGGTTCCGGTCATGCCATTATAGTTGTACTGATTGCTTGCCAGAAAGAGACTCAGAACCAGAAAACCGACAGCGCCGCATAAAAACAGCACCATTCCAAACATCCATTTTTTCAATTGGAGACCCTCCTCAAAATATAAATTTCGTCACCCTCAAATTATGGGAGAGAGTAAACTTAATCCACGGTGTAGGCTGCGGCGGGAAGGCAGAGAATCCAGTCCCCGTCGGCGTTACGGACGCCGTAGCTCACTTCGTCAGAGACCGAAAAGAGGTCATGGTAAAGCTGGCAGCTGTCAGAGGTCGAGGAGAAGAGCCGCTTTCCGTTTTCATCTAGCACGCAGCCACCGGAATTGCCGGTGGAAGCCCAAATCCAGGTGTGACTCGATTTGTCGCTCATGTCATAGAAATAGTCGTAGGTTTCGAAGGGGATCAGGACGTCTCCCTGGGGGGAATAGAGGCAATTAGTCTGGTTGCCTTCCGCATCGGTACGATAAACGGACAGGTTTTCTCCAATGCGTTCGGAGATGCCGTAATCGCCACTGGCCAGTGTGGCCGGAAAGGTGGTCCAGTTCCCGTCTTCCAAAAGAAAAAGGGAGGTGCCGTCGTAATACCACAGGAAATCCCCGCCGCAGGACACTTCGTGTTCGTCAATATACTGCGGGACATAGTGGAAGTCCAGATTATACCAGCCATCGCCTTCGACATAGTAGTAGCTGCCCTGCCATTTCAGGGAGATCTGTTGATCGGCGGCCATAAGCTCGTTGCCATCCCGGTCAATCACGGCGTTAAGCCCCACGGAGGTGTCTGAGACATAGGTGACGACGGCGCGGCCGTCTTGAAAACTTCCCGCGGAGAAATAGATGGGGTCCAGCACCCACGCTCCACTGGAGTCGATAAAGCCCATATGACCGCTGGCCGGATCGCGAACGGCGGCCAATCCCTCGGAAAAGGCATACGCCTCGGAGAAGGTCGGCCAATCCAGCGGCTTACCGGTGTAGGCATCCACATAGTAACACGCGTTATTGTAGCTGTTGACCAAACCGATTCCATCCGACCAAGTGCAATAGCAAAGCATGGTGGCGGCCCACCAATCGTAGGACGGGTCCCCAGGGGTGACAAAGTCATCCCGCTCCCAGCGGAACAGCTCCTTGCCGTCTAAATCCAGCATAACGCAGGCGGACTGGTCGGCGAGGGCCAGAAAGATGCCGCCCGACCAGCTGCATAAACCCATTTCGTCCATGCTAAAGACGAAATCAGTACACCAGCTGCCGTCCTCCCCGGCCAGCGCATAGCGCTGCTCTTTTACGCCCTGGGCATCTGCAATCGTCTTGGAGAGCACCCACACGGGGAGATCGGTGCTGTCATAGGTGGCAGGATTGACATTGGACAGGCGGTAGACGTTACTGAAGACCGTGTCGGTGACCATTTTGCCGTCCAGTGTCATAAGACCATAGAGAGATACGTCCCAGGAGTCAATGTTCTCTACATTGTTTTCATCACACCAGCTATAAGAGTAGGAGAGGGGGTTGCCGTTATAGGGGATCAGGTCGCCGTAATCCTGGTTGGGAATCAGCACATCCGGCAGATCGTGGTACCATTGGGAGCCAACGGGGGAAAACGACTGATAATCGGTCAGCTTGGACCAGTCGGTATACACGCCCGAGGAGGATCCGGGATCAGAGGATGAATCCGCCGCGCCACTCCCGCCGCAGGCGGAGAGACACAGCAACAGGGCCAGCGCCGAGAAAAGAACGAAAAACCTGTTCACGGGTCATCCCTCCGTGTCCAGAATGGAGACATAGCCTTCCTTTGCCACAAGGCTTTGCCCCTCGGGCCCAATCAGCCAATCGAACAGGACGGCGGTGGGGGAATCGGCCGCCGTATCGGCCGCCATGATGACGTAATAAGGATTCAAAAAGGGGTAATCGCCGGAGCGGATGGAGGCTGCGGAGGAGGCGACACCGTCGATGGACAGCAGCTTGAGGCCATCCGCCATATTCATATCATTGGCGTAATAGTATACGGTGTAGCCGATGGCACCCGCGTCGTGTTCATCATAACCGCGCACGGCATCCACCAGCCCTTCCATGGAGATGACCACTTGCTCCGAAGGGGCTTCCATCATCGGCAGATCGCCCATGACCAATTTCAGCATCAGGGTTTGGCTGCCTGCCTCGGCATTGCGCTGGAAGGCAGTGATCGCCACATCGTCGCCGCCCAGTTCGCTCCAGTTGGTGATCTCGCCGGTATAGATCTTTTGCAGCTGCTCTGTGGTGATGGAGTCCACGGGGTTGTCGGCACTGATGACAAACACCAGCGCGTCGGTGGCAAAGGGCTCCATCTTCCAGTCAAATCCAGCGGTTTCTTTTTCTTCCAGGATGCTTTGGGCGGGCTCGGCAGCAATCAAAAGGTCGGCGTCTCCCGCCATGAGGGCGCGGTAGGAGGCGGTGGTTTTGGAAAAGCTGATCAGATCCGAGACCTGCTCCCGGGTCTCGCCCAGCAGAACGCTGGCCATGGCCTGCGCCAGAGGGACGCAGGAGGTGGAGCCGTTGAGCGTGGGGAAATTTTCCCGGGTGAATACAAACAGCTCCTGCTCGTCTGTGGGCGTGACCGACGCAGTGGGCAGAGTGGGATTGCCGCAGGCGGACAGCAACAGGATAAGAACCAGCATGGGTAGTAATCGTTTCATTTTAGTAGCACTCCTTTTCATACCTGACTATTGTACGGCGCACAGCGGAGGAAAGCCACTCGAAACGGAAACAAATCGTTACAATATGGAAAAAATGGAAACAAAAGGCCCGCGCGACAGAACGTGAGCATCCAGAATCGACGGTGTCGCTGTCTGCTTTGTTCGGCCGCGCGGGCGGTTTTCGTTACCAATTGGTGGAGTAGTGGCGCACCCGGAAGGTGGCGCCCAAATCCTCGCAAATTTTTCTGCAATCCTCAATTTCCGCCGCCGGCATATTATCTACCACGGTCATCAGGACGGAGGGGACATACTTCACCGCTTCGCGGGTGAAGTCCAATATAGCGGCAAAAGAGGCCGGGCCGAAGGAGGAGCGGACCCGCTTGTCATAGGCCTCGGCCGTGGAATCATTCAGGGAGATGGACAGAATGTCCAGCTTACCCGCCATGAGCGGCGCGGTGGCCTTTTCGCAGATGAGGTCGCCATGGCCGTTGGTATCCATCCGCAGGGGGAGGGTAATTCCCAACGCTTTTAGTTTTTCGCACACCCATAGGATATCGTCCAGCCGATAAGTGGGCTCGCCGTAGCCGCAGAAGACCACCTGCTCGTACTGCTCCAGCGGTTCGGCCAGAATGGCGGAGAGAATCTCCTCCTTCGTGGGTTCCCGCTCCAGCCACAGAGAGTCGGCCGAGCCGACGCCGTCGCCGGAAGAACGCAGACAGAACACGCAGCGGCAATCGCAGCGGTTGGTGGAGTTGACATACAGATTGTTGCCGTAAACGTAAGTGATGGTCATGATTGATCCGTCCTTTATGCCAAAAAGGCGTTTGCCGTTTTCCAGCGTGAAAGCCGCCACTTCATCTGTGGAAAGACCCTTAAGAGCGGCGATCTTTTCCGCGACCAAAGAAACAAGGGAGGAGTCGTTGCGCTGGCCGCGATGGGGGATGGGGGGAAGATACGGGGAATCGGTTTCGATGAGAATGCGGTCCATGGGCGTCGCGGCGATGACCTCTGGCGCCTTGCGGGCATTTTTATAAGTGATGGGGCCGTCGAAGCCCAGATACCAGCCGAGAGACAGCAGAATTTTGGCGTCCTCAACGCTGCCGGAGTAACAGTGGAACACGCCCCGCACATCGGGAAATTCCCGAATGATGGACATGCAGTCGCCATGGGCGTCCCGATCGTGGACGATGACGGGCAGCTGTAGCTGCTGGGCAAGGGAAAGCTGACGGCGGAAAACGTTCTGTTGGAAGTCCCGGGGGGGATTTTCAGGCCAGTAATAGTCCAAGCCGATCTCGCCGATGGCTACCACCTTGGGATGGGCGGCGAGGGTGCGGAGGGTCGCGAAGTCCGCATCATCCGCCCCACCGCAGTTTTCCGGATGGAGACCGACGGCGGCGTAGACGTGGGGGAACTGGGCTGCCAGTTCCACGGCCTTGCGGGAGCTTTCTACGTCGCAGCCGGGGTTTACCACCAGCGCCACGCCTTGGCTGGGCAGACCGGAGAGCACCGCGTCCCGGTCTGCATCAAAGGCGTGGTCATCATAGTGGGCATGGGTGTCAAACAGTTGCATGATGGCTCCTTACAGTGGTTGTCACAGGGAAAACGAGAGGGAAAATCAGCAGAGCTTGGCTCCGGCGGGGATGCTGTCATCCAGCATGAGCAGATTGAGCTTACCGTCCTTTTCAGCGGAGAGGAGCATGCCGCAGGAATCCAGGCCCATCATCTTGCGGGGGGCAAGATTGGTACAGGCGACCAGCGTTTTGCCCACCAGCTCCTCGGCCTGATAGAATTTGGCGATGCCGGAAAGAATCTGGCGGGTGGTGCCGGAGCCGTCGTCCAGCTGAAATTTTAACAGCTTCTCGCTCTTTTTCACGTTTTCACAGGAGAGAACCTTCACCACGGTCATATCCACTTGCTCGAAAGTATCAAAGTCGATGTTTTCCTTGAAGGTGACGGCGGGCTGAGCGGGAGCGGCGGCTTTCTCCAGCTCCTCCAGCTCTTTCTGCAGGTCAATGCGGGGGAAAAGATTGTCTCCCTTGGTCACGGCGGCGGTGGCCGACAAAAGGCCAAAGTGGGCGGCGGAATCCCACGTGGTGACAGCAGGCTCCGCGCCGATCTGGGCAAAGAGCTTTTCGCAGGAATCAGGCATAAAGGGCTTCAGCAGGATGCCGCAGATACGCAGCGTTTCCAGCAGGTGATACATGACCGTGGCAAGCCGCGGGGCATTGGATTCATCCTTGGCCAAGACCCAGGGCGCGGTTTCATCAATATACTTATTGGCCCGGGCGATGACCTTGAACACCTCGGCCAAAGCGGACTGAAAGGCGTATTTTTCCATCTCGGCTTCGTATTTGCCGCGCAGGGCCGAACACAGGGCAATCAGCTCGTCATCGGCTTTGTCGGCCGCGCGCTGCGCGGGCAGAGCCCCGCCAAAGTATTTGCCCACCATGGCGGTGGTGCGGGAGAGAAGATTGCCAAGGTCGTTGGCCAAATCCACGTTAATGCGGTTAATCAGGGCCTCGTTACTGAAGTTGCCGTCGGAGCCAAACGGAAATTCCCGCAGGAGGAAATAACGCAGGGCGTCCACGCCGTAGCGGCCCACAAGCACCAGGGGGTCCACCACATTGCCCTTGGACTTGGACATCTTGCCGCCGTCCAGCAGCAGCCAGCCGTGGCCGTAGATTTTTTTGGGCAGGGGCAGATCCAGACTCATCAGCATGGCGGGCCAGATGATGGAGTGGAAGCGGACAATCTCTTTACCCACAAACTGCACGTCCGCGGGCCAGAATTTCTCAAAGTCATCGTATTTTTCGTTTCCATACCCCAAGGCGGTAATATAGTTGGACAAAGCGTCCACCCAAACGTAAACCACATGGCTCGGGTCGAAGGTGACAGGGATGCCCCAGGTGAAGGTGGTGCGGGAAACGCACAAGTCTTCCAGGCCGGGCTTAATGAAGTTGTTGATCATTTCATTGACGCGGGAGACGGGCTCCAGAAATCCGGGGGTTTCCAGAAGGGCCTGAATCCGGTCGGCGTATTTGGACAGGCGGAAGAAGTAGGCCTCCTCCTCCGCGTATTTCACTTCCCGGCCGCAGTCGGGACACTTGCCGTCTACCAGCTGGCTTTCGGTCCAAAAGGATTCGCAGGGGGTGCAGTACAACCCCTTGTAAGAACCCTTGTAGATATCGCCCTTATCATACATCTGCTTGAAGATCTTTTGAATTGACTCCACATGATAATCGTCTGTGGTGCGGATAAAGCGGTCGTTGCTGATGTTCATCAGCTTCCACAGATCGGAAATGCCGTTTTTGCCCGTGACAATATTGTCCACGAACTGCTGGGGGGTGACACCAGCGGCCTTGGCCTTTTCTTCAATCTTCTGACCGTGCTCGTCGGTGCCGGTAAGGAACATCACATCGCAACCCTGCAGGCGCTTAAAGCGGGCCATAGCGTCCGTGGCAACGGTGCAGTAGGTGTGCCCGATATGCAGTTTGTCCGAAGGATAATAGATGGGAGTGGTAATATAAAATTTATTTTGGTTCATGGGTGTTCCTCCGTGTTTGTTTCAGGGTTGGATTCCGAGAGGTCTCCTGGCTCCTGCAAGAGTCGCCTGGGCGCATAACCGCCTACATTCCGCAGCAGGACCGAAACGGTGGGGAGCAGGAACAGAATGGCGGCAAGATAGAACAAAATGACATGGGGAGAGGGCGCGTCCGCCAAATCGATGAGAGAGAGGAAAACGCCCCAGAGAGAAAAAAACGCGATGCGCCGGGGGCGAACCTGAGAAGAGAACGACGAGGCGGTGATAAAATAAAGCGCCAATAGAATCGAGACGATAGACAGGGTACCAAAGAAATAGTCCATCAGCACGGGGTTGGACGAGTGCTGCTGATAGGTGAGGATCAGCCACAGACAGCAGGAGAAGGAAAGAATGAGCAGGGGGACGGAATATTGGCCATGCCCTTCTGCACGGTAATTGTTTTTGCCGAACATCAGCAGGGAACCGGCGGAAAGCACACCGGCCACGGGAAGAAGGAAACGCATGGCCAGCGCGTAGTCAAACGCCGCGGCGTTCATCACATACCACGCGGTTCCCCCCAGCAGGAGGAACGCGCCCATGACCATGGACATGATGTAGAAGACGCTGGAATCGGCGGCAAAGGCGGCATCGAACTGAGCGGCCGGCCGACCTTTTAACCCCCACAGCAGAACAACGAATAAAAGGGCCATACCCACGGTGAGCGCGAGAAGGGCCGGTGTGGCGGGCGCACCGGAGATGGGCAGGCCCGTGTCAGGCTCAAAGGCCGTGGCCAGCTGCCAGCGGCGCAGAAAAAAGCCGGCGCCGCCGCCCAAGACGGCCAGGAGGGGAAGAATGATATGTTTTAGCAAGAAGGCAGCCTTCTTTCCCAGTATAGTTTGCAATTTAAATATTATATAATATTACCAATGAAAAATCAAGGGAAGATAGCCGTCCCATTCCGCCCCATACGAGTAACGAAGAAGCAGCCGCGTGAACGGCTGCTTCTTCGTTACTCGTATGGGTAACCTTCAAGCTTGCTGCTGCGAAGCCAGATAATCGTCGTAGGTCATAGGACGGTCAATCAGTTTGCCGTCGGAGGTGAAGTCGAAGACGCGGTTTGCCACTGTCTGTACCAACTGATGATCATGGGAGGAGAGGAGAATGTTGCAATTGACTGCCTCAAGCCCATTGTTCAGCGCGGCAATGGACTCCAGATCCAGATGGTTGGTGGGCTGGTCCAGCAGCAGCACATTGGCGCCGGAGAGCATCATGCGGGAGAGCATGCAGCGAACCTTTTCTCCACCGGAGAGGACCTTGACGGACTTGTAGATGTCATCGCCGGAAAACAGCATCCGGCCCAGAAAGCCGCGGAGATACGACTCCTGCGGATTAGAGGAATACTGGCGCAGCCATTCCACCAGATTTTCATTGCAGTCATTGAAGAAGGCGGAATTGTCCTTGGGGAAATAGGAATAAGTGGCGGTCTGACCCCATTTCACGGTACCCTCGTCCGGTTCCAGCTCGCCGGAGAGGATTTTAAACAGGGTGGTATGGGCGTTTTCATTGTCGCCCACAAAGGCGATCTTGTCGTTGTGGCCAACAATAAAGCTTACCTTGTCCAACACCTTGACCCCGTCAATGGTCTTGGAGACGTCGGTGACGAAGAGAATATCCTTGCCCACCTCGCGGTCGGGAGAGAAGCCAACCCAAGGGTAACGGCGGGAGGATGCGGGCATTTCGTCCACGGTGAGCTTATCCAGCAGCTTGCGGCGGGAGGTGGCCTGCTTGCTCTTGGATTTGTTAGCGGAGAAGCGTGTAATAAACTCCTGCAATTCCTTGACTTTTTCCTCATTGCGCTTATTCTGGTTTTTGAGCAGGTTTTGCATCAGCTGGGAGGACTCGTACCAGAAATCATAGTTACCCACATACATCTTGATCTTGTTGTAGTCAATGTCTACGATGTGGGTGCAGATGGTGTTTAAAAAGTGGCGGTCATGGGAGACGACGATGACAGTGCCGGGGAAGTCCAGCAGGAAATCCTCCAGCCAATTGATGGCGTCGATATCCAGGTTGTTGGTGGGCTCGTCCAGTAGCAGAATGTCGGGATTGCCGAACAGGGCCTGCGCCAGCAGCACCTTGACCTTCAGGCGGCCGTCCAGCGTGGCCATGGAGTCACCATACACGGCGGTTCCCACGCCCAGACCCTGCAGGAGACGACCGGCATCAGCCTCAGCCTCCCAGCCGCCCAGATCGGCAAACTCCTCTTCCAGCTCGCAGGCCCGGATGCCGTCCTCGTCCGTCATTTCGTCCTTGGCGTAGATGGCGTCCTTTTCCTTGCCGATGTCGTACAGGCGCTGGTTGCCCATCACCACGGTATCAATTGCGGTGAATTCGTCATACTTGTTTTGGTCCTGCTTTAAAACGGACATGCGCACCTTGGGAAGGATGGATACCTCGCCCGAAGTGGAGTCTAACTCGCCGGACAGGATGCGCAGAAAGGTTGATTTGCCCGCGCCGTTGGCGCCGATAATGCCATAACAGTTGCCGCGTATGAATTGCAGATCCACATGGGAAAATAGGGGGGTGCCGCCGTACTGCAGGCTTAGATCAGAAACTGTGATCATGGATAAACTCCTTGCTCATTTTAATAATATGATATGCCATTGGCGCGTCCCACGCCATGGCTGAACGCTCGGCGCAGGGGGCATACCGTGCCGCTGTGCGCATAAAATAACTGCTTTTGCAGTTACAGCTATTATAGCATAAGTCGAACGGAAAGCATAGAGAAAAAATGACTAACAGTTGCAAGAACACCGCCACTGTGATACACTGAAATGTAAATGAGCGTATAAGAGAGTATAAATCGGAGTAGTGAATATGGAAATCAACGGCGTTGGAGTCAACGATAAGGTCAACTATGCAGAACTGGGACTGTCCCCAGAGCTGTTGCGGGCCATTGAGAAAAAGGGCTATGTACAGGCAACCCCCGTGCAGGCGGGTGCCATCCCCTCCTTTATGGAGTGGAAGGACGTAATTGCCAAGGCGCCCACTGGAACGGGCAAGACCTTTGCTTTTGGCATTCCCATGGTGGAGCACATCGATCCTGCGTCCACAGACGTGCAGGGACTCATTCTGGCCCCTACCCGGGAGCTGGCAATTCAGATCAAGGATGAACTGCACGAACTATGCGCGTTTAAGGAAAGTGTCCGGGTGGTGTGCCTGTACGGTGGGCAGCCCATTGAAAAGCAGATATTGCAACTGAAGAAGGACCCTCAGATCGTGGTGGCCACGCCAGGGCGGCTGATGGATCATATGAAGCGCCGCACGGTTCGGCTGGACAAAGTGGAGACCGTGGTGCTGGACGAAGCGGATCGGATGCTGGATATGGGCTTTATCCGGGACGTGACCCGTATCCTTGATCTGATTCCGCACAAGAAAAACGTGGGGATGTTTTCCGCCACGATTTCCCGCGAGGTGATGGATATCTCCTGGGTCTATCAGCGCGACCCGGTGGAAATCACCGTTCTCGCCGACGAGGAAAACAAACCCGATATCATCCAGTATCGCATTGATGTGGAGCGGGGCACCAAGGCCGACGTAACCGCCACACTGTTGGAGCTGGGCGGCTACGAGCGGGCCATCGCTTTCTGCAACACCAAAAACATGACAGACCGGCTGGTTGGCTTGCTGGGGATGAAAGGCATTCCCTGCGAGGCAATACACGGGGACATTCAGCAGCGTATCCGCGAAAAAACCCTGGCCAAGTTCCGCGCGGGAGAACTGCGGGTGTTGGTGGCCACCGACGTGGCGGCCCGGGGTCTGGATATTGATGACGTGGACGTGGTGTTCAATTTCGATGTGCCACAGGAAAACGAGTATTATATTCATCGCATCGGACGCACCGGTCGGGCCAAGCGCCACGGCGTGGCGTACACCCTGGTGGCCAACATTACCGAGGAGATGCGCCTGGAGGATATCCGGAAGAATACCGGAAATGCAATTCAATTCGTAAAACTGACACCAGAGGGAAAACTGGAGCCGGTGGAAGAAAAAAAATAATTGCCCCAAGCGGCTCCGAATTAATCGGAGAAAGAACGAAAGCAGAAAAAATTGGAAGGAGCGAGCTATATGGATTCCAAAAGACTGTATCGTACGGAGGGCTCTGACGCCAAGGTTGCGGGAGTTTGCGGCGGCATTGCCGAATACTTCGGCATGGACCCCACTATTCTGCGCGTGGTCTGGGCAGTTTTGGCGCTGGTGTACGGCGTGGGACTGCTGGCCTATCTCATTTGTGCGATTGTGATCCCCAAAAAAAGCACGATTTATCCCGGGTACTAATCCAGCAAACGATGTAAAATGCAGAACAGCAGCTGTGCGAATGCCACAGCTGCTGTTCTGATTTATTTTGGAGGTGTGCCACGCGGCGCATGGGCGGGAAAGAAGGTGTTTCAGTTGCATCCGCCTGCATTGTGGCAATCGTGACTGACCCTTGGTTCTGACGTAAAGCTGGAAACGGTGGCAGTGACAAGGCAGTAGGGATTGCACTGTTTTGAGAAAGTATAGACTTCTCTCATGACGTTGTATTCCCTTCTGTAAAACAATTTTGTTGGACATAAACTGAAATAGCATTCTTTGTCGTCTTAGAGTGATAAAGGGCAGAATCTGCATGTTTCATAAGCTGTGCAATGGTCATTCCGTCTGTAAACTCCGCGATCCCAAAGCTTACGCTGACAGACAAATTTGCAGTGTTTACCACGCTGATATCTTGAAAGGCTTGCTGTATGGTTTTGCATCGTCCCATTACATCGTCTGTTGACTGATTTTTGAACAAAATACAGAATTCGTCCCCGCCAAAGCGAAATGGGGTGACAGTTTCCGTGCAATTTAGTTTGAGAACACAGCCGAATTCCTTTAAACAAGTATCTCCTTGGTCATGTCCCAAGGTGTCATTGAGCAGCTTAAAATTATCAATGTCGATCATGGCAAGGCTGTACTTGTTTCCAGAGGTATCCCGTATCATTGCCTGAAGCGCATTTTGAAGGGCGGTTCGGTTGTTGATCGTGGTAAGCTCGTCTTTTTTAATTCGTTCCTTCAGATAGTAGCGTTCTAATTCTTTGTGAATACTGATGTTGTTTTTTTCCTTTTGAAAACAAATGGCAACCATACAGACCAGACAAAGAGCAATCATAACAAAGATGCAGATCACAAAATTATAGATACAAATTTCACGATTTTCTCCATAATACAGGTCTTTGCTAAAATCAAAGTAAAACCGGATGGCGCTGAGAGAAAGCATGCTGCACAGGGCGGTTACTGTTGTTAATGCGTAATTACTGTACACTAAAGTTAAAACAATCGGGATTGTAAAAATGAGATAGAGCGAAATAAAGATATGATGTACAAAATAAAGAACCACGCATGCCGACACAAAGAGCAGGGAAACGACATATTTTTTCATGCCCCGCGTCAAGAGAGAAGAGTGCATGGTAAAATAGGCTAATGCGATAAAGCTGGCGTTAAAAAAGGTGGGCACAGCAAGATATTTTTTAAAATATGAGGCGGTTAAATCGATGTAACCCGTACAAGATAAGACAATACTCATAACGCATTCCACAAAAAACGCGAAAAGGATGAGCACCATAAATGTCTTATAGTGCAGTGCCAACCATCTTTGTTCGATTCGTTCATATTCTTTTTCAATTTCTGTAATGCTTGAAGATTTAGCCACATTCGACCCCCCCAAAAAATTGAAAATCAGTGATTGTTAAACACAGCTAACCAAGAAGGAATCCAAAGACCCATACCTTACCTTATGTGTCTGGAACGTTTGCGGCAGGAAATCTAGGTGAGGGGGTCATGATAGCCGAGCCGCATAACGGAATAACACCAGTCGCAAATTTTGATGAAAAACGTTGACACGCACATCCATTTAAAATATAATGAGCATCAGAACTATCTCCGATAATAGCAAACTTGGCGAAAGCCAGGGACGCAAAGCCACGGGTCTAAGGCATCATGCTAGGACAGCCGGGTTGCCGAAGAGGACGCAGAATCTATCACTGTGCGCCTTTTTTGGCGCACAGTTTTTGCATTTAGAAAGGAAGGCTGGAACATGAAGAAGACAATTGCGCTGGTTTTAACGCTGGCACTGGTATTCTCCGTAACAGTGGTACCCGCTGCAGCATCCGGAAACACAGGGAAATACAGCCAAAAGGGAACCCAAACAACGACGACTACACCGGCAACGGGGACCGAAGAAGCGGCAGATGCTACCGCCGATGCGGAAGATACGTCCACCAGCAACGGAAAGAACGAAGGAAATGTGCAGAAACGATTGAAAGACGAGATCACGGAACAAAAGAAGCAACTGCAACAGCAAAAAAGCACGTTAACCCAGCAGAAAGAGAAGCTGGAGGCGGAATATGAAACACTGATTAAGACGGGTGATACTGCCGGGGCAGCAGAACTTCAGGTAAAACTAGATGCTCTGAAAACGCAGATAGCAGAATTGCAGGCCCAATTCAAGCAGACCATCAACCAGCGGTATATGTTGGCCAAAACCATGTATTCCGACGAGGAGCTTGCTCAATTTGAAAGCGTTGCCGATTTGATCGCTCAAATGTACAAAGATGCATCTGTTTTGCAGTTAGGCAGCGTAACGATGAACAACAATCTCATTAAATTTGATGCCCCGCCATATGTGAAGGGCGGCACTACTTTGGTCCCAATTCGCGCCATTGTACAGGGTTTGGGTGCTCATCTGGCATGGGATGCGGACACCAAAACCGTAACGATTACAAAGGATGACAAGGTGATCGAAATCAAAGCAAGCGGCACTGCTGTTCTGGTAAACGGAACCCCGGCTGAAATCGGTGTGCCGGCAGAGTTCACCTGCGGAAGAACGTATATTCCGTTACGCTTTATTGCCGAAGCGCTCAATTTTGAAGTTACCTGGGATAGTGAAAGTGAAGAGATTGTGATTGAAAGCGGCGATGATAGCACTGTGTCGGATGCGGTGTCTTCTGATACTACGACAGGCAATTCTGTAGTTTCACCCGAAAGCTAAGTGATCAATGCCCGGTTAAATGCTTACTTTTAAAAAAACATAATTTTGGGGGACGGTCTATTGCAGTTGACCGTCCCCTTTGCTGTGACAGAGTGAAAACGCGGCTGCCTGGTCCACAGCGGAAGCCGGTTTGCCCAGCCGTATCCCGCGTTGTTGACGAATCGATACAAACCAAAGCGCCTGCCTATCTGGGAAGGGTGCTTCTTTGATTTGTGGGGAAAAGTACTTTGGAAAAAACCTTAGAACCATGGCGGCTCTAAGGTTTTTTATGGTTGCGGAGACAGGACTTGAACCTGTGACCTCCGGGTTATGAGCCCGACGAGCTACCAGCTGCTCTACTCCGCGATATTGGTGCCGGAGACCGGGATCGAACCGGCACGGGATTACTCCCACGGGATTTTAAGTCCCGGGCGTCTGCCAATTCCGCCACTCCGGCAAAGGCGGACAAGGCGCCCGCGTGCCAACGTCTCCTGCATTTTTAATGCCTTAGTAGAATACCATGTTTTTTGGCGTATGTCAAGGGGTAATTTTGCAGGCGACATATTTATGCCGGAGGCATGTCCAAAAACGTCCCGTCGGGCAGGGAAATTTGATGGGGCGCGGCAAGATAAACGTTCAGCCGTCCGCCCCTGGCGAAGCCGATGACAGCCAGTCCGCGCTCCTTGGCGATCTCCAGCGCTACGTCAGTGGGAGCAGAGCGGGAGACGACCACAGGGATGCCGCAGCAGATAATACGCTCTACCATGCTGCTGGGAATGCGGCCGCTGGTATAAACGACGCATTCTGAAAGCGATACGCCCGCTTGCAGGGCCAGACCTACGGCTTTATACAGTGCGTTGTAACGGCCCAAATCCTCGCCGCAGAAAGCACTGGTTCCATAGCACAGCAGGACACAGTGGACATTGCCCGTTTGACGGAACAGCTCGGATCTGTGCAGCAGATAGTCAGAGTTGGCAAGAACCTGAGCAAGGTCCACAGGAATGGGCTTAAGCGGGGGCATCCTGCCTGGCGCGCTGTCCGCGCCAGGCAGGATGTTTCCGTTATCATTGACGAGTGCTACGTCCCCGGGCACTAGGCCGGGACGCAGCATAATCTCCATGCGGCTGCCCTGAAGCGCTGCAGAGGCGATGTCGGAGAGCGCGTGGATGAGACCGTTGGCCCACAGAAAACCCAGCGCAAGGGCCTGTGCGTCGGACTGTGTGCAGAGGAGCGTGACCAGCTCCCTGCCGTTCAGGCATACGCAAAGACGATATTCCCGCAGTATCTCGTCGGTTCCACAAAGCGGGGTGGCGCCGTCAAAGCGAACCAGCTGGACAGTTTTGGTGGGCTTCATGGGCATCCCCTCTTTCAGGCTAAGCCTTTTCAATTCTAATGGCGCACACCTTATATTCCGGGATGCGGGCATATTGATCCAGTGCCGCATTGGTCAGCCAGTTGCAATTGCCATCCGGGAAGTGGAAGGGCATCCAGCATTCGCCGGGAGAGCACTTGTCACTGACACGGGCGGTGGATTCGATTTCGCCGCGGCGGGAGAAAAGCCTGACCTTGTCACCCGTTGCAATGTTTTGTTTTGCGGCATCCTGCTCATTGAGCTCGACAAAGGATTTTCCTTCAATTTTCATAAGCCCCTTGGTCTTGCCGGTCATGGCCCGGGTGGTGTAATGATACAGAATGCGGCCTGTCATCAGGATGGTGGGGTAATCCTGGTCGGGCAGCTCGGCAGAGGGCGTATATTCCCCGGGGTAGAACCAGCCCAGACCACGGCTGAATTTGCCCACATGCATGATGGGCGTGCCGGGGTGCTTTTTATCTGTGCAGGGCCATTGCAGACCTGCGCCCGCGTCCAGACGGGCGTGGCTGATGCCGCCGAAACTGGGGGTGAGTGCGGCGATTTCGTCCATAATTTCCGCCGCCGTCATATGAGGCTGGGGATATCCCATGCGGTTCATCAGATCGATGATGATATCGGTATCCAGGCGCGTGTCACCGGGGATCTCCACCGCCTTGCGCACACGCTGGACGCGGCGCTCGGTATTGGTGAAGGTGCCCTCCTTCTCCGCGTAGCTGCGGCCGGGCAGGATGACGTCGGCATATCGGGCGGTTTCCGTCAGGAACAGTTCTTCAATCACGAAAAAGTCCAAGCCTTTCAGCGCCGTGATGATGTGGTGGGTATCTGGGTCGGTGACGACGGGGTCCTCGCCGTAAATATAAAGTCCCTTCACCTTGCCCGCAAGGATGGCGGGGAATACGTCGGTGGCGTGAAGGCCGGGCTCATGGCTGAGGGGAACGCCCCAGGCCTTTTCAAATTTTTCCACCACGCCGGGCGCGGTGACCTTCTGGTAACCGGGGAAATCACCGGGCAGCGCGCCCATGTCGCAGGCGCCCTGAACATTGTTCTGACCGCGCAGGGGGTTGATGCCGCAGCCGGAGCGGCCCAGTTTGCCCACCATCATGGCGAGGTTTGACAGGGACATGACGCCTTCTGTGCCGGTGGAATGCTCAGTGACACCCAGGCAGTAGACAATGGGCGCTTTCTCCGCTTTGGCATACAGACGGGCGGCGCGGCGCAGGTCATCGGCATCGATATGGCAAATCTCGGCTACCTTTTCAGGGGTGTAGTTTTTTACAATGTCGCGGAGCTTGTCAAAGCCCTCGGTGCGTTCCTGAATAAAGGATTCGTCTGCCAGCCCCTCAGCCAGAATGACATGCATCATGCCGTTGGCAAAGGCGACGTTGGTGCCGGGCTTCAATTTGAGATGAAGTTCGGCGTGCTGGGCAAAGCCGATAGTGCGGGGGTCGGCAACAATGAGCTTGGTACCGCGGGCGATGGCTTGCCGGATCTGCATCCCCACTACGGGGTGGGCCTCCTCGGGATTAGAGCCAACCAGCAGGATCACATCTACGTCATTCGTGATGTCGGCGATGGGGTTTGTCATGGCGCCGGAGCCAAGGGTCATGGCAAGTCCGGCTACCGAGGCGGAATGGCAGACACGCGCGCAGTTATCCGTGTTGTTGGTGCCAAAGCAGGCGCGAACCATTTTTTGCACCATATAGACATCCTCGTTGGGGGAGCGGGAGCAGGCAAAGCCCGCCAGAGAGTTGGGGCCGTGCTTTTTCTTCAGTTCCATAAATTTGGAGGCCACCAAATCCAGTGCTTCCTCCCAGCTTGCGGCGTGGAATTCTCCGGTTTCGCGATCTTTAATCAGGGGCGTTTGCAAGCGCTCCGGGGAGTGGACGAAATCGAAGGAACCGGAGCGACCCTTGACGCACAGCAGACCGTGGTTCGAGGGGCCGTCGGCTCCGATCACGTCTACAATCTTGTTGCCCTTCACCACAAGGTCCAGTTGACAGCCGGTGGCGCAGTGGGGGCAAGTGGTACGGACCTTTCTGACGTCCCACACCCGGTATTCCTTCCGCCGCTTCATGCTCAGCGCGCCGGTGGGGCAGGCCTGGACACAGTTGCCGCAGGACTCGCAGTTACTCTCCCGCCAGTCCATGCCGAAGGCGGGACTGATGATGGAACGGAAGCCGCGCTCGGTGGTATCAATCGAGCCACGGCCCACGATTTTTTGGCAGGTATTGACGCAGCGGTGACAAAGAATGCACAGATTGGGGTTATAGGTGAAGAACTCGTTGGTATCGTCCACAAGATCTTCCACCATTTCGCCCTCGTAACTGGTTTTTTCGATGCCGTAATCAAAGCAGTATTGCTGCAACTTGCATTCGCCGTTCTTACCGCAAGAGAAGCAATCGGTGTGGTGGTTGGAGAGCATCAGATCCAGGATGGAACGGCGAGCTTCCACCACGCTTTCACTTTCCGTGTGGATCACATTTCCCTCGGCAATGGGAAAGGAGCAGGCGGTGACCAGTTTGGGAGCGCCCTCGATCTCCACCATGCACATCCGGCAGGAACCCTCGGGGACCAGCTCCTTCAAATAACAGAGCGTGGGGATGGTGATGCCGTTTTGCTGGGCGGCCTGCAGGATGGTAAAGCCGTCTGGCACGGAGACGGAAACGCCGTTGATGGTGGCGTGAATGAGCTTCTTGTTTTCCATTTCCGTCACCCCTAACCTTTCGTAATTGCGCCGAATTTACAGGCAGCCATACAGGCACCGCACCGGATGCATTTCCCGGAATCAATGGCATGTGGCTGCTTGAGCGTTCCGGTAATAGCGCCCGTGGGGCACTTCCGGACGCAGAGGGTGCAGCCTTTACACCTGGCAGGGTCGATGGAATAGCGAAGCAGTTTTTTGCATACCCCGGCCGGACATGTTTGATTCACTACATGGGCGAGGTATTCCTCTTTAAAGTAACGCAGGGTGGACAAAACGGGATTGGGTGCGGTC
Organism: Oscillospiraceae bacterium; assembly: GCA_963666535.1. Classification (GTDB taxonomy): domain Bacteria; phylum Bacillota; class Clostridia; order Oscillospirales; family Oscillospiraceae. The sequence goes on along the minus strand of OY762913.1, from coordinate 197,123 downwards.
TGGCCCAGTCCGCACAGCGCATTGTTTTTGATGTCGGCGGCCAGCTTTTCCAGACGCGTCAAATCTTCCACAGTCCCGCGGCCGTCGGAAATCTTCTCCAAAAGCTCCAGCATCCGCTTGGTGCCGATCCGGCAGGGGGCACACTTGCCACAGGACTCGTCCACGGTGAATCCGAGAAAAAATTTGGCGATATCCACCATGCAGTTGTCCTCGTCCATGACGATCAGTCCGCCGGAGCCCATCATGGAGCCGATGGCAATGAGGTTGTCGTAATCGATGGGAATATCCATATGTTCGGCGGGGATGCAGCCGCCGGAGGGACCGCCGGTCTGGGCGGCCTTAAACTGCTTGCCATCGGGGATGCCGCCGCCGATCTCCTCAATCACCTCACGCAGCGTGGTACCCATGGGAATCTCCAACAGACCGGTATGGTTGATTTTTCCACCCAGCGCAAAGACCTTGGTACCCTTGGATTTTTCCGTGCCCATGGAACTGAACCAGGCGGCGCCGTTGTTGATGATCTGGGCGATGTTGGCATAGGTCTCGACATTGTTGAGAATGGTGGGCTTGCCGAACAGCCCCTTGACAGCGGGGAAGGGGGGACGGGGGCGCGGCTCACCCCGCTTCCCTTCAATTGAGGTCATCAGTGCCGTTTCTTCCCCGCAGACGAAAGCACCCGCACCCAAACGAAGCTCCAAATCGAAATCAAAGTTCGTACCGTAAATGTTTTTACCCAGCAGGCCGTATGTTCTGGCCTGCGCGATGGCGGTGGTCAGATGTTCCACGGCCAGCGGATACTCCGCACGAACATAGATGTAGCCCTGGCTTGCCCCAATGGCATAGCCGGCGATGGCCATGGCCTCAAGCACAGCGTGGGGGTCGCCCTCCAGCACGGAGCGATCCATGAACGCGCCGGGATCGCCCTCGTCCGCGTTGCAGCAGACATATTTTTGCACACTGCCGCGATCGCCAGAGGCGAAGCGCCATTTGAGTCCGGTGGGGAAACCCGCCCCGCCGCGGCCCCGAAGGCCGCTGTCCAGCAGCTCCTGAATCACACCGTCCGGTGTCATTTCGGTCAAGGCCTTGCCCAGCGCCTGATAGCCGCCTCGGGCTATGTATTCGTCAATGCGTTCCGGGTTGATGACGCCACAGTTGCGCAGGGCGATTCGAACCTGCTTTCGGAAGAACGCGGTGTCCTCCAGATACGTGACAGGTGCGTCGTCCGCCGCAGCCAGCGCGGGCTGCTCTACTCCCGTGAGGGTGAATTTGCCCAGGGCACTTCCGCCTTTCAGGTGCTTTTCGGCGACCTCGGCGGCCTTTTTCGGGGTCATCTGAACATAGGTTACCTTGGGCTGGCCGGGAGCCATAACCTCAATGATCGGCTCGTACTGACAAAGACCGATGCAGCCGGTTTTGACCAGTTCTATGTTGTTCAGACCAAGCGCCTCCACGGCGCTGCGCAGTGCATCCATTACAGGACCCGCGCCGCTGGCCATGCCGCAGGTGGCCATGCCCACGACCACCCGCGTTATCTTAGCATCTGCAGGCGGGCAGCCAACAGTATCCTGCAGCTTGACCTGCATTGCTTTGATCTCTTTCAGAGATTTCATAGCTTACCTCCCAAGTTTCTTCTCATAGGCTGGCTGGCAATGAATCATTCGTACTTTGCCAGCACTTCGTCCAGCTGCTCTGCGGTCATCCGGCCGTATACATCGTCATTGACCAGCATGACGGGAGCCAGACCGCAGGCGCCGACACAGCGGCAGCAGTCCAGCGAAAACTTCCCGTCGGGCGTACATGAACCTTCTTCGATTCCCAGCTTTGCCTTCAGCTGATCGAAAATATCGCCGGAGCCTTTGACATAGCAAGCGGTGCCAAGACACACGGATATTCTGTATTTTCCTTTTGGACTAAGGTTGAACATGGAGTAAAAGGTGGCAATGCCATAGATTTTGGCCAGAGGCTCGCCAGTGGCTTGGGAGACCATCTCCTGCACTTCCAACGGCAGATAGCCATAAATGCTCTGCGCCTGCTGCAGGATGGGCATCAGAGAGCCCGGCTCGTGCTTCCGCTCCTCCACTACTTGCAGCAAAGCGGCTTTTTGCTCTTTGGTTCCCTGAAACGGGACGGTCTGGTTCACTTTCAAAATGGTCCCTCCTAAATTAAAAACAGTCAAAGGGTTGACGGTTTTGCTTGTTTCACGCAGTCCACACTTCAATTATAAAAAAGAATATAACTAATTGTAGCGTCTTTTGGCATAGAATTCAACCGTTTTATCGGTCTTCCCCTGTCTTGTTTTTCACAAACTAACCTGATTTTGGAGAAGAGTTTATTTTTTGGACAAAATAAAGCCCTGCGGGGAAAGGTTCCCGCAGGGCGGTTTTAGCAATCGGATAAAACCCAATTGAGCATCAGCAGAAGAGCAAAGCCGGGCGCACCCAGAACGCCTAAAATCAATGCGTTGATGAGATTGATCCCCAAAGTGACACCGATAAGGCCCGAGATGGGCTGCAGCACCAGCAACGCCACAAGACCGGCTGCCGTGCGGCCCAGCAGCTGGAAAAGCTTGCCCAATGGGCGGCGGAGCAGCGTTACCGACAAAAGCAGGACGACGACGCACGCGCCGATGGCCCAGCCCTGCACGCTAAAAAGTTCGCTCATAGCGATTCCTCCAGCTGCTTTGCCTGCCGCAGTAGGTAATTGTAGCGGGATTGTAATGCATTAATTTCAAAGACATAGGACTCGATGAGCTCGGGGTCTGAAGCGGTGTCAAAGCAGGAGTAAGCCTGGGAAAGCAAGGTGCGCGTCTGCGCCAAACTTTGCATCAGCACCGTCCGTTCGGGATTGTCAGACGCGGGTTTTCGAGATTTCAGTGCAAACAGACGCGCCGGTTGTTCCATCATGTGTCGCCCCCCTTCGCTATTAATCTATTTCGAGTTTGGCCAATTATGCTTTGTTGTATACAATATTTTCCTGCTATACTCCTGCCGAAGGCGGATATACTAGGCTTGGACAGAAAAAAACATCTTCTAAGCCGGTGCCGGACACTTCGGTGTCCTACGGCGAAAGGCGGGGGATGTTGTAGATGGGGACCCCTCCTTACGGGAGGCTATCCCCCATCTGCTCTGTTCCTATAAAACCTCCTTCCCTTTGGGAAAGAGAGGTTATGGGGGCCGTCGTGAGACGGCCCCCTCAGTAACGAGCGTTACATAATGTCCACGGAACAAATTCAAGTTTCAAATTGCATTTTCCAAAAGGACAGAAACTGTCCTTTTGGGCGGCAAAACAACTTCGTTTTGCCGCTTCAGATACACGGATGACTGTCTGTTTGGATTTGCGGATATACGCCGCAAATAAAGTGCAAAGGGTTTGGTTTGTTCAGCAGATCCATAGAAGACGAAAGCCCCTGCCGCTATGTTGTTCATAGAGGCAGGGGCTTTTTACACGAGAGGTGACCTATTTTTTTGGTGCTTCCGAATGGGACAAAAGAGACGAAATGTCGTTAAAGGCCAGCCGGAGGTCGGCCGCGGTGCCGTTGAGCAGGCCCGATCTTGCAATGCTGATGGCCACCAGACAGAGGACCGGGCCAAGAATCATCCCCAAAACGCCAGCTACGCGCATACCGACATAGATGCTGATCAGCGAGAGAATCGGGGACAGCCCCGTTTGATCGCCCACCACCTTAGGCTCCGACACGCGGCGGAAAACCACGATGATAGCCCAGATCACGATAAGAGAAACGCACGTGCGCACATCGCCGCCCAGCAGCGCGACAACGGCCCAAGGGACGATGAAAGTACCCGCACCAATGATGGGAATAAAATCCATGATCGCCAGCAGGAAGGCCAGCAGAAAGGCATAGTTTTGACCCATGATGAAAAAACCGATGAGGAGGATAAAAAACACAATGACCGAGAGGATGAACTGTGCCCGGACATACCCCCCGAAAGCGGAAGTGGCGGCGTGCTTGATGTCGGACAGGCGCGCCCGGCGTTGACCGGCAAAATGTCGGGTGACGAGAAACCGGATGCGGGGGTAATCAGCGGTGATAAAATAAGCTGCCATGATAAATACAATGATGCCAAGCACCACAGAGGGCAGCTTGATCGCAAAAGAACCCGCCCTGGTGGCAGTAACGGAGATGACGGACGGAATGGTTTTTTCCAACCACTGGGAAAACTGCTCGATGAGATTGCGGGTGTAGTCCGTGATGTCACTAGGTACCACAGAGGGAACCCGATCCAGTTGGTGAGAGAAGCTGTCAATGGCTGCCAGAATTGCATCCCATAAGCTTTGCCAGTTGTTTGCCAAGGAAATGAGCTCGTTGGTAGCAGTGTAAATCAGGCCGGACAGAAGACCGCCGACCAGGCAGAACAGCAACAGGATGAGAAAAAATGAAATGAGGTTGCGAGATCCCCCCAGCTTCTGATGGAGGACTCGCACCAGCGGGTTGAGCAGCCACGCTACCAGTAGGGCCAACGCAAAGGGCATCAGCAGGGACAGAAGGGGCGGGACAAGCAGAAACAGGGCCAGAAGAAAGAGAATGAACAGTGCCAGGCGTATGCCCAGACGAAGCCAGAGGTGTCCGCGTTCTGGCCAGGATAATTCCTTAGGTTCCAAGATGATAATACCTCCATCTGTCTGCATTGGGGCGAAAAAGACTGGGATGCCGGTTTTTTTTGCCGGGGGAAAACTCACTTTTTCAGGAAATAGGCGATACCGGCGGCGCCGGGGCCGACATGGGCGCCCACCACACAGCCGATGTCGCTGGTGTGGAGGTCGGCATCATCCAGCTTGCCGGCAAAGGCAGCCTTGCATTCCTCCAGCGCGTCCAGCGCATTGGAGTGACCGAACACAACAGCGTGAGAGAAGTCAATGGGCTCCTGCTCCGTCACGCGCTGCGCCACCCATTTGAAAGCCGCCTTACGTCCGCGAACCTTGCCAATGGATTCCACCACGCCGTGCTGAACCGCAATGGTGGGATTAATGCCAAGCAGGCCACCCACCATGGCGGTGGTGGCCGAGATGCGGCCACCCATTTTGAGATATTTCAGCGTGTCCACAGCGGCAACCAGATGGATGCGCTGGCTGAGATTGACAAGCTCGGCAGCAATCTCGGCGGCAGACAAGCCATTGTCGCGCATTTTAGTCGCCTCGATCACCATGGCGCCCAAACCAAAGGTGACGGTACGGGAGTCTACAATGAAAATATGCGTATCAGATACTGCCATGCGAGCAATATTGGCCGACTGGGTGGTGCCTGACATTTCCGAGGAGAGGAAAAGCCCCACAACCTCATCCCCCGCGTCCACATATTCACGGAAAACGCTGATAAAGGTTTCGGGGGGGATCTGAGCGGTGGTGGGCAAAGACTCTGCCACAGCCAGCTTTTCATAGAATTGCTGGTGAGAAAGGGTCACGCCATCCAAATAGCTGTCCTCGCCGAAAAGGACGGTAAGGGGGATGATATCAATGCCGAGCGCCACCTGCTGTTCCTTTGTGAGATCGCTGGTGCTGTCGGTGATGATTCGTGTCATATAAAATGTTCTCCTTAAATTTTGGTTTTAATCAGGGAATAGACTTTTTACGAAAGAAGATTTCAGCATATTCCAGCACCCTTGAAAATGCATCCACATCGCCAGGGGGAAGTGTGTTCAAAAAATTGCCCGTGATTTCCTGATAAAACAGCGTATGTAACGTGTTGGCCTGCCACCCTTTTTCTGTGGGGCAGATGCGCCGCGCGCGGCGGTCGTCCTCGTCCAGCTGACGGGTAAGATACTCCTTTTCTACCAGCTGCGACACCGAGCTGGTAAGGGTCCCCGCCGTGATGCCAAGAGCCGCGGCAATGGCCGAAGACCGATTATCCACACCCGAAGCCTGTGCGGCGCAGACCACCTCAATGATCTGAAGCTCACGCGCGGATAGGTCGGTAAACTCGGCTGCAAGACGACTCTCCTCGGCGGAGGACAGCCGCTCTAAAATATACAGCAGGAAACGGCTCAAGGATTGGGTTTTAGGAACCAACGGAATACCTCCTTTAAAAAGCGGGAGAGCGTCGCGCGAATCCTGAAATACTTTGATCTTCAAAACAAAATGATTATACCTTATTTGGGGGGAAAGTCAAGCAGCGCAGTCCTGCGCTCCGCCGCATAATCTGCGCAAAGGGCGCATAGGATGAGCTATCACAGGAGATAAGGGCGGGACGAGCATGAGAAAACGGCAAATGGGGCTGGGGCGTGTGCTGCGCCGGAGTGGAGCGCTGTGCCTTGGGCTGGTGACGGCGTGGAGTGTGTGGCTGACTGCGGATATGAGCGCGGCGGCGGACGCCCTAGACGCATTGGGGGAAAGCCCGGCCTTTGTGGCGGCGGCGCTGGAAGCGGAATTGGGCAGCGTGGATCTTCCGGCTGAGCGGGTGTTGGCAGATCTGGGATTTTGGGAAAAATTAGTGGTGAACGAATCCCCCTTGCTGCTGGCTGCGGGGCGAGACGACGAAGCGGAGGAAGAGCCGGAACAGGAGCAAATGCCGGCTAACCCAGACGACGCGCAGGAGGAGAACCCCGAAACCGTGGTGGGGGCGGAAACGGTTGTGGAACGCACACTGGGCGTGAACCAGGAACAGGACTACGATTACAATGAAAACATTTACATTAACAATCAAACCAGTCAGGCGGTCGATGTGGCGGCACTGGCCTCTGCGGCGGTGGAAATTGAACTGCCACAGGATGGCCCCCAGATTCTCATTATGCACACCCACGCAACAGAGGCGTACACCATGTCCGGCAGCGATGTGTACGAAGAAAGTGACAGCTACCGCACCACGGACTGCAATTACAATGTGGTTCGGGTGGGTTCAGAGATTGCCTCCTGTCTGGAAGCGGCGGGGTTTTCCGTGCTCCATGATGAAACGCTGTATGACTATCCGGAGTATAATGGGTCCTACAATCGGTCGCTGGCGGGGGTGCAGGCCTATTTGAAACAGTACCCTTCCATCAAAATTGTTATGGATGTGCACCGCGACGCACTGGTGGGAAAAGATGGAACGGTTTACAAGACAATTACAGAGGTGAACGGGGAGAAGACAGCACAGGTGATGCTGGTGATGGGAAGCAACGACAGTGGACTGGAATTTTCCACCTGGCAGAAGAACCTGACGCTGGCCATCAAGGTGCAGGGGAGGCTTAACGCGATATCCGATACGCTGGCCCGACCCATCAATCTGCGCACGGCGCGCTTTAACCAGCAGCTGACCACTGGCTCCATGCTGGTGGAGGTGGGCAGCCACGGGAATACCCTGCAGGAGGCACTGGCTGCGGCTCGGCTGTTCGCCGGGGCGGCGGCGGCAGCTTTTCAGGAACTGGTATAGCACGAAAAAGCCCGCTCATTCGGCATGAGCGGGCTTTTTCGGTGTGTATGTTTCGGGGGGATGTAAAAAGGGGAAACAATTGCCTGTCCCTGCACAGCAACTGTATAAATTCACTATAAACAACACAATGACGTTTGTCAATGGCAAACAGAAAATCTATATTTTAACAAATGAAAATTCGAAAAATTCTCTGAAATAGAGCCGATTCAAATGCTTCAGGAATAGAAAATTCGAATCTCGTCATAAAAGAAAAGAATCGGCAAAATAACGAAAACAGGCCCCGCCTTACGGCGGGGCCTGTCGTAAAACTCAAGTCGCGCTTTGCGTGGGAGCAGTGGTTTCTGCTGGGAGGGAAGTCTCCCCGGCGGTGTCGTTTCCGGCGGCAGGGGCGGTTGCTTCGGTGGGGGAAGGTCCCTCGGAAGCGTCGGTTTCAGCGGGAACAGGTTCCGCAGGGTGAGCGGCTGAGGCGGGGGTAAGCTCCTCCAGCGTGGCGGCAAGGATGGCGCCGCCCACGTCACCGGCAAAGTCCAGCTTTACATAGTCGCCTAAGTTGGCGGTGACGATCAGCTCGTTATCCGCGGCCCGCAGGGCATAGTAACTGTCAGAGGAGTCCAGCAGCAGATAATAATACGTGTCGCCGCCGATGACCGCCTCCCGCTTGTCGAGGATGGCGCCCTCGGCATCGGTGGTGGCGACCGTCAGCTCGGTAATGATCTTGTTTTCCAGCAGCAGCTTGCGGTAATTCTCCTGACACTCGGACACGGTGGTGGCGGTGGCGACTACCTGGTACTGCTTTACGTTGACCATGGCGTACATCTTGACCAGGCCCGCCGCGTCCTTCAGCGCCATGAAGTAGGTCGGCTCGCCATTGATATTCAGCAGCAGGGGGAAGGTGGCCACATAGGACATCTGCTGTACCACGCCCTCGGCTGAGGACATGGCGGAAAATTCTTCCGCGCCCGCCACCTGGTAATAGTGGGTCTCCTTCGTGCGCTGGTTAGAAAGAAGGAAGCCGACGTTGGACTGGTCGCTGCTGACAGAAGTGACGCCGGTGTACATATAAATATCGTCGTCCATGGCGATATAGTTGTATCCGTCGGTGGTGACGGTGACATCCTTCTGTCCAAACAGGGAATTGAAAAAGCCGTTGTGATACTGGCCGTAATAGTCATACTGGCTGATGATCAGCTCGGCGGTATACACCCGGTCCACCCAGTTGGGAACATCGGCTGATTCGTAATACACCGACTCGCCGGTCACGGCGTTGACCAGCACGGCACCGCAGATGTCGCGGCCTCCGAACAGACCGATGGTCATGACCACCCGGGGGCAGATCCAATAGGGAACGCCGTCTTCGTCAATTTCAAAGGTGGGGTTATCGAACATATAAGTGGGGAACTGAAAGCGGAGAAGACGGTAGAGGTTGCGGGAAAAATGCTCCGCCGTGGTGTACTTCATGCCGTCGTCCAGGCGAATGACATCCACATCCTGGGTTACCATGTCGATCAGAAGATAGGCGGGCAGACCCTCGCTGCGGTTGTTGAGCCACTTGATCAGGTCGCCGTACTGCAGGGGGGTCACACGGACGGGGCGACCCTTGTAATTGATCTGGGTGTTGTCAGACGACACCTCGAACTGGCTGACCATGTCGGACAGCTCGCCCAGCTTGCGGTCCCCCAGTTTTTCGGCGCTGGCTTTGTCCAGCATGGGGATCTGATCGTAGGAGACTTCGGCCACGTCCTCGGCAAAATCGCCGGTGGTGAAGGGCAGCAGCTCGCTGTATGCCCCGGCGCGGAAAATGACGCTGGACAGCAGTGTGCCGATGACCAGCAGCAGGATCAGGGCCAGACAAATCAGCAGCGGCAGCGTGCAGTTTTTCTTCACCGATTTGAAAAACGTGTCCTTGCCATACAGCTTCCAGATGCCGGAGGTGAGGATGGTCATGCCGCAGAACACGGCGGACAACAGAAAGAAGAACGCGTAAAAGGATCGGTCGTGCAGGTTGATGGCGGGCAGCTCTAAATAAAAATAGACAAGGCCGAACACCAGCGTGACCAGCAGGGAGAGAAGGGTTTTTTGCACATTGCCGCTCTTTTTCGGGTGGCTTGCATTGTTTTCCATAATTGCCTCCTATATAATATAAGGGTTCAGTCGTTGGGAAAGGTCTGGTTCAGCAGGTTGCGCAGGGCCAGGGCATTGGAATAGGTCAGAACATAGCTGCCCAGCAGATCCATGCCGGGGGTGGAGATGTTCTCCATGCCTTTATTGGTGATGGTGGTGGCGGTTTCCATATATTTATGGCCGACATCCAGCATCACCTCCAGCGTGTCGCCGCGGGGACTGTTTGCTTTGCGAATCCCAAAGGTGTTGGCGTAAACAGGTTTCATAACAGAAAGACCTCGTTTCTTCCGGTAAAATGTGACAACCAGAAGTATAACACAGATGCGGCAAAATGGCAACGGACAGGACAGCAAGCGTCCAAAGCCCTTCAAGGCAACACCAGCGGCCCCAGCGGGTAGCGCCCAGCATCAGCGTCCCCGCGGGAAAAAGACGGGCTGGCTGCCCACGGAAAAGCCGCAAGGATGTGGAGAATCAGGAATATTACGGTTATGTTACAAAGGGGGCCAAGTGCTTGACGGGGGGAAGCGAGAGGGTTATCATGTGTGCATAAGACAAGGGGGGAGAAGTGCCCTTATGCCGGTTGATCTGGTATGGGGCAAGTACCACCCACTTGTCGAATAAATAAGGAGGAATATCCAAACATGAGAAATCTCAAAAGAGCTCTTTCCCTGGTCCTGGCTGCAGGCATGATCGTCGGCATGATGATCGTCGGCACCAGCGCGGCGTTTAAAGACAACGCGACCATCGACCACACCGAAGCGGTCGAAGTACTGACCGCACTGGGCGTTGTCGGCGGCGACACGTCCGGAAACTACAACCCCACCGCACAGCTGACCCGTGGCGCATTCTGCGTCATGATGGCCAACCTGCTGAACGGCGGCAATTTCGACGCTACCCTGTATAACGGCGTTGCCACTCCCTTCAAAGACATCAAGGGCCATTATGCCGAGGCCTACATCAAGTACTGCTACGGCGCCGGCATCATTAACGGCACCAGCGCTACTACCTTTAATCCCTCCGGCGCTCTGACCGGCACTTCTTCTACCGCCATCCTGCTGTCGGCTCTGGGCTACAACGGCGGCATCGAGTTCGTGGACAACGGCAACTTCTCCACCCTGCTGGTGGCCAAGGTTGCTAACTCCGCTGGCCTGTATAGCGGTGTGTCCGTTTCTGCCGGCGCTACTGTCACCCGTGACACCGCTGCTCAGTTCATTCTGAACACCCTGAAGGCCACCATGGTGGAGTACAACGGTTCTGCCATCAATGTGACCTCCGGCACCTCCACCGTGACCGTGAGCAATTCCAAGGCTACCAAGGTCGATAATACCACGACCAACGATTATCACACTGTCACTGCCGATAAGGATCTGTTCATGCAGTTCTGCGAGCAGTATTTCACCAAACTGAAGATGTCTTCCGCTGATGACAAGTTTGGTGCTCCCGGCAACCGGTGGAATTATAAGACTGAAATCGGCAAATATGCTTCTGAGGCCGACTACACTTATACCGCTGCTGCTGCTGGTTCTACTTACTCTGCCAAGATTAAGGACATGGGCATTAAAGACTTCACCATGTCCGGCGGCAGCGTTACCCCCGTTATCAATGGTAAGGCCGGCACCGCTGTTACTAATGTGAATGGCGTTGTGGACCTGACCGGTAACGGCACTATTGTTAAGCTGTATGTGGATAAGGACAACATCAAGGTAATCACCGACATTGTTGTCATCAAGACCGAGCTGGCTGAAGTTTCTTCTGTTACTGCCACCAAGGTTACACTGACCAGCAAGACTGCCTCTGTAAACGGTTCTTACACCATTAAGGATGATGAGGACTGCTTTGCTGCAGCTTCTAAGTTTGCTGCTAAGGATTACGTTCTGGTTGTGCCCGTGTATGACAGCGGATCTACTTACAACGTGACTTCCATCGTGGCTGCCGAGTCCGTGACTGGTAATATCACTGCCTTCCAGAAGGAGTCTGGCACCTCTAACAACAAGAATATCACTGTTGACGGCACTGTGTACACTGTTGCCGCTGTTGCCGGAGATGATGTGAAGCTGGCGGCTGTCAACCATACCACAACCGCCACTGTGTGGCTGGATACCTATGGAAACGCCATCTTTGCAAAGGCTACTGCTGCTGCGACCAAGGACTTCCTGTATGTCGCAAAGGTATATCTGGGCCAAGGTTCTAACTCCGAACTGGTTAATAAGGTTCGCGGCGTTCTGACCGACGGTACTGCGGTTGACGTTGAGTATGATGGCATTACTGCTAACGCTAATACCCTGTATGCTATTCTCGATACTGATAATGACGTTTATACCCTGAAGCCTTTTGGCACTGGCACTACCCCCGTCGCTTCTATTGCTGCCAATGATCAGGCTGATGTTAAGGAAGTTGTTGCGCTTACAAATGGCGGATCAATTAAGAGCAGTGATAAGGGGCTGACGCTTGCCAGCACTGATGACGGTACTGCCAACCACTTCTACTACGGCAACTACTATGCTTCCGATGTGGCATTCATTTACACCAACACCACCACCAAGACCGTGACCGTCAAGACCGGTGTGCAGGCTGTTTCCAGCATTCCCACCGGCAGCGTTGCCATTGTTGAGAAAAACAGCGCCACTGACGCTACCGCCGTCGTCACCGCTGTGATTCTGGTGGATGGCATCGCTACCACGGTTTCCACTGATACCATGCTGTATGTCAACAGTGGTACGGCTACCGGCGCTGTGTCCAAGGCCAACAGTGTTACCGGCAAGTCTGACACGATTCCCACCTACACCGCGTATCTGAATGGTGACAAGATCACCGTTGACACCAGCAAGTCTCCTCTTACTCAGGGCTTCTATACCTATGCTACCTCTGAGTCCAACGGCTCTTATGTCTTGGCTCCCTACACCAGCGCGGGCACTGACGGCACTGCCGTGAAGACTGATAAGGCGATCGACGTCACCTTCGATAAGCGTTTGATCACTGTTGACGGTGTTGTTATGGATATCAGCAGCGCTAAGATCGTTGATCTGCGGAGCCCCAATGCTCAGGCGACAGATTCCATTACCCTGACTGCTGCTGGCGTGTGCGAGGCTAAGGCTACCTATGGCACGTTGAATGTCAGCGCACTCTATGCTGGCAAGACCGGTGTGGTGGACGTTCTCTACATCGTTTCTAATGCAGCTGGTTATGCTGTGACTGCTCCTACCAGTGTTGTTGCTGCTGCTCCCAAGGGCGCTTACAGTGCAACGGTTAGTGCTACAACTGCTCTGTCTGGAACGACCATCACTGTTACGATCACCATGAATACTGCCCCTACTGCTGGTACTGATACTGTCAAGCTGACTGGTGTTACCGGCGGTACTGCTGCCACTGGTGTGACCTTTGCCTCTACTGATACAGTTGGTGCTACAAAGACCATCACCTATGTGACAACGGCTGCTGACTCTCAGGCAGTTATCAGTGTTACTAATGCCTAATCTATCGCAAGATTAGCACCCTATCAAAAACGGGTTTCCGTTACGATAAGAAAACCCCCTCGCGCCGCAAGGCGCGGGGGGGGTTTCTTTTGTCTGTCGGGGGTTCCGCGCTCCGGCGGGAACTGAGTTCCGAGTTTAGAACGTCAGGTGCTGTTTCGTGGGCGCGGGGGAGTTTGAGAAAGAATTCACCGTACGGATGGGGGCAGAGACAGCACAGGTCAAGTGCGCCGGAAAGAGCGGGCTGCACCGAACCCATGGAAAGAGGGGATACACAAGGGGATTCGTCCCCTTGTGCGGCATTTTGGCTCCTTTTCTGCCGCGTGAAAAGGAGCCCGCCCGGGGGCGGAACAGCCCTCGTCCTATTTTACTTCCCCACCTGCCGTCCGGTTTTGGCATAAGGAGAATTTTGCCTGTGGGCGAGTTCCTTTCTGGGCGTACAGAAAGGAACCAAAGATACGCGAAAGGGGGCGGGTTTCGAATGCCCTCCCCCTTCCGAATCCCCCTCCCCAGACGACCAAACAGGGGGAACGCGGTTCCCCCTATGTTGGATAACCCCCTTGTGGACGGGGGACGAAGAAAAGGTTCCGAGTTTAGAGGGACAGGCGCTGTGCGTGGGCGCGGGGGAGTGTGGGGACGAATCCCCCGCACGGATGGGGGGCGGAACAACCCTCGTCCTATTTTACTTCCCCACCTGCCGTCCGGTTTTGGCATAAGGAGAATTTCGCCTGTGGGCGAGTTCCTTTCTGGGCGTACAGAAAGGAACCAAAGATACGCAAAAGGGGGAGGGTTTCGAATGCCCTCCCCCTTTCGAATCCCCCTCCCCAGACGACCAAACAGGGGGAACGCGGTTCCCCCTATGTTGGATAACCCCCTTGGAGACGGGGGACGAAGGGTTATCTTAACCCACCCACCGCCCAATTTTGGTATAAGGGGGCAAGCCCCCTTATGATCCCCGGGGACAAAACACGAAGGGTTATCTTACCCATTCGCCGCCCAATTTTGATATAAGGTTTGCGGCGCCTGCGGGACAGAGCAAAGGGGCAGCACCAATCTTGGTGCTGCCCCGGGTTTTGCCGGCAGAGTTCCGGCTGCTATTCTGTTGTGCTTGACTCCTCGGTCTCCTTGGTAAAAGTGAGGTAATCGTCGGAAACCTCCTGCTGTTCCAGCACCTGTGTTCCGTCAGGGCGGCAAATTAAAACATCAATGATCATCCCTTTTTCGCCCCCATCAGAACAAAGCGGGAGCCGACCGGAATGGTGGAATCGCTTACAATATTCAGGGATGAGATGCCGCTTCCCGTGAGATAGGTTGGGCTGGTGGTGTACAGATACCGTTCCATGTGGCAGCTGCTGCCGGTGCAGGTGATCACGTCATTCAGGCACATGAGATAGGAGCTGTTGCAGCGCAGGGTCAGTCTGCTGAAATTGCCGGTAATACTGCCCAGGTATGTGGCAGCCCAGCTGTTCCCGGTAGCGAGGTAGGTGTAGTAATAGGCCCCGCTGATGCTGTTGCCATTGCAGCGCAGATAGCACGTTGGGACAGCGCTTGCATACAAGGCTATCTCCCAGTAATTTGAAAGGGTAATGCCTGCCACAAAGAAATTCACCTGCGTGACCGCCGCCGTGGTGGTTACGTCCAGCAGCGTGCGCATGGGATTGAGGGCGACGGCGTTCGCCAGCGCCCCATCGATTCGGGCGTTATCCCGGTTGAATTCCTCCCGCAGGAAATTGTCCGTTGCGGCCCATTGGTTGAGCCCATAATTAGTGGTCTGTTTGCTTGACAAAATAAATTCCTCCTCTTTGCCCGAATGGGCATATTCTACTGCTTGCCCTCTGTGGGGCGTTCCGTTGCACGACCGAATACACCAAGATGCGGTTATCTTAACTTTTTTTGACAAAGTTGCCGATTTGCACTAAAATATAAATACGTATGAAGTAGGAGGGAATGATATGGAAGTGGCACTTTCGGCACTGACCAAATCATCCAATATTTTGCCGGTGGTGTGTATCTTCCTTGTCCTTTTGTTTTTTGTCTACTATTGGTGTGCCATGGCGCCACGGAAGGGAACGCTGGAGTGGATGGCGAAGGACAGCCGCGGCCCCATGAGCTTCTCCCTGCGTCGGCATCCCATGACTGGGCGGGATGTCCTGCCCCTGCTGCTGGTCACGGCGGTTTACGCCGCAGTTGCCTTTTTCAATCTGGGGGACATGACAGCCCCCCAGAGCGGCTATTCCTTCACCCAGAACGACATGTTGGAGTTTCAGCTGGAAGAGGAAACCGAGCTTTCCAAGCTGATGTACTACACCGGATTGGGGACCGGGGAATACATCGTGTCCTATTCCACAGACGGGGAAAGCTGGGCGGAACTGCCGAAAATAGAACAAAAGCATAACACCTTGTTTAAATGGATCGAATTATACCCAGAGGACACCGAAACCATTACCGTTCGCTACCTGCGGGTGACTGCAACCGCCGTTACCTCCAGGCATACAGACCTGGAGTTGAAGGAGCTGGCCCTGTATGATGGAGACGGGAAGCTGATTGACGCGGCGGGCGTGGTGTCCAAGCTGCTCGCCCGCGATGACGACGCGGGGTACGCCGCGCTGGTGCTGTTTGATGAGCAGGACACCATCCCCGCCTATCCTTATTGGACGAACAGCACTTATTTCGACGAGATTTACCACGCCCGGACGGCGTTGGAGCTGATTGAGGGGGACTACCCCTATGAGGTGGCGCACCCGCCGCTGGCGAAGATTATTCTGGGATTGGGCATTCGGCTGTTCGGGATGACGCCGTTCGGCTGGCGGTTTACCGGGACGCTGTTCGGGGTGCTGATGCTGCCCATGCTGTACGTTTTTTTGAAGAATCTGTTTGGGAAAACGGCACTGTGTGTGTGCGGTACGCTGCTTTTCGCCTTTGACTTTATGCACTTTACCCAGACCCGCATTGCCACCATCGACACCTATGGCGTGATTTTCATCCTGGGGATGTACTTCTTCCTCTATCGCTGGCTTACCGCGCCACCGCCGGAACCTGTGGAGGCTGTGGGGGACGATTGCTCCAAGATCGGTTGGAAGGCCGGAGGAAACCTCTTTCTGGCGGGACTGTGCTTCGGGCTGGGCGCCGCCTGCAAGTGGACGGTGGTTTATGCCGCCTGCGGCGCTGCGCTGCTGTATTGCTTTTACCTGTACTACCGGTGGCGGGACTGGCCGTGCTCGGTTGGCTACGCCAAGTGGCTTGTAAAAACCATATTACTTTCCGTTTTGTTCTTCGTGATGATTCCTATGTGTATTTACACCGCGTCTTATTTTCCCTATGCCAAGGCGGCCGGGGACGCCACGCTGTGGGGGACCATCACCCAAATGTGGGACAGTCAGGTGTTTATGCTGACCTATCATGAAGGAGCAACGGAATTTCACCCCTATACCTCCCGCTGGTATCAGTGGCTGGTGGATGCGCGGCCCATTCTGTATTATTTGAACACCGAACTGGGCGAGGGGGTCAAGTCCGCATTTGCGGCCTTTAACAATCCGTGGGTAAGCTGGTGCGGTTTGCTCTGCGTGGTGATCACCGCCATCCAGGCAGTGCGTAAGCACTGCGGCAAGGCGCTGTTTCTGGTAGTGGGTTTTTTGTCCCAGCTTCTGCCGTGGATGCCGATTGTCCGCACCACCTTTGCCTATCACTATTTCCCGAGCACCCTGTTTCTGGTGCTTTGCATCTGCTGGGTGATGAATGACCTGATGGAACGCCGGGCGCCTTATTGGCGATGGGCGGTCTATGGAGGCACCGGGGTGAGTTTGACCCTGTTTGTGCTGTTTTACCCTGTGCTGATGGGACTGGCTGTGCCAGTCTGGTACACGACCGATGTTTTGCGCTGGTTCCCCTCCTGGCCGTTTTGAGGCCCAATTAATCACAAAGGAAAACGACTATGTACTTGACCGATTTTCATACGCATTCGGACTGCTCTCCCGATGGCTCCGTCCCCATGCTCTGCATGGCGCAGTCAGCCGAGAAAGCGGGAATCCGGGCGCTGTGTCTGACCGACCACTGCGATATGCTGGACGGCGGCGGCAAACTTACCCCCCTATTTGACTGGTCGCCGCTGCGCCGCCAGTTTGCCGAGGCGCGGGTGGCTATGGGCAAGACCATGCAGCTGTCCTTCGGGCTGGAACTAGGGGAGGCGCAAGCTGACCCCGACGCGGCCCACGCGATTTTGAACCAGGCGCCGGAACTGGATTTTGTGCTGGGCTCCGTCCACAACATGAGCCCAAAAAATGGCGGCGCTGACTTTTACTATTTGGATTACCGTAAGCCGGAGGCATGTTACCGGGCTTTGGACGATTACTTTGACAGCCTTGCCGCCCTGGCTCCCATGGACTGCTATGACGGGATGGCGCATATCATCTATCCCCTGCGCTATATGCGGGACAGAGATGGACAGGCCGTTGGGTTGGACGATTACTGGGACCGGATCAGGGACATCCTGAAAACAGTAGTACAGACCGGACGGGGGATCGAGGTCAATACCTGCCGCGGCCGCACCGTGGCAGAGTGGGAGCCTGTGCTGCGGCTGTTCAAGCAGGTGGGCGGCGAGCTTGTCACGGTGGGCTCCGACGCCCATGTCCCCCGGGATGTGGGGAAAGGGATTGCAGACGCATACGAGCTGATGAAGGCCACCGGCTTTGACCGCGTGGCGGTTTATGAACAGAGAAAACCAAGACTGATTGCCATATAGGAGGAAACATTATGATAGCACTGGGGTCTGATCACGGGGGATATGCGCTGAAGGAGCACATCAAGGAATATTTGAAGGGACGGGGAATTGCCTTCGAGGATTTTGGGACAAACTGCACGGACAGTTGTGACTATCCTGTGTTCGGCCGGGCGGCAGCCGAGGCGGTGGCCTGCGGCAAATGCGACAAAGGCATTGTGATCTGCACCACCGGCATCGGCATCTCCATCACTGCAAACAAAGTTAAGGGCATTCGCTGCGCCCTTTGCTCGGAACCTCTTTCCGCCGAGATGACACGTCGGCACAACGATGCCAACATGCTGGCCATGGGCGCGGGCATGGTGGGATACCATCTGGCGGAACGTATCGTAGAGGTGTTTTTGAATACCGAATTCGAGGGCGGACGGCACCAAAGACGCGTCGACCTGATCTCCGACATGGAGAACTGACTTGTATAAACGAATAAAAAGCCCCGCGCCGTACGGCGCGGGGCTTTTTATTCGGCTCAGACCTCCATAATGATCGGCAGGATCATGGGGCTGCGCTTGGTTTTTTTATAAAGGTACCCGGATAGATCATCCCGAATGATGGTCTTGATCGCAGCCCAGTCATGCGTGCCTTGGTCGTTGCTGCGCCCCAAAGCCTCCATTGCAACGGTGCGAAGTTCCTCCATTAAACCCTCAGACTCCTTTACATACACGAAGCCGCGGGTGATGATATCCGGGCCGGAGACGATGCCGCCATCTTCGGCGGACAGGGACAGAGCGACAACCACCATGCCGTCCTCGGCCAGATGGCGGCGGTCCCGCAGAACCACACTGCCCACGTCGCCCACGCCGTAGCCGTCCACAAACACTTGGCCGGAGGTGACGGAACCGTTTATTTTGATCGTGTCCGGCGTTATTTCAATGACCTTGCCCACGTCGCTGATGACGACATTGCGGGGGTCCATACCCATCATGCGGGTCGCCAGATGGAAATGCGTTTTGAGATGGCGCTGCTCGCCGTGGACGGGAACGAAGAATTTCGGCTTGACCAGCGCGTGGATGATCTTCAGCTCTTCCTGAGCGGCGTGGCCAGAGACATGAAGCTCGTGACTGCGCTCGTTGACCACTTCGGCCCCCTTGCGGTATAACTCGTTGACCACAGCACCGATGGAATTTTCGTTGCCGGGAATCGCTGAGGCGGAGATGATAATGCGGTCGCCCGCCTGAATGTCCACCTGACGGTGGGTAGAGAAGGCGATGCGGGTGAGAGCGGACATCGTCTCACCCTGACTGCCGGTGGTGACAATGCAGATTTTATCCTTGGGCAGGGACTTGAGGTGATTCACATCGACCAGAAGGCCGTCCGGCAGGTTCATGTAGCCCAACTCGGAGGAAACGCGGATGGCGTTTTCCATGCTGCGGCCGGTGATGGCAACCTTGCGGCCATACCGGGCGGCCACGTTGATGACCTGCTGAATGCGATCGACATTGGAGGCGAAGGTGGTGACGATAATGCGCTGGTCGCAGCCCTTGAACAGCGCTTCGAAACTGGCGCCCACGCTGGACTCGCTGCGGGTGAAGCCGGGACGCTCTACATTGGTGGAATCGGCAAGCAGCGCCAAAACGCCCTGTTTGCCCAGCTCGCCAAAGCGTGCCAAATCAATCATGCCGCCCTGAACGGGAGTGGTGTCAATCTTGAAATCCCCGGTTTGGATGACGACGCCCACGGGTGTTGTGATCGCAAACGACACAGCGTCGGCAATGGAGTGGTTGACATGGATAAATTCCACGGAGAACTTTCCAACCTTCACCACTTCGCCGGCTTCGCAGGTGTGCAGCTCGGCAATGTCAGTCAGGCGGTACTCCTCCAGTTTCAGTTTGACCAAGCCGCCGGTCATGCGGGTGGCATAGATGGGTGCGTTGATATCTCGCAAAACATAGGGGATAGCGCCGATGTGATCCTCATGCCCATGGGTGAGGAAAATGCCACGAATGCGATTTTTGTTCTTGATCAGGTAACTAACGTCGGGGATCACCACGTCGATGCCGTACATATCGGTATCCGGAAAGCCCATGCCCAGGTCAACAACAATGATATCGTTTCCATATTCATAGACGGTAAGGTTTTTGCCGATCTCGTTTAGACCACCAAGGGAAATAATTTTCAGTTTTTCTGCCATAAATTTACACTCCTTTTTTGTATGTAAATACAGGCGTGATACGTGGTATCACGCGGCTGTATCCTGCCTTGCGGCTCCTTTTTGGTTTGTTCCGGAGTGAGAACATCGCTGCAGAAAAAACTGCACGGGAAAGGCTGCGCTTACTCTCTTTGCACGGCAAACTGCGCACAAAAACAGCGCGAAAACAATCCCGCCTTTCTGGCCCTGCCTCGCCAAAAAAAGGGATGTCTATTCGCCTTTCGTTCTGCTCCGGTATATTGCTATGATTGCTATATCTCTAAGCGCTCAGGGCGCATAAAGCCATAATGATTTATTTAGTTTATCATAATGAATTTTGAATGTCCAGCTTTATTTTGTGGTGTTCTCCCGCCGGTCCAGCCACGATACCTTTTTTGCGTATAGCTCACAAAGTTCGGTTGCCAGCTCGGCGTCCCGGCATTCGGCAACGACCCGAAGTGCGTTGCGGCGAGCGAGAGGAGACACGTAGACCCAGCCGGAGCCCGCCCGCACGCGTAATCCTGCACCGGTGTTCTGGGCTGAGACTTCCGCCCCGGCGATGGCTTGCATCACTTCGCCCCGTCCCGTGGTAAGAGGGACCTCCTGCCGGCACGTGGAAAAGCGGGGTGCCTTTCCGTCCAATTCCCACAGGCGCTCGCCGGTGCTGCTCAGACGTCCGCAGATGCGGCAGGCGGCGAATACTGCGTCCCACAGCCAGGGCAGCTCCGCGTAGAGCACGGCGGCTTCGTCGCCATCCCGATCTAGGCGAAGCACCTTGCCGCCAAAGTTGATGGCGGCAAGGTCGATGGCGGTGGGGGCTTGGGGGGGGACTGCCACTTTGCCGTTGCCGTTTTCCAGTTCAATCATAGCGGATAGGGTGAGTATTCGTTCCGGTGGGAGTAAAACGCCCTTTTCCGTGCGAGCGAGCAGGTGGAATCCGCCTCGCCGGGTAAAAAAGACAGGGACGCCTTCTTTCTCCTGCCGCAATACGGTACAGCCCAGCTTCTCCAGCGCTGCCGCCAGCGCGTTATCAGAGGGGGTGCCTTTGGGAACCATGACAGTGAGGGACTGGCTTGGCGACTGATCCGTTCCGGCGCGGGACACCGCATCGCCAGTATATCCGCTCAAACAGCCGGTAAGCGGCTCGTACCCACCGATGCGCCCCACGGGGACGCGAACATTCTCCCGACGGCGGAGAGCGTTTTCCAGCTTTCGCTCCTGATTCCGACCCAGGGGAAGCCCGTCGGGGCCGAAGAAATAGAGATAAGCCTCGTCACCTTCCTGCTGGATGAACAGAGAAGCGGGCAGCGCATAGTAGCGTGCCAGCCATGCGCCCCCTGCCGGGAAGGAAAGGTCATGGGCCAGAACCTGTTTGCCGGCGGAAGAAATTCCACAGGAAGCCGCGCGTGCCAGCAGAGCGGCGCCCTGTCCGCCTGCGTGCCCCAAACCGACTCTGCCCTCTTGGCCTAAAACGCTGCCCAGCGTCAACATCAGCTCCGAGGTGAGATCTTCGCCGATCACGCCGTGAAGGGCGCCGCTGCTGCAGAAGCAAATAGAGGTTCGTGGTCCGGCTGAGGTTAAGGAGTAATCCAACCGAGTATCGGCTGGGACACGCAAACCGGGCCAAAGCCGCACATCCTCCCGCAGATGCGCGCCTTGCTCCACAACACTTCCAGTGCCCAAAACCACGCCGTCGTCCAAAACCACGTCATTTTCAAGGCGGGAACCTGAGGCAAGAACAGCGCCGTATAGCGTTGCATTGTCACCAATTTGCGCACCCAGCACGATGGAACGCTGCACGAGGCTGTGCCGACCTACCTGACTGCCTAATTCCAGATCAGTATGGGGCCCGAGAACGCAGCCCGGCCCTATGGTTGCGTTTTTTCCGATGCGGCAGGGGGGGACGATGGTCACATCAGCAGGAACGGGCTCGGCCGACCAGACACCGGGGGCTCGCTGAGGAACGCCCAAGTCAAGCGCCACCCGGCCGGAGAGGGCGTCCGCCATGCAATCCAAATAAGCGCGGCAGTCTCCCATATCACACCAATAGCCGGAAGGAACAAAACCGTACATCGCACCGCCCTGGGCAAGCAGGGCGGGAAAAACATCCCGACCGAAATCCCGGGCTTCGCCCACCGGGAGCTCCCGCAGCACGGAGGGGGACAGCAGGTAGATTCCCGTGTTCACGGTGTTGGACAGTACCTGCCCCCAAGATGGCTTTTCTAAAAAATTGGTGATGCGGCCGTCGGAGTTTGTGAGGACAAGTCCGTATTCCAACGGATGAGGATGACGGTACAGCAGCAAGGTGGCTTCCGCACGCTTTTCCTGGTGGAATGCGATAGCAGTCCGCAGATCCAGGTCACACACTGCGTCGCCGCTGATGATGAGAAAATCCTCCGTTCCCAGAAAACCCAGGCAGGCTTTCACGCTGCCTGCAGTGCCCAGTGGCTCTTCCTCTACAAAATAGCGCAGCCGAACGCCGAATCGGGATCCGTCACCGAAATACTCTCGCACGGTGTCCGCCATGTAATGAAGCGTAATACACAGCTCGGTGATTCCGTTCTCCCGAAGCAGACGGATGATGTGCTCCAGAATGGGTTTGTCAAACAGAGGAGTCATGGGTTTTGGCTTGTCCAGCGTAAGAGGGCGCAGACGCGTTCCCTCGCCGCCGGCCATAATGACAGCTTTCATCGGCATCGTCCTTTTCATATCGGATACCGATAGTATGGACGACCGAGGCGGGTTTTATCACGATTTCATGAGAGAAGCTTTGTGGTTACGGTTGCTGATAAAGATGGAGAAGTTCCTGCAATTTCTGCTGGTATTCTTCCACCACGGCCACGGGCTTCACCACGGTAACACTCGTTCCAATGCCGAAGAGCCAGCCGTAAAACTGCGGACTGATCACCAGTGTCATGGTAACGGTGAAGAAATCCTCCCCATCGGGGATGAGCATAACATCGTGCCCAAACCGATCCAACACCACGCCGACCATCTCTTTTTGACAACGCAAGGTGACGACGGCCTCCGGCCCGCCGAACATGCCAAAATGTTTTTTCCCATAGGTCCCCATATCAAAGGTGCCGCCTGACTCACAGGCGAGACACGTGATGACTACCGCGTCAATTTTATCGACCCGGTAGTGACGGATTTGATGGCTTTCCGCTTCCCGTGCCACCAGATAATAGGCTTCGTTGTCCCAAATCATTCCACAGGGAGACACACGGTAACGCAGGCCGTTATGACGATAGACTTTTTTCTTTTCTATATTATAATCAAAATAAGTAAAGGTGATGACATGCTGGCTGGAGATGGCTGTATGCAGCTTGTCCACCGTGTAATAGATGCTTTCATTCATGGTTTTGACCCGCCGGTCCACATACACCTGCCGCTGCAGCTGCCGCGCCTGATACGTGCTGGCAAAAGTTTCTAACTTGCCGATCAGGGCATCGCTTTTTTTGCGGGTGATAAAACGGGAGGCCTGCACGGCATCCACCAGTAGTTTCAGCTCTGCCAACTCGAATTGCCGCTGGCCGATGAACCAGCCGGGATGCGGTCCCTTGCGGCACTGTACGTCAATCCCGAATTGCTGCATGGCCTGCATGTCGTCATACAAGCTTTTGCGTTCGGCAGGGATACCGTTGCGTTCCAGTTCCGTGATCAGCTGACTCATCGGGACGGGATGCTCCTCGTCGGAGTGACGGAGCAGGTGTTGCAGTACCAGCAGCAGCTTTTGCTTTTGGTTGGATGCTTTGGCCATGGATAGATCCCCCTTTTGGAAACAGTATACCAGAACGAATGTCCGAAAAATAGGACTTTTTGTCGTTTTTGCAAAAGAGAATAAGGATGGTGTCGCTTTGTGGGGGGAACGAAGTGCTTTTTCTTGACTTTTGAAGGAGAGACCTTATACTATTAAAAGGCTGTTAGTCTGAATTAACTGCGTGTGGAGCGGCGGGAAGACCGCCCACGCCGACGGGAAGAGAGAACGAAAGAACCATGAGCGTATTACTGAAAGTGATCCTAATTACCACGGTTGCCGGGGTGGGCGGAACAGGACTGGGAGGTCTGGTTTCTACGCTGTTCAAGCGGGATTCCAGCCGCACCGTAAGCCTGCTTCTGAGCTTTGCCGCCGGTGTTATGACCAGTGTGGTTTGCTTTGATCTGCTGGCGGACGCGATTGAGCCAAATGGCGGGGAGAGGACCAGCATTTTTATTGTTATGTTTGGTGTGCTTCTGGGTTACGGTGTCATTTATCTGCTGAATGCCATGATAGACCTGAGCACCAACAACGAGGTGGCGCATATAGACGCGCGCCATCCAAAAACGGCCGATTCCTTGGAGGAGCTGATTCATGCCGATCACTACCGTCAGCATAAAAAAGCCGGCCCCCCGGGACAGCTTTTTGTGGCCGGATTGGTTATGGCGGCGGCCATCGCGCTGCACAACGTGCCTGAGGGAATGGTCATCGGTACATCCTTTGCCAATGGGTCCACCACCGAACTGCTGGCTCGCAGTGGGATGGTTATGGCCGTGATTATCGGCATTCACAATATTCCTGAGGGCATGGCTGTGGCGGTGCCGCTGATCTCTGGCGGAATGCAGCCGGGTAAAGCGGTATGCATCACAGCACTGACTGGTGTACCCACCGTGCTGGGCGCACTGGTAGGGTACTTTTTGGGTGCGATGGGGCCGCTGGCCCTGGCGCTGTCCCTCAGCTTTGCCAGCGGTGCGATGCTTTACGTTGTGTTCGGCGAACTGCTGCCGGAGGCCATTTTGATGTGGCGGTCCAAGCTGCCGGCATTTGCTGTTGTTGCAGGGATGCTGGTGGGCATTTTCATTATTTTTTCGTAGTTGCGTATCCTGCGGCGCGGGTGCAAACACCCGTGCCGCAGCGCATGGAAGTCCGGCCGGGCTGGGCCGGTATTTTTTATGCCCCCGTCCTGTCGTACGCGGCCGCGAGGGCACATTTCTGTCAATCGCAGCATAGAATTTTGCACAAAGAAAGTCACTGAGCCCCTTGACTTTTGCAAGATTTAGTGTAAACTTATAGAGAAACATACAAGATATAGTTAAAATGAAAGGGCTGACTCCGTATGATACAAAGCATCATAAAGCGCGATGGCCGTGTCGTTCTGTACGACGGGAACAAGATCGCAACTGCCATTTTAAAGGCAATGGAGGCTGCGGGCGCGGGCAATGCGGAGGATGCCGCCCGGGTAGCAAACGCAGTTTATGACGAACTGGAGACTGTCACCAAAGGCATGCCTCCCCAGATTGAGCAGATACAGGATGCTGTTGAGCGGCAACTGATGAATCACGGCTTCAATGGCGCGGCCAAGGCATACATTCTCTACCGCGCCAACCGGACGCATATCCGTGAGGCAAACACCTCGCTGATGCGCACCATAGACGAAATCACGACTGTGGACGCACGGGTGAGCGACATGAAGCGGGATAACGCCAATATTGATGGTAACACTGCCATGGGCAGCATGCTGCAGATTGGTACCGCCGGAGCCAAGGCCTATAACGAGGCTTATCTGCTCACCCCGGAGCAGGCCCGGGCGCACCGCGAGGGCGACATCCACATCCACGATTTCGATTTTTACTCGCTGACCACCACCTGTACCCAGATTGACATCGTCCGTCTGTTTCGGGATGGCTTTTCCACCGGCCATGGATTCCTGCGTGAACCACAGAGCATTCAGAGCTATGCGGCGCTGGGAGCCATTGCTATCCAGTCCAACCAAAACGACCAGCACGGCGGGCAGTCCATTCCCAACTTTGATTACGGCATGGCGCTTGGGGTTGCCAAAACCTTTGCCAAGGCGTACGCCATCACCCTGACCGAGGCGCTGGAGGATGCGCTGGAGACCGACGACGAGAAAGAGACGGTTGCCGCCATCCTTGCCGAGATGCAAACCGAGCAGGAGGGGCCCCGACTGGAAACGGATGTGGAACGTTTTGACACCGCTGTGGCTGCTGCATTGACGGCCCGATGCGGCATTGCACCGGCCAAGGCGGAGCGGCTCATCTCGGTGGCCCGGCGCCGCGCTACCCGTCAGACCGACCGCAGTACCTATCAGGCGATGGAGGGCTTCGTCCACAATCTGAACACCATGCACTCCCGCGCGGGGGCACAGACACCGTTTTCTTCCATCAACTATGGAACCGACACCAGCCCGGAGGGGCGTATGGTGATTCGCAATATCCTTCTGGCGACGGATGCTGGCTTGGGTCATGGCGAGACCTGTATTTTCCCCATCCACATTTTCAAGGTGAAGGAGGGGATCAACTACAACGAGGGCGATCCCAACTACGACCTGTTCCGTTTGAGCTGCAAGGTATCTGCCCGCCGCTTGTTCCCCAACTATTTGTTTCTTGACGCACCCTTCAACCTGCAGTATTACGTCCCCGGCCGCCCGGAGACTGAAGTGGCCACTATGGGTTGCCGCACCCGGGTAATGGGCAACGTGTATGATCCGGAACAACAGATCGCCTACTCCAGAGGCAACCTGTCCTTTACCTCCATCAACCTGCCCCGACTGGCCATTGAAAGCAAAAAGGATGAAGAGCTGTTTTATAAGAAGCTGGATGCCATGCTGGAACTTGTCGCCCAGCAGCTGCTGGATCGGTTTGAAATTCAGGCGAAGAAGCGCGTATTTAACTATCCGTTCCTGATGGGTCAGGGCGTGTGGCTGGATTCCGACAAGCTCGGCCCCTATGACGAGGTGCGCGAAGTGCTCAGGCATGGCACCCTTTCCATCGGCTTCATTGGTCTTGCGGAAACGCTGACGGCTTTGTACGGTCACCATCATGGCGAAAGCGAGGAGATGCAGCAAAAGGGACTTGAAATCGTTCGCCATATGCGCGCCTTCTGCGACGTAAAGTCCAAGGCGGTGAAAATGAACTTCACCCTGCTGGCTACACCGGCCGAGGGGCTTGCAGGCCGTTTTGTCCGGATGGATCAAAAGCGGTACGGCCGCATCCCCGGGGTAACCGACCGGGAATACTACACAAACAGCTTCCATATCCCTGTGTGGTACTCCATCTCCGCCTATGATAAAATCTGGAAGGAAGGCCCCTACCACGCGATGACTAACGCCGGTCACATCAGTTATGTGGAGTTGGACGGCGATACCTCCAAGAACGTGGAAGCCTTTGAGTCCGTGGTGCGCTGCATGCACGATGCCGGCGTGGGGTACGGCAGCATTAACCATCCCGTAGATCGCGATCCTGTTTGCGGCTATGTGGGGATTATAGGCGATGTTTGCCCCCGATGCGGTCGCCGCGCCGGAGAGGCGCTTGCCCCCGAAAAGCTGGCCGAATTAAAGAAGAAGTTCCCTGATGTGCCACAGCTTCAGGGTTTGGAATGAAAACAAGTCCGTTGGGACAAATAAATTAGTCACGAAAGGAGTGATCAATATGACAGTGAACAAGGAGGCCCGCATGGGTCAGAACATCGGCTTTGAGCGCATCCGCCGTATCACCGGTTATCTGGTCGGTACCATGGATAAGTGGAACGATGCAAAAAAGGCGGAGGAGCACGAGCGTGTCAAGCATAGTCTAAGCCGCAATGCTTAAGTTGGCTGGACTTGTACAGGACAGCATTGTGGACGGCCCGGGCATTCGCGTGACGGTGTTTGCTCAGGGCTGCCCCCACCACTGCGCCGGTTGCCACAACCCAGAAACGTGGGGGTTTGAAGGTGGAACGGCCATGTCGGAAGAAGAGGTGCTGCGCCTGGTTCAAGAAAACCCTCTATGCCGGGGCGTGACCTTCTCCGGCGGTGAACCCTTTGCGCAAGCGGAAGGGTTTTGCCGTCTGGCTCGACTGCTGCGTCAGGAAGGCTATGAGGTCGCATCCTACACCGGGTATCTGTTTGAGACATTGCTCCACGGTTCACAGCATCAGCGGGAGCTGCTTGCACTGCTGAATGTGCTGATTGACGGGCCGTTTGTGGAGGCACAGCGCAGCCTTGACCTCTCGTTCCGGGGCAGCACCAACCAGCGCATTCTGGACGTACCCAAAAGCGTGGATGCCGGAAAAGCGGTGGAAAACACCACGCCGCGCTGGCGAGGGGAATAGCCCAAGAAGCCCGGCTGAATAAATGTCCGCGGAACAAACGCGGGTTCCGAAGCGCGTTTGTTGCAGACCACTTTCATCGGAACAAATAAAAAATCCCTTCAAAGTCGCTTTGCGGCAGCAGCTTTATCCGTTGAGTAGATCTGAATGAAAATGTATGCAGCAACCCCCGCGCCCTGTGGCGCGGGGGTTGCTGCGCGTATCAAGTCAGCCGACAGGTTTCTGGAGGCGACCAATCTATTTTGCGGGTAACCCTGATCAGCCTCGTTTTATAACAGCTGCCTGTTTGGCGGGGGACACGCCTGAAAAACGATCGTTTACTCCAAGCTTGGTTTCCTCTTTGAGAAAAATTCAGGACTGGTTCCCCCTGTCTCCAGAATGTTTAAACGGGGCGATCGGGGATGATGTGCCGCTGCCCGTAACGAATTGGCCACGTGTCCATAAGGCTATGCGGACAAAGAAAAAGAGAGCCGCAGAAACACAAATAAAATGCGAAAAAAACCTAAAATAGTTCTTGACTTCATGATATAGATGTATTATTATTATTAAGCGCCTGTTTTAAGGGCGCAGTCTGCGATGATGCGGGAGATTGCGAGCAAAGCTCGGTAACTTCCGCGGAGTATGTCCGTAAAATCGGGCGGCTGAGGAATGTCTGTATGGGCGTATATCGCCATCACAGAGGAACCGGCCGGCATGTGCTGCCGGTTTTTTTCTGCTGTGGAGTGATACGCACGGGAACGTTTACAGAAAATTTCTTCACCGTACGGAGCGGAACCAGAATGCACTTCGTATGTTTAAGGAGGAAACACAACTATGGCAGCACAGAAAGAAATTATTCGGATCCGACTCAAGGCGTATGATCATCAGCTGATCGACCAGAGCGCTGAGAAGATTGTAGAGACCGCAAAGCGCACCGGCGCTTCCGTGTCCGGCCCCATCCCTCTGCCCACCAAGAGAGAGATCGTGACCATCCTGCGCGCAGTCCACAAGTACAAGGACAGCCGCGAGCAGTTCGAGCGCCGCACGCATAAGCGCCTGATCGACATCCTGAAGCCCTCTCCCAAGACGATTGAGGCGCTGATGTCTCTGGAGCTCCCCGCCGGGGTCGAGATCGAGATTAAGCTGTAACCCGCACGCGGGCGGCTGCGTATTCACTTAAGAAAACGCTGACGCTGGCAATCAATCAAGTGTACCCGCTGCCTGTCGCCTTGCGAGACAGGCGGGTCATGTTGCCAGAGCAATGTCGCACAACCCAGCGGCACCTCTGCCAACCAATAACCTTTATAAATAGGAGGAAAACCAAATGGAAAAGGCAATCATCGGCAAAAAGGTCGGTATGACACAGATCTTCGATGAAGCCGGTCACGTCATTCCCTGCACCGTGATCGAGGCGGGCCCCTGCACTGTGGTGCAGAAGAAGACCGCCGAAAAGGACGGCTACAACGCTGTTCAGCTGGGCTATCAGGACACCCTGGAGAGGAAACTCACCAAGCCTGAACTCGGCCATCTGAACAAGGCGAACGCCGGACTGAAGAAGTTTCTGAAAGAATTCCGTCTGGATAACTGCGACGCGCTGAATGTGGGCGACGAAGTGAAGGCGGATCTGTTCGTCGAGGGCGACCGCGTTGACATTACCGGTATCAGCAAAGGTAAGGGCTACGCCGGCGTCATCAAGCGCTACGGCGCACATCGTACACCCATGACCCACGGCGGCGGCCCGGTCCATCGTCATGCCGGTTCCATGGGTTCCTGCTCTGATCCTTCCCGTATTTTTAAGGGCAAGATCGGTGCTGGCCAGATGGGCAACGAGCAGGTCACCGTCCAGAACCTTGACGTGGTCAAGGTGGACACCGAGTACAATCTCATCGCCGTGCGCGGTGCCATTCCCGGCCCTAAGGGCGGTGTGGTGTACCTGCACAACAGCGTGAAGAACGTCAAGGAAAAGAACGTGACTGTTACCATCAGCACGAATCCCCAGAAGGCTTCGGCTAAAAAGTAAGAAAGGAGAGAGATAACTATGCCTAAGGCAACTATGTATAATATGGACGGCAAGGAGATCGGCCAGGTCGATCTGTGCGACGCCGTTTTTGGGATCGAGCCTAATGAGATTGTAGTGCATGAAGTGGTCAAAAACCACCTGGCCAACTGCCGTCAGGGTACCCAGAGTGCGCTGACCCGCGCAGAAGTCTCCGGCGGCGGCATCAAGCCCTGGCGCCAAAAGGGAACCGGACGTGCCCGTCAGGGATCCATCCGCGCTCCCCAGTGGACCCACGGCGGCATTGTGTTTGCTCCCAAGCCCCGCGATTACAGCTATGCCCTGAACAAGAAGGTCAAGCGCTTGGCGCTGAAGTCTGCTCTCTCCGACAAAGCCGCCAGCGGCAATATTGTCGTGGTGGACAAGATCGAAATGAGCGAGATCAAGACCAAGGCCATGAAAGATTTTCTGGGTGCTTTGAACGTCGGAAAATCCGTGGTTATCACGCCTGAGGTCAACGAGAATGTGGTCAAATCCGCACGGAACATTCCGGGTGTGATTACTACTACCGCGAAGATCCTCAGCGTGTATGACATTGTTAACGCCAAACAGCTGATCATCGACAAGGATGCACTGGCTGTTATCGAGGAGGTGTTTGCGTAATGACTGCTTATGATATCATTAAGCGCCCCATTGTGACAGAACGGTCCATGGCGCAGACCGAGCGCAAGTGCTACACGTTTGAGGTCACCAAGGCCGCAAACAAGATTGAAATTGCAAAAGCGGTCGAGGAGCTCTTCGGTGTGAAGGTTGACAAAGTCAACACACTGAACATGATTGGCAAGAAGAAGCGCCTGGGCGCGCAGCCTGCAGGCCGTCGCAGAAACTGGAAGAAGGCTATGGTCACTCTGACCGCCGATTCCAAGACCATCGAATTCTTCGAAGGTATGGTATAAGGAGGGTAACGCAAAATGGCTATTAAGACTTATAAGCCGACAACGCCATCCCGCCGTCAAATGACGGTGTCCGCGTTCGAAGGCATTGACAAGAAAGCGAAGCCGGAGCGCAGCCTGACTGAGCCGCAGAAGAAGCACGCAGGCCGCAACAGCTATGGTCGCATCACCGTCCGTCACCGTGGCGGCGGCAACCGGCAGAAGTATCGTATTATTGATTTCAAGCGCGACAAGATGGACATGGCCGGTACGGTTCTCCGTCTGGAGTACGATCCCAATCGTTCCGCCAACATTGCCCTTGTGCAGTACGAGGATGGCGAGAAGCGCTACATTCTGGCTCCTGTGGGCCTGAAGCCCGGCCATCTGGTCTGGTCTTCCGCAACCGCAGACATTATGCCAGGCAACTGCCTGCCTATCTCCGCGATCCCCGTGGGTGAAATGATCCACAACATTGAGCTTAACCCCGGAAAGGGCGCACAGCTCGTTCGTTCCGCCGGTGTCGCGGCGCAGCTGATGGCCAAGGAAAACGGCGTGGCACAGGTTCGTCTGCCTTCCGGTGAAGTTCGCTACATTCGGCTGGAGTGCAAGGCAACCATCGGCCAGGTGGGCAATACGGATCACGCAAACATTCATTTGGGCAAGGCTGGACGTAAGCGTCACATGGGTTGGCGGCCTACGGTTCGTGGCTCGGTCATGAACCCCAACGACCATCCCCACGGCGGCGGCGAGGGCAAGAGTCCTGTGGGCCGTCCCGGCCCTGTTACACCTTGGGGCAAGCCTACGATGGGTTATAAGACTCGCAAGACGAAGAACCGCACCGAAAAGTTCATCGTGAAGCACCGTAATTCGAAGTAAGGAGGCTATTAAAAATGAGCAGAAGTATCAAGAAAGGCCCGTTTTGCGCCGCCGAGCTGCTGAAGCGAGTCGAAGACATGAATCAGACCGGCGAGAAGAAAGTGCTGAAGACCTGGAGCCGCAGCTCCACCATCTTCCCCTCCTTTGTCGGGCACACCTTTGCAGTGCATGATGGCCGCAAGCATGTTCCCGTTTTTGTGAGCGAGGACATGGTCGGGCATAAGCTGGGGGAATTCGCCCCTACCCGCACATTCCGCGGTCATGCCGGCGCTAAGACTGGCAAGTAAGGAGGAGAGAGATAATGGAAGCAACAGCACATCTGCGTTATGTCCGCATCTCTCCCCGTAAGGTGAAAATCGTTTGCGATTTGATCCGCGGAAAGAGCGTGGCACAGTCCAACGCGATTCTGATGAACACCCCTAAGGCTGCCTCCGAGCCTTTGTTGAAGCTCCTCAAGAGCGCAGCAGCCAATGCGGAGAACAATCACCAGATGGATCCTGAGAAGCTGTACGTGTCGGAAACCTTTGCAAACCCCGGTCCCATCATCAAGCGGATGATGCCCCGGGCGCAGGGCCGTGCCTACCGCATTAACAAAAGAACTTCTCATATCACCATCGTGGTGAAAGAGCGCTAAGGGAGGAGGAGAATAATGGGACAGAAAATTAATCCACACGGGTTTCGTGTGGGCGTCATTAAGGATTGGGATTCCCGCTGGTATGCCCGCAATGAGAAGGTCGGCGATCTTCTGGTTGAGGATAAGAAAATTCGGGATTATTTAAAGAAAACCCTGTACTCCGCCGGTGTTCCCAAGATTGAAATTGAACGAGACAATGCAAAGGTGAAGATCTATTTGCATTGCGCCCGTCCCGGTGTGGTAATCGGCAGGGCTGGCGCAGACATTGAGCGTTATCGCCTGGCTGTGGAGAAGATTGCCGGCAAGCCCGTGATCCTCAACATTGTTGAGGTCAAGAGCGTTGACACCGATGCACAACTGGTGGCTGAGAACATTGCACAGCAGCTGGAGAAGCGTATCTCCTTCCGCCGCGCCATGAAGAATTCTATGGGCCGCGCCATGCGTGGCGGCGCCCGCGGCATCAAGACCTGCTGCTCCGGTCGTCTGGGCGGTGCTGAAATTGCTCGTGTGGAGCATTATCACGATGGCACCATTCCTCTGCAGACCCTACGTGCTGACATTGACTACGGCTTTGCCGAGGCTGCCACCACCTATGGTCGAATTGGCGTAAAGGTCTGGATTTATAAAGGCGAGATTCTCACCCAGACGCTGCGCACCTCTCCCCGCACGCTGGACACCAAGAACTTTAAGGAACGTCCTGAGCGTCCCCGCCGCGACCACCGCGACGGCGGTTTCAACAATAACAACCGTGGCTTTAATAACAACCGCGGATTTAACAACAACCGTGGTCCCCGCCCCGCACAGGGCGGTAGTACTCCGAAGGAAGGAGGCGCTCAGTAATGCTGCTCCCCAAAAGAGTGAAATATCGTCGCGTTCACCGCGGCCGCATGACGGGCAGAGCCACCCGTGGCAACGTTGTTTGCTACGGCGAGTATGGCCTTCAGGCCACTGAGCCCAGCTGGATCACCAGCAACCAGATCGAGGCTGCCCGTATTGCAATGACCCGCTACACCAAGCGTGGCGGTAAGGTTTGGATCAAAATTTTCCCTGATAAGCCCCTGACAAAAAAGGCGCTTGGTACCCGCATGGGTTCCGGCAAAGGATCGCCGGAGCAATGGGTTGCCGTGGTTAAGCCTGACCGCGTCATGTTTGAGATTGCGGGCGTCCCAGAAGAGACCGCCATGGAGGCACTGCGTTTGGCCAGCCACAAGCTGCCCGTTAAGTGCAAGATCATCAAGCGTGAAGTAACCGAGAACGGTGGTGAAGCATAATGAAGGCAACAGAAGTACGCAAAATGTCCGGCGCTGAGTTGGAGAGCAAACTGCTTGAACTGAAGAAAGCCCTGTTCCAGCTTCGCCTTCAGCATGCGACCAATCAGCTCGACAATCCCATCAAGATCGCTGAGGTCAAGAAGGATATCGCACGAGTGAAAACAACCATCCGCGAGCAAGAACTCGCAGGCCGATAAGGAGGAACTTGAACTATGAATGAGAATAGAACCTCTTCCCGCAAGACCAGAGTCGGCCTGGTGGTTTCGGATAAGATGGATAAGACCGTTGTGGTTGCCATCGCCGACCGTGTGGCCCATCCTCTGTATAAGAAGATTGTGAAGAGAACCTATAAGCTAAAAGCACATGATGAACTCAACCAGTGCGGCATCGGCGACAGAGTGCGTGTCATGGAGACTCGCCCCCTGTCCAAGGACAAAAGATGGCGCGTGGTGGAGATCCTAGACAAAGCGAAGTAAGGAGGTGCCGATATGATTCAGGAAGAAACTTATTTGAAGGTTGCCGATAATACCGGTGCCAAAGAACTGAAAACCATCCGCGTTCTGGGCGGCTCCAAGCGCAAGTACGGCAACATCGGAGACGTTGTTGTTGCTTCTGTGCGTAAGGCTGCTCCCGGCGGCCAGGTCAAGAAGGGCGAGGTCGTCAAGGCCGTGATCGTCCGTTCCGCCCGCGGCGTACGTCGTGCCGACGGCAGCTATCTCCGTTTTGACGAGAATGCCGCCGTTCTGATTAAGGACGACAAGAACCCGAAAGGCACCCGTATCTTTGGCCCGGTGGCCCGCGAGCTGCGCGACAAGGACTACATGAAGATCCTGTCTCTGGCTCCTGAAGTGCTGTAAGGGGGTAGTGAGAGATGAATAAAATGAGCATCAAAAAGAACGATCTAGTCGTTGTTCTGTCCGGTAAGGACAAGGGCAAACAGGGTAAGGTTCTTGAGACTATGCCTAAGGCCGGTAAGGTCGTCGTGGAGAAGATCAACGTGATTTCCCGTCACACCAAGCCGCGCAAGCAGGGAGATCAGGGAGGCATCCTGAAGAAGGAAGCCCCCATTTATGCCTGCAAGGTTATGCGCGTGTGCCCCAAGTGCAACAAGGCTACCCGTCCTGCCCACAAGCTTCTTGCTGATGGCAAGAAGGTCTGCGTTTGCAAAAAATGCGGCGCCGAGATTTGAGAGAGAGGAGTAAACAAAAATGTCTGAAATGCCTAATTTAAAAGTCAAGTATCAGCAGGAAGTTGCTCCCGCTCTCATGACCAAATTCGGTTACAAGAGCACAATGCAGATCCCCCGTTTTGACAAAATTGTCCTGAACGTTGGCTGCACCGAGGCTCGCGACAGCGCAAAGGCCCTGGACGCTGTCGTAAGAGATCTGACTGCTATCACCGGCCAGAAGGCCGTGATTACTCTGGCAAAAAAGTCTGTTGCGAACTTTAAGCTCCGCGAGGGCATGCCCATTGGCGCGAAGGTGACCCTGCGCGGCGACAAGATGTGGGAGTTTTTGGACCGCTTGCTGAATGTGGCACTCCCACGCGTGCGTGACTTCCGTGGTATCAACCCTGATTCCTTTGACGGCCGCGGCAACTATGCCCTGGGCATCAAGGAACAGCTGATCTTCCCTGAGATCGACTTTGATAAGATCGACAAGATCCGCGGTATGGACATTGTCATGTGCACCACCGCCAACACCGATGAAGAGGCCCGTGAGCTACTTGCTCTGATCGGTGCCCCCTTCATGGGCCGATAAGGAGGAACTGACATATGGCTAAGAAATCTATGATCCTCAAGCAGCAGGCCGAGCCCAAGTACTCTACCCGCGGCTACAACCGCTGCAAGATCTGCGGTCGCCCCCATGCCTATCTGCGTGACTATGGCATCTGCCGTATTTGCTTCCGTGAACTGGCTCATAAGGGCCAGATTCCCGGCGTGAAAAAGGCTTCTTGGTAAGAGTAATCTGCCTGTGAAGCAGCCCTCTTACAGGGGGGGCATGGGAAACTAGCTTCCCATTAACTCCGTTAACAAGGGCAGGGCGGGAGTTTCACTCCCGCCATCCCGCGTTATAAAACCAGGGGGAAAACCCCTGAAGACGGCCAAAAGGTCGCGGCTGCCTAACCGCGATACCTTGCCGCCTATACAGAGAAATTCTGTAACCTATAAAGGAGGTCAAAATCCATGCATATCACAGATCCTATTGCGGATATGCTCACTCGTATCCGCAACGCAACGAATGCAAAGCATGACACTGTGAACGTGCCTGCGTCCAACATGAAGAAGGCCATTGCTCAGATCCTGCTGGACGAGGGCTACATTAAGTCCTTCCAGATGACGGAAGACGGCACCCAGGGTGTCATCACCATCAATTTGAAGTATGGTCCCGGCAAAGAGAAGGTCATCACCGGTCTTCGCCGCGTATCCAAGCCCGGCCTGCGCGTTTACGCTGGAGCGGAAGAGCTCCCCCGTGTGCTGCGTGGCCTGGGTGTCGCAATTGTATCTACGTCCAAGGGCGTTATGACCGACAAGGCTGCCCGCGCAGCACATGTCGGTGGTGAAGTCCTGGCATTCATCTGGTAAGGAGGGTATAGGAATGTCAAGAATCGGAAGAGCGCCTATCACCGTCCCATCTGGTGTGGACGTGAAGATCGAAGGCAATATTATTACGGTCAAGGGCCCCAAGGGGACTTTGACACAGACCATGCACCCCAACATGAAGATTGAGATGGATAACGGCGAGATCAAGGTTACCCGTCCCAACGACGCCAAGGAGAACCGGTCCCTTCATGGATTGACCCGTTCTCTCGTAAACAACATGGTCGTCGGCGTGACTGAGGGGTTCAAAAAGGAACTCGATGTCAACGGCGTTGGCTATCGTGTGGCGATGCAGGGTACGCAGCTGGTCATGAACCTGGGTTATTCTCATCAGGTGTTTGTGGATTCCGTTGAGGGCATCACCATTGAGTCTCCCACCGCAAACAAGATTATCATCAGCGGCTGCGATAAGCAGAAAGTCGGCCAATTCGCTGCCGAGGTCCGCGAGAAGCGGCCCCCCGAGCCTTATAAGGGCAAGGGCATTAAATATATTGACGAGGTCATCCGCCGCAAGGTTGGTAAGACCGGCGGCAAGAAGTAAGGAGGTGTGCTGAATGATTAAGAGACCTGATACCAGTGGACAACGTATGAGACGACATAAGAGAGTGCGTGGCAAGATCTCCGGCACGCCCGAAAGACCTCGCTTGAACGTATTCCGCAGTGCAACCAATATCTACGCGCAGATCATTGATGATGTCAACGGCGTGACGTTGGTTTCTGCATCTTCTCTGGATAAGGATTTCACCGCCAAGGGCAGCAACTGCGAAGCTGCTAAGCAGGTTGGCCTGACTGTTGCAGAGCGCGCAAAGGCCAAGGGCATTGAAGACGTGGTTTTTGACCGCGGCGGCTACCTGTATCATGGGCGCGTGAAAGCCCTGGCCGATGGCGCCCGCGAGGGCGGCCTGGCATTTTAATCGGGAGGAGGAAACGAAATGGCAAGATTTGAAAGAGAACCCAGCGAGTTTGTGGAGAAAGTCGTTTCTCTCAACCGTGTATCAAAAACCGTCAAGGGCGGTCGTATCTTCAAGTTCGCCGCACTGGTTGTGGTTGGTAACGAGAAGGGCAAAGTGGGATTTGGTCTGGGTAAGGCCAGCGAAGTTCCCGAGGCGATTCGCAAGGGCATTGAAGATGCCAAGAAGAATCTGGTGGATATTACCCTGTCTGGCACAACCATTCCCCACGAGGTGATTGGTGTGTTCGGTGCTGGCCGCGTACTCCTCAAGCCTGCTGCTCCCGGTACCGGCGTGATCGCCGGCGGCCCGGTGCGTGCTGTGCTGGAAGCTGCCGGGATTAAGGATATCCGCACGAAGTGCCTGCGTTCCAACAATCCACAGAACGTGGTGGCTGCTACCATGCAGGGACTCAAGACTCTGCGTGGCGTGCAGGAAGTGGCTCGTATCCGCGGTAAAAGCGCGGACGAGATCCAAGGCTAAGGGGGCTTTACGAAATGGCTAAGAAAGAAGCAAAGCTCAACATTAAGTTGGCTAAGAGCCTGAACGGACGCATCGCCCAGCATAAGGCGACTGCGGCGGCTCTGGGGCTGCGTAAAATTGGCGACGACACGGTACAGCCCGATAACGAGGCAACACGTGGCAAGATCGCTCAGATCGGTTATCTGCTCCAGGTCACCGAGGAAAAGTAAGGAGGTGCGCGTAAATGAATTTGCATGAACTATCTCCCGCAGCTGGCTCCACTACAGTGGGCAAGCGCAAGGGCCGCGGTGCAGGTACCGGAAACGGTAAGACCGCAGGCCGTGGACACAAAGGCCAGAAGGCCCGTTCCGGCGGCGGAGTCCGCGTTGGCTTCGAAGGAGGCCAGATGCCGCTGGCCCGTCGTGTGCCGAAGCGCGGCTTCAATAATATTTTTGCAAAACCCATGGAAGCAATCAACCTCTCCGTTTTGGAGCAGTTTGAAGATGGTGCTGCCGTCAACGTGAACGACCTGCTGCAAAAGGGCATCCTTTCCAAGTGCGAGTACGGCGTTAAGATCCTGGGTAATGGCAAGCTGACGAAAAAGCTTACCGTGCAGGCATCCGCTTTCTCCGCCTCTGCCAAGGAAAAGATCGAAGCAGTTGGTGGTAAGGCGGAGGTGGTCTAAGGATGATCCAGACCGTCCGTAACGCATGGAAGATCCCTGAGCTGCGCCGCAAGATCATGTTTACGATCTTCGCTCTGCTCATCTTTCGCTTGGGGTCTGCCGTACCCGTTCCGTATATCAATACGGAATATCTCGGCGAATATCTGGCGGCTAACAGCGGTACTGTGCTGAGTCTGATGAATGCCATGAGCGGCTCTGCTTTTGCGGAGGCTACGGTGTTTGCGCTTAGTATCCAGCCCTATATTAACAGTTCCATCATCATCCAGCTGCTCACAGTAGCCATCCCGGCTCTGGAGCGGATGCAGAAGGATGAGGGAGAGGAAGGCCGCAAGAAAATTGCAGCCATCACCCGTTATACCACAGTGGGCATCGGACTGTTGCAGGGCTTCGGTTACTACACCCTGATCAAGAGTTATGATTTAATTAACACGGGCTCCACGAATGGTATTTGGGTGGCGATTGTCATCGTTCTGACCTTCACGGCGGGCTCGGCATTCCTCATGTGGCTGGGTGAACAAATTACCGAGTTTGGAATCGGCAACGGCATTTCCATTATCCTGTTTGCGGGCATCATTTCTCGCGGGCCAACAATGGTGAGTTATATTTACCGTGGGATCAAAAACTGGGTCAACGGAATAGCAGGGACCGACACCGTCTTTGTTCTGCACCCGCTGGGTGCTGTGGGAATCGTCCTTGGTATGCTGGCTCTGGTGGTTCTGATCGTATTTATCTCCAACTCTGAGCGGCGTTTGCCTGTGCAGTACGCAAAGCGCGTGGTAGGACGGAAGATGTACGGCGGACAGTCTACTCATATTCCTATGAAGTTGAATATGAGCGGCGTTATGCCCATCATTTTCGCCCAGACCATTGCCTCTCTGCCTGCGACGATCGGTGCGTTTGTGCCGTCCTCCAAAACAGCAGGAAGCGGCTGGAACACATTTCTCACGATTTTTGACACAACATCCATCATCTACATTGTGGTCTATTTCCTGCTGATCATCGCGTTCAGCTATTTCTATGCCACAATGCAGTTTAACCCCATTGAGGTTGCCAACAATCTGAAGAAAAACGGCGGATTTATCCCCGGTTTTCGCCCCGGAAAGCCCACCGCTGACTTTATTAGCAAGGTTTTGGGTAAGATTACCATGTTTGGTGCACTTTACCTGGCCATTTTGGCAATCGCCCCCATCCTCACCGGTAACCTGATCGGCGTGAGAGCGCTGGCTATCGGCGGTACGTCCATCATCATTGTGGTCGGCGTCGCGCTGGAGACCGTCAAGTCTTTGGAGGCACAGATGCTGATGCGTCATTACAAGGGTTTCCTTGAGTAAGGCGGCTGGCAGATGAAATTAATT
Source organism: Oscillospiraceae bacterium (assembly GCA_963666535.1). GTDB lineage: Bacteria > Bacillota > Clostridia > Oscillospirales > Oscillospiraceae. The sequence goes on along the minus strand of OY762913.1, from coordinate 157,448 downwards.
CTATTAGGTGCCCCCGGTGCGGGCAAAGGCACACAGGCTGATATCCTCAGTCAAAAGCTTTCGATCCCGACCATTTCCACCGGAAACATCCTCCGGGCGGCCGTAAAAAACGGCACGCCTGTGGGGATAAAGGCAAAAGAATACATGGATGCAGGCAAGCTTGTGCCTGATGAAGTCATTATTGGCATCATCGCCGAGCGTCTGGAGGAGCCAGACTGCAAGAACGGCTACATCCTAGACGGCGTGCCGCGCACAATCGCCCAGGCAGAAGCTTTGGAAACGGCCGGAATTCGGTTTGACAAAGTGCTTTCGATTGAAATCTCTGATGGAGAGATCGTGGAGCGCATGGGCGGTCGGCGGGCTTGCGTAAATTGTGGTGCTACCTACCATGTGGTGTCTGTGCCCCCCAAAAAAGAGGGCGTGTGCGACAAGTGCGGGGCAGAACTCGTCCTTCGCAGCGATGATCAGCCTGAGACGGTGCAAAACCGTTTGAGGGCCTATCACGCAGAAACCGAACCCCTGAAGGGCTTTTACGAGGCCAGGGGAATTGTCCGGATGGTAGCCAATCAGGCGACCATCGAAGCGACCACGAAAGTGGTTATGGAAGCATTGGGGCTCTGATCGAAGTGGAAATGATTTCTTTGAAGTCTCCGCGCGAGATCGAACTCATGCGAACAGCCGGCAGGATCACCGCGGCGGCCCGTGCTTTAGCGGGAGAACTGGTAGTCCCCGGCATCACAACCCTTGAAATAGATAAAGCAGTCCGCAAATTCATTGAGAGCCAGGGCGCTGTGCCCTCCTTTCTGGGCTATGGTGGTTATCCGGCATCCGTCTGTGCCTCGGTGAATGAGGAAGTCATCCACGGAATCCCGGGCAACCGGAAGCTCCGCGAGGGTGACATCGTCAGCGTGGACGTGGGCGCCTATATAGGCGGTTTCCACGGCGACTGCGCAGCCACCTATCCCTGTGGAAAGGTGAGCCCCGAGGGGGAGCGTTTGATTGCCGTTACAGAGCAAAGTTTCTGGGAAGGCATGAAGATGGCCCGCTCCGGTTACCGGATTTCTGATATTTCCCATGCGGTCCAAACCTATGTGGAGCAAAATGGCTTCGGTGTGGTGCGGGAGTATGTGGGACACGGTGTGGGCAGCAAAATGCATGAACCACCTGAGATCCCCAACTACGGCCCCGCTGGCCATGGTCCCCGCCTTCAGGCTGGCATGACCTTGGCCGTGGAGCCCATGGTGACAGAAGGAACCTGGGAAATTAGGGTGCTGAAAGACGGCTGGACGGTGGAAACACTGGACGGTAAGATGGCGGCACATTACGAGAACTCCATCCTCATCACCGATGGAGATCCGGAGATCTTGACCCGTACCGAGACAGGAGCAACGAGATGACGGAACATCAGACGGCACAGATCGTCCGCTCACTGGCAGGGCACGATAGAGAGAAGCTCTTTTGCATCGTAGATGTGAAGGGTGACTTCCTTCTGTTGGCAGACGGGAAACACAGAAAACTGGCAAATCCCAAACGGAAGCGCGCAACGCATGTGCAGCCGCTGGGAACATTCGATCATCCGGCCATCCACAGACTGCAGCAGGGAGAGCCGGTGCATGACAGCGAACTTCGAAAGGCGCTGGCCGCTTTTCGGAATGGAGGTAATCATACTTGGCAAAAGACGATATGATCGAGCTTGAAGGTATTGTGACAGAATCGCTTCCCAACACTACATTCCGTGTGGATATCGGGAATGGCCACATCATTTTGGCTCATATCTCCGGCAAGCTGCGCATGAACTTCATCCGCATCCTGCCCGGTGACAAGGTGACAGTTCAAATGTCCCCATATGATCTTACCCGAGGCCGCATTACCTGGCGGAGCAAGTAATTGTTCCCAGACAAAATGCCAAGCCAAGGCTGGATTCCTGGCGTAGTTAAGTAGAGGCTACAGGAGGTAAAAAACTATGAAAGTAAGACCGTCCGTGAAGCCCATGTGCGAAAAGTGCAAGGTCATTAAGCGCAAGGGCAAAGTCATGGTAATTTGCGAAAACCCCAAACATAAGCAGAGACAAGGTTAATGGAGGTGCTGAAATAATATGGCACGTATTGCCGGCATTGATTTGCCGAAGGATAAGCGAGTCGAAATTGGCCTGACTTATATCTTTGGCATTGGGCGCACGAGCGCCAACGAGATTCTCAAGAAAACCGGAGTAAACCCCGACACCCGCGTGAAGGACCTAACTGAGGCTGAAGAGGCTGCGCTTCGCGAGTGCATTGCCAACAGCTTGACCGTGGAAGGCGATCTGCGCCGCGATGTGGCGATGGACATTAAGCGTCTGACCGAGATCGGCTGCTACCGCGGCACCCGTCATCGCAGAGGCCTGCCCGTCCGTGGCCAGCGCAGCAAGACCAATGCGCGTACCCGCAAGGGCCCCCGCAAGACAATGGCGAATAAGAAGAAGTAAGGAGGGATCGTGTAATGGCTAATCCGAAAGCAACAAAGAAAACCACCAGAAAGCGCCGCGAGCGCAAGGTTATTGAAAAGGGAGCTGTGCATATCCGCTCCTCCTTTAACAACACCATGGTCACCGTGACCGATCAGCAGGGCAACGCCCTGTCCTGGGCTTCCTCCGGCGGCCTGGGCTTCCGCGGCTCCCGTAAGTCCACCCCCTTTGCCGCCCAGTCTGCGGCCGAGACGGCTGCCAAGTCCGCCATGGAGTATGGACTGAAGAGTGTGGATGTTTACGTGAAGGGTCCCGGCTCTGGCCGTGAGGCCGCGATCCGTGCCCTGCAGGCCGTTGGCCTAGAGGTCACCATGATCAAGGACGTTACTCCCGTCCCCCACAATGGCTGCCGTCCTCCTAAGAGAAGACGCGTTTAATCGAGTGAAGGAGGAAATGAATAATGGCTAAAAATATGCAGCCTATCGCCAAGCGCTGCAAAGCGCTGGGTATTTCTCCCGCCGTCATGGGCTACTCCAAGAAGGAGACCAACCGCAATCCCGGCGGCCAGATGAGAAAGAAGAAAAGCGAGTACGCGACTCAGCTTTCCGAGAAGCAGAAGGTCAAATTCGTATACGGTATTATGGAAAAACAGTTCCACTCCTATTACGAGAAGGCCAGTACCATGTCCGGCAAGACCGGTGAGAATCTGCTGATTCTCATTGAGCGCCGCCTGGACAATGTGGTTTATCGTCTCGGTTTTGCCATGACTCGTCGTGAGGCTCGTCAGCTCGTCAACCACGCGCACTTTACCGTCAATGGCAAGAAGGTTAACATTCCTTCTTACCTGGTGAAGGCTGGCGATGTGATTGAAGTGGCTGAAAAGAGCCGTGGTTCTGTCAAGTTCAAGCGACTGACCGGTGAGGATGCCATTATGGTGACCCTGCCCCAGTGGCTGGAGCGTGAGAAGAACACGCTGAAGGGTACAGTTACCAAGCTGCCCGTCCGCGCGGATGTGGATATGCCCATCGAGGAGCATCTGATCGTCGAGTTGTATTCCAAGTAACCCTCATAACTTCGTGAATCGTTTTAACTGGCGGACACATTCCGCCGTCACAAAAAGGAGGGTAAATACATGGTAGAAATCGAGAAGCCTCGTATCGAATGCATCGAAAATCCCGGAGACAGCACCTATGGAAAATATGTCGTGGAGCCGCTGGAGCGGGGGTACGGAACCACGCTGGGCAACTCCCTGCGCCGCATCCTGCTTTCTTCTCTGCCCGGTACAGCGGTGACCTCCATCAAGATCGCCGGTGTTCAGCACGAATTCTCCACCATTCCTGGTGTGAAGGAAGATGTGACTGAAATCGTCCTCAACGTGAAGAGTATTGTGGCAAAGCTTCATAGCGAAGGCGTTAAAACGGTCTATATTGAGGCCACCGGCCCGTGCGATGTCACGGCAGGTGACATCAAAGCTGATGGCGAAGTTGAGGTTCTTAGCCCCGATCTTCACATTGCGACACTGGGCGCCGGCGCCACGCTGAATATGGAACTGACACTGTCCCACGGTCGGGGTTACGTTCCCGCTGATCGCAACAAAGTGACGCAGAACATCATCGGCACGATTCCCGTTGACTCCATTTACACACCCGTCCGCAAAGTCAACTACACCGTGGAGAACACCCGTGTAGGCGATCTAACCGATTTTGATAAGCTGACGCTGGAAATTTGGACAAACGGAACCATTGATGCCCGCGACGCGGTGTCTCTGGGCGCTCGGATCCTGTGTGATCACTTTACGCTGTTTACGGACCTGTCGGAGGCGATGGGCAGTAAGTCCACTGTGGTGGAGAAGGCGGAAGCACAGCGCGACAAGGTACTGGAGCTTACGATTGAGGAACTGGATCTCTCGGTTCGTTCCTTTAACTGCCTCAAGCGTGCCAACATCAACACTGTCGAGGATCTGATTTCCAAGACGGAGGACGAGATGATGAAGGTGCGAAACCTGGGCCGAAAGTCCCTGGAAGAGGTCATTAACAAGCTGGCCATGATGGGCTTGTCTCTGGCCAGCGAAGAGAATTGACCCTTCGAAAATGATTGGTGTCATTGTGCAAAAGGCGTGCCGGCGGCATGTAACGTCCCCTGCCGGACACGGGAAAATCTCTAATGTGAGGTGCCTTTTGACGGGAAGCGCGGCTTTCCAACGGACGAATTTAAATTGGATCAGATCCAAAGGAGTGTCTTTCATGTCTCACAATCGAAAACTGGGTAAGCCCACTGATCAGCGTATGGCAATGCTTCGCGCGATGGTGACGTACCTTTTTGAAAACGGTCAGATCAAGACGACGATTACCCGTGCCAAGGAGGTCGCTCCTCTTGCCGAGAAGATGATTACCCTGGCGAAGAAGAATGATCTGGCTACCTACCGGCAGGCTCTGTCCTTCATTACCAAGGAAGACGTGGCCCATAAGCTGTTCCAGGAGATCGGGCCTAAGTATCAGGAGCGCAATGGCGGATACACCCGCATTGTCCGCATCGGCCCGCGCCGCGGCGATGCCGCTGAAATGGCCATCGTTCAACTGGTTTGATCTGTCTGCGGATCGTGAACTGACAAAAAACTCCTATGACAACCTGAATTTTGCAGGCTGTCATAGGAGTTTTTCATTCGAAATCGGGAAAGTGAAAATATTTTGTAAAGAGGCAGAACTATCTCTTGCCGAATTCTGTCTGATTTAGTATACTAGAAAGCGATTGGGTCTATGCCGGCAGTGCGGCAGAGGAGGCGAAGCACCCATTGAGCAAAAAAAGAAGAAGCCGGGTGCCAACCGGACTGCGGCGAGCATATCGTGCGCTTGTGGGCGTATCCGCGGTGATTGTGGCGGTTTATGCCGTATGGCAAATTGTGATCCGCCCGCCGGCTGTGGCGGAAAGTCCTGTGATCGAAACTCAGGCAGTTGATCCCGGGGTAGATGTGGATCACGAAGCGGGCGATGCACAGGGGCGGCGAGAGAACTGCTATACCATCCTGCTGGTGGGAACGGACGACGGTAACGGGAATGCCGACACCATTATGGTGGTGAGCTATGATGTGCCTGCGCATATCGTAAATGTTGTGTCGATCCCCCGGGACACACTGGTCGATGTGACACGTCGGGTCAAAAAGATCAACGCGGCGTACAGCATTGGCGGTGTGGACGAGGTGGAACGTGAGGTGGAGGCCCTGCTGGGAATCCCCATCGATTATACCTGCAATGCGGACATAAAGGCTTTTATGGCGCTTGTGGATGCAGTGGACGGAGTGGAATTCTATGTTCCCTGCGACATGGATTATGACGACCCCTATCAAAACCTATCCATCCACTATACCGAGGGGACTAAGACCCTGACCGGACAGCAGGCCATGGAAGTGGCCCGGTTCCGAAAGAATAACGACGGCTCCGGCTATTCCGACCTGGGCCGGGTGGAAACGCAGCGGGGAATCCTTACCGCGGTGGCAAAGAAAGTCCTCTCCTGGTCCAGCATGAGCCGCATTAAGGAGTTTATCGGGATCTTCGACTCCTACGTGGAGACGAATCTGTCAGTGACCGATATGATCTGGTTTGCAACCCAGGCCATGTCACTGGATTTCTCCAGTGATATCCATACGATGACGCTGCCAGGTGACGGCGAGACCAAATATCTTGGAATCAACTACTATTACGGCCTGTATCCGGATGAGACGCTGGAGATGATTAATCTCGCTCTCAATCCGTATCACGCAGACCTGACCATGGAACAGACGGGGATCTTTTCTCCATAAGAACGCTACCGCGCCGCTCTTGCAAGAGCGGCGCGGTAGCGTTTCTCTGGTATGCGCATTTCTGCATTGGGCTAAAACGTCGCCAGACAGGCATTACGGTGAACCTTGTCCACATAGCTGATTTTCACATTGACCTGATACACCTGGGACAAAAATTCCTCGGTGATGATCTCCTGGGTCGTGCCGACCCGCATGATCCCAGTCCGATCCAAAACGCCTACGGAACCTTGCAGCATAATGGCATGGTCAGGATTATGTGTGGTCATGATGACGGAGTATCCCTGTTCAGACAAAGTTTTTGCCATTTGGACCACTTTGATCTGGTTGCCGAAATCCAAAGCAGAGGTGGGCTCGTCCAACAGGATCAGCTTAGGGTTTTGCACCAGAATGCGGGCGATGGACACCTGCTGGCGCTCGCCACCGCTAAGGGCGTTGTATTTGCGTTGTGCCAGGTGTGAGATGCCCATGCGATCAATCGCCGCACTGGCAGCGGCGTAATCGGCCGGGCTTGGCTTGCGGAACGAGCTGATATAGGGGGCTCTGCCCATAACCACATATTCCATGACCGAATAGGAAAATACGGAAGTGAGGATCTGGGGAACAAAGCCAAGAGTTTGGGCAATTTCCTTCCGGGAAAGGGTGGCCATGGGTTTGCCGCTTAGCAGAATCACTCCGTCCTTAAGCTGGTTTAAGCCCACCAGACAACTAAGCAGCGTGGACTTGCCCGCTCCGTTGGGCCCCAGAATGGTGAAAATCTCGCCCGCGTCCACCGAAAAGGAGATGTCGTGGAAGGCTAGCGGGGAGTCAGGATAGGAGAAGGCCGCGCCCGTTACCTCTAAAATCGGCATAATCAAGTCCCTCCTTACAGCCGCGTCTTCGTTCGAAAGAGCAGCCAGATAAACAACGGTGCGCCAATACTGCCTGTGAGGATACTAAGAGGGATCTCAGAGGCAATCAGTGTTCTTGCCAATGTGTCCACAATCAGCATAAAGCTGGCCCCGACACAAAAGGACATGGGCATAAGCTTTGGGTGACTTGGGCCAACGATCAGGCGGGAAAGGTGAGGGATGATAAGTCCCACCCAACCCACAATGCCGCTGATACACACCGCGCAGCCGGTGAGTAGTGTGGCGGCCAGAATGAGGATGGTGCGCGTCACCCGCAGATTAATCCCAAGAGTGGCCGATTCGGTATCCCCCAGAGAGAGGAGGTTAACCCGCCAGCTCATGCCCAGCAGTACCACGATGGAACCAAGCATGGCCGGAAGTACCGCCAGAACCGATTCGGGATTGGAGTCCGCTAAACTGCCCATCTGCCAATAGGTAATGGCGGGAAGCTGGGTTTCGATGTCCGCCATATACTTCAAAACTCCGATCATGGCGGTCATAAAGCCGGAAACGATCACGCCGGACAGGACCAGCATCAGGGTAGAGTCGTTTTTCAAAATACGCGGGATGGAAAGGGAACAGAAGACGGCCAGGACACCCCCCATGAGGGCGAAGGTCTGCACACCGAAATTTCCGAAGTTAAGCAGAATCGCGGAGGCGGCACCCACGCAGGCACCCGCGGAAATGCCCAACAGATCGGGTGACACCAGCGGGTTCTGAAAAATGCCCTGATAGGTTGTGCCCGAAAGCGCCAGTCCGCCGCCCACCAAAACCGCGCCGCAGATGCGTGGGATTCGTACGCGGAAGATGACGTTATAGGTAATCGCCGTCCAGGATTCCGGGACATGAAAGATAGGGGAGAAGAGGATGGTCATTGCCTCCTTCAGCGTCATATCATATCGCCCGATGTAGATGGCACAGAGCATGAGGATCAGGGTGACAAGGGCGGCCAGTAATATTTTTAAGGTGCTGTGGTGCAGCTCACGCTCCGTTTCCGCGCCTGTTGACATTGGGTCTAGCTTGTTATGCATGGGCACTCCCTTCTTCGCAGTATCATTGCGCCGAGCTGAACAGGAAACCCGTTCAGCTCGGCGCACGCGGTTTTTGTTTACTGGGTGACCGTGGGACTGAGAATGCCCGCAATCTCCTCATCCGTCAGTGTAAGACCATAGAAATCCTGATGGAAATCGCGTGTTGCCTGAACGATGTCAAGATCGGAAAACAGCTCAGGCTGGATGATGGTTGCGGCCCAAAGGGGCTGGAGCGCCTCGTCGGCACTGCGGACGCACCAGACAAATACACTTTTGGGATTGACATAGACCCGGTCGTTCTTCACGGCGCTTAGCTGAGACAGGGTGGGATCTGCGGCGTAGGCGTCCTTTTGATCGGCGTCACGGCAGACGATGATGTCGGGATCCCACTCCAAAAGCTGTTCCTGAGAAATGTCGATAAAGCCACCCTCAATCCCATTCTCGGCCGCCACATTGATGCCGCCCGCCATTTCAATCCATTCGGTCACAATGGAGCCGGAGCCCTCGGTGTTCAGCACGCCGTCTGCGGCATAAAACACCCGGGGACGGTCTGCATCAGCAATGGACTCGGTACGGCTGGTGACAAGGGAAATGTTCTCGTTGTAGTATGCACACAACTGGGCGGCCTTGTCTGCGGCATCGCCACCCAGAATTTCACCCAGCAGAGTCATGGTGAACTTAAGCGATTCCACACTGCCGGTTCCAACCACAACCGGGGTCAGGCCAGCACTCAGAAAAGTATCGCGATTGGCGGAGGTGGTGATAATGACATCAGGGGCGATGTTCATAACCTCTTCCACATTGCCGTCGCTTAGATTGGTGAAGGGCTGGGGTAGGTCAACGATAGCAGGGAATGCCTTGACAAACCAAGCGTTCTTGGGCGTGCTGCCGGTGGTGGCCACCAGTTTTTCCGGCTGGCCCAGCATGAGAATCATCGCCTCGATGGCGGGAAAGGTAGCACAGATGGAATTCACTTCATTGGGAATCTCAACCTGATTGCCGTCGTAATCCGTGATGGTGCGCGTGGTGGGGGTCACCGTCTCGGTGGTCTCCGGGGTAGCGGTTTCTCCTGCATCGGCACCGGTGCTGCCGCAAGCGGAGAGGACGCTCATCAGCATCATGACAGACAGCAGAAGAGCGAGCAGTTTTTTAGGGATTCGTTTCATTACATAGGCTTCCTTTCTTATGAGGGAGTTGATATGTCAATGCCAATGCGGCGTTTGACCAGAAAAAGCCGCAAAAAAACGGCGCACCTTGAAAATCAAAGTACGCCGCACACAGATGCAACAATAGGGCAGAAAAACTGCCCGTACTTGATTTTCTTTTCAAAACGGAAGGATACACTGTTTCCGGCAATATCCCTGTGAACCCGAAAGGGTTCAGGCCGCAGCTTCATGAGCAAAGCTTTTAGACGATGCGGCTCGAAAATCATATTCATTTTCGCAATTGTATCAGTCAGAAAACACATTGTCAACAAAAAGCGACCATATTTGCCAGCGACCGGGGGAAAAGGACGGGCGAATTGCTTGACTTTTCAGCCTTGAATGCATAAAATACTTGTATTGCATTGCATGATGACTACTGCGAAGAAGGATTGAGGATTATATATGGCACAGGACAAAAAGCAGGTTGAGCAGATCACCGATATGGAAACCGACTTTGCCAAATGGTACACGGATGTCTGTACCAAGGCGGAGCTGATTGACTATTCCAGCGTGAAGGGACTGTTTATCCTTCGCCCATATGGCTATGCGCTGTGGGAGAATATCCAGAAGGAACTGGACGCCAGGTTTAAGGAGGACGGCCACGAAAACGTGTATTTGCCCATGCTGATCCCGGAATCCCTTTTGCAGAAAGAAAAGGACCATGTGAAGGGGTTTGCCCCGGAGTGTGCGTGGGTGACCCACGGCGGCAATGAAAAGCTGGAGGAGCGGCTGTGCATTCGCCCCACCTCCGAAACGCTGTTTTGCGAGCATTACGCCAACATCATTCATTCCTGGCGCGACCTACCCAAGCTGTATAACCAGTGGTGCAGCGTTCTTCGCTGGGAAAAAACCAGCAGACCGTTTCTTCGCCACCGCGAGTTTTTGTGGCAGGAAGGCCACACCATGCACGCCACCGCCGAGGAGGCAATTGCCGAGACCCGCCAGCAGCTTGAGGTGTACGCCGACTTTTGCGAGAAGATATTGGCTATGCCTGTGGTGCGCGGCGTGAAAACCGACAAAGAGAAGTTTTCCGGGGCCGAGGATACCTACACCATTGAGTGCATGATGCACGACCGCAAGGCCCTTCAGTCCGGCACCAGCCATTACTTCGGCGACGGATTCGCCCGGGCTTTTGATATTACTTTTACCGATAAGGAGAACAAGCAGGCTTATCCCCACCAAACTTCTTGGGGGTTGTCTACTCGCATCATCGGCGGCATTATCATGACCCATGGCGACAACAGCGGGCTGGTGCTCCCACCCCGCATTGCCCCCACCCAGGTTATGGTGATCCCTGTGGCCCAGCATAAGGAGGGCGTGCTTGAGGCCGCCGATGCACTCCGTGCTCGTTTGGCTGTGGCCGGCGTTCGGGTGAAGATGGATTCCTCCGAACAGTCTCCCGGCTGGAAATTCGCCGAGCATGAGATGAAGGGCGTGCCCCTTCGGATTGAGCTTGGCCCCAAAGATATTGAAAACAAGCAGTGCGTCATCGTACGCCGCGATAACCGGGAGAAGATCTTTGTTTCACTGGATGAGGTGGAGACCAAGGTGGCCACACTGCTCAACGAGATTCATGACGCACTTTACGACAAGGCGCTTAAAAATTTGAACGATAACACCTATGCCTGCACATCGCTGGAAGAGGTCAAGGAGAAGATGGAGGCCTGCGGCGGCTTTGCAAAGACCATGTGGTGCGGTGATCTCCAGTGTGAGCTGCGCATGAAGGAGGAAGCGGGCGTTTCGTCCCGCTGCATCCCGTTCCAGCAGGAGCATTTGGGCGATACCTGCGCTATCTGCGGCAAACCTGCGAAGAAAATGATTTATTGGGGGGTGGCGTACTGATGGGTCAATTTGAGGTAAAGGTTGACGGCATTCGGCAAAATGAGTTTTTACAGGCAAACCATTGGCTTGCCGCCCGGTCCTATCTCATCATTCTGGGACTGATCGTGGTCATGATGATCTCCGTCGTGGTTACCATCGGAACCGCTCAGGTAAAGAACCTTTGGGTATTTCTCGTCGCCTTGGTTGCAGTTCCTCTCTTTTATGATTTTTCCTTCCGCCGCACTTATAAAAAGGGTCCTTTTGCGGACATGAAGATGGACTATAACATCGACGCGTTGGGCTGGCGCGTTCAGATTGGCGAGCAGAACGCCATGGTTGCATGGGCTAACACCTCCCGCGTTCGCAAGACAGCGGATGATCTGCTGCTGTATACCTACAAGGGGAAGGGCCAATCCACCAGCAATCTGATCCCCCGCCGGCTCCTTACCGAGGAGCAGATTGCCGCCATCATCAGCTGGCAAAGGGAAGCCAAGCAGAAGATTAAGCAAAAGGCGAAGGACGACGCCAATCAGTAACTGTAAGGGAAGCAAGGGCGGCTGTGCCATGGCACAGCCGCCCTTTTGTCTATTCCAAATCCATTTTGCGCTTGCGGTCGGCCGAGTAGGCCAGTTTTTCAGCCAGTGCTTTGGTGTCGCCACTTTTCAGCACGGCGCGGTAGGCGTCAAGATGGGTTGCCAGTTGATCCAGCGCAGCGGACAGCGCCTTTTCATTCATGGAAAACAGCTGCGTCCACAAACCAACGTCCAGCGCCGCAACCCGGGTACACCCGCGAAAGGAGCTGCCCTCAAAGCCGCGGCAGTTGAATAAGCCGTCGTCATCGCACACGGCAACGGCAATGATGTGCATCATCTGACTGGTGTAGGCAATGATGGCGTCATGCTCCTCCGGCGTGGTATCCACCACGTCCCGGCAGCCGATGTGGGTTGCAATGCGGCCGAGCAAAGCCTTGTGCTCCGGCGTACTGTCCGTCCGGGGGGTCATGATATAGTGCGCGCCGTGAAACAGGTCGGGGAAGGCATGTTCAATGCCGGAAAACTCCGTGCCAGCCATGGGGTGGCTGCCGATGAAATCAACCCCTGGCGGCAGTGCGGTGGCGGCATCCATCACAGCGCCTTTGATCCCACACACGTCGCTGACCAGCGTTCCAGGGGTGAAGTCCCCGGCGTGGTTCGTCAGAAAATCGGTGATGCCCTTTGGATGCATACAGAGGTACACCACATCCGCATCCCGCACGGCTTGCACTGCGTCCGCTGCAACGCGGTCGCAGATATGGTGTTCCCTGGCATAGCGAAGTGTGGGCTGGCTGACGTCCCAGCCGACAATCTCAAACTGTTCAAAGCCCTGCAGTGCCATGGCCAAAGACCCGCCGATCAGTCCCAGGCCGATCACCGAAATTTTTCGTTTCATGTCCCTCTCCTTTACAGCGTGCGGCCCACGCAATGAGCGATAGCGTGCAGTTTTGGCATGAGTGCGTCAAATCCGTCCGGCGTAATCGACTGGGCGCCGTCGCACCAGGCATTTTTGGGGTCGTTGTGCACCTCAATGATCAGTCCATCGGCGCCGGCGGCAACCGCGGCCATAGCCATACGCTCCACCATCCATGCTTTGCCGCAGGCGTGGGAGGGGTCCACCAGAATGGGCAGGTGAGACTGCTTTTTGACCGCCAAGACCGCGGATAAGTCCAGGGTGTTGCGGGTATAGGTCTCCACAGTGCGGATACCGCGTTCGCACAAAATAACGTTGTGATTGCCGCCGGACATGATATACTCGGCAGACATGAGCCATTCCTCAATGGTGGCGGACATGCCCCGCTTGAGTAGGACGGGTTTGGTGGTGCGTTTACCAAGCTGCTTAAGCAGATCGAAGTTTTGCATATTCCGGGCGCCAACCTGAATGACGTCCACACAGTCCTGGAACATAGCAATATCCTCTGTGGACATGATCTCGGTGACGATGGGAAGCCCCGTCGCCTGTTTTGCTGCCTGCAACAGGCGGATGCCCTCGTCAGCCAGCCCCTGAAAGGAGTAGGGTGAGGTGCGGGGTTTAAATGCGCCGCCCCGGAGCGCTGCGGCCCCCGCCGCCTTGACCCGCTGGGCCACAAGGGAAATTTGCTCCGGTGTTTCCACCGAGCAAGGCCCGGCGATGACAGCCAGCTTTTCCCCGCCAATCGCCGCGCCGCCCGGCAGCGTGATCACGGTGTCATCCGGGTGGTATTTCCGGTTGGCCTTTTTGTACGGCTCCGAGACCCGCATGACCCGGTCCACACCGGGCAGTTGCTCCATTTTTTCCAGATCCACATTGCCTGTGTTGCCCTCAGCGCCTAAAATCGTCGTCTCGCTGCCCTTGGACACCATAACAGTTACGCCGCAGGCTTCCATTTCCTGTTTCGCGGCTGCTAACTGCTCCGGTAAAAAATCCGGCTTCATAATAATAATCATACGAAAAATTCCTTCCTTTTGGGGGTGGGAAAAACCGCCCCTATGCAATAAAACTGCGGCGGCCCAAACGGGCTGCCGCAGTCAAGGGGTTTCCTTGCTTTTGTGCGTCACCGTTTTGGGGATGCAAAGCTGCCGCTGCGATAGCAGCGGTAATATTTGTATGCAAAGCGAACTGCGCACAGCATGGCGAACACTCCTTCAATTCATTCTTTCTGTACTTTAGCACTTTTAAGTCCTAAAGTCAACCCCCTGATGTGAGAAACCCTCTCAGGTAATTTTTTCGGATTTCTCATTTTGCTCTTGATTTCATACTAATCATATAGTAATATAATGATATAGGAAACAAAAGAAAGGGATATGCGTTATGTCACAGTTTATATATGCGGACAACGCTGCCACCACGCGGATTTCCAGTGCCGCCCTGGCGGCCATGACTGCATGTTTTACCACGGAATATGGAAATCCTTCCGCCCTATACCGCCACGGGCAAAATGCAAAAACGATCGTAACTCGCGCCCGGGAGGAGGTGGCGGTCTGCATCGGGGCGGAACCAAAAGAGATTTTCTTCACCTCCGGCGGCACCGAAAGCGATAATTGGGCGCTGCTGGGCGGCGCTGTCGCCCGGGCCAACCGCGGTAACCACATCATCACAACGGCCATAGAACACCACGCCGTTCTTCACACCTGCGCCGCCATGGAAAAGGAGGGGTATGAGGCGACCTATCTGCCGGTGGACGAAAAGGGTCTTGTCTCTCCCGCCCAGCTGAGAGCCGCGCTTTGTAAAGACACGGCCTTGGTCTCCATCATGACCGCCAATAATGAAATTGGCACCATAGAACCCATCCACGAGCTCTGCGAGATTGCTCACGAGGCAGGTGCGCTGTTTCACACCGACGCTGTGCAGGCGGCAGGCCATATTCCCCTGAACGTGAAAGAACTTGGGGTGGACCTTCTCTCGCTCTCCGGCCACAAATTTCATGGGCCCAAAGGGGTTGGCGCACTCTTTTGCAGGAAAGGGCTGGTGCTTCCACCCCTCATTTACGGCGGGGGGCAGGAACGGGGGCGGCGCTCGGGAACCGAAAATGTGCCGGGTATCGTCGGATTGGCTGCTGCGCTGCGCGAGCGCACAGCTACTTTAGAGGAGGATACCCGCCGCATCACCGCTCTGCGGGACAAGCTGATCGGCGGCCTTCTGACCATTCCATGTTCCCGCTTGACCGGACATCCCACGTTGCGCCTGCCGGGAACGGCCTCCTTTGTGTTTGAGGCAGTAGAAGGAGAATCCCTTCTATTGCTGCTGGATGAGTACGGTATCTGCGCATCCTCGGGTTCCGCCTGCTCGTCCGCCTCGTTGGACCCCTCCCACGTTTTGCTGGCCATTGGCCTGCCCCATGCGTTGGCGCACGGCTCTCTGCGTCTTACCATCGGCGACGAGACCACGGATGCCGAAATCGACCGCATTTTGGAGGCCGTGCCCGCCGTGGTGGCGCGGCTGCGAGACATGTCCCCCGTGTGGGATAGCACGACCAATTCCCCCAATTGGAAAATCAGCTAGAAAGGAAGAAGTGCCCTATGCTTTACTCTGAAAAAGTGATGGATCATTTCCAAAATCCCCGCAATGTAGGGGAACTGCCCGATGCCAATGCCGTTGGGGAAGTTGGAAATCCCGTGTGCGGCGACATTATGAAGATGTACCTGAAAATTGAGGGCGGGGTCATTACCGATGTAAAGTTCAAGACCTTTGGCTGCGGCTCGGCCATTGCTACCTCGTCCATGGCTACGGAAATGATCCGGGGGAAAACCATCGACGAGGCGCTTGCCCTGACCAATTTTGCGGTGACCGAGGCGCTGGACGGGCTGCCCCCGCAAAAGCTGCACTGTTCGGTATTGGCGGAGGAAGCTGTGAAAGCCGCGCTGACAGACTACTACAAGCGGCAGGGGATGGACCCGGTCGCCATCCTGGGCGGCGACTACTCCAGTAACAACGCCTGTGCCGCATGCCAGTGCGGATGACGCGTCTGAATGACACTCATTGTCGCTTGAAAAAGCCGGCCCATACGATCGTATGAGCCGGCTTTTTATTCCATTATAAATTGACGCGATGCAGGGGCTTCTCGCCGCGAGATACGGCGAGAAAGGCGTTCCACACGTTTTTGTGCGCGGTTTGGAAGGCCTGCGCTGTGGTGCCGCCCACATGGGGCGAGAACAGAATGCGGTAGCGGTATTCTTCCGGCAGTTGGAGCAGCGGATTGTCGATGGTGACCGGTTCCGGCGAAAGAGTATCCAGTCCGGCACCGGCAATTTGCCCCGAGAGGATGGCGTCCCGCAGATCCTGCTGGCACACCAGATCGCCCCGGGCGGTGTTAATCAGGATGGACGATGGCTTCATCTGCGCAAGGGTGGTGCGGCAGATCATGTGAGTGGTGTCCGGCGTGACGGGAACGTGGAGACTGATGATATCACAGGAGGAAAGCAGCTCTGTGAGGGAAAGATAGGAAAGCTGCAGCTCCTTCTCGGTCTCCGCGTCAGCCTGATGGCGATTGTAATAGCTGACCTTGCAGCCAAAGGCACGCAGCAATTTTGCCGTGGCCTTGCCGATCGCGCCAAGTCCCACCAGCCCCACATGACAGGAGCCCAGCTCATGGAGCTTGCCCAACGATAACGCGGTTTTCAGTTCCATCTGCCGACCGGCCCGAAGCATGGTCTCCCCCTCGGTGAAGTGGCGCAGAACTGCCAGCATGAGCAAAATCGTCTGCTCCGCCACCGCGCCGGCGTTGACCCCGGGGTTGTTACACACATAAACGCCGCGCTCTGTGGCGGCGGCGACGTCAATGGCGTTGAACGCCACGCCTTCGGAGTGGATGCATTTAAGATTGGGCATGGAACGGATCAGATTGCCACTGATGGGTCGGATGGCGTCGGCGAAAATAAAGTCGGCATCGGCTGCAGCCGCAAGGACTTCGTTTTCCGCAGCGTCGGGGGGGAGATAGACCAGCACCCAATCGGCGGGTAGGACGGCCAGGTCAGAAAAAAGCGCTACCCGCTGCTTGACGGTCCAAATCAGGGCTTTCATAGTATCGCTCCTTTTCATATTGTTGGGAATCAAGACAATTGCCTTCCCCTGCAGCTTGTAGGGGAAGATGCACTTCTTTTCGATCAATTGTACCACAGTTGATGAGAAGCTTCATCCCTAAACAGAAGAAATAGAAAAGGATGAAAAAACCTCGGCGGGAACACAAAGGCTCCGCCGAGGTTATTACAGCAAGAGGGAATTAGTCCACGGAGACTTTATTTGACTGCGTCAGCTTCATCACAAGAAGGAAGCCCAGCGTCAGGACAATGCCGATGGGAAGAGAAATGAGGGCGGAGCGGGTGAAGCCCGCCACGATATAAGTAACAAAGGAAATGGCCGCTACAGTAAGCGCATAGGGCAACTGTGTGGACACATGGTTGACATGGTCGCACTGCGCACCCGCGGAGGCCATGATCGTGGTATCCGAGATGGGGGAGCAGTGGTCGCCGCACACAGCGCCGGCCATGCAGGCGGAAATGGAGATGATCATCAAAGTGCCGTCGGTCTGACCGAACACGCCCACAACGATGGGGATCAGAATGCCGAAGGTGCCCCAGGAGGTGCCGGTGGCAAAGGCCAGACCGCAGGCGATTACAAAGATGATAGCGGGCAGGAAGTTCATAAAGCTTCCGGCGGAGTTTTTCACGACAGCTTCCACATATTCGGAGGCACCCAAACTGTCGGTCATCGCCTTCAGTGTCCAAGCGAAGGTGAGAATCAGAATGGCCGGGACCATAGCCTTAAAGCCCTCTGGGATGCAGGCCATGCAGTCCTTGAAGGAGAGGACACGGCGGACCAGAAAAAGGATCAATGTAAGGATAAGGCCGGAGAAGGAGCCAAGAACCAAGCCAACCGAAGCGTCGGAACTGGCAAAGGCATCTACAAAACTTGCACCTTCAAAAAAGCCGCCGGTGTAGATCATGCCGATCACGCAGCAGATGATCAGGCACAGAATGGGAAGGACCAGATCAATGACCTTGCCCTTGCCAATGACGGCTTCCTCCTCCATGGAGGCGTAAGGGCGACCTGGCGTGGTGTAAAGGTCGCCCTGAGCGGCGTTTTGCTCGTGGATCGCCATAGGCCCGAAGTCTACCTTCATGACCACAAGGCCGATCATCATGACGATGGTGAGCAGAGCATAGAAATTGTAGGGGATTGCGCTGACAAACAGGGACAGACCATCTTCCCCCTCCACAAAACCGGTCACAGCGGCCGCCCAGGAACTGATGGGGGCGATGATGCAAATGGGTGCGGCGGTGGCATCAATGAGATAAGCCAGCTTCGCGCGGGAAATGTTGTGCTTATCGGTCACCGGGAGCATCACGCTGCCCACGGTAAGGCAGTTGAAGTAGTCATCAATGAAGATCAAGACGCCAAGGGCGATGGTGGCAAGCTGGGCGCCCGCGCGGGTCTTGATGTGGGTTCCGGCCCAGCGGCCGAAGGCGGCTGAGCCGCCGGCCTTATTCATGAGAGCCACCATGGCGCCCAGAATGACGAGGAAGAGGAGGATGCCTACATTCCAGCCGTCGGACAGAACCGAGATCATGCCATCCTGAAAAATATGGGTGATGGTTCCCTGAAAGGAGAATCCCGAGTAGAACAGGCCGCCCACCAGAATGCCAATGAATAGGGAGGAGTACACCTCCTTGGTGATGAGCGCCAGTGCGATGGCAACAATAGGGGGCACCAAGGCCCAAAAAGTTGCGTACATGGTTGGGGACATAGTAAAAACAATCCTTTCTCTTTCTTCTCTTTTGTAAATGCAACACAAAAAGCCGTGGGCGCTTCAAAAAGCGCCCACGGCAACCAATCACCCCTATGGGGTGATAGGTGATAGCGCTCCACAACTGTGACAGTTCGCCGGATGTTATCCGGCGTCCCAGGGAGAGAGACAAGGCCGACGCTCTCCCTTCGGCGATAGCCCCTTTCCAACGGAACGGCTGCCTTGCCTTGTTCCGAAGTACTCATGGTGATCGCACCTCTATCGGTATGATTCAATTGAAAATATCCTATCATGCAGCTGGAGCACTGTCAAGAAAAACAGAGCGATTCGTCTTTCTACGGTGGACGGAACGAGCTTATTTTGGAGTGCTCTGTTGGGGGTCAGGGGTTTCTTTCAAAACGGCTATGGCGTGGTCGATGGCGGCGATGGCGCTGACAGTACAGTAATTCTTGATGTTTTGCAATTCCTTAATGGCTTCCTGATTGGTCATAACGAACACCTCCACAATTTGTCATCTGCTTACAGTATAAGCATCTCAGGGGGAAAACGCAACAAAAAATGAGCCAACCAAAAAAAGTGAAAATTGGGGGTTGACAAACCAAATGTATCGTTGTAGTATTGTGTTACGCAGTTAATACAGCGATACAGGAGTACAGGAAGGAGCACACTATGCATTGGAACCTAAACGACGACCGGCCCATCTATCAGCAGCTGACCGAGCGGCTGACCGAGCGGATCGTCAGCGGGGCGCTTGCACCGGGGGGTAAGGTATCAGCGGTGCGTGATCTTGCCGCGGAGGCGGGCGTTAATCCCAACACCATGCAGCGGGCGCTGGCGGATTTGGAGCGGGAGGGCCTGCTCTACACCAACCGAACCGCGGGACGATTCGTAACGGAGGATAGAGAGATGATTGAAGCGGTAAGAGAAAAGATGGCACGGGAGCGTATCGCTGCCTTTGTGGGCAGTATGGACGTACTGGGATTTTCCAGAGAAGAAATTATCGCGCTGCTGCAAAACACGGCGCGGGAGGGAGAGAACTAAAATGAACACCGAGGATTTGTTGGTGTGCAGTGACCTGACGAAAAGTTTTGGCAAAAAGGTTGCGCTCAATCACCTGAATTTGACCATTGGCCGCGGCCGCATCGTTGGCCTGCTTGGCCCAAATGGCAGCGGAAAGACCACGACCATTAAGCTGCTCAACGGGCTGCTGACCCCCACGGAGGGCACCATTACGATTGACGGAGTGAAGCCGGGCGTGTATACGCACTCCATCGTGAGCTATCTGCCGGAGCGCAGCTATCTGAACAACTGGATGAAAGCCAGTGACATCCTGGCGTATTTTGCGGATTTTTACTCTGATTTTGACAGGGTGAAGGCAAATGACATGATGAAGACCCTGCACATTGAAACCGGTGACCGGCTGAAGACCATGTCGAAGGGAACCAAAGAGAAGGTGCAGCTGATTCTCACCATGAGCCGTGCGGCGCAGCTTTACGTGCTGGATGAACCCATCGGCGGGGTGGACCCTGCTACCCGCGACTACATTCTGAACACGATTTTAACCAACTACAGCGAAAACGCAACGGTTATGCTGTCCACCCACCTGATTTCCGATATTGAGAGGGTGCTGGATGAGGCGATCTTTATCCAAAATGGTTCGCTGGTGCTCCACGATACGGTGGACAATATAAGGGAGAGCCGCGGGAAATCTGTGGACGCTCTATTCCGGGAGGTGTTCGCATGCTGAGCAAACTTTTGAAATACGAATGGAAGGCTACTTCCCGTATCTGCCTGCCGATTTACGGCGGCGTACTCCTGCTGGCACTGGTCAACCGATTCCTGTTTAACGCCAATGATTTTGCACTGCCACAGGCCATTGGCGGCACACTATACAGCGGGTTTATTGTTGCCGCCTTTGTGGTGACCTTTATTATCCTGATTGATCGGTTTTACAAAAGTCTGCTGGGTGACGAGGGGTACCTCATGTTTACCTTACCCGTTACGCCGGGGCGTCACATCATGGCCAAAGCCATCATAGCCCTTGTGATGAGCGCCCTGACCGTGATCGCAGTATTCCTTAGTATGTTTCTCATGGCGGGTGACATGGAGGCCTTGCAGCAGTTTTGGGATGGAATCCAGCAGTTCTTCGGCGAGGTGCATGTCGGAAACGGTGTGGGCTATCTCATCGAATCTGTGGTGGTGGTGATCCTCTTTGCGGCGGTGAGCGTCTTGTTTGTCTATCTGTGTATCGCCATCGGACATCTGGCCAAAAGCCATCGTGTGGCGGTGGCAGTGGGTGCGTTCTTCGTTTTGACCATTATTTTGGAAAGCCTGGTGACCGCGATCGGAGATCTAATCGGGGAGAACGGGCTGAACCAAATCTACCACCGACTCATCAATACCTTTGGCGACTTTGGTACAGTCCATTTCGTTCTGGTGGTGGTCATTCTGATCCAGCTGGTATTCGGCGCCATCTACTTCTTTGCAACCCGGTATATTTTGAGCAACAAGCTTAATTTGGAATAAGAGAAATGAAGAAGGGTCCCCACCAAAGCGAAAGCTTCGGCGGGGACCCTTTTTCATTCAATCGGCAAGAGGAAGACCGGAAAGCTGACGGCGGGCCAAGTCAAAGGCGTGGGTGGCGGCGGTGATGCGGATGCGGGTTCGGGTACCACCCAGCGTGACTCGGCGGACAAAGGTCTCGGTCCTTGTGGCGATGGCGATATAAACCAGCCCCACGGGGTTGCCCCGGTCATCGCGGTCAGGACCCGCGACCCCTGTGGTGGCGACGCTGATATCACAGCCCAGTATACGCACAGCGCCCTCCGCCATGGCCCGTGCCACCAGCTCGGACACTGCACCCTCTTCCTCCAACATGGAGGGAAGGACGCCCAGCACGTTGGTCTTAATTTCATTGGTATAGCAGACAATGCCGCCCTTAAAAACCGCGGAGGAACCGGCAAAATCCGTCATTCGTTTTGCCACCATGCCCCCTGTGCAGGATTCAGCACAGCCAAAGGTGAGTCCCTTTTCTCGCAGTAAATGAAAAACCACCTCTTCCAGCGAGGAAACATCGGCACCATAGATTTTTGTGCCGAATTGCTGCCGCAGTTCTGCCTCCACCGGGGCGATGAGCGCCTGTGCGGCAGCCTCCCCGTCAGCCTTGGCAGTAATGCGCAGCTCCACCTCACCCTCCTTGGCATAGGGGGCTAACGTGGGGTTTTCCATGGCGTTCATCCGCTCACGGAGCTGGGCTTCCACGGCGGACTCCCCCATGCCAAAGATGCGCAGCGTGCGGGAAACGATCATCCCCTCTGACAGCACGCGGAGATAGGGGGCCGCGCAGGCGCGGAACATGGGGCCGCACTCGGAAGGCGGGCCGGGCAGCATGACCACATGAATTCCCTCCGCCTCAAATCCGCAGCCGGGTGCTGTGCCCCAATCGTTGGGGAACACGGTGCAGTCTTCCGGTAGGTAGGCCTGCTGAAGATTGTTATCGGTCATCACCCGACCTTGCATGCGGTCAAAATAGGCGCGGATGCGGTCGGCACTCTCGGGATGGAACACCAGCTTCTTTCCAAAGCAGTCGGCCAGGGTCTGCTTGGTCAGATCATCACAGGTGGGGCCAAGGCCGCCGGTGGTGATCACGACGTCCGCCCGGGATTTGGCGATATTCACCGCCGCTTTCAGGCGCTCAGGGTTGTCACCAACTACCGTGTGATAAAACACATTGATGCCAAGGGCGGACAGTTCCCGGGACAGAGTCTGGGCGTCGGCGTTGACGATGTTGCCCAGCAGCAATTCGGTGCCCACGGCGATCAGCTCAGCGGTATGAGCCATGAAGAGGACCTCTTTCCTATCATATGGTTTAGGTGCGAAGGGTAATCTTTTCAATCCCGCTTACGGCCTTTTTTACCAGTGCGTCAATCTCCAGCGTGCTCTCCGCGCGTTCAATCTCCATGGGCTGGGGGCGCAGGCGGGGGTGGCGGGGTGTAAATACGGTGCAGCAGTCTTCGTAGGGGAGGATGGAGGTCTCGAAGGTGCCGATCCGGCGGGCAAGGGTAACAATCTCTTCCTTGTCCATGCCCACCAGCGGGCGGAACACGGGCAGAGATGTGGCGGCGCCGGTCATGCGCATCGCGTCCATGGTCTGACTGGCAACCTGGCCAAGGCATTCACCGGTGACGATGCCGCCCGCGTCAATGCTCTTGGCAATGGACTCCGCAATGCGCATCATGAATCGCCGCATCAAAACGGTAAACAGCTCCTCCGGGCACTGACGGCGCAGTTCCTCCTGAATTTCGGTGAAAGGAACCACGTGCACGATGGTCTGGCCGCACCAGGGCGTGAGCAGGCGGGCAAGCTCAATGACTTTTTCCTTAGCCTCCGGCGAAGTGTAGGGATAGCTGAAAAAGTGGACCATATCAAGGCTCAGGCCACGTTTCGCCATCATATAGGAGGCCACCGGGCTGTCAATGCCGCCTGAGAGCAGACTCACCGCCCGGCCGCCCACGCCAACGGGCAAACCGCCCGCACCAGGCTCCGGGTCGGCGTGGATGTAAGCGGCAAGGTCGCGTATTTCAACATGCACGGTGAGGTCAGGGTTGTGTACATCTACCGTCAGATGGGGGAAGGCTTCATGCAGCTCGCCGCCCACGTATTGGGACAGCTGGATGGAGTTCAGGGGAAAGGATTTGTCGGCGCGCTTGGACTCCACCTTGAAGCTTTTGCAGGCCATCAGCTGGGTCCCAAGGTAAAGCTTGGCGGTTTCCACAATCGCGTTCTTGTCCTTTGGACACGCACGGGCCAGCGAGAGGCCGACGATGCCAAATACCTGCTTCACTGCCGCATAGGCGGCCTCTATCTCACAGGAATCGTTTCTTGGTTCAATATAGGTGGTAGACTGCCGGGTGTAGATCCGCCACTCTCCATAGGGGCGCAGACGGCGTGTCAGGTTGCCCTGCAATCTATCCTCAAAGCTGCGGCGGTTGAGCCCCTTGAGTACCAACTCACCCAGTTTAAGCAAAATCATCTCGTTCAATGCAAAAGACTCCTCTAAAAACAACTTCAAGGTATTGTATCATCGCAGGTCGGCACCGTCAACCGTTTCGCGCCGCCGCACCCATGGAGCGGCGGCGCGGTTTATCATGGCAGAGAGGCCCCGCGCTTCAGGGCTGGAGGCCGACCGCGGCGCGGTATTGAAGCGCCTCGGCCAAATGAGGCGGCTCGATGGCAGCGCTGTCGTCCAGATCGGCGATGGTGCGAGCCACCCGCAAAATTCGGTCATAGGAGCGGGCTGTCAGCCCCATTCGCTCGAAGGCGCCACGCATCAGGTCTTCGCACGCGGTGCTTAGCTCGCAATGCATTTTTAACTCATTTTGCCCCATTTGGGCGTTACAATCCGGCCCGTTTTTTCCAAATCTTGTAGTTTGAACATGGCGTGCGGCATTGACTCGCAGGCGAATATCCGACGATTTTTCGGCTGAATTTTCCCCGGAGAGTGTCTCAAATTCCAGCGAATTTACCCCTACAAACAGGTCAATTCGATCCAAAAGCGGGCCTGAGATGCGGCTTTGATAGCGCTCTACGGCGGCAGGAGAACATTTGCAGCGGCCCGATGGATGGCCATACCAGCCGCATTTGCAGGGGTTCATCGCACAGATCAGCATAAACTTGCTGGGGTAGACAGCGGAGCCTGCGGCACGGGAGATCTGCACCTGTCCGTCCTCTAAGGGTTGCCGCAGAACCTCTAAAACCTCGTTGTGAAACTCCGGCAGCTCGTCCAGAAACAGCACGCCGTTGTGGGCCAAAGAGATTTCCCCCGGGCGTGGATTGGTGCCGCCGCCGGCCATTCCCATGGGGGAAATGGTGTGGTGCGGGGCCCGGAAGGGACGCTGAAGAAGCATGGGTTCGTCCTTCGAGGTCAGCCCCAAAACCGAGTGAATCTCGGTGGCCTCCAGTGCTTCCCGCCGGGTCATGTCCGGCAGGATGGAGGGCAGGCGCTTGGCCAGCATGCTTTTGCCGGAGCCGGGCGGTCCGATCATACAAAGGTTATGGCCGCCAGCCGCGGCAATCTCCAGGGCGCGCTTGACGTTTTCCTGCCCCTTGACCTCAGCGAAGTCTGGGAAAAACGGGGTGTGCAAGGGAGGTGCCCAAGGCTGGGCAGGGGGGATGCGGTCCTCATCCCTCAGGTGCCGAATCAGTTGCGGGACGCTGGATACCGGGTATACGACAAGGTCGCCCGCAAGGGTGGCTTCGGCGGCGTTATCCGCAGGGACGTAAAGCGTTTTCACCCCTGCGCGCTTGGCGGCAAGGGCCATGGGAAGCATGCCGGGGGCGGGGCGCACAGCGCCCGCAAGGGATAATTCACCAATAAAAGCACTGTCCTCGCTGGGAAATTTCAATTGATTTCCGGCTGCCAAAACTCCGATTAGAATGGGTAAATCGTACACCGTACCGGCCTTTTTGCGGTCGGCCGGGGCCAAATTTACGGTGATTCTGCTGACCGGAAACTGAAAACCACAGTTCTTAATGGCAGCCCGAACACGTTCCCGTGCCTCGTTTACGGCTGCGTCCGGCAGGCCGACGATATTGAATGCGGGTAACCCGCCAGACAGGTCGCACTCGGCGGAAACCTCGTATCCTGTGACCCCGAAAAGGCCGAGAGAACGGATTTTGTAGACCATAAATGCCCCTTACTCTGTCGATAATAAACAGTTTTGTTGAGAATATTATACCATAAACAAGTATATAATTCAATTTACAAATGCGGTTTTTAATGCTAAGATATGTATTATAAATTGGACAAAAAGACGCGCTGGGGCGGCTGAAAACGACCATGCGCCACGTTCAAAGGAGGCAATTTCATGGAGAGAAAGCTCATTACAATGGACGGAAATACCGCTGCGGCGCATGTCGCTTACGCCTTTACCGAGGTTGCGGCTATCTATCCAATCACCCCGTCTTCCGTTATGGCCGAGCTGTCTGATGTATGGAGTGCGGTGGGCCGCAAGAACATTTTCGGTCAGACGGTGAAGCTGGCGGAATTGCAGTCCGAGGGCGGCGCGGCAGGCGCGGTTCACGGCTCTCTGGCTGCAGGCGCACTGACCACCACGTTCACCGCGTCCCAGGGACTGCTGCTGATGATCCCCAATATGTACAAGATTGCGGGTGAGCTGCTGCCCAATGTTATCCATGTCTCCGCCCGCGCAGTAGCCACCCACGCTCTTTCTATTTTTGGCGATCACTCCGATGTGATGGCCTGCCGTTCTACCGGCTACGCCATGCTCTGCTCCAATCACCCGCAGGAAGTTATGGATCTGGGCGCCGTGGCACATTTGGCCGCAATTAAGGGCAAAATGCCTTTCCTCCATTTCTTTGATGGGTTCCGCACATCTCACGAGATTCGCAAAGTGGCCTCCTGGGATTACAAGGATTTGGCCGAGATGATGGATCAGGACGCGGTGAAAAAGTTTCGGGAGCACGCGCTCAACCCCGAACACCCCGTTCTGCGTGGCTCCGCCCAGAACCCCGACATCTTCTTCCAGAACAAGGAGTGTGTCAACGGGTATTACAATCGTCTGCCTGATGTGGTGCAGGACTGCATGGATCAGGTCAACGAAAAGATCGGCACCAATTATAAGCTGTTTAACTATTACGGTGCGCCCGATGCCGAAACCGTGATGGTGGCCATGGGCTCTATGTGCGACTGTGCGGAAGAGGTCTGCGATTATCTTAACGCCAAGGGTGAGACGAAGGTTGGCCTGATTAAGGTGCACCTGTTCCGCCCCTTTGCCACCGAGCGTTTTCTCGCCGCTATCCCTAAGACGTGCAAATACATGGTGGCCATGGATCGCTGTAAGGAGCCCACCGCCATTGGCGAGCCGCTGTATATGGACGTGAATGCCGCGATCCATTACTCTGGCCGGAATATCCGCGTGGTGGGCGGCCGCTATGGTCTGGGCTCTAAGGACACGACGCCCGGCGGCGTGTTGGCGGCTTATCGCAACGCCTGCAGCATGGATCCTTCGTATAACTTTACCATCAACATCACCGACGATGTAACCCATCTGTCCCTGCCCATCACAGAGGAGCCGGACACCACCCCCGCGGGCACGGTTTGCTGCAAGTTCTGGGGACTTGGGTCCGACGGAACTGTAGGCGCCAACAAAAACTCCATCAAGATTATCGGCGACCACACCAAGATGAAGGTGCAGGCCTATTTTCAGTATGACTCCAAGAAATCGGGCGGCGTGACCATCTCCCACCTGCGCTTCGGCAAGGAGATTATTCGCTCCTCTTATTATGTCTCGCAGGCGGACTTTGTGGCATGCCACTTCCCCACCTATCTGGCTCAGTTTGACGTTGTACAGGATTTGAAGCCGGGCGGCACCCTGCTGATTAACAGCAACTTCACCACCGAGAAGCTGGGTGAATTTCTTTCCTCTGAGGGGAAACGCTATTTGGCGGAGAACAAAATTAAGGTTTACACCTGTGACGCCATCACGCTGGCCAGGGAAATCGGCCTGGGCAAGCGCACCAACATGATTCTGCAGGCAGCCTTCTTCAAGCTGGCGAAGATCATCCCCATTGAAGACGCCGTGAAGTATATGAAGGAAGCCATTGTTAAAACTTACGGACACAAAGGCGAGGACATTGTGAAGATGAATCAGGCCGCGGTGGACGCCGGTTTGAATGCCTTGACCGAACTGGAGATCCCGGACGAATGGGCCAATTGCACCGAGCCTGCTCCCGTGCCTGTGGTGGAGACCGACCGGCCCAAGCTGAAAGGCTTTATAGAAAATATCATGATTCCTGCCAACAACATGCGGGGCGACAAAATCCCGGTTTCCAAACTGATGCCCAACGTGGACGGCACACTGCAGCAGGGTTCCGCCGCCTTTGAAAAGCGCGGGATTGCTGTGGAGGTTCCCAATTGGCTGCCGGAAAACTGCATCCAGTGCAATCAGTGCTCCTATGTCTGCCCCCATGCTGTGGTGCGGCCTTTCGCCATGACGGACAGCGAGCTGCAGGCGGCTCCCAAGCAGACCAAAAGCCTGAAGATGACCGGCAAGGGCTGCGAGGATTACAAATTTGTGATCGCCATCTCCCCTTACGACTGCACGGGCTGCGGCTCCTGCGTCAACGTCTGTCCCGCCAAGAACAAGGCGCTGGTGATGGAGCATTTCCTCACCCAGAAGGATCAGCAGCCTGTGTTCGATTACGCGGTGAAGAAGGTTGCGGAAAAGAGTCTGCCCATCGCAGAGAATACCGTGAAGGGCGTGCAGTTCAAGCAGCCGCTGTTCGAGTTCTCCGGTGCTTGTGCGGGCTGCGGGGAAACACCTTATGCAAGACTGATCACCCAGCTGTTTGGCGAGCGGATGTATATTGCAAACGCCACCGGCTGTTCCTCCATCTGGGGCGGTTCCGCCCCCTCCACGCCCTACACCGTGAACAGTCAGGGCAGGGGTCCGGCGTGGGAGAATTCTCTGTTTGAGGACAACGCCGAATTTGGATTTGGTATGAAGCTGGCCGTGCAGCAGCGCCGCGCCAAAGCGGTGGATGTGGCCAAGGAGATCTGTGCATCCGATTGCACCCAAAGTCCCCCTGAGGTGAGAAGCGCAGCCAAAGAGTGGCTGAAGGTTATGGATAGCGATGCCGAGTCCGCAAAGGCCAGTGCAGACCTTGTGAAAGCCATTGAACTGGTATTCAATGCCGACACAGAATCCCCCAAGGATTACCCGCTCCTGGATCAGATGTACGAAATGCGGGATATGCTGGCCAAGAAGTCCGTCTGGATTTTCGGTGGCGACGGCTGGGCTTACGATATCGGTTACGGCGGATTGGACCATGTGCTGGCATCCGGAGAAAATGTCAACGTCTTCGTGTTTGACACCGAGGTGTATTCCAACACCGGCGGACAGGCGGCCAAGTCCACACCTACCGGTGCCGTGGCGCAGTTTGCGGCCGCCGGCAAGAGCGTAAAGAAAAAAGACTTGGCGCAGATTGCCATGCAGTATGGCTATGTCTATGTGGCGCAAATTGCCATGGGCGCCGACTATCAGCAGACCTTGAAGGCCATCACAGAGGCCGAGGCCTACGACGGCCCCTCTCTCATCATTGCCTATTCTCCCTGCATTAACCACGGAATTAAGGTGGGTCAGGGCAACGCGATGAAGGAAATGAAGAGCGCGGTCAAAGCGGGCTATTGGCACCTGTTCCGCTACAATCCCGCGCTGGAAGGCCAGGGGAAAAACCCCTTCCAGCTGGACAGCAAGGCGCCGACGGGAGATTATATCGACTTCATCAAGGGAGAGGTGCGGTATTCCTCGCTGGAGATTTCCTTCCCCGAGCGGGCGAAGGAATTGTTCCAAAAAGCCGAACAGGATGCCGCAAATAAATATGAGCACCTGGAGAAGATTTCCAAACTTTACGAACAGTAAGAGAAGCAAGCGGACGGCGCGTGGGCATTGCCCCGGCACCGTCCGCTTGTCCTTGCGCTTTTCTCCGCACCGTGGTACAATTACAGCAAAGATATAATGTGGCATGGTGCGTGTGTGTGTCCCGGCGTGGGAAGCGGCTTGAACGGATGCAAAGCCGCTCTGCAAGGCGATTGAATAGAAATACCAATGCCTGGGTTTGCGACGTTTTAGGAGGAAATTTATGTTGATAATCGGTTTATCCGCCGCAGTTGCGATTGTTATGATCGTGTACTCTGTTTGTATGTTTGCGAAAAAGGGGCCGCTGCCCGTTGTCCATTACTTCCTGCTGGATGCACCGGAGCGGCAGCTGGTACGCACGCCCCATGAGTATAAAAATGCCGGAGTGTGGCTGCTTTTAATTGGCCTTGTCATCGCAGGCTATGCGGCGCTTCTGGCTGCCGGGTTTTACGGCGTCACCAAGTATGGCATTGCACTGCTGGGATTGGCGGTTCTTTACTTTGTGTGCTACGACCTAAAGCCCAATAAGGCGGACAGCGGTGACGATGAGTCTGATCAGCACGATCTGTCCCAATACGATACCATTATTTAATGTCCACGGAACAAATGCGACTGAGCAGTCGCATGGACAGAAATTCGAAAGACGGCAAAGCAAGCTTACTTTGCCGTTTTCAATGCAGTTCAGTCATAAGCTAGACGCAAACCCCCTCTGCCGCCGGATTTTTCCAGCGGCAGAGGGGGTTTTATTGGGCGTTAATTGGATCGGGGACGGGCAAGGACTCAGTCAGCTCGGCTCCGGAGTCGCCAGAGCGGCAGGATTGGTGAAAACCTGTTCAAACTGCTCCCGCGACATGGTTTCGTGCTCCAGCAGATACTGGGCCGTTAGTTCCAGTTCCTTGCGGTGGCGGCTGAGTATCTCGTGGCAGCGGGCATAGGCGACGTCAATCAAGGCTTTGATTTCTTGGTCAATGAAACCTGCGACCTCCTCGGAATAGGTGCGGGTGTGGGCCATGGAGCGGCCAATGAACACCTCGTCGTTGCCGCTATCGAACACCACGGTGCCCAGTCGCTCGCTCATGCCGTATTTTGTGACCATGCTTCGGGCGGTGGAGGTAGCCTTCTGCAGATCGTTGGAGGCGCCGGTGGAGATGTCGTCCAGCACCAGCTGTTCCGCCACCCGGCCACCCAGGCAGACGGCGATGCTCTCCTCCAGTTCCCGCTTGGAGAGATAGGCCTTATCCTCTTGCGGCAGGGAAATGGTCATGCCGCCGGCACTGCCGCGGGGGATGATGGTGATCTGATGCACGGGGTCTGGGGTGTCCAGCTCGTGAATCACGATGGCGTGACCGGCTTCATGATAGGCAGTGAGCCGTTTGGCGTGTTCCGTGACCACGCGGCTTTTCTTTTCAGGACCGGCAATGACCTTGAGCATGGCTTCGTGAAGATCATCCTGCCGGATGAATTTTTGCTGATTGCGGGCGGCAAGCAATGCCGCCTCGTTCATCAGGTTTTCTAGGTCGGCGCCGGTGAAGCCACCCGTTGCCTTGGCCGTTTCCGGCAGGGAAACGTCGTCCCCCAGTGGTTTATCCTTGGCGTGTACTTTTAAAATTGCTTCCCGGCCCCTGATGTCGGGAAGACCCACGTAGACCCTGCGATCAAAACGGCCGGGCCGCAGCAGGGCAGGGTCGAGAATGTCAGGGCGGTTGGTGGCCGCCATGACGATGACACCCGAATTGCAGCCA
Source organism: Oscillospiraceae bacterium (assembly GCA_963666535.1). GTDB lineage: Bacteria > Bacillota > Clostridia > Oscillospirales > Oscillospiraceae. The sequence continues at coordinate 126,829 of OY762913.1, read as the reverse complement.
AAACCGTCCATCTCCACCAGAAGCTGATTCAGGGTTTGCTCCCGCTCGTCATGTCCGCCGCCCAAGCCGGCACCACGCTGCCGACCCACGGCGTCGATCTCGTCGATGAAGACGATGGCCGGCGATTCTTTTTTCGCCTGGTCGAACAAATCACGGACACGGGAAGCACCGACGCCGACGTAAAGCTCTACAAAATCCGAGCCGGAGATGGACAGAAAATGCACGCCGGCTTCGCCAGCCACAGCCTTGGCAATCAGTGTTTTACCGGTTCCCGGAGGGCCTACCAGCAGCACTCCTTTTGGGATGCGCGCGCCCAAGGCCATGTAACGCTGCGGATCCCGCAGGAATTCTACGATCTCGCGCAGCTCCTCCTTCTCCTCGTCGGCGCCGGCCACATCGTCAAAGGTGGTTTTTTTCCCCACAGAGGACAGTGTCTTGGTGCGGGCCTTGCCAAAATTAGCGGCATTGCCCATGCCGCCGCCCCCCGCGTTGCTGTTCTGTCGAATGATCATGAAATACCAGAACGCGGCAAAAAGAAGTGCCATGCCGAGATAAGGCAGAAGGGAAAACCACCACGGCGCAATGAAACCAGGCTCGTAATCATAGTCGGTGATGATACCGGCTGCGTACTGCTTGTCGATCAATTCCTTCATATCGGAATAAAATACATTAAAGTTGGCCAGTTGATAGGTCAGCTTTTCGTCGCTGTCCCGAAGGGTCAGCGTCAGCGTGTTGTCATCGTCAACCACAAAGCTGGTGACCTTCTCAGTTTCAAACAGAAGTCGGACTTCAGCATAGGAAGGCGGCTCCTGCATGGTTTGGTTCCGCAGAAAACCGACCAGTCCGATGGCAATCACAAAAACAAGCAGATAGGTCAGAGTATCGCGCGTACGAAAATTTTTCAGGGAAAGCACCTCCGATCATTCAGGGGAACGCGGGGGAAAACAGGTCATTCCTCGCCGCCGTAAACGGAAGGCTTGAGAATGCCGATATAGGGAAGGTTGCGGTAGTGCTCGGCATAATCCAGTCCGTAGCCCACCACGAAGGCGTCGGGAATCGAAAAGCCGGAGTAATCCAGATGGACGGGCTTGACGCGTCGCTCCGGCTTATCCAGCAGCGTGCACAGTTTCATGGATGCCGGATGCCGGGCTCGCAGAAGCTCCAGCAAGTAACTCAGGGTATTGCCGCTGTCCAGAATGTCCTCCACCACCAAAATATTGCGGCCGGTGATGTCCTCAACCAGATCCTTTGTGATCTGCACCTGACCGGAGGATATTGTACCGGTGCCATAGGAAGACACCGCCATAAAGTCCACCTTGCAAGGGACGGTGAGCTTCCGCAGCAGATCAGCCATAAAAACGAAGGAACCCCGCAGAACGCTGATGAGCATAAGCTCCTGCCCGGCGTAATCGCGGTTAATCTGTTCGGCCAGCTCGGTGACGCGCCCATCCAGCTGCTCCTGAGTGAATAAAACTTCTTTTATATCTTTATGCATGACCGTTTGCCTCTTTCTATCTTTCTGGGTAAATATTACTTCCCACGCGGGATCTCCGACTTTGGCAAGGCAGCGCGCATCGCCTCCGTAGCCGGCCACGGCCACGACCCCTGTCCCGTCGCAAAGCACGGGGATCTTCTCGCGCTGCCAGCGGGGGACCTTGTCGTCAATGAATAAATTTTTCAGACGCTTGGTGCATCGGCCGGGCAGGGTGATCGCGTCCCCGGGCTGGCGGGGGCGGAGATACAGATTGCCTTGCAGGCTGTCGCACCGCAAATAGATTGTGCCGGGCTTCGACCGCTCCTGCTGCTGCATGCGGCGGCAGGAAACGCTCCAGCCGGTTTCTCCCACCGTGGTATCGCCCGGCATGGAAAGCGGGAGCGGCGCAAACGTGAGGCACACGTCCTCTGCCGACAGGGTCAGGTCGCCATAGACCCGCCGCGCCGTTACCCCACCGGGCAGGGCTGTTTCTCCCGAGGGGGCGCTGCTGCGGGCAAGGGCCACGATGGCATCTAAGTGTGCGGCGGTGCAGCGGTAAATATGAAGCTGTTCCAGCAGCAGCCGGGCCGCTCTGGGCGCCACAGCGTCGGGCAGAACCGCAATGGAAGCGGCGGGAACGGTAAAGGTGTTTTCCGTCAGAACGCCGGATGCCAGGGCCGTTGCCGCCAAGGCGGAGAGATAGTCTTCGTCCCGGCGGAGGGTGGACAATCCCCCGGCAATGGTGCCGGAAAGATTGGGGTTAAGCTGGCACAAAAGGGGAATGATCTCGTGGCGGAGCCGGTTGCGGGTATAGGTCAGGTCGTCGTTGGAGCTGTCCGTTACAAAGGGAATGCTATGTTGCTCCAGATAGGCCAGAATGTCGGATTTTTCAGTGGTGAGCAGGGGGCGGATCAAGGAGCCCCGTACCGGGGGGATACCGCACAAGCCGCGCAGCCCTGTGCCCCGAATCAAGTGGAGGAGCACTGTTTCCACATTGTCCGCGGCGTGATGGGCGGTGGCGATGCCAGCGGCACCACATTCCTTTGCTGTTGCGTCCAAAAAGGCATATCGCATGGTGCGGGCAGTTTCCTCCACACCCCGGTTTTGCTGCTGCGCGGCGGCGGCCACGTCGCCCTCACCCATGACGCAGGGGATGCCCACACGGCCGCACCAGTCGGACACAAAGGCGGCGTCTCGCATGGACTCCTCACCCCGCAGATGATGGTTATAGTGGGCGGCGGTCACGGAAAAGCCGCGCTCCCGCCCCAACGAGTTCAGAAAATGGAGCAGGCACATGGAATCCGCCCCACCGGAGACAGCGCACAGCACCGTGCCGCAGGGGGGAAGCATATCGTATTCGGCCGCAAGGGCCATAGCGTTTGGCAAGGTGTCCATTTCGCTTACCCCTCGCTACTTCAGTATTCCTGGTGGATGCGATCAATGCTGGAAAAGGTGGTGTATTCCGGCAGCCACTGCAAGTCAATCTTCTTTGTTTCACCGTGGCGGTTCTTGGCGATGATACACTCCGCTAAATTACGGTTTTCGGTGTTTTCATCGTAATAATCCTCCCGGTAGAGGAACATGACGATATCCGCGTCCTGCTCAATGGCTCCGGATTCGCGCAGATCAGACAGCATGGGGCGCTTATCGGCGCGGGATTCGTTGGCACGGGAGAGCTGGGATAGGCACAGTACCGGTACACGCAGCTCCTTGGCCATGATTTTCAGCGAGCGGGAGATGTCTGACACCACCTGCTGCCGGTTTTCGCCTGAGTGGCTTCGGCCGCCGGCAGACTGCATCAACTGAAGATAGTCGATGACCACAAGCCCCAAATCGTCCACCCGACGGCACTTGGCATTCATATCCGCTACCGACAGGGAGGGATTGTCGTCAATTAAGATCTTAGTCTTGTTCAGCGCGGCGGCGGCAGCGGCAATTTTTCCCCAGTCGTCGTCATTGAGTTTTCCGGTGGTCAGCTTTTTGTTGTCCACAAAGGACTCGTTGGAAATCAGGCGCATGGCCAGTTGTTCCCGGCTCATTTCCAACGAGAAGAATACCACGGACTTGCCGGAGTACTTCCCGGCGGTCAGCAGGATGTTCAGTGCCATAGAGGTTTTACCCATGCCGGGGCGGGCCGCCAGCAGGATCAGGTCGGATTCGTTCAGACCGGAGATGGCGGCATCCAGGTCAGGCAGACCGGTGGACAGGCCGGGGACGGCGGAATCGCTGGCCGCCAGCTCGGTCAGGCGTTCGTATACGCTTAAGAGGATGCTGGAGATCGGCTCCAGTCCTTGTGCGGAACGGCCTTGCCGGATGCCGTAGATTTTTTGCTCGGCAGCTTCCAGCACGGTTTGTGCGGTGTCAGTTCCCTCTTGCACCATGCCAAGCATATCGCCAGCGGTTTCCGCAATGCGGCGCAGGAGGGTTTTGTCCCGGACAATGCCCACGTATTCTGACACGTTGGCAGCGGTTGGGGTGGTATCCATGAGCTGGAGGATGTAGTTGCGGGAGGTGTTGTCGTCATACACGCCGTTTTGGCGCATTTGATCCAAAACCGTGACCGGGTCTATGGTGGCGGAATAGTTGAACATAGAGTAGATGGTATCAAAAATCTCCCGGTTCTGCCGGACATAGAAATCCTCGCTGTGAAGCTTTTCGATGACGTCGGGCACACAGCGGGCGTCGATGAGCATGGAGCCGAGCACGGCCTGCTCCGCCTCCACGCTGTGGGGCATCTGTCGGGTCAATAATACGTCATCCATGAGATCACCGCCTTTTCGTCTGGTGTAGGGTCGAGGGGAGAAGGGCTGTCCGGTTTGCTGGCTGTCATGTCACGGGGTCAGAGCACTTCGTACTTTTACTTCTCCTCGGCTACGATGACGTAGAGCGTGCCGACCACTTCGTAGCCCAGCTTGCATTTGAGCTCATAGGTGCCAAAGCTTTTAATTGGCTCGTCCTGCACGATTTTGGCTTTGGCAACGGTGAGACCGTGCTGGGCCTGCAGCCCGTCGGAGATCTCCTTGGAAGTAATCGCGCCGAACAGGCGACCGCCGGTGCCTGACTTTGCGGTGAGCTTCACCACGCTGCTTTTGAGCGTTTCCGCCAGAGACTCTGCCTCTGCCTTTTCGCGGGCTTCCTGCTCCTTGTGGGCCTTTTCCTGCAGTTTCATTTTGTTCATGTTGTCGTTGGTGGCGGCTACGGCCAACTTGCGGGGAATCAAAAAATTGCGGGCGTAGCCGTCGGACGCTTCGATGAGCTGTCCCTTTTTGCCCTGCCCCTTCACATCCTGCTGTAAAATAACTTTCATTAATGATAACATTCCTTTCGTATCACTTTAGGCACAAAACGACCATAAGGAAGAAATGATCCCCCTGGGCACATTTTGCGGTTGCCCGCAAGGCGAACAAACCGTACTGACATTAAAGTGAAGTTTAAATTGATTGAAACGGATTCTTCCGTTTGAAAGGGACGGGTGGCGTTGAAACCGTCCGCGCCCTGGCTTACCTGGTTTGTTATTGGCCCTCGAGATATTGGTCGATGGCGTGCAGCAGCGTGGAAGCCGCGTCCTCCAGCGGTGTGGAGGGTAACTGTGCGCCCGCCGTGGCGGCATTGCCGCCGCCCCCTAGTTTTTCTACGATGACCTGCACGTTGATGTCGCCCATAGAGCGGGCGGAAATGACGGTGCGCTCTCCATCCCGGAACAGGACGAAGGAGGCCTCGATCCCGGAGATGTTAAGCAGCTCATCCGCCGCCTGACCGGCGGTGACGCGTCCCACGGAGTGGTCCACTGTGGCGATGGCGATGCCGGCTTTGTACATGCGGGCATTTTGAATGATGGAGTACCGTGCGATGGTGCCCTCCAGATCGTTCTGGAACAGTTTTTTCACTGCGGAGGTGTCCGCGCCGCAGCGGCGAAGAAAGGCTGCTGCTTCAAACGTCCGGCCACCGGTGCGCATGGTGAACTGCTTGGTGTCCAGCACAATGCCGCACAGCAGAGCCTCGGCTTCGGTTCGCAGCAGATCCGCGGGCTCAATGATATATTGCAACAGTTCGGAGACCAGTTCACTGGCAGAGGAGGCGTAGGGCTCGTGGTAATTCAGGGCGGCGCCTTCGATGTAGGTGGCTGCGCGGCGGTGATGGTCGATGACCACCACGCGGTTGCAGGAGGCCAGCAGACTTTCCGCCTGCACCTGCTCCGGGCGGTTGGTGTCCACCACAACGAGAAGGCAGCGGGAGTTGGCTACCAGCAAAGCATCCTGCTCGGCAAGAAAACGGGTTTCGTATTCCGGCAGTTTTGCCAGCTTGTCAAACATGACCGTGGCGGGAGCGGGAGCGGTCTCCCGCACCACATAAGCGGGGACACCCAGCTTGCGGGCAATGGCGCAGATCCCGGCGGCGGCACCGCAGCTATCCATATCTGGGTCTTTGTGGCCCATGATGAATACTTGAGAGGAATCGGAGATTAGCTGACTGAGGGCGTTTGCCATCACGCGGCTTTTCACCTTGGTGCGCTTCTCGGTTTCCTTGGAGCGCCCGCCGTAAAACTCAAAGTTAAAGCGATTTTTTACCACGGCCTGATCGCCTCCGCGGGAAAGGGCCATATCTACGGAAAGACTGGCGTATTGATACAGTTCGCCAAAGCTGTCCGCATCCCGTCCAAGCCCAATGGACAGTGAGGCGGAAATGCCGTTTTGAGACACGACCTTGTGGACGGTGTCCAGCACGGAGAATTTTCCTTCAATATAATCGGCCAGATATTGCTCCTCGAACAGGAACAGATAGTGGTCACGGTCAAACCGACAGAACAGGCCATTGACGGGAGAAGCCCATTCGTCCAGCCGTGCGTCGATGTCGCTGCGGAGGGAGGAACGCTCGTTTTCCGGCAGATTTTTCATCAGCTCGTCGTAGTTGTCCAGCATGAGGATGGCCACCACGGGGCGGGTCCGCTGGTGCTCCTCACGGGTGATGGAAAGATCGGTCACGTCCACCCAATAGGTGGTAGCCAGATAACCGACGCGGCCGTGTTCTTCCGCGCGAACCAGATTGCCGAACACCAGAAAACGGCGGGTGTCCAGACAGACTTCAGTAGGGCACTCGGACTTTCCTTCCATCAGCCAGCGGGTTTCAAATTCTGGCACGAGGTCAGAAAGGCTGGTGTTGAAAATAGCTTCCTGTGCGCCAAGCAGCTGAAGAAACCGGTCGTTGGTCCATACAACCTCGTCACTTTCCGGCCGAAAAATGACCATGGGCAGCGGCGCGTTGGTCATGGTATCCCGGGCAGCGACATCCAAATTATTGGGGACGCTTTCCACATATTTCAAAACAGCGCGCTTGCGCCGATCCTCCTCCCGCTGGGCGAGGAGGTACAGCAATATGGCGATCACGAATTCCGCGCCGGCCAGATAAAAGTTGTAAAATGCGGTGCCGCAGGCGAACAGCAGCAGGCAAAGTACATTGATCCGCAGGACCGACTGCGGGGAGGGGGCATTTTTCTTTCGCAGGGCTACCGTCTCCTCTCTGCTAAAACAATGGTATTTTATTATATCAAACCATCCACGGGAAAACAAGAGCGGTCAGCTGCAGTTAGGATGATTTTTATAGCGAAGGGAGGAAAAAGAGCCCAGATATCGTCAAAAATTCTCTTGCATGGGGGCTGACAGGTGGTATAATAATTGCATGTACAGTTATGGTACCGCATTTGCGGCCCAGTTGGCTCCTACCCTGCGGGTGGAACCGCCGCAGATGCCAGATGCCGCGAGGCGCTTTGCGTTCGTGGTGTCATAGGCGCTCACTTTTTCCACGCTCTATTCTTAATCTTAGGGAGGCAATTGCCATGCAGTTCCCCATCACCAAAGCCGCTACGCCCAAGCCCAAGCCAGACCCTAAAACGCTGGTTTTTGGCCGCACGTTCACCGACCACATGTTTGTGATGAACTATCAAACCGGCAAGGGCTGGATCGATCCCCGTATTGTACCCTATGGGCCTTTCCAGCTGGAGCCATCCGCCATGGTATTCCATTACGCGCAGGAGGTTTTTGAAGGACTAAAGGCCTATCGAACCCCCGATGGCGGGGTGCAGCTCTTCCGTCCCATGGATAACATTCGCCGCATGAATGATTCCTGTGACCGTATGTGCATTCCCCGCCTGCCGGAAGATGTGGCACTGGAGGCCCTGAAGCAGCTTGTGAAGCTGGAGAGTGATTGGGTTCCCAATGCTCCAGGAACCTCGCTGTATATCCGGCCTTTCATCATTGCCACCGACCCCACGGTTGGCGTTCACGCCTCCCATACCTATATTTTTGCTATCATCTGCTGTCCCGTGGGTTCGTACTATCCCGAAGGGATCAACCCGGTGAAGATCTATGTGGAGAGCAAGGACGTCCGCGCCGTCAAGGGCGGCACCGGCTCTGCCAAAACCGGCGGCAACTACGCCGCATCCATCCGCGCCGGCGAGATTGCAGAGCAAAATGGCTATTCCCAGGTGCTGTGGCTGGACGGCGTCCAACGCAAGTACATTGAAGAAGTGGGCTCCATGAACGTGCTGTTCAAGGTGAATGGTCAAGTGATTACCCCCGAGCTGCAGGGTTCGGTTCTGCCCGGCATCACCCGCCGTTCCTGCCTGGAATTGCTGCGGGACTGGGGGGTGCCGGTGTGCGAGCGCCTGATCACTGCCGAGGAACTGTTCAAAGCCGCTGCCGAGGGTAAGCTGGAAGAGGCCTGGGGTTCCGGCACAGCCGCCGTGATTTCTCCCATCGGTGAGATGGGTTGGAACGACAAGAAGGTCACCATCAACGGCGGAAAGATCGGCGGTCTGACCCAAAAGCTGTATGATACCCTGACCGGCATTCAGTGGGGCACCGAGCCCGATCCGTATGGCTGGACCGTAAAGCTGTAAGACTTGAAACTAAAAAGCGCGGGACTGTACACAGTCCCGCGCTTTTCAGCCTGTCAAAAAAGTCCTTGGACTTTTTCGACAGGCTGAAAGCACTTTTTGAAACACCGTAAAAAGTTTCAAAAAGTGTGTTGATTGGACGCGAAAGAGAACCCTGACGGTTCCCTTTCACACTATCCTTCCCTCCGAGACCTTTGGTTGGATGGTTTTTTGACAGCCTGAAGCGCGGGACTGTACACAGTCCCGCGCTTTTCTGATGGGATACCGGCATCGGCCAGATCAAATGTGTCGTTCCAGCCAGGCAAGAAGATCAGCAAATACCTCGTTGTGATTGGGTTCATTGTGCATTTCATGCCGCCCCGCAGGGTAGAGCTTTAAGGTTATGTCGCTGCAGCCCGCGTTTTGGAAAAGGCCATACACAGTTTTTACGCCACGCCCCATGCCGCCCACGGGGTCTTTTTCGCCGGAAAAGAGATAAATCGGCGTGGTTTTGTCCATGTAAGCAAGATTGCCCTTGGACGCGATGTACGTTAGACCATCCATCATATCAAGAAACAGGCCGATGGAAGACGGGATGCCGCACAGTGGGTCTGCCACATAGGCGTCCGCCACGGCTTCATCGCTGGAGATCCAATCCACAGCCGTGCGGTTCGGGGCAAATTTCTTGTTGTAGGCACCCAGAGAAAGCCTGTCGATCACGGGGCTTACGCCGTCTCGTCCCAGCTTTTTTGCCTCGTGCCGGGCAATGGTTTTGCCAAAGAAGATGGTGAGGGGAGATTCCTGCCCCGTGCCAGAGAGAATCGCGCCGGAGACGGTGCCGGGATACTGGATTAGATAAGTGCGGGTGAGGAAGGAACCCATGCTGTGTCCATACAGGAAATAAGGGATGCCGGGGTATTTCTCCCCCTCCAGCTCCCGCAGCCGGTGAAGGTCTGCGACCACCTTGCCCCAGCCATCTTCGTCGGCAAATTAGCCGTATTTTCCGTCAGTGGCAGTTTTGCCGTGCCCCAGGTGATCCGCCCCGGTAACGACAAAGCCGTGGCTGGTCAGAAATTGGGCCAGCCGGTCATAGCGCTCCACATACTCGGCCACGCCGTGGACGAGTTGTACAACGCCCCGAATACTTCCCGCAGGGATCCACTCCTTGGCAAAACATTGGTGACTGCCATCGGAGGAGGGGAAGTAGAATTCCCGCGTTTCTGACATGAGATGGCCCCCTTTTTCTATTATGTCGCAGAGGATGACGCCGCTTGCCGCGCTAGGTGCGAGTCCGTCTGTTTGCGACGATAAAGCCAGTATAATAACGCTTTGTGGCTATTATACCAGAGCCTGAAAAATATGCAAGGGCGGCTCCGTTTACCAGGAAGAGAGGAGCCGACGGAGTGTTTCGCTGTGACGGAGCTCATCGGCCGCCAGATCCAGATACAGGGAACGTAGGGAGTCCACAGTGGTTTCAGTGGCCGCTGCTTTATAGTGGGCGGCCCCGTTGGTTTCCGCCTCGATCCTGCGGCGCAGGACGGTTTGCAGCAGCTCGCGTTGGTTGGGGCGACAGGCGGCACGAGAAAAATAGCGCGTGCCCGTCAGCAGAAAAAATGCATTACAAAGGCGCTTGGCGTGAGTTTGCTCCTCTGCGCTAAGCGGGGTGAAAACCGTAGCGGGCTGTCCCCCAAAGCGGTAGGCCAGCTGACGGTAATCTACCGCGTCGGTCATTTCGTCGTCTATCATGCCCAGCAGTGTAGACCGGTTCCTGTCAATGGGCGTCGGTTCGCATTTTGTGGCCGGCTCGCCCTTTTCCAACTCAATCGGAGAATCAGGCCGGTCCTCCGGCATGACCCGCCGCCACACTCGCTCAAACAGGTCCCGGTCACTGCCGTACATGCCCGGTCCGAGTGTGCTCTTGTGCAAAATGTCCTGTTCCATCCCAAAACCTCCCGCGTGAAATCGTGTTAACTCATCCTATGCAGAAAGCAAGATGAATGGTATAATAAATACATCGAAGTGTACTAGGAGGTAGCTATATGCCTTATCAATCATGGACACAAGAGAAAAAGGACGTCTTTTTCCAAAAACTTCTGCAACGCATCAACTATCCCGGCCAGTTCACATTTGCCAATCAAATTAAGGTGACCCGGGTCAGCGAGGATTACGCCGAGGGAGAGCTTTTGGTTACCCCGGCCAGCTTTAACCCACAGGGGACCGTGCATGGCGGCTGTCTGGCCGCACTGGCCGATACCGTAGGGGGAACTGCTGCCTGCAGCCGCGGCCAAAGATGCGTGACGGTGAATTACACCATGAACTTTCTACATCCCGCTGTGGGGAAAAAGGTCTACTGTGTGGCAAGCCCTGAAAAAATCGGACGGACAATCTCCGTGTTCCACGTTTTGCTCACGGACGACCAGGGCGAGATGCTGTGCAGCGGTGAGTACACGTTTTTTATCAAGGGCGATTTCAGTGACGAAGATTTCCCGGACTGACGGACCAAAAAAGCAAACCCCTCTGCCGCAGATGCGGCAGAGGGGTTTGCTGGGCTTAAATCAGTCCCAGTCTTCATAATCATCGTATTCGGAGGCGCAGAACGGACAGTTCGCTCTTTTCTCCCCCAGCTTATCCTTGATGCGAAACAGCGTGTCTATGATTTTGTCCCAGTAGGCGATGAGTGCGCACACTGCGGCGGCTAAAGTCAATGACAGAGCCACGATTTTCAGAACCAAGCGGGCGACTTTCATAACAGCCCCTCCTTTTCCTTTTTCGATAACTATAGTTTACACGGTTTCTGGGGAAAATACAATCGTTTTCATGAATTTTCCTCTGTGCCGGACACCGAGGGGGTTTCCCCTTGCAAGGCAGTGCGCTCCTATGGTATAGTATATCGTTATCTACAGACTCAATTATATTCTTGGAGGGGTTCCTCTTGTCAAAATACGACTCCGAAATCAAGCGCCGCCGCACGTTCGCCATCATTTCGCATCCCGATGCGGGTAAAACCACACTGACCGAAAAATTCCTTTTGTATGGGGGCGCCATTGCCCAGGCTGGCGCTGTTAAGGGAAAGAAGAACAGCAGGGCCGCCGTTTCCGACTGGATGGAGATTGAAAAGCAGCGCGGCATTTCCGTGACCTCATCAGTCATGCAGTTTCAGTACGAGGGCTTTTGTATCAACATTCTGGATACACCGGGACACCAGGATTTTTCGGAAGACACTTACCGCACGCTGATGGCGGCGGATTCCGCCGTGATGGTGATTGACGCGGCGAAAGGCGTTGAAGCCCAAACCAGAAAGTTGTTTAAGGTATGTGTCCTGCGCGACATCCCCATCTTCACCTTTGTCAACAAGATGGACCGTGAGGCCAGAGATCCCTTTGAACTGTGCGAGGAGATCGAAAAGGAGCTTGGGATCGACACGTATGCCGTGAATTGGCCCATTGGCTGCGGCAAGGAGTTTAAGGGTGTATACGACCGCAATCGGCGGACCATTATCCACTTCACCGGCCATGGCGGCGCGAGAGCCGCCACCGCCACCGAGGTGGCCTTGGGCGACCCGTCGCTGGACGAACTGATCGGGGAGCGGCTGCATCGGCAGCTTTCTGATGACGTGGAACTGCTGGATGGCGCCTCCTGCGATCTGGATATGGAGCGGGTGCGCCACGGTAAACTTTCCCCGGTGTTTTTTGGCTCTGCACTCACGAATTTCGGCGTGGAGCCGTTTTTGGAGGACTTTTTAAAAATGACATCCCCTCCGCTGCCCCGCAAGGCGGGAGAGGAGATGGTTGATGCCATGAACGACGACTTTTCCGCCTTTGTGTTTAAGATCCAGGCCAATATGAACAAGGCGCACCGCGACCGCATCGCATTCATGCGTATCTGTTCCGGCCGATTTGATGCCGAAAAGGAAGTTTACCACGTTCAGGGCGGGAAAAAGATCAAGCTCTCCCGGCCCCAGCAGCTCATGGCCTCTGAGCGGGAGATTATTGAGGAGGCCTACGCCGGCGATATTATCGGCGTGTTTGATCCGGGCATTTTCGCGATTGGAGACACCCTATGTACCGCAAATCAAAAGTTTAAATTCAATCCCATTCCCACCTTTGCGCCGGAGCATTTCCGCCGGATTCGCTCGGTGGACACGATGAAACGAAAGCAGTTTTTAAAAGGGATGGAGCAGATTGCGCAGGAGGGGGCCATCCAGATCTTCAAAACGCCGTATTCCGGTATGGAGGAGGTCATCGTGGGTGTGGTTGGCACCCTGCAGTTCGATGTGCTGGAGTACCGTCTGCGTAGTGAGTACAACGTGGAACTTTATATGGAGGGGCTGCCCTACGAGCACCTGCGCTGGATCGTCCGGGAGGAAGAGGCCGAGCCCTATAAGGAAGACGAATTGATCTTGGGTACCGACACCAAGCTGGTGGAGGATTACAAGGGGAACCAACTGCTGCTGTTCGGCTCGCAGTGGGCGATCAACTGGACGGCGGAAAAAAATAAAAATCTTACGCTGACGGAATTCGGTCAGGTGTAAGACAGGCAGAACTGCGGAGGGCATGAGCCCTCCGCAGTTTTTCATTATTCGCCCTTGTATTTCTTTCGGGTGGCAATGCCGCCGCGGATGTGCCGCTGTGCCTTGTTTACATCCAGCACCGCCTTGACCTGCAGGTAGAGAGGGCGGTTGAAGGTGGGAAGTCGTTCCGACAGGTCCTTATGTATGGTCGTTACAAAGTGGAATGGTATCATGCGCAAGACATGGCTTACCAGACGCGTTGCCGCCTGCGGGAATTAAAATCGTTTCATCCAGTCCCAGATCGCCCAGCAAACGCAAGTAAATGTCCACGTTTCCGTGCTTGTCCACCTCAATGCGCTGGATGATTTGCTTGAGTTGGGCATTCGTCATCTGCCGCACGTCGGTGACGCTCTCAATTGTGCCAAAGGTACGCTGGAGGATGCCCTCCAATTGCTGACCCTGATCGAGGTTGTATTCCACCAGCTTCAGGTCGTTCTCCATGCGGGCAATCTCATCCCGCATACCGCCAATCTTCTCGTTCAATTCTTGGCGGGTGATGAGATCATCGGTATACATATCCATGTATTTCTGCCGGGTTTTTTCCAATTTGGAGAGATTAGCACGCAGTTCCTTTTCATATTCGGCGTTGTCTCCCCGCGCTCGGTGTACCTTGGTAAACTCCCCGATCACGTTGTCAATCACGTGTTTCTTCTCTTTCGTCAGTTGGGCAAAGTAGCTTTGCAGGGCAATGATTAGTTCTTCCTCATCGACGGCGATGGCGTTGGGACAGATGTCGGCACCATTGCCGTTGTGGCCACTGCACACCCAGCGCACATAGGTGTTCTTATAAGTGCGTACCGTGCGGCGGAACGACCAGCCGCATTCCTTGCACTTAATCAGCGTAGAAAATGGATATTTATTGCTTTGACGCTCGTGGTCGACCTTAAAAGTCTTGCCGCGGTCGTTCATAATCTGTTGTGTCTGCTCGAACTGCCGGGGATCGATGATGCGCAGGTCAGGCCGCTCGGTCACCAGCCATGCTGATTCATCCTTTTCAGTTCGTAAGCCGGTGAGGAAGTCTGCAATTTCCTGCTTGCCGTTTATGATCTTCCCGGTGTACAGTTCGTTGGTGAGGATGCGGCAGACGGCGTTCTGGCTCCAAGTGCAGCCCCGTTTGGTGCGCAGTCCTTTTTCATTCAGCATCTTGGATATCTTGGCCGCGCCATAGCCCTCCCTGGTGTACCAATCATACATCTGGCGGATCGTCGCAGACTCATGCTCGTTGATGGCCATGTTGAAATACTCGCCAATGGTCTTATCATAGCCAAAGACGATATTGGGCACCCGTCCGTTCTCGGCGTTGATCTTTTTGCCGAACTTGATGCGCTTGGAGGTGTTGGCCGATTCTTCTTGCGCTAACGCGCCGAAGATGGTCAGCACAAACTCACTGTTGCCCAGTACGGTCATGTTAGCGGTAAGAAAGACAGTCTCTATGCCCAGTGATTTTAATTTGCGGGTGCTTTGTAAAAGGTCAACCGTATTGCGGGCAAAGCGCGAGATATCCTTGACTACAACCATTTCAAACAAGCCATTTTCTGCATCTTTTAACAGCCGCAAAAACTCTTTGCGGTTCTTGGTCTTGGTGCCACTGATTCCTTCATCGGCGTACAGCCGCACCAGGTTGTGGCCGTTCTTCTCCACAAATTCGGTAAAAAACTTTTTTTGTGACGCCAGACTGTTCAGTTGGTCAGCCGTGTCCGTGGAGACGCGGCAGTATGCGGCAATGTTCATCTTCCTTGACCTCTCAGATACATTTCGTTCAACTGGTTACATCTGAATTATAACGGACAACGGCTTGAAAGGCAAGAAAAAGAAGGCTTGCTTAAACGCTAAGGTTCATAACACAAACTAATCTGCATATTCGGGCAAAATAGAATACTGATAGGATGTCTTAATTAGCAAGTCTTCACACGCATCGCTCAGCCCTTCAATTTTTATATTAGCATTATTTTGATGAAGTTTTTCAAGCAATTTATCAAAGGCGTCCGCAGCTGATTCGTCCCAAATCTTCAGATTACTTACATCGACTTTTACATTGACATTATCAACATTGTAATCAAACTTTTCAAGAAACCGAGTGGTTGATGCAAAAAAGAGTTGTCCATAACAGTGATAGGTAATTCCACTTTCTGTTTCCACTTTTTTCACCTTTACTTTTGACATTTTCTGAACAAAGAAAAGAGAACTCATCAGAATTCCAATGATTACGCCATAAGCTAAATTGTCGGTAGCAAGGACAACCGCCACAGTGGTAAGCATAACCCCCGTATCAGTTTTTGGAACTAGTTTCATTCGCTGAATACTTGACCAATCAAAGGTGGCGATAGATACAACGATCATAACAGCGACCAAAGCGGCAACGGGGATCAGTACGACCCATTGGCTAAGTACCAGAATCAAAATCATGAGAAAGAGTCCAGCAGCTAAGTGGAAAGCCTCCCACGTCCGCCCGACTTAAAGTTGATCACGGATTGACCAATCATTGCACAGCCAGCCATACCGCCGAATAGTCCCGATACAACGTTTGCCACACCCTGCCCCACACATTCTCTGTTTTTATTGCTGGTTGTGTCGGTTAACTCGTCTAGCAAACGTGCTGTCAGTAAAGATTCAACCAAGCCCACGATTGCCAGGGACAGTGAAACCGGAAATATGATCTTCAGTGTCTCTAAATTAAGGGGTACATTCGGAAGTAAGAACTGAGGCAAAGTGCCGGATATGTTGCCCAAATCCCCAATTGTCTTTATATCAAACTCTACGATAAGAGAGATCCCAGTGAGTGCTAAAATAGTAATTAACGGGGCTGGTATCGTTTTATTGATTTTCGGAAATAAATAAATAATTGCAATTCCTGTTGCGACAAGAACATACATCATGATATTTGTACCCTTAAAGTAACTTAATTGTGCGCGGAATATCATAATACCAAGAGCATTAACAAATCCTATCATGACTGGTTTTGGAATAAATCTTAATAACGCACCGATTTTTAAAAAACCAAATATGATTTGCAGAACACCGGCGAGTATTGTGGCGAATAACATATATTCGACACCGTGGCTTGCTACTAAACCGGCAAGAACAAGGGCCATTGCCCCTGTCGCGGCTGAAATCATACCGGAACGTCCCCCGAAAAATGCGGTAACAATAGCAATGCAAAACGACGCATATAGCCCTACCATTGGGTCAAGTCCTGCGATAATCGAAAACCCGATGGCTTCCGGGATCAAAGCAATCGCAACCACGATTGCAGATAATAAATCTTTCTTAACATTGGCGAACCATTCTTGTCTAATTGCTGTCATAATAACATCCTTTATACATTTTTTAACAAAGAATATATTATACCACAATATTTGTAGGGGGGCAATGTTAAAAACGGGGCCGGCGAGGTTCAGCGCGCACCTCCCGCCCGTGCAGGCTCAGGGCAGTTTGCCCTGGAACGCCTTGTGGAAGATCCGCTCAATTTCTTCAACCGAGCAGGTGCGCGGGTTGGTGGCGGTGCAGCGGTCGGCCTTCGCCGCTTCGGACATGGTGCGTACCTCGGACTCAAACTCCGCCTGGCTTACCCCAGCGGCCTGAATGGTAGAAGGGATGCTCAGTTTTTCCATATACCGCCGGGCGGTGCGGATTAGATTGAGTGCGCTCTGACGCACGCTGCCGCTGTCCAGCCGCATCAGGCGGGAGATCTGGGCGTACTTCTTGGCTGTGGCGGTAAGACTGTCAGAGCAGCCGGCGTTAAAGCTCATCACATAGGGCAGCAAGATGCCGTTGGCCCGGCCGTGAGGAATGTGAAACCGCGCCCCCAGCGCATGGGCCATGCCGTGGTTAAGCCCCAGCCCCGCGTTGGAAAATGCGATGCCGGCGAGACAGGAGGCGTTGTGCATGCCCTGCCGGGCCTCCAGGTTCGTGCCGTCTTCATACGCGGACAGAAGGTGGCGGCGAACCAGCTTAATGGCCTTCTCGGCCGCCGCGTTGGAGAAGTCGTTGGCGGTGGTGGAGACGAAGGCCTCAATCGCGTGGGTGAGTACGTCGATGCCGGTGTCCGCCGTTACGGCGGGAGAGACGCTGACGGTAAGCTGGGCATCCAGCACAGCGGCTGTGGGAAGAAGACTGTCCTCCATCAGGGGGTACTTGAGCTTCTTTTCCCGGTCGGTAATGACGGCGAAACGGCTGACCTCCGAGCCGGTGCCGCTGGTGGTGGGGATGGCAAAGAAGGGGCAGTCTCGCGTATCCCGTTCCCGGGCGGCAAAGAAGACAATGGCCTTGGCCGCGTCGATGGCGCTGCCGCCTCCGAAGGCCACCACCGCCTCGGGGGCAAAGTCCATCAGGCTTAACACCCCCTTCGTGACCGTGCTGATATCCGGGTCGGCCTGCACGTCGGAAAAGATGCGGTGCTCCGCGCCCGGGGCCAGCCGGTCGGTTACGTAGGAGACCTTTCCGCTCTCCTCCATAAATTTGTCGGTAATGATGAATACCCGGCGCAGCTTGCCAATCAGAGTGCCCAGCCCGTCCCCTAGAATAATTTTTGTGCCCACGTTGAAGAGTTCCATGGTTGGCTCCTTTCCCGTTTCCATAGTCAAAAATACAAAAAAGCGCCCTGAACCTGAGTTCAGGACGCTGCGCCGCATCCACAAATCCGCCCGCTTCGTCGCGATCGGACAACTATACTTTACCCCCGCCTTGCCGGACTGTCAAGAGGTCCTTGGGCAGATTATATATTCCACGGACAGATGGACAAAGTTTAAAGCAAGATTACAATAATATCCACTGAACAAATGCGATTTTCGTATCGCATTTGCCAATAGGACAGTTTCTGTCCCATTGGGCGGCAAAACAGCTTCGTTTTGCCGCTTCAGGTACATGGATGACTGTGTGTTTGGATTTGCAGACGCATGCTGCAAAACCCTTGCACACGAACAAAACAAAACCAGCTTGGAAGCATTGGTATGATTGAGTTTTTGTTTTGCGGACCGGTTGTAAGATGAAGTTGGAGACTTGAACATAAAAATCCATAGTGATTTTCCTCATGGTAAAATGGTAACGACAAAGACACCAAATACCAAGGAGGGGCAATCACTATGGACTGCCAAGATTATATCACAACTGAACCGGGACGCAAGCGTGGACAGCACTTAGGTCCCACGGAACGAGGTGCCATTCAGGAACTGCGCAAATTAGGATTTTCGTATCGAGCCATTGCCCGCAAAGTAAATTGTGCTCATGGCACGGTCCAGAATGAGCTGAAACGTGGCACACCGCCCCGCAAAAGCCGAAAGGGTCGTGCTCCTGGATACAGCGCCAAGCGGGGTCAATCCGTTTACAAGGCCAACAGGGCGCGATGCAGAAAGCGCCATCGCATTATCCGTTGCTCCAAGTTCGTGGCGTTCGTGGTTGAGATGGTCCGAAAACACAGATGGTCTCTGGACGCCTGCGCTGGCTACGCAAGACTGCATAACCTGTTCCGGGAGACGAGATGGTGTGTACCAAAACGCTCTACAATGAACTGGAGGCAGGCAATCTGCCGCTCACGGTCTTTGAAGTCCCCGATGTTCTAAAACGTAGATTTTCCAATGGAAAGAGCCGTGTCAACAAACGTCCCAAAGGCCGCAGCATTGAGGAACGACCCGCGGAGGTTGCTGCCCGTGTGGAACTGGGTCACTGGGAAGCTGACACAGTTGTTGGTCTCCGGAACGGCAAAGAAGCGGTCGTGTTCTCCCTCGTTGAGAGAGTGACTAACAACTACATCGCCATGCGTATTCCCGGCAAGACCAGCGAGGCAGTACAAGCCGCCATGCAGGCCCTCCGTGCCGAATATGGTAACCGCTTTCCCGATGTTTTCAAGAGTATTACCGCCGACAACGGCTCCGAGTTTAAGGACTTTTCTCAGGCTGAACAGTGGGGCACGCTGGTCTGCTTTGCACATCCATACTCGTCGTGGGAGCGACCCGTTAACGAGCGCCACAACGGCCTGCTGCGGGGTTTTATTCCAAAGGGCGTCTCCATGGAGAAGTTCTCTCCCGAGCAGATTCTGGCCTTTGCCGATGAACTGAATGGCCGCCCACGCAGGCGCCTCGGCTACCAGACGCCGGAGGAGCTGTTTGAAGCATTCCTGGACAGCGTCTACGCTGCCTGAACTCCCGCTACCGTTTTACCGGGGTGTCCAACTTGCACTTGCAATTTGCGGTTTTTGTTTTGTTCAGCAGATATTACAACAACAAATTATTTTGCTATTCAGGTTTGCTTTCCGACATTATACGGATGCCGCTGACAAAAATGTAGAAGCAAAAGCTCGTTACTCTGCATGAGGGTTTTTTTTTCATAAAATATCATATTGACAAATCTTGATACAATGCATATACTGGTTTATATCAAATATTTTTGATACGAGGTGATTAGTTTGGAAACTATATACGAAGAGCACGCAAAAGTGTTTAAGGCGTTTTGCGACGAAAAGCGTTTGCGGATACTTGAGTTACTACGCGGTGGTGAAAAGTGCGCGTGCGTTTTGCTGGAGCAATTGGACATCGGACAGTCAGGGCTTTCCTACCACATGAAGATACTGGTCGAGTCAGGCGTTGTGGAAAGTCGGCAGGAAGGCAAATGGACGCACTATAAAATCAGCGAAAAAGGCAGTGCCTACGCTGGCAGCCTACTGAAGGATCTGACAACGCCAAACTCAGTAATGGAAGAATACAATTGCTGCAAAAAATAAAAGCCATCGTGACGATGGCTTTTTACGGGCACAATAAATCGAAATTATTTGATATGATTGTCCTGCATTAGAAAGTGAGGTTTCATATAGCATGCAAATTTTAAAAGCAGGCTGGGATTTCTTCCAAAATCAAGTGCTTGCAATGAAGTGGCTGAACAGCGTCATTGGAAGCGGTTTATCTGCCTTGGGCCTGGACCTAAACAACCGTTGGGTCGGAAGCATTCAGTTTTTTGCTTATGACGTTATTAAAATTACGATATTACTGTGTTTCCTGATCTTTCTCATCAGCTATATTCAGAGCTACTTCCCTCCGGAACGCAGCAAGAGAATTCTTGGCCGTTTTCATGGGATCGGAGCGAATAGTGTGGCGGCTTTGCTCGGCACGGTCACCCCTTTTTGCTCCTGCTCGTCCATCCCTCTGTTTATCGGCTTCTCCTCCGCCGGACTGCCGGTCGGCGTTACGTTCTCATTTTTGATCTCTTCCCCCATGGTGGATCTGGGCTCTCTGCTCCTACTGATGAGTATATTCGGCGCGAAAGTCGCAGTTATCTATGTTGTTGTCGGTCTGATCATAGCCATTATCGGCGGCTCTCTGATTGAGAAAATGGGCATGGAAAAATATGTGGAAAGCTTTATCCTCACAGCCGGCAGCGTGGATATAGAATCTCCCGATCTGACAAAAAAAGACCGCGTTATTTATGCGAAAGAGCAAATGCTTTCAACCTTCAAAAAGGTGATTCTGTATATCCTCATCGGCGTGGGAATCGGCGCGGTCATTCATAACTGGATTCCGGAGGAATGGGTGGCAACGGTACTCGGCAGCAAAAACCCCTTTGGAGTAATCTTGGCTACGCTCATCGGCGTTCCGATGTATGCCGATATCTTTGGGACCATACCGATTGCGGAAGCTTTGTTCTATAAGGGCGCTCAGCTTGGAACCGTACTATCCTTCATGATGGCGGTAACAACCCTGTCCCTGCCTTCCATGATCATGCTGCGCAAGGCGGTCAAACCAAAGCTTTTGGCTATTTTCATTGCAATATGTACGACTGGAATCATTGTTGTCGGTTATTTATTCAACGCGTTTCAGGCGCTAATAGTATAGGAGGAAGAAAATTATGGCAAAGACCTGGTATCCAGTTATTGATTATCTAACCTGTGTGGAGTGCGGCACCTGTGTCGCAAAGTGTCCCCATCAAGTCTATGACACAGCAAAGGCACCTTCACCTATTGTAAAAAATCCCGAAGCATGTGTTGATCACTGCCACGGCTGCGGCAACCGCTGCCCGGTCGGAGCGATCACCTATGTAGGCGAGGACACCGGCTGGACACCGCCGAACGGGGAACAAACAGTGGAAGAATCCTGTTGCTCCTGCGGATGTGACGCGGCCGCTGAAAAGAGGATTATTGTTGAGTATCTCTATCTTGATCTTCAGACCTGTGACCGCTGCATTGGGACGGACAACGTTCTTGATGAGGTGATGCTGACGCTTACCCCAGCCTTGCAGCTTGCGGGTTTCGAGGTTCAATATAAGAAAGTCGAAATGGGAACGGCGGAAATTGCAGAGCAGTATCAGTTCCTCTCTTCTCCGACAATTCGTGTGAACGGGCAGGATATCTGCCAATCCGTCGCGGAGAACAGCTGCGGCTGCTGCAGTGATATCAGCGGAACCGATGTGGACTGCCGGGTGTTTGAATATAACGGGGAAAGCTATGAGGTGCCGCCAAAAGAAATGCTTGCCGAAGCCATCCTTCAAACCGTGTTTGGGCAGGCTGAAGCCGGCTGTTCCTGCAGTGGATATGAGCTGCCAGAAAACCTAAAGGATTTTTTTGAGGGAAAGACAAATAAAAAATGCTCGTGCGGAGGTAATTGCTGCTAATGGACAACAAGAAAAAAATAGATAAGAAAAAGCTATTAGTTAGAATACTAGTTGCAGTATTGATCGGCATAGCTATGACTGTCATATGGGTAGTAAAAACGCATCCCACTCCCACGGCTATTGACAATAATCTCGTCACTGCGGAAAATGAAGAGGATTTTGTCCTGGAAACGACCTCTGTTGACTTGGAGACTCTGACCGCTTACGGCCTGCCGATCATCATTGACTTCGGCTCGGACTCCTGCATTCCCTGCAAGGAAATGGCTCCGGTTCTTCAAACCATGAATGCCGAGATGCAGGGCAAAGCTATCGTTAAATTTGTTGATGTTTGGAAGCATGCGGAAGCGGCGGACGGTTTTCCAATTCAGGTCATTCCGACCCAGGTGTTTATCAACGCCGATGGAACTCCCTATGTGCCAAGCGAGGATATAGAAGTTGAGTTTACTATGTATAGTTCTAATGATACCGGTGAGCATGTTTTCACCGTGCATCAGGGCGGTCTGACCGAAGACCAGATGCGGGCTATCCTTGCGGATATGGGGGTGACCGAGTGACTGCAATACTAGAGAGCTTATCTGAGCTTATCACGAAGAGTGGTTGGCTTGCGCCTTTGCTTGCGCTTTTGGCCGGTGTACTTACGTCTTTTACGCCCTGCTCTCTTTCCAGTATTCCTTTGGTCATCGGCTATGTTGGCGGTACAGGCCAGAGGGATACGAAAAGGGCGTTTTGGCTTTCGATTACCTTCGCGGCAGGAGCCGCGGTTACCTTTACGACATTAGGGGTTATTGCTTCAATTGCCGGGAGACTAATGGGCACGTCGGCCTCGTGGTGGTACATGATTCTGGGCGTCCTCATGATCCTGATGGCCTTGCAGACTTGGGGCATCTTTGAAATAATTCCATCGAGCTATCTTATTTCAAAGAATACAAAGAAGGGATTTATCGGAGCGTTTGTTGCAGGTATCCTCGGGGGCATCTTCTCCTCTCCGTGCTCGACGCCTGTGCTCATCGCGCTTCTGGCTATTGTCGCCGGAAAAGGAAGTATTCTTTGGGGCATACTGCTATTGTTACTGTATTCAATCGGACACGGTATTCTCGCTATTGTCGCCGGAACATCGATAGGCTTTGTACAGAAGCTTTCTTCCAGCGAAAAATACGGCAAAGCAAGTACTGTCTTGAAAATCGTTATGGGCGCGCTTATACTGGTTATAGGCTTTTATATGTTTTATCTTGGATTCTAATAATTCTGATAAGGAGATATTTGTTATGGCATTGTTTGGTAATAAAAACAAAAAAGTTGAGACTTCTTCATGCTGCTGCGGCGGCAATTGTGATGCGGAAAGCATGGCAAACGCAGAAAGTGCAAAAACCGAGGGAGCAGGAGTAAAGGTGCTGGGCAGCGGCTGTGCGAAATGCAATCAGCTTGAAGCAGCAACAAAAGCAGCATTGAAACAACTTGGAATGGATACCACGATTGATCATGTGACTGATTTTTCACAGATCGCAGCCTATGGCGTGATGACTACCCCCGCACTCGTTGTGGACGGCAAGGTCGTGTCTTATGGCAAGGTGCTGAAAACAGAAGAGGTTGTAAAAATCCTGCAGAAAGTAAGAAATTAATTATTTAAACATGTGAATGAAGAAGGTAGCAAAAGTGGACAAAACCGATTACGCAGTTGAATGTTTTTCAAATGGGTACAGTTGCTCCCAAGCGGTATTTACAACATATTGTGAAGATTATGGAATTGATAAAAAACTCGGTTTAAAGTTAGCTACTCCTTTGGGCGGTGGGATGGGACACACTGGTCAAGTATGCGGAGCCGTATCCGGTGCACTTTTGGTTTTGGGTTTGAAATACGGACAGGACAACGTGGAAGATAAACAATCCAAGGACCGGAATTACTTAATTGTAAAAGATTTATAAGCAAATTTAATGCGCTTAACGGATCAACCAACTGCAGCGATTTAATTCAATATGACTTAAGTGATGACACTCAATTAGCTTCTGCAAGACAAACTGACGTCTTTAAAATAAAGTGCTGTAAATATGTGAGTGATGTCATAAAGTTATTAGCGGAAATTTCCTCTGAATATGACAATGTGAAGTGAATTAAATATAGTTTTATTATAAAAACCATTGTAACAAATGGTTTTTATATGGCATACAATATGAGTACATGCGCATATAGTAATGTAAGGGGGGAGATGAATCAAAATGACCGATGTTTTCAAAGCGTTATCAGATGAAACAAGACTTCGAATACTATCGTTGATCTTAAAGGGAGAAATGTGTGTTTGTGAAATTGAGGATTGCCTTGGCCTGACACAGTCGAATGCTTCAAGACATTTAACCGCGTTGAAAAACGCCGGAATACTAACAAGCAGTAAACAGGCGCAATGGGCATACTACAAACTGAATGAAGACTTTTGTAATGAAAACCGGGAGCTTGTAAATTATTTGACAGAGAAGCTTAAATCTCTTTCAACGTACGAGTCCGACAACAGGAAAAGAGAAAAATGCAAACAATCAGATTTATGCAATAAGGAGTGATTTGCAATGAGTAAAGAAAAAAACGCAGGAATTGGCTTTTTTAAGAAATACTTATCCATATGGGTAATTCTTTGCATGGCGGTCGGTGTTTTAATTGGCAGGTTTTTACCCTCAATACCTACTTTTCTGAATCAATTTGAGTATGCGAAGGTTTCAATACCGGTGGCGATTTTAATCTGGGTCATGATTTACCCAATGATGATGAAGGTGGATTTTCAAAGCATCAAAAATGTCGGGAAAAATCCCAAGGGCTTATACGTGACTTGGATTACAAACTGGCTGATCAAGCCTTTTACCATGTATGCCTTGGCATCATTTTTCCTTTATGTCGTATTTAAAGGCTTCATTACGCCGGATTTGGCAAAGCAATATCTCGCCGGAGCTATTCTGCTTGGCGCGGCTCCCTGCACAGCTATGGTATTTGTCTGGAGCCTTCTGACCAAGGGAAACCCCGCCTACACAGTCGTGCAGGTTGCGACAAACGACCTGATCATTCTGGTTGCCTTTGTGCCTATCGTTAAATTTCTGCTTGGTGTAAGTGACGTTTCCGTTCCGTGGGACACACTCATTTTGTCCGTTGTGTTGTTTGTTGTCATTCCGCTGGCGGGTGGTATTTTGACAAGGCTATTCGTAACCAAAAAGAGGGGCCTGGAATACTTCGAGAAACAGTTTTTACCTAAGTTTGATGGCGTAACTACAGTTGGTCTGTTACTCACCTTAATACTTCTGTTTGCATTCCAGGGTGATACGATCATTAATAATCCGTTGCATATTATTTTGATTGCCCTGCCGCTCACCATTCAGACATTTCTTATCTTCTTTATCGCATACCTGCCCTGCAAGTGGCTGAAATTACCCCATGATATTGCTGCGCCCGCGGGTATGATCGGTGCTTCCAACTTCTTCGAGCTTGCGGTTGCTGTGGCAATTGCACTGTTTGGCACGACCTCTCCTGCGGCACTCGCCACTACCGTCGGCGTATTGACCGAGGTGCCCGTCATGCTGATTCTTGTGAAAATTGCGAATAAGACTACTCATTGGTTTCCCCAGCCTAAAGCTGAGTGACAATATATCACCAAATTAAATGGGAGGTTTTTGTTATGACAAATAATTTTAGCATTAGCAACATGAATGGGGTATCAGATGACAGTACAAAGAAATACAGCATTAATAACATGTGTGGCTATAGCGATTTAGCTTAAGTTTTAATTTAAACAAATTATAAGGAGATGCTCCATATGAAAAAAATGATTATCTATGAGCCGGCCATGTGCTGCTCAACAGGCCTTTGCGGAGTAGGTGTTGATCCGGAACTACTCAGGATATCAACAGTACTTGCAAGCCTCAAGAAAAATGGCATCGAAGTTGAACGGTATAACCTGACAAACGCCCCGCAGGAGTTTATTAAGAATGTGGAAGTGAATCAGCTTATCTCAAAAGGCGTTGACATACTTCCTGTTATTGTGCTTGACGGAAAAGTGGTTATTACCAAAAGGTACCCCACTAATGATGAGTTTATTTCCATGTTGAATGTACCGAGAAGCTATTTGGGTGAGAAACCGCAGCCTGTAAACAAGGTTAAAGTAACACCCAAAAATTCAGGCGGCTGCGGCTGTTCCGGCGGTAAGTGTTGTTAATGAAGGAAGGTAATCTGATGGATCTGTTTAATCCGCAGGCAATCAACCTCACAAAATATTTGTTCTTTACCGGCAAGGGCGGCGTGGGTAAAACCTCAGCCGCCTGCGCCACTGCGGTCACTCTTGCCGACAGCGGCAAAAAGGTGCTGCTCATAAGTACCGATCCCGCGTCGAACCTGCAGGATGTATTCAATACTGACTTGAATAATAAGGGCGTTATCATTGATGGGGTGCCGAATCTCACTGTGGCTAATCTCGACCCGATTCAAGCTGCGGCGGAGTATCGCGAGAGTGTGATCGGCCCGTACCGAGGTAAACTGCCCGATCCTGTGCTAACCAATATGGAGGAACAGCTTTCAGGCTCGTGCACGGTTGAAATTGCCGCGTTTAATGAGTTTTCAAATTTCATTACTGATAAAAAAGCACAGGCGGAATACGATTATATTATTTTTGATACCGCGCCCACAGGACATACGCTGAGGATGCTCCAGCTCCCCTCGGCGTGGAGCAATTTCATCAGTGAAAGTACGCATGGAGCCTCCTGCCTTGGACAGTTATCCGGTCTGGAAAGCAGAAAGGATATTTATAAAGATGCGGTGGCTACTTTAGCAAACGGAAAACTTACAACCCTGATGCTGGTTTCCCGGCCTGAAACGGCTCCATTAAAGGAGGCTGAAAGAGCGTCAAAAGAGCTATCCGATATTGGTGTAAACAACCAAACGCTTATTATTAACGGTATTCTGATCTCATATGATGATAGTATTTCAGAGGGGCTGTATCTAAAGCAGCAGGCGGCTCTTTCTGACATCCCGGCGGGATTGAAGGAAATTACCGCCTATATGATACCGCTCAGAGCATATAATGTTACCGGAATAGAAAATGTAAGAGCACTCCTGACAAAAGAGCAGTGTGTTGTCAGTGATGAAAAAGTTAACGCTCATACAATCCCGAGTCTTAAAGATGTTATCGATGATCTGTATAATGGGAATAAAAAAGTGATCTTCACAATGGGTAAAGGCGGCGTGGGTAAAACCACTGTCGCGGCGGCCATCGCGCTGGGCTTATCCGCAAAAGGAAAAAAGGTTCATCTCACGACAACAGACCCCGCAGCTCATCTCAAATTTGTCATTGATGAAAGCAGCGGCATTACCATGAGTCATATCGATGAACATGCCGAACTAAAAAAATATCAGGAAGAGGTGCTTAATAAGGCAAGGGAAACCATGTCCGAAGACGATATTGCCTATGTTGAGGAAGACTTGCGCTCCCCTTGCACGCAGGAGATCGCTGTGTTCCGTGCCTTTGCCGAGATTGTTGAAAAGGCGGAGGATCAAATCGTTGTGATTGATACCGCGCCCACAGGGCATACACTTCTTTTGCTTGAGTCAACCCAAAGCTACAACCATGAGATAAAGCGTTCGAATGGAGATATTCCTGAATCAGCGAGAAAATTGCTGCCACGTCTTCGCAATTCCGCTGAAACCGAGGTAATCATCGTAACACTAGCAGAGGCTACCCCTGTATATGAAGCACTGCGTCTTGAAGAAGATTTGAAACGAGCGAAAATTGCCACAAAATGGCGGGTGGTGAATTCCTCGCTGTACCGCACCGGCACGACGAATCAAATGCTATCCGCTAAAGCAAGCAATGAAATCGAATGGATCAACAAAGTAGATGCCCATTCAAACGGCAATTTCGCGGTGATTTCATGGAGCCCGGATGAAATAAAGGGTAGTAAGCTTAAAGAATTATGAGTATAGAAGTTAATCGGTCACATATCTAATTTGGGTTTCCGAAGGGAGTCTGATGTTATTGTGTCAAAGACTTGGTATCCGGAAATTACCTATGAAAAATGCGTGAAATGCGGTTTGTGTATAAAAAAATGTAAGCACGGTGTATATGATAAAAGCAAAGCTCCAACTCCAGTTGTAGTATTTCCGGCAGGCTGTATTCAGGGCTGTCATGGTTGTGGGAATCTCTGCCCCATGGGGGCGATCCATTATAAAGGAGATAAGACTGGCTGGGTCCCACCAAAAAATAAAAAGTGATGTTTTTCAAATTTGAAGCCAGATAAACAGAAATCTTAACAAAGGATAAGGAAGGATGTATTCATATGACAAGAGTAGCCTTTATCTGCGTGCACAACTCCTGCCGAAGCCAGATAGCGGAGGCTCTGGGAAAGCATTTTGCCGCAGACATTTTTGAAAGTTATTCCGCCGGAACAGAACTGAAAGATCGTATTAATTCGGACGCCGTACGTTTGGCGAAAGAGCTTTACGGGATTGATATGGAATTGACCCAACGCCCCAAGCTGCTGGAAGATATCCCTCCTGTTGATATTGTTGTAACGATGGGGTGCAATGTAACCTGCCCATTTCTTCCCTGCAAACATCGTGAGGATTGGGGTCTTGAAGACCCGACTGGTAAATCAGATGAAGAGTTTAAACAAGTTATTGATTTGATCGAACACAAGATACTTGAATTAAAGGATAAGATTAAAAACAAGGTAATAAACGTTTGATTTAGGAGACCCGAATTGGAGAATACTAATTGCCCCGAAAAATTCGACAACCCAGAATATTTAGGCTGGAAGAAGAGAACCGCAGTCTTTTTGTTAAGCCAGAGCATCTCGCTTTTCGGTTCCTCGATGGTGAATTATGCCATTGTTTGGTATGTTACGCTGAAGACATCATCAGGGGCGATGATGACGATTGCAATTTCGACGAGCTTTTTACCTCAGATAATGATCGCGCTTTTTGCCGGAGTCTGGGCTGACCGCTACAACAGGAAATATGTGATTATGGCATCTGATGGATTGACCGCGCTTGCCACATTGGTTCTTGCTACCTTGTTTCTTGCAGGTTACAGGGAAATTTGGCTCATATTTGTCGCCTCAGCCATCCGGTCTATCGGTGCGGGGATACAGTCGCCGGCCGAAAGCTCCATATTGCCCCAGTTTGTGCCAAAGGAAAAGCTTATGAGGGTCAACGGCATAAACGGCAGCATCCGCTCTTTTATTACGCTTTTATCACCTGCGGCAGGCGGTTTTTTACTGGCTGCCTTTTCGGTGGAGATTGCCTTTTTCGTCGATGTGGTAACTGCTGTGGTCGCTATTTCAATTTTGCTTTTTCTAAAAGTATCAACTCATAATAAAGCGGGAGCGGATCAATCTACAAGTGTGATTGATGATTTTAGGCAAGGCATCTCATTTGTGAAAAGTAATTTCCTTATCCGCAATCTGTTGATTTATTATGCCGTCTTTTTCTTTTTGATCTCTCCAGCAGCGTTTTTGACGCCATTACTTATCACAAGAAGCTATGGCACAGAAGTGTGGAGGCTTACTGCAAATGAAGTTTTATACAGTAGTGGCTCAATCTTCGGCGGTTTCTTGATGGCTTCATGGGGCGGATTTAAAAACCGTATGCAGACAATTGCACTGGCATGTGCCGCCTATGGCATTTCTGCCGTGCTGCTCGGGGTAAGCACAAACTTCATTTTTTACCTAACTGTGATGTTCTTTACAGGTATTTTCTCGCCGGTCTTTTATGCGTCTGAGGCCGTGCTGATTCAGGAAACCGTCGATAATGACATGCAGGGGCGAGTATTTAGTATGATAGATATCATTGTAATGGCAGTTATGCCGATTGGTATGCTACTGTTTGGACCTATTGCTGACCTGACAAGAGTGGAAAATCTTATGATTACCACTGGGGCTTTGATGTTGGTTGTGGGATGGGTGATATTTGCTAACAAAGAAAAGCAGATCAATAAATAACTGAAAACCAAAATATTTAATGACTTAACTTCAATCAGGATGAGTAGACAAAACCAAAACCAATTAGGCCGATAGTTTTTATGAGAAGCTATTGGCCTGATGACATTAACGGTCTTTAAACATAATATTTAATTTGTTTCCTTATTCTGATGTGTCATAGGAAAAAAGGAAGTTGAGAATAAAAACTCATTTCTTGCTTTTTTAATTTACTCGTTTAATATGGTCCAGCGTTCACCGTCCCACACGCGGAGGCTGTAGAAGATTTCATATCAATGCGTTACAGCTTTTAGCACACCGGAATCTGACTCTGGCTGTGACTATACAACAAAAAAGCCTGCAAAATAACGCCCAAAGTTCCACTGCGTAGTGTACACCGTAGTGTACAAACAGCGATCAAATCCATTGCGCTGCAATGATCTATCCTCCCCTGCTAAGGGAGCAGATAGCTGTACTGCGTGACCAACCTTAATAGAATACGAAAAAGTGGTCCAAAGAATGTTGAAATAGACAATCAGCGCAATGGGCTTACCACAATAGTCGTGTGCTTGACGTGCCGCAGAAACTCTGTCGCCCGGAACGGAACATACTGTTGATCTGCTGGGTTTATACTGTCTCGCATGAAAAAGTGAGATGCTGAGGAAGCATTCCAATTTAAAGCCGTGGAGAAGGATGGTTTCATCCTCGCTCCACATCTTTTATTAGTTGCATTATTCGGCAAATTCTGGTATAATTAGACCTCTGAAGGCCTAATCGCCTGTTTGTCTGGTAGAAGGTGTTGAGCCAGACCGTGCAGGGCGTTTCTGCGTGGTTTTTTGCTAGGTACTACAAATAACACACAGTTCGGTTTATGTATATTATAGCAATAATGCGCAATTCAAAAATTCCAAATTAGGTTAGTACAACAATAGGAAATCATACTCTTACAGGGGGTTAGTTAAAAAACTAACTCCTATTTCTTATGTTCAAAATCAAAAGGAGGCTAACACATTGAATGCAAAAGTAATTGCCACCTTCACAGGTGATAAAATAACCACCTGTGTAAACTTGAGCATCCGCATTATCCGGCGGCATTTTCTCGTCATCTTGCTTAACATACCCTCGCCCATTGACCATTACTATTCGGCATTCGTTAAATCAGATTTTGGCAACAGACCATAACAAGCTTTGTTCCGTTTTGCAGACATCGCACATCATAAAGAGAGCGTAAGCATAAGTCTTATTCTCATACAAAAGATCCTTTTCTTGAACATAACGAACTAAATCAAGGATAAAAACATTGTGAAATTGTTTTTTTAGAGTTATAATTAGTACGTTATCTTATGTTTTATGTTAAATGATTTAGTCCAGGAGGCAAAGTTATGGTAAATGAGAAGAAAGCCGAATACGCAAAGCTTTGGAAACTCTTAATAGATAAAAAAATGAAAAAAAACGAGATGAAAGAGCTTGCAAGTATTTCTCCCGGAACCTATGCAAAGCTGAATAAAAACGAGTTCGTTTCAATGGACGTGCTCGCAAGAATCTGCTCGGTATTGGAATGCGATATTGCGGACATTGTAGAATTTGTTAACGAAGAAAAATAGACTTCATTATTTTTCGGCAGAAGAAAGGATGCTATAAACTATGAACAAGCAAAAACTTGCAACAAAAATATGGGAAACGGCAAATAAAATGCGTTCCAAAATTGAGGCTAATGAATATAAAGATTATATTTTAGGATTCATTTTTTATAAATACCTCTCTGACAAAGAAGTTAAATTCCTGAAGGATAATGATTTTTCCGACAGTGATATTAAAAATGTAACAGAGGATGATGCTGAAACCGTGAAGTTTATTCAACAAGGCATTGGCTACTTTATTGCATACAATGATTTGTTTTCCGCATGGCTTGAGATGGAGAAGGATTTTAATGTTGGTAATGTGAGAGATGCGCTCTCTGCGTTTAGCCGTCTAATAAACGACTCGCACAATAAAGTTTTTGATGGTATTTTTGAAACTTTGCAAACTGGTCTGAGCAAACTTGGTGACAGTGCGGCTTCACAAACAAAAGCAATTGGCGATTTGATTCAGCTTATTAAAGAGATTCCCATGGATGGCAAGCAAGATTATGATGTGTTAGGCTTCATTTATGAGTATTTAATCGGTATGTTTGCTGCCAATGCAGGTAAGAAAGCAGGCGAATTCTATACGCCACATGAAGTGTCGCTACTTATGTCAAAAATCGTAGCAGAACACGTTTCTGGTAAAACTGAGTTAAAGATTTATGACCCTACCAGTGGCTCAGGCTCACTCTTAATTAATATTGGACAAGCGGTTGCTAAGTATATTGATAATCCCGATAAAATCGAATATTACGCACAAGAACTAAAGAAAAATACATACAACCTGACCAGAATGAATTTAGTTATGAGGGGTATTTCTCCTTATAATATTAAAACGCGTAATGGTGATACGTTGGAAGAAGACTGGCCGTACTTTGATGAAAGTGACCCTGTGGCATCATACGACCCGTTATATGTAGATGCGGTTGTGTCCAACCCTCCATATTCTCAACATTGGGATCCGGCAAACAAAGATGCCGACTCTCGTTATAAAAGGTTTGGGTTAGCCCCAAAGTCAAAGGCAGATTATGCCTTTCTTTTGCATGATTTATACCACTTAAAGCCTAGTGGCATAATGACGATTGTTTTGCCCCACGGGGTATTGTTCCGTGGTGGCGAGGAAGGCTTAATCAGAAAAAACCTCATTGAACAAAACCATATTGACACGATTATTGGTCTGCCATCCAACATTTTTTTTGGAACAGGTATCCCGACAATCATCCTTGTACTCAAGCAAAAACGCGATAACACCGATGTGCTTATTATTGATGCTTCAAAAGGATTTGCCAAAGAAGGAAAGAATAATAAACTACGTGAGTCTGATATCAAAAGAATTGTGGATACGATTGTTTGCAGACCGGATGTTGTGCCAAAGTATGCAAAGAAGGTAAGTAGAGAAACCATTCGAGAAAATGAATACAATCTAAATATTCCTAGATATGTTGATTCTGCAAATGATGCGGAAACATGGGATATCTATGCCTCTATGTTTGGTGGAATTCCCAAGAGCGAAGCATTACTACTGAATAGGCACTGGGAAGCTCTTCCAGGGCTATATGAGGCTATATTTACAGACGATGGAACACCATACCTTTCAGTAGCCATAAATGACGTTAAAAACGATGTGGAAAATAATGTTGCTGTAAAACAATTTAAAGGCACATTCGATTCTGCTTTCATGAGTTTCCCTGATTTTCTCTATGAAGAATTAATAAACAAAATGGAAACTGTAGAAATTTCCAAAGAGGAAACAGAGGTTGCCAATAATATTTTTGAACGCCTTAATGATATTCCTTTAATTGATAAATATGTTGCTTTTCAAATGTTAAGCGATGAATGGACAAAGATTTCTATTGACCTTGAAATTATTCAAACAGAGGGATTTGAAGCTGCTAAAAAAGTTGAACCTAATATGGTTACTAAGAAAAAGGGTGACAAAGAGGTTGAAATTCAAGATGGTTGGATAGGTCATGTTATCCCTTTTGGACTTGTGCAAGCAACACTTTTGAAGGAAGATAGCGACGCACTGCAAGTAAAAGAAGCCAGAATTATAGAAATATCTGAAAAGTATGCTGAAATAATAGATTCTTTCTCTGAGGAAGATAAGGAATCTGATGTTTTAAACGAGGCAAAAGACGCTTTCGTGCCGAAAGAAATTGCAGCAAAAGTAAAGGAGATTGACAAGGCTACTTTAGACGAGTTTGAGTGTAGCATTATTCTTGTAAGCCGCCTAATGGGCGAAGAAAAAACACTTAAAGCTGAAATAAAAAGGGATGCAGAAATACTACACCTTAAAACAAAAGATACCATTGAGGGGCTGTCAAATGCGCAAGTTATCGAGCTCTTGGAACTGAAGTGGATAAGACCTCTTGTTTCTAACTTAAATACTTTGCCAACGGCGATTATTGAGGAGCTTATCAGTTGCATTCAGGTGCTTTCGGGAAAATATGCTGTTACCTACTCAGCTATAGAAGAACAAATAAGCGAAACACAAGATGCCTTGTCTGCTCTCATTGATGAGCTTAACGGAAATGAATTTGACATGAAAGGACTCAGCGAATTTCAAAAGCTGTTAAAGGGTGAATAGTATGGCTGAGAATACACCCGATATTCGTTTTGGTAGCTTTGCCGAGGACTGGAAACGCTCTAAAATCGGCGATGTGATAACCGAAAAGAAGCGTCCTGTTGTTTTAGATGATAATACCACCTATCAGCTTATCACAGTAAAGCGTCGCAATGAAGGCGTCATTTCTCGTGGGTTTTTGAAAGGTAGGCAAATTTTAGTAAAGAACTATTTTGAGCTAAAACCCAAAGATTACGTTATATCAAAACGGCAAGTAGTGCATGGAGCCAACGGCATTGTGCCAGAAAAGTTAGACGGAGCCATTGTTTCAAATGAATATTTAGTAGCCATTGCAAACGATGACATTACTACCGAGTTTTTAACGTTGATTTCCAAACTGCCTGATATGTACAAAAAATTCTTTGTCAGTTCTTATGGCATTGATATTGAAAAGTTAGTATTTGATGTGGATGACTGGAAAAAAAGAGAGCTATCTATTCCCGATACTGCCGAGCAGAAAAAAATAAACGCTTTTTTCAATGTTTTTGATAAGCAACACGCTGCCGAGCAACATAAATATGATAAACTGATAAGTTTTAAGAAGTCCATGCTTGATAAAATGTTTCCCAAAGATGGTGCAAAAGTGCCAGAAGTTCGGTTTGATGGATTCAATGGAGAGTGGGAAAAGAAAAAATTATGGGAAATGTGCGAATACTATACTTCAAATCTATCAGTTTCTGATGCAACAAGTGAAGGAGACTTTGAATTGTACGACGCAAGTAGCGTAATTGGTTATACAAACAAAAACATTCAGCAAGTCGATTACATCACAATAATCAAGGATGGATCGGGTGTAGGTAGAGTACGAAAACTCTATGCTAAAACTAGTTTTATTAGCACAATGGGAGCTTTTCATGCAAGTAAAAACACTGATATAGATTTTTTACTTTGCATTTTAATTAATCTCAATTTAACAAAATATATAACAGGAGCAAACATTCCACATGTATATTTTAGAGATTATAAGCATGAAGAACTGTTATTTCCAAATATTGAAGAACAAGAAAAAATTGGTAGTTTTTTTAAAAACCTTGATACCCAAGTTACTTTACAAAAAGAAAAACTGCAAAAACTAACCAACATCAAAAAAGCTTTTTTAAAAAAGATGTTTTTATAATCAACGCATCATTTTTTTTGCATGGCAGAAAGGAAAATAAAAACTATGGTATTTCAAAAAGAAGCTGAATTTGAAAACGCCCTAATTGAAGTTTTAAAAAGCTACGGCTGGGAAAATGAAGTGCTAAAAAACCCGTCAGAAGCTGACCTTATTAAAAATTGGGCAAATATCTTATTTGACAACAACAGGGATATTGATAAATTAAACAACTACCCTCTCACTGATGGCGAAATGGCACAAATTTTGGAACAAATTATTGCTTTGAGGACACCACTTAAACTAAACGGACTTATTAATGGCAAGACTATTTCTATAAAAAGAGATAACCCAGATGATACCCACCACTTAGGCAAGGAAGTAAGCCTAAAAATATATGACCGTGGAGAAATCGCAGCAGGGCAAAGTCGTTATCAAATTGTGCAACAACCTAAATTTCCGACAAAATCAAATATACTAAACGACCGTCGGGGTGATTTGATGTTGTTAATCAATGGTATGCCTGTTATTCATATTGAATTAAAGAAAAGTGGTATCCCTGTCAGCCAAGCGTATAATCAAATAGAAAAGTATGCCAAAGAAGGTGTCTTCACAGGGCTTTTTTCCCTTGTTCAAGTTTTTGTTGCGATGGAACCTGAAGAAACCGTATATTTTGCAAACCCGGGACCAGATTGCAAGTTTAACACGGATTACTATTTCCACTGGGCGAACTTCGATAACACCCCAATGAACGATTGGAAGTACATCGCTGCCGATTTGCTCTCTATTCCTATGGCACACAAATTAATTGGCTTTTATACCGTTGCAGATACCTCTGATGGGGTATTAAAAGTAATGCGTAGTTATCAGTATTATGCTGCAAATGCAATATCTGACGTGGTATCGAAAACCGATTGGAAATCAGTGAATCAGCTTGGCG
This sequence comes from Oscillospiraceae bacterium, assembly GCA_963666535.1. Classification (GTDB taxonomy): domain Bacteria; phylum Bacillota; class Clostridia; order Oscillospirales; family Oscillospiraceae. Next base: position 91,103 of record OY762913.1, on the reverse strand, counting down.
GCCATGTTTGGCATACAACTGGATCAGGTAAAACAATGACAAGTTTCAAGTCTGCGCAGCTTATTTCAAATTCCAAGGATGCTGACAAGGTTGTGTTCCTTATTGATAGAATTGAGCTTGGAACACAGTCGCTAAAAGAGTATAGAAGTTTTGCCGATGAAAACGAAGACGTACAAGCCACAGAGGATACAAGCGTTTTGATTGCAAAACTGAAAAGTTCAAAAACTTCTGATATTCTTATTGTTACATCTATTCAAAAAATGAGTAATATTAAAGATGAAGCAGGACTCAATGCACACGACCTTGCACTGATTCAGTCAAAACGTATTGTAGTTATCATTGATGAATGCCATCGTTCCACCTTTGGCGATATGCTTATTGATATTAAAGCATTCTTTAGAAATGCGGTTTTCTTTGGCTTTACCGGAACACCAATCAATACTGAAAATCAGAAAAAGATGAATACAACATCTACAGTGCTTGGGAACGAGTTACACAGATATAGCATTGCAGACGGCATTCGTGACAAAAATGTGCTTGGCTTTGACCCGTATAAGGTTATGACTTTTAAAGACAGGGATATAAGGAAAGCTGTTGCCCTTGAAAAAGCAAAGGCACAAACAGAAGCTGAGGCTTTGGCAGACCCTAAGAAAGCCGCTGTTTATAACGAGTACATGAACTCTGCCCAAATTAAAATGTCAGGCTATAAAGATGCGAATGACAACTATATAAAAGGCATTGAAGATTATGTGCCAAAATCACAATATGAAACAGCAGCGCACCAAAACAAAGTTGTGGAAGATATTGTTTCTAACTGGATAACGTTGAGCCGCAACAGTAAATTTCACGCTATATTTGCCACAAGCAGTATTCCTGAAGCAATTACCTACTACCGCTTAATCAAAGACAAGAAACCCGATTTGAAAGTTGCTTGTCTTTTTGACCCAACGATTGACAATAACGGCGGCGTAACTTTTAAAGAAAGTGGACTTGTAGAGATAGTTGAGGACTATAACAAACAATACAATCAAAGCTATAAACTTGCTACTTATGGAAAGTATAAGAAGGATATTGCTGCAAGGCTTGCCCATAAAGAACCATATATTAGAATTGAGCGTACACCAGAGGAGCAAATTGACCTTCTGATTGTCGTTGACCAAATGCTTACAGGTTTTGATTCCAAATGGATCAATACCCTATATATGGACAAGGTGCTTTATTACGAAAATATTATCCAAGCTTTTTCAAGAACAAATCGACTTTTTGGAGCTGACAAACCTTTTGGTACTATTCGTTATTACAGGTATCCGCATTCAATGGAAAGGAATATAAATGATGCCGTTAAAGAATATTCAGGTGATAAACCTCTAGGACTTTTTGTGGAACGGCTTGATTTTAATCTTCAAAAAGTGAACACTTGTTTCGCTGATATTAAAGACTTGTTCACCCTTGCAGGTGTGAGTGACTTTGAAAAACTACCTGAAAGCGCACCTGAACGTGGTAGATTTGCAAAGTTGTTCAAGGAATTAAATCTCTACTTAGAAGCAGCAAAAATCCAAGGATTCATGTGGGAAAAGCATCCTATGGATTTTGACGAAAACATATATTTAATTCTTGCACTTCGCTACAAAGAGCTGTTTACATCTACTTCAATCGGCGGTGGCATGAGTGATGCACCTTATGACCTTGTAGGTTACTTAACAGAAATTGATACAGGGCTTATTGATGCTGACTATATGAATTCTCGGTTTGATAAGTATCTTAAATTGATACACCAATCTGACATTTCAGCGGATGCTGTTTCAGAATCATTAAAGGAACTACACAAAACCTTTGCTACCCTAACGCAAGAAGAACAGAAATATGCTGAATTCTTTCTTAGAGATGTGCAGCGAGGGGACGCAAGTATTGAAGATGGGAAATCTTTGCGGGATTATATTACCGACTACCGTTTCAGAGCAAAAGCAAATCAGATTCATAATTTAGCAGTTGCACTTGGGCTAGATGAAGCCAAACTGAAAAACATCATGGCTCTAAAGGTTACAGAAACCAATATAAATGAGTTTGGGCGGTTCGAAGAGCTAAAAAGTACAGTGAACAAAGAAACTGCCAAGGCATATTTTGAAGCTGTGGAGAAAATGAGCATTCCGATATTTAAAGTCAATATTAAAGTTGATAAGATGCTTAGGAAATTTATTATTTTGGGTGGATTTGAAATTGATTTCTCCTAAAATTACCGTCGCAACGCTCGCACCCTCGTAACAAGCGCCACTTTCAATATATCAAAAACGACTTTGGTGTACTTGTGATTTTTCATCTTCCCATTATGTTTAGTAAGTTCCACTATAATCCAAGAACGATGTTTACTATTGTGCCAATATAGATTATAATGTTAGCACAAAAGGAAGCGATTGCATGAGCCAGTTTGAACAGCTTGATTCAATTTCAAATAAAAACGGCGGCGTTCTGCGTACAGCCGATGCCCTGTTGGCGGGCGTTTCAAAGCCATTGCTCGCAGAATTCGTTGAGACGAGAGGCTACGAACGCGTTTCCCATGGAATTTACCTTGCGCCGGACGCCTGGAAGGACAGCATGTATATTCTTGGGCTGCGCTGCCCGCAAGTTGTCTTTTCGCACGAAACGGCGCTGTTTCTGCACGACCTGACGGACAGGGAACCGACGCAGTACTCTGTCACGGTAAAAACGGGGTATAATCCTTCACGGCTGAAGGCTGACGGCGTTAAGGTGTACACGGTGAAGAAAGAGCTGTATGAGCTCGGCATCACGACCGGGAGCACACCGTTTGGACACATTGTTAACGTATATGATCTGGAACGCACCGTCTGTGATGTGGTAAGAAGCAGAAGTTCCATCGAAATGCAGAGCTTCCAGAACGCGCTGAAGCTTTACGCCCGACGCAGTGACAAAAATCTTCCCCGCCTGATGGAATACGCGAAGGCGCTGCGCGTGGAAAGAAACCTGCGCCAGTATTTGGAGGTACTATTGTGATTCAATCGTCACGGCAATTAAAAGACCTGATACGAAATCTGGCGAGAGACAAAGCGGCGGACACACAGGTTATAATGCGCAACTATATGATGGAACGCTTTTTGGAGCGTGTTTCCATATCCCCATACAGGGATAATTTCATCTTAAAAGGCGGCATGCTTGTAGCCGCCATGGTCGGACTTGATGCTCGCTCGACAATGGATATTGACGCCACGATTCACGGGGAAACGGTGAGCGTTGATGATATATCCGACATTATCTCAGAAATTGTTGCCGTTCCGATTGACGATGGTGTTAAGTTTGTAATCAAAAGTGTCTCTGGGATCATGGACGAGGCGGAGTATCCCGGCGTTCGCGTTAGTCTGGAATCCCATTTTGACGGAGTCAGAACACCGCTGAAGATAGACATATCCACCGGCGACATCATTACGCCGCGTGAAGTTCAATACCGCTTTCGCCTTATGTTTGAAGATCGTTCGATTGAGGTATGGGCATACAATCTGGAAACGGTGCTTGCGGAAAAGATTGAGACTTTGATTTCCAGAACGACGACGAACACCCGTATGCGCGATTTCTATGACATTTATATTCTGACACAGCTTTATAGAACTGATTTGGATAAAGACGTGCTCACAAGTGCGTTGGCGGCAACTGCCGAGAAACGCGGCCATACGGAATTGTTGAAGGATGCCGAAAAGATCATTTCGGATGTGCAGTCAAGCGGTGAGCTTCAAGAATTGTGGCAGGCGTACCAGAAGAAATTCAGCTATGCGGCAGAGATTTCGTGGAGCGCAGTCGTTCGTTCCGTGCGGCAGATATGCATATGCGCTGGCCTTGACGTGCGCAACGCGTCTGTACTGACGCAGCTTCGGGAACCTGTTCATGGCGCTGATGTGGATCGCGGCAGCAGGAACAAAGGCCGGGAACGATAAAGAAGCGCATAACCGCCTAATAAACGGTTATGCGTTTTCTCCTTGTTGCAACGCTAATTTTATGCGTGTTGAACTTATTGTATATCAATAATTGCTGGAATTAAGATCAAAGAAATTAATTAATTTTCTTTAATTATTTCTTTCGGTAATATCTTTACCTACGGTACGGTTCTATGCTTGACCGCAAGTCTGAATTTGCGGAAAGCTGCGATGTTCACGACTTCACCCCTGCGGAAATCTCAGAGTAGACGGCTTGCTGGAATATCTCACTGTGCCATTTGCTCCGGCGAGATAATTTTGAATTATATTTCGTATATGTACGCCAAAATTGCTACAGCCGGCCGTTGTACCTTTAGGATAATTCGTGAATAATTGTCCAGAATAAGGAGTATCACTCAGGAGGTGCTTCTTATGGATGAGAAAAACGGGTTTACAATTAATAAACGGGACAGAGTACTGCGAGCTTGGCAAAATTCAACCGAACTTGTACGTGACTATCAAGCTTATTCCCAAGAAATTGAGGATGATCAGTACTTGGCAACTCTTTTTTCCAATTTTGCTGAGGATGAAGCTCTTCACGCTTCTGACTGCATGGTTAGCACAAAACGAACCAAATTCATATGTGAAACAGGCTTTGGATTTTGCACTGCTAGAGGACTTTGATCATCTTTACCGTTATTCTAATCTAATGGATTTGGATTCACAAATTCCTGCGCAGAAACTGGTGAAAAGCTATGTAGATATCACTCCGGGACGGCCTACCATAGCAGAGCATCGGTTTCCGTTTGATTCTGTAAAAAATCCAGTTGATTTCAAAACAGCAGATATTCGAACTAAGCTGAATACGCTGATTATTACCTCAGGCGAACAGCAAACCATGAATTTCTATATGAACCTAGGAAACACCTATTATAATGATCTGGGCAGACAGTTGTATCTGGAGATTGCCATGATTGAGGAACAGCATGTCAGTCATTATGGATCTCTTCTAGACCCCAACTGCACATGGCTTGAGAATTTACTGCTACACGAATATATGGAATGCTATCTTTATTATTCCTTCTATCAGGATGAAATGGACATAAATGTTAAGTCTATTTGGGAAATGCATCTCCAACAGGAGATAGCGCATCTGCACAAAGCAGCTGACCTTCTCAGGCAGTATGAGAACAAGGATTGGCAGCAGGTAATCCCCGGGGGTGCATTCCCAAAGCTGCTCCAATTCTATGATACCCGGGATTACGTGAGGCAGGTACTCGGTCAGCAAATTCAGCTCACAGCGAATAGGGAAAACTATATATCTGTATCTGATTTACCAAAGGATCATGAATTCTTCTTTTATCAGAATCGTGTCAATCATGATATAGATATCGTCGCCAGCCATAATGTCGTGGTACAGCACCAGCAAAAATACAATGTAGATTACCGTGCCGAGTCCCAGACAAACCCGGTGCCGGAGCTGAACGACAGGGCAAAAGAAAATGTTGTAACCGCTCGCACCTGCAGCGAACCCGCGTAAATATGCAAAAGGTCCGCGAAAGGTGAGGATTCTATATGTTCTGGTCAACTATTATTCTGTTTGTAATATTCTTGCTGATACTGGTTCCGTCCATTTTTAAGCTATATCGGAAAGGGGAGTCCCAGGGGGCAAAAACTATTACCAACATTTGTGTGTTTTATTCAATTTTATTTTTGTTTATTAAACTGTTAAGAGTATCAGTTCCTAACTGGACGATTCTGCTAACAATGACTGCAGCATTTATCAGTGGTTTTTTTGGACAGTATCTGCGCATGTACTATAAATCGCTTGTTTTTGATCGATATCTCCATGCCTATGGTTCGTTCGGCTTTGCCCTTTTATCTTTCCATCTGCTGAATCATTTTTTGACTGTTGGCGGATCACCTCTGTTTCTAGCTTTGTTCGTATTTTTACTTGGTAATACACTAGGCGTAATTTTTGAGCTACTAGAATTTAGCTATGATTTAAAGCCCACCAATTTTACAAAGTCGCAACACGGGCTTAAGGACACTGACATGGATATGCTATTTAACTTGTTTGGTTCAATAGGCGCTGCCATATTTATTTTTTTACGCTTTAGCTAGCTGATGCCCAACTGTGTTTATATAGGAGGTTGGTTTATCCTTCCTCTAGCATTTTACCCAATATAAACAACCACGCCTGATTGAATCCAGCGTGGTTTTTTTAATCAATTAAGCCGTGGTTCGGGAGCAGCAAAATTCTATCTACTCCGTCCCATAATCCATGATGTTCCTGCCAAACAGATTCGTCTCTTTCTCGAAAAAGACACGCCGGAAAAGAACCGACGTGTCTCCTATTACTATTTTACTGTGCCATGGCTTTACATTCGGTAGCGCAGGCATTGCATTCGTTTGAGCACTTTACGCAGTGGTCATTCTTAAACATCGCGCACTCGATGGCGCATTTTTCACAGATGGTCGCACAAAGCTTGCACAAGTCCTTGGCATACTGAGCGTCAAAAGACATAAAACAGGCTGAGTGTTTACAAATTGCTGCGCATTTGATCAAAGTGTCCATACAGGCTTGCCGTGTCTGCACGTTCGGTTCATTCAAGCAAAGCTTTGTACACTCATCGCATGCCTGAGCGCACCTATCACAGGTGTCAATGCATTTTTGATATTTGTCGGTTAAGTTTGTTACGATTCGCATAATTATTATCCTTATTATTCTTTTTCTGCCATGTTCAATAATGCGTTTGAATCATCAGTATTTCCTGAAAAGTCTCCCCTTATCGATTTAAATACGGTCTTTTCCTGATTGATTTCTTCCGCAGTGCGCACGCCCAGTTTTCTGATGACTGGTAGGGGAGGGCACCAGCCCTGCAGCGCGTGCTGCAAGAGAAAAAATCCGACCGCTCCAGTTAGCAGAAACCAGCAGCATTTCTTTCTTTTATAACCCATAATGGAGCTTAAAAGGACGACAGAAGCGGCATTCGTTTCAAGGATACGTTCCGTGTCCCATTCCCGGTTTAGCTTCTCAATTTTATCGGACAGGACTGCTTCACCGCCGTCTTTATATGTGTTGATACAGATAATCGTTTTATTTCTGATATCTTGGTTTACCTTGTTACAGGTATGAAACGCAACTTTTTTTGTAGTCGGTGGAAAGATTTCTTTTTTCATGTCAACTCTCCTTTATCTTTTGCTTTCGGTTGTTTTCGGGAATACATGCTGATTAAATTGCCAAAGCTCTGCGAGAAACTTTATATACGAAAGCCGCCGTATTCCGGCGGCTTTCGTACTATTTATTATTTGCTGTATTTTGTGAATTCGTATTCTGCTGATTTGCCTGACCCTGCTGAGTGATAGTTTGGGTCTGCTGGCTCATCTGTAACAATTGCATTTGTGTTTGGTCAATAAGGTTATTCATCTGTTCAAGCACTTGATGCGATTCAAACTGTTGATTGGCCTGAGAGAAAGCGCTCATGCCTTGCTGGATAGCCTGCTGCATCTGCTGATCTGCCTGTTGCTTCTGCTGCTGTATCTGGTTTTTAAAATTCTGTATCTGCTGCTGAAGCTGACCGGTTGCCTGTTGACTTTGCTGTACTATTTGGCTTTGATTGGCAAAACCCTGATTTGCGTTGTTCTGTGAAACTTGTTTTAGTTGATTCATCGTATTTTCCATAGCAGTAAGCTGCCCTTTAAGATCGCCTATTTCCTGGCCAATTTCCATGTCCTTCTTTAAATTTCCTAATGTTTTTTTTTCGTCATCCATAAACTTTTGCCTCCAACAATATATTTGCCACAAGAACTAGTATTTGAAATCGATCTAAGAGTATACACTATAAAGTCTGTTAAAATATCGTAAAAAGCGGGGGTACTAATAATCGGCCTAATAACGTGCCTGTTTAACAATTGACTGTAGATTTATGCTGAAAACGACGATATATCACTCATAGGGTCTATCGGTAAGAAAGGGGGTGTCGTTATTGACAAGCTCAAAAAGGTTTTTTCATAGAAAAGCCGCAGTGTTATCCGTTTTGATGATTGCATACTTTGTTTCGTCCTTATTTAATTCGGACTTTTGGGGAAACATCTTGTCGCCGCTTAACGCGTTTGCTGCAGGAGGCATTTTGTATTTCGCGTATCTGAAATCGGATCGTGCTCTCAAGGTGAGTATAACTCTGCTGCTATTTGCGCTTGCCTTCATTTTGTGGGGGACCGCCGATGTCATATGGGCAATTATGAGTTTTGGGGGAGAAAATCCGGAATACAGTGCTGTGCTTTGGGTAATCTATGTTCTGACAAATTGCCTCCTTTTATCCTCCCTGATTATTTTCGCCATAGAACAGTTTAAAAAATGGGATATTGTTCAGTTTGCAATTGATTTAGCAGTCAATGGTTTTTTATCTGTCCTGATGTTCTGGATTCTTTTTTTGCGCAAGGATGTATTAATACTAAATGAGCTTATTACATCAGACTTCACAAGCATTTTATCGATTCTTTCAGATATCCTGATTTGTATCTGCATTTTCTCCTGGTTTCTGTCGGTGAGATCAGGTAAGATTCCAGCATTTCTGAGGATTACCTCTTTTGGACTGGTCCTGTTCGCTTTTGCGGACTTGGTTTATTACTATTTTGAATATAATAACCTGTATGATCCGAACTCAATGATTGATTTTGTTTATATGCTGTCATTCTACATCATTGCGGTTGGAGCTTTATGGAAGACATATAAGAGCAGTTCCGTACTTGATCTTTCTGTAGTGACAAACACCGGAGGTCGGACCAGGTGGGTTTTTCTGCCTTTATTTCCGCTTTTTGCGGTTCTTTTTTCAGTAACCGGGATCATCAACGTCCAACTAAGTGTAGGCGATCTTATCGCGTTTACGGTTCCTATTTTCTTTTATTGGGGGGCATGTAAATATGTTCAGATTTCCATCGAAAAGGAATTATTGCTCCGGCAGCAAAACGAAATACTGGGACAGCGCATTGCCGAGCAAGTGAGCGAACTGAAATTTCTTGCCAATCAAGACACACTGACAACGCTGTTTAACCGGCGTTACTTTATGGCCTGCTTGGATGACACAAGTCAAACTTTGCGTCCGAGTGACTTGCTGGCTATGCTGTTAATTGATCTAGATCGCTTTAAGGCAATCAATGATACGTATGGCCATGATGCAGGAGATAAGGTTTTAATTGAGCTTGCACAAAGAATGACCGTATGGAATAATTACGGGGCTACCATCGCAAGACTGGGCGGAGACGAATTTGCCATTATATTTGTAGGTAAGTATACACAGAAGGAGATCGAGGAATTCTGCCTGGAGATCATTGATTTATGCAACAAGCCAATTCATATCTCGGGTAATTCCTTGAACCTGACCATGAGTGTTGGGATCGCTCTGGTTTCCGAAGAGGTGGGCGACGGGAAAACGCTGATGAAAAATGCTGATATTGCCATGTACAGCGCTAAATCCCAAGGATACAATAAATATCAGTTTTATAACCCGCTGATCGACAAGGACTTTAAAGAAACTCGTGAAATCGAGGCTCTGCTGCGGCAGGCCGATGTTGACAAAGATTTTGAGCTATTCTATCAACCTCAATATACCCTCTCCGATAAAAAACTGGTCGGCGCTGAGGCGCTGATCCGCTGGAATAATCGTGAGCATGGATATATCCCGCCAAACCTCTTTATCCCTATTGCCGAGGAAATCGAATCAATCTTTAAAATCGGGAAATGGGTGATGCAAGAGACGATGCACCAAGCAAAAATATGGAATGAACAGTATGACGGAAGGCTAAAAGTAGGATTTAATATTTCTCCAAAACAGTTTGTGGAAAAAGGATTTATTGATATGTTAAAGACATTGCTCAGGGCCAGTGGTGTAAATCCAGTATGGTTGGACGCCGAAATCACGGAAAACGTGATGATAAAGGACGGTAAAGAAGTCGACGACGTTTTCAAGTTTCTGAAAGAACAGGGGATTTCAGTTTCAATTGATGATTTTGGATCTGGGTATTCAGCCCTTAGTTACCTTAATAAATACTTTTTTGATCGGATAAAGCTGGACAAGTCGCTGATTGATAACGTTTCAATTTACAATAGCAGTGGGGTAAATATCGTCCGAGCGGCTATTAATATGGCGCATGCCGCGGGCATTCAAACAATTGCTGAAGGAGTGGAAACCCAGGAACAATTGGATATTCTCAAAAAGTTGGGCTGTGATCAGGTTCAAGGATACTTGCTTGGAAGACCTGTCCCTGTGGACATCTTTGAGCAGCAGTATATTAGTAAATGATTTGAGTGATAAAAATTCATGGACTATATATTTCAACATTTGACTAAGCCCTTAAAAATCCCATTGAATAACAATTCAAGCGGATTTGAAGTCGATGGTCAGGATTGGACTGACAAACTGAGGTTTACAATACCGCTGCGCTACCATTGAGTCGCATTAGCATATACGAGAGGGTGGGGGTTCACCATCTTTTTTGATTTGTCATAAACCGCTTTTGGTTTGTAGTTTTTGTGTGTTTAGAATACTGTGATATTTCCATAGCGAACATGAACATAGTAATCTACTACGTCTTTTTCTTCTGGGAACTCTTTGGGGATGATTCGGCCGCCCCGTTACTCTTTTGCTGCCACGAACCATCGGCCTTTTTCCAGCCAAAGATAGCACTCCTGCCCGCGGATCAGGCAAGTATAACGATCGCCCACACCGCCCACAGATTCGCAGGCCGCCCGGCACACGTCCAGTATCTGATCCACGGCATAGCGCTGCTCTTGATCAAATTCAATTTCCAATGGCCGCAGCTTTCCCGTAGGGTCGAAGCGTACTGTTACGGGAACGTAGACCTTTTTCATCTCTTTACCTCTCTTTGCCTCATGTAAAATAACCGACAGGGTGAACCGTGTGGTCGTCTTTGGGATTGATGCGTCCCAATAATGGATCTAGCTTCAGGATGGCCCGCTGCACACTCATGTAACCGTATCGTTGCCGCAGCTCGTCAACGGCCACGTCGATCCGCTCCCATTTCTCCCGCTTGCGGTCATCCTGATAAAGGGAGAGCTGCACATAGTCGCAGGCTTGGATCAGGCCAGCACCTCTGACTCCGATGCTCCTCACGGGCTTCTCCCAATGATAATTTGCCTTAAAAAGTTCAAAGGCCACTTGTGACAGCTCCGTGCTTGAGCAGCTGGGCGTTGACAGTTTTCGTTGCCGGCTGAAGCCGCGCAATTCCGTGTCTCGAACATAGAGTTCCACCACCGTGCATTTAGACGCCAGCTCCCGCATCCGGCAGCAGACACTCTCTGCGAGTAAGATCAGCATCAGGTGGACATCCTCGTTGCTGACCAGATCCCGTGGGGTGGTCGCACTGTTGCCGACGGATTGAATGGTCGGGATATGCTCCGTAGTTTGGACTGGCGAAATATCGCGGCCATTGGCAAAGGTGTGCAAAATGACACCCATCTTCCCCAACCTGCGCTGCAGGAAGTCCACCGGGGCTTCCGCCAACGCACCGATGGTCCTGATACCCACCCGGTGAAGCTTCTCTTTCGTAGCTGGTCCCACGTAGAGCAGATCTTCCACTGGTAAAGGAAAAACAATCTCACGATAGTTATCCCGCTCGATCCGCGTAATGGCATTGGGTTTGCGGTAATCGCTGCCGAGTTTCGCCGTGATCTTGTTGTCCGACACGCCGATGCTGGCCGTGATGCCCAACTCAAATTTAATCCTCTTGCTGATTTTCGTTGCAATGTCCATCGCGCTTCCATACAAGCCTACGCTCCCGGTCACGTCCAACCAGCATTCATCCAACCCGAAGGGTTCAATTTGATCCGTATAGTCCGCATAGATGTCCCTGGCCATACGTGAAAACCGGATATACTCCCTCATATCAGGTGGTAGCACAACCAATTCCGGACAGTGTTGCCGCGCTTGCCAGATGGCCATGCCAGTCCGTACCCCACGGGGCTTTGCCAGGTAATTCGCCGTCAGCACGATTCCGTGCCGATCTTCCTGGCTGCCGCAAACGGCTAAGGGTTTGTCCCGCAGCTCTGGATGCCGCTGCATTTCAACAGATGCATAAAAGCAATTCTGATCCACATGAAGAATATGCCGGCTCATGGTCCCACCCCTTTCAACACAATGATAGAACATTAGTTCTATTTGCGCAAGAGGGAATTGCTGTATGGGCTGCTATCGCACCAAAGATTTCGGCAAATTGGCTATACTATATCCTGTGGCAAAATGGGATAGAAGGGGCAAAGGTGGATCATGCATGTGCGGACGCTATCAGTTCGCCGCTGAACAGAGTACAGAAATTCAGCGGATTATCCAAGAGGTTGAGGAACGTGTGGATCGAAAGGTGAAAACGGGAGATATCTATCCCACGGAGCAGGCTCCGGCACTGCTTCTGGAGGATGGATCTGTGCGACCACAGCTGTTCACCTGGGGTTTCCCTCTGAATGGCAAGCCGATGATCAACGCCAGGGCGGAGTCAGCGGAGGAGAAGCCCCTGTTTCGAACCAGCCTGCAGCTGCAGCGCTGTGTTATCCCTTCCTCTGGCTTCTTTGAGTGGGATCGTGGAAAGCAAAAGCACCTATTCCGGCTTCCGGCTGAGCAGGTTCTCTACATGGCAGGGCTGTATGAAGTGCGGGCGGGGCAAGAGTATTACTGCATCCTGACCACGGCGGCCAATCAGTCCGTTCGGGCAGTCCACGACCGAATGCCGCTGGTTTTGCCGAAGGATCGTGTTCACGCTTGGCTGCAAAACGCTGAGGAGGCCAAGAATCTCCTGCACCTGGTTCCTCCGGAGCTGGAGAAAGTCCAAGCCGGCGCGCAGCTGAAGCTATGGTAATAGAAACGGCTGCAAGCTGTCTGCTCCTGGCGGACAGGATTTGTGTGCCTCTATACTTCTTCTCTCTCTTGTAATACTCCCGTTATCTTAGTCTGTTTCTAGTTTACGAAAAATCAGACCACACCAACATCTTGAAAATTGAGCGAGAAGCGGCTAGAATGAAAACATGCCAGAGCTCAAACGTTTCTGAATGTACTCTGTGCAAGAGAATGCTTCATGGAGGTTTTGGGTAACGCATCTAACAATCAACGGTCTAACGCTCTTGTCACAGATGTGATGAATCATGTGATAAGAATTGCTGGAGTATGCCTTATTTTCCTTCTGACAGTGTTCGATTAAGAGAATACCCAGTTCTGCAATGCACGCAAGTGCATTGCAGACCGTTGATTTAGAAACTCTAATGAGTGCGGCTATCTTACGAAGGGAAGGAAACGAACGCAAGTCACTCTTTATCATAAACATTCTGCAGGTTAATAAAACCTGCATGGTGCAGGGCGTAAGATCTTGCTTAAGCCATGCGTAGGGAACAAGCGTATAGTCCTCTTCAACCGGCTTGAGAATGCAATACGTAGTCCTGGCATAAACGCTTTTTCCCAGTGCGTCCGAGTAAATGAAATTATAGACCTTTTTTATGTACCCGGCCTTAACCAGTTCTTCAATCGCCTGACGCACGGTATCTACGCATTTGAATGACATGGCTGCAATATTTGCAAGACAATTTGTGAATTTGCGATGCTTCCCCATATTGGCATAAAACACCTGAGCAACACTTATGGTGCTGGGATGAAGGTTATCGGAGTTTTGAATGACCGCATTCGGCAACCTGAAAACTTTTTCTTTCATGTAAAATGTCCTTCCCTTGGTGAATATGAGCAATTCACATTTTTTAGTGAGGTGTGCTATGGAACAGACAAAGCCAAAGTCTCTGCTTGTAAAGGAAATTTCCAAGAAATTAACCGCCGGGCGCATGGCGCTGAACAAGGGTGAAAATAAAACGGCGCTGCACCTGTTTGTCGAAGGGTGCGGCGCTATGCAAAAGCTCTATTCCGTTGATGAATTGACTTTTTCGGAGCTGAATGCAGCACATCGTTGGTCTTCAAAGCTCTTTTATTACTCATCCGAAGCTCTAACTCTTTCTTGGAAAGACACTACTCAATCTGGAGCTTATCAGGAATCAGCGATTGAACCTCTGGTATCTATTTACAGTCAATTGCTGGTGTTCGTTCATAGTGACAGGGAGATGACGTCGGAGATTCACATTGCGATGGCGAGTCTTCTGTACGATCCGGATAATCTGGATCTCCTTGACCAGCATTACAGCATGGCCCTAACTGCAACGCCTGATAAAGGTGATGCATATGTATCGTGGGCAAGTGTGTTTGAATCACAGGGCAGCTCGAAACGACGAAAGCACGCTATTGAGATTCTGAAGCAGGGTGTCATACAGCCATCACTTCGGGAAGGGGACTACATACGCATTAAAATGTTAGGGCAGCTGATTCATCGTTGTACCAAAGAGAGGCAAGCAGCAGATGCTGCGAAATATACAAGTCTCTTACACGAATTACGCCCCATAAAGCCAGTTGCTGCCGATTTGAAAATCAGAAGATTGGCCCCCTGCCCTTGCGGCAGTGGCAAGAGATATAAATATTGCTGCGGCGCACGCGATTTGAAGTCGTCCGACAAATAGTTCCATCGCACCTGACACTACCAAAGCCTCTACCGCTTTGCGGAACGCGTGAACGGATTGGGGAGCTTAAAAGAACGGAACCTTTTCATCGTCTGTCTTTCCTCTCATTTCAATTGAGCGCAGACTGTTCCAGCAGCTGCGCCCTCCATCTTCTGAAAAGCCAGAGGGCCGGACATTTGTCCGGCCCTCTGGCTGCTTTGATATGCTCCTGTTTAAATTAAGCTCCTCCAATCACATATTTGTTGTTCAGGCTCAGCCGGTCCGTAAAGAGGGTATGTCCCTTCAGGCCGATTTTGATCTGGCCGCCCAGATGACGGAGGGCGTAGAGCCAGCTGATCCGGACCATGACGGAGCCGCCGCCGGTGGCCTCATGCGCTTCTGTAATATCGATTACGCCATGCCGTATGACCCCATAGCACAGGGTGCTGGGGGAGCTGCCGTCCATGCAATAGAATTTAACCCGCCGGCTCCTGATGACCAACAGCGCCAAAAGCAGCACCAGGCTCACCCCTGCGGCTGCGGCCAGAATGAAGAGAGGGGAGAAACTGGGAAAGGATGAGCTTCCGTCCCCGCCCTGGGTACTGCCTTCGGAGGAGGCGTCGCCCTGCGTTCCGGTATCTGTCATGATTACCGGATCTTCTTCCCATTTTGCATACAGCGTAGTATCTGTGGTCACGATATCGGTGTCAAAGTACCAGGGCTCCGTAAGGCTGTTGTCAGCATACCAGCCATCAAAGGTATACCCCTCCTTAGTGGGGGCTGTTGGCTCTGCCACAAGTTCTCCATCGGCCACTGTCTGGGAATCTACCACGCTACCCTTGTTACTGTCAAAGCTGACGGTAAACCATTGGACAGTCGGAAGGGGCAACCACTTTGCATAAAGTACGGTATCAGCCGAGATTGGATTGTTTATGAAGTCCCACGGCATGGTTAGATCACTGTCTGCGTACCATCCAGCAAAGGAATACCCCGCATACAACGGTATATCAGGTTCGGCAATCATTTCCCCATAAGCCACCTTTTGGGTGGCTACCGTTGTATCTTCGCTTTCAAAGTCCACGGTATACAGCGTTACCCACTTTGCGTAAAGCGTGGTATTTGCCGTTACGGTATCCTTTGAAAAGTCCCACGCATCGGTTAGGCCGCTATCTGCATACCATCCGACAAGGGTATACCCTCCAAGTGTTGGGGTGGTGGGGCTTGTCACAAGCCCCCCGTAGGCCACGGACTGAGAAGATACCGCGTTGCCCCCGTTACTGTCAAAGCTGACGGTAAACCACTGTGTCCACTTTGCGTAAAGGGTGGTATTGGCGGTCACGGTGTCCCCTGAAAAGTCCCACGCATCGGTTAGGCCGCTATCTGCATACCAGCCGTCAAAGGTATACCCTCCCTTTGTCGGGTCTGCTGGCTCGGTCACAACCCCCCCTTTGACCACGGACTGAGAATCTACCGCACTTCCTCCGTTACTCGCAAAGGAAACGGTAAACTTTTGGACTTTTGCCCACTTTGCGTAAAGCGTGGTGTTTGCCGTCACAGTGTCCCCCGCAAAGCCCCATGCATCGGTTAGGGCGCTGTCTGCATACCATCCATCAAAGGTATACCCTTCCAGCGTGGGGGCTGCTGGCTCTGCCACAGTCCCGCCGTAAGCCACGGTTTGAGCGGCTACCGCGCTTCCTCCCTTACTCAAAAAGGTAACAGCAAACATAGCTGGGCCACTCGCGGGGGTATACCATACCCCGTTGACAATCACGTTGTCGGCTGGCATGAGGTAGGTAGCGCCAGAAACGGTTTCGCCGTTAACCAGCCATCCTTTAAACTGCTTGCCCCCTTCTGCCGTAGTCGGCGTATCCGGCATTGGTACGGTCTGCCCATATTTGTACGTCTGTGACGCGGGAAGGGCTGTCGCATCGGCTGGTATGGACGCATCGCCGGAATAAGTGTACGTCACAGTATAGCTGTTACGGCTAAAATACAGCTTAACTAACGTGCTGCCATTGCTGGCAACCTTAGTCAGCTCTGCCGCAACAGATACTTCCGTTTCCGTGAACCCCGCGTAATCCCGATGAATGTCGGGAATCACTGCCGCCGTGGTTCCTGCCGCCGCTACGGTATCTATCAGCGTAAAATCTTCATCGTCAAGATTTTGCTGGTAGTATTCCACTGTGTAGGCGGTGTCCGTTCGCGGTATCCAGTTCCCAACAACGGGTACATTTTTGGCGGGTGTAATAAATGCCCCGTCCGTGATCTCCGCATCAGTCGTAGACCAACCGCCGAAGTCATACCCTTGTAATGTCGGGGACAGGGTGTTTACCGTCACAGGCGCACCGAAGCGGTAAGATGCAGCGGCGGGGAGTGCATCTGGCGGGGTTACATCGGTTTCAGAGTAGACGTAGGTAACGGCATAAATGTTTCGGTTAAAGTACAGGCTTAAAGCCGTGCTGCCGTTGCTGGCTATTTTCGTTAACTCTGCCGCAACAGATACTTCCGTTTCGGTAAATCCGGCATAATCCCGATGAATGTCGGAAATCACACTTGCGGTTGTCCCCGTTCCGTTCACGGTATCTACCAGCGTATAATTATCATCCTCAAGATTTTGCTGATAGTATTGGACGATATAGGAGGTATCCGTGCGGGGAATCCAAGTCCCTGTGATTGCTACGGCCTTATCCGGCATGGTAAACGCTCCATCGGCAATCACAGTATCGGAAGTAGACCACCCGCCGAAGTCATACCCCTGTAAGGTTGGGGCTTCCGTGCTTACCGCCACAGACGCACCGTAACGATAAGTAACGGTCATTGGCAGGACGGGCGGGGTTGTGTCTGTCTCGGAATAGGCATAGGTAACATCGTAGGTATTGCGGTCATAATACAGCTTTAGGGCGGTAGTCCCAAGGCTGGAAATTTTGGTGCTGCTTTCTGCCGTGGCAGAAGCCGCAGTCAAGGAGAATCCCGTGTAGTCCCTGTGTGCATCGGGAATCACGCTTGCGGTTGTCCCCATTTTCGCAATAATATCAACCATTGTATAACCGTTATCCGATAGGTTTTGCTGATAATATTGAATCATATAAGGCGTATCTGTGCGGGGAATCCAGTTGCCAGTAATTGTAACACTATTTGTCGGCATTGTAAAAGCCCCATCGGTAACTTCAACGTCAGCAGTAGACCAGCCGCCGAAGTCATAGCCTTGCAAAGCTGGGGCTTCCGTACTTACCGCCACAGGCGCACCGTAACGATAAGTAACGGTCGTTGGAAGCGCTGGCGGGGTTACATCGGTTTCGGAATAGGCATAGGTAACATCGTATGTGTTTCGGTTATAGTACAGCTTTAAAACGGTAGCCCCTGTTCCGGCAATTTTGGTGTTGCCTTCTCTCGTGACAGATTCTGCCCTTTCCGTGAATCCCGTGTAGTCCTTGTGTGCATTGGGTATAACGGTATCGGTTGTCCCTGTCCCTGCTACCGTGTCAACCAGCGTATAATTATTATCCGCTATGTTCTGCTGATAGTATTGGACTACATAATGGGTATCCGTGCGGGGTGTCCATATTCCAGTGAAAGTCACGGCGTTATTTGGCATCAAGAAGCTGCTTCCAGTAATAGCAGCGCCGTTCATATCAACGTTTGCGGTAGTCCAGCCGCCGAAGTTATAGCCGGGGGCAGTAGCGTTAGCGGCACGATAGACCGTACTACCATAAGCGCAGCTTGCAGTGGTGGGCAAGGTCGTTTGCCCCGCAACATTCTTGTTGTAGGCATATGCCACGTTGAAGCTGTTCAGGGTGTAGTATCCTGTGAACGTAACATTGTTTGTCGGCATGGTAAAACTGCTGCCGGATAGAGTTACGCCCGATACAGTCCATCCATTAAAGGTGTACCCCGTTGGCACAGACGGGGTTGCTAAAACAGAAACAGGAGACCCCGAAAAATTTTGTGTAAAAGTGAATGAGAGACATCCTTTTGGTCAAGAATTGGAGCAATAACAATTCAACACTGAAAGGATGTTTTTTATGAAGGAAGCACCGGCAGAACTGATGCGAGAATACGTGAACAGCCAAAAGTTTAGCAGTACCATGGAGATTATGGGGGCCATGAAGGAAATGTTTCGTGACGTACTTCAGCAGGTCATGGAAAGCGAGCTGGACTCGGAGCTGGGCTACGAAAAAAGCGAAAGAGCGTCGCAAACCGCTGTCGAACCGGAAGCTAAGAATTACCGAAATGGGTATTCGCAAAAGACAGTCAAGACGCAATTGGGCGAGGTGGAGATCAAGGTGCCCCGGGATCGCAACGGAAAATATGAGCCTCAAATCATCGAAAGATACAGCCGAAACGCCGACGGCATGGAGGAAAAGATTCTTTCCCTGTATGCCTGTGGCATGAGTCAGCGGGATATAGCGGAGCAGATTAAGAGCCTTTATGATGTGGAAATCTCCCCAGAGCTAGTGAGTAAGATCAGCGAGAAAATCATGCCGGAGGTTTCGGCATGGCAGAACAGACCGTTGGAACCCGTCTATCCATTTGTATTTTTGGACGCTATTCATTACAAGGTCAAGGAAAATCACCAGTATGTCACCAAGGCTTCCTATGTGGTACTTGGCATCACCATGGATGGCAGAAAGGACATTCTTGGCGTTTGGATCGGGGAACATGAGAGCAGCAAGTTTTGGCTTTCTGTGTTGAATGACCTCAAAAGCAGGGGTGTTTTGGATGTTTATCTGTTCTGTGTGGACGGGCTGAAGGGCTTCTGCGAGGCCATCAATGCCGTTTACCCCCAAGCGCAAATCCAACGCTGCATCATCCATCAGATCCGCAGCTCCACCCGCTATGTGAGCTACAAGGATATCAAGGCGCTCATGGCTGATTTGAAACTGGTCTATAAAGCCGTCACGGAAGACGAAGCGTTGGAGCATTTGATGGCATTCCGTGAAAAGTGGGGTAAACAGTATCCCTCCTGCGTCAAGAGCTGGGAAGAAAACTGGGACATTCTGAGCACCTTTTTCGCATACCCCGCCGAAATCCGGCGCATCATATACACGACAAACATCATTGAGGGTCTTAACCGCCAGTTTCGGCAAATCACCAAAAATAAACCCAGCTTTACCAGCGATGACTCCCTGGGCAAGATGCTGTATCTGGCATCTAAAAAAATTGTCGAACACTGGACGTCCAGATGTCGAAACTGGGATATGGTATTAAGCCAGCTCAACCTGATGTTTTCTGAGAGAGCCGCAGTCTGATTTTACCTTGAAATAGAGTTCCCCTGGGCGGACGCGGCATTCACGCAAAGCGCGCATACCGTGTCCGCTCCCGGGGAAACGGGCAGTGAAGGCAAAATCCACAGTCTTGATTTGCAAGAGCAAACCCACAGATACAAGCTAAAATTCTTGATCAAGGGATTTTACAATTACACAAAATTTTCCGACGTGCCACTCCATCTGAATGTGAAATGCTTTTCAGCGATGCTGTTATTAATTCAATAGCTGCTAGACCATTTACAACATTTATAATCTAAGATTCAGTATCTACAATTTCACAGTATGTTTATGACTTGATATTTAAAACCGTATTGTGAGGTAATGTATAGATGTGTGACAATTGCAAAGATATTGTCGTGCGAGACCACTTTTATTCTGCAAGAGACTACCTAGATTGTTTGAATTACATTCACTCATTAGTTAAACAGGAGAAATACGAGATCATAAACCAGACTTGTTCTTTAGATAAGGTAACAAGCGCCAATGGGTCATGGATTAACGACATTATAACTCACGAAATAAAATGCAAAGCTTGTGGACAGGTTTTTACCTGTTTTTGTGATACATATCACGGTTCGGGTGGCTTTCATCAAAAATAGCGAAAAAGCAATGCTATACCAACTTCGAATTATGTTTGTGACGCACTAACCACTTTGTATAATAGTTCCCATAAATTGTAAGGAGGAGAAAGAATGTTTATGGCGGCAAGACTTTGGGCGGTAATTTATCTAGTACTAATTGGTCTAGGTATTTATGGTTTTGTGCTTTTTATAAAACTTGCTCATAGAGGAATAAAAGCACTTGATATTTACATTGATAAAAACAGTGATGGACCGCAGCAATAAAAGCTGTAGGGGGCTAATCATCCTTTTATTCTGCTTATTGCTTACTATTTTGACTTGCAGTCGGTTCTGTGATATTCTACTGGACTTATGAACTTCGCTTAATGTTTACACTATGCAAAGAAAGCCATTTCTAATTATTTATATAATCAGAATAACGCGCTGTGGATATGTTCGCATACACGGAAATGCCAAAAAAGTGCGCTTGGCCTATTCCCGCGAATGGAAACTGGATAAATACGTTCCGCGTGGCGTGGGTCATTTTAATGACGAATTGTGGTTTGAAGAAAATGTAGAGCATTGATCTCAAACTATAACAGTTGAAACCAATTTTTCAGTAAAAAACAAGTGAGATAATGGATGCTACACAGCGTTGCATTTATGATATGGAGTGTTTCTTGTGTGAAAGTGGATGCTATAGTATAGTCAAAGCACATCGAGAAATTGGTGAACAAAATTTGCTTTCACAATAGGAGGAACAAAATTATGACAATTGGAGAAAAAATTAAGGAAGCAAGAAAGAGTGCGGGACTTACACAGGAACAGATTGCGGAAAAGCTGATGGTATCACGCCAAGCAATTACAAAGTGGGAATCAGGTAGAGGAATTCCGGATATTGATAATTTGAAAGCAATTTCGGGTTTGCTCAATGTAAGTATAGATTATCTTGTGGATGATGGCCAAAACATGGATTTATCAGTGATTAGAGAAACAATAGACTTATCACAATATGACAAGAGTGCGAAAAAGCAGATCGTAACTGAAAAATATCCTGATGCTGAGATATGGTCGTTAATTGCCAAACAAAAGCTTACAAAGGGTGAGAAAGTTATTGACAATGTATTAGGATTTATATTTGACGCACCATTTGGAATGCCGGACTTAGTTAATGGTCTTAAGAATGTTGATAAATCTTTCTATTTGGTAAATAAGGATAGTAAGCAGTATTTTATTACGATAACAAATGAATTTATTGAGAGCCGTGAAATGCTAACACCTGTACAAAAAAAGACGTTTGAACTCGGTGATATGAAATTTAAAAAGTGCAGCTCTCCAATTAAAGCTAGGAAAGTGTAATACTGCTGCTTGCGTATATGAGCAGATGCAAAAGTACTGAAATAGTGGTCAACTCTGATGAATGTTTCTTAAATATAGCATTCCGCCAATGCCCTACCAGTTTCAAGCGACATCTTTATTGCCATTCAAGGCAGACATCAAGATTATGAGCATAATGCAAAGCTAAGAAAAACCAGTAAGACTTCCCATTATGTTTATACAAGCTAAGCCAAAGGGATACCCCATTGGGCTTAGCAACAGCAAATTTGTCCGCTACCTGAAATCATACTCTTCGATAGGGTTTGGGCCTCTGACGATATTTCTTTCAATTCTGAGATTACCGTCCGGGTCTGCCCGGATTCTCCAACTCACCAACATGATATTGCCGCCGGCTATTTCAATCCCCGTAATCCCCTTCGTATGAATACAGCAGCCGGAGTTAAAATATGGAAGCTCGTCCCGCTCTGAAAATTTTGGCCGGTGCGTGTGCCCGCAGATAATCATTTTATGATGCTCTGCGATCCACTTCCTGTACTTAATTTCAAGTTTTGTCCTTTTGTAAAGGTTTTTTGCCGGGCTGGTCGGATTTTGAAATCCGATCACATGCATAAACCGCCAAAAATACCGCATCAGCGCCATGGAGAACGGCCAGAACTGATCATTCATGAAATCGCCTTGATGCCCGTGTACAATCAGTATTTCCTGCCCTGTATCCTTGGCCTTCAATACCAGCGCCTCATATGGAACCAAGCCTCTCAGAAATTCCTGCGTATCCTGACTGAATTCATCATAATAGCTATAGTAATTTTTCTTGACAAAAGATTTTGAACGCAGATAAATGTTGTGATTCCCGTAGAGCAAAACCAATCTGCCCGCATCATAATATTTCTTGATGGACTTAAAGACGTCGGAATGCGCCAGGCGTATGGTTTTAAAGTCTGAATACTCCCACAATTCATCCCCGTCTCCCGCCTCAACGTATCGGTATCCATTCTCATAGTAGTATTCAAGGGCGTGCAACAGGACACTTTGGTTTCTGGTGAATTCATCGGAAGCACTGTCGTCACCCCGATGGGAATCACTGAAAACGATATACTTAGCCTTTGCATCCAAGTATTCAACTTTCGCTTTTCGGTATGCACTTGTCAGTCTTTTATCTGTGAACATGTTTACTCCACGATTTCATGTGATATCGATTCGGATGATGGATTAGGGCTTGTTTAAAAATAAAGCTGCATAACCAGCTGCCACCGGAGCATCCCAAGTATGGGAAACCGCAGCCTTCCGTTACAAACCCTAGTATTCTCAAAACATTTCGTTATCAGTCATTTTATGAGGTGTTGCTTATACCCGGCTTGTCTAAATTAGTTTATTTGAACTTCGCTTAATGTTTTTAAGTTCCACTATAATCCAAATGAAGCACCCTGCGGATTATCCATAAACCATACATTAGGAGTTTTGAAATATGAAAAAGAAGAATAGTGTGATACCTATGCCCGTTAGGGTTATTTCAGGCCTGATAGGCGTAACTATGCTGTTTTTCGGCTTCTTTGGTTTTATGCTCAGTATCAGTCGTGGAGTGTATCAACAAACGGGTATGTTTTATACGCAGAAGCCTCTCAATGAGGTTAATGGCCTCGCGGTAGATTCAATAGGGAATGTGTACATAGGCGAGAGCGAGAGCTCCTGTATTCAGGTTTACGATCCAAATGGCGTGTTTCAATTATTGTAGTCTTCACCCCATTACTTTTTCCTGGTATTGCTAATGCAAGGGGAATTTCAACATACATGCATGACCTCACAGAACGGGAAAAACAAATGTCGGGGTTGACGATCTGTCTTACATTTGCATGGATTGTAACATTAATTGCCTGCATTGTATACCCGCTTTAAAGTGTCAGATAAGTGAATCTGGCAGCTCATTGGTAAAACGAGCTTCGCTTAATGAGTATAAAATTAAGGACAAGTATGCTACAGCATATCTGATTTTTCTTTATACTTGAAATTTGCATTAGAGGGGTATAATACGATGCCAGAGATATCATTTGGAAGCCCTATGCGCGTTTTATTTATGGGTACGCCTGATTTTGCAAGGATCGCTCTTGAAAGTCTGATAGAGAATTTTGAGATAGCCGGCGTTGTTACGCAGCCGGATAAGCCTGTCGGACGCAAGCTGACGCTTACGCCGCCGCCAGTTAAAATTTTTGCGCTTGAACATGATATAAAAGTATACCAGCCACAAAGTTTGCGCGGGGAAGATTTTGCCGCGCTTCTTGCAGAGATCAACCCGGATATAATAGTTGTCGCGGCTTATGGGAAAATCCTACCGAAAAATGTTATAGGGTACCCGAAATTTGGGTGCGTGGTTATACACGCATCGCTTTTGCCTGAATATCGCGGAGCCGCGCCGATTAACGCAGCAATCATGGACGGCGCAAAAGTCACGGGGATAACCATAATTCACGCGGACGAAGGAATTTAAACCGGAGATATGATTTTAAAAGGCGAGCTTGAAATCGGAGCGAACGAAAATTTCGGAGAGCTTTATTTGCGTTTGGCAGAGCTTGGCGGCGGGCTTATTATTCAGGCATTGGAGCAAATAAAAGCGGGCACGGCGAGGCGCGTTAAACAGCCAGAGCTTGGCGTGAGTTACGTAGGTAAGATTGATAATAAAATATGCGAGATAGACTGGAGCATGACGGCGCAGCAAGTGCATGACAAGATACGTGGGCTTGCGCCTGAGCCAGCGGCTTATACGTGGCTTGACGGCAAGAAGCTTAAAATATATAAATCGAGAATCAGTATGAATAATTGTGGCGGAAGTCTGGGAGAAGCTATTAACGCGAGTAAGATTATAGAAGTAAAAACCGGCGATAATATTGTTGAGCTGTTAGAGTTGCAGCTTGAGGGCGATAAAAAAATGAGCGCGTCGGATTTTATAAACGGCAGGAAAATAGCGAAAGGCATGGTTTTGGGGGAATAGTATTTATGCAGGAATTCTATATTAGGAGTTGCTGTAACTCAGAAACTCGACGGTAAATGTAAGTTTCCACTAATGTTAAATAGCCATGATGTTCAGTTGAACATCATGGCGAAGGGGTTGGCGTTGACAGTTATCTCGCACAGAGCTGGAATTGGACTCAATCAAAAGTCGCACCGACTCCTCTAAGGTCATACAGCGAACGATGCGCTTGGGCAGCTTTGGTGTTTCCAATTCTTCGGCAATGTTATTATCTATGATATGTGCCTTGAATTTGAGGTACTTCCAAAATTGCCGGATTGAGACGATCTTTCTGCATCGTGTGCCAGGCGAATTATGGAGTATTTCCTGATGATATGCAATGAAGCCGTACATATCGGTTAATTGTATAGAGTGGATAAAATCCGCATCCGCGAACTGAAAACAGGGGACAGGAATACCCCTTTGGACTGCAACATACCGAAAGAATGGAAGCAAGTCCATTCTGTGCTCGAGAATTGTATTTTGACTGCGTCCCTTGATTGTAATGAGATAAGCCAGGTATTGCTCCAGAATGGGACAAGTTTTATTCGACTGCATATTATCACCCCTATGCGAAGATTTGACAGGGGTGAGCAAGTACATACAGATGATAGCAATAATAAGCAGCTCGGAATTCTGTCGACTAAGTACCATTATCTGAAGTTTGCCCATTTCCAGGATTGCTAGTTGGGTATCAAAGCAAAAAACAGTAATAAAAAATATAAAAATCCGGTAAGGGACGATTTCAACGAAACCGTCCCTTACTGGTGTACACAAATTAGGTTTTAATCTTTTCAACTTGGGACTCATTTATTTTGCCAGATACCGATACAAAAATGTCACGATTTGTGCGCGGGTACAACCATCAGCGGGGCTAAAGATCGATGCGCCGGTGCCGGAGGTAATGCCCTCGGAAACCGCCCACAAAACGGCGTTTGCGTAGTACGCATTGCTCTCCACATCACCGAACAGGTTGGCTGAGGTCACCGTGGGTTTGTCTGCCGTGCGCCACAGGAAGGTGACCGTTTGGCCGCGGGTGACGGTAGCATCGGGGCTAAAGGTGGTGCTGCTGGTACCAGCCGTGATGCCCTTTTCCGTTGCCCACAAAACGGCCTTATAGTAATAGGTGTCCTTTATCACGTCAGTGAATGGGCAGCTCGTTGCAGTTGGTTCGGGACTGCCCATGGCGCGCCACAGGAAGATGACCGTCTGGGCGCGGGTGCAGATACCGTTGGGATTGAAGGTCGTTGCCGTTGTGCCGCCAGTGATGCCTTTGTCCAAAGCCCAGAGAACCGCATCATAGTAATACGAATCAGCAGGAACGTCGGTGAAGAGCATCGCCCCCTTTTCTGTCCACTTGGCATAGACGGTTTTATTTGCCGTCAGCTCTACGCTGGTGATCGCTTTGGTCAATTTTGCGTCGCTGTACCAGCCTGCAAAGGTATACCCCTCGCGTACGGGTGTATAAGCGGACAAATCAACTGTTGCACCAGAGGTCTTGGAGAGTGCCGTGATGGCGATGCCTCCATTTACCTCAAAGGTCAGTATGTAACTGGATACGCCGCCACCGCTGGAATAGGTGATGCCCTTAATGGCGTAAGCTGAGAAGTTTTTGGTATAGACCGTGAGCGTGGTCTTATCCATGCTGACCTCAATCTTTTCACCGTCGGTATTGGCGGTGGTGGTCAGGGTCTGTACCTCCACGCCGTGATAGCGGTAGACGGTGTAGCTGTCCTTACCTTGCAGCTCAGCGGGTAAAGTGATGACTGCAGTGAGCAGAACGGGCGAGGTGTCCAGCGTACTGGGAGTACCGTCAACCGTCTTAGTCAGCGTAAAATCAAGGAATAGATCAACACTGCCAGCCTTTTTCTCAATTGCCTGCTGCGCGCTATTTGCGCTGTCAGCTGCCTTGACCCCAGCAGTGAGCTTCAGTTCCACCGTCTTAGTCGCGGCATCGGTCTTATCCTGCTGGGTGAAAGCCTTTTCAAGATCGCCCACTACAATGGCGGGAGAACCGGCCTCGACCTCCACCACGGAGTTCAGCTTGCCGGTGGACATGGTGATGGTCTGGTCTGTAACCGCTTTATCCTCGATGGTGACCATAACGGTCTGGGTCACACCATCTTTGTTAGCTGCCAGATTGTAGACGCCAGGAACAACATCTGCAAAGCTGTATTTGCCGTCCGCACCGGTGACCGTCTGCCCGATCTGCCGGCTGCCCAGCATCAGGGTGACGACCACATTGGCGGCGTTGGATACCGGATCGCCCGCCTGCACGATGCCGCCGATGGAGTAAACCTTGTCATTCCACAGCGCTTTTAGGGTAACGTTGGAGGAAGGTTGCGTGAAGCACGCGCCGGGCTGGTAGGTCTTGCCGTTATACTGCCAACCGGCAAAAACCTTGCCGGTGTTGGTAAATCCGCTTTCAGGCAAAACGCGAACAGTGCCAGCTTGTACCGCATCCATGGAAGAGGTGTCGCCGGTTCCTCCGTTTGCATCAAAACTGACGGTGTAGGTTGCGGGGCTGCTGCCCTCATAAATGGTCAGTACGCCGATTTTTTGTGCGGAGCCGTCCGTGCCGCCCGCATGGCGATAGTTCGGGTTTGTAATCTCTGCATACACATCGTAGCTACCCGTTTCGGTGGGTGCTGTCACCTGCTTGCCGCTCTGCCAATAGGTGAGTACGGGGCTGATGCCGCTGACCGACGGCGCAGCGGTGACATTCACGCTCTCGCCTTTCTTTACACTGTTGCCGTTCAGGGTAAAGCTGACAGGTGCTTTCTGAATAACGAACGCACCAGTAGGATTGGTCAAAGTGTAGTTTCCAGAATTGGCTCCGGTCAGCTCCGCCGTAACGGTGTAGGTACCTGCGGCTGTCTTTGTTTCTTTGAGCTGTGCTTTCACAGCAGTGTCACTGCTTTTCAGCCCCACCAGTTTAAGAACCGGAGACTTTTCGCTGCCGTCGTAAACCGTGGTCGTGTTCTTCCACAAGGCGGTGACATTGTTTTGCTTAATGGTTAGTGTACCGACCTTGTGACTGCGGGTGGCGGAGTCGCTCTCGCCCACGAAGCAGAAGTTATCGTCGGAGAGGGTGACAACCACGTCATAGACCCCGACAGCAGTTTTGTCCACCGTGCCACTGCCATCGGCAGGAAGCTTGTAGGTGACGGTGTACTTGTCTGTCGCAATGACCGGCGTCTGGCTTGCCGTCTGCGCTACGGTTGCATTGTGCGCTGTAGCGTCATAGGTGTAGCTGTTGTCGGTAACCGCAAAGCTGATGGGAGCTTTGTCGATAACCCACGCCTTTGACGCATTTACAGCGCCGGTGAGTGTATAATTGCTGTTGCCCAGCGCGGTGACCTTGGCGGTGTAATTGCCCACATTGGTTTTACTGTTGTCGGAATAGGCCAACGTGAATGTGTCCTCACCGACTTTGTTGCTGACGGTGGCGGCGACGGTCTTTGCGGCGCCGTCGTAGGGGAAGGGCGTCGTGTAATCCCATGTCAGCGTCACCGGCTTGGGATTTACGGTGAGGGTGATTTTTCCGGTCGCCGTGCTGTAATTGGCCGTATCGGTGGGCGTGAAGGTTACTTCGTACTGTGTCAAATTACTGTCTGAAACCTGTGGCGCGGTGGTTCCCGCGCTCCAGCTGTAAGCGCCGGGTACGTTGGTATTTGCTGTTCCGTTGTAGGTGGAGCCGGCGGAGCCGCCAGTGAAGGTGCTGTCGGACAGTCTCTGACCGTAGGTAATTGCGTCGGCCGTGGGCAGCGTCAGTGTGGGCGCAGCCTTGGAAACGACGATGGGAACTGTCTTTTCGAAGGGGGCGTAGTTGGTGTCCTCGGGCGTGCAGACCACGGCATAGCCGGTATTTGTCACGGCTGGGATGGTCGTGCCGGTTTTCCACGCATAGGTGCACTTGGTATCGCCGCCGGTGAGGGCGCTGTCGGACAGCTTCGCACCGTATGTCAGGCTGCCTGCCGTCGGCAGCGTGATGGTAGCCGCATCCGGATACGCCGTGGCGTTGATGGTCAGCTTGTCCGTAAGGGTCAGGCTGCGTAAAGTATCTTCCTGCCCGGCAAACTTAAAGTTGTCGTTGTTCAGCGTTACGATAATCTTATAGATACCCACATTGGTTTCATTCTCTGCTGCTGGCTCCGTGTCCTTCTGATAGGTGACGGTAAAGCAGCCCGCAACGGATGGCGTCTCGCTTGCCTTCTGGGTAACGGTGGCTGAATGTGCAGCCTTGTCATAATTATGTGTGTTGCTGCTAACTGCGAAATTCACGGGCGCTTTGGCGATGGTGAAGGTAAAGTTAAGATCAGTCGTGTCGTTGCTGGTTGCCCAAACGTAATTCGCCTTGTTCGTAAGTGCCACGGGGACCGTCTGCTCACCAGCATTGGTACGCTTGTTGCCGGTGATAGTATAGAGCGTGTTTTCCGCGAGAGTATAGGTCTGCTCGCTGCCAGTGTAGACAAAGCTCGTGGTGTCCGCCGTGGGCTTCGCCACCGGTTGGGGTGCGATGGTGAAGGTAGCTGTCGCAGTACATACTTTATACGAATCATTGGCGGCAAAGGTAGCGGTCACCTCGTAGGTTCCGACGTTTGTGGGAACTGTGGGGCTGGCTAAATAGCTTGTGGAGCCGATACCCCCATAGCTGTAAGTAACGCTGCCCGTTCCGTTGGTAGTGCTGGAAGGCACAGGCGTCTTGGCAGTTTCGCCATAGGTCCAGCCGGCAATGCTCACGTCTCCGGAGCCTTCGGCCTTGTCGACCGTCACGGTTGCAACACCGGAGGTGGCGGTGGCGGTTTGGCCGCTATCTGTGCGTTTAGTCGTAACGTCGCAGTAGTAATACTCCGTCGTTCCGGCAGCCTTGCCTGTTGCCAGCGCGTAGCTTGCGGAGGTAGCACCGGAAATCGAAGTGCCGCCTGTATTGCTGTTTGAGGTATTGGAATACCACTGGTAGCCGGTGATGGTGTGCCCTGTTACCGGCGTGGCCATAACCGACACGCTGCCCGACGAATAGCCGTAAATCAGGTCAGCGCCTGTAACGCTTAAGCTGGGCGCGGTGGCAGAAGTCAGTGTGGCGCTTGCCATTAAATCTGTTTTTTCGCTTACCGTAATGGAACGGTTCGTCATGGTTGTGTTATTATCGTTCCATTTATTCCAAGTATAGCCATTGGATAGCGTTGCACTGATGGTTGCGGTTTCGCCGCTTAAATAAGTGCCTCCGCCTGCGACACCTGCAATACCCGTGCCTTTGGTTAAGTTAACGTCATAATAATTCACCGTGGCGGAGTTGCCTCCGCCGGAGCTTACCGAAATATCCACGCCTGTATCAGTCGTGCCAACATAGACGTCATAAGTCCCAGCTAAAGCAGAAGCCGTTGCGCTAGAACCACTGACGTTTAAGTTGTATTTATTTACTCCACTCTGGTAAAGTGCAAAGCTCTTTTCGCTATCTGACCATGCGCTGCCGTTCTTGTTGACCGTCACAGTGGCGGGATAGGTCGGCGGGGTCCATAGCGAGCCGAACACGGGATATGATCCCGATGATACCCACGCATAAAGATCTGTTCTTGCTAAGATGCCCAGCCCTGCGTTTAGAGCCTCACAGAGAGACAAAGTTTCTGTTCCCCCGACCGTCACCTGACCTTTAAGTGTGTCTGTGCCTGTAAATCCGGCACTGGATGTTAGGGTTTCTAGCCCACGGTCGACGCCTATTTTCATTGCTTCGGTGAACAACCAATAGTTATATTGAACCGTACCATCCGAATTTCTTCCGGCAACTCCGCCCATAAAAGGATTAC
Organism: Oscillospiraceae bacterium; assembly: GCA_963666535.1. GTDB lineage: Bacteria > Bacillota > Clostridia > Oscillospirales > Oscillospiraceae. Next base: position 60,670 of record OY762913.1, on the reverse strand, counting down.
CCGGTGAAGAATCGCCCCCGGTGACGGCAACACTGATTGCTGAATAGCAATTTTTCAGTGTACCCCCGTAATTCTCGCCTACAAGACCCCCCCAATAGGTATAAGTATATTGACTAGTATTAATAGCACCAGCGAGAGTACCGGTTACGGAGCAGTTTAAAATCGTTCCGTTATTGTATCCCACAAGACCGCCGACACGGAGCTCACCGGCGTCGTTTGTAACTGTTATATTGATGTTGGTCAGGCTGACATTTATAATTGTCCCGCTTTGATTATTTCCAAATAATCCGTAATATTGGTTATCTGCAGTGCTTGTAGCGTTTATTTTGAGGTTTGAGATACTATGTCCTACGCCGTCAAACTTGCCCCTAAAGGTTGCGTACCAGCCGATCGGCGTCCAATTTGAATATGTTGCTAAATCAATATTGTTTCCCAGTTCGTAATATGCCGCCGCAGCGTCGACAGCGCCGCCGTTAATCTTTCCGTTTGCGTTGACCTGCTGCGCCACATAGGCAAGCTGGTCGGCATTAGTGATAATGTATGGACTTCCCTCAGTACCGCTGCCTGTTATACCTGTGCCGTTTGCCGCCGCCATTGCGGGCTGTGTAAGGCCCGGCAGCAGGGTCAGCACCATGCATACTGTCAGCAAAATACTTAAAATTCTCTTTCTCATTTTGTCTTTTCCTCCTTCATCTTGCCTAAGCCGCATACGCCGGTTTGCGTGGGATGCTCGGTTAAAATACCGAAATCCCCATGCTTGCAATACCAGCACTCCCGGGCGGAGAACAGCCGGTCTGGGTCCTGTTCAAAAGCATCGCACAAATCGCCTCGCGCGATTTCCAGTCTTTCGGTAGCTGTCTTTCGCTCCGCTGTTCTGTCACGGGGTTCTTCCATCATTAAAGTCACTTCCATAAAGCTAATTTCTTAGTATGGATTATACAAAAAAGCCACGGCCGAAAACCGGCTGTGGCGTAATTGCAGGATATTTGGCGTAAATGTTAAACTATGTCGATTATTGGTTCAGTTTTCATAAGTGGAGCAGAACACGCGTCCGGAACACACCGGCCTGCGCGGTGAATTCCACCATGCCGTTATAGCGCTCGGCGGTGTAGCTAATGCTCCTTGTCCCGGTCCCGCCGCCTGGCTTCTGTGATTTTGGTAGATCGCTTTCAAAAACGATGTTATCCGTGCAGGCGTTTTCGAATACAATGTGAAGCTTTCCGGCTCCGTTAAAAACGGAATAGGTGATTTTTACGGTGATAAATCTCTCCGTACCTTCAGGTGTACGCAGGCAGCCCTCTACGGCATTTTCAAAGGAGTTGGCAAGAATGCCAGCCAGCGCAACCTCGTCCATCGGAATATTTGCGGGAATATTTGCGTCTATTTCAGTTTTGATGCCGTTCTCCCTTGCCCGAGCCGCCCATCTTGACAGGACGGCATTAGCAGCAGGATGCTGGCAGATGTCCGACAGAACCGCGCTTTCCGTTCTCTGTGTCTGCGCATTCAGATAAGACACGGCTTCCTGTGTTTTTCCGCCCTCCAGCATAGATAAAAGAGTGTCGTAGTGATGGCGAAGATCATGGCGGTCACGACGGGCAGCATTGACGGCATTTTTCTGCTCCTCTAGCTGTTCCTCCCAAAGCTTGTTTTGCTGAGCAAGGATTCTTTCCCGCTCCTGAGCCTCATATTTTCCCACAATTGCACTGATCGATCGAAAGATCAGCAAGTAGACGCTGAAAAACACCAGATAAGAGCTTGCAACGAGATACCAGCGGTTGTCCGCCTCATACCAGTATAAGCGCGGGCAATATAGAATAACGGCCTCCAAAATATAAAAGAAGAAGGCTGCCAAAGTGATTAAATTCCACTCTTTTCCCAGGATATTCACCAGCCTGCGGAAGCGAGGACGCAGATATTTGAAATTAAAAAACAAAAGTGCGCCGAACAGCACAGTTCGGTATACTAAATATTCAATGTGATATGTAAGCCCTAGGGCTTCAGTGGTGCACACATCCGAAAGATAGCATATCCCAAGATATAAATTAAACTGAGTAAACATGACAAAAAGCGATATCGCCCATTTGTCCGCGGAACAGATGATTAGCAGAATCAGACACAACCCGATTTCGACGGGTACAATAAGGCGTTCCGCCATTTCCTGTCCGTATACAAATAGAAAGGCACAAAATGCCCCGGCAACCGCAATATAAATCGCAACGGTAATTGCAACCCGTTTTCTTTTCGATTCCTTTAGCTGTATGAGTGAAAAGAAGAACAGACTGATGTAAGCCGCCGTCTGTAAAAAACGTAGGATCACTAATACACCTAATATAAGCATAAGGCTCCCCCTTTCAGCGGCTGCAGCTGTAATCCATGTACAGTTTTCTTAGCTCCATGTATTTTCGGCTAAGAATCGGAATCCTAGCACCCGAAGAAAAGGCCACGCATTTGGATGAAAGCTCTACGATGTAGTCCATATTTATGATATAGGTACTGCCGCATTTGTAAAAACGCGGTTCTTCTTCGAGCAGTTCAAATAGCTCGGTTGAGGATTTGCGAACACTGATTACTTTGCCGATTGACAAATATAATTTCTGAACATGGTTATCTGTTTCAGAGTATACGAGCTTGTTCAAGTCCACACGAATGATACCATCCGTTGATTTGATTGTTATATTAACTTCGTCTTTTTTTGTGAGCTTGTCCATCACCTTGTCAAGCGCCGAAAAGAACTCCTTTTCGGAATAAGGCTTAACCAGATAATGTGCGGCATCCAATGAAAAAGCGTCTATCGCGTGGTCACGCGAGGTGGTCAGAAAGATAATCTGGCACTTGTCACCCATATCTCGCAGTTCCCGTGCTGCATCTGTACCGAGAATGCCATCCATATAAACATCAAGCAGCAATAAATCAAATCCACCATTTGCTGACACAAAAGAAAGCAGCTCTAGTGGAGCAGCGAAGGAATGAATTTTTATATCATATTGCGAGTGGTCAAAAGCATATTGCTTGAGCAAGCTCTTAGCTCGCTCAAGCTGCTGCAATTCGTCATCGCATATTGCAACACTAATCATCGGCCTGCTCCTTTTTTCTATATAAGCTGCTTTTAGGACTGATTCATTATTTTAACATAGGATATAACAGGTTACAAACAAAAATCGACTTTGTTTTCTGTTCCGGAGAACACAAAGAAGTGTCGTGAACAGTATAATCGTAGCATCACTGTCTAACGAGATAAAATTAAAAATCTCCGTCTTATATTGCAGCTATTAAATCGCATTAATTATGTTGGTAGCACGACCTAGGACTTCGTTCTTTAGCAGAATTAATAAGCAACCCCTTGTCCATGATGTTCAACTGACCATTACGACTACATGTCCATATCTATACATGAGTGTAGCTGCGGTGTGACGCAGCTTATGCGTAGACAAGCCTTCTGGATTGATGCCAGCGGCAACAATATGCTTTTTAACGACGTTTTGTATGGAACGTGTAGTAAGCCTGCCTCTATTCTAGAGATAGATTATGCATTTCTATAGACCTGTAATGTGCTACGGATTGTAAGCCATTTTGCCAGTGACTGTTTAACCACCGGTGTCAGAAAAATTTTCCGTTCTTTATTTCCTTTGCCGATGATAGAGATGACATCGGATTCAACCTGATCGATATTTTACGATGTTAACTCGGACAAACGTAAGGCGCAGTTAAGAAATATAGTCATGATACAATCGTCACGAGCTGAGCAAGATTTTGCTTGTATCAGCAGAAGCACTTTTGGGGTTGTGGGATCGGATTTGAAACGATCTCCTGGTTATGAGCAGATATATCTTCTATTGTATCGTATCGTTGCGTAACTTAGCATAATTTTTAGTGCTGTAAGTCCCCAAATAGCTCCAAGATTTTAGCCGATGATCTTCGGGAATGGGCGCTAAATTTGATTCAATGATTTATTTTTCAAATAACAGCAGTTCAGCAACCTCTTTGCGCGGAGGTGCCGCCTTTGCGGGTTCATCAGAATATCCGGCTCCAATCATCCCAACAACTGTTTCATGATCCGGCAGCTTGCAGACCTCTTTTATCTTCGCCTCATCAAAAATCCCCATGATGACTGTGGCCACACCATTCAAATGGGCAGAAAGGCAAAAGGTCTGTGCCGCAATTCCGGCATCAAACATCTCCCAGCGGTCTCCTTTCGGTGTCGAATAACTGCCGTCTTTCTCATATCCGCTGATTCCCTCTACCACAGTCATTAATACCAATGCGGACGACCGTGAGATTGTCTTGGCATTAAACGCAAAATCTAGTACACAGTGATGTGCGATATTAGCTTTCAACTCTGCATTTTCAATAATATGGTATCGAACAACCTGCGTATTTTTCCAAGATGGAGCAAATCTAGCTAGTTCAACGATCTTTTCTAGAACTTCATGGGGGATCGGCTTCTCAATAAATTTTCTGACACTTCTTCTTTCCCTAATACATAATTCCGCATCCATATAAAAACCCTCCAAGTATAAATATTTATTTTCGTCTCAGCTATTATTCTTTATTAGAATATTACTTGTGTAGAAATATTCTGCACTTGAATATTAACGGAAATATGATATACTGTCAATAGGCAAACGGAGGATTTAAAATGGAATTAAACAAATGTATTAATTATTTATTGAGTACCGCACAAAACACGGTTTTTCAATGCTTCAGTAAAAAGCTTTCCCGATACCAAATTACTCCTGCGCAATATGGCGTGCTAAATTGTCTTTGGAGCCACGGAGAGCTTACGCCTAAGCAGATCGGCGACTTGCTTGTCTTGGAAGCATCTTCTGTTTCCAGCATCCTTGATCGGATGCAAAAGAACTGCCTCATAGAGCGCAATATACATCCCGATAATCGCAGAACAATTATCGTTACCTCAACAGAGAAAGCGGATCAGCTTCGCAGTCATGTGGAAGAAATCGTTCGTGAAATGAATACTAAATTTACGGCTGCCTTGTCAAAAGAGGAAAAATATATATTCACCCAAGCCTTAACGAAGATTATCGAAACTGATAAATAGTATTTGCGGGGTAAAAACTTTTTCATTTTAAACGGAGTGTTTTCCACCGGGGGTTCTGGTGCAAAAGCTTTGTCAACGCCGATTGAAATTGCAGGTTTTCGCCAGTTAAAAAATGCAGGAAAACAGCGGTAAGGAAATGCTCTAAAATTATTTCTGGCCCTGTTCAAAAAGGGTGTTGACGACATGCTGTTTTTGTTTCATGTACTCCTTGCGCTCATCCTTGGGTCGATGTTGTACTTGCGGGCGATTTCTGTATAGCTCAGTCCTTTTTGCCGGTCGCTTCGGATATCCATCCAGTTTGCTCCTTCCATTTTAGACACCCTTTCCGCCTCCCTTTCGGCAGGCAGAATCGAGTGTGCCATTTTGCATCCCGCTCCGCTGCAAACCTACAATTTTTGACCGGCGTTTTCTTACATTTTATCTCTGGCGCTGACAATCGAACTATACAAAGAATGCTCAGAAGTATCTCGAAAGCACACCAATTATTAGAGGTATTAATGGCACAGAACTTGTGGATTTGATTTTGAAGTACTATGATGATCTGAGTGAAAAGTATCGCAAGATGATTCCATTAAAAATGATTAATATTCCAGTTGCCCGTGAAGATGCGGATTTGTAAATAAGCTGCGCATTATGTTTATACACGTATAGTGACTTAGTTGTTAAATTGATAAATTCAAATTTGTTAGAATGAATTAATACTATCAAGTGATTGGAGAGCTAAAGGTATGCGAATAGAAACAGAGCGGCTGATTATTCGTAGTTTTGATAAAAAAGATTCGGAAGCGGTTTTGCGACTTCTTTCCCATCCGATAGTTAACTGCTATGTCGGAGAAAAAATCGGTTCATTGGATGAAGCGTATAGGCATATATCCGAATCAAACCCGGAATATGACTTGGCGGTATGTATTAAAGATACCGATGTTTTCATCGGTACACTGTTCGGCATGAAGGATGGGGAGGACACATATAGCCCGTGCTGGAATTTCCTGCCTGAGTATTGCGGCTGCGGATATGCAACCGAGGCGGCAAGAGCATATTTTGGTTATCTATTCGGCGAGAAGAAAATGCGCCGACTGTATGCTTATACCGAGGAAGACAACACCGCTTCACAGAACGTCTGCAGAAAACTCGGGATGCGCCACGAAGGGACCTTTAAGGAGTTTATTTCCTTCGTCAACAATCCGAACGGTGAACCCAAATATGAAAACACATTGCAGTTTGCTATTCTAAAAAAAGAATGGCAGGAAGATTGATAAATACCAATTTGTAGTGATGATCGCAGAACAATAGCTTGAACTTCGCAGTTTGAATAGCGAATTATCCGAGGTCAGGCATGAAAAAAGACAGCTTGTGATTCATTCACAAACTGCCTGACGTTGGATAATTCCATAGCACGAAACCGCCGTCTATGGGGAAAGTATAATTTCTCTTCCTGGATTTCTGACAAGCATAGTTTCCGAAAAAGCCTTTCAAATCAACGCTTTTAGCGTATGGGAAAGAGAGAAATTAGACTTTTGGGTGCAACAAATAAACCTCCACTGGTATCGTTCCAGCCGTCTTTCTTGAGAGGCGCCGTTGTTTATGTTGTGTAGTTATTTTATCAGCAGCTGAAACCACTGTCAATACCACCGCCGAAGGCGGTTTAGTGCTATGTTTAATAAATACCAGTAAAATCCATACAAAGAGACTGACGGGAGGAAAAAATGAAAATTAAAACAAAGCGAACCCTTATGCTGTTGCTTCTGTTAGTTGGAGTTGTTTGGAATTGTCTGTGCGTATGTAATGTATTGCAACTCAGCCTTTTTTGGGTTTCAGTTGTAGCAGTCGGTGGCTATTCATTTATTTTCGTCTTCGCACCATTGCTTTTTCCTAGTATTGCTCATGCAAGGGGAATTTCAACATACATGCATGACCTCACAGAACGGGAAAAACAAATGTCGGGTTTGACGATCTGTCTTACATTTGCATGGATTGTAACATTAATCGCCTGTATCGCATAGGGCAGGCTAGGAAACTTGACATAATCCAAAAATATAGAGAATTGGAATTACAAAGGATTAGCGAGGGATTTAAAGATGCAGCTTGAAATGACAAGTGATGAAGCACTGGTCTCTCGATGCCTGTGCCGGCTACGCAAGGCTTCACAGGTTGTTCCAAGAGAGTGAGTTGGTCTGTACCAGAACCCTCTACAACGAACTGTGGGCTGGACGCTTGACTCTGACCCTCTTTGAGATGCCCGAAGTCCTGAAACGAAAGAGACACAAGGGAAAGACCCGCCAAAACAAGCGCATTCTTGGCAACAGCATTGAGCTGCGGCCAGAAATTGCGGCAAAGCGTGAGGAAGAAGGACACTGGGAGGGCGACACAGTAATTGGCTTGCGTTCTGGGAGAGAATCCGTTATTCTCACGCTCATTGAGAAGAAGACCGAGAACTATCTGGCTATCCGCATCCCGGGCAAAACCAGCGGTGATGTCATGGCGGCCATGAAGGTTCTACATGATGAATACGGTGATCGCTTCGGTCAGGTTTTCAAGACGATTACTGTAGACAACGGCTCTGAGTTTGCGGAATTCGCACAGGTTGCGCAATGGGGCGCTGAAGTATACTTCGCACACCCCTACTCCTCCTGGGAGCGACCACAGAACGAACGGCACAATGGTCTGTTCCGGCAGTATGTTCCCAAAGGTGTCTCCATTGACAAGTTCTCACTTGAAGAAATCCTTGTCTTTGCCGACGAACTGAATGGACGGCCTCGCCCAAAGCTCGGCTACCGCCCGCCAGAGGAACTATTCGAGGCATTCTTGGATAAAGTTTACGCCGCCTAAGAACCCGCGCCCACTCTACCGTGGGTGTCCAACTTGCACTTGCAATTTGCGAATAGTTTATAATGTTAAAAATAGATGAAAGATGGTGTGCCTTTTGAAAAAGCATGTACGGCAGGGACGACGATATACTATAGTTAGCATCATTCTTTTTGTCATAGTGGGTTTATTCATCTGGCGAACGATTAGTATGGCTACATACCAAAAGGGATTTAATATTAATATTTATAATCAAACTAAAAACACCATCCCGTACATCGCTTTTGGAGGATTAGATCCAGTGCATGAGTTTTATGATATTGATGGAGAAGAAATAATTAGAACCCATGTAAATTCCATGAATGGTGAGCGGGTTATTGTATTTCTAAAAGGCAATGACCTTGTTGAAGAAACGATTATGTATGTAATGTCCGAAAAAGATGAGACCCCGAAAAATTTTGTGTAAAAGTGAATGAGAGACATCCTTTTGGTCAAGAATTGGAGCAATAACAATTCAACACTGAAAGGATGTTTTTTATGAAGGAAGCACCGGCAGAACTGATGCGAGAATACGTGAACAGCCAAAAGTTTAGCAGTACCATGGAGATTATGGGGGCCATGAAGGAAATGTTTCGTGACGTACTTCAGCAGGTCATGGAAAGCGAGCTGGACTCGGAGCTGGGCTACGAAAAAAGCGAAAGAGCGTCGCAAACCGCTGTCGAACCGGAAGCTAAGAATTACCGAAATGGGTATTCGCAAAAGACAGTCAAGACGCAATTGGGCGAGGTGGAGATCAAGGTGCCCCGGGATCGCAACGGAAAATATGAGCCTCAAATCATCGAAAGATACAGCCGAAACGCCGACGGCATGGAAGAAAAGATTCTTTCCCTGTATGCCTGTGGCATGAGTCAGCGGGATATAGCGGAGCAGATTAAGAGCCTTTATGATGTGGAAATCTCCCCAGAGCTAGTGAGTAAGATCAGCGAGAAAATCATGCCGGAGGTTTCGGCATGGCAGAACAGACCGTTGGAACCCGTCTATCCATTTGTATTTTTGGACGCTATTCATTACAAGGTCAAGGAAAATCACCAGTATGTCACCAAGGCTTCCTATGTGGTACTTGGCATCACCATGGATGGCAGAAAGGACATTCTTGGCGTTTGGATCGGGGAACATGAGAGCAGCAAGTTTTGGCTTTCTGTGTTGAATGACCTCAAAAGCAGGGGTGTTTTGGATGTTTATCTGTTCTGTGTGGACGGGCTGAAGGGCTTCTGCGAGGCCATCAATGCCGTTTACCCCCAAGCGCAAATCCAACGCTGCATCATCCATCAGATCCGCAGCTCCACCCGCTATGTGAGCTACAAGGATATCAAGGCGCTCATGGCTGATTTGAAACTGGTCTATAAAGCCGTCACGGAAGACGAAGCGTTGGAGCATTTGATGGCATTCCGTGAAAAGTGGGGTAAACAGTATCCCTCCTGCGTCAAGAGCTGGGAAGAAAACTGGGACATTCTGAGCACCTTTTTCGCATACCCCGCCGAAATCCGGCGCATCATATACACGACAAACATCATTGAGGGTCTTAACCGCCAGTTTCGGCAAATCACCAAAAATAAACCCAGCTTTACCAGCGATGACTCCCTGGGCAAGATGCTGTATCTGGCATCTAAAAAAATTGTCGAACACTGGACGTCCAGATGTCGAAACTGGGATATGGTATTAAGCCAGCTCAACCTGATGTTTTCTGAGCGAGCCGCAGTCTGATTTTACCTTGAAATAGAGTTCCCCTGGGCGGACGCGGCATTCACGCAAAGCGCGCATACCGTGTCCGCTCCCGGGGAAACGGGCAGTGAAGGCAAAATCCACAGTCTTGATTTGCAAGAGCAAACCCACAGATACAAGCTAAAATTCTTGATCAAGGGATTTTACAATTACACAAAATTTTCCGACGTGCCAAAAAGATGTCTATATAGTAAACATCTATATTACCGACAGTAGTTCAGAAGATTTAAAAAATATTCGTATTCAAAGTCTAGATGGCTCTTTAATCCTTCCGTGGTGGATTCGAAGTATTTACGCCTATCGTACTGTAGACCTACAAATTGACCTTACATCTGCAACTTGAAGGTAATGAGTCTTTCCCTTTGTGGGGATTTCTCGAATGTAATCTTTAATTATTCCTTCCTTTGGACAAACATGGCGTAAAATCAGAGCTTGGATGAACCATATTGGTACCATGCTGACTTTGTAAAGAATTAAATCTTGAACAATGACATCTGGTAGTGTCATAGGGTACTATGGTTTCGAAAAGCTCATCTCAATTGCTTCATGGTTTTTCCTCGGCATTTGCCCAGCACATCTCATTAACGATAGAAGGCGGATCAGCAATGTATAAAATTGACGAAGAAACGCACAACCAGCCATATACAATGCTCATTCCGGCCATGCTTGATATGCATTTTCCGCTTTTGAAATTTGCCTTCTATTCAAAGAAATACTATCCTGTTGTTTTGGACGTAGAGGAGCGGGTCACAAATGTCGGTTTAAAATATACACACAACGATTTATGCTATCCAGCCATTTTGATTGTTGGGCAGGTCATTTCTGCGCTGAAAAGCGGAAGGTATGACCCCGGAAAAACCGTCATTCTGGAGCCACAGTGCGGGGATGCCTGTCGTGGATCAAACTACGTGCCGATCATTCGAAAAGCGCTGGACAAAGCTGGGTTTGAACAGGTGCCCATTCTTTCGCTGAACAGTAAAAATTTAAAGCAGGTACAAAAACTGCCCATTTCAGCCGGCATGGCAGTTCGCGCCATGGCTGCGGTTTTCTACAGCGATCTGCTTATGATTCTAAAAAACCAGATCACTCCATATGAGGTGAACAGCGGTGAAACGGATCTCTGTGTGCAAAGGTGGACAGCCCTGCTGTCCGGGGAGTTAAAAAGAGGAAGGCAACATACGATCCGTGCAATGAAGCAGCGCTTTCATACCATTGCCGAGGAATTCGACAAGATACCCAGAAAAAAAGCGGATCTTCCCAAAATTGCAATTGTTGGCGAGCTTTATATCAAGTATTGCCACCTTGGGAATTGGAATCTGGAAAAATTCCTGCGGGAAATGAAGTGTGAATACTCCATCAACGGTTTTTCGTGGTATGCCCTGTACTATGTGGATTCCCACATGGAGGACGAACACTTTTTAAGGAAACACGTCTATCGGCTGGTGTTGCAATTTTTAAGCGCTCTGCAGGGAGCAATGGTTTTTGCAAAATCATTGGCGCCCAGCCGCTTGGCTGTTTATGCAATCATGTGTGCGGAAAAGGGATTTATTCAGCCCTGCAGCGAAAACTGCAGGGGGTGCAATTAATTGCAGTAGATTTTGACGCAAGTGGCGTGGATGCGTTGCTCAAAAATAGAATTTGCCTGTTGTTTCAATCATAACAATGTGACAGTTGGAGCCTGCTATTTCTAACAAAGGGAAAGAGATGCTGATGAAATTTTACAGATATCTCAGAGACGTAGTGATTCTCTCTACGCGGCAATAAATTTTCCCTTAACAGAATAATATGACATAACTTTGTCCGTCAGAAGTTAACAAGCAAAAACCTGGGGACCCATTGAGAAATAACATTTTTCAACATACAACAACACAAGACGATATATAGTTCGTAGCAATTCGAGTCCTGTATCGTCCACCAACCTAAAGTCCTGTAATCGAAGGGTTAAGCCCCATAGGTACACATTGTGACCTATGGGGCTTAACGTCGGTACGGAAAGGCAGGCATTTGCTTTGTGAAAAAACAGATGCTTGTTTTTATGTCGTTTATCAGAAAATATTAGCTGTTTCTTTGTCAATTCTGCTTGAATTTTTCATGCTATCAGTTATATGTCAACTGAAGAATTTGATATAGTTGCTGACGGATATTCACTCAGTACCCATCAACGCTAACCAATAAGCTGTGATGTCGTCAAGATTGTCATATATGTATTCAGGGTCCAGCGGAAAATACTCAATATTGTTAAGTGAAACATCTGAATCACTTTGAATATCGCTTCTGACTGACCAGGCTCCCTTTTGAAGATAGGGGTTTAAGCCTTCACCTTTTCCGTCTGTTTCGCCAAGAATCCACCTTATGAAGAGCTTCGCCGAATTAATGCTTTTGCTGCCTCCGGCTAACATAATACTGTTTGGAGTATAAGTTCCGCAAAAATATCCCATTTCATAGATAGGCTCGATATTGAACCCCACATCACTCATACGCAGCTTGCTGGACACCATGATTCCTATGGGAGGGTCTATCAAGCCTGGTGTTCCTACAAGTTCGACTACTTCGTCACTGGAGTTTACCAATATCAGTCCATTTTCCATAAGCATCCGCCAGTATGCTTCACCAGCGGTTTCACCGGCTTTAACCTCAAGATCGGTCCCGTAAAGATCACGATATGCTTGCGCCATAACGTCGCTGTTTTTGATCATCATACCGACAAGCCCCATGGCTGAAAACGATTTTATGGGGTTAGGCATGACCACCTTCCCGTAAAATTTTTCTTCGGTCAATTCCCACCAGTTGTTTATCGGAGGGGCGTCATATACCTCAGTATTGTAAAAAACCATTTCGATTTCTGCAACAAGAGGCAATATAGCCATATCGTTCTCGGGCCTAATTTTATCGGCGATATCATATGGCACATACTTGTACACAATGCCTTCTGGTATCAGCTCTTGAGAGATAATGCCGTTGTCATCGCTGCACAGAACAATATCACAGATATAGTCTCTGTTTTCAAAATCCGTTTTCAGTTCATTAACAAGATCAACACTTCGACTATCCTTTATGTATACGGTGAGGCCCGGATACTGTGCTTCAAAGGAATCCTTAACATCCATAACACGTGTTGAACTGCTGTATATCACAAGGGTGTCCTCCGTCAAAGCCTTTTCATATAACGCCTCCGGAGTTTCCTCTGCACCCAGATGAGCATCCTCAAGCCACGTCTCCATATCGGAACTTGTGCTATCCCGTTGGACGGCACATGAACAAATCAGAATTAAAATCGCAGCCAGTGATAGCAGCGCAATCGCTCTTTTCATAGGTCTAGTCCTTTTCCTTAATCTTGCAGCAGCGTGCAGTAAGAATCCTGTGCCGCATCTATCAGCGTATCAATCCCCAAAGTCTGATAGAATTCAACATATTCATTCCATTTGGAATCGTCATATGGGTCAAGATTCCCTGTAATAAATTCTATTAGCATGTCATCCGTATACCTGTCTACGTTGGTTTTTATGTTAATAAGGCTCTCAGCATCTTCTCCTTCAAAAAGGATTGTTCTCAAATATTCTTCCGGACTGTACTGGCTGTAAAGATGGTAAGCCCGGGCATCAGTGGAATCCGCCTCGGATTCAATTCCGTTCCATTTTACGCCGTTTGCATACTCTGTGTATGTAATGAACGGACACGTTTCCATAAGGATTTTGTTTTGCGGCTTGTTCCACAGCTGAGTATTTCTTCTTATTGTCGCCTGATTCCCAAACACATCAAGATCGCCGGATTGGGCGTAATCCCAGTCGACACCTTCTTCGCCGTAGCGACCGATCAAAAAAGCTTCCTTGCTGAGCATCAGTTCAAAAAGCCTGAAAACAGCTTCTGGGTTCGTGCAGGTTGAGGTGATGATACCGTTTGCGCTTGGGAGCGGCGTAGTGACCACGGAATACTGGGTCCCGTTGCTCCCCACTATCGGAGCTACCCGGATAAAATTGCTCAGGAGTTCCGGGGAACTCTGCAAAAGAACATCGCATATACTGGCGCTGGTGAACGCTCCCAGCAAATCTCTCGGGTCGTTTGCCAGTTGGACAAGCTGCTCGTGATTAAGAGTAAACTGGAAATCGTCCAGAAGTCCCTCTGAATACAGGCCATGTATGTATTGCACACCCTCTCGCCATTTTTGCGTCAAGGGTGCAAAATATACGGTGCCGTCCTCAACCAGCATACGCGAATTATTTGGGTCGTTGTATACAAAGGCGTTCATAAGAAAATTATAGGACTGTTCGCTGTACTTTTCCCGGCTGCCCGCTAAATCGATTTCATCATGCAGCCCGTTTCCGTTTGGGTCTCCGTTTTTAAAAGCTTCCAGAACCTTTTCCAAATCCTCGACAGTCTGAGGAATATCCAGATCTAGCTCTTTAAGCCATTCGTTATTAATCCACATGACCTGAGAGCATTCCGCTTTATACGAGGTATCAAGCCCCGGCATGTAGTAAATATTTCCGTCCGGTGAGGTTAAAACATTTTTTAGATCGTATGTCGAAAAATCAGCAAAAAGCTCTTGCATAAAAGCCGAGTTTTCAATATAACGATTTAACGGAAGAACGTAACCCAGCTGTCCATATTCCTGTAAAACCGAGTTTGTGAAATTTGAGTCCTCTGAGACAGGAAAAGAGAACAGCGCGTCAACCGGTATGTTACCGGACTTAAACATCCTGTCCAGATATTCTGCCGTGTACTCCTCCGGGAACACATAAAACTCAAGCTTGATTCCCCGTTGCTCCTCAAGCCATTCTTTATAGTAATTTGTATCAATATCCTGTATATATTGATTGTCTATTATGCCGATGGTGATGGTTTCACCCGTAATTTCTTCTTTCTTTTCCGCTTTTAGCGCAAAGAACAGACTAAAAGCAAGAACAATAATCACACATAAAAATATACTAAACCATTTCTTCCACATAGCTCTCATACCATTTCCTGAGTTTACTTGTGCTCCAGTATACTATATAATGTAAAATAAGTACATGGACATGTGAATTTCGGACAAACAAAAGTGTATTTACTACAAATCATTTTCTTCGCTGCGCAACCGGCTCGATGTATTATGTTTATTGACAGCATGACACCTGCCAGACGAGAAGAGGCATTGAGGAGGTACCTATGCATAGTGTATATTTAGTGGACGATGATCCGCTTATTATAGAAAGCCTGACGACGTCGGTTCTATGGATGGACAATGGATTTGAGGTGGCAGGGAGCAATACAGACCCATTGGCTGCCGTTGATAATATTTTAAAAAATAACCCGGACGTGGTGTTCAGTGACCTTAAGATGCCTGCTATGAGCGGCACACAGCTTATAAAAATTTTAAAGGAGCATGATGTTGACTGCGAATTTGTAATGCTCAGCGCATTCGGCACCTTTGAGGATGCGAGGAGCTTTTTCCTTTTGGACGGATTTGATTATCTGCTCAAACCGTTTAATCAGTCTGACGCTGAAATCGTACTGGAGCGCCTCAGCCGCAAGCTGGCTAAAAAAGAGTGTCTTCAGCCTTCGGTTTCTTATTCACCGTCCGGTAATCCTGGCTTCGACGAATTGGTGCAATTTGTAACAGAAAACTTTTCTAAGCGTTTTACACTGGCGTCGCTCAGCAAGAGTTTTAATATCAGTCCAAATTATATTTGCAATCTGTTTGCAAAGCATTACAATTCAACGCTTACCATATTTATTACAAATCTGCGCATGTCGGAAGCTGCGCGGCTCATCAAATCATCGGGCGATGCTTTTAAGGAAATTGCCATAAACTGCGGGTACCGGGATTATTTTTATTTCTGCAAGGTTTTTAAGGAGTATTACGGTATAGCGCCAAGCCAATATAGGGATGAGCATAAGGAATGACAACGAAAAAATGAGTATAAAGAAAAAATACTATCTCTGGAGTCTGACGTTGTTTGCTGCCGTGTTTATCGTATGGGGAATGTTTTACTTATACATTACCGGTCTTATCCGCAGTAATACACAGCTTCAGTTGGAGAGCACGGCGGATCAGATTGCAAGCGATCTTGGAAACGAGTTTGCGGGTATGGAGCAGCTTGCGTTTACGCTCTCTCAAAATGAATATGTAAAACGTTTTGTTGCGGAAGAAGACGTAACGAATTATTTCCTCAGCGCACCTGGAATTAACGAACTGCTGTCAAGCAGCATATCCAGCCGCAGCCTGATCCGGAACGTGATTTCATACAATATAGATGGGGCATTTTACCGTTTCAGGGGAATAACGGGCAATACTGCCTGCACGCGGATATTGTATCTTTTAGAAAAAAACGCAGTTCCCAAACACATCGTTGTCAATACAGTGGATAGCGTGCTGATTGGCTACGGCAGCAGCATTTATAATATTGGCGGGAGTCAGATCGGCACAATTGTTATTCTTAGTGATGGGGAGACAACACTTGCCAGGATAATGGACTATGCTCAGAACGAAAGACTGCACGTTTCACTGTTGACGGACGATAAAGTGATCGTATCGGATTCGCAGGCGCTGCTCGCTCTCTCCGCAGGAGATATACAGGGCGATTCTTACTATTACACCGATAAACGTATTGGCATGACACCCTTTTCTGTCCTGGTCACGGCTGACGCAGGCTATCTCAGCGCATCAAATCTGTATTTTGTTGTGGCAGCTTTGGTTACAGGATTAGCGCTGGGGTTTTCGCTCCTGCTTTTCGCAGCGTTCATCAGGAAGCAATTTTTTAAGCCCATGCTGCGCTTGCTTGAAAGTGTTGATCACCTGGATTTAAACTATACCCGGGGATCGATTCCCTATGTGCAAAGCGCAGAATTCGATAAGCTCGTGATAAAGCTAAACGAGATGCTGGAAAGGATCGAGGTTAAAAATAAATCCATTCAAAGCGCTCAGATGCAGCTTAAAGATTCTGAAATAAAAAAACAAAAGGCAATTAATTATTCATTGAAAAAGCAAATTAATGCGCACTTCACCGTGAATATATTGAATATCATAAAAATACTTGTATCGAAGAAGGAGCTGGAGAAGGCAACTGATCTTTGCGATGGCCTTTCTATGCTCGTCCGCTACGCCCATGACGAAGATGAATTCATTAACGCATGGGAAGAATTCTATGTCCTACACAAATACATCAATATCATGAACATAAGATACGACAATAAATTTGAAGCGGTTTTTGATCTGGATGACAGGCTGATGGACTTGAAGATCCCACGCATGCTGCTTCAGCCTATTGTGGAAAATGCGATTGCACACGGCTACAAAAATTGCAAGAAAGGCTGCATCATTGAAATTAAAGCCTCCGTTGAAAGCGAGCACATCAGCATCGCGATCCGGGATCATGGAGAGGGTATCGGCCAAGCGGCGCTGGAGTTGCTTCGCACGCAGCTGTCCAAACCGACCGAAGATGGGGAGACGACCGGGGGAATTGAAAACATTGCCCTTTCCAATATCAATAGACGCATCGCGTATTATTACGGAGAGGGTTGTGGACTTACCATTCGCCCTGCCGCGTCAAGCGGCACGGAGGTGGAAATAACCCTTGGCACAAGTCCCATCCATGTCCGCACATCCGAAAAGTAGCCACTTGAATTTACCTCATTTCACCCGCAGCTTACACAAGCGTGTAAGCTGCGGGTGTTTTTATAATATATTACATGCAGTTGTGAAGATGCTCTATACCTGTCGGCATGGGTTTTAGCGTAATCTATTCTTAGCGATTTTGTATCATTTCATGCTTAATTGAAAGGTAAGGTATTATATGAAAAGAGTTTTAAACAAAGGCCTCGCGTGGGCGTTGGCGGTTTGCATGGTGTTCACCCTGCTGCCAGCTACCGCGCTGGCGGCGGACACCTATGATGGAATAACCGTCGATGGGGGAACGGCCGCCACCGATTACAGTTGGAACGAAACATCCAAAACGCTTACCATACTAACCGACACAGCGCTTACTCTGTTCGGCATGGCAACGGACGCGCAGATATTGGTTGCGGGTACAACCGAGGCCAATCTGACGCTGAACGGGCTGAGTATTGACAACACAGGGGAGAATAATGACGCCCCCATTAAGCTTACAGAAACGGCAACGCTGAATCTGACGCTGGCTGATGGAAGCGAAAATACACTGGATACGCATTATCTTAACAGCGGCAGTCCTGATATTTATTATGCACGGGCGGACGCTATTCACGTGCCGCTGGGTACGGCGCTTACAATTGGCGGAACCGGAACGCTGACCGCAAAATCGGGCAGATATTACGCCGCTATCGGCAGCGGCGACGGTCCCTGCGGCAATATTACCATTAACAACGGTATAGTCAATGCCTATGCGTACGGCACAGGAAATTATAACGGCGGCGTAGGTGTCGGCGGAATAATACAATCGGACAGCACAAGCGGTACGAGCCAAATTACCATAAACGGCGGCACCGTCACTGCCTACGGCGATATGGCCGGGATCGGCTGCTATGACATCACCTATAATAATTACACCAAATCCGGTGTGCCAAACGAATATAACATAATCATCACTGGCGGTATTGTTAACGCCTATGGTATTCCCTATAGCGATGGGGTTGATCCTACTAATGCCTCCAGTACCTACCTCAGCAGTGTGGGCATCGGCGGTGATGCGGTTGGCGCACCGGGTGTCCGCAACATTGAGATTTCCGGAGGAACGGTAACGGCCTACGGCTCGGTTGCGGGCATCGGCGGCAACTTCGACGATGACTACGAAGGCGCCAGCACCAATCCGCTGAATATCAAACTCACAGGCGGAACGGTCATTGCCAAGGGATTTGACAATAATAAAATTAGCATCGGCGGATATATGCGCAGCACAGATCACCGCACCATCGAGATTTCGGGTACTGCTTCCGTAAATGAAACGGGGTACACTAATGCGGGCGCCATCGGCGGCAGCGACAACTCAAACGGCAGCATTATCATTAAGGGCAGTGCGGTTATAAACAACGCATGTGCAATCGGCTCCACAGGCTACGATTATGATACATACTCCGGCTACGCGGGCGGCACCATTCAGATTCTGGAGAATGCTTCTGTTGGCGGCGACGCGTATTATGAAGCGATCGGACATATTGGCGGCAGCGACTCTTCCAACGGCAGCGGCACGGGCGGCGCCGGCGGCGATATCACCATCAACACAACCGGCACTGTGAACGCAACCTCCATCGGCGGCGGTACGGGGAATAACGGCGGCGACGGCGGTACTATCACCATGATTAACGGAACGGTGAAGACTTATCACATCGGCGGCGGCGACGGCAAAAACAGCGATGGCACAGGCACCGGCGGCGACGGCGGAAATATTGCCATTTCCGGCGGACAGGTCGGTGAATACAGCGGAGGAGGAGACACTCCTACAGGAAGCACCAACAAGCTAAGCGGTTCTGGCGCAAATGCACATTATTATTCCGCAGCCGGCATCGGCGGCGGCGGTGGAACACAGCTTGGCGGCAGCGGCGGAACAATCAATATATCCGGCGGCACCGTCTATGCCATTGCGGGTGTTACTGTGTATAATCCGACAACCGGAGCAACAGCCACAAGCGGCACAGGCGTAGGCGGCGCGGGTATCGGCGGCGGCAACGGAGCAAGCGGCGGCGCTATTCATATCTCTGGCGGCTGTGTTGAGGTAACTAGTGTCAACGTCAGTCCATCTGAAGCCACAACGGCAACAACCGCACCTGCCCTGATCGGCGGCGGCTCCGCAGGTGGCGCGGGAGAAATCACCATTTCCGGCGGTCGTGTCACTGCCTCGGTGTCTCCACATAACGTGCCGCTTTATGGTAGCGGTTCGACCGTTCTCGGACAGGGAATGGGCGCTACAGAAGCCGGAGGTTGGGTAAAGGTCACCGGCGGTATACTCAGCGTACCTTCTAACAAATATGCGGACGCACCCAACACGACGAAACCGAACCCGCTGCCCTCGCCTTGGCCGACTTCTGACGGAAGCACCAAGGTCTACATGGCAACGCTGGATCTCAACCAATACTATGTCACAAATTGGCCGAGTGAAAGCCTTAATTTATCAGGCTGCACAATCACATCCATGGTGCTGAAAGAGAAAAGTTCGGGACAAACGTATAGCTATGGAACCAAGGATATGATTTACAGCGGCTATATCTGGCTGCCGGCTTCCACCATGGGAGTCCTTTATGACATCACACTGAAGGTAAAGAAGGACAACACCGTTTACAAATTTAGCGGCAGTGTAACTTATGCCTCCAACTCCAATATGATCGGTAGCGTAGTGGGCAGTTCTCAGCTTCAGTATGACGGCGAGGAAACCAACGGTATCCAGCTGACTAGCGACTGGGGAAGCCTTACCAAAACCTATAGCGGTGCCAATCAAATGCCCACGTTTACCGTAAAAAACACCAACGGGGATACGCTGACCGAGGGTACGGACTATACGGTAGAGATCAAATACGCCGCTGGCGGATTTGGCTCCGACACTGGGGTAACAGTCACTGAAATGAAAAACGCCGGCGACTATAAAATCACTGCCACAGGCAAGACGGGCACAGCCTACCAGGACATGACCAGCACCAGCGACGAGCTTCGGATTAACGCAAAGGAAATCACTGCTACCCTAAGCACTCCGGCCACCTTTACCAAGCAGTATGACGGCACGACCGACGTCTATTCCGGCGGGGTAAAAGTTGAATCCATTGCGCTGACAGTGGACAGCGGTCTCTGCGCGGGTGAAACACTGACCGGTATCGTAGCGCAAAATCCGCGTTATGCTACCTCCGGCGTCGGAACCGGCGTTACAATCGACACCAACAGCCCGTCCTACACCTATACGCAGGGCGGACAGCCAAGCAATCTTTACAACTATACAATTAAACTTCCTTCCGATCTAAAAGGCGATATCACGGTCAAGGTGATCGGAGAGAGCAATTTGAGCGCTTCGGGTGTAACCGTTTCCAAGGTCTACGACGGGACGACCAGCTGCGCGCTGACAAATGTCACCGGCAATGTGACGCTGAAGGATCTTGTGGGGACGGAGATCGCCACCGTGAATATCACAGGCGTAACTGGCTTTGACAGCAAGGATGTGGGCACGACCCACACCGTTACGCTGACCATCGGTAATCTCACTGGAGCCAACGCCGCAAATTACACCCTAGGCGGCGGCGCAACAACGGTGGGACTCAGCAATGCCAAGATTACTGCGGCCGACTATACCTACAACTTGACTGCGGAACAGCAGGCGCAGGACTTTAGCCAAGGCGGCGGCATTGCGCAAATCAGCCTGCCGCAGACTGCCGCGGGCGTGAACGGCGTGAGCGTCGAGACAGTGACCGGCACAGTCACGCTATGGCATGACGCGGCCTGCACCGCACAACAAGCTGACAACAGCAGCGTGAACGCGCTGGGTGTCGGCCAGCACAACCTTTATGTAAAATTTGTGCCTGCGCCCCCGGAAACCAACTATACCACAAAGGTCACCACCGGCAAGGTAGTGGTGCTCACCGTAGTGGAGGGAGACCCGCAGGTGGTTTCTTTTGCCACTCCTGACGCAATGAATAAAACCTACGGCGACAGCGCATTTACCAATGCCGCCACTAACAGCAGTCCGGGCTGTGGCGCCTTTACCTACACCAGCGGCAACACGTCAGTCGCGACAGTTGACGCAAATACCGGCGAGGCAACCATTGTCGGAGCGGGTACCGCCGTCATCACGGCCACTGCACCGAAGGTTGAGGGAGTTTATCGCGCTACCGCCGTGAGCTATACGCTGACGGTGAACAAAAAAGCCATTACGGTTACGGCGGAGAATAAAACCAAACCCTATGGCACGGCAAACCCCACGCTGACCTTCACCCACACACCGGGCGATTTGGTGGTAGGGGACACGGTGAGCGCCTTGGGCGTCACCCTGGCCTGTGCGGCAACCACGGCGTCCCCCGCCGGAACACCGGTTGCCATCACCGGGACGGCGGTCAGCGCAAACTATGCGGTAACAGTTACACCGGGAACGCTGACGATTACCAAAGCGAATCAGACGCAGCCCACCCTTTCCCTGTCCTCCGCCACGGCGGTGAAAACTCTGGCGGCGCCTACGCTGACTGCCTCCGGCGGCAACGGAACCGGTGCATACAGCTATGCGGGCGGTGATGCGGGCATCGCCACGGTGAACGCCTCTACTGGTGCGGTTACCATCGTGGGGGCGGGGACCACCACCTTTACCGTTACAAAAGCGGCCGATACTAACTACAATGCATCTGCGGCAAGCGCCGCGGTAACCCTGACGGTTTCTGACAAGGTTGCGCTGACGGTGAGGGATACCGCCGCCACAGATGCCGCGCTGATCGCACACCTACAAAATCAGGGCGACATTACAGTTGCAGCCATAACCCGCGTGGGGCTTGCCAATGAATTTACCGTGGCAGTCACCGGGAAATCCGCGCTGACCGCCTACGCCAGCAGCAATGTGGCGCAGGGTACTGGCAATTGGATCGGCCTGCTCATCGGAAACCTACAGGTCAACGATGCGGCGGCGGCCGACCTAACTGGCCTGTACTACAAGGCAGCCGCAGGCGGGACCTATGCCCAGCTGACCGGGACAGACGCAACAGAAGCGTCCCAGGTTGGCGGTACGGCGAAGGAGCTTGTGCTGTGGATCAAGTCGGATGTAACCCCAACAAAGACCATTTGGCTTGCAACCTCGGCCACCGGCGCAAATGAAACCAAGCTTACCATAAACTTTACCGCTTACACGGCGCCTCCCTCCGGCAACAATGGGGGAGCAGCAACCGCCAGCACCCCGTCCAACCCCGCAACCACGAACAGCGGCTCGACAACAACCGTTTCCACCACCGTGAACGCCACCAGCAATTCGGCGGGGAAGGCTTCGGCCGCGGTGGCAGAGTCCGCTGTGACCAAGCTGATTGACGGCGCAAAAACCGCTGAGAAGAGCAATCAAAGTGCGGTGATCGAACTTAAAGTGGATACCCCTTCTGCCGCAAAGGACATGGAGGTCACTATTCCAAAGGCCTCATTTGACGGCATAGCGGACAAAACAAGTGCTGATCTTAAAATCAGCACAGGTCTAGGTGAAGTTACGTTCGACGCGAAGGCAATTGGAACAATCAGTGATGCGGCTAATTCCGGCAACATTGCTGTGCAGATTCATTCCGTTGCAGCCGATACACTGTCCGAAAGTGCAAGGGCCATCATCGGTGACCGTCCGGTGTATGACTTTAGCGTGTACGCGGGGACAACGCAGGTGTCCGATTTTCAGGGCGGAACAGCGTCCCTCAGTGTTCCGTATTCTTTGAAAGCTGGCGAGGATAAGAACGCGGTCGTCGTCTATTACATTGACGACAGCGGCAGTATGCAAACGGTGCGGGGCGCGTACAATGTGAAAACCGGCATGGTGGATTTCACGGTCAGCCACTTTTCAACGTACGCCGTCGGCTACAACAAGATCGCCTTCTCCGACGTGAGCACGGCGGCGTGGTATGCCGATGCGGTTACGTTTGTTTCCGCAAGAGGAATCACAGCCGGCACCTCCGCGTCGACCTTCAGTCCGAATGCGGCGATTACCCGCGGCCAGTTCCTTGTTATGCTCATGCGCGGGTTCCAGATTGAGCCGGACAAAACATCGACCGAAAACTTTGCGGACGCCGGCAACACCTATTATACCAATTATCTGGCAACGGCCAAGCGCCTTGGAATTACCACCGGCGTGGGCGACAACCTCTTCAAACCCAATGCGACCATCACACGGCAGGGCATGTTTACCCTTCTCTACAACGCGCTCCAGGTGATGGGCGAACTGCCGGAGCAAACAAAAACCACTTCCATTTCTGAGTTTGCGGACGCTGCCTATGTGTCGGATTACGCGAAAAACGCGATGCAAGCGCTTGTGAACTGCGGCATTGTCGGCGGCAGCAATGGAGCACTGAATCCCACGGGCAGTGCAACACGCGCGCAAATGGCGCAGCTGATGCTGAATCTGCTTTCCTAAGGCGTGCAGTCCAGCATCCTTTGTTCCCAGTTTAGCTGAAAGCTGGGTAGACACCAAGGTGTCTACCCAGCTTTTTTGCATTGCTAGACGGCCATAACAAACGGAAAGAGACGCTGATATAAAATTTTTAGATATTTTAGAGAAGTCATCATTCTCTCTACGTGGCAATAAATTTTCCCTTATTTTTTCCCTTGACAGGATAATATAACATAACTTTGCCCGTTAGAAGGCAACAAGCAAAAACCTGGGGATCCATTGAGAAATAACACTTCTTAATATACAACAACACAAGACAATATATAGTTCGTAGCAATTCGAGTTCTGTATCGTCCACCAACATAAAGTCCTGTAACCGTAAGGGTTACAGGACTTTCTTTATGCCTCAAGTAGGTGTTTTCCCTTATTTTCTTTAAGCCCCTGAAACGCTTTGAATGAAGTGCTCCATGCGGTTGGCACTTTCCTGCTTCATGTGGGCGGTCACATGACCATAGACGTCCAGCGTAAAGGCTGCTGTGGCGTGCCCCAGGTTTCCCTGCACTGACTTAATGTCATCCCCACTCTGGTTAGCAGCCACCGCATAAGCGGGGCGGTATCATGGGACGTTGGCAAAAGCACCATGGGGAAGCGACCGGAATTATCGACGGGCTTCTGCATGATGAAAACAAAGGACAGTTTGGCGAGTATGCTAGCTTGCTGGGGAGCAAGCCGTTCAAGCCTTGATGGCCCAGCGCATTTTGGTAGACCGGGCGCGGCTGTTGCGGGTACACTCCTCCGCCGTGGGGCGGATGACATCGGTGGCGATTTCGCTATAAACGCCATCGTGCAGGAGCTGCTTAAAGGACTGTTTCACCAGCCGATCCTCTCCGGAGTGGAAGGTCAGTATGGCGACTCGCGCACCGCTGGCGAGCACATGGGGGAGCTTTTCCAGAAAGGCGCCCAGCACCTCGAATTCGCTGTTCACATCGATGCGCAGCGCCTGAAAGGTCCGCTGACAGGACTTTTTAACGGTCTCCTTCCGCTCGCCCGCTGGGAGAAAAGCGAGCGCCTCCTCGATGAGCCCCCGGAGTCCCGTCGTCGTGGAGACTTCGCCGCCCCGCTTGATGTGGTTGACGATGGCCTTGGCAATTTCCGCTGCATAGGATTCGTCAGCATTTTCAACCAGCATGCCTTCCAGTTCCTCACGGGTGATGTGCTGGAGCCGCTGGGCGGCGGAGATGCCCGTTACAGGGTTGAGGCGCAAATCAAGGGGGCCGTCCTTTTTAAAAGAGAACCCCCGGTCTGGATTATCGATTTGCATGGAAGAGACGCCCAGATCCGCCAATACAAAGTCCAAGGGACCCATCTCGGCAGTGAGTTGGTCGATATCGGCGAAGTTCAGTTGCTTGATGGTCAGGATCTCCGGCCCGTAGCCCATTCGCTCCAGACGCTCCCTAGTTTTAATGATCTCAATGGGGTCTATATCCAGGGCGTACAGATGACCCTTGCCATCCAGGCACTTAAGCAGTTCAGACGTGTGACCGCCGTAGCCCAAGGTCGCGTCCAGACCGGTTTGGCCCGGCTTAACCCGTAAGAACGCCAGTATTTCATTCACACAGATGGGAATATGCATCCCCGCGGGGGTGTTGCCCTTCTGCAGGATTTTCGCTACTGTATCCGCATATTTTTCAGGCGCCAGCTCCTTGTATTTCTCTTCAAATTTCTTTGGGTGCGTACCCCCATAGCGTACTCGGCGCTTGTGCTCCTGCTCCTCGTTACCCATGTTTGAGTGCTCCTTTCGGTTTTTCTTGTTCCGTACAAAAAGTCTTTTTCAAAAGTATAGCATACCTAAGGGTGGTAAGAAAGTGATATTTCCTTGCCATGCTTCAAAAGGCAGGAGGACAGAGGGACTACGCTTGCCCTTTCAACAGAGGACCGTGCAAACGAAAATCTTCTGAATATGTCCACCCCCTGCCGGTTCCAACACTCGGCTGTCTTGAGCAGCGGAACAGAATCTCTCCCCAGAGAAGTTAGATAAGATCGCAAATATAGAGCAGAGCTTTTATCCTCTTAAAATGTTTCACAAGTGAGAGCCTCCTGTAATAGTATGAAATAGAGAGACAAGTGACTTTGATTCTCCACGGTTTTCGTTTGCGGGAAGGTACTTAAAGTTTGAAATATCATCAGTCAATTAACTGTATTTCTGAGAAGACGGGCGGTGGGGGTCATCCCGTTTGGGACCTTGCGTGTAGGGATAGGCGTGGTCAATAATATGCTTATGATACCATAACCAAAATGGGAACAGTTCATGAAAAAAGAGCGGTTTATCCTGACAGGAAGAGGCTGGGAGCACCGCTGTATGCGGTGTTCCCAGCCTCTTTTCCTTGTGATTTGACGACAGGATGAAAATGGAAAGCAGCGTTTTTACATCTGTTTTAAGTTTGCCCAACCGCACCTTCGGCGGTATGCTTCGTGGTTGTCAAAAGCCATTACCCGTCTGTCCGGTACAGTCCAATCCAATTTCAGACTGCCTTCCTTGACTCAGAATGTCAAGGAACGTCAGTGTCCTTTGGAGCCTGTTGAGCGTCCTGCGTTCCTGGGAATCCCGGATTCCCTGCATCCCAAGGCCACCAAGGGGGAGGGCAGGGAGGTTTAGGAGGGTACGGGGGAGGACACGGAGGGTACGGGGGAGGACACGGAGGGTACGGGGGAGGGCACGGAGGGTACGGGGGAGGACACGGAGGGTACGGGGGAGGACACGGGGGGCATGGGGGGCATGGAGGGTACTGACACCACAGGCACCACAGACACCACGAAGAACAGGGGAGCCGGGTGGGGGGGAAGCAAGGGGGATGTTGGGCGATAGGGTTGTGATATATTTTCATATCGTCGTAACGATCATTTTTTTCCATACGACACCTTCCTTTCTACAACATTCTATTCTGTTCCTGCTTAGGCGTGATTTTTCTTGCTGCCTTGTTCCTTGGCATATCCTGTGTTTTCCGCTATTTGGAACAAGAAATTTTCGATTGCGTGGCGGTTTTGTAGGACATTCTGATGAAGTGCCTACAAAACTTTTTTTATTTTGGCAGACGGTAAGGAACTACTTTGTCATCGGCAGGTGGCTACGATGCATGACCGTGCCGGCAGTAACAGACGCCTGATAGTTGCTATTGTTCCACTATTGCTTTCGGTTTGGCTGTAGTGTGGACAGACAAAGCCACTCAGCCAGCAATAAATTGATTGACTGGTCTTCTTTCTCTCTTAGATAGAGTGGAAGAGTGCAGTTCCATGCCTTGGAACTGCACTCTCCCTATTTAATGTCTGCGGACTTGTAATCAGCAGGGCAGCAGATTGCTTGGGAATATATTTACGCCCAGCGGAAAAGCTATTTCAAACTATAAACTCTGTGCAGCGAGCAATTCAAACATCACTTTGTCTGGAAAGGATTGGTGCTGCAATAAGAGAGGGAGTCACGGTTTTGCAAAAAAACAAGATATCCAGTCATCAGCTTTATGCATTAACCGCCCTTACGTCTCTGGGCGGTTCCGTTCTCGTTATTTCTTCCTCCGTTGCAGGCGTTGCAAAGCAGGATGCCTGGATTTCTGCACTGGTCGCAGTCGCCTTTGGGTTGCTCATGATACGGATTTACGGCTATTTGGGCAGTCAATATCCGGAAATGACCTTCATCGGACTTATAAAAAAGATTTTGGGGAAATGGGTCGGACTTGCCGCCTGCGCCGGCTTTGTATTTTTCTGCTTGACCACCGCTGCAAATATACCGTGGTATATCTCAAGTTACGCCACATATTCCATGCATGAAACGCCGCAATCAGCCCCTGCGTTATTTGTAATGATTGCAATTGTAATTGCCATATTGTATGGCATCGAGGTAATTGGACGTGCTTCCGAGTTGTTTTTGGTTTTTATCACCGTTCTGTTTTTTGGAGCGATGCTCTTTTTATTCCCCGCTATCAAATTGCAAAATGTGCAACCTATCCTGGAAAATGGCATTGTGCCGGTGCTGAAAGGAGCCGTCTTAATCTCAAACCTCACGGTATTCCCGGTCGTTATTATGATGATGGTTTACCCTATCAATATTGAGGATATTCCGCAAGCAAAAAAGGCAATGATGAAAGGCTTTTCTTGGGCAAGCCTTATTGTGTTTTTTACAGTCCTTATGTCTACTTTGGTACTTGGAGCCGCGATCACTGCAAAATTGTCCTATCCAGCCCTAGTGCTTTTTAAGGAAATCAGGATTGGAGAGGTCCTTACCAGAATCGAATATG
Organism: Oscillospiraceae bacterium; assembly: GCA_963666535.1. GTDB lineage: Bacteria > Bacillota > Clostridia > Oscillospirales > Oscillospiraceae. Next base: position 32,750 of record OY762913.1, on the reverse strand, counting down.
TGGTTTCTATCATTTGGGATATTTCGCAGTTTGTGGTGGGAGTCATGTATGCTTATTCCGGCATTTTAGGCCTGTCTGAGTTACTCGGGCTTATCGATTATAAAAAAATTGTGATCCCTGTGGGGCTGGTAATATTTGTGATGTCTCAGGTGGTATTTCCGGATACTGCATACCAGGGAAGTCACGCCAGTATTGTGTGGCCCCTGTTTATGATGACATTCGGATTTGTGTTGCCCATTCTATTACTTCTCGTCGATCTCATAAAAAAAGTCGCATTTAAAAAAGCATAAATGCAAAAAATGTTTCGGTATGCACGGCTCCAAGGAAAACGGACATTTTAAGATAGCCACCACTTGGAAATGTCCATATACCAAACACACCAAATATGTGTGGCGCGGTCATGCAGGCGCTGCATGGGCACGGCCGATGCCGTTTCCCTATTTTGTGGGGCAGTATCAAGTCGCCGCTACCGCAATGCTTGGGGCGATGCTGGCGTCCTTTCTGGTCTGTACGATGGCAAAACCGGGAAGTCGGGGGGGATTCCAGCCGGTTACGCTGCTGCTGTCCGGCACTGCGGTCAATGTGGTGATGAGTGCCATTACTGGCACACGGTCGGCTCCAATACAGTCAGCGTACCAAGGCAAGTGTTGAGGTTCACCATGGCGCCAATGGGCAGCGCCGCTTTATACTGGCCGTGCCCTGTTGCCAAATTGGTCAGCAAAGGCTTGCCCAGCGGAACCATGACCTCGGCAATCAGGTCTTCGTATGTTTTTTGATACTGGTCGGTACAGCCGGTGCATTCCCCCATGATAATCCCGCTGCAGTCCCTGAACTTCCCGGCCACCTTCAGCTGATTGATGTACCGGTATACGGTGTTGACCGGTTCGTGAACTTCTTCCAGACATAAGATCTTGCCTTTTGTGTCGATGTCATAAGGTGTTCCCAGCGAGCCGGTAAACGAGGCCAGATTGCCCCCGACCAAAGGCCCTGTGACATTGCCCGGGATCCTGTTTACGGTTTCCATATCGGGCGGATTGCGTATTTGCCTGGGACAAATCCCTGTGGAGGTGGCAGCGAAAAACTGGTCAAAGTTATAGTCTGGTGTGCCGTCCCTGAAGTCCAGCAGAAGCAGGCTGTGAAAGGTGATCAGGCAGGAGCATTGGTACAGCACATTTAATAAAATGGTGATGTCGCTGTAACCGGAAATAATTTTAGGGTTTTTTGCAATCAGACAATAATCCAAATAGGGCAAGATTCCTTCCACCCCTACCCCACCTCTTGTGGGCAATATGGCCCTGACTTCTTTGTTCTGAAACATTTTCATGAGGTCGCACGCTCTTTGCTGATCGGTTCCCGCCAGGTAGCCATCGCTGGCGTAGACAGAGTCACCCAGAATGACCCGAAACCCCAAGTCCTTCAAAAATGCGATTCGTTCATCAATTTCGGCGGGATCCAAGGGACTCCCCAGGGTAACAATGCCCACGGTGTCCCCTTTTTTTAATGTTGGCGGCTTGATTGCCATCCGTATCACTTCCAATCATTTGCATCCTATGAAGGACCGGATCGCTGTGTTCATTTGCGTTTAGGCCAAAAGAGAGGGCGGGAAAATCCCCGTCCTAGTCTGCCCAGAAAGATCCTGTGCCTCTTTGCACATTGTCCTCTGCGGTTATTAAATGCCCTCCTCCTGCGTCATTTTCTTCCGCGTTGGGAGCAGGGGCGCATGGGTTAGGTTCTTGCCGGGCTAGAAGTCCATTAGATTCATCTGATACTGCTTCGGCGTAACTCCGAATCTCTTTTTAAACAGCAAAATGAAGTGAGAAATGTTTGCATATCCAAGGTCGAAGGCAACTTCTGTTACGCTTTCCGATTTCAACAATTCTTTCGACTTTTCCAATTTAAGCCTCGTCAGATACTGATTGGGCGTAACCTTGGCTATTTTTTTAGAATAATGGCAGAAATTTGTTTCTGACATATTCACTAAATCTGCCATGTGCTGGATGCTGATGGGGTCCGTATAGTTGTTATTCATGTACTGAATGGCCCGGTTAACCGGATTGCGATTCTCGGCATTAAAAATCTGGTTCATTCCTTTGTCCTGAATCAAACGGTATACAAGCTCATAGGCATATAAATCAACCAAATATTTTGAATCCTTTTCTTGCTTCAACAATTCTCCCGTGATTCGATTCAATACGTCTCTGATCGCCCCGTTTTTGGTTCCAACGTAAAAGTTGTTATCCGGGAGAAATTGGAAGTCGATGGAAAGGTCGTCGCTTACCTTTTCTCGCACTTGCCTTATCATTTCGCTGCTGAGTTCAAGGACCAAGGCTTTGGTGGGCTGGTTGATTTTCATTTTCACCGCAGAGTTTGGGGCCAAAAGAAGAAGCCCCTCACTGTTATAGTGAAACGTTTCGGCTTGGTTCACAGTGACCTCTTTTTCTCCTGTTATAATGGTGCATAGTCTGCTGTACTCATAAGTTTTATACGTGCCGCTAAAGCGAGCGGGCAAATCGTAAAACAGAAACTTAATGTTTTCGGTCTCTACTCGGTCCAGCAATTCCAAAGACCGGTCAAAACTACAGAGCAAAGGACCACCTTTCTTTCCCTCAGATAAAAAAAGCATAGACATATTATTATACGACATTATACGACCTTTTGAGACATTTACAATCAATCGGAGGAATGTTTTCAAAATACAGTTACTTTTATCAAAATGGGTTAGAAATTTAACAAAATTTAGATACAATTAGAATGTGTGCTTTTTCGACAGCAAATTTTTTGAAATGGCCCGATTTATATTGATATACCATTCATCAATTAGCGTAAATTTAATTAAATAATGACGGGAGAAATAATGTTTAGGGATTAACTTGTCTCTGCGTAATCGCGACGAAGTCTAACAAAAAAAGGTTTCACATAAGTTTTAATTTATAAGTATTTGATTAATGAAATTCGATGAAGAATACACACTGATGAATAATTATACATAGAGAGTAGGAATAGACGATGAAAAAGCGAACGGCGCAGTCTGCAGGAGGCAGAAAGAAGACGACCATAAGGCGTAAAATTATGAGGATGATTCTGTCGCTGGTAATGGGTTCCCTTGTGATTCTGGGCGTTATATCTTGCAGTCTTAGTTACATGTCTACCATCCAAACGCTGGAAGACAGCTTAACCGCCACGGCCAGTGTTGCCGCGGGGCAGGTGGAATATAGGCTGAAATCCACGTTAAATGTGCTTGATACGCTGGGATGCGTACAGCGGCTGAGTGACAGCAGTGTGACAGCAGAGGAAAAATTAGCAGTGCTGGAACAATATCGTACTTTCTATGGCTGGAATGCCGCCTACGTGTTGCTGCCTGACGGAACCAGCCTTGCCGATCCCAGCAATGACTTTGGGGACCGGGCGTATTTTAAAAGCGCAATGTCCGGAGCTGTTAATGTCAGCGACCCGACGATCAGCAAGGTGACCGGTAAACTGGTCTGCCTGATGGCTGCGCCGCTTTGGGAGGGGGGCATCCGGGATTCTAAGGTTGTGGGCGTGATTATGGTTTCCATGGACGCCAGCGTATTGAGTGATCTCGCTGCGGAAATTAATGTGAGCGAGAACGGCTCCGCCTTCATCCTGGACAGCACAGGTATTCTAATTGCCCATAGCAACTATGATTTGGTTTTGGCCGGCACCAACTTTATGGAGCAGGCGAAAGAGGATTCTTCTCTGGGTGAGCTTGCGGCCTTGGAAGAAAAGATGGTTGCGGGGGAAACCAGCTTTGGATCCTATACCTATGAAGGACAGCAAAAATACCTTGCCTTTGCACCGATCAGTGGAACGACAGGCTGGAGCATCGCGGTCAATGCGCCGCAGTCTGATTTCATGGGCAGTACGTACCGCAGCATCACTATTATTATTGGCATTTTACTTTTGGCAATGGCGATCAGCGTTGTGTTCTCGATCAGGTTTGCGAAATCCATTGGGATGCCCATCCAAAAATGTGTCGATCGCATTGAAAAGCTCGCCCATGGAGACCTGAGCAGTGAGGTGCCGGTGATCAACACCAATGATGAGACCAAGGAGTTGGCCCAATCCACAGAGCTTGTAGTCAATTGTCTGAAAAATGTGATTGGCGACATTGACTATGTTGTGGGGGAGATGTCCGAAGGGAACTTTGCGGTTCGCACCAAGGCGGGGGACGAGGCGTATGTAGGCGATCTGCAAACCATTCTTCGCTCCATGGTGAAATTAAACAGCAATCTGGCCAGTACGCTGACCCAAATCAACGCCGCGTCCGACCAAGTTGCTTCCGGAGCAGAACAATTTGCATCCAGCGCCATGGGCCTGTCCCAGGGGGCAATTGAGCAGGCAGCCTCTGTGGAAGAGCTTGCCGCCACAATCGGTGAAATCTCTGTGCAGGGCAGCGAAACTGCGTCCCGCGCGAAATCGGCCGAGAAGGATGTCACACAGCTGGGGGGTAACATTACCCAAAGCAGTCAACAAATGGAACAGCTGATCAATGCAATGAAGGATATTAACGGAGCGTCGTCTGAAATCAGAAAGATCGTCAAAACCATTGAAGATATCGCATTTCAGACGAACATTCTGGCGCTGAATGCCGCGGTAGAAGCCGCACACGCCGGTGCGGCAGGCATGGGGTTTGCGGTCGTGGCCGAGGAGGTTCGGAATTTGGCTGCTGAATCCGCAAAGGCAGCCAGCAACACCACGCTTCTGATTGAGCGCGTCCTCAACGCGGTGGAGGAAGGCTCCCATCTGGTGGACGAAACCGGTGTTTCTCTGAATAAAGTGGTTGGACAGGCCGAAGGCGTGATGAGTACCATAGGCGAAATCATGCAGGCCACCGAGCAGCAGGCACAGGCCGCCGAGCAGGTTGCGACGGGTATTAACCAGATCTCCAATGTAGTCCAGAGCAACTCCGCTGCCGCCGAGGAAAGTGCGGCAACCTCAGAGGAGCTTTCGGCGCAGGCGGAAATCCTGAAAAATTTGGTTAGTATTTTCAAGCTTTAATTGCATCAGGGCATTGCGCCGTCTGATCTAATCAGAATATGACAGGGTGAGAGTCGGGCGCAGTTTAATGCTGAAAAGAGGGGACAAATCGTCTCTTGTTGAGATGCTTTCCCAGTAAGGGAGAGAAAAAGAGGTGCATGAGGAAACGTCTCTGCCATAAAAGAAGGGAGCCACTTACGGGTGGCTCCCTTCTTTTTCCGTTTTTGCCGCAACAAAGGCGGCCGCGATGATTAGCACCCGTCCAAAACATACACAGAATACTCATGATCCAAGTGGTAACCGAACTTTTCCGCCAACGCGACCGAGCGGAGGTCATGGGCGTCCCAGCTGGGGTAGAGCTTGCGGTCAAGACATTCCAAGATCAGCTTTGCCCCGCAGGCGGTTGCCAAGCCCCTCCGGCGGTATTCCGGCCTGGTGTCGATCTCAATTTCGATGCCGCCGCGGTAGAAGCTGTAGGATGACGCGCCTGCCACAAGGTGGCCATCCACGAGGACGGCAACGCCCAAACCGTGTCTGCGGTAATCTTCGTAATCTTCAAATTGAGCACATAGATCAGCAGACCAAGCCTCTCCCCTTGCAAGCTCGTAGGTATGCTGGTTGATGAGCTGCATGTTACAGCACATGGGCAATGCACCCATAAAACCCACCAGCATTTTCCGGTCAAATGAATCCGACTCCTTCTTGATGGCATAACGGGATGCCTTTTTTGCCCGTTTGCCGAACACCTGATCGATCAGTGGATTCCAGTTCTCTGTTCTGGGGACGAGGATGGGCGCGCTGATGTTCTGCACCAATTCCAGATTGGGGATACCCACGAGAAAACAAAAATCTCCCACGGTGATCCACGCGGCGGTGGGGTTTTCCGGGTCGTCCGTCATGTCCCTGCCCATACAGCCTTGAAGGCACGACCAGACCATGGTCTCGTCCCAGCCGGCAAACAGCGCAGCTGTTTTTTCGTTCACAGTTACCACTTCCAGTCCTTATCTGCTGATTCTATTCTATCACATGGCGTGGAGATTGGGGAGGTGTAGTGCGGAAACCGCCAAAAATAACTGGCTTAATTTAAGAAAGACGATATAGCACACGAAACGATTCAATCGCGGACAAGACGATTGCGGAAGAAAAGAAGCGGAATATGCTGCGCGGCGGCGTTGAACATTCGGCGGAAATGGAAGGAATTCGAATCAGCGGGGATAGAGACAGCGGTTCTATGGACTTCCTCCTCTTCCGTTTGCAGTGCGTGCATGCAGGTCCCCTCATTCCGAACCCGCCTTCCTCTTTTACAAAAGTGCGTTGGGCAGCCAGGTAGCAATGCCGGGAACGAGGGCCATCAGGAGACCCATCACCAGATAGGCGACCACAAAGGGCAGGGATCCCTTAAACACGCACTGCAGCGGCACTTCCTTGCAGGCGCCGGAGACGATATAGCAGGACATCCCCACCGGCGGGGTGACCGATCCCAGACCGGACAGAACCACCAGATAGCAGCCGAACCAGACGGAGTCATATCCCAGCACGCTGACTACCGGCAGGAAAATCGGCGTGGTCAGCACCATCAGCGGTACCGCGTCAATAAAACAGCCCAGAACCAGATACATAAGGGTGATGACCACGATAACCAGAACCGAGGGGATGTTCAGTCCTGCCACAAAGGACCCCAGCGCGGCGGGGATCTTGGTCAGGGTAAAAAATTTACTGAAGCAGGCGGCACCGGCCAGAATGCAGTAAATCATGCCGGTCATCACCAGGGTGTTGTTCAGCGCGCGGCACAGCGCGCCAAAGGATAACCGCCCAAACAGCAGCGAGATGAGGAACATACCGGCCACGCCGACGGCTCCGGCCTCGGTAGGGGTAAAGAAACCCGCAAACATACCGCCCATAGCCACGGCAAACACGATAATGATTTCAATGAACCCGCCTTTGCGTACCGCCTGCCACTTTTCTTTGGCGGAGACTTTGGGGCTGACAGGGGCGATTTCCGGTCGCAGTCGGCACCAGATCATAATGGTGATGATAAACAAGATCATTAAAACAATGCCGGTGGAAAGCCCCCCCATCAGAAGCCGTGTGATGGAGGTTTCCGCAATGATTCCGTAATTAATCAGCGCCAAGCTGGGCGGGATCAGGATGGCAAGACAGGAGCCGGAGGCGATGCAGCCAGTGGACAGTGCGTCGTCGTAATGATACTGTTTCATTTGCGGATAGGCCACGCGGCTCATCATGGCGCCGGTGGCGGCCTGGGAGCCGCAAATTGCGCCGAACACGGCACATACCACCTGGGTGGCACAGGCCAACCCGCCCCGCAGGTGTCCGAACAGCTTTTCAAAGCTGTAATAGAGGTCTTTTCCGATTCCGGTTTCCGTAGCCAGATCTCCCATAAACATAAACATGGGCGCCACACTGATGGTATAGCTGATAAAAGTGGACAGCACATTATCCGCGACAAGATTAAACGCACTGGTTGGTGTGCGGAGGAGAAATGCGGCGCCCACGAAGCCGCAGCTCATCATGGAAATACTGACCGGTACGCCCAGGAAAAGCATGGTGAGAAAGACCGCCAAACCAATCAGGCCGACAATAACGCTAAATTCCATGGGAATGTTTCCTCCTTTCAAATGAGATGGTACGGACCGGAATGGTTCGAATCAGCCCTCTGGCGGTTTGACGCAGTTCTCCTCCTTCAAGGTTGGTTCCGGCTGCTGAAACAGAGAAATGACACTGTGGCAGCAGCGGTAGAAAAACACCGCCGCGCAGGCAAAGAAGCAGCAGCCCATCAAGGCGTAAACATACGGAAGGGGGATATGCAGTACCTCGGTGATTTGTTTATTGGCGACCGCCTTGGCAATATAGGTGAAGAGGCAGCCGCCAACCAGGACAAACATGCCCGCGCCAATCAGATTGCCCAGCGCCGCCAAACCTTGGCGGATGACACGGGGAAGAGAATCCACCAGCATGGTGACACGAATCTGGTGGTCGGTAAACGTTGTCCTGCACATGGCAAGTCCTGCGCATAGCATCACACCGTACTGAACGACCTCCAAATTTCCTTTGATCTGCACATGGAAGAAGGAACGCAGAACAATATTGACCACGATCATGATGGTGATCAGCACCAGCAGCACCGCGCCTATTGCGGAAAACGCCTTCGTGAATTGATCCATTCCTTTTTGTATCATACAGCCAGCCTCCTGTCCTGCCCGCCCCACGGAACCTCGGTTCTGCGGGGCGGGCTTAGTCACGTTACCAATCCAAGGATCGGCATGGAATCATTGCACGTTCTGCTTCATCAGCCAATTCATGGCTTCGGTGCCTTTCAGACCCAGTCCGTCCAATTCGGCAGCCTTGGTCTTCAACAGGGGGGTGCCGATATCCACAAACGCCTGCAGCTGCTCCGGACTCAGCTCCACAAACTGGAATTCGGGAAAGGCTTGCGCAGTTTCGGACTTATATTCCTCCTCCGCGTAGTTTACATAATCGATCATAACCTGCTGCATTTCGGTGAAAATCTCGTCCATGATGGCCTGATCCGAAGCGGACATAGAATCATACAGCGCCTTATTCATGACAATAATACTGTCACCGTTCATGATATTCAGCGGGGTAAAGCTTTTGGTCACTTCTCCGTAATTGAAGGTAACCAGCGAGGTGCCGGAAGCGAAGGAACCGTTGATAACCGACAGACGCAACGCTTCATACACTTCGCTGGAGGGCAGGGAAATCGCCGTGGCGCCGCAGGCTTCCGCGAATGCGACCTTGTCGCCGGTGGAACGGAAGGACAGCCCCTTCATGTCCGACGGTGCATAGATGGGCGACTGGGCGAAGATGCCGAAGGTGTTGCCGCAGAAACGAGCGACGATCTTGACATTTTCCAGCTCGGCATCGGGGAACTGCTTGTAGTAGTCCAGCAGCACCGAGGTAGCATGGGCCCGGTCGCCCAAATTGACGCCCGGCGTGTTAAACAACTCCGCATAGGGATACTTGCCGGCGTAGCTGGTACACGCGTCGTAGCCCATGTCAACGGTGCCGCTCAGCACACCGTCCAGCGTGGAACTGATGCCGGTGAGCGAGGCGCTGTAATAGATATCCAGGGTCATACGGCCGTCGGACTTCTCTTCCAAAAGACTTTTGAGTTTTTGTTCTACCATTTGATCATGGGAGCTTCCCTGCGCATCGACGGTGGCGTATGTAAAGGTATACGTCGCGGTGGACGATTCCGTGGCCGCAGGGGTGGTGCTGGCGGGACTTTCTGCCGCGCCGGGGGTTCCGCCTCCGCTGCCGCCGCACGCGGTGCACAGGGCAAGAAGCATGGCCGCGGATAAAATCAGGGCCGCCTGTTTTGGAAAGGATTTCTTCATTCTGTTTCATCTCCTTAAATAATTAAAAGGTTTCAACTCCGGTCTTTGCCTGTGGCCCAGAGCCCCGTTTGCTTCCATGACGTGCGGCCGGGTTCTCTGCTGGTCAGTTTCTATTCTTATCTGGAAAAGGAACATAATATGACTCATCAGGGCCTTTCTTTTCGACAGACGGCAAGGAGAGGTGTGAATGGGCGATAAAAAAGACGCATATAGTTTGAGAGCACAAGGTTACACAGGAATTCCACGTTTGAAATACCTGCGCTGTTTGGGGGAAAGTACAAAAACTAAAGGGCTGATTTCATGGCTTATTATGAAGATATTTCCCCGGCAATGCTTTAGAGTAATGGCATAGAGGTACACGTCTCTTTGGAGCGTGGTGATAGCCGCAGTAGGAAGGAGGCTGCATGATTATGGAGCAGTTAAAAATGTACATTGGCGGGGAATGGGTGGATGCTGATTCAGGGAAGACCTTTACGGCCATCAGTCCCATCGACCGCCAGAACCTGGGATTGGTGCCCAGCGCTGGACCGTCCGATGTGGATAAAGCTGTGCGGGCGGCGGAGCGGGCGTTCCACATCTGGTTCCACAAGTCGCAGGATGAGCGCTCTGCCATCCTGTGCAGGATGGCAGAGGCCATCCGGGCCAACGCGGAAGAACTTGCGCGGCTGGAGGCCTTGGAGCACGGCACGCCCTTTCACGAGGCGATGGGCGTTACGATGGGCGCCGCCGCGAAATTTGAGAACACGGCGTGGCTGGCCAAGACCGTTCTGGGCGAGCAGATTCCAGTGCCCGGTTCCACTACCATCTCCTATCTGCAGCGGGAGCCAATGGGCGTGGTGGGACTGATCGTTCCCTGGAACTTGCCCACCATCATGATCGCGGTGAAGCTTGCACCGGCACTGGCCATGGGCAACACCTGCGTGCTGAAGCCGCCCACCATCAACTCCATGATCGGGCTGAAATTTGCTGAGATCATATCCAAGGTGGAGGGACTGCCGGCGGGCGCCGTAAATGTAGTGACCGGCCCGGGCGGGCTGGTGGGCAACGCCATCGCCACACACCCCATGGTGGATATGATTGGATTTACCGGCAGCAGTGAGACCGGAAAACAGATCCTGGCAGCCGCCAGCGGCACCGTGAAAAAGTGTGTGATGGAGCTGGGCGGCAACAATCCCGTGATCGTGATGGAGGACGCGGATCTGGACGAGGCGATGAAGGTTTTGGGGCATCGCCAGTTCAATAACTGCGGACAGCACTGCTCCGGACTGGGCCGGTATTACGTCCATGAGAAAATCTATGACGAATTTTTAAAACGGCTGGCCCAGGTAGCGCAGTCCCAGGTGGTGGGCAATCCCATGGACAGGGAAACAACCATGGGCCCCATGGTCAGCGCCGAGCATCAGGCAAAGGTAGAGGGCTATATTCAGAAGGGTCTGGACGAGGGCGCCAAGCTCTATTACCAGAAGGAAAAGCAGCCGGAGCATGAAAAGGGTTTCTTTGTGATGCCTACCATCCTTTCCGAGGCCCGCCACGAGATGACGCCTGCCCGGGAAGAGATCTTCGGCCCTGTGGCCGTGGTTATCAAATACACGGAGCAGGACGACATTCGCTTTTTGGCCAACGACTCTCCCTATGGACTGTGCGCCCACGTCTGGACGGGCGACGTAGCCAAGGGGATGACACTTGTTGACGACCTGCATGTGGGAGCCGTGTTTGTCAACTGCCAGATGCTGCAGGAGAACCAACCCTGGGGCACCAGCGTCAAGGAAAGCGGCCTCGGCAAAGAGGGCGGCATCCTGGGCCTTTTGGAATTCACGGATCAAAAGCTGGTTTGCGTCAAGTACAAAAAATAGAAATGACATACTGAAAGGATGATTTTTGTGGAGAGTATTTTTTCCAGTCCCAATCCTGTCCTGTTCGGAACAGGAGCCTCTGCGCTGGTGGGAGAGAAGCTGAAGGAGTTGGGCTGCACGAAGGTGCTGGTGGTCTATGACATGGGCATCAAAAACTGCGGTGTGGCCGACAAGGTCGTAAAGCAGATTAATGACGCCGGCGTGCAGACGGTCTGCTATGAGGGCGTACAGGCCGATCCCCCCGACTGGTCGGTGGATGAGGCAGGGCAGCTGGGCCTGAAGGAGCATGTGGACGGCGTGGTGGGTATCGGCGGCGGCAGCTCCTTGGATACGGCCAAGGGCGCGAAGCTATTGCAGACCAACCCGCCCCCCATCAACCAGTATTTTGGACGCGAGGGAGTGGTCACCCGGGCCAGCGTACCCCTGGTCGTGATCCCCACCACAGCGGGAACGGGCAGTGAGTGTACCCCCGGCGGTGTGATTACCGACACAAAGGCCGGGATTAAAACCAACATTGCCGGAATTGGCTGCCAGGTTACCCTGGGAATTGCGGACCCTGTTCTGACCATGGGTCTGCCTGCTTCCGTGACAGCGGCCACGGGGATGGATGCCCTTTGCCACGCGGTGGAATCCTTCACCTCTGCCCGCACAAACAGCTTTAGCGCACTCACCGGCAGAGAGGCCATCCGTCTGGTGGCGGAAAATCTGGCGGCTGCCGTGGAGGATGGTTCGAACTTAAAAGCCCGGGAGGGTATGATGCTGGCATCCACGCTGGGTGGGATCTCCATGTCCGGCGCACTGTGCCACCTGGCCCACGACATTGGCAAAGCTTTGGGTGGTAAGTTCCATATCGCCCACGGAAATGCCTGTGCGTCCTGCCTGCCCCAAGTACTGCAGGTGGTGGCTCCCGCCGTTCCGGATCGGGTGAAGTATTACGCCGAGTGCTTCGGATGCGAATTTGCGGACGATGCCACGCCCGAGGAGATCGGCGCCGCAGCGTGCAAGGTAACCCAGGAACTGATGAAAAAGATCAACCTGCCCAACCTCAAGTCCTTGGGGCTGGAAAAAGAGGAGATTCTGGCCGTGGTGCCCGAGGGCGTGATGCGGCAGGTCAGCGGGTTGATCAAGCTGTTCGGCGGAACGGGAACTTCCCCTGTGCCGGTAACGGAAGCGCTGGTGGCGGAAATTGTTTCCCGCGCCTATGACGAAAACTAAATTCAATCATACATATTGAAAACAGAAAGGTGGATTATTATTTTGGCTCGTAAAGTAAATCCGGAAGAGATTCGGAATGTAACCGTGCTGACACCCCGCCTCCAGGCCCTGAAAGCGGAGTGGGAGGCATCGGTTCCCCAAGTCTATGTGGATGACTCGCTTCTATTTACCGAATCGTGGAAGGAAACAGAGGGGCAGCCCGTGGATATCCGCTGGGCGAAGGCTTTGGCGGCCCGGCTGGACAACTGCCCGCTGCTGATCCGCGATGGCGAGCTGATTGTCGGCTCGCTGACCAAGTTTATTCGCGGCAACGGCACCCTGTGCGCCATGAAGCCCACGGAGATCCTGAATATGTGCAACAGTGGCCGATTTGCCCGCAAGACCAGTGATACAGAATCGACCAACATTGACCCGAATGACCTAAAGGCATTGAAGGAAGACGCCGAGTACTGGATTGAGCATATGCCCAAGGTCAGCACGGTGAATACCGCCTATGAAATGGACATGGGCGAGCAGGTCTTTGATCTGCTCTTCGACCGGGGCATGGTGTTCGAGGGGCGTGGCGTCCGCTACAAAATGGACCGCGGTCTGTTCCAGAACTACAGCGCCTACGGCGGCGGCGTGGCTCAAGTCAGCGCCAAGTGCGTGGATCACGGCCTGAACTATGTGATTACTCTGTGCAAGCAGGAGCGCGAGCGCATGATGCGCGAGGGCGACAACCAGCACAGCCACGGCTCCGCCCAGTTTTTGCGTAAATACTGGCTGCTGGAAGCCTGCATCATTTGCTGCGAGGCGTTTATCCGTTACGCCCACCGCCACGCGGTTTTGGCCAGGGAAATGGCCGAACAGGAGACCCGGCCCCAGCGCAAAGCCGAGCTTTTGCGCATCGCCGAGGCCTGTGACCGCTGCCCCGGCGAGCCGCCCCGCGATTTCTTCGAGGCGGTCCAGTGTGTACGCCTGTACCATCTGGTGTGCTGGAAGGAGAGTTCCGACCGGCCGGAGGTACCCATTGGCCGCCTGGATCAGCTGCTGTATCCCTACTATGAGCGGGATCGGGAATCCGGCAAGGTCACGCCCCAGGACGCGGCAGAGCTGTTTGGCGCTTTGTGGCTGAAAATCCGCGAGTGCGAGAATCTGGTTACGATTCCCCGGGAGCAGCGGGCCGCCCCCGGCTCCCTGCTGCCCAACATCACCCTGTGCGGCGTGGATGAATACGGCAATGAGCTGACCAATGAACTGTCCTGGCTGGTGCTGGAGGCGATGGCGCAAGTTAAGCTGTCCGAGCCTGCTGTGTACATCCGCGTCAGCGACAAGATGGACGATGCATTCCTTCGCCACGCACTGGACTGCAACGTGCGCTTCGGCGGCGGCAACCCCGCGTTTTTAAACGACGCTGAGGGGACGCAGAGATACCTGGACCGGGGTGTGCCGCTCAAGGACGCCTGCGACTGGAACGCCAGCGGCTGCCTGGGCTACCACCTGAGCTGCATGGAGCATTTGGGTGGTGGACACAATATGAACCAGCCCAAGGTGTTCGAACTGGCGCTGAATGATGGCTTTGACCCCAGAACCCAGAAGCAGCTGGGTCCCCATACCGGCGATGCCCGCACCTTTACAAGCTTTGAGCAGGTGAAAGAGGCGTATTATCAACAGCTGGCCTACTTCTCCCCCATCCTCATGCGCGTCAAGACCCTTGGGCTTGCCACCGAGGTCGCCGACGGTCCCATGAGCGGACTGCGCGTTGCCATGCAGTACGAGGACTGCATCCCCAATGGCCTTGCACCCAAGGAGGGCGGAGCCCGTTACCCGGAGGGCTGGACCTCCTGGTTCGGAAGCCGCGGCGTGGTGGATATTTCCGACAGTCTCACCGCCATCAAAAAGCTGGTGTTTGACGAGGAGAAGGTTACCATGACCGAGCTGTTGGACGCCTGCCAGAATAACTGGGAGGGCAGTGAAGATCTGCATCAGGCCTGCATGAATTGCCCGAAGTATGGCAATGACGACGACTATGCCGATGAAGTCTATGACGAAGTCAGCACCAAAGTGGTGGAGATTATGCAGAACATGATCGACCCCATTACCGGCAAAAAGCCCATGCTGTTTATCGGGGCCGCCGCCGGTCACATCGGGCTTGGCTCCGCGATCGGCGCCCTGCCCAATGGGCGCAGCAAGGGTCAGCCGATTTGCGACGCGGCCTGCTCCGCCATGCCCGGCATGGATGTCAGCGGCCCCACCTGCACGATCAATTCCGCCACCAACAAGCCCTACGCCAAGGAATACTGCGGGTATGCCATGAACATGAAGTTCTCCAAGTCGCTGCTTAACACAACGGATAAGCTGGATAAGCTGGGCACGCTGGTCAAGACCTTTGTCAAGCGGGAGGGCTGGCACATCCAGTTCAACATCCACAGCGCCGAGGAGCTGCAAGACGCGCTGCTGCACCCGGAAAACCATAAAAATTTGCTGGTTCGCGTGGGAGGATACAGTGCGTACTTCATCGACCTGCCGCCGGAGCTTCAAGCGGAGATCGTGCACCGCACCATGCATGAGGTACTGTGATTTACACAGCAGCAGACGATAAAACGGATTGAGAAACGGAGGGTTGCCGAATACCGGCAACCCTCCGTTTGAAGGGAGAGCTTATGGATTATACAAATACCCAGGGGATGGTGTTCAACATCCAGCGATACAGCATTGCCGACGGACCCGGCGTCCGGACGACCGTGTTTTTAAAGGGATGTCCTCTGCGCTGCCTGTGGTGCTCGAACCCCGAGTCCCAGAGCGGGGAGCGGGAGGTCTGCTATCGCTATTCCTCCTGCAAGGCCTGCGGGAAATGTGTGCAGGCCTGCCCCAACGGCGCGATTACCCTAATGGAGGACGGCGTGCATATTGACCGGGAAAAGTGCACCGTATGCGGCGCGTGCGTGAAAAAATGCCTGCCCGGAGCCCTGAGCATTTCGGGCAAGCTGATGACGGTGGAAGAGGCCTTTCAAGTCGTCAAACGCGACAAGGATTATTACGATCAAGGCGGGGGTGGCTGCACCTGCTCCGGCGGCGAAATTTTGATGCAGCCGGATTTCGTGGCAGGACTGTTTCGCATGTGCCGGGAAAACGGCATTCACACCAACGCGGATACCAGCGGCTATGGTTCCGCGGAGGCCATGCGGAAGATCCTGGAATACAGCGACTTGGTCTACTTCGACCTGAAACATCCGGACAGCGAGGCGCACAAGCGCATGACTGCCGTGGGGAATGAGAGCATTCTCCGCAATTTGGGCATTGCCGCGGACATGGGGGTGGAAACTGTGATTCGCGTCCCCCTGATCCCCAGCTACAACGATTCTGACGAGGATATCACCGCTCTGTGCCGTATTGTGCAGGACGTGACCGGAGGGAAAGCGGCGATCAATATTTTGCCCTATCACAGATATGGATCCAATAAATACAGAATGCTCGACCGCACTTATGAATTGGAAGATCTGCAGCCCCCTTCTCCCGAAGAACTGGCACAGATTAAGACAATCGTGGAGGGATTTGGACTTACCTGTATGATAGAGTGATCAAACGGGAAGCGCGGGGCAGAAGCTACGATGCGGTCTGCCGCGTCCATACCCTGCCCAAAACAAATGCAACAAGGCCTTGGCAATATTTCTGACCCGCTTGTACCTGGGCGGAAGAAGGAGGCATGGAATGGAGGAGAAAAAGGGAAAGGAAAAAATCTGGACGCGCTCGTTCAGCACGCTGGTGGGCGCGAACACCGTGTACTTTTTCGGGTTTTATATGCTCACGCCCACGCTGCCGCTCTACGTCGTCCATCTGGGCGGTACCAGCGCCGAGGTGGGCGCCGTCTCCACGGCGTTTTCCGTGGCGTCTATTTTAATGCGGATGGTCTCCGGTTACCTTCTGCCCCGGCTGGGGCGAAAACGGATGCTGCTGCTGGGAGTGCTGCTCTCGGCTCTTGTGACGGGGACTTACGCCGTTTTGCCGTCTATTACAGGTGTCGTGCTGCTGCGGGTGTTTCAGGGACTGGGCTTTGGCATCGTGTCAACGGTCTGTGCGACCCTGGCGGCGGATATCCTGCCCGATGCCAGACGGGGGGAAGGAATCAGCTATTTCGGCATGGGTACCACCATTGCCATTGCTTTTTCTCCCACGGTCGGGCTGTGGTGCATGGACCATTACGGGTTCAACCCGATGTTTATGACCGCTGCCGTCAGTATGCTGTTTGCCTTTGGCGGTGTCAATTTTCTGCGGCTTGGGGAGCAAGACGCCGTACCAGGTGGTGCGCTTGTGGAGCGCATTTCGTTAAAAACCAGCTTGTTTGAGCCCCGGATCAAGTTTCAGTGCGCCTTGCTGGTGCTGTTCGGCGTGTGCCGGGGGGCGGAGACTAACTTCCTATCCCTGCTGGCAGCGGAATACACGATCGTCGGCCTTTCCGCCTATTACATGGTGCAGACCGGCGTGTCCTTTGTGCTGAAGTTTGTCACCGGAAAGCTGTACGACCGGTACGGGCATAAGGCAACCATCATTCCCGGCGCCATTGCGGCGCTTTTGTCCATGCTGCTTCTGTCCGTGACGCGCACCACGCCCATGCTGATGGTGGCAGGGGTGTGCAGCGGCCTGGCGGTGGGTGCGTTAATCCCCACCATTCAGGTGTGGACAGTAAACAGTGTGCCGCCGGAGCGGCGCAGCGTGGCCAGCGCCACCTACTACAACTTTTATGATTTGGGCATGGGCGGCGGCGCCATCGTCCTGGGCAATCTCGCTGCCGTCACGGGCTATTCGCTGATGTACCGCTGGGCCAGCGTGTGCATGGTTGTCTTTCTGGCGCTGTATCTGGGATATCTGGCGCGGAGAGGTCTGTGGAGCCGCACCTGAAAGCCGGCCATTCTTCCGTATGGAGCGTTTCTGTCTGCTTTTCATGGAGTCATTGAGAGAATTCAGACCAAAAGCACCCTTGCGGAAGAACGAATGTTGAAAATATCCACTTGTTTTTTAAAAAATGCGGTAGTATAATACACGAAAGTGCAAAACCATTGACGAAGAAAAGGACCGCGATATGCCCCACAGCGAGCCGATGACAGTGAAAGTTCGGCGGAAACAGCGCGGAAGATGGGCTTCGGAGGGGGAGGTGAAACCGCCTGTGGCGGCGCGTAGTCTCGACGGCTGATCCCCGTTATCGGATATGAGAGGGCCGTTTCGGCCAATCAAGGTGGTACCGCAGGTGATTCCTGTCCTTGGCAATTTGCCAAGGACAGGTTTTTTTTATGGCTGCCGGCGGGAAGAATGGGTGACAGGAGGAGTTTCTGTGTCAAAGACGTTTTTGATGGGCAACGAGGCCATTGCTATGGGGGCGCTCCGCGCAGGGGTGGGTTTTGTAGCCGGGTATCCGGGTACGCCTTCCTCTGAGGTGCTGGAAACGGTTGCAGCGCACAACGACGGCAGTGTTTACGTGGAGTGGTCGGTGAATGAAAAGGCGGCCATGGAAGCCGCCGCAGGCGCGGCCTATTCCGGGGTGCGCGTGCTGGTGACCATGAAGCAGGTGGGGCTGAATGTGGCATCCGACCCGCTGATGTGCCTTGCCTATATGGGCGTGAAGGGCGGCATGGTGATTCTCGTGGCTGACGATCCCGGGCCGATTTCCTCCCAGACGGAGCAGGATACCCGCAATTTTGCCCAATACGCCAAGCTGCCGGTGTTCGACCCTTCTTCGCCGGAAGAAGCGTGCGCCATGGTGGCCGATGCCTTTGCGGTTTCCGAGCGGTATCACACCCCGGTCATTCTTCGCCCCACCACCCGGGTCTGCCATGGTTCTGCCGCGGTGGAACTGCCGGAACAGGCGGTGCTGCCCGCGCCGGAGGGATTTGTAAAGGACCCCAAGTGGGTGGTGTTTCCCAGGCTGTCGTATCAAAACCATATTCGGGTGGCAGAGCAGCTGCCCGGAATGGGCGCGGTGCTGGCTGCCCTGCCGTACAATGCGGTAATGGGGGGCGGCGGGAGCAAGGCCCTGGCCGCGGGCGGCGTCAGCTATGCCTATTTGAAGGAAGCGCTGGCCTTGCTGGGAGCAGACTGTCCCCTGCTGAAGGTGGGAACCCCTCACCCCTTCCCCGAGACAATGGCTGTGGATTTTTTGAAGCGGGCAGAGCAAGTGCTGGTGCTGGAGGAATTGGATCCGGTGATCGAGCGGGAGCTGACCTATCTGTGTGGGAAGCATGGCCTAAGCGCCAGAATATACGGTAAGCTGACCGGGCATACCCCCATTGCCGGGGAGAACACCGTGGAGAGCATCAAAAAAGCAGTTGCCGCGTTTTTGGGGATCGAGCTTCCAGATGAGGAGATTCCAATCGCACCGCCGCTGCCGACCCGCCCGCCGGTCCTGTGCGCAGGCTGCCCCCATCGGGCATCCTTCTACGCCGTGAAAACGGCGATGAAGGGGAAAAAGGCGGTCTTTACCGGAGACATCGGCTGCTATACACTGGGGAACGCCGCACCGCTGGACATGGTGGACACCTGCCTGTGCATGGGAGCCGGGGTAACCATGGCTCAAGGTCTGCACCGGACTGCGCCGGACACCGTCCACTTTGCCTTTATCGGGGACTCCACGTTTTTTGCCAGCGGCATCACCGGAGTCGTGAACGCCGTGTACAACGAACACAAGATGGTGTTGGTGGTGCTGGATAACTCCACCACCGCCATGACCGGGCATCAGCCCCATCCCGGCACGGGCAGGACCATGATGGGAAACATCGTGGATCAAATCAGCATTCCAGATGTGTTAAGAGCCATCGGCGTGAAAAGCGTTGTGACCGTGGACCCGCTGGACCTGACGGCCGCCGTGGCGGCCGCGGCGCAGGCGGCGGTACAGCCAGGGGTTTCCGCCATTATCTACAAGTCACCCTGTATCGCGGTGGCAAAGCCCAAGCCGCGGTATGTGGTGACCACCGACCAGTGCACCGGCTGCCGCCGCTGTATCCGGGAGCTGGGCTGCCCCGCCGTGGTTCTGGAGGGGAACAAGGTACAGATCGAGTCATCCCTGTGCTTTGGCTGCGGGCTATGCGCCCAGGTTTGTCCCACAGACGCCATTCAGAAAGGGGGGTGAGAACATGAACTGTGTATTAGCCGGGGTGGGCGGACAGGGAACCGTCCTTGCCTCCAAACTCCTTGCCCGCACGGCACTGGAAAACGGGCTGGAGGTGCGCTCTGCCGAGACCATCGGCATGGCGCAGCGGGGCGGCTGCGTGGTCAGCCACGTTCGGATCGGACGGGATATTTACGCGCCGCTGGTGCCCATGGGCGAGGCGGACCTGATCCTTGGCTTCGAGCCGGCCGAGGCAGTCCGCTGTCTGCCCTATTTAAAGCAAGGCGGCACGGTGGTGGTCAGCCGTAAGGCCGTGCGCCCCATCACGGCGGCCCTCACCGGCTCGGCTTACGACGGCGGCGAGATGTGTCGGTATTTAGAAGCGAATGTAGAGCGGCTGGTGCTGGTGGACGGGGATGAGATCTGTAAGCAGGCGGGCTCGCCCAAGGTGCTCAACGTCGCCCTGCTGGGCGCCGCACTGGGCGCCGGCGTGCTGGGTGTGACCCTGCAGCAGCTAGAGCGAAGTATGGCAGAAATGTTGCCGGAAAAGCTTTTGAAGATGAATCTAAATGCACTGCATGCCGGAATGGCCTGTGCGGAAGGGGAGAGAGAATCATGACCGAACTGCAGATGATGCTGATCAAACAAACCATTCGAAACGCCAAGCGGGGCGAATTTTACGGGAAGAAATTTGCCGGGATCGAACCGGAGGACATCAAAACGGAAGAGGACTTCCGCAAGCTGCCCTTCTCCGGCAAGGAGGACCTGCGGGAGGCATACCCCCTAGGTTTGCGCGCCGTCCCCGAGGAGGAAATTGTCCGCATTCATTCCTCCTCCGGTACCACCGGGACACCCGTTGTCATTCCCTATACCCGGCAGGATGTAGAGGATTGGGCGGTGATGTTCAAGCGCTGTTATGAGATGGCGGGGATCACAAATCTGGACCGGATTCAGATCACGCCGGGATACGGCCTGTGGACGGCGGGGATCGGCTTTCAGGCAGGCGCCGAGCTGCTGGGTGCGATGGTGGTGCCCATGGGTCCCGGCAACACCGACAAGCAGCTGCGCATGATGATAGACCTGGAAAGTACGGTTTTGTGCGCCACTTCCTCCTATGCGCTGCTGCTGGCGGAGGAGATTGCAAAGCGCGGCATCGGCGACCAGATCAAGCTGAAAAAGGGCGTGATCGGTTCCGAACGCTGGGGCGAGACCATGCGCCGCCGCATTGCCAGCGAACTGGGGGTCCAACTGTATGACATTTACGGGCTGACCGAAATATACGGTCCGGGCATAGGGATCAGCTGTGATCATGAGTGCGGAATGCATTACTGGGACGACTATGTGTACTTTGAGATCATCGATCCCAAAACCGGCGAGCAGATGCCCGTGGGAGAGGTGGGCGAGCTGGTCATTACCACCCTGCGCAAGCAAGGGGCCCCTCTGATTCGTTACCGCACCCACGACCTCACGCGGTTTATTCCGGGCGAGTGCCCCTGCGGGTCCCGCTATCCCCGCATCGATACCCTGATCGGACGTACCGATGACATGGTGAAGATCAAGGGCGTCAATATTTTCCCCGCGCAGATCGACGAGATCCTACGGGGAGTGCCCGGCACCAGCAGTGAGTTTCAGGTGATGCTGGACCACATGAATGACAAGGACATCATGACCGTGTTCTTCGAGACCGAGGCGGGCGCGGACAAAAAAGAGATTGAGCACAATGTGAAGGAACAATTTAAGTCCCGCATCGGTGTGACCATCGTGCCCACCGCCGTGGCCATCGGGGAGCTGCCCCGCAGCGAGAAAAAATCGACCCGGGTGTTTGATAACCGGTATTAACCGCCCGGGGATCGACCGGGAACAGAGCGAGGGGTCGTCAGATTTCGTGACGACCCCTCGCTCTGTTCTAGCCGCATGCTTTCGCGGGCGGGGCAATTTGTTTTCTGTGAATTACGCCCCGGCGTTGGCACGAAGGGCCAGTTCGGCCTCATACTCCTGCCGCGTGATGTTACCCTGCTCCAAAAGATGGAGGAGGTCCGCTTTCGTATACTGGGACAGTTGCACAACCCTCTTGGAGGGAATGGGCGTGGCATCAGTGGCTGCCGCGGGGGCTTCCGCTGAAGACGCTGCGTCTGCCCGAAACAGGGCTTTTGCGGCATCGCTGATTTCCACGGTGTCACAGTCCACCGGGATAAGGATGGTTTGACTGCTTCTAACCATGGACGGTTTACTTTCTTGGGGTAATTCCTCGGGAAACGGGGGCTCGCTGTTCATAACGTCATCGTTGTCGGTGGTCTGCTCGGAAAGATTGGTAACATCCTGAATCCCGGTGCTCAGGGCAGCATCGGAAACTGCGGCCAGCGTATCACTGACGGCGGCGGTCGTGTTGCTGTTGTTTAGGTTTTGTTCCTGGTCGGCAGATACGCTGTTGATGGGTGTGATTTGCACTGTCATGACCTCCCTTAAAATGGAATGGTGCGGCGAATACATCAGACAGACAAATGCCGTGTGATTGTTACAAAACGCGTGCAATGTGTCGCCTTTTGCAGTATTTATCGAACATTTTTAGAAAAAAATTAGATATTTTCATAAAATAGAGCAAAAAAGACGCTGGAAGAGATTACCTCTTGTCCAGCGTCTTCAAAAAAGTGGCGGCAGGCTGGTCCCACAGAACCAACAAGGTGCCGCTGTCAACAGAAACAGTGCTTTTTGACCCCAGAAATGCATTGCTGACGCCCAACGGGACATCGGGGGAAAGCGTGGCGCCCTCCAACGGATATTTCAATCCGCGCAGGGTAACGCCCCGGGCCTCGCCGCCATGAGCAAAGACAGAAATGTAGCCCCGCAGGGCTTCGTCCAAGAGCAGGGTGTCATTGCAGATGGCGGTGGCGGCGCTGCTTGCATCCAGCAAATAGCCCCTGGCGCCCTGCTCGGCCAGCCAAGAAAGGACTTGATAGTTTGCGTAGGTGTGGTCGGCGCGCCCACCCGTGCCGCCGCAAAGCACAAACAGGCGAAAGCCTCTGACCAGCCCCTCTCGCACGGCCAACAGCATGTCGGTGTCATCCTTTTCCGGGGCATGACGGAGAATGTGGGGGTGCGCCGGAATCTGGTCCAGCGAGTCGAAGTCGCCAACCAGAAGATCAGCCCGCACGCCCATGCGCTGCAAATGGGCGAAGCCCCCATCGGCGGCGATGACCAAATCCGCTGGGCGCGGGGAGAGCACGATGCCGGCAATGCTCCCCGCGCCGACAATATAGCATATTTTGTTCATGGCGCATCCTGTTCCTGACCGGCAATGAGCGTCAGCTTTTCTGCCCGGGTCAATTTTTTGATGGCGGCTTCCCGGCGCAGCGCCGCAGGCTTGCTTTCCTGGCATTCTTGGTAAACCAACGTGACCGGACGGCGGGAGCGGGTGTACTTGGCGCCGGATTTTCCGCTGTTATGCGCGGCAAAGCGGCGCTTCAGGTCCGTGGTCCAGCCGCAGTACAGCGTGCCGTCGGCACACCGCAAAAGATAGACATAATGCTGCGTACCGCATTCCTCCAAAGGATTCGTATCTGTACCGAATTATACTGTGTTTTGCACAATAATACAAGGCGGCAGACGGAAAGCCACCGAAATCACTGCGACGAGTGGTGTCTGATTGTGTAGGAAACACGGTTGACCTTCCCTACATATAAGGTTATAATCGTAAAATGAGATTCTTACTATGAGGAGCGCCTTTTACCCAAACGCAATTTAGGGCAAGCATATCTTTATTACCAATCCTGATCAGGGGAGGAAATCCTATGCCGATTTTACTATTTGCAGTGTGGCTCATCTTCAATGGCCGCGTGACCCTGGAGCTGATTATTTTTGGCGTGGTGATCTCTGGGGTCATCTATTATGGGTGCGTGAAAATGCTGGACTATAGCATAAAAAAAGAGCGTGAAATGGTTCGCATGCTCCCCGGTGCTGCGGCGTATCTGCTGCTGATCATCTGGGAGGTGATCAAGGCCAATGTTCAAGTTGCCCGCGTCATCCTTTCGCCTAGGGCGACCCATACGCAGCATCGCCTGGTCTTTTTCCATACGCCGGTGGAGACCCGGGACGGGGGGCTTATTCTGGCCAATTCCATCACGCTGACGCCGGGCACGATTACCGCCGGCATGAAACGGGGAAGCTTCTGCGTCCATGCGCTGGATGCGGAGTTTGCCCGGGGGTTGGACAGCTCTGTGTTTGTGACTGCGATCAGAAAAATGGAGGAGAAGCGACATGGCTGAGATGACGCCCTTTCTGTATCACTTTATGCTCGCTGCCATGTGTCTGTTGGGCTGTGTGATCGTGCTATGCCTGGTGCGGGCCATTTTGGGGCCGCGGTTTACTGACCGGATTGTGGCGCTGAATATGATTGGCTCGGTGGTCACGATTGTGATCGGGCTGCTTTCGTATGTGCTGGGAGAGGGCTATCTGGCGGACGTCGCCATTCTTTATGCGCTGCTGAATATGATTGCTGTTATTATCCTGTGCCGTGTGGCTCACATTTATCACAGAGAGCGGGATACCGACGAGAGGGGAGGCACTGGGACGTGATGAGACAAAGCGTTGCCATGGCGCTGATCGGATGCGGGTTGCTGTTCGTCCTTGTGGCGACGGTGGGGATCTTTCGGTTTGACCATGTGCTGAAGCGGATGCATGCCGCCGCATTGGTGGATACGCTGGGGTTGCTGCTGTGTATGGCGGGCGTGATGGTGCTGTGCGGCTTTTCCAGTCACAGCGCCAAGCTTGCCATGGTCATTGTGATCATTTGGCTGGCAAACCCCGTTTCTTCCCACCTGATCGCCAATGCGGCCCTTCTCACCGACAAGAGCATTGATCCAGAGAATACCGATGAGGAGGGGGAGCTCCTGCTATGATCTATCTGGAACTGATTCTATTGGGATCGCTGATCTTTTGCGCCGTGGCTACGGTGTATTCCAAATATTTAATTACCGGTGTGATCATCTATATGGCATACAGTACGATTACATCGATTCTCTGGTTTCTGCTGGAGTCGCCGGATCTGGCAATCACGGAGGCTGCGGTAGGCGCAGGGGTAACCAGCATCTTGTTCTTTATCACCTTGAGAAGGATTCACGGACTGAAGGGGATGGAAAAAGACGATGAAAAATAGTGCCGGGCCGGAGAAGTGGTCGCGATTGACCGCGTGGCTGGAGGGCGACCTGAATAACGAGGGGCGGCTTTCCGTGTTCCAGACCCTGGAGGAGCGGGAGCCTGCGGCGGAGCCCAAAGTGCGTGGAAAGAAGAAGGCGCCGCATAGCGGGAAGCATTCGCTGCTGCTCTATCATGCTTTGGCGATTATGATTGCGCTGGCAATGGCCTGTATTCTGTTGTACGCGGTGGTAAAACTGCCCGACTTTGGCGATCCCGACAGCCCTATGCTGAACACGGTGTCCGACCGGTATTTGGAACAAGGACTGGAGGAGACGGGAGCGGTCAACGCCACGGCGGGTATGATTTTGGACTACCGCGCCTTTGACACGTTTGGGGAATCCACAGTTTTGTTTACCGCCACCATGGCCGTGGTGTATCTGCTGCGGGGCAAGCAAACAGGCCAAACACGGGCCGGCGGTTCTGCCAGCGTGTTTGAGGTGGCATCCTGCTCCGACGTGCTGCGGGGGATCGCCAGATTGATCATTCCTTTTATTTTCCTGTTTGGAATTTATGTGGTGTTGAACGGGCATATTTCCCCAGGTGGCGGCTTTTCCGGCGGCGCCATTTTGGGAGCAGGACTGATTCTCACCTCAGTGGTGGTGGGACAGAACCGGCTGGAGGCAGTGCTGACTCCCACGGTAAACACCCGCATTTCTGTGGCCTGCCTGCTGGCTTACGCCGCGATGAAGAGTTATTCCTTCTTCACCGGCGCCAATCATGTGGGCTGGGAAATTCCAAAGGGAACACCGGGCGCTATTCTCAGCGCGGGATTCATCCTGCCGCTGGACATCTGCGTGGGAATGATCGTGGCCTGCACTATGTATCGTTTTTACGCGCTGTTTTCCAAGGGAGGGGGATGAGAGTATGCTTGACACCATCATTTCCATGCGGTTTGAAATCACGGCCGTTGTCCTGTTTGGCATTGGCCTTGCCACCCTGTTTTTGAACCCCAATCTGATCAAAAAGATCATTGGCATGAACATTATGGATTCCTCCGTCTGCCTGCTGCTGGCGGCTTCCGGGTATGTGGATGGCCGCAAGGCCCCCATTATCGTCGATGGCGTGACGGATGCCGCGGCCTACATCAACCCCGTGCCCGGAGGACTTGTTCTCACCGGCATTGTGGTGGCGGTGAGCACCACCGCAGTGTTTCTGGCGCTGACCCAGCGCCTTTATCAGCGGTATCATACTCTGAATCTGGACGACATTATGATCAAGGCGAAAAAAGGGGTGAAATAATGTCTTTTGCCTATAACATTCCCTTTTTCAGCATTTTTCTGGCCATGATCGCGGGGATCACCACAGGCCTGATCCAGAAAGGGCGGCTGGCTCTGCGCGTGACCGAGGGCCTGTGCATGGTGGTGGGCGCGATGTCCGCCTATCTGCTGTATGATCTGCTGAAAACGGGAGAGAGCTTTACTTTTATGATGGGGCATTTTCCCGCTCCTTGGGGCAACGAGCTGCGGGCGGGCGTTTTCGAGGCATCCATCGCCCTGCTTTTTTGTCTGGTCATGCTCCTGTCGCTGGAGGGTGGCCGCCGGGACCTATTTTCCGACCTGCCGGAGGAAAAGCAAAGCTTCTACTGCCTGTTCCTAAATCTGCTGCTGGCATCCCTGCTGGCGCTGGTTTATACCAACGATCTGTTTACCGGCTATGTATTTATCGAGATCAATGCGCTGACAGCCTGCGCCATTGTGGTGGCAAAGGATAAGGGGCTGTGCTTGCTTGCCACCATCCGGTATATGGTGATGAGCAGCGTGGGCTCCGGCCTGTTTCTCATCGGCGTGGTTTTGCTGTATAACATCACAGGACACCTGCTGATGCCCGGGCTGGATGAAGCGGTGGCCGCACTGGCGGCCAGCGGCCAATACAATGCGGCGCTGACGGTTTCGATGATGCTACTGGTGCTGGGGCTTGCCATCAAGAGCGCGCTGTTCCCCTTTCACGGATGGCTGCCGGATGCCTATGCCTCGGCCACTACGTCGGCCAGCGCCATCCAGGCCGGACTGATTTCCAAGGGCTATATTGTGCTGCTCCTCAAGCTGATTTATCGGGTTTTTACGCTGGACCTTATGGTGTCGCTGCATATGACCGATGTCTTATTCGTGTTCGGCATTGCCGGCATGCTTTACGGCTCGGTGCGGGCTATGCAGGAAAAAACCGCCAAGCGAATGGTGGGCTACTCCTCGGTGGCGCAGATGGCCTACATTTTTATGGGTATTGGTCTGGGCAGCGAGGTGGGAATTGCCGCTGTTTGCTATCAGATTTTTGCGCACAGTATGACAAAACCCATGCTGTTCACCGCCGTTGGCGCGCTGATCCGAGACCGGGGCGGCAATGACAGCTGGCATAATCTTCGCGGCTCTGCCCGGGAGAACCGTCTGGCTGGCGTGGCCTTCGCGATTGGGGGACTTGCGCTGTGTGGAATCCCGATTTTGGCGGGATTTGCCGCCAAATATCAACTGGGAGCCGCTGCGCTGGTTAGCCCGCAAAGGATGCTGATTGCCCTGCTGGCGTTGGGTGCCAGTTCGGTGCTCAGCACACTGTACTACATCCCGGCCATCATCGCCATCTGGGCTAAGCCGGAAAGCGGTGTGGCGGAGGAGACCGATGTGTCTCCGCATGTGCGGGAGGAGAGCATGGATCCGCATTTCGTGGTGTCCACCGCTGTGTTCTTGTGCGGCAACGTGGCCTTGGGCGTCTGCTTCGGCCCTGTGATGGAGCTGATTGAAACAGGGCTTTCCATGCTCTGATCCGGGTAACTTTTTTGATGGGGGGGTGAGGGATGATGAACGGAACTTGGCTGCTGCTACCCGTGTTGCTGCCCATGGCGGGCGGACTGGTGCTGTTCCGGATCCATAAAAAATCCCTGTGCCATAAATATACGGCGGCGCTGCTTTTGGCAGAGGCGGTTCTGGTTACCGTGCTCGTGTGGGGAAATGTGCCCGCGGCGGTTTTGTTTCCATTGGGGGAATCGGCCAGCATTACCCTTGCCTGTGACGGCGTAAGCCGGCTGTTTGCCCTTTTAGTCAGCTATCTCTGGTTAATTGTGGGCGTGTTCTCCTTCGAATATATGGATCATGAGGAGCGCAGGACCCGGTTCTTTGCTTTTTATTTAATGACGATGGGGGCGCTGGTGGGCATCTGCTTTGCCGGCAACCTGATTACGCTGTATCTGTTTTACGAGATGATGACTCTGCTGGCTCTGCCGCTGGTTATCCATTCCGGTACGGACGAGGCAATGGCAGCGGGACTAAAATACCTTGGATTTTCCTTGCTGGGTGCCGGACTGGGCCTACTGGGCTTGTTTTTCCTCCAGAGGTATTCCGCAACGGACTTGTTCACCCCCGGTGGCGTGCTGGATGCATCGCTGACGGCGGGAAACGAAACGATGTTACTGGTCATCTATTTAGTGATGATGATTGGCTTCGGCTGTAAGACCGGTATGTTTCCCTTGTTTACTTGGTTGCCCACGGCACACCCGGTTGCCCCTTCGCCTGCCAGCGCCATCCTGTCCGGGCTGCTGACCAAAATGGGCGTTCTGGCGATTATTCGCGTGACCTATTTTCTGTATGGCACGGAGTTTTTGGCGGGAACATGGGTGCAGAAAGTAGTGGTGAGCCTGGCACTGCTTACGGTGTTTGTGGGTTCCATGCTGGCGTACAAAGAGAAGGGGCTGAAAAGGCGGCTTGCCTATTCTACGGTCAGTCAGGTATCCTATATCCTGTTTGGACTGTTTTTGCTTACCCCCACCGGCGTGACCGGTGCACTGTACCAGGTGGTGTTCCACGCGATGGCAAAGAGCGGCCTGTTTCTTGCCGCCGGCGCGTTGATCTGCTACACCGGGCATACCAAAGTGGAACAGCTGCGGGGTGTGGGCAAGCGGATGCCTGCTGTTATGTGGGCGTTCACCCTGTGCTCGCTGTCCCTGATCGGGATCCCCCCCGTGGGCGGATTTGTGAGCAAATGGTATCTGGCGCAGGGGGCCCTTGGTTCCGGCCTTGGCGTGCTGGGGGAAGTGGGCGACGTCGTGCTGGTCATTTCGGCCCTGCTGACAGCCGGCTATCTGCTGCCCATCTCCGTTCAAGCCTTCTTCCCCGGTGAGGATTTTGACAAAACGATGCTGGCTGGGGTGAAACGACCCACGAAGTATATGACGGTTCCGCTTTTGCTTTTAGGTCTTGGCGTTCTGGTGCTGGGTATCCTGCCCGGGTTACTCGCCCCTGTGCTTGGCGGCCTACCGGCACTGATTTTTAGGTAATGTCCACGGAACAACGATTGAGAGGGGGGTGTCTTCACCCGTGTTCATGCTGTTATCCATTCTGTTCCCCATTCTGGCCGGCTTGGCACTCATCGTTTTCGGCTGCGACAGTCGCCGCGAACGAGAGATTTATGTGATTGCCGTGGCGGTTATGACGGCCGGACTTGCGTTTGTGGCGGTGTTTGCCGCACCTCATGAGATCTTCCCCGTGATCAAGCTCAATGAGACACTGTCCTTTGCCCTGCGGGTAGATGGCCTGGGGTCCGTGTTTAGTGTTATGGTGGCGGTGCTGTGGGTGCTGGCGTCCTTCTATGCGCTGGAGTATATGAAGCACGAGGGGCAGGAAACAAGGTTCTTTTCCTTTTTCCTGATGAGCTTTGGCGTGACGCTGGGGGTGGCATTTTCCGCTAATATTCTGACCATGTATTTGTTCTACGAGCTGCTGACCCTGGCAACCCTCCCTCTGGTCATGCACAACATGGACGACAAGGCCCGGTATGCGGGCAAGAAGTACATTTTGTACTCTATGACCGGGGCGGCGCTGGCTTTCTGCGCTATGGTCTATGTGTTGGGCAACAGTGCATCCCCGGATTTCTCCATGGGCGGATCTCTTCTGGTCAGCGCCACCCAAAATCAAAACACCATGCTTCTCCTGTTCGTCATCGGCTTTTTCGGCTTTGGCGTCAAGGCTGCGGTGTTCCCCTTCCACGGATGGCTGATTTCAGCGGCGGTGGCTCCCACCCCGGTTACGGCACTGCTCCACGCGGTGGCGGTGGTGAAATCCGGTGTGTTTGCCGTCATTCGGCTGACTTACTTCTGCTTTGGAGCCCAGGTGCTGATTGGGACCTGGGCGCAGGGCGTGATGATTGCTGCGGTGACGTTCACCATCCTGTTCGCGTCCGCCAACGCACTGCGGACACCGCACACCAAGCGCAGGCTTGCGTACTCCACGGTCAGCAATCTTTCTTACATTCTGCTGGGCGTATCCATGATGAGCACCGCCGGACTGGTGGCGGGCGTGGTGCATATGCTGGCGCACGCCGTGATGAAGAGCACGCTGTTCTTTTGCGCCGGCGCTGTTTTCTACCGGACACGTAAGGAATACACCTATGAAACAGTCGGATATGGCAGGGTGATGCCTGTGATCATGTTTTGCTTTACCGTGACAGGGCTCTCGCTCATGGGGGTGCCGCCGCTGGCGGGCTTTATCAGCAAGTGGCGGATTGGTACGGCGGCGGTGGCCTCCGGCCTGCCGCTGGGATATATCGGCGCGTGCGTTCTTATCATTTCCTCGCTGCTTGCCGCCTTCTACATCATGACCATTATACTGCCCGCGTATTTCCCGGGGTTGAAGGGGGGGCGGCTGGAGACCGTGGTGGAGAACAGGGACCCCAACTGGCTGATGAAGGGGCCGCTGCTGATTCTAACTGCAATTTCCGTGATGCTGGTGGTATGGGCGCAGCCGCTACTGACCCTGCTCGCCGAATTGCTGCGCTGAGAAAGGAGGAATACCACATATGAAAATGATCGTATTGCTTCTGGTGGTGTTTCTTCCGATGGCGGTTGCCATCCTAATCCCCTTTTTCGGGGAAAAGGCAGAGAAAACCGTGTTTCTGGTTGCCGCGGCGGAATTGGCGCTGACAATTATTCTGTTTTTCTGCGGCAGCACCGCTGTGCGCTGGGAGGGGTTTTGCAGCGTAGGGATCGGGTTTGCCACAACCACGTGGCAGGCAGGATTCCCCATGATCGCGGCCGCCTGCTGGTGCGGCACTCCGTGGCGGCTGCCGAGAAAAACAACTGACTTCTTTTCCCACCGAGCCGTGGCACCCTTCTGGCTGCTGGCACTGGGGGCGACCCAGGCGCTGCTCCTGTCCGGCGACCTGTTTACCACCTTTGTTTTTACGGAGGTGCTCATTGTTTCCTCTGCGGTGCTGATTCTGCACCTTGGCACCGATGAGGCACTGAAAGCGGCACGGGTCTATTTCCCGATTGCCGTGCTGGGCGGCCTGCTGATGATGACCGGCATGTTCATGCTGTGGCACGAGGCGGGGACGCTGGAGTATGCCCTGCTGCATCAGGCATTGTCCGGGGAGAGAAACGGGGAGACTGCGGCAACCGCAATCTTAATGCTCCTTGGGTTGGGTATAATCGCCGGAGCTTTCCCCCTGTATCCCTGGCTGCCGGCCGGACGGGGGGCGGACAGAGGAGAACCGGGCGAGGTGCTTACCTTTGCTGTGGCAGGCACCAGCGTGCTCCAGGTCATCCTGCTGGCGGGTACGGTCTATTATAACAGTGCTTTCGAAGGAGGGGCGGCGTTGCTCACGGGAGCCGCGGCCTTCCTGCTGGGACTGTTACTAATGGCTTTTTCGGTGGATTTGCGCACTTGCCTCGCGGGCCGCGCCGTGATTTTTGTGGGCGCGCTTGCGGCCCGGGCGGCAGAGTCGCTGGTAGACGGGACGGCTTGGCTGCTGGGGCAGGCACTGTACTATAAACAGACCAGCACGGTCCGGCCTAAGCTGGATGAGGAATTTGGGACGTTTCCGAAAGAGCCGGGACCGAGACGTGGATTCCGCTTTTCGTTTGCAAACAGCCTGATGATGATGGGGATTGGCCTGGTAGCGGCATTGCTATACGTCGTGCTGATCGGATGACTGTGGGACACTTGAAAACTGAAATCACAGCAAGAGGTCAATTGATGCAGCTGGAGCAGCAAGAAAATTAGTTTTTATGGCAGAAAACCGCATTTTGCGGTTTTCTGCCAGCGCGATTCGGGAATCGCATTTGCTCCGTGGACAGTAACTTAGTTGAAAACAAGGAGAGGGTGTACCCATTGGTACACCCTCTCCTTGTTTTTCCCATGCCGACGCGGTCGGTCAATCGCCGCGCAGTTCCAACGGTACAAACTCCTGACGAGGAGCAACCGCTTTGTAGGCCGGACGAATGATCTTATTGCCTGGATTGTAAACCTCCTCCACCCGGTGGGCGCACCAGCCCACCATCCGGGCCATGGCAAACAGGGGGGTGTACAGTTCTACGGGGATACCAAGCATTTTATAGACCAGTCCGGAATACATATCCACGTTGGCGCACATGGTTTTGTCGTCGCATTTCAGAGTACTGAAAACCTCAGGCGTCAGTCGCTCCACGGATTCAAACAGCTCAAATTCGTCCAGCATACCCTTCTGACCAGCCAGCTTTTTGGCAAAACGCTTCAGGATGACGGCACGGGGGTCAGACAAGGTATAGATGGCGTGGCCCATGCCGTAAACCAGCCCCGAGCCGTCACCGGCTTCTTTTCGGATGATCTTGGCGAGTTCATCCCGTATCTCGCCGTCGTCCTTCCAGTTCTTCACATCGCTTTCGATATGGTCAAACATCTCCATCACCTTCTTGTTTGCACCACCGTGGCGTGGTCCCTTCAGGGAGCCGCAGGCGGCGGAAATGGAGGAGTAGATATCGGTGCCGGAGGAGGAGAGTACGCGGCAGGCAAAGGCGGAGTTATTGCCGCCGCCGTGGTCGGCGTGCAGGACAAGGCACAGATCCAACAGATGGGCCTCGTCCTGGGTGAACTTGTTGTCGTGGCGGACGGAGTACAGAAAATTTTCGGCTAAGGACAGATTTTCCTGCGGGCGGTGGAGATATAGACTGTCATCGTCAAAGTAATGACGCTTGGCGGCGAATGCGTGGGCGACAATGGTGGAGCAGCGGGCAATGAGCTGCATGGCTTGCCGCAGTTCGTTTTCAATGCCGTTGTTGTCAGGATCGGAATCGTAGGA